>CAWKLV010000029.1:0-165000 GCA_963850575.1 uncultured Acidobacteriota bacterium | reverse complement strand
TCAAGCATGGTACCGAAGTTATGGATACGATCTCTCTATAAGGGAGATCAGTGTGGTAGGAGAGCGTTCCGAATGCATCGAAGGTATACCGAAAGGAGTACTGGAGCGTTCAGAAGAGACTCTGCCAGCATAAGTAGCGAGAAACCACGTGAGAACCGTGGTCGCCGAAAGTCTAAGGATTCCTGAGAAAGGTTAATCCGCTCAGGGTTAGTCGGAGCCTAAGGTGAGGCCGAAAGGCGTAGCCGATGGACATACGGTTAATATTCCGTAACTACCTTGTTGTTCGAAGCGGGGACGCAGCATTGAGCTTCTGGTGCGCAATGGTTACAAGCCAGGGGGGAGATGAGAGCCGGAGAGGAAAATCCGCCGGTTTGACTGCCAGGAAAAGCCGCTAAGGTTAGGAGCAAGGTATCCGTACCACAAACCGACACAGGTGGACGAGTAGAATATACTCAGGCGCTCGGGTGATGGATTGTTCAGGAACTAGGCACATTAGCTCCGTAACTTCGGGAGAAGGAGTGCCCTTCGAACTAATCGGGGGGCCGCAGTGAATAGCGTCAGGCGACTGTTTAACAAAAACACAGGTCTCTGCAAAGTCTAAAACGACGTATAGGGGCTGACGCCTGCCCGGTGCCGGAAGGTTAAAGGGAGAGGTTAGCCGCAAGGCGAAGCTTTGAACTGAAGCCCCGGTGAACGGCGGCCGTAACTATAACGGTCCTAAGGTAGCGAAATTCCTTGTCGGGTAAGTTCCGACCTGCACGAATGGCGTAACGATCTGACGACTGTCTTAACAATCCGCCCGGCGAACTTGTGGTTCCGGTGAAGACGCCGGATGCCCGCATCAAGACGGAAAGACCCCGTGCACCTTTACTATACCCTATCAATGAACTATGGGGTGCTCTGCGCAGGATAGGTGGGAGGCTTAGAGCCCGGCTTTTTGGAGTCGGGGGAGCCAACGGTGAGATACCACCCTGAGCATTCTGTGGTTCTAACTTACTCCCGTAAACCGGGAGAAGGACATTGGTAGGCGGGTAGTTTGACTGGGGCGGTCGCCTCCTAAATTGTAACGGAGGCGCTCGAAGCTTGGTTCAGGAGGCTTGGAAATCCTCCTTCGAGTGTAAAGGCATAAACCAGGTTGACTGCGAGACCTACAAGTCAAGCAGGTGCGAAAGCAGGACTTAGTGATCCGGTGGTTCTGAATGGAAGGGCCATCGCTCAACGGATAAAAGGTACGCCGGGGATAACAGGCTGATCGGAGTCAAGAGTTCACATCGACGCTCCGGTTTGGCACCTCGATGTCGGTTCATCGCATCCTGGGGGTGTAGAAGCTCCCAAGGGTTAGGCTGTTCGCCTATTAAAGCGGTACGTGAACTGGGTTCAGAACGTCGCGAGACAGTTCGGTCCCTATCTGATGTGGGCGGAGGAGATTTGAGGGGGCTTGTCCTTAGTACGAGAGGACCGGGATGAACGAACCTCTTGTGATCCTGTTGTCACGCCAGTGGCACCGCAGGGTAGCGAAGTTCGGTTAGGATAAGCGCTGAATGCATATAAGCGCGAAACCTTCCCCAAGATGAGATCTCCCAAGCGCAAGCTAAGAAGGGCCGTGGAAGACGACCACGTCGATAGGCTGGATGTGTAAGCGCAGTAATGCGTTGAGCTAACCAGTACTAATAGCCCGTTCGGCTTGACCATAAAATTCATTTTGCATACAGACCGCGCTCGGTGACCGCAGCGGTCACGGCTTACTTGTCAGTACCGCCCATCCATATTCTTCCCACTTTTGGGTGATCCTAGCGAGGGGGTCACACCCGTTCCCATCCCGAACACGGCAGTTAAGCCCCTCAGCCCCGATGGTACTGCACGCGCGAGTGTGTGGGAGAGTAGGACGTCGCCCAATTAACTCCGCATCTGCCCCGACACTCCTTACCGAGTTCGGGGCTTTTGCCGTTCTAACATATGGCAGAGATAACTCTTCGGATCCACCCAGGAGAGAGTCAGACTAATCGTCCGTCGTCAAGATTTCTTCGAAGCGGCCAAGGCTTCCTGAAACACCTGCGTAAAGAACTCGCGCGATGACGGAGACGACCCCACATGCAGCACGCCCCCGCCAGGACTCTCTTCAACAAACCCGAGGTACCCGAGCCAGCCCATGTCGTTCAAGACAAACTCCAGGGCCTCGCGTTCGCCTAAAGGAACATTCCGAAAGTCAACGTCGAACACTTGGCCAGTGCAATGCCACAGAGCCTCGTCACGGCTCTTTGATGGCGTGCGTTTCGCGAAATCCACCGGTTGCACAAGGGATGTTATGTCGAGCGGAACGAACTTCTCGCCTCTGGGCTTCATGGCAGCGTGCAGCCTGCGCGTCTCGAAAGCGATATAAGCGAGAGTTCCAATAGCCGGTGGGGAGGCCTGCAGATAGTACTCCACGTTGGCGGGATCTCCAGCTCCGATTACGTCTTTCCGCAGGCGGAAACCATAGAATTCCTCATCATCAAACGCCCGTACAAGCCGCTTGCCCTGATCCCGCTTCAGATCCTCGCACGTGACATATTCCAGATCGTTCGCCTTCAGCCAAACGGAAAGCCGGTGTGGAGCGCGTTGGGTGGGGTCCGGCTCATATCGATATTCTTCGGACAGTTTCTTGAAAGCTGCGGGATCCTTCTCATACAGCTGCAGCAGCTGCTGGGCGCGCATCACCCGGAAGTAGTACGTGGGCGAGAAGTCCCGATCCATCTCGCGTTGGACAGCCTGGTATAGCTCGCGGTTATGCGACGGGTCGCCGCTAAAGAAAAGCTTTGGCACGGTATACGGGGATTTCAGACCCTTGTTCTCTTCGGTCATCGCTCGCATAGAGCCCGCGCAGCCCTCCCCACAGTGATAAGCGAAAACCGCCCAGTCCTGGCCGTTATACTTGGTCTCCAGGCGCTTTAGGTAAGCGGCCGCAGCAGGAATGGCGCGTTCCGGCTGCGTGCGATCATCACGGACCAGCACGGTGTAGGGCGTACGTGTACGAACGGTCCGAAGCAAAGTGCCCTTCTTCGTTTTGATGCTCCGTTTCTGGGTGCCGATCTTGTACCGCGTCGCGTAAGTCACCTGCAGCCCCATGCCGCGTGCCGTGCCTGTAGCGATCTGCATCACGCCCCGCGGCCCAGTGGGGCTTTGCGCACTGCTTTCGCCCCAGCTCTCCAGGTATGCAACGGCCGACACCAGGGAGGCCGGAGTTCCTGTCTTGCGCTCCGCATCTTGGAACAGCTTCTGCATACGTGGGCTCATGATCCGCTGTGCGCCGGCTAGGGCTCTCGGGTCCCGCAGGATGGCGAAGGTTTGCGCTTGGATCATCAGCTCGGTGCGCGTAGCGATCTGAGCGTCGTCCAACTCGCGCCTTCCCGCGCCGATGCCGTTCAGACGGTGCGAGGGGATAAACATGCGCTCGCCGCCCCCGAATGGCCAAACCGGCGCTAGTGAGTTCGCGCTCGCGGCCGCTAGTAAGATTGGAATCCAAACACGAAGCATCAATTCTGTTCTTTAGACGATAATGAAGGTAACTTCGGTACGATGCAAGTCATCCCGGCGTTATAACCTAAAATTAATGACAGCGAGGTTGTATCTGCTGCCCGTTCTCACGTTTCTGCCAGCGGTTCCGGTGCAATCTGCCGCCTCCGATGTTTTCGCGAGAGCTATCCGCGACTTGGGTGGAACACCGGTGCCCTTCAACCAATTCCCTGATACGCTCGATGGATTCGAAACGTATCTCCGGAGTTGCGGAGTCAAACATCTCTCGGCGCGAACGCTCACCCGTCCCAATCATCCCCAAATAGCCCACCGGCTCGGATTTACGAATTTCCTTCCGACAAGGCAGTGGTGGCCGCGAGGCGCCGCTCTCGCCTTAATTGTCGATAAACTGCAGGCTGCGGCGGGCGAGCCAATTCAGGTTCGAAACTGGTGGCGGCCGTCCGCTTACAACTCAGATCGCACTGTCGGCGGAGCCTCGCACGGCGATCATCCGACGGCCAACGCCATGGACCTCGATTACCCCACCGAGGCCGGCCGCAAGCGCGCCGAGCGTTGGCTGCGTTCGCTCGACCGGCAGATGCCTTATTTGCGCCTGTCCTTAGGCCTGGGAGGCCGGACCACGCACGTGGGCATCGGTTCCGCCCGGGGTCGTCGCGAGTGGCACTATGCAGATTGGGTGCCTGCGGACTGATCCGGGCGGCTCGCGCTAAACTCGACGAATGCAGTTCCATCTAGCCGGCGACTTCCGTCCCCGTGGAGACCAGCAGCAAGCTATTGATCAGCTAAACCGGGGCGTCCTCGACGGTGAACATCATCAGGTCCTGCTCGGTGTTACCGGTTCCGGCAAAACCTACACGATGGCCAAAGTCATCGAACGGGCCAGCCGGCCGTCGCTGGTCCTGGCTCACAATAAGACGCTGGCCGCTCAGCTCTACCACGAGTTCAAGACCTTCTTCCCGCAGAACGCCGTCGAATACTTTGTCAGCTACTACGATTACTATCAGCCCGAAGCCTACATTCCCTCGGGCGACGTATACATTGAGAAAGAGTCCACAATCAATGACGAGCTCGATAAGCTCAGACTCGCCGCCACGAGGTCGCTCTTCGAGCGTCGCGACTGCATCATTGTAGCCAGCGTCAGCTGCATCTACGGCCTGGGGTCGCCTGAGGCGTACTACGGAATGCTGCTGATGCTGGAGAAGGGCCAACGGATCACCCGGCAGCAGATTCTTCAGCGCCTGGTCGAGATTCTGTACGAGCGCAACGATACCGACTTTCGCCGTGGGACTTTCCGCGTCCGCGGCGATGTCATCGAACTATACCCCACCTACGACGACTTCGCCTATCGCATCGAGCTGTGGGGCGATGAAGTTGACTCGCTCAGCCAAATCGATCCCCTGCTCGGCCAAGTCCGCCAAACCTACGTTCGCCTGGCGATCTATCCGAAAACCCACTATGTGATGTCGCGAGACACCAAAGAACAGGCGATGCGAAGCATTGAGACTGAACTGGACTGGTGGATGAAGGAGCTGGAAAAGCAGGGCAAGCTGATCGAGGCGCAGCGGCTGCACCAGCGCACGATGTTCGATCTTGAAATGATCCGGCAGATCGGCTATTGCCACGGCATCGAGAACTATTCACGGCACTTTTCTGGGCGGCTGCCCGGCGAGGCGCCTCCGACTCTGCTCGATTACTTGCCGCACGATGCGGTCATTTTCATCGACGAGAGCCACCAGACCATGCCCCAACTCCAGGGCATGTACCATGGCGACCGCTCCCGCAAAGAAAACCTGGTCAACTACGGATTCCGTCTTCCCAGCGCTCTGGACAACCGGCCTCTTACCTTCGAAGAGTTTGAGAATCGCGTTACCCAGTTGGTCTACGTCTCGGCCACCCCCGGTCCCTACGAGCTCACCAAGACGGCAGGCGCAGTCATCGAGCAGATTATTCGCCCTACAGGCCTGGTGGATCCCGAAGTCGAGATTCGGCCGATCAAAGGCCAGGTGGACGATTTGCTGAATGAAATCCGCAGACGCGCCGAGCAAAATGAGCGCGTCCTGGTCACCACTCTCACCAAGCGCATGTCGGAAGATCTGGCCGAGTACTATGCCGAGGTCGGCGTGAAATGCGCCTATATGCACTCGGAGGTCAGCACGCTCGACCGGATCAAAATCCTTCGCGACCTGCGCCGCGGGGACTATGATGTCCTGATCGGTGTGAATCTTCTGCGGGAGGGCCTCGACCTTCCAGAGGTGTCCCTGGTCGCGATTCTCGACGCGGACAAGGAAGGATTTCTGCGCTCCAGCGGATCGCTCATCCAGACGATTGGGCGGGCGGCCCGGCACCTGAATGGACGAGCAATTTTGTACGCCGACGTGATGACCAAGAGTATGAAGCGGGCCTTGGACGAAACAAACCGGCGGCGCGCCGTGCAGGTTCAGTACAACCTGGATCACAACATCACGCCGCAATCCATTCTGAAGCCGATCGATATGAGCCTGATCGCGGTGGCGGAGGCGGACTATGTTACTGTTCCGCTCGAGACGGAGGATGAGGTCGAGGAGATGAACCCGCAGCAGCGCGATAAATTCATTTCCGAATTGGAGGAACGCATGCGCGAGGCGGCAAAAAGGTTCGAGTTTGAGAAGGCGGCTCAGATCCGGGATAGGATCAAATCACTGCGCACGCGAGGCTTATACGGTGAGGCCGTCGCCGGCGATTGAGGATGCTTAAGATCGGAACTCTCCGCTGGAAGGGGCGGTGTGCACGTCACCCGCAATACGACCCGAACGAGGGTGAGGGAGGCATCCGGGGCGCGTGCAGCCGATGTTATGCCCTGCTCGAGATCTACCAGCAGCACCGACGCCTGATGGAATTACTGCGAAGCTTCGGTCCTCCACGCGAGCGAGGCTCGAGTACCGATTTGAATATTCCAAACGATCCCCGGCAAGGTAGCTTGTTTGAATGGAACGGATAAGTTTGCAGATCACCAGCGCGGCAAGTGTCACTCCGTGTGCAAGCTTAGGACATAGCGCGCCGCTGGTCGGCTCACCGGCTACCTGCGTGTAAGAGCCGGTCGCATCGCACCGGCTGCGTAGCGGGTATTAAGAGAGTTGGATGAGGCCGCCTTGCTGTTCACCTGCACGGATGCTCGCGCGCGTCAGATGGCTGCCGCCCTCTGCATGCTGCGAGGGTCCGCTCAGACCGCCTAGGCACACCAGTTGCTCGACACTAGGGTGGGCGTATCGCGCCGATGGCGGCAGACCGCGCCTGGGATCGTTCTGGCCGAGTACTCTCGCGAACATCGCTCTCGTAGCATTTTGGGCCAGCTTCGCGCTTGCGGCAACCTTGAGCAGCGGCGCGGATTGCGTGCTGACCCCCGCCACCGTTGCGGTCACGGCTTTGTCGCCGTCGGACAAGGACCCGGGCACGCGGACGTTGATCTGGTATAGCCCGGGCCCCGCGAGGCCGGCGAATAGCACTTCCGCGGCGATATCTCCGATCGTGACAGTGACCGCATTCGTCGTAGGATAAGCTCCGGTGAAGACGACACTCGGGTCGACAGGCGAAGTTGTCGGACCGAACCCCGTTCCGTAGAGGGCGATGATGTCCCCTGGACTGACGGCTGGCGACGTTGTGTACCCGGTCTCGGCCGCGCCTGTTCCATTGATGATGACGCCGTCCGGATAACGAACCGCCCGCACATAGCTCGCCAGCACGGAGAGCCCTGGTAGGACGGACTGCAGAGTCGTTGTCACGCTGTTGGATGTCCCCGTCGCATTAGTCACCGTGACTGTCACCGTGCCAGTGCTGGTATCCGATGGCGCGAGCACGTTAATCTGCGTGGCGCTAATGTACTGGACATAAGCGGCCTTCCCATTGATCTGGACGCTCACTCCGGCAAGAGATGTGGGGATCGCGTTGCTCACCAGGTCGGACGAAGTCAGCACCCGCGTATTGGTCGAAAAATTCGTTCCGTAGATGCTGATCCAGGCACCCGGCGCAACGCCGGCCGAGCCGCTGACGGCATTTCCCACCCCGCCAGAAGTGATGGTAGGGGAGCCTGCCGTCCCGACCGTCAGCGTCACGCCGGCCGTGAGAGCGGCTGCGTACCCGTCGGTAACATTACCGGTGACCGTCGCCAGCATCCGCTCCTTGTTGGCGACTTGGTACACCATGTCATTGGTGTTCGTGGTATCGCGCGATGTCGTGCGCGAATACGCGGACTGGGCCAGTACAGTACTGTTGGTGGCATCGTCGAAGAATATCTGGGAAACGAAGTTGCCGACCACCGTCGTGCCCGAGTAAGTCCGCACGCGGAAATGGATATGAATTGTCCGCCCGCTGTACCAGCCAGGATAGATGGTCGTAAATTTCACGATCCCACTCGCGTCGGTAATCTGGTATCCCCGCAGAAATTTCTGCCCGCTCGTATTTACACTTCCCGTTCCCCCGCCAGGGTTATACGTGGGTTCGTCGGAGTAGATGCCCTTGGCATCGCAGTGCCAGATATCGACATAAGCTCCGACGAGAGGTGAACACCCATTGCTGCTCAAGTTCTGGACGGTAATGTTGAGCGTGAGAGGGATGCCCGCGCGCGCTACGCCGGTCGCCGGATCGGTGCGGACGTCGGAACGGAACAGCTTCTCGTCGACCCAATAAGGCCCTTCTGTGACCGTCGGCGTAGATGCCACGCAGGTTACGTTGTCGGCGGCTTCGACAGTCTCGTTCCACGCTGGTATGAAATAGGCAGCGGCTCCCGCCCCGGCAAGCGCGGCGAAGCTTTTTCGTCGGGTCATCCATCTCTCTGTGTCGTTATGCATATAAGGAGGCGGTCTTTTCCGTGTTCTGTCCTAAGCAGTAGACGAGCGGAACTTGGGCGTCGATTGTTAAACAGTGTAAAGAGGTGGAGGGGAAGTTCAGAACCCGGGCGGCTGCGGAGAGCGACGCCACCGGATTCCCGGTGGCGTCGGAGACTGTCTAGACGAAGTTTACGCCTTGCGCCGCAGACAAGAGCCGGAAAGTGCGACCGCCCCGATCAACAAGAGTCCGAACGTTCCGGGCTCCGGCACGCCGGTTGCGGCCGTATTGAACTGTCCAGAGACCGTGAAGGACCCGCTGTTATCACCAGTGTTAATGTCCGAAGGGCGGAACTGCAGTACGGTTCCCGCCGGCAACGGCGAAGAAAATCCGCGGCTACTCAGGGTAACGTTGGTGAGCGTAAGTGTGCTGGGCGGCGTTGCGCTTCCGAGTCCATTCGCGGCATTGGTAGGAAACAGCTGGAAGAAGCCGAGGCTGGGATTGCCGAGCAGTAGCGCGCCAAACGTCGTACTGCCGTTCGCGCTGCTGCCGCCGACGCCCGCGGAACCAGCAGTGGTCACTACACCCGCGGCATTAGTGCCGTACGTGTTGCCGCCTTGCAGGAACACCTGACCCAGGGCAGTGAGGCTCAGCGTATCCGTCGGCAGAACGGCTGAGGTGAGGGTGATCGTCGGTCCGCCGAACGTATCGGTTCCGAGCACTGTGGTGGTCGGTATAAGAATCGTCGCACCCGTCGCAGATGCGGCCGCGAGCAAAGAGATAGACGCAAGTTTCAGAATGTGCATGTTTCCTCCTAAGGTCCGGCTTTGAAGAAGGGCACTAGGCGGCCTGCCGGTTCCCTCAGTATACAACGTAAGTAGAAGGAACAAACCTTGGATTCATCGCCAATGCGGCACATTGGACGATACGTCAGGACCTCACACAAACCCGCATAATAGAGTTATCGACTTTTTCACCTCCGCTACCGTCATTACCCACGGAGCCGAAATTTGATCTTTCGGGAGGTCGAAGACCGCGACCTGATCGCTCAGGCCAGGCGCGGGAAGGTGGAGGCCTATAACCTCCTCATCTCGCGTTGGGAGAAGCGTGTCTTTAACTATGTACTCCGGCTGGTGGGAAACCGCGAGGATGCACTGGATCTTACCCAGGATGTGTTCCTTAAGGCGTACCAGAACCTCGGCAAATTGGAAGACCTATCGCGATTCGCTCCATGGTTGTACCGGATCGCGCACAACGAGTCGTATTCGCTGCTGCGGAAATCGCGGCCCGAAAGCGGCTCGGAATATGAGCCGCGATCGGCGCAACCGAGTGCGCGGTTGTTCCCGATCGAGCTTTCCCTGGCAGTAGAGAGCGCGCTGAATCGCCTCTCCACCGACCAGCGGGAAGCCGTGGTGTTGAAGGTCTATCAGGGTTTTAAGTTTGAAGAAATGGCTGAGATTCTATCCTGCCCGGTGTCTACGGTGAAGTCGCGATTGTATACCGCGCTCGACCTTCTGAAGCAAACGCTGGCTCCCGTGACCGCGGGGGAATGAGCGATGACCTGTTCGTTCGATCTGAAAGAGTACGTGTTGGGCGAGAGTTCGCGCGATGACGGCGACCGTATCGAAGCGCACGCGTCGGCCTGCGGCGTGTGCCGCGACGAGATCGCCCGTTTGCAAATCACTCGTGGCGCCCTGCTCGCCTTGCTAGAAGAAGAACCGCCGCGCCGGATCGCCTTCGTATCCGATAAAGTGTTTGAGCCGCGCTGGTATCACCGGCTCTGGGACTCGGGGCCGCGACTAGGATTTCTGGCCGCCGCGATGCTGGCTTGCGCGATCCTCGTGCACGCGTTTCACCAGCCGCCCGTAGCACCCCCGGCCATAACAGCCGCGGTGGACACGGGCGCGATCGAACGTGGCGTGGCAGCTCGCTTGACGGAAGCCGTAACCAAAGCCGTCGCCGACAGTGAAGCCCGCCAGCGCCAGCACACTGCGGAGTTGCTCCAAGCCGCGGAACAGCGCCAGGAACTGGATCGTCGCGCGACCATTGCCGCCTTTTCTGAGCAGACTCGCCTCCTGCAAAAGCAGGTCGCCAACATGTACGTGACCGCGAACAATCTTAAGGCGGGTGAATGAGGCGCGCCATGTGGACTACCGCTCTCCTGTTCCTCGCCGCCGTTATCACCCGACCCGCCGAACCCGCGCGGATCACGCTTGCCAAAATTGTCAACACTCAGACTCTCATCAGCACCCAACTAGCGGCGATGTACCCGGAGGAGCCATGGTTCCTGATCGGCCCTGCACGCGGCATGTATTTGGACGGAATAGGCGTCATTTTCTCCGCCGAGATCAACCTCGCCACCGGCCCGTCGCTCTCTCCTTTTAAGCAGACCATCACGAAGGAGGAGATCACCCGGCACCGCGACAAGAAAGAAGTCCGGCTGCCGCTGTTGCGCAAGCGCATGTACACCATCGTCGGGTCCATGGCCAGCTACCTCGAGACTCTACCCAACAATGAAGAATTTGTGCTCGCCGTTACCTTGCTGAAATATCCCTGGGAAGGAACGGTTGCGGGCATGCCCTCGCAGATCATCCTGCGCGCCCCGCGCGGGAAGCTGGTGGAAGCGCAGCGGCAGAACGCCAACCCCGACACCGTAATCCGGATGCAGGAGTACTAAGATCAGTGCGTCTAGGCGAAATCCTGATCGAACGCAGGCTGGTCTCTCCAGAGGATCTGGACCGGGCGCTCGAGTTGCAGAAGGAACGCGGAGAAAAGATCGGCAAGGTCCTGATCGACCTTGGATTCGTTGCCGCCCGGGACGTGCTGGCTGCGTTGTCACACCAACTCGGAGTCGCCGTAGTTACCTTCGAAGAACCACCTGAGACTTCGGCCGAGACCGAAAACCTCCCGTCCCGCTTTCTGCGCCAGTTCCGCTGCCTCCCCGTCTCTTTCCACGATCACACGGTCCGGCTCGCGATGGCCGACCCGCTCGATTTCGAAACCATCTCGTCCGTCCGCAACTGTACGGGCCTCAAGGTCGAACCCGTGCTGGCCGGAGAGCAGGAAATCCTGGATGCCATCGATCGCTATTACGGCCACGCCGAGCGCACCGAAGGCGAAGCCGCGGACGATGGCAACCTCGCCAATGAGGATCTCGAACATCTGCGGGACATGGCCAGCGAGGCGCCGGTCATACGCCTGGTAAACGCGATGATCGCGCAGGCCGTTGAGAAGCGGGCGAGCGACATTCATATTGAGCCATTCGAGAAGGAATTCCGGGTTCGCTATCGCATCGACGGTGTCCTTTATCCTCAGGAGCCGCCGCCCCGCGAGATGAAGGCGGCCATCATCTCGCGCGTGAAGCTAATGGCCAAGCTGAACATTGCGGAACGGCGGCTGCCGCAGGACGGCCGCATCAAAATCAAGACCGTTGGCCGCGAAGTGGACCTCCGCGTTTCTACGCTGCCCACGCTGTACGGCGAAAGCGTCGTCATGCGTCTGCTGGACCGTTCAGCCGGGGAGTTTTACGACCTCCACCGGCTAGGCTTCGACCAGCACATGCTGGACCGCATGAAGCATTTCACCGCCATGCCGCACGGCATTTTTCTGGTCACCGGACCCACCGGTAGCGGGAAATCCACGACGCTCTATTCCGCGCTGAAGCTCATCAACCAGACCGACAAGAAGATCATCACGATCGAAGATCCGGTGGAATATCAGATGGACGGGATCAACCAGATCCATGTCAATCCGCAGATCGGCCTGACGTTTTCGGCCGGGCTGCGGCACATAGTCCGCCAGGATCCGGATGTCATCATGGTGGGAGAGATTCGCGATCGAGATACCGCCGACGTGGCCATCCGCGCGGCGCTCACCGGCCACTTCGTATACTCGACACTGCACACCAACGACGCACCCAGCGCCGTCACCCGTCTCACCGACATGGGGGTGGAGAATTACCTGATCACGTCTTCGGTGGTCGCGGTGCTTGCGCAGCGGCTGGTTCGCGTGATCTGCCGCCATTGCCGCAAATCGGATGGTACCCGCCTGACACCGGATGGAAATACGATCCCCACTTTCCGCGGCGCGGGCTGCGAGGCGTGTGTCGGGTCGGGATACACGGGCCGTATCGGCATCTTTGAGTTGATGGAGTTGAACGATCCTCTTCGCGCGCTGATCATGAAGGGTGAGGACGCCAGCCAGATCACGAACCAAGCCCGCCGCAACGGGATGCGGAATCTGCGCGAAGACGGCTGGCTGAAGGTGGAGAGCGGAATGACCACCGCCGACGAAGTCATGCGCGTGACGCAGGAGTTCTGATGGCGGCGACCAGTTTTTACTTTAAAGCCGTCGCCTCAGACGGCAAATTGCGTACTGGGACGCTGAGCGCCGACAGCGAGCGATGGGTCGCGCAGGAGCTCAAGCGGCAGGGGCTCATCCCCGTTTACGTCGGCCTCGAACAGAAGAAGGGTTTCGAGCTCAAGTTGCCGGCCTTCAACAGCGGCAAGCGCCGCGACATCCTTTTCTTCACGCAGGAGCTCTCGACATTGCTCAACTCCGGCGTCCCGCTCGACCGCGCGCTTTCCATCGCCAACGAGCTCACGGAACGGCCGGCTTTCCGCCTGGTGCTGATGGATGTGTTGCGTGTGCTGAAAGGCGGTAAATCGCTTGCCGACAGCTTGGGCACCCACCCTGACTACTTTTCTGATCTCTATCTAAACATGGTCCGGGCGGGCGAGGCGTCGGGCGCCTTGGCGCAGGTTTTCGAAAGGCTCGCGGAGTTCGAACGCACCCGTGACGACCTCCGCGGGTACATCATCGGATCCATGATCTACCCGGGGCTGCTAGCTCTGGTCGGTGCGGCGTCCATTTTCGTACTGCTCACCTTCGTCGTTCCGCGCTTCGCGTCTGTATTTCAGGAAGGGCACATGAAAATGCCGCTGCCGACAAAGATCATGATTGAAGCGAGCGCGGTGGTTAAACAATACGGTCCCATCGCGTTGGGTGCGATCGCAGTGGCGCTGATCGCCATGTATACCTACGTCCGTACGACAGGCGGGCGCTTGTGGTGGGATAGCTTTCGTCTCAAGATTCCTTTATTGGGCGATGCGCTGCGCAAAGCCGAGACGGCGCGCTTCGCCCGGGCGATGTCCACCCTGGTGGCCAACAGCGTACCACTGGTGCAGGCGATCAACATCTCCGGCGCAATTCTGAACAACCGCCGGATCGCGAACTCGCTCGAACACGTGGCTTCCGGCATCAAGCGCGGCGAGGGCATCGCGGCCCCGTTGCGGAGAACCGGGGAGTTTCCTCCGCTCGCCTCGCACCTCTTGGCCGTGGGGGAAGAAACCGGCCGCCTGGACCAGATGTTCAGCCGCATGGCGGACATCTACGAGACCGATACCCGCGCCGCCATCAAACGCTTTACGGCGCTATTTGAGCCGCTCATCATCCTTGTGATGGGGATTATGGTGGGCGCATTGATTCTCAGTATGCTGCTGGCGATCACCAGCATCAATGACGTGGCGGTGTAACCATGACAATTGTTCCAGAAAGAAGAAGACGAACCCAATCCGGCGTGACTCTGATCGAGATGTTGGTGGTGGTCACCATCATCGCGCTGTTCGCGGCTTTAGTTGCGCCGCGCATGCTGGGCCGCGCCGATCAGGCCCGGCGAACCGCGGCGCGATCCCAGATCAACTCGTTTATGACAGCGCTCGGCGCCTACAAACTCGACACCGGCATGTGGCCTACAACCGACCAGGGCCTCAACGCTCTCCGCGTGAAACCGGAGAATGTTTCGCAGTGGAACGGCCCCTATCTGCCGCAGGACATCCCCGCGGATCCCTGGGGCCGTCCCTACCTGTATAAGTATCCCGGCGATCATGGCGACGAGCCGGACATCGTCTCCCTGGGCGGCGATGGTCAACCAGGCGGCGATGGAAATAACGCCGACATCTTGAGTTGGAACAATCATTGAAAAGGCAAAGCGGCGTCACGCTGATCGAAATGATGGTGGTTGTGACTCTGATCGCTATCATGATCGGCATCAGCTTCCCCGCCGTCGGCTCGGGCGTAGATTCGCTGCGCATGTCATCCTCGGCCGATGCCGTCGCAAGTTTTCTTCAAGGGGCCGTGAACCGGACCGAGAGAAGGCAGCAAATGATGGAAATGACGATCAGTCCTCCCGAAAACGCTCTTATTCTGGCAGGCGAGAACTTCCTCCGGCGCTATAACCTTCCCGAGGGGGTGACTATCGCCGAAGTGCTGCCGCCCGTGCCGCTGGACGTAAGACTGCCGCGCCATTTCCTGCTCTACCCGGGCGGCGCCCCGCCCCGCATCGGGGTTCGGCTGGCGAACAGCCGGGGAGCGCAGCGCATCGTCTCCCTGGATCCCATTACCGGCGTACCCCAGATTGAACGAAAGTGAATCGCGGTTTCACATTACTGGAGGTACTGGTGGCGACGCTCATCATGGCGATTGCCGTGACAGCCTTGCTCTCAAATCTTTCGGTTTCCTTGCGCACGGCGGGCCGTGTAACCGACAACGACCGGGCCGCGATGGTGGCGCGCGCGAAGATGGACGAGCTGCTCATCAGTGCCAAGCTTCCGCACGGACTCGAAATGGGCGGCCCGCTCGCGCCCGCGTTAACCGGGTGGGCGCAGTCCGGCTGGCGGGCAGTCGTGCGGCCCTTCGAGGTTCCACCCGGAGCAGCGCCAGGCATCCCCATCCTCGAACAGATCAATCTCGAGATTTGGTGGAATACATCCGGCAATCGCCGGACTTTCGCGCTCGAGGCATTCCGGCGCGGAACGATGACGCCCGAGGATGTCGGCCCATGAAGCGAGCTAATCAGAAGGGTGTCACGTTGATGGAACTGCTGATCGCGGTATCCCTGGTCAGCTTCCTTTCGCTCGGAATCCTGATGGCCATGCGTGTGGGGCTGAACGCAATGGGCAAGACGAACTCCCGGTTCATGTCCAACCGGAAAGCCATCGGCGTTCAGAAAACTCTGCAATCGCAAATCGCGGGCCTGATGCCCGTGACGGCTTTGTGCCATCCCCACGATGGGCCGCCCATGGGCAAGTTCTCGGTATTCGAAGGTCTTCCTGATCAGATGCGATTTGTATCCAGCTACTCCCTGGCGGAGGCGGCTCGGGGCTTCCCCCGGCTGCTCGAATTCAAGGTCATCCCCGGGGAAAACAATGCGGGTGTGCGCCTGGTCGTGAATGAGCGGATCTACGGCGGACCGTTCATGGCGGGATCGCTTTGTCTGGGTATAGCGCCGGGTCCTGAAGGCGCCCCGCTCCCCCAGTTCCTGCCCATCGAAATCGGTCCGGCTTCGTTCGTGCTCGCCGACAAACTTGCCTACTGCCGCATCCTGTACCGCCAGACTTTGCCGCCCCCGGAGTTAGAACGTTGGCTGCCGGTCTGGACAAAGCACGATCTGCTCCCGTCCGGTATTCGCGTAGAGATGGCCCCGTTGTCCCCCGACGGAGCCCGCCTGCAGGTAATGACGGTCAGCGCTCTGGTTCGCGTGAACAAGTGGGTGTTAGGTCCTTATGCCGACTAGCCCCCAACCATGTGTTGGCACTGCCTGCGGGCTGAGAAGCTTCATGGCGCACGCACTCGTGCCGACGCATGGTTCGCCGTCTCGAAGGAGAGGCGGTGCCCTCCTGGCAGTCCTGTGGCTGTCCGTTGCCCTGAGCGCCATCGCGTTCTCCGTCGCCAACACCGTCCGCGGGGAAACTGAGCGTACCTCCACCTCCGCCGAGAGTCTACGCGCGTACTACCTGGCTGCCGGCTCCCTGGATCGCGCTGTGCTGTGGATCTTCTGGGGAATCTACGGACAGTACGCCAACCCCGACGGATCTCCGAAGTACTATCGCTCCCCAATGCCCTACATCCGGTATTCCTACGCAAGTGGGGAAGTGCTGGTCGAAGTAATCCCGGAGGCCGGAAAGCTGAACATCAACACGGCACAGGAACCCGACATCACCCGTCTGCTGTTCACGGTAGGCATTCCCGTCGATCGCGCGCAGTATATCGCGCAGGGCATCATCTCGTACCGCAGCGCCGCTGAAGAAGCGTCACAGACTTCGACTTTCCGGCCGCGGAACGCGTCATTGGAAGAGCTAGAGGAAATTCTCCTTGTGCCTGGGATGACACCGGACATATTTTACGGCCGGTTCGATCGAGATCCCTCCGGCCGCCTCGTTCCCCGGGGTGGCCTGAGGGATTGTCTTACCGTGTGGGGGGCCGGAAACCGCGTGGACATCAACACGGCTGCGCCGGCATTGCTGGAATCACTAGGGTTGCCCGCCGCTCTAGTGCAGCAGATTGTCGCTAAACGGAGCGTGACACCCTACAAGAGCATGGAAGAAGTACAGGCGGTAGTTCGGGGCGCGGGGCCCGAAGCAGCCAGGCTCGGAATCGGCGGCGCCACCATCTGGACGCTGCGAGCGACGGCGCGTCTCCGATTGCCCGGAGGCAAGCTGTCCGACGTTCGCCGCACTGTGGGCGCGGCGGTGAAGTTTCTGGATCCCAATCAATTCAATCCGCCCTATCACATCCTGCGCTGGTACGATGACGCCTGGTCGCCGGCGGTGATCCCCTTCTGATGAGTTCGAACGTTTACAGAAAGTGGTTGGCGTTCGGGGCCGGCGTTGGAATCGAAATCTGCGACCGCGATCTCGACGTCACGATGGTGCGCGTTCGCCCCTCCGGAGCCGAGGCGCTGGGCACCTTACGTATCGAGCGCTTTGCGGAACACCCGGCCGCCGAATGGGGCATCGCTTACTCCAAGTTTCTGAAACGGCACGGCGGGTCGCATCTCGCGGCCACCGTCTTGCTGCCCCGGCGCGATGTCGTCGTCCGGCAGATCCTGATGGCTGGCGTTTCGGACGCCGATTTGCCGCAAGCCATCGCTTTTCAACTGGATGGCCTGCATCCCTTCAGCGAGGATGAGGCGGTCCACGCCTGGGCGCGGATGGACGATGGGATGAACGTGCTGGTCGGCATCACTCGCCGCGAAGTCATTGATCGCTATAGCGGACTGTTCGCCGAAGCTGGTATCAAGGTCGGCGCTTTGACGTTCTCGGCTGCGGTTTTATACGGCAGTTTGCGGCTGTTCAGCCCAGGGCCCTTGGAAGGATTTCTCGCGATCGCGCAAGGCGACGCCGAATTAGAGGCGTACGGCGAGAGCGAAGCCCGCCCCCTATTCTCCGCAACGTTCGACACCCCCGCGGAGCCTTTCGCGGTACGCGCGCGGGCCTTGGCAATGGCGGAGCTGCGGCTCCCGGCGGAAACACCCACCTTCGCCCTGTCCGAGGTTCTCCCCAAGCCTGCGCGGGCACCCGAGGGATTCGACCTGAGCGAAGGAGCCCTGCCGTATGCGACGGCGATCGTGGCCGCGTGTCCGCGTCTCGGACTCCACGTCAACTTGTTACCCGAGGAGAGACGGGCTACGAGTTCCCGTTGGATTTACGCACCTACCCTGGCGCTCGCTGCGCTGCTCCTGATCGGAGCCGGGTCGCTGATGGCGTATTCCTCCTATCAGGATCGCCAATACCTCGATCGTTTGCGCGCCGAGATCACGCGGCTCGCGCCCGATGCTCGCAAGCCGCTGTTGATGGACCAGGCTATCGAACGTACGCGGGCCCGCACCGTGCTGCTTGACCACTTTCGCCGGCGCACGCGCGACGATCTCGATGCTTTGAACGAGCTCACGAAAATTCTTGAACCTCCGGCTTGGCTCAATTCCCTAGAGATTACTCGCGAGTCGATCCGGCTCTCCGGCGAGGCTCAGCAGGCAGCCGGGCTACTGAAGCTCATGGACAAGTCCCCGCTGTTTGAAGGCTCGGAGTTCGCCGCTCCGATGACCCGCAGCCCCAGCGGCGAGGTGTTCGCCATTCGCTCCCACCGGGAGGGGTTGTCGAGATGAAGGTTGGAACGCTGGACAGGCGCACCATCGCACTCATCGGCGTGGCCGTCCTTATGGCCGTTATCTACGTCTCATCTTCATCGAGTACGAAAATCCCCGCGGTGGTTTCGGCGGTGAGGCCGATGACCATCCCCGACGCCGAATTACAACTGGCGAGGATGCGCCAGAGCGTGGCGCGAGTTCCCGGTAAAGACGAAGTCCTGAAGGCGGCGGCGGCGGAGCTGGGCACGCGAGAGAAGGGCCTGATCGATGCCGACACGACGAATCAGGCGCAGGAACAGGTACTGCAGATCATTCGTAAGATCGCGGCCGCGCAGTCTCCTGCCGTGGAGCTTCGCAGCGTCGAGCTCGGCGCCCCGCTTCCCTTCGGAGATTCGTATGGCGAGGTGACGATCGCCGCGAGCTTCGAGTGCCACATCGAACAGTTGGTGCAGATGTTGGCCGATCTGTCAACCCGGCCTGAACTGGTGGCCACCAGCGATTTGCGGATGACCGCGGGTAACCCCAAGCAGAAGACGGTGAATGTTCGCCTGGCAGTGTCAGGCATTGTTCCCAAGAAGCTGGCGCCGGATAAGAAGACCGGGACCTTATGACGCGCAAGCTGATGCTGTTAAATCTTGCGTTAATGATGATGCTGGGGGCGCTGGTGTACCGCTTCAAAGAGGTAAGCGCGGCGGCTCGGGACCGGGAGGCGCGAGTCTTAGGACAGAACATTGAGCTCCGCAAATATCCGCCGCTGCCGGCGGCTCCGCCGGTCACGCCCGCCGTCGGCGCCAACTACATAGATATAGCGACGCGCATGCTGTTGGCCAGGGACCGGAATCCTAACGTCATCATCGATCCGGAGCCGGTGAAGGAGAAGCCCAAGATGCCGCCGCTGCCTGTGGTCCAGGGACTGATGAACTTCGGCGATCCGGGCCTGATCATGAGCGACAAGCCGGGGGCCGCCCAGAAGACGTATCACAAGGGCGAGAAGGTGGGTCCATTCAAGTTGGTCGCCTTCGACTCGGAGCACGTGGTCTTGGATTGGGATGGCGAAAAAGTGGACAGGAAACTGGACGATCTTTTGGAGAAAGGGCCGGCGCCGCCGCCTCCCGGTGCAGGTCCGCCTGGCGCAGCACCGGCTCCGTCGGCAGCCAACGCCACACCGCCCAGCGCCACTCCGCAAGGTCCGGGGGTAGATATCGGCGGGGGATTCAAAGGCTGTCAGCCCAACGACAGCACGCCTTCCGGAACCGTACAAAACGGTTTACGAAAAGTGGACATCGCAACGCCTTTCGGTAGAAGTTGCCGGTGGGAACCGGCGAAGTAGAAGCAATGGATCGCCCCCGCCGCTCTCACTGAGCCGCGGCCGCAAGGGAGCGAATCGCAAATAAGGAGAACACTGATGCGCAAGTTTGTTTTATTCATGATTCCGCTCGGGCTCATTGTGGCGCAGGATGCGAAGCCGCCGGCCAATAGCAACAAGTCCAAGCAGAAGACCAAGGCGGCCGCCGCCGCGCAGAGCGGTTCTATTTCCATTCCGTCCGACGCCGTCCAGATTGGTCCGCAGGTGTACCGCTACAAGGACGCCGATGGGAAATCCTGGATCTATCGAAACACACCCTTCGGCATTTCAAAGGTGGAAGAGCAGCCCAGCGCTCCGCAACCGGAGCAGGGAGGCCAGACTTCCGCTCCTGCTCCTGCTCCTGCCCCTACCAAGTCAAAGATCAAGGTTCACGCTGTCGACCGCGGCGACACTGTACGATTCGAGCAATTAACGCCCATGGGCAATCGCGTTTGGGAACGAAAAAAATCCGAGTTGACGCCGGAGGAGAAGAACTGGTTGGAACAAACCAATAACCGCAGTAAAGAATCCGAGAAGCCGGAGAATTAGGCGAATGTCGCTTCCCTTCAAATTGGGTCTCGCGGTTGTCTCTCTGGCGGCAATGCTGTTGTCGCAACAGCCGCCGGCCCAGAGACCGCCGCAACCGCCTCCGGTTCAGCCAAGGGTCATACAGCCGCCATTCCCCGGCCAGATCGTCGCGCCTACTCCGCCCGGGCAGACCACTACGCCGCCGCCGCAGACCACGATTCAACCCGCACAAACCCCTACCCCGCCCCCGCAAACCGCTACGCCGCCGGCCCAAACCACCACTGCGCCGGCACAAACCACCACTCAGCCGGCACAGCCCGGTCCAGCCACGGTGCAAGGTCTCAATCTGCACAATGCGTCGTTGAACGAGGTGATAGATTCCCTGGCGCGCTTGCTAAAGATCAACTACATCCTGGACCCACGCGTGAAAGGCGGGGTTTACCTGAACACGTACGGCGAACTGAAGGGGATTGACGCGCGCTCGCTGCTCGATATCATATTGCGCATCAATGGATTCGGGATGGTGCAGGTGGGCGACCTGTACCGCATCGTCCCGTTATCCGACATCAGCCATCTCCCGATTCCGGCGGAGAACAAATCGCAATCCAAAGATATTCCGGCCGACGATCAGCCCATGCTGAATCTCGTGTTCCTGAAGTACGCCACCGTCGACGAGCTCGCGAAAGTGCTGAACGAGTTCAACGGTGAAGGTGCGCGGATGATTACTTATCCGCCGGCCAACCTGTTGTTTATTCTCGACAGCCACCGCAACATGAAGCGCACGATGGACCTGATCGCGATGTTTGACAGCGATGTGCTCACCAACCAGCGTGTCCGTCTTTTCGAGGTCAAGAATGGGCGGCCTTCCGATATCGCTACTGAGCTGGGCACGATTCTCAAGAACGTCGCGCTCACCGAAAAATCGGCCCCCATCAAATTTCTGCCGGTGGACCGCATTAATACGATCATCGCGGTGGCGCCGAATCCGGGTGTGTTCGATACCGTGGAGAGCTGGCTGAAGAAGCTCGACGTGCCGATCAAGAGCTCCGGGGGCGTGTTGGACAACTACGTCTACCGTGTGAAATACGGACGCGCCGAGTGTCTCGGTATGGCTCTCATGCAGTTGTACGGCTCTTATTACGGCTCGCCCGGCGGATATGGCATGGGGATGGGGGGCTATGGGATGGGCATGGGCGGCGGCTTCGGCATGGGCATGGGCGGATACGGCGCGGGCGGCGGCGCTGCTTACAATACGCCGGGCGGAACCATCGGGGGCGCCAATGCCGGCCTGGGTAGCGCGGGCGGCTGCGGCGGTATGGGCGGCGGCATGGGTGGCGGAATGGGCGGTTACGGGATGGGCGGCTACGGCGGCGGATATGGAGGCTACGGCGGAGGCGCATACCCAGGTGGCGCATACCCGGGCGGCTACGCGCCCCAATACCCGGCGGGCAGCAGTCCTTTCAATCCCACGCCCGGCGCCGTTGCTGGCCAACCCGGGGCGGCCGGTCAAACCGGGGATCTCACCGGAGCTTACATGGGTTCCGCCCGGCCGGGCCAGTCGAGTGAGCCACAGCCAAGAATCGTTCCGAATCCCCTCGCCAACTCACTCCTGATCCAGGCGTCGGCGGCGCAGTACGCGAGCATTGTGAAATTGATGGATCAACTTGACATCCCGCCTCGCCAAATCCTGCTGGAGGCGAAGATCTACGAAGTTTCGTTGACGGGAGCGTTCGCGAGCGGAGTCTCGGCGTTCCTGCAACAGGCGGGCGCCTCGACCGGCTCCGGAGGCGGCACGTCTCGTCAACTGGCGGCCAGTGTTGCCGACGGTTCCACGCTACTGTCGGCAGGCGCGCTGGTGGGTGCAAGCCGCGAGTTGCTGGCGTTTCTGTCTCTCAAGGAAAACTCAACGCGGGCGCGCGTCATCAGTGCGCCGAGTCTGATTGCGACGGATAGTATAGCGGCATCCATCACGGTCGGTAACGAAGTCCCGACTCTGACGGCCCAGGCCGCGGGTAATGTGCAGGTAGGTGGGAATTCGACGTTCACACAATCCATTCAGAGCAGGCAGACCGGCGTCACGCTGAATGTGATGGCCCACGTGAACCCCAGCGGGATCGTGACGCTGATCATTAACCAGGACGTGAGCGCCGGCTCGCCACCCGCGGCCTCCGCGTCCATTCAATCACCATCCTTCTCCAACCGTTCCGTGCAAACGCAGATCACGATGCAGGACGGTGACACCATCGCAATCGGCGGCATCATCAACGAGAGCAGCTCATCCTCCAGCGCCGGCATCCCCCTCCTGCACCGCTTACCGGTGATCGGGAGCGCTTTCGGGAGCAGGTCATACAGCAAGGACCGCACCGAGTTGATTGTCTTCATGACGCCACACGTCATCTTCGACAATAACGATCTGCAGGAAGCGAGCGATGAACTGAAAAGCCGCCTCAAGAAGCTGAAGAAGTACGTCACAGAGTAGGGAGCGGTTTACAGTAGGATAGACGTGAAGTCCTATCTGTTCGCCCTCGGGCTAGGGGCTGGTGTCCTCGCCTTTGGCCAAGCCACGACACCGGATGTCGGTAGCGGCTCTCCCACAGTTTCTATCCAGCAGCAATTCCAACTGGCTTATTATCGCGGCGGATTTGCCAACCTGGTGGCGTACCCCCCGCTCGCCGATGTCAAGCGGCTGGGCACGAATGGCTTGGTGCAGGAGTTTTCGGACGCCGCCAAAACCACGGGCGTGAAGCTCGCCTTGGTGATGCCGAACGCGAGTGCGGCAGTGGTCCAAGGCGTAAGCCCGGTGTTCCAGATGCAAGCTGGACTTTATGCCTATTTCACGCAATTGGGCGTGAATACCACCGGCATGCCGACCAGCGATAGCATTAACTGCCCGGCGCTGCTGATCGCCAACACTTGTCAATACCAGGTATTTGACAAGCCCTATGCTTTATTTGCCTTCAAGAGCGCCGTGGGTGGCGCAGGCACGACCTTCGCGACGCGCGACCCCTTTTACACGAAGTGGAACGCATTGGGTGGCGCTAACTCGCTGGGTCCGGCGGTCAGTGCTGAGACGGCGGTCACCTCTTCCGCTGGGACCAAAGCGACCGCGCAATATTTTGATCGAGGCGTAATCTATAACGTCACCTCCGGCACCAGCACGGGCCGCATTCTCGCCGTGAAGACCCCGATCTACTCGCTATTCGTCTCCAACAATCTAGAACAGGGCTTTCTCGGTATACCCACTTCGGATGAATTGATTCTGCCGAACGGACGAGTTCGTCAGAACTTCGAGGGCGGCAGCATCGAGTACGATCCGGCCAATCCCTCCATTCCTCCGACACTTCGCACTCCAGTGGGCAGCGTTGTCGTATCCGCGCCGGCCAATCCAGTGCGGCTGAACCTGGGCGACACGATAACGCTGCAGGCCGGAATCTTCGATCCGAATGGAGTTGCGCTCACCGACCGTTCGGTTGCGTGGACCACCTCCAACGGACGAGTCGTGTCGGTCGCGCCCGCCGGGGCATCCGTAACCGTCAAGGCGGTGGGAGCCGGCATGGCAACCGTTAGCGCGACCAGCGAGGGAAAAACGAGCGTCGCTGTAAGCTTCGTCGTCACTGCGCCGTGCTGCCAAATCGGCGAGGGCGCGCCGTCGCAGGCCGTGTCCCAGGCGTTTCAAGACGCGGTGACACGCAATCACCTGATCGTTAAATCGCCGAATGCGAGCAGCGCGGTGCGCTCCGGCAGCGGCTACGTTCAGCAGCTTGAAGGCATTGACCCGGGCGGCGCAACCTATGCGCTGTTGATCGCCGTACCGGATCGGGTCCTCACCGCCTTTGTGATCACGGGCAAGCTGCTGTCGCGATACCTGGAGTTGGGCGGACCCACCGGGATGTTAAGCTATCCCACGTCGGACGCTACGGCCGGCGGGCGTCAGAACTTCGAGAATGGCGCTCTGGCGGGCAGTCCAGTACCACAAGTCGTATCGGGCGATTTCCTGGCCAAGTGGGCGCTCCTCGCCTACGAAAGCGGAGCCGTGGGCAATCCTACTGGAGGCGTTACCGATGCGCTGACGTTCCGGGCGACCCCGGTCCAGTCCCAACCGTTCCAGTACGCGCTGCTGATAGCCATCCGCGGCACGCGAAAAGTCTACGTTGTGTCGGGCCTGGTGCGAGACAAGTATCTGGGAAGCGGCGGTCCCGGAGGATCACTAGGTGCCCCAGCGGGCGATGACTATGTCCTAAATGGCCGGCGCAGGCAGGATTTCGAGGGTGGGTTCATCGACTATGCTCCGGGCGATGCGGAAGCTCGGGTTACGGAGAGCCCTCGTCAGCCGGTAGTGAGTGCGACACCCGCCTCCGTGCTTGCGGGTACCCCGGTGCACCTGGCTATCGGCGGATTTGATAACGGCGCCACCGTGCGCGTGTCAATTGCGGGTCAACCCGATTTCACCGTGGCTGTAGCCAACGGATCTTATACCTGGGACAGCTACATTGCCATTGCCACTAAATCGGGGCCGGTCACGGTGCGCGCGGTAGATGCGACGAACTCGGCGAAGGCGGCACAGGCCTCGTACACTGTCCGCGCACTGGCGGATACGAAACTACAACTCATCGCAGCCCGCGGCGACAATCAGTCCGGAGCTCCCGGAGCGTTGCTGCCGGCCCCGCTCGTCGTCGTCTTGAAGGATGACGCCGGGAACCTCATCCCCGGGTCCCCGGTGAAGTTCACGGCATCGCCTGGCGCGCGGGTGGAGTCCGCGTCACTGGTCACCGACTCAAACGGGGAAGCGCAAAGCCTCCTCCGATTGCCGGCATCTGAGGCCGTCGCTCTGGTGAGCGTAGAAGCGGGGCGGCAGCAAGTGACGCTCAGTGCGCGGGCGACGCGAACGGCCTTAGCAAATTTCCCCGCGCTGAGCCAGGCGGTACCCGGCACCATTGCGAACACTGCAGATCCGATCGCAGCCAAAGGTGCTCTATTGACCGCGGCGGCATCCATCGTCCGGTATTATCAATCGCGCGGTGATGCTCCCGCTCCCCATGGCCTGGCGGACCCAGTCACGCTGAATCAATATCTCAAGAACCTGTGCTTGCCCGATTCGCACCGCGGGACGATCTGCGATGGCTTTGTTCGCGTCGGTGACAGTGCGGACGCGATCGTGAACCTGTGGCGCATCCCGTCCTTCGCCGGCGGCGCTCTCGCAGTGATTGTCGACAGCCCTGATCTCTCGCACCTTCGCGATTGGGTCGGGCGTGGGTCTCCCGTGCTGGTCGCCCTCGAACTGCGGACTGGGGGCGTAGCAACCGGTTCACATTTTGTTGCTGCCGCTGGGGTCGGCGCCGATGGAAGCGTTCTGATTGTGGACCCTGACCCGGCTTCTACCAAAACTACTCTCGATGCTTATCTGCGCGCAGGTGCCGTCATTACCGGTTTAGCGGTGTTCCTGCCGAAGACACCGAGTACTGCCGGATTCCTGGTAGTGGCGAATGCCACCGTGGATTTGTCGTCCGCAGCGGCATCCTGTGGGTCCAGCTTTGGCATTGCCGGGGCCGGATCGTTCCACTACTGTGATGGCGCCGCCTCCGTATATGAGTTGGATTTGAACGGGCGTGGGACCTTTACGGACTTGGGCTCCCCATCAGCGCGTTACGATCTGAACGGCAGCGGACCCACTTCCTTCAAAGCGACTCGTAGTGGGGTGTCCTGGACCGTGGGTCCCATGGATGTCGCCATTGGGACCGGCGGCATTTTGAATGCGGCCAGCTTCACGGATGCAATCGCTCCGGGCGAGCTGGTGTCCATCTTCGGCACGGGATTCGGCCGCGATGCGAAGGCGATTGCTGTGGACTTTAACGGAGTTCCCGGCAAGGTGGTGGCTGCCTTCCCGTTTCAATTGAACGTCCAGGTTCCTCCCGACTTGCCGCCGGGTCCGGCGACAGCGCGGGTCACGGGGCAGGCCGGGACTGCTCAACAAGACATCGTAACCACCGCAACCGCGCCCGCGCTGTTTACGCTCGGCGGCACGCAGGGAGCAGTCATCAATATTGACGGAACAGTGAACAGCCCGTCCAGCCCGGCGCGTCGTGGGGACGTGATCGTCGCCTTTGGGACCGGCTTCGGCGCCGTAAGTGGCACTGGAAATCTAATGCCTACGCACACGCCAGTGACAGCGGCACTGAGGGGAATCGCGGCTCCAGTTCTTTTTTCCGGTCTCACTCCCGGGTATCTGGGATTATATCAGCTTAATATTGTTCTTCCTGTTTCAATGGCCCCGGGCCTTCGCCTTGCCCTTAACCGTTCAGCAGGGGAATTCTACAACTAACACCGTTGTAGTTGCCGTTCAATGAAGGAAGTGAGTAGTTGCGTGTTTTTCCATCGAACCGGAATGAGGTACGTGGTCTAATCGTGAAGGCGAGGCGCACTCGCTTCTTCAGGGGTTGGAGCGCCCGCAACTGCTACTTTGCGCTTGACTTGTCCCGCGCAGGGTGGTAAGAATAACTTGACTGCGTCCAAGGGTAGACTCAGCGGTATTCATCCACGCATGAATCCCGCGAGCACAAAACGATAGAGAAGTCCAAACCGAATGAGCCAGAGAAGGCAAGGCGAGATACGAGTGCAAGAGATTCAAGCGGGAGAGCGGTAATGCCGTCTTCGTCTATGCTGAATTCTTTTGGGGAAAACTCAGAAATGCGCTGTTTTGCGTAGTGAGGCTCAGGTTGAAAAAGAGAACTTCCATCAATTCAAATTCATCCCAACCACTTCACAAGGAGAAGCTAATGGTAGATTTTCGCAAATGCCTCTTAGCGTTTGCCGCACTGGCTGTGCTGGCTAGCTTTGCCGTTCCCGCGAACGCGCAAGGTACGGCCGCTCTACAGTGTACGTTCAATGCTGCAGTTACGCCGACGATTCGCGCGGAAGGGCTGACGGAGCTTGTCGGTGACATCGTGCTCAATTGCAACGGTGGCACAGCAACGCCCGCCGGTTTTCCTGTTCCGCAGGCGAACATTACTGTATTCACGAGTACGAATTTGACGAGCCGGCTCACGTCAGCCCCGTTCACTGAAGTCCTGATGTTGATCGATGAGCCGCACACGGTCCGGGAAATCCGACCGTGCCGCTGGTTCCCTGCGATCCGGGAAATACCGCTCTCGGTATCTGCTCTATCCTAGGAACGGGCACACGGTGCCGGAACTTACAACGGCACTGCCAACCGACCGAACGTATTCCAGGCTCGTCAGACCGGCGTCAACCAAGTCACGTTCTTTGGTGTGCCGATTGATCCTCCGGGCACTTCCGGAACCCGCATCATCCGCATCACCAACGTCCGCGCCAACGCCAATCAGTTGGGTGTCAGCTCCACGCTGATTCCGACTCAGGTGACGGCAAACATTTCCGTCAGCCCGCCCAACCTGCTGCCCTTGAACAACCCGCAGCAGACGGTGGCGTTCGTCGCCCGCGGTCTCGTGAATAGCGTTCAGAGCGCAGTGAAATTCGTTCAGTGCAACGGCGCTAACGTCGACATTGCCGGCAACCCAGCCTCAGCGCTCAACACCGGTGGCCAGAACGGACAGCAGTTCAGTATCCGCTTCGACGAAGGTTTCCCGTCAGCTTGGAAAGAGAAGAACATCCAAACTCACATTTCGAACTCGCCAGCCTCGGCCAATACCTTCGGTGCTGCTTCATACCCGCCCGATGCCGCTCAGGACGTAGCTGGAGCTAACTACTTCAGTGAGAGTGGATTCTTGGCCAATGGCGTCTCTCTCACCCCCGGCGCGAATCCGGCTAGTATATCTGGCTACGGTCCGTTCTTCAACACTGCCAATGCGGCATTCCCAAGTGCGCGCGGAATGAACATTGCTGGCTTGGCGAACGCGGGCACGCGCTTAATGATCAACTTTGGCGCAGTCGCAAACGGCGCGCAGATCTTCGTTCCGACTCGCGTGAACCTTACAGTTCCGGCTGGCGCTGCCGGGAACGTGAGCGGATTCGCAGTTCTCGTGAGCGGAACGGACGTTAACGGAGGCGGCGGCTTCTCGGCAGCTACCGGCAATCCGGCCGGCCTCGCTCCGGTTACTGTCACTGGTGGAGCCGGTGTCGCGGTGTACGAGATCCTGTTCACGGATCCCTTCAACATCGAGCGCATGTCAATACCGGTCGCAGTCGCGTTCGCTTCTAATACTGGCTCCAACCTGCCTGCTCCGGGAGTCCAGAGCACGGTGACCGCCAGCTTCGCTCCGCTCAGCAACGTTGGTACCGCCAGCGACACGGCTCCGATTCCGCGCTTCGCTCCGGGCCAGACCCCGCTGAACGACTTCATCATCAACAAGTGCTCGTGCAACATCCTGTTCCCGTTCGTTACGAACCAGCAGGGCTTTGACACGGGTGTCGCGATCGCCAACACCTCAGTAGATCCGTTCGGCACCTCGCCGCAAGTCCGGTCTGGTGACGTTGAACTACTACAGTGGTGGCACGCCGCCTCCGGCTCAGACAACGAACGC
Source organism: uncultured Acidobacteriota bacterium (assembly GCA_963850575.1). GTDB lineage: Bacteria > Acidobacteriota > Terriglobia > Bryobacterales > Bryobacteraceae > TMP-7. Next base: position 136,394 of record CAWKLV010000029.1, on the reverse strand, counting down.
CGTGGTCCCCGGTGGCCAGATTCTGACGTTCACTCTGTCCGGTGGTGGTAACTTCGGTATCGCTGCAACGCCTGGGTTCCAGGGCTACATCATCGCATCTACGCAGTTCCAGTATTGCCATGCGTTCGCTTACGTAAGCGCGCAGGGTGCACTGCCGACCGCTCCGGGTGCGTCAGAAGGCTACCTTGGAATCATTCTGGATGCTCCGGCTCTTAACCGGACCGGCCAGGTTGGTGAGGTTCAGGCTCACTAGTTCGCCGTTTGCAGTACAGTAGTGACGAGAGGGGAGCTTCGGCTCCCCTTTTCGTTTTTGTGGATGTTTTGATGCTGACGAACGAGAAGCTACCCGTGGTAAGTTCTGAGATCCTGGGTTGCCAACAGGCGTAATAGGAGTACGTCCGACGGCTCAAAACTTACCATCGACGTTTGCCGTAGGTCTTGGTCATCCCGCATAATCCGGTCCTGGATGAGCGTGCGTAGACTTTCCAGCGAAACGCCTAACTCCTCCGCTACTTCATCTTCGGTGTACTGCGATTTTGCTGCCCTCGATAACATTTTCATGATGCTGTTCGTACTACCAAACGGATTGTAAGCTGGTTCGTCCGTAGCCTCCATCGGGCGTTGTTCCTAGTTGATCGGCGCGGATCACATTAAGACAATCAAATCGTCGCAGCGGCGATTTACTCACTTGGTGTACTCGCTTCCAACCTGCAGCGCGACGGCTGCTCGATGGGTGGGTGGTCGGCCGGGCGACCGTTATGATCCACCGGTTTCACTCGCCAAGCTTTCAGCAGGCCTGAGCTACCGTCTAACTCAGTTGCCGAATGAGAGGGTGACCATGTAAGTTCCGGATCCAGGCAGCACCTGCGGGGAGATCTGGGGCTTCAGCCACGCATGATGGTGAATGGAGTGGTCCATATGAGTCTGGTACACGTAGCGGCCGATGAACCAGCCCATGGCGCCGCCGGCTACAATGTCTCCGGCGAAGTGCTTCTGTGCTGTAAAGCGTGACGCACTCACCACCGCCGCCAGCCCATACGCCACAATGGGAACGATCTTCGTCCGCTGGTATTCGTGGGCGATCAACGAGGCCAACGCCCAGGACTCAATCGCGTGACCTGACGGGAATCCCGTGCCGCCCGCGAAAAACTTCCCAGGACTCTTCGTCGAATCTGGACGATTGCGGCTGGCGACCGTCTTCAGAATCTCGACCACGATCAGGCTGTCCACCAACGCTTCGGTGCCGAGCACGCCCACCTCTCTCGGTTTCGGATCGTCGCGCAGTACACCATAACCGTAAAATCCGGCGACCAGTGGAATGAGGGTGTACGACGCGCCTATATTAGAGACTCTATTTGCCCAGCGGAGCTGTCCCTGACTGTTCTCCAGGGCGTTCGATGTCCGGTGATCGGTCGCTACCAGAGCAGCGGTAATGGCTCCGAACCCCAGCCACCATTTCGCATCTTTCGAATGCATATGGAACGGGCTGGTCCAGATCTCTTTCTGGTCCAGCCAGAGATTCGCCGCCAGCTTGTGAACCAGCGGCTTGAAGCGCTCCGTGTCACCTGGATAGAAAACCGGGTCACGCGCGTCACTCGGCGCAACTCCAGTTGGACTCTGGGGCGCGGCGGGCGCCATCTCCGGCTCAGTGGTTGTGCGGGGCTCCGGGGAGACCGGGGCTTGGGACTGAGGCAGGACGGGTACTGGCGCAGCCAGGAACACAAAAAGCAATATTCCTGCATGAGCCGTAAATGTCTTCATCTGCTATACACCTGTCCAGGAGATTCGGCTATCGCAATGTAGGTTTCATAAAGTGACTTTCGCTAATTACAGGCCGAAGAAGCGTCCGCCCACCAAGCGAATTACGGACGACCCCGCCATGCCCGTCAGCGCAGGCATGAAAGCGGGTACCGCGCCGCCACGCTTGTATTCGCTGTGCACGGCGTGATATCCCAGATACAGGAAGGAACCGGCCGCCAGCGCGACCAGGCAGTGAGCCCACTGGGTGCCGAGTGATGGAGCCAGTCCGATTGCGACGCCGGCGCCTACTACGGTCATAGCTTCCGCCGCTATACAACTCCACAGGGCTGACCGGCTCTGGCCCAAGGAGGCGCGCACGATGATGCCAAGTGCAATCCCCTCCGGCAGCTTGTGAACCCCAATCCCCAATAGCACACCGCCCGCGAGCGCCGTCGTGGACGCCTGTCCGGAAGCGGCAATGATCCATCCATCCAAGAAGCTGTGTAGGCCCGCCGCCGCCAGCATGGGCCCGGCAAACCCGTGCAGGCGCATGCTGCACTGATCGTGATCGTGGGTGTGGGAACAACCTGGACAGACCGGATACACATGACGATTGATCGCCCAGAGCGCTAGAAAGCCGGCCCCGAGCCACGCCATGGCCGCAGGCCAGCCGAAGAACGCAGCCAGTTCCGGCAGTATCCAAAACGCGGCTACGCCGGCCAATACTCCGCCGCTGAAGGCAACCAGGCTGCGGGAAACTGCATGCACCGACGACAGCCGCACACTGGCGAGGACGCCAGCAATAGCAGCGGCCGAAATGATCAGTGCGGAAAGGAGAGATGGCGGCACGAAGCTGATCCCACTCTAACATTGGCCCGGGAGCGCTCAACGGCTGGAGGCGACAAAGTCGCAGCGCGGAGTTTGGATCGGAGCAGAACGTGCTGCGGAGAAGAATCCAAATACGAACGCTGCGATGCTCACCAGGATCAACAACAGCTTCTTTCGTGTGCTCATCACCGGTCCAGCTTAACGTGGTCGCTCGAGTGTCCAAGGCGAATATAGACGAACGACCGCCCGGGCCGGACGGGTGACGAATTCCGCGGGCGAGCAGAGTTGAACGGAGTTATGGCTTCACTGAGAAGGCTTCCGTCGTCTCAAACAGCAGCGCTTGGTCCGGACGGAGTACAGCGTTCGCCCGCCCTTGTTTCTCTGTGAGAGGCGTATTGGGAATCTGCGCTTTGGGATCGACCCCCGATTGGACCGGCGAGGTTTCCACTGTCACCGGTAAAGCTTTAACCTGATACTCCGCGCCGCCATGCCGCGCGGTCTCCGTATTGAAAGTAAGCAGCCCGACGCTGCCGGGCGATTGAGCAAGCTGGGCGTTCGTTACGCGGACGCCAAACTTGGTGCCCTTCGGCAAGATATCGCGGCCGCCGGCTACCACCGGCTGATCCAGAGTCGCTGTAACCAGATCACCCTGCTTCACCTTGGCGCTATCCAGGGTCTTGTCGAACCTGAGATAAAACTGCGTATGGGCCGGAATCTCGACAGCTCCGGCGTCCGCAGTTGGGCTCGCCGGTTTCTGGCAACCAACTGTAAGAAGCCCCGCCAATACAAAGCAGTAACCATATATTCTCATCCGGGATACCCGAAAGTAAGACGCGCGCCATAGCCGGGCATTTCAAGTCCGCTGGCCTGCTCAAATTCGGTGGAAGCTCTTGAGTATGTCGCGGGTAGAGTAGCGGAGGGCGACCGGACGGCCGTGCGGGCAACTCATCGGATACTCGGTTCCGGCTAGTGCGGTCAGCAGCCATTCCATCTTGGTCATGTCGAGCCGCATATTCACCTTGATCGCAGCCCTGCACGCGATGGACGCGGCGATGGCCCGGCGCTTGTCGTCAAGCGAAACGTTACGCAGTTCCCGCTCGGAGGTTTCCAGAATTTCCATTACGATGTTCTCGATGTCGCCAGCCCCAACGCCGGAGGGAGCAGCCTTGACGGCGATCGTTCGATTTCCGAACGGCTCGACTTCGAAACCGGTTCCGTTCAACTCGTCCGCAATTCGGGCGTACTCCACCTGCTGCCCGGGCGAGAGTTGCAGAACGAGCGGCATCAACAGGCTCTGCATTTCCACGCGGCCTGCCGCCCGCTGCTTCAACACCCGCTCGAAAAGGATACGCTCGTGTGCGACGTGCTGGTCGATGATCCAGAGGCCGTCGCGGCCCGCGGCGATGATGAAGCTATCGTGAATCTGTCCCAGCGGGCGTAAATCCCGAAGCGACGCCATGCTCGGTTGATCGATGCCCGGGACAACATGCGGCAGCGCTCCGTGGGTATCGGGCGGCGTCATCCGCAAGGGCTGAGCGGCTTCTTCGAACTCGAAACGCGGAGGCGGCGGGGCATCCTGGTGAAGCGTGAACACCGGCAGATCGGCCAGGAGTTCCACCGAAGTGGGAGCTGCGTCCGGCACGCCCGCGTCCTGCATTCGCTGAGTGAACTCGGAGTACGGCAACTCGGCTGCGCGCTGGGGCGAGAACTGAGCGGGTACGCTCGACGCCGGCCGGCGCTCAATCAACATCTCGCGAATCACGTCGCGCACGAAGTCATGGACGAAACTGGGGTGCCGGAAGCGGACCTCGGTCTTCGAAGGGTGAACATTCACGTCCACCTCTTCGCAATCGCAATCCAGGAACAACAGCGCAAACGGATAGGAGACCGCGGGCATCAGGTTGTAATACGCGGAAGAGATCGCGTGCAGTAAGAGCTTGTCCCGGATCAGGCGACCGTTCACGAAGAGGAAGATCGAGTTCCGATTCGATTTCTGCACCTGCGGCCGCGACACAAAACCGCGCAGAGCAAATGCTCGGATGGGGCCTTCATTCGTCCGGATCGGGTTCCGGCGGAAAGGCGGGCGGCAGTTCGAGGGTACGCTCCTGAACTCCCAAGTCCACCAGGTCCGCGATGGCTTCGCTGCCGAACACCTGATAGACCCTGTCCTTCATCTCGGATACCGGCGAAACCGAGAGCAATTCGGTTGCGCCATGATGCAACTGGAAACCGCGATTCGGATGCGCCAGGCTGTAGTGCGTCACCAACGATGCGATGTGCGCGAGTTCGGTCTGCTCCGACCTCAGGAACTTCTTGCGGGCGGGAACGTTGTAGAACAGGTCGCGCACCGTCAGGATCGTGCCGCGGGGCAGCGACGCCTCTTCGCAACGCAGCAGTTTCCCGCCGGCGATCTCTACCTTTGTACCGCTGGTTTCATCTTCGGCGCGCGTCTCCAGCAGCAGGCGTGAGACACTGGCAATCGACGGGAGCGCTTCGCCGCGGAAACCAAGAGTCGCGATCGAGAGCAGATCCTTGACGTCGCTCAGTTTACTGGTAGCGTGGCGCTCGAAGGCGAGCATGGCGTCATCGCGCAGCATCCCGCAACCGTCGTCGGCGATGCGGATCAGCCTGCGTCCTCCCGCTTCCACCGCGATTCGAATGTCGGTAGCACCGGCATCCAGAGAATTCTCGAGAAGTTCTTTGACCACAGAAGCGGGCCGCTCCACCACCTCTCCGGCAGCGATCTTGTTGGCGACCGTGTCGGACAGGATCCGGATGCGTCCCATTTATGGCTGTATCTGAATGCCGCGCTCGTCCAGTAACTCGCCCGTGCGTTGTAAGCAGGTTCATGAGATTGCGGCGGTAGTTGATGGATTCGCGGACCAGGTTCGATTCAGCGGTAGTCAGGTCGTTCTGCGAGGCAAGCACGAAAAATATCGTGGTCGTGCCGAACTCATAGCGCTTCTGATCGGCATCCACGCGCTTCTGCGCCAGGTCGCGCGCTACTTTGGCCAACTCGACGCTTGCCTTGCTGTTATCCACCTGGCTGATCGCCTGCAGCACCTGCAGCCGGATATTCTGAATCGTGCTTTTCGCCCTCAACGCATCCAGTTTCTTGTTGACCACCGCGTCGGCGAGATTGGCGGATGCGTTCCGATCCTTGATCGGTAGCCGCAAGGTGAGTCCGAAGCCGTACGTGGGATAACCGAATCCCCACATCTGGCTGAACGCGTCGCCGAATCCGCCGGGATTCACCGATATCACCTGGGATTGGGTTCCATCCGCCAGGAAGACATTCTGCCGGGCGTAGAGCACCCCGCCCTGGCCGAAACTGCCATATTGCGCATTGAGCGACAGATCGGGAAGCAATTGATTATTGGTCTGCGCGATGGTGAGGTCGTCGCCTGCGAGATTCTCGTTGATGCGACCTAAATCGGGCCGCCGGGCAATGCGCGCGCTGGACCAACGCTTCCCGGTCGAAGCTGGAAGTGTCCACGGGAGGCGCTACGGACTCGGTCAGCACGATCGGAAGGTCGCGGAACTTCGGGCTTTGATCCGCCCCGATCTGCCGTCGCAAAGCGTCCTCGGTTTGCTGCAGACGGTAGCGAGCCTGGGTTACGCCGATTTGAGCGGTGGCGTAGTTCGCCTCCGGTTGGTAGATTTCCAGGGATGAAATGGCGCCAAGTTCCAGCTCGCGTTTGGAGCGCTTCAGGGCGGTATCGGCAAGCGCCAGTGACTCCTCCTGCACACGAAGATTTTCACGTGCCTCGATAACGTTCCAGTAGGCGAGTTCCGCGGACGAGATCAACTGAATGACCTGGTCCTCCAGGGAGTACTGGCTGGATTTCAACCTGCTGCGCGCGATCGTAATTGGCAGGCGCGTGTAGTAGCTACCCCGCGCCCCGCAGCAGCGGCTGCGTGATATTCATGTTCAGGTTCGAACTATGACTCGGGTTGTAAGTGGCGAAGGAGCTGTTAGTGGACAGCCGCGTATTTCCGTACGCGACGTTCACCGTTGTACCAGTCGGCAGCAGTTGCGTGTAGCTGAGCGTTAGCGGCTGGTTGAGCGTGTTTAAGGAGGTCGCCCCGTTCAGGAGACTGGATGAGGGAGTCATCTGACGCGTCGTTGAGAATCGCGCGAGTCCGAGGGGGTCGAAGATACCGAAGGCTCGCGTGATCGCATTCTTCTGAACTTCAACGCTCAGCACCTGAATGGTGATGTCTGGATTATTCGCCATCACCAGTTGCAGATAATTCTTAAGCGACAGCTCTAGTTTCCCGCTGACTGAGAAATCGTCCAGGCGGACGGGCTCCTGCAGTTCGACTTTCGGAGACACCGTCCCGAAGTGCCGTTTGAAGTAGGCGGGCTTCGGAAAGAACGCCTCATCCTGGGCCATCAATCCTGCCGCGCAGAATGCTGTTAATCCAATGAGTAATGACTTACCGAGCATGTTCGTTTTTCTCGTGTGACTATTCGTAGCGGATCGCCTCGATAGGATCCAGCTTCGCAGCTTGCACAGCGGGATAAATACCGAACAGGAGGCCGATGCCGACGGAGACGCCAAAGGCCACGGCGATGCTGGTTACGGTAACCACAGTGGACCATCCTGCGGCCTTAGCGATAATCTGCGAGAGCGTGACGCCGAACAACACTCCGATCAGTCCGCCAATGATGGAAATCAGCACGGCCTCCGTCAGAAACTGACGAATGATATCAGCCTGGCGTGCACCGATCGCGCGCCGGATCCCGATTTCCCGCGTACGCTCGAGCACCGTGGCCAGCATGATATTCATGATCCCGATACCGCCGACCAGCAGTGAAATGCCGGCGATGCAGATCATGACGACCTTGAAGGTGAACTGCGTGCGGCGCTTTTGTTCCAGCAGTCCCGCAGGAACGACCACGTTGAAATCGCCGGCATCTTTGTGCGTGCTTCCCAGGATGGCTTTCACCACGCTCGACGTCTCGATCGAATCCGTGCCCTGATTCACCTTTATATAGATGCCGTCGATCTCGTCTTTCAGATAGCTGTTGTTATCTTCGAAACGGCGCATCACGGTGTTCAGTGGAGCAATCACAAGGTTGTTGCGATCCACCACCTCCAGTCCCTCGACATCCGTGTCGGCGCCGGCCTGTGCCGCCAGCACACCTACGACCTGCAACCACGTGTCGTTGATCTTGACGTACTTTCCCACCGCGGGCTCGTAACCCAGCAGATTCACTTTGGCCGATTCGCCCAGCACGCAGACCGGCGCGGATCGTGCGTCGTCCTCATCGTTGAAGAACCGGCCCTCCACCATCTTGAGGCTGTTGATCTCCAGGAAATCGGGCTGAACTCCGATCAACTGCGGCGGTTCCTGCGTTGGCTTAGGCAGCACCTTGAGCGGCTTAAACCGTTTGCGCGGGGTCAATGCCTGGAGCCCGGGAACGTTCTCTGAGATCGCGCGGAAATCGCGGAACGATCAGTCCCGGAGACTTGGCGCGCCGCTCCTGCAGCTCGTTGCGATCGACGGCTTCCTTCGCTTCGATGATGATGTTGTTCACGCCAAGCAGGTCGATGTAACTCATCATTTCCTTCTGCGCGCCGGCGGTGATGGCCAGCATCGCCACCACCGCGCCTACGCCGAAGATCATCCCGAGCATAGTCAGCAAGCTGCGCAGCTTGTGGACCAGGAGGCTCGAAAGCCCCATGTAGAGTTCGGGAAGCATTCCTGAGAAGTGGCTCATATTACTTACCTCCTCCCGGCAACGCGCCCATCGCCCCGCCATCGCCTTTCTTGTCCTTCTTGTCGTCCGTCTTCTTGGCCGTGGGATCGGCCAGCGCGACGATTTCACCCTGCTTTAGCCCCTGAGCGATCACCATCACGGACTCGCTGCGCTTGAAGGGCTTGATTACGCGCGGCTCGAACACGCCTCCGTTCTTCACGTAAACCACCGGTTTGCCCTCACGTTCAAACACGGCCTGCATGGGTACGTTGATCGCGTTCGGAATTTTCTCGACGATGATCTCCACGTCCGCCAGCAAGCCGGGGCGCAACAGAACGTCGAATTGCGTGTCCTCTTCGGGAGGAGGCGGCAGCTTCGCATTGGCCAGATCTTTTTCGCTGTACCTGGCGCTACTCATGAACGCCGGTGGACCACCGGGACCACCCGGACCACCGGCGAATCGCATCCCCTGTGGGCCCCCGGGCGCACCAGAAGGCCCGGGCACCGGTGCGGTCCCCGGCCTCGCTCCTGGCGAACCGGCTCTCATGGTCTCGGTCACGGCAGCCTGAACCTTGGGCGCGATCTGAGCCCGCTCATCGGCCGTCATGGTCGCGGGATTTTTGCCGCCCGTTGCCTTCTGGACGGCATCCTGGATCTTCTTCTGCTCACCGGGCGTGGTCGGAGGCAGGGCGGCGATCATCCCGGCTTGTCCGGCCTGAGCACCCCTCGGAGCACGCGCCATTCCGCCCGGTGGGCCACTTGGATTGCCAGTCGATCCGCCTGCCGCCATCACCGGGCCGCCGCCGGAAGCAGGACCCCCTCCCGGTCCACCTGGTCCTTCAGCCATCGTGAACGAAGCCGCCGGTGAACTCACCGGTTTTTTGCGATTCTGCTCCGCCGTCGCAAGGATCTTCTGTATCTGATCCGGGTTTGGCTCCCAGCGCAGCCAGCAGTTGCTTCATTTGAATCCCGAACACGACGTCGAACTTCTTGGCGGGGTCGAAGGAGAAACCGTTCGAACTCGCCGTTCCGCTCAAGCTCTTGATCTTTCCGCTGAGCACCTTTTCGGGAAGTGCGTCCAGGCGCAGGCTCGCCTCCTGTCCCTCCTGGAGATTCGCGCGGTCCAACTCGCCCACCTTAGCGACCACTTCCATCTCGGAAAGATCGAGCACATCGGCCACGGGTATACCGGGCTGCACTTGGTCGCCTTCGCGGATATCGGGAATCTGCATTCCGGGGAACATGAAACCAGTCCGGTTCTGACGCACGGCAACCAGGCCCGTGATGGGGGAAAGCAGCTTCACCTGCTGCAGGCGCGCTCGCTCGCGCTGTAATTCCAGAGTGGATTTATTCTTGTTCTCGCGGAGTACCGCGAGTTGCGCCTCAGCCTGTTCCTGGCGGCTTTTAATGTCACTCTCCAACTGCGAAAGGCGGCGCTTGGCCTCTTCCAGATTCAATTGGTTCTTCTTGGCGTCGATGGCGGAGAGAAGCTCGTTCCGCTTCACTTCCAACTCGGCGCGGCGGACGGCGTACCGCGCGCTGAGCAGATCCACTTGATCCTGGTTGTTCGCGCATCTCCAGATCGGCGGTGTTCTTCTTGATTTGCTCGTCGATCTGTTCTATTTCGAGCTGCTTCTCTTCTACGCGCGAATTCACTTCCGAATCGTCGAACTCGACCACCAGGTCTTTCTCGCGAGCAAATGAGCCGAGCGGCGCCATGCGGGTTACCTGCACGGTCCCGAAGAGATTGGGTGCGGTCAGTGTAGCCGAACGAACGGCCCGCAATTCCCCGCGCGTGTAGCTGCGGACGATCACATCGCCCTGGCGCACCTTAGTCGTGGCGATCTGATCTGTCCGCTTCGGCAGATCGCGGAAGAATTTGTATCCGTACCACGCAGCGGCGCCCACCCCGGCGAGCAAACACTACTCGGACGGCGATCTTTTATGACGACTTTCGATGTGCTCATGGCCTGTGCCTGCTTATAACTTCTTAGCCTTTTTGGCCGCTTCGATCGGATTCTCGAGCGCGACCGTCTCGCCTGGCTTCAGGCCGCTCACCACTACGATGTCCGAGTCGTTACGCTTACCCACCTCGATGGGGCGGAGCACGAAACCCTCACCCTTCTGCACATACACGGCGGGCTTGCCATTCTTGGTGAAACTGGCGCGCGCCGGAATGAGAGTCGCGTTGGATTGGCTTTCGAGAACGATCTCCGCCGTGGCACTCATGCCCGGACGCAGGCGGGGATCCAGGTTCTTGAGCGTGGCGCGGGCCGGAAAACTCTTCTCCGTCCAGCCGCCCCGGAAATTTATGGAAGCGATGGGGCTGATCCAGTCGAGATCGGCCTTGAACTCCTTGTCGGGAACCGCGTCCACACGAATACGAGCGCTTTGTCCGAGCACGAGCTTGCCGCGATCCACCTCCTCCAGTTTCAGTTCGATCCGCATCTGGCTCAGATCCGGAATCTCTGCGATGGCGGCTCCCGTCCAGGCTTTGTCGCCTTCCTTGAAGGGAGGCGGAGAACTGCCGAATGAACCAGAGCTGCGGAAATTGGGCAGAATATTGACCACTCCATCCAACGGAGCACGAATAACCATCTTGGAGAGGTAGCCCTTGGCCCGCTCGGTATCGCGGAGAGTCTTGTCTTTCTTCTGATCCAGGCGCTCCAGATCGGCGTTCGCGGCTACTTTATGGGCGTTGATGGTGGTCTTTACCTGTTTCAACTCGCCCTCGGATATTCCGACATCGATGCGGTCCTTCGCGCCCTCGATTTCAGAGATCACCTCCGCCTTGCTCGCCTCGAGTTTCGCGCGCTCCACGTTGTACTCGGCGGTCATCTGGCTCATCCCATCCTGTTCGTTAGTGATACGGTGAGAGGCCTTGGTCTGCACGATCTCTTTGTCCACTGTTCTGACGCCGGTCGTCTTTTCGAGATAGGTCTGCTCCTGCTGAGCGGCGTCAAATTCGATGACGACATCGCCCTTCTTGATGGGCTTGCCGGATTCGGCAAGGTGGACGATGCGAGGGTCGGGGACTTGGGGCGCGGCAATAATCTCGGACCGCACACTGCGAATCTCACCGCGGGTTCGAACGCTGATGATGAACTCACCTTTGCGAACTTTTGAGACCGCGACGTCCACTTTGGTCGCCGCATTATTGTAGCGGTAGGCTGCGTAGCCACCGCCGGCAAAAAGGGCGAGAAGAATGCTCCAGACAATGACGCGTTTGCGCCGCGACGCGGCGGTCTGCCCGATCCTTTGCTTTGGTTTTATGTCCTTGGACATTCGCTGTTATTTCCTGACTGAGATAAAGTTTTTCGCGCCTTCGCGCACTGGTTCGCTACAACGGCCAGACGCCTCGCCGGCAAAGGGGGTCAATCGGAGGTCATCCAACGCGCTACGGTTTACCTTCCTCAGGGCGGTCCAGCGCTACAATCTCGTTCGGCTTGAGACCGCTTCGAACGGCTGCGTGAGTATTACTGACCACGCCCAGCTCAACCGGGCGCCGGGTCCAACCCGCTGGCGTCTGAACGAAAACGTACGGCTGCGATGGCGTGTCGCGAAATATAGACGCAAGAGGCGCAATAGTGGCCTGCTGCGTCTCGCTCTCGGTGACCACGTCCACTGCCACGGACAGGTCCGGGATGACACGCGCATCCATCTTCTCGAGCTTCAGCTTGATTGGAATTTCCTTAACGAACGTGGCTCGCTGGCCTCCGGGTTTGGCGATACCGCCGACCGAGTAGACACGGGCCGGTAAATCAAGATCGGGATAGGCGTCAAAGTGCACTCGCGCTCGAGCGCCCATGCGCAAGCGCTCGACATCCGCTTGATTGACTGTCGCTGAAATGACCATCGATCGGGGGTCGACGATAGTCATGAACATCATGCCAGGGAAGAGCTGGTCGCCTTCCTGAGCCTGCGCCAGATCACTGCCGCGAATGATGGTCTGCATCACCGTAAGGCCGTCAATTGGAGACTTGATGAGCATGCGATCCGCGTTTGCCTCGGCGCGGCGCAATTCTATCTTGGTCTGCTGAACGTCGATTTCGGAGTTGCGGATCTGGGATGCAAGCGAGATCTCGACCAGGCGACTCTCGTCCTGGACCTCTTTATATTTCTGTTCGGCTTCTTCGACGGCGAGCTTCGTCCGGACTACATCCATGTCGGAGAGAACCGGCAAGGTCTTCATGTCGAGCTGCGCTTTGTCAAGAACGGCTTTTGCCTTGGCGATGGATTGGTCGTGAGCCTTGCGGGTGACATCCAGGTCGGCCCGCAATTTGCGAAGCGATGCCTCGGCCTGCACCACACTGGCCTTGTAGTCGTCCAGCCGCAGCAGCATGTATTGCCGGTCGAACTCGGCCACCACGTCACCCTTCTTCACGTGGGCGCCGGGCTTGGCCGCCTTCTGCAAAACCAGCATGAAATCGTTCATGCCGCCCCCACCGCCGCCGCCACCTCCGGGATCCAGGCTAGCGCTGGTGGAGCCGATTCCCGAAGTGCCCATGGCGGTGCTGGTGTCCGAACTGGTCTTAGTCTTACTGGACGCGGATGACGTGCCGCTCGCAGTGCTGGATGCATTCGGACCCACACGGCTTGTCGAAGCTCGGAGGGCGGACGATAGGTTACCTCCTCCGGCGCTCGATGCGGGTGAGGACGAGCCAGACGCGCCGTTGGCATTCGAGTTCGAAGCATTGGACGTCACTGTCGCGGTCGGGGTCGTGCTCGCAGTGGCATTGCTGCGATCTCGGCCGAAACCCCCGCGGCTGCCGCGCATCTGCGGACTCATGATGGATGAAAAGTTTTCAGCCGCGGTGATCCCGGTTAGCCGTACAGTGGCGTCGAGCGTACCTGCCGTTGCCGCGGCGGTGCGCACGGCCGGGGATGCGGTCGAGGTGGTCTGTTGGGCGGCGTTCCGCTTCGCCAGGAGCCAGTAAACGCTGGCAACGATGAGAATTGCGGCGATTAGAATGGACGGCCAGCGACCCCGCGGTCGGTGTGCCGCAGGCCGGCGCGGAACGACTTGCGGTGGGGGTGTCCGTTGCGGTAACGGCTCCGGTGCGGGACTGCTTACCTGGGGTTGCATCGTGCGTACCTCACCGGTAGGAGCACCTGCCGGTTGGCGAATAAGGGAGCTCTTTCATTCTAGTAAAAAGAAGTGACGTTGGCTACAGCCAATACGTTAGAGTGAGGCTATTTGATTCAGCAAGATGTGGCATCTTCCTCCGAAGATGTGTCCGGACGCATACAATCAATGGGCTGTGCCGGAGGTGGCGGCCGCAGCGGGATTCAGTTCGTAGGCCTTCTCCGTGACCGACTCGATCTTGCGGCGCGAATAGAAGATAGGGAAATACTTCCCCCTCGCCCACAGCTGGTAAAGGTCCCGGTAATGTGGGCTGTTCACATTCCCGGATTGCCCGGGATTGTTCAAGCCCACTGAGTTGTCCCACTCTTCAACGTCGACAATGATTTTGAAAGAACCGCCGGAGGTCTGGTTGTCCGTTCCGCCGGTGGCCGTAACAGTGTAGCTATCACCGCCCCGGGGCAGATCGCCGACATCGAATTGCGCCCGCAACTCAGGCTTCAGTCCAGAACTTATCGGATGGTGAATCAACGCCTTATGGAAACGGCCCAATCTCCAGGTTCCCATGTCGGTACCGAACCGGCGGGTGAGTTCGCCCACTGCTTCGTCCAGGCTTCTCGCCAGAACACTATCGCGGCCCGCAATCGGATCCGTCCCGAAGAGACCGTCGGGCGCCTGAAGCCAGTTGATGATCTTTGTCATCTCCGGGATGCCGACGAAGTCACGCGCCTCCCTCGGCACCATCAACTCGCGCACGTTCGCGATGAGACGCCGCTGCCATATTTCATAAATACCCGCCTCTACCGAATCCTTATCCAGTACATAGTTCCAGTGCTGTAGGCGTATGGCCGCCGACAGTGTCGCCGGTTTCGGTAGGGTGATTTCTTTCAGGAGTGGAACCAGGGACCGTGCGGGAATCGAGAGATCGTTGTTCTGAAGCTGGATCATATCGGAGACGCTGAATATCCGGCCCGATCGAAGGAACTCTTCCACGCTGTCGGCCCGGTACGAGTCCGCCCACGTGTAATGCAGCGCGTCGGTGTACGGCCAGCCAGGCGGAATGAGATAGTTATTCGAGGTATTAAAAAAGCCCTTTTCAGGATTCTTGACGTTCGGGAGAGCCTTGATGGGCAGGTACCCCTCCCATTCATACCTTCCGTCTCCTGGAACGGGAACCAGGCCGCTCCAGTTGGGACGTTGTGGGGTGATGCCAACGGCCTGATATCCGATGTTGCGTTCCTTGTCGGCCCAAATCATGTTCTCCGCAGGGATCCGGCTATAGCTGCAGGCCTCTTCAAACTCCGCCCAACTGTGCGCCTGATCCATCCGGAGGCTGGCAAGATAAGGAGCCCCACCGATCTCCCGCCACGCCGCGCGCACACCGTACGCCTTGTGGTGGGCCTTGTCCTCGTAGACAACAGGACCGTGCCGCGTGTATTTCAACTCAACGGTGGCAAGCGCCTGACCCTTGACCGGGATTGTTTCCTGGATCGCCGTCATCGCTTCCCATCGATTGTTGTAGTTGTATTGAGACGGATTGTCCGGGTTTGTATCGTACACGTACAGATCTTCGCTATCGGTTCCGAAGATGGTCAAACCCCACGCGCCGAATTCGTTGTGACCGATGGATACTCCGGGGAGAGCCGGCTCGCCGCCCCCAATGACGTCCCAGCCCGGTGCGACCAGATGAACCCAGTACCGGAGCGAAGGGGATTGTTGAACGCGGTGCGGATCGTTCATCATCATTGGGAAGCCGCTGGTCGTAAGCTTGCCTCCCACCACCCAGTTGTTGCTTCCGATGTCTTCCTGCCGCGCACTAAGATCGTCGGCCGAGGGCATGCTGTTAAGCTTCGCGAGCGGCGCCGAATTGTCGCGATACGCAGCCCCCAGCTCGTCAGGCGTGACTTTTATCGGTTCGCGGAACGCCGTGTACAAGCCGAGAATATCTTTTGAGAGCAGCGCTGCGTCGATCGCGGGATCCAGATCCAGCTTCGGATTCGCAGGCTGAAAATGATGCAGATCCTTGACCTTCTCGGCACCCAGCGTCCGCACAGCCAGGGCGAGATTCAACTCCTGGTTGAGATTGCTGAATAAGCCGTTGAATCGTGTGATGACGACGGCTGGCGTCCACAGGCCGGGTTTGATACCCAGCATTTTGAACTCTGGCGTCAACAGTTGCGGGTTGTTTTGAGTCTCCGCGATGTACGCGTTCAAACCCTTCACGAATGCTCCGACGATCGCGGCTCCGTGGGGGTGATACCAGTTGAGTTCCTGCGTGAGGTCGCCGCGGTACATGAACAGACGGTTGCCGATATCCCTCTTCAACTCTTTCGCTCCCAAAATCTCCGCGACGGTGCCGGTGGCTTGCCGCCGCCATAGCTCGAGTTGAAACAGCCGGTCACGCGCTACGTTGTAGCCTTGGGCAAAGAATAGATCGTTCTCATTCTTGGCGTAAATGTGTGCGATGCCCCACCTGTCTTTGAGGATTTCGACAGGCTGCGTGAGTCCGCCAAGTTGCATCTTTTCCAGGGCAGGTTCGGCTCCGTATGCGCCCGCCGCACCGCTGACGAAGAGGAGACTGATGGTAAGCGCTGTCTGAAGGCGCCGCTTTGTTCTCATTGACGTGCTCGCTTCAATGGCAGAAATGATACCACCGTCGATAAGAAGCCAGGCACGAAAAGAACTGGAGACGTTCAGCGACCTTCGTCCGGAGCGAGCCGGCAACGCACTCAGAATGCGAGCAGGCGTTCCGCTTCCCGCGCGACCGTATCAACCTGCGGGAGGATCTCCGCTTCGAGCAGCGGGTGATAACCGACCCAGGTGTCCAAACCGGCGACGCGGCCGACCGGGGCATCCAGGTAGGAGAACAGTTCGTTTGCGATGCGAGCCGCAAGTTCCGCGCCGTAGCCCCATGACAAACAATCTTCGTGGACGATCATCACGCGATTGGTCTTTCGCACCGACGCAGAGATCGCGTGCCAATCGTAGGGGGAGAGTGAACGAAGATCGATCACTTCGATGCTGATATCCGGATTGCGGTGTTCAATCTGGGTTGCCGCCTGCAACGACTTCTGTACCAGAGCCCCATACGTCACCACCGTCAGAGAGTGGCCCGTCTTCGCAATGCGCGCCTTCCCGAACGGGATTGTATAATCGGGGCCGGGATGCGGTGACCGGTTGTACGGTTCGCGATAAAGTCGCTTGTGTTCAAGGAACAGAACCGGATCGTCCGAACGAATGGCGGTCCGCAGCAGACCACATGCGTCAAGGGAGTTGGACGGCATGATGACCCGTAGTCCGGGTATATGCGTAAACATCACCTCGCCGCACTGGCTGTGATAAATCGCGCCCCCATTCAGATATCCGCCGATCGCGACCCGGATGACCGCCGGGCAGGACCACCCGTTATTGGAACGCCATCTGAGATTCGCCATTTCGTCGCGGATCTGCATCATCGCCGGCCAGATGTAATCGAAGAACTGGATCTCCGCCACCGGCTTCAGCCCGCGCATGGACATCCCGATCGCGCGCCCTACAATGGCGGCCTCGGCCAGCGTCGAATTGAAGCATCGTTTGCCGCCGAATTGGGTCTGGAGACCGGCCGTCGCCTTGAAGACGCCTCCCTTTCCCTTTACTTCGCGAAGATTTTCCTCACGGCTGCAATCCGCCACGTCCTCGCCAAAAACCAGGACGTGATCGTCCCGCCTCAGTTCTTCGTGGAGCGTCAAATTGATGGCATCCACCATCGTGCGCGGCTCGCCTTGAAAGTGGGGCTCTGCATCGAAGTCCGCGGAGGTCGGATCTACGCGATCGGAATACAGGTAGAGGTACGCGGCTTCGCGGGTAGGTGGGGCGGCCCTCAGGACTCGGTCCGTCGCCGCGTTAATTTCCGCGTCCACCTCGTCTACGATACGTTGGACCGCGTGGCGGTCGAGAATCCCCTCTGAGATTAGATATTCCGGGAACCTGACCACCGGATCCAGCAAGGCCTCCTGTTCGCGTTCCTTGCTGGTCTTGTACATCCGCTCGTCGTCGGAGAGGGAATGCGAGTACGGCCGCGTAACCTTGGCATGAACCAGCGCCGGACCTTGGCCGGAGCGGCAGTGCTCGGCTGCCGTGGCGATGGCGTCGAAGGACGCCATAAAATCCGTGCCATCTATCTGCAGAACCAGCAGGTTCGGGAAACCCGAGACCAGGAGGGCTATATCGCCACCCGCGGTCTGCCGCTCCACCGGCACTGAAATCGCATAACCGTTGTCTTCCACAAGGTACAACAGCGGCAGGCGGTCGAGGCAAGCGACGTTCAGCGACTCCCAGAACTCGCCTTCACTGGTGGCTCCGTCGCCGGTACATACCAGGGTGACTTCGGTCGTATTTTGATCCAGGTACCTCGACGCGTTCGCGCATCCGATCGACTGGACAAACTGGGTGCCGGTGGGCGATGAAGCGCTGACGATATGGCGCTCGCGAGACGACCAGTGAGAAGGCATCTGCCGCCCGCCGGAGGCAGGGTCCGCGGCGGCTCCCACGCTGCCTAGTAACATCTCTTCTCCGGTCACACCCAGCGCGAGGCAGAGAGCGCGGTCCCGGTAGTAGGGGTAGAACCAATCCGTTGCGCGAAGCGCCATTCCTGCTGCGGCGCTAACCGCTTCGTGCCCGGCTCCACTGATCTGAAAGAAGATGCGGTTCTGACGCTTCAGGAGGATCTCGCGGTCATCCAGACGCCGAGAAGTTTGGATCGTGCGAAAAGCGCGTTCCAAAGCTTCGCGGTCGAGCTTGGACGAGCGGAGCGCAGGCTCGGCGGATAACGCGTCGGTGCTGGCTAGCATAGCGGACACCTCCATATTCTACAGGCGAACGCAGCAGAGACCACGGCTCGGAAAAACTCCCGTTCCATGGACGCCGAATAGCCCGACTGTGATTCCTACCTATTGTCCCAGTACCTCGACATGAATCCCGTTCTTCCCTTCCCAGACAACGACCTCTTTATCTCCAGAGCTGGCTCCTGCCGGGTACGCGCCGGCAGGATCAAGCACCGTGGATTCCGCCGCGCCACGTTTCAGCCGCAAGCCATCCGGAGCCGACCAGGCAATGCTCTGCCCAGCAATCGCCGGATTTTTCCCAGGTCCGATTTCGACTTCCTTCGAGCCTGGACGGTCGAGAAACACCGTTGTGTTCCGCCGCCAAACGGTCAAAGGTCCTTTGGAATCCAGGGTCAGCCCGCCGCCATCCATGGGGCAGGCATTCAGAGGCCAGGTCCCGAGGCCTAATTTGGTCGCCGCAAACGTGTGCCCACCGTCAGTGGATGTCGCCAGGTACAGGTCGCGCGATCCGGCGAGGGCATTGCGGAACATCGCATAAATCTCTTTCCCCCCACCTCGTACAGCTAGCGACGGATGACAGCACTCGCAGATGTGCTCTTCAGGTGAATGGTAGACTTCCCGATTCGGCGACCAGGTCGCGCCGCCATCTTTTGAGGCGGCTCCGTACAACTGCTTTCGCCCATCGCGATCGTCCAGCCATACCGCATAGATGAAGTCACCGTCCGCTGCCATCGCGTGAAGTCCTTCGCGCGCCGCGCCCGACTTGTCGTTCACACGCACGCCCTTGGACCAGGTCCGTCCACCATCATCCGAACGGAACGCCACGAGATCGCCGTCCGCGCCCTTGCCTTTGGAGCCGTAAACCGCTGAGATGACGATCGCCGACGGAGTGATCACGATACGTGGACCGCGGTGCATGCCGAGCGATAGCACTCCAGCTTCGGCCACTGTCACTGGCGCACCGAATGTACGTCCCCCGTCGGTCGAACCGGCGAAGCCGATCGAATTGCCGCTGCCGAAGGCAATCCCCACCCGGTGATCCAGAATGGCCACTTGGGGTTGCCGGAAGGGGCCCTGAGCCGCGGGTGGTTGGATCACCCCGGAGATCGAGGCTCCCAGAAGGGCCAGCGTGGTTGCCGCTGCGCACAGCGCGTACCGTGTTATCGCACTCAGTGGCTTGGAGTTCATAGGAATCTTCAGTTTACCGCCGCCGAGCGGCTACAAGCTACGAAGGATCCAGAATGGAAGACGCCGGATGGTGTGAGCTGCCGGCAGTTTCGATCACGCTGTCGTCACTGTCGTTCGGTCGCTGATGGCAGCGCTAACGGGATCCATCGGATAACCGCGCTGTAACCAACCCTCGAACCCACCCTGGAGCGGTCGCACGCGTTCGATACCGAGCCGCTTCAGCATGAGCGCCGCACGGGCGCTCGTGAATTCGCTGGGTCAAGAACAGTACAGAATGACCTCGCGGTCAAGCGGAATGTCCAGAGTCCCACCAGCCAACAGCAGTTCTCGATCGTACCAGACAGCCCCCCGAATGACCTGTCCCGACGTTTCCATCGCGTGTCTATCACGAAGATCAACGATGGTCACATCTTCGCCATCCTGGATTCGCGCTAAGACATCTTCAGGGCTGATACGAGCAATGCGAAGTGTGCGGATGAACCGCTGCCGCTGCCAGAACTTGAAGAACATGTAAGCGGCCAGCAGTAGCGCCACGAAGATACCCGCACGGCTTCCAAAGGCCATTACACGATCCGCAATGTATTCCATCTGATGCCGGAAGACCCAGCCAAGCGCGAAGAACGTTCCCGACCAGAGTAGTGATCCGGCGCCATCGGCCAGGAGGAATCGAGAATATGGCATTCCGGTAACACCTGCCAGGGGCGGAGCTGCCGTGCTGAGGCCGGGGACGAACTTTGCGAACAACAATGAGTAGGCGCCGAACTTCCGAAACGTGCGTTGCGTGGTGTTGATGCAGGAATCCGGTTCGAGTGAAATGGCACAAAGGAACCGCAAAACCGAAGCCCCGCGGCGGCGTCCCAACCAGTACCAAAGTGAATCGCTGATGGAGCATGCCAGCAGGGACAACGCGGCTGCGGGCAGCAGAGGAACACGTCCCAAACCCGCCATCGCGCCGATCGCGATCAATACGGGAGTCGCCGGGATGGGTGCGCCGGCTTGTTCGGCCAGCACGCAGAAAAATAAAACGGCATATCCGTGATCGATCAGGAATGGAAGAAGGTCGGGCAGCATCCGTCATCAAGTAGATGCGGGATCAATGCTGTTGGATTCTGGGAAGGCGATTAACCGCGGTTACTCGATCCAAGTATCAAGGCGGCCAGGTTCCAGGCGACGACGATCGCGAACGCGATGTTGATCCGGGAGAGCAGCCGCGTGCGATGCATGCGCCAGCAGTAGATGCCCAAAAGCATGGCCAGTATCTTGATCGCCACCAGGCCGCCAAGCGGATACGGGCATCGGTCGATGACGAATCGGATCAGCGGGTTCCCTTCTTGAACCCCGTGGAGCAAGAACGCGACGGTGGTCATCAGGTCCAATATTTGTAGGTAGGCGAACTGCAGCAGCTGGTGATTCGCTGGGATTCGGTCTGCGCCAAGTGGAGTCATCGACACGCCAAATCTAATGTTTAGACCTGATGCGGTAAATGGTACCCGAGTACTGAGAGGCAGGGAAGCAGGTTAACGTTTAGTTCGAGGCGAGTAGCTTTCGGTGCTTCAGGTCGAAGCGGTCGCCCGCGGAAAGGAAGTAGTATCGCTTCGAGCCGGTCTCCGGCTTGTGCTTAGCGTCATAAATGGCGACCTTGCTGGGCCCTATCACCTCGAATTGTCCGCCGTGTACGATAATGGCGGTGCTCTCGTCGAGGCCGATCCCCAAGAGGTCGGGGTGGGCGTCGACGACCGGCCACAGGTCGTCCTCGCGATGCCGGGTGATCAGGTGTTGATCGATAGCCACGCCGCGAATCAACCCAAATCCCCGCTCGTACCCAGGCGCCATCATGATCGTATTCCCCGCACGGGCGCCCCGCACCAGATAGGATCCCTGGATGGTGGCGCCGGCGGAGGTGCCTCCAACTACGCCGCCACGTTCTAGGACGCGGTGGATCTCTTGCTCCGTTCGGGTATGGAGGTAAGAGTCCACTAGGCGCCATTGGCGTCCACCCGATAACCAAACGCCGCGGGCTCTCTTGAGAGGAGCTATGAATTCACTGGAGTTCGCGATCTTGGAATCCCGTGTGTGCAGCACAGTGACGCTGGTCATGCCGGCAGTGGCGAGGAACGTTGCGGCGGCATCCCTTTTCGGCTCGCCGTCTTCCGCTGTCGGTATGTAGACCACCGGCGCGTTCAGCCCACCCGCCAGTTGTATGAAGCGCTGTACAATCTCCGGCCCGATCTTGCCCCCGCCGACGATCACTAAAGTTCCGCGGGAAGGCCCGGCAGCGCCGCCGTGAACCCAGGCGGCCACCAGACAGAGGCCGAGAAGTGTACGGACCATGAACCAGCGCGGCTACTTGAAGTCTGGGCTATTCACGGTCGCAGGCTCTTGTCCCCAGTTCTGATGAATGACGTTCGTCTGGTCGGAGAAGAATGTCCGGCGGCCCGAACTGCCGAATACCTCCGGGTTCGCGTTGACCACGTATCCCGTCGGGGCGCCCTGAACAGTGAAAACGTACCCGGTGTTCTTGCCATCGGAGAGCGTTTTCGGAATCAGGTCAGCGGCTTGGGGTCCCGCTTGACCGCTGGTTGGAGGCCCCAGTTCGGCAAGGCTGGTGGCATACCGGCCGAATTGCGAGTAGTACTGGACCTGCGCCGTGTGGATCGTGCCGATTTGGCGGATGGCCGCCATCTCCTGCGCGTTCATCCGCTGGTTGTTCAGCTTAGGGACAGCGATCGCCGCAATGATCAGAATGATCGCGATCACGATGAGCAGTTCAATGAGCGAAAAACCGCTCCGCCTGCGCTGACGGTTCAGTCTGGACAGCATGATTATCTCTAATTCTATGACGTCCGCTCCGGTTCCGGCGTTTAGGGTCTTGGAGAAGTTGTGGCCCTATCGCAGACTCTATCCTATGCCGATATGATTTCTGGACGGAATTCGCGGATGGGGTTCGCACAGACAGCGGCGTTGGCCGGTCCCCCGGCGCTTCCGTCCACGATTCGTTCCGGATTCATACAGCGGCTCGTCACGCCCACGCTTCTAGACCTGTTTTTCTTATCCGTGGTCGCTTTGTCTTTCCTGACCAGCGGCACCGGATGGGGCCGCCTGCTGTGGGATGGCGATACCGCACTTCATACGGGGATCGGTAACTGGATTCTGGATCATCACCAGATTCCAGTTACCGATCCTTTTTCATACACCATGCCGGGTGCCCCGTGGTTAGCCGTGGAGTGGGGCACCGGTGTTCTGTTTGCTGTGCTGAACGGCGCTTTTGGACTGAAGGGAATTGTGTTCGTGTGCGGGGTCGTGATCGCCACTACGGTGATGCTGGTCGTACGCTCGGCCTTAGCCGCGGGAACCGATACATTTGTCGCGCTTGGCCTGGGGTTGATGGCGAATAACGCGTTGATGTTGCACTACCACGCCCGGCCGCACGTCTTTGCCCTATTACTCTTCGCTCTGGTGGTCTGGATCGTTGGTTGCGACCGGTTGCGGCCCTCACGCTGGATTTGGACGCTTCCGTTGCTGACTGTGCTCTGGGCGAACCTCCACCCCGGGTTCGTCTTGCTCATCTTGTATTTGGGTTTGGTGGCTGGCGGCTACGCGATAGAGTGGGTTTCCAGCCGGAACTCGAGCGCTGGATCGCTGGTGCTCCGCTATGGTGGCTTGGCGGTAGTTTGCGGCGTTTCCGCGTTAGCAAATCCGTTTGGATACAAGTTATATGCCGAAATCGCCAGTTATCTTCAGGCGAAAGGCATGACTGACCTGATCCAGGAATTCCAGGCGCCTACGTTCCGAACCGCGCCGCAACTCTACTATCTGTGTTTTCTCTTCGCCGGTCTCGGCTTGGTGAGTGCCTTGCTACAACGCAAGGATTACAGCAGCACTCTGGTGATCGTTGCCATGGCTTACGCATCCCTCACCTCCGTTCGGCACAGCACGGTCTACGTCGTCGCCGCCGCGCCCGTGATCGGCCGTGAATTGACCCGGGTTCTCGATTCGATTGTGGCTCGGGCGTCGAAGAACTCGATCCTTGGCATTCTTGGCGACTTGTCGCGAGAGCGCAGGTCCGCCCTGAATTCGATGAGCGTACTTCCAGCCGCTGCACTGATCGCACTCTTCGTTTTCTCCCCGGCGGCGGCTTGGCCCAAGGGTTTTGATCCCACGTTGTTCCCCGTCAACTTAGCTTCTAAACACGCTGCGGCGCTCTCCACTAGTCGAGTGTTTACGGCCGAGCAGTGGGCGGACTACCTTCTGTTCACGAATTACCCTCGGCAGCGCGTGTTTTTCGACGATCGGGCATTGTACGGTGAACGCCTCTTTCGCCAAGTGGCGGATTTGATGATGGCCCGGCCGGGTTCGCTGCTGCCGCTGGAACGCTATCGGGTAGACTACGCCCTCCTGGCGCCGGACTTGCCGCTATGTACCGTGCTGGCCTTGACCCCGGGTTGGCGCGAGATCGATCGAGACAAGACGGCTGTCCTGTTCCGGCATTCGAGGTAACCCCCAGTGCCCTTGTCCATTGTCGTCCCGGTATACAACTCCGAAGCGACTCTGCCGCTGCTGGTCGACCGGATCCGCGCGGAATTACTCGGTCCATACAGTCCGATGGAATTGATCTTGGTGAACGACGCGAGCGTCGACCGAAGTTGGGAGACGATTGAGTCTCTGCAAGCACAGTATCCGTGGGTCCGCGGTATAAACCTGATGCGAAATTTCGGGCAGCACAATGCGCTGCTATGCGGAATTCGCGCGGCTCGTTATCTCTTGACCGTGACCATGGATGACGATCTTCAGAATCCACCCGAGGAAATCCCCAGGCTGGTCGCAAAGATCGGGGAGGGCTTTGACGTGGTGTATGGAACCCCGCAACGCGAAGCGCACGGACTACTCCGCGATGCGGCCAGCATTGTGACGAAATTCGCCTTACAGCGGGCCATGGGAGCTGAAACAGCGCGCGACGTCAGCGCCTTCAGGTGCTTTCGAACCGGGATACGAAAAGCGTTTTCGGACTACCACGGTGCATACGTTTCGATCGATGTTCTGTTGACTTGGGGTACCAAGCGCTTTGCCGCGATTCCTTGCCGGAACGATCGCCGTTCAATCGGCACGTCCAACTACACCGTCGGCAAGCTGCTGATTCACGCCATGAACATGATCACCGGCTTTAGCACGCTGCCGTTGCAGGTGGCGAGTCTGATCGGGTTTGGGTTCATGCTGTTTGGAATCGCCGTGCTGATGTACGTCATAGGCCGTTTTCTCGTCCAGGGCGCGGTGGTGCCGGGCTTCGCTTTCCTGGCATCTATCATCGCCGTGTTCTCCGGCACACAATTATTCGCGCTCGGCGTCATCGGCGAATACCTGGCACGCATGCATGTCCGAAGTATGGGGAGACCCACTTATGTCATTGACGACACCCGCGGCGACTAATCCCGATGCGCATCCGGGAGCCTTCGCGACGACCGGTTGCGAACAGTTGCCTTGGGACAGCGAGTTCTTCGGACTGAAGGTCGGACGCCTTTACGGAAACCGCCTCACGCCGGAGCGCGCCGCTGCAACCCTGGAGTGGTGCCGCGAGAAGGGGGTCGGGTGTCTCTACTTCTTAGCGGATGCCGCCGATCCTCAGACTGCGCAAGCGGCGGAAGCCGCGGGATTTCGCTTCGTGGATGTCCGGTGCACCTACGAGTTTGAGCTATCGCCGCGGAGGCCTGGAGCTTTGTCCACCGCGGTTCGTCCGTTCGAGCCCGGAGATCTGCCGGCACTCGAGCGCATAGCGTCCGCCAATCACACCGACTCGCGGTTCTATTTCGATGGCGGCTTCCGTCGCGAGCGCTGCGACGCGCTATTTGCCACGTGGATTCGAAGAAGCTGCTCGGGGTGGGCCGACGCAGTATTCGTGGCGGGTTTTGCGGGCTGTCCGGCCGGCTACATCACTTGCCATTTGCGCGGGCAGCAGAATGGCTCCATCGGACTGATTGCGCTCGACCATCAATTTCGGGGTCATGGATTCGGTCAGCAGTTGGTCTCGGCGGCACTCGATTACTTCCGCCAGCGTGGTGTCCGCCGCGTCGAGGTAGTCACCCAAGGCCGCAATGTCCGATCCCAGCAAATGTACCAGCGGTCCGGGTTCGCTATCCGTGATTTCGAACTCTGGTATCACCTCTGGCCGGCCCACCGATGAGCTATCGCATCCCGTTCAACAAGCCTGGCGTGACTGGCCGGGAGTTCGACTATATGCGGGATGCAATTGAGCGCGGGAAGATCTCGGGCGATGGGCATTACACCAAACTATGCCAGGAAGTGCTGAAGCGCGAACTCGGCGTCGCTTCGGTATTGCTGACCACCTCCTGCACTCACGCTCTGGAAATGGCCGCCCTGCTCCTCGAAATCGGACCCGGTGACGAGTTCATCGTCCCGGCTTTCACCTTCGTCTCTACCGCCAACGCGTTTGTGTTGCGCGGCGCTCATCCGGTTTTCGCCGACATTCGTCCGGACACGCTCAACCTGGATGAAACTCGTCTGGAAGCACTGATTACTCCGCGTACGAAGGTCATTGTTGTCGTGCACTACGCTGGGGTGGGTTGCGAGATGGCGGCGTTGATGAGCATCGCCGGCCGGCATGGCATCGCTATCGTCGAGGACAACGCGCACGGATTGTTCGCCGCTTACCGCGGCCGGCCGCTCGGAGCTTTCGGCTGCCTCGCTACGCAAAGCTTTCACGAAACCAAGAACTTTAGCTGCGGTGAAGGCGGCGCGCTCGCCATCAATGAAGCGCGGTACATCGAACGGGCTGAGATTCTCCGTGAGAAGGGGACAGACCGCGCCAGGTTCTTTCGCGGGCAAGTGGACAAATACACTTGGATCGATGTCGGGTCCAGCTATGTTTTATCGGATTGCCTGGCCGCCTTTCTCTCCGCTCAATTGGAGCGCCGTAGCAGCATTCAGGGAGCTCGCGAACGCATTTGGAGGCGCTACGAATCCGATCTGGCTGAATGGGCGGAAGCCTGCGGGATCGGATTGCCTCATGTGCCCAGCCACTGCCGTCAGTCGTACCACATGTTCTACCTGATCATCCCGTCTAGCGCTCTGCGACAGATGCTGATTGAGCATCTCGCGGCGCGAGGGATCCTGGCTGTGTCGCATTATGTGCCGTTGCATATCGCCCCGATGGGCCTGCAGCAGGGAGGGCGGGTAGGCACGTGCCCGGTCGCGGAGTCCATCTCGGACCGGATCGTGCGGTTGCCCTTTTATTACTCCCTCAGCGAGGATGAACAGGGAGAAGTGATACGGGCGGTGATGGACTTCGATCCAGCCCGATCGGCGTCCATGGTTGCTCTTTCCACGGCGCTACAGCCGCAAGCGATAACGCCCGAGGTTGTCCCCACCGCCGCGTCGTCTCGGATCTGAAGAGCGGCTTTATCCCTAACCTGCTAATCATCGGCAGCTTCGAGAAGATCCACAACACCTTCTTAGCAGACGCCAACAAGGTGGCCTTTGGTTCGTCGCTGATCCCTGACTGGACGACCACGAAATGGGGTGCCGACCGCAGGGATTCAGAGTGGCACTTCTTACAGAATCTCGGCATCTGATTGTCGCTTACACAGCACCATCGTGGGTCTCTCGACTGCCCGCAAGCGCAGGAGCGGTTCCGGAGCCCGGTAGTTGTGCTCTTCTCCTGACCGGTATGGGCGTCCTCGGATGGCTGGCCAAGCGCCGAAGGTCCGAGGATTCCTGAATTCTCGACCGCAGTCCTGTCCGCACGGCGGCATCGGTCGTCTACAGCAGAGGCTGTTCCCAGCGGCGGCTCGTTTCGGATCTGAACAGCGCTTCGATCACCGCCATGTTCCGTATCGAGTCTTCAAGGGGCGTCGGCACTTCGCCGCCGTCCCGAATGGCCCGTGAGAATTCGTCGCCTTGAATCGTGTACTGATCGCAAATGGCGAACTGCTCGGCACGTATCCCCGTACCCATCGGATCGATTCCGTTGTCGATGAAAATGCGGGTTGGATGATCTGGCGGGGCATTGAATGGGATTTCGACTTGTACGCGCCCCTTTGTCCCGATGATGTGCACCGTCTGGAAACCCGCCAGCTGCGTGCTGCAGGTAAACACCGCCTGTCCCGCGCCGAAATCGAGCATCCCGGATGCGAGCCGATCGACACCCATCTCCGGGTCGCGTTCGATCATGCCGGTCACCCTCGACGGTTCCCTGCCAAACAGGAATCGAGAAATCTGAATGGGGTAGCAGCCGATATCCATCAACCCGCCGCCGCCCCACTCGACGACATTCCGGATGTTGGCGGGATCGCGGTTGAAGTAGCTGAACGCGGCCACAATCGCCCGTACCTCCCCGATGGCTCCGTTTTGCGCCAGTTCGCGAGCCCGCAGCCACTGCGGGTGCGTTCGCACCATGAACGCTTCTCCGATCCGCACTCCCGTTCGGTCCCGCGCTTCTATCAAGTGCCGGGTCTCTTCGACGCTCAGTGCGATCGGCTTCTCGCATAAGACATGCTTCCCGGCCTCGGCTGCCTTCACCGACCACGGCACATGCAGATGATTGGGCAGCGGATTATAGATCGCCTCCACCTCGGGATCCGCCAGCAACTCTTCGTACGAACCATAGGCCCGCGCTATGCCCAACTCATCAGCCGCCTGCCGGGCCTTTGCAGGATCGCGCGAAGCAATGGCTGTGACCTCGCATAATTCACCGCGCTGCATCGCAGGAACAACTTTTTTCACGGCAATCTTGGCGACGCCGAGAACTCCCCACCGCACTTTTCCGGTCTTCATCCTCTGCGATTGTACACGCGGCCTATTTCCCGATGCAGAACGTCGAGAAAATGCGGTTCAGGATGTCGTCCGCGGTCGTCGCTCCGGTGATCGCGTCCAACGGGCCCAGCGCAGCATACAGATCCAGCAGCAGCATCTCGTGCGGAATCTGATTTAGGGCCGCGGAGCGCGCGTGGTCCAGCGCTTCAGCCGATTCGCGCAACAGTTGCTCGTGACGAAGGCTGGTGATGAATCCGGTGTCCTGCGGAATCCCGCCTTCCGGCGCCACCGCTCGAATGATGCTGCGCCTCAACTCCGGTATCCCGGCGCCCGTGGTCGCGCTGACCGCGGCTGCGAGCTCCACGCCGGCAGCCATCCGGGGCAGGTCCGCTTTATTTCCCACGACCAGGCTGCGCCCTTGCGAACGAGCGCGTTCGACAATCGCCAGATCGTCGGCAGTAAGATGGGTCGAAAGATCCACCACCGCAATGGTCAAGTCGGCATCCGCCATGGCCTGATAGCTGCGCTCAATTCCCAGCGATTCCACCACGTCCTGACCCGCGCGGATGCCCGCCGTATCGATGAACTCGATCGGTATGCCTTCAATGGCGGACACCTCGGAAACGGTGTCCCGCGTAGTCCCGGGAATCTCGGTTACGATGGCGCGATCCTGCTCCAGCAGCCGGTTGAAAAGGCTGCTCTTGCCGACGTTGGGCCGGCCCACGATGGCCAGGCTGAATCCGGAATGAACCAGTTTGCCGAAAGCGAAGCTCGAGACTAAGCGCGAAACGCCTTCGGAAACCATATCCATGCGCCGGACGAGTTCGGCTGTCGGCGCGACATCCACGTCGTTATCCGCGAAGTCGATGCCGGCTTCCAGCAACGCAATCAGCTCCAGCAGTTGCTCCTTTACCGGGCGAATGCGCCGCGATACGGACCCTTCCGCCTGCTGGGCCGCGACGCGCGCCTGATACAACGTGGTCGCCTCAATGAGATCGCGGACCGCTTCGGCCTGGGGCAAGTCGATCCGGCCATTCAGGTACGCGCGCAGCGTGAACTCTCCAGGTTCGGCCAGTCGCGCGCCCGCTGCGCAGGCGCGTTCCAGGCAGAATCGCAGAACGATCGGCGCGCCATGGCACGCGATCTCGACTACGTCTTCGGCGGTGTAGGATCGTGGAGCCTCGAAGTAAGTCACCACCACCTGATCGATCGTGTTCCCCTCGGAATCAGGAAGTTCGCCCAATGCGGCGCTCCACGGGCGCCAGTCTGCGGGGTGGTGAAAGCGGAGCATGGATTCCGCGATGGTGCGGGCTTCACTTCCGGAGATGCGCACAATCCCGAGGCCGCCCCGTCCCACCGGGGTCGAAATAGCGGCAATCGTATCTTGAAGGCGAATGCTCAATGCCGGCGAACGGGCCCGCCATCGCGAGTGCGCGGCCGGCTTGGACCCCCAAAGCGTGGAGGTCCGCCGGGGCCACGGGGTCCGACTCTCGCGCGGCGGAGGCGGAGGAATAATGGGCGGCGGGAGCTCTTTCTGGTCCGCGGGCACGATGACTACCTGCCGATGGGGCGCAAAGCCGACGCTCTCGCTGCGAACGGCGGTTTCATTGCGCAGCGCCAGGTGAATGATGCGGCGCTCACGGCTGTTCATCGGGCTGAAGTGGAAGGGAACGTGGCTCTTCTTCACTTTCTCCGCCGCGGTCAAGGCGCTCACCCTCAGTTCCTCGATACGCAGCGCCCGGTGCTCGTTCGCATCGAAGCACAACAGCGAGTGCTCGTCGGACGACATGCGAAGCACTTCCGACGTGATCTGCTCAATCGAGAGCAGCAGCTCCGCTTTGTTCTCCAGCAGCATCTCAACATCCGGACCGCCGAACTTTACGATGATGGCCGGGGTTTCAAAATCGGAGAAGGCGTTGTCGCCGGGCTCGATGCGGTAGGTGAGTCGCAGACCCGACTCTTTGATGATCCTGGAGAGGAACGCGTCGATCTTCGGACCCGTTGCCTCAACCGTATATTTCCCGCTACTAGCCAATTAAGTTTTGACCGCCTTCTTTTTCGGGATTGCCTTCACGTCGACAACGTTGGCGGGGGTCGGCGTGGTCATCATCTTGTTCGTCAACCATTGCTGCAGGATACCCACCAAGTTGCCAGTTAACCAGTATAGTACCAGCCCCGAGGACTGATAGTAGAACATAAATCCGAGCGCCAGCGGCATGAACATCATCATTTTCTGCTGGGCTGGATCCATGCCGGGCGAGGCCGGCGTCATCCTCTGCATTAGAAATTGAGTGGCAATCAGAACAATGGGGAGTATGCGAATGGCGAGTTGTTCCGGCCGTGACAGATCGTGGACCCACATCCATCCCGCGCCGCGCAGTTCAATCGCCACCGTGAGCACCGTATAGAACGAGATGAAGAATGGCAATTGCAGAACCATCGGCAGGCAGCCGCCCGAGAGGGTTCACGCCGTGCTGTTTATACAGCGCCATTACCTCGGCATTTTTGTCCTGCTGCTTGGGGTCGCGAAGGCCGATGTTCTTGTACTTGGCGTTGATGGCAGCGATCTGCGGCTGCAAGCGCTGCATCTTCTTGGCCGACTTCATGCTGGTCAACCGCAACGGCAAAGTGAGCATGTTGATCGCTACGGTAACCAGAACGATTGCCCATCCGAAATTGTGCGTGAGGTGATCGTTCGTCCAGTTCAGAACGTAAAATAAGGGCTTGGCCAAAAATCCGAACCAACGTCCCCAATCGATCAATTCGCCCAGCTTCGGGTCCACCGCTTTGAGAATGTCGGAATCCTTCGGCCCGACGAACATCGAGAGTTTATTGATGCCGTCGCCGCCGATTCCTACGCCTACGAAACTCTCGGTTTTATCGCCGTAGGGCAGTGTATCGCTGATAGTTCGAACGTCGATCGAGCCCGATCCGGACGGCAGCACGGCGGCTGTGAAATAAGGGTCTTCGATGCCGGCGAAGGCGAAAGTCCCCGAAACTGTCACGGGTCCGTTCTTCGCATCCCGCGCGGTTTTCGTGAACAACCGGCCTTCGGCGAGGGGATAGTAAGTAGTCCGCTCCACGGAGGGCGCATTGTGAATCGTAGGATCGCCGAATCCTCCGCGCCAGACGAGGTAATGCGGTATCGTCGTGCCGGGCGCGCTCACCTCCGATGTGATCTGTGAACGGTAGCTGTTTTGGCCGAAGCGAAAAGTCTTCCGCACCGTGGTCTGGCCATTCGAATATTCGTAGTCGACGCCCGGCTCCTCCGTCGATGGTTTCGCGACGTAGAGTACCTGGTTCGCGTCGTAGTCCGGTTTGCGGTCTTTGAATTCGATCGAGAAAGGAGCGGGGATTTTGTCCAACGCGCCGGTGTTCACCAGTTCCAGCGGCTTACCGTTTGAATCCTGGTACTTCTTCAGCAGCCAGCTCTTTACGACGGCTCCGCGATTGGAGAATGTGATTTTGTATAGCGCAGTATCGACAATGTACGGCTCCTCGGTCCCGGCTTGAACGGCCGCCGACTGGGACTGCTGCTCCTTACTGGTCTTGCTGGTGGGGATAACTGCGGGGGGCACCGCCGCAGGCGCCGGAGCGGGGGGCTTAGCCACCTCGTGGGCCTGCTGCGGCGTCACCGGCGCGGTGCTCTTCGGACCGGGCGCTGGTTTGTATAAGTAAGGCGTAAGGAAAAGAACGAGGAACATCAGGACGAACGCGATCAGCAGCCGCGCCTCCATCGGAAGTTCCTTCTTGGCGCCGGGCGGTTTAGAGGAAATCGGGTCTGGCATTTCGAATCAGTGAGATGGCGGTCGAGTGGGCAAGTGCTGCCCGGTCAGCGAACGGGATCAAACCCTCCCTCATGGAACGGATGGCATCGGGAGAGGCGGCGCATGCCGAGCCATACCCCGCGCGCCGTACCATGTTTCTGGACGGCTTCGCGCATGTATTCCGAGCAGGTCGGAGAGTATCTGCAGGCGGACGGCAACATCGGTGAGATCCAGCGCTTGTAGAAATGCAGCAGCGCCACAACTACGGCTTGCATCGACTAATTAATTTTCGCACTTCGCCGCGGACCTCGGCGAAGGGTGCGTCCATTAAGGTGCGGCGAGGGTTCACAACGATATCCCATTGAGCGCCGAACGATGGCAGGTCGAGGCGGATTGCCTCGCGAATGCGGCGCTTGATTCGATTCCGTTTGACAGCTTTGCCCATCGCGCGGGGAACAGTGAAGCCGATGCGGGCTCCCGTGGGGCGGCCCGGCTCGGTGGTATCCAGACAGAAGGCCGCGAATAGGCGGCAGCTATACTTGATACCCTCATCGTAGACGCGCCGGAAGTCCTTGGTCTTGAGGATACGGCTGGATTTCGGAAACAGTCTGCCGGATGGGGTATCGTGTTCTTTATCCAAGAGCGCTTGGCTGCGCGGAGTTATTGAACGGCCTTGGCGGATCGGACGGCGCGTTCGTCGCTGACCGTCAGCTTCCAGCGTCCCTTGGCCCGGCGGCGCGATAACACGGCCTGACCATCCTTGGATTTCATGCGCGCCCGGAAGCCATGCGTCTTCGCACGCTTGCGGTTATTCGGTTGAAACGTTCTCTTGGGCATTGTGGTTCGAGTTGCCCGGGCAGGCGAGCCGCTCCGAGGCGCTAGGCGGACACGAGTGTCCTAAGATCAAAATCCAAGTATAGGGAACGGGTGGAGAGTAAGTCAAACGCCTTGCCCACTATTGTGGTTGGGCCGATAACAACATCGTGCAGAACGTGTAACGTTAACCCTCCTGAATATGGTCTCTTCAACGTGAGGCGAATGCAGCCTGACGGCCAAGTCCGCGCGGGCCTGAGGTCAAGCGTTTCCGTGGCGCAAACTCTCGGTGGTCTGTTCCGAACTGTCGCGCTGTTTTGCTCGGCGTGCACGGTTTGTCAACTCTCGTTTGCGCAGGTGCTCGCCCCTCCCTCGGACGCGTCGATTGCCCTCGCCGCTGCCGCTGACGACCATGCAGAGATTGCAGCTCCGTCCGATGCAGAACTTCCGCAGACGGGGCCGTTCGGTGTCAAGGTGATTACTGGGGGTCCCGGCAACCGGCTCTTTGGCATCATCCCCAATTACCGTGCTGACCAGTATCAGGCGGCATATAAGCCCCTCACAATAAGGGAAAAGTACCGCATCGCCCGTAGCGACAGCTTCGACTGGCCCAATTACTTCCTGCTGGCCGGATATGCGGTCCAATCCCAAGTCGCTAGTGGCGGATTCAGGCACAACGGGGGCATCCCGGGATTCGCGAAATTCTACGCCCGCTCCGTTGGCGATCAGATCATTGGAAGCTATTTAACAGAGGCGATTCTGCCCAGCATCCTGCATGAGGATCCGCGATTCTTCCGTCTCGGAAGAGGCTCGATTATTCGCCGCGCATCGTATGCCGCCTCGCGTGTATTCATCACCCGCAGGGATAATGGCGTCTCGGGCTTGAACTTTTCCGAACTGGTCGGAAACAGCGGCGTCACTGCTTTAACCTCGCTGTATTACCCTAACAGCCGAGCCGCTTCCGAGGGCCTCGAACGCTTCGGCATGCAGCTTGGCAATGATATGATTTCGAACCTGCTCACGGAATTCTGGCCCGACATCAAGCGTCATTTGCCGTTCCGCAGGGGAGCCTCCGATGGCTTACCCCGTCCTTAGCGATCGTGCGAACGCCCTACTTCTCAACCGCGTCGTAACCCGCCAGCCGCCGGATCCATATGTTTCGGTATCGAACCCGCGCGTTGTGATTCTGCAACACCAGCGAGTCCTCTGCCGGTTGTGGCGAGTAGTGCGCTACCTGCCGGTAAACCATAGGGCCCATCGAGGGCTGGCGATTGTGCAGCAGCACCCCGTTGAGAAATACCGTGATGTAGGCCGGTGCTGCCAGCTTTTCGCCATCAAACTTGGGTGGCTCAAACACAATGTCGTAGCTCTGCCACTCGCCGGGCTTGCGCGTCGCGTTCGCCAGTGGCGGCCATTGTCCGTAGATGGCGCCGGCCTGGCCATCGGCGTAAGTCGGGTTGTTGTAAGAATCGAGAACCTGGACCTCGTACCTGCCCATCAGCAGGATGCCGCTGTTTCCTCGAGCCTGGCTATTGCCTTCAATCTGAGCTGGAGAAGCCCATTCCACGTGCAATTGACAGCTTCCGAACTTTTCCCTCGTAGCCAGGTCGCCGGTCTTGGGAACCACTTCGAAATAGCCGTTCTCCAGCTTCCATTCCGGCTCACCAGATCCGCCCGCGCGCGTGATCGAACTCCGGTGTGCGGTCCAATGCGAAAGGTCTTTGCCGTTGAACAAAACGATGGCGTCCGAAGGAGCGCCTCCGCACTCGGCCGCCGGCGTAACCACTCGGGGATGCGGCCGGTCAGGGTCGTGAACGTGCCACGGCAAGCCGGGCAGCA
The DNA here is from genome assembly GCA_963850575.1 of uncultured Acidobacteriota bacterium. GTDB lineage: Bacteria > Acidobacteriota > Terriglobia > Bryobacterales > Bryobacteraceae > TMP-7. The sequence goes on along the minus strand of CAWKLV010000029.1, from coordinate 101,843 downwards.
TCGGCGTGTCCTTAAACCCGAGGTCATGGTTAGCCGTGGTTTGTGCAATCAGCGCGGCGGTAATAACGGCCGGCGCCGCGATCGCCAGGATGTGGTTTCGTGTGATTCGCATGACGACAAGAGGCCTCTCCAGTATTGTCTGACGGATGTAAGCGCGTCGTTTCTCTGAGTCGGGTCAGCTAACCGCGACGGCTGGCGTACGCTTGATGGGAACCTGATACCGGATCAGTGCCGCTTCCACGTCTTTTTCGCTCAATCGGGAGGCGTCATAATCCACCGTGATCTTGTCCAACGACGGAGCAACATATACGCGGGCGATTCCGTAAAACCCGTGAACGTTGGCCACGCCTTCCGCATCAGCGTCGGTCAGCGGGTGCATCAAATCGTAGTTCAGCTGGACCTTGGTCATTCTGAATCAGCATAGCAGCGCTCGATACAATCGAATCAGAACCCATGAAGTGCGCCATCTTTCTCCTGTGTCTTGCGTCCACCACGTTCTGTCAAATGCAGGAAATTTCGGGAGATCGAATTCGTGCGCATACCAGGTTTCTATCCAGCGATCTGCTGGAAGGGCGCGGCGTCGGCACTCGGGGCGGAGATCTCGCCACCGAATACATCGCGACGCAATTCGCGCTTTACGGAGCCAAACCGGCCGGCGACAAGGGCACTTACTTCCAGAAAGTTCCGTTGACCGGCTCCGAAACAAAGCCAATCTCGCAACTCACGGCCGCGGTGAAGGGCAAGAACATCCCATTCCGCTGGGCCGAAGAATTCGTCGGCACCACGCGACAGCAGAAACCGGAGGTCGCCTTCGATGCCGAAGCCGTGTTTGTCGGACATGGCATCACCGCGCCGGAGTTCAACTGGGACGATTACAAGGGCGCGGATCTGAAAGGCAAAGTGTTCGTCATGTTCACCAATGAGCCGCCTTCGGAGGACCCGACGTTTTTTGGAGGGCGCGCGCTTACCTATTACGGCCGGTGGACGTATAAGTACGAAGAAGCAATCCGGAAAGGCGCAGTCGCGGCCCTCATCATACACACCAGGCCTACCGCCGGTTATGGCTGGGACGTCGTTCGCTCGTCCTGGGGCAAGGAGGACCCGCAGGTCAGGCTTGCTCCGGGAGAACCGGCCCTGGCCTTCGCGGGCTGGCTGACGGAACAGGCCGCCACAGGGATGCTCGCCTCCACCGGCCACACCGTGGACGAACTGCTGAAAAGGGCCGAGTCGCGCGCCTTCCGCCCCATCCCTCTCGGCATCCGCCTGCGCGGAAACATCTCATCCACGATTCGCGAAATCGACACCCGTAATGTTGTGGCGCTGGTGCCCGGCAGCGATCCCCAACTCAAGGATCAGGCAGTAGTGTTCAGCGCGCATTGGGATCATCTGGGTGTCGCCGACCCGGTGGAGGGCGACCGCATTTACAACGGCGCCGTGGATAACGCGACCGGATGCGCGATGCTGCTTGAAATTGCGCGGGCGTGGGCCGCCTTACCGGATAAACCAAGGCGATCGGCGATTTTCCTGTCCGTCACGGCCGAGGAAGGCGGACTCAGAGGCTCGGAGTATTACGGTCTTCACCCCTTTTTCCCCGCCTCGAAAACCGCTCTGAACCTGAACTTTGACGCGTTCGAACCGCTGGGGCGCACCAAGGACGTTGGCGTTACCGGCGCGGAGCGTACCACCGTCTGGCCGACAGTGCAGGCTGTGGCCAAACGATTCAAATACGAAATTGAGCCGGATCCGCGGCCGGAACAGGGCAGTTATTTCCGCAGCGATCATTTCTCGATGGCGCGCGCCGGAATTCCCGCATTCTCGATCCATCAAGGCAATCAGTTTTGGGGCAAGCCGCCCGGCTTTGGCGATGAGGCTTTCGCGGAGTTCAACAGCAAGCACTACCACCAACCCTCCGATGAATACCGCGACAATTGGGACTTCTCAGGTCTCGAACACATCGCCCGTTTCGGATTCACGCTGGCGCTCGAGGTTGCCAATCAGGACAAGTTGCCGGACTGGGTGCCGGGCGATCAATTCAAGCGCCAATAAGCCCGCACGACGCCGATCACCGCTGCGGCGCCCATCACCCACGCGCTATCCACGCGCGTGAAGGCCAGCGTGAAGAAGGAGGCCGCAGCAATCGCCGCCGCGAACGAATCACGAATCCCGCTCGCGGCAAGGTCCGTGGTGGTAGCCGCCAACAGGCCCGCCGCCGCGATGAGAATGGCTCGTATTGTGCGCTGGACGGAAGGCCGCTCCGCCGCCTTTCCCAGCCACCGCAGCAGCGCGATGATGGCGAACGCCGGCGTCATCATAGCGAGGAGACCGGCCAAGGCGCCCGGGATCGCGGCCACCTGATAGCCGACACACACCACGTAAATGCCGGTCGGACCCGGTCCGCTGCGGCCCGCGGCGATAGCCGTGTTGAGTTGCGCATCGGTGAGGACGTGAAGATGTTCCACCAGATCGGCGCGAATGATGGGCAACGACGCCATTCCGCTGAACGATGTGCAGGTGGCCTTGAGCAGTAGAACATACAGAAGCAGCACGTTCATTGCTCGGATGACTCCGGCCATACGAATCCAACCATCGCGGCCAGTGCCAGCACCTGTATCGGCGATACGATTTGCTTCCACACCAGCACGAACGACCCCAACGCCAGAAACGCCGTTCGAAACCATCTCGAGCGAATGCGCAGGTGCGGGCGGATCAGCAGGAACGACGCGGCGAACATCAATCCCACGGCAGCCGATATCATTGCGCTAATCGCAGAGGCTGCGACGATGTTCTTGGCGAGCGTCTCAAAACAGGTCAGCAATAGTACGGCGATGATCGCGGAGGGAAGAGTCACCGCCGTCACCGCGATCAGGGCGCCGGCCCAACCGCTGAGAGTCCACCCCGCACCGGCGCAAAACGCAAGCATATTGGTTCCCGGCGTTATTCGTGCCAGCCCGTACAGCACCCCGTATTGTTGCGAAGTGATTGCGCGCCTGCGTTCCACCAGTTCACGCTGCAGCGCGGAGATGGTGGGGTCGCCGCCGCCGAAGGTCGTGTTCCCGATCCGGAAGAAGATGCCGGTCAGCTGCCTGAGCGGAAAATGGGGCATGTAAGGATTATGGGTCATGCCTCCGGTGCCAGGGATATCATCGAATTATGCGCGGCAAGTGGATTCTGTTCGCCGGCATCACCGTGCTTGTGGCGGTGGCCGCGGGCGCCATCTCGATGTACCGCCAGAACGCTTCACGAAAGGTGCCGGTGGAGGCCCCACCTCCTGCGGCGCGCGTGGTAAATGCGCCCGTATCAGAGCTCAGCCTGGCGGGGCCGATTCAGGCGCAACGCGTCGTGAACGTCCCAGTCCCAGTGGACGGAACCGTGGAAAGTTATGCCGCCGAGATCGGTCAAGACGTCTTTGAAGGGCAGTTGATCGCTCACATCCGGAACACGCGGCTGGATTCTGCGGCCGAAGCCGCGACCTTGGAACTCGAACGGCTGCAAAGCCGTGTGCGCGAGCTCGAAGCGGCAATCGTCGCGGGCCGGCTGGAGGCATCGCGTGCCAGCGCCGACCTGAGCCGCCTCAGGACGGATTTCGAACGCGTTCAAAAGGCCTATCAACGGCAGCAATTGCTGTACAAGGAGGGCGCCACGCCACGCCTCGTTTTCGAGAAAGCGGAGAGCGAGTTCCACACCACAAAGGACGAACTGGATACCAAGAACGAACTCGCCCAGCAGAGCGAAGAGCGAGTGGCGGATTTGAACCGTCAACTCGATGCAGCGAAACGCGCGTTGGAAGAGCGGGAGCAGATCGCGGAGCAAGCCAAGGCGAATATCGCGGCGGGAGAAGTTCGATCACCGGTGGACGGAATCGTGGTCTCGCGCCGCGGGCAGGCCGGCGACCAGGTAAACCGAGCCATGCCGGATCTGTTTCGGATTGCAGTAGCTTTGTCCGCGATGGAAGTGACCGTGCAGCCCGAGCCCGCGCTGGTTGCACGCATCAAAGTGGGGCAGCCGGCATCGGTTCACGTAGCGGAAGTGCCCGACGAGATCGCCGGGACGGTGCGCGAAATCAAAGATGGCCGGGTCGTCGTCGACTTTACGAGTCCCGCGCCTGTCATACATCCGGGGATGACGGCCCAAGTCCGGCTGAAGCTGAGTTGACGGCTCGCGATACCATAAGTTTCGGAGTCCCACATGCAATTTCTGGCGAACAGCTTGGTTGAACTCATTACCCAGACCTCCACGAATCTGCCTCCCGACGTGCGCGCCGCAATGGGCCTGATGATGGACGTCGAGACGCCGTCCACGCAGTCCTCGCAAGCGCTCGATATCATCGCCTCCAACATCGACATGGCGGTGGAAGAAGAGTCGCCGATTTGCCAGGACACCGGCATGCCGACCTTCGTCGTTCACACCCCCGTGGGCGTCAATCAGATCAAGATCGCGCAGACGATCCGCGAAGCTGTCGCAGAGGCGACCCGGCGAGGCAAGCTGCGTCCGAACTCGGTTGACTCCCTCACTGGCAGGAACACTGGCACCAATCTTGGCGTCGAGACACCGGTGATCCACTTCGAGCAATGGGAGCAGGACGAAATCGAGGTGAAGCTGATCCTGAAGGGCGGAGGCTGTGAGAACAAGAATATCCAGTACTCCCTGCCCGCTGAACTGGATCATCTGGGCCGCGCGGGACGGGATCTGGAGGGGGTGCGGAAGTGTATCCTGCACGCGACGTGGCAGGCGCAAGGGCAGGGCTGCGCGCCCGGCGCTCTCGGTGTTTGCATTGGCAGCGATCGCGCGCACGGTTACGCACTGGCCAAGTATCAACTGTTCCGCCCGCTCGACGATGTGAATGCCGAACCGGAACTGGCGCGGCTGGAAGCGCAGATAGTCGACGAAGCGAACCGATTAGGCGTGGGCGCGATGGGATTCGGCGGCAAGGCATCGCTGATCGGCTGCAAGATCACCGCCGCGAATCGCCTGCCGGCCAGCTTCTTTGTTTCGGTGGCTTACGAGTGTTGGGCGTTCCGCCGTCTCGGTGTCCGATTGGATGCGAATTCGGGAGCGATCACCGGCTGGCTGTATCGCGATCCGAGCCGTCCAGTAGACAAGATGGCGCGCGCCGCAGGATTCCCGCTCACCGGCCGCGAGATCGTGCTGACGCCTCCCATTACCGAGGAGCAGGCTCGCGCGCTGAAGGTCGGTGACGTCGTGCTGATTAGCGGCGAAATGTTCACGGGCCGTGACAACGTGCATGCGTACCTGATGAAGAACGCGCCGCCCGTGGATCTGAACGGCGCCGCGCTGTATCACTGCGGTCCGGTGATGATGAAGCAGGGCGACGGCTGGATCGCCAAGGCCGCCGGCCCCACAACCAGCATCCGCGAGGAGCCGTACCAGGCCGACGTCATCAAGCGCTACGGAGTACGCGCCGTGATCGGGAAAGGCGGGATGGGTCCGAAGACGCTGGCTGCATTGAAGGATTTCGGTGCGGTGTATCTCAACGGAATCGGCGGGGCCGCGCAATACTACGCGCGGTCGATCCAGAAGGTGCTGGGCGTGCATCTGCTGGAGCAGTTCGGCATTCCGGAGGCGATGTGGCACCTGCGAGTAAATAACTTCGCGGCAATCGTCACGATGGACGCCCACGGCAACAGTCTCCACGCGGAAGTGGAGCGCGAGACCGGCGAGGCGCTGGCCGAACTGCAAAACGCGTAACGCGGCGCGGTGCGGCAGCACTTTGTTAAACTCGAAAAGTAGTTCACCACGGCCAGGTAGCTCAGCTGGTAGAGCGCAGCCCTGAAAAGGCTGGCGTCGGCGGTTCGATTCCGTCCCTGGCCACCACACAATCAAGTAGGTACAGCGCCTGCGAAACCCGATTTCACTCCGTTTCATTCAAAACTACGGTCCTATTAGACTTGCCTCAGGGCTTAATCTCGGCATTTGGCCTGAATGTCCTCTCGATTCGCCTCAACGGGAACCACGACCAGGGCTCAACCGTGTACGCGCGACAAGAGGAGTCGTGGTTCCGCTTTGTTACCCATTCAGCAACTGAGATCCGGAAGCGTTTTGCTGTTCCGAACTACGCAACCGAAACCGCATACTGCGAGTCTCTCGAGCGGCCCTGGGGCCGCGCACGAAGGCGGGTAGAAGGCCGGAATAACAAACGCCGTGCGCCGCCCAGGTGTGTGGGTCACTGGTCTCGATCATTACGCAACCCTCTATAAACGCCAAGTCTGGGAACGGATTTTATTGTGAGGTCGTGCCGACCTTCGCTACCATGGACAATTTGAGCCGACCATACCGGACAGCGGGCGTAAGCCCCAATGTGAAGTCGTACCTACGGCGGCGAGGATAGATGGAAATTCCGAACAGCCGTACTGGATGAGCCTTACGGCGCTTCTGGCGGAGTACGGTTGTGTCATGCTAGATCGGCCTGATCCTGATCGTAGTCCAACGACCCGACCTGGTTGTCCCCGCGAGGCTGCCGTACAAACGGCAACCCGCGCGGTTTGACTGATTCTCTGGAAAGCATCGAATCGTCTTGCGGGTAGTTTCATGCGGAATCCCGGATCCTTTTTTTGCCGAATCGCGCTCATCCACAGCTAGCGTCGCCGCTAGTGAACTCCCCGGGGGTTTCGCCTATATAATAGCCCGACGATGAAACGCGCCATACTAGCGGCCCTAGTGTTGTCAAACCTGACGGGTTGCGAGCAAGAGGGCAGTATCAAAATAGATGACTGTAGAGCGATCGTTCGAGAAATACCTGCGGATCGATTCGACGTTAAGCTACACTTGCGTACCTAGGGTCGACTTCTCGCAATGCACCACCATGTCCATCTCCATGAAACCCGGTGCAGGATCATTCCAATCTCCAAAGGTCCGCACGGCGATGCTCTTTCGCAATGCCGTGTTATGATGCTCGACCTGCGGCGGCCCTGTTTGGCGGTGTCCCGAACCACCGCCAAGAGCCGGTCCATGGTCGCAGCGCTCATCGACAGCAGGCTTTCCGTGACTGTGGGGTCCAGGCTCAAGTGTCCGTGGCGTTCCATAGCCTCGATCAGCCCAGTAATCACCTGACACAGGCGCTTGCCGCAGATTCGATCCGCAGCCTCCCACACCATCGTCAGCGCTTCCCGTACCGCTTCGTTGTAGATCCGCGCTCTTTGCCGCGGTTCACGACTCTCCGCTCTCGGTGATTTCTTCAGCACCCGGATCCCGTGCTTGCGATGAAACCCCGTTATCTTGACGAACTCGTCCAGAATCTCTTTCTTGCCGTTCCGGCCGGCGCTCCGATAGCGCGCCGCCACCGCTTCCATCAGTTCCCGTCTCGTCGTCACGCTCAGTTGCCTCCTCAATCTGCCACCCGCCCCCTTTCTTGGAACGGGTAACATTTCTCATGAGGCAACGGGTCGCGTCGGGTAACAAAAGTGATGAGTCAACGCGCCGGGAAAAGTAGTTGACGTCGATCACCGGGATACCAGCGGAAGCAGCCGGTAAAACGGCCGAAGTTGGATGCCTTCCTGGGAGTGATTGACCAAATCCTGGAAGAGGACAAGCAGCAGATCCGGAAGCAGCGGCACACTGCCAAACGGATGTTCGACCGTCTGAAGCAGGGGCATATTTATACGGGCGGCCACGCGGTCGTAAGAAACTATGTGCGGGAACAGAGCCTGCGGCAGAAAAAGGGGTACGTGCCGCTGGTGCATCCGCCAGGTGACGCGCAAGTCGATTTCGGAGAAGCGGACATCGTCCGGTGCGCCAACTGGAGCGGGCGCACTTCTTCGTGATGGATCTGCCACACAGCGACGACGCCTTTGTGATGGCGTTCCCGGCGGAGACCACAAAAGCCTTCCTCGAAGGACATAACCAGGCGTTTGCTTACTTCGGCGGAGTGGCGAAGAACATCTTTACGACAACATCAAAAACAGCCAAACCTGGCTTGTTAGGCCATGTGCGCCGTCTGGGTAGTAAATCGAATCGCTAAGTTGATTTCCAATAAGTACATACTGATCTCGAAAACGCCCGCGGCAGGCGATTCTGATATCAGGTAAGTGGGCTCCGAACGTCGTTGGCGTTCTGGAAAGCAAAATGTGGAGAAGAACTCTCTTTCGCTTCGTTGGCTAGACACGTTCTGAAACGCCGAGCGCGCAGACACTGCTTTACTGTCCGTCTTGAATTTCCATCAACACTACGTTTTGAGCACCCGCTGCCGATACTTCGATTTTCACCGCCCGGCTCTGATCACGCGTGTTCGACCTCAGCGCTCCGTTAGTACCGAATACATCCATGGAGACGTTGAATCCCATCTGCCTCAATTTCTCCTGAAACCAGGAAAGAATGCGCTTGGCGTCATCGCGCGAAGTGAACCGGAACGAGATAAAGGTTTCCGCTCCATCCCGTTTGGCGGAGATGCCTTGTGGAACCCAGCCCGGGTAAGCCGGAAGCCACGTGGGAATGCTGCCGTTCGCCGCCTCTTCCTTCTGGCGCGTGCCGCTCCCGCCGCGTTGCACGACCTCCACTTCGTATTCGGTGTTACGGACCGGGTTGCCGGCGCTGTAGGTGATCCGTGGTCCACCACTGAGGTTCACCTCCCGCTCTCCTCCTGCAGTGTGCGCTCGCATCACGTGAACGCAATCTTCGTCACCCGAGCGGGTGCTTAGGACAACACTGAAGCCGGCCAACTTCAATTTTTCATCGTAGAAACGCCATACCCGACCACACACATCCCGCGTCAGAACAGTGAACCATAGATATGACTCTGTACCTGCCTGCTGAGTTCTAGAAACAGTCACTTTCGACCCGGGGTAAACAGGCACCCATGCCGGAATAACAGAGTCGGACGCGGCTACAGCGGCCGGGGGGAAAAGGAACAGAATCGCGACGAACGCGCGGAATCTAATCCAGCATTTAAAACTTGCTCTGAAACGCAGCGGCGGCTTCGGCATAGGCTGGTTCCTCCAGGGGGATTGCAACCCAAAGAGCGATGCAGGATCGCGTCGATGCGCCGAAACCGCCCTGGGTCCTTGAATGCGCACATAAGATGGGCGTAGGGTGCACTGCCCGGTAAGTGGTGTCTTGCACTTCACGCTTGCAAGTTGAAGCCAACCACTGCTCGTGAAATACGGTGAACTTATTTGCACCGATGATCATCGCGAGCCTGCCTCTACTCTGCACTCGCGCTGCATAGGCGGGCTGCATGAATGAGAGCAGTCCCGATACGGCGCGCGATATCGTCTTTGTTCTGTAACGTAACCGTAAAAACATTGTCAGAACCTGGCCGCTTCCCACCCTCGCCGTCTGAGTGCTTGATGTTCTCGACGTACCGGAGGGCTCCTGGCGTTGATGGGCCATTGAGGCTCACCGTGAGTCCATCGGTCTGTACTTGCAGGTTACCAGGCTTGCGCCCGACGTCGCGTAAATGTAACGTATATACGCGTTCCTGAATGACTCTGCCCTCGGCGATCGATGCCCGTTCCACCCATTGCATCGTGCAGCCCGTAAAGCGAACGTTCTCGATGCGAAAGGTATTTCCCGGATTGCTTGGGATGCTGCGAACGTCGCCGTAGCGCTCCATGGCGGACTTTACCCACGTCGTCGTTGCAGCAAGCGTCTTGCTGCTCGAAAACTGAGGACTTACATAAGGGCTATAGTCGGCGTTGTCCGTGCGAGGCGTTGGCCGCGTTTGTTCCCAATCGGCCAGGAGTGGCGCCGGGCGGTCTGCCGATTGATATAGTACAACCCCTCTCTTGAAAAGGTCACCTTCCTGCTCCGCGTAGACAGGTCGCAATAGAGTCCACAGTAAAAAAAGCCCTTGGCGCAATCGGTGCAGTGGAGCTTCCTCCGCGACAGATCATACCACGAATTGAAGCGTGCAGTCCGGAAACCCAGGTCCACTATCTGCTGAAACTAAAAAACCTCCTTGGGAGGGCGACTCTGATCGAGAAACGTTGGCTTCTTTATCGGCGGGGAACAGTGGATCCGTTTGGTGCGCGCTCTTGATTGAATAAGACCCGGGACAACGAATCGGATAATTGGACCGCGCTGACCGGCATGCCCTTTTCCAGATTCACATAATCCTGGAAACCTTCACTGCCCAACAGCTTACTTCCCAGCACTGCCCCCGGCATGGTTCCGCCACGGATGGAGGCCGCATATTCGCCAGGGGTCATCACAAAATCGGGGTCGATAACAATCGTTTTGAAAGCTCCCGACGCGTCGCTTTGAAATCTTACGTTGCCAGCGTGGCCGTCAGCCCAAGCATAGCCTTTAGCAGCCAGCTTATCGAATGCGTCCTGCATGGCACGCCTAACCGGGTGTTCTGGGCGCATATCCTGAAGCTCCCTGCTTCCAAACTTAATCACAGATCCTGGCGGCCCCCGCTTGTTCACGTTGTCAGTAATCAGAGTTCCGGGGCGGCTAGTTGTGCCTGGGTCATTATAGTGAATCGCCGGTGTCTCAACGCCGGCCTCTCTAAGGCGGTTCGCCCCTTCGGCTTGACGCTTGAAGGACCCCCCGCTTTCGCCGGTGTTGTTTCCGATTTTGACCACCCGCCCCGGATTGTCAGCCATCTCGTAAACAGTGCTGAACGATCCCTTTCCTGCGAAGGCACCAAGCTTGATCGGCCCGCGCGGGGTGGAAATCCATTTTCCACTGAATGCCGGCAGCGCGCTCTCATCCCCGGCCATGGCATGGGCAAGGGAAGCGCCCCGGAGCGGGTTGACAGGGGTTTCGCCTGCTTTCGCGAATGCTTTAATCGGGGCGGCTTTCGCGGCTTTCGCTATCCCAGGCACGGCTCCGTAAGCGCAGAGTCGCCGCCCGTCAATCTTACCCCTGTCGTATGCGGATACATCTAGCCCAATAATCTTTGTCTGATTCAGTTCCTGCCAGATCGTCTTCAGAACAATAGACTCGCCCGGCTCCAATCCCAGCAGCTTCGCTGCATCAACCCAGCTGTTCTTTGGAGCCATCGCAGGGTTTAACACTGCCTGCGCGATCATGTTTGCCGCCACTAACAAGTCCATGAACCCGTGAATGCAATCACCCATTCCCTCCGCCAGACCTCGACCATAGTCTCCGGGGCTGTTATTGGCCTTTGTCGTGTTAACGGGAAGTTCGGCTCGAACCTGAGCACCGCCTCCGTCTGCTGATCGTCCTGTAATCTCGTCATCCACACGGCAAGGCCTGCCTACGCAACCACGACTAAAATACGCTCGATAGCAGTCCCGCTGCCGTTGTTCCCTCGCGCGATCCTGCCTCGCTTGCGCAGTATAGGTTCTGAGACGCGCCTCGGACTGGTTCTTAAGATCCGGATTGCGCGCATCCGGGCTGTTCAATGCCTTGCGTAAACCCGCTGTTATGCGCTTGTCCGCCTCGGCCGCTACGTCGTCAGCCTCCTCCCACTGCCTTTCGAACAGCTTAGCGTTCTCCGTGCAAGGATCACTGGCCTTCGAACTTGATCTTGGGTACCTGCGGGGTGCCGCCGGGTCGGGCGACGGAGTGGAGTTGGAGTTAAAGACGTCTGCTCTGGGATTGTTGACATTCTTACCGCTCGCGGGGCGATGCGGCTTCGATTCGCAGTCGCTCAACACGGCTCTAGCGTCTATGATTTTCAGCCCGGCATCGTTTTCGGCAGCAATCTTTGTCTGCTGCACATTCTTGACGCAATTTTGATCGGTTTTGCAAGACGCCTCTTGCAGGATGAATTGCCGTCGCTTGATCAGCATCGTGTCGTTGATTGCCCGTTCCGTTTTGAGGTAAGTCTCGAGGCAATCATTATTGTGAGTTGTGGCGTTGAAGATGTCGCCGCTCCCGGGAGACGCCGGATTCTGCCCGAAAGTCAAAGGCACCATCGTCATCGCGGTGATGAGCGACATAGTGCGTCGAAACCGAGTGCGCGACATGTTCCTCCTGCTTGCAGACGAGCTTTGAGGGTCCAAGGTATCACGAAACAGCACGCAGTTAGTCTGCCGGACCTCGACCGCTATACCAATGGCCGGACATTTCCTTGTTCTGTCCAGAAACTTAGCCATGGGAAGAACGGGGCAAATCGAAGGACATTGTGGACGAAAAATGATGCTCGTACGCTGAATCATGCCGACGACCTTGAACCCGCTCAGCTTTTCTGTTCGTGTTTGTGGCTGGATGTATGAAGCTCCGCTGGCTCGCGGGCAAGCAGATGTTTGCCAGCGGCGAGCGTCTCCGATACGCTCGCCTCCATACTGAAGAGCGATCCTGATTGGAGCGCTTTGCAAGCGGGAAGACCCGTGCTGGTCCGCAGACTCCTGCGCCGGTGTTTGGAGCGTGATCGCAGCCGGCGTCTGCATGACATCGCGGACGCCCGCCTGGAAATCGACGAAGCTCTTTCCACTCCAGCCGAGGCGACTACCGGCATATCGACGCACTCGCATTCGCGCATAGGTAGTGCGCTTCCATGGAGTCTTGCCGCGGTAGTCTCGATAGCGTGCGCGGTTATAAAGTTCTGGCGCGGTGCGCCGCCGGAACCGCCCAATTTTCAGGTTCTGCTGCAACCGCCGGAGAAGGCCGTAATCACTCCCGTGCAAGCGAACATGGGTGGAATTGCCGTCTCACCCGACGGCCGTACTCTGGCCTTCGTGGCCACCCACGAAGGAAGAACGCTGCTTTGGGTGCGGCGGCTCGATTCTCTGGACGCGCGGTCGTTACCCAAAACGGACAACGCCTATTTCCCATTCTGGTCGCCCGATAGCCGCTTTCTGGCCTTTTTCGCGGAAGGCAAGCTTAAGAAAATAGACCTGACAGGCGGCGCGCCGCGAGTCATTGCCCAGTCCATTGGCCTCGGCCGAGGCGGCACCTGGAATCGTGAAGGGATGATCGTCTTCTCCGGCGGGCGAGCTCTGCAGCGCGTTGCAGTATCCGGGGGAACACCGGTGCGTCTCACCGAATTCGGCTCTCTGTACTGGCCTTCGTTCCTGCCGGATGGCAGGCATTTTCTTTTTCCCGCGCGAAACGCTCTCGGGAAGTCTGCGATACGCGTGGGGTCTTTGGACGGACAGCCTGGAGCCTCCCAAGGTATCGAGCTGCTGAGCGCCGACTCCAACGGTGTCTATGCTCCTTTCCTGGACCTCGGCATTGCTTCGAGGCACGCGGGCTGGCTATTCACGCTGCGCTTCAACACGCTGTTCGCGCAAACCTTCAACACGGATCGGCTAAAGCTGGAAGGGGAAGCTGTTCCGGTCGCGGAGCGTGTTGGGTACGTGGCTTCGGTGAGGTTCGCAAACATGTCGGTATCCCAAAACGGCGTGTTGGTTTACGGGCGCGAAGCCAGCTAAAGCAGCCGGCTGGCCTGGATCGGACGCGACGGGAAATCTACTCTGGTAAACTCCGCGCCCGCTGGTTACTTCATGCTAAGGCTCTCGCCGGATGAAGGCAGGCTTGCGGTCTCGATCACGGAATCTGGAGACAGGCGTGGCCGACATCTACCAGGTTGATCTCACGCGGGGTACGCCGACGCGCTTCACGTTCGAGCCTGCCGCGCATTCCTTTCCTCTCTGGTCCCCGGACGCGAAAAAGATCGCATTCGCCGCAAGCCCGGAAGGCCTTGGGAACATCTACATCAAGCCCGCCAACGGATCGGCCGGGGAGGAGCGGATCATGCCTCCATCCGGGGGGATCTGGTAGGCGCTCTACGATTGGTCGCGTGACGACGATACATCCTGTTTCTGCGGCTTGGCGACGCAACCGGCCCCGATCTTTGGATTTTCGATTTGAATGAGCGCAAGGCCACGCCATTCCTAAACACCCGGTCCACCGACTCGCAGGGGCAATTTTCTCCGGACGGGCGCTGGGTGGCGAATAGCTCCGATGAATCGGGCCTTTACGAATTCTACGTCCGTAGCTTCACCGGAAGCGTTCAGTTCCAGGTATCGCATGGCGGCGGAGCGCAAGAACGCTGGCGCGGCGATGGCAAAGAGATTTACTATGCGACCCCGAGCGGAAAAATGATGGCGGTCCACTTCATCCGGAATCTTCCAATCCGACGCTCCGCGCGTCTTGTTTGAAGCGCGCGCTCTGCTTGGCGTGAACGGGAGCGGGCCCCAGGGGTGGTGCCGACAACTTGGTGTCTTTCGGTGGATGCTCTTTTGCAACGATCGTCTCCCCCTTTTATGCGAGACTATGACGCGTTCAGCGTTATTCCGGAGCTTCTCACACTCCTGGCTCGCAAGTTCGTAATCCTGGGTCCACGACAGGTCCTCTTCCAGGCCCAACTTCTATTATCAGAAGGTGATAATATAGGGTGGTGGTGGGATCGACTGAAACGCGATCCTTGTCTTGATCTTCTTCTGGACTTGGACGGGCAGATCCTGATTGTCGATGAAAAAGGTGAGTACTGGGTAAAATTCAACGTGCGCGAGGTCCCTGTCACGGAGGAGCGACCGCATGGGCTGCACTATTCGCTCACACTTCATGGGAAAAACAACGAACGGCTAGTTGGGTTCGACAATGCGCATAGCATCCGGCAATCTGCGGGGCCTAGTGGTAAAGCGCCCGTGAAGTTCGATCACAAGCATAGTTCCGCACGATTCGGCCATATGACTATCGCGAGGCTGGCGCGCTGCTAGCGGATTTTTGGACCGAGGTAGATGCAGTGTTGAAGGAGAAAGGAGTCTGGAAATGAGGATGCTCAGAATAGGAATCGCGTCGTACGCGGACATGAAGGCACGTACCCTGGCGATTGCCCGCGGCGAAGTGAAGCCGAAGCCGAACGATCCGAAAGTATGGTTTACGTCGACGGAAAGTTTGATTCGTGTATTGTCAGACAAGAACCGGATGTTGCTGGCCACAATCCGGGAACACAGCCCAAACTCACTCTCCGAACTGGGCCAATTGACCGGCAGGAAGACCTCCAACTTGTCGCGCACGCTGAAAACGATGGAGCGATATGGGATCGTGCATCTCGAAAGGAATGCGCACGGCCGAGTAGTACCTCGGGTGCCGTACGGCGGATTGACAGTAGACATGCCACTTGAGGGGAGCATTTCCCCGAGTGGGGTTGTACTCCGTTAATACTCCATTAGCGAATTCAACTGCGGGAAAGCTTGAAAATCAGTGGTTTCGATTCGCCAAGAATCGATGCCGTAGACGCTAAACACTGTATTTTCAATCGGCCTTCAATTTGCTTCGAAAACACCACGCCTAAGTCTCTGAGTTTCCTGAGGCCGAGGTGGAAGCGAGTGTGTCTTTGCTGTTTCGCGCGTGAATGCAGGCAATACCCCACCGAGCACAGCGGCGACAGAGACTTGGACCCGCAGTCGCTGGCTTGGGCGCTTGGGGAACCGCTTTGGCCGGAGCCGGTGAGTCGGTCTTGGGTTTAATGGTGACCTCGAATCCGAGTTGCTGGAGTCGACGCGTGAGGCGGCGCGCCGAGCGGTCCGGATGCAGGCGATCGTAATGACTGCCGCCTAGTTCGCGGTAAACCCCACCATCGCGGATGATCTTCCAGCAGATAATGAGGATGCGATGGCCTACCGCCATGGCTGCCTTCTTCATTCCGCGACGGGTGGCGATGCGGTGGAACAACGCCGTCAGGAAGCAGTCCTTCTTATGAATCACCGACCAGGCATTTTGCACCAGGATCCGGCGTAAATATCGATCACCTTTGCGCGTCCGCCCGGAGAACCTCTTTCCGGCGCTCTCGTTGTTGCCCGGGCAAAGCCCGGCCCAACTGGCCAGGTGGCTGGCATCCGGGAAGCGATCCATATCCAAGCCGATTTCAGCCAGGATCGTGGTAGCTGTGGTGAATTCCACGCCCGGAATGGTGCACAGCCTGCGAATCAGTTCCATGTGCGGCTGCAGATACTCGCCGATCCGCCGGTCCGTATCCAGCAACTTGCGGTTGAGATGCGCGAGTTCCTCCAGCGCTGCTTCGAGCAACCAGCGGAAATGCTCCGAGTAGAACCCGTGGAGCGCCAGCGCCAATTCTGGCTTCTTGTTCTTCAGACTGCCCTGGGCCAGTAGCACCAATCGCTCAGGATCCGTCCGGCCGTGGGCGATCTGCTCCAGGATCAGTGTTCCGGTCTTGCCGGTAATGTCACTGACCACCGAGGCCAGCTTGACGTTGGCCGTTTCCAGCAATCGGCTGATCCGGTTGATGACGCGGTTACGATCACCCTGCAAGTGGGTTCGCCTGCGGGTGAGGTCGCGCAACTCACGCACCGGGCGCGGAGGAATGAAACTACCCCGGAGCAATCCGTATTGCAGCAACTCTGCAATGCGATTTGCATCCCGGCGATCCGTCTTGCATCCGGGTAGTGCGCGCACGTGTTGCGGATTGAGCAGCGTCAGCGAGAAGCAGCCGGCATTTCTCGAGAACATTCCACACCGGGATCCGCCGGGTCGGAGGTGGCGCACCGAGTTACCCCGGCGCTGGCCACCGTCCGCCGCCCAAACGTGGTGTGCGGTTTTCCCGCGCCACGCTTTCACGAAGACGCCCTCTTCTGCGATGCCATGGAAGGAATCAGTTTCACTAGTTGGACCAGCCCATACTCGCCGTACATCTTGGCCTTCGGCAGCTGCTTCCAGCCGCAGTTGCGCCAACATTTATATCGATGCGACCAAATGCGCCGCTCGATCCAACGGTCAAGTTTGTTGAAGAGTGTTCGGACGTGGGCACGCTTGTAGTAGTGGCCCCAACCCCGCAAAACCGGGTTTAGTTGCTCAATCAGATTCTTGGTCTTCAGTGGCACGCATCGCCTGGTAAGCTGGCGTACCCGATCCTTGAAGCGCTGGATCGATTTCTCTCGAGGGTATGCATACAACCCACCCGACTTGGCACCCGTCACCATCTTGCTCGGCGGCAACTTCAGTTGCCGTCCACGCCGGATCAGGTAGCAGCCCGCGCCTCCGCCGCAGACCTACAGGTAACCACCCAATCGTCTGCAAACCTCGTAATCTGATAACCCTTGCGTCGCATCTCCCGATCAAACGGCGTCAGAAGTATGTTACTGAGCAAGGGAGAGACTACCCCGCCCTGCGGAGTCCCGCGCTCGCTAGGAAAGAGCTGCCCTTTGCCATAGCTTCCTGCCTTGAGCATCGCCCGAATCAGGCGCAACACCCGGCCATCCGCTATTCGCTGAGCCACCAGCGTGAGAAGTTTCTCATGATCCACGGACCCAAAAAAGTCTTTGAGATCCGCGTCCACGATCCACTCCCGCCCGCCCTGAATCTCCTTCCACACTTTGCGCATGGCATCCTTTGTCGATCGCCCTCGTCGGTATCCGAAGTTGGCGTCATCCAATACCGGCTCGAAGATCGGCTCCAACCGATTGAGCAACGCCTGCTGGCACACCCGGTCATAAATCGTCGGGATTCCCAATGTGCGAAACTCGCCCGGCTTGCCCGCCTTCGGGATCTGCACCTGCCGCACCGGTTGCGGTTGGTAGGTGTCGTCCTTCAGCTCGCTCTGCAGCCGATCCAACTGCTGGTCCAGCTGCGCGGCAAACGCTTCCAGACTTTGCCCGTCCACGCCTCCACTGCCCCGGTTGGCTTTTACTTTCTCCCAGGCCATCTCCAGGTTCTTCCGCTGATACACCTTGTCCACCAAGGAGTGGACCTTCCTTGCACCTGTCGGGTTGATCCAGTCCGCCAGTCTCCTTGGACGAGAATGTACGGGTATTTCACTCATGGAACTGATCCACCTCCCCGCCCTTGCTCATCTGCTTTCCTTTCTCTTCCCGACCGCCTTCGTCCGCCCCCTTCTCCGGCCCACTTCCGCCGCCAGTTTCCCGGTCACACAGCTTTTGACTGTGCTTCAGATACTACGAGGCAGTCCGACTACTGACGGAGCGTTGCTCGCCGCTTCGCTCTCGCTTATAGGTCTGCTTACCCCGGTGCCACCCGGGGACTCCGTCAGTTCTCCTGAGGTCACGCATTGTTCTTCCGTACCGTGCCGTCTGCAAGCACCTTGGTGCGGTGGGTGAATGAGAACGCCTTCGCCTCTATACTGCAGGCTCGACCTTGCCCCACCTTTGGCCGACCAGTTCATCTGCGGGGTAGCCCCCTTGATTACGGCCCGGTACTTCTCCGCATGCCCTTCGGATTCCACCTCACGGTGGACACCCTGCCCTCCGGAGTACTGCAAATGGTGGCTCCAGGTTCGCCTTGGCTGTGTCCGGCTTTCGCTTTCGTGCCCGTTTAGGCCTCTCCATACCTTCCACTTCTCCGGCCAGCGACGTATTATCGCCGCTTTTGGATACAGCGCTCCTCATCCGAGCGCCGGAGGGACTTGAACCCTCCTGATCAATGCGCTGCTCAGCGCAAAATAGACCCCGGTCGACTCCATGGCGATTTGTTCAATCTTGTGTTGGTGCAACCAGTCGCGCAACTCCTCGAGTTGCTCGGTGAAGGTGCCGAACACCGCAGTCTCCATTTCAATGTTCGCGCCGTGACGCATGCGAATACACACGCTCACGGTATCTTTATGTATGTCCAGGCCGGCGCACCGGCGGTATAGTATTCTCACGACGACCTCCTCTGCCGTGAGCGAAGGACGCCCGGAAAACGACGACTTTCCTTCCCGTGCTCTCCGCCTTACGGCAGAGGCGACAATCCGTTGTGCCACGCTAATAACGCGTTGGGCGTCCAGACCAAAATCCCAAGCGGGCCTGATGGCACCAGAACTACGACGGCCTTGATCCGCTCACGTCATCGCTAGGCTACACCCGTGCGCGCCCGTTTTCATGGCCTGTTGTGGCAGCCCCGGCCATGCTCAATCCCAAGCTGGTCACGCGGGTTCGAATCCGGTCTCCCGCTCCATTAAAATCAATAGCTTACGACGCTGCAGCTTGATTACGGGCGGTCGAAAACGAGGTAGCGTGAGCGAAGTCATTCAAGCTATTAGGAAGAGTGCCAGCACGGATCGGGTCCGGGGTCAGTCGCCGGACCCGAATGTGGTTTAAGAATCGCCTCGGTCAGATTCTTGCTCGGCTTCGACGAGGCGGCGTTCGGCATGGTCCAGGCTATGTTTTTCTCCGACTGATTCAGCAGCTCCTCGACACTGAGGTAAACCAGGTAACGGCTCGGGCCGGGCTTCGAGGTCATCATTTCTCATAGCTCAGTTCTCAACCAGATCTACACACTTGCGCCCGATCAGTGCAATCGTTGGGCTGTCGGAATATGTAACGCCAACCACCTTAAATGCATTCGCCTTTGCAATGACGGGGCGCGCAACGTTCCTATTCGCCGACGCTTACAGTTCTGTGGACCTATTTGTTCAGGCAGTTGGATGATCCCTCAAATGAGACTATCTGACAATCGACGGCGATGCGCCCCAGCATTCCGAGCGATGTAACGTTGTTCTCGGTTGTCTGATGTCGTGGCGGGCGGCATCGCCGTGATCACTTACGTGAGCGGTCGCTCAATCTCGCTTCCGCAGACTAACGTTTCGGGTAGACGAACTCCCATCCAGTATTCTCGCCGGGGTAAAACCAGCTGTGAACCGCCTCGGGAGTCCCGGACGGCCGCTCTTCAAAATGGACGGTCGGCCTGTCCGGCGTCTGTTCGATATAGTCCGGAATCGCCATCAGAGTCGCGACCAGGTTTTCGTTTCCGTCCGAGTCTTCCGAGAAGACCTGGACGATGTTGCGGTCGGACTCGCTGTCGGCAAGCTGGAATACGTACCTCCCAGCCTCCAACGTTTTGCCCGGAATCTGCACTGGCGCGCTGAATTGAAATTCCGTCTTCTTGTTCCACTCATCTGCCAGGGCAGGTTGCGCCACAAATGACGTTAGCGCAAACAGCCCGGCAAGGCCGATTGTCAGTTTCATGTTCATTGCATTTTTCCTTTATGTTTCGGCAGCCGAGGTCCGAGCTTCGCGCTACGGGCGCTTCGATCTGCTCTCGGCAAGAGTTAGCGCACGCAAGTGTCCGTACGCGGACGTCTGATTTCAAAGGAATTGCTCGATTGTTTGCCGCCCGAGATGTTGGTGGCGTGACGCCAACGCCATCCGCCTGACTCCCCGGTCCCTGTCGCCGCATCTTAAAATCACTGTGAGGTCTGCAACGCTCAGAACGGTGAGCGTCGTTGCGATGATGGACCATTCCGGAATCGTTAAATCCGCTCGGCAATTCGGGCTCGGCGTTGCCGGCCTGGTTCTGATCACCTTCGCCGCGGTCCGGTTCGGCCTCCAGCCCGGCGCCGTTTCGCTGCTCTATTTAATCGCTGTAGTCTTCGATTCTCTAAGAGCCGGCCTTGTCTCCTCGATTGCCGTTTCCCTGGTCGCGGTGTTCCTGCTGCAATACTACTTTGTTCCCTTGTTCTCGCCCCCGGCGTCGAAGAACCCTCTCGCTATCGTGGCAAGCCTTGCCTTTCTGGTCACCGCATGGGTGATCTCCGCGATGGTTTCCCGCGTGCGGAAAATGACCGAGGCTCAGGTCACGTTGAAATTCGAGGAGCGCCTGGCTGAAAGGACGCGGATTGCCCGCGAACTCCACGACACATTGCTGCAAAGCTTTCAGGCGCTCATGCTTCATTTCCAGACGGCGAGCGATCTGCTGCCACCGGGTGCTGCGAAGGATGCCCTTGAAGAAGCTCTCACTCACGCCGATCACGCCATCGTGGAGGGCCGGAACGCGATCCAGAACCTGCGTTCCCCAACAACCGTAACTAACAACCTGGCTCATGCGATTGCCGCTCTCGGCGAGGAACTTGGCGGTCGCGATGGAAGTAATGCTTCGGCAAAACTCCGTCTCGCAGTAGAAGGTAAGCCACAGGAACTGCATCCGGTCCTCCGGGACGATGTTTATCGTATTGCGCGCGAGGCATTACGAAATGCTTTCTCTCATGCACGGGCGTCCCAAATCGAAGCAGAAATCACGTATTCTGACCGCCTGCTTAGGCTGCGGATTCGGGATAATGGAACGGGTATCGACCCGAAGGTAGTGGAGGCGGGCCGTGACGGGCACTGGGGCCTGCATGGCATGCGGGAGCGCGCTCAACAGATCGGCGCTCAACTCGAGATCTGGAGCCAGGCCGGAGCCGGCACTGAGGTGGACTTGAGTATCCCAGGCTCCATCGCGTACGCAGTCTCCAGCGGCCGTTCCGGTTTTCGGCTCTTTCGCAGTCGCAAGGAAGCATCGAAGGACAGCGAGGAATGAGTACTAAGCCCATTCGTGTTCTTGCGGTTGATGACCATTCGCTGCTCCGCGATGGCATTGCGAAGCTCCTCGCTGCCCAACCCGACATGGAACTCGTCGCCGAGGCATCGAACGGCCGTGAGGCGATCGAGCAGTTTCGTACTCATAAGCCGGATGTGATCCTGATGGACTTGCAAATGCCGGAAGTGAACGGCGTCGATGCGATCATGGCGATTTGCAAAGAATCTCCTCGGGCGCGAATTATTGTCTTGACAACGTATACCGGCGACGTCCAGGTGTTGCGCGCGCTCAGGGCCGGCGCCCGCGGATACTTGCTCAAGAATCTCCTACGCAAAGAGCTCCTCGACACCATTCGACTGGTTCATGCCGGCCAAAAGCGCATCCCGCCGGATGTCGCGGCTGAACTGGCCCAGCATGCGACGGACGAAAGTCTATCCGAACGCGAAACAGAGGTCCTTCGCTTGATCGCAAGCGGCAATGCAAATAAGGAGATCGGCGCCCAACTCTCCATCACGGAAGAGACTGTAAAAGGTCACGTCAAGAATATCCTCTCAAAACTTGGCGCCAACGATCGAACACACGCGGTCACCTTAGGCTTGAAGCGCGGAATCATCGATCTTTAGCCCTCTCACGGCTAGTTCTTCTGGATCAGAGCCCCTCGAAAGAGGTGTCTAGCGAATCCGCTTTCCAGGGTTCCGGCTTTTTCATCTCGCGGTTAGCCTGAGAACGGGACCTCTTGTGCAAAGGCTCTTCTCAACATTCCCGGAGGGTTGGCCAGCAACCGGATTGATCGTCTTGCGAGCGGCGACGACAATTCCCCTCGTCCAATTCGTCGCCGGCTCACAGGGAGCGCCCCTCCCAGTTTCTGTCATCTTCCAGTTTCTGGCCGCCATCTGTTCGGCGCTCCTGACCATCGGTCTTTGGACGCCTGTGGCCGGCCTCTTTCTCGCGGTCTCCGAAGTGTCTCTCCTCTTATTCCCCACCATCAACGGTTCGATGCACGTTCTGCTAGCGGCATTGGGCGCTGGCCTCGCAATGATTGGCCCCGGCGCCTGGTCCGTGGATGCGCGTCTGTTCGGACGAAAGCGAATCCGAATTCCCCAGCGATAGCTCAATCCCAAGAAAAGACTACAGCACAACAAGGCGCCGACGTCTGCCAAAGGGATCCGCGCGCCGCAGAAGTGTTAACCTCACACCCCTCTAAGGAGGGGTCGCGTGATATTCCGATCCAGTCATCGCACCGAAGTCCCATCGAGGGTGGGCAAAAGACGATATTCGCTCGACAATCGGGGTGTATTCGAAAGCCTCACAGACTTTCAGAAGGAGTAGCTGAATGAGTTCAAGTAGCGTAGTCATCCTGAAGAGAACAGAGGTGACCCCGGCATTTGACTGGTACGTTGACGTCGATGAATATCTTGAGCCGCATTACGAAGTACAAGGAGCGCGCACGCGATTCCAAGGCATTGTTGGCACCAGCCGGGCGCTTCGTGCAGTATTGGACCAAGTCCGAATTGTCGCGCCGACCGATGCGACGGTACTGATTGAAGGCGAAACGGGCACTGGCAAAGAAGTCATCGCGAACGCCATCCATGAAAACAGCCATCGCCGCACCCGACCCTTCATTAAGTTGAACTGCGCCGCTATCCCTCTGGGCCTTCTAGAGAGCGAACTTTTCGGTCACGAAAAGGGTGCGTTCACGGGTGCGGTGATGCAAAAACTAGGCCGCTTTGAGGCCGCGAACGGAGGCACGCTGTTTCTGGATGAGATTGGCGATATTCCTCTGGAGTTGCAGGCGAAGCTGCTTCGAGTGCTGCAGGAGCAGGAGTTTGAACGTTTAGGCAGCACTCACACCCGTCGCGTAGATGTGCGCGTGGTGGCTGCCACCAATCAAGACCTGGCGGCACGCGTCGCCGAGAAGCAGTTCCGCATGGATCTCTACTATCGCCTCAACGTCTTTCCGATCTCGCTTCCTCCGCTGCGTCTACGGCCGGACGACATCACGCCTCTGGTTGCCCACTTCGTCCACAAGTTCAGCGCGCGATTGTCGAAGCGGATTTCGAAGATTTCCAAGGACGCGCTACAAACCATGAAGCAACATCCATGGCCTGGAAATGTTCGCGAGCTACAGAATTTCCTCGAACGAGCCGTGATTCTGACCGAGGGCGATGCTCTACAGATACCTGCCCTGCCATCGCGACTGCCAATCCGGACGGAGGAGATGACCCTGGCAGAGGCAGAGCGAGAGCACATCCTTCATGCACTCGAAGAAAGCAACTGGGTAGTCGGAGGCAGGGCTGGAGCTGCGGCGCGTCTCGGGGTGAAGCGGACGACGTTGGTCGGCAAGATTCGAAAGAACGGCCTCTCGCGTGAGATGGCCTGAAGGGAGACTGTGTATCCGAGCGAATCATTTCTTCTTAATTGAATCGGATTCTTCCGGGCATCGACTGTCTATCGATGGCAACGAAGGCGGCACATTCACAACACTGTGTGCTGCCGAAGCGAAGGCCATTCACATTGCACAAAGCTTTTTGCCGTCAGTAACGTTACTTTTTGAACTGGACTTCAAATGGACGCTGTCGGATTTTGAAATTCGGGCCGCGACGTTAGAAGTTCCGCAACCGGCGCACATGGAGAATTCGTATGTGGATTGTTAAGCTTGCGCTCGCTCGTCCGTACACGTGCATCGTATTCTCGCTGGTTCTGCTGCTCATCTGCCTGTCGTTCTGCTCCGGACTCCAGTGGATATTTTCCCGAGCATCAACATTCCAGTTGTGAGTGTCATTTGGACCTATAACGGGCTCGTGCCCTCCGAAATGGAAACGCGCATCGTTTCGATTTTCGAGCGATCGCTCACGACCCTGGTAAACAACGTCGAGCACATCGAATCGCAATCGTATAACGGTGTGGCCGTGATCAAGGTATTTTTGCAATCTACTGCCGATATCAACGGCGCCATTTCAGAAGTCATCGCCGAATCTCAAGTTGGTTTGAAGCAGTTCCCGCCGGGCATTACGCCTCCGCTGGTCATCAGCTACGACGCGTCGTCCGTTCCTATCCTGCAACTCGGCTTGAGCGGTTCTGAAATGTCCGAGCAGCAGTTGAACGATCTGGGGACGAACTTCATCCGCCCTCAACTGGCGACCGTTCCCGGCGCAGCACTCCCGCTTCCCTACGGAGGCAAGGTCCGCCAGGTAATGGTGGATATCGACTCGCATCAATCGATGGCTAAGGGCCTTTCGCCGATGGACGTCGTCAACGCCGTGAACGCGCAGAGCGTGATTCTGCCTTCCGGCACGGCCAAGATCGGGCGGACCGAGTACAACGTAGCGGATTCAGGCACACCGGACATCGCCTACAGCGATTGGTGGCGCGTGTTCAAGGACCCCGAGCTGGCTCGACTGGAGCCCGAAGCGGATGCTGCCAACCAGGACATCAAACTGGCCGTCGCGCGCGTTGAGCAAGCCGACGCCGGTACGAGATACGCACGCTCTTTCCTGTTTCCTACGATCAGTCTTGGAGCCAGTGCTTCGCGAACTCGTGAAGCTCAGAACAGGCCCAACACTGGAGTCAATGGGACCACCAACGGCAAGCCGGCGACCTATAACGATTTCCAGTTCCCGGCTTTCCTGAGCTACGAGGTCGATGCGTGGGGTCGCGTGCGGAGTTCGCTTAACGCCGCCAAGGCGACAGAGCAGGCCACTGCGGCCGATCTTCGATTTGTTCGCCTCGCCGTTGAAGCCAACGTCGCGATGAACTACTACAGCCTGCGCGAGATCGACGCCGAACGGGATGTTCTCGATGCAACCGTTCGAGACATGCAAAGCGCTGTGGATTTGACGACCAACCGCTTTCGAGGCGGGTTAAGCAGCGAGCTGGAAGTGAGCAGGCCGAGACACTTTTGAACCAGACTCAGGCCCAGGCTCAAGCGCTCGACGTGCAGCGAGCTCAACTGGAACACGCGATCGCGGTGCTGGAAGGAAAGGCTGCGTCGGACTTCTCGATTCCCCGGAGTCCGTTGAATGGCTTGCCGCCGGTGATTCCTTCCGGGCTGCCTTCCGAGCTTTTGGCGCGCCGGCCCGACATCGCTGAGGTAGAACGCCTCGTTGCTGCGGCGAATGCCGAGATCGGCGTCGCAAAGACGGCCGCCTTGCCTCATATTTCGCTCACGGGGATTGCGGGCCTCGAGAGTACGAATATGACCAGTCTGTTCAGCTGGCAGAATGGCATCGCTTCGCTGGCG
Source organism: uncultured Acidobacteriota bacterium (assembly GCA_963850575.1). Lineage (GTDB taxonomy): Bacteria > Acidobacteriota > Terriglobia > Bryobacterales > Bryobacteraceae > TMP-7. The sequence continues at coordinate 76,483 of CAWKLV010000029.1, read as the reverse complement.
TCGTCGGCCGTGATGCCATTGTTCACCGGCGGCAGAACCAAAGCCGGAGTGGACGAGGCGTGGGCGGTCTATCGCCAGTCGCTCGCCCAGTATCAGAAGACTGTGTTGGTTGCCTATCAGGAAGTGGAAGATCAACTCGCCGGTCTTCGCATCCTGGCCGGCGAAGCCCAGTCGACTGCGGACGCTGTGACCAACGCGCAGCAGGCGGAGATAATCGGGTTGAACCGCTATCGGAGCGGGTTGGTGAGCTATCTCGACGTGATTTATGCGCAGACGGCTCTGCTGTCGAACCAACGGACGGCGACTCAAATCAGCGGCCAATGCATAGTCGCGACGGTCGTGTTGATCAAAGCACTCGGCGGTGGATGGCTTGGCGTGCCGGCGCAGACCGGAACCAATCCGGTTTCTGGAGCGCCCACAACCGGCGCCCACGCGACTGTCCAGCCGGCACTGACACCGGGGATGGCCAAATGACCAGGCATTTTCTAATTGGAGCGGGCGCAGCGGTTGCGGCGGGGTTATTGGTTGCCGCGTCTGCGTCGGAGGCAGAGACGCCCGCAGAACGCGCATGGCTCGTCCTTCAGGAAGGCCTCACCAGCAAAAGAGCCGCAAGACGCACGAACGCCGTTCACGCGCTTAGAATCCTCGTACACAACTCAAGGGCGCAGGATCTCGTCGAGCAAGCGCTCGATGATCCTGACCCCAAGGTGAGAGCCGCGGCCGCACGAGCTCTTGGTCCGATGGAGGCTGTGTCGTTGCAGCCCAAGCTTAAAGAATTACTGAACGATAAGGAGCCGTTCGTCGTCCTCGCCACCGCTCACTCACTGTTCCTGTTGGGGGATCGTCGCGAAGTCTACGACATCGACTATGAAGTACTCAACGGTGAACGTAAGAGCGGGGATGGGTTTGTCGCATCACAGATACGCGAACTCCGTGATCCCAGGGCTGTTGCCGCGATGGGCATCGAGACCGGTATTGGATTTATGCCTTTCGGGGGGAAGCGTACGACCTCTACAGAAGGGTCCTCAAAGATGACGTTACGCCCGTAAGAGTGGCCGCGGCGAAGGAGTTGATCGCGGACAGGGACGCAAGGGTTGATGCAGCGCTGACAAAAGCTTGCTCGGACAGGAAGTGGTCCGTTCGTGCGGCGGCAGTATTCGCGATCGCCAAGAGGGACAATCCCTCTCTGCTGAATGTGATTACGCGGGCGATGGATGACAAGGGCGAAATCGTACGATTTGAGGCTGCGGCAGCGGTGTTGCGGCTACGCCGGGCACCCGAGGTAAAGCAATGAACGGGCTATTTCTATTCCTCGCGACATTTCTTGGCGCCACGGTCGAAGGCGTAGAGATGGCGGCGATTCTGGTTGGAGTAGGAACCGCGCGGAGATGGCGATCCACCATTTTGGGCTCCTTTGCAGGTTTTGCTCTTCTCACCGTACTGACCACCGTTCTTGGGAGCACTTTACTCCGCATTCCGATCCAGGGGCTGCGGGTTATTGTCGGATCATTGCTGCTCATTCTGGGCCTTCAATGGCTCAACAAAGCTTTGCTGCGGATCGCGCGGCCGCGCATGAAGAAACGAGCATCGGTTGAAGCTCAACCGCTGTCACCTGAGAGAATCGATTGGTATTCGTTCGTGGTCGCATTCAAAGCCGTCTTGCTGGAAGGCCTGGAGATCGCCTTCATCGTTGTCACGTTCGGCGCGGAGGCGAACCAGATTGGCACGGCCGTCATAGGCGCGCTGGCCTCGTTAGTAGCCGTCGGCGCCGCCGCATTTCTAACTCGAAGATGGCTGTCCCGCATTCCTCGCGAATGGCTTCGGTTCGCAGTCGGCGTGGTCCTCACGCCTTCGGCACGTTCTGGGCGGCCGAAGGAGCGAGTGTCCGTTGGCCGGCCGGCGATTGGTCTCTGGTGGGACTCCTGGCGGGCATGACGGCGATGGCATTCGCGTATCTGGCTCTCCTTCGATCCTATCGAGCGGCCAGGGTTTTAGAGTCTTAGGCAGGAGCGTTTTATGCGATACCTTGTGAGCTTCGCTAAGTTTTGGTACGACTTCATCGTCGGCGATGATTGGACGATCGCTGCCTCCATTGCAGCCGCGGTTGGAGTGACGTTCTGGCTCGCTCATTCGAACACTCAAGCCTGGTGGGTGCTGCCGTTGGCCGCAATCGTTTCGTTAGGAGCCAGTCTCTGGCGTCATGCGTGAATGCTGAGGTAACTCTATCGCCGCTTTCGAGGGGCCTTGGTTGCCTTGCCGTTATACTCCAGCGAGAGATCAACCCAATAGTCAAGCTTGCCTTGAACCTTCAGCACGTCCTCATCCACGTACACATATCCTCGATACTGGCGCCCTTTCATGACCACGGTTCGGCAGCCCTCACTTGTGAGGGCAGAATCATGGACGTCCGGGTCAATGCGGCACATGATGCGGCCTTTGCCCGCGCTGATGCACATCTTCCCGCGGACCATGAATGTGACCCCGCCAAACATCCGCTTTTCCTGAAAGTCGATTTTGCCGCTCAGAGCGGCCCTGACACGACCTATCAGGGGACTCTGAGGAGCGGCGGGCTTCTCTTTGGCCCCATCGAGCCGCTGAGACTTCTCCGGCCTCTCACCTTTTCGACCTTTCACGGGAACCGCCTTTCCTGGTTCTGACGCTCGTTTTGCTCGGTCGCTTGTGAACGACTCCTCCGGGAATTCGTATGCTTCAAGAAGCCAATCTGTGATCGGCGGCTCAACCTCGTCCCGATGGGTGATCCGGATGAAGTGGGCGAGCTTCGATTTCGACACTCGTTCGACGCGTCGCACCTGCGGCGCCTTCAATGTGCGACCGAGGAAGATGCAGAGTTCAAGGGAGTTTCTTTTGGGGCGTACAAAGAAGTAGCAGGATTGTCTCGAAAACATGATCGACTTGTGGGAGCCATAGATTCGCTGATCTCCAAAAGAGGCAGCGGTCTCGCGCAGACGGTTCCAGGCATCACGCAAATCACCAGAGAGGTCTTGCGTCGCTACCGACTCTGTAGTCGTCCAGCAGTCGTGCGTTTCCCCTGCGGCGATCCATTGCTTGCAGTGGTGGCATTCCCGTCCGGCCATAAACAAATTGTGACGCAAGGCGGTTTGCACCACCTTGCGTCATACTGGCCGCGACCGGTGGGCCCATTTTGCTATTCACCGGCTGTCCGCCAGCTCGCATCTCTGTGAAAACTGGTCATGCCACTTGCAACGCTGGTGGTGTTCCCTCTCAAATCCTTCTCGTAGACCATGCCGTTTGGCAACACGACGAAGGTCATCACGCCAGAGGACCGATACTCCGCCGGATAAGCGATCACGGACATTGCGGCAGCGCCCTTGCCTCCCTGTACTCGTGCTAAGCGAAAGTAGTAGCCATCGAGGAGCACAGGATCGCCGCTCGAGGAGCCACTAGCGGCCTGCGCGACCAGACTTATCGGCGAACTGCTAGTAGGATCTGCCGGCGCCTGCTTGTATTGCTTTTCGGCGGCAGCGAATCTGTAGCAGTTCTCGATCGCGATCAGCTCGTTCTCGCCAATTCGCCGGAGCAAGACCTCTTTCTTGCCGGCGTCCGGATCGAAGCGCCAGCTTCCGCTTTCGTTAATGAGCGGGACAGGGAAGGGCCAGTTCTCAGCCCCGATATACAGCGTGACCGAGCCGTCGGACTCACGGCTCAGCCGGTGCATCTCCTGATATTTTTCGACGAACAGCTCGCGATCCGCTTTGTCTACGCCCGGGTCTTGCGAAGACGTGAGTTCCGTAGGTCCGCCCAGAATACTTGCGATGGCCTGCTCGTCGTTGTTCTGCACGGCTTGAAACAGGCTCTGAGTGGCGGCACCAGCCGACGGGAATGTCGGCTGAGCGGATTCCTGCGCGAGCGCCAAAGAAAAGCCCCCGGCTATTCCGAGCGCAAGGATCGCGCGCGAAATCGCCGTCGCCCGTAAACACCGTGAAATCGTTGAAACACACTGGTGATTCGTTTTCATTTGTTTTCTCCTTTATTAAGTCACTCACCTGTGGCCGCCGCCTCCATGGCCGCCACCACCCCCATGGAATCCTCCTCCTCCGTGGAAACCGCCGCCGCCGTGAAATCCGCCAAAACTCGACTGCCCACGGAACGCGTTGCCTCTCGCGATCCCGCCGTGGGTGAATCCACCGAACGCGCCTGAGTGAATTGCGGGCGCGCCGTGAGACACATTTGGGTGAGCCATTTGACGCCCGGAAAATGCACGGTGAGAATCTCCGCCGTGATTGAAATGCGATTGACCGCTAGAGAAATGGTTCCGATTGACGACGGTTGTGCTGTGCGAAACGTAAGTGTGGTGATCGTGCTCAATCCTGCCGTGATCATGCCAGTCGAAATCCCAGTGATGCCATCCCCAGCCGTAGCCCGCGAATAACCCGACACCGAAACCTGCTCCAAAGCCGATGCCTGGACCGTCCCAGAACAGCCCTGGATACGGATACCAACCCGGGAACATCGCCAGCGGAGTTCCGTAAGCGAGCCACGGATCATATTCGGGAACGTAGACGACGTCCGGAGCCGAGGGCTCTATTACGATGGTGTTCCCTTTGGTCTTCACCTTCTCCTGAGGATTGTCTTTCAGATTGCCGGCCTGTTTCGCGCGTTGGCGCATGGTTTGGATCGCCTGCGAAACCTCCGGCTGCTGGTTTACATAGGCGTCGCCTAGTTCCGATGTCCAGGCGAGGTTCTGCTTCATATTCGCGAGCACGGCCGGGAATTGCGTAAGAGCCTTGACGCTTTCGTCCCAAGGCTGAGCATCCACTTCTTTGGCGAGTAGGTCTCCCTGGACGCCCTTTTGCGTATCCATCCACTTGGCTGCCTCCACAATCTGCTCCGGATAAGAAGCCGCAGGCAGGATCTGAGCAACCAAGGCATCCGGATAAAGCGCGATCGGAGCTACAAGTTGTTGTAATTGTTCCTGGCTCTGTTGAGCCGCTTGAGGGGGCTCTGAGGTTGTCTGGGCGAAATTTGACTGGGCGGCCAGGAGTCCCCAGGCGACTAGTAACGGCAGGCTTTTGCGACCGTATTTCATAAAGACCTCTCTTTCATGCCGACATACGCCGGCTTAACTTGTCGCCTTCGGCGGAAAATGATCGAACATCTTTTGGACACCCTTATTGAGGTTCTGGATGTTCTTATCCGATTTGTCCGAAAGAGTGTCGCTCGCTGATCCGCGCCACATCAGCTTCTTCGTCTTTGCGTCGAACAGATCGACCACGAGAGTGCCCACGTTGTAGGTGTCGACCGTCGTCGTCGCATCGCCGAATCCACCTCCAAAGCGCCAGCCGCCTCCGAGGCCGTTGTAGAACGTATCGAGCGTGCGCTGCGTTTTCGTCATCTCGACCGCGACGATAGAAACGTCACCGCCCGATGCGACCTCAGAGAACCCCTTTTGGGTGAGTTCCGCGTTGACAGCGCTCTTGATCCTGTCGACCCAGAGGAGATCTTGTGTCTGGACCTTCTCCCACGAATAAGTCTTGTACTGCGAGAAGTTCGTGGTGCGATCATAATCAGTCTTCACATGCTGCCCGAATACGGCTGTTGCGAAGAGCAGCGCGCTGGCAGCGGTTGTCATCATTCTTCGGTTCATAAATGTCTCCTTAAGTTGTTTCGAGGATCATGTCCTCATCTGCCGCTACAAGGTGCAATCGGCCAGCCTCGACCTCGCACGACCAACCCGCCTGATTTCAACAGGTAATCATTCGAGGAGGAACGCCCGTGATGCTGAGGTGTCATTGGCGTCAGGCCTTGGTCACCTCGCCTCTAGTAGAAAAGGATCTTCGCCATCATGCCTTTGTCCTCATGGCTCAGCAGATGACAGTGAAAGAGGGACATGCCGCGAATGATTGGGTCGGTGAAATCCATGATCAAGTCCACAGAGCCTTCGGTCGGCACGTTTACTGTGTCGAGCCATTCCGGCTGTGGTTCTGGCTGATCGTTTGTGGAGTAGAACAGGAAATGGACCTGATGAATGTGAAATGGATGAACCTCATGCGTCTTGTTCACAATTCGCCAGTGTTGATACGCGCCCACGCGAACACGGGTCATCGGGGCGTCCTTGAGACCAAATCTCTTGCCGTTAATATAAAAACCCTCTTTGTCTTCGGTGAAGGTAACCGTAAAATCAGGTGCGGCCTTTTCAAGCGAAGTGAGCGTCGCATCCGAAACCCTGACGAAAAGGGGCGTTTGCACGCTTGCCGAAACCGTGCGAATCTCGGACGTCTCGGTTTTCACATCAACCAAGTCTGCCAGCACCATGCTCGGATTCGGGTCCCCGTCGGGACCTGTATCGAAGCACCTCGTCCGCAGCCTCGCTTTGGCTCGTCCGCTCTGTCCGGTGACGATGAATTCGAGCCTGCCTGCCGGGGGCACGAGTACATGGCTCGCGAGCCGCGTCTTTCGATGCGGATCGTGAAACGCAAGAGGCATTCCATCCAGCGCGACGATCTCCAGTTGCTCTCCGTCGATCTGCAGGTCGGCGTACAAATCGGGCGACGCATTCACGATTCGCCAGAACTGCCGTTCCCCCGCGGCAATCGGAATTTCAGGCCTGACGGCGCCGTTGACAGTTAAGACGCGCTCCGCCTGCTCTGTCGACGATCCACATCGGCCGGGCGGGACTCCCGCCCGCTCTGAATCTCCTTTCATACTTTTGACTCGAGCCGATGGCGCGCGGGAAACGGTGCATACTTATGGCTGGTACATGCGCCGGTTCATTATGGATACCAAAGCCAAGGGAGCAGTGCCTATCGTGCTCTCACTCACCGTTCGTAACATCTGGAAAGACGACAAAGTAGAGCGCGGATCAGGCCGCTTCAATGAGTGGGCAGCGGAAGTGGCGCGCAACGAGCACGTTTCCTTCGTGGATGTCACGCGGATCATAGCCGGCTGGTATGAGCGAATGGGCGAGGCCACCGTTAAGAAGTTCTTTCCCGAAGATTACGCCCACACCACTGCCCAGGGCGCGGAGGTCAACGCCTCAGCCGTAATTGCAGGCCTCAAGACATTGCCCGGAGCTCCCTTCGCGGCGCTGCTTTCCGCAAAGGCGGCCGCCGTCGAACCGGCGCGCGATCGGGGCATGGTGTTGATTGGCGACTCGACAGTGCGCAATGGGAGCGGTGATGGACGCAATGGCCAGTGGGGTTGGGGTGAGCGTTAGCCGAGATGATGGAGCCACTGCCCGTGATCAACAGCGCTCTTGGTGGGCGCAGCAGCCGGACGTTTCTGACGGGTGGTAACTGGGACGGGGCGCTGGGAACTTCTAAGCCGGGCGATATTGTCCTGATGCAGTTTGGCCACAATGATAGTGGTCCGCTCGATGACAGCGCCCGGGCTAGAGGTACCCTGCCCGGCATCGGCGAGGAAGTGCGCGAGATCGAGAACCCGATCACGGGCAAGCACGAGACGGTGCATACCTATGGATACTATTTGCGCCGCTTCATCGAGGATGCGCGGGCACATCGCACCATCCCCATCGTCTGCTCACCCATTCCGCGCAATGTTGTGAAGGACGGGCGCATCGTGCGGAGTCCGTACGCCAAGTGGGCGGCAGAGGTCGCGGCAGCCGAGCATGCGCCGTTCCTGGATCTCGAGTCCTTGATCCTCGCCCGCTACGAGAAACTGGGTCCCAGCCAGGCGAACCAGCTCTTCCAGGGCGATCACACTCACACCAGCCGTGCCGGTGCGGAGCTGAATGCCCGAATGGTAGCCGAGTGGCTGTGGACATGTTTGGACAACTCGAGGTAGCTCAAATGTTTCGTCATCTGATTTTTTTCGCTGTCTCCTTCACCGCTGCGGGCGCCGCCGATACACCCGCTTCCTGGGTGGACCCGGACACTGGACACCGGGTAGTGCGCTTAACCAGCGAACCAAATAGCGCAAGTTTGTATTTCAACCAAAACGGCTACACGCCGAACGGAAAGCGCCTGGTCTACACTACCCCGGAGGGCATTTCGGTGCTGGATCTTGACACCAAGCAACCCCGGCAAGTAGTTACCGGGCGTGTTCGCCTGATCGACGCCGGACGTAAGAATGAACGCGTCTACTATCTCCGGGATGGGGCGGCATGGTGGACCGACATCGACTCGGGCCAGTCGCGTAAGATCGGCGCTCTGCCCCCGCGCGGCTCCATAGCGACCGTAAACGCGGATGAAACACTGCTCGCCGGAACCTACATAGAGGGTGAACAAGGCCAGGACTATTCCGGAGCACGGTCGCAACCGGCAGCCTCGGCCGGGCAGGCGCATCCCCTGGATCAGCCTAAGAATAAAGGCCAGATGATGGAGGAGCGCTGGGCGTCGCGCCTGCCCATGGCGATGTTCACCTTGAACATTGGCAATGGCCAACTGAAGGTAATCCACAAAGCCAATGACTGGCTGAATCACCTACTCTTCTCGCCCACGGATCCTACCCTTCTCATGTTTTGCCACGAAGGGCCTTGGCACAAAGTGGACCGTATCTGGACTATTCGCCTGGACACCTCGAAGGTGACCCGGATACATACCCGCACTATGGCGATGGAGATCTTCGGTCACGAGTTCTGGAGCGCTGACGGCAGAACTATCTGGTACGACCTGCAGACCCCCAGGGGTGAGGATTTCTGGGTGGCGGGGTATAACGTCGACACTGGAGCACGCACCTGGTATCACCTGCAGCGTAACGAGTGGTCTATCCACTTCAATGTAAGCCGCGACGGAAAGCTGTTCTGCGGCGACGGAGGCGATCCGGGCCAGGTGGCGCACGCGCCCGATGGCGAGTGGATCTACTTGTTCCGTCCGCAATTAATGGAGAACCGTGGGATCGCGCCTTCGGCACTCATACAGCCGGGGGTGTTCCGGGCGGAAAAACTGGTCAACATGTCCAAACATCAGTACCGGCTCGAGCCCAATGTGAGTTTCACGCCCGATAGTAAGTGGGTTATATTCCGATCAAACATGTCCGGCGCGACCTATGTTTATGCGGTCGAGGTGGAGAAGCATGCGCTCTAAGTTGATCATTTCGGTATTGACCCTCATTGAGTGCGCTACAGTCAAAGCCCAGATCTCAGGCGCTGGAACTATTCAAGGCCTTGTTTCCGACAGCTCCGGCGCGGTCATCCCGCATGCTCGCGTTGTAGCCGCCGACGTGAAACGCGGCGTAAGCACGGAGCGGCAGGCCACTGGCGCCGGTTTTTATAGCATCTCGCCGCTACAGCCTGGTGAATACGAGGTGACCGCAACTGCGCCAGGCTTCGAGACTGTCAAACGACAACACGTTGTTGTGGATGCGCTAAAAATCGTCGGCCTAAATATGACGCTTCAGGTTGGGGCCTCCGCCCAGCAGGTTACTGTCAGCGACGCGCCCCCACCGGTGAACACGTCCGATGCCAGCATGGGCCAGACCATGAGAAACGAACAGTACACGGCATTGCCGCTCGCAATGGGCAACGCTCCCCGGGATCCAACCGCGTTCACGCAGTACATGCCGGGAGTGACCGTGAATAGCAGCACCGGCAATACGGCTGGCAATGTTCTGGGAGCGCAGGATCACTCCCAGGAGGTTTACGTCGAAGGTCTTTCAACTACCAGCCCTGTGGCGCAAGGCGAAAGCCGGACGCTGGGACTGGGCGTGTCAGTGGAGGCGGTGGACCAGTTTCAATTGGAAACCGCCGGAACGCCCGCTATGTACAGCGGGCAGGGCGCGGCTAACTTCGTGCTGAAGTCCGGGACAAATGAGTTCCATGGAGCGCTCTACGAGTACTTTCGCAACACCCAGCTGGATGCGCGATCGTTCTTCTCCGCGGTGCGCAGTGTCGAGCACCAAAACGAATTCGGTTTCAGCATTGGCGGACCTATCAAACGCAACAAATTGTTTTTCTTCAGCAACTATGACGGATTCCGTTTCGCTACGCGCCCTCAGGCGAGCCTGATGACAGTTCCCACGCTGGCTGAGAGAAATGGCGATTTCAGTGCACTGCTCCCGGTCCAGATCTTCGATCCGGCCAGCACCGATTGCTCTAAAGGACCCTGTACCCGACAGGCCTTCCCCGGCAATATCGTCCCCGCCGATAGGATCTCGGCCGTGTCGAAGTACTTTCAGTCCTTTTTACCAATTCCGGAGAACTCGGCCCTGCAGAACAATTACCTCGGCACCGTTCCGGTCGGCTATCACGATAACAGCACGACCAACAAGGTGGATTACACGATGACGGATCGGGACACCATTTACGCCCTGTACAGCCATGGACACCGCAGCCAAACCACGCCATATCGGGGAAACACGCTTCCGCTTCCCTACGCCAGCACACGCGCGGTGGATGAACTGCCCACCAACGCGCAATTGAAGTACACTCGCGTGATTACTCCGGCCTTGTTGAATCAGCTCAGCTATGGTTTCTCCAGGTTCGCCGTGCCGATTACCAACGTGACGATTAGCGGCAACTATCCCGCGAAGGCGGGCTTAACAGGCCTGCCCCCGGGCGAGGCTGCCAGTTCATTCCCCGAAATTTCGTGGAGTGGCCCCAATCACGCCCGATGCCTGGCGCGCAAACGGCGGTGGCCGCGCGTTCAACGATGTATCGAACACCTTCACGCTGCAGGATGGCCTTCAATGGACCCACGGCAAACACGCCCTTACATTCGGTTTCCAGATGCAGTGGCTTCAGATCAACGAAAAGCAGCGGACTTACGGGAGTCTCGCCACCTGGAACTTCAGCAACAATCAGACGGCGGGATTCACGTCTTCGGGAACGCTCAACACAAGCACGGGAAACGCCTACGCCAGTTATCTGCTGGGCGCTGTGAATACCGCAAATATCGTGGAGGACTCTGTCGTGGAGACGGGTGGCCGCTTCCGCGATTACTCCTGGTGGGTACAAAACAACTTCAAAGTAACACCCCGCCTCACGCTTAACTTAGGGCTGCGGCACGATATCTGGCTACCCTACACGGAGGTGCTCGATCGCGAGTCCTATTTCGATCCGGCCTTCCCTAACCCCGCTGCGGGCGGCCGGTTGGGCGCGCTGCGCTTTTACGGAAATGGACCAAATAGCTGCCACTGCAGAAACACCATCGAAGTCCACTATGGCAATCTCGGACCGCGCCTTGGCTTGGCCTTCAGTATCACCGATCGCACAGTGTTTCGCGCGGGGTACTCTATCATGTACACGCACCGGGGAGGCGTCGGCGGCAGACTGGGCGGAAGGTTCGGAACGGATACTCTGGGGTACACTTCCAGTCCGGTGTTCAACACGCCGGATGCGGGAATCTCGCCGGCCTTCTACTGGGACGGCGGCGTTCCACCGTATCAGCATCCTCCGTTCTTCGACCCAGGCTTTGGCACAGGATTCAACGGAACCGGCGCTCCGGCTTCGACGGTGACCTACGGCGACCCCGCCATCGGCGGCAAGCCGCCCAGGTATCAAAACTGGAACGCCGCGTTGGAACGCGCTCTCACCAATACGCTCACAGTCGGCGCGGCGTATGTCGGAAGCAACGGGCATTGGCTGGGAGGCGCGGGCCGGGGCATCTGGTCCAATCAGATCGATCCAAAATACCTGGTGCTCGGCAACCTGCTGCAGCAGCCCGCAACATCGGCCAACATCGCCGCGGCCAATGCGATCCTCCCCGGCATGTCGCTTCCATTTGCGAACTTTTCGGGCTCCATTGCACAAGCTCTCCGGCCATTTCCGCAGTATAACGGCGTGAGTGATCAATGGGGAGACATCGGAAACTCGAACTACAACTCACTGCAAGTCACCAGCACCAAGCGGATGTCGCACGGCTTAACCTTCGATTTCAACTACACCTGGGCTAAAGCCTTCGACGACACGGGAGGGGCGCGCAGCGCTTACAATCTGAAGGTAGAGAAGGCCAGGTCAGCGGTTTCGCCGCACGTTGTGAACTTTCTCTGGGTTTATGAGTTGCCGTTAGGCAAAGGGAAACGGCTGGGTGGCCACAATCGCGTTCTCGATGCTGTGGCCGGCAACTGGCAGATGTCCGGCATCACCACCTATCGTGACGGCGTCCCGGTTGGAACCATCGGCGCCGCGTGCAACCTTCCGCAGGCGGGCACCTGCTACGCCAGTTATGCTCCCGGGTACAACGGAAGGCCGCGAATCAATGGACCGTATGGTTCCGGCAATCTGCTGGGATCGAATACCACCGCATTCCTGGATCGCGCCGCCTTTGTATCGCCCGCTGCATTCACCTACGGTGACACGCCGCGCACCGGCGCATACGGAATTGAAACCCCGTCGTTTTGGGGCCAGGATTTCAGCCTCAAACGCAAGTTTCCGATTCACGAACGTATTGCGTTGATGCTGCAGGTGGATGCGTTCAATGCCTTCAACCTTGTGATGTTCAATGCACCTGCACTGAATATCACAAGCTCAAATTTTGGCAGGATCACGTCCCAGGCAAACAGCCCGCGAGCGCTCCAACTCAGCGCTCGCCTCACTTTCTAGGGCGTTGCTGTATCCGGTGGCCTTCGCCAGCGGTCATCACCAGGCGAACCGGATCAGCGAGACACCCTGCCTGGGCAGCGTGAAGGCTACCTTCACTTTGCGTCTACAACCGGCAGCCATTCGGGCGAGGTGAGCATCTGCAAATGGCCGGATGCTTCGTGAATTTCCGGCAAGCGTGCGTCAACCCAGCTAGCCCGCGCTGCCAAGTTCAGTCGCCGGGGGGCGACTGACCATGGACCGCAAAGTCACACCACCGATCCCCGAACGAATCGCGCAGTTGCAGCGTCAGCTGGAACAGTTTCGCGGCACGCAGCCGCCACGGACGAAGTTGCCGGATGCCCTCTGGCAGGCTGCCGTCGAACTGGCCCGGCAACACAGCGTGTATCCAGTCGCGCACCCGCTGAAGCTGGACTACATGGGCCTGAAGAAACGGCTCGATGGAGTTCCCCGCCGCATCGCGAAAGCCAGCCAGTCAGACGGCAGCATTCGTCGAACTGTTCGCGCCACGGCCAGCAAGACTGGAGGAGGATCCGCATCCAGTGGAAAGGGCCCGGGCTGCCGGATTGGGCAAGCCTGCTGCGTGCCTGGCGGTTGCTTAATGAATGTGCGTCGAGGGACGTGGTTCATGGTGTCCTCTTGCTTTTAGAACGTCAGTTTCAACGACCCTTGCAGAATGCGCGGGTCACGAGCCGTCAGGATGCGGCCGAAGCTGCTGGATGACACGTTGGCGTTCGGCCCGTTGAAGTTCGGATGATTGAACAGATTAAACGCTTCCGCCCGAGGCTGCAGTGTCAGATGCTCAGTCAGCCCCAGGTTCCGGCTGACCGCCATATCGATATCGAAGTAGCCCGGACCACGCAGGCTGTTGTGTCCCGCGTTTCCGAATGTGCCGATCGCGTTCGCGGCGAAAGCGTTCGGATTTAAATACTGATACACGAGGCCGTGCGCGGCTCCGGTGTAGGTTTCCGTCGAGATTACGTTCGGCCGGTCGTTGCCGACGCCGGTCAGCGAGTTATCCTTGCCCGTGGTCGGGTTCACAGGAAGCCCACTCTGGTATCTAACCAGCGGGGCGATGTTCCAGTTATTCAGCAGACCACCGAGCCGTCCGCCGCGGCCGAACTTGCTGAGGTACACGAAGCTCGCATTAAACAAGTGCGGCACGTCATAGGTGCACGGGGCGTATTCGCCGTTGCGGTTGTACGGGTTCTGATAGAGGCCGCCGCTGAGCGAAGTAACGGACCCGATGCCGAGACACTTCGACCACGTGTAGTTCACCAGCATCGTATAGTTCTGCGCGAAGCGGTGCTCCATCGACGTGAGCCAGCCATTGTAGTTCGAATTCGCTCCGTCGTCGGCGATTACCATCTGCGAATAGTACTTGCCGACTGCGGGATTGGCGAGCGTCAGCACTCTTCGGCTTTGCGTGTTGCCGGTGGTAGAACACGGATTGTTGCCGCAATTTCCGGGTATATAGAAAGCGGGGTTGGTCTCGTTGCCAAGCCATAGGTGGGAGCTCTTGTTGCCGAGATACGATGTCGAAAATACCCAGTTCGAGCCGAACCTGTGTTGAACGCTCACGTTCCACTGTGCAACCGTCGGCGAATGCACGTTCGGGGGCAGAAAGACCTCCGCGTTCGCAAGCGGGAAGGACACGTTCTTGCCCGGGGCGGGGAGCGGGAACGGATTTCCGCCGGGCACGGTGGCCCACGGATCGCTGAACTGGTACGGTCCGTTGGTATTGGTGACCTGCGGGCCATAGGGCGGATTCTGCGCCACCATTCGATACGGGATGAAGGTTCCCGGTGAGTCGTAAAGGTAAGCCCCGCCCACGCGAATCGTCGTTTTTCCGCCACCGTCGGGATTGTAGACAAGGCCGAGACGCGGCGAGAAGTTGTTGAGGCGCTTCGCGGTGAACGATTTCGAAATTCCCGGATCGCCGTAAAAGAGACTGCCGGCGGGAGCATTTACATACACCTGACTCACCTGGCCGGCGTCGAACGCGGCCCGGGAAAACGTGCTCCCCCGGTTGAAGTGATCATATTCGGGCAGCAACGGCTCCCATCGCAGGCCGGCGTTCACCACCAGTTTCGATGAAAGGTGATAGGTGTCCTGCACGTACAACTGAAATATGGTCTGCTGCAGGTCATTGAGCTGCGGACCGCTCTGGCTGAACGAGTTCATTTTTCCGAGCAGGAAATCGAGCAGGGGATCGTTCGAGTACTGCCCGCTGAAGTTGAAAACGCCGTTGTCCTGGTAATGGTTATTCTGCCCGTCGCGGGTGCGCAGGAAGTCGACGCCGAACGCGAGTTGATGCTTACCCACCAGGATGTCGACATCGTCCGCGGTCTGGAAGCTGGTCACCGGAAAACTGCCGAGTGCGCAGGTGCCGCATCCGACGTTGAAGCCGCCGTTGGTGACGCTGAGCTGGAGGAAGTTGTCCGTGCCATGGTAGAGGTTCTGGACGCCGAGCTTGGCGGCGTTGATCCCGTTGGGATTGGTGCCGCGATCGTTGGTCCTTCGTCCGACGGTGAAGTGGAACGAATTGACGGTAGTGGGGCTGAAAGTGTACGTGTCGCCGAGGACGAAGGTCTGTGCATGTTCCACATTGCCGGTTGTAGAGGTGACCAGAATGTCCTGCGGATCCCAGAAGGCCTTCAGCGTGTAGTCATCGCGGAGATAGCGGCCATACAGAATGTGCTTGCCGCTGATGTTCCAGTCAATGCGAGCGATGTACATGTGATCGTTTGATTGAACCGGGATACCGTATGACACGCGCCCGCAGGGGTCACTCGTGCGCGGCAGGTATTTCGCCAATGCGACGGAAGCAGGATCGAAGCGCGAAGGATCGATGCGGAAGGTTGTAATTGTCTGGCCAGTGGTGGGATCGACGATCGGGCGCGCGACGCCTTTCGCCTGACAGCCGGGGCCGTCGAGCTGGCTGAAATCGCCGGCGAGAGCGGCAGCCGTGGGGACAAACGCCGTGCTGGATGACGGATCCTGGCGGATGGTCGATCCCTGGTAACCGCCAAAGAAGAAGAGCTTGTCTCGAATGATTTTGCCGCCGAATGTGCCGCCGAACTGATTCCGCTTCAGGCTGTCCTGCCGCGGAGCAAAGTAGTTGATCGCGTTTACGCTCCCGTTCCGGATGAACTCGAACACGCTCCCGTGCCAGTGGTTCGAGCCCGACTTGGTGACGGCGTTCACAACTCCGCCTGGATGGATGCCGTAGCGCGCGGGAAGCGTGCTGGTTTCCACGCTGAACTCGGCGAGCGCGTCGGGGAACGGCAGGGGCATATTCACGTTCGTGAACGCGTCGTTGTTATCGCCCCCGTCGAGCAGGTAGTTAGTTGTGTTACCAGCACTGCCCGCGATCGAGATCGATTGGGAGTTATACAGGCTTTTGCTTCCGGTATTGGTTCCGTCGCTCTTGTTCAGGGCCGCGCCGGAGATCGTGATCAGTTCCGTAGGATCGCGGCCGTTGAGCGGCAGCTCGATAATCCGGCGTTGATCGACCACTTGTGAGATGGTATTCTGCTGCGTCTCGAGGAGCGCAGCGCTGGCGCTCACCTCCACTCGCTCCGTGACAGCACCCACCTTCATCTCGATGTTGATCTGGACATTGTCGCCGACGCGCAACGTGATACCGGACTGGCTCCAGGTCTGAAATCCCGGAGCCGTGGCCTCCAATTTGTAAGCGCCAATCGGAACACTCGGAATCGTATAGAGCCCTTCGCCGTTTGCCGCGGCATTGTAGACCAGGCCGGTTTCGGTTCCAGTCAGCCTGATCGAAGTCCCGGGCAGAACTGCGCCCTGTTCGTCAACCACACGGCCTGTGACACTTGCGTTGGAAACGGCCTGAGCATTCAGGTTGCCGATACAGCCGAGCGCGACCAGCGCAGTGGCGAAGCAGCGGACAACAATACGGCTGATGAGCATTCGTGCCCCCTAATGGTTCTTAATCATGATAGTCCCGCTCGAGGCGAAAGGATCGCGGCTTAAGCGCGCCGGATCACAAAGTAGGGCTGATTGGTCAACTCCGCGTTGAAGCCGGGGAAAAGCACGGGACATTCCGCCCGGGTCGCGCTCAACTCGAACATGTATTCGAGCGGGAAGTGGGTAGACGTATAGGCGGCAGGAATGGATGCGCGATAGCCGTCGCCAGTCAGCGTCATCTCGACCGCCTCGTAATCCTCTGCCTGATCTACGTGGCGGTAGTACAGCCTTACCGAATTGCACCGGGCCGCCGTCGACAGTTGAATGCTGAGCGGCTGGCCGGCGGTGAAGTTGGGCGGCGGCGCGTGGCGGCACCCAACAGCGATTCGCTTCGGCCTGCCGAGCGCGTCAGCGATTGCGGCCGCAACGCGGGCATCTGGCGTTGCGGACTTTGTTTCTCCGAGTTTGGCGGCGAGCGCGTGGAGGTCGGCGTCTATCGCGGGAATCCGGTCCATCCAGTGACCGCGCAACTGCGGATGTTCGCCCACTGTGATGTCAGCCTGATAGACCGGCTTGGCGCGACCGGCCAGATCGGCCCAGACGTTCCGGGCGCTCTCATACTGCCGGATGGAGGCTTCGAGAGCAGCGCCACTGGCGGTCTTCTCGTAAATCCGATAGAGGACGCCGGCCCGGAATTTGGCCCCGAAGAATCGCCCGAGGCGCGCCTGCAACCCGGCGTCGATCGTCATGCGCCGATACTCAGCGGAATCGCGGTTCTTTGCTGTTTTGTTTGCGCGCGATAGCGCATCGAGTGCGGCGGAGGCGTAGTCCTCGATCCACTCCGCAACTTCTATCGGGGAGTACTTGCCGTTGCGATTACCTTCGAGTAATGAGTCAGCGTAATCGTTGATTCTCGCGAATAGCTGCGGATCGAGTGGACTGACGTTGCCGAACACCTTGGGGGCAGGGCTGTCCGTGTACGGACCCGGGTGTTGGGGGTCCACCATCGACTGATTGAGATAGATCTCCGGCCAGTAGCTGTTATTGCCCGCGGATGACGCATGCGCGGTGGTAACAATGGGCAATATGCGGCCGCTATTCGCCAGCGCGGCTTCGATGTCGGCAGCGCCTGATCCGAACTGCGAGCGAAGATAGCGCTGCCACGTTTCCGGCCCGGCTTCGGGGTTGTACAGGAGCCGTCCCCAAATAAGGTGACTGTAGGCGTACTTCTCCCAATCCCAACGCGGTCGCAGAGTCGTGTCGGCGTAGGCACAACGATCGCCGGCGATGCCCGAGCCGCGGCGGCCCTTAAACGAGAGCGGTTCCATGATGTCCACGCCATCGCTGCCGCAGAACCGGAAGGTGCGCGCGTGCGCTGCGGCGGTTACCGGGTCGGCCCAAATCAACAGCCGCTGCGTGCCTGGCCAGATTCGGTGGATGACGCCCCACTGGCGATCCTCGCGGAGCAGATCTCCGTACCCATAGCGGAGAAAACTGCGCGACCCCGCGCTGAGTTTCATGAGGCCTGAGGTGACCTTGCCGGGTTGCGGCTTTTCGATCTGGCGGATGTTGGCCTGCGCGTATGGCATACCGAGGTGCTCGGCCCAATACTTGGGAGAGATCGTGACTGGCTGGCGGGTTGCGAGGGCAAGGTCAATCATGGTTTGGTCCATCCCCTTCGCGTGCATGTCGATCTCGATCTTGCGGCCGCACGTTGCGACGCCGTCGAATACATCTTTCCAGAAGGCGTAGCTGCCCTCCTCGACGCCGCTCTCGCCGTGAACGCGCAAAGTGACGCCGGTCACCGCGGGTAGCCGCTGCAGCACCAGGCGGATGGCATCACGGCAGTATGGACCGTGGTTGGCCTTGGTAACTCCGGCGATCGTGCAGTTAGGGTTCGGGCTGTTGATCCATTCATACCCGTGCATCCACAGACCGAGTTGAAAGTCCATGCCGCGGGCCGCCGTCTGCTCACTGATGTACTGGAGCATCTCAAGATTGTGGTCGCGCTCGCTGTCCGGCAGTTGCGGAACCCGAACATCGTATCCAGGGACTGACAGCAGGAATGGGTATGGGAACAGGAAATATGCGTCGGTGACCTGGCGAATGAAGTCATACCCGATTCCGAATGCCAAGTGAAAGCGATTAAAGCGCTGAGTCGCGAGCAGATCGAGATATCTCGGCCACATCTCGCGGTCGTTGTACCAGGGCTTGTCTTCTACATCGCTCGTGAAGAGCCGCGACAGGGCGCGGACCTTGTTGGCCGGGCGCTCGATGACCGGGACGGTTACGGAGAGCGCCTGGACTGGGTTGTCGGAGAACTCTACGCGATCAGCGAGTTCGAGGAGGGCCCACACAGCGCCCCTGACGTCGTGTCCCAGCGCCGCCGTTAGCGGGCGATTGCCGACTGCCCCGGCGATGAGGCTCAACGCCTCCGGTTCGGCTGCGACACGGGCTGCGGCGGTTTTCTGAGCTGCCTGTCCGAGTTCTGAACGCGCGCCTGCGACCAGCAGGCAGGTTGCCGAGGATGACTGTGCATCGTTCAGAGCCGCGGCGCGCCGGACGGCAAAGCCCTTCGCTTTTAGTGTGCCTTCCAAACGGCTGAGTGCCCACTGAACTGGCGCGGCGGATGCGACGGGATCGGAACGGTCCACCACGATAAGGACGTCCCGCGTAGCTGCGGATGCGAGGGCGCCGGCCGTTGCCGCCGAGATCGCGGCTCCTCTCAGAAACTCACGACGTCTGAGACGGTTGTGCGATTCCACGTTGGTCACCTCGATTTCCGATGTGGTCCAGTTATGCTATCAATCTTGGGATCGGCCGCTCACTTGTAATCGCTGAGGTTCTCCCCGTGCGTTTCGCGAGTGTCCCAAACGCCGGCCGCGACCATGATTTTACGGAATGCCGCGACCGTTTCCGGCGAGGGCTTGTAGTTGCCGAACCGGTACCCTTCGGCGATGATCAGGGGAGTCCAACTGAACTTATTGCGCCGGTTCCAGACTTCGAGCCTGGCGCCGTGCGAGGCTAGAAACTCTACCGCCCCGGGCAGGTTCTTGTATGCCGCGCCGTGCATCGCGGTCTCGCCGTTCCTGTCGACCGCGTTGATATCGACGCCGAGATCCAGCGCCGCTTGAAGCGCTTCGACGACCTCTGCCTCCGTGCCCGCGTCCTCTCCGGGCGATCGCGTGCCGAGCCCGGCCGCGACAATCATCGCGTTTGCTCCGTCCGCGTTAGGGATGTTCGGATCCGCGCCGAGCGCAGTCATGGCACGCATCAGTTCGGCGTCCGCCGTTCGCGCCGCAAGCAGGAACGGCGTCGCGCCCATCGTGTTCAAGCTGGTTAATCCGAACGCCACCTTGCGGGTCATGCGCGCATTCAGATCGGCGCCCTTTGCGACCATCGCCTTCAGGAATTCGAGGCTGCTCAAGTCCCCAGAACCTTCGGGCGAAGGGTCGTTATCGCCTCCGCCCGATTTCCGAATCGACGGAAGAATGTGGAGCGGCGTATATCCGGGCCCGGACGCGTTCGGATTCGCTCCACGTTCGAGCAGCATCGCCGCGAGTCCGTGATGCGCGTTCGCAACCGCGATGTGAAGGGCCGTGGAACCAAAAGCGGGCGATCCGCGTGGACGTTTCACTTTCGTCGCCGGCGCGGGAACGGGCTCGTTTACGTCCAGCCCGGCATCGAGCAGAACGCGAACAACGCCCGGCTTGCCCTCGCGAACGGCGAAGAGTAGCGGCGTGAACCCTGAAGCGAGCCTCGCCCGGAGATCCGCACCCGCCGCGATCAACATTTTGACCACCTCGACGTGACCTTCAGCGGCGGCCCACATCAAAGCCGTTTGACCATGCCGCTCTTCGCGCGCCCCGACCTTCGCTCCGTGATCGAGCAGCAGGCGCACGACCTCCGGGTTCCCCGAGCGCGAGGCAGTCATGAGCGGCGTCTCACCTCCGGGCAAAGCGGCGTTCGCGTTCGCGCCCGAGTCGAGCAGAAGACGAACCATGGAAGCATCATCGTTCGTGCACGCCAGCGAAAGCGGAGTCAGCCCATATCGATTCGCGGTGTTGACGTCGCCACCGCGTTCGATCGCGTTTCGAGCAGCGCTCAGGTCACCGTCGTGAGCGGCATCGTGCAGCGGCGTCGAGCCGTCGGGATCGGTGTCGACCGCGGCTGCGACGCCCGGCAACGCCGATGCCCCAATGAACAGCAAAACGACAAGACCGCGAATCATGAAAACTGAGCCAACTCCGGCAGCTTGCCGGTGCTATCGGCGAAGGAATCGAGCCGCACGCCGGCCTTGTCCAGCAACGTGAGATGCACGTTCGCCAGCGGGGTCGGTTCCCGATGCTGAACGAAGCGCGCGCCTGCCTGCGATCCCGCGCGACCGGCTACGATGATCGGAAGATTGCGATGGTCGTGGATGTCCGGATTGCCCATTCCGCTGCCATAGAGAATCAGCGAGTGATCGAGCAGCGAACCGTCGCCCTCCGGCGTGTTCTTCAGCTTCGCGAGGAACTCGGAAAACAACCCGACATGAAACGCGTTGATCTGCGCCACCTTCGCGAGTTTCTCGGGATTGCCGCCGTTGTGCGTCAACGGATGATGCGGATCCGTGACGCCCGCTTCCGGATACGTTCGGTTGCTTGTTTCGCGAGCAAGCTGGAACGTGATTACGCGAGTGACGTCGCCCTGAAACGCGAGCACCTGGAGATCGAACATCAGGCGTGCGTGATCGCCGTACGCGGCAGGAACACCGACGGGGCGATCGAGATCAGGCAATTTCGAATCCGCGGTTGCCGCCTCGGCCTTCTGAATCCGCCGCTCCACCTCGCGCACGCTATCGAGATACTCCGACACGCGCCGCCGATCCACGGCGCCGATTCGGTTCTGAAGGCGCGCGATGTCCGAACGAACCCAGTCGAGCAAACTCGCATTGCGCTTCAACTCCGCAAGTCGCTCCGCCGAAGTGCCGCCGTCGCCGAACAGCCGCTCGAACGCGATGCGAGGATGCGCTTCGGCCGGCAGCGGCGTTGTGGGCGACGACCACGATAAGTTGTTCTGATACACACACGCATAGCCGTTGTCGCACTGGCCGACCACGGTGAGAAGATCCATGGCCAGTTCGAGGGAAGGCAGCGGCGTATCCTTCCCGAGTTCTTTGGCGGCGACCTGATCCACGGTGGTGCCGAGTTCGTAATCGCTACTTTCGGTCCACTTCGCGCGCGCCGCGCTGAGGAACGCCGCGTTCGAGGTTGCGTGGGTTCCCGGATACGCGTTCTTGAGTTCCATGTTGCCGAGCACGGTGATGTGGCCGGCAACGGGCGCAAGCGATTTCAGAATCGGCGACAGTTCGGTGATGCGTCCGGCGGCATCGGCGGGGGTCCACTCGGGCATGTGAGCGCCCATCGGGATGTAAACGAATCCGAGCCGCCGGACTGGCTTTGCGGGAGTCGCGGCCATCGCCGTCATCGCCGGAACCATCGCGTCCAACAGGGGCAGCGACACGGCCGCGCCCATCCCGCGAAGGATCGTTCTGCGCGGCAGAGCCTTTTTCGAGATGATCATTGCGTCCTCCTCATCTGAAACGGAGTGCTGTTTACCAGTCCCACTACGAACGCCGAAAATTTGTAATCGTTCGCTTCGGCATCGCGAATGATTTTTCGGATCGCAGGACCGTCGAAGTACTCCACCCCACGGCCGGTTGCGAACGTCAGAAGCTTCTCAGTGAAGGTGGTTGCGAAAACATGAGGCCGGCTGAGCAGAGCTTTTTCCAACCCCGCGATACCGTCAAACTTCGTGCCGTCCGGCAAGGCTCCGGATGCGTCTATCGGGCGCCCATCGTCGCGCGCACGCCACCGGCCGACGGCGTCGAAGTTCTCGAGCGAGAATCCGACGGGATCCATCAGCTGATGGCAGCCCACGCAGGCCGGATCCGCGCGGTGCTCGCGCCATTCGGTCGCGCATCGGAAGCGGCTTCGCCGAACCCGTCGGATCCTTCAGCGCCGGTACCGAGGCGGGCGGAGGCGGAGGAGGCACACCCAGGATGTTGTCGAGAATCCACTTGCCGCGAATCACCGGCGACGTTCTGGTCGCATACGAGGTGACCGTCAACACGCTACCCTGGCGAAGCAGACCGCCGCGCGCCATCGGGCTCGCCTCCTCGAAGGTGACCTTGCGGAAGCGACTGCCGTACACGTTCGGGATGCCGTAGTGTTTCGCGAGCCGCTCGTCAAGGAAGGTGTAGTTCGCGCGCAGAAGATCGAGAATGCTGCGGTCCTCGGTGATGAGGTTTGCGAAGAACAACTCCGTTTCGCGACGCATCGATCGGCGGAGGTTATCGTCGAAAGCCGGGAACAACCGCATGTCCGGCGTGGCGGAGGCGAGATTGCGGACGTACAACCACTGCTCGGCGAAGTTGTCGATGAGCGCGCGAGAGCGCCGGTCGGCGAGCATGCGGTGTACTTGCGCGTGCAAAACATCGGGCTGGTGTAAGCGCTTGCGCTCGGCGGCTTCGAGCAACTCGTCGTCGGGGATGCTGCTCCACAAGAAGAACGACAAACGCGAGGCCAGTTCGAGGTCGCTCAGCCGGTATGCGGTTCCGGGCGGCATGTCCGCGGGATCCAGTTCGATGCGGAACAGGAACTCCGGACTCACCAACACGGCGCGCAACGCCAGTTCGATTCCGGAATCAAAACCGCTTTCCTGCAGGCCCTCGCGATAAAAGCGGTAGATCCGATCGACGTCGCCGTCGGACACGGGCCGACGCCAGGCACGTCGCATGACCGCGCTCAAGATCTTGCGCGCGCAGGTATCATCGCGCGTTCCGCACACGAATAGCCGCCAATGGCTCGGACTGTCACCGGGACCCTTCGGATTATAAGGACCGTTCACGGACAACGAGTACACGGCCGGAGTGATTCGCGGATGACGGTCGTTGTTGAAGTGTGCCTGGTACGGCTGCCGTTCGGTTTCGAGCAGCACCGACGGCAGTTTGGGGAACGCGACCGCGACCGTATGCAATCCCGCCTTCACCGGTACACGAACGTGCAGTCCGTTGTCGGCGAACTGGTGGTCTTTGGGCGATGTCGCGGGGTTGACGGTGAACCGTCCGACGCGCGCGCGATCCACCGTAATCTCGATTTGCGTCGGCTCGCTCAGACCTTCCACATGTTCGTTGCGATCGCGAGTCAACCGCACCTGGAACTCATAGTCCGCGTCGACCGGAAACGTGTAGGGCAATGCCAAACCACCCCGGGTGCCGAGGGGGAGACCTTCGAGGTGCTCTTCCTGTGTCAGATCCGGCGGCAGGACGACGGTGTCCCCGCCGACCCGACCGGGAGTGCCCACCGCCAGCCTGCTGATTTTCTGCGCAGCCGACAGGTAGCGTTCGAGAAGCGTCGGGGACAGATCGCCCACCGTGACGTTGTCGAATCCGTGGCTGGCCTGATCGCTCGGTAGCAAGGATGATACGTCAACGTGCACGTCGAGCAGGTCTCGGACAGCGTTCTGGTACTCGGTCCGGGTGAGGCGGCGGAACGTATCCGTGCGGCCGGGATTCGGTTTCAGATGCGCCGCTCGGTCCAGCGACGATTCGAGTTTGGTGAGGACGGCCGTGTAAGTTTTGTCATCGGGCCTCGGTACGCCAGCGGGAGGCATGAACCCGCCGCGAAGCTTTCGAACCACCTTCTCCCATTCCGCGGCGTGGTCCTCCGGTGTTTCGAGGCTCAGACTTTGGAGCGAGAGGCCCGACGTCTTCACCGTTTTGTTGTGGCATCCCAGGCAGTATTTGCGGACCGCGTCCTGTTCGGACCGACTCCCCAATGCCCAGTACGCCGCGAGAAAAAAAAGGGAAACTACGCGGTTCAAGTTGATACATATTATGACCCAAATCAAGGGTGCTCATAGCGGCTCTTTGGAATGGGAGCGTCGATTCCGAATGTTGGTTCCGCGGGTCGGAATCGTCGGGCGGGTTCGTCGTGTTAGGATTACCGACTGTGAAACTCGCGGCTACGTTCTTGTTGACAATGGTTGTCCTGAGCGCCCAGCGCAAGGAGGGCAATCCACTGGATCACCTTGCACCGGAGATGGAACAACTCACGTATTTCGGTGAGCGCGCGGATATCTCGCCGGACAACTCGGGAATCGCGTTCATGGACAAAAGCTTCGGCGACGCGTTCGTTATCGACGTGAAGACGCGGAGGATCCGTTGCCTCACTTGCAATGTGCCGGCCGCGGCCTTCCTGCGCGCTATGCACCTGGCCAATGGCGATTACATCCTCATCGGACCGGATCACTTCGAAGATATCCGCACCAGCCGGACGCGCGACAACGAGCTTTGGTACCTCAGCAAGGAGCCCGGGTCGAAGCCGGTGAAGTTCGGCGTCAAGATAAGCGAGGGAGCGGCTGTATCGAAGAAGAACATGAGGATCTCGTATTCCATTCTGCCGCCGCAGGATTCGTCTCTGGGACCAAACGAGTCGAAGATGGTGGTGGCGGACGTCGACATCTCGAGCGGCAAGCCGAAGTTGGTGAACCAGAAGGTCGTGTATGAAAGCAAGACGGCCGATTGCAGGCTCGAGTCCCAGGATTTCTACGACAACGATCGCAAGATGACGTTCACGTGTTACGAGCCGAAAGGGCTGGCGTCGGTGATGTCGATCGACTTCGCGAGCGGCGCGGTGACGAACATGTCCAAGGCGCCGGGGACTTATAACGAGGTGGAAGGAATCTTTCCCGACGGGAAGTACACGCTGGTCGAGATGGATCGCCAGTGCGATCAACTCGGCGGGAAACGCGGCTCATCAAATATCGATATCTGGGAGTTGAAGCTGGACGGCACGGGTAAAGATATTACCCGGCTGACTCACTTCAATGATTATGAAGGTGGGAAAGCGTCGAATCCTGTGGTCTCCACTGACGGACGATTCTTCGCGTTTCAAGCTGCGCGCACAACGGACCCTGCCGGCGTAGGGTATGGCATTATCCTGTATTGGTTGCGCAGATAACCGATGCGCCCCAGAAGAGAGTTCTTAGCTACCGCGCTCGCGGCCCGTCAGTTATCGGCGGCCCATCCGCACATTTGAAATCTTACCGGCGAGGGAGCGGTGAACAACCCGTACCGGGCTGCGAACAGGACCGGATAGGTTTTAAATTTGTAGGCCTCGCGGAAGCCAACCTGTGACCGTGCCTCACCGTTACCGGTACTCACGGAAAGCCTCGTCCTCAAAGCCGCCGCAATTGTCGGCATGACTGCAGGCGCATGCTTGAGCACGATCGCTTGGCCGTCCGCGCTGATCCGAGCCGGACATTGAGGCCACAGCGCGCGAATGGTCTCAAGCCACTGTTCGATCATGGCGCGGAACCGTCGAGGTCGCGAGTAGTCCGTCGTGCCAATCTGATTCGCCAGCCCGAAATAGCCGAATAGAGGAATCAACTGCCAAATTTAAACCTTTGCACGGCAACTGTTTTTAATCCACGCCCTTCGCCGTGAAACAGCGGTACGAAAGCCACATGAAGAGGTCTAGCACGGCGGGCGACGCGGCCAGCACCTTCACGGCGTCCAGATCATTGCGAACGGGGTGGGCGATCAGCTCCTGATGAACTCGTCGCTAAGGACAATCACATTCTAGAACTCTGACGATAGCGTCCGTTGGTCCAGGTTGCGGGCGTACCAGATCTGCGCTTCGCGCATGAAGTTGAATCGGCAACGTTGGACCAATGCCGCGCGACCGGTGAACGTATCTGTACCGAAGAAGATCGTTGCGCCAAAGATCCGCTCGGAAGCCCCGACGAGCCGCCGATATTCTTTTCCGCCGGTATGCATCCCGAAGCTCTCCAGCATCTCGGCAGCAGTCCGGAATCGAAGCTCTGGCTCTTCTGCTGAACCGCCAAGGTCGCAAGATAGATCGGGACCAGTCGGTCCTGCCCGAAGGGCACTCCGAAGTCGGGATGGCCCGTGATCTGAACACAGGCAACCTGGGCGGGGGTTTGCGCCCCATTCTCTTCCCGATCCCGGCCAAAGTGGCCCGCTGCGGATCGGACAGGCGGAGGCGTTGCGGCAGGTGCGCAGGAAGAATTCGGTTCTCAGCAGCAAGGTACTCGTTCTGTAGCAACAGGTCCTGATTAACCAGCCCCGTGACGTACGCCAGCATGCGCGCCTAAGTGTGATCCGTTTTCATACCGAAACGCCATCATGGCATGGCCGTACCCTCTGACAGATTATTGACCATACGGGAAACGTGCTCCCCGCTCCAGCCTGCCCGACACACGCGCTTGTTTCCGTCGCATGCGTTACGTTTGGGACAAGAGCCGAAGGATTATCGCGGCCATACGGGGCATGTTATTCTCTCGTTGATTGCATGGCAGGACGTTGGTTTCTCGCGGCACTGGGAGTCCTCGCGGTAGGGCTCGCAATTCGCGCCGCTGCAAGCGGGCAAGGAATGGCGGTCCCGTCGCACGCGCCCCATTCCACCTCGCGGATCAGCACCAACCTCCCCCGCATCTCACCGGATTTCCGCGACATCGCCGTGCAGGCGGGGTTGACCGCCCCGAATGTGTCTGGAGCGGCGAGTTCGAAGAAATACATAATCGAAACGACCGGCACGGGCGTAGCCATCTTCGATTACGACAACGATGGCCTGATGGACGTGTTCCTCGTGAACGCGACAACGCTGGAGGGTAACGACCACGCGACCAGTCATCTGTACCGGAATTTGGGAAACCTCCGGTTTGAAGACGTGACTCAGAAGGCCGGGCTGACTTACACGGGGTGGGGTCAAGGCGTCTGCGCCGGCGACTACGATAATGACGGGTTCGAAGACTTATTCGTCACATACTACGGCCGCAGCCGCCTGTACCACAACGAAGGCAATGGTCGGTTCACAGAACGGACGGAGGAGGCCGGGCTTGGTTCGGCCGAAATCCGTTGGGACACAGGGTGTTCCTTCGTGGACTACGATCTGGACGGAAAGCTCGACTTAGTGCTATCCGGCTATGTCGACTTCGATATCTCGAAGGTTCCGGCGCCCGGAGGCGGCGGCTACTGCGAATGGAAAGGCTTGCCGGTCATGTGCGGCCCGCGCGGCCTCCCGGCCGGGCGGAATTACCTGTTTCACAACCAGGGCGGCGGCAAGTTCAAGGATGTTTCGCAGGACAGCGGAATCGGAAAGCCGACGGGTTGCTACGGCTTCACCGTGGTGGCGTCCGATTTTGATAACGATGGGTTTCCCGATCTGTACGTAGCGTGTGATTCGACCCCAAGCCTGCTATACCACAACGAGAAGAACGGGAAATTCGAGGAGATCGGAGTCGCTTGCGGAGTCGCTTTGAATGAGGATGGCCAGGAGCAGGCAGGCATGGGAGTCGCCGCCGCAGATTATGACGAGGACGGATTCCTTGACCTCGTGAAAACGAACTTCAGCGACGATACGCCAAATGTGTACCACAACA
Source organism: uncultured Acidobacteriota bacterium (assembly GCA_963850575.1). Taxonomy (GTDB): domain Bacteria; phylum Acidobacteriota; class Terriglobia; order Bryobacterales; family Bryobacteraceae; genus TMP-7. The sequence goes on along the minus strand of CAWKLV010000029.1, from coordinate 48,624 downwards.
ATGGGGACGGGTCGTTTACCGACCTTGTGTACCGATCGGGCTTGGGCGCCCACACTCAGTATCTCGGATGGGGCATCCAGTTCATGGACGTGGATCACGACGGCCGCAAGGACGTGGTCGTGATCAATGGCCATGTATATCCCGAGATCGATAAGGCGAATTTCCCGAGTAAATTCAAGCAGCCGCGATTACTATATTGGAACGTGGGGGACGGCAGGTTTGTAGACCTGTCGGCCGAAGCCGGCTCCGGCATCAGCGAGCGCTGGTCATCGCGCGGCGCCGCCTCAGGCGATTTGGATAACGACGGATCGCTCGAGCTAGTGATTAGCAACCTGAACGACCGGCCCAGTCTACTGAAGAATTATGGTCCCAAGAAGGCATGGCTCCTGGTCAAGCTGGTTGGCGTGAAATGCAATCGCGATGCTGTCGGCGCGCGAGCCCACGTCTATGCCGCCGGGCGGCGGTTGTCGGGCGAAGTGCAGACCGGCACGAGCTTTCTTTCGCAGAACGATCCCCGGCTGCATTTCGGACTGGCAGATGCGGCAACCTACGACCGGATCGAAGTCCAGTGGCCCGGTGGAGAGCGGGAAAGGTTCCCCGCCGGTAAGGCGAACCGGATCGTAACGCTGAAACAGGGCGGAGACAGCAAGATAACTCCGCCGCCCCAATCAGCGCAACATAATTAAAACGCGATTCGCAATCCGAACTGGACGTTGCGAGCGCCCAACGCCGTAGTCGATCTCCCGAATTGTGAGCTCGACAGATTGCCGGTGGGCTGGCCGAGGTTCACGCGATTGAACAAGTTGAAGAACTCTGTGCGGAAATCAACCTGCCCTCGCTCCCCGAGCATCGGAAACGGGAATCGTTTGACGACATTGAAGTTCGTGTTGGCATAACCCGGTCCGAAGTACATGTTTCTCCCGAGTGTGCCGGGGCGTCCGAGCGAGGGTGCTGGAAAATCGCTCGCCTGGAATATCCCTGTAAGGAACTTCGATCTCTCGATACCTGTTATGTAACCTCCGAAACTCGGAGCGTCCGGGTAATCGTAATTGAAACCGTCAGCGTTATAATCGCAACCCCGGTTCCCGATGATGTGCCCAGAACTATCTCGAATCGGATTGAACGGCTGCGTACAGACCACACTGAATGGTCGCCCGGATTGTAGAATCGTGACCGCGCCGAGCTCCCAACGGCTCAAAATCGACGCGATTGCGTTTCCGTGGATCGGCGGTGTTTCATACAGCAGGCTCATCGAGAATTTCTGGCGGATGTCAAAGTCGGCCAGGCCGCGACTGAGTTTCAGATTATTCGCGTCAACAATGCTCAGCCCGCGGCCGAAGGTGCTGGAATCATCGATGGCTTTCCCGTACGTATAGGCGAGCTGCAAATCCAATCCCGACGCATAGCGGTGTCGCAGACTTACATTCCCACCGTTGTAAAAGCTTGACCCGCGCGCCTGGCCGTATTGAATATGTCGGCGAAGCTCGTATTAATACGATCCAGGCGTCCGTCGAACAAGTCGCCGGCATATCGGTTGACATCAAAGGCCATGTAAGTGTTGCGGCCCTGAGATCCGACATAATTCGCTTCGATCGCCCATGTCCCGAACAGGCTGTGCTGGATTCCGAGAAAGTAGTTGAACGAGCGCATGGTTTTCATGTCTGGATCCCATACACCGATGCTGGAGGGCACGCCGACTAGACCGTTGCGCCGGTCCAGCACAGGAGTGATCGGCGGCGCCGGGAAGGTGTAACCTGTGCCGGTTGCCGCCGAACCTGTCGCCAGCCCGTAGACAGGTTTAACGTCCGTTTGCTTGCTCACGCTCGCAAGTGCGATCACCGGCAACGAAGTGCCGGAATCCGCATAGAACTGCCCCCCGGGAGGGTCATAGAAGACGCCGAAGCCTGCTCGGATGGAAGTCTTGGCTTTACCGAAGGGATCCCAAGCAATACCGATTCTTGGGGCGAAGTTAGTGTATTTCGTAACATCGTGAGGCTGCTTGACTTGCGGCGTCAGATTTGCAATACGCTCGGTAAAGTTGCTGCCTGAAGGGAATGTCGCGCTCACGAACAAGTTATCTTTGTCCCATGGGGTCGCAAAAACCTCCCAACGCAGGCCGAGGCTCAGAGTAAGATTCGACTTAGCCTTCCAGTCGTCCTGGATAAATGCGCCGTAGTTCAGGAACACGGGGCGGAAGTCAGGACCGGATGACTTGCCCGTCTTCGGATCGAAACCGATATTACTCTGCGAGAACGGGTCATCGCGCGCGAAATCAAACACGCTAGGAAAACCATACACGACGCGGCCATACGTGGCATGGAACAGCGCACCGGCGCCGGGGCAGCCGCTGCCGCACTGAACGATGCCGCCGGTCTTGAATGCATGGCTGCCACGATTAATGCTAATCACATCCTGCCACTGCTGGTTGTTCTGGATGAAGATTGCGTCCGAAAACCCAGTGCCGTAAGACGCGATGCCGGTGACGTTGATCAGCGGGATTTCGCCATGACTCACTGGGTCGGAGCCCCAGGCGCGTGTGCCCGACCAGGATGCTTCGTTCAGAATAGCCGGCGAGAAAACGTGCGTGTAGTTAACGTTCCAATACGCTGTGTACTCGCTGGACATGGCCGTGAATGCCGGGTACACGGACGGGGCTCCAAACGCTACCTGGTCGAGGGTTGTTCTCGAGACGCTGCCGTACAGGCGGTCTTTCCCTTCATGGAAGCTGTGATCGATGCGTCCGAACCACTGCAGCCCATTGCGCGGAAGGGTCTGCGCGAAACTCCCGTTGAAGGTCAACGGGAGATTGCACGGCAAGGGACCCACCGGCGTGTCCACAGCGCTGCTGGCCCCGCCCGATAGCCCGGAGCACCCCGCAACGTTCGAGACCGCGCCAGCAACGGGTCCGGCGTAAAGACCATCACTGAGCCGGTTCAACTGGCTGGGGAATTTTTTTAAGAGCTTAGCGGAGATGTTGTTTGGATATCGCTGCTGGATGATGCTGGCGAACTCCGGACTAATCGCGCTTGAAGAGAAACCTTGGCCCAGGCCCGACCGGAGCACGTCGACAGATCCGAAGAAAAAGAGCCGGTTCTTCAGAATCGGCCCGCCGATGGTGGCGTTGGCCTCATTGCGGCGGAACACCGGCACCTTCGGTTGAAAGATGGAGTTACGGCCGGTCAGCCGGTTGTTCGTGTGATACCAGGCGGCCGTCCCGTGGAACTCATTAGTGCCCGATTTTGTGATTACATTGACGGCAGCCGATGAATTGCGCCCGTACTCAGCGGAGAAGTTGTTCACGGAGACACGTAATTCCTGCACGGCATCGGCGCTGGGGCTGAAATTCGACACGCCGCCGGCGAGGACTGCCGTTCACAGAAGCGTTGTCTACAGATAAGTTATTCGACTCTGCGCGCTGGCCGTTCGCATTCAAATTGACGCCGTACTCGGCGGAGAAGATGTCGCCGGTGGCTTGGGCGTATGCTTGGCCACCGCCGCAGGGCAATCCCGTTACACCGGGAGTTATGACCACGAGGGTCATGAAGTTCCTCCCGACCAGCGGCAATTGCGAAACCTGCCGGCTCCTGGATGTGGCCTGAGATACGCGCCTCGCCGGTTTCAACCAGGGGTACCTCGCCGGTGACATTCACCTGCGTAGTCGGCGCGCCAAGCTTCAATTGGATATTGAACGTCTTGGTCTGGTCATTCTCCAACAAGACGCCTTCGTACACGGCGGTATCGAACCCCTGCACGGTCACACGCACAGTGAATCTGCCGGGCGGCAGCGACGCCACCCGATAATAGCCGACATCGCAGCTTCGGACGACGCGCCTGACACCGGTGGCCTGGTTCTCCACGGTTACTTCCGCATTCGGCACGGCGGCATCGAAAGGATCGCTGACGCGGCCCTCAAGTGTGCTCGTGAATTGCGCCTTCAGCAGACATGGGGCGCCCAACGCGAGTGCGACGCGAAGTATATTGGCGCCGCACAGACACGTCCGGCGCAGAGTTTCACACAGTGCGACATGGTCCCAGTCCTCCAATCGGGAGCGCTAACATTCGCGCTCGTTAGAGCAGCCAGCGACACGGGTGAGCGTTCTTACACGGCAGGGCGGAGTGCAGGCCCAAACCCAGCCGGCTGAAAGCCATTGCAGAAGTATTAGCACGTCCCCAACCCGCCGTCAATGGAAAATTTCGCGCTGCGACCGAAACGCTACAACGGAGGACTGCTGGCGTTGTATAACGGAGTGTTGTCCCCGTGCGAGCCATGCAATCGAAGGTGAGAAGGCGTACCTACGCGTTGATTGGATTACTCGGCGCCGCTTTGGCCGCTGCGGCCGAGGCCCCCGCATCCCTGTATGAACGGGCGGCCGCCCTCATCGAGCGCGGGCAGGCCAGGAGTGCAATGGCGCTGCTCGAACCGCGTCTCAAGGAAGCTCCGCGCGATCTGAAGGCGCTGACCGTGATGGGCATGGCGGCATCGGCGGAAAACCGCCGGGATCAGGCCAACGCGTACTTCCGCCAAGCGCTCCAGGCCGATCCCACGTTTGCTCCCGCGCTGAAAAATCTTGCGATCAACGAGCTGGCTGCAAATGAGACCGCCAGCGCAAGGAAGCACTTCGAGGAACTGCTGAAACTGACGCCCGCGGATTCCGTCGCGCATCTCGCACTTGGCGATATCAGCTCGGCAAACAGCGACTTTGAGAGCGCTGTCGCACATTACGGACAGTGTACAGCGTTATATCGCCAACATCCGGCGCTCAATCAGGGTGCGAAGGCTCGCGCCATGATCGAGGGCATGCCGGCCGGCGCGGACCCGCGCATCCATTTCGCCGCTGGATCACCATTGGCGAGCCTCGGAGATTACAAGACCGCGGCACGCGAGTTCCAGCTATCCCGGGGTAGCGAAGTTGACGCGTACGACGGGGGCTACAACCTGACGCTCGCGAAGCTCAAAGGCGGAGATGCCGTCGCGGCCGCGCGAACTGCCGAAGATCTCATCGCGCACGGCTATGGAAAAGCAGAACTGTACAATTTGCTGGCGCAGGCGTACGAGAGCGCGGGACGAACGAAGGAGGCCTACGAAGCGCTACGCACTGCGACCAAAATCGATCCCGCCGACCCGGCCAACTATGTCGATCTGACCGCGCTGTGCCTGCAACATAACAATTACGATCTCGCCCTCGAGATCGCGGACATCAGCGTTCGAAGGGTCCCAACGTCGGACCGTTTGCACCTGCAGCGCGGCGTCGTGCTCGCCATGAAGGAGGACTTCGCCGGCGCGCGATCGGAATTTGAGACAGCCATCAAGCTCGGGCCCGGCCGGGGTCTGCCGCACGTCGCTCTGGGGCTCATCCTCATGCAAATGGACGACAGCGCGGACGCAGTGAAAGTGCTCCGCGCACGTGTGACGGCCGCGCCCAGCGATTACCTGGCCTTGTGGTTCCTGGGCGAGGCGCTCAACCGGTCCGGGGCGTTGCCCGGAATGCCGGACGATGACGAGGCCCGTAAGGCGCTGGCGCGATCGGTTGAACTGAACCCGCGGATCGCTCAATCACGAATTCTCCTGGCGAAACTGCTTGCGAGGAGCGGTGACCTGGCGGCCGCTGAGATGCACCTGAACCGGGCGCTCGCGCTGGATCCGCAAAACGTGACCGCCACATATCAGCTGGCGCAGGTGTACCAGAAGAAGGGGGATGCGGCGCGCGCGCGGGAGTTGTTTGCGAAAGTCAGCAAGGCCAAGGCCGACGATCGCGCGCAGTTCACCCGCGGCGGACTGCAGCACATCATCCGGGCTGATTCGCAGTGACAAGATTGGTGCTGATCCTTGCCGCCCTCCTCACGGCCCGTAGCGCGGAGCCGCCCGGGTCTGACGCGCTACGGCGCGAACAGGCGCACGCGCGAGACACGGAGGGCGTCGCGCTGGCGCAATCCGGCAAGATGGCTGAGGCCATCGAGCGCTTTCGGGCGGCCCTAGAACTGGACCCGGCGATGCCGGAGGCGGCGTATCCTCTCGCCCTGGGGTATGAAGCGGCAGGCAAGACGGATGCCGCGATCGAGGCGCTAGAACAAGCCCTGCGCATCCGTCCCGATTTCACCGAACCTCGGTACGCCCTAGCCGGGTGCTGCCGCAAGCGGGGTGACTTCGAGGGAGAGCTGGGTTTACTGGCGGAGGTTGTCCGGCGTGCGCCTGGCTTGGCCGAGGCGCATTTCAATTACGGACTGGCGCTGCAACGTCAGGAGAAACCCGATCAGGCCATCGAGCAACTGCGCTCGGCTGCGACGCTCGATGCACGGAACCCGCAGTACGTGCTGGCGCTGGGCGTCGCGCTGTCACGCACAAACAATAGCGAGGGAGTAGAGATACTTCGTGGCGCCGCCGCCCTCGCGCCTTCGAACGCTGCGGTGCACTACAACTATGCTCTTGCCTTAGCGTCCGCCGGTAGCACGGCCCATGCAATCCGCGAGTTCGAGGCTGCCATCCGGCTTGACCCGAACCATTCGGATGCGCGCCGAGGGCTCGGAGTCACGCTGATGCACGCGGACCGGCTCGAGGAAGCAGCGGAGCAGTTCGGGCGTGCGGTGGCAATCGCTCCTCGCGACGAGGAGGCCACGAACAATCTGGGACTGGTTCAGCTCCGAATGAAAGATATTGCTGCTGCGATTCGGTCCTTCGAGCGTGCGATCACGCTCAATCCGCGGCTGATTAAGGCGCACGCGAACCTTGCGCAGGCGTATCAGCGCGGCGGCCGAGCCGAAGACGCGCGGCGGCAGACGCAGCGCGCGGCGGAGCTAACGGCCGAGCAGCGCGCGGTCGGAAAGGCGATGATTCTGGCCAGAACGCACGCCAGCGCCGCGCCGCGGGCGACACCGCGGATGCCATTGGCGCGTTGCGGGACGCTGTGGCCGCGATTCGGCGAGCGCAGTGAGGCCATACGTGAATTCCGCGCCGTCTTGAATCTGGATCCCGAACGCGCCGACGCCCATCACCAGATTGGTCTGGCGCTGCTGGACGCGGGCGATAAAGGGCGGGCGCTGGATGAACTCCGAGCTGCCACCGCCATGGCGCCGTGCCGTATCGAGATCGTGCGGGACCTGGCGCAGGCCGCCTATTCCGCGCCAGACTGGGCAACGGCCATTGGACAGTACCGCCGGGTGCTCGCCTGGGACCACGGCGATAAGAGTGCGCAAGCACAACTCGAGCGCGCGCTCATGCATCACGCCCGCCCATAATGCCAGCTAGTGCCGAAACGGTCGATATGGTGAAGGCACTTCGCCGGCGCCCTCCTTCAACACCACGACGCGGTCCCCCGCGACATTTGACAGCTTGTCTACTTGGCCATCGCACATCGATCGAGTCCACCCTGCCGGAAGCACCCAGTCCGAAGTGCAAACGCGGATCGTGTGCCGCTTGATAGCTGGTGCCGCCCATCACTTCATCCACCTGCGAGACTCCGCTTGCGGTTACTTTCACGCGCGCTCCGATTCCATCGCGATTCGAACGCACGCCGAGGAGGCGCAATTCGAGCCAGTGGTTCCGGTTGCCGCCCTCATTTCGCAATAGCTCCGGCGCCTGGCCGTTGTTCGTCACCAGGATGTCGATGTCTCCGTCGTTATCGAAGTCGGCAAATACGGCCGCACGGCTCACGCGAGGACGTTGCAGATCGGAACCGAGCTGCGCGGTCACGTCCGCGAAGCCGCTGCCCGTGTTACGGTACACAGTCTTTTTCTCGGCGTAAGTGGTATCGGCGTGGAAGAATTCAATGTTGTCGAGAACGTGGCCGTTTGCGATGAAAATATCGCGCCACCCGTCGTTATCGTAGTCGATGAAGCGGGTTCCGAATCCACTCATGCGAAAGTTCCGCGCTCCGATCTTCGACGCGAACGTCGCATCATCGAACGAGCCATCGCCGCGATTATGGTAGAGTCGGTTGAGCTCCATGTCGAGGTGGGTAACGAACAAATCGAGCCGTCCATCGCGATCGTAGTCGCCCGCCGTGACACCCATTCCTGCCTCTGCCTTCCCGTCCTCGGCAAGAGCCACTCCGCCCTCGATGCCAGTTTCGCGAAATGACCCGTCGCGGCCATTGATGAACAGGAAGTTCTCCATCGAATCGTTTGCGATGAAAACATCCGTCCAGCCGTCACCGTTATAGTCGAAGCAGGCGATGCCCAAGCCATTTCCCGCTTTCGCTCCGATTCCTGACGGGCGGCTGACATCCGTGAATGTCCCATTCCCGTTGTTGTGATATAGGGTGGGCGGCTGGCCTCTGTATTTATTTGGGTGACAGTAGGAGCGCCGACCGCCTTGCACGCAAATGAGATTGTGCTCCGGCGTGAAATCGACGTAATTGGCGATGACCAGGTCGAGGCGCCCGTCGTGATCGTAGTCGAACCAGGCGGCACTCGAGCCCCATTTACCCGCATTCCGCACGCCGGCTTTGTCGGTGATATCTGAAAAAGTGCCGTCGCCGTTGTTTCGATACAGGATGGACCGCGCGTAGCCGACGACATACAGATCGGCGAATCCGTCGTTGTCGAAATCGCCAACAGCGACGCCCATTCCAAAAAGACCGGAGGTTTCGACGCCAGCCTTCTCCGTCACGTCGACGAACGTCCCGTCGCCGTTGTTGCGATATAGTGCGCTGCGCAGCGGCTGCGGCGGACGGTGCACATTGGTTGCCGCGCTGTTCACCAGATACAGATCGAGGTATCCGTCGTTATCGTAGTCGAGCCACGCCGCACCCGAACCCATCGTTTCGATGAGATACTTCTCGGACGAGTGCGCGTTATCGTGGATGAACGTGATGCCCGCGGCGGCCGTGATATCCACGAACCGGATGGGCTGCTCCGCGGTGGTTCGTAACGGCGCGAGTAAGAGGGCGGCGCACCCCAGGAGGACAAGAGCCGCCGCGGCGTCACGCATCAACACTGAGCTTAACTGGCTTGCCAGTACACCGTGTAGCGCTCCCCGAAGATGCTGTTCAGCGGCGCGAGCGTGACATCTCGATGCTGCCCTGCGGTGCGGAAGCTCAGGTGTTTGGCGCCCGGTTTGATCCACGACGCCGGATCGCCTCCGGCAGGTCGCAACGGCGGGACGTCAACCTTGGGCGCACGCCTGATCTGCGGACCGCTCGGTCCTTCCATCATCTTGGGGTCGAGACCTTCAGAACCCAGATCTCCGGCCAGTACCAGTGGACCGTACAAGACAGCGATCATATTTCGATCGTCCGGCATGTGCTGCAGGTGCAAACGCATGGGGAGCGTAAGCTCGATCCGGTCGCCGTTTTTCCAACTCCTGGCGATGGTGAAATAGCTGCCGGGAGTCGGGGCGGCCTCAAGCGCGTTGCCGTTTATCTTCACCGAGGCACCCGACTCGAGCCAACTAGGTATCCGGACACGAATCGGCATGTGGACAGGCCGGTCGACAGTGACCACCAGCGTTGTGGATGGCGGATCGGGATAACTCGTCTCCTGCCGCAGGCGGAGCCCCTTTTCGCGCCAATTCAACTCAGACGGGATAAACAGGTTCACGAACAGACCGTCGCTATCGTGCCAATAGATGCTGTCGTTCAGCTTCGAGTATTCCTCCACGCCCGTGCCCGTGCAGCACCAGAAAGATTGGTCTTCGGTGTTGAACGTCTTCCAAGCGCCCGGCGTGAGCGAGAGGTAATACTGCGTGTGGCCGTTTTCGGGATGGATGGTGCCGATGCGGTGATTAAGCAGGACTCGCTCGTAGTAATCGAAATAGTGCGGTTCGCCCGTCCACTGGTACAAATGCCGCGTCAGCTTCAGCATGTTGTACGCGCAGCAGCACTCGGCAGTGGCGGTGCTGCGCACCAGTTCCTCGGCGAGATGTCGCGGCTGAACCAGCCAGCGTTCGCCGTTGCTGGTACCGCCGGTTACATACGATCGCGCGCTCACCACTTCGTACCAGAAGAAATCGGCGACGTCATGGAAGCGCATGTCGCTCGACAACTCATAACGGCGTGCGGCGCCGATGACCTGCGGGATGTGGGTATTCACGTGCAGCCCGCGCAACTCGTCGCGCCGCAGGCCAAGCGGGGTAAAGAAACTCTTCTTCGTGAAGCGGTCGCCGACTTCCGCCCAGTGGTTGTCGCCTGTTGCGGCGGCGAGGTTGTACAGCACTTCATTCATGCCGCCGTATTCGTTCTTCAGGATCTCCTGCATGTGCGCTTCGGACTTCGATCCGGTCCAGTTGTCGGTCCACTTGGCCATGCCCTGCACGACCTCGAGCGCCTGTTTGTTGTCGCCAAGCTCGTACATGTCGAGCATGCCGGCCATGATCTTGTGGTAGGTGTAGAATGGCGCCCACACGGGCTTGAGTGCGTCCAGGCGGTCGAACCACTCGGTTGGAAATGCGCTCAGATACCCGCCGCCGAGCTTCTGTTGGCACTTCGCAAGCTCGGCGACCATCTCGTCGCCTTTAGCCTTTGCTTCCTTGTCGCCGCTTGAAGCATAAAGCAGCGCCGACGCGGACAGGAAATGACCCGTGAAGTGGCCACGCAATTCACCGGCGCGTCCGGGCGTGTACCGCTCCCATCCGCCGAGAGGTTTGCCGGTGGCAGGAAGGCCCGCGTTCAGTTGGAAATTGCGCACCAGGCGATCGGCGCCGAGCCGCTGCATATAGCCGCGATTCCATTCCTCCGCGTTTTTATAAACGCCCCCGGTGATCCGAACCTGGCTCATACCGAACGGCTGCACCTTCGCGGGTGCTTCAGAACGCGTGAACGTGAGCGGATCCCGAAACGGCGGAACTTCGGAAGCCGTTCCGCGGCGTTGCTCGTCGGTGTCGGGGTTCGGTGTCGCTCCCGGCTGCTGGCTCGATTGCGGAGCGGCCTCCTGCCCGGATGCAACGGTGATGGCAGCGGCCGCTGCGAGCGCCGCGCTAAAGGTACGGCGGGTCAATTCGCGTGTCCTCATTGGATCTCTCCCGGGGTGTCCCAGAAAATGATCGGCCTACATTATCTCACGAGGTGGACAAACCGCTATGGCGCCACAGGACCATAGAATTTCCAGCTCGAAGTGAAATTGCGGTCGAGCCGCTGATTCATGAGGCTGGCGCGGATCATCTCGACGGGGATGCGGCCCTCCTTCAGCACTCGGTCGTGGAATTGGCGATTGGTTAGTTTACCCGAATCAACCAGCTCCTTGTGCAAGGCATATAGTTGCATCCCGCCGAGCAAATACGCCGCTTGATACAGCGGCGAGTAGCTGCCGTTGAACGATCGCCGAATCTCCCCGATCGCGTTCGAACGCTCGTGGCCCACGCGGTCCACCAGAAAATCGACACACTGCTGTGGCGTCATGCTGCCCAGGTGAAAATTCAAAGAGAAGATGATGCGCGCGCAGCGGTGCATTCGCCAGAATAGTGAGCCGATCCGGTCCTCCGGCGTCTTCTGGAATTTCATGTCCCACAGCAGCATCTCCCAATACAACGACCAACCCTCGCCAAAAAAGGGCGTGCTGAACACGTTCCGGTAGGGGCGGTACCGCGCCGCCATGAACCCTTGTAGCTCGTGACCCGGAATCAGCTCGTGGAACACCGTCGCACGCGTCGCGCGACCAAAGCGACTCCCGCAGGACGCCTGCCAAGTCATTTAACTCCATGACCGAATGGTCGCGGTTGGGTCATTTAAGAATATGACCGAGCGCGCCAGCGCGTTTCAGTTCTTGTTGCCGTGGTCCATCTCCGCCGGGGTCGCACCCGACCGGAGGTGTAAGGCCGATGCGACGGACTGGCTCCGGAGTGATCGGCCGCCCTCCCGGATTCACCTGGGAGGGCTTTCTGTTCAGAGCATCGCTCGGGTGAAGTCCGACGCAGGCCTTGGACTTACAACGCGAAGATGCCGGGCAGCTTTTGCCCGGCTTCCTTATTGATGTCCTCCGGCCGCACTGCGCTTTGCCTGGACCACGCGGATACCTCGACCGCGGCGCTGGGGACTGGATGGCTCACCGCCACGATCCTTCTTCTCGATCCGGTGGAAAAGACGACTTCGCAACTACTCCATATGCCGCTGAAGTCCATCACATTCAAAGACTCGTATTGCGCCTGCAGACGCTTCCGCGCTGTTGCTGAGATCTGCTCCGACTCGAGCACGCGCTGGTAGGGCGTCTTGGCTGCATCCGGCGTTGTCGTTTTTCTGGTACCGCCGCGACCGCGACATCTTGATCCGCGCCTTCCGGCAATACCTCCACAGCAGATCGTTGATCATCCCCGTATCGTTGTCCGGGTGGATCTCGCGAATCCCATATGGCAGTCGATGCCGGATTCGGTCAAGCCCTTGCTGGGTGGCCGCCCGCGAGCGCCCACCGATGGCCTCGCTTTCCCACCAACCCGTCGAGATGTCCACCGCCGACAGCGTTTGCACATACTGCCCCGCCGTAGAAGGGCCCCATTGTGCCACGTAATCTACCTGCAAATTTCCCACCTCATCGGTATCGCCTCTGCTGCGACCTTCACGGCAATCTTCTGGTACAGCAGCGGATGCACTCCCGGATTGCGATGCTGCCGCAAGTGGCGCATTGCTTCTCGCGCGCCAACAGCCGGTCGATGACCCTGGGCGAGATGCTCTCCAGCTTCGCCGCCACCTCCTCGCTGCACATCAAATCCAGGCTGTGGCGCAAACGCGCCACTTCCTGCCGCAGCGCCGTCGCCAAACGCTGTCCGCAAATATATCTCTCAGGCCTTCACCCACGCTACTACCACCTCGCCGGTCTACTAGGCTGACGAGGTGCCCGCCGCTTCTTGCCTCGCGCTGCCGCGGGATGTGCCAACTTGCCAATCAGCGATTTAGTCGCGTGCGTTTGCGCGCCTCGTTGAGTAGCCGTGTCTTGTTCTTCTTATCCGCCTTGCGATATTCCTCGCGGACTCGTTCCACGTACTGTTCACGTGAGTGCATGTCCGTTGTTGCGGGCCAAACAGCCGCCACGCACTCGCGCTCTCGGTCATCTTCCAAAATGACCCAACCGATACGTTTTCCGTCATATTTTAGGTCCTAATTCGCATCCAGCTTCAGTCAGGTCGCACATTTCTTTGTAAACTGCTGGACTTGCAGCGAGGCAAAAACTCCTTGGCGTTAGCACCGTCAACTCGTTTGGTCACCTGTGCCGAGATTGCGGAGATCCTCAACCGCAAAGGCCTGCAAACCGGGACCGGAATGGCCTTCACGGCCAACGTGGTGGATCAACTCATTCACCATCCGCAAACTTTGCATCCGAAAAAGCAGATTACGGGAGAGGGCGTATCTTACACTCCCTGAAGCCGCGGCTGCAGTTGGCATGCACCAGCGAGTCTGCCGACCCCGCAGCGAGGGTTCGCTAACTGAAATCCTTTACGGCGCCAACAAGTTTCTCTATCAGCCCCCATCAGGAGCATCGTGCAATAATCTTGCGGAAGGTGTCGCAGTGAGTCCTAACTTTAGCGAAATACCAGCGCAGGCACCGGATGATGATTCGTCCTCGAACCAGCGGCCGTCAAACAGTGAGTTGCGAGGTGTCGAGCGCTGGGCCATGGACTTTCATTGTCTCCCGTTCACCCAAATCCTATCTGCACCGGAACCCCCCGTGAACCAGACCGCCCGGTGGCAGGGCCAAAATCAGATTGACCCGACGTTTCTCGAACCCACCAGCGCTGTCACTCCAACACGGCTGCAATTAGCGATACGCTTGAACTTCTGATTGGAACAGGCATATCGTGGGGTGTAGTCTTGTTAAGTCGCAATATGTTATCCGACAGACGACAATTCGTGGCGTCAGCGTTGACGTTGCTTGCTGCGCGCCCGTCCCGCGCCGCATCCGCTCACATCGAAATCGTTCCCGACGACAAGATCGGCGTAATTTCGCCTAACATCTACGGGCATTTTACGGAGCACCTCGGCGGCTGTATTTACGATGGGATCTGGGTCGGAGAAAATTCTAAGATTCCAAACATCGGCGGTATTCGCAAGGCGCTGGTGGAGAATTTGAAGCGCCTGAAGCCGCCGGTGATTCGCTGGCCGGGCGGTTGTTTTGCGGACAGCTACAACTGGCGGGATGGCGTTGGCCCTCGCGCACACCGGCCGAAACGCACGAACTTCTGGAACAATAACGAATACCTCGCGAAAGCTCCCGACGGTCCCCAGAAATACGACCCCAACCAGTTCGGCACGAACGAGTTCGTTAGGTTCTGCAAGCTTGCGGGCGCCGAGCCTTATCTTGCGGCCAACCTGCGCAGCGCTCCAGCCCGCGACTTTTACGAATGGATCGAGTACTGCAACTCTCCCGCGGGCACCACGAGCCTGGCTGAGCTTCGTGCAGCGGGCGGTGACCGGGACCCATTTCGAGTAAGATACTGGGGCGTTGGTAACGAGAGTTGGGGGTGCGGCGGCAACTTTACGGGCGACGAATACGCGATCGAGTACCGGAGGTTCATCGAATGGGTCCCGAAGTTCGACACCCCGCTCTCGTTCATCGCGTCCGGACCGAACGGCGCCGATTACGCTTGGACCCGAAGCTTTCTTACCAAGCTCGCCGAAAAAAACAAGGGGCCACTCCGTAACCTCTACGGATTCGCGCTGCACTATTACACAGGGACGACAGGCCAAGGTAACGCCACGGACTTTACCGTGGATGACTGGTACGCCCTTCTGGCCAAGTCAGTCCGGATGGACGAGCTGATTCGGAACCACTGGCAGTTGATGGGCGAACTCGATGACCAGCATCAGGTAAAGCTGATCGTGGACGAGTGGGGCGCATGGCACCGGACCGCGGATGTAGCGCCCGGTTATTTGTTCGGGTATTTCCCAACGATGCGCGACGCGCTGGTGACAGGTTTAACACTCGACATTTTCCATCATCATGCCGACAAGGTCGTCATGGCGAATGCGGCGCAGCTCATTAACAATATCCATTCCTCCTTCATGGCCGCCGGCGACAAATTCATTGTCACTCCGATCTTCTACGTCTTTGAGATGTACGCCGCTCATCAGGGCGGAACCGCAGTGCGAACGGAGATTTCGGTTCCCAGGCTTAGGGCCGATGCAGCGAAGGGCCTGCCGGTGCTCGCCGGCTCATGCTCAACGCGCAATAATCAGGCTGTTCTGACCGTGACGAACTCTGACCATCAGAATCCGCACGAAGCTGAGATCTCAGTCCGGGGCGCACGCATTTCGGAGGTCCGTTCCACGGTGCTGCATGCCGGTGACATCCGAGCCCACAATAGCTTTCAAGCCGCCAACGTGGCCGAACCGGTTTCTGCGGCTGTGCCTGCCTCCGGTCCGGTGCTGGTGTACACTTTCGCACCTGCCTCAGTCACTCGCTTGCAATTCACGATCGGTTGAGGAGGCGGCGAACGCGTCCAGCCGAGCAGTATCTGTCTTACGGTTGCTGAGCCGTGGGTGGCCGGAGGAAGCGGTCTTCCCGAACGATGCCCCGGCCTTCTTCGACGAAGATAAGGCGGTTGGCGCCAACTGCCGCAAACTCCTCCTTCACGCCCGATGGCCATGCTATCTCCACCTTGTCCGCTTGCATGGCAGACCCGAGCCCAAAGTGCAGGCGTAGATCGCTGTGGCTGTAGTAACTGGATCCGCTCATCACTTCATCCATTTGGACGTGATCTCCAGTCGTGACTTTTACCCGAGTGCCGATCGCACTCCGGTTTGACCTGGTCCCGGTGCACTTCACCATCAACCAGGAATTTCGGTTTGGCCGGTCATTGCGCAACAGGGACGGTGCGGCATCCAGGTTGTTGATCACGATGTCAATGTCGCCGTCGTTGTCAAAATCCCCGAATGCGCAGCCGCGGCCCACGTTCTCGCTCGAGATAGCTCTGCCCGCACTCGCTGAGACGTCGTCGAATCGGCCGTTGCGCAAGTTCCGGTACAGCAGGCGCTGCTGTTTGTAGGTGATATGCAGATTACGGCCCGCCAGTTGCGCGTAGACGTGGCCATTCGCCACGAATAAATCCTTCCAGCCGTCGTTATCGAAGTCGGCGAATCCGACGCCGAATCCCAGATACTTGCGATTCACTCCTAAGCCGGCGGCCAGGCTTGCATCCTGAAAGGTGCCGTCCCCGTTGTTGTGATAAATCGTAGACACCTGGTCCGAGAAGTTGGTGCGCACGATATCCAGCCATCCGTCACAATCGTAATCTCCTATACCCACTCCCATACCGGACATCGCCATTCCGTTCTCATCGAATGCTGAACCTGCAGGTACGGCGATTTCACGAAAAGTGCCGTCGTGATTGTTGTGGTACAGCAGGCTGGGGGCTGTGTCGCAGGCCACGTAAATGTCCGGCCAGCCATCGTTATCGAGATCGGCGGCCGCCGCTCCCATGCCGTACGATCCTGTGGGCCGCCAGTTGTGCTCGGTGAAAAAGGCCGTTGATGACCCGCGCGGATCCGCAATGCCTGCCTTCTCCGAAACGTCCTCGAATGTGCCGTCGCCTCGATTCCGATAAAGCACGTTTGTTCCGCCCGCAAAGCCTTGCGGCCCGCACGGAACCGGAATGTCGTTGTAATTGCAAATCGCCGCGGCTCCCGGTTTCGGCGCACGTGCCGGATCGTACGCTATGTAGTTGGCAACGAAGAGGTCGAGGTTACCGTCGCGATCGTAGTCGAGAAAGCAGCACCCGGCGCCCCAGCGTCCTTTCCCACCGGCGACTCCCGCTTCCTTCGAGACATCGGTGAACGTCCCGTCCCCGTTATTGTGGTACAAAACATTTCGCCCCCAATACGTTACGAACAGATCTTCAAATCCGTCGTTGTCGTAATCCCCCACGCAACAACCCTGTCCCCACCCGGAGTGCGTCAGTCCGGCCTTTTGAGTTACGTCGGTGAAAGTTCCATTGCGGTTGTTTCGGAACAGATAACTGGTCGGGCGGGAGGCTCGTCCGGGAATATCGACAGCGGCGCCATTCACCAGAAAGATGTCCAACCATCCGTCGTTGTCAAAATCGAACAGGGCGACCCCGCAGCCCATCTCCTCAAGCAACGTCTGTTTCCTGAGAGGGGAGCCGGAGACGTTCCGCGCATGGGATAGTCCCCCTTGCGTGGTCACATCGGTGAATGTGAATGGGCCTGCTCCGGACAATGCCTCCGCACAGGGCCCAAGGGGCGTCAGCAGTCCGCCGGCCATCCTCAGGAATTTGCGGCGCGTGGAGCGCCTAATCACGCCGCGAGCCTTCGTCCTGGAGTTCGTGCCGCTTTTGATCCAGTTCATTGGACTCTTTCTCGAGCTTGCTGAACATGGCCATAGCTTCGCGACTCTCAGTCGACTTGCCCAGCCGGCGATAGCTATTGGCAAGCACGTAGTAATACGACGAGGCACGGCTGTTGATGGCGATCGCCCGGTTCAGCGCGTCGACGGCAGCTTGGAATTCGCCGCTATGTTCGTACGCCTTCGCCATCTGGAACCAGGCGCGGTCAGACTTAGCATCTACATCGAGCGCCTTGCGTGCATATGCAAGCGCGCTCTGAGTGTTTCCGACCCGGGTATTCAGAGCGCTCAAGCTCACGTAAGGAGACGCAAACGTACCTTTTCGTGCGGCGTTCAGTTCTGCAGCCTTTTGGTACATGCTCACTGCGCCGGCATCATCGCCCAGCGCTTCGAGCGCGAACCCCAAACCATCTACGGCTTCCATGTAATCGGCATCCAGCTCCAGCGCACGTTCGAAGGCGGCCCGCGCTTGGGTCCACTGGTCCTGAATGGAGAAAAGCTTACCGAGGTTGTACGCGATCTCCGGCGAACGAGGGTTATACCGCTCGCCTTGCTCGAACTCGACTTGCGCTGCATCGAAACGTCCGATCAGCATGAGGGCCCGTCCCAGAACCTTGTGAGCTTCCGCGTTCGTCACATCCAGTGAGAGTGACTTGGCCAGGGCGTTGATAGCTCCGGAGATGTTTCGCTCCGCGAAATACGTGTAGCCCAGCGTGTACCAGCCCCATGCCGACTGAGGGCGGTCACGGACATAGCTCAAGACTAGCGGCTCCAGCTCTTTGAAGGTGCCGCGGCGCACGTGGGCTTCGAAGCTGGCAACAATGGCCGGATCATCTTGCGATGTTGAGCGAGCCGGAGTGCGTTGGAGTGCCTGGCGAGCGCCGGCGTGGCCGGAGTCCAGTTCCAGGGTCTTACGGAATGCTACGGCTGCTCCTTCGAAGTCCCGCTTCTGCAGGAGGGCAACACCCACCTGATACTGCGCCTCTGCTAAATCGGGCCGCTCCTTTGCAATCTGCTTGAACTTGAGAATGGCCTGATCCGCGTCGCCGCGTTCGAGAGCGGCTTTCCCCTCGGCCACGCCGGCCATCAACGCCTGATCGCGTTGGACCGCCACAATGAGTTCGCGTCCCCTCTGCAATTCGAGAGCGGCATCCTCCTTGCGCCCCAAACGCGAAAGCGACAAACCGAGTTGGTAGTGCGCTTCCCCGAACCCAGGTTCGGCTTGGACTGCGCGTTGCAGGTGCTCGACGGCCTGCCCGACGGATCCTTGGTGCAGCAGCGCCTTGCCGAGCGAAAACTCGGCTCGCGGATAACCCGCATCCACGGCTAGCAGCCTCTGCAGTTGCTCTATCTCCTTCTTGGTCCCGTGACTCGGACTTGCTCCATACGCAATAGCAAGATTGTATTGAGCTTTCAGCAGCCTCGGCTGGAGCGCAATCGCCTTCTCCAGTTCGCGAATTGATTGTGGGACATCAGTCGCGGTTAGAACGGCGCCCAGATTGGCGTGAGCAGCGGCGTAGTCGGGTTTCAGCCGGATGGCTTCGCGAAAGGCTGCGATCGCCTGTTCGTCGTTGCCGGTCTGCGTATAGACCAGCCCGAGATTGTTGCGCGCTTCGACGTCATCAGGACGAATCCGAATGGCAGCATCGAAGGCGGCTATCACGTCCTTCGAATCCGCGCCCGCAAGTCCCAGCAAGCGTCCGAGAATATTGTCCGCGGCCGCGGTCTCCGTCTCCGCGGTGGCGCGGCGCAGTTCCTGAATCGCCAGGTCCAGATCGGGCGGAGGACCCGGCGGTGCCGGAAGGTTGAGCGCCGCCTCAAACTGGCCGAGCGCATTCTGAATTTGCTGCAGACGCAGGAACACCACAGCCAGATCGAAGTATCCGGCCGGCACGCTCGGATTCAGGGCCACTGACCGCTGCAGAAGCCGGCGTGCGGATTCGAGGTCGCCGGCGTCCCGATAGGCGATCGCGCGGAGGCTCTGGGCTTCGGCGCTGGCCGGATTCAGGCGAATTGCCGCATCCAAGTGTTCCGCGGCATTTGCCTTTTCGCCTGCGTACCAGGAAGCAGCCCCAAGATTGAAATGTGCTTCGGCCAGCTGCGGGTCGAGCTCGACCGCCCTCTTGAGATTCTCAAGCGCACCCGGCAGATCGCGTGCGCGGCCCAAAGCGAATCCAAGTGCGTTGTACGCCTCCGCGGATCCAGGATCGATTTCCGTGCACTTGCGGAATGCTGTTATGGCCGCCGTCACGTCGCCGCGCGTCAGCGCCTCGCGTCCTTCTTTCATGGGGAGTGCGAGTTGACCCATCGTGTCGGCTGTTCTGCCTTTCACACGCTTTGGAGCCGCCTTCTGACGCAGCGTCTGGCCGAGGATGTAAAGCGCGTCCTGATACTCCGGATTCAACGCGAGCGCCGTCTCGAACTCCCGGATCGCGCTGTCGAGATTGCCGGTTTGCCGGAACGTCTGACCGAGTTGATAATGCACCTCGGGATCGCCGGGACTCGTCTTCAATACCAGCTCAAACTGCCGCACCGCGGCGTCTGAGTTGCCCTTGGTGCGCAACGCCGTCCCGAGGTTCAGCTGCAGTTGGACGTCCTGCGGCGCGAATCGAAGACCGGATTCGAATGCGCCGATTGCATCGTCCAGGCTCCCTGCCTGGGCAAGTGTAGAGCCCAGATTATTGTACGCGCGTGGGAAGTCGGGTTTCCATTTCAGCGCCTCGCGGAACTCGTTGGCAGCTTGGGAAAGCTGGTTCTTCTGCATGTACGCGACGCCAAGCCAATTGTGCGCTTCGGGGTTTCGCGGTCTGCGCTTCACCACTGCCCGGTATTGCGCCAGCGCGGCGTCCGTATCGCCTTTCTGCTGCAGCAGTAACCCGAGCACAAGGCGAGCATCGTCGTAGTCCGGCTTCAGTTGGACCGCCCGGTTCGCCTCCGCAATAGCTTTTTCCAGTTCGCCCACATCGCGCAAGGCAACCGCCACATCGTAGTGGGCCTGCGGCACCGCGGGATTCATTGTCACTGCACGCTGGAAAGCGCTGAGTGCCGCCTCGTGTCGACCGCTACCGTAGAGGGCGATCCCCAGCCCTATCTGGGCTTCAGCGCTAGTTGGGTTGAGTTTGACTGCGGTGGCGAACTCGTCGGCGGCGACGGTCCAGTTTCGCTGTTGCAGCATCCGGTTCCCGGAAGCAATGCTCGATGCCGCAGTCGGGGTTTGTGGAGCGGCACGCCCCACCGCGATCGCCACGATCCAGACGGTTACAATGCTGATGGCAGACGGACGGAAAAGCACTTCTCTTCTTTTCCCTTCAAGGTACCGTACAAACTCGCCAGTCAGCATTCGCAGTACGGCGCCCGCGGATTTAGGCGGGCGCCGCGCTGCCGTTTGCGATCGCTCAGTACTCGATCTTGGCCCCGAGCTGAATCGAACGCGGCTGATTGCATTGCAGAGCGGTAGTGCCGAAGTTTCCGGCGCTCCAGTTCGTGGCCGGATCGCAGAACACCACGCGGTTGGTAACGTTCCCGCCCTGGGCTTCAAGACGGAACCGGACCCGCTCGTTGATTTGGGTGGACTTGAAGAGGCTGACATCCTCAACGTAGTTGCGGAACCCGCGAATGTCTCCGCTACGGCGAGGCATGTTGCCGAACTGCAGTGGACCCGGATCGGAGAAAGCCGTCCGGTTGAAATAGCTGTTCTTGTTCGGGTCGAATTTATCGAACTGCGCGATCGGATCCACTCCGGGCACGCGATTCGGACGCTTTCCTCCGTTGAACAAGAAACCGGCCAGATCGTTGTTCATGTTGATATACAGCGGACGCCCGCTGTCGTAGCGAGTGATCGCGTTTAGAGTCCAACCTTGCAATAGCTTTTTCATGAACCGGTTCCCTACGTTCTTGCCGAAGGGTAACTGGTAAGTCCCCGAGAAGACGAACGAATGCGGCACGTCGTCGGTGCTGAGCCCCCATTCACCCGCCTGCGTATTAATTGGGTTTTGGACGCCGGACCCTGGATCCCCGCGCTGACCGCTCTCAGCTCCATTATTGTAGAGCTGGGCGTACGTGTAGAACGTTCGAAATTGCAACCCGTTGGAGAATCGCTTGTCGAGTTTGATCTGGAAAGAGTCATACCGGCTCTTGCCGATCGGTACGTCGCGGTACGCGATCGATTGGTATTGGGGAAATGGCCGCAACGCCTGCGCGACAATACCCGTGAAGCCTGCATATGGTGGCGTGATTCCGGCCGCTCTGGCCTCCGGCGAATTAATGTCAGCCTGCAGAACCTTGGTGCCGAGGGCCAGTATCTTAGGATCATTCATGTTGTACCCAAGTCCGAGCCATTGCGGATCGTGAGGCAGCCGCGTACCCTTGTTGCCGATGTACGACGCTTCCAGAAGCATGCTGTCGCCCAGCTGGCGCTGGAACGTAATCGACCAGTTTTGGTACCTCGGCTGGACGAGTCCGTCCTTCGGATAGGCGATGGGGGCAGTTCCATTGGCAAATGATGGATCGATAAATGGCGGCAGCTTCACCAAGTCTCTCGGGAACCCTTTGTCCAGGCTGAAGGCCGGATTGAGACCATTCGTCACGTTCGAAGCCGTCGGGTACCCTGCCCAGCCGGTTATCGGCGTACTGCCTTGGCCGAACGTCACACCGGAATAGTAGATTCCGTAACCGCCGCGCACCACCATCTTGTTGCTGACATTGTAGGCAAAGCCGAAACGAGGGCCGATGGCGTCCAGCGGAATGTCGTCATAGGTGCTTGTCCCTGTTCTCCCAGGCCCCTTACCCAAGAACACCAGGGCTCCCGGGCGTCCGCCCGCGGCCGGGTTCGGCGCGGACGGATCGAACGTAGTGAAGCGATCGTAGCGCTCTCGCCAGGGTCCCTGATAATCGAAGCGCAAACCCAGCGTGAGGTTCAGCTTACTGGTCACTTTGTAATCGTCGTTCAAGTACACGGCCATGAAATTTCCGTTCCAGGTCGTGAATGCAGGTATGGTGAAATTCGCGGAATAGACCTGCCCCAACAAGAACGATGCAAAGGGGTCTCCCGTGCCAGAGATGTTATTTCCATTGGCGTCATAACCGCCTGTACTGAGCCGGTTGAAGTTGAAGTTGCCTCCGGTGTCCTGGGCCCAGCCACGGTAATTGAACTGGTGATGCCGAAACTCGTAGCCGAGCTTGATCGAATGCTTCCCCTTTATCCAGGTCAGGTCGTTCACGAATTGCCACCGGTTGATCGCCTCGAAACCGAACGAAAGCCAGTCGGTTCCCAGCCGCGTATAGGGAGTGTTTCCGGAGAAGTTCATTTGCGGAGCACCGGCGGTTTTATCCAGCAGGCCGCTCATGTCGGTTCCCCACAGCTTGTCCGGCCAATTGACACCCGCTGAGGCGGGATTGCCGCCCATGTACCAGCGATCCCATGCGACCGTGGCGTGATACAGCAGGTTATTCCGGATAATGTAGTCGAACTGCTGGGTGGCGTGATGCGTCACAATCCGCTGGAAGAATCCCGCGCCGATGTAGTCGGTATTCTTCGATGAGTCCGTTTCGGGACTGTATTTGAAGAAGCAGGCGCCCACCCAATTGCACTTGCGGGTAGCAGGACGATACGGCCAAAAGAAGCTGGTCGTCGACTTGAACTTATCAGTGAACTGGTGATCAACGCGGAACATGATCGTTCGAAAATCGGCGATCCACGTCTGGTCACCGTTTGGATTGCCGGCCACGTTGAAGGATAGCCCCGGACGATCAGGATGCACCATCAGCGCCGTTAACTTGTTCGCGACATTGCTGCGAAAGGCGGCTGGGATTTGGTTGCCTGGGAACGCATCTCGAACGGGTACACCGCTGACCGTGCGCGTAGTGTTCGGATCGTAGATTGCCCCCTCCATGATGGGACGTCCGAGGGCGTCGGTGCCGACTTGTTTACCGGTGAGCAAAGCGCTGAAATCACCGGCTTTGAACGCGTCAATAGGTGTGGTGTTGCCGAAGCCAGGAAGCACGCCGGCACGAAATTCGAGCCAGTCCCAATTCGTGAAGAAGAAAGTCTTGTTTCTGCCGTCGTAGACTTTCGGGAGATATACCGGTCCGCCGATAGTGAATCCGAAAGCGTTGTTGCGCTGCTTGCTGGCGCGGTCTGGGAAGAACCCGCGCGCGTTCAACGCGTCGTTGGCGAAATATTCATAGAAGCTGCCGTGAAGATCTCGCGTACCCGCTTTGGAGACATACTCGACCGTACCTCCGCTCGAGTGACCATATTGTGCCGAGTAGGTGGAGGTAATGACCTTCATTTCCCCTACGCTCTCGATGGGAGGCGCGCTTTCATGGCTCTGGTTATGGCCGGCGGCATAGCCGAATGCAACGCCATCGAAGAAGTTCTCCATAGCCGATTTCTGTCCGCCGTTCAGCCGCGATTGAAACTGGCTCCCGC
The DNA here is from genome assembly GCA_963850575.1 of uncultured Acidobacteriota bacterium. Taxonomy (GTDB): domain Bacteria; phylum Acidobacteriota; class Terriglobia; order Bryobacterales; family Bryobacteraceae; genus TMP-7. The sequence goes on along the minus strand of CAWKLV010000029.1, from coordinate 24,974 downwards.
GAAACATGGGGTCGCCGTTGGGCTTCATGGGCTGGTATCCAGGCTGCAATTGGAGGAGCGCCTCGGCTAGCCGGATATCGGCGCCCATGACAACGGGGAGGTTGTTGTAGTAAGTCGAGTTCACCGTATGCTGAACATCGGCGTTGGTCGTGTTCAGCATTTCGGCACTCGCGACAACGGCTACCTGCTCCGACACCGAGCCCAACTCCATCGTGATATCTTGCCGGAACACTTGACCTCCGACGAGTTGAATCCCCGTTCGGAGCGACGTCTTGAAGCCGGGCAGTTCGACTGAGATAGTGTACGTTCCGAGTACGAGCGACGGCGAAGAGTAAGCTCCGGCATCGTTGGTCGTGAGCACATTCTCCACGCCCGTATTCTCATTGCGGATCTTTACCGCTGCATTTGGAATTGCATTGCCGGTGGGATCCGAGACAACGCCTGTGAACGTGCCACGGTCGGCTCTCTGCCCCCACGTCGTGGCCACAAACGCAAGTAGCGTTACAAAGCACAGTAACACTCTGGTGAATCTCATTCAGCCCCCAGGATTTCCTACTTGGAAATCTACTAACGCAGTATTCCCCTGGCGCGCCCTTGGCAAGCCTCCTGCTTTGATATCACCGGGTAACACCGGTGTCAAGCGGGTAGTCCGTACCGTGTCGTTGGTATGTGTTGTCCGGTCTAATTGAGGCGGGCGATCCTGGGAAGTGGAACCAGGTCAAACCATACCCGCCTCAGAAATGGAGCGGATTATAAAACGGCAGGACCGCCCGGTCCCGATACCTTCTTGATAGATCTTTGCGAGTCGCGGTCATCAGTCGAAGCGAGTGGTGGACCCGAAGCTGTCGCCCCATCGCACTACACGGCGCTCAACGCCTATGGGATCTCCGATGCCAATCCCGACAAGATTTATCTAACGGTACCGCGCAACGCACGACTTCGTCGCCAGAAGCCGAAAGCGGTGGTCGTGCATCGACCGACCTCCCCCAAGGGGACATTCATATCCACGAAGGAATTTGTTCGACGACAATCTCGCGGACGGTGCGGGATCTGGTCCAGCCGGGAACAAGAATGGACCTGATCCGTCAAGCGATCTCGGATGCACGTCGCGAGGGGTTCATCAATGACGCGGAGAGCAGACAATTACGGCGAAAGCTCGATACCCACGAGCCGGAGCTCAGGTTGCGCTCGGAGGATCGTGTATGAAAAACGGGTGACGCCCGCCAGAGCGGCTCGAGAAGACGCTGGCGAGAGTGGAAGGGAGGCGCCTCGGAGGGGTTGACTTGAAAGGCGGCGTTGCCATGTAGTTGCGATTGGCTCAGCGCGCGAGAGCCACGAAGGATCTCGACCTTGGAATCGTTGGGACCCGATCCAGACGTCTGGAAGTGCTTGCCGCCGCGCTGAGCCGCGGATTCGACTTATTCACGTTCAGACTGAAAGCTCAGGCACACGAAATGGACCAAGCAGACACCACGAGTGCAGGTTGCAGTGCAGTACCGGACCCGATCCTGGCAAACAGTTGACGTCGACCTCGGGTCTGCCGCCGCCGGTGCGGTTGATCTCGTTCAACACGAGTTCAGGGCCTGGCCGAACTCGGAGTTCCTGGGGTTTCGCCAGTACGATGCCTGCAATTGGCCGATCAGGTTGCGCAGAAGCGGCACGCTTGTACCGGCCCATTCTCAGCGGGGCGCGCGCGGGACGATTGGATAGCCTATAGATCGATTCCATGGGTCGACTGGAGTACGGGCATGCCGGAATAGCTGCGCGGAGTGTCTTTCGACAACGCGGCAGCCATCCATTTCCGCCAAATACAAAGATCCCGGACGAGTGGTGGCCGGAGTTGACCGCTCTCGCCCCGAAGAACTCGGATTTCCACTCCACACGCCGGCCGAGATTCAATCAAGCTTCAGAGAAGTTTGTTGAGAGATTGGTAAAGCCGTTGATGTGAAATGACCGACGACATTACCAGCCTTCGGGAAGAGAATCGACGGCTCAGAGACGTTCTGGCACGCCACGGAATCGAACTCCCCTTGAACCCAAAGCCGGAGCCTGAGGCCCGTCCAACCAATTGCGACTCTCTCGAACTTTCAAGCGGTCACCCTGTTCCGCGCTCTTTTTCGCGGTCGCGAAGACGTGTACGCTGTCCGTTGGGAAAGCCCTGACGGTCGAAGCGGCTACACCCAAAGTCGGACCGTGACTGGAACGCCTACTGTTCCGCGAAACCGGAAGATCGCAGACGAGTGGACCCGCAAATACTTACCCTTGACTGACGATGCGATCCGCGCACACTTGCAGGGCAAGATCGTCCTTGGCGTTTATCCGCTTCTCCGTGAGGAGACGTGCTGGTTCCTTGCTGCAGATTTCGATAAAGCCAGTTGCCAGGAGGACTGTGCTGCATCCCTGAAATCCTGTCACGACTGGCACATTCCGGCGTCTTTGGAGCGTTCGCGATCCGGCCGTGGAGGTCACATTTGCATTGTCTTTGAGACCCCGGTCCCGGCCATCCTTGCGCGAAAACTCGGTTGCGCTCTGCTACCGAGAACCATGGAACGTCGACATGAGATTGGGCTGGATTTGTACCACCGTTTCTTCCGAAATCAGGACAGTATGGCGAAAGGCGGTCTCGGGAAATTGATCGCGCTTTCGCTCCAAAAGGCCATCCGCGACGAAGGGAAGAGCGTCTTTCTCGACGGTAATCTTGAGCCATCGGCAGATCAACGGGTCTATCTATCATCCATTCGGCGCTTCACATACGGAGAAGCAGAAGCCGTCGTCAACGATGCTCAGTTGAACGGCGATCTGGTAGGCGTTCGCATCAGTGTTGCGGAGGACGATGAGGAACCCGATCCATGGACGCTGCCGCCCGCCCGAAACCGAGCCGAACAATCGATTCCCAGATCCGTCGAGATGGTTCGTGCGAATCTCGTTTTCATAGGGAGGGCGGGGTTGCCGCCGGCAATGTTAAATATCCTGCTACGCGTGGCCGCCTTTCAGAATCCCGAATTCTACAAAGCTAAAGCGATGCGGTTATCGACGTACGACAAGCCTCGTGTAATTGCTTGCGGTGACGTGCGAGCAATCCACGTTGGCCTGCCACGAGGTTTGCTCGGCCATGCCATAGGCATTTTGGAGCGGCACTCGATCGATGTCCGTGTGCGGGACGAGCGAGTTGCTGGCGCTCCATCGGCGTTGAGTTCCACGGCTCGTTGCGGCCCTACCAATCTGAGGCGGTCAACGCGATAGTCCCGTACGACGAGGGAGTGGTCTGTGCTCCGACCGCTTTCGGCAAAACTGCGGTCGCGACCTGGTTGATTGCACATCGGGATGTGCCTAAGGTCGTGTTGGTCCACCGTCAGCAACTCCTCGACCAATGGCGCGAACGCTTGGCCATGTTTCTGGAAATCCAGATGGACGACATCGGCAAGATTGGCGGCGGCAAGGCGAAGCGAACCGGCCGGATCGACGTTGCGGTCACTCAAGCCTTTCCCAGGACCAAGCCGTCGAAGACTATGTCGCAGAGTACGGCCATCATTGTTGACGAGTGCCATCATCTCTCAGCCTTTAGTTTCGAGCGCGTCATGCAAGAGGTAAAGGCCCGGTACCTTGTTGGCCTGACCGCGACTCCTGCCCGTAAGGACGGGCATCATCCGATCATCTTCATGCAGTGTAGGCCGATTCGATATCGCATGTCAGCCCCGCACGATGACAAATTCTACCCCCTGCGAGCACGTTGTGGTTCCGCGGGTGACTGACTTCCGAATGTGTCTGGCGAGGAGAAGGAGATCACGATCCAGGACATCTACGCCGAACTGGTGAACGATGCGGGTCGAAACGAGCTGATTGCCCAGGACCTTCTTCACCAGGTGCGCTCCGGTCGTAGCCCGTTGCTTCTGACGGCCCGGAGGGAACACCTCTCCGTGGTTGCCGGCAAACTGGATGGGCTCGTCAAGAATGTATTCGTGTTGAAGGGCGGAATGGGCAGGAAACAGAGACACGAAGTCGCCCTACAACTCGCGGGTGTGCCGCCGCAGGAGCAGCGGGTTATACTTGCCACGGGCAGCTACATCGGCGAGGGCTTCGACGATGCGCGGCTGGATACGTTGTTCTGGCCATGCCGATCTCCTGGAAACAACGCTTCAGCAGTACGTCGGCCGGCTCCACCGGTTGCACGACAACAAGCGGGTAGTGCGGGTTTACGACTACATTGATTGCAACTCTACGAACGCAGGCTCAAGGAATACGCCGACATGGGATTCTGGTCCTGGGCACGAATTCAGTCGAACAGTCCCTCTCTTTGTAGCCACTATCTGGCGAATGCCTTCAAATGGTCAGATTCGCTGCACCGGCGCCGATCCAGGCGTCGTTCTTACGGAGGCGGCGCCGCGGCGCGAAGAACGGCTTCTGAGTGGGCGACCATTAAGCGTTCGCCGTCGGCGCTGATGCGCGCCGGGCAATCCGGCCAGATGGCGCGTATCGTCCCGAGCCATTGATCCAGCATGGCCCGAAATCGCCGCGGGCGGCTGTATTCAACGCTGCCGAGTTGGCCGGCCAAACCGAATTCGCCAAAGATGGGGATGGACTCTGTTGTTTCGGCTTTGAAGCATCGGTACGATAGCCACATATAGAGGTCCAGAATCGCGGGGGACGCCGCTAACGTCTTTACGGCATCCAGATCATTCGGGACCGGATGCCGGACCACTTCATCATAGAACTCGTTACTCAGTGCGATCACATTTTCGAACTCTTCTCCGAGGACCCGCTGGTCAGGGCTGCGGTTGTACCAGATCTGCGCTTCGGACAGGAAATTGAAGCGGGATCGCTGAACGACTCTGGCGCGACCAGTGATCGAATCGGATCCGAAGAAGATGGTGGCTCCGAAGATTCGCTCGAAAGCGGCCACCAACCGGCGATACTCTTTACCGCCCCGGTGCATTCCGAAGGTGTCGAGCATCTCGGCGGCCGTTCGGAACCGAATCGTCTGGCTCTTTTGTTGAACGGCCAACGTGGCAAGGAAGATCGGCACGATCCGGTCCTGCCCGAAGGGCACGCCGAACGTCGGATGTCCGGTCATCTGGAGCACGAAGTGTCCATTCCGGCGCTCATACATGAGTTGACCCGCTGGAGGTTTCCGTACCGGGAGACTGCACAGAACGAAGGGACGAGAGCTGAAGCAAAGTGTCTGCTTCCGCTCCTCACGCTTGCTGCGGACCAGTTCGATTCCGTCGATCTTGGACGAGCGCTGTTTGGATATCCAGAAATCCTCGTGTACCCCTTTGAGGATCGATCCAACCGATTCCATCCCGGAACAAGAGCCGTGACTGCGGGGGTTCATACCGCAGCCCCCTCGCAAATGAACGGGGTCACAACGCGGTCACACCACGGCTTTACAGGCGGGGATAACCAAAACTCAACCGAACCGTCGAAAACCGTAAGATCAAGAACTGGTTGAGGATGGCGCCCGGTGAATCGACCCGTAACCCATTCGATTCCCGTTAGCGCTACCACATTTTTCGACACCCTCACACTCTTGCGGTCACACCGCTTCTTCTTCTCTTGATTTGACCGCTGGAACTTCTCTTACCTAGTTGCTGCCTCATTATCCCTACCCGTGAGCCGATGCAGGTAGATTAATGGCGGTGACCATGACCGAACTGTGTCCGAGCCGTCGGAGACCGCGGGTAGTTCCATGCCGGGTGTCAAGAGATGAGATCCGTGCGAATGCCGCAACAAGTGGGGGCTTGCGCCCTTCGGCTTAGGAAGCTTCGGAGCTGAATAGCGCGTATACCGACGAAGACGAGGTCCAGGTTTTGAGCCGAGCTGAATTGTTGTTTTAGCGCTCTCTGCGGTGCGTGATGAGGCCGGCTGAAAGATGCATGCATCCGAACGCGCACCACTCAAATCCGGATGAGCGTAAGCGATTCACAATAAGAGCAGGGAGTCGATGTTTGGTCGAGTTGGACGAACCGATCTATTTGAGCGCCTATGACGGACAGTGGCCGACTCTCTTCCTGTCCGAGACACGACGACTCGCGTCAGAGTTGCCGGCCGATATTGCGTTCGAACACATTGGGAGCACGTCTGTCCCCGGTATGCTCTCCAAACCGATCATCGACATCATGCTCGGCGTGGAACCGCGACACAGCCTGACTCAGATCCGAGCCGCACTTGTGGCGTTAGGTTACGAGGACATGGGAGAGGCTGGTGTCCCAGGACGGCTTTACCTCCGCCGAAGATCGAAGACTGCTTTCAACATCGCGATTGTGGAGCACGGCGGTCCCATTTGGATCGCGAATCTCGCTTTGAGGGATTATCTCCGAACCAATTCGGATGCCGCGCGCGAATATACAGAGATTAAGCGCTCTGCATTCGCGAGCGGCGCCCGTTCATTTCTAGCGTACTCGGACTATAAGGGGGCCGTCGTCGCGCGCCTGATCGATAGAGCGCTTGAGCCGGCATGAATCGGGTCTGCCCGGAGTAATGTCGCCGACCCGCTCCGGTCCAGAAAATATTTGCGGTGACGATTATCGGGGTTCCCTTGATTTCAAGCGGACCTGCGACTGTAGGATGGTCTTGCATGGATCGTATCCTCGTCATTGGAGCTACCGGCAACGTCGGCCGCGAGGTTCTCTCTCAATTGCCTGCGGGCGTGCGAGTCCGTGCGCTCGCCCGCAACCCGCACGCGGCTGGTTTGCCACAACACGTTGACGTAGTAGGCGGAGATCTCACTCGCGTTGAGAGCCTGGATGAATGCCTGGACGGTATCGACGCGGTGTTCCTGGTGTGGTGCGCCCCGCCGGCCGCCGCCGCTCCCGCTCTGGAGCGGATCGTGAAGCGTACGCGCCGCGTCGTTTTCCTCTCATCTCCGCACAAAACGGCACACCCCTTCTTCCAAAAGCCCCAGCCCAATCCGGTGGCAGCTCTGCACGCGCAAATCGAGCGGCTGATCGAGACCTCAGGACGCCAGTGGACGTTCCTCCGGCCCGGAATCTTCGCTGCGAATGCACGGTACTGGTGGGCGCAGCAAATCCGCGCGGGCGGCGATGTCGTCCGCTGGCCGCATCCCGGCGCCGCCACAGCTCCGATCCACGAGCGTGACATCGCCGCGGTTGCGGTGCGCGCGTTATTGGGGGAGGGCCACTCCGGAGCGGAATATGTTCTGACCGGGCCTCAATCTTTGAGCCAGTTCGAGCAGATATCGATAATCGGTGGTGTAATCGGCCGGTCGCTGCGCATGGAAGAGATCTCACCAGATGAGGCACGGCGCGATTTGCTCGCTTTCATGCCTGCTTTTGTCGTGAATATGCTGTTGGACGCCTGGGCTGCGGCTATCGGTCAACCTGCGCTCGTGACATCCGCGGTGGAAGAGATCACCGGAGCGCCGGCGCGAACATTCCGGGACTGGGCGATCGATCACGCCGCAGAGTTTCGGGCGTGATCGGCCAAGTCACCCGCGCTACTGCCGCACGACACCGCCAGAACAGGCGCCGCCGACCGTTATCCCATCTTGCGTACCAAACGAGAACACGACGTTGGCGACGGTTGAACCGGCCCGAAGCCCGGGGACGTAGATCAGAAACGTCGATTGTTCCGCGGTGAAAGGGTTGTGAGGGCGGTTGGCCGCTATGGACCTGTTCGCTGACGCGTATTCGCCTGACGGCGCCGGAAGCCCAATCAGCAAATGACTCGGACCAGCAGCGCCCAGATCGGTGCACAGCACGCATAACCGGAATCCCCCGTTGAAGCCCTCTTCAAGCGCCCATCCGGTTGTCGAAGGCCCAAAATCGGTGAACGCTCCACCTTGGCTCACCTTCCTGATGTTCGCTGAATTCGGGCCCAGGCTTCCGACCGTTTGACCGCTGTTGAGAGTGAAGGCAACACCGCTGACCAATTGGCCCGCGCTGGTTGGGTCAACAATCCGGTTCGAGAGTGTAATGGTGATGAATCCATCACCTGTGGTGAAATGAGCGGTCGATCTGACCTGACCGTCAGGAACCGTTGCCCCGTCCGGTGTAGCACAATCCTGCGCTCCGGCCATCAGCCGGGGCAGAGCCAAAATCAGCGGGACTAGTATTCGTATCAATTGCATTTCAACTTGCTCCTTGGCGGCTCGATCACAATGGAAGGGATCCGCTTCCACAGAGGTGGGCGCCAGGCGCAAGTTTTCTCCCGGCGATGAGGCCGCCAAGGTTTCTTATCGCGCTGCGGGCCGGGTGAATCCCTGCCCCTCCAGCCAGTAGTAGAATTCATCGATCCAGTGGTCGCTGCTGGTGCCCTGCTTTCGAATCCCGAAGCCGTGGCCGCCAGCGCCGAAAATATGGACCTCGGGTTTGTTACCCGCTGCTTTGAGCGCGTCATAGAACTTGACCACCGCGTCGAGGACCAACCCGTCGTCCTGAGCCCACGCCAGAAAAATGGGGGGAAGCTAGGCCGGGACGGCCGGCATTACACCGAACGGACCGCCATAGATTGGCGCAGCGAAGTTGGGACGGGCTGCGGCGTCCTCCTGGAGCAAGGCTCCGCTGGTGACCATGGCTCCGGCTGAGAAACCCATGAAGCCGACCCGGTCGGGAGAGATGCCCCACTCCGCGGCGCGCTGCCGAACCACTTTGAGGGCCTGTATTCCATCAGCGATACCGTACTTACCAGCCTCGTCCATGTTCATCCGCGGGATGCCTTCCTGCCGCTTTTCCATGATGCGGTATTTAAGCACGAAAGCGGCAATACCTTTATCCTGAAGCCAGCGCGCCAGATCAATGCCTTCCAAACTGATGGTCAGCGCGACAAAAGCTCCGCCTGGGGCGATGATGACACCGGTTCCCGTGGCCTTGCTTCTAGGCGGAAGATATACCGTCAGAGTTGGGGTCACGACGTTGAAGATCACGTTCCCGACCGGGGTATTCTCTACCATCCTCTCCTTTTGGGTCCAATTCTCGGAGCCCGGTGCAACTCCGGGCCATATGTTCACAGTCTGCGAATGCGCGCCGCATACAGCGAAAAAGGCGATGGCGACTGACTTAGTCATGCACAGCGTTCTTGGTCCCATATAATCTTTATGATTGTCGCCGGTCAACCCGTCCGTGATAGCGCTCGTGCGACTCGCGTGATCCGACAGCCGAATTGCATTGCGAAGGGCGACTGGGCAGTTGGACTGGACCTATCCAGAGAATACCGAGAGCTCGCGGTATTTTTGGGGAACTCGCAGTCACACTAACTTCGTAGAAGGGTAAAGGGCCCGTATGCAGAACCTGCGCAGCACTGTTCGGTATACCGTTGAGACAGTTTCGCATGTCGCCGATATTTACGGCGGCCGCTACAATGACGCTGGCTTTGGGAATTGGGGGAACCACCGCGATTTTCACGATGATCCACGCGGTGATGCTGCGTTCCTTGCCGGTTTCGGATCCTGCGCTTCTGTATCGTATCGGCGACGGCGATGATTGCTGTGTAGAAGGGGGTCCTCAAGACCGGTGGGGAATGTTCTCCTTTCCGCTCTATGAGCGGCTAAAAGCTGAAACGCCGGAATTCGAAGAAGTGGCTGCATTTCAGGCCGGCGGGGCTCGGTTGAGTGTGCGCCGGGAGGGCAGCGCGCTGGCGGCTAAGCCGCTCGCTCGGAATACGTCACAGGCAATTATTTCTTGACTCTTGGCGTGAAAGCGTTCGGCGGCCGCTTGCTTTCGCCGAGATGACGACAAACCGTCCGCTCCGCCGGTTGCCGTCATAAGCCACCAGACCTGGCAGGCGGAATATGGGGCGGACCCTTCCGTGGTGGGATCAACTTTCGTTATCGAGGGCCATCCCTTCACCGTGATCGGCGTAGCGCCGCCAGGATTCTTTGGTGAAACGTTGCGCGGTGATCCGCCCGACATCTGGATCCCGGTGCAACAGGAGCCCATGATCGCCGGTGATGGCGCGCTGCTGCATCAGTCTGTCGCGCGCATGGTTGCGCGTGATCGGCCGCCTGCGTCCGGGCGCTTCCATCTGCCGGCATGGCGCCACGGTTGACCGGCATCCTGCGGCAATGGATGCAATATGACTCCGGCTATCCCTCCAACTGGATGCCGGACGTGATTCGTATGCTTCCCAAACAAGTCATCGATGTGGTTCCGGCAGGCGCTGGAGTGGCGGTGATGAAGGAAGAGTACGGTCGCAGTCTCCAGATCCTGCTCGGCGTTTGCGGCATGGTGCTGCTGATCGCTTGCGCCAACGTCGCGAACTTGCTGCTGGCCCGCGCGGTGGCGCGACGTGGACAAACTGCCCTACGCCTGGCGGTAGGGGCCAGCAGGCGGCAGATTGTAGGCCAAGCCCTGGTGGAGGCGATCCTGCTGGCTGTCGCCGGGGGGATTGCGGGGCTCGCGGTCGCAGCAGTGGCCGGGCGTCTGCTGCTAGCTCTGGCATTTCGAGGCTCACACTTCCTCCCTATCAGCACTTTACCGTCGCCCATTGTCCTCGCGTTCGCGTTTGGCCTTGCCCTGGTGACGGGCATCGTCTTCGGCGCGGCTCCAGCCTGGTTTGCCACGCGAACCGAGCCGCTCGAAGCCTTACGCGGCGCCGGCAGAAGCACGAGTGATCACTCTTCGTTTGCTCGCAAAGCGCTGCTGATTGTGCAGGCGGCTCTGTCGGTTGTGTTGGTGGCGGGTGCGACCATGCTGGCGCGAAGCCTCAACAACCTAGAGCACCAGAATTTCGGGTTCCTGACGGAAGGTCGCGTGGTGGTTTCCTTAAACCGGCCTCCCGCCACGTACACACAGCCGCAGTTAGCATCGCTCTATCGCCAGCTTGAAGAGCGGCATGAATCGGTTGCCGGGCGTCGCGGGATCGGGCCTTGCGTTATATAATCCTCTGACCGATAACTGGGGGGAGCTCATTCTGGTGTCCGGCCATCCCCCGCCCAAAATAGGTGCGGAGGCGGGCGCCTCCTGGGATCGAGTGAGTGCCGATTATCTTCAGAACTTCGGTGTGACGCTTGATGCGCGGACGATACTTCGCCCGCAGCGACAACGAAACGACGGAGCCAGTTGCGATTGTCAACGAAGCGTTCGTCAAACGTTTCTTCAAAAAGGACGAAGATCCGCTGGGGCAGCACTTCGGCCTCGATCTGCCGGAAAACGCGGGTACGTTTCGCATCATCGGCATCGTGCGGGACGCGAAGTTCGCCGGCTTTGCCCTGCGCAGGCCAGCGCGTCCAATGTTCTATGTTCCACTCGCCCAAAATGTTCCTTACAGGAATCCTCTGATGAAAAGAACCGAGTTGCAGTCCCACTTCATCGGGGGACTGATGCTGGTCACGAATTCTTCGCCCGGCACGCTGGAGCCGCTGCTCACTCGCGTTCTGGCGGGGGCGGATCCTAATCTCACGATCAACAGTGTGAGGACGATGCGCGAGCAAGTCCAACTCACGTTCGACCAGGAACGCGCCGTCGCCAGCCTTGCTGGACTGTTTGGGATCGTGGCTCTCTTGCTGGCTGCAGTTGGACTGTACGGGGTCACAGCATACACCGTAGCGCAGCGAACGAACGAAATCGGAATTCGTATCGCGCTGGGCGCTGACCGCGCGAAAGTGGTTCGATACATACTCCGCGGAGCTTTGATCCGGGTGGCGGTTGGACTGGCGCTGGGAATCCCGCTGGCTATAGCCGCCGGACGGCTGATCTCCAGCCGGTTATACGAGGTACCCTTCTGGGACCCACTCGCGTTAGCGGTGGCAGCGGGTGCGCTGGCGATCTGCGCTGTGGCCGCAGCGCTGATTCCCGCCAGCGTGGCCGCCTCCATCTCGCCCATAACCGCGCTCAGAACGGAGTAGTGCAGATTCGTCGGTGTGGTCCACAATAGCCGGCGCCTTTCTCCTGAATGACTCCAAACACCAATTCAGCCATGAGTTCATCCTGCGTCCTGGCAGCGCTCCCATTTCGGTGTTGGTTGTGCTTCCGTCGCGGTAAGATGACTGCGGGATGTCAAGGGATGCCCGCGCGTACCGCACCACGCTGCTGATTGTATGGGCGCTGCTGATTGCAGCGGCGATCGCCTACTCGTTTCAACGCCACATTCCGGCCCGTATCGCAGTGCCCTTCACCGTTGCTGCGCTCATCGAGGCCGCGCTTTATCTGGTTCCCGGATTCGCCTCGATCCGCACCATCGTCGAGAAAGTGCAACCTCTCGCTCTGCGTGCTTTGGTCATTGAGATCTCGGCATTGGTCCCCTACCTGATCTATTCAATCGGCACAGGGACCTTCCATTGGCGAAGTTTTGGTCTACTAGCCGGACTTTCCACGGTGGTGACCGGATGGTACCTGGTGCAAGCCAAGAAGCGCATTCACACGGACTTGTTGTTTCTTGCGTTCTTGCTCGCCGTCATGCTCTTGAAAGTGTTCCCGCGAATCTACATCGAGTTGGCGCCGCGGGTCACAGCCTCCGTGCTCGGGCAACTCATGTGGTTCCGGCTCAGCATCCTAGCCGTTCTCTCCATTCGGGGGATGGGCGGAATCGGATTCGGCTTTATACCCACGCGTAAGGATTGGTCCATTGGAGTCCAGCAGTTCCTCCTTTTCATGCCGGTCGCGCTGCTATGCGGAATGCTGCTTGGCTTCACTCCACATCTGGCCTTCACAGTGTGGTGGAAGGGGATTGCGCTTGCAGTGGGAACCTTCGTGGGATTCCTGTGGGTGGTGGCACTTTGGGAAGAGTTCGTGTGCCGGGGTATGCTCCAGCAAATTCTGTCCCGCAGCTTCCACAGCACAATTGCCGGACTACTCGTCACGTCAGTGATTTTCGGCCTGTCGCATCTGACGTTCCGGTATTTCCCAAACTGGAAATTCGCGGTGCTGGCCGCGATTGCCGGAATCTTTTACGGTTGGGCTTATATACGGGCGGGCAGCATACGAGCTGCGATGGTGACACACGCGTGCGTCGTGACCACGTGGAAGGTCTTCTTTGAGAAGAGTCTCCCATAACTGGTGGGTGTGGGTTAGCTGGAATGTAACCCAAAACGACGGTGGTGCGACATGGGGCACCAAGGGTCGCAGCCTCACGTCACGATCAACCCCTCCAACAGCAACTCGGCCGTGATTCGCTATCTCATGGTCTCTGAAATCGTTGAACCACTCATTAGTGTGCAGAAACTGGGTTGGTTTGGCGACGGAACGGAAGGCGGCCAGGGCGAAGGTCTCTCACGATTCTTGGCTGCGCAGATCCTAATGATCAACAGTGCGGCAACCCTCCTTACGGCTTTGACAACAGCAATGCCTGGCTGAATAGCCCCCGGGCGGATTTCGTGAACAATATCGTGAAGACTGACGATGGTCCGGACGCCGCGACCGGCTGTGGTCCGCTCTTCATCTACTACCACTTCTCACAGCTGGGCTTCATCACCAATACGATCGTTGCGGCGGGCATAGATACATTGACCGGCGCTTATCGGAATTTGACCAACGACAATCGCGACCCGTTCCCAGTATCCAAGCAAGTTGTGGACGCGGCGTTCCCCGGCACAGCTCAATTTGCGGCGGAAAATCTGGATAATCCGTATCCGCTCCCGACGCCGAGGGTGCTCAGCGCGAAGCGCTACGCCGACGCTCCCCCGCTTTAGCAATCACTTGGTAAGCGAACGCATCCGGTCCCGAAAGATCGGGAATCTTAGAGCAGTCCTCAACAGCGATCGTCCCGCATCGCTGATCCCGTGAACGTCACAAGGGAAGCGGAAACTCCATTCCAAAAAGAGTGAACTATGCCGGATGAAATTTTTGACTCTGCCGATCCGAACGTCACCGCCGTTCGCGCAACTAACAGCAGCGATGGCGGTTCAGGCCTTTCTGGTGAACCCCCAAGCGGCACTGGTGTCGCTGGATTCAGCACCAGCTCGATAGGCGTAGACGCCACGACCGAAGGCGGGCCCGCCGCAGTTCGGGGCACGCATACGGGCGATGGCGGCGCCGGCGTTCTGGGGATTGGTCCCGCGAATGGAGTGCTTGGGCGACGCGCAGGGGACGGTCAGGGATTCGCCGGTGTTTTCGGAGAAGCCATTGATGGGCCCGGGGTCTCGGGAAGCGGCACGAGTTCGGTGGGTGTCGATGCCAAATCGGAAAATAGCCCGGCAGCCCTGCGGCCCGTACACTGCGGAGTTGGGGGGCCGGGCGTACTTGGAGTCAGCAGGGCGAATGGGGTGGTCGGGAAAAGCACTGGCGATGGCCCTTGGGTCTGCCGGCGTTTTCGGCGAGGCTATCGACGGGCCGGGTGTATCCGGGAGCAGCACGAGTTCGGTCGGTATGGATGCCAAATCGGCAACAGGTCCAGCGGCACTGAGTGCCGTTCACGCAGGTGGTGGCGGACCTGGGGTGCTCGGAATCAGCCAAGCCTTTGGAGTATGGGGGAAAAGCACTGGCGATGGCCTGGGGTCCTCAGGCGTAATCGGGTGAGGCACTCGATGGACCTGGCGTCTCCGGGACCAGTCTGACGTCGGTGGGGATGGACGCCAAGACTCGAGAAGGGCCAGCGGCGCTGCGGGCCGTCCACGGGGCAGGTGGTGTAGCCGGCTTGTTCGGCGGCGACGTGCACGTCACGAAGACTTTCCGCGTGGACGTTGATATTGAGGTGAAGGGAGACATCTGCCTGACGAATGCCGATTGCGCGGAAGATTTCGACATCGCCAACGGCTGCGCCGTGGAGCCCGGAACTGTGATGGTGCTGAACGAACGCAGCTCGGCAAGGTTTACTGGAAGGGCGATCTGCTGACCACGTCACCGACACCCCGGTCATGCCATGGCCACGAGCGATCCTGTCAAACGGGGAGCTTTGGAGAGCTCATGGCAGGTAAGGACTGGGGGCGGCCCGGCGTTACGATGGATGCCACCTCGCCGACGGCAAGTAAGCCGAAAATTTGACTGGAGCTGAAGGAAGCCCGGTGTCAAGCGTGGCTCCAGGTTGCGTGGTCATGTCAGTGGTGACATCGTAATTCGAAAGGGTTGCGATGATCCCGTTTGGGAGACTGCCCGTATTTCACGACCTGGGCCGTTGGCGTTGGTACAAGGAGACACCTCATGGCCAAGACTCTGAAACGCAAGCCCACACCCAAAGGACAGATGTCCGCGCCTTTTTCTGCACCGGATGCGGCTGGAATCGACATCGGCGCCACCGAAATTTACATGGCAGTACCGGCGGATCGAGATCTCGATTCCGTGCGGTGTTTTGAAACTTTTACACCGGATTTGGTGGCCTTGGCCGACTGGCTTCAGCAGTGCCGGATTCGCAGTGTGGCGATGGAATCGACGGGAGTCTTTTGGATCCCGCTGTTTCAAATCCTGGAAGCTCGCGGGCTGGAAGTGTGCCTGGTGAATGCGCGGCACGTTAAAAACGTACCGGGACGGAAGACCGATGTGCTGGATTGCCAGTGGCTTCAGTATCTGCACTCGGTGGGCTTGCTTCACGCCTCTTTTCGCCCGCAGCAGGCCGTGTGCGCCGTGCGGGCGCTGCTGCGGCATCGGGACAGTTTGATTCAGATGAGCAGTGAGCACATTCAGCATCTGCAGAAGGCTTTAAGCCAGATGCATCTGCAGTTGCATCACGTGATCAGCGACATCACGGGTGCCACCGGATTGGCCATTCTGGATGCGATTCTCCAGGGCGAGAGGGACACGCAGAAGCTGGCCGAGTTGCGAGACCGGCATATTAAAGCGTCTGAGCAGACCATCGTCAAATCCCTGGTGGGCGACTACCGCCCAGAACATTTGTTTACCCAGCGCCAATCATTGTCGGCCTATCGGTATCATCAGCAACTCATTGCCGATTGCGAGGGCGAGATCGAGCGTCAACTGGGAAACTTTGAATCCAAGATCGAGCCGCTGGCACCGGCTACCCAACCCACCTCGCCAAAAAAGAAGGCTGCCGTGAATCTCGCAACGCAACACTGGCGCATCTTTGGGGTCGATCTCACCACCGTGCCGGGGATCAGTTCGCCCACCGTGCAGGTCTTGTTGGCCGAGATCGGACCGGACTGGTCGAAATTCAGAACCGGCTCGGCATTGGCGTCGTGGCTGGGTCTCTGTCCCCACAACGAAATCAGCGGCGGGCAAATATTATCCAGCAGAACGCAGAAAGTAAAGAATCGGGCAGCCCTCGCATTACGATTGGCTGCCCACTCACTGCACCATAGCCACTCCTACCTGGGCGAGTATTATCGCCGCATGCGGGCCAAACTGGGCGCGCCGAAAGCTATAGTTGCTGCCGCTCACAAATTAGCACGCATCCTTCATCATCTGGTTACTACTGGGCAGGCCTACGAAGAGAGCATTTTTGCGGCGCTGGAAATCAAGTCGAAGCAACGAGCCGAATCGCGAGTACAGGCACAGGCGCGCTCTCTTGGATTCCGCCTTGAGCCCATAAACGGATAAGTTCCTTGGGAGGCATTCGGCGCAGTAATCGGCAAAGGCATTACGAACTCTGGCTAGTGAACAGGGCTTGATTTCTATCCTGATCACATTACAGTAGCGGAGCGAGGCGATGAAGGAGTCTTCGCCAGGCTCTCGGCAAATCATGGTTTCCGGGCATGCAGGTCTTGCGAGGCGACCTCGCCACTTCACTCGGGTTTGCTCATGCCCTGCCGGCAGGTGGTCGCGGGTACCACGGCGGCGGGGTGCCTGTGGTGGCAGTTGATCCGACACATAGCGCGCGATCACATGCGGACCATAGCGAATCGGCATGCGTCCATCGAGATGTTCGTGAACGACCACGGTTGGCCCGGCCAGGGTGTTTCGCCAACGGGTCTGATCGAGTTGAAACGTCCGATTGGCTACCGCAATCGTATTGTCGTTGTGAACGATACGCTCATCCTGCACGCTAAAGATCCAGTCCAGGTCCTTGCGTCGGATACGCACGAACGCACTGCCTTTCTGCGCCGCCGCCACCGTAAATTTGCGGTTGAATTCTCCCATGTAACTCTGGCGGAGAAACTGATTTGCCTCCTCCAGGTCCGTGATGCCATGCAGTCTCAGCTCCTGCGGTAACCGGCCTTGCCAACTGCCAAGTTCCGCTCCGATCTGCCCCTGGCCTGGGGCGAATAGGCAGCAATCATCTTCACCCAAGTTCCTGAAGCGCCCGTCCCACCTGTGTGGGCCGGCTCGCATCCACTGGTTCCCCGCGCTTGACCGTGGTGAAGAAATGCCCCGCTCGGTCGCTGTATAACGAGCAGAACAAACCTTTCCTGTCGATCACCTCACGCAAAGCTCTCATCACGGCTCGCGTGCACTCCGCCTCCACCCGCTGGGCATAATAAATTTCACTGGTCGCATCGTCCAGAATGACAATCAACTCGTAATACCGCTCGTGGCCAAACCAGCGATGCTCACTGCCATCGATATGCAGCATCATTCCCGCAACAGCTCGCCGCGGCCGCCGCTTGCGATGCCATCCCGGCTTCTTGCGCTTGGATACCAATCCTGCCGTCTGCAGCGCTGCTTACCCACCCGTAACTCAGCTGGAGGTCGTGCTCTTCCCCTAACTTCTCGTGAAAGTGCCGCACAATGAAGTCGAAGTACTGCTCCCGATATAGATGCAACACCTGGTCCACCGTCGCCATGGGCACCCGTTTGGGGCACTTCACTTGTTAATTGAGGGCGGCAAATCACATGTTAGTGACACAAATTCATGGCCCCGGTTAGCGATTCATCCACGCTGGTGATATGATACAGCGCAGTGGTGGAGAGGGGACTCATGGCTTACGCCAAGTCCTCTCTTCGTCGCCATCGCCGGCGAGCGTTGCGGCTGCCCGAAGTTCACTACCTGTGCATCGAGAGCCGGATCAGCAATCCAACGGAGATGCGTACTTTCCACACCCAGGAAGGACTGCGGCTCACGCCTTTGTGGACCGTGGTGCCTGCGACCGGAGATGCAGGCCGGCCGGTGAAGTCGACCACTCATTAGAGACCTAGGACGGGGTTCCAGCGCAAAGGTTCCGCTTCCGAGACAGAACTGCAATGTTCCAGAAGCCCACGAAAGAATATCGGGAGCAAGGTAAACGCGTGTGTACCGCCCCTGAAAAATGGTATTCGAGATTTGTAGTGGGAGCGAGGGGGTTGGGCGTGTCGGGATGCGACAATTCCGTAGATGGAAGATCGGGAGCTGTATAAGCGGATTCTAGGGATCGAAAGCACCGTGGGAAGTGGAGTCAGTTGAGTTGAAACTGGCGGAGAGAGGTCCACGTATACCTGGCACATGAGCGGTTAGCGAAGTGGCCATGTGCGGAATGCGGAGCGGCGACGAAGCTTCACATCACCAGCCGGAGCGTCGATGGCGGCACTTGGAGACGTGCCAGTATCAGACGATCCTACGTGCGGAGCCGCCGCGCAGCGACTGCAGCGAGCATGGAGTGCGGGTAGTGAAACTGCCGTGGGCGGAACCGGGGGGCCGGTTCACGGCGCTGTTTGAAGCCCTGGCGATCACCTGGCTGAAGCAAGCCAGTCAAAAATCGGAGGGCGGACAACTGGGACTGAGCTGGGAGGAAATCCACGGCATATTGGAACGGGCGGTGAGGCGTGGTCTGGAGCGGAGGGTGGCTGAGCCGGTACAGCATATAGGCAGTGACGAGAAGGCGTTTCAGAAGGGCCACAAGTACATGACGATAGTGAACGATCTGGACAGAAGCCGGGTGCTGTACGTGGCCGAGGATCGAAAGCAGAGCAGCTTAGATGGGTTCTGGGGGACACAGACGGCGGAACAAATCCAGAGCGTAAAGGCGATCGCGATGGATATGTGGGATCCCTACATTGCGTCGGTACGGGCGCATGTGCCGGAAGGGGACGGCAGGATCGTGTTCGACAAGTTTCACGTGGCGCAGCACCTGGGTGCGGCGGTGGACAACGTACGGAGTAAAGAGAACACGCACCTGAGAGCGAGCGGAGACGACCGGCTGGCAGAGACGCGCTACGACTAGCTGCGGAATCCGGCGGGGATGGAGCCGAAGGACCGGCGCGAGTTCAGCAAGTTGCGGAACAGCAGTCTAAAAACGGCGAGGGCAAGTGTACGGCCCGAGGATTCCGGAACAAGCGGAATTTCATTCAAGCCATCTATTTTCATTGCGGCGGTCTGGATCTCATGCCAGGAGCCACGAAATAGCCGGAAGGGCCGAAAAATGAGAGCGCGGAACGCGATAGGGAGCAATGGTGGGTTCAGATTGGACCGGTATCGAAGTGTGCCCAAACGTCTGGCAGACTCGGCAGGGTGTTACATGTAATACGTAATGGGTTCGTCACACCAGAGGGGAGTATCTGATGCGATAACGCCGGCGACTAAATGAAAAGCTAAACAGTCGTACCGTATACGATTGGGTTTGCTATGAGTATTTCCTAAATGGATCGAGGGCCTGTATCAGTGATGCATGGGTCACCAGTTAGTTGGACGTCGGCCAGCGTGGTGAACGCTCGGGATTGGTGAGTAGCGGACGTGAACCTAATCGCGTACGCGGGCTATGCGGATGATAAAAAACGCGTGTAGCGCCGAGTTCGGCAGCTTCTGCAGCGGTAGGGTTGTAAGGAGAAGAGTAGAAACAGCTTGTCAATCGAACGTGGGCGGGCAGGACGAATGTCCACGGAGCCGCATCGTGAACATCGAGGTAAACGCTTGCCCTCGTCCCGCATCCCTGACGTTCTCTCCTCTAGTTTAAGCTCCATTCGTTTCGTTAGATGACCGCTAGACCTGCAATGTGTTGGACGCAGTTCATCGCGAGTCGGGTTGCGAAACCTCTCTCGTCTACATTAATGACGTATTTACAAAGAACATGCTTCCAGCAAGTTCTTGAAAGTTCCCATCGCGGAGCGGGCCTTGAAATCCGAAGACCGTTGAATGCGCCTTCTCCACACTTTCGCGCACGCTTGCGCGTGAACACCTACTCCGATAGCATAAACCCGTGGTACTTAGAACAGGTATTCTCCTTGTGCTGGCAGTGAACCTTGCAGGCGCCGAGAGAACGGGTTGGACCTCGTTGTTCAATGGCAAGGATCTTACCGGATGGAAAGTGAACGAGAATGTTGGTACGTTTTCCGTGCAGGACGGCGCCATCGTCGCCCACGGTCAACGGAGCCACTGTTTCTATGTTGGCGACTTTCAAAGTCACCAGTTCAAGGATTTCGAACTGATGGTGGACGTGATGACCCGTCCGAAGGCGAACGGTGGAATCTACATCGAGACTGAATATCAGGACAGGAGTTGGCCGCAAAAGGGATTCGAAGTGCAGGTGAACAACACGTATCCGAATGACCCGCGAAAGACCGGCAGCCTGTATGAGGTTCAGGATGTGGGCGCTGATCTCGTCAAGGACAACGAATGGTTCACCGAAGACATCGTTGCTAGGGGCAATACCATCATCGTGAAGGTTAACGGCAAGCAGGTAGTGCAGTGGACTCAGCCCGCGGACTGGGCGGGAACGAAGGATTTTCCGGGCCGGCGTATCGGCGTTGGAACGATCGCCCTCCAGGGACATGACGCGGGCAGCACCGTCTACTACAAGAACATCCGGATCAGAATACTTCAATAAGTCTATGCGCCAGCTTACTTACGCCATGCAATTCAAAGGAGAGGCCGGGCCTGGCCCAACTCCTGGGATGATGGGGGCCCACAGTACCGGTTCCAGTTGCAGAATCACTGCTAACGTAAGCCCGCAAGGGCTGAGCGCGAGTATCGAGAAGCTGTCGGGCGGAATGGCCAGCTTCGAATCTACGGTCACCCTCACAGGCGACAACAGTTTCCTGGAATCCGGCAGCATCGGCTTCGGCGGTGGGAACCTGTTGCACTTCAGCACCGTGGGCCAGGGATACTTGGCGGGCTCGGCGGATCCGGCTCTGAAACACGGAACGGTCACCTGGAAGGTGGATCGGGGCGAGGGTCAATTCGAAGGCGCTTCGGGGCTGATTACATCGAATTTCACAATCGGTGAATCCGGCGAGGTCGTGGACAACCATCTTGGCGTCTTATTCGTGAAGTAGCGGTCACAACGAAGGTCGCAGGATGCTTCTCGATCGTGGTGACGAAGCCATGATCCGCCGCAGGGACCAACAGCCCCGCGATCGTCATCCTTCTTCCGGGGATTCCTCAATGCGAGCTGGATGACTTGCTACAATCGCGTTCGTAGTAGGAATTCATGAGCCATATTTCCCGCCGCAACATAATGAAAGCCGCATTGAGCGCTCCGGCGCTGCTGGCGGCGCAATCGCCCAACGACACTGTTCGGGTTGCCGTCATTGGAGTCGGAAACCGGGGCGCGTATCTTCTCAGCCACACTCTAAAGATTCCGGGCGTCAAAGTTATCGCCGTATGCGACCTGGATGAAGAGCGCTTGGCCAAAGCGCAAAATGCGGTCAGCGGTGCGGGTGGAAATGCCCGAGCCTATACTGACTTTCGGAAGCTGATCGATGAGGCGAAAGACGTGGACGCGTTCATCATAGCGACCCCTGTGGACACGCACAGGATGATCGCAATTGCCGCGCTTGAATCCGGCAAGAACGTATATTGCGAGAAGCCGATGTCCAACACACCCGAGGATACGCGGGTAATGGTGCTGGCGGCGCGCAATGCGAAAGGAATTTTTCAATCCGGCTTTCAGCTTCGGCACGATCCTAACCGGCAGGCAGCCATGAACTTTGTGCACAGTGGCGGCATCGGCAGGATTCTGTTCCTCCAAGCCTATCGGCATACGGGCGACCTGCCGCGCAACACGCCTTGGTACTTCGACCGCAGCCGCTCCGGTGACAACATCGTGGAGCAGGCGTGCCACGTCATAGACCTGATGACTTGGGCCGTGGACAAGCCGCCACTACGCGCCTTCGGATCGGGGGGCATCAACCTGTTCAAGAACGAGCCCCCAGGGCGCACGACGATGGACAACTATGCCGTGATTTACGAATTCCCCGAGGATGTCCGGTGCGAGTTCAGCCACATTTATTTTGATCCCCCAGGCTTCTCGGGCATCAAGGAACGCGTCTTTGGCGCAAACGGGTCCATCGATTTGCAGACCGCGACGTGGATCGAGCGCGAGAAGAAAGGCGACATCAAGCTGACGGTTCCCGATGCAGGTCAAAGCCCGGACTATCAGTCGCTGGCTGCGTTCATCGAGAACGCGCGGGGGCACAAGACGCCGCTGAACAATGCGGAATCGGCTGCACGGTCGACGCTGGTGGCGATGATGGGACGCAAGGCGATTTACGAAAAGCGCATTGTCACGTGGGAGGAGATGCAATCCTGATCACCTATCGGAGTGGGAACGAACTCGACGTGGACGAGACGATCGAGGTCTACCGCTCGTGCAGCCTCGGCGCTCGCCGGCCCATTGACGATCGGGATCGCATGCGGGAGATGCTGGCGAATGCGGATATCACGATCACCGCTTGGGATGGACCATTACTGGTGGGTATCGCACGATCGATTTCGGACTTCAGCTACGCAACGTACCTTTCCGATCTGGCGGTGCGTGAGTCGCACCAGCGCCTCGGGATCGGCAAGGAACTGATTCGCCGCACGCAGGCGGCAAGCGGCAAAGCGAATCTGATACTGCTTTCAGCGCCGGCCGCAGTGGAGTACTACCCCCATATCGGGTTTACTCAGCACAACTCTTGCTGGATATTGCGAGCCGGCGAAGCGGTTGCTTAGGAACTCCCGCCCCGACCAAACGATCTTTTCAAGCCTTAAGCGGACCCGGGTATCCGGTATTCCTCTTGATCTCGCGGATTTGCTCGAGGTGCCGCAGAGGATGGCCGATGATCAGCGCGAGGCATTCGACAGGTGATTTCGCCGGCAACTGGGTGCACGACAGTGCGCCCGCGAAGATCGTCTTGCGGCGTTTCGATGTATCGCATGGTCCGGCTTCGGCGATCAAGAAAGGCCTCTAGAGCTTCTTCCCACGAGTGGAAACGGCCGGCGGGTCGCATCGAATCCGGCGCTTCGAATCTTTTCGCACGGCGCACGGAGAGCTCCAGGAACCGGTCTTCGCGACCCTCGGCCCCGGCTGCGCCGGAGTGGAATGCGCGCCAACAGGCGGAACATGGCGGATTCGGTGAGGTTAACGTGCTCCAAGCAATCGAGGATCGACCACTGACTTTCCGGACGGTATGCCGCCTGCTCGTTGGAGACTCCGTGCAGTTCTGTTTCCAGTGCGGGCCGGGCCTGCCCAAGCTGACCAAGAAGTGAACGACGCTCGTGTCAGTTATTAACTAAACTTTACACCGTGGCAACCGCATTATGGCCCCCGGGCATTTCCGGCCTCGATACGCTACACTAACTTCGATTGTCCAATCGTCCTCATTGGCTTCCAAACTCCCGCACTGTGCTCACGCTCTGGATCATCGCCGTGATCATCGTCGTGTGGGGATCGCTGCTGCCCTCCAATACGCTGCAGCGGTGGCATTACGATCAAGTAGCTCCCAATGATAAACTCGTGCACTTCATGTGTTACACGGTTCTCGCCATTCTGCCAGTTGCATTTTTGGAGCTGGTTACCTTGGGTATCGCGCTTGCGGCAGGGATGATTCCACTAGGAGTAGGGCTGGAATTCGCCCAGCGTCTGGTGCCGGGGCGAAGTTTCGAAGTGGGTGACATGGTGGCCGACAGCCTCGGAGTACTTGCGGGCATTGCAGTCGCGCTGTCAGCCCGCCGTATTATGAAACTTCCCGTTTTCGTGAGACAGCCCCGTCCCTAGGTTTGCGTGCCGTCAGCGAGGCTGTTGAAACTCAGCTGTTCCGGCGATCGAGTCGTCTGCTTCGGATTTCAACCGTGCCATCATCACTGAACGCCGCCATGGTTTTCCTCTGGGACGACAGAGGCGGATTTGTCGATTGCGACAGGCTCCACTGTGCCCCGGTTCCGAATTGCATGCGCGCTCGCTATGGCTAGTATCCCGCCACCGAATAGGAAAACAGTGCCCGGCTCAGGTCCTTCCAGGGTCGGCTGAAATGTTGTAAGAGTCTGTGCACCCCCGGTCGGCGAGGGAAGTTGTTCCCTGTGCGAACTCCGTAGCGTTCGTGCTGATCACCAACGCAGTTGAGGTCTGCCCGGGATGGATATTTTGGGCGTCGGTCAAATTAAACTGAAAGGTCGCCAGCTTGCCGCTCTTGTCCACGTTGACAACGATCGGCGGTACCGTCCCATTCACGAAACCCTGCAAGCTAGAACCGTCGATTCGATAGCCCATGTACGTCTGGAAGCCGGAAAAGTTACTATTCGTTTGTAGACCGATGGCGGTAGCGGAACTTCCACTATTTGCAATTTGATAGTAGAAGTCCAGAGTTCCCGTGGCAGTCTCTTTGTAAACAGCAGTTGTCAGCGTGCCCGCGGTAACGCCGGCGTTGCTACTGAAATTGAATGGAATACTGAGCGGGCCGCCTACAAGGACGCCCGGAGACGTTCCCGGAATGACAAAGCCGGGAAACGTAGTGGAGCCTGGCGCGACCCCCGGTAGCTGCAGCAACGCCGCTTCACCGGGGGGACTGAAGAGCAACCAACTCCCGACAGCCAAAATGAACAACTTTAAATTTCTACGGCAAACGCATTTGATAAAACATAACGCTTTTACGCCATCGCACCTTCTTCGTAGAAGCCGCTGAAAATGACGCTATTTATTGCATATACAGCACAGACTCATTTATAACTAGCAGTTTCGTAGCCAGCCTGAGTTATAGACCGTGGAACCCGGTAACATCAGAAATCGGAAAAACGATTGCGTCGCTACCCCCTTGATTGTGAAAACAACGCTCGTATTCACTCGAGCGAAAAATCTCCGGCGGTCCGCAGCGCAAAAAATACCCGCTCTCCGCGAGAATCTGACAGCACCCCAGTTTTTTAGGCAGCCTTCCCCACCCGCTGCATAGCGAGAAACTTGACGTTGGTCACTGCCACCCACTTCGCCTTCAGCAGCAGATAGCGCGATTTCTTATAGCCACGCCCGCGGTTGATCAGCATGCGTAAGTTGGCGTTGACCGCCTCCACCACTCCGAAGCGGACTTTCG
>CAWKLV010000028.1:0-13168 GCA_963850575.1 uncultured Acidobacteriota bacterium | reverse complement strand
TCATCTACGGCGCGGGCATGGCCGGCGTAACGCTGCTGCGAGAAATACGATCCAATGCCAGGCTCCGCTACGCTATCTGTGGCTTCATTGATGACAATCCCCATAAACGGGGTTTAAGCATTCAGGGAGTGAAAGTCGTAGGTTCGGGTGCTGATCTGATCCGTTTGGCTGTACGGCACCGCGTCTCAGAGGTCCTTATCGCGCTCCCTTCGGCTACCGGCGCGCAAATGACGGCAATCCTCAATCGCTGCCAAGCCGCCGGCTGTTAAATGTCGCACGATCCCTGCCTTGGCGGAAATCATCGATGGCAGCGGCCTCACGCCCCAAATCCGTGACGTCGCCGTCGAGGACCTCCTCGGCCGCACCCCAGTCCGCCTCGACCAGGACCGCATCTCCGCCAAGCTCCACAACCGCACCGTCCTCGTCACCGGCGCAGCCGGCTCCATCGGCTCCGAGCTCTGCCGCCAGATCGCTCGCTTCCGCCCCGCCGCCATCGTCGGCTACGAAACCGCCGAGACTCCGCTGTTCCAACTGGAGCAGGAAATGGCGCGCTCCTTCCCGGACGTGCCGTTCCATCCCGCCATCGGCAGCATTCAGAACACGCGCCGCTTAGCCGAGGTCTTCACTGAGCATCAGCCCGCTATCGTCTACCACGCCGCCGCCTACAAGCACGTCCCCATGATGGAGGCGCACTCCTTCGAAGCCGTCGAGAACAACGTCTCCGGCACTCTCAACGTCGCTCTCGCTGCGGACCGGTATGGAGCAGAGGACTTCGTCATGATCTCCTCCGATAAAGCCGTCCGTCCCACCAACGTCATGGGCGCCACCAAGCGTCTCGCCGAACTCGTCATCCGGTCTCTCCAGAACGGGAAAACCAAGTTCGTTTCCGTCCGCTTCGGCAACGTCCTCGGCAGCAACGGCAGCGTCGTGCCCATCTTCAAGCAGCAGATCGCCCGGGGTGGACCCGTCACCGTCACCCACCCCGAAATGCGCCGCTTCTTCATGACCATCCCGGAGGCCTGCCAGCTCGTTCTCCAATCCTCCACCATGGGGCAGGGCGGTGAGATCTTCGTTCTCGATATGGGCGAGCCGGTTCGCATTGTCGACCTCGCACGCAACCTCATCCTCTTATCCGGACTCCGGCCCGATGAGGACATCAAAATCGAATTCACCGGAACCCGGCCCGGCGAGAAATTATTCGAGGAACTCAACACCCACGACGAAGACACCCTCCCCACCTATCACGAGAAAATCAAAATCTTCGCCGGCGTCACCCTGCCCTGGCCAACCATGGAGCGCCATCTCGCCCACATCCAATCCGCCTGCGCCACCCGCAACCTCGACGAACTCATCCTCACCCTCAAGGACCTCCTGCCCGACTACAACCCCAGCTCCGCCATCCTCCGAAAAGTTCTTCAGTCCAAACCTCTAGCTATCTCCACCACCTCCGGCACCCGCAACTAACCCTCCTCGTCAAACCGGCAATGCGCCCGCAGCACCGGATCATAATCCTGCGGTGGAGCGCCCTTAACCTTCCCCGCCACCCGCGCAGCTTCCCTCTCCCGAGCCCCCTCCACACTCACCACACCGGTCAACACCGGCCCTGAAAAACGGATACCCGGCACATCCACCTGAGCACGCATCCGTAACTCCCCCCGCCTCCGCCCGAAATACCCCAAAACACTCATAGGCCCCTTTCTTGCGCCCTTAGCGTAAATCTTTGCGCCCTTTGCGTGAAATCCGCCACCATCCCCTCATGCACCCCGCCAACACCGTAGCGCGCACCATCGTCGACGCCGCCTTCCGCATCCACTGCGCCCTAGGCCCCGGCCTGCTCGAATCCGCCTACGAAGCCGTCCTAACCAACCACCTCCAGAGACAGGGACTCACCACGCAACGCCAGCACCCCATCCCCCTCACCTACGAAGGCCTCCAGATCGACATAGCCTATCGCGCCGACCTAGTAGTCCAGGACTTAGTAATAGTCGAGCTGAAATCGGTAGAATCCATAACCCCCGTCCACCGCAAACAGCTACTAACCTACCTACGCCTCGCCAACAAACAACTAGGCCTCCTGATCAACTTCAACG
The DNA here is from genome assembly GCA_963850575.1 of uncultured Acidobacteriota bacterium. Taxonomy (GTDB): domain Bacteria; phylum Acidobacteriota; class Terriglobia; order Bryobacterales; family Bryobacteraceae; genus TMP-7. The sequence goes on along the minus strand of CAWKLV010000028.1, from coordinate 11,078 downwards.
TAGAAAGAATCAAGGATGGAATCACCCGAATAGTAAACGGCCTGCCGGACTAGCCCTTGGCGCCCTTAGCGTGGCCCTTAGCGCCCTTTGCGTGAAATCTTAAATCCCCGGCAATCTCCGCACCCCAAACCCGATCTTAGGTCTCCCCGCCGCCCAACAAGCCAAAGCCACCGCCATCACCAGATCGTCATGCTCCGCCGCCCCCTGCAGTGTGGCCGACCGCATATCCACCAGCTCCCGCACCAGCGCCCCCACATCCCGCAGCCCCTTCGCGATCCGCACATCCCCCTTCTCCAGCAGTAGCTGCAGCCCTCCAATCAAATCCCGCTTAGGCACATACCAGACGTTGCCCGACTGGTGCTCGCGAGCGCCCCCCGTAATCACCACCGCCCTCACCTCGCACGGCAACTCGGCCTCCCGCAGCAGGTCCACCACGGGCGCGCCCAGCCCTGTACCATCGATCGCCACCGAGCAATTCCCGTCCAGCTTCCAGACAATCTCCTCCAATCGCCGGGCCACCATCGGATACGGAGTTCCCAGGGCCACCCGCTCCAGGTGCCGCACGCCCAACCGCTCATCGTAGGGTTTCATCCATGCATGTGTAGCCTCCGCCCTCTCCGCCACCGCAATCGCCGAGAAATCCCGCCGTTGCCCTAAATCCAACCCCACATAAAACATCCTCTTTGCGTCCTTTGCGAGAACCTTAGCGCCCTTTGCGTGAAATCCTAAACAGCTAACGTACTCAGTTCATCCGTCAACGCCCGCTCCACCACGTCCCGCTCAAACACCCCCGCCCCATTCTCGACAAACTCACACATATACTCCTGCCGGAACCACACCGGCCCCAATTCCGACCGCTCCTCTTCCAGATAAGCTTTCGAGATCCGCGAGCATTCCGTCGCCGGCACCGCCATCCTCGCCCACCCCTCGCCTCCATGCGCCCACTTCTCGTAGAAGAATCCCCGCTTCCCGTACGGCGTGCTGATCAGCCACAGGTCTCCATCGTTCACCGCCAGCACCGGCTTCAAAGCCTTGTAAATCGCATCCGGCACCCGAGCGGCTTCATCGATGATCAGCATCGACACCGCCGAGAATCCGCGTACGGTCGCCTCCATCGCCGGCAGCCCCACAATCCGCGACCCGTTCGGAAAGCAAAGGCTCATCGCATTGTCGCCGTCGCCGCGCGGCCGTATCCCCAGTCGCGTCACGAACTCCTCCGCCTTCCGCAGAAACTCGCCGCTCTGTCGCTCGCTCGGACTCGCCACCAGCACCAAACTCCCCGGCTCCGTATACACCCGGTGTACCGCCTTGATCGCCGCGATCGTCGACTTACCCCACTGCCGCGAACAAGCCAGCAGCGTCCGCTTCGACGTCGACCCCAACACCGCCGCCTGCCGCTCATCCGCCGCAAATCCCAACTTCTCCCAAGCCCAACCCCCCGCCCCCGCTCTCGCATCCTCGTGCACGCACTCTTGTGACCGTGCCCTCTTATCCGACTTCCAGTTCACCACCCAGAACTACCATCCATGTCTCCCTCCTCGCGGCCGGTCACACCTCGAGAATTTCACTTATCGCTTTCATTCCATTGCTGAATGCCCATTCAAAAATTCACCGGTCCAAACCCGTGAACGCAAAATATAGACAGCATGAGTTCTCAAGCCAGAATCGAAGCTTCCCGCGCGAATGGCGCAAAATCGCGGGGGCCCGTCACGCCCGAAGGCAAGCGGGCGTCCGCCGCGAACAATCTGCGTCACGGACTATTAGCTCGATCCGTAGTGCTCGACGCCGAAAACCGGGTGCTCTTCTACCGGCTCGTCAAAGACTTCGAAATCGAATTCGATCCCCAGGGTCCCGCCGAAGGCGCACTCGTCCAGACCCTCGCCGTCACCCGCTGGCGTCAAATGCGCATCTGGAGCATGGAGAAGGCGGCCCTCGATCACCAGATCGGCAAACAGGACGAAGCCGTCGACGCTCCCACCAAAGCCGCCCTGGCCTTCCGCACCCTCTGCGATCAATCCCGCTCCTTGGACCTGATGAATCGCTACGAGACGCGCTACGATCGCCAGTTCGCCCGCACTCTGGCCCGCCTGACGGCCCTGCAAACCGCCCGCATAAATAAAATTTCCATTCGAACCTAGATTTTCCCGGCGCACGCGCTCTGCCTGCAGCCTGGGAGAACCTGCCGCGATCCCAGGAAACCCGCGAAAGTGCTATGGAATCACCGATAATGAGGCGTCATGAACCCGATAAAAGTGCTCGTCGCCGACGATCACACAGTCATACGCAGCGGGCTGCGCCATCTCATCGAACGCCACCCCGATCTGCAGGTCGTCGCCGAGGCAGCCGACGGCCGCGAGGCAATCGACCTGGCCCAAACCTTGCGCCCTGATATCGCGATTCTCGACATCACCATGCCCAAGCTGAACGGCCTCGATGCGGGTCAGGAGATCATGGCTCACCTGCCCAAAATCGGAGTCATCATCCTGAGCATGCATTCGGATGAGGGCTACATTTTGAAAGCCCTGCGGGCCGGCGCCCGTGGCTATCTGCTCAAGGATTCCGCGGAGTCCGATATCATCAACGCCATCCGCGCCGTCAACGCGGGCAAGGCCTACTTCAGTCCTGAAATCAGCCGCGTGTTGGCCAAGGATTATGTGCAGCAGCTGCGCCGGCGCGGCGTCGAGGACAGTTACGAGTTACTCAGTCTGCGTGAGCGGGAAGTCTTCCAACTGCTTGCGGAAGGGAAAAACAATAAGGAGATCGCGGCCATGATGAATCTGAGTTTGCACACCATCGAAACGCATCGCAGCAACATCTTCGACAAGCTCAATCTGCACAGTCTGCCCGAGCTCATTCTCTACGCCGTCCGCAGGGGAGTAATCAAATGATGTCAACGGCCGCCCCACCATCGCGCCTGGTTCACCATTCGTTTAACGCGCTCCGGCTGGAACGGCTTCGGCAGCACATCGAACCCTTGATGCTGCACCAGCTCTCGCCAGAGATACTCGTCCGATACCGGGGAGGCCAGCAGAATGCATATGGATTCTCTGAATTGGCTGATCCGCCTCACCACCGAGCGCCACTCGGCGTGCGGCAGGTCGCGATCGCAGATCACGATCGGAATGACATACTGTGACAGCACAGCCAGTGCCGCATCGCAAGAGTCCGCCCAGAACAGCACCCATCCGTTTTGCTCCGCGATGTCACTCAGGGATTTCCAGTCAGCGGCGTTTCCAGTCACCGCGAGCAGGCGGATCTGGAGCGGTTCATGGGCCGTAGGCGACTTCCTTGTGCGCCAGTCTCCGGACCCGGTCGAACATTTTGACTCTCGGGCTTCTACCGCAGCGCGCCGATCTGGAATTGCAGCGCGCTCCACTGCATCTGGTATTCGTACCGGGCGCTGGTATTTGCAATCTGCGCGGAGGTCAGATTTAATTGCGCCTGGCTCAATTCGACGATCGCGCTCAGGCCGAGATCGTACCGGCTCTGCGCGAGATCTAACGCCATCTTCGCCTGATCCAGAAGCTTCTGCGTCAGCGAGAGGCGATCATAGCCGGTCGTAGCGTTGAGGTAAGCAACCTGAACGTCGCGCACTACGCGATTCTGGAGATCCTTCACATTCTCCGCGGCGCTCCTTTCGCGCAGTTGTGCTTCGTTGCGCCGGGCGGTGAACAGGCCGCCGTTGAACAGCGGAATGTTGACGTTCACTCCGATCGCGCCGTAGCGGCTTTGCAGCGCGGCAACCCCGGTCGGCACCAGTCCGATGCTGGCGATCGTGCTCACTGACGGCTTCCAGAGATCGTGCTCCGCGGTAGCGTATTTTGCCGCCGCCTCCTGTTCAAACCGCAGGCTGGCTAGCTCGGGACGGTTTCGAATGGCCTCTCCGATCAGAGCCTTCATGTCCGTCGGCGGTGGCTCCGGAAGAGGTTCCTCGCTCAGCACGAAGTTTTGCTGGTTCGGATATCCGATCGCCGTGGCCAACCCGGCCACAGATGCCTTTAAATCGTTCTGGGCACTGGCCAGCAGCAGTTGCGCTTCGGCCAGGTTCACGTTCGCGAAACTGACGTCGAGATTGGATTTGAGTGAGTTCTTGGCCAGCGTGCTGATCTGATCCGCAACTAGTTGTCGCGCGGTGACCGTTTGCTCCGCAACTTTGAGAACGGCCTGTGCCCGCAGCACTGCGAAGTACGCGCGATGCACGCCGAACAGCACTTGTGCGCGTGTCGTAGTGCTGTTCTCTTGTTGCGCGAGCGCGCGCGATTGCGCCGATCCGATGAGGTTTGAGGTACGCCCGAAATCGGTGACCAGTTGGCTCACCCCGATGCCGCTCGCGAAGCGGTCGTAGATGATCGGGTTGTTCAGGGCCCCCGCCGCGATGCGGCTGCCGTCCGACGCGCCCACGCCGGTCACGCTGCCGAATACGTTCGGCTGATAGTTCGCCCGCAGCTCCTTCGGGATCTCCTTGTAGGCTTCCGCGTTGTACCGCGCGGCGCTTACCTGAGGATTATTCTGGACGGCGATCTGCTCGGCCTGTCCCAACGTGAGATGCAGCGTATCCTGAGCAAATACACTAAGCGCCGCAAAAATAATCGCTAAGCCTCCTGATTCTCAATAACATCTAAGCCACCACCTCGGGTGTCGGGCGCTCTCGATACACCAGGTAATAGGCGGCTGGAACCAGGAACACGGTCATGATTACCGACACCGTCAAGCCGCCGATGATGGCGCGAGCCAGCGGCGCGTAAGCCTCGCTGCCGGCTCCGAGTTTCAGCGCCATCGGCATCAGTCCGATGATGGTCGCCAGCGACGTCATGAGTACCGGGCGCAACCGCACGCGGCAGGCGACAGCCACGGCTTCGCGAACCGGCATCCCGTCCTTCCGCAGATGCCGCGTGAACTCGACGATCAGAATGCTGTTCGACACAGCGATGCCAACCAGCATCACGACGCCCATGAGCGACATGACGTTGAGTGTCGTGCCGCTCAGGTACAACGTCAGGATCACGCCCATAATTCCGGGCGGCACCGCAACCAGGATGATGAACGGATCTACGAATGATTGGAACTGCGCGACTAGAATCAAGTACAGCAACACCACCGCGAGGATCAACCCGATCGCGAAACTTCGGAACGAATCGCGCATCCCTTGCACCATCCCGCGCAGTTTCACGCTGAGTCCAGCGGGGATCTTGGTATCGCCGATAATTGTGTCGATGGAGTTCGCAACCTTGCCCGAGATCTTCATTCAGTGGCCGCACGAAAATATCAATCGTTCGCCGCAGCGCGAAGTGATCGACTTCGGTCGGCGATTCGATACGCCGGATCTGGCTGACGGCGTCCAGTCGAGTCGGATTCGTCTGGTTGTTAGGCGCGAAGCGGAATCGACCGTAAATCCCCCATGTTCTTCACCTGCCGCTCCGGATATTGCACCGTCAGCATGTAATCGTTCCCCGTTTTGGGATCGATCCAAAAACTCGGCGCAATCATCTGGTTCGAAGTCAGGGCCGTGATTACGTTATTGACGACTTCCTTCTGATTCAGCCCGAGTTGGGCCGCGCGCACCCGGTCGATATCGAGTTGCAGGGCCGGGTAATCCAGATCCTGCGGGATGTATACGTCGGCAACTCCAGGAATCCTGTTGATCCGGCTCGCGAGTTGCACCGCGCTGCTGTACGCGTTTGCCAGGTTTGACCCCGCCACCTGAACATCGATCGGAGCGGGCAATCCGAGGTTCAGGACGGCGTCCACCAGCCCTCCGGATTGAAAATAAGCGCTCAATTCCGGAAGCTCCTTTGCGAGCCGTCCCTTCATCTGAGCCATGTATTCATAGCTGCCGGTTTTGTGATCTTCTTTCAGGCTGACCTGCACGAAACCGGTATGCATCGCGGAATTGGTTGTGTAAATCGCCGAGTAGTCTGGAACTGTACCAATATTCGAAACGATCATGCCCAACTCCTGGGGCGAAACCACGTTTCGGACCAGGTCTTCCACTTTCGCGACCTCGTTTTCCGTCACGGCCAGCCTGGTTCCACTCGGAGCTTTCAGCGAAATGACGAATTGCCCGGCATCCGTTCGCGGAAAGAATGACAGCCCGAGTAGCGGAAACAATGTCAGGCTCAGCAGGAATGCGGCTGTGAATCCCGCAAGTGTTACCCATGGTCGGCGAAGGACGCCGTTCACCAGCTTGTCGTAGAACCTGAGAAACGTTTCGAACCGGTCGTTGAACCATACATTGAAACGTTCGCCGAAGGACCATTTGCCTCTCTTTTTGTGATCCACTTCAACGGGCTGCTCCGATGAGGGCGTGCCATGGTGAGATGGGGTTTTTACGAACAGCGCACAGAATAGAGGAACTACGGTCATGGCGACGGCATACGACGCGAAAAGCGAGATCGCTACGGCTAGTGCGAGCGCCGAAAACAGAAACTTACTCACGCCGTACAGGAACGTGACCGGAAAGAATACAATCACCGTCGTTAACGTAGCCGCCAGAACGGGCAGCGCGACTTCTTGCCCACCTTTTTCAGCAGCGACTTGCGACGATTCGCCCATCTCCAGGTGTCGATAGATATTCTCCAGTACTACGACAGAGTTGTCGATCAATCGCGAAAAGGCTAGGGCCAGCCCGCCCAGCACCATGCTGTTGATGGAACTTCCGCCGAACGAAAGCACGATGAATGTAGCCAGCGCGGAAAGCGGGATTGAAAAGAAAACGGCGACGGTAGCCCGCATGCTTCCGAGAAAGACTAAGATCATCACCGATGTGAGAAGCATCCCGATCGCTCCTTCGTGCAGCAGCGTTTCGATCGCGGTCTTCACGAACTGCGACTGATCAAAAACCACGCGCGTGACGAGATCCTTTGGAATGTCGAACAGCTTCCCCAGCGCTGTTTTAATACCGTTCACGACAGCTATGGTGTTTGTATCGCCACCCTGCTTCAGCACGGGAATGTACACGGAACGCTGACCGTCGACGCGCACTACGTTGGTTTGTATCTGCTGGGAATCTTTTGCCGTTCCGATGTCAGAGATTCGCACGGGCGCTTGGCCGACGGTCTTTACCGGAAGATTGTTGATCTCCGCAATGTTGCTGAGCTGGCTGTTCGTATAGATGTTGTAATCCAGAGATCCGATCTGAACATCGCCGGCCGGCAAGATCAAGTTGGAGTCGTTCACCGACCGAACAACATCCATGAGACTCAATTGATGAGCTTCCAACTTGTAGGGGTCTGCGTACACCATGATCTGGCGATACCGCCCGCCGAATGGCTGGGGAACGGAGGCGCCCGCAACACCGCCGATTTGATTCCGTACGGTAAACTGAGCAAGATCACGAAGCGACGTTTCGGTCAGGCCTTCCCCCTTTAGAGTGACAAGGCAGACCGGTAGACTCGATGCGTCGAATTTCAGTACCACCGGCGGAAGAGTGCCCGGGGGCAACCGGCGTAATTGCGCCATCGCCAGATTCGAGATCGTGGTGACCGCGGAATCGGGATTCGTTCCCGGCTGGAAGAATACCTTGATGATGCTGACGCCTGTCAGCGATCGTGACTCGATGTGCTCAATACCGCTGCCCAGAGTAAAAAACCGCTCAAAGCGGCTAGTGATATCTGTTTCGATCTGCTCCGGCGGCATCCCCGAATAGAACGTAGCGACCACCACAACTGGAATATTCATTGCCGGAAACATGTCCACCGGCATGCGTGCAACGGCCGTCACGCCTACCACGGCAATGACCAGGCAAATAACGACAATGAAATATGGGTTTGATATCGCGAATCTAGACATGAGTGCTCTATTCGCTCTTAATGGCGGCTAGCTCAGTAATCTTGGGATTAACCGGCTGTCCTTCGGCGAGCTGGCTGCGGTTCCCGATGACGATCATTTCTCCGGGCTGCACGCCAGATTTTACCTCTACGCGATTGGCCGTTTCCATCCCCAATTGCACATGCCGGACAGAGACCCTGTTTTCTGGAGTCACGACATATACGACTCGTTCCTGGTCGGTGCCCCCCACAGCCGAAAGGGGGATGGAGAGCGCGTTATTGCGCTGCTCCAGTGTTAGACTGACCTCGGCGTACATGCCGGGGACCAGAGCCATGTTCGAATTTGGCACGTCCACTTCTGTGTCCATCGTTCGTGTATCGAGTTGGACCCGACCGGCAAGACGTGCAACTCGGCCTTGGAAGTTCCGCTTGAGAGCCGGAACGCGAACCTCCACATTAGAGCCCATTTTGATGCGGGGCACGACGGATTCCGGAACTGGAAGAATCAAGCGCAGCATGCTGGTCTCCGAAAGGCGGACCACTGGCATGGCTTGCGTTTGAGAACTGATTCCTGACTGGATCATGGAGCCGGTGTTGGCATAACGTTTTGTAATAACGCCCGCGAACGGTGCCGTGACGCTTGTGTAATTGTGAAGGGTGTTAACCTTGTCCAGTTCGGCTTGAGCAACTTTAACCTCCTCCTGCGAGGCGGAGAGGCTCGACTTAGCAGCGGCGACTTGCGCCTCGGCGACCAAGTCACGGCTATGTGCATCGTCGACCTCCTGTTGAGCTACCAGGCCGGGCCGGTCCTTCATCACGCCTGCAAGGCGCGAGTATGATAGGTGCGACATTTCGTGCGCCAACTGTGCGCGCTGTATTTCTTCTTGCGACCTGCGAACCTCCGCCATACTTCGGTCGAGATTAGCCTTGCTACGTGCCAGATCGTCAGCCATCTCGGGAATTTCCAGAGTGGCGAGTAGCTGTCCTTGCTTAACCCGATCACCGATATCGACATTGATTTCCTTGATGTAGCCGGCCACCTTCGCCATCACGTCAATTTCCTGAAATGGTCTAAATTCCCCAGTCAGAACGAGGTCACGCGACATGTCTTGCGGGACGGCCTTCGCGACGGCGATAGTAGGCACATTTTGCGCTACACTGACCGCCACACTCCTGTTGTGTTGGTTGCAAGCCGTCACCACGGCAACAATGATTAAGCCAAAGGCAAAACTGACCGGGGAATCACTCTTCTGCAAATACATCGTCCTGTTCCAGCGCATCCATCCCTCTCCAGGCGGTCTGATCATGATGGGATCCAGCATTCATGGACGGGTTGCACGATTGACAAGGCTGGTCCACCGCGGACCCCAGCACGGATGGAGGGTTCTCGCCGAAGCAACGCAGACCGACCTAGATAGCCTTCGTTATGGAGCCTACGGGCGAGGTTCCAAGAACGCGTTCGCAGAAGTGTACCTGTCGAACATTTCGCATGCTATTGCAAAGACTAGCGCGGTTTTACGTGTGCCTGTCGCGCGGGTGCTCTGAAACCTGTTGGCTATCTCCTACATCGAGATTTTACGAGACGTACATCGGTCGGGCCATACAGCGATGGGGGTATTTATCCGAGAATTGGGAAGTAGCTCGTTATTACATCGTCGAACCCAATCCGCAGGGCTCAAGTGAGCATGCTGGCGTCCTAAGTCATCTATTCTCGAGCGGATTATCAAAATCGAAGCCGAACAATTTTGGATCTTCCCCAATCACCGCTGCGGAGACAATGTAGAACACATAGTCGTAAGTCTCCTTGGGAATCTTGTCCTTGTACACTGCCAGCAAGCGCCAAAAGTTCCGGTCCCTCGGATTAGGCGGCATCTTGCGAACGAGGGGCAGCACGTAATCCTCGCCCCAGTTGTAACAAGCCATAACCAGGAGTCCGGATGCCTGCGCATCGGTGGTGTAGAGATCCTTCATATACCTGGCCGCGGCCTTCGTTGCGCGATCCCAGTGATGCCGATCGTCGCCAGGATCAGGTCGGGGCAAATCGGCAAGCGGTCCCACCTTCAGCCCATACCTTACTGCTGTCTCCGGAATGAACTGCCACATTCCCTTCGCGATGCCCTTCCGCGTCATCGGTCCGCTGATGTGGGCATCGAAGTTACTTTCCTGTAAGGCAAGATAAAAGAATTGAGCCGGCAGATCCTGGGCTAGGAGCTCCTTTGAGATGCCACTGATGTAGTTACTTTCCTTCGCGAGGTGGATTGCTCTCGTGAGCCGGCCGGATGATTTCCATTTCTGGATATAGTTGTTGACCTCCGCTTCGAAATCAGGCGGCATTGCCAGTTCACATTCACCAAAAATACGCGCAACCCGAAGCACCAGCCGCTGCTGGGGTGTCAACTTTGGATCATAAACGCGCATGGCTTTGAGGAACTGATCGTAGTTCTTTTCCATCTCCTTGCGACGATTCTGGTACTTCTGGATCTCTTCCATGCCTTGTTTGCTGTGCGAGTCGAGAACCAGCTTTTCGACGTTACCGATATCGAGGTCCAGACTCTTCATCGCATAAAACAAGCTTTCCGCCATCGCCTTGCGCTTGCCTGACTGCTGGTGCAGGTAGATCGCGTAGCCGCCAATGCCCACTACAAGAAGACCAAGCACGGCCATGATCCAGCCGTATTTCCGCTTCTCCTTTTTCTGAACGCGCGAAAACGCCTGCCGGACCAGCATGGTGTGCTCGCCAACGGGTTGATCACCCGACGCTTTCGAAAAGTAATGATCCACGTACCGCGACACCATGGTTGCGTCGCTCGGGGCGGCACTGGGGACGGGCAGCGGAGCGGGGGCAGCAGTCCGCGGCTGCTCGACTGCTAACGATACGGTGGGACCCTGAATGCCTAAGCGAAAAGTCGTCGCTAGATTTACCGGAGTCAGTTGGACGCGTTGACCGTCGATGAACACTCCGTTGCTACTGTTCAGGTCGCGGAGCCACCATTGCCCGTTCTCGAAGGCCACTTCTGCGTGATTACGGCTGACGTATTCATTCTTGATGCAGAGACCGCACTCTTCAACACGGCCGATGATGAACGAGTCTCTAAATTCGAAGTCCTCTCGGACTCCGGGCGTGGCTTCAACGGAGACGCGTAGAAGTGGCGCCGATGGAGAGCTTCTTTGTTCTGGCGATCCGACCATTACCCTATATCATACGGTTGGCGCGATGGCCGGGAAACGAGAACTCCAATTCGGACGCAGATAAAGGCTCTTTGACACCTTGCGCATCGGCCAAGCCAACTGCGGTGCTCTGTCCGCTGCTAG
>CAWKLV010000027.1:0-267422 GCA_963850575.1 uncultured Acidobacteriota bacterium | reverse complement strand
CGCGATCTTCGGAGCGGTTGGCGCCACACTGATACCCGTATCGCCGACCAACCCGGCACCGACCACGCCTTCAATAGTGATGCCGTCCTTGTTGATACGTTGACACGCACGTTCTCGCGGTAAATACCGGCCGGCACGCGCACTGTGTCACCGTCGTCTGCTATGTCAAGGGCGGCCTGAATTGTAGTGGCAACCGTAATGACTTTTGCGTTGGCGCACACCATCGCGGTGGCCGCCAGAACAGCACGGCCAATCATTAGCAACCATCGCGCTCTCAACCCATACGATACGTGGAACATAGGACTTCGGCTTTTTCGGTCCAGGCAGCATATCACTGCTGAGCCTCCTAATTTCAACAGGCCAACAGGACGAAGTATTGCGGCCTGGCGCCGAACGAGATCAGCACGAGTGGGGAATCGGGCCTGCTTCGGGCGCAATATGCCTTCAGGACGTCCGTAGGGTTCACGCTGCGCGCGCGAAGAAATTACGCCTAAACCGAGCATCTCAGCGGGTCCAAAGCCGGCGCAGCAGTGCCGCAAAGAAACGGCTGCCCAGCAACCCCACCGAGAGGATCGCCGCGAAAATCGCGAGCGCTTCGAAGCTCGCACGGCCCTCGCGCTCCCAGTACACGTCGCGCAGATTGAGCCAGAGCGCAAATTCATCCAAAGTAAGGGCCGAACCAGCGCCGTAGAGCGCTGAGGTCAACCGGCCGGACCAGATCCACCCTTTCTCCGAACCGGTGCCGACCTGTAGCAACCAGAGGTAACCGACTACTAACAACGTCAGGATGCCCCACACCAGGTGGTGGATGTGCCGCCCGCGCATAGAAACATCGTGGAACGGTCCAATTTGGTTGTGTATGGCGAGAGTAAGTCCGCGCACTACGCCGACGGAGACGAGGAACGCGACAGAGGAAATGAAGAGACGCTCCCGCCTCGACTCGGCAAAGTGCTGCGAGTAGACCCGATGGATTGTTTTATTCTGCCGCAGCAGCGCTAGCGCGCCGAGGATGACCGCGATCAGTGCCGGACCCAACCACCAACTGAGATGTCGTCCCATCCAAGGTCTAGTGATCGCTGTACTTCATCTCACCCGCCTCGATCCGTACCGCCAAACGATTCTGCTTCGGCGGCAACGGACAGGTTGCATACGGCGTAAACGCGCATGGGGGGTTCACAGCCTTATTGAAATCCAGAACCACCCTGCCCTCCTTCGGCGGATCAGCGTATAGAAACCGTCCGGCTCCGTAGGTCGTGTTGGGTGAAGTCTGATCTTTAAAGATGAAAAAGAGTTGATCCCCTTCCAGGATGGGGTCGAGGCGGTAAGAATGTCCCATGAGCTGGAACACAGCATAACCGGGACTAGGCTGACTTTCCGTTTGGCCCAGAATGTTCGGAATCGCGATCCTCTGCGGCTGATGGTACGACACGAACTTGGCTAGCACGCGGTACTGCTCCTTCACCGGATACCAGTGCAATGCCGTAAACTCTTCGCGCATTTTACTGTGGATGTCGCGAAGGCGAATGGCTGTCCGCGGACCGCGGCGGATGACGAACATCGTGAAGTCTCCGGGATTGCAGCATATCCGGCCCACCTTCGGTGTCTGCCTTCAAATCAGCCGTCAGCACTGGCTTGCCGTTCAGGATTACGTGCGCACCCGTTGCCGCACGGAAGCGAGTCTTCCCGTTCTGGAAGTCGAACACGCCCAGCCGCCCCGGGGCGCGCCCCTGGGGCAGAACGATCTCGTACGAAGGGTCGCTTCCCGCACGGTTTTCGCCGTTTTTCAGCCAGAACAGTCCCGCAACCGTGAGCCAGCCGTCTGGAGCCCGAAGCTTTTGCTCCCGCTCCTTCCGCCAGGACTCGATCGATGCCGGGTAACCACCCGTGGCGGCGAACGCAACGACAACGAACAGGAGGAGGAGCACACGCATCAGCGAACTCTGTCAAGAAAATTTCCAGTAGTAGCGTCGACGAACACCGTATACTCGCTGGTACTGACCGATTCACCCCAATAAATACGCCAAGACAGATCCGGAAATCGCGGAGTCATTTCCAGAAGAAAATTAACCTGTTTATCAGGATTCTTCTTCAGGTAGTCGGAAGCTTTTTTCACGGCTGTCTGATACGCTTCGTCGGAGTCGGTTCGTATTGCGGCAATCAGGAAAGGCCGCTGTTGGCGAGAAGCAGAGTAGCTCTCCTCCGGGCCCGCAAACACACCTTTATGCAGATTTCCCTCGGCCTCCACCGCGGACCATGAATACGTTTTTGCACGACCCCGGCCTGTTGAAACGAAGATGCATTGCCACGCTCCGGACTTTCCTGGAGGAGCCTTCACCTTACCCAACTCCACGTTTCGGAGTTCGAGCGGCTGGCAGTCGGCCGCCCACGAGCGGGCCGCTATGTACATTTGCTGAAACGCCTGACGCCCGGTGAGCGGCTCTAAGGCCTTGGGTGGCTCTTTTTTCTCAACGGCTGCGGGCTTCGGAGCATCCGTACAGCCAACCAGCGCAACCAGCGCGGCAAGTGTCGCTGCAAGTCTCATAATTTCATTTCCTTGATTCGAATTGTATTCTTTCTGTGCTGTAGCACTCGACGCGCAACCATTTATTTCTCCGCCCCGTAACCAAACCGAATTACTTCTCGTACTTCTAATTAATAAAGCAGCCAGGCTCCGCACGGTGACCTTTCCCCAACAACACCCAACCGTGCGGGGCCCCAATTTCCAATGCAGTTTCCGCGCCGGTCCAATTGTCTGCATTGTAGCTGATTCCCCTTCGACGCGAACCACTTATAATTCAGGTGGATGCTGTCCGCCCCCTCCCTTGCGAACGACCTGGCCGCGATACCCGATGTCGGTGTCAGGCAGGATGTCCTGCTGAGCGAATATACGCGATTCGCCATCGGCGGACCCGCCAGTCTCTACGTGGAGACCTCAAGCGAACCTGCCTTTATCGAGACGCTGCGCTGCGTTCAGCGTAGCGGGTCACCATGGGTGGTGATTGGCAGCGGCACGAACCTGATCGCATCCGATTCGGGATTCCCCGGCGTAGTGCTGCGGTTCACCAACGCTGAGTTGCGCGAGGCCGGAACCAGCATTTACGCAGCGGCGGGTACGGTGCTGCAGGATGTGGTGGATTTCACGATCACACTCGGCCTCGCCGGAATTCATACCATGACCGGCATTCCCGGCTCGACCGGCGCCGCGGTATACGGGAATGCCGGCGCGTACGGGCGGTCGATCGCGCAGAGCGTGGTTGAGGTGCGTTTCTTCGATGGCCGCAAGGTTCGATCATTCAGTAACGAAGAGTGTGAGTTTCGGTACAGGGAGAGCGTGTTCAAGCGCAACAAGAATTGGATTATCTTCTCTGTCGCGTTGGAACTGGAACGCGGTGACGCTCTCGAACTACGAAACAAAGCCACGGACATTCTGAACACTCGCAATCGCAAGTATCCCCCGACGATGAAGTGTGCCGGGAGTATCTTCAAAAACCTACTTCTTGCGGAATTGCCGGCGCAGGTTCGAACGGAAGTTCCGGACAAGGTGATCATTGAGGGAAAGGTTCCGTCCGCATACTTCCTGGAGCAGGTGGGTGCAAAAGGAATGAGCGACGGCGACATCCGAGTCGCGGACTACCACGCCAATCTGATCTACAACACCGGCAAGGGTACAGCCGCGCAGCTACGCCGTATCATTGGCGAACTCAAAGCTCGGGTTGAGGAGCGATTTCGGTTCGTTTTGGAGGAAGAGGTCCAGTACGTCGGGCCGGCGTAGCTTCCGTGTCGCGGAGTTCTGGTGGCCTCACTTGCTGTCCAGGCTGGCCAACTCAACACCTTTCGTTGATATGTAATATTTGACCAGCATATTGGACCGTTCCCAAGCTGAGATCGAATTCGGGGCTTTCATGTACTCGAAGAACCGTTTTGCGACCTGTGCGAAGTGGGCCTCATGACCTACGCGGAGAGTGGCGGGGATCCGCAGGTGAGCTTCTCCCGCCTGTTGATCGACGCCCAATCCCGGATATTCGGTTTGCAGGACCTCAATTTTACGCCGCAGTTCATGGAAAATAGCATCGGCTTGCGAGGGCGAGTTGGGAATGACGTATAACTCGGGCGTATAGTGATCCTGCCGGCGCTGGCGGATCTCGACTCGCGAGTTAGTTCCGCGAAACACGGCCTCGTAGATATCACCCGAGCCATCCGGCGCCTCCCAGTTCCACAAGATGTCGAGCATTACATGTACGCCATTAACGGTGTAGCGAGCGTGGTTGTTCGATAAGTACTCCAGCCGCCCCTCGCGCACCCACGGGGACAGTGAGCGTGGGAATTCAGACTCGCCGGTCACCTGCTTAAATTGGGTTTGGCTCACGGTGGTCGGCCAGTGCCTGGCCTCCAGCATCGTGACATCCGTGCGGTAATCAAGTTGGCGAGCCGGGAACGCGATCCACTGCACCAGATCCACGACATGGGTACCGACATCGGCCAGAGCCTCGCCATATTCATCGATATCGAAGAACCAAACGGGCCGCTTGATCGGAACGCCTGCGATCAGCTTCATGATGTGGTGAATGCTCTTAGCTTCTATGGCCGGTTGTGCGAGTGTGCCCTTGAGGAATTGCCCAAACACAGGAGTCGTATTCACCAACTCACGCTGCAACATGGAAGTGACCTCGTAGCGTTCGGTCATGATGTCGTAGGCGGCAAGGTTCTTTTGCTTCGCGAGTTCCAAAGCCTGTGACAGTTTCGGCAGATCGGCGGACGAAATGATCCACGGCTTATCGGCAAAGACATGATAGCCGGCCTGCAGCGTGGCAAGTATTCGATCGATCTTGCCGCGATTGCGGCCGGTAAACACCACGGCGTCGCCGGCCCGGTCACGCAACATTTGCTCGAAAAAGCCGGCTCCCGCGTGTATATCAAGCTGCCACTTCGTCGGATTTTCTGAACGGGAGTTAAATAGCGAGATCCGGTTTAGGTAATCCAGAAGCTCGGGAGAGAGCGTCGAATAAACGGCAACCCGAGGCGAGAGCCACGGATACATGTCTCGCTGAATGAGCGCCGCATGGAAGTGTCCCGGATCGACCACGATCAAGTTGGCTGCGCCAGCAACATCAGCCATTAGTAGAAGAACAATGTAGCACAGCGCGCGCCAGTTTATAACGGAGTCGAAGTACACATCACCATCTTAGGCTGGGGTGTGCACTGCAAGTCGGGCGCACACCCCAGGTCTCCGGGGCTTCAACTGCGACCCCGGCGGCTCTCAAGCGTTGCTCAGCCGGATACCATTTGATCCAGGAGCCAAAGCACCAGCCCGACGCCGCTCGATGCCGCCAAGAGCTTCACCATGGTTACCATCTGAGCTCGTAATGGCACACGTGGTTTTAGACCAAATTCATGGCGCTCGTGGATGCCATCTTCAGAGTCTGCCGGCCCGGACCGCTCAGTCTCGTTTTTTTGGGATGCATTCAGACTACGCTCCACGACGGATCCCGACCTCCCGGATTTTCTCTTCAAGTCGATCACTGGCGAAGAGCAGGCATCGCTCACTCCTTCGCTGTAAGGTGGCTCGGACATCGGCCACCGTACACATGCTGAATAACATTCGTCTTTCCCCCTTTATCGACTGCCAGAACTCGCACGCTTGCTGCGTTTCCTGCACAACGCCCATTCCAGACGTTGTATGGCGCCCGAGACCTGCTCAGCCCGCAACGCGGCCTGGTCATCGTCGCCGTGTTCCTCGCGGAGTGTGGCGGTAAGTCCGTCGATGTAGTTGCGAATGGCGGCAAGTTCATCGACAAGCATGCTCGAATCTAAATGAGCGAGTTCTATGTTTGTCTGAGTCATGTAAAATGATCCAACCGGTGTGCTGGGATTAGCTGAGGACGCCGCACCAGCTAAAAAAGAGATGGCGTAGCGGCCTGAGGAACGGATCGCCTGGTCATCCTAGGCGACCGGCGGTGCACGGCTGGATTGCGGATAGCAATAGTCGGCCGCACGTGCAGGTGACCCTACCGGGAGTAGTTGCCGGCAGGCGATTATGGGGCTTACCTGCCCCGTAACCGGAATAACATACGAGTGATCAGGGCTGGAAACGCGCTTTAGAACGATTCTCGAAAGCACCCCTGGTACAACCAGGCGTGTCGGGTAAAGTACGATCTTCCAGCTTTCTGAATGCAGAGAGATGACCGGGTTCGTTACTGGTGCGTACGCAGCGGCGTTGATGGCATTTGCGGTTGTAACGTATGTCACAACAACGCTCACCCAAGCGGCGGCTCGCAGGACGTTCCGGAAGTTCATGTCTCGAAGTTCCAGACGTTCTCGTCACAGAAAAGGTTCAGAACATTCGAGAGTTCCTGGCATGAGTGCGACACCTCACGACATTTCCACGATATTCATTGAGCTAGGGACAGCGATCGTCGGCCTAGCCATACTGGCGCGCATCGCGAGCCCCGGCGGATTTCGCCGATCCCTTTGTATCTGTTAGCCGGCCTGGCGTTCGGGAACGGCGGCTTAGCTCCCTTGAACCTCAGTGCAGGCTTCATTGGACTCGGCGCCGAGATGGGCGTCCTCCTGCTGCTGTTCATGTTGGGCCTGGAATATACTGGCGACGAGTTGAAGCAGAGTCTCCGCCGGGGATTCCCTTCAGGCCTCGTCGATTTCACTCTTAACTTTTCCCCGGGCAGTGCTTCTGGTAGGCGGGGGACCCTTCAAGTTACCGATATCGGTGATGATTGCGGTGATCACTGTCTGCTTGATGCTGATGATCGCCGTGCGGTACGGGCAATCGTTAAGCCGTTTCGCCGCTCACGAATCCGATGAGATTATCCTCCTGACCACTTTTGGCACGGTGATGGTGGTGGCCGGCGTGGCGCGGCGCTTTCACGTCTCGGCGGCAATCGGCGCGTTTCTGGTCGGCATTGCTGTCTCCGGGTCCCATCGCGGAGCAATCACACCGGCTGCTGGCCCCGCTTCGAGACTTGTTCGACGCTACATTCTTTTTCTTCTTTGGTCTCCAGATCGACCCTGCGACTCTGCCGTTTCAAATATGGTTGGCTGTGGCCCTGGGAATCATCACGGCGGGCACTAAGATTGCGACGGGTTACTGGGCGGCGCGGCGAGCTGGGGTGGACCGCCGCGGACGTTGGCGCGCAGGGGCCGCCTTGGTCGCTCGCGGCGAGTTCTCCATCGTCATCGCCGGACTGGGCGCGGGCACGGAGCCGCAACTGGGACCCTTGGCGGCGGCTTACGTACTGTTCCTGGCTGTGCTGGTTCCCATTCTCGCTCGAGTTGTGAGGTAGGCGCGTTAAAAAGGCTCCGCCTCGCTCCGGTTGTTCGCTCCTTGTGATGAAAGGCGATGATCTGGCCATCCATCAGGCTGCGTCAATCTCTCTGGCGGCGCGGTTGCCGGACTCGAGTGCCGCTTCTTGCCCCCAGGACATGGATGCGGCGTATGCTCCGGCAAAATGAATGCGCCCAACCGGTCGAGTAGCTTCGGGCCAAAAGCGGCTGAGCTCACCCGGTTTATACGCGGTACGTTCGCACATGCCGGCGAACTGGTCTTTCGACCAGTCATGGACGACTACCTGCTCGATATCCGCGGATTTGCCTGGGTAAAGCTTGTGGAATGCCGCCAGCGAAGCCTCGGCAGTGACGCCCCCTTGAGCGCCTCCCAGAAGGATCCCGCGCGGCGTCTTGACCTCGTCAGCCATCGACCACAATTCGTTGAGTTGGGGATTCGGCGGAAGCCAGTTAGGGCTGATTTTATCCGTTTCCCAAAACCGCGTCCGGGACTGAAAGACGACTCGGGTGCGGGTGTAATACGGCATTTCACGGATGACGAAGCTCTTCGCTTCGGTCCAGGCCGGGGACACAGGAAGCTGTCGCAGTACCACTGCGGAAACGCAACTCACAAGATAATCGGCATCATACGTTCGTTCCTGTCCGAACTCACGGCAACGCGCCGTTACTCCGGAAGCACCGTGCTGGATACCGGTAACCGGGCAGCCAAGATGGATCCGGTTGCCCAACCGGGCGGCGAACGCATCGGTCATCAACTGGTTACCGCCCTTAATACGGAACAGCTTCTTCGATTCCAGATCCGTGCCGCGGAGTTTCTTGATAGCGGCAGCCCAAATGGTTTGCAATGCCGATCCTGAACCCCCGAAGAATTGCAGGGCGGCGGGTGATGCGTTTTCACGCTTGAGCAGATCGGCGGTGCTCAGCTGATCCAGTTCACTTAAGCCCGGCTCGAACGGGTTATTCTCATCACGAACTTGGTCCACGAATCGCTGGAGATAGAGGAGAGGCAGTTCCGACCAGGAGCGATGGGCCAGGAAGTCGGTCTCCTGCTGATTGAATCCTAGTTTCGAGAGCGTCTTGCGGGCGTGAAGATCTTCTTCCGCCACTCGTTCACCGCTCAGGAACCGAACCATATCATCGCGGCGCGGATATGGAACCGCCGTGAGTGAGAATTCCTTCAAGTATCGCCAGTACTCGGTATAACCCGGGTAGTAAAAGTGCTCGGCCCCGAGGTCCGCGTAAAGGCCGTCCGCGAACCCGTCATGTTGGGTGCGGACGTGGCCTCCGGTGCGGCCGCTCGCTTCGAGCACAATCACATCGTGACCTCGCCGAACCAACTCGTACGCGCAGGAGAGACCCGCAATGCCGGCGCCCATCACGACAACTCTCTTTGTTACCCCGGCCCTCCGGCCGGCAAGCGACTGGGCGGCCGAGTTGAGGGCCACACCAGCCATCGCCGTTCCGCTCAGTGTCAGGACATTGCGCCGGTTCATTCCAGGTCCTCCGCTCCAAGGGGCCGCCGAATCCGCAACTCGTTAGCATATCAAGCCTGTACGAGGAATAAGGGCAGACGCGCCAATCCACAACACGAAGGCCAGGGCGCCTGGGCAGCGCAAAGTACTAGGCTGAGGACAGTAGATAAAAGGACCCTCGGATACAAGCAGCCACTCGCCCGCAATCGTTTTCCTGAGGCGGAGCGCGGCGGCGAATTAAAGAGCGTGACGATACCGCCAGAAATACCGGCGGCGACCACCACCGTTCGTGCCCATCCGGCAGTGAAGCGCCGCGCAGAGGTTGGAGAATGCCATTCAAGATGGCAAAGAGATACAGCAGATTGCCGCTTCCAGTATAGACGTTACGTTCATACAGGTCTCGAACAACGCCGTGAAGCGTCGAGCCCGACTCGCTTCAAGGCTACCCTTGTTCACCGGAGGGATTGGACGGTCCCGAGCTTGGCGTCTGACCGCTCTTGGTCGAGCTGCCGGATGCCGACGATGCTCCCGAGGCCTGCCGACCACCGCTCTCGATCGGGATCTGGCGTCGCTGGTTCTGCTGTTGAGTCACAGGGATCGTGATCTCAAGAAGCCCATGGTTGAATTGTGCTTTGGCCTGCTCCGCGTTCGCGCCTTCGGGAAGTGGGATCTCGCGGTAGAACTGACCGTAGCGACGCTCCGTCCTATGCAGACCTCGTTCGGCAGATTCCTGCTCCTGACGCCGTTCGCCGCGCAGGATCAAGGCATCTTCGGTCGCCTCCAAATGTACTTCTTCGGGACGCAAACCCGGCAGTTCCGCGCAGACGACGAAATCGTTGCCTCGCTGCGTGACCTCAATAGCTGGGGCCCACGTCATCAGTCCGCCGCCCGCACCGGGAAAGCCCGTAGCTGTTCCGCCCAAGGCTTGTGAAAATGCGCGGTCCATGTCTTCGTGCATCCGGCGCATGACGCCGAACGGGTTCTGGAAGAACTCGACGGGGGATGGAAACGAGAGAGTGTCCGGAGCGTTACGGCGTTCAAAGCCTTGGGACGTAGACCCGCGCTGTACTGATCCTTGCTGCCCTTCTTGCGATATGGCGGAAGATTCATCCGATCTATTCTTAGCCACAGTAAACCTCCAGAAATGAGACGCCATAGGCAGCAGAACGAAGCCCTGGAACCTACCCGGGTCAAGTTGTCCTGGTCACCGGAGAGATTCGCTAAATCGACGCAGCACTCCGGCAACGGTAGCTAGCGTAATCCGTGACAGGACGCACAGTTTCTTGAAACAGTTTCTTCACTCGTAAGTCACAATTGCGAGAATCGTTTCTCATTTGGGAGGATACGTATGGCAAAAACCCAAACGCTGGAAGACGCGTTGGTGGAACAGCTTCGGGATTTGTACGATGCTGAAAAACAGCTCGTGCGGGCACTGCCGAAGATGGCGAAGGGCTCAACCTCCGAAGAGTTGAAAGCAGCTTTTCAGGAGCACCTCGAGGTAACCAAGGGCCAGGTCCAACGGCTCGAGCAGGTCTTCGAAATGTTGGGGCAGAAAGCTCGCAGCAAGGCGTGCAAGGCGATGAAGGGCCTGGTGGAAGAAGGCGCCGAGATCATGCAGGAGGATATGCAGGAACAGCTCCTGGATCTGACGCTGATCGGGGCTGCGCAGAAGGTGGAGCACTATGAGATTGCCGGATATGGCACGCTTCGCACCTTCGCCCAGGCAATGGGCAACAAGGATGTTGCTCAGTTGTTGGATCAGACACTGAAGGAAGAAGAGGCGGCCGACAAGAAGCTGACCCAGATTGCGAAGACGTTGTACCGCGAAGCGCAGCGGGCCGAAGGATCCAGCGGCACGAACGGTGGCCGGTCATCGCGCGGATCGGCATCACGAGGCAGCAAGAGTCTGGAGGAAGTGGATTTGGAAGAAGAAGTCGAAGCGTAGTCATTGCCCCATGACGGGACCGGAGCTTGTCCGGTCCCGGCCCATTTGCCCGAACAATCCCCCGCGGCGTAACGTATCTATAACAGAGAGAAGATGCCTTACTGCTGCCAATGTGGAACGCAGGTTCGCGACGCCGATCGGTTTTGCGCGAGATGCGGAACTCCTCAGATCCCGCCGGTTGCTGCCACGCCGGGGCCCGGAGTATCCGATCCCCTCTCCGGCCTCAGTTCCCGCAACGCATCCCTCCTCTGCTATATACCGATGGTTGGTTGGGTGGCAGCCATTATCATGCTCGCCTCCACTCGCTTTCGCCACAACCCGGAAGTACGCTTCAATGCGTTTCAGGGCCTCTATCTTTTCGTAGCTTGGCTAATCGTTGACTGGGTATTGTCGCCGGTGCTGGCGTTCGATGGCGGCTTCGGCAGCCGCCACGTCGTTTCGAGCCTGCTGAAAGCGGGAGTGCTGGCCGTATGGATCTTCATGATCGTCAAAGTGAGTCAGGGTCAATCGTACCGGTTACCTGTTTTGGGCGAACTGGCAGACCGCTCCGTGTCCGAACAGCGGTAACTGATCTGCTCGAGTACACTAGACTATTCTGTGTACCTCATGTTCAAAGAAAAATTCTCCTCGTTGATCGCCGGAATGCTGTGCGTAATGGGAATCGGGCTCGCCTGGGAGGACCCCCAACCCAAACTGCCGGCGCCATTCGCTACACCGTCGGCGGCGAATGGTCCAAAGATCGTCGAACGGCCGGATGGTGCCCGGCTGGAGCTACCCAAGGGCTTCGAAGTGGAGGAGTACGCGGCCGGATTCCAGCGGCCCCGCTTCATGTTGAACGGACCTGACGATCAGGTGTTGCTTTCAGACATGGCCAACCCGGGCGTGGTCTACATCCTTACGGACGGTGGAAAGAATCGAAAAAAGCTGCTGGAAGGCTTGGACCGGCCCTACGGTCTGGCGCTTTGGAAAGACTACCTCTACGTCGCCGAGAGCACGTCCATCAAGAGGTATAAGTACGACGGAAAGAGTATGTCGGCCGGGCCCGGCGAGGAGATCATACTACTGAAAGACTTCGCCAAGGGCCACGTGACTCGATCGCTCGTGTTCGATCGCAACAATGAAAAACTGTACGTCGGCATCGGGTCGTCCGCAGACCTGGTGACCGGCGATCCAGAGAGACGGGCAGCCATTAACCGGTTCAATCCGGACGGCAGCGGTCATGACGTTTTCGCTTCAGGTTTGCGGAACCCCGTTGGCCTGCACTGGTATCCCGGAACCGATACGCTGTGGGCGGCCGTTCAAGAGCGCGATTTCCTGGGTGACGATCTGGTGCCAGACTACTTTACGCATATTCAGAAGGACGGCTTCTATGGATGGCCGTTCGCGTACCTGGGCCCCCATGAGGATCCGCGAAACAAAGGTCAACAGCCAGGCCTGGTGGCGAAGACGATAGTTCCCGACCAGCTGCTGGGTCCCCACGTGGCGGTACTCGACTTTACATTCTATACTGGCAAACAGTTTCCGGCCGAATATCGGGATGGCGCCTTTCTCGCCTTTCACGGTTCTTCAAATAGAGCGAAGCGGGTGGGCTACGCGGTGGCGTTCGTCCCCTTTAAAAATGGTAAGCCGGCAGGAGAGCCGCGGAATTTCATGACCGGCTGGATGCTGTCGCCGGATAGCCGGGAAGTATGGGGCCGTCCGGTTGCTGTGCTGCAATTGCCGGACGGGAGTTTGCTGGTGAGTGATGACGGCGGAAAGAAGATCTGGCGAATCTTCTATAAAGGCTAACGCCTGTAGACGGGTTAGGCGATTGCGATGTTGGCCACTTCGTCCCGCGCATGCTGGACACTTTCGCGCGCTTGCTTTAGGTGGGCATCATCGCCCATAAAGGAGAGTGCGCGAGTGACGTGGATTAGAGCGGCGTCCACGCCTGGTACTTTCACCCGGATTGATCGACCATCCCGAGCGGTCGAATGTGCAAATCGATGCGCGACCAACTCGTTTTCGCAGGAACGGAGGTCGCTTACAACATCATCGAAGCTCATTCCGACGGCGTGTGAATCAAGACGGGATGCCGCCTGTGTCAGGCGGGACTCCATTACTTCGATATCCATAGCTCTATCGTATGTCACTGACGTCACTTAATCGTAGTTAACCTGTTGGGAGTGGCAGTGCGTTTGCAACAACCTGGGCATGTCCAAGATTACCGAAGGTACTCGCGACCATCTCTCTGAGGAACAGTTTGCGTTTCCAAAAGAACGTAAAGAACCGATCCACGATGCCGCGCATGTCCGGAATGCGATTGCCCGCTTCAACCAGGTGCAGGGCGTCAGCGATGCTGAGCGGGACGCTGCTTGGAAGCGAATCCGCACCGCAGCGCAGAAACACAACGTCGAGCTGCATGAAAACGACTGGCGTGAGCTGAAGTAGGGACAGTACGTCCGCGAGCCGCTCCCATTCCAGGTATCTCTCATCGTCGGGCAATACCGGGCAAGCCTGGAACGAAAGCTGAATCCGGACATCCGGGAAAAGGTTCATAATGGAAGGGAATAACAGCCCTGTAAATTTGTGAATCCATGAAAACTGGATTGACGGGAGAGGAATGGGCCAATCAAGCACAATGACAGCTATAGGCAGTAATGTCGGGACCGGGCCCGCAACGCGGGTACTCGTAGTTGACGACGAGGAATACCAAAGGGCCGGTTTGGCCAGTATGGTGTCGTCGTGGGGTTTTGCTGTTGAAACCGCGGGCGACGGCCATGAAGCATTAGATAAGCTCGCCTCCAACCAAGTGCACGTCCTAGTCACTGATCTGATGATGCCGCGCATGGACGGTTTTGAACTGTTGAAGCGCCTTGGAGCGTCGGGGAATATGCCGCCGGCTATCGTCTTAACCGCTTTCGGGAACATCGAAACGGCGGTCCAGACCATGCATGACCTCGGCGCATTCTGGTTTCTCGAGAAGCCGATCCAGCCGAGCGCCTTACGCCTGTTGCTCGAGCGCGCAGCGTCGCAGAGCCGCCTCACTGAGGAGACCGAGCGGCTGCAAAGGCAACTCACTTATGCGGGCGTTCTGGTCGATTTGGTTGGTTCTTCCCCGCCCATGCAGCAGGTGTTCTCTCTGATTCGTCAGGTAGCGCCTAGCAAGGCCGCAGTCCTGATCTCAGGCGAAAGTGGAACGGGTAAAGAGTTGGTGGCCCGCGCGATTCATCACCTCAGCCCGCGACGCGGGGGCCCGTTCGTCGCCATCAATTGCGCCGCGATGCCAGAGACGCTGATGGAGAGCGAGTTGTTCGGGCACGAGAAAGGTGCATTCACGGGCGCCGTGGAGCGCCGCGCAGGCTGTTTCGAACTCGCGCAGCACGGGACTCTGTTGCTGGACGAACTTGCGGAAATGCCAGTGGGCACTCAGGCAAAGCTTTTGCGGGTGCTGGAGGATTCGCGGGTACGACGCCTGGGCGGGAAGAACGAAATCGCGGTGGATGTACGTATCATCGCTTCCACGAATCGCAATCTGGAAGAGGCGCTTCAAAAGGGCGACCTTCGCGAAGATCTGTATTACCGGTTGAACGTTTTTCGGATCGACCTTCCCACGCTTCGCGAGCGTGAGGAGGACGTCCCTCTGCTGGTGGAGTCGCTGATCAGCGTCCTCAACAAGAAGCATTCCTGCCGCGTTACTGACGTACAGCCCGACGTTATGGATGCGCTCCGCAGGCACGCTTGGCCAGGCAACGTGCGCGAACTGCGGAATGTCTTGGAGCGCGCCGTTATCATTGCCGGTGAAGGGCCGATCACTGTCGCGCATCTGCCCCGGGACTTCGGGTCTGCCGCTGGTGCCCGTCCAGTGCCCCAGGTGAATGACGTTGATAGCGTGCGCCTCACCGTCGGCACCACCGTGAATGAAGCGGAGAAGATGCTGATTCAACTCACGCTCCGTCACACGAAGAATAACAAGACACGCGCAGCCGAGATTCTCGGTATCAGCCTCAAGACGCTCTTCAACAAATTGAAGGAATATGGCGCGCCACCCAACGAGCCCGTCCCCGAGACCTGAGCTTGGAGGTCCTCTCGACGAGTAGACTCCGATGTCACTGAAAGCGCGGCTGCGACTCGCGGTGGCCGTCTTGATGAGCGCCGTCGTGGTGGTTCTCTCGGGCTTGTACATGCGCCGTTCCCTCGACGCAGGGCTGGCCCGAGCGAACGACGTCGCCGAGTCCGTGGCTAGTCAGTTACTCGCCACGTTAGTGGATGAGTTGCAAGCAAAAGCCGCGATCGCTAATCCCCCGCCAGCAACCCCGGGCGAAGCCAAGCGATTCTGGTACCGGACCGTACGGACTGACCCTGAAATCAGCAGTCTGCTTGAGCGCTCCGTGCGGCCCTGGCATCTGCTGCAGGAAATCTTTGTGACGGATGGTGACGGAACAATCCTCGCCAGTTCGATGCCCGGACGTGCTGGTTTACGGGCGGCAGCCGCGCCCGACCTCTCCGATTGGAGTGGGCAATGGCTGTTCAAGAACATCCGTCAAATTTACGTCGACCGCCAGGATTCTGAATTCCGGCGTCCCATCGCGATGGCGGGGGAAAGCGAGCCGGTGCTAAACATCCATGTCGCCGTTTCGTCTGTATTCCTGCGAAGCGCGCTGGAAGAAGGCTTGGAAGATGTGAGCGAGGTGTGTCTCGCCTGTCTTCTCGTATCTCTGCTTCTTGCGCTGATTCTGCCGAACTTCATCCTGAGTCCTCTAGAACGCCTCAGCCACAACATCGATCTAATGACTACCGGGCGCCTCGGAGTGGATCCACCAACGCGGGGAGAGACGCAGGAATTTGCCGCGGTGTATTCGAAACTGAACATTTTGGGAAAGCAGGTCGCAGGCGCGCAGGAACACGTCGATCAGTGGCGTGGGAACTTCGAGCAGTTGCTGGAGCGTCTGGAACAAGCCGTCCTGCTGTTTGATGCGACCGGTCGGCTCACGGTGGCGGGCCAAGCTGCCGCGCCGCTGTTAGGGCGCGAACCCTCGGACCTGACCGGCCAAACCCTGGATGAGCTGTTTCCGCCGTCCACCGAAATCGGCACTCTAGTGAGAAACGGGGAACGGGTACGTGAGCGAGTCGTCAACGTCAGGGGCCGCGGGCAGGATCATCCGGTGCTGGTCAGCATCCAGCCCCTGGAGCGGGCGAAGGGTGGCCCCGGAGTGGGCACGCTGGTGACGCTGCGCGACGCCCAGACCCGAGGCGAACTCGCTGCGCAACTCGACATCGCAAGTCGCCTGACCGCTTTAAGCCAGTTGACCGGAGGCGTCGCTCACGAGATCAAGAATCCATTGAACGCGATCCGCCTGCATCTGGAAATGTTGCGCTCTCGACTTGCGGAAGACTTGCCGGAGGTCGACGTTATTTCCCGAGAGATCTCCCGATTGGACCGAGTCGTAAAAACGTTCCTGGACTTCAACCGTCCTGTGAAACCACAGTTTCGGGTGCTCGACATGAATGAAGTAGTGCGCGACATCGCGGCGTTGATTGCTCCCGAGGCGCGAGCCCGCAAAGTGCTCGTGGATGTGCGGATAGAATCCGCGCCGGCGTGGATTACGGGCGATCTCGATTTGCTGAATCAGGCTATTCTCAATGTCGTAGTGAATGCCATTGAGGCCATGAAGTCAGGCGGAAAGTTGATGCTGGAAGCGCGCCGCGACGGTGGGTTAACTCAGGTCATCATATCCGACACTGGCCCGGGCATCCCTCCGGAGATTCGCGACAAAGTTTTCAACCTGTATTTCAGTACCAAGGAGCGCGGGTCAGGCATCGGGTTGGCAATGACATTCCGCTTGGTTCAATTGCAGGATGGTAGAATCGACGTTTCTAGCGAAGCTGGGCGGGGGACGACGTTTAGCTTCAGTTTCCCGGAGATCTCATTTCCCACTCAAGCTCATCTCGAACTATCGCGCAGTTACCGCATGTAACGCTGGCCGCCGTAGTTTCAACTTCTCTGCTGCTGGCCTCCTGCTGGTTTGGTCATCGTAACGCGCCCACCTCCACGCCGATTCCGCAACCCTTACCCACGGCGACGCCGCCTCGAAGTCCGGCAGCCAGAAAGCCTGCGGCGGCTCCCGTCTACCGTCCGGTGCAGAGGCCTAAAGCCCCACCCCCGCAAGGGCCTCCGCCGCAAGTTCCGCGGTTAGGTCCCATGGTCACCGATGAACAAAAGCTGGCCTATAATGCCGCCATCGATGACGCTCTGGCGCGTGCGAGGAAACACATCGCGCGCGCGCGCGGCCAAAGCTTGACGACCGCAAAGCGCGAAATGCTCGCACGGGCCGAGGCTTTCGCGAGTCAGGCGGAGCAAGTGCGAAAAGAAGATCTGGTGGCCGCCAAGAGCTTGGCGGAGCGGGCGGAGTTGCTCAGTCGAGAAGTAGCGGAACGCTAAAAACGCTCCCTGACACTACGCTCATGCCGCGCCTTTCATCGTGGGCGCACACAGCATCAGGGAGCGTTTGAGAGACCGTTGAATGACGCTTACCGGCCACTCGGCGTTGTGGCTGGCGTCGATGGCGAAAGGGCTCCTGTGGTTGTCCCCTGTCCCTCGCCTTCCATTGTGTACACCTTTATGTCCACCCGACGGTTCTCTTTCCGGGCTGCACGGGTCTTATTGTCAGCATCCGGAAAGTCACTCCCTGCGCCCACGTCGTGAATCTTACGTAATGGAACATTGTGCTCGATGGTGAGGTATCTCACGACAGCATCGGCGCGGCGCCGGCTCAGGTCGAGATTCAATGCTTTGCTTCCGGTCTTATCCGTATACCCGGCAATCTCGATTACATAGTTTTTGGTGTTCTGGAGATTCTGAATTGCCGTATCGAGCTTGGCCTTCTCCTCCTTCGTCAGGTCTGCCCGGTTCACCTTAAAATAGATCTTCTCAGTAGTAACCAGTTTATAGTTGTCGAGATTATTTACTAGATTAGTAAGTCGTTCGTCGACCTTCCCGGCTTTTGCTACGCCCTGCTGTGCTAAAGAGCTAGCACTGTTAGCGGCCTGTTGAGCCTGACCTGCGGCTTGATTGGCTTTATCAGCGGCTTGGCCTGCAGCCACGGCCTTTCGATCCGCCTCCATCGTCTTCTCATCCACGCGAGCGACGTTACGATCCAGATCTCCGATCGAGGCCGTGTTGGTTTCGGTCTTCTTCTGAACATCGTTGACCTGGGTTTGAACGGGCGCGATTGCTTCCCGCACGTGCTTCTTGGTCGCGCATGCGCCAGTAAAAAGCGATAACGCAGCTACGCCACACAGAATTACTGGTGCTGGTTTCCTCAAATGCATGTACATGCCTCCTCTTGTCCATCTGACGTGCACGCTTAGTGCCACGTTGCAGTCTGGGTCTAAGCTACTGATGATAACCCATCAAGGTGAGGAACTAACCCCTTTTTTTCCGTTCACTCAGACCGACTACGAATATTTTACTCCGCCTGGAGACAAACGTCATCATTTATCGGAAGCCGGCTCACGCCGCGCCAGATTCAACGCTTAACTTCCTCAGTTTTTGAGACGAAACTCTGACCAGGAGGTCACGGACTGTCTCATGAGTCACAGGATGCCGCAAATCGGGCGCGAGTTCCGCTAGCGGTTCTAAGACAAACCGTCGCGCACTCATTCGCGGATGGGGAACCATCAGGCCAGGCACGTCCACGACAAAGCGTCCAAATAACAGGATGTCGATATCGATCGTTCGCGGCCCCTTGTCGACCTTCCGCTTGCGTCCTAACTGATCTTCGACCTTCTTGATCCTCGACAGCAATTGGCGCGGGAAAAGCCGGGTGTCCACTTCTATTACTTGATTTAAGAACCACGGCTGATGAAGCAGATCCCTGGGCTCTGTTTCATAGATCGAAGACGCGCGGAGTACAGCCGAATCCGAATCCTGCAGCAGACTTATCGCGTCAGCGAGATATCGCTCACGCTGTCCCAAATTAGACCCGAGCGAAAGGTAAACCTTCTTACTCGACATACCTGCTAAAAAAGGGTATTCTGCATTCCGCGAATCCGGCGCGCAACGCCAAAATATTCAAATGCTCGATCGGTACCTACGCGGCCGCGCGGCGTCCGATCGATAAATCCCAGTTGCAACAAGTACGGCTCGTACACCTCCTCCACCGTGTCCGGTTCCTCATCGATGGAGGCGGCGATGGTGTTGACACCCACCGGTCCACCGCTGTACTTTTCGAGGATCGTCAGCATGATCTTCTGATCGATCTCGTCGAGTCCGTACCTGTCCACTTCTAAGAGATCCAGAGCGGCTTTGGCAACCCCGAGGTCGACATGACCACCGGCGCGCACCTGAGCATAGTCGCGCACACGTCGAAGCAGCCGGTTGGCGATACGGGGTGTACCGCGGCTGCGGCGAGCAATCTCTTCCGCTCCGTCGTGATCCACTTCCAGATTGAGCAATTGTGCAGAACGCAAAGCGATCCGGGTCAGTTCCGGCACATCGTAATGATTCAGCCGGAGCACCAAACCGAAGCGGCCGCGCAGTGGCGCACTGATGAGTCCCTGACGCGTGGTGGCGCCAATAGCCGTGAATCGTCGAATCTCCATCGACACGGTGCGGGCGCCCGCTCCTGTGCCGATGAGAATGTCCATGCGGAAATCTTCAAGCGCGGAGTAGATCATCTCCTCCACATCGGGCAACAGGCGGTGAATCTCATCGATGAAGAAGACTTCCCGGTCCTGAATGTTGCTCAAGACTCCAACCAGATCGAGTTTCTTCTGCAACACGGGTCCGGAGGTCTGCTGCAATCCGACGCCGAGTTCCTGGGAGATGATATTCGCAAGCGTGGTCTTACCCAGACCCGGAGGACCGTACAGCAAAACGTGGTCCATGGCTTCACCGCGGCGGCGTGCGGCCTCAATTGCGATCTTGAGATTCTCTTTGACCTTGGGCTGGCCCGCAAAATCGTCGAGGCGGCTGGGCCGCAACGAGACTTCGAACTGCCGTTCTTCATCGTTTACCGATGCAGAAACGATCCCCTTCTCGCGCATGAACTTCAAGTCTAACGATTTTACGGCCAGTTGGGAAAAACGTTGCTCCGCGCCTGACGGCTGCTCTCGATCAGCTCCGGCACTCTCTTGCGTCGCGACAGCAGCTTTTCCAGCAGCGCCTCAAGCGCGTCGGTGTCGCCATTCATCCAAGACCCCGGGATCTGCTTGAAGGCATCATCGATCACTTCTTCGGGGAAGAACAGAATGCGGTCCAGCCAGGGTTGAAAATCGTGCAGCGACCGGACCGACGAGTAGACCAGCGGACGGAAATAGAGGCCCTGCGAAGCAGAATCGTGGAAAGTCCAGTGCGGGCCGTCGAAAACATAGCCGTGATCCATCATCTGCGCCATGAATCCGGCGCGTTCCTTGGGAGCGGGACCCACGTCGCGTAATCGCGCGCGGAAGAAGATCGACTGCCGCGCGTCAGCGTTGCCCAGCCATTTGTCGGCGACGTACACGGCGAGGAACTCGTTCAAATTGGCTACGCGCTCCAGCAGTGCGTCCGGCAGGAAATCATAGACGGCGAGCCGAGCCGGATCCCCTGGGTACTGTGAACCGAAATGCCAGCCGGCTTCAATGGGGGCCCGGCGCGATCCGAATTGAAAATGAACCTCGGGATACGACTCCAGAAAGTCGGGCGTGATCTCGATCATGGCGGTACCCGGGGTCGAGATGCGCAAATACCGGAGCAGCACTGATGCGATCCATTCGTTGATCAAAATACGCCGGTGTTGCGGGTTATTCCGGAACTTTACAACATAGAAATGTCCGTCCTGAGCTTCCAACAGATGCGCCTGCGCGCCTCCACGCAATTTTCGTATAAATCGAAGCGCCTTTACCGGCATTCTGCTGGCAGTTCACCGCGCGGCGGCGGCGAAACGTGCAACTCTTGAATGTATCTCAGAAAAGGGAGGAATACTGTCGATGGCTGAAGCAGACAAAGAAAAACCGCGAGAAACGCGTGATGAAGTGGCGCTGGAACTGATGAAATTCATAACAGTGACTACCGGTTATGGGAAAGGAACGACGAACACTGGATTCGGAGGCAAGGGCCCCCGAACCCCGGAAGAACAAGCAGACTCACTCCTGCAATTGTTTGAACGCTGCCGCGGGATAGTGGCTAAGGAGCCCGGCAAATAGGCGGAACAGCTTCTTCCCCCGGTCGCGGCTCGGTGGGTGATCCTTCAGCGGCGACCGTGAGAGGAGCGTTCCGCATCGGCTGGCGAGAAGTTACCGGCCGCGCTTTTTGGCGGCGACTTTCTTAGCGGGAGCCTTCGCGCCCTTCTTTACGGCGGCCTTCTTGGGGGCTGCCTTCTTTACGGCGGCCTTTTTCGGGGCTGCCTTTTTGACGGCTGCTTTCTTGGGAGCGGCCTTCTTTCCCGCCGCCTTCTTGGGAGCTATCTTTTTTGGTGCGACTTTCTTAGGCGCAGCTTTCTTCGAAGCGGCTTTAGTCGGCGCCGATTTCTTCGACACCGCCTTGGAAGGAGTCGACTTGGTTCCAGTCTGCTTGGATGGAGTTGACGCACCAGCCTTACGGGCCGGCTTTTTGGCTGGCGGCTCCTCGCCGGGCTCCGTTTCGGCGTGTGCAGCCGGCGGAGGCGCTACGCCGCCACCCTCTTCGTCCTCGTGTGCGCCGCCAGACTCCGAACGGTCCGATTTTCCGGTCACCTCGTGCTCCTTCCCTTTTCCCTTGCCGGTGTCCTCCTCTTCGTCCTCGTCGTCTTCATCGTCATCATCATCGGCGCCGTAGTCACCGATGTCCGTCTCGACGTGTTCATTAGCGTACTCGGCATCGTCATCGAGATCGTCATCATCGGCGGCTGCGAGCAGATCCCATTCAAACATTCCGTGTGCCTCCTGTCAGGCGTAATCAGACCTAGAATATCGCGTTTTCGAATGAAGGCAAGAGCAATGTGGGTCGAGATCGCAATAAACACCAAGAGCCGCAATAAAGCGGCTCTTGGTGACGAGTGTTTGCGGGGAAGAGTCTGTTACTGGCCAGAACCCGAACTGATGGATGCAGTCCTGACGTGGCGAGCCGGAGCCCGGCGATTCAGGACCTTTGCAGGAACCCTCTGTGTCGCGACGGTGTTGCGAGCCGCTGTCTTGTGACGCGATGAAGCCATTCGTGACGTGTTCGGGCCGCTCTTCACATTCCGGCGCAGCGGCGGCGCAGGCTCGTGGTAGGCAGCAGGGATCAGAAGTACATCGCCTGCTTCAGGAACGGAAACTATACTGTTGTTTACTGACGCGATGGCCGATGGAGCCGTGCTGTACCTGCGCGCTATGGCGGCGAGGGTTTCGCCCGGTTCGACATGGTGAATCCGCCAACTGGCGCGCTTGGCGGCCGGCACGGATTCAAGGGCCGCCGTTAGCGTCTGCTCCGAGCCCTTTGGAATGCGAAGCTCATAACCCTCCGGCGCAACGCCCTTCAGCAGAGCTGGGTTGAGCTCGCGAAGTTCGGACACGGGCCGTGCCACCGCATCCGCTACCAGATCCACATTCGTCGCCGCATTCAGTTTCACGCTGTCATACGCGATGGGCTGATCTACCTCGATTCCTTCCAGTCCGTAATCTTTGGGGTTCTTGGCCATGATCGTGATCGCCAGAATGGCCGGGACGTAGTTCTGGGTCTGCATAGGCAGCACCTTCAGTCTGCTCAAAGCCCAAAAGTCGGCGTAACCGGTCCGGACGACGGCGCGGCTTACGCAGCCGGGTCCGCAGTTGTAGGCCGCCATGGCGAGATACCAGTCTCCGAATTGAGCGTAGAGATCCCGCAGGTGACGGGCGGCCGCGCGTGTAGCCTTCTCCGGATCGAGGCGATCGTCAGTCATCTTGGTCTTCTCCAGGCCATACTGCCTGCCGCGCCAAGCCAGGAACTGCCACATCCCCACTGCCTGCTTGTTGGAGATAGCCCGTGGGAGGAAACCAGATTCCGCTTGCGCTAGATAGATAAGCTCCAGAGGGACTGACTCTTCCTCCAGCACCCTCTCGATCAGCGGACGATAACGCCCTGCGCGGCGCAACCCGGACGTAAGAATCCTCTTTCCGCGCTCACTCGAAAAGAAATGGATGTAGCCCAGCACCGCATCGCTCTCATCGAGCGGTAGCTGCGATGTGGTGGCAAGAAGTTCGTCGTTCACCTGCGGCTTAAGGCGGGGGTCGATGGGGAACGTCTTATCCAGAAGTCCGTCCAACGGAGCCTTGTCATACACGACCTTGCTGGCATCTTCGGCGGCACCCATGCCGTTTACGTCATACCGGTAGATGACATCTACCATCTGATCCAATCGGCGCTCCAGCTTGGCCCGATCCGGAGCGTTCTCCGGTGCGGCCAGCAGAAGATCTATGGCCTGATCGAAGCACCGTCGCGCTTCGTCCGGCTTGCCTTCCTGGTAGGCGTGCTTACCCGCTTCGAATTTCTCTTCTGCCCGGCGAAGCCGGTTATCGATGGCCGAACCGCGGGCAAGCGCCAGTTCAGATTTTAGCGAGTTCGGAAGCTCTTTGATGAATTCCTTAGAAACGGGCGGCGGATCGGGTACCAAAATCTCGGCTTCCGGGGGTTCCGGAGCTTTCGGAGCAGGGGGCAGGAAAGTGGTCTTGAACTGCTGTACCTTCACTGGACCACATCCATCCGTCGATACCATGGCCGCGCAACATATGAGAGCCGCAGAAACGCGCTGCTTTAGAATCATCCTGATCCTTTACTGTTTGACTAAAGAAAATCCCAATCTACAAGGCCTTCCAAAAGCGGTCAAGACTAAATGCAACATCCGGTTACGCTCTGATCCTCAGGCAGTTGCAAGTTCGGCGCAGAATCGGTGAGGCAAGCGTTCCGTTCCAGAGCTTTAGCCCGCTTGGCGAGTTGCTTAGTACTGGGGGTACGCTAACATTAAAAACCATTAAGATTGTAGGTTGTAATACACCTTCGTGAATTAATTGTGGCCTAGCTTTCTAAGCGTTCACTCCTCTTCTTCCTCTTCGCCCGTCTTGGCAGCCTTCGCGGCCGCGATGATCTTGTCCGCCTGGAGTGCAGGGACGAAGTCGTAATGATCGAATTCCATGCTGAACGAGCCCCTTCCCTGTGTCATGGAAGTTAGATCATTCTGATAGCTCAGCATTTCGGACATTGGAACTTGGGCGCGAATGATCTGGGTGCTGCCTTTCGTCTCCATACCCGAGATGCGGCCGCGGCGTCCATTCATGTCGCCCATCAGGTCTCCCGCATATTCGACGGGCGCTTGCACCTCGACGTTCATGACGGGTTCCAGAAGCGTCGGTTTGGAATGCTCCATCGCAGCCTTGAACGCCTTGCGGGCGGCAAGCTTAAACGACATTTCCGAGGAGTCCACATCGTGGTAGGAGCCGTCGAACACGGTCACTTTGAAATCGACGACTGGGAATCCAGCCAAATAGCCCTTCTCCGCCGCTTCCACGATGCCCTTCTCAATGGCCGGGATGTACTGCCGCGGAATCGAGCCCCCGAAGATCTCGTTCTCGAACTTGAACTTCTCACCGCGCGGGAGCGGCTCCATGCGGATCCAACAATCGCCGAACTGACCGTGACCGCCCGTCTGCTTTTTGTGCCGTCCTTGTACCTCAGCCTTGCCGCGGATGGTCTCACGGTACGGGATTTTCGGCGCGCTCAGGGTAACGTCGACACCATACCGGCGCTTCAGCCGGCTGCAAATCACCTCGACGTGTTGCTGCCCGTTACCGGCCAGCAGGAACTCTTTCGTCTGGGGGTCGCGGTAGAAGCGCAGGGAAGGGTCCTCTTCAAGGATTTTGTGCACCGCGTGGCCCATACGATCTTCGTCGTTCCGGGTCTTTGCGGAAATAGCGTACGCGATCGAAGGCTCCGGAAGTTGGACTGGCGGGTACTCGATCATCGCGCCTTTGTCGGCCAGGGTGTCTCCCGTGACCGTGTCTTTCAATTTCGCCACGGCCCCGATGTCTCCCGCGTGGAGTTCCGTAATGGGTGTGATCGTTTTCCCCATGAGAACTCCAATGTGCGCCAGGCGCTCAGAACCCCCATTGCGGCCATTGGAAAGGTTGGCGTCGTTCTTTACGACTCCGGATAACACCTTGAAGTAAGTGACGCGCCCTGCGAAGGGGTCCGCAACGGTCTTGAATACGTACGCCGATACCGGCTGGGTATCGGTGATCTTACGCTGCTTCTCCTCGCCATTCACTTTGCCCGCCACCGCGCCGCGAGCCACGCCCGAAGGCATATAGTCGGCGATGAAGTCTAGAATCCGGTCCGTGCCGACGTTGTGTAACGCGGAGGCGCACATCACCGGGAACACCCGCAATTCGGACATCTCTTCGCGAAGGCCGCTAATGATGTGTTCCACGGGAAGCGTGCCTTCGTTGAAGAACTCCTCCATCAACTCGTCCTTGCCTTCGGCGACCAACTCCACCAAGGCCTCATGTGCCGCCTTCGCTGCATCGGCCATCTCTGCCGGGATATCCGTCTCCGTGCCCTTGCCGTCGCCGTCCGGCGTGTACATATACGCCTTCATTTGAATGAGGTCGATGATCCCTTTGAACTCGCGTTCCGACCCGACAGGCAAATGAATCGGCACCGCCGCGCGGCCGAACACGCGTTGCATACTCTCCACTGAACGCTCGAAGCTCGAGCGTTCACGGTCGAGTTTATTGATCACCAGGGCGCGAGGCAGTTTGAATTCTTCGGCGAAGCCCCAGGTCTTTTCAGTCTGGACCTCCACTCCCGCAACGCCATCCACCAGTACCAGGGCGGAGTCGGCTGCCACCAGCGCCGCCTTGGTGTCGTTCAGGAATATGTTGAAGCCTGGTGTATCCAGGACGTTGATCTTGACCTTCTTCCATTCCGCGGCAGCGATGCCGGTGGAAATCGTTAACTTGCGCGCAATTTCCTCGTCATCGAAGTCCGTGATCGTGTTCCCCTCATCCACTCGGGTCAGGCGATTGGTGCCGCCGCTGGTAAATAGTAACGCAGCGGCGAGGCTTGTCTTGCCGGAATGTCCGTGCCCGATCAGGCCGACATTCCGTATCTCGGCTCCTTCAT
The DNA here is from genome assembly GCA_963850575.1 of uncultured Acidobacteriota bacterium. Classification (GTDB taxonomy): domain Bacteria; phylum Acidobacteriota; class Terriglobia; order Bryobacterales; family Bryobacteraceae; genus TMP-7. The sequence goes on along the minus strand of CAWKLV010000027.1, from coordinate 241,633 downwards.
AGACTTTCACAGCGATCGACTCCTACGGCGAGTATTTAAACCATGGATCTTATCACAGGGCAAGACGGGCACCATCGCCGCCGCCAACCCAACCTTGCTGCCTGTTCACGGCGAATCGGCGACGCTTTGCGGCGCATACGCCGGGCTCTTTTACGGGACGGCGTACAATCGAGTCGAGCGTCCATGTTCTCCTTATCATGAAAGCCCTCGTCAAGAAGTTTGCTCGGCCCGGCCTTTGGCTCGACGACGTTCCTGAGCCGCAAATTGGTATCAACGATGTCCTGATTCGCGTGAAGCGGGCTTCGATCTGCGGCACCGACGTGCACATTTACAACTGGGATGAATGGGCCCAGCGCACGATTCCGGTGCCGATGGCCATAGGCCATGAGTTTGTGGGTGAAATCACGCAAGTGGGATCCAACGTCGTGGATTTCTTCCCGGGCCAGATCGTGAGCGGCGAGGGTCACGTGGTGTGCGGGCGCTGTCGCAACTGCCTGGCCGGGCGGCGTCATTTATGCGCGCATACCAGCGGGGTGGGCGTGAACCGGCCAGGGTGCTTCGCCGAGTACATCTCGCTTCCGATGTCGAACGTCTGGGTACACTGGCCCCATGTCGACCTCGACATCGCCTCCGTGTTTGATCCATTCGGGAATGCGGTCCACACGGCGCTCTCTTTCCCCGTACTTGCGGAAGACGTCGTGATCACGGGGGCGGGACCCATCGGCTTAATGGCGATCCCGGTGGTCCGCCATGCCGGAGCCCGCCATATAGTAGTTACCGATGTAAATCCCTATAGGCTCGACTTGGCGCGCAAGATGGGAGCGACACTCGCCGTCGATGTCCGCACCACGAAGTTGTCCGATGTTCAGCAGGAACTCGGGATGAAAGAGGGTTTTGACGTAGGGCTGGAGATGTCGGGCAATGCGGCGGCATTTCACGACATGCTGGCGAACATGAGCCACGGGGGCAAGATCGCTCTACTCGGTATTCCGGCCCAGAACTTCGAGATCGACTGGCGCACGGTGATCTTTAGCATGATCACGATCCAGGGAATCTACGGCCGTGAAATGTATGAGACCTGGTACAAGATGAGCGTAATGTTGCATTCCGGGCTGGACATCAGACCGGTGATTACACATCGCCTGGCGTACACCGATTTCGAGCAAGGCTTCCACATCATGCGTGATGGGCAGGCGGGCAAGGTGGTGCTGAATTGGGAAGCGTAGCGGCTGGTTTCTGCGATTCTGAATCATGCACCGCCGTACGTTCCTCCTGAGCGCTGTGGCCGCCGCGCAAACGTCAAACGACATAGCGCGTCTCGACGCGACCGCGCAGGCTGACCTCGTGCGTCAGCGGCAGGTAAGCCCTCTTGAATTGGTCGACTCTGCGATCCGGCGGATCGAAAATGTTAATCCGCAGATCAATGCGGTAATCTGGCGCCGCTTCGAAAAAGCGCGCGAAGAAGCCAAGTCCAAGAACCTCAGGCGAGGACCGTTTACCGGAGTGCCGTTCCTCACCAAGGATCTCGGCTGCACGCTTGCCGGGGAACCGGAGAGCCAGGGTTCGCGGTTCCTCAAGAAGAACGGGTACCGCGCGCGCGTCACCTCGGAGCTCGCAAATCGTATCCGCCAGGCCGGGTTTATCAATCTAGGGCGGACGAACACACCCGAATTCGGCTCCGTGGCGACGACGGAATCCCTGGCGTGGGGTCCGGCTAAAAACCCGTGGGATGTGACTCGGACGCCCGGCGGATCCAGCGGCGGATCGTGCGCGGCGGTGGCGTCCCTAATGGTGCCTGTGGCCCACGGGACAGATGGGGGCGGATCCGCCAGAACTCCGGCGGCCGCGTGTGGAATCGTTGGCCTGAAACCGTCGCGCGGCCGGATCAGTATGTCACCCAGCACGGAATGGGTAGCGCCGGTCAGCGTGCAGGGATTCGAAACTCGCTCCATTCGAGACCTTGCGGGATGCCTCGACTTTGCTGCCGGGTCGCTGCCCGGTGAAACCACCGCTCCGCCTGCGCCGCAGCGGCCGTACAGGCAGGAGGCTGCCGCGTCGCCGGGCAAATTGCGCATCGGCCTCATGGCTCGACTCGCGTCCACCGTGAGAGGCGAACTCGATCCTGAGTGCCGCAACGCCGTGGAGGGAACCGGCAAGCTGCTCGAGTCCCTGGGCCACCATGTCGAAGTCGCGCATCCGGCAGTGCTCGATGATCCTGAAACCGGAGGCCTCTTCCTTCGTATCTGGCCGGTTCGCTTGCTGGCCGCCTTGCAGGGTTTCGAAAAGGCGCTCGGCAAAACCGCTGGACCCGATGACTTGGATCCCGACACGCTGTTCTTCTTGGACCTTGGCCGAAAGACGAGCGCATCTGATTACGTGAGGGCGCTCGAGGACATGCAGGCGTTCACCGTCGCAATGGCCTCCTGGTGGGGCAGTGGTTTCGATATTCTTTTGACCCCCACCACCGGCATGGTTACTCCCAAGCTTGGGGCGCTTACTTTCGAGAGCACCAATATCCCCAATGTGATCCGCTGGACGCCGTTCACCTCGTATTTCAATATGACCGGGCAGCCCGCGATTTCATTGCCGCTGCATTGGACTCCGGAAGGTTTGCCTGTGGGTGTGCAATTCGCGGCTGCCTATGGCCGCGAGGATGTCCTGATTCGAATTGCCGCACAGCTCGAAAACGCGCGCCCGTGGGCCGCTCGAATTCCGCCCGTCCACGGGTGAATTGTGGCATCTTGGATCTGCAAATGAAACAACTCTGCGCCGTGCTTCTCGGCTGTGCCTTTCTTCTGGCTGCGGACGACCGCGTGAAGGTGGACAACGATGTCGTGCGCATCCTGAAAGTATTGGACGTCCCGCATCATCAGGGTGTAATGCACCGGCATGAAATCAACCGTGTGATGATTTACCTCGATCCAGGCGACATTACGCTCAGCTACGAGGACGGAAGGAAAGAGGAACAGCACTGGAAGGCCGGCCAGGTATCGTGGAGCCCGGCAGGCGACCGCCATACCAGCGAGAACGTAGGTTCCGCCCCGATCCGAATCATAGAGATCGAGCTGAAGAAGCCCGCGCCCGCTAAACCTCCCGTGCGCAGACGCGAACTGGACCCGATCGTCATCGACCCCGCCCACAATATCCTGCTGTTTGAAAATCCGCAGGTCCGCGTGTTTCGCAGTTGGCGCGAGGCAGGCGGCGCTGAACCCATGCACGAGCATGTAGGCTCAGGCCGAGCCTTAGCGCTGCTGACCGATATTGACGTGAAGGTGAAGATGCCAGATGGGACGGTGAGCACGCTGCAGAAACCACAGGGTGACGTACTCTGGACGGGCCCGGTGGTACATTCCGCTGCGAATGTGGGACCGAAGAAATTCGAAATGATTGTGGTTGAGGTGAACTAGCGGCGGGAACTTTTGCTCCGGCATCCGACAAAGTATGAAGAGAATCGAGAATGACGGGAAGACTCTGTGGCAATCTGGATTCCGTGCGCTACCGGACGGTATTTGGTTGGGCGCACGATCTTCGCGAGCCGGACCGGCCGCCCGTAATACGCATTCAGGTTAATGGGGCTGATCGAGGTCTGGTCGTTGCGGACCAACCCCGCCCCGACCTGATAGCGGCGGGCATCACCGCGCTACCTCGTGGGTTCGAGTGGACCATCCCTGATTCGTGTACCCCTATACATTCCGTCAGAGCTGTAAGCTTGAACGGAGGCACGGAGCTGTTGCCCTCCTCCGATTCGCTAATCTGCGAAGTGACCAATCGTCCCCTGCCACCCGCGTGGACCTCCGCAAGACACCATCGATTTCCGTCCTTTTTCATCCTGGGTGCCGCCAAGTGCGCGACCACATCGCTGCACGATTATCTCGGCCAGTGTCCGGAGGTCTGCATGTCAAACCCGAAAGAACCTTTCTATTTTGAAGCGGAATTTGAGCGTGGACCAACTTACTATTTCAATCGCTACTTCTCTCACTGGGCAGGAGAGCCGTTCGTAGGCGAGGCCCGGCATCGTAACTTGTACATGCCGTACACAGCAGAGCGCATTTTTCGCTTCAATCCGCGTGCTCGCCTCATTGTGTGCCTCCGCAACCCTGTTGAGCGCGCGATCTCTCACTGGTGGCATTGGTTTTCCCGCAATCAGGAACCACTTTCCTTCCGGGAAGCAATAAGAGACGATTGGGAGCGGATCAAGGCCGGCGTCTCTTATGAACATCGCTCAAACCAGGATGCGTATGCGCGAACCCTTCAGGCTGACGGAAAAGGCATTTTGCGAACATATTTGGATAGCGGCTACTATCACGACCAGATAAAACGTTACTTAAAGCTTTTCCCGAAAAAACAGCTTTGTACCATTTTGTTTGACGATCTTATTCGTGATCCTATCGAGGTAATGTCGAACCTACTGGAGTTCATAGGGGCCGACCCGGCTAACGCTCTGCGGGGTAACTATAAACCTCTAAATCGATCAAAGCCCGGAATGTTAGAACATGTCGACCGCGACACTCTGTCGTGGTTAGTCCAACATTATCGTCCGCACAACAAGTTCTTGTCGCAGCTCATTGGGCGGAGATTGGAACACTGGGATATCACTCCACACTCTGGATACGGAGGGACGGTTCAAACATCCTTAAGAGCACCCGCTGCGGCTGGGCCGCCACCCTAGACGGATGCCGAATACACGCGTGTGGACGTAGATTCGGGCGGCTCAGCGACTTTCGCCACCTTCACCGATTTCGCGATGCCGATTGCCTCCAAGAATCGAATCTGAATCCACGACAGGTCCACCTCATACCACGCGAGTCCATGTCGTGCGGATGTCGGGTGCGCGTGGTGGTTGTTGTGCCATCCTTCCCCGGAGGTGAAAAGGGCAATGACCCAGTTGTTACGGGAATCGTCGCGCGTCGCAAAGCGGCGGGTGCCCCACATATGGGTTGCGGAATTGATCAGCCATGTGGAGTGCAGGCCGACGACCACTCGCAGGAAAATCCCCCACAGCACCAGTGGAATTCCACCGATTAAACCGAGCAACGCTCCGAGCACGACCATTGGAACCCAGTGATACTGGTCGAGCCACACGTAAAACCGATTCCTCAACAAATCCGGCGCGTACCTGGCCGCGATCGACGCCTGCCCCGAATTCGCGTCAGAAACCAGCAACCAGCCCATATGAGCCCACCAGCCGCCTTCCCGGGGCGAGTGCGGATCGCCCGGCTGATCCGACTTTTGGTGATGGAGCCGATGCGTCGAAACCCAGAATATGGGTCCGCCTTCCAGTGACAGCGTTCCGCAAATGGCAAAGAAGTACTCCAGCGCCAGCGGCACCTGGTACGACCGGTGCGTATGCAGGCGGTGGTAGCCCATGCTGATACCCAGTCCGCTGCACATCCAGTACAAGAACACAGTGACGGCCAGCACTGGCCAGCTGAAGAAGAATAAAGCCGCGGCTGCTCCAACGTGAAACATGGCGAGCGCAATCGTGTTCGTCCAGTTAATTTGCCGAGGCGTGCTCACGGACTCTCCTCTTAAGTTTAGAACGTGAACTTTGCCGCTAGTTGCAGGATGCGCGGATCAAACGTGGCGGTTGGGGAGAGATATCCGGCCGCGGGCGAGAACACGCGTGTTGTGGCGTTGTAATTGTATTGAGCGTTGAGTATGCTGCTGAAGTTCGGATGATTCAGAACGTTGAAGGCCTCGAATATCAGCCGGACACGAGCGCGCTCCCAAATCGAGATATCGCGTGTGAAGCGGATATCGACACTCTCAAAACCCGGTCCATCGATCGTGTTTCGGCCGACGTAGGGTGGCCGGTCCGTGCGGGTATTTCCGTCATTGTTCGGATCGCCACCTACGTTAGCGCTGAACGGTCTACCGCTCTGCAGTTGCGCGATGGTGGAAAACTCATACCCGCTCAGCAGCGCCCGCGTGAAGCGGTTCTGAAGACTGCGGGCGTAATTGATTTCCCACAGTCCGGCAAACACGAACCGATGACGAACGTCGGCATTGGCGCGCCCGCGGTCGAGGTTCGGATAAATGGTGTATTGGGCATTCTTGGGATCGTCCGCGCCAACGACAACAGATGTGAAATCCGGCGCGTCGTCGATGGCGTGCGAGAACGTGTACGACGACTGCACTGAGAACGCATTTGAGAAGCGTTTACTCAACTGGACGAAGACGCCGTGATACACCGAATCGGCGCCGCTGTCGAACAAGCTGATGCGCCCGAAATTCGAATTCGGCCGGGTGCTCGAATAACGCAGAAAAGTAACCGGCGTGCCATCGGCATAGCTGCCCTGAGTCGGCACCGGCGGTAGCAGGTTGATATCGCGGGTACGCGATAAGTGGAGCCCCCGCACACCGAGATACCCGAGCGTCAGGGCGTAGTTGTTCCCTAGCTGCGTGTCAACGTTGAAGCTCCACTGGTGGGTCAGCGGCTGCACGTAGTCTGGAGCAAACGCGAAAATGTCTGGACGGCGGGCGAGCGGGGGCGGAGCGCTCAGGACATTTGGATAGGCGGGCACCCCGCCGGTGGCCGTATTCAGCGTGTAGGTCTGCACTTGAACGCCATTCTGCGAGAAGGCTGTGCCGGTGAGAATGCTCGGCGTGCGCCCGTAGAAGATTCCGTACCCGCCGCGCACGACGGTGCGGCCTGACTGGGTGGCTTTATATGCGAATCCAAAGCGGGGAGCCACGTTGTTCGTGTCGCGGTTGATGCGTGACGTATCTAGACCGGCGGCCAGCAGCGCCGGGTCGGTGTTTTTGACCTGCGGCTGCGCAAGCGCAAAATAGTCGTGCCGGATGCCGTAATTCAGCGTGAGGCGGTCCGTCACGCGCCATGAATCCTGCGCAAAAAAAGCAAGCTCATTGACATTAGGTTTCGTCAATGGCCCGGCCGTGCCCGTGCCTGCAAACGCCTGTGTATAGGAGAATGGACGGCCTGCTGCGAAGTCGGCATACGTGTTGAATGTATAGCTGCCGCTGAAGTTCCCCGGGAAGAAGTTGTCGATCTTCTGGAAATTGTTATCCGTGCCGAATTTGAACGAGTGCCGCCCCTTCACCCACGACAGCGTCTCCACCCATTGAATTGTTTTCGCGTTCGTGTATCGCGGACTAAAGCTGTTACGGCCGATGCTGAGCACCGTCGTGCCGCCCTGCCGGATCACCGCTTCCGGCGCGGTCGTATTCGCTTCACCGGGTTCATTGTCGCGGGTCCATCCCAACCGCGTCTCCAGAACGCCGCGATTACCAAGCACGAAGATATGCGAACCTGCGACGTTATCTGTCGTCACAAGACTATTGCCGGTGTGTTCGGCGGCGCTGGCCTGACCGCTATTTTCGAAATTCAGGCCCTTGAACCGGTTAGCGTTATAACGGATGCTCAGCCGCTGCGAGTTCGTGATGTCCCAATCCACCTTTCCCAAATAGACATCGTTGTTCAGAGCGTTGGCATACGCGCCAACATATTTTTGGAGCGATTGATAGCCCTGCACCGAAAGCGGATCCGTCGTGTCCGGACCGACGGTGACGAAAACCGGGTTCGGCGTGGTATTGCGCTGGCCGTCATAGTTGAAGAAGAAGAAAAGCTTGTTCTTCACCACCGGACCGCCAAGATTTCCGCCGAACTGATTGAAGTGGTACGCCCGCTTGGGAGCCCCGCGGCGATTGTTCTCCCACGAATTCGCGTTCAGCGCCTTATCGCGAAAGAACTCGAAACCCGTGCCGTGAAAGGCATTGGTCCCCGACTTGGTGATCACGTTGATGACTCCCCCGCCCGCGCGGCCGATCTCCGCCTGAAACGTGTTTGTGTTCACCTGGAATTCCTGAACCGCATCCTGGCTGAAGCTGTACGGATTTCGACCCGTCCCCGTGCGTCCCGTGGTCTGCCCGAAAAAGACATTATTCGCATCCGCGCCATCCACCAGGAGACTGTTTGACGTGCCGCGCTGCCCGCCGAAGGACAGGTCGCCGTTGCGGGTCTGGTCGCGTGTTACGCCCGGAGTCAACACGGTAAAGTCCAGGAAGTTACGGCCATTGATCGGCAGGTCACGGACTTGTCTTTCATTTACGGTAGTGGCGGTTTGCGAGCGAGTGGATTCCACCACCGGCGCTTCGGCAGTCACGCTGACCGTCTCCTGCGCCGTTCCCACCTCCACCGAAACATCGAAGGTGACCGCGGCCCCGACGGTCAAGCTCAGTCCTGAGCGCTTCGTCGTCTTGAATCCTTGCGCCTCGACGGTTATATCGTAAGTGCCGACTGGGAGCCGCGTAAAGTTGTACAGCCCGGAGTCGTTGGTTTGAGTCGTTCGAGTAGTGCCGGTGCCAGTATTAGCGGCGATCACCCTGGCATTCGGAACCGCGGCGCCGGTCGCGTCGATGACAGTCCCGTTCAACGCAGCACCCCCGACCTCGGCTTGTGCGAAGATCAAGCCGGCGAACAAGCATACAGCAATAACGAGACGTGTGACCATTATTTTCTAAGTGTAACCAGATTGGTGTTACGACCGGATGACGTCTGGCTGATACACTTGAACAAAATGCGACCGGGTCCTGGAATACTGACATTTGCACTTTCATTCGCTCTCGCTGCCGCGTCGCCGCGGACGGAGACGGGGAAATCAACGGCGCTAAATTTCGCATCGATATTCCGGAGAACTGGAATGGCGGACTGGTGATGTATTGCCACGGCTACAGTGCCAAGCCGGTGGGATATGAAAATCCGAAGCTGTCTCCAGTGCTTGCTGTGTTTGTAGATCAAGGATATGCGCTGGCGCAATCCGGCTACGCAGCAGGCGGTTGGGCTATACAGGAAGCAGTCACTGACACGGAGAGTCTGCGCCGTTATTTTCTTCGCAAGTACGGTCAAGTCAAGGAAACGTATGTGACAGGTCACTCCATGGGCGGTTTTCTTACCATGGTGCTGATGGAGACGAGTCCGTCGGTGTATGACGCCGGGTTGCCAATGTGTGGTCCGCTCGCGCCAACCACTTGGTTCATGTCTCGGGGCGCCTTCGACGCGCGCGTGCTCTTTGACTACTATTTTCCGGACGCGTTGCCGGATCCGTCCCGCGTAGACGCAGATTTTCAAAACACGCCGGAGACAGCGAAGCGCCTTCAGGCTCTGCTGGATGCCGCGCCGGACAAAGCCGAGATCCTGCGGCGTCAGAATAATCTCAAGAGTAACAAGGATCTAGCCAGCACCCTCAGCTTTGTGACTTACATGTTTAAGGAGTTGCAACAGCGGAGCGGCGGGAATCCGTTCGATAACCGGAATATCATCTACACGGGACTTCCAGACGACAACGCCGTGAACGCGGCTGTAAAGAGATACGCCGCCGACCCGAAAGCGTTACAGTACTTGCGGACCTATTACACTCCGACCGGCCGTATCAGCAGACCGATGCTCGCGCTTCACACCAGCTACGACCCGCTGGTTCCCGCCTCTATTCCGAATTTTTACGAGACTTTGGTGGAGGATACCGGATCGACGTCGTTTTTCGTTCAACAGTATGTGAAGCACGATGGGCACTGCACGATCTTGGCGAACGAAGTCTCAAAGGCGTTCTCTCAGTTACGGGAGTGGAAATCGAGTGGGGTTCGTCCTAAGGGCGGAGAGCTCCAGTAATTTCCTCGATCGCCGGCCCTGGAAAATCTTCTGGCTTACCGCGCTGCGTGAGGCTCAGAACCGTGGGGACGAAGCTCAAGCTATCGTACGGCCGCTGGATGGATTTACCGGTGGGAATACCCGCCCCGGCAAACATCAGGACCGAGTGCGTGGACACTCGCAGGAATGAGCCGTGATTCCCGCCGGGATTGAAACCTCGCGCATTGAAATTCCAATGGTCGTTCGCCATGATCAGCAGATCTGACGCTGTCATATTTCGCACGCGCCGAGCGAACCTCCGCAATACAGGTTCATCCTCGCCAGCTCCTTCCCACAGAGCGGAGTAAGCGCCCAATTGGATCGGGGCGAAATGCTGCGCCAGGCCGACGATGCCGTTCGAATAACGGGTCCGGTGCGTAGCGCGGAACCACTCCGCTTCGGTGTGCCAGCCCTGGAGCCATGCCGAACGATCGCCTGCGACGTCGAGCTCGGGATCTTCAAAGTAGCGCAGCGGAAGATCTGGGGGCCGGATCCTGCCGCTCGAAAGTGATCCGTCCGGCCGCATCCTGCTTCAAGCGCCGCACGGGCACAAAGCGCAGCGACTTTTTCCTCGATGAGGATCAGGGCCTGCCGGTCCTCGCCTGGCGTACATCCACACAGCGTCGCAATCCGGCCGCTCGTCTTTGGGTAGCGCTTCGGCGGGTAGTGCGTCCGCGGGTATCGTGACTGCAACAAAGTCAACTGGGCTGCGATCCACCCCTGGCTGCACGTTATTTCGGACGCGGGCAGCGGTGAGCAAGTGGAAATAGTCCACTCGCTCGGAGCCGCTCACCACATAGTTTTGCAACTGGTAAATCGAATTCCTCTGCATCAGAGACCGCTTTGGAACGAGAGCTTCAAGTTTTATTTTTTCAGAAGTGATATCTCCTGCCGATAGCTCCAAAATGGTCGACAACCAAGTCCGGTATTCGCCATATCGCCGCCATTGACGCTCCCAGCTTTCGATCTCAGCCCCGCGGCGCTTATCATCCTCCGTCATCTTGTCTTCGTTTGCGCGGCAGCGCGGCCCGCTTCCGATCGATACTGCGTTTCAAGGCTGCGAGTTCGGGTTCGATTTCCTCAATGGTACGCCTCCAATCCGGCCTATGAGAGTCAATGAGCGCCAGGATTTTCTGCTGTCTTTCGCGTGGGCTCTTTCAGCAGCATGTGCAGCGCGTTCAGGTCACTATTGCGCAGGTACACTGCCGCGCGCTCGTTGCCATCCAGGTCCAGCAGGACCGTCGGATAGTCGGCAGCCTCGTACGGCAGGTAAAAGGAATCTCGACTAGGCGTGATCACCTCCGACACAAAGGGATCCAGACGCTTTCAGCTTGTATTCCGATTCCGGATGCCGGTTGGTCATCACGTGATGCCCGCCCGCCGCAGCACTGCCGAAGAAATTGACCAGGTTGAAGCCTTGGCTGTAGACCGTTGGATCGGAGTTCATTCCGTGATCGGAAATCGAGTGCGAGCGTAGTCTCCCGGGCCGAGGGGACTCTCCTCAATCGCTGTCCAGATGCGACCCACCAGACGATCTAATTTCTCGAGAACCTGGCGCTGGCTGGCCTCGTCATTGGCGAGATGCGCGATATGATCCCAATCGCCAAAGAAATAATCGAGGTACATCATCTGGTCCCTGGCGAGAGCCGCGACCAGTTCGCTCTCTAATTGTTCACCTAGCGCTTCGGATAACTCAAAGCCAGTTTGCCACTCGTTAAACAGTTCTCGAGGACTGCGGCCGAATCGCCGGGGCAGCAATGATCGCACGGTCTGCCAGCGGACGCCACGCTCGAATAACTGCATACCTTGAAGCCGCTCCGCGGGGCGGAAGGAATCGATTAAAAGCGGGATGCCGGCTTCATCCAAAACTTCGACGCCAGGCATGTCAGCCCGGGAATTACGCGCGTTAGAGAAATAAAAAGGAAAGAAATTCAGGTAATCGTAGACGTGTCCGTTGATCCGGTCGAACTCGGCATTGCCATGAATAACGGGAAAACGGCCGGTGTCGAGCATGGACCATGAAGGCACGCTCAGGCTGATTCCACGCACATAAAAGTTGGTCAGACAGGCGCCGCGTTCGAGAAAGACGTGATGAATCCAAGGCAGGAAGCTTTTGCCCGTTGCGGGATTCTTCTCGTTCACCCAGCGGTCGAGAACTTGCTGTCCCAGGCCGTCCACCTTGATGATGACCACACGGCGAGTTTGCGCGGCATCCAGGCAAATTGCCAGAAGCAATGCCGCAAGAGCAAGTTTATAAGCGAAGGTACGTGATCCAAGCCCAGCTTTCGGGACTGCCGGCGAAATGCCACAAATCTGAGATATTTCAGTCAAGCGGAAGCTTTATAACCGCTGGCTGAAGCAGGACAACAACGTAGCCAGTTTGCTCCACGCCTTATTATGCGGCGGGCGCTCGAAAGCGGCGCACGCCCGGTGCGCCCAACTCGCCTTCCGTGCAGGATTCGATATCCGGCATCGAGATGCAGGGCGTTCGATTTCGCGCGTTCTCCAGGCGAATCTGAACTAACAGGGCGGCAGGTAAAGTCTTGGCGCGCTTGTGAGCCGCTGCCGTAAGTTCAAAATGTACTTCGCACCGCGAACAAGCCACGCGAAAGCGAGAACGAAGAAAGTTCACTGTCGCCGCGCACTACAAAATGGACAGAGCGCCGCCTGTAAAGGCTGACTCCCGTTGGGACCTGTGTCGCTGTGCTGAGTGCCGCTTTCCATGTCTTATCCTCAGCCGATGGCTCGTGACCGAAGGAGCCGTTAACAGCCATGCGCCGATCCAGAACCACGCGGCTGGAGCGATCGTCAAGATCGGTTTGAAAAACCTCGAGCTTTTGCTGGCCTGCGGATATGGTCACCCTGCCGGTATTAACATCCGCGGGAGAAACCACAATCAACTCAGTGCCCGGCACAAGTACGCGCAACGTAGAACGCCCATCGTCGTATTTCTCGATGGCTAACAACGGCGAGTCTAAGCGATACCCGTTGGCCGGCATAGTTTTCGGTTTCCTAATTCCCAATCTTAGGCGTGCGGACACAGAAGGGGAAACTAGGAAAACTACGTGCTTACCGCATAAATAGCGACAATTCATTTCGATTTTCGGAATCATCTGCACGCAGTCCACGACGATGTGCATCATGCTAGGATCGTGTGTATCCGGTGGAAGTCTGCATGAGACCACGTTTAGTACTCGCCGATGATCACGGCCTGATGCTGGAAGGTTTGCGCCGTATCCTGGAGCCGGAGCACGAAATCATCGGAGCCGTAACTGACGGACGCGCATTGCTCGAAACAGCCAAAACACTTAATCCGGACATGGTTTTGCTGGACATTTCCATGCCGCTCCTCAATGGCATTGAAGCCGCCGTCCGACTGTCGAAAGAGTTGCCGCATATTCGAATCGTCGTCGTGAGCATGCACACGGACCCCGATTATGTTCGCGCCGCGTTCGATTCAGGAGCTTCCGCTTACGTCTTGAAACGTTCGGCAGCTGATGAACTCAAAATAGCCATTCGTGAAGTCATGTCGGGAAAAACATACATTTCACCGGGCATTGCGACGACCGGTGACGGTATTTCGATGAATCTCGCGAGTATTCGATCCGAATTGACGCCGCGCCAGCGCGAGGTACTGCAACTCATCGCGGAAGGGCGAATTGCCAAGGAAATTGCGGCGCTTCTGGGGATTTCCGTTAAGACTGTGGAATTTCACAAAACGTCAATATCGCAGGCGCTCGGATTGCGGACCACCGCGGAACTCATCCGCTATGCGATCGAGCGCGGTATTGCCGGAAGCGGCGCAGTCCACAAATCTCAGTCCTGACAAATGCAGCGGTTGCGTGTGATCATCGTCGAGGATGAGCGCATTGTTGCCCATGACCTAGCGACCCAAATCATCGGGCTGGGTTCGACGGTGTTGGGCATAGCGGGAGATCCGGAAGCGGCGATTGAACTCGCCGAGCGAACGCGGCCGGATATGGTTCTGATGGATATCCGGCTGGGTTCCGAGCGCGACGGAATCAGCGCGGCTCAGGAGATCCGGGAACGCCTGGATATTCCCGCCTATTTTCGTGACCGCTTACACCGATGACGACACCTTGCGCCGAGCCGAGCAAGTCCGGCCGCTGGGTTACATCGTCAAACCTTTTAGGAACCACGAACTGAAAGCTACTTTGTTGATGGCCTCCGCGCAGCAGAGGCTCAGTCGTGCGTCCGAAGAGAGCCGGGCATGGCTATCCGCCGTCCTGTCCAGCATGGGAGACGGGGTTATCACGCTGGATGCTCTAAACCGTGTGACCTTGGCTAATCCCGCCGCCGAGCGTCTCCTCGATCGTCCTTCTGACTCGCTGTTGGGAGGAAATATCCGTGAAATTCTAGGCGCCGCGGGCTGGCAGGGAGTTCCGCGGCGTTCTATGACATCAGGCTTCAATTTCACGCTGCGCATCAAGCGATGGGCACAATCGTACGATTGAGGTCCTATCCGCTCCAGTCTCGGTGAAACGCGAGATGTCGCCTGGAGCCGTACTAGTACTGCGCGATGTAACCGACAGGATTACAGCGGCCAGTCTCATTCAGAGGGAGCGCGACTTTTTGGCGGGCCGCGTCTCTCTCGCCGGCGCCGAACTGGAACGGACCAAAGACGAGTTGCACGCCCTGGCCGCCAGCATGCTGACGGCGCAGGAAGACGAACGCCGCCGTATTGCCCGCGAAATTCACGACGATCTGGCACAACGAGCCGCTGCTTTGGAGATGAAGGTAGCGGGAATTGAGAGCGAAATTGGCGGAAATGGCGCAGGCGTTCGCAAACAGGTTACCGAGCTGCGTGAATCCATCCGGGAACTGTCGGACTCCATGCGGGTGTTATCCCACGATCTGCATCCTTCTATTCTTGAGGACCTGGGACTGGAGATCGGCCTGCGCCGCTATTTGGAGCAATATGGCCAGCGGGAGAACATCAGCGTGGTTTTCCGTGCAGCGCGGGTGCCTCGCTCGATTCCGCTGGCCGCCGCCTCAGGTATCTACCGCATCGCGCAGGAGGCGCTCCGGAACGTCGCGAAACACTCGGCATCTCCTGTAGCGTCGGTTTCTCTGGCGTGCATCGGCAAACAGCTCCGGCTGGTAGTGCGCGATTGCGGCAAGGGTTTCGATCCGGCCGGGGTTCGTTATCGCGAGGGGCTCGGCATCATCAGCATGCAGGAGCGCTCCCGTGCCTTGTCGGGAAAGCTGGCCGTGTTATCGAAGCCGGGTTCGGGGACGCTGGTTGTGCTGCGGGTGCCCTTGCATCCCGTCTCTCCATGAAGCTCGCCGCGTTTCTCCTGCTTTCCGCCGGCCTTCAGGCCGCGAGCCTGCGTTACTGGGTACAGCCATGTTCCAAACCTGATACGGGATGCCGGGCCGGTGACCCGGCTCTGGCCCAGTGGGCCATGGAAGCATGGCAGACTGCATCCGGCGGGACACTGAAGCTGGAGAAAACCGCCATCGAAGCGGAAGCGCACATACGCCTATACTGGGCAACCGCGGAGCAGGGGCTGTACGGCGAGGCTCGTCCGATTGTGGTCGACGGCGTACGCGGCGCCGAGGTCTATGTGCGGCCGACAGAGATGCGTGCCGGGGCCGCTCCCCTTCTGCGCGACGCCGTAGTTTATCTGACCTGCCTGCATGAGACGGGACATGCCCTGGGGATGCCCCACACCGCCAACTTTGACGACATCATGTACAGTTTTCAATACGGAGGCGATATCCCGGAATATTTTGGGCGCTACGTCCGGCAATTATCGGCCCGCGAGGACATACGCCGGCATTCTGGATTATCTTCCCAGGATCGTAAGCGCCTTACCGAAATCTACAATAAGATCTCTCCATGGCCACCACATTAGAGCAATATAGAGAAGCCAAAAACAGTTACTTGAAATTGAGAAATCAGGCGAAGAAGGAGTTGATCGCCCACTTCAACGAACTCGCCGCGGAACTGCTGCAAGTCCAGCGCGAGCTTCGGGACGACTTCGGCGCGAAGGTCGCGATGCCAACCAAAGCGAAGAAGCCGAAGAGCGCTCCGAAGCAGCCGGAAGCCGAACCATCCCCCAAGGAACGGGCTCTGCAGAAGCAGATCGAGACCCAGCGCAAGAAGCTCGCCGCCGCTCAAACCGCTAACAAACCGGTGAAGGCGTTCGAGGATCGGATCTATGAACTGGAGGACGCGCTGCGGCTGCTGAAAGCGTAAGTCATCTCTGTAATCCCAAGGCCCACGCCGGATTGGCCTTCGACATCAAGTCGATATCTGCCTGCGAAATTCCTTCCTTCCGCAAAGCGGCAAAGAAATCCACCAGCGCATTCGTGTGCAGAGGATTCGCCTTCTGCCCCATGTCGCTCGACAGAATGCACGAGTTCGCACCCACTTCGCGAATCGCCTTCACGTAATCGCTCATCGAGTACTCTCGGGCCGCGCCGATCACACCGTTGTACACAAACTCGAGATACGCCCCGAGTCCGGCCGCTTCCCGCATTTGCGCGATCGACATCCGTATCGGCGCGAGCATCGCGTGCGTGACGACAACGTGCTCGACGCCATGCGCGCGAGCCTCGCGGACAATCATGAGGCCTTCGACCGGCGAGGAGTGCCCGGTCTCCAGCATGAGGCGATGCTTCGCGGCAAGGGCGATTACCTGCTTTACTTCGGGCAGCAGTTGGCCCCCGCGTGAGACGGAAACAAACGGCCGCTGTTCCTTCGAATACCTCACCTGGTTCTCCGCATCGAAAGTCGGCATCCACACGACCCGTCCCCAACCGCCCTGCACCAGCACCATGTGCTCCACCGCGCTGGGGTTAACGCCCCCCACGGACCGATTGAGATCGATGCCTCCGAAGATCTCGATGCCGGGGACCTCTTTGCGCACCACATAGGCGAGCGATGCCGTGGGTTCATAGTGATTCTTCAGCACCAGGGCCCGCATACCGCTGGCTTTTGCGAGGCGGGCAAGATCCATCGCGTCGATGGAGCGTGCGACGCTGTCAGGGCCGCAGTGCGCATGGATGTCGATGACGCCGGTTAATGGCGTTTGTGCCTGGAGCGAGGTGAATACGGCCATCGCGAGCAGCAGTCGCATGCCGTTCATTATCCGCCTTTGCGGCCGGAGTGCTCGTTCACACAATCGCGTCTGCTACACTGCGGTCGCAAGCATGACGCCCGCTGTCGAGTTCCGTAACGTGTCGTACCGGATCGCCGGCCGGCCCATTTTGCGGAACGTCACCTTGTCCGTCGATGCGGGCGAGACGCTGGTCCTGCTCGGGCGCAGCGGATCCGGCAAGACTACCGCTCTGAAGATGGTAAACGCACTCGTGTATCCAACCGAGGGCGAAGTAATCGTGAATGAAAAAGCTACCACCGCCTGGGACCCGGTCGCACTCCGGCGCGGTATCGGTTACGTCATCCAGGAGGGCGGGCTCTTTCCTCATTGGAACGTGGCCGCCAATATCGGCCTGGTTCCGCGCCTGAATCAGTGGGCGACCGAAAAGATAGCGGCGCGCAGCAATGAACTCTTGGCCGCCATCGGCCTTCCGGCCGAGGAGTACGCGACGCGCCGGCCGCGCCAGCTTTCAGGCGGCCAGCGACAGCGGATCGGCGTGGCCCGGGCTCTTGCGGCTGACCCGCCGGTCTTGTTGTTCGACGAGCCTTTCGGTGCTCTCGATCCCATTACGCGGCTAGAGCTTCAGACGCTGTTCCTTTCGCTGAGGGATAAGTTTCGCAAGACCGCATTGTTCGTCACGCACGACATCGCCGAGGCGCTGCTGCTGGGTTCCCGCATCGCTCTCATGGACGAGGGCAAGCTTGCCTGGATTGGCCCGGCCCAGGAATTCCGCACCGCCAAAGTTCCGGAGGCGCGCGGCTTTCTGGCGTACATCCGAACCCTGGAGGGCGGCGATGCCAACCGGCTTGCCTGAGTGGGTTTCGCTAACACTCGAACACGCTTTTCTGGTGGGTATCACGGTGGTGATGGCCATTGCCATCGGCGTACCCGCAGGAATGCTCGCCACCCGCCATCGAAATCTGCGGAGAGCCACGCTGACCAGTGCGAGCCTGTTCCAAACCATACCGAGCTTGGCTTTGTTTGGTTTTCTGGTCCCCGCTCCATGGATCGGCGGAATCGGCAAGCGGACCGCACTGATTGCTCTCATCCTTTACGCGCTGCTGCCGATCGTACGCAATACCGTAGTCGGCATCACCAGCATCGATCCCGCCATTCGCGAGTCGGCGGTCGCAATGGGCATGACGGACCCCCAGGTTCTGTTTCAGGTGGAGGTCCCACTCGCCGCGCGGACGATCCTGACCGGCATTCGCATCGCGACGGTCACCACCATCGGCACTGCGACCATCGCCGCGGCGATAGGAGGCGGCGGCCTGGGCGTACTGATCTTCCGCGGCATCTCCATGGTGGATTCCAGGCAGATTCTAGCGGGCGCGATCCCGGCGGCGGCACTCGCACTGGCAGCGGACGGAATACTCTCATGGTTCGAATCGAAGCTCGACAAATCATAAGACCCATGCCGGTCCTCGCCGTTTTCCTTTTGCTGCTGACCGCCTGCTCCTCGGGTCCGCGGCGCATCGTGGTTGGCTCGAAGAATTTCACCGAACAAATCCTACTTGGGGAAATCGTGGCTGCACAGATCGAGCGCAAGCTCGGCCAACCGGTGGATCGCAAGCTCAATTTAGGCGGCACTCTGCTGGCGCATCAGGCGCTCGCCGCCGGTTCCATCGACCTGTATCCAGAGTACACCGGGACGGCCCTGACAGCAGTTTTGAAACAGCCACCCTCGAACAGCGCCGCCCAGGTATTCGAGCAAATCTCTCGCGAGTACAACAATCGATGGCAACTGCGCTGGATGCCCCCGCTCGGCTTCAACAACACGTTCGCGATGGTGGTGCGGAGCGAAGCGGCGCGCAGCCCCGGGCTGACCACCATCAGTGATGCGGCGAAACGCCGCAAGCCTTGGAAATTGGGTGTGGGATATGAGTTCCTGCAGCGTTCCGACGGCCTTCAGGCGTTGGTGAGGGCCTACAACTTGCCTATCGAAGGGCAGCCCGTTTCGATGGATCTCGGCCTTCTGTACCGCGCTCTGGAGAGCAAGCAGGTGGAGATGGTGGCCGCCAACTCCACAGACGGCCAGCTCGGTGTTTCCGATTTTGTCGTGCTGGCTGACGACAGACATTTCTTCCCGCCCTACGAGTGCGCGTTGGTCGTACGCAAGGCCACTCTCACCGCACGCCCGGGTCTGGATGCCGCACTGTCCGAACTCTCCGGTAAGATCAACGACGCCCAGATGCGTCGCATGAATCACGAAGTGGAAGGCAAGCACCGTCCCGCCGCGGAGGTGGCCGCCGAGTTCTTAGGTAAGCTGCAATAGCCAGTCACGCAAGTCCGCCGGGACGGCAGCTTCCACGATCACCCGCTCACCGGTCGCCGGACTTGTAAAGACGATACGGTGAGCGTGCAACAGATAGCGCGGCACCCCCGGTGTGACGGGGGCACCGTACAAACGATCACCCGCGACGGGGTGGCCGATGCTGGATAGGTGTACACGAATCTGGTGGGTTCGCCCAGTCCCGATCCGTACGCGCAAATAGGTGAACTTCTCGAACCGGCGGATCACTTCCCAATCGGTCAAAGCCGTGCGGCCTTGCCCCAACTTCGCAGTCATTCGGGTGCGGCGCACAGGATCGCGGGTGATCCTGGCGGTCACTCGCCCGCGATCCTGCGCGACCACTCCGTGTACCACGGTCAAGTAAGTTTTCTCCACCGATCGCGTCGAAAACTGCGCGGCCAGGGCCTGATGCCCGGCGTCCGTGCGGGCGACCAATAGCACTCCGCTGGTATACCGATCGAGCCTGTGCACGATGCCCGGCCGCAGGTCGCCGCCCACGGTCGAGAGCTTCCCGAAGTGATGGACCAGGCGATTCACCAGCGTCCCCTCATGCACTCCCGCACCGGCATGCACCACCACGCCGGCGGGCTTGTTGATGGCGATCACTGCGGCATCTTCGTAGAGGATCTCGAGCGGAAGGTCCTCGGGGCTGGCCTTCAAGGGCGTCAGTTCGGCTGGCTCCACTTCAATGCGCTCGCCACCCCGAAGAGTGTAGGAGGCTTTCGGCGGCTGCCCATCTACTCGGACCCGGTCCGTTTTGATCCAGCCCTGGATGCGCGAGCGGCTGTAAGCCTTCAAATGCTCCTGCAGGAACAGATCGAGCCGCTTGCCGCGGTCGTCCACTCCCGCCTCCAACGTCAACTGGGGACCTCGCGCAGCTGACTCACTGATGAGAAAACCAGCCATAGGGTAGAGAGCAATAATCCGATGGAGGCGATAGATAGGGTGGTCCGTACTCCTGTCACTTCCGCCAAAGCTCCCCCTGCCATCGATCCCAACGGAAGCGCGCCATTAAATAGAAGATGCATCGCTGAGTTTACTCGCCCCAGCAGACGATCAGGCGTAATCGTCTGGCGGAGGGCGGCCTCATTGATGTTAAACACGGGCCAAGCCAGGTCGGCTAGTTGAGCCACGATCAGAAAGGCACAGGCGACGGCCACGGGTCCGTGCGCCAGGGGAATGCTCAGGTGGCCACTCCGCTCATCAGCGCAGATCCGATGAATGTCCGGCCAAAGCCGAAGCGGCGCACAACCCGTTCCGCTATGAATGCACCTACTACACTGCTGACGCCGCCAATGGAGATGATGAAACCCAGAGCTGCCACGCTGACCCCGAGTTCGCGGACCGCGAACAGAAAGTACAAACTGCTGAAGAAGCCCATAAAGAACGCCGCGGTCCCGGTGCGAAGGGCGAGTGCGCGCAATATGGGATGGCGCCAACAATTCTGTAGACCCTCAGTGATCTCGCGCACGATGTGCGGGTCGAGGCTGCGCTTTGGGAGTGGCTCTTCTGTGCGAATCAGAGTCAAAGAGAAGGCTGAAACGAGAAACGAAATCGCATCCAGAAGGATTGTGATCGGGGCGGTCAAGACATCGACGAAGACGCCGGCCATTCCTGGCCCCACCACCTCCGCGATGGACTCAGTGAGGGCGAGCTGGCTATTGGCCTGTACCAGGTTATCGCGGTTCACCAAGCTCGGGAGATACGCCTGATATGCGACATCGAGGAGCACGGTCAGGATACCGAAGAGCGCCCCAACAACATATAACTGAGTCATCGTCAGCCGATGCAAGGCGGCTGCGAGCGGGATGGAGCCCAGCAGAAACATTCGCCCCAGATCGGTGGCGATCAGGATCGGCCGCCGGTGAAGACGATCGGTCCAGACTCCGGCGAAAAGGCCGAACAGCAATACGTCCACTGCACCCGCCCCGCTCATTATGCCCATTTGGAGCGGTGATGCCCTCAGAAACAGCACGGCAGTTAACGGCACGGCCGTGGCGCTGACACGGGAGCCAACCTGCGATATCGCCTGGCCGGTCCACAGCTTGAGGAAGTCCGGCTGGGTCCACACATCCGACAGGGAGGGCATCACCCTAATGTAGGGCTAATCCGTGTAAGGCTAAACGGGGCAGTCAGCCGCCGGTAGGGAACTGCTGATAGCCGGTATGCGACGGGCAATGGTCGATGTGCGAGAACTCGCAAGGCTGCAAGATCGTATACTTTGACAGGTATGACTCGAAACGACCACCTTTCGATTTCTCAGATAGCGGAGTTGCTGGCACACGGCGGGTTCGAGGTCACCGAAACCGGCGACAACGTGCTCCGAGTGCGCGATCTAGAGACCGGCGTGACCTTTCAGGCCGCTCTCGTCGGCAACGTTCTGTATTTCTCTGTCAATTTAACGACGGTACCCACCGCCGAAATCACACCCGAGGTAATGCGTAAGATGCTCTCGGGCCACAATGGTATTTCCACTTCCGCGTTCCAGTTGTACGAAGTCGGAGACGGCAAGACTGCCATCACGCTCAATAACTTCTGCACCATCCAAAATATGGGGGAGGAAGATCAAGATGATATTCTGAGTTGCGCGGGATACTTGCGGGCCGACGTCATGGAAGCGCGGCACCTGCTCGGTGAGGCCGTCGCGGCGGCGCACTAGCCATCCTCCGGTTACGAGACAATAGGAGAAAGACATGGGATTCTTTACGGAGATGTTCGGCCGCGGAGGGCGCGTAGTCCGCGGACAGGTGAATCAGAGCCTCGACGTGGTGGAGGACGCCACGTTCGAAGCCACGGTGAAGCAGACTGTGCGCGACATGCGCGCGGAACTCGCGAAGACCATCAATGCCTCGGCCATGGCAATGAGCAATCACAATCGCCTGGAAGCCGAGTACGAGAAGTACGTTCGCCAATCCGAGGAGTGGTTGGCGCGGGCCAATCAAGCCTTGGACGCCGGCAATGAAGACCTGGCCAAGAAGGCGCTGGCGAAGAAGGCCGAGTCAGACCAGCAGATTGCGTCGATGAAGCCGGGCGTGGAATCGGCGCGGGGCGCCAGTGAGTCGCTCAAGCAGAAGGTTGCTGAGTTGAAGCGGCGCATCGACGAGGCAGACCGGACGGCAACTACGCTGGTAGCTCGCAAGAATGCCGCGGTGGCACAGAGGAAGGTGGCTGAGGCGCTATCCGGAGTGGCGCAGGCCGACAATGCGTTTTCGGCGCTCAAAGGTTTTGAGGAGTCCGTCTCGAAAGAGGAAGCCAAAGCCAAGGCTTTCGATCAACTGGCGAGTGCAGGTAAGGACGAGGGCTTGGAAGCCGAGTTCGCGCAATTGCAGGGCGGCACCGTGGATTCGGAGCTAGCAGCGTTGAAGGCTGCCCGCCAGCAGAAGGCGCTGCCGCCCACGATGGCCAAGCAGTTGGCTGCTCCTGAAAATTAAGTGGAGACGAACGCCCACAAGGCAGGATGATTACTATCACCATTCTGACGGTTCTGGGCGTTCTGCTCATATTCATTCTGGCCATGATGTTTCGTAAGCCTTCCGCTCCCGTTGTCGCCGCGGGAAGAGCTCCAGCGCAAGTTCCGAGCGCTCTGGATGCGCATCCCTGGGATGCCCGCAAAGGCGACGTGATTTCAATTCGCGGCGCCGCGGAAGATTTTTCGGATCTCGATTTCACTGTCGACCGGCGCAGCGCGTATCAGAACAATAACCACCGCTGGATCGACTTAAGTGGAGAGTTTCGAGGGCGGCGGGTGTACCTGGAAGTCTACGGCAAGCCGTCTGCGGAAGTGATGGGCATTCTAGATGGTAAGAAACTGGCCCTGCCCGACCTCAACATCACGGAGCAGCAACTGGCGGATATGGATTCCCGGCAAGACCCGAACTCATCTATCACGTATGAAGGCAAGCCGTGGCGATTCGAATCCAGCCGCGAGCTTGGGTACTTCGAAGACGAAGCCGGCCAAGGCGAAGGCCTGTATCGCTGGCTTTTTAAGGAACAGAACGGCGACCGTCTGGTATGCATCGAAAAGTGGGAGGGCGAGCCCTTCGATGTCCGGATTGCCCGCCGCTTGAAGACCGAGGACATCACCGTTTACCGCGCCGCCTGAGGTGTGGCAGCCATGAATCGACGTTCTTTAGGGGCCCTGGCGATTGTGATCGTCCTGCTGATGATCTTCGTCGCCACCGCGGGCCTCGACAATCTTCCTAGAAATTTGCGAACTTCCATCGCGGCCGCGGCATCCAGCCTCGACTCGCAACGCACAGAGTACACCAATAACCGGGATTTCGTCGCGCGCTCTCTCACAGATGAACCGGTGCTGTTCCGCACCAAGGCGGCGGAGTTCCATCAGCGCCTGGAGAAGGACAACGCCTGCCTGGCTGCAGCCGCAACGGAGCTGGCGACGCTTCAGCAACTTGGGAAGCAGAACCGGAGGGCGGATGCTCCTAAGGTAGAGACCGAGCTTGCCCGGTTCAAATCTCAGCGGAAGGGCTGCGCGCAGGATGCATCCAATCTCCGCGCCGAAGCCGAGCGCTGGATCCGTTATAAGCGCGAGCTACCGCAACGGCTGGCCGACATGAAGTCGAACTACGAGGCGCTGCATGCCTTCGATGTGGATGCCGCGCTCGCCCCCGCGAAGAAAGCAGAGATCGACTGGCCCGGTAAACGCGACGACATCGAGGCTCGCGCGACTCAGCTCAAGGCGCTGAAGACGCAAGGCGAGCACGCGTGGGAATCCGCGGCGGCGCTGCGATCTGAAGCCGAATCGCACAACCTCGCGAACTTCGACTACGCAACCTTCTTTCAGAATGCGGATCGCGTGGACCAAACATCACGCCAGCTGAAGGAAGGCGCGAACAGCATAGACCAACTGGCGGCACAGCTCTACACGAGTTGGGACAAATTGCTGCTGGACGTCGATGATAATCACGGCCTTCGCGAGAAGGTTCGCGTAGTGAAGACGAAGTACAAAGACGCGACTCTCGCGGGAGGCGAGGCATCCAGCGAAGAGCGCTGGGAGGAAGCCGAGGCCGCGCGCAAGCCGGATGCCGAAAAGAGCGTCGGCATGGTGATCGCGCGTAAGCCGGCCGGTAAATACGATTCCGAAGTCGAACGCGTGGTGCAGCCTCCCGCTATCGCGTACGTTGCGCCTCCGGGTCAATCCAACTCGTATGGCTCGTGGCAGAACGGAGTCTGGAACTGGCTTCCGCAATACCTGATTTTGAGTCATCTTCTGAATGCTTCACGCGGGCCGATCACGGCTCCCGATTACGAGGGCTACTATCAAGCCCGGCGGCGCGGTGAAATTTTTTACGGCCGCGGCGACGGCTATCAATGGTGGCACGGCAGCCGCACGACACCCTCGGTGGGCAGCGGCGGCAGCGGCGGCAGCGGCGCCGGCGGAGGCATTCTCGGGCGCGCTCGCGAATGGGCCAACTCGCGGTCGAGCGGCGGCACGTCCAGCGGGCCTACCGACTTCTACAAAGAGCGTCCGAAGACGTACAGCAATGGCGGCGGATACAGCGGATCCCAGTATCAGAATCGCGGGTCCTATTCGGGATCCAGATATCAATCGCGTGGCGGGTATAGTCCGGGCGGCTCTTTCGGGTCTCGATCCTATTCGCGCGGCGGAGGGTTCAGTGGGGGCGGCCGGTCCTTTGGCCGCGGCGGCGGACGCCGCTAGTCCATGAACCTGGAGCAATGGGACTATGCCCCACTGGCGCTGGCGCTCACGCATGTAATCTTAGGCGTCCTGGTCCTTATCCTGGCGAAGTATGTCAAGGACTGGTTCTCGCCATACTCCCTCGACCAGGAACTCACATCGCGCGATAATCCCGCCTTCGGTCTTACCGTGGCCGGGTATTATGGCGCGATCGTCATCGTGTATCTGGGCGCCGCTGCCCCGCTCCCGTTGGATGCGGGCACACCGGCCGTGCTCCGCGCATTGGGCATGGATCTGGCATGGGCAGCGGCAGGCATTCTGGCATTGAACGGCAGCCGCTGGCTGATGGACCTGGCGCTGGTGCCGGCCACCCATAATTCGCGGGAGGTCATCGAGAATCGAAATGCCGCGGCCGGCGCCTTGGAGTGTGGCGTGTATATCGCCTCGGGGCTGGTGCTGGCCGCTGTGATCCGTCAACCTGGAGGCACGGCGTGGACCGCGGTGGTGCTGTTCCTCCTCGGCCAATGCGCGCTGATCCTGATTGGGCGCCTGTATCAGCGATTAACCGGGTATGATGTGGCTTTCGAGATTCGCAACGGCAATCTCGCCGCCGGCGCAGCTTTCGGGATGACACTGATCGCCATCTCCCTCCTGATGGTGAAGGCGGTCAGCGGCGACTTCGTAGGATGGGGCCGTAGTCTCAGCTTCTTTCTGTTCGACGCGATCGCAGGACTCATTCTGCTGCGTGGATTGCGCTGGCTGACGGACCTGACTCTGTTCCCGCATGCGCGCATCGCCGACGAAATCGTACGGGATCGCAACGTGAACGTGGGACTGATCGAGGGAGTGCTGGCGATTGATATCGCGGCAATCATTCTGTATCTGTTCTGAATCGCCGTTCGCGTCGTGCCACGCTTCCACCGTGGTGGAACTGCCCGGCGGCGATGTGATGGCAGCATGGTTCGGCGGATCGGCGGAAGGCAATCCGGATGTAGGCATCTGGGGCTCTCACCGGCACTCCGGAGTGTGGACGCCTCCCATCGAACTCGCGCGCGAACCGGGCGTTGCCTGCTACAATCCAGTTCTGTTTCATACAGCGAACGGCCGTTTGTGGATGTACTACAAGTTCGGCCGTCACCCCGAAAGTTGGACGGCCGGCCGCATGTGGAGTCCCGATGGAGGCGCGACCTGGTCACCCGCGGAGCACCTGCCCGCCGGACTTTACGGCCCGGTGCGTGCCAAGCCGCTGGTGTTCGCCGACGGCCGCATCGTCAGCGGAACATCCGTAGAAACGTGGCGATCGTGGGCTTGCTGGATTGAGCGAAGCGCTGACGATGGGATGACGTGGCAGAAATCCGGACCGATCGCGATTGCGCCGGGTGCTGAGCGTTCCAGTGTCACCGGTGATTCTCCTGCCGCCGTTCCCGGCTCTGAGGAATGGATCTACACGGACGGAATCATTCAGCCTTCCATTGTTTCGCTCGGCGGCGGACGCTTGCGGCTGTATGCTCGGTCTACTGCGAAAACCGGTCGAATCTGCGTTGCCGATTCCACCGATTTCGGCGTCAACTGGACGCAGGCGCGCCCGATTCATCTGCCGAATCCGAATTCCGGCATCGACGCTGTCACCCTCCAGGATGGCCGTGTGGTTTTGGTCTACAACCATTCGGAGTCTCGACGCACGCCCCTTAATCTCGCCGTCAGCCGGGACGGCGAAAAATTCACCCCCTTCTTCGTTCTTGAAGATGCGCCGGGTGAATACTCTTATCCGGCGATGATTCCAGCCAGGAATGGGGACCTCCTCATCACCTACACGCATAATCGAAGCCGCATGGAGTTCGTGCGCTTCCCTCATAGGGAGATCCCACACTGAGCCCCAAGACCTCCCGCGCCCAGTGGATCGTCATTCTCTTACTGGTTCTTTCGGCGATCATCAACTACGTAGATCGCGGCAGCCTCTCTGTAGCCGCGCCGGCGCTGTCCACGGATCTCGGCTTATCTCCGATCCAGATGGGCTTTCTGCTGTCCAGCTTCTTCTGGACCTACGCGGGATTTCAAATTGTCGCGGGCTGGCTGACCGACCGCTTCCCGGTCACCGTGGTCTTCGCCTCCGGGTTTTTCGTGTGGTCGTTGGCCACCTTTGCTTCCGGCTTCGCCGTGGGTCTCACTTCGTTGGTCGCATTTCGCCTGCTGCTGGGAGTGGGTGAATCCGTGGCGTTCCCCGCCTATTCAAAGATCATCGCGACCGGATTTTCCGTGGACCAGCGCGGCCTTCCGAACGCGCTCGTTGAAGCGGGGACCAAACTCGGGCCGGCAATAGGCACGCTCATCGGCGGCCTCCTGGTGGCAAACTACGGCTGGCGGGCTCTGTTCATCGGGCTCGGCGCGGGCAGTCTGGTCTGGCTGATCCCGTGGTTGATCTGGGGACCGCGTCGTACCGAGGTCGCGACACCGGCCGTTCACGCCTTGAAAGAGGGCGCGAGCATTCTCGACATTATCGCCCGGCGCGACGCATGGGGTACCTTTATCGGAAATTTCTGCTACACCTACGCGTACTATTTCTTGCTGACATGGCTGCCCTCCTATCTTGTTAAGGAACGGCATGTATCCATGGCGATGATGGGGATTCTGGGATCTGTGCCGTTCTGGGGCGCGGCCGCAGCGGCGGTTCTGAGCGGATGGCTGTCGGATCAGTGGATCAAACGCGGCGGCTCACCCACGCGAGTCAGGAAGACCTTCGTGGCGACGGGATTGTTATGCTCCACGATCATGGTGCCTTCGGTGATGGTTTCGGATCTCACGCTATCCATCGTTCTGCTCAGTCTGGCTTACGTGTCGTTTGGAATTTTTGCCTCTAATCACTGGGCCATCACGCAAACCCTCGCCGGCCCCGGCGCGGCTGGACGGTGGACAGGTATCCAGAACACCATAGGAAATCTTTCCGGCGTGATCGCCCCTGTGGTGACCGGGTTCATTGTGTCGGCGACGGGGAACTTCTTCTGGGCGTTCGTTTCGCCGGCGATCCTGGCCTTGGTTGGCGCGTACGCGTATGTTTTTATGGTGGGCCAGGTAAAACCTATTGAATGGCATGTCCAACAAACTAGTTACAGGCGTTAATGCGGCCGTGGGTACGCCGCGGCACCCCGACGGAACGTTAGACGAGCAGTCCTTGCGGAACAGCATGGAGTTCCTCATGGAACGCGGCATCGGCGGTTTCGCCATCAATGGGGCGACTGGCGAATTCTGCCTCACCACGCCGCCGGAGTTGAAGCAGATGGTGAGGATCGTAGGCGAGGTCACGAGTGGACGCGCAGAGTTCGTTTGCGGCGTCGGGTCAGCAGGTCTTCCGGGATGCTTGGAACACGGGTTGATCGCGATCGAGGGTGGCGCGGCCGGGTTGCTCCTGCCTATGCCATATTTTTTCCCTTACGAACAGGACGACCTTGCGGCCTTTTGCAAGGAGGCGAGCGAGCGGCTGTCCGCGCCCGTTCTGCTCTATAACCTGCCCCAGTTCTCGAGCGGGCTCCAACCGGCCACCGTCCGCGACCTGATCTTTGAATGTCCGAACATCGTGGGGATCAAAGACAGCAGTGGGTCGCTGGATATTCTGCGCACACTCAGCGAGCCGGGCGTGGAGGCGTGCCGGATCGTCGGCAGCGATGGCGCGCTTGCGCAAGCGGTAGACGAGAGGCTCTGCGATGCCGTGATTTCGGGAGTCGCCAGTGTTCTGCCGGAGCTGGTGTTGGATGCATTTCAAGGGCGATCGAGGGAGCTGTTGAACGAATTTATCGAGGCAATCGGGCCTTTTCCAGTGCCGTGGGCATTGAAATGGATCGGGGAGGCGCGTGCCATCGCGCCGGCTAGCTTTTCGCAGCCGGTCTCGCCACAACGGCTCGCCCAGGGCCGCGCGCTGCAGAACTGGTTTCACGGTTGGTTCAAGCCGGCGGGGGGTGCGGTAGAATCGAGCGCATGAACTACTACGGAGCAAAAGAACTTGCCGACAGCTTCCGGACCGTGCGGAAAAACACCATAACGATCGCGGAAGAGATCGGCGAAGAGCACTACGGCCTGAGAGTCGCCGACGAGACGCGAACCGTGGCCCAGATGCTGACTCATATTACGCTCGCGTCCGCCTTTCAACATCAGATTCATGGGATCGAGCATCTCAGCACGCTCGACGGATACGACTTTGGAGCACGTTTCGTCAAGATGACTGCTGAGGAGAAAGCGGTTCGCAGCAAGCAGGAGATCATAGCCGGGCTACGGGATCGCGGCGAGGAATTCGCGAAATGGCTCGACACACTGTCCGACGATTTCCTGGCTGAACGCGTAAGCATGCCGGCCGGCATGACGCCGCCGTCCAAATCCCGCTTTGAGATGATCCTTGGCGTGAAGGAGCACGAGATGCATCACCGCGCACAGCTCATGCTGATCGAGCGGCTGATCGGCATCGTACCGCACATGACACGACAGATGCAGGCCCGGATGGCTGCCATGCAGTCGAGCAAGGCATCCGCCTGAACCTACGGTCGCCATGGGCCTGCCATGTCCGTCTTTGGCGACCATTTTTTCTGACCCGGCGTTTTATCGCCGGGTCATCTCCTCCGCCAAGGGGCGTCGTAGCACATCAATTACAGTCGATAATGAGTCGCCCGCTCGGACCGAGAATGTGAAGCCGTGCGAGTCCACAGCTCATTTCGTACTTAGCGCGCTGCCCGTCGTGATTGCCGCCACGGAAAGTCAACGTGGACGATGCCGGGTTGAAGCTATACGTGCCGCCGTCGTAAGTGCCGTTGCCTGTGATTGTGATGGGACCTCCCACCGCGCATTTATATTGTTTGGCTGCCGGCTGACTGGGTCTCGCTGATGTGGCCCCACTCATCGCATTCAGCACATCGTCATTCGCTTCGCCACCGGGCACAGGCTCAGTGGGTCCAGAACCGGCAGGACGTAGTTGAGCTTTGGCATCATCATAGCGGGTGGAAAATCTATTTGGTTTAAGCTGTTGAATTGTATGGTGAGCGCGGAAGGAATCAACCTACTGATTAAGAGTCGCTGGGACCGGAGCGGGATTGGGTGAGATCGACGTTCCCAAGCTGCTACGCAAAATGAACTTCTGAACTGTAGAGTACTTTTCAATAAGGGCAGATCAAGATTACTATTGATGAGTTCTCCCCACAAAAGTCCCCACAGGTTTAGTCCGGCGGTGGAGGCCGTTTCGGTTAGGCTTCCGGTGTACCTAGGCGTTGAGCGCGGAGATCCTAACCGGGGGTGGTCAAAACGGTCTGAATTGCGACGGATCGGAAATGGATGCGACAAATCCTAATTTTTTTTGCTCTATGAAGCAGTCGATCTAGGGCGAGAGTAAACAACAGCCATCCTTTGACTGGACAACAGATAACTAACTGTCAGCGTTAGACTTAACCGCTATTTCCGCTCTTGACACGAGGTGCGAACCACAGCTTTGTGTCATGTTCCAGGCAGGAGGTGCATAGATGGTGCACATGAATTTGTTAGACGAGAAGGACGTGGCAGAGCGACTCAGAGTGAAGGTTGGGACGCTTCGCAAATGGCGACTGTTCCGAAGCGGGCCAGCCTCTATAAAGCTGGGTGCAAGGCGGTGCGGTATAGCGAAGACGACCTCCTTACATGGATTGAAGCTCAAACCAAGGTAGAGGGCAGAAGTTTATGACGAATACGACTCACGAGGCTCTCGGGAGCTGCGATGAGGGTCGTCCTCTCACGGCATTTCCAATCCGCTTCAATACTGCGGAGATCGCTGCTTACTACGAATCGCGTATCCCGCACTTGAGCCAGCGGCGCGCGTCTCGCTGGCGCGGTGTCTGTCCCATCCATCACGGTCAGGGCGATAACTTCGCGGTGGAGCCGGAAACGGGACTTTGGTTCTGTCACTCCACTTGCGGACGCGGTGGAGATATCATTGACCTGGAAAGAGCTCTTAGCGCGGCGATTTCTCGACCTGTAAGACCGAGGTTTTCCGGGTGGTGGGGCGGACTACACCCGAAAACCGGCACAAAGGTGCGGTCACGAACTGGGATTCAGCGGGCACCGCACCTACAAAACCTACAAAACCCGTCGGCTCTGCCAGTGGTTGGCGCGAGCTGGCGCGCTACCCGTATCTAGATGTGGACGGAACCCGTCTCCTCGAGGTCGTACGCTACGTCAAGCCGGACGGCGCAAAGGCCTTCGTGCAAGTCCGCCCGAGTGGCGTTGAGGCGGCAGGCACCATGGACCTGGAGCGGACCGGCGGAGTTGAGGCCGGCGGGATTGTCGTGGGGCTGGATGCCGGCAAGTACCTTCCCGATCCAAAGGCGTCGCACGCAAGCCGAAAGCCCACCTGGAAGCGCGCTGCGGACCATACCGACTATGACGGCGCCGAATACCGCTTCCGGGATTGCCCGCGCGTACCCTACCGGCTTCCGAAGTTGCTCACTGCCGGAACCGTCTATCTTCCCGAAGGGGAAAAGGACGTTCACACCCTGGAAGGTTGGGGACTGGTGGCGTCCTGCAACCCGGGCGGGTCCGGTAACAGTCACTTGTACTCGGGATGGGCGGACTACTTCCGGGACCGGCATACCATCATCCTTCCCGACAATGACGAACCGGGTCGGAATCATGCGGCGGCTGTGGCGGCGCACCTCTTGAGCGTCGCGGCTTCGGTCCGCATCGTGGAGCTTCCGGACTTGCCGGCGAAGGGGGATGTTACCAACTGGCGGGACGCGGGTGGCACCTTGGAGCGATTCCGGGAACTGACCGCAGCAGCGACACCGATTGACGCGACGGTGCAGAACTGCTCCAGGCTGTGTGCTCCTCACCGGCGTTCTTATCAACGGCGAGCAACTGCCGGTGAGTGTGCAGGGTAACCAGCAGGCTCAGGCCATATGTGATTAGCAGAATGACGGAGAGCTCAAGGCTCAGATCCGATTCGCGGCTGGCGAGATTGGAGCCACCAAGGAAATGGTAAACGGCGGGTAAGATCAGCGAAATAGCAGCCAGCGCCAACATGGTGCTGTGGGTACGAGCCGCCAGAGGATTAAACTTCAGCGTCTGATGACGCATACCGCCAACGATCATCGAAACGCCAAGAGTCAGAAGCAAGTTAGCCAGGATGGAGCCGGTGATCGAAGCCTTAACAACGGCCTGCAAGCCCTGGCGCATCGCAAAAGAAGCCGATGACCAGCTCTCCCGCATTGCCGAACGTCACGCTCAGAAGTGAGCCTAGCGTAGGCCCAGCACGGCTGGCCAATTCCTCAGTAGCCTCGCTGAGCAGACGCGCCAGGGGAATCATACTGGCGGCGGCAAAGGCAAATATCAGCGACTCATGACCCGGCCAACAGAAACGAATGCCTATGGTGACGGGCACCAAACAGGAGGGCCCAATCACTCTTCCGAGTCAGAATGCCGGAGAACAGCATGCCTCCACCCATCATGCCATCGGCTAAGGTTCTCGCCGGCGAGATCGCGCCGCCAGACCAGAAATAACTATCGACTTACTCTTCGCTACCGCCCGTCACCTTCAGCACCGCCAGAAACGCCTCCTGCGGGATATCCACGCGTCCCACCCGCTTCATGCGCTTTTTGCCTTCCTTCTGCTTCTCCAGCAGTTTGCGCTTGCGCGAGATGTCGCCGCCGTAGCACTTGGCCAGCACGTTCTTTCCCATCGCCCGGATGGTCTCTCGCGCGACGATCTTGTTTCCGATCGCCGCCTGCAGAGCGACCTCGAACATCTGCCGGGGGATCAGCTTCCGCAGTCGCTCAATCAACTGCTTGCCGCGATCGTAAGCAAACTCCTTGTGAACAATGATCGACAAGGCGTCGACCGGATCACCGGCAACCAGCACGTCCAGTCTTACCATTGGCGACACGCGATGTCCGGCCAGATGATAGTCCAGCGAAGCGTAGCCGCGCGATGCCGACTTCAACCGGTCGTAGAAATCGAGCACGATCTCGTTCAGCGGCAATTCGTAGAGCAGCAGCACGCGCCCGCCGCCGATGTACTCGAACTTCTTCTGGTTCCCGCGCTTCTCCTCGAGCAGTTTCAGGATTTCGCCGAGATACTCCTCGCGAGTGATCACGGTAGCATCGATGATCGGCTCCTCAATCTGCTTGATCTCCGAAGGGTCGGGCCACTTCGTCGGGTTATCCACCTCGAGCACGTCGCCGTTGGACTTGGTGACGCGATAGCGAACGCCCGGCGCAGTGGTGATCAGGTTGATGTTGAATTCGCGCTCCAGCCGCTCCTGCACGATCTCCAGATGCAGCAGCCCCAGAAATCCGCAGCGGAATCCGAAGCCGAGCGCCACCGAGTTCTCCGGCTCGAAGTTGAAGGCGCTGTCGTTGAGCCGCAGCTTTTCGAGAGCATCGCGCAGCAGCCCGTGCTCATGCGACTCCACCGGATAGAGGCCGGCGAAGACCATCGGCTTGATCTGCTCGAAACCGGGCAGCGGCTCCACGGCCGGGTTCGCATCGTCGGTGATGGTGTCGCCGATCTGGGCATCCGAAATGGTCTTGATATTCGCGAAAACGTAGCCGACCTCACCGGCCGCCAGTTCATCGCACGGAATCGCTTTGGGGGACTGGAATCCGAGCCCTTCCACTTCGAAGGACTTGCCGTTTGCCCATAACCGGATCTTCTGCTTCAACCGCAGCCGGCCATCGAACACGCGGGTCAGAATGATGACGCCGCGATACGGGTCGAACCAGGAATCGAATATCAGAGCCCGCAGCGGCGCATCCGGCGATCCCTTGGGCGGCGGAATACGCTGCACGATCGCTTCCAGCACATCCGGAACGCCCA
Source organism: uncultured Acidobacteriota bacterium (assembly GCA_963850575.1). Taxonomy (GTDB): domain Bacteria; phylum Acidobacteriota; class Terriglobia; order Bryobacterales; family Bryobacteraceae; genus TMP-7. The sequence continues at coordinate 208,096 of CAWKLV010000027.1, read as the reverse complement.
GCCCGGTCTTGGCGCTCACCAGCAGCGCATCGTCCGCGGGTAAGCCGATCACCTGTTCGATCTGCTCGCGAATGCGCTCGGGCTCGGCGGCAGGCAGGTCGATCTTGTTGATGACGGGTATGATCTCGAGATTGTGGTGCAGCGCCAGGTAGGTGTTGGCGAGCGTCTGCGCCTCGACCCCCTGCGATGCATCCACCACCAGCAGCGCCCCTTCGCACGCCTGCAGGCTGCGCGACACTTCATAGGTGAAATCGACATGGCCCGGCGTGTCGATCAGATTCAACTGGTAGAGGTTGCCGTCGCGAAGCCTTGTAGTTGAGCCGGACAGCATGCGCCTTGATGGTGATTCCGCGCTCCCGTTCCAGGTCCATCGTGTCGAGAACCTGGGCCATCATCTCGCGCGCGGAAAGCGCGCCCGTGGTCTCGAGCAGGCGGTCGGCCAGCGTCGACTTGCCGTGGTCGATATGCGCGATGATCGAGAAGTTACGGATAAAAGCGGGGTCCATGCGGTATGATGAAGCCTGAAATCGAATTATCCCATAGGCGGGTGTTGCGGACCCGCATTTTCCCTGTAAACGGATGGATATCAAGGTTATAGAAGGCAGCCTCGAAGCCCGCGGACTGAAGTTCGCGATCGTGGTGGGACGCTTTAACAATGCGATCACGGATCGCCTTTTGGCGGGCGCTATCGACGCGCTTACGCGTAGCGGCGCAGGGCCAGACGATATCGTGGTGGTTCGAGTGCCGGGATCGTGGGAGATCCCGCTCACGATTCAGACGCTCGCACAGGCCAAACGCCATGACGCGATCATCGCCCTAAGCGCCGTGATCCGCGGCGACACCCCGCATTTCGATTATGTCGCCGGGCAGGCCGCCTCTGGGGTTGCGCAAACATCGCTGGCCAGCGGCGTTCCGGTCGCGTTTGGAGTGCTCACCACCAACACGGTGGAACAGGCGCTGGACCGCGCGGGTCTGAAGAGCGGGAATAAGGGGTTCGATGCGGCGATGACTGCGATCGAGATGGCCAACCTCTTGCGCAAGTTACGCAGCCGATCCGCAGTAGTATGCCCGCACGCCATACCTCGCGCCAACGCGCGCTCCAAATCCTCTTCCAATGGGACATGCGGCAGGAACCCGTGGATAACGCAATTGCGGCGTTTTACGATACGCTCTTCGATCACGGCGATCCCGGTGGAGAGCCAACGCCCAAGCCGGATCGCGATGCGTTCATGGAGTCGTCTGGTCCGCGGAACTGCCGCGCAATGCCGAGGCCATCGATCAGCAGAATCGTCGAGAAGTCCGCGAACTGGCGAATCGAACGCATGCCGGTGGTGGATCGCAATGTTCTGCGGTTAGGCATTTACGAGATGATTGAGGCGCAGACCCCGCCCGCCATCGTGATCGACGAGGCCCTCGAGCTGGCGCGGCAATTTTCCGGTGAGGAATCGGTCGCGTTCATCAATGGCGTCCTGGACGCTATACGCCGCGACTTGGAGCCCGAAACGAAATAGTCAGTTCAGTCAAACGGATACATCTCGTTGATGTATTCCTTATCCATTTCCGATAACTCCGTGTTCATCCCTACCGTGAAGCCGTCCATCGTAAATTGGGCGGGGATGGGATACATCATAATCGAGTCAGGATCCAGATCCGTGTGATGACTCGCGATGCTCTCATCGTATTTCTGGAATAGGTTAACATCCACCTGTTCTTTCGGCCAATTATTCGGCGGACCCTGGTAGTACTTGTACACGGCATCTCTATTCCACTCAATTCCGCCACCTGGATTCTGGTGCTCATGGATGCAACCTAGTGCATGACCAAATTCATGAGTGACTACACGGGAATATTCTGTGTCAGCCGTGTCCTGAGTTAACCATCCGAAATTCATAGTGGGCTGATTCGCCGGCCGCACTAAAGCGTCGGTGCCGATTACAGACCATGACCCGTCCTTCTGAAATGAAATTCGAATCTCGGCAGTATCTTTACCCGCCGGATTGAAGTCGAATTTGATGTTCGCGAACTCACACCAGACATTCGCATATTGCTGGACTTTGGCTTGTATGGCCGGATCGCCCTCTAGAAATCGGACCTTCAGGACGCGTCCCGGGGTCCATTGCTTACCGGTCACCAGCGCCAGCCCGAAGGGATGATGGGCCGCGACTCGGGCCTGAGGAGCAGGCTGATTCGCAGGATTCTCTTTGATTGCCAGCTCCGCGGCCTTCTTTAATAGCTCGTTCGGCAGAATCTGATCGACGCACACATGCGGTTCTTGAGGCATACAATTCTCCCTGGTTTAGACTTGATGAATGTCGGACCCGACCGGCCCAGACCGGCGATCCAGCAGGTTATAGAATACGCTAGCGTCTACACCTGGCGGTGGAGCTGGGCGAGCGGCCGGAATGGCGGGCGCGACTCCGCCGCCCGTATCGATGTGCAACATGCGAGCCGTAGCGCTCACACGTAGAACGCCATTAATGACCGCTGTGTTGGCGCGCAGGCCTTCGGCAACCTGCTTCTGCAGACTCTGCACCGCTACGTCTCTATCCTGCCGCTGTGCCTGGGACAGGTCGGTGGTGAGCTTCGCCCGAATCTTTTTGGTCGCCCAGTCAATGGCAAGCGTGGTGCCGGCCGTGATCAAACGGTGCGCCGCTCCAAAGGCCCTTGAAGGGTTGGGCTCCTTGCAGCTCCAGCTCACCTTGAACAGACATTCGCGGATCCGCGTGGGATCGGGGCCCCCCAGGTAGTAACTCTTCGTGACGTCCAATCGAGGACGCACCTGAAAAGGGATGCCGGCTGGAATATTCAGAAATTCGCGGTTCTGGTTCGCGTACTCGTAGGCGATCCAGTCACTGTCCACCAGACTTTGAAGGTCCACATCCTTCAGCGACTCATGCTCGTAATTGGTGGGCACATCCAGCTCATTACGTCCCGCGACGATGAATCTCCGAACGAACTCGCCCGCGATCCAGTCTCTGACTCCGCTATCCGTGGGATGCGAAGCCGCATCGGACGCCAGAATCGCACGGCCGTAATCCGCGAAGGAGACCTCCCCGGGCGGCAGATAGTCGAGCGCGCGGAACAGCATTCGCTTCATTCGCTCCGCTGCCAAGAACAGGGCTAAACCTGAAACCTGAAACTCCGTCTGGTTCCTTTGAGCCGCCAACTGGGTCTTCAGGGCGTCGTGTCCCTTCACGAGCACGGTGTAGAATGCCCCGCTCAGCACTTCGCTCAACCCATAGGGGTCACTGCGGTTGACGTGATTCGGGTTCTGAAACTGACTGGCGAGGCCGGGATCCAGGCTCTTGTCATTCAGAAGATTGCGCAAGTAGCGGCGCTTCCCCGATGGATCGCGCGCCTGCTGAAACTCGGGCGCAATCCCGCAGAATACAGTGGAATCGTGTATGGATCCGTTGTTGTGGTCCAGCACATATCGCGGCAGCACTCTGCTCTTGAGCGCCAGGATGAGAGCCGTGAGGTCGGCGACCGCTTCGTGGATGGCCAGTGATTGCGGCGTGACCGCGTGATACAGGTCGGGAGCAATGCCGTCCAGGATGGCGTGTGCGGTTTCATGCGAGACGATGTCGTGAGAAAGGCTGGAGTAAATCGGGCGGGGATCCGCGCCTGTGCCCTCGATAAAGAAGAGCTGCAGGCTGTGGGATTCACGCTCGTAGTAGGCATTGGCCCACACGCCCGCACGCGGAATCACCAACAACTGAGTCCCGGTGAAGGCCCACGTCAGCGGCCGCCCGAGCGCATCCGCATCCTCGAACATGTACATGGCCTTGAGAACGGTGCCGAAGACGCTCGCCTGCATGAAGTCAGACGCGGTGAGATTGTTGGCATCGGCAATTTGGTAGGCGCCATGCTTTGCCGGGTCGGCGGGCGGATCGAAACAGCATGGCGGCGCCAGAGCACCGGTCACCGGATCTAAATCGAGCACTGCCACACGGCGAGTCACCGGGCCATCGAGAAAAAAATCCTCGGCCTTGATCGTGAAGGTCTCCGTGGGCTCCATCTCGCCGTACTGCTCCATCATGCGATCTTTCACCATGATGAGAACTCGCGCATCCATATCAGCGGTATTCTACCTCTCATGGCGGCTACACATTGGCTTTGTTTCGTTGTGGGGCTGGCCGCCATGGCTGGACCTGTGCTGGCGCAACCGGCTGCGGCTACTCCGCTGGGGCGTTTGCAGGCCAACATCGAGCGGATTACGCGGTCCATCAAAGCCGACTGGGGCATCTACGTGAAATGCCTGGAGACCGGCGAGGAGATCGCACTGGATGCCGATCGCCAGATGGACACGATGAGCGTGATCAAGATCCCGCTCATGGTGGAGGCATTCCGACAGATCGAGGCCGGCAAATTCGCTTTGACCGATCGCATCACCCTGAAGGACTCAGACAAACGTCCGGGCACTGGAGTAATCCGATCTTTCGATCCAGGCTCGGTGCTCAGCGTCAAAGACGTATTGACTCTGATGATCATCGTGAGCGACAACACGGCGACGGATCTGATGTTTGAGAAGGTAGGCGGCATCGAAAGCGTGAACCGGCTCATGCAGGAGTACGGGTTGAAGAGCATTCGGGCCACGGGGCCGAGTTCGACGTGGTTTGCGGCATTACGGGCTGCGCCTTCCGCGCTCGAGTTCCATATGGAGGGCAAGAACCCTTTCGGGCTGGCATCGCCGCGCGACATCGGCAGGCTGCTCGAGAAGATCAAACGCGGCGAAGCCGTCAGCAAGAAATCCAGTGAAATGATGCTCGAGATGATGCGTGGGCAGGTCTATAGCTCGCGGCTGCCGAAGTATGTGACCGGTTTCCGCGTGCCGCACAAGACCGGCGACTTCCTGCCGTACATCGGCAACGATGTCGGCGTGCTGGAGAGCGAGAAGCGGAACGTTGTCCTCAGCGTGTTTACGGCCCACCATACCGGGATTGGTTCCAACTTGGAGGACGCGATCGGTCGAGTGGCGGAGCAGGTGGCAAACTATTTCGGGTACCGCAATTAAGCGGTCCGTTCAGTTACCCCGCCGACTCCTATCGACGCAGTGGACGGATGTAAATGTTACGGTAGGCCACGGGGCCATGATCGCCTTGCAGCATCAAGGGATTGGTCGCCGCCTCCGGGCGTTCCATTCCGGACCGGGTTGGTCCCTCGGCCTCAACATTCTCGTGAATGACGATTCCATTGTGAAGGACCCGGAAAAACCTGGCGTTGGATGTCTTTTTTCCCGTCGCGTCGAAACGCGGACCTAGAAACCAGATGTGAAACGATTGCCACTGCCCAGGAGCGCGGCTGGCATTTACCAGTGGCGACGTTCCGCCAACCCCTTTGTTGTCGATCCACCGATGGTAGATTCCGCCGCAATCACTGTACTTCGGATGCTCCACTCCGAAACTGTCAAATACCTGCAGTTCGTACAGGCCGTGCAGATAAACGCCGGAGTTGGATTTTGCGGGTACCAGAAATTCCAGGTATAACTCGACGTCTCCGAAGCTAGCGGTGGTGACCAGGTTGGATACGGCCCCTTTTGGCCCGTTCGAAATGCGATCTCCCGGCCCCGGCAGGGAGAGCAGCTGTGTCGGATTTTTCGCGTCCCAGAACACGGCTGGTGCAGCCACCCACCCGGCTCTCTCGGGTTGCTGAAATCGCCATCCCGAAAGGTCCCTTCCATTCAGCAGTTTGGTCCAGCCGTCCTCCAACAGGTACGGTGGGTCGCCGTGAAAAGCTCCGTCATTCGCGAACGGTTTGTCTGCCGCGGCGAACACCACTGCGGAGCAAAACGTCAGGATCGCCGGCGAGCATCTCACAAGGACCAACCTTTCCGGTAGGGCGGGTTTACCCAGGAGTTCGCTTCCGCGTCATTCGCGATCGCCATTCGTTCGGCATCCCATTCCAGCAACCGCGCCGCGCGCGCCGCGATGGTTCCCAACTGGGCAACCTGAGTCATCCGGCTGCCGAAATCGAAATTGCAGTTCGCCGCCGGGCCGCCTTTACAAGCCAGCACCCATTCCTTGTAATGCCCGATGCTGCGCGGAAGAGTTTTCGGCGGCGGCTGGAAATCCCGAAATTTCGCATCCGGCAGAAGTCTTGGCTTCCCGCCGGAGTAACCGCTCATGAGCTTGCCCTTTTCGCCCACGAAGAGAAGCCCGGTGCTCGGCATCGGTGTAGCGGAATCGAGTTCCATCGGGCGGTGCGGGCGAATGCCGCCGTCATACCAATGCATAGCCAGAGGGGGCTGATTTTGTCTGGCCCCAAACTCCCAGGAAATCACGGAAGAGTAGCTCTCTGTTTCGGGCGTTTGGATCAGGAACGGCAGGTCTTCCTTGCCGTCCGGGTGCATCCGAAGATAGCCGCCGCGCATAGTGGTCCGGCTGGCGTACACCTTGGCGGGAGCTCCCAATTCCAAAACATTGTAAAACACGTGCATGGCATGGCAGAGCATGTCGCCCACGGTACCCGAACCGAAATCCCACCACGATCGCCAGATCCACGGGTGATACGCGGGACTATAAGGACGAAGCGGCGCCGGTCCGACCCAGAGATCCCAATCGAGCCCGTACGGCGGCTCCGGAGTATCCGTCGGACGAGTCAGGCCCGCGGGGTACCAAGGATGGTCGGTCCAGACGTGCACCTCGCGGACGGGGCCGATGGCTCCCGACAGCAACAGTTCCTCGATGCTTCGGGCCTCATCGCTGGCACAGCTCTGCACGCTCATCTGTGTGGCGACTTTGGCCTCACGCGCGGCCGCGGCGATCTGACGGGCCTCGAAGATGGTATGCGTCAAAGGCTTTGCGCAGTAGACGTGCTTGCCCATGCGCAGCGCCCGCATCGTGACCACGGCGTGATTGTGATCCGGCGGAGCGACGATCACCGCATCGATGTTCTTCTCTTCCTTATCGAACAGCTGGCGGAAATCACGATACACGCGGGCGTCGGGATACTTGCGGAACACGGGAGCGGCGAAGCTGTGGTCGACGTCGCATAATGCGACAATGCGCTCGCCTGCACAGCCTTGCAGATAGCGGCGTCCCATTCCGCCAACGCCGACGCCGGCGATGCGAAGAGTGTCGCTGGGGGCCTGGTAACCTGGCCCGCCCAAAACATGTCGGGGGACGATTAACGCACTGACCGCCGCCGCCGCGATATTGCGCCGGGTAGGGCGGCCCTCTGGTTTGGGTTCGACTGGGTCCATTTCGTTCCTACGGCTAAAATTTCAAGCGCAAAGCCATCTGTATCTGCCGGTTTCCGTACCCGCTCAGAGTACCTGAGACGATGCCGAACGTCGCCAAGGTCGAATTTCCGCTCGGGTTCGAGAAGTGCGGCGTATTTGTCAGGTTGTAGAATTCCGCGCGGTATTCCAGCTTGACGCGTTCCGTCATGGAAAAAATGCGGAAGATCGACAAATCGTAGTTCGTCAGACGGGGACCGCGAATCGTATTGCGCCCCACGGTGCCGAACCGGTTGGCCCCTGGCGCCGCGAAGGATGAGGTACTGAACCACGGTTGACCCGGTCCGATGCCGCCCAGATAAGTGACGGGCGCAACTGCGTCTGCGAACTGCCCATTACCAGGACAGTTACAGGAGGTGGCGTCGGCTGTAGCCGTGAATGGCGTTCCTGTGGCAAGCCGAAAGATGCCATTGAGCTGCCAGCCACCCAGAACCATGCGCCGCCGGTCCCTGGCTGAGGAATCGTTTGCTTTTCCCGAACGGCAACTCGTAAAGATGGCTGATGGTCAGCATGTGAGTGCGATCGAAATTGGACGGTCCATACTGGCGGTTGAGATCCAGGTTGTCAGTAAAGCCCGGCTGATCGCTGCCGACGTCCATGGACTTGCTGTAGGTGTAGGCTACCGTGAACATGAGCCCTTGGGAATACCGTTTGGACAGGTTCGCCTGGAGTGCATTGTAGTTGCTATTAACGCCGTTTGCGCGCAGCGATACATCGGCGCTGTGCCCGAATAATTGGAAGAATGGCCGGCCGGCGGAACCGGTACCCGGAGCAGCGGCGTTCAATGCCCGGTTGAACGGAAGCTGACGGCCGAGACTGCCGACGTAACCGACATCGAATGAAATGCCGCTGCCCAATTCCCATTGGTAGGTGAAGTTGTAATTTTGCACATAGGGCAGCCGGTTACGCGAGGGAACGACGAAGAACCCCTGGTTGGGGGCGGGTGTGATGCGCCCGTTGGAGGGGATTGTGACGAACTGCACCACAGGCAGGCTACTAAAGCTTCCGTCCACCACGAAATCGCCGGTGTTTCCCTGTTGCACGTTGTAGATGGTCGGGAACTGTGTGGAGAGCGTCCCACCGGTAAATCCGAATCGACCTGTCCAATAGCTGATCCCGTAGCCGCCCCGGATCACTTGTTTGTCGGTGAGGCGATAGGCAAAGCCGACGCGGGGAGCAAAGTTCAGGGACTGCGGGTCCACGCCCGTTGCAAGATTCACATCGCCATAGCCGGCAATCAGCAGCGTGTTCGTGTAGGGATCGTAGTTGGAGGCTCCGCCTTTGTAGCGCGGCTTTACGGGCGAGTAGTATTCGTAGCGCAGCCCTAGGTCCAGCGTGAGCTTGCGCGTGATCTGGTAGGTGTCCTGCCCGAAAGCCGCGAACTGTGTCTGCCGGTTTGTGGGAGTGATCGGCATGTAGGTGCGGCCGGTCTGATCCGTCGCGCCGAGGAGAAATGCTGCGAACGAATTGACCACCGACCCATAAGGTCCGAGCCCCGGCCCCCCGTTCAACTGCGTTGTTCCGGGATTGAAATTGAACAATCCACGCGGACCAAAATTCAGGCCTTGCGGCTGAAAACGATCCATGCGGTTGCGATGGACCTCGGCTCCCCACTTGAATACGTGCTTCCCTCTCAGCTTGCTCCAGGTGTCCACGATCTCGAAAAGATTGTCGGTGTTGATCAGTGGATAAAACACAGGCGTGCCGATGGCCGGCAAACCATTGATGTTGATGCGCGCCATACCTACGCTGGAGATAGGATCCGGGTTAGGATTGGCGATGCCCAGCGTTTGATTAGTCACCGTCGTCATGTCAGTGCCCTGGACGTTCGTGCGGTACCGGTTATAACCCAAACGAAGTTCGGTGAGCAGCGTGGGGTTGAACCCGTGCGTGAGGTTCACGACGGCGGTGACCGTGTAATCCTTGGCCGTGGTGCCGTCTCCCACGATGGGTCCGAACACGGCTCCCTGGATCACCTGATATTTCGACGTGGCCATTTTCGCGAACATCTTGGTCTGCTCCGAAAAATAGTGGTCCACACGGGCATCGTAGCTGTTGCCGTCGTAGCTGAACGGAACGTTCACAACATAGTTATTCAAAATACCCGGCACATTCGGCTGGGGAAAGTACTTTAGTAGTTGCTGTGCAACAGGGCTAATGCGGTTAGCCGGAACGATATTGTTTGGAAACGGCTGGCGGCCGGTCCCATCCGGATTGCCCGTGTTCGGATCATACAGCGCCAGTTGCGGCACGGCACTGAAATCTCCACTAAGCCAAGCGCTGGATGCGGGAACGGTATTGGTGGATGTACTCGATTGCCGGAGGTACCGGCCTTGATAGGCGCCGAAGAAGAAGGTCTTGTCTTTGATGATGCGTCCGCCCACTGCCGCGCCGAATTCATTGCGCGTGTAACCGGGCTTGGTCTGCGTGTCTTTATTGAAAAAATCGCGGGCGGCCAGGGCTGCCACGCGGTTAAACTCCCACAAGCTTCCATGGATCGAGTTCGTCCCCGACTTGGTGGTCGCATTCACCACCGCTCCGCCGACGCGGCCGAACTCTGCGCTGTAGTTACTGGTGCTGACGTGAACTTCTTCCACCACTTCGGGTGACGGCAGGTAGATGCTAAGCCCGAGCGTAGGATTGGTATTATCGACTCCGTCGACAATCGTATTGTTCGACGAGTTTCCTTGTCCGTTCGCGTTGAAGAAAGTAGTCCCTTGTGGATCTTCCGACGTCGTGAAGTTCTGGACGGGCGGCGAAACTCCTGCCACCAGCCCTGCCAACGCCTGGAAATTTCTATTGGCGACGGGCAACTGCTCCACCGTTTGCGTGCTGAAGTTCTTCGCGACTTCGGCTCGATCGGTCTGCAGGGCCGGTGCTTCCGCCGTAACAGTGACGGTCTCGGTCGCGCTGCCGGGTGTTAACGTGGCATCCAGCCGCGCAGTGGTCGATACATCCAGCCGCACGGTTTCTTGCGAGTACTTCTTAAACCCCGCAGCATCAACTTCGACACGATAAACGCCGGGATTCAAGTACGGGACGTTGAACACTCCATCAACGGATGTATTGGTTGATCGCGTGGCCCCGGTGGAGCGCTCTGTGACCTTTACCGTCGCGTTCGGAATTGAGGCGCCTGAAGGATCGGTGATGCTTCCCGTCAACGTGGCCGTGACCACCTGGCCAAATATGGATGGCGAAAGAATCGACATCAAGAAGACAAAAGCAAGTGCGTTTCGGCAATTTTTGAGCGACATTGTTCCACCCTCCGCGAGAATTTGCCACTAGTCTATAACAGTTCGCAGCGCGCAGGTTCGTCGGAAAACGGGGACGGGTTTCCGCTTTAAGAGGGCCGTTCGTCCGTGAGTTCACGAGCATCTTTAGCCTCGCGCAGCCCGCCAAATCTGGAGTGCCGGGACGTGGTCGGCGTAGGTCCCGGACCACCCCTTCGGGAACCACCGTTTGCCCGCGCCATCAGGCTGAATGAGTGGTTTCCATTAATTGGCAACAGATGAGAACCAGCGCGCCATGGCAATCTGGCGATTCAGCGGGAGGCGGCAGTGACCGCCCCGACATGGCCGTCTCGCAGGGCATTAATATCGCGAATTGGAGGTCTCGTACGCCGCGCTGGTCGCACAAATTCGTCCAGGAGCATGCGCTGCCGTGCCGTCCTGCAACCGGAGTTGGTTCTGATTTTGGATCGGGCTCATTGCCGTCAACCCACGGAACTGATGATGCAGGCCTCGTAATTTCGTGCGAGGGCTGGCCGACCCGTCCGGGACATCCTTGGTTCCGAATGTGTCGATCGAGCACGCTGCCGACACGCCGAACGCCCGAGTACGGACCGGAACTATCGATCGCCATGGATGACAGCGCTAGAACTTTCGCTCGCGAGCGCCAAGCCCGTGGACGTAGCGATACTGCCTGTTCCCCAAACCGTATTGAAGCCGGTCATCGTGCTCGTACCCCATACCAACGATGTGCCCCAAACGATACTATCGCCGGACAACACCGTGGTGCCCCATACGATGTTGGTACCCCAAACGAAAGATGTGCCCCACACGATACTACTGCCGGTATCAAGCTTCACTTGTTTTGTGGTGGCATCGTAGTGCACCGACGGTGAGCCGGCCGTGAGATTACCGGGAACCAAATTCGTATCATTCAGCGCCGCCACGATATCCAGCTCACCCGCACCCACCGTAAACAGGTCGTGGGTAATCAAGTAGCCCGTGCCGGTGGCCGCATTCACGGCCGTATAAGCCTCGACGAAGTTGGCCTTTGTGGCAGTCTTCATGAGGCGGGCCTTCACCTGGTCCGGAGTAAGAGTCGGGTCCTTTTGAAGCATCAGAGCGACAGCGCCGGAAACGACCGGCGTCGCCATGCTTGTGCCGGAGAGACGAAGGTAGTGGTTGGAAGAGGGGCCGCCGGCGATGGAAGCGTAATCGGTATCAACGATCCTGTTGTCCGGATAAGTGGCCGTGAGCTGGCACTCCTGGCACTGCGTCGCGTAGATATTGTTGCCGGGCGCGACCAAGTCGGGCTTCACGATATGGTCGATGGCGGTGGGCCCCTTGGAACTGTAACTCGCAACCTTATGCTGGCTGCGGTCGGTGGAAGCAAACGTATTGAGGGCGCCAACGGTGATGACCAGCGGGTCGTTGCCGGGGGCGGAAACAGTGCCGTAGCCATGGTTGCTGCTGCTGTTGTTCCGCCCGTCGTTGCCTGCCGCTACTACGACAACGATGCCCGCCTTCCATGCCCTCTCTACCGCCTGGCAAAGTGGGTCGGTCTGGTAACTGGTGGTGACGGGGCGTCCGAGCGATAGATTGATGACCCGGATGTTGAATTGATTTTTGGACTGGATGGCATAGTTGATCGCGGCGATGACAGAGCTGTCCCTCCCGACGCCGTTTTTATCGAGAACACGTAAGGAAATGACATTCACTCCGGGGGCGACCCCGCGAATCCAGTACGTCGGGTAAATTCCCCACTGGTTGACGAAGTTGGTGGAAAACAAGCCGCTGCCGCCGACGATCCCGGCGACGTGTGTACCGTGTCCGTACGCATCCTCGCCGTCGTCGGGGGCGACCCAACTGCCATTCAGGTTTTTCACGAAACTGAGCTGTGCGATGTAGCGCGTTCCATTACTGCAATTACGCGGTCCCCAATCACAGTTGTGATAGCTGATTCCGGAATCGATGATCGCTACTCCGATGCCGGCACCTGACCATCCGAGGTCCTGGGCTTGATAAGCGCCCACTGACTCCGGCCCGCGATCCAGCGACGTGGCACGGATTTCCTGGTCAGGAGCTATATAGGCGACGTCGGGGTCGGAGGCCAAGCGCTCGATCTCCCGGCGCGTTAGCCGGCCCGCCGAAACACCTGCGTGTTGCCAATGGGAGTGCAGGTTCACGGCCGAGCGCCTCGCCATGCGATGGCCGGCGTCCGGTGGGGCATTCTGGGAGTAGAGAATGATCACATCGGAGGTTTCGGTTTCCTCAGTTCGCTGGAGTTTCGGATGGATACGCTCCTGAATTGTGGCGGGCACGTTTCTGATCGGGCGATCTTGGGCGGTTGCCGACGAAATATTTGCGAACGCAACGACGATGACGGAGATCAGGGCACGCTTCATGCCCCTGACAGTGCAATAAACCAGCCAGTCGAGCCGCTCGCAAATGGTTGAAATAATTAGGCCCCTACATCGTTGCTGGCCACTGCGGCAGACAATATGGCGCAAGAGGCGCTCTATCGGAGACACTTTGTCCTTTGCCCCTGGGTCACTGAGGATGCCAATGCGTCCTTCCCCTCAAAGCTTCAACTCCCGTGAGCGAAGCATGCAGGCCACAGCATAACCGTCTTGCGATTGATCTTCAGTTGTTCGGCTGCAGCAGCTAGCACGAATCTGGCTGCGCAACGGTATCTGTTGAGGCGTCCATGCGCGTTCAGGCACAGTCCGATTTTGTTCCTTCTCGCGGTCACTCAAGTGAGGCGGGAACTATGAGTGGCACGATTCAGGGTAGCCTGGATCAGATTTCGTTCGGCCATTTGTTGGACACTACATTAGCGTTCTAGCGCCCACGCCTCTAGATAAGAACCGACAATTGAGATGGCTGGCGCTTGCTTTCGGATGACAAAACGCCTGCGCCCTGGCTAGCGCCTGTGGCGCGGAGGAGGCGTCGGCGCGGGGCCGACGGCAACCGTGCGCTTCTTGCTATTGGACTCCAGGCTTTCGATCTTCACCGGCAGTTTCTGCTTCAGCTTCAACACTGGAGCGAACAGATCCCCTATCTCTTCCAAACGCTCCAACGCCGCCGGCGGCTGCCAATACAGCTTTCCCGAATCCTTGCTGGACCCGGCCGCTTCGAGTTCCTCCCAAGACACGGGCATCGAAATGAAAGGATGCTGGCGCTTGGCTCGCATCGAGTACACGCCGACTGTCGTCTTGAAATCCGAGTTCTGACTCCAGTCAATGAAGACTTTGTGCGCCCGGGCGCTTTTGGCCATTTCGGAAATGATCAGCTTGGGATGCTGCCGCTCGAGCAATTGCGCAACGGCTTTCGCAAACGGTTGCGAGGTTGCGTACCGCACCGCGGTGTTCAGGGGCGCGTAAATCTGCAGGCCCTTGGACCCGGAGACTTTCGCGAAGCTTTTGACTTCGAGATGCTCCAGAAGCTCTTTCAGCAGAAACGCGACCTCTGCGCATTCAAGAATCCCGGCGCCCTCGCCAGGGTCGAGATCAAACACGATGTATTGCGGGGCATCGATAGCCGGCACCCGGTGCAGGAACGGATGTATTTCGATATTGGCCAGATTGGCGGACCACACCAGCGTCGCCAGATCGTCGATGAGAATGTAGCGGATATCGGGTCCGCCGGTTCTTCGAGGCACGGGAAAGGTTTTCACCCACTCCGGCGTGAATGAGGGCGCGTTCTTTTCATAGAAATGCGCGCTCCCAACTCCGTTCGGATACCGCTTCAGCGTCACCGGACGTGATTGCAAATGCGGCAACAGATAGGGCGACACGCGGATGTAGTAGTCGATCACCTGCCCCTTGGTGAAGTTGCCGACGGGGTACATGGGCTTGTCGAGATTCGAAACAGGAATCTTGCGACCTCCGATGTCCAGGACGTCGGTGACGCGGCTTGGGCGTTTGCCCGCCATATTTGTAGTCTCCTCGTGGCCCCTGTGATACGCTCGTCTGTGGGCCTACCCCAATTTTCCACTGTAGTTTGCTGACGTCCTAAAGGAGCCGGCCTAAATCTATCAATGAACGTTCGCTCGCTGTTTAGCCTGTTTTCGTCCGATCTGGCGATCGATCTGGGTACCGCGAATACGCTTGTGTTCGCGAAGAACAAGGGCATCGTTGTTAACGAACCTTCCATCGTCGCAATCAACAAGAACACGGGTGAAATCGAAGCTGTTGGCCGGGACGCGAAGGATATGCTGGGGCGCACCCCGGGGAACATCGTCGCTATTCGGCCCATGAAGGACGGTGTGATCGCCGACTTCAAGGTGACAGAGCGCATGCTCAACTACTTCATCCAGAAGGCGCACGGGCGTAAGATGCTGGTGCACCCGAGAATCGTTATCGGCGTTCCCAGTGAAATCACGCAAGTGGAAAAGCGCGCCGTCATCGACTCGGCCTACCGCGCCAAAGCGAGCGAGGTGCATCTGGTGGAGCAGGCAATGGTGGCCGCAATCGGCGCAGGTCTGCCGATCACGGAACCGTCCGGCAACATGGTGGTGGATATTGGCGGCGGCACCACGGACGTTGCCGTCATATCGCTCTCGGGCATTGTTTATTCGCGCTCAGTCCGCGTCGCGGGCAACGAGATGGACGACGCCATCATGCAGTACCTCAAGCGCAAATACAATCTGCTGATCGGGGAACGCACCGCTGAGGCGATCAAGATTCAGATCGGGTCGGCGTATCCGCTCGATAAGCCATTGACAATGGAAATCAAGGGCCGCAACCTGATTGAGGGCGTGCCGAAGACGGTGACCATCGAGGATGGTGAAATTCGCGATTCGTTATCGGAGTGTGTCGCTACGATCATGAACGCCATCCGCGTGGCACTGGAGCGCACTCCGCCGGAGTTGAGCGCCGATATCAGCGATCGCGGCATTGTGCTGACTGGCGGCGGAGCCATGCTGAAGAATTTAGATAAGCGAATCCGGGAAGAGACCGGCTTGCCAGTATCGATCGCCGAGGACCCGCTCGCCTCCGTAGTTCTTGGAACCGGCAAGATGCTTACCGACTTCAAACTGCTGCGCAGAATTGCTATCGAGTAGGCTTCAACAGTCCTTCCAGTTTCGCCATCGCGGGTTCCAGCCGTTGCGGCGCGTCAAGCACCGGACGAAACACATCACCCAGGCTGGCAAATCGCGCGGGCGCGTTCTCGATGGTGAACTGGTGCGGTAGCAGGCCGGGCTTTACTTCATCCCAAGTCAGCGGCGTAGAAATTGGCGCTCCGGGGTAGGCCCGCACCACATAGGGAGCTGAAATTGTTTTCGACGAGGCGATCTGGAGGTAATCGAAATACACGCGATTCTTCTTGCGTTTCGAAACCGCGCGCGGCGTGGTGAATAACTCAGGCTTCTGCTCAATCACCAAATGGGAAAGTATTTCCGCGAACGACCGTACCTGGTCGTAGCTGTACACAGGGTCGAGCGGGACATAGATATGCATGCCATCGCCACCCGTCGTTTTCGGATAGCCGCGCAACCCGAGCTGATCGAGCTTCGATTTCGTCATCAGCGCGGCTTCGACGATCAGTTCGTAGGAGCAGTCCACCGGGTCCAGATCGATGAGCATGAAATCCGGACAATCCAGAGAACCGATCCGGCTCATCCATGGGTTTTGATCGATACAGCCCAGGTGGGTTAGCCAGAGCAGGGTTTCGCGATCGTTCGCGATGACGTAGTTGATGACGCGTCCTTCCGAATCGATGGGCTCCACGCGTATCCAGGGCGGAAAATCTTCCGCGTTCTTCTGAAAAAAGAAATCGGCCTCGATGCCGTTGGGATAGCGCTTCAGCGATAACGGGCGGCCGCGCAGATGAGGCAGCAGGATGTCCGCGACTCCGTCGTAGTAGTTGAGCAAGTCGCGTTTGGTGTAACCCTCCTTGGGATAGAAAACTTTGTTCAGATTGGTGAACTTCAGCTTTTGGGCCCCGACCTCGACGGTCAGCTCCTTGGCTCCGGGCGGAATCAGCGGCGGGCGTTCTTCCTGCTGCGGGTCCTCGGCCTCAGGTTCGACCTCATCGACCGTGGCCTCGCGAGCCACCGAGGTGGGATCTACATCCTTGCGCAGACCCATGAAGGACGGCGCCCGCAACTGCCGATCCGGAGTCCATTCCACGAAGCGAACCTGGCACACCAGCCGAGGCTCCACCCAGGTGATCTTGCGGAGAGCCCTGGCGCCGTGTTTGAAGGGGCTCTTCGCCGTGATCAGAGGCTTCAGAAGATCGTAAATCTGGCGGATGGTCTTATCGTCGAAGCCGGTCCCGACCTGGCCGACGTGCTTCAACTCGGCTTGATCGTAGAGGCCGAGCACGAGCGAGCTGAAGTACTCACGGTCGCCGTGCGTAAAGCCGCAGATCACAAATTCCTGTTCGTTCTGGACCTTGAACTTGAGCCAGCAGTTGCTGCGGCGCGACTCGTATTTCGAATCTGCTCGCTTGGCGACAATGCCTTCAAGCCCGGCCTGCCTGGCCGCCTCCAGCATGTCGAGTCCGCTGGTCTCAAAGTTCTCCGAGATGCGAATGCGATCCGAGACTTCCAACACCTCCCGGAGAGCCTTTCTCCGCTCGGTGAGAGGCGTGCCCCGGAGGTCGAACCCATCGGCATAAAGAATGTCGAAGGCGAAGAAGGTCACGGGCGTAGAGCGCGAGAGATGCGCGATCGTATTCGGGTCGCTGACCGCGATCCGCGGCTGGATCAGCGAAAATCGGGGCCGCCCCTGGTTATCCAGCACGGCGATCTCGCCATCGAGAATGGCTGTTCCGGCCCGGACGAAGTGCGGCAGTACGGAGAGTTCTGGATACTGCCGCTCGCATCGATTCCCGGTCCGCGAAAGGATGTACATCGAGCCGTTCTCGATAAAGCACAGCGCCCGCACACCGTCCCACTTGATTTCGTAGAGCCAATTCTTGCCGGTGGGAACGTGACCGGCCAGAAAGGCCGACATCGGCGTCAGCGCCTTGGGCATGGGCGCGCGCACCGCACCGGGGATTTTGACGTCCACCGCCTTCGACTCGGCCGGTTTCACGGCCGGCATGTCGGTGGCGATTTCCTGCTGCGTGCGGCCGGTCAGGACACTGCGTGCGTACTGCTCAATATCCCAGTTCACCTGCTCGTGACCGTCACGCTTCTTGATCACCAGCCATTCGTTGCCTTTTCCCCGCCCCTTCATCAGGACCAGTGCGAAATCGCCTTGCAGCTTTTCGCCGTGCAAGCGAAATTTGAAGTCGCCGCGGGCAATCTGATCGGCCGGCGATACTCCGGTCAACGGCTCATAGCGTGCCGCGATCCCACAGCATCACGCTGCCGCCGCCGTATTCCCCCTTGGGGATGTTGCCCTCGAATTTTCCATACTCGATGGGATGATCCTCCACCATCATCGCCAGGCTCTTCTTGGTGGGATCGAGAGAGGGACCCTTCGGAACCGCCCAGGATTTGTAGACGCCCTCCGCCTCCAGGCGGAGATCGTAGTGGAGACGGGTGGCGTCGTGGCGCTGTATACAGAATCGAAGCTGGCTGGCGGGCGCCACGACCTCGGGAGGCGGCTCGGGCGTCTTCTGGAATTCCCGCTTGCGGGCATACTCGCCTAGCTTTTCCGGGGTTTCGGGTGGGGCCGTCTTCTTTGCGCGTGGCACGCTGTTCAGTCTGATTCTATCCAGTCCGAGCGGGTTACACTAGATCCCGTGAGTACTGCCGCCAACGCTCTGGATAGCCGCGCCGCCACCGCGCGTGAGGCATTGAACGCCTGGACCCGTGAAGTTGTGGCCTGGCACTTCAACCCGGAGACCGGATCCCCATTCTGGCTCAATTACGCCGCCAAGTTGGGATGGGATCCTCGCGACAGGATTCAGGTGTATGAGGATCTCGATCAACTGGGTCCGTTTCAGGATGAGTGGTTGCGCGGCGGACCGGTGCGGCGCTGGGTGCCAAAAGCGTACGCGAGTAAGCCCATCAGCGTATTCGAGACCGGCGGCAGCACCGGCGTCCCGAAGTCGCGCGTGACCATCGACGATTTCCGTATCGACTACGAAGCCTTCTCCGACACGCTGCCCGACGATGCCTTCCCGCGCGGAGTCCGACTGGCTGATGCTGGGCCCCACCGGACCGCGGCGTCTGCGCCTGGCCGTCGAGCACCTGGCGCAACATCGCGGCGGAATCTGCTTTTGCGTCGATCTAGACCCGCGTTGGGTAATCAAGCTGATCAAGATGGGCGAAATCCGGCAAGCTGAGCTGTACAAGCAGCACGTCATCGAGCAGGGATTGACGCTGCTGAAGGCCCATGACATCAAGTGCATGTTCACCACGCCCAAGCTGCTGGAGGCGCTGTGCGAGAAGGTGTCGTTGAAGAAGATGGGCATCACGGGCGTGTTCTGCGGTGGTACCGAAATGACGCCGCAATTCAACCGTTTCGCTCGTGAAGAACTGCTGGATGGGATTTACTTTGCGCCGACTTACGGCAATACGCTCATGGGCCTGGCGACGCACAAGCCGCATGATCCCGCCGACAACTACGCGATCATCTACTATCCGCCCAGCCCTCGCGCGATGATCGAGGTGGTGGATTTAAATGATCCTAATCGCGTCGTCGATTACGGCAAGACCGGCCGCGTGCGATTAACGACGCTGACCAAGGAGTTCTTCATGCCGCGCTTCCTGGAGCGCGACGAGGCCGAGCGCGAGCCTCCGTGCGAGACGTACCCGTGGGATGGAGTTCGCAATGTGCGGCCGTTCCGAGGCTTCCAAACCAGCGTCGTCGAGGGCGTCTACTGAGGTCCGGTGCGGCGGCGCTTCGGGGCATGCCCATGAGCCGGGCCTCCGGATCAGGCCTTCCGTACTCCACGCCGTCGATCCGGAATTCCAAGCGTCAGATCCGCGGGCACCAGCAACCTCCTCCAGATGGGTGGGCGCGTACCTCGAAGCGTAACCTTCAATTGATAGACTTCCGTCAGACCTCCACCCGCATACCGGAGAGGACATTTTGGATCTCCCGCACGGTTAGATCCAACTCCTCATCCTTGGTATAAAAGTGCGGCGCGACGCGGATGCCCGCGCCCGGCCGGTAGTCCACGAGAAAATCTCGCCGCGATAGCTCTTTGGTCACCTCGTAGCCATGCGGGACATCCATCACCACCACGCCTCCGCGCTGCTCATCCCGCTCCGGCGAGTTGACCCGGAATCCCGCTTCCTTGGCCAGCTGGATCAACTGCCGTGTCTGACGCAGTGACTTTGCGCGGATCCTCTCGACGCCGATCTCGCCCACGATTTCGTATCCCGACCGCGCGGCGTACATCGCGGGTACGTTCGGCGTGCCGTTGAGAAATCGAAAGATGTCGTCGGCGTATTCGATGGGCCCGGCTTCGAATGCAAACGGACGTTGATGCGCCATCCAACCCGTGAACTTCGGTTCGAGTTTGGACCAGAGATCGCGGCGGACATAGAGGTAGCCGGCGCCGGGTCCTCCGCATAGCCACTTCACGGAGCCGCCGGTGGCAAAATCGACGCCCAGTTCCCGCACGTTCAGCGGGACAACCCCGGCGGATTGGTAAATGTCTGCTAACACCATCGCTCCGGCTTCGTGAGCCCGCCGGGTGATGGCCGCGAGATCCTGCTGGAAGGAACTGCGGAACAGAACGTGCGATACGGAAACTAGGGCCGTCTGCTCATCGATCGCGGCCAGCATACGTTCCAGCGGGACCGTGATGCCGTCATCCGAGGGCACGGTCACCAGGCGGGCTTGCGCTACGCCGTGATAGTTGTACAGGTTCGAGGGGAAGTTCATCTCCTCGCTCACGATCTTGTTGCGCCGCTGGGTCCAGTTGAAACAGGATAGGACGATCCCCTGGCAGATCGACACATTCTGCGTGATGATGACTTCGCCCGAGCCTGCGCCAATGATGTTGCCGATCAGGTCTCCAACAGTCACCGGCATGTCCCACCAACCCTCTTCCCAGGCGCGGATGCCGCGGGTGCCCCACACCTCGGCATACTCATTCAGCCGGTCGCGCGCGCGCCGCGGCATGGCGCCTAGCGAATGGCTGATCATGTACACCGTGTTATCTAGAATCGGGAACTCGGGCCGCCAGTTCAGCAGGTCGTCCATAGACATCGATCAGGATAGCAGTGTGATGTAAGACAGCTTTTCTGCCGATGTGAAGGATGTGGCCGGAAGACTGCGCGCTCTCGCGTTATTTATCATCGCGATCGCGCCGTCAGCCTATCTGGCCTGGAACTGGCGCGCGATGCCGCACCTTGGCCTGCATCACGACGACAGCATCTATTGGGTATCGGCTAAGGCGATTGCCGCGGGAGACGGGTATCGAATCGACAGTCTGCCGCAGCAGCCCTGGCAGACCAAATACCCGCCCCTATTTCCCGCACTCCTCTCGATGGTGTGGAGGGTGAACCCCGCGTTCCCCGGCAATCTTCCGCTAGCGACACTGACCGTGTGGCTGGCTTTTCCGGTGTACGTCCTGCTCTTGCGAGCGGTGATGCGGCAGCTTGATATCGCGAAGGTTGATGCCTGGATCCTGGCCTTCGTGGCGGCACTGAATCCCCTGGCCTCGATTCTCAGTATTTCGCTAATGCCCGAGATGCTCTTCGCGACGGCCTTCCTGGCTTGCATGCTGGTGGCGGAGCGTGCGCTTGATCCGGAAGCTCCGCCATGGCTCGCGGTTGTTGCCGGAGTGCTCGGCGGAATTGCGTTTTTGATCAGGTCGGCCGCGCTTCCGGTGTTCTTTACAGCGCCGCTATGCTTTGCTTTCCGTAAGCAACCCAAGCGGGGACTGCTGTTTTCGGCGGCCATGCTCCCGGCGATTGTGGGTTGGCAGCTGTGGGTCGGCAGGCATACAGCGAATGGGCAGGATCTGGTTACGCTGTACTACACCAATTACCTGGGCTTCCGAGTATATAACGTGACGCTCGCGGATCTCCCGAGATTTGTCTGGTATAACCTGGATGCCTACCTCCGGAGCGTTGGGAAACTACTGACTTTCGACACCACGGTGGGCGAATCCTGGCTCCTGGAACGTATTGTGGCGGTCGCGGCGATCGCGGGGACGATTCGTCTCGCGTGTCGCAGCAGGCGTTTACAGTTGCCGGCGGCGGCCGTCGGGCTGTCGGCGGTGCTCCTGGTATGGCATTATCCGCCCGATCCGCGCTTACTCTTCCCTTTGTATGCTTTGTTCGCGGCCGGACTTTGGACAGAGGTTCGTACTTTCTGCTCTGTGGTTCGCCGCTCCTGGAGTAAGCCGACGTTGGGCGACCCTATCGCTGCCGCGATCGGCGCGGGTTTCGTGGCGGCATTGGCTTTGTTTATCACCTACACTCACTGCTACGGAAATTCTGTTTTTCTCCCTGGAGTGCTGGGAGCGTATGCCGCGGACCTGAGAGCGATCACGCCGGCATACTCGTGGGTTGCGGAACATACGACTCCGAATTCCAATGTATACGCCTACGACGACCCGCTGATTTATCTGTATACCGGGCGTCGAGCCTGCAGCCTTCCGATCCCGCCCAAACTGTACTATCACAATGACGACGCCGGAATCGACCGCCTGTTGCGCGGCCTGCCATCGTTTTCGCGAGAGCAGCACCTCGATTACATACTGCTTACGTCACACGATTTCTATCGCGATTTGCACGAGAATGGGGCCCGCGTTTCGAGACTAACAATCGAAGGCAGCGAAACATTTCAGCGCATGTACGCGAAAGCCGACGTCGAGATATATCGCCGCGTGAGGCCTTAAGCGGAGATGGAGTATCTTACGCAGCGCCTCCAATTCCTGCGTTCGTCGCAGAACGCCGACGGCGGTTGGGGCTACTTCCCGGGTAAAGAGTCGTGGCTGGAGCCGACTGTGTACGCGTCGCTGGTCCTCTCTCGAGACTCCGCTTCGGCTGACCGGGTCCAGCGTGCGTGGGGGCTGGTTCGATCCTGGCAGAACCCGGATGGGGGCTGGCGGCCGTGTCATGCTGTAGCGCAATCTACTTGGGGGACAGCTCTGGCGATCACCCTGGCGGATGTTTTGGGCGAGGACGGACCGGTCCTCCAACACGGCGCACGCTGGCTGATGACCAGCGCCGGTGCGGAGAGCTCAACCTTTAACCGTGTGCTGCGATTGCTGCATGTGTCGGCCATAGAACGCGAGGTGAGGGATGCCGGATGGCCGTGGCGTCCAGGCACCTCGGCGTGGGTGGAACCAACGGCGCACTCGCTGGTGGCTCTGAAGAAGTTGAATCACAGGAAGCGGGAACAGACAATGACCACCCGCATTGAAGAGGGCGAGCGCATGCTGCTCCAAGTGCGCTGCGCCGACGGCGGTTGGAATTACGGGAGTCCGCGCGCCATCGGCGTGGAGTTGCCATCCTACGCCGAGACCAGCGCTCTGGCGTTAATCGGGTTACAGCAGCGCGCCCCAGCCAAAGCGTTCGAACAGGCGCATCAGGCACTGAACGCGCGGACGACCTCCCCATGGGGCCGCGCCTGGCTGCGGATTGCACTGGGGATCCGGGGTGATGAGGCGGATGCTGCGGCGGCGCCCCGCGATATTCTGCTCTGTGCCGCTGAGGCGCTCGACGCCGATCTGCTCCGTCCAGGTGCCCGCGTATGAGACACACGCTTTCTCGACGAGCCGTCATTCCTGCCGCCGGTATCGCACTGACGGCGGGGATTGCGGCGATAAGGAAGCGGGCGGACGCGCCGGCGGAGCAGATGGGTGGACGAAAGTCGCCGATAGCCATCATCAAGGCTTCGACTTACTCCCAAGATCTGGTCCGGCCTATGCTCGATGGCCTCCGGGCGTGTGGCCTGGACGTACGCGGCAAGAGCGTACTATTGAAGCCGAATCTCGTCGAATTCGATCAGTCGACGGCCATTAATACCGACGCTGCTGTGGTCGGCGCCGCGTACGAAGCGTTCCGGCAGCTCGGCGCTACGGTGCTGGTGGGCGAAGGTCCTGGGCATCGCCGCGACACCTTCGATCTGGCGCGCGAAGCGCAATATTCTCGTGGTCTGAGCCGCTTCGACGAGCTGTTCACTGATCTCAACCGGGATGACGTCGCCGAGGTGGCCGGGTTCGCCGATGAGGGCAGCTTATTCCTACCGCGCACCGCTTTGCGGGCCGACATCATCGTCTCCCTCGCGAAAATGAAAACTCATCACTGGGCCGGCGCCACGCTTTCTATGAAAAATCTGTTCGGCCTGGTACCCGGCTCAGTTTACGGTTGGCCGAAGAACCGGCTGCACTACATCGGCATCACGCGGTCGATTCTCGAATTGAACAGAGTTGTTCGCAATACATTCGGGATTGTCGATGGCATCACCGGAATGGAAGGGAACGGGCCCATTCAAGGCCGGCCAAAACCCTGCGGAGTGCTGGTGATGGGGCGGGATCTGCGGGCCGTCGATGCGACGTGCTGCAGAGTTATGGGCATCAATCCGCTGAAGATCGAGTATCTCAGGGAGGCGGTAATGCTCGGACACATCGAGGAGAACTGGATTGAGCAGCGGGGCGAGAAGATCCCAGCGGTTGCCACTGATTTCAAACTGATCCGGCAGTTTTCGCACGTGCGTACCAGCAGAATTCCTCAACCGGGGTGAGGCGATTTGCAGCCGTCCACTAAGGACGGCAACCGATTTGTTCGATATGTAAGTGATGCTAAGTTTGCATCAGCAACAAAAAATAGTTGCAGGGAGAGGAGATAGGAATGACTCGTATTGTTAATATTGCTTTCAAACTTCGTATCTGGAAAGATACTCGCGGCCAGGACCTCATCGAATATGCTTTGATGGCGGGTTTCGTCGCGGTGGCTGCCGGCGCGATAATGCCCGGTGTTTCAACCAGCATCAGCACGATCTTCAGCAAGATCGGTAGCACGATGACAGCTGCCCAGGGTAGCTAACCGGATCGTGGCGGGTTGGCTAGCCGGTATACGATCTGGCGCGGCTGTCTCGCATTACGCTCTTAAACCAACCCGCCATCTGTAAATTGCCGATGGCGGCCTGAGCCGATGGCAGGCGGCCGGTTCCGCCTGCGTTGACTCGACTTGCTCAAAATTAGTGAACGGCGTGCGCAGATTCCTGAACGCCGATAAAGGTCTCGCATTGCGGCAGATCCCCACCCAAGTTGAACGGCAGATCCCGGGCCGGTCCCAAGATCTCCAGCATGCGGTTACTCTGAATCTCGGGCAGGAGGTTCTCACTCAAGGCCAGTGTCGAAATCTCGAGTGAATTGCGAATCCAACCGATGGTAACTTGCGAGGGATCGACCTTTCCCACCGTGGGAGCGATCCGCTCCAGGCATTCACGATCGTTGGAGAAGTGAATCGGAGTCCGGATAGCGGCCGGGGTCCCGGCAGTCAACGAATTGATGTGCGTCGGATTCCAATTGATCGTTTTCAACATTCGCGAATGAACGATATCGGCCATCCCAACGCCGACCGCATTTCCGTAGCTATGCTCGCTCAAACCGCGCAGGTAAATGCGCTCAAATCGCGGAGCCGTATCCCACGGATTGTATTCTCCGTTGACGCCCCGGTTCACTACTTTCGTGTCCATGCCCGCTCCGCTGTAGATCTTCCCGATCTCATCGATAATCAAGATATCCAGCGGAAACGGAATACGCCCCATCCAGGTTTTCACCAGAGCCAGATTCTCTTCTTCCTTACGCTCCATCTCCTCGACGGGAACGGCGGACAGTTTGGCGGTATTGTGATTCGCATCCTCAAGGATCGCCATCCCGCCTAATATTTTTCCGGAACGAAGGATTTGGCGTCCAACGCTGCGAATCACCTCTTCAAGACCCAACTTGTAACCGTATGTGTGATAACGCTGCGCGCCGGCGAACTTGCCCAACCCGATGGCCATCATCTTGAAAAGTCCGCTCTCGATGCCGCCCGCGAAATCGGTATGCCACTTGACCCGGTTCACCAGGAACACGCCATCGCTGTCGAAAGCGCTCTTGTCGATGAAGGCGTCGATGCCATCGTCGCTCTTGCCCAGCGGAACCACGTCCAGGTTGCTGATCACCGGACAGCCCATGGTCGCCTGATGGATGCCGTAGTGGGCGAGCACGTCAGCCTGGCCTTCCGCGGTCGCCGCCCCGTGACTTCCCATGGCAGGGAACAAGAACGGCTGAAAGCCGGCTGCTTTCCAGAACTCCACGACGGAGCGGACGATGGTCGCGATGTTCGCAATCCCGCGGCTCCCGACGCCGATCGCGATGCGCGCCCCCGGCTTCAACCGCGAACCGAAACCCGAGGCCGTCAACTCGCGCTTCACGGCGGCGGGGATATCGGCAATGCGGCGATCCGGAAATTTCTGCCTTACCGGTAAGATTCTAGGAAACGCAACCATAGATAAAGAATACAGCAGGCGGCGGAATGCGGCAGTACCTAAACCTCCAACCCAACCGCCCGCATCAGTTCGAGTGCGTTGCTGCGCTCGACAACGCCCGGCTTTAGCTTGTAATCGAAGCTGATATGGCCGTCCTCCAGGTGATCCTCGAAATGGACGTTGACCGCCTCCGTGCCGAACTCTTCCTGCATGCGGGTCAGGGCCAGATCGTGAGTAGTGACGAGTCCCACGGCGCCTCGCCGGAACAATGTGCGGATAACGGCTTCAGCGCCAATGCGGCGATCGTGAGAATTGGTCCCGCTGAGCAGTTCGTCCAAGAGAAATAAGACCGGCACGGCATGTTCGGTCATTTTCACGATTTCACGCACGCGGGTGATCTCTGCGTAAAATCGCGATTTGCCGTCCTGTAGTGAATCGACAATCCGAATCGAAGCTCCAACCGCAAGTGACGAAATACGAAGGCGCGAGGCCGTCACCGGACCACCCGCCCAAGCCAAAACCGCATTCAGTCCGATGGAGCGGAGCAGCGTACTTTTTCCCGACATGTTCGACCCACTCACGATCAACAGCCGCTGCACGTTGCTCAGCACGACATGGTTCGGGACTGCGCGCTGTCCGCTGATTAACGGATGTCGCAGAGCTTCGGCTTCGAACAAGGGCCCTTCCTGCACCAGTTCTGGATACGTGGCATCCGGATGCTCGAAGGCGAAGGACGCCAGGGACGAGATGGCTTCGAGTTCCGCGATGGCCGCCATCCAGCGCCCAATGTGCGGTCCATTGTCCTGACGCCAAGCCTCCACGGCCAGAGCCGCTTGCGGCCTCCAGAGCAACGCCCAACCAGCCGCCCGGACCATCAGATGATCGGAAGAATCCAGAAATTCCATTCTTCGACGCAGTTGCTGGATTCTGGCCGAGGCGGGCAGACCTTCTATGGTCAGATCGCCGCGTATGCGCTTCAATAGTGGGGCCGCGAAGTCCTCGCCCTCAACGCGCCCTAACACTAACGACAGGACGTCCAAGTCGTTAGCCGGGGTATCGATGGATGCAACGATTCGATCCACTGCCCGCCGCAGGAGGAAGCTGATGGTCAAAGCCACCGCCGCCGAGATCACGAACGGGGTCAGCCGGAACCAGTGGGACATGAAACCAGTGAACGTCAGCAAGCTGAACGACGCCACGGTTAAGGACGCGGCGCGAGCGCCCGCGAACAGGGGGACGGGTGAAGCGCTTCCCCATCGCGCTAACAGGTCAGCATGCACTCCCGCGCGGATGTCCTCGCCCAAAAGCGCGAGATCTTCGCGGAATTGGACGGCGTCCCGCATTTCGGCGGCCGCCTGCTGCCGCTCGCGGACTTCCACCGCAGAGGAGGGATGCAGGAACCAGCTCGCGAGTTTGTGCTCCCCCGCCGCGGTCCGCGCCGTAGAGATCAGTTCAAACAGCGATCCTCTCCCGAAAATATCCAGATCGCTGGCATAAACGTGGGTCGGATCCGCGAACTGTTCTCCAGCGTTGCCGCTGCCGGCCCACCGGTCATCCAGGCGCAGCAACGCCCGCTCATAGTAGGCGATCCCTCGCTTGGCGAAGGCTTCCGCGCGAACCACGCGCTCGTGATAAACGACTAGCCCGATAAAGGCGGCGAGCGGTATCAGCAGCCACCAGCCCGTGACGGCGTGGCGCACGAATGCAAGGTAGGCCAGGAGCGCCGCTGCCACCGCTACGGCCAGCCTGTAATTGCCCAGCTCAGTCGAATTTTGCGCAGCGGATTGCAAAATACCGCGCCATTGTCCGAGCCGTTTCTGATACTCCGTGGAAGGATCGAGGTTCTGCAAAATTCAGTCCAACCTCAGAATACGCTAACTACCCAGGACGGCTGCTATCCTGAGTCGAAGCGATGGCTTTCATCACCGTCTCGGCGGAAATCGGTTGCCGTGTCGACGAGATTGGGCGTGCCGCTGCCAGCCGGCTACGCTTCGAGTTCCTTAGCGAAGCGAACATCGATTCACTGCTGGCGCGCGAGTTTGGCGGTCCGATTCCACCGAAGGCGTGGTTACCCGCGGTGACAACGATCGTCGCCCGGATCGGCGCGGAGCATCATGTGTTGATTGCGGCGGCCGGTTCGGAGTACCTGTTCACCAAGCTCGCGGGCGTGCTCCGCGTTGGAGTAATCGCGCGCGAGTCATACCGCGCCGGCAATTTTATGCTGGAACCACGGGCGGATCGGGCAGTCGCTGTCGCCCGGCTGCGCGAAGTTGAACTGGAGGATCGACATCGGAGGAAGAGCCGGTTCGGCCGCGGCACTGCTCCGCCGCAAAACTTCGATGTGGTTCTCAATGCCGGATCGTTTGATGTTGAGTCGGCCGCCCTCGTAATTGAGAGCGCGGCGAATTCGCGCGGCCTGGCGGGATGCGGACTCTTGTCCGGCAGTGCCCAAGACCAACTCCAGTTCGAGGCGCGCCTGCAACTAGCACGATACGGGATTGTTCCCGCCGGCGATACTCCGCCGGCCAATAAGATCTTCAGCCACCCCAGCGAACAGATGTTTGCCAACCTGCTGGATTTCTATCGTATTTCCTGGGACTACGAACCTCGCAGCTTCCCGCTTCAGTGGGACAAGGACGGCAGAGTCATCGAAGCATTCACGCCCGATTTCTATCTCCCCGAAGCGGACCTATACATTGAACTGACTACCATGAAGCAGGCTTTAGTCACTCGAAAGAATCATAAGGTCAAGTTGCTCAAAGCGATTTACCCGCACGTGAACATTCAGGTCTTCTATCACAGGGACTTCCAAGATCTGGTTTTTAAGTACGGGCTCGAGGGTCGGGACGTGCGCACAAATGCCGGGAGCTGAGCAACCCGCCGGTATCGAACGAGTTCTGTTCACGGAGGAGCAGATTGCCGTACGTATTCGCGACGTCGCGGCCGAAATTTCAGAGCGTTACGCTAAACGAAATCTGAAACTCATCGGCGTGTTGAAAGGCTCAGTGTTCTTTCTGACCGCCCTTTCCCGCGAGATAACGATTCCGATGAAGATCGATTTTCTCGGGATCTCGGCCTTTTCCGGCCACCCGATGTCGGCGGGGATGGTCCGGATCGCCAAAGATCTGGACGATACCATCGAAGGCGAAGACGTGCTGCTGGTGGAAGATATCGTCGATACCGGGTTGACGACTCGCTATCTGCTGCAGACGCTGGCGGGACGGGGTCCCAATTCGCTGGGCATTTGTACGCTACTCGATCGCACCACCCGCCGGTTAGTGCAGGTGCCGATCGAGTATCGCTGCTTCGAAATTCCAGATCGCTTCGTGGTCGGATTCGGACTGGATTACAAGCAGCTATACCGCAATCTCCGCTACATCGCGGTGATGAAGCCGATAATCTGAGGTTTTGTAACTCGGCCCCGCGCCGGCTATTCGAGACTGGATGGAAAAAATGAAAATTGTCGCAATCGAGACATATATCGCCGGGAACCCCTGGAAGAATTGGTTGTTCGCCAAGGTGCAGACGGATGAGGGACTCTACGGCATCGGCGAGGGCACCTGCAATTTCTTCGCGAAAACCGTCGAGACCGCGATTCACGAGTTGAAGCCGCTCATCCTCGGAGTGGATCCGTTTCAGGTGGAGGTCCTATCCCAAAGGCTGATTCGGGATGTCTATACCGATGGAGCGCAAGTCCACATGTGCGCCGTGGCCGCCATCGAGATCGCGTGTTGGGACATCATCGGCAAGGCTTGCGATCAGCCGATTTATAACCTTTGGGGCGGGCGATGCCATCACCGGCTGCGGGCGTATGCTAACGGCTGGTATAGGGGTCCGCGAACTCCGGAGAGCTTCGCCGAAAAGGCACTGGATGTCGCGCGGCGCGGCTACACAGCGCTCAAGTTCGACCCGTTCGGTAACAATTGGCGCACGCTCCCGCGGTACGAATTCGACCTGAGCCTCGAGATCATCGCCGCAGTGCGCGAGGCCGTAGGCAATACGGTGGATCTGCTGATTGAAGCCCACTCGCGATTCAACACTTCGACCGCGATCGAGTTCGCTGAAGCGATGCATCATCTCAGGCCGATGTGGTTCGAAGAACCGGTCCCGCATACAAACACCGCGGCGATGGTGGAGGTGGCACGGCGCAGTCCGGTGCCGGTGGCGACCGGGGAGAGCCTCTCGAATAAACAGCAGTTCGCTGAACTTTTGAAGCACGATTGCGTCACTATACTTCAGCCGGAGCCGCTGAACCTGGGTGGCTTATTCGCGGCACGTAAGATTGCCGACATGGTGGATGCGCATTTCGGAATGATCGCGGCACACAGCGCGCAAGGGCCCGTGTGCTCGGCGGCATGCGTCCAACTGAACGCATCATTGCCGAACTTCCTGATTCACGAAATCTTCGACGAGTTCAATGAGCCGTGGGAAAAGCAGATCGTCACCAACCCGGTCGAGGTGACAAACGGCTATATCGACATTCCGGAGCGCCCGGGGCTCGGCATCGATTTGAACATTGAAGAAATTTTGAAGCACCCGTATCAACAGGACAATCACTTGCCGCTGTTCAAGGCGGGGTGGGAGCGGCGCCAGAAACAGTTGAAGGAGTGATGATGAAGAGATTTGCTGTGCTACTGTGGCGGTTATCCCGGCGTGGTGCGCTGAAAATATCGCCGGAGCGTGGCGTTTCAACATGATCAGCTTTGGCGAGGAGATCGCTCCCGCCCGGGTTGAGTTCAAAGTGGACGGAGATAAGCTTACCGGCAGCCTCAACGAATTGAAGATTGAAGGGACGGTGAAAGACGGAAACCTGAAGTTCGTCGCCACCCGTCCGAACGGTAACCAGTTCGGGACCTTTGAAGGGCGGCTGGTGGGCGCCGACCTCGCCGGCACCGTACACATTGGTGAAGACGATACGAAGTGGATCGGCCGCCGCATTCCGCCACCCAGCACCGTTGCCCCTCAGACCCGCACCTTCGAGCCCAAGGTGTTTCATCGCTTCTTTTCCGGGACCATCGAGCCGGCGCTGCACATCAATCCGGGCGATACCGTGCGCACAACCACCGTCGATGCCGGCGGCCGGGATGCCAAGAACGTCCGGCGATCCAATGGCGGCAATCCTGAAACAGGTCCGTTCTATGTCGAAGGTGCGATGCCCGGCGACACAATCGCCGTCAAATTCAATCGTATCCGGCTGAACCGGGATACGGCCGAGAGCGGTGACCGCATCATCTCGGACGCGCTGGACGGCGGCTACGACCGCGATGCGAAATACGACGATAAATTCAGCAGCGAATGGAAACTCGATCGTGAGAACGGATTCGCCATGCTGGCCAAGCCCTCCGAACACCTGAAGAATTTCAAAGTGAAACTTCAGCCGATGCTCGGTTGCGTGGCGGTTGCGCCCCCCGAATAAGCAGACGTTCCAAGCCGGGTGGCTGGGCTCCTGGGGCGGCAACATGGACTTCAACGGCCTTCGTGAAGGGACCACGGTGTATCTTCCGGTGTACCAACCCGGCGCGATTCTGTTTGTCGGCGACGGCCACGCGACGCCAAGGCGACGGAGAACTGACCGGCGATGCACTGGAGACGTCGATGGATGTCGAATTCACGGTCAACCTGATCTCCGGGAAGGCGACCCGGGGCCCCCGAGCAGAGAACGACGAGTACATCATGGCCATGGGTATCGCGGGTTCACTACCCGACGCGCTCCGGCAAGCGACCACCGCCCTGGCCAGGTGGCTGGAGCGGGACTACAAACTGGCTCCCAATGAAACCGCCATCGTGCTGGGCACCTCGATCCGCTACGACGTGGCAGAAATCGTGGATCCGCAAGTGAACGTAGTCGCGAAGATTAGCAAGGCCGTGCTCGAGCAGTTAAAGTAGCAGGCCCTTGTTACACTAGTAGTTCCAGGAGGTTCGATGGCTGCTTTACCGCGCCGCCGCAGTGTGGCGGTCAGTGTTGGTGGTGTGAAGATGGGAGGCAACAGCCCCATCGTCGTTCAATCGATGACCAACACCGACACTGCCGACGTCATGTCCACGGTCAATCAAGTGATGGCGCTGGCCAACGCCGGCTCAGAGCTGGTTCGCGTCACCGTCAACAATGATGAGGCTGCAGCAGCCGTTCCGAAAATCTGCGAGACCCTGTACAAGTTTGGAGTCCGCGTCCCCATCATCGGCGACTTCCACTATAACGGCCATCTCCTGCTCAAGAAGTACCCTGATTGCGCCCGCGCACTGGCCAAGTACCGGATCAACCCCGGCAACGTCAACATCGGCAAGAAGCACGACGACAATTTCCGTACGATGATTGAGGCCGCGATCTACTACGACCGGCCGGTCCGTATCGGCGTGAACTGGGGTTCGCTCGATAGCGTCCTCCTCACGCGCATGATGGACGAGAACAATAAGCTCGCCGATCCGCTGGACGCCAAGACGGTGACGATGAACGCCATCGTAGTGAGCGCGCTCGAAAGCGCGGCAGCCGCGGAGCGCCACGGACTGGGCCGCGACAAGATCATTCTGAGCGCGAAAGTAAGCGGCGTTCAGGATCTGATCTATGTATACCGGAAGCTCGCGCGTGAATGCGACTATGCGCTGCACGTCGGCCTGACTGAAGCCGGTCTCGGATCGAAAGGCATCGTGGCCACGACGGCCGGTCTTTCGGTGCTGCTGCAGGAGGGCATCGGCGACACCATCCGCGCCTCGCTGACTCCACTGCCGAACGGCGACCGGACTGATGAAGTGATTGTGTGCCAGCAGATTCTGCAGGCGCTCGAGCTGCGAAGCTTCACGCCGCAGGTGACCGCGTGTCCCGGTTGCGGCCGCACCACCAGCACCTTCTTCCAGGACATGGCCGATCAGATCCAGAACTATCTTCGCGATCAAATGCCGGTCTGGAAATTGAAGTACGGCGGCGTTGAGGAGATGCGGGTGGCCGTCATGGGCTGCATTGTGAATGGCCCCGGTGAATCGAAGCACGCCAACATCGGTATCTCGCTGCCCGGCACGTTTGAAGAGCCCGTCGCGCCGGTCTACATCGACGGCAAACTGAGTGTCACGCTTGCGGGGTGACGCGATTGTCGCCGAGTTCATCGAGCTACTGAATAAGTACGTCGAGCGCACTTATGCGGCGGTGGAAGCGGCGCCCGTGGAAACGCTGGCCTAACCGGCTTTAGGCGTACACCGCCAGCTTAATCTTACGGGCTACATCGAGCAATATCTTCCGCTGCTCCACTTTACTCAGCTCTTCAAGAGATTTGCTCACATCGTGCGCTGCTTGATACTTGGGCAGCTTGGTCTGTTCATAGGCCGCCGGACTGAGATACAGCCACTCGAGGTGAACCTCTTTCCGGTCTACCGCCTCTAAGATGACGGGCAATTCTTTGGTCCGGATGAAATCGGATGCAAGGAACTCGGCGCTCACCAGGAGGACCGCTACCTTCGCAGTAGCCATCGCATCCTGAATTTCTTTGAGCCAATCGGCGCCGTGCCCAATCTGCTGGTCGTCCCACAGTTTCAGGTCGTCCGATTCGGTCAAGAACGGCGCCATGATCAACTCGAACTCTTTCCGCCAGGTAGCATCTTTGTGGCTGTAGCTGACGAAAATGCGGTTCAGCCGTTTGGGCCGGGGATCGAAGATGTCTTTCAATGCCTGCTGGAGCGCGGCGTCGCCGATCTTACTGGCGACGTGCTGGGCCTGCTGTCCCGCCGATAGTAGCTGCCACGGTTCTGCTTTCAGCGCTGAAGCTTCCCTGTATTTCTCTAACGCTTTGTCGTAGTTGCCCAAATACAGATAGGCTTCGGCCACCGTGGCTACGCTCCAGATATCCGGTTTGCCTTTTTGTGCGAATTCCAATGCGAGCGTTGCCATTTCGCGCGCACGATCCGCGTTGTCGAATGCCACGCGCTCCAGAAAGGCGCAATTGATCGCGTGATAGAAGATCTGGCCCGTCCGGAAATCACTCTCGGGCAGGCTTTGAGCGATCGCCAGAGACTCCCGGTACAACTCCCAAGCCCAGCGCGCGTCTCCGTCGTGTCTTTCCTGCAGCCAGCGGCGCTTCAACCGGCCGGCGAGCGTGCCCTTGGCGTCTGTTCCAAGGTTCGGCTTCGCCTTCAGCAGCGCGATCGCCTCCTCGCGCTTACCGTCGCGGTCCAGCGCAAGCGCGGCCTGGACGAGTTGTTCGTCCGTCTGCACGGTGGACGGCAGGGTGACGACGCCCTGTGCCTTCGACCCCGTCTCCGCGGCAAGGCGCAGCGGCGAGTTGGGACCCGCCGGCTCGGGCTGATCGGTCAACGCCGTGACAATCAGCCGGATGACATCGGCATCTTTGTCGCGGGGCTTGACCATACTCAGGTGATCGCCCGTTACCACCCGCTGATATTTCGGCGCGAACGAGTTCAATGACGACGCCGGGGGTACGAACTGGTCGCGGTCTCCGGCAATGGTGATAGAACTGGAACGGAGGGTCCGTCCCGAAGATCTGCGTCCAACGCGCGCGGAGATCCGTAATAAACGGCCCGCCTTCGGCCATGTTCGAGACCTGCGTTCCGACGAAGGCGCTGAGAAGCCCGCTAAAAAGGGCCGCCTTCCGCAAACCGCCGCTCGGCACGCCGAAAAGAAACAGGTGTTTCACACGGTCGGTCAGCCGCGGATCCTCAACCAGGGCCCGCTGCACCACGAGTCCGCCCATACTGTGGGCGACACAGCCAGGTTCTCGTACTGCTTCAGCGGGGCGATGTTCAACTCTGTCTGAAAACGTGTTGCCAGAATCGGCAAATCGGGATCCGCGGCCCAAACCCCGCGGCTTCCAGGAAGGAAACTGGTGTTGTAACCGAGGCTGACGAATGTCCCAACTCTCCAGCGACTCTTCCGTTCCGACAAGAGTCGGGAAACGATCCCAAGTCTTGTCCGAATCACCGGTGAAACCATGCAGGAAAACGATGGCGAGCGTTGGTGCTCCGGCCGTCCTGCGGATTTCGGAAGTAGTTGATGACCTTTGCATATAGACTGGGCCGACGCAGTCCGGCGCGATATCATCGGGGGTGCGTGGCTTTAGATGATGATAGCCTACGTGAAGAACTTCAGGCGCTACGCGAGCGCGTCGAAGCCATAGAGCGCCGGCTGGCCATCCCAAGGCCCAGCGCCATCACCCCGATACCGCCCCCACCGCCATCAGCCGCTCCATCCGCCTGAACCGCCCAAACCCAAACGCGCCCCCGTTCCCCTGAACTGGAAACCCGGCTTGGACTGACGTGGATCAATCGCATCGGCGTCATCACACTGCTGCTCGGGGCCGGGTTCTTCTTCAAGTACGCCGTCGAGAATGAGTGGATCGGGCCCACGGCCCGCGTTATTCTCGGCGTCGCAGCGGGAGCGGTTGCGATGGCTGGCGGGGACTTCTTGAATCGCCGCAATCAACGTCTATTCGCGCAAGGCATATCGGGATTGGGCATCGCTCTGCTGTATATGTCTTTCTATGCGGCGTTCGAGTTCTATCACCTGATCCCGAATGTCCTCGCGTTCGCGCTGCTCGCGGCTACCACGGCCATCGGCGCGACCCTCGCACTGCACTATGATGCGCTGCCGGTTGCGGCACTAGGACTTTTTGGCGGGTATCTCACGCCGGTTCTCGTACGGCCTGCCGCTGTGGATTCTGTACGGCTACACACTCCTGCTGGATGCAGCTGCCATCGCACTCTCCCGCGCTCGCAATTGGAAGGCGGTGGAACTGCTCGCCCTCGGCGCAACGGCGGTTCTGTACGCCGCCTCATCGCCGCGAAGCGAAGTGTTCCTCGCCACGTTTTTTCTTGCCGCCTACTACGCGCTGTTCACACAGGCAAAACTTCTCCGTACTCGCATCGCGACGCAAGGGCTTGCGGCCGTCGCGCTCGCGTTTGTATTGGTCGATCATCCGTCAGCATATTTGCTCTGCTCACTGGCGCTGGTAGCCGCGGGCCTCGCCATCCGACCCGGCTGGTCACTGGGCGCATATTGGCTGGCGTACGCAGTCTGGAGGCGCGGGGTCCGACACACATACGACGGGCCCGACCTTCGTCGCGATCACGCTGGTGTTTCTGCTGTACCTGTGGTGGATTCATTGGCGCCCAGGCGACGTGGTGGTGATGGCGCTGAATGGACCAGCATATTTTGCTGCGGCGTATCTGCTCCTCGACCGGACGTATCACGGCTGGATGGGATTGCTGGCAGTCTCGGTTGCCGCTGTGCACCTGTACACAGCTCGACGCTTACTGGAAAAAGAGCCTCGCACCGCACTGCTGGCTCTCGGACTCGGCGCAGCGTTCATCACCATAGCCATTCCGGTGCAGTTTTCCGGTTACACGATCACCATCGCGTGGGCCATCGAAGCTGCTGCGCTTGCTTGGATCGCTTCGCGATTCGAGCAGCCCCGCGCGGCGTGGGTGGCACTCGGGATTCTGGGACTGGTCTTGATTCGGCTCGCGGTGTTCGATCGGCATGCCGCCACTGCGCGCCTGATCACCTTCGGGGCGTCGGCCGTGGCGTTCTGGCTGGTTGCCAAATGGATGACCCGCGGCAAGCCGGCACTGGCGGTATATATCATCGGGCACGCTGTCCTCCTGTGGGGGCTCGAGCATGGAAATCGAAAGTTGGGCGCTTCGCACGGCTGCGCCGCAAAACGTGGTAGCGTAACCACCGCCGGCATCTCCATCATGCTGGCCGCATACGCGGTGGCGATGATCGGCGCCGGAGTGCTGACCACCACCGCCGACGAACCGGCTGCTGGGTCTCGTGCTGATCGGCATCGTGATCGTAAAACTATACCTTTATGATGTCTGGCTGCTCGGCCGCCTGTACCGCACCATCGCCTTTTGTCGCATTGGGAGGTCTGCTGGTGCTCAGTTCGTACGTGTATTCGCAATATCGCGAACGCATCGAGGGCTGGTGGCGGGAGCGCTCATAATAGAAGACAGTGTCCGCCAAGAAGCTTACAGCACACGTCAAAGCCGCGGGTTGAGCGTCCAAGCTTAGTCCAAAGGTTTTGGACCAGGTGCTGGCGCGCATCCCGCGCGTGGTGAATGAAAACGTTCTGGTTGGCTTCGACACCGCCGACGATGCCGGCGTGTATAAGCTGACGCCGGAGTGTGCCCTGGTGCAGACGGTGGATTTTTTCACGCCCATCGTCGACGATCCGGAGACGTTCGGCGCCATCGCCGCCGCCAATTCCCTGAGCGATGTGTACGCCATGGGCGGACGGCCGATCACGTCGCTGTCGCTGCTGTGCTATCCCGGTGAAAGGCGACCTGGACGACCTGGCGAAATCCTCGCCGGCGGCGCGAGAAGATGCGCGAAGCCGGTTGCGTCGTGCTGGGCGGACACAGCGTCAATGACGACGAGATCAAGTTCGGCTACGCGGTGACGGGCACTGTGCATCCGGATCGCGTCAAAACCAATGCCGGCGCGCGGCCGGGCGATGCCCTGGTCTTCACCAAGAAGATCGGCACCGGAGTGATCGCAACCGCGCTAAAGCGCGGAATCGCCGATCCGGCGCATGTCCAGGCCGCTGTCGAATCGATGCTCCTGCTGAATCGCAGCGCGTGTGAAGCCATGCTGGCGTGCGAAGTTCACGGCTGCACGGATGTCACCGGCTTCGGGCTCATCGGCCATGCGCGCGAGATGGCGCTGGCCAGCCAGCGTGACGCTCGAGATCGAAGCGGCGAATGTTCAGTTTCTCCCCGGGGCCGTCGAGTATGCACGCGCGGGCGCCCTGCCCGGCGGCTTAGCGAACAATCGCGAGTTTGCGTCCTGCGTGGTCGAAGGCAGCTCCGCATTCGACGACCTCCTCTACGATCCACAGACCTCGGGCGGGCTGCTGATCAGTCTGCCGGAAGCCGATGCCGCGGCGCTGGAGAGAGCGTATCCGGCGGCTTACCGCGTCGGCCGCGTCGTTGAAGCCCGGCGACAAATCCATCCGTATCGTATGATCAGACTCACCCATCATCATCGCTCTCGACGTGGAATCCGCGGAGCAGGCCCGCGCGCTGGTGCATGCACTCGGGCGACAAGGCCGGTTTCTATAAGGTCGGCATGGAACTGTATGCCGCGGCCGGCATGGACTTCGTCCGCGAACTGAACGGCGCGGGGAAGCGCGTTTTCCTCGACATGAAGTTCTACGATATCGGCGAGACGGTGCGGCGCGCCGTCGCCCAGGTTGCGAAATCCGGCGTCGAGTTTCTGACTGTACATGGCAGTAAGGAGGTGATGCGGGCGGCCGCCGATGGCCGGGCGGACTCCAAGCTGAAGCTGCTCGCCGTGACGGTGCTCACCAGCTTCGATGAGGAGGACCTCCGGGATCTGGGCTACCCCTGTCCGGTTGCGGATTTGGTCGCTCTGCGGGTCCGAAACGCTATGACGTGCGGCATCGATGGCGTGGTTTGCAGCCCGCGCGACGTTCGAGCTGTCCGCGCAATCACGGGCTCGTCTGCCACCCTCGTGACGCCCGGCGTTCGCAGCGCGGGGGCGCTGTGGGCGATCAGAAGCGCGTCGCGACCCCGGCCGAGGCGCTCGCCGGTGGCGCGAATTATGTGGTGATTGGGCCGCGAAGTGACCCGCGCACCGGATCCCCTATCAGCCTTCGCCGGCATTCATCTGAAGTAGCGCCTATTACGCGTGAACTAAATTACATCTGGCTCTCATAGAGTATTTCGATTGACGCCCGATTGTATCTCTGTAACAATTTGAGATATTTGGCTACAGAATCAATCAAGTTCTGGAGTCTGGGGTTAAAAGGATATATATGCGAACAACTCTGCTGGCTTCGGCGGCTCTATGTGTGCTTACCGCAACCATGGCGCTGGCTCAGGACGCAACGGGACGCGTGACCGGGGTGATTACGGACCCTTCGGGCGCAGTCGTCGTGGGTGCGAAAGTGATCGTCACAGAAGTCGCGACCGGGGTGTCGCGCGAGACTAGAACTACGGACGACGGCACCTATCAAGTACTGCAAGTGCCGATCGGGACTTACAAAGTAGCCGTAGAGGCACCGGGATTTCATCGGGTGGTAGCGAC
The DNA here is from genome assembly GCA_963850575.1 of uncultured Acidobacteriota bacterium. Lineage (GTDB taxonomy): Bacteria > Acidobacteriota > Terriglobia > Bryobacterales > Bryobacteraceae > TMP-7. The sequence goes on along the minus strand of CAWKLV010000027.1, from coordinate 169,237 downwards.
GGACGGGGTCCTGCGAATCAATGAAACACTACGTGTGGATTTGAAGCTCGAGGTTGGATCGACTACGGACGTGGTCCAGGTGGAAGCCGACGCCACCGGCGTAGAGACAGTGAATGCCACGCTGGGCAGTTCCGTCACTACCCGTCCCATCACGGAGATGCCATTGAACGGCCGGAATGTTCTGGATCTCGCGCTACTGCAGCCGGGTGTAATTCCGTCGACTACGGGAGGTAGCGCTGGTAGTTTCAGCATCGCAGGCGGACGTCAAGATTCAGTGACCTACTTACTGGACGGCGGAGTCAACAACAATCTACTGAACAACGGAGTGGTAGTGGATCCGAATCCCGACACGATTCAGGAGTTCCGCATTCTTACGAGCAACTACAACGCCGAGTACGGGCGGAATGCCGGCGGCGTGGTCAGCGTCGTGACGAAATCGGGGACGAATGTGTTGCACGGGACGGCCTACGATTACCTGCGCAACGACGCTCTCAATGCGAATTCGTTTTTCAACAACGCCAACGGGCTGGGCAAAGACATCCTCAAGCGCAACCAATTCGGCGGGACCCTTGGCGGTCCGGTGATCATCCCGAAGGTGATCAACGGTAAAGACAAGCTCTTCTTTTTCTTCGGATACCAGGGCCAGCGCCTCTCCCAATTGCAGACCACGTCGAAGGTTAATACCTTTACGCCTGGGGAACTGACCGGCGACTTCTCCCACTCCGTGAACGGAGGTCCGGATCTTAACGTCGTCAAGTACCTACAGTCTCATCCGTACTTCCAGCCAAACCCGACTCTTGCCGCACAGGCCATCATCGATCCTAGCCGCATTAACGCGGTGGCACAAAATTACATCAAGGCGGGTCTGATCCCGACGGCTCCCACAGGATTTCTGGTTTCGCAAGGAAGCGCGACGAACAACTACAACGAATATACGGGCAAAGGCGATTACAACTTCTCAGCCAACGACCGCCTGTCGGTGACTCTGACTTCGACTATCGGGACGACACTGACCCCGTTCTCATTTGCCAATGTATCGGGCTTCCCGAACACAGGCTCGAGCCACAAGTATTTCGGCAGTGTCACCTATGTGAAGACCCTGGGCGCGTCCATGATTAACGAGTTTCGATTTACGGCGCAGCGCAACAACTCTTTACAGTCGGTTCCCGGAAAGAAGCTGCCCACCGCTGCCGACCTCGGTGTGGGCATCACCCCGGATAACCCGACCGGTCCGCCGAACCTCTCGTTCAATAGTGGGCTAGCGGCGGGATTCAGTGTTCAAGGGCCAACCAACCTGATCGATAATACATACACCTGGAACGATACTTTCACGTGGATAAAGGGCAAGCATACGCAGAAGATGGGCTTCTGGTATACCCCGTATCAGGACAATACGCTCTATGACTTCTACGTGAACGGTAATTTCTTCTTCAGTGGCGCTACCGCTAATGGCGGTATCGGCTCGTCTAACGATCGCGCCGACTTCCTCCTAGGCTTGCCCGACGAACTGCTCCAGTTTGGCGCGGCGCCCAGCAACATACGAAGTCACAACCTGGGATTCTTTTGGCAGGATGAGTGGCGAGTAAAGCGAAATCTTACGCTCACATTAGGTGTCCGATACGAATACAGCTCGCCAAAGCTGGATTTGCAGGGTAGATCTTTTTCACTTTTTCCTGGACAGCAGTCGACGCGCTTCCCGAACGCCCCTCTTGGCTTGCTGTTTCCAGGCGACAAGGGCGCGCCGGCAGGCTCGAACTTTCCCGATAAGAACGACTGGGCTCCCCGCTTCGGCTTCGCCTGGTCTCCTGGAAGCAAGGCCCACACCAGCATACGCGGCGGCTTCGGCATCTTTTACGATGTGCTGAAAGCCGAGGACAACTTGCAATACAACGGACAGGCACCATTTTACGGCTTCGCCGACCTGTTCTTTGATCCGCTTTCTGGCGGTGCGACGACGGGGACCAATTATTTTTCGGCTCCGTACGTCGCTACCGGACAAGCGAATACGTTTCCTTCCCAGCCACCGGCTAAGAACATCGATTTCGATGCCAGCGGATTTCTGCCGTTCGGAGGAGGTGGGGTCTACTTCGTGGATCCGCATCTGCGCACCCCATACATCTATCAGTACAACCTCAGCATCCAGCAGGAGTTGGCGCGCAATCTGGTTGCTGAGGTGGCCTACGTTGGGTCGGACTCCCATAAGCTGACGGGGTTGGTGGACACGAACCCATTCATATTAGGGACTACGAAGCGTATTTTCAATGCTCAGCCGAATGTGCAATCGACATCGGCATTCAGCTATCTGGATACGTTTGCAAACGTCGGCTCTGCCAATTACAACAGCATGCAGGCGAGCTTAACCAAGCGGCCGAGCGAGACGAGATTCCTGGGTACCACCTACTTCACGCTCGCTTGGACCTACGGACATAGTATCGATAACGTATCCGGCTTCAGATCTCGCGATTCCCGTGTTCCCTACTACAACTGGAATCAATTCCGCGCGGACTCGGATTATGATCTGCGGCACTATGTCGCGTTTAGCGGCGGCTGGGATCTACCGTTCGATCGCGGCTGGTCGAACGGCCCCAAGCGCTTGACCAAGGGCTGGACCCTATCTCCGATCGTTACTTTCCGAACCGGTCAACCGCTGGAGGTCTTCTCCGGCATTAGCCGGTCGCGCACGCGCACTGGCCCATCCGCGGCCGGCGATCCTAACCTGGTTCGTGCCAACCTGGTTCTTCCCGTCACGTATTTTGATCCACACCAAGCTCAGCAACTAAATGGAAAAACCGGGAGCTTCTGGTGGGATCCAGCCTCGTTCTCTACTGCCGCATTCTCGGCCGCGGGCTTCGATCCCGTTAACAACCCTTCGCAGCGCACGTACGGAACCCTAGGGCGCAATGCTCTGCGGGGTCCGTCGCGTACCAATTTTGATCTGTCGGTCGCCAAAACGACCGCAATCACGGAGCGCCTGGGCTTCCAGATTCGCGGGGATTTCTTCAACATTTTGAATCATGCGGAGTTCAGCAACCCGGCAACTAGCTTTACCAGCGCGACATTCGGCCAGATCTCGACGACGGCGGATCCGCGCATTATCCAGCTCGCGATGCGCTTGACCTTCTAGCCTGAAAGCGAAGGACCGAAATCCGTTCATGTATCTCGGGCGGGCCCTAAAAGCCCGCCCGTTCTCTTGCGGATCGATAAAACATTTTTGTGTTATTCTGTTCTCGTGCTGGAGACAGCTATCGCCGACCCTCAGGTCGAAGCGTTTAAATCACGTACCCGCGACAAGCTGCACGGTCTGTCCTGTCCGGTTCACCGTCAGTCCCCGCGTCTGAAGTTTCACGGACACACTCTCCGCGATGTTCGAGTTTCCATGTCGGCCTGCTGTGAGCGGTTGATGCAGATCGCCAACAAAGCGATCGCGTCCTGACTTATTGCCTGGCTACGTGATCGAGGATGGTAGCGTTTGTCAGGGCAGTCTGTCTATCTCCGGATTGCAGAACCATGTGTGTAGCGGTGATGGAACTTAATACTCCCTGCTGGCCTGCAAGCTCTGTGAGTTTGCCTATCGTTAGAACCTGCCGCACATAGAAGCCTGCTGCGATGTTGCGGACGATATCGCGAGTGCCCAATCCAAAAGAGAGCCCGAAGGCCAACGCGGCCCCGCCTAGCACGAAGCTGATGACAAGCCGGACAATGTCGGTGTCGATCTTCAATTGGGCGATCGCCATCATGGCGCACACGAAGAAGATAATCCCAGAGATCAGTTTGCCGAGCGTGGGGGCGAACTCGATTCCCACACTCTCCGCCGACTGCGAGACGGTCTGACCTGCAAATTGCCCCAGCGTACTGCCCAGGATCAGGAGCAGAAGGGCCGAACGACATTGGGGAGATAGGCGAAAAACGCTCCGATCGCGCTTGAGATCGCAAATAAGCCAAGCGCATCGCCCGCGGTCCTGGCCAAGATCAGAAGAACCAGGAAATAGGCCAGGCGCGGGAACAGAATGGTCAACTGCTGGCGAATCCCAAGCCTTTGTAACGCGAGGTCAATGCCGGCCTTGCCCACCAGTTCGTCAAAACGCACCTTCATGAGCAGGAAGCGCAAAACTTTCTCGATCAGCTTTGCGATCAGCAATGCCGCGATGATAAGCAGGATCCCAAGAACCACTTTGGGAGCCGCGGCGACGGTGGAGTCCACTAGACCGCCGAAAGCCTGAATCAGGTTCTGTTTCATAGCTAAGACTCCTTTTTTGTTCCAAACGCTCGGAGAAAGTGAGTAACGACGCTGAACATCTCGACCAACATGACCTTGGGTAAATGCCAGGAGTAAGAGGCGAGCTGCGATGCTGCGGTCCGGCGATAGATCCGCCTCCGGATTTTCTCCACGAAATGAGCCGAGGGCTCCAGTTGCTGGTCCAGTAAGAGCCGGATCGGCTCTCCAGTGTCATCGCGCCTGGATGCATCCCTTGAATCTTCATGTTCCGCGTTCATACCTTGGCTTGCCCTGCAGCCGCGAGCTCTTCGCTTTCATATAACCTTCTGAACTGCTCTCGCGCCCGTTTGATTCTCATCTTGACCCCAGAAAGACCGATCCCCAGCTCAGCCGCGACCTCTTCGTAGGACAGTTCGTCCATATCGCACATGATCAGCGGAATTCGGAGCGTTTCAGGCATTGAGTTCAGGATGCCTTGGATTTGGTAGCGACGCCCTTCAGACTCCAGATTGCTTTCCGCAACGGGCGGGACATGCAGTTCTGCAAGTCCCTCGGCGGCGTCCTCGTCAATGGATAGATTCTCTGCCTCCGTGCTTCTTTAAGTGATTCAGGCAGTGATGCACCTTGATCTTTTGCAACCAGTGGCGGAATGAGGACCGGCCATCAAAGTGGGGCAACACAAAGAACGCTTTTACGAAAACTTCGCTAGATCTTCGAAGTTATTGTCATCTCGAGTCAGGTATCGGCAGTTGGCCAGGATGCAGTTCTTGTACTGCTCCATAAGTCTTTCGAATGGCCGCAAATCCCCTGCTGGGGCTTCCCGAACCGCGCGCAGTAGTTCCGCATCCCGATCCTCGACCTGCGCGTTTGCCATTTGCCGAGCATCTCACAATTGTAGACAGTTCGCATGTTCACTAAGTCACATTGCTCCAAAGTTAGATGTGGTTGAATTGTCCGTACCTAGTTTCGCTCTGAATGTGACTTACGGACTAACGGAATTGTCTGAGTGCATGTGAGGCGATTGAGCACGGCACGGAGTGATGGGGAGTGTATAGCACCCCCGTGGCGCCGCAGCCGGGCATCAAAACACGATCAGCTCGGCGTTTCCGTCGAGCGCTTTCGCGCTCACCTTCTTGCGTCCGTTTTTTTGGTGCGGGCAGGTGGCCTGCACCTTTGGCGGCGGGCCCTGGCCGCCGCGATCTTTATGCTCAATCCTCGGACCTCATAGTCAGGCACGAAGTGCAACCCGCACTCGCGAAAGCACTGCGCAGACTCGTGGTTCGGCGCTGCGGCTATCGAGCAACTCTTGGCTGTTCTGGAGAGCGCCCACTGCGGGTGCGTCTTTGGAAGGCTCGACTGATTACCTCCTGGCCGGAAACCCCGGGTAGGCAACCGTGGCGCCGCGGCAGCACCCGTGTGAGCGCGACAGACAAAAAGGAGAACTCATGAAACTGGTTCAACTGATCCCGACATTGCTGATGACGGCGTCGCTCTTCGCAGCGCCACAGGCGGCACCGACCAAGGCTCCGGATGCAAAAGTGATAGCGAAAGGGATTTCGAAAGCCCCGACGAAGGCCGCACCAGCCGCCAATCTCATCGACATCAACTCGGCAACCATGCAGCAACTGGATGCACTACCTGGGATCGGCAAAGCTTACGGTGCCAAGATCGTCAAGGGACGGCCGTACAAGGCTAAGGACGAACTCCTTGATAGGAGGATCCTGCCGGCCCACGTCTACTCGAAAATCCAGGACCGGATCGTCGCGAAGAGATAGCGATCTTATTCAGGCTGATCAAGGCAATAGAAAGAACATCATGTTAAAAGAATTCAAAGCATTCGTGATGAAGGGCAACGTCTTGGATCTCGCGGTAGCTGTGATCATCGCAGCGGCGTTTGGCGCGATTGTAGTCTCGATGGTGAATGACATCATAATGCCGCCCATTGGAATGCTCCTCGGCCATATGGACTTCAAGGAAATGTTTATCAGCTTGAATGGCCAGTCCTACGCCACTCTTGCCGCCGCGAAAGCTGCGGCCGCTCCGGTGATCGCATATGGACAGTTCCTGAACACCGTCATCAATTTCGTCATCGTGGCGTTCGTGATTTTCATGGTTGTGCGAACTGCAAGCAAGCTTAAACGGGCCCCGGCGCCAGTGGATCCGACAACTAAGGATTGTAAGTTCTGCTTCGAGGCGATCCCGACTCTGGCGACGCGCTGCTCGCACTGCACCGCGCAACTCGCCAGTTAAGACTGTTGATAAGGCAGAACGACGGCAAAATATGAGAAACGCTGCAGTTCTGCTGTCCTCACTCGTCTGCCTTTGGCTGAGTTCCGCAAGGGCAGACGAGATCATGCTGAAAAATGGTGACCGGCTCACCGGCAGCATTGTCAAGAAGGACGGCAAGAACATCACTATCAAGACCGACGAATTCGGAGTGGTGACCGCCACTTGGGATCATGTGCAGTCGATACGAGCCGACAAGCCGCTAAGTTTCGTTCTTCCGAATGGGAAGACGGTGCAAGGGACCGTCGCCACCACGAACGGGAAGGTGGAAGTGGCAACCAAGGATGCAAACCTCAGCCTGACGCCATCCGAGGTGGGAACGATTCGCGACGAAGCAGAACAGAAGGCCTATGAGCGATTGCTAACTCCTGGTTGGGGGCAACTCTGGGCGGGAACCGGCAGCATCGGCTTCGCCGGCACCAGCGGCAATGCAAAGACTCTGACCTTCACCACGGGTATCAATGCCGCCCGCATCACAAATACCAACAAAGCTTCTCTCTATTTCAATACGATCAAGGCGTCGGCGCTGGTCAATGGTAAGAACTCAGACACCGCACAGGCAATTCGGGGCGGCATCGGCTACGATCACGACCTCAGGCCACGCCTCTTTGTGAACGTTTTCAACGATTACGAATATGACAAGTTTCAGAACTTGGACTTACGATTCGTACTCGGCGGAGGTGTTTGTTTTCACGCGGTTAAGACTGAAAGCAGCAGGCTTGATTTGCTGGCCGGAGCGGATTTTAACCGCACGAGTTTCAGTACTCCGCTGACCCGCAAATCGGCGGAATTGTACTGGGGCGACGAGTATAGCCTTAAAGTCAATAATGCAACATCGCTGGTCCAAAGCTTTCGCATGTTTAACGACCTGACGAACACCGGCACTTATCGCATGAGCTTTGACGTCGGAGCGTCGACCAAACTGGGTAAGTGGCTTATCTGGAGTGTATCGCTGGGCGATCGATATCTCAATCATCCGGCTCCGAGCCGCAAGACAAACGACTTCCTTTATACGAAGGGGCTCGGAATTACATTCGCCAGGTAACAAACGAGTCATCTGGCAATCGACGATAACAACATAACAAATGCAGAAATGATTACAACAATTACAAGAGGAGCAGAGACAATGCTGAACGACTTAACTAACAGAGTAACCGCCCAGACGGGTCTGAGTCATGAGCAAGCCCAGAGTGCGGTGAATTCGGTCCTTGGTTTTTTAAAAGAGAAACTGCCGGCGCCGATCGTCGAGATGGCCATAGATCCTATCTTGACTGGGAGTGTATCGCCGGAGAAGCAGTTGGATTCCTCAGCTTCGTCAGTGGCGGAGCGGCTGCCGGGGTGGAAGAAATAGGTGCGGGCTGGGATATACCTATGGAAGAGAGTTTTATCGCGAGATCCGGCAGCTTCTCTTCCACTAGTCTGCGTGGCGCGGATAGCGGGTTCCAATGTGGGATCCGCCTCCCCGGTTTTGTGGAGTCGGCGGCATGCACGGCCGAAACAGCAAGCAAGAAAACAATGAAGCGCTTCACGATTTGACCTCTACATGGGAGACGCGCAGAACATAGGCGCAAAACGCTCAGAGAAACTTGCGGCGTCCGCGTGGCATCCTATAAGTGAGATTCATATGCGCTTGTTCAGGGCTCTACTTTTCGCGTGTTTGTTGATCGGCGTTTCGGGGTGTAGCCGCCGTGAGGTGCCCTATGACCGCCCCATCGAGGCGCGCGGTTCGGAAGGGGATGCCGACACTGCGGCCCGCAAAGCCGGGCGTGCGGCTTACAAAGCTTCCCAGGAAGCAGGCAAACTGGCAAAAGAAGCGGGACACGAAATCAAAGTCAAATCGCAAGAGATGCGCGAAGGCTGGAAAGATGCCAAGCGCGAGGCTCGCGAACAAAAGAAGTAATTCTCCACTGGTCTGGCGTATAATCGGCGGGACATGGCAGCAGAGCGTCCCGCGCTCCCGAAGGCAGTTCGGCGCGTGGTACCGCGGCGGTTCCGCCGATTTTTTGGTCAGCTTGGACCTGGTCTGATCACCGGCGCAGCCGACGACGATCCTTCAGGAATCTCCACCTACTCCGTCACCGGCGCAGCGTTCGGCTATACATCACTTTGGACGGCGCTCTTTTCTTTTCCCCTCATGACCGCAGTTCAGATGATGTGCGCCCGCCTGGGTATGGTTACCGGCCAAGGTCTCGCGGGCGTTCTTCGCTATCGCTATCCGCGCTGGGTGTTGTGGGGAGCTTGTACGCTGCTGGTGCTGGCGAACACGGTCAACATTGGAGCCGATCTCGGGGGCATGGCCGAGGTCACCGGATTGGTTACTGGAATCCGGGGCCCGTACTTCCTTCCGGTCTACGGGATTGTGATCACCTCGCTTCTGTTCTGGACTTCGTACAAGTTCATCGCGCGAGTGTTCAAGTGGCTGACTCTGGTTCTATTCGCGTATGTCATTGCCGCTTTTCTCGCCAACCCCGACTGGTATTCCGTCCTGCGATATACGTTCGTACCACACGTGGAATGGTCCGGTACATTCTGGGCGACGCTGGTGGGGATTTTCGGTACCACGATCTCGCCGTACCTGTTTTTCTGGCAGGCCTCGCAAGAGGTCGAGGAGGAGCGGGAACACGGACGGCTGTCTTTGGAGTCACGACTGGGCGCCACCGACCGGGAGTTGAAGAAATCGCGCAACGACGTGGTCACCGGCATGTTCTTTTCGAACCTGGTGATGTATTTCATCATCCTGACCACGGCGGCGACCCTGCACGCCCACGGGCAGACATCCATCACAACCGCGAAGCAGGCGGCAGAGGCGCTGCGGCCGCTAGCCGGCAATGGCGCATACTGGCTATTCAGCTTGGGATTGGTTGGGGCTGGAATGCTAGGCGTCCCCGTGCTGGCGGGTTCCAGTGCCTACGCCATTGCTGAAGCCGCCGCTTGGCGCGGATCCTTGACTGATCGTCCGAGTCTCGCCCGCGAGTTCTACACGGTGATCGCAGCCGGTATGATCATCGGCGGCGCACTCGATTTCGCGGGATTCAACGCGGTTTTGATGCTCTTCTGGTCCGCCGTGATCAATGGGGTACTCGCGCCGCCCCTAGTTGTCCTCGTGGTGTTGGTCACCAGCAACCCTGGAATCATGGGAAAGAGGCGGAATCCTCGATGGCTGACGATTCTCGGGTGGACCTGCGCGGGTGTGATGGCTTTGTCGGCGATACTGATGTTCGCAACCATGTCGACCGGTTAGATTGAATTCCATGTGCGCCCCCCGGGTCCCCCGCCATCGTAAGTACACCCGCCGACGTGAAGCGACGTTGAACTGCTTGAACCTGTCTTTCGTCTGCGATATTCCGACGTTCGATTGAGGGATCTGGCTTCTGGGCAGGGGGGAGCAGTATTCTGACGGCTAGAGGGGCCGCCGCTTCCTAACCAGCAGGACTACTTCGGAGGAAAAGCGCCCTGCGGTTCACGAGAAAGGCGGAGCCCCTCAAGCATGTTACCAGTTGTTCATGGTAAAGCGAACCCTCCGGCTGCCGCTCCAGGCGAACCAAGCTTGTATATTTTTTACTCATCTCCTGAACCAATCGGAAGCGACATAGATTCAGCAGCTTGCGACTTAGGTTCGGATCCGGACGGATGTAGATGTTCAAATCGAATTTAACGAAGGTGGCTGGGGCTACGGCCCTGTTTGCAATCGTTCACACCGCGCTGGCAAGTCGCCGCGCTAAGGCGGCGGCATCTCGATATCTTTCGCAACGTAACCGGAATGCCCTCTATCGTCCTTTTTACCTGGCCCAATCCGCCGTGACGATTGCGATCCTCATCGCGTATATCAGATCACTCCCCAACAAAACGGTCTACGAGCTACGAGGGCCGGTCGCATGGCCACTCCGGTTGGGACAGATCGCCGGGCTTGTCTGGGCAACGGCTGCAGCCCGGCAAGTAGGGTTTTTGGAAATTCTCGGACTGAGAGGGCTCATTGATTTGGCGAACGGAAGACAGCTCATTCTGCCGGAGCCTGAGGCACAAGGCCCTGCTCTAGGCCCAGATGGAACGTTGCGCCTGATGGGGCCATTTCGCGTCACTCGTCATCCCCTCAATCTGGCCCCATTACCGGTGATGTGGTTGAATCCCCGTATGACCGAGAACCTACTCGCGTTCAATGTCATCAGCACTCTGTACTTGATCCTCGGCTCCTGGCACGAAGAGATCCGTCTACGCAGTGCGTACGGCGAAGCCTATGTCAGTTATGAGACCAGTGATGTCCCGTTCTACGTACCGGCATTCAAGCTTATCAGTAACAGCGCCAACGCGCTGCGATAAAACTCGTCATCTTTCCACCTCGAGAAATCGCCGATGTGGCGTGAACGGCGAATGTCCGCTGCCCATGGCACTCTGGCTTGCATAACTGCATCATCGATCCGAATTGGGAACAGCACGGTTCGACCCTCGCGATCCTCACGTTCTCGGGCCGCATCCACTTCACGCTGGACCCAGCGGCTTCTCACCGACGCCTCAGATAAAACGATCATGACTTTGTCGTAGGTGTGAATGGATTCCTCGATGCGTTCCTGAAAACGATCGCCAACCTTCAGGTCTTGTCGTGCAAACCAAACGCGCAGACCACTGGCACGTAGATCCGCGTTCAGACGCACTGCAAATTCCTTGTCCACCGTAGCGTGGCTGATAAAGCACGAGTAGAACTCGATAGCCGTCCCCACCAGTGAGCGGGCATAGGCGATGAACGTTTCGGGGAGACCGGCGCCGCGCAGAAATGCCTCTGGTATTGCGCCTTTCGATTTGTAGATGGTGTTGACGTCGATGAATGATGGACCTGCATGGACCATGGCATCCAGACCGCAGGTAGTGCTGAGATCCGTGTCGGCGAAGATAGTCGACCCTGTGGTCACCCCTTCTACCATGGCTTCGCCGAGCCACGTTCCCGCGAGATTGGCGCCACGAAGGTTGGCTTGGCTGAGGTCCGCCCCTTGAAAATTTGTTCTTCGAAGATCGGACCAGGCAAGATCAGTCCTCACTAACGACGCGTTCGCGAGCTTAGCATCGCGGAGCGACGCATCATAGACGGCTGCGTCTGTCAGGTCCGCGCCGGAAAGGTCTGCTCCGTCTAAATGAGCACCGGCCAAGTCAGTCTTGCGCAGTCCTGCCCGCCGCAAGTCAACTTGGGACAGATTGAAATCCTGCAGTCTCTGTCCGCTCAAATCCGCGTCCGTGAGATCAGCAGCCGGACTGTCATCTTCGTTGTCTGTGTTGACGGCCCGGAGATACTCGTTCCATTTCGCCGGGCCATCCACCGAGGCGGCGCAGTTCAGCAACTTGGCAACATCTTCAGGATTGGCCATAGCCCAAACGCAACAGGAAACCGTCCAATGTTGGCTTTCTCCGAATTAGAACATGTACTTCAGCGCAAACTGAATTTGCCGGTTCGGGACTGACGTACTGGTGATCCGCCCGAAGGTGCCGTTCCCCAGCGTCCCCCCGGGATTGGCGAATTGCGGCGTGTTGAAGGCGTTGAAAAACTCCGCCCTGAACAATAGCGATTGGGATTCCATTCGCGGCATTTTGAAGGCCTTGGAACCTGAAAGGTCCCACGTCTGAATGCCGGGTCCTACTAGTGGATTTCGCGGAGAGTTGCCGTACATCAAGACCGCCCGCGAAAATGCGCTGGTGTTGAACCACTGATTCACCGTCTTGTCGGGCACGGTGACGCTCTGCCCGGGGACAAGATTAGGGCGCTCCCAAATACCGTCATTGTTCTCACTGTCACCGCTCTGCAAAACATTGAAGGGCAAGCCGCTGGCGAAGGTCAGAATACCGCCGCTCTGCCATCCGCCGAGAACAGCTCCTGGGATTCCCTTTAAACTTTTGCCAAATGGAATTTCGTAGAGATAGCCAATGGTCATCCTGTGCCGCTGGTCCAAAAGGCTGTTGCCCCGTTCGGCTTTGCCGCGGTTTCGTGGGTTCTGGCATTGGCAGCCACCCGCGTTGATCGTCTCGCCGGCATCGTCGATGAGATGCGACCAGGTGTAAGCAGCAGTGAGACTCAAGCCTTTCGAGAATCGGTGCTCAAAGCGGCTTTGCAGTGAATGGTAAACGGTGTTCGTGTCGGGCGAAATCATGCGGATTCGGGCGTACTGTGGATAGGGACGGCGCGGCTGGATGGCACCCGGGCCCGGCTCGGGCTGGTTGAAATTGTTCAAACTGGTATCCACGTGAGTGCCCTTGCTGCCGACCCACCCGACCTCTAGAACATCGCGTCGAAGTGAACTGGTGTGACAACTGGAAATTGAAATTCTGCATGTAAGCGTTGTGCCGCTGGCGATCCTGCGGAATGGAGACGACATTGAAGATCGGATTGCCGGGGTACAACGATGCGGGCACCGGATTCTCGATGGTTGCCACCGGGTTAGTGGTGGGGTTAGTGACAGTGAGGCTTCCGGCGGTCGGCGGGTTCAACTGGAGTATGTTCATGTTGTCGAACTGCGCGGCGCTGTAGAAAATTCCGTAGCCTCCGCGCGCGACGGTGTTGAAAGGCAGGCGCCATGCGAATCCGAATCGCGGGCTGAAGTACAGGTATTCGTTCTTGTAGATATCGGCCACCTTGCCTGGCTCGGGATAGAGCACCGGATCCGGCCCGAGATCGAATCGGAGAGTGCGCGTGACGCCGTTGATCTCGTGCGGCTGGCCGTAGAAGTCGTACCGCAGGCCCAGGTTCAGAGTCAGATTAGAAGTAGCTTTCCAATCGTCCTGTATGTACGCGCCGTAACGCCATTGCCGGATCTTCGATACCGGAACGCCTTCCGGCGTGAGCGTAGTTCGGGGATAACCCAGCATGAAGTCGGCGGCAGAGTTGCCCGAGATATCGCCGGTAAAGGCCATGTTGCCAAACGGCCAGTTGTTAGTGGTGGCGTCATCCAGCAGCCGTCGGATATCACCGCCGAACTTCAGAGAATGCGCGCCCCGGATCCAACTCAGATTGTCTACAGCCTGGTAGGTGCGGCTGTTGTCCAGGTTGGAGGCAGCCTGATCGTCGCCCAGGCCCATATACCCGCTGATATTAAGCACGGGAAAGCCCTGTTCATCTTTCCGCAGAGGGCGTCCGCTGGGGCCGCCCACGTTCAGGCCGTTGATTCCGAGCGAGGCGATGGTGAAGTCGGTATTGGCGCGTGGGCTCAAAACCGAAACATTCGCCAGATTGAAGCCGAAACGCACCTCATTGAGCAACGATGGGCTGAAGGTGTGCACGTACTGCGCCGAGAGGCTGCTATTGGGGAACGTTCCGTTGAAGTAGAAATTCGGATTCAGCTCGTAATTCGGGAAGTCCCGCCGGGAGCGGATGTAGTGAACGAATACCTGGTCGTTCTGACTGAAGTACTGGTCGACGCGAGCGATTCCCTGATCGGTTGCAAGACGCCCTTGCGTGACGCCCGAGTAGTTCACTACGCCGGAGGTATTCGGCAGCGGCATGTACTTGTTGACCAGCGAAAGCGAAACCGGATCCAGGCGGGCGGTCGGAATGATGTTGCCAGGAAATGGCGTCCCGCTCAGTGGATCGATGACGGGACTCGGGCTTGCCGAAAAGTCACCGGCGCGCTGGGCGGCCGTGAGCACGATGTTACTCGCGGCGCTTTCTTGCGTGGAGCGGATGCCCTCGTATCCCAACAGGAAAAACGTCTTCTCTTTTCGGATGGGACCGGATACGACGGTGCCGAACTGATTGCGCCGCAGGATGTCTTTGGCAAACGGAGCCGGCCGGAAATAGCTGCGCGCATCCAGCGCATTGTTGCGCAGGAACTCATAGACGCTGCCGTGGAACTTATTGGTCCCGGAACGCACCTGCAGGTTGACGTTGGCGCCGGCGTTGCCGCCATATTCGGCGGTGTAGTTCCCGCTCTGTACTTTGAATTCCTGAAGAGCGTCGATGATCGGGTACAGCGTTACGTAATTGCTCCGGTTATTCACCATGGTGATGCCGTCGATGTTGACCTGCATCCATGAATCGCGTGCGCCGTTGGCGATGATGCGCGAACCGTTGGTGCTGGAAGTAAACTGCGAAGGCTCCGTGACGCGTACTCCGGGCGTGAGAACGGAGAGCTGCACGAAACTGCGCCCATTCAGCGGGAGATTGACGATTCGCTCGGTACTAACCACCTCACCAAGAGTGGCGTTTTCGGTCTGCAACAGCGGGGCAGAACTGCTGATCTCGACCGTCTGCTGCACCTCGCCAATTTGCATTGCGAAATCGATGCGCGCCTGTTGATTGAGTTGAATAGTGACGTTGTTGGTGCGCTGGGGACGAAATCCCGAAGCGCGGGCCTCCACGGTGTATTGGCCGGGAACCAGGTAGCGCACCTCGTATTTGCCGTCTGCCGCCGTGTTCACGGTGCGCGTCACTCCTGTCGCAGGATTGTTTATGGTGACGGCTGCGCCGGCAATCACAGCTCCATCCGGGTCGGTAACCACTCCGAGAATTCCCGGTATCCAAGGTTTGGGCGGCCAGAGGCACATCAGGCCAGGACGAGAGACACTCGTCCTAAGTTGCAAAATTGAAGTTGTTCGCATGTCAGGCTCCTCGTGTTTTGATTCAGCTCACGCCGGGCGGAACGATTCCCGCCGTTCTCGGCTGAGTCAACGGGGACGAAATGGGTCCGGCCATTCTCGGCCGGACCCTTGTACTGTCGCATGAGGCCATCCCCATCGGGATCCCATTCGTCGATGGGATTATCTATCCCGAAGCTCGGCCGCCAGTTCCGATTCAAGCCTGGTGGCCGCGCGTGCGCGGTTCGCCGGGCCTGCTCCAGAACCTCCTTCAGCCTCTCCGCCACGATCTTCTCTTCTCCCGGCGGCATCATCCAGGTGACCACAGTGACTCCTAGCGGAGTACGAAGCGCGACGACACTTGGATCGCCTTCCTGTAACGCCTTGAAGCAATCTTCCCGTGAAAAACGGAACGCTTTCTCGTCCCATCTGACATAGAGCCGCGGCACATGGTTCGTGACTTCCTTGGGAACATAACCGCTCTCGACACCAGGAACGCGATCGACGACGCTTTTGACGTGGTCCACCTGATTCTTCCAGCTGTTCCACTCGGCAGCATGGTCCTGACAAGTATCGTTCCACAGCGGCAAGCATCCCGATCATGGTCTCTTTGGCGATCTTCTAGATCGCGCCCGATACCGCTATAAGGGCTCTGGAACTGCATGGCGGCTTCACCAAATCCCGGCGGCCCAGTAACAACCCGGCGTTTTGCGGGCCGCGCAGACCTTTGCCGCCGCTGAAAGCAACCAGATCCACACCCGCTTTAGTGTACGCTGACGAGGTTTGTCGGACGGAGGCAACTCGGCGGCAGCATCCACCAGCGTCGGCACGCCCGCTGCTTTGGCGATGCTCACGCATTCCTCCAGCGACACTTTGCCGCCAGGAGCATCCAACTGGTCTCGATATTGGCCGAAGTGCTTGTCAGCCACCAGGAAATAGATCATCGCTGTCCGAGGGTTGATTGCCCGCTCCATTTCCTGTTTGGTCTCAACCTCCACCAGCCGCGCACCTGCGGCCTCGCACTGCCGGGTCCACCCGGTGTTATGCAGCTTCTGCAGCACCACTTCGTTTTTCATGCCATCGGTGAACGGCAATTTTTTCATCTTTTCCGGATCGGTTCCAGCAATGCAGGCGCAAGTCCCGACGAAGATCGCCCCTGCGGCGCCGGTGGTCACCAAGGCGGCTTCATTCTCCAGTCAACTGGGCAATGCGATCGCCTACGGCCTTCGTCAAATCGCGGATCGGAACGTAATGATGTGCCGCTGCGTTCATCGCCTCCAGCACCTCCGGCGGCAGCAGTGATCCACCGAGATGCGTGTAGGTGCCAGACGCGTTGATGATGGGCCGGAGACCCAGACGCGTATACACCTTCGCTGAATCGTTGCCGGCTTTACCGGGTGGCGCTGCCAGCAATCTTGCGCCGCTGATTACACCTGCGAAACCACTGAAGACTGTTGTTCCGGCGACAAAAACGCGCCGATTGATAGTGCTCAATCGATTCATGAATCGCCCCCTGATATCGGTCAAGTATACACCCGGGAGGACCTGGCCCTACCGGCTGACGGCGGACTTGCGGAGCAGTTCATCCAACTCGGCCTGATCCGATGGTGGTCCGATATAGTGATACGCCTCAGCGAATTGTAAGCCATACTTCTCGCCTAATTGGCGATCGTTTTTGAGAACGACATGTCTAATATATTCACGGTTGGCAGTAGCATCGTCGTCGCCCAGCATGGGTAGCTTCTTGCCTTCGGCGGCCAGCCTCGCTCGCAGCTTTGCCCCAGTCTCTCCGGCGGGTCCTTGCGCTTTGTTGGCCAGGTTTGCCGCAATCTTTGTATCGATCACCGAACTGATATCCACAATGCGGTTGACGAGTTGCGGTCCGCGGGCGTGATAGTACTTGGTGGTCACTGCATGTGGCTGCAGTCCGGCGTCAAAATGCTCTGGATAGTCTTTGTTCCCACCCGCCATCCAACAGGCAGCTTCCACGCCTTGCGCGGTGAAGTAATGATCGGGGTTCTCTTCATAGTGCCCCCATGGGTCGTAACAGATTACCGTATCGATCTTGAGTAAACGAATCAGGAATATCAGGCGACCACGATATTCCAGGCGTTCGACGCCATCCATCTGGTGATTGCGGTAGTTGAGATCGTACGCTTTCTTGAGGCCGAGTACACGCGCAACTTCCAGATTGTCACGATAGTTCGCAATGACACTCTCAGCACCAACCCCCGGGCCGGCAGCGTCATCGATAGTGGTTCGGATCAAGTACCCCGTATACCCTTCTCGAATCAACTTGGCTACGAGCCCGCCGGCGAAGATAGGTATATCGTCCGCATGCGGTTGAATGGCAGCAAGTACCTTCCCGCCATGTGGTCTTCCCGGCAGATCACGCTCGATAACGACATCATTCTGCGCCCAGCCCCGTCCCGGCTTAGCAAGGGCCGCTACACCGGCAAGGAGTGCACGCCGCGTCATAGGATTCATCAGCAGAAGTATACATCCTGAGCGGGGCGACACTTTGTTTCAGCAGCGCCAATCCTCAACCACCGCCTCCACAGCCCGTCTATTTATCGAACAAGGCGGACTACTCCGCAAATGCTGGCGTTTGTCGCAAGTCATCGTTAGCGGGAGCCGCCGCTCCCCCGGAAGTAACTTGCCAAGCCTCGTGCGGCGCATCGTTAAATCCACGCCGTCTGATAAACTGACCTGACTAGGAGCGAAAACCCTTGCCGCTTTACTTCGCAATTGGAAACGTGATTGTGTCACGAGACGAGCTACGCCAGAAATCCTCAGAGTTGGCGACTCTCCACCGTGCTGTGGAGGCCAACAATCGGGACATCTCGGTAGCGTTCTCAACCGGCTTGATCAGCTCCGACGCAATGTTAGCTTCGGCACCCGCGCCCGGCACTTTCACGCCGATCGGAATGGGGAAGCCGCTGACTGTTCAGATTCGACACGTGTACACGGGCGAATTTCCGCATTCCAGTTTTTTCTCCCCGCGCAAGGACATGATATTGACGTCGGCGATTAAGGACATCACCGTGTACAATGCAGCTTCGCGTGCTGTTAATTTTGTGCGGAAGTCTGTCCCGGCGGCATCGAATTTCGACTCGCCCAAGGCTAGCGAAGACGGTACGCCGCTGGTTTGCTACGTACCGGCCATCACGTCGCCTTCGTCAGTTCTCACGTTAGAGCTGGTATTCGACGTGTTCCCCGATGATTTTTTTGGAAAGCTGAGTTCTACCTTCAGTAATCTCTCGGGTATACCAATCTTCTTACCATCCAGCGGATATCTTCTGGCCGGCAGCGTGCTGGTCAAGCTTGTAGGGAATCTGGGTCACGCGCTGTTCGACGGCAAACCGGCATTCGATCCGAATGTCAGTCTGGACTTCGATGTTCCCGGTGTGCCACCGATCACGGCCGACTTCCGCGTAGTCTGCAATTCCGATTTCGACCCCACGCCGTTCCACTTTGTGCCGGGAAAGGGACTGGTCGATCAAGCCGGAAAAACTTATTCCGGGATTGCGCCCTATATCGTCCTGAGCCTGGATGGAAAAGAGCAGCCCCATTTCGCGAACTTTACCCAGACGGTCGCAAGTGCCTCTCTGCTGAAGCAATTCTTCGACGTGCAGGACGGAAGTTCCGCGGTCCTCGACACGTTCGTCGACGCGATGAGGCTCTTGAACGACTCGAAACTCCGGACCGAGGCTGACAAGGTTCAGGCTCAAATCGACACGTTGATCACCGGTGGCGCAGACGCCAATTCCGATGATGTGAAAAGCCTCAAAGAGCGAAAGAAGGCACTGGCGGCGAACATCCTTGCGGAAGTTCTGAAACCTAAGTGACCTTCGATCGCTGCTTTGGCGCCTCGCCCGGTCGTTCGAGACGCATGAAGAAGTCGAATCCTGCCGATAAGGAATGTGAGGGTTCTAAGACTTGATACTTCTAAATGCTCGTACGGCGACGCTGGCGGCCACCATTCTGCTCTCAGCGGGATGTAATCGGCAGCCGTCTTTCACTCCAGCGCCAATGTCCTCGTCTCCAGTGTCACCGGCCGTGACCGAGCCGGCTCGGCCTCGGGAGGTTGATTCCGCGACGCCGGCGGCGCCGCACGTGCACCCTCGTGAGTCGGCTCGACATTCCTACCCGGAGGATCGGTTGGATCGCAATCAGGTGGAACCAGCCAAGGGCCGTTCCAAGCTTCGCTCAGCCGAAATCATCGGCGGGACAGCGGCCGCCGGAGCAGCAATCGGCGCCCTGGCGGGCGGCGGCAAAGCCGCGGCGATCGGTGCGATTGCGGGAGGTGGCGCTGGCCTGCTCTACGATCGTGCGACCGTACATAAGAATGGAGCGAAATGACCGCTTCATCGCCTCGTGTCGCATAAGTTCGTTCACGGCAGACACGATATCGGAAGTCAGCGCGAGATCTCCAGCGCTTTAATATTTTCTTAAGTCGATAAGCATGGCCATTACCGAGACACCTTGTTCGAGGCACGCATCCAACGGAGAACGCGATCGCATTGAATCTACATCAATGGCTAATCGGACGCGGCCGGCCGGAGCCTCTCGTGCCGTCCCAGGACGGCTCGCCTTGCGGTTGATACTTGCCGAGCCGATCCCAGCGCTCGCGTGTGAGCCCATTCAAATCGTAGACCACATGGCCGGATGCCAGGGTGAGTTCACAGGTCAGCCGCTGTGTGCCGTCCATACGGGCTCCCCACGAATCGACGAAAGCGAATTCGCCCTGCTCCAACCGCAGGACTGCGATGTCGGCAAGAGCACCTGCCGAGAGGTGGCCGAGTTGCTCGCGGTGAATGATTCGCGCAGGGTTCCAGGTGGAGCGGTAGATCACGTCGTCCAACGGCATACCCATATTCAGGAACTTTGCCATTACATTGAGCATGTCTTTCATGCCGGAGTTCAGACTGCCGGAATGCACATCGGTCGAGATAGAGTCAGGCGGGAAGCCTTGTTTCAGCGCAGGCACGGCCTGTCGAAACTCGAATGCCGCTCCGCCGTGCCCCACATCGAACAGCACTCCCCGGCGGCGCGCTTCAAATAGGTAGGGCAGTAACTGACCTTTCTCGTCCAGCATGGGGACAGGGACATAGAAGGCGTGCGTGTAGATGTCACCAGGGCGCAGTTTTTTTAAGACCAGTTCCTGAAATGGACGCTCGGGACGGAACTCGCCGAAATCAACCATCACCGGTATGTTGGCGAGGGTGCCGGCTTCCACGCCGCGGTCTACGGGTGTCCAATCGGGCCCGCGATAATGGGCGACTTTGATCCCGACGATAGTATCCCGGTTGGCTATCGCCAAGTCTGCCGCACCTTTCGCGTCCATGTCCTGGAGGTCCTGTTCCGCGTCGTCACCCGGCATTCCCACACCGCCAATATTTAAAAAAACCAGCACACGAGTCCGAGCCTGATCGATCACAGTTCGCTGGAAATGCGCGAAATTACGGCGGCCGGAGGAGCCTGCGTCTACCACCGTCGTGACTCCCACCCGCAAAGCGAAGTCGTCGGGGAAGATGCTGGTGTGTCCGCCCGCAAGACCGACACCCTCCGATCCGGAAAAGACGTGGGTGTGGAGATCGACAAGTCCGGGCGTCACGTACAGCCCGGAGACGTTCACTACCTTGCGGGCATGGCTCGCTGGTATGTCGGATGCAACGGAGGCGATGACCCCATTACGAATGGCGACGTCACGGACGCCGCTGATTTTGTTCTTTGGATCAATGACGTGGCCGCCCTTCAAGAGAAGGTCGAAAGAGGGCTGCGCGAAAAGAGGGTTCGCGCAGAGCAGAATGACGATTCGCAAATGCATGGCGGAGCGACCATATTAACCTTTAGGCTTCTGTTTTTTCTATGGTGAGTTGTCGTCGGTGCCGGCGGCGAGTAGCGCCACGCCTCGATTACCGGGGATTGTCGGGGAATGAATGGAGCTGGCGGTCGGGATTGAACCGACGACCTTCTGATTACAAGTCAGATGCTCTACCAGCTGAGCTACACCAGCTTTAGTCCGGCCACGCGCGAAGAGAGCCTGGAGCGGGAGACGAGAATCGAACTCGCAACCAACAGCTTGGAAGGCTGTGACTCTACCATTGAGTTACTCCCGCCCGCGCTTATGCCTCATTGTACCGCACCTACTTGGAACCAGCATGCTGGCCGAGCGGCGGTGCGGGTGGACCAACTCGGCTTTTCGGCGTACCAGACCCCTGCGGCGGAGAGTCTCCAGTACCCCGCCGTTCGGCCAGTTACTTTTCGGAGTTGGCCGGTCCAAGGCCAATGCTATACTCGAGATTGAGCCGCTTACGGTCCGTACTAACAATAGGTAACTTGCTAATGCCCCGGAGATTCGTGTGAAGCGCGCTGGGTCAGACGATTCCCTTCGTTGTTCATTCTGCCACAAGAGCCAGGACGTTGTCGGGAAGCTTATTTCCTCCCCCAGCGACTATCCTAGGGCTTATATCTGCGACGAGTGCATTGCCGTCTGCAATAGCATTCTCGAGGATGACCGTCACGATCAGCCCTACGGAGCACCTAACAAGCTTCCCGAAGCCTCTGGAACTGAAAGAGTATTTGGATCAGTATGTAGTCGGCCAGGATGCCACCAAGAAGAAGCTCGCCGTGGCGGTCTACAACCACTACAAGCGGATCCAGATGAACAAGCAGCGGGGCTCCGAAGTGGAGCTCTCGAAGTCGAATATCCTGCTGATTGGTCCGACCGGGACCGGCAAGACTCTGCTCGCGCAAACCCTGGCCCGCATCCTGGATGTGCCGTTCGCCATCGTGGATGCCACCACGCTGACCGAAGCCGGTTACGTGGGCGAGGACGTGGAAAACATCATCCTCCGGCTGCTGCAGAACTGCCGACTGGGATGTCCAGCGCTGCCAGCAGGGCATCATCTATATAGACGAGATCGACAAGATCGGCCGTAAGGACGAGAACCCGTCCATCACGCGCGACGTCTCCGGCGAAGGCGTCCAGCAGGCGCTGCTGAAGATTCTGGAAGGCACCATCGCCAATGTGCCGCCCCAGGGCGGCCGCAAGCATCCGCACCAGGAGTTCACTCCGGTAGACACCATCAAACATCCTGTTCATCTGCGGCGGCGCTTTCGTGGGACTCGAGAAGGTGATCGCGCGTCGCGTTGGCACTCGCACCATCGGCTTTACTCCTGACGACGAGAATGCCAAGAAGGTGTACGCCAGCCGACGCGATACGGCATGCTCGACCAGGTTCAGCCGTTCGATCTGATTCGGTTCGGATTCATCCCGGAGTTCGTCGGGCGCCTGCCGGTGGTCGGGTGCTCGAGGATCTCAGCAAAGAAGCGCTGGTCCAGATCCTCAGCAAGCCCAAGAACGCCATCATCCGCCAGTATCAGAAGCTGTTCGAGTTCGAAAATGTTAGACTGAAGTTTAACGACGACGCGCTCGAAGCCATTGCGGCACTCGCCATGGACCGCAAAGTGGGCGCGCGGGGTCTTCGGATGATCCTTGAGGATCTGATGCTCGACCTGATGTACTATCTCCCCTCTTACAAGAAAGTTCGCGAGTTTTTGGTCACCAAGGAGATGGTGCTCTCGCAAAAAATCAACATGGCACTGCTCGAGAAAGCCGGGTAACTTCGAGTGGTTGGTGCTCGGTGGCTGACGGTTAGCGTTCACGCGAACCGTTCCCGCCGCACTAACCCCAGGCATATTCATAAATCACCTCCTCCATGCTTACTTCCAAAGAAAAATCGGATACACGGCGCTTGCCGATGATGCCTATCCGGGACGTCGTGATCTTTCCGTTCATGATGACGCCCTTCGTGGTGGGCCGGGAATCCAGCGTGCGGGCCCTAGAAGAGGCCCTGGCCGCCGACAAGAAGATTTTCCTCGCCACGCAGCACGATGCATCCGTCGACGAGCCGCGGCCGGATGAAATCTTCACCGTGGGCACGGTTGCGAATATCGTCCAAAGCCTCCGCCTTCCCGATGGCAATATCAAAGTACTGGTGGAGGGCGTCGAACGGGGCAAGATTGTCAGCGTCAATGAGGACGAAGGCTTCTTCAAGGCTGTCGTCAAAACCTTCCATTTCAAAGTGGAGACCGGTGCGCAGTTGGAATCGCTCACCACCCGCGTTACCGGCCTGTTCGAGCAATACGTCAAACTCAGCCAGAACCTCAACTACGAGACCATGATCGCCGCCATCCGCGTGGACGAGCCCGGCAAATTGGCCGACACCGTAGGGGCGAACCTGCAACTCACGATCGAGGAGAAGCAGGAACTCCTCGAGATTTTCGATCCCATCGATCGCCTGACCCGCGTCGCCGAGATGCTCGACATCGAGATCGAGAAGCTGAACGTCGACCGCACCATCCAGGGCCGTGTAAAGCGGCAGATGGAGAAGGCCCAGAAAGAGTACTACCTCAACGAGAAGATCAAGGCCATTCAGAAGGAACTTGGCCGCGGCGAGAAGAGCGAATTCGACGAATTAAAGCGGAAGATCGAAGCCGCCGGCATGACCAAGGACGCCTACGAGAAGGCCGTCGCGGAACTGCGCCGTCTCGAAAACATGCCGCCGATGTCGGCTGAGTCCACTGTCTCGCGCAATTATCTGGACTGGCTGCTTGCCGTGCCGTGGAAGAAGCGAAGCAAAGAGATCCGCGACCTCAAGTACGCGCAGGAGGTCCTCGAGTCCGATCATTACGGACTGGAGAAAATCAAGGAGCGCATTCTCGAATTCCTGGCGGTGCGCAGACTGGTCAAAAATCCTAAGGGTTCGATTCTGATGTTCGTGGGCCCTCCCGGCGTGGGCAAAACCTCGCTCGGGATGTCCATCGCCAAGGCCACCGGCCGCAAGTTCGTGCGCATGTCGCTCGGCGGAGTGCGCGATGAGGCCGAAGTTCGCGGCCATCGAAGGACCTACATCGGCGCACTCCCGGCCAGGTGATTCAGATGATGAAGAAGGCCGGCACGCAAGAACCCGGTCTTCATGTTCGACGAAGTCGACAAGATGTCGATGGACTTCCGTGGCGACCCGTCAGCGGCCCTGCTGGAGGTGCTCGACCCCGAACAGAACTACATGTTCGTCGATCACTACCTCGACGTCGAGTACGATCTGAGCCAGGTGTTCTTCATCGCCACGGCGAACGTACTGCACACGATTCCGCCGGCTTTGCAGGACCGCATGGAAGTCATCCGTCTCTCCGGCTACACGGAGCTCGAGAAGATGGAGATCGCGAAGCGCTTCCTGGTGAAGAAGCAAACCGAACAGACCGGGCTTTCCGCCGGACCAGATCGAGTTCCAGGACGAGGGTCTTCAGACGCTGATCCAGGGCTATACGCGCGAAGCGGGCGTACGAAACCTGGAACGGGAAATTGGCAACATTTGCCGCAAGGTGGCGCGAACAGTGGTAAACGCGTCTTCGGCGGAGGACAAAGCCCCGCGCATCGCTCCCGACAAGGCTGTCGTCACGGCGAAGGCGGTGAGCGACTATCTCGGCCCGATTAAGTTCCGCGACATGCAATTGGAGAAGCAGAACGAAATCGGCGCCACCGTCGGTTTAGCTTGGACCGAAGTGGGCGGTTCGATCTTGACCACGGAAGCCACGATCATGGAAGGCCGCGGCAAGTTGACCACCACCGGCAAGCTGGGCGAGGTCATGCAGGAATCGGCGCAGGCCGCCATGAGCTATGTGCGATCTCGCGCGCACACCCTCGGCCTGTCCCGCGACTTCTACCGGCATCTAGACATCCACGTGCATGTCCCGGAGGGCGCCATCCCCAAGGATGGGCCGTCCGCAGGCATCACGCTCGCCACCAGCATCTGCAGCGCCCTAACCAGTATTCCAGTGCGGGCGGATGTTGCCATGACAGGCGAAATCACCGTTCGCGGACGTGTCCTCGGCATTGGCGGGCTGAAGGAAAAGCTGCTGGCCGCGCACCGGCACGGCATCCGAGAAGTCGTGATTCCGAAAGATAACGAGAAAGATCTTCCGGAGATTCCAGAGAATATCCGGAAGGACATGACTCTACATTTCGTCACCTCCATGGACGAGGTGCTGAAGATAGCACTGGAACGTGAACTGGAGCCGCTGCCTATTCCAGTACCAGGCGCGGCCGAGGCCGCGGCTACGAAGAGCACTGAAGAGAAAAGTCACTCACTAGTGGTTCAGCCCTGAGCGGGCCCACTGGATGGAAGCAAGATTTATAATAAGTGCAGCCAGGCCGGAACAGTTTCCGGCCAGCGTACAGTTTCCCGAGATTGCTTTTCTGGGAAGAAGCAACGTCGGGAAATCCAGTCTGTCTGAACGTGCTTGTGAAGCAGCGGGATCTCGCGTTCACAAGTTCGCGGCCGGGTTGTACGCAGCTCATCAATTTCTTCCAGATCGGCGAAGACCTCATGTTCGCCGATCTGCCTGGGTATGGATACGCTAAGGTTCCCCAGCACATCAAACTGGCTTGGAAGGATTTGGTCGACTCGTATTTGATCGGCAGAGAGCCATTGCGGCTGTGCGTGATCCTGCTGGATGCACGGCGCGGTTGGATGGAAAAAGATCTGGAACTCAAACAGTGGCTTGAGTTCCACGGGCGGCCACTGATGGTAGTCGCCACCAAGATTGATAAATTAACGCAGCGCGAAGAACGTGCGAGTATCGCCGCGATCCGCGATCAGTTCGCGGAAGGCGATCTGGTACCGTTCTCGGCCGTGACAGGCCGGGGAGTGAGGGAAATTTGGCAAGCGATCCAGAAGACAAAGGACAGGGCGCGGGAGCAGGTAATCCCGCAACTGTAGAAAGCGCCAGCGGAGGCAAAGCCGCAAGGCCGCAGCGCGGAGGCGAAGGCGGCCGAACCCAAAGCGGGTGAGGCGAAGAGCGGCGACGGCCGTACAGCCGAGGCACGCCCAGCGGAGCAGAAGGCGGCTGAGCCCAAAGCCGATCCCGCGCCATCGCGAAGGACGCCCCGCGGAGGGCGGTCCACAGCGTGGACCCCGCCGTGGCGGCCCACAAGGCGGGCCGCGCAGCGCGAACAGCCCAAGAACGGCACCCCCACGCTAGACCTGGTTGAGCTGAAGGATATGAGTATCCAGAAGCTGAATCAGATCGCCAAGGACATGGGCGTCACCGGGACGGCCGGGCTGCGGAAGCAGGAGCTGATCTTCAAGATCCTCCAGATGCAAGCCGAGAAGAGCGGACTGATCTTCTCGGAAGGCGTGCTGGAATGCCTCCCCGACGGCTTCGGATTCCTGCGCGCGCCGGAGTACAACTATCTTCCCGGCCCCGATGATGTGTACGTCTCGCCGTCGCAGATCCGCCGATTCGATCTGCGCACGGGCGATACCATCTCGGGCCAGATCCGTCCCCCGAAGGAAGGCGAGCGCTATTTCGCGCTGATCAAGGTGGACGCGATCAACTTCGAGCCGCCCGAAGAGGCTCGCAACAAGATCTTCTTCGACAACCTAACCCCCTTATACCCGGACGAGCGCCTGCGCCTGGAGACCGTCAAGGACAACTACTCCGGACGTGTGATGGACTTGCTGACGCCGGTAGGCAAAGGACAGCGCGGGTTGATCGTCGCGGCGCCCCGCACCGGAAAGACGATGCTGCTGCAGTCCATCGCCAACTCGGTGACCACGAATCATCCCGACGTAACTCTAATTGTTCTGCTGATCGACGAGCGTCCCGAGGAAGTGACGGACATGCAGCGGTCGGTGAAAGGTGAAGTGATCAGCTCCACCTTCGATGAGCCTGCATCGCGCCACGTGCAGGTAGCCGAGATGGTGATCGAAAAAGCCAAGCGGCTGGTGGAGCACAAGCGCGATGTAGTGATCCTGCTGGACTCCATCACCCGTCTCGCGCGCGCTTACAACACTGTCGTGCCGCCATCGGGCAAGGTGCTGTCGGGCGGCGTCGATTCTAACGCGCTGCAGCGCCCGAAGCGCTTCTTCGGCGCGGCGCGCAACATCGAAGAGGGCGGATCGCTGACCATCATCGCGTCGGCACTGATCGACACGGGCAGCCGCATGGACGACGTGATCTTCGAAGAATTCAAGGGCACCGGCAACATGGAGGTCCATCTCGACCGCAAGTTGATGGACAAGCGCGTTTTCCCGGCCATCGATATCAGCAAGAGCGGCACGCGCAAGGAAGAGTTGCTGATCGCCAAGGAAGAGCTCAACCGCGTATGGGTGCTGCGAAAAGTGCTGAATCCCGCTATCGCCCGTCGAGAGCATGGAGTTGCTGCTCGACAAGCTGAACCGGACACGCAGCAATGCTGAGTTCTTAGCTGCGATGAGCGGCTGATCGCCTACGAAGTCTGTGGTAGTGCAAAGCCGGGCCGCATCGTCGGTCCGGCTTTTGCTATTTGTTGCCGGGAGTGATCCCCGCCATGCGCTGGACCGTTTGGAATGTGTCCGCGTCGGCAGCGGTTTTATCCGGCCGGTATCGTTTGACCCTGGCGAAGCGCAGCGCCAGGCCGCTTGGATATCGAGGGCTTACTTGTATCTCGTTGAACGCGATTTCCACCACGAACTTGGGCTCCAGATAAACCGTGTACGCATCGCGCGAGATCTCGTGCCTGAGAAACTCCTGCGTCTGCCAGCCGGAGCATCTCGTCAGTCATTCCCTTGAACGTCTTGCCGAGCATGGCGAATCCGCCCTTCTCCGTATCTCGCGCCCCGAGGTGCAGATTGCTCAGCCAACCTTGGCGGCGCCCGTTGCCCCACTCCGCCGCCAGAACGACGAGATCCAGCGTCCGCGCCTGTTTCACCTTGAGCCAACTCTGACCGCGGGCGCCTGCCGCATAGCCCGCGTCGCGCGCTTTCGCCATGACGCCTTCGTGGCCCCGGTCGAGTGCTTCCTGCATGAAATCGTTGGCACGCTGCGGATTCGCGGTGACTGTGTGAGGAATGATCACTTGGGGATCCGCGATCTCGACCAGAGCGTCAAAGCGGCGGCTTTGCGGCTCCTCCAGCAGCGAGCCGCCGTTCAAATGCAAGATGTCAAACCAGAACGGCTGCAGCGGCAACTCGGCGCGAGTACGGTCCACATCCAGCTTTCGCCCGAACCTGCGCATTGTCACTTGAAACGGTTGAGGCCGCTGGTCGGGCATCAGGCTGATTACCTCGCCATCGAGGATGATGTCCTTCACCGGCAATGCCCGGGCCGCCGCGACCACTTCGGGAACCGCGACCGTGACATCGTTCAACGCCCGCGAGTACACCGCGACGTCCTCCCCCGAGCGATGAACCTGAACGCGGGCGCCATCCATCTTGAATTCGAGAGCCGCTTCGCCCAACTCGGCATACGGCTTCCGCGATATCCTCGGCGCGTTTGCGCCAGCATGGGCTGAACGGGACGGAATAATTGGACCGCGTACTCGGCGAGGCCTGCTTCGCCGCGCTGCATGGCCGCTTTCGCCACCGCCGCGATGTTGCCCGCCATCATGGCAGCGCGCCGCACGCGGTCGGCAGAAATAGCCGAGGCCTTCGCGACCGCATCTACCATCAGCCCTTCGAGCGCGCCTTGGCGGAGTTCCCCGACGATCAGGCGCAAAAGGAAATCCTGCTCGGGCGCCGGTTGCCCGCGACATCAAGCGCCGCGCCAGCGCAATCCGCTCTCGCTCCGAGCCGGAACCTTTCGTCGCTGCGATGGCGGCGAAAGTTCTATCCACCTCCAGTACAGAAAGTAGAGGCAGTAGGCGGGCGCATCTCCGATGACCTTTTGGAGGGTACGATATCCGAGCCCTATCTTGCCCTGGCGCGTCGAGCCCGATAGGAACGCGACGCCGACTTCGATCTTCCTCCGGTTCGAGTCGACGCAGCAACCCGGCGATGAGCTCGATTTTTTGGGTTCGTTTGGTAGTTTCGGTCAGGCGGCGCGATGTGTCGACGATATCGGCAAACAGCATACGACCGCGCTTAACCGACAATGAGTGAGTAGATGCGATGAAGCTCGTCCTGCGAAAAATATTCTATTTCGATGCGCCCGTGGACTTCGTTGGCAGGCGATATACGAACGCGAGTCCCCAGCACCCGCTCCAATTCCTCTACAGCCGCCTTAATGTTCGGGTCCTCAGGCGCCTTCTTGGAGTCAGCCGGTTTTGGAGTCTTGGGTTCTGTAATCTGTCTTACTAAAGCCTCCACCTGTCTGGTGGACATAGACTGTGCCGCGGCCTTTTCGGCGACTGCGATCTGATCTGTTCGGGTCCGTGATGGCCAGAAGAGCTCGGGCGTGGCCCATCGGCAACCGTCCCTCGCCGACAAGTTGTTGCACCTCGGCCGGTAGTTTGAGAAGGCGAATAGAATTGGCGATGGAGGACCGGTCCTTGCCGGTGCGGCGCCCAATCTCCTCATGGCTCAACCCGAGTTCCCGCACCAGGCGATCGAACGCGTGAGCCGTCTCCATTGGATTCAGGTCTTCGCGCTGTATGTTTTCAATTAACGCGAGTTCCAGGAGTCGATCCTCGGCGAAGTCCTGTACCACCACCGGGACAGTGGTGAGTCCCGCGAGTCTCGCGGCGCGCCACCGTCGTTCGCCGGCGACTAGTTCATAACGAGTCCCAGCCCGTCTGACGATAAGAGGTTGGATTATTCCGTTGACGCGGATGGATTGTGCCAACTCTTCCAGGCGTTCCTGGCGGAAGTGTGTGCGTGGTTGCGACGGATTCGCGTCGATTTGGTCGATCTCAGCGTGCGTCGGATCGGCTGCCTTATGTACCGGCGCTTCCGGAGGGGCTGAAGCGGGCGCGCTACGAGACGGCAGAAGCGCCGACAGCCCTTTACCCAGCGCTTTTCGTGATTTGTCGCCGCCGGTCATTGGCTAGTATCTCCTTCGCGAGCTTGATATATGACTCCGCTGCACGGGATCGAACGTCGTACAAGAGTATGGGTTTGCCGAAACTCGGCGCTTCGGCGAGCCGGATACTTCGGGGTATTACAGTCTTAAAAACCTCATCGCCGAAAAACTCCCTAAGGTCTTCGGCAACTTGCCGTGTGAGATTCGTCCGGTCGTCGTACATGGTCAAGAGTACGCCTTCGATCTTGAGCGGGTGATCGAACGAATGCCGGATACGCTCGACGGTATCGATCAATTGCGAGATTCCTTCCAGCGCAAAGAACTCACATTGAATGGGGATCAAGACCGAATCGGCGGCGACGAGCGCATTCAGAGTGAGGAGATCCAGGGCGGGAGGACAATCGATGAGGATATAGTCGTACTCGCCGCGGACAGCGTCCACCTTCGCCTGCAGTCTGAATTCTCGCCTGGTTTGATCGACCAGTTCGATATTGGCTGCGACCAAGTTGCGGTCCGCCGGCGCGACATCCAGACCGTCACACTCGGTGGGTTGCCGCACATCGGCGAGGGTAGGATTCGCCCAGTAACGCATCGTAAATGGTCGGTTTGTCGCTCCCTTTCTGGATTCCCAACCCGGTCGTCGAGTTTCCCTGGGGTCGCAATCGACCAGTAGCACTTGGAGGTCGTTAGAGGCCAGCGACGCGGCCAAATTGATGGCAGTGGTAGTCTTGCCGACGCCGCCTTTCTGGTTGGCGATAGCTATGGTTTTTGCCACTGTGCTTGGATCTTATCACGGCCCGGTGTTCCACGTGAAACACACCTAACTGTTCCACGTGGAACACAACCCGGTGACCAGTACGCGGCGATCTCCCCAGGGAAGCGGGATAACGGTTGAGCGATTTGCGTCCGCATCATCGGCTCCGACCAGGAGGGCGTACCTATCGGCGATATCCAGCTTTCGCAAGAACTCGGGATCCACCGCTCTCGATACTATCCAGTCATATCTGTTGGGATCGGCCATCGCCAGCGGGAGCGCCTCCACACGGGATGCAATCACGCTGACGTTAGTAAGACTCCGCGCCGCTTCCCGCAAGAAGACCGCTTTACGCTGATGGGCTTCAACCAAGTCGATCACAGAGCCTGGCAGCGCAATCGCAACAGGAATGCCCGGAAAACCAGCCCCAGATCCAACATCCACGATGCGCCCGGGAGTGATCCGAGAAGCCAGGAACAATGACTCACAGTAGTGCCGAAGCGCCGCCTCAGGCAATTGCGTGACCGTTGTCAAGTTGATTTTGCGGTTCCAGCGCAGGAGGAGTTGGTAGTGGGCAGCCAAAGCTCCGAGCTGTGAGGGTGAAAGGTCGATTATTCCGGCCAGCTCGCGCTGGAGGATATCAACGAGCAACACTCAAGTACACATCGAGTACGGCGATGGCCGCCGGCGTCACGCCCGGGACCCGACCGGCCTGCCCGAGTGTAGCCGGCCGCACCCGCGCCAGTTTCTGCCGAACCTCGGTCGAAAGACCCGGAACGCCCGAATACGAGAACTCTGCCGGTATCCGACGGTCTTCAGCTCCCCGCAGCCGGAGGATCTGGCGTTCCTGCTGCGCGATATACCCGGCGTACTTCAACTCGGTCTCAACCGTGGTCAGAACACCCGGAAGCAAGCACTCCCCGATTTCGAAACAAAGCCACTTCTCTAAGTCAGCAACGTGGGCTTCTGGCCGCCGGAGCCAAATCGCAAGGGATGGACGGTCGTCGGCCGCTGTCGGGAGTGGCGGCACACCCGTGTCGCCAACTCGTACGCGCGACAGCAAATCCTCGACTCGCGACTTTTGAAGTGATTTACGACTAAACAGATTCCACCGATCGGCTGAGACAAGACCCGCTCTATGCCCCAAAGGCGTAAGTCGCGCATCGGCGTTGTCGATCCGCAGGTGCAATCGGAATTCTGCGCGCGACGTAAACATCCGGTATGGCTCGTCAGCCCCTTTACTGATCAAGTCGTCGATCAGAATACCCGTATATCCTTGCGTTCGGCCTACGATCACCGGATTCGCACCGCCCAGTCGGGCGGCGGCGTTCAGACCGGCAACCAAGCCCTGACAAGCTGCTTCCTCATATCCCGACGTACCGTTGATCTGACCCGCCAAGTACAAGCCACCAATGGATTTAACTTCCAGGGTGTGTTTAAGCTCCCGGGGATCGATGGCATCGTACTCAATGGCGTATCCCGGACGCATCATCTCCGCGTTCTCCAGACCCGGCACCGAAGCGACCATCGCCTCCTGCACGTCGATGGGCATGCTGGTAGACATCCCATTTACGTAAACCTCGTACGTGTCCAAGCCCTCAGGCTCCAGAAAAAGCTGGTGCCGTATCTTATCCGGAAATTTGACTACCTTGTCCTCGATGGACGGACAGTACCGCGGACCGATACCTTCAATTTGCCCGCTGTATAGGGGAGATCGGGCGATGCTATCGCGAAGAATGCGATGAGTCTCCTCTGTTGTATAGGCGATATGACAGGCGATCTGCTCTCGTTCGATGCGCCCGCTCATAAATGAGAACGGCGTCGGATCTATGTCACCATCCTGGCGCTCAAACCGGGTCCAGTCGATGCTCCGTCCATCCAACCTCGGCGGAGTACCGGTCTTCAGCCGCGTCCACTGCAAACCAAGGGTCCGCAGTTGATCTCCCAGTAGATTGGCGGGAGCCTCTCCGTTCCTCCCACAGCTGTATGTTTGCTCACCTACGTGCGCCAGCCCATTCAGGAACGTGCCTGTCGTGATTATCACGGCAGCACTCTGAACCGACCGTCCGTCCCTCAAAGCGACACCCGTGATCCGGCGGGGCTCGGCCGTCATCTCCAATGCCGCCACCTCGGCCTGCAGAATACGAAGATTGGGCTCATTCTCCAGCAACTCGCGCATGCGAACGCGGTAGTGCTTTTTATCGCATTGTGCACGCGGAGACCAAACAGCAGGCCCCCGGCTGGTGTTCAGAAGACGAAACTGGATTCCGACCTGATCAGTGAGTTCGCCCATGATGCCGCCCAACGCGTCCACTTCACGAACCAAGTGACCTTTCGCAATGCCGCCAATCGCAGGGTTACAGGACATTTGCGCGATTAGGTCGAGGTTCATTGTAACCATTGCGGTACGCATACCTATGCGCGCGCAGGCGCGTGCCGCCTCGCAGCCGGCATGACCGGCTCCCACAACGACGACGTCGTATCGAGACTGGCGTTGTGTCATCATTCTCTATTCTAGCGGCAGTATGCGAATCCTCATCATCGGAAGCGGCGGCCGTGAGCACGCCCTTGGTTGGAAACTCGTTCAGCACGGGCACTCCGTCTTCTCCGCACCAGGCAACCCAGGGTTGGCGCAAATTGGTACGACGCTCGACACCTCTGACTACCTCACCGCAGCCGAGTCGGTGCGACCAGATTTTACAGTGGTCGGCCCGGAAGCCCCGCTCGTCGAAGGCTTGGCCGACCAGTTTCGAGCACGCGGACTCCGGATCGTCGGGCCCCAGTCAAGAGCAGGCACAGTTGGAAGGAAGTAAGATCTACGCCAAGCAGTTCATGAACGCTGCGGGCATACCTACCGCCCGCGCTGAGCGAATTGGCGACAGCAGGGCAGCCGAAGAAGCTCTGGCTCAATTTTCTCTACCCGTGGTCATTAAAGCTGATGGTTTGGCCGGAGGAAAAGGGGTTGTGATCGCGAATACGAAGCAGCAGGCGCTGGCTGCGATTCAGGCTCTCGGACCCAAGCTACTGATCGAAGAGTTCCTGGTGGGCGAGGAGACTCAGCTTTATTGCTCTCTGCGACGGCCGCACAGCTTTGCCTTTTGAAGTAACTCAGGATCACAAAGCCATTTATGATAATGACGAAGGTCCGAACACAGGCGGAATGGGTGCGTATTGCGACGGGCGCCTGCTCAACAATGCAACCTCGAAGCAGGTTCTGAATACGGTGATCCGGCCCGTGGTCGAAAGAACCGGCTTTATGGGATTCCTCTATGCCGGCCTCATGATGACCGCCGATGGACCCAAAGTGCTCGAGTTCAATGTGCGTCTTGGTGATCCCGAAACGCAGGCGCTAATGCACAGGATGCGCAGCGATCTTGGCGGAGACTCTCGCCGCGGCTGCCGGAGGAGCGCTGGACGGTTGCCGCATCGAGTGGCGCCCCGAGCCCTCAGTGTGCGTGGTTCTCGCTGCTGCCGGTTACCCCGGTAAGATCCGGATGGGCGATGCCGATTGACGGAATCGGCGGCTGTGGAGCCGACGTGTTTCACGCCGGAACTCGCATTGGATCGCAGGGATTAGAAACAGCCGGAGGCCGGGTCCTTGGGGTCACCGCGCGCGGAACGAGACCTGAAAGAAGCAATCGCAAACACCTATCGAGCCGTGTCTCATATCCATTTCGAGGGCATGCAGTTCCGCAAAGATATCGGACGCAAGGGTCTGAAACGCTGGTAAAATGATCCGTTAGCGGGGACGTAGCTCAGATGGATAGAGCGGTCGCCTCCTAAGCGACAGGTCGGCAGTTCGAATCTGCCCGTCCCTACCAAGGAATATTTCCATTCTCCCCGGCAGTAAGTAGCGCCACGTAAGTACTCCTACATACCTCGGGCCGCAGTTGTACTAGATTCAACGCATTGTGACGTAGGCCCTCCTAATCCATAGTTGGGGAAAGAGGGTAATATTGTCTCGCGTTCTTGGTTCGCCCGCTCAGGTCCCGTCCGTGCGGCAACTTCGCACCGATCCGGCGACAAGTCACTGCCTGCAAGCCATTCGCCAGGGCAAACCTGCCGCCGCGCAGGCCCTGTACACGAGGTACGCCGATGAGATCCGAGCTTATCTAAGGAAGCACACGGCGCTTCACGATGTGGAACCTCTGGTTCTTTCCATTCTCATTGAAGCCGTGCGTTCTGTCCGTGAATTAGGCACCACATCCATGGACGAGCTGTCCCAAACCATCCGCGTGCTGGCGCAGCAAAGCGCGCTTGCGGCGATCGGTGTCGCCACCGCGAAACAAGCGCCACTAACACCTGGAGCGTGGCCGCGAACTAGCGAATGGGCTGTTTACCGCCCTCAATGCACCCGAGCGCGAGATACTACTCCGCTCGCTCCTCCTGTCGGAGGACGATCAGTGAGATCTCCGAGAAACTGAACTACCGGTTCAAAGATCGGGCGGACGCGCGCCAAAGCCCGCCTGATGTTCCGCATCGCGAATTGCAGATCAGCGCAGCTCGCCGCCGAGTTGCGGGTGCCAACGACCATCTCTCGCACGGCGGACAGGACCAAGTCCGGCCGGTCCAGTTGGATCCAATGCCCGCTGCGCTCGGCCCGAATCACTTTCCACGATCGCGGGCAGCCCGCAACCGAGGCTGAGGCTGCCACTAACGCGATCGACAGGCAACGAGGGATCCAGCTCGCAGGTTGACATCTCCTTGCGCTGGCAGGCAGGCATTCCAGATGGCGAGCCATCCCTTCGAAGTTCTTCTCCTGTGACCAATGCCAGGCGATGATCGGCCAAAGTTCGGCTGGAAGCTTCCGAAGCTCGCCCACCAGCCGATCCGTGACGCCCGAGCCGCGCGAACCGCTGGTCATCCGGGCCGCAAGCTTCGGGAAGATTCGATTACCCCCCAGCAGTGCCCGTAAACTCGCCCCTACGACGCCCCATCGCGCCAGAGTTGCGCCCCGGCGCGACAGCCGGACGCCCCGACTGAGCATTCGCATGCGGCTCATCGGAAAGCGGACACCAATCCGCTGCCGAGAGCGCATCCACCAGAACCAAGCCCACAACATCAGCCCGATACAATGTTGCGAAGCGTTGAACAACCAGACCTCCGAAGGAATGTCCAACCAGGATGTAAGGACCCGGATACTCCGGCGGTCTGCAGGGCGCCGTCGAAGCTCTGCCGCGATTACGGAAGGCGTCCGCGGAGTGATCGCCGGCCCGCTCCATCCCAAACCGGCGCGATCGTAAGCCGACGACCTTGGTGAACTTCGCGATTTGGGGTTCAACCAATGCCCAGCTAAGAGATGTCGCGGCAATGCCGGATTCGAGAACTACCACCGGCCGACCCGAACCGGAAACTTGAGATGCAGAAGCGAGCCGCCTGCATTCACGAGCCGTCCCTGGAGGTTCGAGACTGCATGCTAGTCCGAGATCGCCAATTCCCCCGGCACGATCTTTCTCGTCCTGGGCAAC
This sequence comes from uncultured Acidobacteriota bacterium, assembly GCA_963850575.1. Lineage (GTDB taxonomy): Bacteria > Acidobacteriota > Terriglobia > Bryobacterales > Bryobacteraceae > TMP-7. The sequence goes on along the minus strand of CAWKLV010000027.1, from coordinate 133,176 downwards.
ACACCCCGCTTTGCCAGCGCGCCCATAAACGCCAGAACCGCTAAGAAACGCGCCCAGCTTTATCCAATTCGTCGCCGCGTTGATGGGCAGCACTCGCCATAAGTAGCCACAACACGGCTTGCGCGCATGGGACTGCCCACACCGTGCCGTAGAAATAACGCCGCTCGACGCCCTCGCCCTTCGGTGGACTTCTTAACGCGCGGTAAGATGCCCAATATGCCCAGAATCCAGACCAGCAGCGACCATCGGGAAAATATGCCGCATCGTAGATCTGGGCCATGCGCCACTTCCCGGTCCAGCACGCGATCAGCAGTCCCGTCAGATTCAGGAGCGCATACGCCAGCAACTCACTCCAGGCCACGGTGTAACAGATGCGGCGGTACAACGGATTGGGCTTGTCTTCGGTGAATCGGATGATGTAGGGACGCGGCTCGACGCCCGGCAATTTTCCGAAGGCCCCGCGATGCCCGTGGTCAAGATCACCAAGGCCAGCCAAGCAGCCATCCAGAGGTCCAGGCCATGGGCAAACAAGCGGAAAGTAGCGGGTCCTGGAACCAGGTAGAAGACGGCAATCCAGATCGGCCAGTGAGCCAATCGGTATGCCGGCTTGTTTCGATCGCGCAATTTTCGCCGGCTGGCATACTCCAGGCGAACGCCACGCTTCAGCCATATCGACTCTCAGGAAAAAAACGAAGAAGGAGTGGAAGGAATGGAGCGGGAGACGGGATTCGAACCCGCGACATCAACCTTGGCAAGGTTGCACTCTACCAGCTGAGTTACTCCCGCCTAACTACGTTCCGATTCTCTCGCAACGTCGCGAGAGGTGTCAAATACACGCCTGGATGGAAGTCGGAACAGCTTGTCGGCGAAATGTTTCAGTTTCAAGTGTTCTAGACGTAAGTGCAATATTCTAAACAGATAATGTTCCGATAAAAAGATTAAGAAGGGCTTGCTAAAGAATCTTTTGTGCTAGACTGAAGTTCCGCAGATAGGTAACGGGGCGCCGCTCCCTGTAGCTCACCAGGTCGATTTCACTCTGGACTGACGGTAGATCTTTAGGTTTTCCACAACATGTGGAAAATCTGTGCAAAAAGTGCGTGCTTCCCGTAGGTAGCAACGAATGAGCAACGGTTGGGACCAAATTAAACAGTATCTGGAGACAAGAATCAGTACCGAGGCCTACCGGAACTGGGTTCAAAAGACCGACTATGAAGGCCAGGAGGAGAACAGGCTTCGCGTAAGAGTACCGGACGACGTTACGAAGCAGTGGTTGGAACAAGAGTTCGGAGATCATATCCGCTCGGCCATTCGCGACCTGAGCCTTCCGATACGGGAGGTGCAGTACGAATTGGGATCTTCTCAGCATGCTTCGCGATCCGGCTCGGATGGCTCACCACTCGTGTTTGCGTCACCCATTACGCAATTAAATCCCAAGTTCTCGTTCGACAACTTCGTCGTCGGATCCTGCAATCAGTTTGCGCACGCCGCCGCCAGGGCGGTCGCCTCTACTCCTTCGAGATCCTACAACCCGCTCTTCATCTATGGGGGAACTGGGATGGGCAAAACTCACCTGATGCACGCCATCGGCCGGTCACTGTTGCAAGATCATCTGACCATGCGCATCGTCTACACCGCCAGCGAGCGCTTCATGAACGAGATGATCACCTGCATCAAGAGCGATCGTATGGGAGCCTTCCATCGCCATTACCGGTCGGCCGACGTGCTTCTGATCGACGATATCCAGATCCTGGCGGGCAAGGAACGAACGCAGGAAGAGTTCTTTCACACCTTCAATGAGCTCTACGACCACCAGAAACAAATCGTGATATCCAGTGACTCGGCGCCGAAGAACACGTCCGGACTCGTGGACCGTCTCAGGTCGCGGTTTGAATGGGGACTCATGGTGGACATGCAACCCCCGGACCTGGAAACCAAGATGGCTATTCTCGATAAGAAGGCCGAGGCGTGAAGGCGTCGATCTGCCGGAAGATGTGCGCATCTACCTGGCGCGCAGCACGAAGTCGAACGTGCGTGAGTTGGAAGGCGCTCTGGTCAAGCTGATTGCGTACTCTTCCGTCACCGGGCACCGGATCAATCTATCGATGGCCCAGCAGGTTCTGAAGACGCTCGGCCAGGGGCAGGAAAAACGGGTTCCTGTGGATGGCATTCTTCGCACCGTGGCAGAGCACTTCAACCTGCAGCCCAGCCAGTTGAAGCAGAAGACCAATGCGCGCAACATCTCCTATCCGCGGCAGGTAGCCATGTACATCATCAAGGATCTCACCCAGGCATCGCTTGCCGGAGATCGGACGTATGTTCGGGGGCAAGCATCACACCACCGTGCTGCACTCCATCCAGAAGATTGAGGAGTTGCGGCACAAAAATCCCGAAGTCAACAGAATGCTCCACAACCTAATTGACTCAATTCATTAAGGTTACTGTACTTTCCAACAGCATGGTGCGGGAACTGGCTGTGGACGCTTGTGGATGCTCGCAAGCGCCACGGATTAGGAACCGTCCTCACCCGGGTTTAGCACAGGCAGTAGTGGTTAAAAGCAATTGTATTTGCTATAATTTAGGAAGAATTCAACATTTCCACAGCCTCTATGAATTCTGTTCCTTAAGAAGATGGAAATCTGGAAGGGAAACGGAGTAACGCGCGATGGAATTCACCGTGAGCAAGTCCGATCTGTTAAGGGAACTGAATCTCTCTCAAGGCGTTGTGGAGAAGAAGACTACGATTCCGATTCTTTCGAATGTGCTGGTAGAGGCTTCGGGAAATCGCATTCTGCTGACTGCCACCGATTTGGAGTTAGGGATCCGGTGTTCGTGTCCAGCCAAGGTCCAGAAGCCCGGTGCAGGCACCATTCCGGCGCGCCGCCTGCTGGATTACGTGCGCCTGCTGCCGGATGCAGACGTGAACGTCAAGCTTCAGGAAAACCAATGGGCGAGCCTGTTGTGCGGACGTTCGCGGACTCGCATCGCCGGCATGTCGCGCGAGAGCTTTCCGGAACTTCCGGAGATGCCGGAGAAGATCGCGGATATCCCGGTGAGCACGCTAGCCTCCATGATTGCGAAGAACGATTTTCGCGATCTCCAGTGAGGAGTCGCGCTTCACGCTGAACGGCTCGCTGCTGCTGTTGAAGAACAAGGGACTGACGATGGTGGCCACCGATGGTCATCGCCTGGCGATGGTGGAGCACGAGATGGAGTTTCCCGGAATCGCCGGTTCCTATCGCGCTCTGATGCCGCGCAAGGCCATGAGCGAGATCCTGAAGATGGCGGGTGAGGCCGGAGTCGGACTCGATGCTTGCCTTCTCCGGTGATGACAATCATCTTTTCTTCCAACTGGGCGACCGGTTGCTGCTCAGCCGTAAGCTGACCGGCAATTTTCCTGATTTTGAGCGTGTGCTGCCGAAAGATCAGCCGCACGCGATTTCGCTTTCGCGCGAAGAGTTCAAAGGCGCGATTGAGCGTGTTTCACAATTCGCCGATGAGCGTTCGCGCGCCATCCGGGTTCGGCTGGCTCCCGGTGAAGCCAAGATCCACTCCTCCATTTCGGAAACCGGCGAGAGTGAGGAGAGCATTCCCGTCGAGTACGACGGGGAGGCCGTGGAGATCGGTTTCAATGCCCAGTATCTCCTCGAATTTCTGAGGGCTGTTTCTCAGGACCAAGTGATTCTGAGATTCAAGGATGCGAACAGCGCAGGCGAGCTTCGGCCTGGCGGCGACAATCTCGACTACAGCTATCGATATGTCGTCATGCCGATGCGCATATGAGGTAGAGATTCGTCCCAGGCGGCCGCGGCTCGGCCTGGTGCCTCCGAATTGATTGGAGGATTCAGGAGCCGTTATCCGTCGTGGGGCGGTCTTTAAGAGGTATTCATTTTGGATATGGCAACAAAGGATTTGACAGTGAGTCCCGTGGGCGTCTACGATTCCACAAGTATCAAGGTGCTCGAAGGCCTCGAGGCAGTGCGCCTGCGGCCGGCGATGTACATCGGTTCGACCGGCGAGTCGGGATTGCACCACCTCGTCTACGAGGTCGTCGATAACTCCGTAGACGAAGCGCTGGCCGGCCACGCCACCGAAGTCAACGTCACTATTCACATCGATAACTCGGTGACTGTCGTCGACAATGGCCGCGGCATTCCTGTGGACATGCACGAGGAGGAAGGCGTCTCCGCGGCACAAGTCGTGATGACTAAGCTGCACGCCGGCGGCAAGTTCGATTCGAACTCTTACAAAGTATCGGGCGGCTTGCATGGCGTTGGCGTGAGTTGCGTGAACGCACTGTCAGAGACTTTGCATCTCGAGATTTGGCGGGATGGTTCGACGTGGGAACAGGACTACTTACGGGGCGTTCCGAAAGCGCCGCTCGCGAAGACTGGAAAAGCCGGCCGCAAGCGCGGCACCAAGGTGACTTTCAAACCCGACACAACGATCATGGACGCCACGACGTTCAACTTCGACACTCTTGTCGCAGCGGCTTCGTGAACTCGCGTTTCTGAACAAGGGCCTGAAGATCACATTGAGCGACGAACGGCACGAGCCGCCCAAGCAGAGTGAGTTCTTGTTCGAAGGTGGAATCGCGGAGTTCATCAAGCATCTGAACAAAGGCAAGTCGGTGCTGCATGACAAGCCGATTTACTTCGAAGGGGTTCGAGAGGCGCCCAACGGTACGCTGACGATGGAAGTCGCTCTGCAGTACAACGACTCCTATTCGGAAACGGTGTTCAGTTTCGCGAATAACATCAACACCGTTGACGGTGGATCTCACCTGAGCGGTTTTCGAAGCGCTCTCACGCGGACCATCAATGCCGCTGCGCAGGCAGCAGGCTTGTTCAAAGACGTCAAAGAGAATCTGTCGGGCGATGACGTTCGCGAAGGCCTGACGGCCGTGGTCAGCGTCAAGCTTCCACAGCCGCAGTTTGAAGGACAGACCAAGGGCAAGCTGAATAGCGACATCGGCGGCTACGTCGTCCAGTTGATCAACGAGAAGCTCGGGCGAGTTCTTCGACAAGAATCCGAGCGTGATGAAGAAGATTGTCTCCAAGGCGATCGATGCTTCCCGTGCCCGCGAGGCGGCGCGCAAAGCCCGCGATCTTACGCGACGCAAGGGAGCGTTGGACTCTGGAGGCCTGCCTGGGAAGCTGGCCGACTGCCAGGAGCGCGACCCCGAGCGTTGCGAGTTATTCCTGGTCGAGGGCGAGTCGGCCGGCGGTACTGCCAAGAGCGGCCGCGACCGGCGCTATCAGGCTATACTGCCGCTGAAGGGCAAGATCCTCAACGTCGAAAAGGCCCGCTACGATAAGATGCTTGGGCACGACGAAATCCGGTCGATGATCACGGCGATCGGAACGGGCATCGGCAAGGACGATTTCGATCCCACCAAGCTCCGCTACAGCAAGATCATCATCATGACCGACGCGGACGTAGACGGTTCGCACATCCGTACTCTGTTGCTGACGTTCTTCTTCCGCCACATGCAGGAGTTGATCAAACGCGGAAATGTGTTCGTCGCGCAGCCGCCGCTCTATCGCATCAAGAAGGGAAAGAGCGAGAAGTACATCAAGAACGACAAAGAGTTCACGCGCGAGATACTGCGCCGGGCAACGGAGAATCTCACCGTTGAAATTGGGGGCGGCGAGGGACAGGAGCCTCTCCGCGTTCTGGAAGGCGGTGAGTTGCGCAGTTTCCTGATGTCGCTGGATGAGTATCAGCAGATCTTTCGGCTTGCTGGAACGCCGCATGCGGGATGCCCGCGTTGTGGAGATCCTGTCGCGCGTGGATCTGAACATTGATACGAAGGCGGACTTCGCGGATAAATCGAATCTCGAACCGCTTGTTCGAGGCATTTAAAGAAGTGAAGGTCGCCGATTCGATGAATTACGAGGAGGAGCACTCCTCCTGGCGGGTGATCTATCGCGACCCGACGAATGCTCCGCGGGCCATCGATCTCGAACTCGCCGCGCAGCCCGAGTACCGGCGTCTTCGCGCATTCGCCAAGAGCATCTCCCACTTCAACAAACCGCCGTTTTCGTCGTGAAGGAGAACCGCCGCGAGAAGATCGATAACTGGCGCGACCTGCTGGCGCACATCAAGGGCGAGGGTACGCGCGAGGTGCAGATACAACGCTACAAAGGTCTTGGTGAGATGAATGCCGAACAGTTGTGGTCCACAACGATGAATGCCGAAACGCGTACCCTGCTGCGGGTATCCGTCGAGGATCTGGTTCAGTGCGATCTGATATTCACCACACTGATGGGCGAGGACGTGGAGAATCGCCGGCGGTTCATCGAAGAGAACGCACTCGACGTTCGCAACCTCGACGTGTAGTCGAGAGGGTCAGGATCGGTTAAGAAGCGCAGACCGTCAGCAACTGGTGACGAAGCTCGGCTTCTTTCGCCGTATCCAGTTTTTGGTTGCCCGCAGTCACGTAAAAGACGTCCAGTGCTTTGTCGGCCTCGGTGTCAATCAAGACGACCACGATGTTGCAGCCGGCACTCGACATAGTGCTTGCGAGATCGTATAGCAGGCCCGGACGGTCCTCGCGCCACAATCTCGATCAAGGTCGCCGTTTGGGACGCTTTGTTGTTGAAGGCGATTCGCGGCTCCACGCGCAACGAACGTCTCGGCGCATGACGGCGATTCGCCAGCAGGCGCTTTACGTCCTGCTTGCCGAGCGCCACTCGCGACACGGTATCGCGCAGGCGATCAACTTCGCTGGGGTTCAACTCCAAGGTGCGCAGTGGGTCGGCGAAGGTGAAGAAGTCCAGGATTGTTCCATGCGCATTCGCGAACGCTTCCGCCTTTAAAATATTCATGCCGAATGCGGAGAGCGCCCCGGCGATCGAGGCAAACAGGAACGGCCGGTCCTGAGTGGCCACCACCACTTGCCAGTAGCCGCTCTTGCGAACAAGGTGGACGGCCACGCCGTCGTTCCCGGCCTGTGAAGCCAGCGCGGCGTGAGCCTGAATTTCTTCCAGCGTGTGTGTGCGGCGGTAGCGGGTCGGCAGGCCCTCGACGAATTCTGACAGTCCTCCGCCTTGCGAATAGAAGTCGTGAATACGAACAGTGTCGAGTTCCCTCGTCAGCTCTTCGTAGCCCATCAGATACACTCGCCATAACTGATCCGAGCGCCACGGCGTCATCGCCCCGGGGTTCACGGCGCTGATATCGACGTAGGTCAGCAGCGTGAGCAGTTTCAACGTCTCAACGGTGCCTACCTTGTCGGCGAGCAGGCGGCGGGTTTGCCCGTCATTCAGATCTCGCGAGTTCATGGTATCGGAGAGCAGCAGGTGACGCCCGATGAGCTGGAGTACGGTCTCGAGTTCATGGTCCGAGACGCCGATGCGGCGGCCGACGGTCAACGCGAGATCGGCTGATTCGGCAACGTGATCCCGTCCCGTCCCTTTGCCGGTATCGTGCAGCAGCAGGGCGAAACGGAGCAGAGCGATGTCGGGGGACTCGTCCAGGAGCGTCCGAAAGCGGATATCGGCAATGTTCTCGAGCAGTCTCAATAGCGACAATCGTGTGCTCGTCAACTGTATAGCGATGATAGAAATCGCGAACCACCAGGCAATCGATGTTCGTCCATTCGGGAATCAGAGACGGAAGTAGCCGTGCTTTCTGCAGGGCGCGCAGGGCGAGCGAGGCTTTCGGCTGCGACAGGATCCGTTTGAACTCCGGCCAGAAAGTTTGCCGCGCCGCCGCCTTGGCGATTGACGGCGCCGACTCCGCCAGACGGCGCTGTACGTCAGAAGATGCTTCAACGCCGTGGCGCGCAATGAACTCGAGCAGCCGGAAAAGAAAACCCGGATCCGAGGAGAGTTGCGCCGGTGTGCGCAGTAACACGCGATCTCGCGAGACGGTAAACTCCGAGTTGGATAGGCGCGACCGCCAGTCGCGGAATTGTCGGATCAGTGAAGGCTGCGACTCCTCCGCGGTCTCCAGCGCCTCCCTTGCGCTGGCAAACACCGCACGCGCGTGGCGATAGTAGTTCCGCATCATCTTCGGCGGGCCGCTCAGCGATGGCATCCTGCATGTCGAAGGAGAGCAGGTTGTCGTCGCGCCGCGACGCCTCATGCAGAAAATATCGGATAGGCGCAATGAATCGCCATGCCGCTACCAGATCGGGGGCGAGCATGCTGGAAAAGTTTGGCGAGCCAGCGGACTACCTGCAGGTCGCGAAGACCGCCCGGAGTTTCCTTGATGTTCGGCTCCAGATGATAGATGCTGCTGTGAAACTTGGTGTGGCGCTCGCGCGTGAGACGCGCCAGCATGCGCCCGAGCGATGCGCCATGAACGCTATAAAAATTCTGAAGCGCGACGTCCGATTGTGCAACGCAGCGCCTCATCCCCGACTCAAGAACCGGCGGTCCAGCAGGCTGATGCTCAGCTCGACGTTGCTCTCATCCTTACGGCAACACTCTTCGACGGTATGAACAGAATGGCTGAGGCGCAGGCCGGCGTCCCACAGATCACGCAGAAATCGCCCCAGCGGCTCCTTGAGAGCGCTGCCCGAGATGTCCGCCCGGGTAAGAACCAGGACGTCCACGTCGGAATGCGGGAACAGCTCGCGACGTCCGAACCCGCCGACCGCCAGAGCGGCGACGCCGGACCCGAACACAGGGGCGAGATGCGCGTTCGAAAGCCTCCTTGACGATTCCGTCGACAAGGCGCGACCGTTCGCTGATCAGCCCCTCGGACTCTTCGGCCGAGAACAGGCGCTTACTGTCTGTTGCTTTAACCACTGGCATGTATCAGAGCGCCGATTCACCCCGGTCGTCGTTGCGGATGCGAATGGCATCGGCAACATCGAATACAAAGATCTTCCCATCGCCGATCTTGCCGGTTCGCGCAGAGGCTACCAGGCGATTGATGACCTCATCCGCCCTATCCGACGGAACCACCATCTCGACCTTCACCTTCGGAAGCAGGTCCACCTGGTATTCCATACCCCGGTACACCTCTTTGTGGCCTTTCTGCCGGCCGTGGCCGCGGACTTCGCTGATGGTCATCCCGTCAATGCCGATGCCTTTCAACGCCTCTTTCACCTCTTCGAGCTTGTGCGGTTGAATGATGGCTTCGATTTTTTTCATGAAGTATTCAGGACCTATCCTTCGAGCGCGTATCCTTCTTCGCCGTGCATACTGAGATCCAAACCAGTGATCTCCTGTTCAGGCGCTACGCGGACACCCACCAGCAGATCACAAATTTTCAGAATCAGTACAGTCCCCACAACGGCCAGAAGAATAGCTATTCCGACCCCCGCGGCCTGATTTACGATCTGCATCCAGTTTCCGTCCACCGCGCCGAGGGGAAGCAACCGGCCGCCGCTATCCTTAAGTCCATCATTCACGAGGTTGGTGGCGAACACGCCTGTCAGCAGCGCGCCCAGGGTGCCCCCGACGCCGTGAACACCGAAGGCATCCAAAGTATCGTCGTAGGTGAACATTTGCTTGACGACACTCACCGCCAGGTAGCAGATCACTCCTGCGAGGAAACCGATGAGCATCGCCGGAAATGGTTTGACGAACCCGGATGCCGGAGTGATGGCGACTAGGCCGGCCACGCAACCGGAAATACCTCCGAGTACGCTGGGCTTACCGTTCCTGAGCCATTCGGCTAGCAGCCATCCCAGCGTCGCGGCCGCAGCCCCGAAGTGGGTTGCAACGAATGCGCTGGTGGCGAGTCCGTTGGCCGCGAGCGCGCTTCCGGCATTGAATCCGAACCAACCCACCCACAGGAGGCACGCCCCTATGAAACTGATCACCAGACTGTGCGGCTTCATCGGCTCTGTTGGATACCCGACGCGCTTGCCCAGGTACAGAGCGCATACTAGCGCGGAGACACCGGAAGTGATGTGTACTACCGTTCCGCCGGCGAAATCGAAGCAGGGAAGTTTCCCGCCCGAAAACGCGTTGAGCAGCCCGCCTTTCCCCCAAACCATGTGAGCCATCGGGAGATACACAATCAACATCCAAAGCGATGTGAACAGCAGCATGGCGCTGAACTTCATGCGCTCGGCATACGCGCCTGAGATCAAGGCGGGCGTGATGATAGCAAACATCAACTGGTAGATCATGAACGTCTGCTGCGGAATGGTTCCGGCGTAGTCGGCATTGGGCGCCGACCCAACGTTACTCAGGAAAAAATACTGCACGCCGCCGATCACAGGGGAACCCTCGCCGAACGCCAAGCTATAACCGAAAACGGCCCACAACACGGAAACTACAGCCATCAAGACGAAGCTGTGCATCATTGTGCCCAGAACGTTCTTACGCCGAACCAGACCTCCATAGAACAGGGCCAGACCCGGACCGGTCATCATCAGCACCAGAGCGGCGCTGACCAGCATCCACGCGTTGTCACCGGAGGATTGCGCTGCCTTCGCCGCTTTATCGATCTCTGCGATTTTCTGTTCGAGCGACGGTCCCGGTCCCTGGGCCAACGCAAGTGCCGGCAGCAGAAACACGGCCGACGCGGACCGTAAATGCATCAGTATCCCTCAGCTTGGAATGGGTGAAGTTCTGATTATACGGGTCTTTCTAACGAAGTGCCCACCATCATTTCTGATTGGACCGATTGAAGATTTCTATAGCTACTTCGCGTGGGAGGGGATTTCGACGGCCGCTTCAGCTTCTTTCGCCAGATGCTGCGCGAGTGCCTTTAAAGGACAACTAAACTCCAAACCGACCCAGTACTTGCCTGCCAGCCGTCCTACGTGACGAACAGAAGCGGAACTTGTGAGCGCCACGCCCTCGAGCTTCACGGTGACGTACGAGCGGAGGGGAATAGATTCGGGAACCTCGACGCGGATACCCGATGCGGACAGATCGAGGCAGCGCCCGCGAGCGAACTTCTGATTGCCGCTAGCATCCTGCCAGCTCAGGCGAACCACGCCCGGCAGTACCACACGGCAATATCTGCGGAGGTCTTTCGACATAAGATACCTGAATACTTATCGGCACAGCCGGCCAAGCCCTTTAGTCTGGGTCTCATGGATGGCCGCTTCCGTGTGGACTCGTGACACTATTGGGCTCAAATCGTCAACAGCTGAGGAGATCCGCATTATGCACCTCGAAGCACATCAAGGGGCACTCCACGCCGCCATGGGGGCTTATTCTTACTCCGGATCATCGACACATCGGCACTCGGAGCCTAAGGTTCGGTGGCGGACGAGGTGTCCCGATTTATCGGAAAGTGGCACGGACAGTCATCCTGCGTCACCGACACGACGAGACCAGGATAGCCGGGTTATGTTTCGGTCACGACAGATAAAATCGTGAGCGGCAAGACTTTGGAAGATGGGAACTCTGTAATTCCGATTGGACCACGACCACGAGATTTTGGTCTGCCAGTACTCGCAGGGCGTGTGGCGGCTCAAGGTCCAGGGGAGAGACATGCAAGGAACACTGACCCGGCCTGATAACAACATCTTTCGCCGATTAAGATTGCGCAAAGAACTCTGAGCAATTCTCCACTCTGCCATCTTCCCCGCACCACGACCCCGCTAAACTGGTGACTTAACATGCCCGCATACGTCTCCAACTCCGCGCTGAACGTTCCCCATTCGCGAATCCGCGAATTAGCGGAGGTCGCCATGTCTATGGATGGCGTACTGAAGCTCTACTTCGGCGAGTCGAACCTTCCTACGCCGGACTACATCAAGCGGGCCGCGCAAAAGGCCCTGGCGGATGGCTTCACTTTCTATACTGAAAACGCCGGCCTGCCGTCCACTCGCCGGGCGCTCGCGCGATTCTATGCGGAGCAACACGGGGTGGAAGTTGACCCGTCCACTGAAATCGTCGTTACCGCTAGTGGAGTCCAGGCGTTGAATGTCGGCATCCGATGCATGCTGGACCCGGGCGATGAGGCCATCGTGCTGACGCCGGCCTGGCCCAACGGTTCAGCCAACGTACAGATGGCGAATGCCGTGGTGAGGCAGATCCCGCACGTACTCGCCGGCGGCCGGTACACCGTCGACTTCGATGCCCTCGCAGCCGCAGTCACGCCGCGCACCAGGATGCTGCTCTATACCTCGCCTTCCAATCCGCTGGGATGGGTCGCGACGGATCAAGAGCAGACACAATTGCTCGAGTTTGCGCGACGCCACGGCATCTGGCTCATGGCCGACGAGGTGTACGACCGTCTGTATTACCCGGACCTGCCGCCGAAAGCGAAGCTGCCGGATCGTATTGTTGTGCCTTCGATCTTGAAGAAAGCCACGCGAGACGATGCGGTGGTGGTAGTTCAGTCCTTTTCAAAAGCATATTGCATGACGGGGTGGCGACTCGGCTGGTTGATCGCCCGAAAGGACCTGGCCGCCCGCGCAACCCAGCTGAACGAGTTCATCATTTCGCACGCGCCGAGCTTTGCGCAGCGAGCCGGCGAGACAGCCCTGCTGTGGGGAGAAATGGCCGTTCGAGAAATGCTGATCCGCCTGCGGGAAAATCGCGAGCTCTGCATGGCTGCGCTGCAGAAGATGCCCGGCGTCACTCTGCCCAAACCGGAAGGTGCGTTCTATCTGTTTCCTAAAATCGAGGGTCTGACCGACTCCTTTGCGTTCTGCAAGCAACTTCTGATGGACACAAGCGTCGGGCTGGCGCCGGGCGTCGCATTCGGAGCGGGCGGCGAAGGCTCCGTGCGGATCTGTTATGCCGCCGAAAAGGAAATTCTTGAACAAGCCATGGCGCGCTTGAAGGTTTTTATGGAGTCCCGGCGCTAGTGACAGCTTCCGCGGATGTCGTCATCATCGGAGGCGGAATCGTCGGTTCCAGCATAGCCTATCACCTCACCCAGGCCGGGTGTCGCAGCGTTGTCGTCATCGAACGCGAGTCGCATCAAGGCAAAGGATCCACCGGCAAGAGCATGGGAGGAGTTCGAGCCCAGTTCGCCACACCGGTGAACATTCAGATGTCGCTGTACTCCATCCCTTTCTTCCGGGCTTTCCAAGAGGTGATGGGACATCCCTCGGGTTATAGATCCCAAGGGTACTTGTTCGTCGCCACCCACCAACGCCACCTCGACTACCTTCGCGACAACTACGATCGCCAGGTGTCTTTGGGTTTGAAGACTGCAGTGTTAGTAGGTCCCGAAGATGTACGGCGGATCGCTCCGGAAATCCGCTCCGACGATGTCTTGGGCGGCAGTTTCTGCTCGAGCGATGGCTTCGTCGACCCCTACAGTGTGATGACCGGGTTCATGGCGCGAGCGATGGACCACGGCGTGGAGTTAATGCGGGATACCGAGGTCACCGGGATCAAGGTGGATTCGTGCGGCGTCGCCGGAGTAGAGACGACTAGCGGATTCGTCAGTTCACGCAATGTCGTGAACGCCGCCGGAGCGTGGGCCGCGAAGGTGGCCAAGTTGGCGGGCGTCGATTTGCCGGTGGTACCCTTGCGACGGATGCTCGTACCCACCGAGCCATTCAATCGGGTGTCGCCGTTATCGCCAATGGTGGTGGATATGTCGACCGGATTTCACTACCGTCCTGAAGGTCTGGGATTGCTGCTGGCGTGGAACGATCCAGAAGAAAAACCGGGATTCAAGACCGATGTCGATCCCGCGTTCATCGAGAAGATCCTCACGCGCGGTGTGGACCGGTTGCCATGCCTGGAGCACGCGGAGGTGAATCCGCGCCGTGCCTGGGCCGGTTTGTATGAAGTCACGCCGGATCACCATGCGGTATTGGGGCCGGTCGCCGGCGTGCCTGGATTCTTTCTGGCGAACGGGTTCAGCGGTCACGGCGTAATGCATTCTCCGGCTACGGGGCGTGTAGTATCGGACCTGATCATCAAAGGCCGCACCGATCTGATTGACGCGGAGATTTTGAGCCTCGATCGATTCGCGGCGGGCCGCCTGCTTGCAGAAACCGCCGTTTTGTGATTTGGGATAACATTGAGCCAGTGCGCATTCCCAGCCTCAGCGTTTCTTTCCGGCGTACAACGATGCGCCTTCGCTGCCGGCGTTGATAGGCAAGACATTCAAGGTGCTGGAGGCCGTCGCGGAGGACTACGAGGTAATCGTGGTCAACGACGGCAGTTACGGCAATACCGGTGAGGTGCTCGCCGGGTTGGCTGATCAATACGGGGCGCGCATGCGGGTGATCACGCATCCCGAAAACCGAGGCTACGGCTGGGCGCTGCGGACGGGCTTTGCCGCAGCCACGCGAGACTGGGTGTTCTATACGGACGGTGATGGCCAGTACGATGTCGGCGAACTGCCGGCGCTGATCGAACGGGTGCGATTCGATGTCGGACTTGTGAATGGCTATAAGTTGGAGCGCCACGATCCCTGGCATCGCATCTGGATCGGAGACGTCTACAATGGGTTGGCTCGATTCCTGTTTCGTATCGCATTCGGGACGTGGATTGCGATTTCCGCCTGATCCGACGTTGCTGCTCGAAGAAATTCGGCTAACCTCCACTAGCGGAACAGTGCGTAGAACTGGTTCGGAAGTTGGAGATGACTCCTTACCAGGTGATCGAGGTGGAAGTGCATCACCATCCGCGGTTGTATGGGCGATCGCAGTTCTTCCGCGTGAAATCGCTGCTGACCACGCTAGGTCAGTTGATGCGGCTATATATACGGACAGTGATACTGGCGCCCTTCGTCAAAGCCGACCCGGTGCGTGCTATGATCTGGCACGATGATAGTTCGACTCGCACGCCGTAGCGCTGCATTTCTACTCTCGATCGGCCTTGCGGCCACGTTGTCCGGTGTCGATAAAACGCCCAAGGCCGGCAAGGTCACTCCACTCGACACCTATGTCCATGCGCCCGACTCGAACTACAAATACGGATTGGTACGCACCATTCCTGGCGAGGGCTACACGGCGTACGTACTGGACATGACTTCGCAGGCCTGGCGCTCGCCGGCCGAAGTGGACCGCACTGTGTGGAAGCACTGGCTTACTATCATCAAGCCCGATCATGTAGAACATTCGACGGGTTTCCTGTTCATCACCGGAGGGTCGAACAAAGACAAGGCGCCCGACAAGGCGGAGGCTTCGATGCTCGATAACGCCTTGACCACAAGATCGGTAGTGGCCGAATTGCGCATGGTGCCGAATCAGCCGCTGACCTTCCCGGACGACGGCCAGCCTCGATCGGAGGACGGCATCATTGCGTATACGTGGGACAAGTTTCTGCACGGCGGAGACGATCAGTGGCCAGCGCGCCTGCCCATGACCAAGAGCGCTGTTCGAGCTATGGACACGGTAACTGCATTCTGCGCGACTGAGGCGGCCGGGAAGGTAGGCGTGAAATCGTTCGTCGTAGCCGGTGGGTCCAAGCGGGGTTGGACTACGTGGACCACCGCAGCTGTCGATAAGAGAGTGGTGGCAATTGTTCCGCTGGTCATCGACCTGCTCAACATTGAGCCGTCCCTCGCTCACCATCACCGCGTATACGGATTCTTCGCTCCTTCTCTTAAGGACTACGAGGCTCGCGGACTGATGGCCTGGTCTGGGCAGCCGCGCTACCGCGAACTCATGAAGATGGTTGAACCGTTCTCGTATCGCGACCGTCTTACAATGCCGAAGCTCCTGATCAATTCAGCGGGCGACCAGTTCTTTCTCCCCGATTCATCGCAGTTCTACTTTGACGATCTCAAGGGGGAGAAGTACCTCCGCTACGTGCCCAACACGGATCATTCGCTGCGCAACTCCGATGCGCGCGAGTCACTGGTAGCTTATTACGATGCAGTACTCCGGGGTACTCCGCGGCCGAAGTTTTCTTGGAAATTTGACAGGGACGGAACGATTCGTGTGAAGACCACTGATAAGCCTTCAGAAGTGAAGCTGTGGCAAGCCACGAATCCGGAAGCGCGCGATTTCCGGCTGGAGAAACTCGGGCCTAAATACCAGAGTTCAACGCTGTCTGACGACGGCGGAGGTACCTACGTGGCGAAATTGAATAACCCCGAGAAGGGAAATCGGGAGAAGGGATTCACGGCGTATTTCGTGGAGCTCACCTTCCCCAGCGGCGGAAAATATCCGTTCAAGTTCACTACTCCTGTGCGGGTGGAGCCTGCCCGGCTTGGGGCCGAGTTGAACCACAATTCCATGAACCAGCGCACCATCCTTCAGTCTTACGGAAAGAACTAGTGCTGTTTGAAATACCGCGGGAAGTCTATCCCTACCCAATCTCCGGAGCGGCCACGGATAGACGCAGGCTCCGGTGTATCGGTTTAGGCTAGCGATCAGCTCCCTGAATCAGTGACCGCCGGCGCCCGCGGCCTTCGGCGCTTGCACGAGCTTTTGCAGACCGGCGAAATAGGTGGTCAAGTGGTGCGCAAAGGTCACGTCCAGGGGCCGGAAGCCCCCCTGGACTTGCAGTTCTTCTCCGACATGTTCAAACAAAGGCGGCAGTGGTACATGCGGAACTACGTCCATGAAGTTCACTACGCGGTGACAGATCGGGATAAACGCATTGAACTGCTCGATGAGAGTCGGCGGCGCGCCCGACCGGGGAGCCGCGAAGGTGTATAACTCCGGAACGGCGCCGAGCGGAAGGTTCTTCCCAATATCGAAGGCGCACAGCGTCGCGACCGCGCCGCCTAAGCTATGACCCGTAACCAGCACGCGCTTAACGCCGGGGCAACCGTTAATCAGAAGCTCGGCAACATGCCGGCGGATATGTTCGTAAACCAGTTGAAATCCCATGTGCACGAAGCCCGCATCAGCCACAGCCAGATAGGGAACTGCCAGCGCATCCAGATCGGCAAGCCAGTCTACGAGCGACTTGGTTCCGCGGATCGCGACGATGGCGGTCTTGGTGGCGTCATTGAAAGCGACCAACCCGAAGATGTGACTGTTGGCGAGCATTGCGCTAACGGCCCGCATTTGGGCGGCGTTCGCTAAAGCCATGGCGGGGGCGGCTGCCTGCCTGTCCGCCTCGATGGCGCCCACGAGTTTGAATCCTGCCGGCAAGTGAGGATTTGGGTCGGTCATAATGTCGTAAGCAGCGGTAGCCGCGGGAATCATTACGTCGATAAGGAAGTGAGGGTCGACTGGCATTTCATCTCCTTTCTTGAGAAGGCTCCACTATATACCAATTCTGCTAGGGGAAAAGTTTCCCAGCCCGGCTCAATAACCATCGCGCGCGGCCCTGCAGCACAACATTTCGCAACCGTGAATCCGGCTCGGCATTGACATCCACCGCCAGCGCCTTCTTCAGCATCGCCTCGAACTGGGCGCGATTCTTTGCAGGAACCAGCACGCTCTCGGCGTAGGCGACGTAGGGCCCCGCCTGGTACCCTTTTCCCAACTCGATGGCGCGATCGAAGTGTTGTTTGGCGCGTCCCGCCTTGTCCCCGCGCCGGGTGGGGCTGGCCATCTCGTAGGTGATCATGAACGTATGCAGAGATCCGTTATCATAGGCCTCGTCCAACTCCAGCGCGCGGTCAATGAGCGACTCGAACTGCGGGATCTGGGGCAGCATGAAGATGTCGCGAGAGGCCGCCAGAGCGCCGGCCCAGGACAGTGCGGTCCAGTACATCAGCGATAGGTCTTTCGCGGCCAATTGCTGCACGGCCGTTTTCGGATTGGCTTTGAGCTCCGCGGCAAATCCGGCGTGCTTCACCTCCAGGCCTCGCATTCCGTAATCGCGTGCCCGGATGTAGAGTTTGGCTGCGCGTTGACGCAAGGCCTCCGCAGCGGCTCGATCGCGGTCTTCGGTCTCGTCGGCGTCCATCTGCACGAAGGCATAGCAGTATTGCGTCAAACCGCTGCTGGCCGCCCGCAGAAGGTTGACGTCCTTGGGAGTTTGCTCCAACAGAGCATCGAGCAGCTTCAAGCTGAAGGGAGCGGCGGCGCGGATCATCTCGGGATCGTTATCCGACGCAAACGTGTCACGACTGTTGGCGAGCGCCGCGCCGACTTGCTTGATCGCGTACTTGCGCACCGAGCAGGAACTGGTGAGAAGCAGTATCAAGGCCGCACAGAGGAGCCGCACGTTATTTCTCCGCAAGCAGGCGGCCGAGGCTCGGCAGTGAGACGGCGCCTTCTTTCAGCGCGCGCTCGTGGAACTCCCGCAGTGGCTGTGACGCGTGCTGAGCGCGTACGCCGAGCCACCCACGCCAGCCCGCGAAATAGGTCGGCAACTGGCACGCCGATAGCTGCGCGCGCTGAACCTTCGCAGTAGCCTCCTCACGTTCCTGGTATGTTTCCTTGATCATAAGGTCGAGCGCCTGCTGCTCCGTCATTCCCATGGTCTGCAAACGGATATCGAGAATCGTGTTTGCAATCACACGAAGTAGCTGCTTTCCCCATGTCAACTGCATGCCGGGATCGTCCTTGTAATAGCCGTTATCGATCATCATCTGCGTAGCGTACACGGCCCACCCTTCGACGTAGGGTGTATTGCTAAAGATCGCGCGCACCAGACGGCGGGCCTGGGGCTGTACATCGTTGGCGTACTCGGCCTGCACGTAATGGCCGGGCATCGCCTCATGCACGGTGAGGATCTTCAGGCCGTAGAAGTTGTATTCGCGCAGCTTCGATTCAATCCGGTCAGCGGGCCAGGTGACCGGTATCGGCGTGATCCAATAGAAGGCCCCGAGTTTCGGTTCGAGAGCCGGGGCCGAGGAAAATCCGCCTACGCCGTAGATGCCGCGCATGAACTCCGGCGTGGGTATCACTTGGAGGTTGGAGCGCTGCGGCAGCGTGAGCAGTTGGTGATCCCGCACAAACGCAGTAGCCTCGTCAAGATCATGCCTGGCGGCATCGAAGTACGTTTCCGGCGCCGCATGCTTCCGCGCGATTTTGTCGAGCGCCGTCTCCACCGAATCCGGCTTGGCGATCTCGGCCATATGGTCGCGAACGGCCGTCAACTGCGCCTCCGCCTCCGTCAGCATCTGCTCCGGCGTGTTGCCCGTAGCCAAGGCATATCTGAATTTCAGCGCGTACTTCTGCTTGCCCAGTCGCCAATCCGCCGTGTGCTGGGATAACTGCTGCTTCAGCCAAGTGTTGAACTCGCGTAGCGCCACCAGCGCCTGGGCCGACGCGTCATCATACCCGGCCTTCAGCTCAGCCGGGCAATCGCGCCGCAGCGTACCGTCGGCCAGTGCGATGTTGCCATCGTTCTCCTCTTGCGCAACCCGGGTCCACACCGCCGGCGAATCTACAAGATTCAGCTTGGCCTGATTGAGCAGCCTCGGAATTGCCCGCAGGCGCGCGATCAGGTGGCGATACCGCTGCGGTTTAGGCGCGTACTCCAAGACGTAAGGGCTGAACAGCGCATTCCCAACCAATTCGACATACAGCGTCGGATTATGGCGATAACTCTGGATCGTGTTCAGCTCCACCAGGCTTAACGCAATCTGGTCGCGGATCAGGTCGTAGTCGGCGCGATCCTCGGCGGTTACGTTCCCATTAGCTGCTCTGTCCAGCCGGTCTCGAAAATCAGTGTAGAAACGCCGCTGATACTCGATGCCTTGCGTGCTCAGGTCGTCAAGCTGCTGATCGAGGCGCATGCCGTTGTGCTCGTGATATCCGGCAGCAGTAGCGGCCACGGGCGATAACGCGAGCGAACTATGCACGAACTCGTCAGACAGTTTCGCGAAATCGCCGGATCGCTGGGATGCGCAGCCCGCCAGGAGGAGCATCAGAAGAATCGGGAGGCCACGGCTGGTCATTCGAAGGACAATGATACTATGCGGTCGTTCAGCGAAGACAAATTCCGGGTCGCGTTGGTGCAGATGAGTTGCTCGGTGGACCCCAACGAGAACCTGGAGAAATCGAAATGGAAGATCCGCGAGGCAGCGGCGGCGGGCGCTCAAATTGTGTGCCTGCCTGAGTTATTCCGATCGCAGTACTTCTGCCGGGAGGAGAACGCAGACCTGTTCGCGCTGGCCGAAACGATTCCCGGCCCGACCACGGAAACGCTGGCGTCTCTTGCCAAGGAGCTGGGCATCGTGATTATTGCTTCGCTGTTTGAGAAGCGTGCGCCGGGGCTGTATCACAATACCGCGGCCATTCTCGGCGACGACGGCGAGATTCAGGGGCTCTACCGCAAGATGCATATCCCTGACGACCCACTCTATTTCGAGAAGTTTTACTTCACACCGGGAGATCTTGGATTTCAAAAGTTCGACACGCGTTTCGGGTGCATCGGCGTATTAGTCTGCTGGGATCAGTGGTATCCCGAAGGCGCACGCCTGACAGCGCTGCAAGGGGCCAACATCCTGTTTTATCCGACCGCGATTGGCTGGCATCCTTCGGAGAAGGCTCAATACGGGGCGGCGCAATTGGATGCCTGGCGAACCATTCAGCGCGCGCACGCCATCGCCAACGGGGTGTACGTGGCGGCGGTGAATCGCGTTGGTTACGAGGGACCGCCAGAACATGGTCTGGAGTTCTGGGGTTCATCGTTTATCGCGGACCCGTTTGGTCAGGTGATCGCCGAGGGCTCCGTGGATCGCGAACAGATCTTGACAGCCGTGTGCGATCCCAAGCGCATGGATGAAGTGCGGCGGAACTGGCCGTTCCTGCGGGATCGCCGCATCGACGCCTATGGGCAGTTGACCCAGCGATGGATCGGATGATGCCGGCGGAGTGGGAGCCGCACGAGGCGACCTGGCTCGCGTGGCCGCACGAAGAAAGCGATTGGCCCGGCAAGTTCGACGCCATCCCCTGGGTGTATGGCGAGATCGTGCGGCGGCTGGCGCGTGTAGAGCGCGTCCGAATCCTCGCCGGCACCGCAGAGCTCCGGGAGAGTGCCACGGCGGTGCTCCGCCAATGCGGCGTAGAAATGAATGCTGTCGAATTCTTCGACATCCCCACGGACCGAAGTTGGACACGGGACTTCTGTCCGATCTTCGTCAAGAGCGCCGGCCAGGTGACCGTGACCGATTGGAACTTTAACGGTTGGGCGAAGTACGACAACTGGCGGCGGGATAATGCCGTGCCTGCTGAAATCGCGCGACGGCTCGGCTTGCCCCGTGTTCAACCAGGACTCGTGCTGGAAGGCGGAAGCATCGACGTGAACGGCGCGGGCGTGCTGATGACGACTGAGGAGTGCCTGCTTTCCGAAGTGCAGGCGCGGAACCCCGGTTTATCACGCGCCTATATCGAAGGCGCCCTTCACGATTTTCTTGGAATTAATCGGGTCCTGTGGTTGAGAAACGGCATTCAGGGCGACGATACGCACGGACACATTGACGACCTGGCGCGTTTCGTTTCGCGCGAAACGATCGTAACTGTCGTCGAAAGAAATCGAAGCGACGCGAACTATGAACCGTTGCGCGAAAATCTCGAGATCATGCGCGGTTTCCGCGATTTCAACGTCGTGACACTGCCCATGCCGGAACCCGTCCATTTTGATGGCCAGCGGCTACCGGCCAGCTACGCGAACTTCTACATCGCGAACCGGCTGGTGTTGGTGCCCACTTTCAATGATCCCAGCGACCGCCTCGCGTTGAACACGATCACCGGTTTGTTTCCGGACCGCGAGGTGGTGGGAATCGCTAGCACCGATCTCGTGCTAGGATTGGGGACCCTGCACTGTATGACTCAGCAGCAGCCGGCGCTCTGACGCCGAACACCGCGGCCGTAAACAACACTGCACTGATCCACAACAGATCTGCGCCCAGCAAGTGGAACAGTTGCATGGCAACGGGCGCAAGCAACGTGAGATTGAGCACGCCTACCAGCAACTGGAGAGCAGCCAAGCCGAAAACGGCGAGTCCCAAATTCTGCACGGAAGGGATTGGGAAGCGCTTCATCGCGCGGGCAACTGCGAACAATAGGAGGCCGGTCGCCGCCGCTGCTATCGCCGGATGAAACACGCGCAGCCGGACGAACAGATGCGCCGTTGGCGAGAAGTCCTGACGGAAGCCGGCAGCCAGTGAGGAGACCGGGAACAACGTGTCACCCAAGGCCGCGATGGCTCCGCTGACTCCCAAGACAATCAGTCCTGCTAACGCGGCGGGCAACAGGCGCTCGTGCGTAGACAACGCTGGGCCGCCCGACGCCCACCAGGCGGTGAGGGCGAGAACAGCCAATAGCGCGAACGTGTTGATCAAGTGGATTGATAAGGAAAACGCCCGAGCATTGGATGCGTTCTTTGCCACATGCTCAAACAAAACGAGACCAGCTCCGATCAGGGCTTCACTAACGATGAACGCGCCTGAAACAACAGCGCTCGTTCGAACCCGATGGCCCCGCGGGTATGCACGAAACGCCCACACCACCAGACCGACGATTGCGAACAATGCAATGCCGCTTGTGGCTCTGTGCGTGAACTCGATAATGGTCGCCAGTTGCGGCGCACGCAGCATCACCTGGCCATTACACGTCGGCCAGTGATTGCCGCAGCCCGCGCCGGATCCTGTGGCGCGCACGTATGCACCCCACAAGACCACCAACACGTTGTACGCCAGCACCGCCCAGGCGTACCGGGAGAACCTACTCGTCAGCATTACTGCACAGGCAAATCGCCCTGACCGTTCAAGTCACTCGACCCATTCACTTCCGCCTCCGGAATTGCGCTGGCTGCCGCGACCTGATCGCCCTCATCCAGGCGCACCAGGCGAACACCTTGCGTCGAGCGGCCGGCCTGCCGGATCTCTCCAGCCTCGAGCCGGATGATCTTGCCGTCCTTGGTGATGATCATCAGATCCGTATCTTCCTTCACCACTAGCGAAGCGACGACCTTGCCGACCTTGTTCGTCGTCTTCATGTTGATCACACCCTTGCGGCCGCGACCCGTCAAGCGATATTCCGTCAGCTTGGTGCGCTTTCCGTATCCGTTTTCGGAGATGGTGAGGATCAGACCCTGTTCGTCGACGACTTCTGTAGACACCAGGTAATCGCCCTCGTCCAGTTCCATGGCGCGAACTCCGCGAGCCGGTCGGCCCATGGCGCGAACATCCTCCTCTTTGAAGCGAATGGCCATCCCCTCGTGGGATGCCAGGAACATGTAGTTCTTCCCGCTGGTCAGCCGGGCCGCCAGCAGGTCGTCCCCTTCGTCCAGTCCAATGGCGATGATGCCGCGCGATAGCGGGTTATCAAACTCCGTCAGATCGCACTTCTTGATGACGCCGCGTTTGGTCACCATGACGATGTACTGATCCGGCACGAACTCCTTGACGGAGAGAAACGCCGTTACGCTCTCGTCCGGCTGCAGGTTTACGAGGCCTGAGACATGCTTGCCCTTGCCCGCGCTGGATGCGTCCGGGATCTCGTAGATTTTCAGCCAGTACACTCTCCCTTTGTTGGTGAATACCAGCAGGTAAGAGTGGGTGGAAGCGACAATCAAATGCTCCACCACGTCTTCGCTTCGCGCGGTCATGCCGATACGCCCCTTGCCGCCGCGCGCCTGCCGCCGGTACGTATCTACGGCAGTACGCTTGAGGTAACCGCCGCGCGTGACGGTCAGCGCCACGTCCTCCATCTGCACCAGATCCTCGAGCCGGATCTCGCCGGTGTCCTCAATGATCTCGGTACGGCGCTCATCGCCGAATTCTTTCTGAACGTCCTTCAGTTCTTTCACGATCACGGCGCGAAGAACGCTCTCGGAGCCTAGGATTTCCAGGTATCCGGCGATCTGGCGTTGGATGTCGGCCAGTTCGTCGAGAATTTTCTGCTGCTCCATGCCGGTCAAGCGTTGCAACTGGAGTTCGATGATGGCCTGGGCTTGTCGCTCGGTGAAATCCCAAACGATAGCAATTGGATCAGTGCCCGTAGCGGCCGATATGGCGGTGGTCTGGGCTTCGGTGAAGGCGGTGCCCATCAAGGCCTCGCGCGCTTCTCTCGGATTCTTCGAGGCCCGGATCAGACCGATGACCGCGTCCAGATGATTCAGCGCCTTTTGGAATCCGAGCAGGAGATGCTCGCGATCACGGGCCTTGCGCAGCAAGTAATCGGTGCGCCGGCGAACGACATCCAGACGGTGATCGATGAACTTCTTGATGAAGTCGAGCAGGCCGAGTTCGCGCGGCTGGCCGTTCACGATGGCCAGCATGATCACGCCAAAATTCACCTGCATCTGGGTGTGCTTGTACAGGTTGTTGAGCACCACCTCGGCCTGTTCGCCGCGCTTCAACTCGATGGAAACGCGCATGCCATCGCGATCGCTCTCGTCGCGCACATCGCTGATGCCTTCCAATCGCTTTTCGTTCACCAGAGCGGCGATCTGCTCCACCAGTCGGGCCTTATTCACCTGAAAGGGAAGTTCGGTGATGATGATGGCTTCACGATCCTTGCCGATCTTCTCTGTAGCCACCCTGGCGCGAACCTTGAGCGATCCGCGGCCCCGCACGAAGTAATCGAGAATGCCCGAGCGGCCGAGAATAATACCGCCTGTGGCAAAGTCCGGCCCCTGCACCATCTCCATGAGATCGGCGAGCGTGCTGGTGGGCTTCTGAATTACTGCGATGGTCGCGTTGATGATCTCGTTGAGGTTGTGCGACGGGATGTTCGTCGCCATCCCGACCGCGATTCCGGAACTACCGTTGATCAGCAGGTTCGGAACGCGGGTGGGTAGCACTTCCGGCTCGTGCTCGCTGTCGTCGTAATTCGGACGGAAATCTACAGTTTCCTTGTCGATATCCTCGAGAAGCTGAGCCGCGATGCGCGACAGGCGGGCCTCGGTGTACCGCATGGCCGCCGGAGGATCGCCGTCCACCGAGCCGAAGTTGCCTTGCCCATCAATCAATGGATAGCGCAGTGAAAACGGCTGGGCCATGCGGACCAACGCGTCGTAAACAGGCGCGTCGCCGTGTGGGTGAAATTTACCCAACACCTCGCCGACAATCTTGGCGCACTTACGCGTGGGCCGATTGTAATGCAGGCCCATTTCGTGCATGCCGAACAGGATCCGGCGATGCACGGGCTTCAGGCCGTCCCGAATGTCGGGCAGCGCGCGGCCGATAATGACGGACATCGAGTAGTCGAGATACGACCGGCGCATCTCGTCTTCGATATTGATCGGAATGATGTTCTTGTTGCCATCGCCGGGCGGCGGCGGCAATGCGCCACCGGCCGGTGGCACGGGCGGAATGGGCGGGGTACCTGGATTCTGTGGATCTGCCAAAGGACTCTCCTACGAGAAGACACAGCAGGAGCGCGCCCGATGTGTCTGTGAAGCTTCATTTTAGCATTTTGCCGCGCCCGGCCGCGACTAATTAAGTCGAGTGATATCATTCGCTTATGACTTCGCGCTTGCTGCTGAGCCTGCTTCTTGCCTGGGGCTGCTCCGGCCAGACATACGCCGAGAAACTCGGGTGGAAAAAGGGCGATCGCGTCCTGATCCTCCACATGGATGATGCGGGCATGTCTTACGATTCCAACGCCGGAATCCAACAAGTGCTGGAGCACGGCGCAGCCCGCTCGCTCAGCGTCATGATGCCGTGCCCGTGGGTTCCGCAGATGGTGCACTACATCAAGGCGCATCCGGAGGTGGACGCCGGATTGCACTTGACCCTTACCTCCGAGTGGCACGAATACAGATGGGCGCCCTTAGCCGGCGTGAACGCTGTACCAGGGTTGGTGGACGCTGAAGGAGCTTTCTGGAATTCGGCGAGCGCAGTCGTGATCCGGGCGACGCCGGAGGAGGTTGATCATGAGATACGCGCCCAAGTGGATCGAGCAGAGCGGATGGGCTTTCATCCGACGCACCTCGACTCGCATATGGGAACGCTCTTTGACAAACCCGAGTTTCTGGAAAGATACGTTCGTCTCGGAATTGAGAAACAGATACCGGTGATGCTCCCGGGTGGCCACAACAGCTACATCAGCGCGGATCGAGGCGCATCAGAGCAGGTTCTCGCAGGATTGCGGCAAATCGGAGAGCAGTTGTGGCGCGCGGGTTTGCCTGTGCTGGACGACCTCCACAATACCAGTTACGGATGGAAAGTGCCGGCCGATCTAAATGTGAAAGATGACGAACAACTTCGGAGTTGGCGAACCAGGAATTACATGGATACGCTGCGGCAGCTAAAGCCGGGCGTGACCATGGTCATCATGCATTGCACCGCGCCAACGGACGTTTTTTCCCACATCTCGGATTCGGGGACTATTCGCAGGGCGGATATGCTCGCCATGCTTGATCCTGCGTTCCAGAGATTCCTGAACGAGCAGGGCTTTATTGTCAGTACGTGGAGCGAACTGTTAAGCCGCAGAAGAAGTGTGCGGAGCACTGGATTTGGAAGGTGAAGCAGCCGCGGCGGCCTCCTTCAGTTTCTGAGTGGCGAGCCGGCGAGCCAGTTTGCGTTTGCGCTGCCGGCCGAAGCGGGCTTTATCGCCATTTTGGGATGACATAGTCCTCTAAGCGTAGCAGTTCCGCAGCCAGTCACACCAAGTCGTGGACTTTCCCTCGACATAAGGACTATCGCACGCTGCCGATGATACGAAAGATCTGCTCTCCGTAGTCGTTCGCGATTTTCAGACCGACGCCCGTAACGGCCATCAGTTCCCCGGTGCTACGGGGCTGCCTTTCGGCGATGGCGTGTAGCGTCTTGTCGCTAAGAATGCGGAATGCTGGAATACCCTTCTTCTTCGCTTCCGCCAAACGCCAAGCCTTCAGAACTGTCGTTATAGCGGATGCGTTTCCGGCCACCGGCGGCGCGGCTGGTGGATTCTTCCGGACAGATTTCTTGTTCGCTACCCGTTTCTTGCCTTTTCGCGGCCGAAGCTCCGATTCTCTGGCCGCTGCAACCAGTACGGTGGCGGCCGCCTCCGGCTCAAGTCCGGACCTGGTCAGCCGCACCTTTCGAAATTCGATGCGCTTTCCGTCTTTCTCGAACGAAGTGTCCGCGATCTCTACCAAGCCGGCCCGCGCCATGGAGCCCAACAACTCTTCGAACCTGTTGCGATCCACGGCTGCATCAGGAAATGCCTGAGCATGTAGCCGGCCCGTTGCCACACCGTCGCCCTTCCTGAGAATTACGAGAATCTGCCGCATCGCCTCCTGTTCAGATTGGTTGGCCGGGCGAAAGCTCTGGGCGACACCGGACCTGGGGTCGCAAAAGTCGCACACACCGCAGCGGCGCCGCGAATCCGCGGTGTCACCGAAATACCCCACCAGCGCCAGCATCCGGCAGCATGCCACTTCGCAGTACGACAGCATCCGCTCGAACTGCGCCAGCTTGTGCTCTCGCTGGGCCAGGTAAGAGTCGCGCCACTGCGTGGTTCCCAGGCTCAGGTTTTCCGCAAAATCCACTTGGGCGCCGCCGTGAATCCACAGTTTTTCCAGGGCGACATCGAAGACATCGGCGCCCAGTTTGGAACGCGCCATCACCGCTTCCTTCGCTTGCGGCTCCACTGTCAGTGCGTTCTGAATGTGCGTGAGCACCGAGGACTCGGGATAATCGCGCTCCAAGAAGTAGTCGTGCGTATGGCGGTCAGCGTAGGAGTGCATCAGGATCGCCCGCGATGGCGCCCCGTCTCGACCAGCGCGGCCAATCTCCTGATAATAGCCTTCAACGCTTCCCGGCAAAGCCGTGTGTATAACGGTCCGGACATTCGGCTTGTCGATTCCCATGCCGAACGCGATAGTGGCCACGATCACTTCCAGGCGGCCGTCCACAAACGCTTTCTGCACGTCCTCACGGCGGCGGCTATCCAGTCCCGCATGGTAGGCGGCTACGGGGAAGTGCGGCTGGAGATCGCGGGCCAGGTTCTCGCAATCCCGCCGCCGGGGCGTGTAAACGATGGCGGGCCTCCGATCGGCAGATTCCAGAATCTCTTCAACAAGCCTGGCCCGGCGGTCGGGCGCTACCTCCACCACCTCTATTCCGATGTTGTCCCGCCGGAAGCCGTGGATGAAATGCTTGGGTGCAGTCAGGCCGAGCTGCTTGGCTATGTCATTCTGCACTAGTGGTGTTGCGGTTGCGGTGAGCGCGATAACGGGAGCAGGACGAAGCGCCGGCAGATGGTTGCCGATCGTGCGGTAATCCGGGCGAAAATCGTGCCCCCATTGCGAGATGCAGTGCGCCTCATCGATCGCGATCAGAGATGGCTTCCGTTTGGCGAGCATCTCCGGAAATCCACGTACGCGCAGCCGTTCCGGAGCGATGAAGAGGAAGTCCAGCTTACCTTCGAGATACGCGAAGCAGATCTCGCGCGAGGCCCCCCGATCGCGATTGGAATGAATGCGCTCGGCAGTGAAACCCAGGGCTTGCATCTTCGCCACCTGGTCTTCCATGAGCGCGATCAGCGGGCTGATTACTAGGGTCGTGCCGCCCAACATTATTCCAGGAAGCTGATAGCACAGCGATTTGCCGGAGCCGGTGGGCATGACGAGCAGGACGTCGCGTCCGGTGGTGAGTACACGGCAGACTTCCTCCTGATTAGGCCGGAAGGATTCAAAACCGAAGCAATTGCGAAGCACTTCCGCAAGACTGCCCTTGCGGCCGGCGTCATTTCGGGGAACAGGGGCCGGTGTAACCGCGGGTATAGTTCTCGCCGCCGCGACAACGGGACTGTGCTTCACTTTCCCGATCACGTCGCGCACGTAATCCTCGATGCCGGTGAGAAACGGCGTTAGCTGCGCTTGCCCGCGCTCAATGCGCTTTAGGTACGCCTCCCAGTTGCCCGTCATCGCGGGACTCTTCACCTCCGGGTGCACTACTTCGATCAACCGGATACCTTTGTCGGTAGCTTCGAGCGCCTTCCCACGGCGCTCGATGAATCCACGCTTCAGCAGCACCTCAATGATCTGGGCGCGCGTAGCCGGGGTACCGAGCCCGCTCTCCTTCATCGCCGCCGAGAGTTCCTTATCATCCAGCGTCTTGCCCGCGGTTTCCATCGCGGTCAGCAGCGTGGCGTCGGTCAGCCGCTTGGGAGGTCGCGTTTTCTTAGCGACGGCTTCGGCGGACAGCACCTGCTGAAGCTGGCCTTGGCTGAGATTGGGAGGCAGCGACTGTCCGTCCTCGCCCGGAGCGTCGTCTCCTTCTTCGCCGGCTTTCGGCTTCTTGCGCTCCTTCTTGCCGCCTCCGATGTCGAGTACCTTCCATCCAACCTGCTGCACCGCGGTGCCGCTCGAATGGAAGCGATCCTCGGTGCGCTCGGCTCCGCTACGTACGAGAGTGATGACAGTGGTGACGGACCAGACGTGATCGTCATGCCAGGCCGACAGCAGACGGCGGCAGATCAGATCGAACAGCTTCCGCTCCTCCGGGTCGAGCGAAGTGTTAGCCGGCGAGACACCTGTAGGAATGATCGCGTGGTGATCCGTCACCTTCGTGTCATCCACGAAACGACGTCCCAAGGCACGCTCTCCTGTACCGGGTGCAAGGGAGTCTGTGTAATTGCCGGCAACGGCATCTACAACCTTTGGGAGCGTCTTCGCCACGTCCTGCGAGAGATGCCGGCTGTCGGTGCGCGGATAGCTGATCAGCTTGTGACGTTCATACAGGGCCTGAGCCAGTTCCAGCGTGCGTTGGGCACTGAAGCCGTACAGCCGGTTGGCATGACGCTGCAGTTCGGTCAGATCATAGAACAGCGGAGGCGCCATCCGGCGGGTCTGTGCGTCGATGCTCTCGATATGCGCCTGTCCGCCGCGCACCCGCTCGATGATCGCGGTTGCTTCCTCATTTGAAGGCGGCAACTTCATTGCCGCATCCAGCGGTTCGATGCCGGGCCGGAACCAAGTCCCGTCATAGGTGTGCAATTCACGCGGCGAAAAAGTCGCCATCACATTGACGTAATCTTCAGGGACGAACTTGCGGATGGCGAGTTCCCGATCCACCAGCATCGCTAGCGTGGGCGTCTGTACGCGCCCCACTGAAAATTCCTCGTTGCACGCCAGAGTGTAGGCGCGGGAGAGATTCATTCCCACCAGCCAGTCGGCGCGGCTTCGTCCCCGCGCTGCATCCGCGAGCGGATCGTAATCCCGCGCGTCGCGAAGCTTGGCCAGGCCGTCGCGAATGGCATCCGGTGTAAGGGAAGAAATCCACAGGCGTCGGACTGGCTTGTCGCATCCCGCTGCCTCGTAGATGTAGCGGAAGATCAGCTCTCCCTCCCGGCCCGCGTCGGTGGCGCAAACGACGCTGCCGATGCGAGGGGACGTGAGGATTTTGCGGACCACCTCGAACTGGTCCTTCGTGTTTTCGCCCACCACCAGCGGCCACGACTCGGGAAGCATTGGCAGAAGATCGCGTCTCCACGACCGCCATTCCGGCCGGATTTCGTGAGGTTGCGCCAGCGCGACCAGGTGGCCGATGGCCCAGGTGACCACATAGCCGTCGCCATGCAGATACCCGTCGCCGCGTTTGGTGGCGTTCAGAACTTTGGCAATGTCGCGAGCGACCGAAGGCTTTTCGGCAATCACCGCGACGCTGGTCTGCGTCGCCATTCACGTTGAGGATAACAAGGATGACCGGCCCTAAACGCCGAGCTCCGATAACAGCTTCCACCCCGCTTCCGTGGTGTAGCGGTCGAGATAGAGTTCGCGGCCGTTGCGCCCCAGTTCTCCCGGTGAACGTACCGTCCGGACGACAGCGCCGGCAAACTGTTCCGCTCCGTCGCCGATCGCGAGATGCTTTCCATCGACAGCCCCGAGCCCTTCTGCACCGATGCTGGTAGATACGACGGGCCTGGCCGCCGCCCACGCTTCGAGAATCTTGAACCGCGTTCCGCTTCCGGCTAGGAGCGGAACCACGGCCACTTTGGCGCGCGCGATCTCTTCCACGGCATCGTCTACTTCTCCGACGATTCTCACGCCTTCCACTCCGCGGACATAGGGCTCGATCGCGTGGGCGTTCCTTCCGACCAGGCGCCATTCCAGTGCGGGCTCCTGGCGGCGGACCAAGGGCCAAATCTCGCGCGCAAACCACCGAACCGCGGATACGTTGGGATCGTATTCGAGATTGCCAGTAAAGACGATCGCATGGCCGGGGGTAACTGACGGCAGGTCCCGGTATGGGATTGTATTCGGATACACGGCGACTCGTTCCGCAGGCACGCGACTGGCATCAGCGCCGGATGCGACCAGGACGTCATCGTATTGGGGAAGCCACTCCCGCTCCAGCCGTTCGTACGCGGACGCGAACCTGCGGAACGTCATCGAGAGGGGCCATGCTGCAGATGCGGCGGTGCTCGCCTGCAGGGCGGATTCGATGTTGTGGAGATCCAGTACAAGCCGGTGGGCATGCGGCCGAAGAACGCTGGCATACGGTGCACACCAGAAGTGCTCGACGATTGCGACCTCATAATGCCGCCCGTTGAGCCAGGCTGGGATCCGTTGTTCGAATCCGGAGAAACGATCGAGCAGCGGCGGGCGGCCGTTCACGAAGCGCCGAAAGTTTCGCGCGGCGCGAGCAGGTTTGTGTTTGGAGTGATGCGGCAGATCCAGTATCAGGAGTTCGCGAGCGCCAGGCATACGAACCTGGGCGGAGTCTTCCCGCCAAGTGATGACATCCACGGAATGCCGGGTCGCCAGGTACTCGAGGATGGAAGCGGCGCGCAGGGCTCCGCCGCCAATCTTGGGATACGGAGCTTCAGGGGTAACGAATAGGGCGTCAGAAGAGATGGCGGGCTTCGTCATACACCTCGCGTGTCATCATCGCCGTCCGCTTCCACGAAAACTCGGCCGCTCGCCCCAGACCTCGTTCCCGCCACACGGCCCGGATCTCCGGAGAGAGTGCCGCTTTCATAGCAGCCAACCAGCCTTGAGCGTCGTCGGCATCCAACTGTAACGCCGCGCGGTCTGCCACCTCGGTAACGGCCGGGTCGTTCGAGGCGATCACCATCGCGCCACATTGCATAGCCTCCAAGACCGGAAGGCCGAAACCCTCGTAGAGAGACGGGAACAGAAACGCGATCGCACCGGAATATAGACCAGGCAGCTCGGCATCGGGCGTTGCGGCCTCGCCAATCACTACCACATCCACGTTGGCTTCGTTTCGTAATTGCCGCCCAGCCTCGAGCACGACCTTCAAATTCTTGCGCGGATTAGTGGATCCAACACAAAGAAAATAGGGACGTTCCCGCGTGGCGGGAGGCACTGGACGGAACTCCTCGGAGGCCGCCAGCGGGATGGCCACAACCCGGTCGGGGCGCAGCCTGAACCGGGCGATCGCCTCCCGCCGGATGGCGTCCGAAGGAGTGACGATCATTGTCGCCAACCCGAGCTTCAGCAGAATCGGAGTACGGCGGCGAATCCGGCGGCTGGTGAATCGGGACGTCTCGGCGCGCCAAGGCGAGAGGTCGTGGATGGTCATTACGGCGGGGTGAGTAGGCAGATACGGCGCGTTGAAGTCGGTGCCGTGAAAGACATCCACAGACAACTTGCGCAACTCCCTGGCGAGCCCTACGGCCCACCAGCGACGATCGGCAATCGTCGCCGGCGAATCTCCTCGCCTCAGGTTGGGCGCATCATACGGCATCTCGAAAGCTTGATCGCTCACCAGGTAATAGGTGTCATCCGGATATTGGCGAGCCAGAGCGCGCGCGAGCTCCGCTGTGTAGCGCCGGATGCCGCCGGTAGGTACCGATAGCGGCGTGGCGTCGAGAGCAACTCGCAGTGGTAAGGCCAAATGTTATTCTTGACCGCGCGAGGGGGCCAGGGCTACTCTGAAATTTGCTGTTGTCCGTCATTGTCCGCTGACTCTCGGCCTTCTCCCCACACGCTAAGCGTGAGCTTGTCGTGTTTCCACGGGTCAGCAGGAGTGGACAGCAGTGCTCTTACAGCAACTCGGTGCTACCGCCGAGACCTTTTCTGACTTCATCATATATGCGGCTGCCGGTTGTATCCCCGGCCGCGTAGCCACCGCGATTCGGGACGAGTATCGCATTTACGCCGAGGATGGCGACTATCGTGGCGAGCCGTCGGGCGCATTGCTTTACGGTGCGTTATCCAGAGCGGAATTGCCCGCAGCCGGTGATTGGGTGGCGCTGCGGGTGATCGCGCCGGGTGAAGCGATCGTTCACGCCGTCCTGCCAAGGCGTACAAAATTCTCACGACGAGCCGCCGGTACTCGGGAAGACGAACAGGTAATTGCGGCTAATGTGGATACCGCGCTGATACTCTGTGGCCTGGACGGCGACTTCAATCTCCGCCGCATCGAGCGTTACATGACCTTGGTCCACGAGAGCAGCGCACATCCAGTAATTGTGTTGAGCAAGGCCGATCTTTGCGCGGATCTCGAAGAGAAACTGCATCAGGCGCAAGGGGTCGCACGCGGTAAGCCGGTGGTACCCATCTCCGCGACTTCAAGCGAAGGCTTGGAACCTTTGGCGCCATACATACGGTCCGGCGAGACGCTCGTGCTGCTGGGGTCTTCCGGCGTTGGGAAATCTACGCTGCTCAACCATCTGTGCGCTGAGGAGCGACAGCGTACGGCCGCCGTACGCGAATCCGATGGGCGTGGGCGTCACACCACCACTCGCCGCGAACTGATCCTGCTGCCGCAAGGAGCGATGGTGATCGATACTCCCGGAATGCGCGAGCTGCAACTATGGGGCGGACAAGGAAGCGTGGAGCAAACATTCGATGAGATCGCCGGACTCGGCGCGCATTGCCGCTTTCGCGATTGCGCACACGAGGGTGAAAGCGGTTGCGCGGTGGGGGAGGCACTATCGAACGGCAGTCTTGACGAAGCGCGATGGGAAAGCTATCGCAAGCTGCAGGCGGAGACCCGACGCCATGAGCTGCTGACCGACAAGACCGCGGCTCTCGCAGCCAAGCAACGATTGAAGGCCGTCCACAAAGCGCAGCGCGAGCACTACAAGATGCGACCCAAGTAGTTGTTCGTACAATGTCAGAGATGAAGAGGTTGGTTCTTACCGGCGCGGTGGTGGCCGCGGCTGCGTTCGCACAAAAAGCGATGACGATTGAGGAGTACGAGCCGAGGTCGACTCTCGTAACTCCTCAGCATCCGCTGACACGGGCCAAGTACCCATTCATCGACGTGCACAACCATCAGCTGGACATGTCGGCCGGCTATGTCGATAAGCTGGTGCGCGATATGGATTCCATCAATCTCCGAGTGATGGTGAACCTGAGTGGTGGAAGCGGCGCAGCGCTGAAGAATATCGTCCAGTCGATGCGCGGTCGTTATCCCGATCGTTTTGTCGTGTTTGCGAATCTGGAGTTCAAAGGGATCGATGCTCCCGATTGGGGCACACGAGCAGCCAGTCAGCTGGAGGAGGACGCACGCACTGGCGCCCAGGGATTGAAGTTCTTCAAAAATTTTGGCATGGAGGTGAAGTACGCGGATGGGGCGCGCGTACACGTTGACGACCCGAGGCTGGATCCGATTTTCAAGGTGTGCGCCCGTCTGAAGCTTCCCGTTTTGATCCACACGGCCGAGCCGGCGTCATTCTTTCAGCCCATCGACAAGACTAACGAGCGGTGGCTGGAGCTCAAGCAGTTTCCGCAGCGGGCGCGCCCGCCGGAGAAGTACCCGAGCTGGGAGACGCTGATGGATGAACAGCACAACCTTTTTGCCCGCCACTCCAACGTGACCTTCATCAATGCGCATCTGGGCTGGCTGGGGGGAAATCTCGCCGAGTTGGGCCGGTTGATGGACCGGCTGCCCAACATGAACACTGAGATCGGGGCGGTGCTTGCAGAACTCGGGCGCCAACCGCGGGCGGCTCGCGAGTTCTTCATCAAGTATCAGGACCGGATCTTATTCGGAAAAGACATTTGGGAACCGTCCGAGTATTACACTTACTTTCGTGTGCTCGAGACTGCCGATGAGTACTTCCCGTACTACCGTAAGCGCCATGCGTTCTGGAGCATGTATGGACTGGATCTGCCGGATGAAGTCTTGCGAAAGGTGTACTACAAAAATGCGCTTCGGATCATACCGGGGTTGAGCGCGGCCGGATTCCCTCAATGACCTATAATTAGTTACCTCCAGGAGCGTCCCATGAGTTTCCGCCGATT
The DNA here is from genome assembly GCA_963850575.1 of uncultured Acidobacteriota bacterium. Lineage (GTDB taxonomy): Bacteria > Acidobacteriota > Terriglobia > Bryobacterales > Bryobacteraceae > TMP-7. The sequence goes on along the minus strand of CAWKLV010000027.1, from coordinate 98,332 downwards.
CCTGTCCGTCGCCTCTCTGTCGAGTGCGGCACTGCTCGCTTCGACCCCCGCATCATCTAACCCGACCTACACCAAAAACGTCGCGAGAATCCTGAATAATCGGTGTGTCGAATGCCATCGCGCCGCCGAAATCGCGCCCATGGCGTTCACTTCGTATAAAGAGGTCCGCCCCTGGGCAAAGGCGATTCGAGAGAGTGTGGCCAAAGGCGTGATGCCGCCCTGGCTGGCCGACCCGGCTCACGGTCAGTTCAAGAACGATCGACGCCTGAGTAAGGAGGAGATCGAGACGCTTTCGTCATGGGTGGCAGCCGGCGCCCCCGAAGGGGCTGCGAAGGACCTCCCTCCCGCCCCGGTGTTCGAACCCGGGTGGAACATCGGTAAACCGGACAAGATCTTCGATATCGGCACGGACTACTCAGTGCCGCCGGAGGGGACTGTCGCCTATCAATACTTCAAAGTGCCTACCAATTTCACCGAGGACAAGTGGATCCAGTCGGCGGAAATTCGTGCGGATAAACGCGATGTCGTTCACCACATCATTGTCTTTATCCAGGAACCTGGATCCAAAGGCATGGCCGCGGTAAGCGGTGAAGGCGGCTCGCTTCTGGTGGGCTGGGCGCCCGGCGAGCCCGCGTTGAGAATGGAATCCGGGACTGCGCGTCTAGTAAAGGCGGGCTCGACGTTATTGTTTCAAGTTCACTACACCCCCAAGGGCACCGCGATGCAGGACCGTTCCTACATCGGGGTGAAGTACGCGGCCGAGCCGCCGCAGTACCGTTCGTTAACCGGCCGGGCCCTGAACTTCGGCTTCAAGATTCCGCCGGGAGCGGAGGCTCATGAGGTGAAGGCGAGTTGGACTGCGAAGGATGATGTCGAACTGATCGGACTGATGCCGCACATGCATCTCCGCGGCAAGGATTTTAAGTACACGGTCGTGTACCCGAACGGCAAGGAAGAGGTGCTTCTCAGCGTTCCCAGATACGATTTCAACTGGCAGTTGAATTACGATTTGAGGGAGCCGGTGAAGTTGCCCAAAGGAACTCGGATCGATTGTGTGGCGCACTTCGACAACTCGGTGAATAACAAGCACAATCCCGACCCGACCAGGGAAGTGAAGTGGGGCGACCAGACCTGGCAGGAAATGATGATCGGGTGGTTTAGTTACCGCGTACCCGTGCAACCGCCGCAACAGGCGAGCGTGATACAGTAGCCCCGCTGCGGCTGTTCCGCGACATTACTTGATGTGGTACTTGCCGTCGGCGAGCTTTTCGCGATGGGCTTCGTGACATGATTTGCATGTTCCGCCGATGGCCTTGAATGCCTCGTCGGCTTTTTCCGCATCCCCACCATATGCGGCGGCGGCCATTTCCGCGGCGGCGGCTTTGCCCGCCTCCGTTATCTTCACGGCGTCGACGGCGTTGCGCTGCCGCCAGAACGGAAGCATTTGCTCGTAAGCGCTACCTAGCCGCTCCGCCGCATGCATCGCCTGCGGACCGGTCTTTTTCTCCATCTTCCTCAGGGCATCCGTTGCGCTGCCTGTCATCTTCATCATGGCAACGAATTCGGGGTACTCTTCGCCAACGGCGGTGATGGCGCCCGCGATCAACAGAACTAAAACCGTTTCTTTCGATTTCATATCGAGATAAAACGAGTGTACTTGATTGGCGAGACAGGGCTGCAGTTCACATTTCAGCTATCTACTCTGCGTCGTTTCCGGTTCAGAACTGCCGGACGAGCTCAGCTTGCTCGCCAACGCCCTTCGTGACGTCCTCGGTTGAACTACCCGCAGTCTTCTCTTTGGGACTAAACCAAGGATAGAGAAGCGGAATTAAATAGAGTGTCAAAATCGTAGCCGTAAACAGCCCTCCGATTACGACGGTGGCTAGCGGACGTTGAACTTCAGCGCCCCGAGCGTGCGAAAGCGCCATCGGAACAAAGCCGAGGCTCGCGACCAGGGCGGTCATCAGCACGGGTCGGAGCCGGTCAGTAGCGCCTTCTCTGATCGCGTCATGCAGGCACTCACCCTGTTCCCGCAACGAATTTATGTGGCTGACCATCACGATCCCGTTCAACACGGCAACGCCGAAAAGAGCGATGAAGCCAATCGAGGCCGACAAATTCAAATTCAACCCGCGCAGCCAGAGTGCAGCTATACCACCGACTAAAGCAAATGGGACATTCAACAAAATGAGCGAGGCCTGTTTGACATTGTGGAAAGTAGCAAACAACAGCCCAAAAATAACCAGTATCGAGACCGGCAACACGAGCATCAGCCGTTGGTCCGCACGGCGCTGATTTTCGAACTGGCCGCCCCACTCCATCGAATACCCACCAGGCAATTTCAAATTTTCATTAACTTTCTGCCTGGCCGCTGCCACAAAGCTGCCGAGATCGGTACCCCGCACATTGCTCTGCACCACCACGCGGCGGCGGGCATTCTCGCGGCTAATGATCTCCGGCCCCCGCACGACGTTGAGAGTTGCCACCTGATCCAACCGGACCCGTTCGCCGCCCGCGGCCGGGAGCCAGAGACCGGCGAGCGCCTCCATGTTCTGCCGCTGACCATCCGGTAACCGCATAGCCAGAGGAAAGCGCTGTTCGCCTTCGATGACCTCCGAAATCTGTTTCTGGCCAATCAGCGTCTCAGTCATTTCCTGGACGTCCGAGACATTTAGCCCGTAACGATCCAGCTCATCGCGCCGTAAGTCCAGGCGCAGCTCCGGCACTCCGGTTGTAATCTCCATCTGCGGTTCGCTGGCACCTTGTACTGTAGAGATCAGGGCGAGCGTACGCTGAGCCAACTTGGCTAGCGTCTGAGTGTCCGGACCGAATATCTTAATGGCTAAATCGCCGCGAATGCCTGTAACCACCTCATCCATGCGCATCGCCATGGGCTGGGTGATGTTGTATGCCACCCCGGGTATGCCGGCTAATTTATCGGCAATTGTTTGCGCGAGCTCATCTTGCGTCTTACAGCACTTCCAATGATTCTGAGGCTGCAAAGACAGGTAGGAATCGCTCTCGTAAACGCCCATGGCTTCTGTAGCGAGATCCGGCCGTCCGAGCTTGGTGACAACGCTTTTGATCTCCGGGAAGCTCATTATGATCTGTTCGATCTGGCGGTTAACTGCGACGGAACCGGGTAAAGAGATACCAGGCAGCCGCCGCGATGTAATCAGGATCGATCCTTCATCCAACTTCGGCATAAACTCGGTTCCAATGAATTTTAGAGAACCCAAAGCGATGACCAACGCGACGATGGCTGTAGCCAGAACCGGCCATTTATGCCGTTCGGCCCAGCCCAACGAAGACCCGTAACGACTCCGCACTTTGCTGAACCATCCTTCTTGCGGGGGCTGATTCTTGTTGGCAGCCTTGATCACGAAGCTGGCGAGCGTCGGCATAGCGAACAGCGCCAGGAGCAGCGAGCCAAACAGCGCCGAGCATACGGTCACTGCCATAGGGCGAAACATGCGGCCTTCCAGGTCCTGCAGCGTGAAGATGGGCAGATACACGGCGATGATAATGAGTACGCCGAAGATGATGGGGCGGGCGACCTCCTGGGAAGCGTCCAGCACCGTCTTGCTCCAATCCTTGCCGCCTTTCTCCCGCCTTCGCACGATGTTCTCGATCATAACGACGGAACCATCTACGATCATTCCAAAGTCGATCGCACCGAGACTCATCAGGTTCGCCGAGATGCCGAAGAATGCCATGCCAAGGAAGCCTGCCAGCATGGCAAGCGGAATTACCAGCGCAACCAGCAGGGCCGCCCGCACGTTGCCGAGAAACAGGAGCAGAATTACCGTCACGAGGATGCCTGCCTCGATCAAATTGTGCTTGACGGTGTGAATTGTGCCGTCGATCACTTCAGACTGATCGTAGAAGGGAACCAGCCTGACTCCATTCGGCAGTTGCAGGCTCGCGATCTTCGCTTTTACGCGATCGAGCACTTTGCGGCCGTTCTCACCCTTCAAAATGATGACCATCCCAGCCACAGTTTCGCCTTGCCCGTTGCGCGTGACTGCGCCTTGCCGCGGGAGTGCAGTCGTGGTCACCCGCGCCACATCGCGAAGCAGCACGGGTACCCCGCGATTAGCCAACACCACGATGCGTTCGATATCCGGTATCGAGACAGCGCGGCCTATCCCACGAACCGTGTATTGCTCTTCGCCGTGCACAATGAAGCCGCCGCCGAAGTTGCTGTTATTGTCTTGCACGCGCATGCGAATATCGTGCAAGGTGAGATTGTAACGGCGGAGCATTAACGGATCTACTTCGACGGTGTACTGCTTTGTTTCACCACCCCAAGCGTTCACTTCGCTCACCCCCGGAACGGTACGCAAGGCGTAGCGAATGCTCCAATCCTGCAGGGTCTTGCGATCCATCAGCTTCTTGCCGCCTTCCAGCGTGTATTGCAGCACTTCGCCGAACGCTGTCGCCAGTGGGCCCAATCGCGGCTCGAGACCAGCGGGTATGCGGGATCGCGCTTCATTCAGACGCTCGTTGGTAAGCTGCCGGGCAAGGTAAATGTCGACGTTATCCTCGAAGATAACGGTAACCATCGAAAGCCCAAGCTTCGAAACCGAACGCACTACCTGGGTCTTCGGCATACCGATCAACGCAGTCTCGATGGGAAACGTGACAAGTTGTTCCACTTCTGTCGGCGACATGCCCGGCGTCTCCGTGGTAACGACCACCTGATTATTGGTGAGGTCAGGGAAGGCATCGATCGCGATGTGGAACATCACATAGAGACCGCCCGCAATCAATCCGAGCAGTGACGCGAGAACAAGCCAGCGGTTGTTGAGACTGAAGGCAATGATGCGGCTCAAACTTCAGCCTCCCTCAATCGTGCTACGAAGCATCTGGGACTTAAGCAGGAAGCCGCCTTTGACAACAGCCATATCCCCGGCATTCAGGCCGGCAACCACTTCCACTTGACCCTCTAAACGCTTCCCGAGTTGGACGGGCCGGGCTTCAAAGTCGTCCCCGTTCTTGCGTACGAAAACGACGGTATTGCCATTGACGTCCTGCATCGCTTCTTCGGGCAGGAACATGGCCTCGCGCGTCTGGGGCTCGGGAAATGTCGCGTTGGCATACATCTCCGGCCGCAAACGCCAGCCCGCATTGGGGACCAGAACACGCACTTGGAGTGTGCGAGTAGTTGGGTCCAGTTCGCCGCCAAGGTAAGTAACCGACCCCGGAAAGCTTATATCCGGATAAGACTCCACGCGGATTTCCGCCTGCAGCCCAATCTGCACCTTTCCCGTGTCGGATTCGTTGACCGAGGCTACCATCCAAACTGTGGAGAGATCAGCAATGGTGTAAGCCTCCGTGCCGGATGCGACGACGGCGCCGATGGTCAGTGGACGGCCGATTACAACACCCGTAATCGGCGACGTGATGGGGACGCTCTCATTGGCCTCATCGACTCGGCCATCCGGGCCGATCGGGATTTGTAAAAACTCGGTGAGGTGAACGCGCTCTTTCTCAACATTAATCTCCGCATCTTTCAAATCCGACTCAGCCCCATAAAGAGCGGCTTCGGACTGTTCCACCTCCTGGCGACTGGCGCTTTTGATGTCGAATAGGCGGCGATACCGATCTCGCTGCACCTGAGCGTACGCCACGGCATTCTTACGCCGTTGGAGGTCCGCTAGCGAGATCTGGTAAGCCGCCACTGCTTCGTGAACATCGTGGCTGTGGAAGCGCCCCAAGACCTGGCCTTTGCGGACAAGTGTCACCAACACGGGACATCAGATTGGTGATGCGGCCCCCGGTAATGACGCCGACATGCGCCGTCCGCTCCTCATTCATCGCGATCCGCCCGGAGGCGTAGAGCCGGCCGGAAACGGACCGCAAGGCAACAGTTTGAAACTCGAGGCCCGCACGCTGTTGAGCAGCGGCATCGAGCTTTAGATTCTGATCGCCACCCGCCGATGAGCCCTTTCCGTCTTTGCTACCACCACCTGAGTCCTGCTTCTGACCCGCCCCACTGTCTTGTTTTGCCGACTTCTTATTCGTGCCGCCGCCATGGCAACCGATTAGCATCAAAGACGCGCACAGCACCAATGCTATCCGCCGCATCACGGCTTTGCTCCGTTTGGCGAAGTAGGTGGCGAGGCCTTCGGGCCGTCCATGCCGGGAGTCTGGCCTATGGCTGTTTGCAGATTCACGACGCTCTGCTGGTACTGTGACAGAGTCTGATAATAGAGCACTTCTGTATCAAGCCGGCTGCGCTCCGCATCGAGAAGCCGCACCAGATCCATTCCGCCTTCGCGATAGGCTGCGCGCGCGACGCGGACCGTTTCCTCCGCCTCTTGACGGATGTTCGGGAGCAGCCCCTGCAGTAATCGTTGGCGCATCTGGTATTCCTGTTGAGCAGCCGTAACCTCGGCGCGAACCACGTTCTCGCTCACTTGCACGTTTGCCTGCATCGTGCTCACATCCGCTAACGCCGCGGCAATATTGCCCTGATTCCGGTTACGAAAAGGCAGCGGTACCGACACTGCGGCATATATGGTGTCAACACCCACAGTCCGCTTGTATCCGAGCGAGACATCCGGGTCCACTCTGGCGTTTGCCTGCTGCAATGCCAATTTTGTTTGTGCTTCAATGACGGCTTGACGCGCGATCTGCAGCTCATAACGAGCTTGCAGCACGAGCTGCATGGTCGGAATCAGCAGAGCCGCGGCGCTGGTAGCTGGATCGTCCAACTCCACTGAAGCGGGGATATTGGCTTGACCCATTTCGCGGAAAAGGCTGACGCGGGCCTGCACCGCTGCTTCGGACGCATTGGCCATCGCGAGCAAGGCCTTATCTCGTTCCACCTTCGCGCGAAGTACATCCACCTCCGCCACCACGCCTTCCTTCAGCCGGTTCTCTGTGTAGGTCACCAGATCGTTATACGATTCAGCCTGCCGTTCCCAGAGGCGCCTCACCTGTTCAGCCGCCGCCGCGGACCAGTAAGCAGCAGCAACGCGAGAGGCAATCTGCCGACTGAGCAGATCGCGCTCCAGGGCATAACGCTGCACAGTGGCGTCCGCCGCGCTGACCCGCCGCTGCCGTTTACCCCCGCGTTCGATCAGTTGCGTGACAAGAGCATAGTTGTCCGGACTGTTCGCAAGCGAGAACGGCGGATGCTCCCAGGCCCGGTAATTTTCGAGCTGCACGACAGCTCTTGGATTCGGCTTCAAGCCGGCTTGCAAACTGAGCCCCTGCGCAGACTGCACTCGCGTTTGTGCAGCAGCAATTTGTGGATTGTTCCGGTTAGCCAGGGAGAGGGCGTCTGAAAAGCTGAGCCGCATCTGAGCGCGGCCAACATCTCCACTGAAACAGGCCAGCACCGCCAGAGTAACCGGGCAGGCCTTCATCGCAGACTGCATTCAATATCAAGATTCCCCTAACTCACGTATGAATCCCTTTTTTGTAATATGAACCCCTGATCAGGTCCTGTCCGATCAGAATCGCGCAGTCAACAGCACCAGGTCATTGCCTTCTCTGAAGTTCATGTCGAGATCAAACCAAAGTATTTGATCTTCGAAAAAAGGTATTGACCGCGCCGGCCATTTTAACTACACTGTAGGACAAATGGCGAGGCCCAATTCTCTTGGACACTTCGAACAGTTGGTGCTCGCTGCAATTCTGACCCTGCGCGAGGATGCGTACGGCGTCACGATTCACCAGAAAGTATCGGAACTGACGGGCTCAAAAGCCGTCTCCTTGGGGGCAATTTACATCACGCTTGATCGTCTGGAGGACAAAGGCCTGGTTACTTCGCGGCTTTCGGATCCTACACCTGAGCGCGGCGGCCGATCGAAGCGTTTCTATCGATTGGAGGCCCTGGGCGAACGTGCGCTGCAGGATTCAGCGGTCACGGCGAAGCGCATTTGGGATGGGATCGCCGAGATCTGGGGCAAGGAGTGGGCGAAGGAGTGGGGGAAGCATTGGGGGAAGGAGGCCGGCTGATGGGTCCGCCTATTGCGATCGAGCACATTGTCGGACTGCTGATCCCGCCGGCCTGTCGCGAGATTGTTCTCGGCGACCTTCATGAGCGATTCACTTCTATTCCGCAGTACATTTGCGAAGCAGTCAGCACGGTGCCGCTGGTTATAGTGAGCCGCATACGCCGGACTACCGATCCAACAATTCTCCTGCTGGAATCCTTGATCGTATATATCTCGTTCCTGGTCGCCGCATGGATGCTGGATCCGAGATATATGAGTACACAATGGGGACTCCTCCGGCTGGCGATTCCCGGAGCGGCCATCCTGATTGGTTTGTTGCTGGCCGATGCCTATTCCGCTCCAGTCAGGCTATCGCCGCTGATGCCGATCCGGGGAGCATTGCTCGCTGTAGTGTTCGCGTTCCTGCCACAAGCCGTGCTCCAGGCCGGGAATACCGAATGGGCCATCCCATACGCGATGATGTTTTTCGGCGCCGGCTTCAGTTTGTTGCTGGTCTGCACGATCCGTCTGCTGTTTGCGCGTTCCGCCGATGTGCCGCAGGGCGTGGACGTTCCGGCGTTTTGGCAGCGGCGGGACGCGGCGCCGATGGAGCTTTTTTCACGGGCGATTATCAAGTGGGCGGCGGCTGTACTTCTGATCGTCGCGTTCATCGCCTATGAAATCGGTAGACGAGGGTGACTCAATGAAGAACAAGATCAAGCTTCCTATCCTTTGTATGACGCTGATCTGCCTTGCCGGTATTGCGTTGAGGGCGGTTCAACAACACCGGACCACACAGAGACGGACGGCGCCCGGCACTGATTCTTGGAGGTCTATGGCTGTTTTTGTTAAGCCGGCTCCAGGCGCGCAACCAACGAGCCTAGCCAACAGATTCAGGGCGGACGATGGCTGTTAAGGGTGCCTCGCGATGCCTCATTTCAGCAACAGGCGGAAGAGATTCGACACAACCGCACGGTTGTCCTTATGATCGATGTACTCGTTATAGACCCAAGGATCGCCGAGCGCGAACACCTCACCTTTGCCGGCGTGAGCCAAGGCCATAATCGGCGTTCCCTTGTCCGAGAGGATCGCTTCCGCTCTGCCGGTCAGTTTTAGCGGCGCCACCTCAACCAGATAAACTTCGAGACCACCGTCGAAGATGCCGGTCTCGCCTTTTGCGACCAGGATTCCTTTCCCTTTCAATTTGGGATACGTCTCTTCCAGAAACTCGATTCCGAAACGCCGGGCGAGTTGATTGAGGTGCTCAAATTCCGCGTTGCCCTTGTCATTCCCCAGCAGAACCAGGCGCCCTCCGTCGAGGACCCACTTCTGGATCGCGTCGATCTCCGCTGCCTCAATATACTTCGGGTCTGCGGTTTCGAGCGGCGTGTCGGGATCCACAATGATGAACACGTTGATACCGGCGAGCGCCGCGCTGGTCACCCGCTCCCGCACCGTGCGCAGTTCCGCTCCGAGCCCCTGCACCACTTTGCCCAACTCCGAGAAGCCGCCCGGACGCGTGCCGTCCCACTGATAATGGTCCGGCATCTTCGATTCATTGTTATGAAAGCCATCCAGCGCGACTACTTTTTGAGCCCAAGCGCCTGTGGTGATCAGTAGGGCTGCGAAGCACAGTTTGAACACGTTAGTTTTTCCAGACCGGCGGAATGAATGCGCCGTTACCAGCGACATCCCAGATAGCGACACGTGCCCACTTCCAATTTGGTGCGTTGGTTTGCCAGGTGAAATCCTGCTGGCCATATTCGGACGTGCCCGCGAGCGAAATCATCTGGCGATGAGTTTCGGCCCCATCACCCCACACGATCTCCGCGATCCGAAGCGGAAACGTCCAGGTGATCGCGGCTTTTGCGGTGAGTTGATCGCCTCTGGCCGTCAGATTCCACCTGGGAAGCAGCACTTCTCCGGTAGTGGTGAAGTAATCGCCCTTCGATAGGACAGTCAATGCGTCACCCCAGTGATCGAACGACGGCAGGGCCGGCAAACGCAGGTAGTTGAGATTCATGTGTCCGTACAGCTCGTGAGTGGAGTCGAGCTGAAAGACGTCCACCTCGCCAATCAGACGTTTGTGAAGGCCCCAATTGTTCATGTCGTCGACTGTCTTAAAGCCGCGATCCCCCAGCCGCGGCGAAGACAGATCCGCATTCATCGCCTTCCAACCGGCGCCGAGATGAAACGCACCGCGGAGCTGCTCGCTGTCCTTGATCTGATCGGGAAATCCGGTGGAGCCCTTCGTTCGCGGATGCGTTTGATACATGTAGCCGTTCTCCGCCCGCAGCAGGGCGATCGCATCTCTCGTATCACCCACGTGGTAAACCTTGCCATACTTCGGGTCGGTGGACTCGAATGGGTCTCCCGGGCCGCGGCGCTCAAACCAGTACACAGGCTTAGGAAACACGATTCCCCAGTGCCCGCCTAGGTAAGTGCTCAGCTCTTCACTGGGAATCAGCAGGAAACTTGGGTCCGACTGCGAGCGGCAAGCGTCGAAGTACGCCTTCAATTCCTTGAGGCGCGTCTCGGTGACATCGTTCTGATGACCGTCGCCATGGAAATCCATGATCATGGCCATGTTCACGCCCATTTCCTTGAAGACCGGCTTGAAAGGAGGTGTCCAGTCGTGACCTTTCTCCATAGCCTGCACCGTGTAGGCCAAGTGCCAGTGCGGCGCGAAGGTCTTGAAGCCCGGCAGCGGCGGATAGCGGTCCTGGTGGGTATAGGGCAGGACGGATTCGAGCACCGCCGCCGCCGGGCGGTCGTCCAGCAATAGAAAGAGATCGAGTTCCTGCTGAGTGCCAGGCGGCGCATTCATCCACGGATAGTACGGCGAGTTGTCATCCGGCAATTGACGGATACCGAGCGACACATTTCCCCGCCACGCGGTGTGCCAGAGATAGCCCATATTGCTGGTGTAATCGCGAGCCATGAAGTAGCGATGCGGCGGCGGAAATACGGCAATGCTGCCGGCCCCGGTGGTTGTCGCCAGGGTACGGTATCGCACGGCCACCGGATTCCATTCCGAGGCGTGCGGCGATTCTATGGTCTGCAGCTTACCGGCTGGTGTCGTAGTAGGAAACATGAGCCTCCATTCTGCCTCCGGCGCGCCGGTCCTCATCGACAGTCATCTTGATGCCCGCATCGTAGAAATAAGCCGTATCCGGCTCATCCGTGCTCACGATGGCGCGCTGCTGGATCAATTTACTACCCGGATAGAAGAGGTAGTGAATGCTGCCTTGAAAGATCCCCAGGGTCAAACCGTCGAACGAAATGTCCAGCCGGTCGCCGTCGAACTTGGCATGCGCTGCCGTGGGCTTGAACTCCCCCAGGAAAGCTTCGGGTGCCGTCCGGATGGCTTGGCGGAAAATCAAAGAATTGATCGAACCCGCCACGGCGTTTTCCTGTCGAAGCGCGATAGACAGGCTGCGCCCGGTCGAGGATGGTCCGGCCGCCTACTCCAATACTGGTGATGAGGGGCTTTGCAGGATCCAGCGAAAACTGTGCCGTCCACGCCCTCGCGGTTCCGTCTTTCCAACCAACAACCGCCGAATCGGAGGTGGCGTGAACGGTGATTGCACCGGAGCCTGATTGGGCTATATCAATAGGAATTGAGGCGGCGAAGACAGCCGGGGACAAGGCAAGAAGCAAGATCTTCATATCTCACAATATGTGGCACGCTCTCAACGTGCCGCGCCGGCCCTTATACGAGCGCGGTCGCCAATTACCCGTGCGACTCCATCCATCGTAAAGTGGACTGATAACCCAAGAGCCCTGTGGTAGCGCCGGGACGCTGTACATTCAACGCTCCCGCACCATTCGCGAATCGAGCGGCATCGCGCGAGCTCATACCGCTCTGCAATCCCACAAGGTATGCCCCCGAAAAACAGTCCCCAGCACCTGTAGTATCCACGGCCTTCACCACGAAGCCCGGAACCCGCACTTCCCCCTCGCCGTCGAAAACCGCACAGCCTTGGGCCCCTAGCTTGATGATCGTGCCGCCCACGCCATGATCCCGAAAGAACGCCGCCGCCGAGCCCGGATCGGCGTGCCCACTCAGCCTTTGCGCTTCGCCCTCATTTGCCAACAGGATATCCACATACGGCAGACAAGGTGAAATCACGTCGAGCCAGTGGCCCCATGCATCCCATCCCGTATCGAGCGAGGTAGTCAGCCCCGCTTCTCGAGCCCGCCGGAGCGTCGCCCCGGCCTGCGTCCGCATCTCGGGCATCGAAAATGGATTGGCGAGGTGGAAATGCGAACAACCCTCGATCAGCTCGGGAGCAAATTCGAGCGGTGTTGCAAACGCCTGGCGGCTGGCGCCTGGCCGGTGGAGGAAGCTTCGCGCACCATCGGACCGCACCACCACGACCGTAACCGGCGTCGGCAACTCGCCCCGGTCCACGCGAACATCTACGCCAGCACTTCGCAGCTTGTCGAGTACCTCATCGCCATCCTGGTCCTGTCCGACCAGGCCCACCAGGCGCACGCGCCCGCCCAAGCGGGCTATGGCGTAGGCGGTGTTGGCTCCGTTCCCACCAATCGAAGTGGTAATGTCCTCCACCCATACCGTAGTGTTGAATACGATCTCATCTACGGGCCAAACCAGAATATCTTTGGTCAAGTTCCCAGCGCAAAGCACTGCGCCGGGAATACCGATCAATTCACGCTCCCCGACACAACGGCTTCCACGAAGTCGCGCTGCATGGGCCATTCGCCAGTGACGCGGCGACCATCCCGGCGGAATGTACCGGCTATCAGAATGGAGCTCAAATCCCGCGGGTTGGGCCGCTGCTTTTCGCGGTCCAGCATCTTGCGGAGCATGTTCGTTGCGCCTTCCAGCTTGGCGACCAGGTCGGCTGCGGCTGTGTCCGACGTGCAGAGAACGTTGAGATTGACTTGCAGGCGATTGTCTGAAGGGCCGATGGAGATGATGATGTTTTCCGCGGACTCAAGAGGCGAAATGAACGATCGCGCTCCGGTGGGAACCGCCGCGACATCTCTCAAGGCCGGGCCGGCTACCGACATCCAGATGGGCTGGTCCGGCATGGCCAGACCCTTGGCGCTGGGGTGTGCCGCGATGGACATCGCCGCCCATTCGTCGGCGCTAATGGCGATCGCCATCGCGTCCGATCGCAGCGGATAGAACGAAACGAATCTGCCGTCCGAAGTCGCGACGCGGCACACTGAGTTGTTGCATGTACCGCCTTCAGCGATCGCATAGGCGTCGATCCGCTTCCAATTGAACGACCCGCGAAGAACCAGGTGAGAGTTCTTGCCGGAAAACGCTCCGGCGAGCCCTTCCAGATCTCTCCGGTAATCGAACCCGGTGCCCTCGACGAACTTCTGATATTCGAGGTCCTCCACGGCTTTTGAACCGGCGATCAGATCCATGATGCCGGAGCGTCGAAGTCCGTCAACATCCAGATAGAGCGAGACTGCGCCGGAACGCGGCAGGCAGGCCAGCATCGCGCGAGGTGTCGCGACACTTCGGGATCGCAGGTAGTACAGCGTCCCCAGCGCTGCGGCACAGATCAGAATCAGTGCCGCACCCAGGTGCCATGGCTGCAGTTTCGCCCGCATATTAGTGAAGAACTCCTTATCATCGCATGACGCGGGAGCGTGACATCGCACGGGTGTTTCTAACGAGATAAACGTCACTGATCCTCCACTACCCCCATGAGCTTCGAGCATGAACGACATCCGTGTTCTGTTGGTGGAAGACGACTTGGACGACGCCCAATTCATCGGTGATGCCTTGGCGGAGATGGAGGAGACCACCCACGGCGGCGCGTGGGTGCACTGCCGTCTGGACCATCTGCAGCGCGCCGAAGATGCCATCGTCGTGCTCGAAAGCGAGCAACCCGATATCGTCCTGTTCAGTCCCGCGCTTCCCGACAGCCGTGGATTAGAGACTTTCGCCGCCTTTAAGCGACGCCGCTCCGTCGGTGCCGCTGATTGCCCTGCTGGATGCCGGCGAAGAAGGCCTGGGCCGCCGCATGCTGCGGATGGGCGCTCAGGATTTCGTACTCAAGGGCGAACTGGATTGCCAGCCGCTGGCCCGAGCCATCTTGAACGCGATTGAGCGGCAGCGGTTTCAGCGCGGCACACAACTCGCTTCGGCGACCGATGTGGAGACCGGTCTTTACAATAACGAGGGTTTTCGAGCCATCGCCGCGCGTGACGTGGAACTAGCGCGGGAGTGCGGCCGGTCGCTCACGCTGCTGCTTGCCGAAGTCGACAATCTGACAGACGTGGATCAGGCCTGCGGACGCGAACAGCTGCATGATCTGGTGGCGGAGGCAGCCAATGTGGTCCGCGCCGGCGCCGCGGGCACCGCGCTCATCGCCAGAGTGGGACTCGGCCGATTCGCGATGCTGGATTGGCAGAATACGGCGGACGAACTCATCTCCCGTCTGCAGCAGGAGACCCAGGCTGACCACCACGCCTTCGCCTTCGTCTTCGGACATGCGTCAATGGCGCGGCTCAGCACAGGTCACCGTCGACGAACTCATGCAAACGGCGGATGCCGCGCTGTACGAAAATAGGCAAGCGTACTCCGACCTTGCTTGAACATCGCCCTCGACGCAACCTATAGCATCGGCCGAACTCTCACCGGAGTGGGTGTCTACTCGAGAGAACTGCTTTTCGGGCTCGCGCACGCACATCCCGATGAAAAGTTTCTGTTCTGTTACCGCGCCCACCGGCTGCTTCGATCATTTGAGGAATCGTTCCCGCCGAATGCAAGGCGGACGTGGCTGCACGCGAGCGGATTCTGGCCTTGGCGGGCATCGCTGTTCCACGGCCTGAACCAGCGCGTGGACCGCGTTCACGCCAAGCGAATCGTTTCCACGTTTCACGATCTGTTCGTACTTACCGGCGACTATTCATCGCCCGAGTTCCGCATCCGTTTCACGGCGCAAGCCCGGCAAGCGGCACAGCGGTCTGACCTGGTGATCACTGTTTCCGAGTTCACGGCAGATCAGTTAGTGGATCTCCTTGGCTTTGATCGGTCACGAATCCGCGTCGTGCACCACGGCGTACGGCCGCCCACGAGTCCACCCGCCAGCCGACGAACAGCGCGACAACTTGATTCTTCATGTCGGCGCGATTCAGCACCGGAAAAACATCGTGCGTCTGATTGAGGCCTTCGAGCAAACGCCACCGGACTGGACGTTAGTCCTCGCCGGCTCCGCAGGTTATGGAGAGGCCGAGATTCTAGCGCGCATCGAGACCAGCCCCCGGCGGAGATCTATAGAACTGCCCGGCTACGTCGACGCAGCGCAACTCGAGCAACTCTACGCAAGAGCTCGGATATTTGCATTCCCGTCGCTGGACGAAGGCTTCGGAATGCCGATCCTGGACGCGATGGCGCGCGGGGTTCCTGTCCTGACATCAAATCGGTCGGCTACTCGGGAAGTGGCAGGGGGCGCCGCGCTGCTGATAGATCCACTGAAGTCCGAATCCGTCGCGGACGGCTTACTGGAGCTGGTTAGTGACGCGGGTTATAGACACAGACTGCGATCAGCCGGCTTGACCCACGCTGAACGGTATTCGTGGGAACTCGCAGTTGCGCGGACGTGGAAAGTTTATGAGGAGCTGTTCTGACCCGTAACGGTAAAACGTCGCTAACGCTGTTCTTCGTCGATTGCGATCTTCAGAGCCTTAAGGAATTTCTGATCCTGGGATGTCAGCTTGATTTTGCCAGTGGACTCGTAACGCGTTTTTGTCGCGGGTTGCTCGGATTCTGATTCAAGGTCCGAGTCATCGTCTGAGGAAGACTCGTCGCGCTTGTTGAAGCCGATGGTAGCCTCGAGCACGAGGAAGACATCGTAGCCTGCGCGCTTGATCTCGCCGATTGCCGAGGCTATACGGTCCGAGTCCGAGAGCGACTCGTTGATCGCATTGCCCAACTCCTGCATCAACTCCTTCAATCGGTCTTCCAAGTTACGCCCCTTTCGCTCCGGGCCACCTTTAGCATAACACCACACTTTCAGGATGTTGCCGCACAAAGCGCCGTTTCATTTATTCGGTTTGATCTGGCCCCAGAACCTATGTCTTTATCGGCAACTCTTGCTCAAGACTACAGCACATCGGTGGCCATGCGCGCAGTTCCTGGTACTTTTGCTAGCATCAAATTGAAGTATCGATGCGCCTTGTAGCTCAGTTTTTGAAGCACGTCCTCCCTGGCGTTATCAAGCCCGTGATGGTCTTGTGGAACGAAATTATCGGCTTTATTTTCCTGGTTCTGGCTACCTTCATCGGCGTCTCCACGTACCGGCGCGCACAGCACTTCGCAGGTGACACTGGCGGCTTGCTGATCTTGGTGGCATCGTTCACGTTTGCAGCTCTGCTGGCCATCTACGGGATTTCATCCTTCCGCAAGGCGCGTAAAATTTCCCGCTCCTGAATTCACTATCTGGCGCCGCCTTGGCTTATCCTCAAACTATGGCCGAAGCCGACATGGTCACCATATTCCGCAGCGCTGACGAGGACGCCGAAGAAGATGCCCGAGCGGTTCACGAACTCCTGAAGGACGAAGGGATCGATTCCGTGTTGCTGGATGATAGTGCGCCTGGAGTACCGTCAGGCGCTTGGGAGGTGCAGGTGCCGCCTGCGTTTACTACGCTCGCTGAACAGCGAATTGCCCAAGCGCGTCTGCCGGACGAAGACCTGACCAACGTCAGTGATTCTCCCCAGTTCGATGCGGAAACCGTTTTCCAGGCCAGTTCGGGTCCCAGCGCCGAATTCGAAGCACTATCCGTGAAGAGCGTGCTAGAGGCCTCCGGTATCGCGGCCATCATCACGGGCGATTCGGTATTGCCGAACCTTTCCTTCGAAGTGAAGGTGGCCAAGGATCAAGCCGATCACGCGCGCGAAGTGATCCGGCAGGCGGAGGCCGTGGGCGCCCAAGCGGCCGAAGAGGAAGAACGAGCCACCGAAGCTCCTTTAAATCCATAGCGGGTTCGGACTGCCGTCGCAATGGCGTATTATCCCATTGAGAACCACGGCGTTATCGGCAACCTAAGAACCGTCGCGCTCATTGCCAAGAACGGCTCTATCGACTGGTTCTGTTTCCCGGACTTCGACTCGCCCAGTGTGTTTGGCGCGATTCTCGACGATCGCATAGGCGGCCGCTTCCATGTCTGCGCGCAGAACTCCGATGTCAAGTGCAAGCAACTCTATTGGCCGGACACCAACGTCCTGGTGACGCGTTTTCTTTCCGCCGACGGAGTGGCCGAACTAATCGACTATATGCCGGTGGGGGTTCCCCGGCGACGGGAGCGTGGCTTTCACGGGCTGATCCGGCGCGTGCGAGCCGTTCGCGGGGAGTTGCAGTTCAAGATGGAATGCAGCCCGGCGTTCAATTACGCCCGTGATTCACACCAGACCCAAATTGTGGAGGGGGGCGCGAAGTTTTTCTCCAAGCGCCTGAACCTCGCGCTTGCCGCCACGGTGCCTTTGCGGCCGACGGAATCCGGCGTTACCGCCGAGTTCACACTCAGCGAAGGCGAATGTACTAGTTTCGAACTGCACGCGCTCGAGACGGAATCGCAGAAGGTGGGGTTGTCCGACGAAGAAGCCACCGACCTGTTCCATGACACGATCCAGTACTGGAGAACGTGGCTCTCCCGCTGCACCTATCACGGACGATGGCGCGAAATGGTGAATCGCTCCGCGCTGGTACTGAAGCTGATGACCTACGCCCCGACCGGAGCGATTGTAGCCTCGCCCACATGCAGCCTGCCGGAGAGTATCGGCGGCGGGCGCAACTGGGACTACCGCTATACCTGGATTCGCGATTCGGCGTTCACCCTGTACGCGCTGCTGCGGATCGGATTCACTGAGGAAGCCGCGCAGTTCATGCAGTTCCTTGACGCCCGTTGCCACGAAATCCCGCCCGACGGATCGCTGCAAGTGATGTATGGCCTGGATGGCCGGCACGAGCTACCGGAAGAAACGCTGGATCACTTGGAAGGTTATAAGGGCTCCGCGCCGGTTCGCATTGGGAACGGGGCAGCGCACCAGCTGCAGCTCGACATTTATGGCGAGTTGATGGACGCCGTTTATCTCTACAACAAGTACGCAGCTCCCATTTCGTACGATCTCTGGGAGTATCTGCGGCGCATGACGGATTGGGTTTGTGATCACTGGCGTGATAAGGACGAGGCCATCTGGGAAGTGCGGGGCGGCGCTCAAGAATTCACTTACTCGAAGTTGATGTGCTGGGTGGCTGTGGACCGCGCGCTACGGCTGGCTGACAAACGGTCGTTCCCTTCGAATCGCACTGTCTGGCTGCGAACACGCGACCAGATATACGAAACGATCATGCGCGAAGGTTGGAGTGAGAAGAGGAAAGCGTTCGTCCAGTCGTTTGGCGGCGACGCATTGGACGCCTCCACGCTAACGATGTCCCTGGTCCTGTTCGTCTCACCGGTGGATCCGCGCATGCTTGACACACTGGATGCGATCAACCGTTCTCCGCGGGAGGGCGGGCTGGTGTCGGACGGACTGGTTTACCGCTATGACGTGGAGAAGACACCCGACGGTCTCAAGGGCACCGAGGGCACGTTCAACATTTGCACGTTCTGGTTGGTGGAGGCTCTGACCCGGGCGGGCAAGCACGATCCGGAGCGTCTGAACAACGCGCGCCTTCTGTTCGAGCAGATGCTGGGGTATGCGAACCACCTGGGGCTCTATGCGGAGCAGACCGGCCCTCGCGGAGAGGCGCTTGGGAACTTCCCGCAAGCCTTTACGCATCTGGCATTGATCAGCGCAGCGTACAACCTGAATCGCGCCCTCGGGTAAGTGCCGTATTCCAGGCGTAGGGCTATTTGCCCTGGCACTCTGCGCTAATCCTCACGATTCCTCCGGCCGATACTTGACTTGTATGCAAGACAGGCGGATGGAAACGAGGATGTTGTGCGCGGATATCGTGGATCTCCGCTGGAAGGATCGATCGCGTAGAACTCGCCGGATAGTGGCTAATCTCGAGGATATTTCTCAAACCGGGGCGTGCCTCCAAGTCGAGAAGCCGATTCCCTTGGGTACGGAGGTCCGGATGACCTACCCGAAGGGGGAATTGCTCGGTACCATCCGGTATTGCGTTTTTCGCGACATCGGGTACTTCCTGGGCCTCGAGTTCGATCCCGACACGCGATGGACGCAGCGGCAGTACCGCCCGCAGCATATGTTGGATCCTCGCCGGCTGGTTAGAAACGCGACGAACCGGGTTTCAAAGAGGCCGGACAGCGCGTTTCTCAACTGACTTGCGCCGGCTTCCTATCATTGATCCCGTTCCTGGATCAGCCGCTCAGCCTGAGCGATCTGCTCCAGGGTTCCGCGGAAGGCCGCAGCTCTGGCCGCGTTGTACGTGAAAACATTTCGTGTCCTGGTAATACCGCGGACCTGGGTGACGATCTCCTGGAAGCGTTGCGGGGTTTGAGCGGGTTTGAGGTAGAACACTCGAACGATGTCATCGCTGGCGCCCGGCAGGCGGAATTCATGCCGGCCCGCGCTGGCAGGTTGGGCGACCGGCCGGGGATTTGTATCCAGATCCTGCACTAGCCACTGAGCCAGCGTCAGTTGTTCGGCCGTGCCACGCATCACTATCGCTCTCGGCGTATTGTACGTGAAGAGACGCCGGATCTCCGCGATCGAGCGAATCAGAGTGGCCACTTCCTGTAATTGTTGGACGGTTTCAGCGTGTGACAAATAGAACACGCGGACGAACGTCTCGCCGCTGCCGCCCATCTGATATTCGTGCTTCGCCGAATACGATTGGGGACTGAGCGGTTGATCCAATTCCTTAAACAGCCACTCCGCCGTACCAATCTGCTCCGGCGTTCCTCGCAGGAATAGAGCGCGATGTGGCGTGTCTACGAATACCTCCCGAATCTCCGGAAGCGCGCGGATCACCAAGGCAATTTCCTGGACGTCCTGGACGGTTTTCGCGCGAGTGAAGTTCAACGGTCGATCCACATTCTGTTCGGCTGTGGGTTGCCCAAAGGCTACGAGGGCGGCCAGGGCGGAAATGACGAGCGGGGTCGCTCTTACTCGCATAAAGGTGTCAGCCTCTTGGTACGGTAGACGGTCCCGATCCGGGAACCGTGCAAACCCCTAAACCGAGGCGAGCAACCAGTCCAGATATGCACGCACGCCCGGTTCGCCCTCCCGCGGCGCCCAACTCGCGAAGTCCTTATCGTTCGCCGCGAAGTACGGTCCAGGTTTCACCTCATAACAAACTGCATGAGGCGTTAGCACGGCCAGGGTGTGCCAAACCCCGGGGCCAACGTCGATACCCATCGCGTCGCGGCCCAATACCACGCGGCTGGCAATCTGCCCGGAGTCGTCGAAGGTGAAGAACGCGACTTCCCCCTCGAGAACCAGGAACGACTCCGATTTCGGAGGATCTTCATGGCGGTGAGGAGCGATATAGGTGCCTCTCACCAGCACGTTCAGAAAGCGGTGCGGATTCTCCTCCATGCTGGAATGGAAGTTATGATTAGTCCTCAGCCGGGGAGACTTGCGCGCGCGGTCGATCAGGCTCTGAAACAGTTCGGAGTTAACTAATTGCAAGCGTGAATCAGGCATCCGTCTTCAATCGGGTCTGCTGCACGAACGGCTAAGCCGGTTTCACGGGGCGCACCACACCACCCGGAGTCTGGTACTTGTGGCGCCGCGCCGTCCACTTAGCTTCGCCGTATTCGCCCAGGTTCACTGTTCCTGACATGTTGTCGCCCTCCGCGACGCCGGTGAAGTCATAAGACAGCCGGGTTCCCTCGATCCTCTGCGAACTTCGGAGATGAACGCGGTTGGCCGCCACTGAACCGTTCAAGTCGCCGTGCACGAACTCGCCGCGATGGGTACCAACGATATTCGAGCCCTCCTGCTCAAGTATGAGCATATGATCGGCTGACCCGCGCCCAAAATCGAGCCGCAGTTCCCACTGTCCCGCGACGCTCACCGGGGTGCCTTGCGGCACTTGAGGATCTTCGAACCTGGGCGGCTTCGAGAGCACTGCGTGTATGCGATCCGCGACTACCTTCTCGTCGCCAGGCATCATCATGTAAGGCGTGATCGAGATATTGCTGGCCATCCGCTCCGGCCGGCTCCCGCTGGCGCTGCCAAGCACGATGCGCGGCTCCGTGTCGAGCAGAGTCTTCGCCATTTCCTGGCCGGTGATGCCGAGCTTGGCGCCGTCCCACGATATCGTCAGCCGCGGCGACCGGTTGGAAAGCTCCTGGTTCGGCTCGGCGACGGTGGCAGTGACTCCATCGATCTTCTTCACGGCGGCGGCGATATGAGCCAGGGATGCCTCCCAAGTCGCCCACTCGGCTTTGTGATCACGCTGGGGCCACGCCTCGACGGCCGCGAGCATGCCCATGATCTCTTCTTTACCCACCTTCAACGATCGTCCGAAGGCGTGATGCGGCGCGCTGTTGGACCACGCCGCTTGCAGCAGGTTCTTTTCGCCAATGAGCAATCCAGCAGCCTGCGGTCCGCGGATGCATTTGCCTCCGCTGTAAGCCACGGCGGTAGCGCCGCGCTGCAGGTGCACGTTTGGAATGGTCAGAATTTCTGCCGCGGCATCCACGATCAACGGCACGTTGTGCCGGCGAGCTACTTCCGCAACCGCCTTCGTTCCCAAGAGACCTTCATCGCCCGGTCCGGCCAGAATGTAGACCATGGCGGTGCGATCGTTGAACGCGCCTTCCAATTCGGAAATATTGTGCACCGTGATGATCCTGGTGCCGAGCATGCGGATCGCGTGATCGTAGACGTTACGCGAGTACTCGGGGATGATCACTTCGTTTTTCAGGCCCGTGAGATCCGGCAGGCGCTGCATTCGCTCCGGGTTGGACCCGGCGATGGAGGCGGCCGTGCAGTGCGTCAGCGCCGCGCAGCATCCCGCCGTGATGATGCCCCACTCGGCGCCGGTAACTTGAGCCAAACGCTGGCCGACTCCCTCCATCAATTCGTCCATCTGGACGTAGCTGCGCGACGCCTGGTCCATCGCGCGCTTCACCTCGGGCAAGGTCTGCGATCCCGTGATGATGGTGAAGGTGCCCCGGCTGTTGATTACTGGGCGCACTCCAATGGCCCGATAAATCTGTCCGCTGCTATCGGTGGCAGCGGCCGACGCATTTTCAGCGGTTCCGCCGAGAGCGCCCGCCGCGGCCAGCGCTCCTCCGGTACGAAACAAATCCCGCCTGCTCAGGCCCGCTAGCTTACGCCGCAACTTCTCTTGCATGGTTCTATCCTCGACTATTTGGTTTCCCGCCGCCGGACGCCTGGACGCGGAGCGTATCCATCCCATTTTGGATCACCTTGCCGGCTGTAGTCGGGTGCCAGCTTGTCCCAACGATCGCGGGTGATGCCGTTCAGGTCGTAGTACACCCGACCGTCCTTCACGGTTAATTCGCAGGTAAGCTTCTGCGTGCCTTCCAGCTTCGCGCCGTACATATCGACAAAACCGAACTGGCCCTTTTCCAACCGAAGCACGGCAATATCCGCCGGCGAGCCCACCGAAAGATTACCGAGTTCCTCGTGCTTGATCTCCCTGGCCGGAGCCCACGTGGATTTGATGATGACATCGTCCACTGTCATTCCAAGCGCGAGCATCTTGTCCATCACGTTCAGCATGTCTTTCATTCCGGCGTTCATGCTTCCGATGTGCAAGTCGGTGGAGATCGAATCGGGCAGGAAGCCGGCCTTCACCATAGGCGCCGCTACGCGCCATAAGAAGCTGCCACCGCCATGGCCGACATCAAAGATGATCCCGCGCTTGCGTCCTTCGATCATGGCTTTGCTGGGACCGCCGGAAGGGTCCTGCTCACCACGCAGGCCGGAGTACATGTGCGTGTAGATATCGCCTGGGCGCAAGACCTTCGTAAAGAGGTCGTAGATAGGACGCTCCGGCCGGTTGGCGCCGTAATCGATCATAACGGGGATGTTCGCAATTTTGCCGGCCTCGACGGCCTGCTCATAGGGCTTCCACTCGGGTCCGGCGAAATGCGCGCTCTTCACCCCCACAATAGTGTCCTTGTGCTTTAGCGCCATCTCGGCGGTCGGCTTGGCTTCCATGTCGTTCAAATCCTGCTCGTACCGTCCGCCGCGCATTCCGTTGCCGACAATATTCAGGAATGCGAGCACGCGCGTGCGGGAGCGATCGATCACGCGGTCTTTGAAATCGTCGAAATTGCGCCAGCCGGAGCTGCCAGCGTCGGCTACCGTCGTGACGCCATTGCGGAAGGTGTATCCATCGGGGTAGATACTGTTATCCCCGGCGTAGGATCCCCGTTCGCCGGTCCCGGCGTAAACATGAACGTGGATGTCCACCAGCCCGGGAGTCAGATACAGCCCGGTCAGGGTCACCGTCTTCAGCGCGCGAGCAGCATCAATATTGGATGCCACTGCCGCGATTTTCCCATCTTTCACAGCGATGTCGCGGACGGCGCTGATCTTGTTTTTGCCGTCGATGACATGTGCGCCCTTCAGCAGCAGTTCATATTCGGGTTGCGCGATGGCGACGGCGGCCGCTGCGAGAAACAGAAATAATTTCACGTGTATACGATACCGAAATTTGATCGGGTGCGTACTATTCGATCCAGATTTTCTCCGCCGCTGGGCGCCCCAACCGCACCTCTCGGCCATTCACCAGCAAGCTCAGCGTCTCGTCGTAATTGCGCGCAGTCACCTTCAAGGTCACGCCCGGCCGGATGCCGAGACCATTCAGAAATTCAAGTAATTTACGATCGCGCTCGAATACACTGACCACCCTGCCCTGGGATTGGATCTCGTACAGCTTGCGCCACCCGCGCTGGCGTCGAGCTTCGGGAGTATCCACTCCTACCCTGTTGCCGTGCGGACATGCGTCAGCAGCGCCGAGCCTTTCCTCCAGACGCCGGGCGAAATCTTCGGACACGGCGTGCTCCAGCTGCTCAGCCTCGTCATGCACTTTGTACCATTCCATCCCGAAGATTTCGGTGAGCATGCGCTCGATCAGGTGATGACGGCGGAGCAGCCGGTTAGCGATACCGCGGCCCTCCTCCGTCAAACGAATCTGTCCTTCGTCGGCGACGCGAATCAGGCCGTCGCGTTTCAGACGTTTGATCGCCATCGTCACTGCCGGGGCCGAAACGTTCAGCCAGCGGCTCAGAGTGGCGGCGATGACTGTGTCGCCTTCGGACTCCGCTTCCGCGATCGCCTTCACGTAATTCTCTTTCGAGATGGTTATTTTCAAGCCGTTAAGCAAATTGTAGCTTGAGGCGGCGCCTGACTCGGTCTTCGCCGGAGTGTAACCGAACCCACCGGACCGGTCGCCGTTTATCTGGTACTCTTTTCTACAAACGAAGTATGTTCCCCACAAAGCTGCTCGCCACCGCTGCCGCCGCAGTGGTCTCGATACCCTTGTTTTTACTGGCGGAGGAGCACGTTGACCTCTCCATCGTCCACCGTATTCGCGCGGAAGCCTTTGAAAACTCGAAGGTGATGGACCATATGTTCTACTTGACGGACGTGTACGGTCCACGCGTCACGAACTCTCCCGGCTACCGTCAAGCCGCGGATTGGGTGGTGAAACGGATGCAAGAGTACGGTATGTCCGCCAAGCTCGAAAAGTGGGGACCCTTCGGCAAAGGCTGGACCTACACGCATTACGAGGCGCACATGGTGGAGCCCCAGTATGCCCCTCTGATCGGCTTCCCCCTGGCCTGGACACCCGGTACCGAAGGGCTCGTCACCGGAGAACCGATATTGGCCTTTCTCCGGACCACCGACGATTTCGCGAAGTTCAAAGGCAAGCTCAAAGGTAAGATCGTGCTGATCTCGCAGCCGCGCAATCTGGCGGCGGTGAGCGTGTCGCCTTCAAAGCGTTACAGCGAAACCGACCTGGCTGAAGCTTCCGTTGCCCCGGAAGGCGGTGCGCCGCTGTTCGGCATCGCTCCGGGCGGGCCGCGCAACCAGGGAGAACGATCCGCTTTCGATCCCCAACCGGCCGCTAACTTCGCGCAAATTCGAGAATTCCGCACCAAACTCGCGGCCTACCTGCATGACGAGTCTCCAGGTATGGTGGTGCAGAGCGGGACCATCGGGGACGGCGGGACGGTTTTTGGAGGCGCCGGCGGATCGCGCGACATCAAGGATCCAATCCCTCCGCCCATGGTTGTGATAACCCCGGAACACTACAATCGCGTCATCCGGCTGATCGAACACAAGATTCCCGTCAAGCTGGCCTTCAACACGAGCACTCAGTTCATCGAAGGATCCGGCGAGAGCGTCAATGTAATCGCCGAGATTGAAGGCGGGAAGAGGAAGGACGAAGTGGTGATGGTGGGCGCGCACCTGGATTCGTGGCAGGGTGGAACGGGCGCGACGGACAACGCCGCCGGATCAGCGGTCATGATGGAGGTTATGCGCATCCTGAAGTCCATGGATGTCAAATTCGACCGGACCATCCGCATGGGTTTGTGGGGCGGTGAAGAACAGGGCCTGCTCGGTTCGCGCGCGTACGTTAAGCAGCATTTCGCTGATCCCGAAGTAATGAAACCGACCGCGGAACACGAGAAATTCGACGCCTACTTCAATGTCGACAACGGCACGGGAAAAATTCGCGGCGTGTATCTGCAGGGCAACGATATGGTCCGGCCGATGTTTCAATCCTGGCTGGAGCCGTTCAAGGATCTCGGGGCTAACACTGTCACGATCCGGAATACGGGCGGAACCGACCACCAGTCGTTTGACGGTGTCGGGCTGCCCGGCTTCCAGTTCATTCAGGATCCGGTAGAGTATTCCACGCGTACGCACCACTCCAACATGGACGTGTACGATCGCATTCAGAAGGGCGATTTGATGCAGGCTGCGGCCATCGTCGCCTCGTTCGTATACAACACGGCGATGCGCGAAGAGAAGCTGCCTCGCAAGCCTCTGCCGAAACCGCAGCCCCGTCGCGAGCGGGATGGCGGAACACCTCCGGCTCGCCCTACGGAGTGATCGCGTTTAGCTCAAGGGCTGTGGTCCATCACCTCGGCCGGATCGCGCGGGGGTGGATTCGTCGCAAGCGGATCAGATCCCTTCGGCCGCAACATCATTTTTTTGTAGTTTCGCCGGGCATTGGTAGTCACCGTTCAGCCGCGGCAGTCTCGCCGGGCGTCGCGCAGTGCCCCTTCCACCAGCGTCCGGCCGCACCACTCGAGAGTATCCAGCGCTTCTTCCCGCGAGATGCCGGCAATGTCCGACAAGACTACGACGGGATCGATGCCCATCAGGAGAGTAAGCGCGTTAGCCAGCTTCGCGTAGGTGTTCGGATCGACGTTCTTACGCAGCGGGGACAAGGTATCCCCGATCCACTCCAGTCGGTGACCCGGCCGACGTACGCCCGTCGCGGGATCGAGCGAGAGCCGCAGCAACATTCGAAGTGGCTCAGCGTTCTCGTACGTCCACATGCCAATCCGGCGCACCAGGTGCGCTACGGCCTCGGGCGTCGATGTGCTTTCTGGTTCCGCCGGAAACAGTGGCCCACCTACCTCGAACAGCGCAATCTCGGCCAATAGCATCTCCTGGGTCGGAAAATAGCGGTACGCCGTGGCACGAGAGATCCCCGCTAATTCCGCCGCGCCTGTAATGGTCGGATCATGCCCGGCCCCCATCAGCTCCCTGGCAGCGGCAATCAGCGCTTTGCGTGTCCGATTTTTTTGCGATTCGCGTCCTTGTGGATTGTTCTTCGAAATTTTCTCTTGACCGGCCATTTCCCTAATGATACAGTAGTCTCATTATGAGACGCAAGTCTCATTAAGCCCAGAACTCAGAAGGATGTTATGTCTGCACAGATCTCCGCACACGCTCCTTATTTGCTTGCCACCGGCGCGGGAACGCCGATGGTCTGGTTCGGGTCCACCATCACGCTCAAAGCGTCCAATCCGAACGTGGGCATAACCGAAGTCGTGCTCCGCCCCGGCGAGGAGCCACCCATGCACATGCACAAGAATGAAGACGAATGGCTGTACGTGCTGGATGGCGAGGTGACCTTCCACGTCGGAGGCGAAGACCACTTGGGCAAAGCAGGTGCGTTCGTCTCGTTTCCACGAGGCATCCCCCACACTTTCAGCATCGAAAGCGAGACCGGCCGGATCCTGGTGATCAACACGCCGGGAGGTTTCGAGCGGATGTTCGAACTCGCCCCGCGCACGCCGGCGGAAGCGGAACGCGCCCTTACCGCTTTCGGCATGACCGTGGTCGGGCCGCATCCTCGCCAACTTGCGACGGCAGGACAACGTCCGTAGGGGAGGTGGCGGGGGTGATTTTTCCTCCGCCGTGCCGCGTCTCCTGCTCACTTTCGCAAAGCCGGTACTGTCGCCTTCGATTACCATCACGTGGGCCTGGTGGAGCAGGCCGTCAGCAGAGTCACGATAGACGCAGCTGCATTGGGAAAGACTTCGTTCCAGTCCTTGAACGGCCGGTTGGTGTGACGATCACGGATTTTCGTTCGTAACGGGGTTCATGAGTTGGAGTAGGTCAACCAAGAGTCTACGGCTGTGTTGACGGTTTCTGATCCTGTTTGCTTTTTGAGTGATGCGCAGCTGCGGCGGCCGTGCTGCCGTGCTCGTGCGAGCTTGGGGTACCGATCAGAATCTCTTTGCCTACGAGTTCGCCCGAAGGCAGCTTCGTTCCAAAGATGCTGACATGTTCGCCGGCCTTGAGATGCGACTTATCGACCACGTCATCGCCGTGTTCGAATTTCGTGGTTGGGGAGAAGGTCACCAGCACTGTTCCTGCCGCTGTTTTCACTTCGAAGCGGTCGTTAGAAACAGAAGTGATTTCGCCCTCCGTGGCCTTCCCCTTATGCAGCTTCTTGTCATGAGCCGCCATGGAAAATGGAAGGCTAAGGGCTGCAAGATACATCGCGGTGATGGCAATACGTTTCATGTCGTTTCTCCTTTAGTGATTCGCCTTCTCAGGATTGTCCTCGGCTTCCATCTGATTGACCTCTTTCATGAGCGCCAGCTCGCTCGCACTCAAGTGGGGCAAATGCCTGATGAACAGAACAAGCTTCCAGTTCTCATTGTCCTCCCCTCCCCATCCAGGCATTCCCGTAAAGCGCACACCGTTTTTTATGATGTACAGAAGCTCGCCGTCGGAAAGCCCTTGTGTGCCGCTCTGCCGCATATCGGGAGTTGGCGGGTACAAGTTGGCTCCCATTTCAGTATTGCCGCTCCCGTTGTTGGCGTGGCAGACGGCGCAATGGTCGGCGAAGTGATCTCGGCCCTCCGCCACGTTCAGGGGAGACGCCGGCAAAGGGTTTTTAAGGGATTCGGCTCCACGAGGTATCGAAAGCCGCCGTGCGTGACGCGCGAGATATGCTTCGATTACCATAGGTTTGTCCCTCGCACTGAAGCCGTGCATTTTGAGGTAAGCGACAGACAGGCTTAGCGCAATCAGAAGTACTACACCCAGGATGAGGAGAGCAGTTCGTCCGATGTACATGATGCGCTCCCCTCATCCACACTACAACATTGCCGAGGCTACTTACGGCCACCTCGGGCTGTAGCCCGGGTCGTACCTCGCAGACGCCCAAACCTGGGTCACTGGCTAGCGGTACCCATCGTAGGCCGATTCGTGACCTGGACCATAGGCTGCACCATGATCGCCATGCCTTTCATGCCATTGTTCATGCTCGAGATCCCGGCGCTCTTGGATTTGGTGTTCCCGCAGCTCCTCGCTATCACCGTATTGCCACCGTTCTTCCCTCTGGTGCTGTCGGAGGGCGCGACGTTCGGCGCGTTCGTGCGCTCTCTCCGGATCGTAGCTTCGGTAACCGTAGGCTGGGCCTCCATAACCGTAACTGCCGGGATAGGCCCGATAGTATCCCGGCTGGCCGTAACCATACGACGGCGCATAGTAGCCGCCATCACCAACTCCGATCCTTACGGAGAAACGCGACTCGGCGAACATCGAACCGCCGGCCAGAAGCGCTAGTACAAGTAGTTTAGATTTCACGTTTTCACCCTCTGGTATGGGAACAAGCACCTCTGTTGCCAACCCTTATGTCCTGTCTTTTTAATGGTATACGGTCGTTTCCTCGTTTTGCCTGCTCCGGTTGCACCAGAAGCGGTGGAAATGAGCCGTTTGCGCGTCTCTGCATCCGAACAGGCAGGACCGCGTACACTCGGCTGCAGCCGACGGCCAGCGCGGAAACGATGAGCCCTGGGAGGGTACAATCGATTCTGCATGAGGCGAATCGGTTTGATCGCGACGGCGTTAGCCCTTTGCAGTCTGACGATGGGCCAGGAGGCGGCCCAGCTTACCCGTCAACTCGATAAGACGGTTCTGTACCATGACATCGCGATCTCTTCGGACGGCACTCGCGTGGCATGGGTTCAGACCACCGCAGCGGGTCCCGGCTCCGTGGTCCAGCGAATCTTGACGGGGCGATCCGAGCGCGAAACCGATGGCCGTGCGCGCAGGCGGGGATTCAAACCGGAGAGATGCGAGCCCGGCATGGTCGCCGGACGGCAAGTCACTGGCATTTTTCTCGAATTCGGGAAGTGGGGAACAGATGCAGGTATGGGTCGGCTGCCGGCGATAGCGCGGCGGCCCGGAAGCGGACCAAGCTATCGGGCTATGCCGACCGACTGCACTGGTCTCCCGATGGCACGCGGCTCGCCTTCCTGTACATCGAAGGTGCAAGTGGAGGTGGACCGCTAGCTGCTGCTCCTGTGCAGACCGGACCGATCGAAAGCGAGATCCATAACCAGCGCATTGCCGTGCTGGATTTAGCCTCGGGAGAGTTGCGGCAAGTATCGCCCCCGGACCTGCATGTTTACGATTTCGACTGGGCGCCCGATGGACGCCGCTTCGTGGTGACCGCCGCGCCCGGTCCGGGTGACAACAACTGGTGGATCGCTCGTATTCATGTCATAGATATTGCTTCGGGACGCGCGAAAGAAATCTACCGGCCGCACCTGCAAGTTGCGGTGCCGCGCTGGTCACCGGACGGCAAGCAAATCGCATTCATCGAAGGGCTGATGAGCGACGAAGGATTCCATGGCGGCGACGTGTTCACGCTGCCGGCTGAAGGCGGCACTCCGACCAATCGCACGGCAGGGCGCAAGTCTTCGCCGAGTTCCGTGCGATGGATCGCGCCGGAACGTCTGCTGTTCACGGAATGGGTAGGAGGCGGCAGTGCGATCTCTACTTACGATGTGAGAAGCGGCGTCGCGGAAACAATCTGGCGAGGCGACTACAGCATCCACAGCGATGGGAATTTCCCAAACACCGGACTCTCGAAGGACGGCAAGATCGCGGCGATCGTGCGCGAATCGTTCACCGAACCGCCCGAGGTGTGGGCCGGGCCGGTGGGGGACTGGAAGGCGGTGACCCACAACAACACGGCGCAGAGTGCGTCCTGGGGGCCGGGCGTTAATCTCGAATGGAGCAGCGATGGTCGGCAAGTTCAAGGCTGGCTGCTGACGCCCAAACAGACTAAGCCAGACCAGCGCTCACCGATGGTGGTGTTCATTCATGGCGGTCCGTCCGGCGTCGCCGAGCCATCCTGGCCGGCGGAATTCTCACTTCCCGTGTTGTTAGCGGCGCGCGGATACTATGTCCTGTACCCTAACCCTCGCGGCAGCTACGGGCAGGGCGAAGCGTTCACCCGGGCCAACGTCAAAGACTTGGGGGGCGGCGATCTACGGGACATTCTGGCGGGCGTCGATCACGTATTAAGCCACTACCCTGTGGATCCACAACGCCTTGGCGTGACGGGCTGGAGCTACGGCGGATACATGACCATGTGGACCGTTACGCAGACCAACCGTTTCCGGGCGGCCATGGCCGGAGCGGGCATCGCCAACTGGCAGAGCTACTACGGAGAAAATCTGATCGATCAGTGGATGATCCCATTCTTCGGGGCTTCCGTATATGACAATCCCGCCGCTTACGAAAAGAGCTCGCCGCTTCACTTCATCAAGAACGTGAAGACCCCGACGCTGGTCGTGGTAGGCGAACGCGATGCGGAGTGTCCCGCGCCGCAGTCGTTTGAGTTCTGGCATGCGTTGAAAACCCTCGGCGTTCCCACTGAGCTGGTGGTTTACGCCGGCGAAGGCCATCGTTTCGATAAACCCAAGAATCGGATCGATATGCAGGACCGGACGGTCCGGTGGTTTGATAAATACCTGAAGCCCTAGGATTCCGGTGGCCACAATCGCTGGGCATAGGCCCACGCGAGGGCCGGCGCCAGGACCAGTAACCCTGTCGCGAAAGCCAGGCTGCGCACGCTGATCCCGTGATCTACCAGCAAACCTCCGGAGTAACTGATCACCGCCAGCGTTCCCATGCTGAACGCAAACTCGGTAGAGAAGACGCGTCCGCGAAACTTGTCTTCGGTCTGATCCATTAGGAGTGAGGTGGATGCAGTCCAGATTATTGATCCACCGGCGTGCGCGACGATCAATGCGGCGCAGGCCAGCCAGATGTTGGGCACACCCGCCAAGGCCATATACCCTAGGGCCGCCAGCACGAATCCCACGAGGATGGCGAATCGCAGCCTCGGTTTCGAGTGCCCGAATATGGAAGTGATCGCGAACGAGCCGGCGATCGCTCCAGCTCCGCGCGACGCCAGCATCACGCTCATGCCCATCGTGGAGGCCTGCTCCGCGTTAAACCCGCCGACATGCACCGGAAATAGCCGTTGACCCATGATGGGAATGATCACCCAGTTGGTCCCCATAAAGCTCAATCCCGCTTTCACCAGTAGAGTGACTGCGAGCCGGATGTCGTGGACGATATAGCGCGCACCCTCAATGATGGGCGTGAAATCGGCGATATCGCGGAAGCGCATGGGAGGAAGATTCGCCGCGTGGGGCTCATGGAAGGTCATGCGCGAGATGAGCGTGGCCGAAAGGATGAAGGATAGGGAGTTGATGATGAACACGGCTTCGCGTCCCCAGAAGGCGGCCACCAAACCACCGAGCCCGGAGCCTATCGCGAAATTGAACGACCATGTGGTGGAGGATAAAGCGTTGGCCACCACGAGGCTGGAGCCCTCGGTGATGTTAGGCACCACGGCGGATCGGGCCGGCTCAAACAGCGCCCACATCACCGTTTCGCAGAACAGCAGGACATAGAGGAGCCAGATCATGTCTCGCGATCGCACCAACACCATCGCCAGCACGATTCCCGCCCGCATCCAATCGGAGAAGATCATGACGCGCTTGCGGCTCATCCGATCGTTGATGACGCCGGCGCTCGGCGCGGCTATGCACTGGGGCAGTACCTGCAGCACGAAGGCAAAGGCCACGGACTGCGCTGTTCCCAGGACCTGGAGGAGGAAACTGAAGATCGCGACCGAGTAGAACCAGTCGCCTAGCTCGCTGACGATCTGCGCCGACCACAGCAGACGAAAATTCCGGTTGGAGCGGATCAGCCGACCATAGTCCGCGAGCCCGACGGCCAGGTCAGCCATGTCATGAGCCAGTGTAAAGGCCCATCGCCTTCTTCACTTTGAGCACGGTGTCGTTAGCGACCGGCGATACGCGTTCAGCGCCCTGGCGGAGCACGGACGCGATATAGCCGGGCTCGGAAACGATCTCCCGGTAGCGGGCCTGGATTGGCTGCAGACGCGCAATCACTCCCTCGGCAACGGTCTTCTTCAAGTCGCCGTAGCGCATGCCGGCGAAGTGTGACCGGACCTGATCGTCCGGCCATTCCGTAAAGGCCTGGAAAATACTCAGCAGATTCGTAACGCCCGCGCCTGGAGTCATCGAAGTTGACGCCGGGCTGCGAATCCGTGGTGGCGCGCATGATCTTTTTTCGAATCTGATCCGGCGGTTCCAGGATGCCCACCGCATGGCCCGAGCCCTTGGCGGACTTGCTCATCTTCTTGTCGGGTTCATCCAGTCCCATGATGCGAGCGCCAACCGTGGGGAGCTTGGTAGCGGGCATTACGAACGTTTCGCCATACATGGAATTGAACCGCTGTGCGATATCCCGGGTCAGTTCAAGATGCTGGCTCTGGTCTTCGCCGACAGGTACGATCGCAGCTTGGTACAGTAGAATGTCTGCGGCCATCAGGACGGGATATTGGAGCAATCCATCGCCGATGGTTTCCTGCACGGCGCCCTTGGCTTTGTACTGCGTCATGCGCTCCAGCCAGCCAACCGGAGTGACGCAGGTCAGCATCCACGCGAGCTCGGCATGAGCGGGAACGCTGGATTGCACGACGATGGCGGAATGTTTTGGATCGATCCCGATGGCGATGAGAATTCCGGCGAGCTCCTCGATCTTCTGTCGCAGCTCGGCGGGATCCTGGTACAGCGTGATCGCGTGCAGATCGACGATGCAGAAAATGCTGTCATAGTCATACTGGATTGTCACCCAATTCTTGAGTGCCCCCAGGTAGTTTCCGATGTGTGGATTTCCGGTGGGTTGGATTCCGGAAAGGACTCGTGCTTTCATGCGTAGTGAAGAGGCAAATTTAATCCTAAACGAAGTGACCGCTGAAAAGTGGGTTTATGGCGGCGATAGCTTGTCGCGGCTGGAAGGGCAAGTGGTGCTGACGCCGTATCTCATGCCCGGCGAAACGGCGCGCGTGGACGCGGTAGCGGTAAAGGGGGTCTGATACGGGCGAGGCCTCGTGAGATTGTCACGCCGTCGCCGGATCGAGTCGAGCCTCCCTGTCCTTATTTCTCGCAGTGCGGCGGATGTCACTATCAACACGCCCGCTACGAGTTTCAGGTGCAGCGCAAGGCCGACATACTGCGTGAGCAATTGCGGCGCGTGGGCACATTCAGTACGACGGCGAAATCGAGACGATTGCCGGCCCTCCGTTTGGATACCGCAATCGGAGCCAGTTTCACATCGAGCGTGGTCAGATCGGCTATTTCGGCGAAGGCTCGCACGAATTGGTGGCGATCGACCACTGTCCGATCTCTTCGCCGAAGATCAACGAGGCGCTCGGATCACTGCTGGGCATGACGCGCGATCGTCGCTGGCCGAAATTTCTGCGCTCCATCGAGTTGTTCACCAACGAGCGCGATGTCATGGTGAACATCATCCAAAGCGATCAACCGATGTCGAAGCGATTCTTCGAATGGTGCGCGGAATCAATTCCCGGCGCACAGCGGGGGTCGCTGGAATATGAGGCGGGCGGGCAGTTGTTCCAGGTGAGTCACAACTCGTTCTTCCAGGTGAATCGGTTTCTGGTGGATCGATTGGTGGACACCGCGACCGGTAACCTCTCGGGGGCGACGGCGCTGGACCTGTATGCAGGCGTGGGTCTATTTTCGCTGGCGCTCGCGAAGCGTTTTGAGCGGGTGCTGGCAGTGGAGTCGGGCTCGGGTGCGGCGCGCGATCTCAAGCAGAACGCGGAGCGGGCGGCCGTGAAGATCGACGTGATCCAGGCGAATGTCGAAGCCTTTTTGCCGTCGGTGAAGGAGCCTCCCGAGTTGGTGCTAGCCGATCCGCCCCGGTCCGGGCTGGGGAAGACGGTGACTGCGGAGTTAGTGCGATTGAAACCGGCGCGAATCGTGGTGGTGTCGTGCGACCCGGCGACATTGGCTCGCGATATGGGCTCGCTTCTGTCGGGCGGGTATCGGATCGAGCGGCTTGTATTGGTAGATCTATTTCCGCAGACGTATCACTTGGAAGCCATCGCGTGCTTGCGGTTAGAATGATGCTGGGAGCTAATCTTGGCCGGTGCTGGGCCTGGTCTTCAAAACCAGCGTGGGGCGCTTATGGTGTCCCGGTGGGTTCGACTCCCACTAGCTTCCGCCACGAGGTGTCTGATCTTCACGTCCTTCTGTGACCTTTGGACGTCCACGAAGGTGCGCGTGCGGTCCGTTCCTGCCTGACGTGACCGAACTTAGGCGTTCACAGCGTCAATGACCGGAACTACCCCTGTTTAGCAAAAACATTTCGAGGTACACTGTTTGCATTTGCCGCATGTGATCGATTTCGAACCAAGGTAGGGGACCCGATGAATACAATCTGGAAGCTGACATGTTGTCTAACTCTGCTGGCTTCTCCTGCGATCGTTGCGCAGGAATTTCGCGCCACGATCTCCGGCGAGGTCATGGATCCTTCGGGACAGGCGATAGAGGGCGCCAAGGTTGTGGCGCTCAGCGTCGAGCGTAACGTGCCGTATGAAGCGCTGACCAACTCGACAGGCCGCTATACGATTCAGTTTCTCTTACCTGGAAGCTATACGTTAACGGTCGAAAAACCGGGATTCAAGAAATTCATTCGTGAAGGTGTTTCGTTGGTCTCAGCCGACCGGTTGTCCATTGATGCCCCGCTCACCATCGGGGCCGTAACCGAAACCGTTTCCGTCACCGCTCAGCCCTCATTGCTTCAGACCGAAACGGCGACGCGCCAGGCTGTCGTTGAGAACCGTGTGCTGGAGAATGTGCCTTCGGGAGGGCGCAATCTGTACG
This sequence comes from uncultured Acidobacteriota bacterium, assembly GCA_963850575.1. Lineage (GTDB taxonomy): Bacteria > Acidobacteriota > Terriglobia > Bryobacterales > Bryobacteraceae > TMP-7. The sequence goes on along the minus strand of CAWKLV010000027.1, from coordinate 62,943 downwards.
CTCTTGAATACGACGAGCCGGGTGTTGTCAAGCAAAGCACCTACTGGGGTTCCATGGAGCTGTACGCGTTCGGAAATGTGAACGGAGTCTCCATCAGCGGCGGCAAGTCCGGCGAAAACGAAACTGTGCTAGACGGCGTTACCAATACCAGGAGCGATCGCGGCGTAGCCTACGTGCCTTCAATTAATGGCACGCAGGAATTCACGATCCAGACGAATTCCTATGACGCGCAGTTCGGGCGCGTGGGAGGCGGAGTGACAATGATCACTGTCAAGTCCGGGACCAACTCCCTCCACGGCCAGTTGTTCGAGTATTTCAAGAATGAAAAGATCCGCGCGAATGACTGGGTGGCCAATAAGAACGGCGAACCGAAGGTGCCGTTCAAGAACAATACCTTCGGCTTCGAAGTAGATGGACCGGTTTACATTCCGAAGGTGTTCAATGGCCGTAACAAGGCCTTTTTCATGCTCTCGCTGGAGGATTTGCGGGAACACTCGCAGGGTGGTCAGCTTCGTACGCTTCCTACAGCAGACATGCTGCGGGGCGATTTCTCAAAGCTGTTCAACGATGAGGGTCAGTTGGTCACTATTTACGATCCGATGACTACGCGCCTCGGACCCGATGGGAAGACCTACGTTCGAACTCCATTCCCGGGGAATGTAATCCCCACCGGACGCTTGAATTCCATCGCTACCAAGGTCGCTTCCTTCTATCCTTCACCCGACCTGCCCGGCGACGGTCCCGCCCATTTAAACAATTACGCAAAGCTGCTGCCCGAAACCAATCAATACGATTCCTGGCTCGGTAAGATGGACTTGAACTTCAGCGACAAGAGCCGGGTGAACTTCCGTTATGGTCAGACACCATGGCTGAACTACGCGAAACTTGTGTGGGGCAACAACCCGGCTGAGCCCAGTAATGAATATCCTTCTACTCGAGTCGCGCGGAATTGGGGTGCGGACTGGACCTACACAATTTCCCCTACGGTCGTTTTCGACTTCCGTGGAGGTCTCGCCCGATACGAGGGCTTCTCGGGTAACTCATTTGGCATCGGCTACGATCCTCGCTCTCTCGGATTCTCATCGAATCTGGTTGCCCAACTCCCGGCGTTGATCTTCCCGCGTTTCAACCTTGGCACTTACTCGGAACTCGGCCCTGAGAACGGCTACAGCTACGAAACTCACGACACGTGGAGCCTGCAGCCCAACGTGAGCCTCACAAAGGGGCGGCACTTCATCAAGGCTGGGACCGAATTCCGGCGTTACAACGACAATAACCTGAAGCCTGGGTACTCGAGCGGTAATTACACGTTCAGCTCAGCGTGGACGCAGGCTAATCCCCTGCAGGGTGACAGCAGCTCCGGAAACGAGTTCGCGTCGTTTCTGTTGGGTTACCCGAGCAGCGGCTACGTCGATAACAATATCAACCCGGCGTTTCGGTCTAACTACTATGCTCTCTACGTCCAGGACGATTTCAAGGTAAGTCCAAGATTAACCCTGAATTTGGGTTTGCGGTGGGATTATGAGTCACCGCGAGTGGAGCGCTATAATCGTCAGCTCCGAGGTTTCGCGTTCGGCCAGGCGAGCCCCATTGCGGCCGCAGTTAAAACATCGGCTTCTGCGGAGAACTGCCCGGCATGCGCGGCCGGCCTCACCGGCGGCCTGTTGTATGCAGGCACCAGTGGCGATAACCGGTTCGCCTTCGAACCGAAGAAGCTGAATTTCCAACCCCGAGCTGGTGTTGCCTACCGGTTGACCTCTAAGATGGTCCTCCGAGGTGGCTATGGACTCAGCTATCTCGGCCAGTCTTCAAATGGCTCGCAAGTCGGCTTCAGCCGTCAGACCCCCTTCGTGTCGTCCACGGATGGAAATCTCACGCCCGCTGCTTCGATGAGTGATCCCTTTCCTTCCAGCATCTATCCGGGAGGTCTGTTACAGCCGGTCGGCAGCAGCTTTGGACTGGCGACCAATCTGGGCCAGAGTGTCGGCTCGCAGTATCTTAATCGGCCTCTTCCCTATTCGCAGCAATATTCCGCCGGTTTCCAAGTGGAACTGCCAGGCCGCTGGCTCCTGGATGCATCCTATGTGGGCAACATCACACACCGGCTGCCAGTGTCGCTCAATTTGAACTACGTCCCGTTGAGTGTCCAGGAGGGCATTCCGGCGGGCCAGCGCACGGCCTACTTCAACGCCCAGGTAGCAAGTCCCCTGGCGGGACTTCTGCCGAACTCCGGCTTAAACAATTCGACACTGACTCGTGCTCAGCTGCTCTCCGCGTACCCGCAATACAGCCAAGTTACGGTGTCGGATGTTCCGATAGGGTGGCAACGGTATGATTCGGGCCAATTCAAGGTGACTCGCCGCTACTCTCAGGGCCTCACTCTGACAGTGGCTCTGACTTTGGCCAAGACGTACGAGAGGCTGACGACATTGAATCCGCAGGATGTCAATCTGACGAATCTTACTCAGACCACACTCGAAAAGCGACTGACTCAATATGACGTCCCGCGTCAACTGTCGTTCATCGGTACCTATGACCTTCCATTCGGCAAAGGCCGGCATTTCCTCCCGGGAGCAAACCGGTATGCAAACGGATTGTTCGGGGGTTGGACGTTCAGCGGAGTATACATGACTCATTCCGGCTATCCACTGGCGTTCCCCAACGCGGCCCCGCTGGTGCCGAAGAGCGCAAAGCTTACTGACGATCAACGTGACGCGCTAGCCCAGAAAGCAGGCCGCACCCAGTATGATCCGTCTTACGACGTGTGGTTCGACACCTCCATCTTTCCTCGAACTGCCGGTCCTGCTCCGTATACGTTACGAACGTTTCCAACGAGGTTCCCCGACGTTCGAGGCAAGCCGCTCAATGTTACTGACCTGTCGCTCTACAAGGAGTTTGTGATTAAGGAGAAGGTGCATTGGCAAATCCGCTGTGACGCACACAATGCGGCCAACTTCCCGTGGTTCGCGGCATTGGACGGCAACGGCGCCAACGTTACTCAGCCGAACTTTGGTCACTTGAGGGCCGACATTGGGAATGAAACGCGCGTGATCGTCGGCGTGATGAAGATCCTCTTTTGATGCGGCGTCTCGTCCTAACTCTTGCAGTGCCCGCTTTGGCAATGGCTGGCGTCCAGGTAGGGGTGTTTCGCGCGGAAGTCGCGCACGCGTTCACGGTCGGCCAGGGCTTGCCCTCCGATTCGGTAAATTGCGTCGCCGTCGCCGGTTCGAAGATCTTTGCCGGAACGGAGCAGGGTCTCGCGGCCTATGAGAAGTCGTGGCACACGCACAGTCAATTAAGCGGCCATTCGGTAGGAAGTTGTGCGGCATTCGGAGACGCGGCATACTTCGCCTACAACGGAAGCCTTTGGACCGTCAGAGATGCCGCGATTCGGCGGGCTGAGCTACCCCAGGGCGAGGTACGAAACATGGCGGCTGATCAGCGCGACGTCTGGGTGGCGACGGGAGGTGGTTTGTATCGCCTGAATGCCGGCTCCAGCAGCTTTGAACGCATCCCACTTCCGTTGGCATCGCTAAGCGTTCGGCAGATCGCATTGGGACCCCGCGACGCGGTGGCACTGGCCGCGGAGGAAGGTCTCTTCATTCAAGACACACCGGGAACATGGAACCTAACCCACCCTCGATCAGGGTCTCGAAGCTGGGCGCCGGTGGACGTGCGTGGAGTCGCGTACGATTCTGAGGGCCGGTTGTGGTTCGCAAGCCCGGGAGGAGTTGGCTGCCGCGATAAGAAAGGCTGGACACTGTACACCGGTCTCGACGGATTACCGTACGAAGATTTCACCACCATGGCGAACGGCGAGCCAGGGGTGCTTTGGTTCGGTACCAAGCGGGGCGCGATTCGCTTCGATCAAAAGACGTGGGAGTATCGCCAAGGCTTGCGGTGGCTGCCCGCCGATGATGTTCGAAGCATCGCGGTAACACCCGAAGGGAACGCTTGGTTTGCGACATCTAAAGGAACCGGCGTTATTGAAGGGAAGTCAATGACGCTCGCCGAAAAGGCGAAATTCTACGAGGATGAGATCGATCGTTATCATAGGCGTACATCCTACCAGTATGTGATGTCGGTCCGTCTGAAGAAGCCGGGCGACAAGACCGAGTTCACGCAGACGGACAGCGATAACGACGGATTGTGGACAGGCATGTACGGCGCCGGCGAGTGTTTCGCTTACTCGGCAACCAAGGACCCGATGGCCAAGGCTCGCGCACAAAAGGCGTTCGAGGCACTGCGATTTCTTACCCTGGTGACGCAGGGCGGTGAGCATCCGGCGCCGCCCGGCTTCCCGGCGCGCGCCATCCTTCCTACTTCAGGGCGCGATCCGAATCTCAGCGACTCGCGGGAGCGCGATGTCAAATTGCAAGCTACACGGGATCGGCTTTGGAAAATTATGTCGCCGCGATGGCCGAAGAGTGCCGATGGCAAATGGTACTGGAAGTCGGATACTAGCTCAGACGAACTGGATGGGCACTATTTCTTTTACGCTCGGTACTACGATTTGGTAGCGGACACACCCCAGGAGAAGGAGGATGTCCGGCAAGTGGTCCGTGGGATCACTGATCATCTCATCGACCATGAGCTGAACCTAATCGATTGGGACGGCAAGGTCACCCGCTGGGGAGTGTTCGGACCCGAGGGGCTCAACCGGAGCTTACACTGGTGGGCTGATCGCGGTTTAGATTCATTGAGCATCCTTTCCTATTTGAAGGTGGCGGAACATTTGACTGGCGATCGGAAATACCGCCAGGTTTACGAAAAGCTGGTTCACGAACATGGCTATGCGAATAATGTCATGTTCCCCAAGCTGACCACCGGCCCAGGTTCGGGTAACCAGTCTGACGATGAAATGGCGTTTATGAACTTCTACAATCTCATCCAGTATGAGGAGGATCCTGCCCTTTCTGGCGCATATGCCTATTCGCTGGCGAACTACTGGGGAGTTGAGCGGCCCGAGATGAATCCATTTTTCAACTTCGCGGCGGCCGCCAGCCTGACGGGAAAGCGCTTCGCCACGGCGTATCGAACCGTGGATTTGACCCCGGCTGGCGACTGGCTCGATGACTCCGTCGATACCCTGCGGCGAATTCCTCTTGATCGCATCGACTGGGCTCACTCGAACCAGAACCGCAAAGACATCGTTCGTCTACGAGCCTATACGCCCGAGGACGCCGAGATGAGCGGCTCGGGGCACCGGCGCAACGGGAAGGTGATCCCCGCCGACGAGAGATTCTTTTCCTTTTGGAATCACAATCCCTACCGCTTGGAGACGGGCGGTGGAGGCCACACGCTGGCCGATGGAGCCGTGTTCCTGTTGCCGTATTACATGGGGCTGTATCACCGATATATCGAAGATCCAGTCCGGCGGCAGTGAACCGAGCGGCCCCAGTCACCGCCGGAAAACAAGCTCCCTATAATGGCGGTTTGCTCAGGGCCAATGCGCGTTCGGCCATTCGTAAACGGCCGAGCATATCCTCTAACGAGTGCGTGTCGAGCCGGGTTGCGGTATCACTTACCAAAGCCTTACCTGCAGCCTCATTGATCGACTTTTGAGAGTTTCGGTTCGCTTTGCTGGGCGGCGGCATGGAGTCAATCCATTGCTTCAAATTGGCCATCACGGTTTCCTTTGCAGCCCCACTTTTCTCCACACGGCGGATCAGCTCGCGCGTAGTTTCTAGGGTAAACCTGCGACGCTCAATGAGCTGTTTCACCTTCCCTGGAATGCCACTCGAGCTTCCATCCGCGTAAAGAGCCGCTTGCATTTTCACGTACTCGGGTACCGCTCCCACCGTCATATTCGTAATCTGAATCCGCTTCTCTGCACCGGGCGCAATCGGCTCTCCTGCGGCGTCATCCTGCCAGAACGAGAAGGAGCTGCCCGGATAATCTAACAGTTCAATGAGATAGGCAGTCAGCGGTTGGGAGGAGCCGTTGCGGATATTGAATATCGACCCGCCATCGGTGGGCTCTACACGCAATTCGGGCAGCGGCTGTTCTGCAGCGGTGGCGGTGAGCGCCAGCAGAAGACCGGCCGCGAGTTTCAGCGACATGTGATGATAATAGCCAATGCGATTCTCACTTGTCCTTTGTCTGGCTGCGGGTACGTGTTTAACCGCACAAGTCCGGTTCACGCCTGAAGATGTTGCCGTAAACATTGACGGGAAGCCTTTCACCACATTTCACTATGGCATCGATGCCGCGAAGCCGTTTTTAGCTCCTGTGCGGTCGGCGTCCGGCAAGATCGTTACCCGCCGCTTTCCGATGGAGAACGTGGCGGGCGAGAGCCGGGATCACTTGCATCATCGGGGGCTGTGGTTCTCCTATGACGATGTGAACGGCGTCAAATTCTGGGAGAACGAGCCCTCCTACACCAAGCCGAACATGGGGCGCATGGTGGTCCGTAATACCGATTGGAAGGAGGGCGACCGCTCGGGAACGCTGACCGCCACAATCGAATGGCGCGACCCTAAAGGCAAAGCTCTGTTGATTGAGACGCGCAAGATGACGTTCTATTCGGATCCCAAGCTGCGCACCGTCGATTTCGATATCACTCTCACAGCCGCTGAGGATGCGACCTTTGGAGATACGAAAGAAGGCGCGTTCGCAATCCGGCTGGCGGACAACTTTACGGAGAAGAAAGGCGGCAAGATGGTCGACGCTGACGGTCGTACGGGAATGGCGAATGTGTGGGGGAAACGCTCGAACTGGGTCGACTACACGGGCGAGGTGGACGGCGAGAAACTCGGTGTTGCAATGTTCGACCATCCGCAAAACCCGCATCATCCCACCTACTGGCATGCGCGGGATTACGGACTGTTCGCGCTAAACCCATTTGGGCAGAACGCGTTTGATCCGAAGGCGGAGGAGAGTCACTTGAAGCTGCCGGCCGGTCAGAAACTGTCGTTTCGATGGCGGGTGGTGGTTCACCCCGGCGACGCCGAAGCGGCCCATGTCGCGGACCTGTATAAGGAATACGCGAGTAAGCATTGAGGTGCACACTCAAGGCTATGATGTACTTAAGCCCTATAGGAGTCCGTATTTTCGACCGAAACATTGCCTATGAAAGCACCCGCCCATACCCAAATTGCACGTAAGATGGCGAAAGACGACCTGATTGTTATCACCGGCGCGGGGGGATTTATAGGCGGCGCGCTGACCCGTTACTTCCACGAATTAGGATTCACTCGAATCCGCGCTGTTGACCGCAAGCCGTTGATGGAATGGTATCAGCGAGTTCCGGGCGTCGACTGCCTGTCGATGGACTTGAGTGAAAAGGAGAATGCCATCCGCGCGGTGGAGGGCGCCGTCGAAGTTTATAATCTAGCGGCCGACATGGGCGGCATGGGTTTCATAGAGCGCTTTCGCGTGGAATGCCTCCGCAGCATTCTCGTTAATACGCATTTGATTGAAGCGGCTTGGCGAGCCGGCGCGGCTCGATATTTCTTCTCCTCGTCGGCTTGCGCATATAATACAGAGCTCCAGAAGGATCCGCAGGTCAGGGCGCTCAAGGAATCCGATGCGTATCCGGCGATGGCGGAGCGCGGCTACGGCTGGGAGAAACTGGTCTCCGAAATGTTTTGTGAGGAGTACTGGGCAGAGCGGGGATTGGAAACGCACATCGCCCGATTCCACAACATCTATGGGCCGAATGGCACCTGGTTTGGAGGACGCGAGAAGGCGCCCGCCGCCATGTGCAGAAAAGTTATCGAAGCCAAGGACACGGGAAAATTGGAGATCGAGATCTGGGGGGACGGCCTGCAAACCCGCAGCTTCTGTTTCATCAACGACTGCGTTCGCGGGATCGACATGATTATGCATAGTGACCGGCTGATCGCTACCCCGATCAATCTGGGAACCAGCGAGCTCATTTCAATTAACGACTTGGTCACCATGGTCGAGGAGATCGGCAGCGTTAAGTTGAAGCGAAATTACGCTTTGGATGCGCCGAAGGGCGTTGCCGGCCGCAACAGCGACAATACCTTCATTAAGAGCGTACTGAATTGGGAGCCGGACACGCCGCTACACCACGGCATGCGCAAGACCTATGCCTGGATCGAGCAGCAGTATGCCGATCGGAAGGCGGGCAAGCGAGTTGTTCAGGATTGACTTCAGAACTCTACTCCACTGGGGTCGAGGATAAACCCGGCCGGCGCGAACTGATGCGCTGCGCTAAGGGACACTAGTGCCAGACATCACGTCTGTCATTGGCAATATTCCGTACCGCATGGCATTAGCCGGTGGATGGATCGATCAGCCATTTGTTTCGAGAGTCAATCCGAACCCGCCGGGGTCGATGGTCGTCGTCTCTCTGGAGCCCTCGGTGCGGTTCATGGACCGCTGCGGGATGGCGACCGGTACGCGGAAGGTCGCGATCGAACTGTGGAACGGCGTGTTGCCGGGCGGGGATCCGGCACGCCTCGCGCGGCAGTTGTATGCGGCTGAGAACAAAGACAAGCCGGAGCCCTCCGGCTCGCAGGACATGATCGGGCTACTGTATCCCGGAGTGAACAGGCTGGACTACCAAGCCGACATTGAAGGCGGATTCTTTCCCGCCAATATACTTTCTGATCGAAGCTGCGAGACCGCGCGCTGGCTGGAGCGGGTAATCCATGTGATCTCCGTCAATCAACGCCCCGAGGGCTATAATCCACTCGGCATCCGGAACCTGAATCCGCAGTGGATTGCGCGTCTCGGGCAAACAGGGAAGGACTGTTTCTCCTCCATCCAGGCCCGCGACACTCGCGGCCTGGGGGCTTCAATGAATGAGTGCATGCATTGCTGGGAAGCGATCCTGCCGCAGACTGTCCGGCATCCTGCGATCGACCTGGATCTCAAGGGGTTGCTGTCGCACTACCAATCCCGATACGTGGGTGCCATGTATTCGGGCTGCGGAGGCGGGTACATTTATGTATTGTCGGAGGAAGCGGTACCGGGCGCTTTCAAGATCAAGGTCCGGACGGGGCAGCAGTGATCGAAACCTGCTGCTGCCTTCATCCCGACTAGCCTTCGAAGCGTTAGCGAAGCTGCCAGCTGACGGCAGCCGACTCCTGACCAGCACCCTGGAAATACTCCACCACCAGCGTATGGTTTCCGGCAGCCATTGGCACGTCTACTGTTTGCACGCTCGCCTGCTGATACACCCATCGGTCCTGAACCAGCTGACCGTCGATGTACAACCGCATGCCATCGTCGGAACTCGTCGAGAACCGGTACGTACCGGCGGTGAAATTCACCAACCGTGTCCAGCGCACCGAGTACCAGACTCCGGGAACGTTGCAGGCTGCGCTTGGGCTTCCCGCAGTGCCCCAGTTGAAATTCAATACATCCGTCCCGTCATCCCGCACCATCACCGGGCTCCCCGACGAACGTCATGTTGTTGAAGTACTCGCCCTTCCAATGATCGGCAGCAACCGCAGCGGTACAGCCGCTCGCAACCGGAGGGGTACTGCTGATTTGCTGCCAGCTGACCGCGGCGGATGCGTTCCCCGCGGCCTGGTAATACTCCACTGTCACCGTGTGCGTTCCACCCGTCACCGGCACGTCAACGGTCTGTTGACTCGCTGGCTGGTTGAACCAGCGATCCTGCACTTTTTGTCCGTCGATGTACAACCGCATCCCATCGTCGGTACTCGTCAAAAACCGGTACGTTCCTGCCGTGAAGCTGACCTGTCTGGTCCACCGGGTTGAAAATCCCGTTCCTGGAACATTGCACGAGGCGCTCGGGCTGCCCTGATAACCCCAGTTAAGGTTCAAGACATCGGCGCCGTCATCCCGCACCATTACCGGGCTGCCCGACAGTGTCGTGTTGTTGAAATATTCTCCTTTCCAATGATCGGCAGTGACCGTAGCGTTACAACCGCTCGCAACCGGAGGCGGACCACTGAGTTGCTGCCAACTGACCGCAGCCGATGCGTTGCCGGAGGCTTGGTAGTACTCAACGATCAAAGTATGCGTTCCGCCCGTCAATGCCACGTCCACGGTCTGTTGACTCGCCGGCTGGTCGAACCAGCGATCCTGGACCTTCTGTCCGTCGAGGTACAACCGCATGCCATCGTCGGTACTCGTCGAGAACCGGTACGTTCCTGCCGTGAAGCTGACCTGTCTGGTCCACCGGGTTGAAAATCCCGTTCCTGGAACATTGCAGGAGGCGCTCGGGCTGCCCTGATAGCCCCAATTCAAGTTCAAGACATCGGCGCCGTCATCCCGCACCATTACCGGGCTGCCCGACGAGTGTCGTGTTGTTGAAATATTCGCCTTTCCAATGATCGGCAGCGACCGTAGCGTTACAACCGCTCGCAACCGGAGGCGGACCACTGAGTTGCTGCCAACTGACTGCGGCCGATGCGTTTCCGGAGGCCTGGTAGTACTCAACGATCAAAGTATGCGTTCCGCCCGTCAATGCCACGTCAACCGTCTGTTGACTCGCCGGCTGGTCGAACCAGCGATCCTGCACCTTTTGTCCGTCGAGGTACAACCGCATGCCATCGTCGGAACTCGTCGAGAACCGGTACGTTCCTGCGGTGAAGCTGACCTGTCTGGTCCACCGGGTTGAAAATCCCGTTCCTGGAACATTGCAGGAGGCGCTCGGGCTGCCCTGGTAGCCCCAATTCAAGTTCAAGACATCGGCGCCGTCATCCCGCACCATAACAGGGCTGCCGGCGAATGTCGTGTTGTTGAAGTATTCGCCCTTCCAGTGATCAGCTGACACCGTTGCTGTACAGTTGGTCGCCGGAGGTGGAGTCGAAGCCACGGCTGCGCACCCGATAGGCTCGTTCGTTTCATCAGTTCCGAGCGGGCGCGGCCCGTAGATGGGCGCAGGACATCCGCTTTCGAGTGCCCCCAGGTCGGGCGCCGATCCCGTATATCCGTCCGTGACATTGGGCAGAACCACTCCGCGATTCAAAGCCACGGAAGTGCCAGAAAGCGCGAAGTTTTGTGGCGCATAGAAGGCGTGGTAATCACTGGGGCCAACGATGCCGCTGGCCAGCGTTTGCGGATTTGCTAACAGGCCGTGGGTCTCCAGTCCTGACCCGGTCGCCTGCAAAGCTGCAAAATTACTGCCCGTAACGTACCTGGATTTGTAGTTATAGCTGAAGCCCGCGTCGGGCCAGTACCCGTTGTAATCGAACAAGCCATCGTCAATGTAGCCGTACCAGTCAACAGTTAGATTATTGGCTGGCGAGGCTGGCCCGATGAACAAGTTGTTTCCAAGGGCAAAATGATGAACGTAAGTCGGTGTCTCGAGTTGTAGTGCCGTGGTGGCCGATACAAACGTGTTGTTATAGATGAACACTCCGTTCGGTTCGACAGTAGGGTTGGCATGGCTATGCAGTTTGAACTGCTCAGACATGACGTTGTAGGCGACATTGCGGTATACATAGGCGGGGCCCCCCGACACGGGCTGAAGACTAACACCCATGTACACGTTTGTCATCCGGTTGCGCATGATGCGGCCGTTGCCCTCGAGAAAGGAAAATTTCATCGACGCATCGTAGCTCCACAGGATGTCATTTCCATAAAAGTCTATAGCGCGATCGCCGCTTTCCTGCGTGAGGATAGCCTTGCCGTATCCCGAGATCCGATTGTGCGCGACGACGTGACCGAAACCGGCGACATCAATCCCGTTATCATCGGAATGCAATCCGCCATCGTTCTCATAGATACTTGGCCAAGTGAGGCGGCCTTCCAGGATGTTGTCCGCGATGTACGAGTCCAGTTGACTCTCTCTGCTCGAAATTCCTAAGATCGTATTCTTGATGTGCACCCGGCGAATGACGTTGCCCTGCGTAGAGGGAGCGGCCAATTTGATCGCCCGCTGTGCGTTCTGGATAGTTAGATTCTCAAGGTGGATGTAGCTGCCGTACACTTCGAAGACGTTACAGGTCCCACAGTTTCCGCCGTCGATGACGACGCCGTCCTGCGAGGCGCCCCGGATGACGATCGGATTCGTAGCGGTTCCCGATGAGTATATGGCGAACGAGGAACCTGAGTAGTTGCCGTTTCCTATTGTGATCACGTCGCCAGGTTTGGCATTCGAGCCGAGGGCAGCATTCAGCGTGTCCACGCTGATCACGCTCACATTTCGCGGATTCACAGGGTCGGCAGGGACCGGCCGAGTTGTGCCGGTGAGTGTGAAAGTCTGGTTCACGGGTCCATCGGGGTCGCTGGCTGTGAGTTGGATCTCGTAGGTTGTGCCCGGACGAAGATCGAGAATGCTTCCAGCAAATTGTGGGGCTATGACGTAGGGCAGCGTTGAATCGGGATGAACATGATACAACGGCTGAGCCTGGTTCCAGGATGCAGCTCCGGCCGTTCGATAACGCACCGTGACCACAGAGTTATAGTTATCATCGCCGGTTGCAGGTAACTGGACGCCGAGCGACGTCAACGTCGGACGGTCCATGATCGGGGCTCCGGGATGCAGGGTGTTATCGGCTTGCGCGAGAACGGGAAACAATGCTGTCGCAATAATTAAAATGATTCTCATAATGATATAAACTCGCGAAATTATCCCTAACTATCGGTCGCCGCTGGTGCGGCCGACTCTCACATAAATTGAAGACTAAATGGGCACGCGTGCCCAATCAGATGGTCTTAGTTATGAGTCTCGTGAGCTCGGAAGACGTCAGGCGTAAAGCCGGTCGAACTCAGGCCAGGGTGGCTCACAAGATCCGGGGAGTGACGGACATCAACAGCCCACGCAGGATAGACCGCGGTCGACCGAGTTATCCGACTGAACACACGAACGGCGTTACGGCCCAGGTCGCATCCGGACGCGGGGATGACCGGAGATACAAAGCTCCCTAGGTCAACGGCATCGCGGCGAGGGACAGGCGTTGCCCGCCGATCTTATATTATGAACAGGCCGCCGGGTTAGAAAAAGCCGGCATTCTCGATTCCCTTTACAGGTGATAGTCGGTTGCCGATTGAGGCAGTTGTCAGCTTACCGAGATGCGATGGTATGGAGAAACTCGCGCCCGGTTGGACGCGATATAAGGGCTGATGATGTTTGTCCGACAAATTAGCGTTTTGCGCCCGTCTCACCGGCAACTGAAAACCAGATGGAAGTTGATTCTGGCGATCAGTTGCCTGAGATGCGGGATGAATGTTATGAAAGGGCATAAGTATGAATAGAAGTACGGCCGTAGCCGCACAGGCTATGAGTGAGTTCATGAATACGTGATGTTACCTCAGATCTTCCTAAAATGGAATAGTGATCTATGGCTTTCTAATATCTCTTTACAAAACTCGCGAACCTACATAGGAGCTAGGCCGCCCGCGCAGATCAACGATGCAGACTGGCCGAACTCAATCCCCTCAATAGGGTGTACTCACTTTCAAATTAGATCCAAAATCGGCTGGGATCCGCACTTGTCTATGTCTCGCTTAGCCGGTTGATCGGTCCGAGCGTAGACGGACGCGATGACTTGCGGCAAAGGTGTTCACCGGAAGCAGCATCATCCACGCCATCCATAGGCACGTCCCAGGTTTCCGAGTGTACAGGCTTCTTTTCATGGGTCCTTCGTGAGACGCTCCATCGCCCGGCTGATGCTGCTTCCGGTGAAACGTTCGCCGCAAGCCATCGCGAAGCGCCTTCCGACGTTGGATCCGAGGCGGACATCACCGAATGTCTATGCCTTCGTCAGCTACGAACGATCCCACTAAGGTCGCGTTCACCATGAACGTCGATCCTTTTCTGGAGCCGTCCAATGCACCGACCTACTTCCCCTTCGATCCTAATGTGTTGTACGCCATCCGGGAGAACAATTTCGACACGGCGGCCAGCAATGTTGCTTTTGAATTCCGTTTCAGACCGAGACTCGCGCTCGCGTGTATTCACTGGATTCGGCGAAATGGGTGATATCGGCCTCGCGGCGCCGGCCGATTCTTCGGCTCCCGCTGGCGCCGGATCTCCGCTGCTTCCGCGCGCCCTCAGCGCTCTCGATGGACCGGGATCGAGGGCCTATAGCCTGCGCCAGAATTACACCTTCACCATGGTTGTGAATGGCGTCCGCACCCTGCTGACCAACGGCGCCGGAGGCTCCCTCTTCGCAGTTCTCAGCAACATTGAATCCGGCACGGTGCCGGATTACTGCCGGCTCGCGAAGCAAGATTCGTACTGGCTGGGCAACGGCATCCGGGTATGGGCCGGCACAGCCGAGGCTCCGTTCTTCATCGACGTCGGAGCCGCCTCGACACCCTCACTTCCGTGCAGGGGCAGGCGGTCATGAGCGCGGCCGCTGACGTTAACGATCTGGCCAACACGGCCCCGGATTGGGTGTGGGGAGTCAATGTGAATACCATTTCCATAGAGGTTCCCCTCGCCATGCCGACCCCGCACCAGCGACGCTGTTCGATTGCTCCAGCAGCAATACGGGATCGCCCCCGCCACTTCGATCCTGTACGCGCTCGGCGTGGCCCTGAACCGGGCCGGAAAACAGGACGAGTCTAAATCCGCATTCACCCAGTTCAAAAAGCAATCGCGAGCCGAGATGAATCTTCGGGCCAATGGCCAATCGTGAGTTGATTCTTTCGCTAGGTGGATACGCGGATAATCGGTCCGAGACGCTGGGCATTGCCACGGTCGAGATCGCGCGGCGGCAGACCTGCATGCTCTTGATGCGTATGCCTGGGCGTTGCAGGCCACGAGCGAACATGAGGGGATCGCAAGAACATGGAGCTTGCGCTGGAGCAGAATTCAGGATCCCGAGATGTCCTATCATGCCGGAGTCATTGCAAAAGGAGCAGCGTGACCGCGAGGCAGCCTGACCAGGGCGATGGTGCTGCCCGCCTTTAGAGTCGTCTCGTAAGCTGCTGGCCAGCCAAAGTCACCCTTGAGTAGCATCACCGTGGGAGCGCCCGCAGGAAGGCATACCCAATCTGACCATTGATCCGCTCGTCAGGACGCGCCACATCCCCGCCTCCGAACCACACATGAACGCCACCCTCGGCGGGCAACACGGAAGGATCGCAAACCACCTTCGCGTTCCATACCTGATCTCCCGCCATCACCGGGGCCCGCGAGGATCGCTCCCAACGCACTCCATCCGTGGATTCCGCCAGTCCGATCCGGCGATTCTCATTCCGATCGCGACCCGTATATAGCATCCAATAGTGACCATTTGACGCCCATACCGCAGGTTCTCCCAAACCCTGCTCGTCAAACGCGTTGTCCTGGCCGATCTCTAAAATTGGATTCGAACGCAGTTTGGTCCAGTGCACGCCGTCACTGGACTGCGCCATTCCCAACCGCTGCCTCCGCGCCCGGTCAATGCCTACATAGAATAGCCAGAGCTTTCCACCGCCTTCAATGACATACGGATCTCCGAGCCCGCCCTCGTCCCAGCTATGCAAGGGTCCGAGTTCGATCACCGGCCGGCGGTGTTTCGTCCACGTGCGGCCGTCGCTGGATACCGCCAGACCGATACGCGGGGGAGCACCTGCTTGATACCAGTACATCAACCCGCCGCGGAGAACTGCGGATCCGTTGGCGGCAATGTAGTGACCTTCCCAAGTGCTCGCGTCGGGCGACAGGATGCGGCCCTGATTGCGCCAGTTCAAGGGATCGGCCGATGTCGCCACAGCCGTGTGCCAGACCTGGCCATCGTAGCCTGAGTAGAGGTTCCAAAAAACGCCGTTGAAGCGCACGACGGATGGGTTCAGCACATCAGTTTCGGTTCCGCGTCCAAGAACAGGATCGGGCCGAACCTCCCACTTAAAGCGGATCTCGGACCCTGCCGGAGGGGGCGGCATCCGTAAGTCCGCATAGGGACCGCAAGCGCACGCCACAAGCGCGGCAACGAGGGCGGTCGCCAGCCTCATGATAGCGGGATGCGAACCTTCACCCCAGCACCTTGCCCCGGACGCGATTCCACC
This sequence comes from uncultured Acidobacteriota bacterium, assembly GCA_963850575.1. Taxonomy (GTDB): domain Bacteria; phylum Acidobacteriota; class Terriglobia; order Bryobacterales; family Bryobacteraceae; genus TMP-7. Next base: position 47,055 of record CAWKLV010000027.1, on the reverse strand, counting down.
TTTAAGTCACCCCCCAGCGCCCGAACCCGGCGGCGAATACTCATCGGCCCTAAGCGCAATAGTTCCAACTCTTCCAGGGTGTATGCGCCGCTGAACGGAAATCCCTCTCCGTTGTCGTCGACCGAGATCTCCAGGAACTCGCCTTTTTTGTTGAGCTCTACCGTTACGCGGCTTGCCCCTGAATGCTTTTGAACGTTATTCAATGCTTCGCGAACCATTTGCAGCACTTCGAGCGAGATGTCGGTCTCGTCGGGATCCAGATACTCGCCGCTGAAGAACGATGTTGACACCCCCGTGTCCTTCTGAAATTGCTCGACCATCCGGCTAATGGAAGCCCCGAGGTTCGACCCGTCAACATCCGCCGGCCGCATGCTCCGCACGAAATTCCTGAGTTCAGCGACTTGCGACTGGCATAGCTCCTGCAACTGACGGAGCTCCTCGACAACCGCTTGCGGATTTCGTGCGAGCATTTTTCTGAGGATCTCCAGACGCATCTGCAGGCCTATGAAGCTCTGGAGTGGACCATCATGGAAATCGGCGGCGATCCGCTGCCTCTCTTCTTCTTGGGCATGCTGGGCCTCCAGGCGATACATCACGCTGTGCCGGGATGCTCGCGCCAACCGGGACTCGAGGTAGTGACGATGGACGACCCACACGGCTGTGAGCGCGGCGCACCAAGCTCATCACGTGCCGAAGTAGGAACGACCGTGTCCGCGGGTAGGATGAAAGCGGCAATCAGGCATAACAGCACCACCGCGAGTACCCTGGTCCAATGGGAGTGGAGCACCGCGGAACTGATCAGAAATAGATAGATAATCAGGCCCAGCGAAACCCACAATCCGGAGCCTCCCGATCCAGGCGTGAAAACCAACCAGGCGACGAACGAGATCGTATCGACGGGGAGAGTGAGATGAGGTTCTCCGTCGGTCGATAAGCTTCGGCGAAGCGCAAACAGCGAGTACCCGACGTAGACGATAAAGGGCAGAACTCCCCAGGAAATCGGAGAACAAATCAGATACAGAGCGAGGCTGCCGATTCCTAGCGCGGTGCGTGCCACGCTGAGCGAGAGCCGCCACGCGTAAGGAAGCATTCGCTACTTCTCGTAGAGATACAGCCGGTGACTACGGCCTTCGCCGTCGTTGTCGATATCCAGCACCTGGACTGGTTTCCAATCGCGGAATTCGAAGTCGTGCGCGACGATTCGCGTCCCCTTCTTCAACTGCGCATCCAGAACGGGCCGAAGCTTGTCGTTTGACGCCGGAAGCAGATACACGGTCAGGAGATCCGCCGAGCTGTAGTCCTGCTGGAGGATGTCACCATGAATGATCCGGGCGAGCGAGTCGATCCGCAGCTTTCTGAATTCGCGCCGCGCTCTGCTTGCACAAGCTCCTCGTCCAGTTCGACGCCGGTGGCATTCGGCTTTAAACTTTTGTGCCGCCATGAATCACTATCCGGCCGTCGCCGGAGCCCAAATCAAACATCTCTCTCGCCCGGCTTCAAGCGTCCGAGTTTCAGCATCTGCTCCACGATAGCTGGCGGGGTCGGATAATAAGGCGCGAGTTCTCGGAGGTTTGCTGCGCAAAAGCGATGCAGAGCCCGACGATACAGCCAGTGCCGTCAGTTTGATAGACGCAGCAGCCGCGGAGGCGATGTGCGGTCAAATACACTTACGGTTCAATATACACCCGCACCCGGTTGCTCGGCTGACCGTCTACTTCCAGATACAATTCGGCTGGACCATAGTTGACCAACTTTGGAACCTGAATCTCGATTATATAGAACCCTACATAGGGCGCAAGGCTGGCGCGACTGACCTCGATCGGCACGCCATCGAGAAAAGCCCGCACGGGAGCGATCACTGCGGGAGGGTTATCCACCGGCCCCGGCACTCCCGACGGCCATTGGGACGGACTTGTCCGAGTCCGGTGGCTAGAACTTGAATGCGGGAGTTGGCATGAGCGGGGCGCATTGGATCCAGAAGCACGCCGCTGTCGGCATCCAGTACCATGGGCGCACCTTCGCCATCGACGAAGATTGCCGGCGCAGCACTCTGCAATGGCAATCCGAACGTGAGTGGACCAGCCGCTGCGTCCAAGCGCGAGCGACAGCGAAGTACCCTTGGCTTCAAACGGAATCTGGATCTCCGACCTTGCGCCGGTAGCGGCTAGCACAGGCGAATTGATGTCGCCCGCCTTAGCCGACCGCACACTCGCCCCGAATACCGTCACCAAGGCTCCCGGCGCCACCGGACGGTCAGTGAAATCCGCGGCGCTCGCCACGCGCGGCGCCCGGAAACGGTGGGGAGCCGGGGTCGCGTACACCCCGTATCCCTTCAGCGCTACGTACAGCTGATGGCCGAACGGGTCCAGGCGAACGTCGCGGGCCGGACGGCCCCGGGGGTCGCCTCGGGAAGTACCGTCCAGGCGGCCGCTGGCCCGGCACCGACCAAATCTTCGAAGGCCAGAAATATTCCCTTGTCGGTGGCAGCATAAACAGCGCCGGATGCGCGGTCGGCAGTGATGCCGTGCGCTGCCGTATCCGGGAGATTCGCGGTGATGTCGTCCCAAAAAGCGCCCCCGTTTATGGTGCGGAGCACATGCGGCGCGCGGGCCGACGCCGGGGCGTTCGCATTCCTGGCGCCCAGCGCGGCCATCGCCAGCCGCGGTTCTCGCGAATCCGCATAAATGGCTTCCACGGGGGCGGAAAACTGGTCCGGGCTCGCGGTCCAGGTTCGACCTCCGTCGTTCGACGACCATAGGCGTCCATCAGCCGAGCCGGCGTAGGAGTACTCGCCGGAAGCGGCGATCGCAGTGATGCGGGTCTGGAGTGTCTGAGACAGCGCGGCACGGGTCTGCTGATCCCGCTCAAATTGCGGGTCCTGGACCGGCCGCCAAGCCTGCTTCTCTCCGGGCTGCCACTCGAAGGCGCTCAAGTTCGCCCCGGTCTTCGATGGCTACCCTGGCCCCTTGCGTATTTTGTGGCGTGCCCGAGAAGCCGACGCACCGGTAGATTCGGAAACGCCTCATTCAGGCCGCTCCAGGACTGCCCGCCATCCGACGGACCGCCAGACGCCGGTGGCCGATGCGACGACCAACTCGTCCGAGTCACGAGGCGACACCGCCAAATCGACGATGCCGTCGCCCAAAATCGAGCTGCCTTTGAAGTTGGTAAGGCTGGCCCACGTCCCGCCGCCGTCGTCTGATCGATAGACGAACCGTCCCGCTGCATAGCGCCGGGTCTTTGTCCAGCCGTTGTCCGCGAACTCGGGCGCCGGGTTCCGGACGAGTCTGACACGGTTACTTCTTCCGGCGCAACGGGCGTTGACTGATCCAATGGAACGGCCGACCACGTCTCGAAGTCACCCGTGACGAACGTCCGGTCCGCAGCGGCCCGGGCATACAGCCGCGATCCATCCTCCGAGTACCAGACCCGCTCAACCGGTCCGGTCGCCACAGAAGGAAGCGACAGCGAAAGTGCGGCATTCCCGATGCGCCGCCAATCGGTACGCGACGGCTGGGCGGTTGCAGGCGCAAGCAGCCCAGCCGTGGCGAGCGCAACTGCTGCCCACCGAGCCGTGTTTCTAAGACACATTGAACGAGTCCATTTTATCCTTAGTGGGGCCAGCTTTGCTCAGATCTCCGTTTATAAATGGCCTTATCGACTGCGGTTACCTGACCTAGGAACGCAGGATCTTGAGTTGCTACAGCAGTTTTGGTGATACACTGAGTTGCTGCTGGGTACTATCACTGCGGAACGAAACATCGTTGTTTCGAAAGCAGGTTTGTTAATGATGAAGAGGGTGGGTTGGGCCGCGATGGTAGGAGTGCTGGTTGTAGCGCTCTGTCCCGTTGTGTGCGTTGGCCAAATGATGCCCGCGCCGCCGGACAGCGCCGCCAAGGTCGTTTCTCTCACCGGTTCGGTCTCGATCTTAAGGGACAACCAACCCTGGGCTCTATCGATCGGAGATAGCGTTCCGGTTCATCAGATCATCGTCAGCGGTCCCGATGGACATGCGGTCTTCCAGGTTTCCGACGGCAGCACCTTCGAAGTATTCCCGAATTCCTACGTCACTTTCCGCAAGAACCCGCCGAATTGGCGCGACCTTATCGACGTGATGGTCGGCCGGGTAAAAGTCCACATTCAGAAATGGGGCAACCAGCCCAATCCGAATCGGATTTATACCCCCACTGCGGTGATATCGGTCCGTGGCACCACATTTGATGTGAGCGTAAGTGAGGAAAATGAATCCACTGTGGTGGAAGTCGAAGAAGGGCAAGTTCAGGTACAGCACGCTCTACTGCCTCGTGGAAGCGGGAAGATCCTGAACGCGGGTGAATCACTGACAGTCTACAAAAATGAGCCCCTGGAGGCCCATGTCGTCGATAAGCGCATGATCGTTCAGCAGGTGCTCCGCGCGCTGGTTGATGCAGTTTCAACGTCGATGACGCCCAATGGCCGTACTTCGGGTTCCGGAGGTACCACAGGCGTCTCCAGCGGCGGCACGGTCGGGGATACGAAACGGCCTGACCCGCCTCCGGCACCGCCTCCACCTCCTCCGCCCGGTCCTGCACAGTAGAGAGCCAGCGAGATCAGAAATTTCCTAGCAGTGCCCGAGGGGAGATGCGTTCGCTCTGGCTAGCGGCTTGCTTCAACATCCGCATGATCAGCACATTCCATCGAGCCGGACACCACAAGGCGCTCGATCTGCCGGCCCAGGGTCGGGTTCCCCGTCAAGAAACCTCTGGGAAGTCGTTTCTTTCCGAGAGCTTGGCGGCGCTAGGAACATCAGCCCGGCCGTCCACGACCTCGGCTGCTGCCGACACGCGTCCGATAGTTGCCACTCCGACCCCACAGCGCCAAATTCCTGCCGCGGCAGTAGTCGCTGCGCCCCAACCGTGGGAGGCCGCCTTCAGCTCGAGCCCGCAACCTGCGGCAGTTACGTCAGGAGCCAAACAGGTGCCAGTTGCAACCGCACAACCCTGGGAGGCCATCTTCAACTCCACCCCGCAGCCTGTGATCGCATCGCCAGAAGCCAAACAGACAGCAGCCGCAGCGCCGCTTCCGACCAAGCCAATTGCCGCTGCGGATCTCGCAGCCCCTCAGGGCGACGACGCGATTGTGAAATCGTTGAAGGACGCGCTGACCGCCGCGGGCGTCTCTTTCGATGGCCTCGGTCTAGCAGCGCATCAAGATGTGGTGACTTATCCGGGGGGCAGCTATGTTAATCGCTATATTTCGGTGAACACAAATGGACACGAGGAAGGCCTGATGACGGATCTGGTTGCGATGAATCCCAATGTCGCTGTTGTGGACATCAAGAACATGCTGGGAAGGGCATAGAGGGCGCTTCGTCCAGTCCATTCTGCGGAAACGGCACTCAGCGTCCGCCGGTCCTTGGAAAGAGTGCCAAGGACCAGCGGTGCAGCGTCGTATCCGTTAACTGATCGGCAGGAACGATCCGGGTGCGTAAATCGCCGTACCGGAGCTATCATTCGGGTCTGCGATCACCAGGCCGAGATTCTGATATGGACCCGTTGCCGTGTCCGACGGTACCTCGAAGGTGATCGTATAGATGCCGATGGCACCGGGCAAGTACTCCGACCCGATTACACGCACGCCAGCGTTGTTGACCCCCACTGTGATGAGCGCATCGGAGGCCTGCCCGCCGACGCCGGCCCGGTCTGTGCCCACCGGCGAGGCACCCGTGCCGAGCCCGGTAACGAACATCTTCAGCTGTTCCCCGCGGCGCGCAGGATTGTCGGGCGTCACATAGCTTCCGTCGAACGTGCAGGAGCACAGCATACTTCCGGCCGTTGAAGATCGTCTCAAACATACCGGGCTGATACTTCGTCACGTTCACGTTCGAGACCGTGGTGCTGCCGCCACTCACGTTGACCACGACGGATGCCGGTCCGGGCGTAGCCTCACATGGCGTCTGGAATGCCACCGCTTCGCCGCCTTGCGGCGTATTTGACACCCAGTAGATCGGCGCCGGAGTCCCATTTACCGTCAGGCTGACACCCGACAATGAGAAGGGCAGTGGTCCAAAGAACGTATTGGGCGACACTGTTCCCTGTACTCCTGTTGCTAATCCTACTCCCGAAACGATCGCTATTCCGCATGGAGCCAACCCCTGCGCGTTGCTTGCCCATTTCTGAAACTGGTCGCGTCGATCCCTGGTCCAGGGAGCCGTGATATGAGAGTGAACTGGGTGGACTGATTCGCGGTGGATGCCTGGATTACGATGGTACCCGCAACTCCGGCTGTTACCGTGGTGCTCGCGTTACCCTGCGCGTCAGTCCTGGCCGTCGGTGATCCGATGGTAGCGGCTCCGGATGCAACAGTAAAAGTCACCGCCAGTCCCGGGACCGGCTGACCATTCGTGTCGGTGACGCGCACGACGAGAGGCGCCGCAAAGGACTGTCCCGCAACCGCCGTCTGATTGGCGCCCGAGACCTGGTTGACGGCCGCCACGTTGATGGGAACATTAACGGTAAGCGTAAACGTGGCGGTAGCGGCAGTCGAACCCGAACCGGCGGTCAAACGTACCAGCATGTTCCCGGTGGTTGTACCCAGCGTTGCCGTACTCTGCGCAAAGCCCTGTGCGTCGGTCTGCTGCGAAGCAGCGCTGATGGTGCCATTTCCCTGCGTCACAGCCCACGTGACAGGTACGTTCGGCGTCGGATTCCCAGCTGCGTCAGTCACCTGTGCGCGCAGCGTAAACGGCTGGCCAGCGTTGCCCTGCTGATTGTTCCCCTGGATAAGGTTGATCTTCCCCGGCACGCCCTGGCTGACGACTACCTCGATGAGCGGGGTCTGAATAGCGCCCCCAACGTTCACGGCCAGCGCGGCGGTGCCGACCGCCGGTCCCAGGACGAGGTCGCAAGTCGCGACTCCGCTCGCATCGGTCAACGGGGGTCCACCGGCGCAAGTCGCCGAGGGAGTGGTCTTCGGATCACCGGCGCCGGAGACGTTCAAAGCCACCCCAGGTATGGGTATACCGGACTGGGGCGACTCAACGGCCACCACTTGCACCTGGATGGCTCCCCGAATGGTTTGTCCGGCACTGCCCGTTATTACGCCGACACCCGTAAATCCCGGTACCGAGCCAGGCTGCGGAGCCAGGACGTACGCAATCGGCAAGGATGCCTGGCCGGTTCCGCCGATGGTCCGGGTGGACAGCACGGTTGTGACCGTGAAACTCACACTTCCGGCACTGGAACTGGCAGTCACGACAGTCTGGGCGAATGATGCTCCGGTGACCGAAGTCGCCAGATACTTGACGCCCGCCTGACCGGTCGCATCGGTGAGTACGGTAAGGCTATTGACCAGGCCCGATACGTCGCTGGTGGCGGCCGTGCAAGTCCCCGTCGGCAGATATGGGAATTGATCCCCGATGCCCGTACACGCCAGCGTCCCCAGGCCTTGGGTGACCGAAAAGATGACCGCTTGATTTGGTACGGGGTTGCCGTTTGCATCCTTTGCGATCACGAGCAGCAACTTGAGTGGCGACCTGCTGCTCGGAGATGATCTGACCATTACCGGTAACAGGGAACAGGCCGGACGCACTGCAATTTGCGGTACAGCCGCCGCCAGGTCCCGCCGGCGCCCGCAACGTTGATCGTAAATCCGGCGCCGCTTCCCGTTCCTCCTGGTGTGGTGGCCTGCACTGTGAAGGCGCCCGTATTGGCTCCAGCCGTCGCGTACACCTGGGCGTAACCGTCCGAGGTGGTTGTGGCGCTAGTGCTGCTTAGCGTGAGGCCACCGCTCAAGACCGCGAAATTCACAGCGGCGTTGAACACCGGCACGCCATTAGCATCGAGAACTCGCGCGACCAGAGGCAAAGAGACCGCGCCGGCGCCGATGGTCTGACTGTTGCCAATCCCCTGGACAGACACCCCGCCACTAGTCGGATTGGCCGCAGCCAACGCCAGAACTTGCCCACCTTGATTCGGGATCGGCGATTGACCAGCAATACTGTTCGTCGGAAGATCGATTTTGTACAGGGTATATGCGCCATTCGCTGCGGCGATTAGGAACACTGATCTCGCCTGCGCTTCGTTAGTTGGAATTATCGATTGGACCGATGAGCCGGTGGGCAGGGTAGTCATGACGGGACTCTGCGTGAAACCACCACCGAGACTCAACTCATAGAGAACATTCTGAGTGCTGTGAACGAAGATGCGGGTATCGGACGCTATGAGGAGTTGATCCAGACCGCCGATCAGATTGGCAGAACTCGCTAGCGTTGCGGTCTTGCCCGGCAAATTGAAAATGATCGCCGCCCCGGTGGCGGGCGTCCGGTTGAGCGCTATAGCCGTCTGCCCGTCTGCGGTGAACTGGACTTTACCGGGCGTGCCATTTACCGGAATCGTCGCTGCGATATTGGCGTTCGTACCCGGCGTAACCACGAGCGTGCGCGGATTGATCTCAAACAGAGCGTTCGGGGCGCTCACATACAAGAGTCCATTGGGACCCGTCGCAATTCCCGTAGCGGTTCCGTTTACGGCCAGATTGATATTCTGGCCAGGCGCCGACGTGGATAGATTCACCGGCGTGACATAAGACGTGAACGCGCCATTGCTCAGAATGAAGGCAGTTTGGCTGTCGAGACTGAACGCAACATCCAGGGGTGTTCCCGTCACGTTCAGCGCCCCAGAGATGATCGAGTCGGTTGCAGTGTCAACGAGATACGCAACATTTCCCCCGATCACGAACAGACGCTTGCCGTCCGGACTGAGCGCCGCCTTGGTGGGAGAAGCATTCAATGACGTGAGGATCTGATGCGGGTTGGCGAAATTCCGATCCAGCAGCGTCAATCCCGGGCTGACGCTGAGGAGATAATATTTCGATCCATCCGGCTTCACCAGCAACTGGAAAGCCCCGGCCGGCACCCCGTTCGCGGTACCTTGCGGACCCAGCGGATTGGTCGTGAAAACGGGTATCGAAGTGCTGCTTCCCTGGGCGCCGGGCAAGACGGCAATCGCCTGAGCAGCCAAGACGCCGGTGAAAGTGGCCAGACACAGGGCTCCCCGGAGAAGGAATCGGCTAAAGTGCATGAAACTCCTCTTATTTCGGACTTAGACGCGGGGGAACAAAACCGATACTAGCACACACTTTTCGTCCATGGCGGTTGATACTCTCAGGCAATTCTTAACACCTCGTGGGTAGGTCAGATTGCAGGCTTCGTTTACCGCAGTTTGCCAGATCGAAGAGAGTCCATAGCATTCACCAGAGACGGCTGAGGCGGCGGCTCGGTTGGAAAGCACTTCAGACTCGTCCGATACCGGCCGCACACGGTTTGACCCATCTCCCGTTGAGCGACTAAACTAAAGTATTCGGTTCCCTCTGGATACCCTACCTTTGCCGCGACTCTGCGGCCGTCTTCAGAGGTTTTCATAATGAGGAGGCTAGACATGCGGCATATTTTTACGTCGGAATCCGTGACCGAGGGTCACCCCGATAAGATGGCGGACCAGATTTCGGATGCGGTTCTGGACGCCGTTCTGACGGACGATCCAACGGGGCGGGTTGCTTGCGAAGTGCTGGTTACTACCGGGATCTGCATTGTTTCGGGTGAGATCACGACGAAGACCTATGTCGATGTCCCGAAACTTGCCCGAAGCGTGATCCATGACATCGGATACAACGATGCTTTGTTCGGCTTCGACGCCAAAACCTGCGGCGTATTGAACACTATCCAGTCGCAATCGCCCGATATCGCCATGGGCGTGGACACCGGCGGCGCCGGCGACCAGGGCCTGATGTTTGGGTACGCCTCCGACGAGACGGCCGAACTGATGCCGCTGCCGATCATGATGGCCCACAAGCTGTGCCGCCAACTCAGCGAAGTGCGGCGCTCGGGCAAGCTCGATTTTCTGCGGCCGGATGGCAAGAGCCAGGTTAGCGTCGAATATTCCGACAACAAGCCGGTCCGCATTGATGCGGTGGTGGTTTCCACGCAGCACAGCGACTCGGTTTCCACTGAAGACCTGCGGAGAGAAGTAAAGAAGCACGTCATTGACCCCGTTCTGCCCGGCGAGCATGGTGGACTCCGGGACCAAGTTCCATATCAATCCTACGGGCCGTTTCGTGATTGGCGGACCTCACGGCGATACGGGTCTGACTGGCCGCAAAATCATCGTGGATACGTACGGCGGCATGGGCCGCCACGGCGGCGGCGCATTCTCCGGCAAGGATCCGACGAAAGTTGACCGCTCGGCGTGCTACATGGCCCGCTACGTTGCCAAGAACATCGTCGCCTCGGGCCTGGCCCAGCGTTGCGAGGTTCAACTCGCCTACGCGATTGGAGTCGCCGAACCCGTATCGGTGATGGTGAACACCTTCGGAACCGGGAAAGTGGAAGATTCCCGTTTGACTGAGCTGGTGCGCGCGAACTTCGCGCTTACGCCGCGCGCAATCATCGAACATCTCAACCTCCGCCGGCCGATTTACCGCACGACCGCGGCATTCGGGCACTTCGGCCGCACCGAAGAATCGTTCTCATGGGAGAAGACGGACAAAGCGGCCATTCTGAGCGAAGAAGCACGCCCTGCCGCAGTCGCGAGCAGCCGCTGAAACGCTTACTGAAGATCGCGGTACGGCCACTGCCCTGAAGCCGCGATCTTCAGGAAAGCGGTTATTGAATGGGAGAATCTGAGTTGGCGTTACTCGAAGGTTGCAAGCACGAATTCGAAATCACGATCCCGGTTCAGGAAATCGATAAAGAAACTGAACGGGTTGTTGCGGACATTCAGAAGAAGGTTCGCCTTCCCGGATTCCGCCCAGGCAAGGCTCCGGCTTCCTTGGTCCGTACCAAGTTCGAGCCCGAAATCCGGAAAGACGTGCTGGAAAATCTTGTCCCCAAGTTTTTCCGCCAGAAAATGGAGCAGGACAACCTGCAAGTGGTCGGCCAGCCCTCGATCTCGGATGTGCACTTTCACAAAGGCGAGCCGATCCGCTTCAAGGCGGAATTCGAAGTCGCACCCGAGATCGAATTGGGAGAGTATCGCGGCATCACCGTTCCTTACGCCGAGCCGGTAGTCACGGAACAGGATGTCGAGGAACGCCTGAACCGCATCCGCGATCAGAAGGCCGAATACGTCAACATCGATCCCAGGCCCCTCGAGGACGGCGATTACGCGGTCATCTCGTTGAAGAGCACTAGCGGGGTGGAGACGCCGGTTGAGCAGGACGAACTGGTGCTGCATATCGGCGGCGAAGAGACGTTTCCCGCCTTCACTGAAAATCTGCGCGGCGCTTCACCGGGCGACGAGAGGGATTTCTCCATCTCTTATCCCGAAGATTACGGGGAGACGAAGCTCGCCGGCAAAACGGTCGAGTTCCACGCCACCGTCAAGGCGCTTCGAAGGAAAGAGTTGCCGGAAGCCAACGACGAGTTCGCGCGCGATCTGGGAGATTTCCAGACTCTGGAAGAACTGAAAGAGAAGATACGAAAGACGATTTTCCACGAGCGTGAAACGCTCTCACAGCAGCAGGCGAAGGACAAGATCGTCAAGCAACTGGTTGAAACCCACAATTTTCCAATACCCGAGGCCTTCCTCGAACGTCAGATGGAGGTTCAATTGGAGAACCAGGTGCGTCAGCTAGTCGCCCAAGGCCTGGACCCGCGCACTCTAAAGGTGGATTGGGCCAAGGTGAAGGAAGCCCAGCGCGATCAGGCCGTTACCGACGTGAAGGCATCTCTGCTGCTCGAAAAGATCGCGGACCGCGAAGCTATCGAAGTGATGCGGGATGAGGTGGACCGCGAGGTACAGCGCATCGCCAAGCAGCGCCGTGAGCCGGTGGCCGCCGTCCGTCAGACACTCGAGAAGGATGGCACTGTGCGTCGCATCGCAGCCCACATACGCACTGAAAAGACGCTGAGCCTGCTGTTTGAACATGCTCGTAAGGAAGCGCCGGCCGAGCCCGCCAGCGAGTGAAGCTTCAAATAGTCACCTGCACGTGACCTGAAATTCGATCGACATACACGTTCACCGCGCCATCCTGGTCGATGTCGAACGCCGGTGCGAACTTCGCACCCCACTTAATCTCGTCATAACGATAGGAAAAACGGGAGTGTACCGTCTGACTGAACGTATCATCGTAGCCCTTTAGCAAAATCAAAAGCTCGGCTTGCAGCTCCTCCAGATGCTCCCGGGTCTTGCCAAACAAGGGGCTGTCTTTGTCGATCGGATGAACGATGGTCCAAGTCATGGGGAACATCAAAATTGAGGACCGCTCCAGTGGAAGGATGGTGTAGTTGCGTTTGAATTCGCCATTGGAGCGTTCTACCAGCATCAGCATCACTCGTGCGTCGAGCTCCATGATTGAATTCTCGCGCCGGTTTACGACGCGGAATTGCAGACTAGTGCCGTCCTGATAAGGCGCAATCAGCGCATTCGCGCTGAAGCCGATCCGCGCCGACGGCCGCGACACGCGCCCATACAGCAAACCTGTGGCAAGCGCGAACCCGAGCACTCCTAGCATGGATTCGAATGCGGCGATGATGTTCGCGCCAAGAGCCCGGGGCGCCTCCGCCCCGTACCCGACGGTGGTCAAGGTCTGCGCACTGAAAAAGAAGATATTCATGAAGCGCCCCGACCAGGTGGGTGCATCGGAGCCGGACACTTCGTTGGAACCTACTGCCATATAAAGGAACGCGAAGAAGAAGTTGCTTGCCAGATAGGCTGCCATCACAGACACAAGAAAACCGGGCCAGCTCATGTTGATCAACCGCAGGTAGGGATGATTATCCCGCCAGGACATGCCGCGCCGGCGCACGTTGAAGGAGCCGTCGGCGTTAATCGTACGCCGCAATATCCCTGTGAACTGATTGGTCAAGCCAGGATCGAAAGCCGCATTGCGCATAGAGTAGAGATGGAACATCCGCCGCAAACGATTCTCACGAGACGCCGTCCAACTGGGGTATGGGGAAATTGCTGGTAGTGTGTGGGCTGGCCGTGTGCGCTTGGGCCGCGGATTGGCCGCGCTTCCGCGGACAAAACGGTGCGGGTATCGCCGACACCAGCAATTTACCCGTTAGCTTCGGCCCTGACAAGAACCTGCTTTGGAAGACATCCGTGCTCCCCGGCTACTCGTCGCCCATACTCGGCGGCAGGCGCCTGTTCTTCACGGCCCACGACAAGGACAAGCTCTACACCATCGCGCTCGATCGAAATACCGGCAAGGAGCTGTGGCGGCGTCCCAGTCCGAAGGACACAAAGCCGAAGCTGCCGAACTCCCCCGTATCGCCCAGCCCGGTGACTGACGGCTCCAACGTTTACGTATTCTTCGAGAGCTTCGGACTGATGTCGTATGACGCTGACGGAAACGAGCGCTGGCGCCTGCCGCTGGGGCCGTTCAAGGCCGCGCCCTATGGAATGGGATCGTCACCCATCGTCTCCGGCTCGCGGCTCTTCCTGTTATGCGACATGGACACGGGATCGTTCTTGCTGGCAGTCGAAAAGGATTCCGGAAAAGTGGTGTGGAAGAAGGAGCGTCCCGAAGTCACTCACGGGTTCTCGACGCCTATCGTGTATGAACCGCCTCAGGGTTTTCCGCAATTGATCGTGTCCGGATCCTATCAGGTGGCCGGATACTCGGCGGAAACCGGCGACAAGCTCTGGTGGGTAACCGGTCTCTCCTGGCAGGCGAAATCTCTTCCTGTAATTCACAACGGCATTCTATACGTGCACTCCTGGATGGCGTCTATCAGCGACCTTGGACAGCCGGCCAATATCGAGCCGTTCGAAAAAGTACTGGAAGCCCACGATGCGAACAAGGATGGAAGACTTTCGCCCGATGAAGCCCCGAACAAGGATATGAAGCAGTTGTTCTTTCTGTTTGATCTCAACAAGGACGGGTTTATCGACAAAGCCGAATGGGACGTCCAGTTCGCGCGCAACAATTTCAAGAACGGACTCTACGGAATCCGTTTAGGCGGGACCGGTGATGTGACGAACAAGCATGTGTTGTGGCGTTATGAAAAAACGCTGCCCAACATCCCCTCGCCCATCTACTACAAAGATGTGCTCTACCTGCTGCGTGAGGGAGGGATTCTAACGAGTTTCATGCCGAAGACCGGCGAGGTGCTGAAGCAGGGACGCGTCGATGGCGCTCTGGACGCCTACTTCGCCTCACCTGTTGCCGCGGATGACAAACTCTACCTCGTCACGAAATCGTGCAAGGTGGCCGTGCTGAAAGCGGTTGCCCAATGGGGCGTACTCGCAGTGAACGACCTCCAGGACGATTGCTGGGCCACCCCCGCCATCGCTGACGGGCGGATCTACATCCGTACTCAGACGGCCGTCTACGCCTTCGCATCACCGCGTGGTTCATAGTGACGCAGATTTCGGATTCACACAAGCTGCCGTTCGAGATAATCCACAAGATGTACGAAGGGATCGAAGCCTAGCACTTGTTGTGCATTCGCGACGAAATTCGATAACGCATTGACGTCGTAGTAGTACAGTTGACCGTCCCTATCGTCAACCACGTACTCGACCCCGCCGACATCGATGCCCGCTTCGCGTGTGATGGCAATTACCGCGGCAATCACATCATCCGGCGGCCGGTATGCTTCCACTGTCAACGCGAAGTTCGTTGGACAACCACTCTCTGGCCGGCAGAGATCCGCGGGACACAGATCAAACGTCTGCCCGCTGAGGCACACCTTGATCGCATATAGAAACTTGCCGTCGAGGATTTCCACGCGCGTGATATGACCGCCTCGCGCCGGGATGAATTCCTGAACCAGGCCGACGTGATCCAGACCGAGATCGATGCCCCCGTCCTTCAGCGCCTCACGCAAATGCCAGGGAGAATCGAAGCGCACGATGCCCGCGCCGCTGCCGCCCACATTCGGCTTGAGCACTATTGGAAACCGCAAGCCATCGGAGGCTGCTAGTGCTTGTGCGGGATCCTGAATCGTTCGCGCCTTGGGATGCGGCAGCCCGAGCGTGCTCAGCAGCGACAGTTGCAATGACTTGGAAACCTCGTAGCGATGCGCTTTCGATCCATTTATCACTCGCTTACCCAGCATCTCGAGATGCTGAAGGTAGTTGATCGTGTACAGGATCGTCGCACCGCGCCCGCGCCGGTCGGCGGACGGGCTCATGCGATTGAAGATTAGGGAATAGTCTCGATCCCCGTTCAGGGAACTCGGGTCGAAAAAGTGACTGCCCGCATCCAGTTTGACGAAGGGAATGCCACGCTTATTCAATTCGGCGAACAGAGGTTCAAACCAACGCGGATGCTCGTAGAAGAGTGCTAGGGGACGGACCTGCATATCCCATTGTAGGTCGATCAGCTCAAGGGTACCTGGGACAAGTGCAGCCCTGCCATCCGTCCTCTCAAGTACTATGGAATACCAAATGTCATGATCGCTGACCCCGCACCCAAAGCGATATATTGTTTTCCATTCAGCGTGTAGCTCACCGGCGGAGCGGTTATGGACGCACCAGTCTGAAACTTCCACAGCACCTTACCAGTGCGCGCATCAAAGGCGATCAGGTATCCGTAGTTGTCGCCGACGAACACCAGACCTCCCGCAGTGGTCAGCACACCACCTGAGGGCGTCCGATTCATATCGAAGCGCCACTTCGTCTGTCCGGTCGCAGGGTCGAGCGCAAGGAGCGCGCCGGTTTGAGGCTCGTGCTTCACGTCATCGACCGTACTCAACTGAAACCACTGTCCTTCGACAAAGTCGTGAGTGGTCTTGTAGTATGTGTGGCAGCCATCGGCGGTCGTGAAATAGTACAGGCCAGTCTGCGGGCTGTACGAAGTGGCCTGCCAATTATGCCCGCCGCCCAGCCCTGGGCAGGACTTGTTCCCCTCCTCCGTGGGCTCCTGACCGGGGATCAGTCTGGGTTTGCCATCCGGACCGATCCCGTCCGCCCAGCTTACTTTCGTGTAGGCGCGAGCCAGCAGGAAATTCGCCATTCGTCCGGTCCAGGGCATAGAAGTGCCCGTTGCGATTAGCTTGGATCAGCGCCTTCACCTTGCGGCCGGCAATCGGAACATCGGCCAGTACGGGGTCGCTGATGGCATCCCAGTCGTGCACGTCGTGCGGTGTGAACTGGAAATGCCACTTCAGTTTGCCCGTGTCAGCATCTAGTGCGACCACGCTGCACGTGTACAGGTTGTCACCGGGTCGCACGTCGCCATTCATGTCCGGACCGGGATTGCCGGTGCCCCAATAGGTGAGATTGAGTTCCGGATCGTAGGTGCCGGTGATCCAGGTAGAGCCGCCGCCTCGTCGCCCACGCGGTCGCGCCCCAGGTCTGGCCTCCGGGCTCGCCAGGCCCCGCCACTGTGTAGAACCGCCAAACGCGTTTGCCCGTATCGGCATCATAGGCGTCGACAAACCCGCGGATGCCGAACTCCGCGCCGGCCGTTCCCACGATCACGAGGTTCTTCGCCGCGAGCGGCGCCAGCCGTGCCGCTGTATCCCTTCCGATGATCGGCGATTTGAGTTTCCCAGAGGACTTTGCCCGAGGCGCGATCGAGCGCCACTAGCGTGTCCTCGATGTTCACTTTGAATAGCTTGTCCCCGATCGCGGCAAAGCCCCGGTTGACCTCACCGCAACACAGGTTCAACGGGCTGGGCGGTGTCTTGGCGTAGTGCCAGATCGGTCTTCCGGTTCGCGCGTCGAGAGCGAAGGCGTGATTGGATGCCGCGGTGACGTACATCAGACCCTCCATCACCAGCGGCGTGGTCTCGATATTGCCGGGCACCCGCGTCTGGAAGATCCATTGCGGCGACAGGCCGGCTACATTCGCGGTGTTGATCCCGGCCAGGGCGCTATAACGCCATCCTGCGTGATTGCCCCCGTATGTCGTCCATTCCTGACCGAACAGACCGGCGGTGCAGAATAAAAGGCCAATCAGCAGTGGACGCGTGCGCGACGCCTTCCGCCGGGCGTAACTCACGGCGTCACGTCCAGGCCGCGGAGGGAGGCCAGGTAGGCCATTAGATCGGTAAGTTCCGCCTCGGTGAACAGCTTGGAGTAGGTGGGCATCAGGGAAATCGTCTCGCGCTTCATCGATCTAACCTCATCGCGTTGGAACGAATAAAACTTGCCGGAAAGATCCATCAGTTGGGCGGAGAAGTTGTCAAAGCCTCTCTCGATGCCGGTTACCGTCTTGCCATCACGCGTGACCACCGCAATCGTGCTGTAGCCCGGAGTGATGTCATCGGATGGATCGATCACGGACAGCCGCAAGTAGTTCAGGCTGCGCTGACGGCCAATCCGGGTGAGGTCCGGCCCCACATGGCTGCCGCGTTTGCCAACCGCGTGACAGCGGCCGCATTGGCCCTTTTCCCAGAACAGCTCGGCTCCGTGCGCCGCATCTCCCGGCGCGGGAGCC
The DNA here is from genome assembly GCA_963850575.1 of uncultured Acidobacteriota bacterium. Taxonomy (GTDB): domain Bacteria; phylum Acidobacteriota; class Terriglobia; order Bryobacterales; family Bryobacteraceae; genus TMP-7. Next base: position 29,685 of record CAWKLV010000027.1, on the reverse strand, counting down.
TCATCCGTGCGGCTGGCCGAGCGGAGGTAGGCCACAATGCGCCAGACGCCCTCGCTGCCGAGTTCCGAAAAAGATCCCATCTCGCTGCCGGCAACGCCGTTGAAGATCGTACGGTACAGGTCGGAATCGCGGTCGCCGGCGGCAAACACCCCCCGAGAGAGGTCCGGCCCGCGCCCACCCTGTGCCCGTATGCCGTGGCACGGTGCGCAGTAGATGCGAAACATACCTCGGCCGATTTCCGCAGCCTTGGGATCTGCGGCAAAAGGATTTGACTCCTGAGCCGTGGCGAGACCCAGAGCAAGTATGAGGAATATGCCCAGTCTAAACACTCGCAAACAGTATAGCGGCGCAGGGACAAAGGTCAATCGCTTTGTGCGTCCGGTGTACCGGAGCGGTCGACAGGGCATCGCCGCTGGCCAGAACAGGGCTACTCAGGTTCCGTTGACTTCGGTGCGTTCAAGGGCAGGTTCAACCACGCCAGACCAACGTCGCGTCCCATATCCCCCGGGTTCGTTGCCGAAGAATCATAGAACAGGGCCAGCCGGCCACCGACTGGTACAACCGAAGGCATGCCGATGCAGCGTTTGCTCCACTTGCAGTTTGTCTGGTCCAGAACGACTGCGCGCTGTTCGGGATTCCATTTGTTCAGGTCCCGGCTCCAATAGACCCAGATGCTTTCGGTGTACTCGCCTTGCCCATCCAAACCGATGTGGTTGGTGAAGAGAAACCAGGTCCGATTGGACGGCTCGAAATACAAAGCGGAGTTCTCAATCTGCTGTTCTGGAGGCAGCGCCGGCCGGGAATCAATCTCCCATCTCCATCCAGATCCTTCGTGCGCGCTATGGATAACGTCCGCAGCAAGCGCTTTTTGGGAGTATCGGTGAACGCTGCCGCGCTGAAGAACATCAGGTATTCTGCGCCTTGCTTGACGATCTGACCTGGGCTGGCAGTATCGGCGTAGTACGTGCCCGGCTTTGTCCGGAAGGGCACAACATGCGGCTGTTTTTTCCAGGGGCCGTAAGGATGGAGGCTTTTTGCCGCCAGGGTGAAGTACGGAACGGCGGGAATGCGGTTCGGAGCCGGGGTGGTGCTTCGTGAGCCGACATAGAACATATGCCACCACTTACCATCGAACACGGTCCATGGCGAACTGGCCGTGCCGGCGTCATCCTCGCCGGGCTGGCCGAGGTCGAGCACGGGGCCCCTCAGATCCCACTTTCGCAAATCGCGACTGATGGCCAAACAAGCTCGCCATCCGGTCGGCCCTGCGCCGTCATAATGCAGATAGTACATGCCGCCGGATTGAAAGCAGATTGCTTCGCGAGCACCGAGGTAATCGCACCGGGCAGGGCCTTCTCCGTGCCGCAGCAGCGGACCAGAATCGTCTGCATTCAGGCGCAATATGGCGGCCGGCCGGCCGTCCGCATAAGAACGCGTCCGCCCCGCCGTCTTGTCTGATCCGGCCCTGGATTCCGTTTGCGCAATTAGATTTGCCGCAGTGCAGAATACAGGAGTTTGCAGTGCGTTGCAGAGAACGGACCGTCGGGTCAGGGCTCGGCACAGCATCCCGGAAGTCGACCCCCGTAAATCCAACATGCTGGTCAATGGCGACTGCTAAGCCAGCAATGCAGGCACCGCTTTGCCTTTGCCGTCTCGGGTGACATAGAACGGCCGCTTCTCGGTTTCGTAACCGGTATCTGGCCGGATGCCGAGCATCGTGTAAATCGTTGCGTGCAGATCTTCGATGCTGACCGGGTCTTCAATAATCTTGCACGGACGCTCGTCGGCAGTTTTGCCGTGAACCTGGCCTTTCTTTACCCCGCCGCCAAACATTAACACCGAACAAGCTTCCGTGAAGTGCCGGTGCATGCCATAGTGCTTCGGATCGGTCATGATATCCGGCTGCTTAACTTGTTCTTGCACGCGAGCCCCAGGCTTGCCTTCCACCATCATGTCGCGCCCGAACTCGCTCGCGAGTACCACCAGAGTGCGATCGAGCAGCCCACGTTCTTCCAGATCCAGAATCAGTTGCGAAACCGGAGCGTCGATGGACTGTTTCATCCCGGCCGCTCTGGTATGCCCGTTCTCATGCGTATCCCAGTAGCGGAATGGGACGTACTCGGTTGTCACTTCGATGAATCGAGCTCCGGCCTCCACCAACCTGCGAGCCAGAAGGCATCCCAGTCCGAAACGGCCGGTGTTGTACCGCGCGAAACTCTTCGCAGGCTCGAGCGAAAGATCGAATGCCTTTGCGGCCGGCGAGTTCAGAAGGCGATGCGCCTTCTCGAGCGCGCGCTCCAGACTCTCGATCTGATACTCGCTGCCGTGCTGGCCGACTGGGCTGCGCTGCAACCAGTTTCTTGTAAGCCTCGTAGCGCGAGATGAACCGTGAGCGCCCCAGGTATTCGGAAGGCTGCGTGCTTGCCGCAGCATCCTGGGGGTCCGTAATCATGAACGGACCGTGTTCACCGCCCAGGAATCCGGCGGTGTGAAACGCCTTCACGGCATCGCTCTCACTTCCGATCTCAAGATTCTGACCGATATCGATGAATGCCGGTATGTCGGGATTTCGTGGGCCGAGCGTCCGCGAGATCATCGCTCCCATGTGCGGCGCGGCTACGGATTGGGGTGGGGCATACCCGGTGTGCCAGTGGTATTGATGACGTGAGTGCAAGATGAAGCCGAGATCGCCAACACGGTGCGAACGGATCAGAGTTCCGCGGTCGAGTATCTTGGCTATATTCTCGAGGCCCTGTGAAAGCTGCACGCCATCGATGACAGTCGGGATGCTCGGAAATGTGCTGAGTACTTGATTCGAGGGTAGACCCGCGCTGTATTCGCGTGTAGCGCTTCGGATCGAAGGTCTCGGTTTGCGCCATCCCGCCCGCCATCCAAAGCAGGATCATGCTGTCCGCCTTCGGTGTGAGTTTCGGCTTCTCCTCGGCGAGAAGTCTTGGTTCGCCCGCGGCCAGCGCGGCCAGCGTAGCGGAAGCGGAGGCGCGGAGGAAATGCCTTCGCGATAATCCCCGGAACAGATCGCTTCGCATACGGACTCCTTAGAAAATGTATTGCAGCTCCGGATGCATCAGCACACTCCAGAGCAGATCCTCCAGGCCCTTTACCGAGGTTTTTCCACCGGGAGCAAGCAGTTGACGCGCTACTTGAAATTCTTCCGGGCGCGGCTTACGGCAGAGAGCCTGCATGAAAAGATTGTTGATCAGCAACTCCGGATCCGACTCGGCCGGCGGCGCTGGAACTGGCGGAGCGCCTCCCACAGCCACGAGTTGATGTCTATCCGGTTCCGCGGAAAAAACGAAGAAACGTACCGCGGGTTTGATATCGTCGCGCACCGGAGCTGTCATCCACGGCGACGTGTCCAGTCATGCGCGTGAACCCCAGGCCATCGATGTCGTAGATCAGCGTGGAGGGGACTCCAGGAGCGATCGCTTGGCTGAAGTTGGCGTTTGACGACGTGAGGGGTTTGGCTTGGACTTTCGAGAGCGTCGTCAACTCGCTGAGCTTCTTTGTGCCTTGCGGGCCGGTCAGCTCAACATCCGCCCAACCCGCGATCGACCGCGATGGATCGTAGGAATCGACATCGGTTAAAAGCAGCCACAACTTCTTGACCCCAGTCAGGTCGACGTCCAGGTCCCGGCTGCCCTTCTTAAGAGTCTTACTGTCATAGAGCGGGGCTGGCGGGACAGGGAGTTGCCCCAATAGGCGCCGAGCGCCGCGCCTCAGCAGTACGCCGATGGTGTCGCCATTCACTAACTCGAGAGCCTGCAAGGTTGTCGCGTCGGGGTTGCGCGTGGTGAACACCTGGTCACGGATGGGACGCCCAAGCGCGCGCGACAGCGGAGTCGACTTTAGCTGCCATTCGCGAACAAAACTTGCGGTCTGGTCGGTTTGCAAAATGCGCCATTCGCCAGTGAGGGAAGAGATGGTGTCTACGAACTGTTCGGCGGTGAGCCGGCGCGGCCGCGGACCGCGGAACGTGTACTCCTTCCCTTTTTCATCCCGGCCCGGAATGGAGGGGAGTTGATAGGCGCGGGAAGTCATGATCTGCCGCATCAGGTGTTTGAGATCATAGCCATGATCGGCGAAATCCACCGCTAACCAGTCCAGTAAATCGGGGTTCCACGGCCGTGTGTCCATTTCGTCCACCGGCTCCACCAGGGCGTAATCGAAGAACCTTCCCCAGATCCGATTCGCCATTGTACGAGCGAGCCGTCCGTTCTTGGGTGATGTGAAGAGCTTGGCTGCCACTTCCCGGCGTTCGGCTAAAGTGGCGCCAGAGGGCACTGAGCCGACTTGGGGAAATAGAAACTCGGGACCGGTGAACTTGCCGGTCTTTACATCGCAGCGAACGAGTTCGAGATCGCTTTCGTCTGAGAATAGCGCAGCCATGGCGTACGACTGCTTCAGCTTGTACTGGTTGATGAAGCTATCGTGGCACGAAGCGCATTTGAGGTTGACGCCTAAAAAAACCTGCGCCGTGTTCTGGGAGGCCTGCATAAACGGCGTCTGGCTGGCATTCACCGCTCCGCGCCAGTTCACACCCAGCAGAAAGCCTTCAGGCCCCTCGTCCTTAGCAGGATTCAACAGCTCCGCCACCATACGGTCATAAGGCATGTTGCGCCTCAGTGCGGATTGCAGCCAGGGCGTAATGCTCTTCCGAAGGCCCGCATAGTTGACGCCCTGATCGTTTCGGAGGAGATCGTTCCAGAAACTGATCCAGTGGCCCGCATACATCTCCGAATCGTCCAGCAGACGATCTACCAGCTTCGCGCGTTTGCCGGGACTCGTGTCGGCTAAGAAGTCTGATATTTCCGTCGCCGAGGGAACCAGCCCCCATAAATCCATGTAGACACGCCGGGCGAAGATCGCGTCCGACACAGGTTCCGGGAAAGGCAACTGCTTGGCGCGGAAATACGCGTCCAGGAAGCGGTCGACCGGATTCGGATACTCTGATTCCGGAACGGCAGGATGGCGAGGTTCCAGCGGCGCCGCTCCAACCGCCGGGCGGTTTGGTATCGGTGTCAGCCCAGGGCGCGTTCTCATCGATCCAGGCCGCGAGGGCATTGATCTCGGCATCGCTCAACTTCGCGCCGCCCAGCGGCATGCTGGGGGCTACCGTTCCGGTCACCCGCTTGATGAGAAGACTTTCCGAACTTCGTCCGGGAACAAGCGCCGGTCCGGTGATACCGCCCTTGAGTATGGCGTTCCGGCTGGTCATGGCAAGGCCCGCCTGCGGATTCGTGGCGCCGTGGCAGCCCACACAATGCTTGGCGAAGATCGGGTGAATCGTGGTGACGAAGTCTACCGAATCCGACATAGCGGGCGCGGCGCACAACAACGTACCAACCGTAATCCGAACAAGCTGACGTACACTGAGTTTCATGGCCGTCTTCTTATTTTCCCCCAATTAGCTGGTGCTGGGAGCATTCTACGGCTGTTGTTTAATCTTTAATTGTTCGAACCTACGGAATTCCCGTCGGGCCAGCGCGGTACGTCCCGCTTTCTGGTACAAACGGGCGAGGTGATAATGGCCTTTCGCTAGATCCGTCCGCAGGCCAGTAGCGACCTCGTATTCGTGGATGGCTTCGGCGTCCAGCCCTTCTGCTTCCAGGAGCACGCCTAACTCGTAATGTGCGTCCGCGAAGGCTGGGTTCAACTGGATCGATCTGCGCAGGAATTCTTGCGCATTCTTTTTGCCGGTTTCGGAATTGATCCCCAGTGTCCGCTGGCTAAGACTCAGTGCGTAGTAGTAGTTGGCTGCTGCATTTTGAGGATAGATCTCGACAAAGTGAGCCAACCGCTTGGTAACTTCGTCCGCATACCGGGGGGAGAGGTCGTGCATTTTCCCGAGAAAGTCGAGAGCCTTGGTATCCTTGGGATCGAGGTCGACCGCCTTACACAGGGACTCTACGGCGTCATCGTACCGGCCCAGAGAGTAATACACGACTCCGAGACCAACCCGAAGCCGCGCTGAACGGGGGTAACGCTGTGTTGCGAACTCAAAAACTTGCAGAGCCGGTTCAAACCCTTTATGCAAGCTCAGGTCGCTGCCAAGGTCGAACAGGTTCTTTTCAGAGGGGTCCATACGAGCCGCGAGCTCATATTGCCGGGCCGCCTCCTGAATGTTGCCCTCGGCTTCCTCCACATCTCCGAGTAAGTTGTGCAACTCCGACTTAGGCGCTTGCTTGAGCAGATCTTGGAGCATCTGCCGGCTCTGCGCATTTCTGCCGGTTTGCAGATAGGCCAGGGCGAGATCGTAGCTGTTGGGGTAATTAGAGGGATCGATCTGTCGTGCCTTCTCGAGAAATGGGATTGAGGCATCCAACTTATGTTGCTGGATGAGAAATTCAGCCAGCGTGTGATTTGCCCCGAAATCTTGCGGGCGCATCCGGACCTGCTCTCGCAAATCGCTTTCCTTCTGACTGGCGCCGGTCTCGCCCGCCTGGGCCACCAGCCACCACCCGGCACAGAGGAACAGAACCGTAGGTGCGTATCGCATCAGACGTCAAACGAAGAGCGGCTATTTCCAGCCGCTCTGTGCGGCTCACCAATACATTTTCAGCGCGAACTGCAGTTCGCGGGCGTCATTCGGAGCGTCCCGCGTAGAACGGATCCTCGCGAAGTTCGTCGTATCCAGGTAATTCAAACTTCCCGGCATGGCGAAGGTAGGGGTATTGGTGAGATTGAAGGATTCGGCGCGGAACTCGAACCGTATCCGTTCGGTAACTGGAAAACTCTTGAATAGGGAGAAATCCAGGCGCCGAATGGGCGGCCCGGTTACCTGCGTGTTGCCTCCGCCTAACGGCGAAAAGTCGGTTTGGCCGATCTGTGTCACTACCGGCGGGTCGCGGAACGCCGCGGGATTGTAATACTGCTGAACATTGTGCGGACCGCTGTATGGATCCACTCCGGTGTAGAGCGCAAAACAGCCGTTGCCGGCGCCCGTAGACCGAGTGCAGCCAATCGTCTGCGGCTGTCCGGTATCCAGTGTCAGGATGAAGTTGGTTTGCCAGTTGCCCAGAGTGAATTCAGCCAAGCGATTCGGGCTGGTCATGAAGTGATGTCCTTTGCCGAACGGCAGATCGTAGGTGCCGCTTGCAGAGAATGCGTGACGAATATCGAAAGGAGCAAGCGCCATGTCCTTCTGGATTCCCCAACCGGGTACGTAGGGCGCACGGAATCCACCGACAGCGCCGCCGCTCAACAAATCACCCGCGTCGGTGCGGGTCTTCGAAAACGTATACGCGATTAACCCGCTGAGGCCGCCCGCAAACCGGCGCTGGTATTTGGTCTGTAGTGAGTGATAGTTCGCCGTCCCAATTGTGTCCGCATAAGAAGAGCCGCGCGTGAAATCCGGGAATGGTACGAAATTCTGTGGGTTCGTGCCCGGGGGTAGCAGAACGCTTTCCCTGTTACTGCCAATGAATGTCTCCAAATGACGGCTCAGCGAGGCCACGTACCCGGCTTCAATGGCGTCCGCAGACGTCAGTTGGTATTGGAGCGTTACGTTATAGCTCTGCACGTACGGGGTCTTGTAATGGAATTGAATCCCTCGCAGGTCCAGGCCCTTGGCGTTCACCTGAGTTGGATCGAGTGGAACACTGGACAAGCCGTTCCCGATCGTTGCGATTGTCCCGTTTGGAAACTGCACAGGGGCTACCGAGTTCGGGGATGGGAAGCTAAACGAGTACTGGAATGGATAATCGTAGCCCAGGCTCGGATACCCGCCGCGGTTTTCGAATGCGCCGAAGTAGATACCGTAGCCGCCGCGAACCACGAGTTTGCGCGTAAACTGATAAGCAAACCCAAAGCGAGGCGCGAAGTTCGTCTTTTGTACCTGGCTCAACCCAGAGCCGTATTTGTCAGTGTAGACGATGTCGATCCCGTCCTTCTGCAGTAATTGAACAAAGCTGGGCGAAAGTGGAGGCTTGTCCTTGCGGCTTGTGGGAATCAGATATTGCGCGCCGGAGAAAGGCGTTGCCGGCACAAAATTCGCTTGTGCGTCGTACTTCTCGCCCGTGGGGCTAAACCAGTCCCACCTTACACCAACATTTAGAGTCAGCTTCGGCGTGACTTTCCAATCGTCCTGAAAGAACCCGCCGTAATACGAACGTTTAGCCGCGACACCACCAAAATTTGAGGCAGCTACGGAGTTCGCGCCGCCGACATTATCCACTCCTCCCGGAACGGAGGCTCGCGCCGGTGCAAGCAGGAATTGCGCACGGCCCGTGCTGCCGTCATTGATGTTCGGGATGGAAGTATATTGGCCATTGAACGTGAAGCCGCCTCGTGAATCGGGCGGCGCCGTCCACGGGAAATAGATGGACTGGGCTTCAAATCCTCCCTTGAACGAATGTGACCTATAGATCTTTGTCAGATTCTCAGTGAACTGAATGGTATTGCTGTATCGATCACTGATGAGCCACTCTGAGGACCCAAGCCGGCTTAACCCTCCGATGTTCAAAGTGGGAAGGCCACCGTTCCCCGGGGTCTGCAGAATTCCCTGGATTCCGAACTGAGCCGGGATGTTGCTCGTGTCGTTGCCATATGCCTGCACGCGGGAGGTGTGCTCGCGGTTGAAGCCGATTCGAGCTTCGTTGATCAGCGCTGGACCAAACGAGTGCGTGTAACTCAGAGCGGCGCCCATGGTGGCCACGCGCTGATCACCAGCATCGAAGCCTCCTCCGTCCGCGAAACCCGGGAACGGCGGGGGGTGGGTGCTGGGGCTTTTCGACCAGCTATACCGGCCGAAGACTTGATCCCGGGACGAAAAGTACTGATCGATGCGGGCATCGAAGGCGTTGACGTCGGTCAGCGCGCTCCCGTTCACGTTGTAATTGCCGATGAGTCCGGGTTGCGTCGGGGCGGGGTAAAGACTCATCAGCTTCACGGCGTTTGGATCCAGGCGCCCCGACGGCATGATGTTCCCCGGAAACGGATCTCGCACGAAATTACCATTACCGATGCTCCTGGTGGTTGCTGGATCAAAGATGGTTCCCAGCGGGAAAGTGCGGCCCAGCGCGTCGGTTCTCGTACCGCTCTGTAGCGGGATCAGATCAGAGAAATCAGTAAATCCACTCGCGCGTTCGGCTTGAGTCGGAACTGAAATGCCCGTTAACGGTACGCCCTGCCGGATTCGCGTTCCCTCGTAATCCGCAAAGAAGAAGGTCTTGTCTTTCAAGATCCGCCCGCCTGCGGATGCCCCAAACTGGTTCTGTTTGAACGCTCCCTTGGGCTGGCCATTCGCATTCTGGAAAAAGTCCGCGGCATCCAGCTTGTCGTTGCGCAGGAATTCCCAGATACTGCCGTGGAAGGAGTTGGTGCCGGACTTCAACGTGGCATTCAACACCGCCCCGCCGGCGCGGCCGAACTCCGCGCTGAACGAATTTGTCTGTAGTTTAAACTCACCGATGGCGTCGATCGGTGGTTTGAGGACGTAGGCTGCGCCGCTCAGGAAATCGACGTTATTCGTATTATTGTCGATGCCGTCCAGCATGTAGTTGTTCTGAGCCGGGCGGGTGCCATTCGCAGTAAACCACCCGTTGGCGTTGAGCCCTCTGCCTTCCGGCTGGCCAACTGTAGCTCCCGGCACCAGGCGCGCCAGGAACGTGTAGTTTCGGCCGTTGAGTGGTAAGTCATTGATCGCCCTGGTTTCGATCACATGGCCGACGGAACCATTTTCCGTTTGAAGAATCGCGGCCGTGGCCGTGACCTCCACTTCCGTCGAGACATCGCCAACTGAGAGATTGAAGTCAGTGACGAGTTGCTGCTGGATATTTAACTCCAGCCCTGTACGGCGTTCTTTTTTGAAACCGGGGCTCTCGACTTCCACTGCGTATTTGCCGATCCTCAGTGGCGTGAAGATGAATGTGCCGTTGCCCGACGTCTTCGTGCTTTGGGAGAAGGAGGTTCCCTCATTGCGGAGTATGACGGTTGCGCCCGGGATTACCGCTCCGGTGTTGTCATGAACAGTCCCTAGTATGGTGCCCGTATCGACCTGCGCTCTGAGAGCAGACGTGAGACCAACAAGCGTTAATACAACGAGGATTGGCTTAAAACGCGGTGTGACGAACATAGGAAATTACCCCTTCTTCGACGTAAGTACCTGTCCGGCCGGAACCCAGCGAACCTGATCGGTGAATATATCACACCCCACGTGCCCGAATCGGCACCGTAAACTCCCGACACACCGTAAACTCCCGACGCATCGCCGGGTTCTTGAGCGCAAGTATCCGCATAGACGACCTTCCGGAGAGATATCGGAACGCCGGGGATAAAGACTCCCGCGCAACCACGCTCCGGGTTTCAGGACCACGGTGTCGAGTGGCCAACGTAGCGGCGGCAGGACGTCTTGCGAGGCTTGGCGCTTCGTGCAGATGGCTTGCAACGTTCGCGGGCTCAGAACGCTGCGGCTCGATGTACCGGCCGCCCCTCGCGCAGGTGCGGAGAGGCTAGACCGGAGTTGTTTCACCTCGTTTTCAAGGGACGACTATTGGAGCCACTCTGGGATAGCTGGCCGGCATTTCGTCGCCGATGGCTGTTCCGTTGCGCTTGGTGTTCAGACAAACTGGATGAGCGAAGACGCTGGGTGGATCCGGAGGTGAGTACACGATGTCATCCCCGAGCATCCCTCCTAGAGCCGCCGGCGGATTCAGTCCGGCAAGGTTACGAACCCGTTTGGCCAGTTCATGATCAGCGCAAGAGGTATCCCCGCTGATACCAATCGCGCCGATGATCTTGGAGTTGCTGTATAGGGCGAGGCCTCCTCCGAAGAAAATCAGGCCGCCTGCGATCTGGTTCTGTCCATGGTCGCCACCGCTGGGCGCTGCGAGAAACTTTGGATCGAACAGGTTCGACTGTCCTAAGCTCCAGAGCGAGTGGCCCGGTTGCGTAAACGTGTACAGTCTCGCGGTGGATAGCGATAAAGTGTCGAGACTAAATGCGTTCGCTGTGTAAGCCTTCGACTTGGCAATTGCCTGGCTGCCCGGCCAGACTTGCGTCGGATCATCGGTTGAAGTCGTAAAGGCGCACAACTCGCCATTTCGGTTCACGACTGAGGCCCACATCCTTTCGCCGTTAAATAGTCCTCCTATCGCCGGACCTGCAGACGCGCGCATCCATTGCTTCAGCTGGTTTGCTGACGGAAGGTCCTTACACCCGGAATTTCTTGAGCCATCATCACCAGGAGCCAAGACTCCCGTTGTCAAAAGCAATACTGTTACTAAAGTCTTCTTCACTTTGATGTCCTCCTAAGTCGACTTACAAATTCTGCTGAAACATGGTACGCGATCGTTGCTTAAGATGCAACGATCTTCGCGTGTGACTTAGATCGACATCAAGATCACGCTGTTACCCTAGATAACTCAAATCGAATTTGATTTTCGAATGACTGCAAATCTTCCGCTTTAGGCCGTAATGACAAACGTATTGTACGCACGCAGCCAATCATTCAGATTTACTTAGCTCTGGGCGCTCCATGTCCGGCAACCAGTTGCCAGCGACCGTTGCGCTTGACGAATACGTCGGTCCATCTATACTTCCCGCTGATATCGTTCCCTTTATAGGTGCCTTTATCTGTACTTCCGTAGGTCACTACAGCGGTATCGCCGTACACCGTAACCTTCATGTCATCGAGCTTCGTTGATTGAAACTTGAGATCGCCGGTCTTCAGATCCGCTACGCTCTGGGCCTTGCCCATAACCACTCCGTCGGGACCCGTAAAGATGTATGTGTCAGCCAAGTAGTGTTCACCTGGTGAAGCATCGCCTTTGATTAAGGCATCACTCAATTCGTGCTCGATCTTGATCAGTGCTTGTTCCACTGAACCTTGTTTATTCCCCTCAGCCTTTGTTTGTGCCAAAGCTGCTGCACTGGCCAGCAAGCTGACCAGAAATATAGGTTTCATTCAATATTCTCCTTCGCGATCGAACCCGACACAACGGCCGCGATCCGATTAAAGCTAATACAGTACGGTGGGTCACTTCCTTATGCCCACCTCAACCGTTGACAGAGGTTGTGATTATATACGAAGAGGGAGGTGGCGCGGAGATGCGACAGTATTGTTGCAACAGGATTACTGCAGCAATTTGCAGAGTGGCTCTTACAGCAGCGAAGTCACTGAACTGCCCAGTGTTCGTCGAAGAAACCCGCTAGTGCTATGCGGCCAGGCCACCGTGAATCCGGCGGCGTTGACGTGTCGACAATCGCATAGTCCGGCAAGCGAGGGACTTGCTTGGCGTTGCTCAGGTAATCGCTTTCGCGGAAAGTAAAGCCGCTGTTCAGCACCACGTACCGCGACGGATTCAGCGGGTTCGGAAAGATTAGAATCGGCGAGTACGTCGCGGCGCTGAAGCGCCTACCCGCCATCACCAACTCGTTCGCGTTCCATTGAACTGGTAAGCGGTTGAGAATGCGAGCGAGCAAGCGATTGCTGCCCGGATCGCCCCACAGCACCAGGTTGCTATTCGCAATGTCCGCGTCCGTGATTTCCACATCTGTCCGCACTCGCGCGTTACCCCGGAACTGGCTGCGCCATTCGCGAATCGCACGATCTTGTTCGCTTGTTACCCAACGCGCGGTGACCGGCGAGAGGGGCGTTCCTGTGGGCTTCACAAAGAGAAAGCTGTCCATGAAAGCATCGTCAATGGGGCCTTGCAGCCCGTGACGCTTGGCAACACCGGGCATGCCGGCATGGTCTGAAGATGTCCACCGGCCACCAGTCCTAACGAAGTGTGCCGTCCAAGATCGGTTGGTCATCGGACCCGCTGCCGCAACCGGCTCACCGTCAATCAATACACGGGCAGTCAGCATGGGGTCCAGCGAGCAGGCGCCCGGGCCCATATCGATGCTGAAGGCTGTGACGTTGGTGGTCTTAACGTTCACAGTGTGATCGTCCGCGATCTCCGCATCAACGCGCGCCCGTTCCCAGTGCTGGCCGAGCGAGTCCAGCACAATCCATCTCATGCGGTTGTAGCGCAGCGTCCAGGTAGTGAACCGGACTTTACCCGGATTCGGATCGCGCCCGCGTTCGGCAATAGCATCGATCATCCCGTTGATGACTACCTTGGAGTCCGGATGATATTTGTGGGCCGTGTTCGGACCGATGACATGCGTCAGCCGCATGCCTTCCGCCTCCAGCGCCCGCGCCATGATGTCGGCCGCTTGCTTCTGTTTGTCGATCTCACCACTGTAGGCCACTACCGCCGTATTGAACAGGTTGAGCGCGTAATCGGTGGCGTTGTACAGATGAAAGAGTTTCTCTTCCCACCAGGTGGGCTTTAGAGCTGCATCCTTATAGACTCCGCTGTATTCCGGTGTCTCAGCAAACCCTGCCCCGGGCGCCACAGCGGCCCATTCACCCGCATGGTGCGCGCCGATGTGCCAGGCGGAGGCGCCGCCCATGCTGAATCCGCGCACCACGATCCGGTTCTCGTCGATAGGATAGTGACGCTTCACATCCGCGAGGGTCTCAAACAGATCCACTTCGCCCGCGAACTTGTTAGCGTTGCAGTACCGCCCGTACAGATGTACGACAATGGCGTCGGCAGGCGTGAACTCTCCGGGATTGCGTATACGATCTCCCAGGAAAGCCACCTCGCTCAAAGTCTCACTGCGCCCATGGAACCACGTATCTAAACGCCATTTCCGATTTGCCGAGTACGAAGCCGGAATCACCAGCCCGTATGGCTGAACGCTGCCGTCGATCTTCGAGACGTATCCTCGCACTACCAGGCCCGTGGCAATGTCCCATGGAGCGTTACCCTGCACCAAAGAGTCGACCCGGGATTGTGCGGCGTTCAGCAACTCGCGAGCTTTCGAGACATCCGCCGCTTTGAAGAATTCGTTGTACGTGAGCGCATTTCGGACCGCTTCCGTGAATATCAGGACATCGGGAAGCAGCGGATTGCCCTTCAGACTGCGCGCTATGACGCCGTCCAGTTCGCTCAGGGCCTTCTCCAGTTCGAGCCGGTCGGCCGGCGCAATCGCAACGCCCGGAGGCGGAATAGGACGTTCCGCCGCAACCTCAACCACTGCGAGCACGAGAAAAGCGAGCATCCGGCGCATGAAAATCTATGTTGCCACACGCCTCGCAATCAGTTGCGCCATGCTGCGGCGCCCGCGACCCTCAGGCTCCTCACGGTATTCGAGGATCTCCCAATCGGCGAACCACGAACGGACCTCTCCCGCTTCGACCAGAAATCCTTGATTCATCGGCTTGAGGCCCGCTGAGTCGTCAACCATGGGAAGGGCCAATGCCACCAGCCCGCCGGCTCGAACTCCACTGCGGATCTGAGGAAGCAGCGCGCGCTGAACATACAGGCAGTCGCAGATGAGGTCGTATGTGCCGGGCTCGATCACCAAATCGGGCGCCGTGAGGTCCTGCACGCGAGCATCGATGTTCGGAAACTCGCCAAGTCTGGCGATTGCCACTTCTGAGGCATCGAGAGCGGTGACGCGCCAGCCGTGTGCGGCTAGATACCGCGCGTGGCGGCCGAGCCCGCACGCAATATCCAGCGCCAAGCCGGGCGCGTAGTCGCGTGCAACGCGCTGCATGAGAGGAAGCGGAGCGTGCTCGGCGTTTTCGCCGCGGGCGTAGCGCTGGTTCCACGCCGTCAGACATCTACAAAATGAAAGGCCCACAGCCGGGAGGGGCCGTGGGCCAAGTGCGTGCGGGGAGACTAGTTGTACTATTCCGTGGGCCGACGCTTCAAGGTCGGACGTTCGTCTTCGTCGCTGCCCTTAGTACCTTTCTTATCGTCGCCGTCTATAGTGGTGCCCGCGCCCGGAGCCTTGCGCAGTTTGGGACGATTCAGATCCTTATCATCGATCTTGCGCCGGTTGTGCATAGCCATGAGCCGGGCCTTGACGTCGTTGAATTCGGAGGTGGTCACCACGTACTCGGGCTTAGCCTGCAAGATGCCCTGGATGTTCTTCTGCGCGTTCTTGATGCGATCGTCCGTCATTGGATGCGTCGAGAACACCTTGCTCATGGTCCCTGGTTTCTTTTTTTCGAGCGACTGTATCTTCTCGAAGAAATCAACGAAAGCGGTGGGATCGTAGCCTGTCTTATACAGGTACTCGAGGCCCAGCAGATCCGCTTCGGACTCGAAAGCCCGGGAGAAGGAGAGGAAGCCCAGCGGGATCATCACACTGGCCGCCTGCCGGATACCATACCCGGTCCAGCCTCCCATGAAGATGAGTGGTATGGACGCCAGATTCACCAATTGCCCGCGCGTCGCCTGCCGCGTACCGTGCCGCGCCGCAACGTGGGCGATCTCGTGTGCCATCACACCAGCCAGTTCGGCTTCCGATTCCGCCTTCAGGATCAAACCCGAGTTCACGAAGAAGAAGCCGCCGGGAAGCGCGAACGCATTGACGTCCTCGGCGTCGATCACCTTAATCGTGAACGGCACCTTCGCATCGGAGTTCCGGACCAGGTTCTGACCTACCCGGTTCACATACTCGGCAATGACAGGATCGTCGATAATCCGGGCCTGACGCTCGATTTCCTGGGCCAGGCCTTTTCCAAGTGCGATTTCCTTCTCTAGCGAATAGAAGTTTACGCCCTTGCTGACATCCCGGTCACCTATGGTTTCCGGATCCTTCTTCTTGTCCTTGGCGAACCCTGAGAACGGCACAGCCAAGCTCAGAGCTAAAGCAAAACCCAGATTTGCGGTGACGAAGCGGCGCATAAAACTCCTATCGCGGGCCCTGACGCTGCCTAGAGTCGAGTATAAACCCTCTTTACCAACTAACGTATAGTTTTGTTAATGGGTTTCGACATTTCAGAGGAGAAGACAGATTTTCGAAGATCGACGTCCGAACTGCCCATCTGGAACCAGTATCGCGCAGAATTCCCGGTCACAGAGAAGCTGGTCTACCTCAATCACGCCGGAGTCGCTCCGCTTTGCCGAGTGGCCGCGCAAGCAATGAGGGAATTAGCAGACGACGCATGCCACTTTGGATCCATGCACTACGATCGATGGCTGGCGGCGTACCAGGGCCTGCGGACCGCGACAGCTCGCCTGATCGGCGCCGACCCGTCCGAGATCGCCCAAGTGAAAAACACCAGCGAAGGCGTGGCTGCCATCGCGCTCGGGATCCCTTGGAAGGCAGGTGACAAGATCGTCTGTTTCGACGAAGAGTTTCCCGCCAACTACTTCCCATGGAAGCGCTTAGAACAGCAGGGTGTGCGCATTGAGTGGCTTTCTGCGACAGATTCGCTGGATCGTATCGATGAGGCTGCTACTGGCGCCCGGCTGCTGACGATCAGTTTTGTCCAGTATCTCAGCGGGTATCGAGCGGATCTTGCGGCCATTGGCGAGATCTGCAGCCGTCGAGGATGCTTCTTCTTTGTCGATGCGATCCAGGGGCTAGGGGCCTTTCCGCTGAACGTCGAGGAGATGCGGATCGATGCGTTGAGCGCTGACGGCCATAAATGGATGCTCGGACCGGAAGGATGCGGCATCCTATATGTCCGCCGCGAAAAGCAGGATCTGATCGAGCCTGTCGAGTTCGGCTGGACCAACGTAGCCGCCTACAATGATTACGCTTCACGGGATATGACCCTGCGTCCGGACGCGGGCAGGTACGAGTGCGGGACCCTGAATACGATTGGCTGCTTTGGATTGCGGGCCGCAGTAGAATTTCTGCTGACGATCGGCGTCGAGCGGATTTCTCCGTACGTTCAGGCGCTTGGCGATCACATCGCGGAGGGAGTTCTCAGGAAGGGATATGAGTTGCTCGGGAGGCGGACACCGGAGACCGGAGCGGGTATCGTGTCGTTTCGGAAGCCCGGCGTGGATTGCCGGTTGACGGTTCGGACGCTGAAGGATCGGGGCATCATCGCGGCGCCCAGGCAAGGCTGGATCCGGACCTCTCCGCACTTTTACATCAGTCCGGACGATGTGGGCCAGCTGCTGGAAGTCCTGTGATCATCGTCCGAGCGGGCGCAATATGTGAAAGCCTAGCTACAATCTAGATATGGCTCAGGCTCTTCTCGGCATGGACGTCGCCGAGTTGCGCGACGCCTTGGGGTCGGACCAGCCCGCCTATCGCGCCAAGCAACTCTATGACGCCCTGTACCGCCAGAAAGCGGCGGACCTGGGTGGCATCACTACCTTACCGCGCGATCTGAAGGAGCAGTTGGCGGCATCCCACGATCTGGGATTGCCGCGGCAAATGGCGCGCTACGACTCCACCGACGGCACGCGCCGCTACCTGCTCGGATTGGAGGACGGCCGGACAGTCGAAAGCGTGTTGATGCCGGAGGCCGACCGTCATACAATCTGCATTTCCAGCCAGGTCGGCTGTCCGGTGAATTGCCGGTTCTGCCTCACCGCGCTCATGGGCCTGGAGCGCAACCTGGCCGCCGGCGAGATCGTGGGCCAAGTGCTACTGGTGTTGCAGGCGAATTCCCTCTCGGCGGACGTGAATACGTTGAACATCGTAATGATGGGCCAGGGCGAACCGCTGTTGAATCTGGCGAATGTTTTGAAGGCCACACGCATTCTCACGGACAAGCATGGCGTCGGTTTCGCGGAGCGGCGAATTACAGTGTCGACGGCCGGAATTGTCCCGAAGATCGAAGAGTTAGCCCGGGCCGAAATTCGGCCGAAGCTCGCGATTTCCCTGAACGCTTCCAACGAAGAGCAGCGCCGCGAGTTGATGCCAATTACGAAGAAGTATCACCTTCGCGATCTCCTGGAGGTCTGCAGGAGCTATCCGCTGCGGCCGTGGGAGAAGCTGACGTTTGAGTACGTTCTGCTGGCGGGCGTCAATGACTCCGACGCCGATGCGCGCCGCGTGGCAAAAATGCTTTCGACTCTCGATTGCAAGGTGAACCTGATCGCGTTAAATCCCGGGCCCGGGATTCCGTATGACACCCCATTGCCTGAGCGCGTCGCGAGCTTTCAAGCTATAGTCCGGCGATCGGTGCCGTGCTTTATCCGCAAGCCGCGCGGACGCGACGTGTACGCCGCATGCGGGCAATTAAAGCGCATGGAGAGCCAGGGCCTGGTCGCTTGGCCTTCCTAGATCAGATCCGGCAGGCGGTTGGTGACGGTTGCGTCATTCTTACTGCCAACCAACGCCTCTCGCGCGCTCTCCGCACGGTCTACGACGATCATCAGATTGCCCAGGGACTGAGGGCCTGGAAGAGTCCCGCCATCCTCCCGTTTGGGTCGTGGCTGCGCGCCCTCTGGGTGGATGCATTCCTGCCCATTACGCTGTTAAGCGCCGCGCAGGAGGAAATTGTGTGGCAGCGGACCATCGCCCAGACGCCCGAGGGCGCCACCTTGCTGGACCTCCGCGGCACTGCAAGATCCGCCATGCAGGCCTGGAGACTCATGCATCAGTACCGCCTTCCGCTGAACGCGCAGTTCAGTGCACATGAAGATTGGGCTGCGTTCCGCTCGTGGGCAATGGCCTACGGAAAGGCGTGTGATGAATCCAACTGGCTCGATGACGCACGTCTGCCGGATGCGGTAGCCGTGTCCGGAGCCGAACTTCCGCCCGGTCTTCTGCTGGCTGGCTTCGATGAGTTCACGCCTCAGCAGCGCGACATCCTCGCGGTTTTTGATCGCGCCGGCTGCCCACATGAGATGTTGGCGTCAGATGCTGAAGAGTCTTCAATCGTTCGCCGCGGTTGCCGCGACGCCGATCAGGAATTGCGCGACGCCGCGGAGTGGGCGCGAGATCTCCTAACGCAACACCCGAAGCGTTCTATCGGCATCGTTCTGTTGGATCTTGGAGTTCGTCGAACGCGCCTGGAACGGACGTTTGACGAGGTGCTCCACCCCGAGAGCATGCGCCACCCGGTCCCGAGCGGGACCCGTGCCTTTCACATCTCGATTCCGGATCCAGTTTCCGACTTCCCGCTCGTGAGTACGGCTCTGCTGGCGCTCGGCATGGCATCTCAGGAGCGCTGGGCGCTTTCGGAGGCGGGGCTTCTGCTGCGCTCGCAATTCCTAGCTGGCGGCGTAGAAGAAGCTCCGGCGCGAGCGGCCCTGGACGCGAAGCTCCGCAGGTGGCGGCGCGCCTACGTGCCGGTCAGGTCGATCGTCGTCGCAGCAGCGCAGTGCCCTCGGTTATCGGGAATCCTGGAACGTTGGCAGGCATTATCGGTACCCGGGACTCAGCTTCCATCGCTGTGGACCGCAAACTTTCGTGAAACGCTGGGCGCAGCGGGGTGGCCGGGCGATCGCGTCTTATCGAGCGCCGAATTTCAAGTATTTGAAGCGTGGAACGCGCTGTTGCGCGACTTTGCCACTCTGGACGGAATTGCTGGACCCATGTCCTTCGGTGAAGCGCTCGCGCATCTCAAGGGCCTGGCGCGGGATACCATGTTTCAACCGCAGGACCCCGGAGCGCCGATCCAGATCATGGGGGCGCTGGAAGCAGCCGGCGCGCGATTCGATAACCTCTGGATCTGCGGCGCCACCGATCAGACCTGGCCCGCGCCCGCGCATCCACATCCATTCCTGCCGCTCTCTCTACAGAGGGAAAGCCGCCTGCCACACTCTTCTCCAGAGCGCGAACATGAATTCGCCGTACGCACGTTTCAAAGGTTGCGATCGAGTTCCCCGGAGTTGATCGTCAGTTGGGCGCAGAACGCCGGTGATGTCGAACTCCGCCCCAGTCCTTTGATCGAAAATCTGAGGGCGGAGAATTTAGAACGTGCATCGCTCCCCGTGCGCCCGCGTCAGCTAACAGAACAGTTCATTGATGAGACGGGCCCAATGCTCGAGACCACTCAACCGCGCGGCGGGACGCAATTGCTGAAGCTTCAGTCCGCGTGCCCTTTCCAGGCGTTCGCCGATCTGCGCCTCGGGGCGCGCCCGCTTGATGCTGCCGACCTCGGCCTGTCCGCGATGGATCGCGGCAGCCTGATACACGACGCCCTGCGATTCTTTTGGGAGGCGGTCCGGGATCACGCGACACTCACGGCTTTGAGTTGCGAGCAGTTGCGAGATGCGGCAGAACAGGCTGTCACAGAAGCGCTCCGCCGGGTGTTCCGCGATTCCCACGACGCATTCGACACGCGGCTCCGGGCTCTAGAAGCCACCCGGCTGACGAATATTCTCGTCGAGTGGGCCGAATACGAGAAAACGCGCACACCATTTAGAGTAGCCTTCAACGAACGCGAGCGACTGATTCGTATCGCGGGACTGGAACTAGCGGCACGTATCGATCGCGTCGACGAGCTGCCCGACGGCCGGCAGGTGATCCTCGATTACAAGGCTACTGCTCCATCCCTGAGCGCGTGGTTCGGAGACCGGCCCGAGGAACCGCAGCTTCCGCTCTACGCGTTGTCCAACGAGGCTCCCGTCGCGGCCGTTGCGTTTGCCCAGGTAGGGCCCGAAGGTTTGAGGTTCAAAGGCTGTGCGGCCACGCCCGGAGTGCTACCCGGAACGAAACCGTTCAGCGACACCGCGGATGCCCAGATCCAGGATTGGCGGCGCGTACTGGGGCGCATCGCAGAATCGTTTCGGAACGGCGCTGCAGCCGCGGACCCGAAGGACGGCCGCGCGACATGCGAACAATGCCGGCGGATGTCGCTCTGCCGCATTCACGAGATCGCGCCCGTTGAGCAGGAAGAGGCCGATGCGCCTGCGTGACGAGGCCACGCTCTGGCTGCCCGGGGTGGAGTGGGCAGGCGCGGCGCTGGCTCCCGAGCCCGCCGACAGTGAGGAACGCCGCCGTGCGCTCCATCCAGAGACCTCGTTTATCGTGCAGGCTCCGGCGGGCTCCGGCAAAACCGAACTTCTCATTCAGCGTTTCCTGGCCCTGCTGGCGCGGGTCACTGCACCCGAGTCGATCGTCGCCATCACGTTCACGGTGAAAGCTGCCGCCGAGATGCGCGCAAGAGTCTTGGACGCATTGCGCAAGGCATCACGCAATATTGAGCCGTCCTCCGCGCAGGAGCGGTTCAGCCTGGAGCTGGCGCGGGAGGCGCTGGCGCAAGATGCCCGGCACGGGTGGAACGTGTTGGACAACCCCGATCGGCTGCGCATTCAGACCATCGATGCGCTGTCGATGGGCATCACGCGGCAGATGCCCTGGCTGTCCCGTTTCGGCGCGATGCCCAGGGTCACCGAAGATGCGCGCGATATGTATCGCGAAGCCGCGCAACGGGCCGTGGAGATGCTGGCCGGCGGGGATGAGAATGCCGCGGCAGTTGCATGTCTGCTGCAGCATCTGGACAACGATGTCGCTCGCGCCATCCAACTGCTGGCCAGTATGCTGGAAACGCGCGATCACTGGTTGCGGGTGACAGGGGCTCGCGCCGATTCCCTGGCGGTGCGGAAAGCCTTAGAAGCGTCGCTCCAGAGAATCGTATGCCAGCACCTCACGCGATTGCGTCATAGCGTGCCCGTCGATTGCGAGGGCGAGTTGCTGGAATTGCTGCGGTATGCCGCCGCTAACGTTCGAGACACGGATCCGAGAATAGGATGCTGCGCGGAGTTGGAGTCGCTGCCGGACGCGCACCCGGATTGCCTGGAACATTGGCTGGGCCTAAGCCGTATGCTGTTGACCGGTAAAGGTGAGTGGCGAAAGAGAGTGGATCGAAGCGTTGGGTTTCCCCCGCATGACAAGCGGATGAAGTCCCGCCTCGAAACGTTGCTGGCCAACTTTGCCGCGGCCAAGCCCTTCGAGATACTGCTGTCGCAAATCACGGACTTGCCCGCATGCGCCTACGAGGAACAGGAGTGGGAGGTGCTCTCGTCGCTGTTCCGGTTGTTGCCGGTTACTGTTGCGCATCTGCTTGCCGTGTTCGGGGAATCAGGGAAAGTGGATTTCGTTGAGATTGCAAGTGCGTCCCGGCGCGCCTTGGGCGACGCGACGGCTCCGACGGATCTCGCATTGGCAATGGGTGCGCGCATCGAGCATCTTTTGGTTGATGAATTCCAAGATACATCCGTGACGCAATACGACCTGCTGCTCGCGCTTCTAGCGGGTCAAGAGGATCGCCGGACAGTCTTCCTGGTGGGTGATCCAATGCAATCCATCTATCGTTTTCGGCAAGCCGAGGTCGCACTTTTTTTGAATGTCCGGGAATCCGGCATTGGCGCCCTGCAACCGGAGCCCCTGGGTCTGGCCGTCAACTTCCGCTCCGCACGGCCGATCGTAGAGTGGGTGAACGAAGTGTTCCGGGGCGTTTTTCCGGGCGTTCCGCATGCGTACTCGGGCGCGGTTCCGTACACGCCATCGGTGGCCTTTCGCGAGGGGAATGCCGGAGCGGCGGTCGCGGTACACCCATTCGTCGGACGCGACGATCAGGCCGAGGCGGACCTCGTCATCGGCATCATTCAACGCACGCAGCGGGAATGGCCGGACAACCGCACCGCGATACTGGTTCGATCGAGAAGCCACTTGATGACCATCGCCAATTCTCTAAGGGACCGCGGTGTGCCCTACAGGGCCATCGAGATTCTAGCGCTGGCGGAGAAGCCGGTGATCCAGGACCTATTGGCCCTCACACGCGCGCTGCTTCACTTAGCGGACCGCATCGCATGGCTATCCGTTCTGCGCGCGCCATGGTGCGGATTGACGCTCGAAGATCTGCACCGGATCGCGGGCGCTGATCGTGAGCGGCCCGTCTGGAGCTTACTCCATGATCCGGCACGAATATTGCCCGCCGACAGCGCGGCCCGGCTTGGTCGCGTCACACCGGTTATTGGGCGAGCGCTCGCCGCACGTGGTCGCGTCCCAGTCGCGCAACTCGTCGAACGGACCTGGATCGCACTAGACGGCGACGCTTTCGTCGACGATAACGATCTGGGCGATGCCCGCGCTTTCTTCGATTTGCTGGAGGACGTTGGTAAGAACGGCGACGTGGATGATTTGGAGTTGCTCTCCGGCCGAGCGCAGGAACTGTTCGCCAATCCCGATGCGAATGCTGATGCCGCTGTGGAGCTGATGACCATTCACAAATCGAAAGGCCTGGAATTCGACACTGTGATTTTGCCGGGATTGGGCAAGCACCCCAAGGTGGACGACTCTGCGCTCTTGCTCTGGTCGGAGCGGCCGCACGCCGATGGAACCGATCTGTTGATGGCTCCCATCTCGGCGCGCCGCGGCGGAAAAGATCGCACGTACGACTTTATCCGCCGCGAAAATGACGAGAAGGCGCGCCACGAATCGCAGCGGCTCCTCTATGTCGCTTGTACGCGGGCCAAGAGCCGCCTGCACCTGATGGGACATGTGGACCCCGCTACGGGGGAGCCGGCCGGAGATTCGCTGCTCGCCCACATCTGGGACACAGTCCGGCTGCAGTTCGAAGAGTTGCTGGACGCAGCACCATTGCCGCCGCAGACCGCGCAGGTGAGCGTCCGAACGCCGCGAATGCTTACCCGAGTACGCATGAACGGCCTACCGGTGGAATCCGCGCACATAGATGGAGCCGCCTGATCAGCCGGCCCGAATCCGATCACAGGCGGTCGACGGAATCACTGCCGCAGGCACCATTACACATCGGTTGCTGGAGCGTATCGCCCGCGACGGCGTCGCCCAGTGGACTCCCGATCGCATTGCCGCGCTACGTCCCACATTGCGGATGACACTTGGCGAGTTGGAGTGCGAACGAGTGCAATCCGCGCTGGCGAGGACGATTGCCGATCCCATTGGCCGCTGGGCTCTGAGCTCGCATGCCGGCGCCGAGAGTGAATTCGCGATTAGCGGGATGATCGACGGCGAGGTGCGCCACCTGGTCATCGATCGGACGTTTGTCACCGACGATGGAATGCGGTGGATTATCGACTTCAAGACCAGCGATCCTGAAGGTGGCGACCTTGATGCATTCCTGGAGTCCCAGAGGCGAGCTTACCAGGCCCAGCTAGAGCGGTACGCGGCGGTGCTGTCGCATTTGGACGGGCGCAGCATCCGGGTGGGCTTGTATTTCCCGATGGTGAGCCGTTGGGTGGAGTGGGATCCGTTTGTATGACTTCTGACCCGGTGATCGAAAAGTATAAGCTCGACGTGGATCGCACGTTGATTCGCGAGAACCTGAAACTCACCCCCACCGAGCGTCTGGAGAAGCTAATGGCCCTGCAAATATTCGCCGAAGAACTGCGGCGCGCGGGTCGTGAAGCGCGGCGCAAATCGTGACCGACTTTCGCACTCTGCTTGCGGCGCTGACGAACGCCGCCGTGGAATTTGTAATCGTCGGAGGAGTTGCCGCCACTGCGCATGGCGCGGCACGACTGACCGCCGACTTGGACATTGTGTACCGCCGGACACCGGAGAACTACCGGCGTCTCGTCGCAGCTCTGGAGGGTCTCAAGCCGTACCTCCGCGGAGCGCCTCCCGGGCTGCCCTTCCGGTGGGACGAACATACCATTGCGAGTGGCCTAAACCTTACTTTGACGACCAGTGGCGGCGATTTGGATTTGCTAGGCGAAATCGTAGCTGGGGGCGGCTACGATGAACTTTTGCCGCACACGATGGCTCTCGATCTCTTCGGTTTCCAATGCCGTTGCCTCAAGCTCAGACGCCTCGTCGAAGTGAAGCGCGCGTTGGGGAGGCCCAAAGATTTCGAAGCGATCGCCGAACTGGAGGCCATTTTGGAAGAACAGCAGGAGTGAAGATTACAACCGGCTCTCGGTCTCTCGCATCCAAATAGACAGCAATTATTCGTGACCACCCTCCTGCTCGATCACGTCAGCAAAGACTACATCACCGACGGCGCGGCCGTACCGGCGCTGCGGGATGTCTCGCTTGAAGTTGCCCCGGGCGAGTTCGTGGCACTCGTGGGGCGTAGCGGATGCGGGAAGAGCACGCTCTTGAACATCGCGGGTGCGATGGACTTTCCAACTTCGGGCCGGGTGCTCGTGGAAGGCGTCGAGACATCCTCGCTGAAGGATGCCGGGCTGACGCGGCTCAGGCGCGAAAAGGTCGGATTCATTTTCCAATCGTTCCAATTACTGCCCGCTCTCTCGGTAATCGAGAACGTCGAATTGCCGCTGATGCTGGCAGGGAAACTCCGCGTCCGCGATGTCGCGCTCGAACGGCTGCGCTGGGTCGACGTGCACGAACTCGCGTCGCGGATGCCGTATCAGCTTTCCGGCGGACAGATGCAGCGCGTGGCCATCGCGCGCGCACTGGTGCATTCGCCATCGCTGTTGCTGGCTGACGAGCCTACCGGAAACCTGGACAGCTCGACCGGAGAGCTCATCTTGGATCTTCTGCGCCGCATTGCCGGCGAACAGCAAACGTCGATCGTCATGGCAACCCACAGCACAGAGGCGGCGGGTATCGCCGACACACTCGTGCGGATGCGGGACGGACGCGTGGAAGCAGTGACTGCGCCGTGCCCTATCTAAGTCTTTTCTACCGGTTGATCGTCCGGCCCTTGCGCCGCGAACCGCTGCGCACGCTTCTGACCGCAGTAGCCGTGGCTCTGGGCGTGGCCGTCGTGCTGGCCATCGAACTCGCCGGAAACGCCGCGGCAGGTTCGTTCCGTTCGTCGATGGAAACACTGGCCGGCGACGCCGATTTCGAGGTCACCGCCACCGGCGGCATTCCTCCCGAAGCACTGACCAAACTGGCTCTTCTGCCTTACGCTCTAAAGCTCGATGCCCGCATCGAAGATTACGCGTTGATTGTGGACAGCGGACGCACGGTACCCTTTCTCGGGATCGATTTTCTCTCCAACCCAGCGCGGCAATGGCGGCGCGAATACATTTCAACGCGACGACCTGATATGGGCCGGTAAGAATCTGGGCTACAAAACCGGCGACCGCATTCATCTGCTCATCAACGACCGTGCCGGCGACTTCACCGTCCAGGGCATCTTGGGCGATCGCTCCGGCGAGGCGATCGTGATGGATCTTGCTCCCGCAACCCGGTGGCTTGGACGGCAGAACCGGCTTGACCGTATTCTCGTGCGAACGCCCTCTCCGACGCCGCAGGAATGGCAACCGGTGCTGCAATCCGCACTTCCTACCGGGGATCACGGTGGCGCCGCAAGGATCCCGCACCAATGAGAACCGCCGCATGCTGGATGCTTTCCGCTGGAACCTGCGCGTGCTGAGCTATATCGCGCTGGTGGTGGGCGCTTTCCTCATTTACAACACGATCTCGGTCTCGGTGGTGCGGCGCCGCGCCGAGATCGGAATTCTGCGAGCGCTCGGCGCCACTCGCGGCGCAGTCCGGGCCGCCTTTCTGGGCGAAGCGGCATGTTTCGGCATCACGGGAGGGCTTGCCGGTGTCTGTGCTGGGCCGCATCATGGCCGACCAGCGCCGTGAAGTTGGTGGCCGCTACCGTGGGGTCTCTGTATGTCAGCAGCACTCCCGCGCCGATTGCGCTCACATGGGACATCGGCTTCATGGCTGTCGCAACGGGCGTAGGCATCGCTGTCGTTTCGGCCCTCGCCCCTGCCTGGGAGGCCTCCGAAGTCGTACCGGTTGAGGCGATGTCGCGAGGCCGTCGCGAGCACGAGGTCCGAATCCACAAATTGCGAGGACTCTTCGCAGCCATCCTGCTCGGCGCCGGAGCATGGCTCGCATCCCGGCAGGCTCCCGTCGGCGGGCAAGCCGCTGTTCGGCTACCTTGCGGCGATTCTGTTGATCGCCGCATCTGCGCTCGCGATCCCCGCGCTGGTCTCCGGATTGACGGCCGTCTCCGCTGGTATTCTGCGGCGTGTGTTCGGCGTGGAGGCTCTGCTGGCGGTTCGCAGCCTCGCCGCGTCCATGCGGCGGACCTCCGTGCTGGTGGGGGCGCTCTCTACTGCGATCGCGATGATGGCCGCCGTAGGCATTATGGTGGGCAGTTTTCGGCAGACCGTAGTGCTCTGGATGGAGGATCGTCTGCAAGCCGATCTGTATTTGCGGCCGGCGAGTCCGGCGGGCGCGGACCGCCATCCGACGCTGTCCGCCAGACGTTGCGGACCGGATCGCGGCTCTTCCCGTAGTCGCCGCCGTCGATCGCTTCCGTGCTTACGAAATCAGTTATCAGGGATTGCCGGCGACGCTGGGCGGCGGTGAGGCGCGCGTCATCTCGCGGTACGGCGCACGCCCGTTTCTGTCGGGCGCCGATCCGAAAGGTGTGTTTAGGGATCTGATGGATCACGATAACGTCATCGTCAGCGAGCCCTTCGCGAACAAGCACCACGTCCGCCGGGGCGATGTTCTGGACATCTCGCTAGGCGGACAAGCGGTTCGCTTAAGCGTCCTGGATGTCTACTACGATTACTCGAACGAGCGCGGGTACATCATCATGGATCGCGGCACGCTGCTGAAGTATCTGCCGGACCCCGCGCCTTCCAACGTCGCCGTTTATCTCAAGCCCGGCGTCTCCGCTCGAAGAAGGCCGCCGCGCGGTAGAAGCCGACGCTCGCCGGACGCAAGGTGCTGGTGCTTTCGAACCGCTCCTTGCGAGAGGATGCGATGATGCATCTTCGATCGCACCTTCGCCATCACCTACGCGCTCGAGGCCGTGGCCGTGTTCGTCGCGATCATGGGGGTAGCCGGCGCGCTGCTCGCTCTGGTGATCGACCGGCGGCGCGAGTTCGGCCTGCTGCGATTTCTTGGGGGCGCCGGCGGCCAGCTGCGGCGCGTGATCCTGTTCGAGGCCGGATTGCTCGGCCTGCTGGCGAACATTGCCGGGCCTGATTCTCGGGCGTTCTGCTTTCGCTGCTGCTGATCTTCGTCATCAATAAGCAGTCCTTTGGCTGGACCATCCAGTTCCACTGGCCCGTCGCCGTGCTGCTAGGCGCGCTGTCGCTGGTGTACGTGGCGACGGTGCTGGCGGCGCTGTATCCGGCGCGCATCGCGACGCGGCTGAATCCCATCGAGGTGATCCATGAGGAGTAGCGCGCTGCCTGATCGGCGACCTCGCTGCTGGCAGTCGCGCCAGCGCTGCCATACCGGCCGGCTCTGCCCGGCTACCGCTATGAATTCCCGCGCGATCACTTCAACCATCCCGAATTTCAAACGGAGTGGTGGTATTACACGGGCAATCTGCACGCCGCCGACGGGCGCCGCTTCGGCTTTGAGCTGACCTTCTTCCGGCACGGCGTGGATCGCGACGCGCAGACCACCACCGTTTGGGACGTGCAGGACGTCTGGCTCGCGCACCTCGCACTCAGCGATATCGACGGCCGCCGTTTCTTTCACACCGAACGGTTGAACCGCGCGGGCCCGGGCTTGGCGGGAGCCGAGCCGCGCAGCGCCGCGTGTGGAACGGCAACTGGCAGGTGACTAGTCCAGCCGGCCGATCAGAAGCTCGCAGGCCATCGCCGACAACTTCCAACTCGCGCTCTCGCCTGCATGCCGGAAAGCCGCCTGTCATTCACGGCGTCAACGGCGTCAGCCAAAAAGCGGAAGGACGCCGGGCGCGCCTCGCACTACATCTCGCTACACCCGGCTGGCCACGCAGCGGCACCATCCATGTCGAGGGACGCACGTTCACCGTGGAAGGCATCTCCGTGGATGGATCACGAGTTCTTCACCCATCAGCTGGAAGCGGACCAGACCGGCTGGGACTGGTTCAGCCTGCAATTCGACGACGACACCGAGCTGATGCTCTTCCGGCTGCGGCACAAAGACGGATCCATCGACCCATATTCGGCCGGGACGTATGTCGATCGCTAGGGTCGCTCGCGGCATCTCAGCAAAAATGAGTTTGTGTTGACGCCGGGCAAGACCTGGACCAGCCCGGAGACGCACGGACGATATCCGATTGAGTGGACCATCTCAGTACAGTCGCTCGGCATTGAATCAGCCCTTCGAACGCATCTTCCCCAGCAGGAGCTCACGCAGTACTGGGAAGGCGCGATCGAGGTCACAGGAGTCAAGCAGGGCCGCGCTGCAAAAGGTAGAGGCTATCTCGAGATGACCGGCTACGCAGGCCCCGTACGCATCGGGCGAATAGCGTGATAGCTTAGGCTGGTGCGCGTTTTCCTCCTGTTTTCCTATTTGCGGCGGCGCTTGCCGCGGACGATTTCCCTCAAGCCGAGATCTCCAGCAAAAGCATCACCGCGAAGTTCTATCTACCGGATGCCGAGCGCGGCTACTACCGCGGAACGCGATTTGACTGGTCGGGCCAAATCTACAATCTGCGGCGGGCAACCACGAGTATTTCGGGCAATGGTTCGAAAAGTACGACCCTAAGCTGCACGACGCCATCATGGGGCCGGTGGAGGAGTTCCGCAGCGAGGACGGCGGTATCGGATACTCCGAAGCGAAACCGGGCGGCACGTTTATGCGGATCGGCGTGGGCGTGGTACGCAAGCCCGAGGAGAGTGAGTACGGGCCTTTCAAGACCTACGACATTGTCGATCCTGGGAAGTGGAAAGTGCGTAGCGGACGGGACTGGATTCAGTTCACGCACGAACTGATCGGGACCAATGGATACGCGTATCGCTACACGAAGACGATCCGCCTGGTAAGAAACAAACCGGAGATGACAATTCTCCATGTGCTGAAGAACACCGGTGAGAAACCCATTCACACCTTTCAGTACAACCACAATTTCTTTATGATCGACAATCAGCCGACCGGGCCGGAGTCGATGGTGCAATTCCCGTTCGATCTGAAGGCGAAGGCGCCTTTGCGGGGTGAAGGAGCCGAGGTGCGCGGCAAAAATATTGTGTACGCACGAGAGCTGCAGAAAGGCGAAAGCGTGTACGGGGAGTTCGACGGCTTCGGTAAAACCGCATCGGATTA
>CAWKLV010000026.1:0-272323 GCA_963850575.1 uncultured Acidobacteriota bacterium | reverse complement strand
GTACGAAGCAAACTCGGCACTGGGCCGGATGCGCGGAGATTCGAAGACGAACTGTACGCTTCGAGCGACGCCGGCGGCTGCGATCCTGCGGCAAGGATTCGGCGACTTCTTCCCACGCCAGCGACTGCTCCGGGCTCGGCCTTGCCGTCTTCGTCGATCACCACTTCACTGCGGGCTTCCACCACTCAGCGGCTGTGTGGCTCCTGAATCGTGAAGAAGCTGAGTTGGTTTCCGAAATAGTCCGTGCGCTGATTACAGACTGGCTTGCGGCGTGATGCGAAGTTCATTTCGTCGTACACCGGTGATGCGGAAGATCCCGAGGCGTAAGGCACGCCACGTGATCTCCGAACGACACCGGCGACCTGTATCTGTACGTGGTTTTGTGGACGATGCGATAGATCATTCGCCTATCGTGATCGGCAAAGTGCGGGCATGAGTGAAGTACGTATTCGACAGATTATTCGACCAGGAAGGCAGAAATCTCTCCAATCCTCTCAACGACGCTTCAGGCGGGACCGCTCGTTGGAATTGCGCTGTGTATCTGCCGATCCCGGCAGCGGGTAATCCAACGCTTGCAGATCGAAACTCCGCAGCAACGTCACGCGCGTTCTGCATGCTCTTCAGATCGTCGGGGATGTGGCGCGGAAGCTTCGAATATAAATCCGCAAGATGACTCAACTGAAAATCCAAAGAGCGGGGGTTGGCTTCATCGCGTCATCAATACGTCCAGTACCGCCACGGGTTGCAGAGTCGTGTAATAGCGGGAGCGGTAGGTCATGGAGCTGTCAGCCACCTCCAGCAAGTATTCCAAGAGCGGCCAATCCGCCTCGGCGAACGGACCCGGTTATCTCCCGCAGCTTGCCGCGTCGAATAGATGGCGCGCTCCAAACGGCGTCCCAGGCTCATGAATAGCCAACCGGGGCCGCGCGTGATGTTTTCGCGCTCCATTCCCGAGAACGCGGAGAGTAACTCGAGACATCCGCTGAGCACCGCCGGAGTATTCGACGAACAACATGTAGTTCTCGACCCGCGCAGATGCGGTGAGCTGGCCGATCAGACGCATCATATCGGAAGACAGCCGCTCGCGAACTCTGCCGCCGACCCTGTGAACTTCATCCAGAGTTGAAGCCAAACTGTCCGGCCGCTTGGTATCGCTCATCAGCGAGATGAATTCCAGCTCGAGCTCGGTTGCGGTCGGCGGCTTGTTCTTCGGCAGCTTGCTGTGTCGCGACTCGAAACAACCGTGGAGCCGGATGAGACAGTCCAGTTCCGCCTTACTCACTCGTCTTACCCGGCCCAGCGAAGTGCGCAGAAGACGCGCGATGTTTTCCGCACGCTCGGCATACCGGCCCAGCCAGAAAAGGTTGTCCGCAACCCGGCTGGGCAGATCCACCGGCCCGCGGCGATAATTCAACCGGCTGGTCACGCGGCCGCAATAGACTGAACGTGTCGACGGGACCGTCCCAAACCACCCAGGCATCCTTGCTGATGGCCGCCCTTTTGCATGGAGACGACCGGTCCCTTCCGAGCCGGCAACGCGCACCAGCCCTCCGGGCATCGCAACCCACCCCGTCCCGGTATTCAGCACGTAGGTTCGCAAAACCATGCTGCGCGGAAGCAGCCGACCGTTGTCCCAAACCGGCGCGGTAGATAGAGCCACCTGTTCCTGCGCCACATACTCGTGCGGCCACGCGCGCAGTTGTTCGACAAGGCGCTGCTTCTCCGGCTCTGTCCAGTTCCGCTCCGAATACAGGTTCCATGCCGCGAGACGGGAACGCCGGTTTCACGACCACGTCTCTCGAGGTGGTCCAATACCCAGTTCAGCGCATACTCCTGTCCGCACCACCACGTTGCGACTGATGGTAACTTCAGACGCTCTCCCAGTACATGTCTCGCCAGACCAGGTAGAAAAGGCATCGTGGCAGCGGTCTCTAATAAGGCCGCTGCCCAGCGCGTTAGCGACCTTGACATTTCCCGCGAGGACCGCCTTAACCAGACCGGGGACCCCCAGGAACGAGTCGCCGCGCAACTCCAGCGGGTCGCAGAAGCTGTCGTCCACGCGCCGGAGAATCACGTCCACCTGCCGCAAGCCTTCCACCGTTTTCAGGTAAACGCGGCTGTCGCGAACGGTAAGATCTGCCGCCTTCGACCAGCGTGAACCCGAGATACCGTGCCAGGTACGAATGCTCGAAGTAGGTTTCGTTCAAGGGACCTGGCGTCAGCAGCACAATGCGAGGATGATCGCAGCCCGCCAGGCTGGTCAAAGCCTCTCGTTGGGCGCGGAAGAATTGCGCCAGTCTCCGCACGTTTGAACCGCGGAAAAGATCCGGAAGAACATCCGCGACAATGATGCGATTCTCCAACGCATAACCCGCTCCCGATGGAGCCTGTGTGCGGTCGGCGAGCACCCACCATTGGCCGTCCGGCGAGCGCGCGAGATCCACCGCAATCAAATGTAGATAGCTTCCGTGGGGAAACCTGCGTCCCGGCGACGGGCCGGAGGAACTCCGGATTCGCGAAGAGAAGTGCCGGCGGTAGGTGCCCGTCCTTAACCAGCTTTTGAGGCCCATAGAGGTCTGCCAGCATAAGCTCCAGCAGCTGGGCCCGCTGAACAATCCCGGCCTCGATGTATCGCCACTCGTCTGCCGCGATCAGCAGAGGGATGAGATCGAGCCTCCAGGGGCGGTTCTCACCAAGCGCATCGCCGTAGACGTTGTAAGTAACGCCGTTCTCATGGATGCGGCGCTCCGCCTTGGCCCAACGCTTCGCTAGTTCTTCCGAGCCGATCGCCCGCAGGGACTCGATCAGACCAGCCCAGTGAGGCCGGGGATTGATGCCGTCATTCGACAGCTCATCATAAACGGAAGGATCTCTAAGAGAAGCCTGTTGGAGAAGATCGGCGATCATGAAGGCGGCGCTGCAGACGGCGCGTTTCTCAACGGGCCCTGGCCAGCGCAGGTCCAACGTCATCGGGAAACTCGGGTTGGGATCTTCCACGGGTGCGATTATCGGACCGGGCGTGTGGCCGCTGGACTGGAACCGCTCAGACCGGCGGCTCTCCGCCTCGGCGGCGTTGACTGGGCGGGCAGTATAGATGCGTCCTGCCGGATGCCGAACGTGATATGTGCAACCACCGAGCGAGCGCTGGTTCCATTGATCGACAACATCGAACGCAAGAGGCGCATGCACCGGAATGGTGGGATGCAGGCAGGAAACGGGCTTCCACGCGCGGAAGCGAACTCCTGCCACCGCTTGCCCAGGCTCGCCCGTCGGATGCAGCGGAATCCTGCGCGCGTTACAAGTGACGGCATAACGGTCCGTGAACCCTGAGACTTTGACTTGCAACCTTTCGAGCGAGGAGTCCACCGTACGAACGGTTCCGCTTCCACTCGCTTCTTCTCCGAGCACATGCCACGGCTCCAGCGCCTGCCGCAACTCGAGTTGAATGCCCTGGACGGCAATGGACCCGATAAGCTGGAAAGCGGAAACTCAAGGTGCGGGGCGAAACCATTGACGCTCGAAATCGTAATCAGCTCGTTGTAGGAAGGATAGCACTTCGTTGAAATCCTGCTCCACGAAATGCGGCAGCAGAAAACGATCGTGCAGCGCCGTTCCCCACCGGACCAGTTTGCCTTCGTACGGACGCTTCCAGAAAGCGGCTACCAGAGCTCGGATGAGCAGTAACTCAGCGAGGCCCATCCTGACATGCGGAGTCATTTCAAACGCTCGCAGCTCCAGCAAACCGAGGCGCGAACCGGAGCCTTCCGGCGGATACAGTTTGTCGATGCAAAACTCCGCGCGGTGTGCATTGCCCGTCATATCGACCAGCAGGTTCCGGAATAAGCGATCAACGAGCCAGGGCGGACACTCGCCTGACGGCAGTTGATCGAACGCAATTTCGAGCTCATACAACGAATCCATGCGGGCTTCGTCTATGCGCGGATATTGGCTGGTGGGACCAATGAAGGAGCCGGAAAACAGAAATGACAGCGACGGGTGATTTTGCCAGAAAGCCACCATGCTGCGCAGCAGATCGGGCCGCCGAAGCAGCGGACTATCGGAGGCGGTGGGCCCGCCGAGCACGATGTGATTCCCTCCGCCTGTCGACGTGTGCCTCCCGTCGTACATGAACTTCTCAGCGGTCAGCCGCGCGCGGCGTGCTTCATCGAAGACCACTGTGTTAACTTCCCGCAATTCATCCCAGTTGCGTGCGGGCGGAAGGTTCACCTCAATCACGCCAGGATCCGGAGTGACGCTGAACGATTTCAGGCGCGGATCGGAAGGCGGCGCATAGCCTTCGATCCACACAGGCCTGTTGAGATACAGGCAGGTGTCCTCGACCGCCGAAAGCAGATCGAGGTAGTCCCGCAGCTTCGGCGTGTACGGCAGGAAGACATGCAACCGGCCTTCGCGAGCCTCGACGCATAACGCGGGCCGCACTAACGACTTCGAGGATTCGCCCTTCGAGGCGCGGCAGGTAACGGATCGTCGGCTGGGCTTGTATCGAATAGATCCAGGCGCGGGGATTCGCGCCGCGGCAGCCGCTCGCCATCGGCAAAAGGATCGCTCTCGTAATCGTATTCGATATCGTCCGGCGCAACCCAGGGCAGCGACTCGAGCGGCAGACGATAACCGATTGGCGAATCGCCCTGCATGCAGCAACAAGCGTTCCGGACGCAGAAACCAGAGCTGGCTTGACCAGTAGAGCCGGCCTTCATGCTGGCGCCGCCGAATGGGAAGCACATATCCAACGGGTTCCGCCAGACCGCGCTCGAACACGCGTGCCAGCTCCTCTCGTTCGCGCGCATTCGCCAGCTTGGAGTCTGCCACGTCCACATTGACGGGAAGACGCCGCTCTTTCCACAGATAGTAGAAAGCATCTTCGTAGGCAGGCAGGATGTTATCGGAACTCACCTGAAGACGGCGCGTGAGTGCCTCCATGAATTGCAGCGCGTCGGCTGTGCCGAATCCGTAATCGTGGTCTTCCTGGGCGATCAGATCGCCGTGCTCCCAGACCGGAACGCCGTCGGCTCGCCAGTGGCAACTCAGCGCCCATCGCGGCAAGACTTCGCCGGGATACCATTTGCCTTGTCCAAAATGCAGCAGGGCTCCGGGCGCCACCTTTTCCTGAATTCGTGCGAATCAGAGTGACGGCGCGGTTCCGCTTCAAGGCCCCATGGCATCACCGTTCCACTGCGGGCTCTCAGGCTCATCGAGACCAACGAAGGTAGGCTCGCCGCCCATCGTCAGGCGCACATCTCCGGCTATCAGATCAGCATCCACCTTATGCGCGAGCTGTTCGACTTGGCGTCCACTGCTCCTCCGCGTAAGGCTTGGACACGCGTGGCGTTTCGTTCAGCCTGTGCACTGTCATCGCGTAGCCGAAGTCGACTCCGGAGGGCTCGACGGAGCCGGTGATGGGCGCCGCGTCGGAAGCCTCTGGCGCGCAGGCGAGAGGAATGTGGCCCTCCGCCGCCAGCAGCCCCGAAGTGGGATCGAAGCCAATCCAGCCCGCCCCGGGCAGATATACTTCGGCCCAGGCATGCAGATCGAAGGAGTCCTTTGAGGCGCCAGCCGGCGCTTCCAGTCCGGGTTCGTCCGACGCAAGTTGGATCAGGTATCCCGAGACGAAACGCGCCGCCAATCCAAGGTGTCGAAGTATCTTGGACCAGCAGCCATGCCGAATCGCGGCAGGAACCGGTACGCCGGTTGAGGGTCTCCTCGCAACTTTGAATGCCCGGCTCGAGGCGCGACGACATAGCCGATCTCATCCCGCACTCGTCGATTTAGATCGACTAGAAAACCCAGGGTGGGACGCGGCTCGCGTGGATACGCTATCGAGAAAGCCCTGCAGCTGCGGGCCCGCCGGCTCCAAAGCACGATACGCGTTCGAGATCTCTGGCGAGCGACGGAGAGTATTGAAACGGGTAGTTTTCTGCCTCCGGCTCAAGAAAATAGTCGAACGGATTGATCGGGGAAAGCTCGGCGATCAAGTCCACTTCGACCACTGAACTCCCGGGTCTTTCTCGGGGAAAAGCAAGCCGCGCCAGAAAGTTGCCGTGCGGGATCCTGCTGCCAGTGATGAAGTGTTTCGCCGGAAGCACCTTCATCGAATAGCTGAGAATCGGTGTTCGGCAGTGCGGCGCAGGTCGCAGCCGCGCAACTTGCGGGCCAAGGCTTACGGGCTTGTCGTACTTAAAGCGTGTACTGTGATTGAAGCGCAACCTGTATCCCCAATTTCGATTTTTCCCCAGCTTGTGCTTTAGTTCAATACCTCCGGCGCATGTCGCTGGAGATGCCGCCCGCGGCGGGCACGTAACATTTCAGCGTGTAATCCATAACCATTCGATTGGCGTTGAAGCGCCAACCCAGTGTCCGGATGGTTCGCTTCATCCGTTTGATCCAGCCCCGCGGCAGGCCGTCTCGATCGCATTGATAGTACAGCGGGATCACTTCTTCGCGGAGCGTGCGGTACAAGTCCTCGCCATCCCTGGTGTCGTGAATATCCATGTTTGAGTGGGTTCTGCCGGTTCCGATAGCAAACCCATTGCTGCCGTCATACGCTTCGGCCCACCAGCCGTCCAGGACCGAGAGATTCAGCCCTCCGTTCAGCACCACTTTCTGGCCGCTGGTCCCCGACGCTTCCAAAGGCCTTCGGGGATTGTTCAGCCAGACGTCCACCCCTTGAACGAGATGCCGCCCAACGTTGATATCGTAGTTTTCGACGAAAACAAACTTATCCCCGAATTGAGGATCCCGCATCATCTCAGCAACTTGTTGCAGCACTCGCTTGCCCGGCTCGTCACGCGGATGGGCCTTGCCGGCGTAAACGAACTGAACGGGACGCTTCGGATCGTTAACCATCGAAGCCAAGCGTTCGATATCTCCAAGGATCAGGTTAGCCCGCTTGTACGTTGCGAACCGGCGCGCGAAGCCGATGGTAAGGGCGTCCGGACTGAGGACGCGTCCCAGACTCGAGCATTCGGTCACGAGGTTCTCCCCGAGCTTCGGCCTGCTCCATTGCCCGCTGCCGGACAAAGTCAAGCAGGCGTGATTTCAAGCTGAGGTGAGTTTCCCAGAGCTCCCCATCATCGACGCTCTCAATTCCTTCCCACGTGCTCGCTTCTCCGCTACGCTGCCGCCAGTCTGGTCCCAGGTGGCGGTCATACAGACGCGCCATTTGCGGCGCCAGCCACGTGGGCACGTGTACTCCGTTCGTGATATGGCCGATGGGGACCTCGTCTTCCGGCTTCCCCGGATAAAGCCCGGTCCACATCTGGCGCGAGACCTCGCCGTGCAAAGCGGAAACTGCGTTAGAACGGCGCGAGAGCCGCAAGCCCAAAACCGTCATGCAGAACTCTTCGCGGTGGTTGCTTGTATCCTCGCGACCCAGGCCCATGAGGCGGTCGTGAGACAAGCCAAGGGAGTCGCGCAGTGGCCCCAGATGCTCTTCGATCAGAGCGGATTCGAATCGGTCGTGTCCCGCCGGTACGGGCGTATGGGTGGTGAAAACAACCTCACGCGCGACTCGCGGAACAGTATCCTCGAAACCTCTGCCTTCCTCCTGCATGCGCGTCCGAATTGCCTCCAACACTGCAAACCCGCTATGACCTTCGTTGAGGTGGAGGACACCCGGCGTAATGTTCATGGATTTGAGTGCGCGGAACCCGCCCACGCCGAGCAACAATTCCTGACGTATTCGGACCCGCGAGTCTCCACCATACAGGCGTGAAGTGAGTTCGCGGTCCTCGGGAGCATTCCCCTCCACATTCGAATCCAGCAGTAACAGATCGCAGCGCCCAACCTTCAGCCGCCAGACCTTTGCCCGGATGGCCCCAGTACGTGTCTCGATCTGCACCATTACGGGTTCGCCGTTGATGCCAATCGCAGGTTCCATAGGGAGGCGGCTAGTGTCTGTTTCGAGGTATTCCTCCTGTTGCCAGCCTGTGCTGTCCAGCCGTTGCCGAAAATAACCCTGGCCATAGAACAACCCGATGCCGATCAGCGGGACATCGAGATCGGATGCGCTCTTAATGTGATCCCCCGCGAGTACCCCCAGCCCGCCAGAATATATAGGAAGCGACTCATGCAGTCCGAATTCGGCAGAAAAATAAGCCACTGGGTGCGCACGCAGAACCCCTGCGTAAGTCGCTCCCCAAGTACGCTCTGCTAACAGATACTCATGCTGGCGCCGGTACGCATAATTGATTCGGCTGTGCAAGACCAGCTCCCCGGCACGGCGCTCGATCGCCGGGAGGGCCATCTCGCTTAACAGAGCGATGGGATTATGATTGAGGCTCTTCCATCGTGCGGGGTTCAGGTCCAGGAACACGGAGTGCGAATCCTGATCCCAACTCCACCAGAGATTGCGGGCCAACGACCAGAGCCGTTCTTGCGATGGTGCGATGAATCGATCGAGTGTTCGGGCTTCGCTGACCACCGGTGCGAGCTGTGCAGCGGCCTCTGTTAGCATACGAATTTCATCATCGTGAAAGATCCGTGCGTCCTTCGTTTGAACTACAAGGACACCCTGTAGAACGCCCCGGTCAATCAGGGGCACCCCCAAAAACGATTGGTAGGACTCCTCGCCCGCCTCGCTGAAGTACTTAAATCGTGGATGCCTTCCCGCATGATCGACAGCAACGGGACGTACTTGTTCGGCCACTAGTCCGGCGAGCCCTTCATTCACCCCCATTCGAAGTGTGCCGATACACGAATGCCGCAGACCCACTGTGGCCGCCAGCACGAGATTGGCCCGATCAGGTTCCAATAGATACGCCGAGCACACGTCGGTTTTGAAGTGTAATGCGATTAATTCAACCACGTGCATCAGCGTCTCCGCCGGTTTCCCGTCCTCCTCCATGAGTTTTCCGATCTCCTCGGAGGTGAGTACTCTAGCAATCGCAAGCGGTTCTGCGGACTGCGACATTTCTGTTCTCCCTGATCTGTTCTTTCATTCTCGCGCCTCCGCTAATTACCACAAGCAGGACACGGTGGAGATCAACTCATTGAGTTGTGTGTGACTGGACGAGGTCTGCGCGACTTGCCGCAACCGGGAGGCGAGTCGCAAGTGCAAATATTTCATTCAGTATAAGACATCGAGGCGTTATCCGGCTCGGTTAGGACATTCGGGACCGGACCTTGAACCTGTCCCGGACCGTCGTCAGCACCAATATCGACCGAGGCAGCTGGGTGCCAAGTGACAACGGTTGACGATCACGAGGCCTCCCTGCAATCCGGCGGGGTGGCCATCCCTTGAGAGGGCATTATCGAGGTGGTCACACTTCGGCCAGATCGGACCCTCCTATTCCAGCCAGGCTTTGATCCACAGACAGGGTTGTTCCTCATCCTGATCCGAAGGTCAGAATCCCACAACTGTCGGACGCTCCATCTGCCGAAAGGTGAGACGCGCATTGAGCATCCTTGATGATGCGCTAGCAGAGTTTCCTTATGCTGACCAGGCGAGCCGGGCGAGTGCGATCGGACTGATGCTTACGCCGGTCCTCAGACCCGCGATTGTAGGCTGCGCTCCTTTGGGCCTCATTGAAGCGCACCGGGCAGGAACCGGAAAGGGATTCTTAGCTAAGTGCATCGCGCGGATCGCCACGGGACGGGACGCGGAAATGACCACGGTCCCGAAAAGCGAGGAGGAGTTTCGGAAGAAGATTACAGGTATGCTGCGAACTGGCACTAGTCTGATCATATTAGACAATCTGGAAGGTAAGTCTATCATCGACCGTTTTGGCGGCCGCGCTCACAAGCGAAGTGGTCGGATCGGGAGCTTTCAAAGAATAACCAGTTAAATCTTCCGAATCGCGCAACCTGGATCGCGACCGGGAATAAGTGGAGTGAACCCCAAAACCGGGACAGCAAGTTAAGGGAACAAATACATTAAATGGAGAAGAGAGATGGATTTGTCCCGAGCTGTTTACAGTCGCGATCTGAAATTAGCTGCGATGCGCGCCTTGGACGCGGGTGCGAGGGTCGGTGAGATCGCGCGAAAATACCAGGTCGCCCCGAAGTTGATCGAGCGTTGGCGCGGTGAGTGGCGCGCCAAAGGGCGAGACGGCGTTCCCCGGCGTTGGGCGGAGTGCCGCCGAGCTTCCGGCAGTGACGATGCGGGCCGTGTCGCCCAACTCGAGCGCAAAATCGGACAGCTTACGATGGAGAACGATTTTTAGAAAAAGCCTTGCGACATTTCAGGGAGCATCACCCGCCGGCCGTCGTCAGTGGCGCGGATGCCTGTTCGAAGAAGTCCGCCAAGCCGGCGTGAAAGGGCACGACGTGACCGCGCTGTGTGAGATGACGGGCCTGAGCCGGGCCGGTTTCTACCGCTGGCGAACGCCCCGCGTCAGGCGACGCCGATCGCGATGGAGTTACGCGACCAGATGCAGCGGATCGCCGTGGAATGGCCTGCCTACGGCTATCGCAGGATCACGGCTGAGCTACAACAACGCGGGTTCGAGGTTAATTATAAAGTGTTGCGGACGATGCGCGAGGACAACCTGCTGTGTATCCAGCGCCGCGCGTTCATGATTACCACGGATTCCCGTCACAATCTGCCGGTATATCCGAACTTGGCGCGAAACATGACACCGGCGGCGATCAATCAACTTTGGGTCGCTGATCTGACCTACATCCGCCTTCGTACTGAGTTTATATACCTGGCCGTCATTCTGGATGCATTCTCGCGGCGTGTGATTGGTTGGGCGCTCGGTCGAACATTAGAAGCGTACCTGGCGGTAAGCGCATTGCAAATGGCGTTGGCGGATCGGCAACCCGGTGCGGGGCTAGTGTACCACTCCGATCGGGGCATCCAGTATGCGCGCTACGACATACTGATGTCCTCAAGCAACACGGCGCGAGCATCAGCATGAGCCGTAAGGGAACCCGTATGACGCTCCTTTTTGGATCTCCGCCGTGGAAAGCCAGGGGTCCAGGAATGGCAGCACGTACGGCAGCCACTTTCGGAGGGCACCGGCTACGATGCTGCTACTCTCTCCGGACCAACTAATGAAGAGCTTCATTCATCTCATCTCGGGTACACGGGTGGGTGCGGAGGCCCTTTTTGAGGGAGCCCCACAACGGTACCGAAGCGCCGCGACCAACACCAGCCCGCCACTCAACAGCACCATGCTGGACGACTCTGGGCGCTGGAAGACCTGGAGAAGCACAACAAGCTCGTAACCGAACGGCGGTCCCTCAAGAGCGTCATTCTCGACATCGAAGACCTCGTTCTTGCCAATGCCGGTTTGGACGCATTTGATGAGGTTTTCAAGCTCGTCTATGCGAAATTATTCGACGAATGGCACGCCGCTCGTGGCGGCAAGGTCAAGCGCTATCTGGAATTCAGGGTGGGCGGGTCCACGGCCCGTGAATTTTCGGAAAAAGTGGATTCGCTCTTCAAGCGCGCGATGGAGCAATGGCCCGGCGTGTTTCCCGAGGGAGAGCGGATCGACCTGGAACCCGATCACCTGAAGGTCTGCGGTTCTTTTTGGAGGATATCAAGCTTTTCAACTCCAACCTGCAGGTCATTGACGAAGCCTTCGAATATCTGTCCATCAAGGCAGCCAAGGGAGAAAAGGGACAGTATTTCACGCCGCGCAACGTTATCGACATGTGCGTGAGAATGCTCAATCCGACGCTGGATGACGATGTCGTCGATACGGCGGCGGGCTCCTGCGGTTTCACGGTGCATTCGATCTTCCCATGTATGGGGCGACGTTTTCACCGCCAAAGGGCCGGTCAAGTGGCAGTCGGACTATGCAGCCAGCCATGTGTACGGCTTAGATTTCGATCCGCGCTGGTTCCCGAAAGATCAGGATCGCGACGAATAGAATCGCGAGCACTACCGCTATTTCGACTTTGACGTGTTGCTGACCAATCCGCCGTTCGCGGGCGATATCAAAGACAGCCGGATCATCCATCAATACGACAGCGCCAAGGGTGCGAAGGGCAACTGGGAGACGAGCGTAGGGCGCGACATCCTGTTCATCGAGCGCAACCTTGAATTCCTGAAGCCGGCCGGGCGGGCCGCGATTGTGCTGCCGCAGGAGCGATTCAATAATTCCAGCGACGAGGAATACGGCGCTGGATTGCCGACCGCAAGCGCATTCTGGGCGTGGTGGGTCTGCACCAAAACACGTTTAAGCCGCGTACGGGAACCAAAATCAGCGTTCTGTTAGTGCAGACCTGGGACGAAGACAAACGATCTCCTACCTACACCCCCAAGGTTGATGAGTACGAGGTGTTCCTGGCGACGAGTCTGAAGCCGGGCAAGGATAACTCCGGCGAATATGTCTATCGGCTCGGGCCTGATAATGCGCCCCTGCTCGACGATGACGGTCATGATCGTGGAACACGATCTCGACGACCTCGCCCAAGCGTTGGCGGAGTCGTGCGAGGCTCAGGAACTTTCTTTCTGCCGCGAGGCGAGCTGATGGCGGTCTGGAACTCGGTCAGCCTGTCGGAATTGCGTGGGGCGTTTCGCCTGGATGCCGAATTCCGGCAGCCGGAATATCTGGAGACGGAAGAGACCCTGCTGAAACAATCCCACGACCGACTAGGCGAACTAGTCTCCTCGATACGCAAGGGGGTCTTCAATATTCTGGCGGACTCCTACGTAGGTGACGGCGTGCCGTTTTATCGCTCCTCCAACGTCGGGCAAGTTTTCCCCAACGAAGGCGGTCTCGCTTTCATCACGCCCAAGCGTCATGCGCACGAAAGTAAAACGGGTTTGACGCGCGGGGATATCATGCTGGCTAAGACGGGGAAGGAAGCCGCCTCCGTCGTGTTGCGCGAGGCGTGCAACCTCCTCTGTCACCAGAGAACATCACTTACACAGTTTCTTTTACACCCTCAATTACCTCTGACGGGCTGCGGACTGCGTTTTTTCCCTGGACCTACCCCGTCTACTTCTTTTCGAGAGCCTCAAATCCGATCCCTTCTGCGCCACTTGCCGTTTGGCGTATTCGTGGCCCTTGAGGCAGAGCTTAACGTACGGGGAAAGTACGTGCTGAACGTTCAGGAAGAATGGTCCGAAGTCGCGGTCCATGCAGTAGTTGTAAGCAATGGTTCACCATCGCTGTTGAGCGAACCAGCCAAGAATAAGTGCCTCCGGTCTTCTCGTTTCGCCGCTGCTCGATCCGAAACACGGGCGTCTTCTCTTGCGCCTTGCCGATGAACACCACCCCTTCGGTCTTCTGGAATTTCTTTCACTTGGATGACGCTGGTCATGAGTGCGAGAGCCAAACGTAAATGAATGTGCAAGGATCGCGTCAGGAGGCATCGTATGTTAGCATACGGGAGTGCTAAGGGCGGGTGTTGCCGACGACATCGAAAGAGATTCTCCACTTTCGCGAGCCATCACTGGTTGCAATTCATGGCGGCGGCTTTAGTAGATTCCCGTCATTGTTCGGCATGCGCGACTGCCTGCTCTCGCGGCACGCGGTTTCAACCTCTGCCGGAACAGTCCCAGGACATATTTAGAGTCATGGTTAGTTCCAGAAAACTACTCCAACTGCGATTGACTCCATTGAGAGATTCAGCATTTTCAAAAGTTGTTGAGATAGTCGTCGACCGTGCTCGCGTACTGAAACCCAGAAGGCAGTGGGCAGTGGTGCTTTTGGTCTCTCTTTTCAGCACCAATCTGTATCGCGCGGCGACCCAGTCCTTCGTAGGCGATGAAGCGTACATGTGGGCCCACTATCTTGCGACGCCCACCCGCGAGATCTTTCAAACCTTCGATGTGAATAATCACTTTCTCCAGACTGTTCTGGCAAAGGTCGCCCAGGTTCTTCTTGGCAATTCCGAATTCGCCCTTCGCCTGCCAACAGTCTTGGCCGGGGGCTTCTTCTTCTGGACGGTTTACAGGCTGGTCTTTTTCATATTCGGTGAGACCTGGCGTGCGATGGTAAGCCTTGGGGTACTGGTTCTGAACCCCCTCCTTCTGGACTTTTTTGTCACTTGCCGAGGTTACGGAGTCGCTCTGGCACTTCTCGCGGCCGGTTTAGCGGAATTAGTGTATTTCTTTACTGCCGAGGAATGGGAACTGCGCCGTATGCAGAGGGCCGCATTCACGGTTGCATTGTCCGTCACAGCGAATTTGACGTTCGCCGTACCGGCAATGGCCTGCAGCATTGTCTTGACGGTCCTTCTTTTCATAAACCCGAGCCCAAAAGTAGGGCGGTGGTCAGTACTCACGTCCTTCGCCATCCCGGCGGCCATAACGGCGATGGCGTTTCTCGCTATATCGCCTATAGCAAAAGCCAAGCCAGACCAGTTCTATGTCGGTGCCCGCTCGGCTGTTCAGACAGTAACGAATCTTGTGGACGCTTCCGTCAATCACTCCAGCCCGAACTGGGTCTACTGGCGCAATCCGACTACAGGCGACATCCTAACAAAGGTAGTTGCGTTTTCGCTTGTGCCATTAACTCTGATCCTGTGCGCCAGCGGGTCAATTCGGGCCTTGATCCGCCTCAGGAGCTCTGGTCTGTGCAGGCTCACCTCAGAGGAAGTGCTGCTGTTGTGGTCGGGGGGAACACTCCTACTATCAACGGCCATTCTTGTCGTACTGCGCAATTCAGTGGGGTTATTGTATCCAGTGGACCGAACTGGCCTCTATCTCATTTTTCTGACTGCTCTAGCGTCGACAGCTGTACCAGCCGGCTTCGACAGAATTTTTGCCAAGATTTCGTGGACCGCGGTGCCGATGTTCTTCGCGGTCCTGTTCCTCACTCAACTGGAGACTAAATATTTCGCTGTTTGGCGCTATGACGCCGACGCGCGGGATCTTCTGCAGCATGCAAGATCGACCGACCGACCCGCCGAGCTGGGAATAACCTGGGAGCTCGAACCGTCAATTAACTATTATTGAGCGAACGGTTCTCTCGAATTTGATTTCACCCGTCGATCGCAGTGGGCCAACTGGAGATCACGATTATTACGTTCTTGCCGCCTGGGACGTGGAACTCACCCGCGTGAAGCGGCTAGTAATCTTGCACGCAGGATCGACGTCCGGAACAGTCCTGGCGCGCCGGAGGATCCTTTCTTCTCCAGCAGGAGGACCCATTGGGAGAGCAACGGGCAGACAACCCGTCGAATAATGATTTCTTGATGTGCGGCGTTTGCTGGGCGGTATTGGACTCCTCGGGTTCCTCATTCATGAACGGGGATCGACACCATCACAATCTCCCGAGTTCTGTCTCGCCCGGGCTCAACGCGGACGTGCGTTAGCCGTTGCTCGTCAGTATCGAGGGTGTAAACGCCACTATCAGTTCCGAAGTACAATGCTGA
This sequence comes from uncultured Acidobacteriota bacterium, assembly GCA_963850575.1. Lineage (GTDB taxonomy): Bacteria > Acidobacteriota > Terriglobia > Bryobacterales > Bryobacteraceae > TMP-7. The sequence continues at coordinate 257,029 of CAWKLV010000026.1, read as the reverse complement.
GCCAGCGACCATAATCGTCGACACGTAGTCATTGATCGGATACTTTCGGACCGATCCGGTCCTTTTGTCAAACCGAAGCACTCCTACCCCGTACGCGCTGCCTTCCGGCTGTCGCATGAGCCCGATCCACACGAAATGCTCACCAAGCGCCAGAACCGATGCGGACCACGGCGTGATCTCCGGGAGATACCGCATTTGATATCGCCGAGTGACGGGGTCGAAGCTGCCGACCGCTCCAACTCCGGATATGCCCTCCCCGTCGTAGAAGCGGTTAGCGAACCACAGCTGCTCACCGTCGAAAGCGTAGGGACCAATGGAGTTTTCAAGGCCGCCGGGAGGGGGCCCAGGCGTGAACGGAAGCACGCGCCACGGTGACGATATCGGTCATACATCTCCGCAGTTGGCAGCGGTACAGGATAAAACTGGCTACTTCCACGCGAGTTCACCACGTATACTCCCGATTTTTGCTGACCCCCGGCCAGCTCACTGGCCGGTACATACAACCACAGACCATCGTCTGCCTTGACGAACCGCTCAGTCCCTGGCGGGCTCCCATCCGGCAGCACGGGAACCGCCCTGACTGCTCTCTCCGGGATTGCAGACGTCGTGGAAGCCTGCTGCGTTCCCGATCTGCCGGCGCCCGCTACGTACCATTCTTGGGTAGCAGTTCGGTGGACTAGAGCAATATTCTCGGGCGAGGGTCCGAGACCAATCTCTGCAGGTGCCTCGTAAACGCCAACAAACGACACCTCGGCTTCCCGAACTTGCGCTGATTGCACGGAGAAGTGGCGATAGCCGTACCGTTGCGGCGCGTGCCGCTTCGAGAGACTGTAGTCGTACTTGCGAGTGCCTCCGTATTGGCCATAGTCACCGAACCAGTCGACGTAGACCAGGTTCTCGGTGGTGCGCCCGAATTGCGGAAAGCAGCACTGAGGCGCTGGACCCACATCCAGAACCATATAGACTTGGTTCGTATTCCCATACACGACGAAGACCCCGAACCAGGACTCGGAGGGAGTCGGCTGCCTGTCATCGAACCCTGTGACGACCATGGCTGAGTAGTTGTCGTTGATTGCTCGCTTGTCGCCGACGTGAAATTTCGATAGGGACTCGTGCGCTTTTTTGAACCAAGCCGTCACGCTCCGAAGATCTTGTTTCTGCAGTTGCTCGCGACGGTGCGAGATCTCGTCTGCGGCAGCCGACGTACGAGTACCAGAACCCAACAGCGACAACAAGACCAAGGCGCGCAACACGTCTCAGGATGACACAGGGCCTGAGGAACTGAGTTTGGATTGGGAGAAGGTGAATCCGGAAGGCGGACGCTCCGACGCAATAAAAGCGTCCGGCCCTTGAGGCAGTGCCGGACGCTCTCAACGTGTTTTAGAGAATTCGGCAAACTGAGGCCTTCAGCTCACCGTTCGGAGGACATTCTCTACATAGCTACTAACCTAGTGTCGCGCCCGCGTGTGGACTCTCACCTACTTAGCTTCAGGGTTTTTCCGAATCGGAAGGGTCTTCTTTACTCCAGGAGCGGCTTTGGGAGCCGGGGCGGGCTCACCCGAAATAATCGTTGCGCTTTTGATGCTGTCAAGCTTCGGGAAGCTCTTGTCCAGATACGCTTTGCCTTCTTTCTGCAACTGCATCTGCGAGGGGCCCTGGCCCCCCTGTTCCGCCATGTCGCCATAGCCGCTGAAAATCTGATCCACCACCGCTTGTCCTTCCACTACTTCCCCAAACGGAGCGAATCCCATGCCGTCCAGCATCGCGTTGTCCTTCAGGCTGATGAAGATCTCCGTAGTCCGCGTGTTCGGACCGCCGGCGGCGAAGGTCAACGAATATTTCTTATTGCTCTGCTTGACAGGATCGTCCTTGATGCTGGCTTTATTCCATGCGGCTTCCACCTTCGGATCCGGCGCCGCGCCGAATTGCACTACGAAATTCGGCACCACGCGGTAGAAGCTGACATTGGTAAAGAATCCGCTTCGTACCAGGTTGTAGAAGCGGTCCGCGCCCAGGGGAGCCCAGTCGCGGTGAACGTCCACTACAATGTCGCCCTTGGTGGTGGTTAATTTGGCTTTGAACTCTGGCGGCGCCTGTTTGTTCCAGGCGGCCGGATTAAGAAGGCGGGCTGAGGAGGGCGCCCCTGTGCCCTTCTTGACAGTGCTGCCTGTCTTGGAAGCCGCGGCGGCTTTGGGCGCTGCCGCCGTTTTCGGCGCCGCAGTCTGCGCACCGGCCAGAACGCTTCCCACGACCAATAAAATCAGTGTTTTCATCCAGCCCGATTATACTGGAATCGTCCGCTTATGCGCACCCTCCGCACCCTTTGGGTAACGCTCATCTTCGTTCTCGCCGTACCCGGCAAAACGGTCACCATCACATTGCTCGCCACAACGGACCTGCACGGCAACATTCTTCCGTACGACTTCTACACGGCCAGGCCCGCACCCCGCGGACTCGCCAAGCTCGCCACCCTCATTGAACAGATCCGCGCCGAGAATCCAAACGTTATCCTCATTGATTGCGGAGACACTATTCAAGGGACGCCGCTAGAAGGCGTTTATCAGCACTACGTCCGCTTCGGGAGCATGCCGCTGGGCCCTCGACTTCCTGCTCCTCCGGATGGCGACCCCATGATGCGCGCCATGAACTACCTGAAGTACGACGCGATGGTGGTGGGCAATCATGAATTCAATTTCGGCTTGAAGAACCTGGACAAAGCGCGTACCCAGGCGGCCTTCCCATGGCTGTCCGCCAACACGCACGTCGATCCCGGCAGTGGGGTACCGTTCGATCCATACGTGGTGAAGGACATCAGCGGGGTGAAGGTGGCGATTGTGGGATTGACTACGCCCGCCATTCCCATGTGGGAAGAGCCGGCCAACATCAAGGGCTATACGTTTGCCCCTCTCAAAACTGCTGCCGCTACCGCGGTCGCCGAAGTCCGCAAAAAGCACCGGCCGGATATCGTCATCGTAGCGGCCCACGCGGGCCTGGGGCATGATCTCCAGACCGGAGTTGCCGAGGATAGCGGAGTGCCCGGCGAAAACGCAATGTACGACGTCGCCGAGAGCGTGCCGGGTATCGACGCCGTCGTCTTCGGCCATACCCACGCACAGCTCGAGAACGGGAAAATCGGTAAGGTTCTGTTGATGCAGCCCAGGAATTGGGGTATTTCTCTCGGCCGGATGGATTTCACGCTCGATGACAGCGGCGGAGGGTGGCGCATCACGAATAGGACTAGCTGGCTGCTCCGCGTCGACAATGCTACAGTCTCGGAGTCGAAGCTTTTGCAAATGGCGGAGCCCTACTTCAAGGCGGCGGAGGCGTACCTCAGCGCGCCCGTAGCTACGGCGAATGAGCCGCTCAGTTCTCAGTTCGCCCGAGTCCGCGACACGGAGCTTATCGACGCAATTCAGGAAGTGCAGTTGAAGAATGCAAAAGCGGATGTATCCTTCACCTCGGCCTTCAACACCGGTGTCCGGATCGCCCGAGGTCCGGTGACGGTGCGCGAAATTGCGGCTCTCTATCTCTATGACAATACGCTGTATGCGTTGGATGGAACCGGACGAACGGTTCGCGAGGCACTCGAGAATTCTGCTCGCTATTTCCTGCAGTGCGAAGGGGATTGCTCGCATGCGCATCTGATCGATCCGAAGATGCCGGGATTCAATTACGACATGGCGCAGGGTGTGCAGTACGAGGTCGACCTGACCCAACCGGCCGGCCAGCGGATTCGGAATCTGCGCTGGAAGGGCCAGCCCTTGAGCGACGGCCAGAAGCTGCGAATCGCCGTGAATAACTACCGGGCCGGTGGAAGTGCCGGATATTCGATGTTCCGTGAGGCAAAAGTGCTGTGGCGGTCCACTGAAGAGATTCGCGACATGATGGTGGATCACTATACTGAGAAGAAGAGCTTGCCGGCACGGCCCGATAATAACTGGCGAGTGGTCCCTGAGGCCGCGCGAATCGCGCTGGAACGCGACGCGGCGGCGGACCGCGGGAATCTGCAAAAATGAATGATCCGGCTCTAACCCGCATTGCGGAAAACCTGCACATTCCGGAGGTTCGCCGCCATATCCTGTTGTGCGCGGGTTCGTCGGATCCAAAGTGTTCTCCCCCGGAAGTGAGCCTGCCCGCGTGGGAATATTTGAAAACGCGCCTGCGTGATCTAGGATTACTGCAGGGCCAGAACTGCGTTTTTCGTACAAGAGCGAATTGCCTGCGAGTATGTGCCGCGGGGCCGATCGCAGTGGTTTATCCGGAAGGCACGTGGTATCACTCTGCGGCTCCGGCGGTGCTGGAGCGGATTATTCAGGAACACCTGATCGGGGGTAAGCCGGTCGAGGATTTCGTCTTCGCCACTCGGCCTCTCCCGAACTCCTTGCCGGTTGGAACGTAATCGGCTTCAGAACAGATCTGTGTGTTATACAAGGGAAGTATTAATAAATGTGGAACAACAAACCTGAGCCCCAACTGCAGCCCACTGTCACCCCACCTGGGAATCGAGTCGCAACACCCGCCGCTCCCGCAACGGCGTCACCCTCTTTTCACGCCAACCAGTCCGCGAATCGCGGCACAACCATTGGCGAAGAGGTGTCCATCATCGGCGATATCTATTGTGAAGAGGATCTGTTCATCAATGGAGAAGTTCGGGGAGCACTGGAGATCAAGGACAGCCGGCTCACCGTGGGCCCGAAGGGCAAAGCCGAATCCAACGTAAAGGCCCGCGAAGTGATCATTCTCGGATCCGTAAAAGGCGACGTGGAGGCCTCCAGTAAGATCACGATTCGCAATCAAGGTTCACTGGTCGGGAATATCAAGACCAGCGGCATTGTGATTGATGACGATGCGTATTTCAAAGGCAGCATAGACATCATTCGAAAGCCGCCTGCCTCCGCTCTTGGGGAAGAGTAGCAGGCTCCCAGCTTGCATCCCGGGCGCCGGCGCAGCGTCGCGGTGACCGAACGGAAGTTGCCATCCCGCCCCAGGCTTCGAATTCAACATCACGTTGAGCGCTAAAAGACGCCCTGCGGCATTCCCGAGTTAGCGGCCTCCACCACAACACTGGTTCATGTCCTTCGGGCATGATAGGACTTCATGCATTACGAGCGGGAACTAGAATTCGCGCGCCGCGCCGCTGTCATCGCTGGTGAGAATGCTGCGCGACTGCGCACAGACGGTTTCGCCGTCGAGACCAAACCGGACCGTTCGCCGGTGACCACCGCCGACCGCGATAACGAGCGCATGCTATGCGAAATGATTGAGCGCGAATTTCCCGAGGACGGCATCCTCGGTGAGGAAGGTGCGCGCAAGGATGGCACCAACGGGCGGCGGTGGACTGTCGATCCTATCGACGGTACCCGCGACTTCGTACGCGGCAACCGGTTCTGGTGCGTTCTGATCGCGTTGGAAGAAGCCGGTGAATCGATAGCAGGTGTTGCGCATTTTCCGATGCTGGCAGAGACATATTGGGCCGCCCGTGGCCAGGGCTCCTACAAGAACGGAGAGCGGCTGCATGCCTCGACCATCGATCGCCTCGATTTGGCAGTGTTCAGTCCGAATGGCCTGCATGCGATGGCGGCGGAGCCTTACGGCCCTCGGATGATTGACTTCATGTCGCGTTTCTGGGCGGTCCGCAGTACCGGCGGCGCGCTGGACGCGGCGATGCTAGCCGCGGGTCTGCTCGATGTCTGGCTGGAACGTAAGGCTGAGGTGTGGGATCTCGCTCCGCTCCAGGTGATCATTGAAGAAGCGGGCGGCCGTTACTTCGCGCTGGATGGCTCGCGCCGTTTAGACGCCGGCAATGCGGTAGCGTGCGCGCCCGCGTTGGAGCAAGAGGTCCGAAAGTTCTTTGGTATCGGCTAGGCGACGCCCTGGTTTTTATGCGCCAAGTCGAAAATACCAGTGGATCAAGACGTCGCCAAACATCGCGACGCCAATGGCTGCGGCGCCCAGGAATGCGCCGAACGGAAGCTGATACGTAGACGCGTCTTTTCCTGTCAGGAGAATGAACAGCAGTCCACCGATGCCGCCGACGAGTGACCCGATAATCAAGGTCAGCAGAGATCCTTGCAAGCCGAGAAAGGCGCCGATCATGGCCACCATCTTGACGTCGCCAAGCCCCATTCCCTCGCGGCGGCGCACGATTTCGTAAACCTTGGCGACCAGGAGAATCGACCCTCCGCTGACCAGCGCGCCGAGTGCGGCCTCCACCAGGGAAAGCACCCGCGGGCTCCGCACCCCTCCCGCGATGATGGACGCAAGAGTTGGATTCAGCGGGACAATCCAAGCCAACACGAATCCCACGACGGTTCCGCCGAGGGTGAACTCATCCGGAAGAATCCGCTCCTCGATGTCGGACCCCACCAGGGTGACGATGATGGCACTGAACACGCAATATTTCAGCGCCTCCATGGTCACGCCGAAATCGAATACGGCCCAGCCGAAGAGGAGCGCCGTTGCCAGCTCGACCAGGGGATAGCGCCAAGGGATCGGTTCACCGCACTCACGGCAACGGGCACGCAACACGGCAAAACTGAGCACAGGAAAGTTGTCGTACCAGGCAATCTGCTTCTCGCAGGCCGGGCAGAAGGAGCGTGGGTGTACCACGGAGAGGTCTCGCGGGAGCCGGTAGATGCAGACGTTGAGGAAGCTGCCAATCAGCAGTCCGAAGCAAAAGGCCAGCAGCACCTCAATCATGATTGAACTTTCTCATACACGCGCAGTGTTCCCTCTATCATGGCAGTGACCGTGAACAGGCGTTTCACGCGCTCCCTTCCCGCTCTCCCTAGCTGCGAGCGCAATTCCGGATCTCCCAGCAAGGTTTGCATGGCTTGGGAAATGCTGGCCGGCGTATTTTCCACCAGCAGGCCCGACTCTCGATCTTCCACCGCTTCTATCAGACCGCCTATCCGGCTGGCAATCACCGGGACGCCTCGCGCCATCGCCAGCAGCGCCGCCGAGCCGAGCCCCTCTGACCTCGTGATATATACAAAGAGAGCGGCACGTTCGAGATCTCTCGCCAAATCGCTCGAGAAGACCACCTCCACGCCCGCGATCCCGGCGGCTTGCGCCACCAGATCCGACCCCTTCATCGGATCCGTTGTTGCAGGAGCAACCACCAGGCTACGAGATGAAAGGTCGATTTCCGGCAACAGGGGGACGCCATCATAAACCACCGAGATCGAATCGCTTTCCACTCCCGCCTCAGTCAGTTTGGCGGCAACACATCCAGATATCGCGATGTAGTGATCCACGCGCCGGTACTTCCAGCGTGATAACAACCCGGTCCGGATGGGAAATGCGACGCGGCGGGACACCACAACAGCCCGGCCAAGGAGCACCGCCAGCAGATGCGAACGCGCATCATGGGCGTGAATCACACCGGCCCACCCGCGTCCTTTCCAAATGGCCGCAACGGTGAGCGGATTGGCGTCGAACCCAGCGGCTATCGCACGTCGAACCAACGCCCCGCCAGGACGAGCCAGCAACTTCACCTCATGGCCCCGGTCGCGGAGTCCGTGCAGGAGGTACCACACCTGCCACTGGCCGCCGCGCATCTCACGTCCGGAGTCGATGTGGAGAATCCGCATATCTGATACCCAGGAGGCCCGCGATTCGAACATATCAACTGGAAAGCCGACTTGGCGCGCGGAGTACGTACTCCACGCTAGCGTCCGGGACGCATGAAGCGCGCCTTCGCGAACTTGAGAAAGTTGTACAGCGCCGCCATGTGCGCAATCGCCAGACCTTCCATGCCATCCAGAAAGCCACCCTTCAGCACGTAACTGCGAAAGAATGTCCAGGCTGGATCCACCAGAACCTGCCACCACCCTACAGGCCGCCGCTCTGCCACGATTTGCTCGGCTGCTAGGGTTGTGTAACGGTCCATGGTCTTCAAGTGCTCCGACAAGGAGCTGCATGTGAAGTGGAGCAGGTTCGCCTGGAGGTGACCGATTGAACCTTTCACTTTCACTGACTCGTGCACGTAGCGGCCGACCCAGCTCGCCTTCCGGCGATCGAACAACCGCACCTTGCGGTCCGGGTGCCATCCCGAGTGCAGGATCCAGCGGCCCAGATACTGTGCGAGGCGCGGCACGGTATAGCCGTCGTATGACGGACCATTCTTCTTCAATTGCCAGATCTCGCCTTCCAAAGCTTCGCTGAGCGCTTCATCCGCGTCAATGGAGAGAATCCAATCGTGCCTGGCCTGGCCGGACGCAAAGTTTTTCTGCCCGGCGTACCCTAGCCACGCCGATTCCACTACTCGAGCGCCCAGCTTGGCAGCGATCTCACAAGTGCGATCGCTCGACCCGCTATCCACCACCAGGATCTCGTCGCAGCATCGCAGGCTCTCGATGGCGCGCGCGATGTTGCGCTCCTCGTTGTAGGTGATGATGGTGGCAGAGATTTTCATCCCACGGCCTAACGCCGGATCGGCTCAACGGTGAAGCACAGGATGAAGATGATCAGCGAGAGCCAGCCCAGCGCAGTGCGGGCGCCGCCCAGCGGATTCCGGTCGTAAACCACAGGATGGCGCATTCCAAAAAAGAATAAGAACGCTGCCCACAACAGCCAACTGTAGGAGTACAGCAGCCCAATCGGGATCAGCAGTACGACGAGGATCCTCGACAGGATGCTCGAACGCTGACCGATGAAGGCATACAGGATGTGTCCTCCATCCAATTGGCCGATGGGAAGCAGATTCAGCGCCGTGGCCAGCACTCCCACCCATGCCGCGCGTGCCACCGGGTGCAGAAAAATATCCGCTGACGGCACGCCGGGAAATATGGCATGTTCCATCAATCGGACGATCAGAGGTACGCCGAAGACGAGTTCCCCCTGGTCGGCAATGCCGGGAATCACTTTCGAATATGCGACGCCGATCGCCAGCGCCGGCAGCAGTAGACAGAATCCCGCTAATGGTCCAGCGACGGCCACATCAAACAAGATCCGCTTCGAATAGATGGGCGCACGGATACGGATGAAGGCCCCGAAGGTTCCGATGGGGGCTGGGAACGGTATGAAAAAGGGGGCGGTTGCATCGATGTGATAGTAGATGCAGGTCAAGTAGTGCCCCAGTTCGTGAGCCAAAAGTATAATCAGCAGCGTTAGCGAGAACGGAAGTCCGGTAAGCAGGATGCCGGGGTGATGCAGCAACTCGACATATCCGTCCAGTGCCGCTACGATATCCACTGGCTGGTTCGTCCGAAACGCCCGCACGAACGCAGCGCCCATTACGCTGGTGGTGACAAGCGTCAACGCCAGTAGCAGAATGTGCAGCCACCAACGCGGATGCTGCATGCGAGGTTCCGGCAGCGGATCGGAGAACCCGCTCCAGTTGGGGACATCGGGGGCTTGTGGATACCCCTGTGAAGACACTGCGCTTGAGCTACTGCAGCGTCTGCAGTTCTTTCCCCGGCTTGAAGCGTACGGCCTTGCCCGGAGGAATGGCCACCTCCGCACCGGTGCGTGGATTCCGCCCGATGCCGGTTTTGCGGGGGCGCACGTTGAAGATGCCGAACCCGCGCAATTCTATCCGCTCTCCCTGGGCGAGAGCCTTTTTCATCGTTTCAAAAACGGTTTCGACGGCCATCTCGGCCTTCGTTTTCGTAATTCCGGTTCTGTTAACGACTTCATTGATGATGTCGAGCTTAATCAAAGGCCGAACCCTCCTCACCCGAACGGCTGGAACAAAGACCGCGCAAAAGCCAATGTCAGTCCCGGCAAAATCCATGATAGGATTGGGTTTAAGTGCTTGTCAAGCGCGGCGGACGACAAATCGAACGTGATGTACATTGAGGCTGTGGTGAAGAGTAACGAACGTGACCTGGCAACTTACGTTCGAGCACTTCTTTCCTTCGCGCAATGGAAATATTTCAGGCCTAAGGACTTACGTGAATAGGAAGTGCAATCGATGCAACACATGGTAACGGTACTGGGCTTGCATTCACTGTACGACGTGGTCTTGTCATGGCGTCCCTCGCGATAGCTCGTCCCCTACAATTGCTTCTTGTAGAAGATAACCCGGGTGATGTCCGGCTGACCAAAGAAGCATTGAAGGCCGGGGATGTCGCTGTGAACCTCAGTGTGGCGCGTGACGGCGTCGAGGCAATAGAGTTCCTGCGGCGGGAAGGGGCTTTTGAGTCCGCTCCAGCCCCCGACCTGATTCTTCTAGATCTCAACTTGCCCCGCAAGAACGGTCGAGAAGTGCTTTCAGAAATCAAAGCCGACCCCATCCTGAAAAAGATTCCGGTTCTCGTGATGACCACGTCACGAGCCGACCAGGACATCAACCGCGCCTACAGTCTGAACGCGAACTGCTACATCACCAAGCCGATGGATCTGGACGAGTTCCTGAGGATCGTGAAGTCAATCGAAGATTTCTGGATGAAGACTGTAACGCTTCCAACTTCTGCACCGCAGCAGGTTCCGGCCATTGAAACAGCTTCTGGCTCAGAACAGCAGCAAATTCTTCCGCCCGAAGAGGACTCTGCTCCGGGCGGTTCGCGTAATTCTGGTTCCGGACAACTCTAACCGTTCACTTCGTCTTGCTCAGACGCCGGAAGTAGTCAGCCACTTTGTCCCCGTACCCAGGAGGAATGCGATCCGCTCCTGGATTCCGGACGGTGGTGGCATCGCCTTCCACTCTGCTCCGTAGCTGCATTTCAAGCTGCTCGATTGCAGGCAACACTTCCCTCGTGAGACGGTCGTTCAGCGCGGGTCCGGCGAGCGCAAAACCAGGACGCTGCAGATCCCGCACGACATCGCCGATCTGGCGGCCGAGGTCAGTGTTGCCGCCGACGGCCTGCCGCAGCGCTGAAAGGTCCCGCAGTGCCGAACTGATGGCGCGGCCTGTATCGACGGTCCCAGGGTTAATCACGGCGTCGCCGGGTGCGGCCGGTAAGGGTCCACGATTGCGGGTCCCACCCCCGTCATAATCCCCACCACCAGTGGCGCCCAACTGTGCTCTTTGACCGGCCTGACCACCTTGCTGGCCGCGTTGGCCGTCCTGACCCTGTTGCCCTTGCTGTCCGCCCTGTTGGGCGGATTGCTGGCCCTGACCCGGCTGGCCGCCCTGGCCTTGTTGACCTTGACCCTGCTGACCTTGTTTTCCGCCCTGCTCGCCCTGCTGCCCGGGTTGTTGACCCTCTTGGCCCCGCTGTCCCTGCTGGCCACCGGAACCCTGGCGGCCGCGATTGCCCTGCGACGAAGCAGCGCGTTCCAGCTGCTCACGCAGTTTTTCTACTCGCGCGAGTGCCTTCTGCGCTTCAGTATCGCCAGGCTTATCGCCGTTCTTTCCGACCGCGTTCTTCGCCTCTTTGATAGCGTCTGCCAGCTTGTTGAGGGCCATCGCTTCGACCGATTCGCCCGCAACCAGGTACTGCCCCCGGCCCCGGCGAATCCACTGCGAGGACATCTTCATGCGCATGTGCACTTCGTTCTGTTGCAGTTCTCCCAAGCCTTCACGCAGTTTGGAAGACGCTGCCGGTTGGGACCCAGCAAGGTCCCGCGCGGCCTTCTGTGTATCCCGCTCGAGACCCTCAAGATCGTTACCCATCTTGTCCTTTTCAGAGGCCAACTGCTGCAGATCCGAAAACCCGGGCGACGGCTGACCGCTTAAGCCCGGTTGCGCTCCAAAAGCCTTGCGCATCTTGGTGGTGAACTCGCGCTGCGCCGCCGCAAGTTGATCGGCGCGCTGCGATAGGTCGTCCAATTGAGTAGACGACTGCTGCTGCCGCATTCCGCGCAGGAGATCCTTCGCCTCCTGCAATCTCTCGGCCGCACGCCGCGCGCCAGCATTCCCCTGTTCATTCGGGTTCGCCGATTTGCGCATATCGTCGGTGGCCTGCGTCAGGCGATCGAATGCTTCCCGCAGACGCTGGTCGGAGTTCTGCTGACCCGCTTGCCGGCCGCGCTGCATGGCCGATTGAGCCTGGGATTGATTCCGGTTACTTTGCGGATTGCCGGGCTGTTGCGATGAGCTCTGCGACGAACTCTGCTGTCCGGAACTGCTGCTTTGCGACCCCTGTGAAGAGCTCTGCTGCGAAGAGGCTTGCTGATCGCCACGCGTCAGCTGCTCCAGCTTCTTGCGCAACTCTTCCGCTTCGCGCCGCAACTGTTCCTGCTCCCACCGCTGCTGGAAGCTTTGCTGTTGCTGCTTGGCTTGTTCCTTGGCCAGGTCCTGCTGCCGGCGCGCCAACTGCTCCAGTTTCTGCAAAGCGTCGTCCACATCGCGCTGCCGCTGTTCAGCCGAATTCGTCTGCTGGCCGGTTTCATACTGGTTCTTCTCGGTATCCAGCTCAAGATCGAAAAGGTTATCTAAATCGCGCGCCGCACCGCCTTTGCCCGCCGCCCCCGTTCTTGCCCATCGCGACCTGAATCTGGCGAAATACGGATTCGGCGCGCAGCAGGTGTTGAAGCGCTTTCTGCTCCGGCGCCATTGCGTCTTTCCAACCCTGCGCTTTCAATCGGTCGGCCGCTCCGGACATTTCCTTAACCGCCTCGTCCATGCTTTTGACGAAATTTTGAAACTCCTGATTGACGCCCGACAAGGCACGGCTCTTTGCGCGATCGGAAAGCGACTTCGCCTGGTCGCGCAGCTTGCCTTGCACCTCGGTCAAGAAACGGGCATTCTCAGCCGATTCCGTGGCGTTTTGCGATGCGCGCCCCTTCATTTCGTTCCAGGTGGCCGCGATGATTTCCTTCTGACGAGCTGAGATTTTACCTTCCTGCTCCTGGTCGCCGCTGTCCTCCGCCCCCCGCTTGCTGCGACTGCGAATACTCGCGCTCAAACGGCTGAGCCTCGATGAAGAACATGTCCGTCTTGGCGGTGGTTCGAGCGTCACGCGCCGTCGCGTAGACCGAGATGAGATCGCCAGGCACCAGCTTATAGTCTTCCAGGGAGAGCAGTGACTTGCCGGCGGCTTGTTTCAATCCCTTTCCGGCCGGCACCTTTACCGTGTGCTCCTCACCGCCGTTAACCGAATAGTGAAGCGCAACTTCCTGCAATCCGAAGTCGTCCTCGGCCTCAACGGCTAATTGCACTTCCTCGATGGGACTCACCTTTGCGTCGCGCCCCGGACGCGTCAGCTTTACCATCGGCGGGTTGTCCTTGCGCGCTTCGATGAAATAGTCCTCGCTCAGCCGTACCGGCTGGTCGCGATCGATCGCGAGGAAGTGATACATCCCATCTTTCTTGATGGGCACTTCCGCGTGAAGCGTGGTGCCTTCTCCCGTGAGCTTGATCTGCGACTCGTCGTCGAGGGCGATCATGCGCGGTCTTGATCGGAGCGTCGGTCTGCACGGTCAACTCAGCCACGGTGCCCTCTACCGCGCGCAGATCGCCGCCCGGATTCTCGGTAGCATCCTTCATCCCGTAAAACTTGGGATAGTGATAGGTGACGCTGAATTTCCTGATGCCTGGCAGATCCACCACCGTCAGCTTGTGCGTTGCCGAACGCATGCCGCGCGCCTCCACGTAGTACTCAGCCGAATCCGGTAGAGCCGCAAGTAGAAATTCATAGGAGCCTGCGCCCGGCTGCGGCTGCATCTGCACTTCTTCCCACTTGGTACTGGGGCCGAACCTGGCCTTCAAATGAACCTGCTTGGTGTCGAATCCCACCAACTGGGCAGTGATCAACTGATCGGAACGGCGGCGAACGGAGCGGTCACCGGGCGTCACCACGATGCTGTACAAAGGCGCGGTGCCGGGTTTCGGCGGACCGGCCCACAGCAAAGAGGCGCCATAGCCCAGATATCCCGGACCCGCCATGATCAGCCATATCAGGATGCACGCCGCCCCCGCGCCTGAAGCGAGCCAGGTAAGCAGAGTCTTGCGAGGCGGCCAGACGCCCTGGCTGGGCGCGCTGAGCCACTTCGGCCGTTTCGGAGGCCAGCAGCGCGATGAAGGGATTATCTGCGGTATCGCGGCGTTCGGCGAAAGTGAGCAAGCGCTGTTCGAATTCAGGATATTTCTGCTCGATCCGCCGCGCGGCATTGCGGCGGTTCAGACGCATCAGCGGAAGCACGCCGAAGAAGGCGAGGGCCAGGGCGAGCGAAAGAAACAGCAGCAGGCGGGAGATCAGGACGATGAACGGCGCGAAAGTGAACACATTGGCGATGAACGCCAGCGCAACCGTAAGCCCGAGCGCCACCAGCGCCGTCACGGAGGCGCCGCGGGAGAGCGCAAACACTCTCAACCGCCGTTCGGTGGCGCGGAGATAATGATTCAGGGTGTCGACGGTGTTCATGCTGCTTGCCTCCTGACTTCGGGCCTGGGTTCTTCGCGCGCCGCGGGCGTGAAACGATCCGCCAGCCAGGACTCGGCGGCGGCTACCGTGAGAAGCGCGGCCAGGAAATACTTCCAAAGCGAATATGGAACGGGCTCGGGTTCGTTGCCGCTGCCGGGTTTGGGCGCGGTGCCGGCTCCGGTGCCCCGCCACAGCGCGAGGGTTTCTTCAGGGGCGGGCGTCAAATCGGACTCGCGCCGGTCCGCGTTGACCGCGATCAACTCGCGCCGGCCGCTCGCCGTGCGCACATCGTAAAAACCTTCCTGCCGCGCTGTGACCGTCAACGCGGAGGCGGCGTCCTTCAGCGACAAGACGCGCTGCCCGGCAGGATCGAGGACGTCAGCTGCAGCACCGCGATCCTTGCTCTTGCGCAACTCGATCGCGGAACCCACGGTGATGTTGGATTGCCGCGCTTCACTGCCTTCCAGATAGTGCGACATCCGTTCGACGAACGGCACGAACAGCGCATGCAGTGGAAGATCGTTGGTGGCGTTGTCGAATGCGGTAGCCAGCACCAGCACTCGTCCTTCGCCCATATGATGTTCGAGAACCAACGGCGTTCCGTCGCTCAACTTGGCCAGCACCCTGTCCTGGCCCGGCTCGACCTTCGCGGCGTAGAAAAATTTCACGCCATCGAAGCCGCTCGTCCGATCCAGCGCGGGATGCGTGGTATCAACGCTGGCGGCGGTTTGAAAGCGGTCGCCTTCACGCGTGGCATATCGGCCTTCTAAAATGCGGCTGCCCGTGACGGGAACTCGACCGGTCGCGGTGGACGCGGGGCTGAGCGCCACCAATAAACCGCCTCCCCCATTGACGTAGTTCTTCAGATTCGATTCGAGAGTGGACGGCGTTGAGCCGAGACCCGCGAGCACTACGTAGGCGTAGCGCGACAGGTTAACGTTGGACGCCGCATCCGGCGTGAGTGCATCCATCTCGAACGCCGATTCGGCGCCGGCTTCGAGAGCCGCGCGGAAGTAGGCGGGCGACTGCCGCGAGTCATGAACGAACAGAATTTTCGAGGGGTCCGCGCGCTCAATAGAGAACAACTGGCGATTGTCTTCTCTGAGGGAGTCGGCGGCGTCAATGCGAACTTCGCCGCGGTTCGGCCCGTACGGCATGTCGACGTTATTGAACTCGACTTCGGCGCGGCCGTTGGCGGGCACTTGTATGCTACGCGTTTCAACTGATTTATTGTTGATTAGCAGTGTTACCGCCCGGGGCGTTGGCCGCGAGTCCGGTGACCCGCCCCACTGATTGATGGTCGCCCGTATACGAGCTTTCTTTGTTCCGAATACACGATCGGGGGACGTCACGCTTTCTACCGTGAAGTTCGAGGGTGCGCGGTCGACGATGGGATGCAGTTGCAGGGTTACGTTGTCCGCCAGCGCTAAGTCCGCGAAACTGGCCGGCATCGCCGAGCGCTGAACGTCACTGATGAAATGGGCCTCCACCGGCAGGCCCGCAGTCTTAGGAAGGGCACGTAGAAAGCGGGCAAACTCAGCGTACGAGCTGGTGGAATCGCTCCGTGCGATCGAACGGACGGCGCCTTCCAGATCGCCACGGGCGTTAACCGCCTGGGTGAGCAGTTCCACCCGGTCGCTGACGGCGGCAACTTCGGCCACATCGCCGCTTCGTACACCGGAGATGATGCTCAACGCCTCCCGCTTGGCGCGCTCCAAGTGGTCGCCGAAGCGCATGCTGAACGAATTATCCACTGCAACGAAGACCAGCTTTCGGCCCGTACCGAACACCGGAGTGCGCCGGACGAACGGGTTGGCGAATAATAACGCGAGCAGCAGAATGATGTTCAGGCGCAACGCGAACAGCAGGTAATGTTTGAGGCGGCGGTGCTTGACGGAGCTCTGCGTACGCCGCTCAAAGAACATCAGGGAAGCGAAAGGACGCGGGATGCTTTTGTGCTGGCGCAAGAGGTGGATCCACACCGGCAATCCGGCGGCCAGTACACCGGCGAGGAACCATGGCGCGAAGAGGCCCATCAGAGTCTCCCCTGCCGCACCATCAGGTACTCGCGCAGAGCTTCGTCCAGAGGCCGGCTGGTCTCCACCATGAAATAATCGATGCCCGCTTTTTGCGCCTCCGTGCGCAAGGCGTCGATGTGGGCCTGGATCTTATCGCGGTACTCGCGATGCGCGTAGTCGGGAGATACTTCCATCGCATCCTCTGTTTCCATATCAACGAAGAGCGACGGTCCTTTCAACTTAGGCCGTAATTCCTCGGGATCAAGGACGTGGAACAGGATCACCTCGTTGCCGCTATGACGCAGCGGCAGCATGGTTTCGATGACACGGTCCGGGGCTTCGTAGAAATCCGAGATCACCACCACCAGTCCTCGCCGTGACAGGAACTGCTGCAAGTGGATAAAAGGTTTAGCGAAATCGGTGCGCGCCCGCGGCTCGGCCTTCTCGATAGCGTGCAGGATACGATGCAATTGACCTTGCCGGCTGGAAGGCCGCACGTAATCGCGGATTTCATCGTCGAAAATGACCAGGCCCCCGGCGTCGCGCTGCTGATGAGTTAGGTACTCAAGCGATGCGCACAGAAAGCGCGCGTAATCGATCTTGCTGGTCGAGTGCGAGGAAAACGCCATGGAGGCGCTGGCGTCCAGCAGCACGGTAACGTGCGTATTGGTCTCCCCCAGGTAGCGCTTAAGATAGCAGCGGTCCGTGCGAGCGTACACATTCCAATCCACGTGGCGAAGATCGTCGCCCGGCGAATACATGCGGTACTCGGCGAATTCCTGACTGAAGCCGAAGTCAGGAGATCGATGCAGGCCCGAGATGAAGCCATCGACAACCGTCTTCGCGACCAGTTCGAGGTGCGCGATGCCGGCCAATACCGACGGGTTCAGAAAGCGCTGCGAAGTTCCCATGGCGGTGGTCCGTGCTCAGTGGTCCCAGATTGTGGATCAGGCCTTCGGGGCGGGTTTTGCCTCCAGCAGCTTTTTCAGGATATCGTCGGAGCTCAGCCGTTCGGACTCCGCGTGGAAATTGATCAGCACGCGATGGCGCAGAACCGGTCGCGCCAAGGCCGCGATGTCTTCGTAGGTGACGTGGTAGCGGCGGCGCATCAGGGCTCGCGCCTTGGCCGACAGCACCAGGAATTGAGCGGCGCGGACGCTGGCTCCGAAGCTGACGTATTTCTTGATGAAGTCCGGGGCGGTTGGATCGGTGTTGCGAGTCGCGCGGATAAGGTCCACTGCGTAGCGCGCTACGCTATCGGCAATCGGGACCATGCGCACCAGTTGCTGGAAATCGATGATCTCTTCCGCATTCGTTACGGGCTGAGCTTCGTCACGCGCCGTCGAAGTGGTCATCGAGATCACTTTCAATTCGTCTTCAATGGGCAGGTAATCGAGCAGCGTGTTGAACAGGAACCGATCCAACTGCGCTTCCGGGAGCGGATAGGTTCCCTCCAGTTCAATTGGATTCTGGGTAGCCAGCACGAAGAATGGCGGCGCCAGCCTATAAATGTTGCCGCGCACGGTGCAGGACAACTCCTGCATGGCTTCGAGCAGTGCCGACTGGGTTTTGGGCGGCGTGCGATTGATTTCGTCGGCGAGCAGAACATTGGCGAAGATCGGACCGCGCACGAAAGTCCAGGTCTTGTGCCCGGTGGTCGGGTCTTCTTCGATGATGTCAGTTCCCGTGATGTCGGAGGGCATCAGATCAGGAGTGAACTGGATGCGCCGGAACTCAAGCCCCAGCGTCTGCGCCATGGTCCGCACCAGCAGTGTCTTGGCCGTTCCGGGCATTCCCGTAATCAGGCAATGCCCGCCGACAAACAGCGAGATCATCACCTGCTCGAGCACTTCTTCCTGCCCGACGATGACCCTGCGCACCTGCCGCACGATGTCCTCGTTCACTTGTTGGAATCGCGCGAGCCGTTTGCTGAGCTCGGCGGATTCTATTGACGGAATCGTCGATGTAGACAAAATAAGATTAGTCCTTCCCGTCCAGTTGTAACAACAATCTCTGGGCCGGCTTGTAACCCGGCGCCGCTTCGAGCGCGTTGAGAACGGCGTCCTTGGCCTCTTCTTTCTTGCCCGAAGCCTTGTAGGCTAGCGCCAGCCTGTAGTTAACGTCCGCCTGCTCCAGCGGCTTCGCGGCGAGCACAGCCTGATACTCGCGAATAGCCCCTTCCGGCTTCCCCAGATCCAGATACAGCGCGCCCAATCGGCGGTGCAGTTCTTCATCCTGCGGATAGATGTAATTGATCCGGGCCAGTGTCTTCGCCGCAGCCTCTTTATTTCCCGCTTCTTCTTGAAAGGTCGCCAATTTCTTCAGCGTTGCCGGAGAACGGCCGCCTTGTTTAGAGTAATCCTCCAACGCGCGCAGGGCTGCCTTCTTGTCGCCTTTCTCGGCGTAGGCTTCGCTCAGCATCTCGTAGACGCTGTTCGACTCCACGTAGTCCGGATACATGTCGCGAATGGCGCTCCCTTCGCGGATAACTTCATCGTAGTTCTTAGCCGCGAGCGACTTCATAACGCCGCCGACGCGCTTGTGCCACGCTTCATAATTCTTGACGGTGGCGCCCGTCTTCGCGTCGAGCCAGGCCAGAAACTGCTTGTCGAACTCAGCGGGCTGCAGACCCAAAACCTGTTCGATCACCTGCGGCGTAGACTTCAACTCGGCGTAGGCGTGGACCATGCTCAGCAGCTTGTCGTAACCCCACTTCTCGTTGATGTAGTCACACACCTTACCGGCTTGAAAGTACGACACGATCATTTGGGACGGATAGGAGGGATGGATGAAGCCTCGATCCAGTTCCGCGACCGGCAGAAGTTTTTTGTCCGTCAATAGCTTTGATGACGTCGGGAGTCAGACGGTCGCCCCAATCCGGCGCGACCGCAGTCTCCTCGTGAACCGCCATTCCTTCCGTGAACCAGCGCGGCACGCGGCTCTTGGTGGCAGTCAGGACATACACGTGGCTCAGTTCGTGCCACATCGTGCTCGCCCAGTGATTGGTACCCGGCTTCCGCGCCGATGGACTGTCCATTGCCACCACGGTGCCGAAAGTGACACCCAAAGCGCCTAGGCCGGGCATCCCCATGGTGCGGACCGCGAAATCCTCATGATTAGGATAGAGCTCTAACTGTACGGGTGCGTTCAATTTGAACTTGTACTTTTTCTCGTAGGTCGCGATGGCTCGCTGCAGCTCGGCTTCGACATACGGGCGCAACAAGGCCGCTTCCTTCTTGTTGATTCGAAGAATACTCACCGGCGTCTTGAAAGTCTCGTAGTCCTTGTAGCGATCGAGCAGCTTGAGCGTGTTACGGGCAGCAGGCGTGGTAGCGCCGGTGTTGAAACACTCCTCCAGGATGGTACGGGCCTCGGTGTCATGGCCCAGCCGCATAAGGTTCACGCCCAACTCGGCGCGCGCATCCCAGAGTTGCGGATCCAGCGCGATCGCCTTGCGATAGAACGCGATTCCTTCTTCGTACCGGCGCTCGAGAACAAAGTGGTGACCCGCGATAGAATAGGCCTCTCCGTATACCGGATTGATCTTCAGGATGCGATCCATCCACGGCGAATCTTGCTTGCCATCGAGCCAGTCGATGGTGGCGCGGATCGCCATGGCGTCCAGCGCTTCGGGCGACATCTCCATCGCCTTGTCCGCCTGCTTGGCGGCCTTCTCGGGGTTGTTGTCCTCCAGCGCGATGCGGGCGAGCAACTCCTGCGCTTCCACCAATTTCGGATCCGACTTCAGTGCGGCTTCCGCCAGTCCGGCGGCCTCTGCTTGCCAATCGTCCGCCGCAATCAGCGCCAGGCCGACCAGCGCTCCGGCATGCGCCGGCTTTAGCGCCAGCACCTCTTTGAACAAATCCTTGGCATCCTGGGGTTGCGAATAGTCCAGGAACATGCGGCCCCACCGGACCTTGTAATCCGCGTTATCCGGATGCATCTTCGTCGCGGTTTGAAAAGCCGCGTTGGCTCCCTTGAAATCGCGAACCGCCCACAAGCCTTCGGCTCGCAAGTAGGGATCCTTAGATTCCGCAAGACGCTGATAACACGCTTGCGCCTGGGCATTCTGACCGTGACGCTTGGCGCTCTGGCACTCAGGCAAAGTTTGGGCGGCGGCGCTGACCAGCGCTACGCACGCGAGTAAGATGCCTCATTTGTCCAGCTCCGCCTGCACCTTGGCTAGTTCAGTCAATAGAGCAGACAGCTTTTGGCGGTATTCGGTTACCGAGATTGCCGCCTTCTGGTACTTCAATTGATCGATCTGCTCCTCCAGTTCCTGTTTTTTCTTTACCAGCTCGGGATTCTGCCCTGCCGCTGCCTGGGCACCGCCAAGCCGGAGCAGCGGGAAACGTGACGCCAGCAGTCCTTCGCCATTCTGCGCGGAGGGCGTCCGCGTGGGCTGGCCCTTACCGGTGTCCTCGAGCATTGCGTGCTCCGTAGCCAGCCGGTTACCGGTTTCGAAGAACTTCGACGTTTTCTGTTCCGCATACTTGAACGCCTCGAGCGCGCTGACTACCTCGTTCTTGTCGGTATCGGCCAACGGATCGCGCAGGGCTTCCACCCAGTAGCGTGCGAAGATCGTCGCGTTTTTCTCGGTGCCCGATTTGGTTGCCGTGATGACGGCGCGATTCTCTTTGCGTAATGCCGCAAACGAAGCGCCGCTCGCGCTGGTCATATTGACGACCAGCTGTCGCGCGGGAATACGATCGAGCAGCGCCGCGATTTCCACGCTGGTGATGTCCGGCCCGGGCAGGTTCACTTTGTAATCCGTCCCGTCGAAGCTGCCATGGCCGATGATCATCAGCACCACCGCATCGTCCTTGGTGGCATCCTTCGCGATCTGACGAAGCGTAGATTCCAGTTGCACCTTGGTGGCCTGCTCGCCGACCAGCGTTGTGACTTTGGAGTCGGGACCGCTCGCTTTCAGCAGCTTATCCATATCGTGAGCCCAGCCCTGAAAACGCTGTTCGTACTCCGGCTCGCCACCGAGGCCCGCGATGGTGACGTAATAAGTAGCCGCATGCATCGAAATTGCGCCGGCCAGAAGCAGGATCGCGGGGCACGCACTCTTGCGTGCAGCCTTCACCCTCGTGTGAACGCGAGATTTCGTCCACGTATTCCTCACTCTAAGACCGTGACCCCGCGGCTTCAGCCTATCTATCGAGAACATAACTGGTTCTTCATAACATGGAGCTTACACACGTACGTGTGCGCTTGTTGCCGCCGATCCCTACCACCCCGAATGGCGAGAACGCGTTCCCACGAGGGCGTGCGTCACGGTTTAACTTCATATGACGCCCCACTTGCGGCGCAGCATCCATTCGGAGCCGCGCAGCATCAGCGCGAGCAGGAACACGATCGGCATGTTCCACAAGTCGCGAGTTTCCCGCACCGTGATTCCCGAATCTGAGTACTCCACGTCTGCAGCGAGGCGGCCGGCTTCGTTGGGGCGGTAGTAGCGCCCACCCGTCTGAGACGACAGCTTCTCCAGCAGATCGCGATTCTGTTCCGTATGGAAGTTCTCGGCGATGCCGTCTTCGCGGCGGAAGGTGAGAACGTCGCGCCCCAGTTCCTCGTTCCCGCGCCGCGCCACCACCTCCACCAGATACGAACCCGGCTGCGGCGCATCCCACTCAGCCACGAAAGCACCGCGGTCCTGCGCATTAGGCCGCAACGTTATCTTCTCACTCAGATTGCCGGGTCCCATGATGTGGGCCTGCACGTCCGCATCGGCCGCAGGCTGATAGCGTCTTGTCGCGAACCTCGGCGCGGAATTGCAGATGCGACTCATCGGTCAGCAAAGTTTTGGGCGTGGAGAGCACGACTCGACCCGGCGATCCTGTCACCACCCACCGCACCAACTGCTGCCAGAAAATCTGGTGCGTATGATCGCCCAGCGGCATCTGCATCTGCCAGCGCCAACTACCGCCGGTGGCGAACACCGCGGTCCTGCCGTGTCCGTAATTCTGCGTAACTAGAACGGGCACCTTGCGCGTACTGCCGCCTGGCATGGCGTCCATCAGCACCAGGGCGCCGCGCTTTGGAGTGCCCGGATCCTGCCAGTTCATCAGATAAGGCAGCTTCTTCCAGCGCGCGAAATTCGAATCCGGATTATCTTCCAGGCGCGTGATGAGGCTGTCGCGGCCGGCCTGCGTCAGTTCCACCGTCGCCGCACTTTGCGGATGATAGCTGTTCTTGCTGGTAGGCAGATCCACCGGGAGCATTTCGTTGAACGGCGGCTGCAAATATCCACCATCGCTAAGGCCAAAACGGCCGCCCAAAAACAGCACGCCGCCGCCTCGCCGATCGGCGAATTCCCTGATCAGTTCCTGCTGTGCGGGCGTGAACCAGTTCGCCTCCACGCTGCCGATGATCAGGCCCTGAAATGCGAACAACTCCTCCGGTTTGGTGGGGAATCCCTGCGCGAGTTCATTTTCACTTTCAATGCCCTGGCGGTAGATCTTGTTCTGCGTGGTTCGCAGCATCGCCGCCATCTTCAGTGAGCGATCCTCCTCGATGGCGCGATGGATAAACTTGTACTCCCACCTGGGCTCGCCTTCCACGTAGAGCACGCGCGGCTTGGAGCCATCCACATCCATCACACGGATCAAGCGATTGTTCTTGGCATTGCTTTCATTCCTCTGAACATCGATGGAAGCTTCCAGGTTGCGCACACCCGCGGATCCCGCGTTGAACAAAATGGGTTCGGTCTGTTCCGTCCCGTCCGGCTTGAGGATCACGTCGCGCGAAGCCAGGATCTTGCCGCTATCGCGCAGCGTTACCCGTACACGCTGTCCGCCGTACCCATGCTGCCGCAGCATGACCTGCGCGAGCACGCGCGATTCCGCCAGCGTTTTCGGGGGCACCTGAAGATCGGTCAATTCAATGTCATGCGACATCGTTTCCAACCCGTAGCCGATGGTGTGTACCGGAATGCGATGCTGGCGCACAGCGGCGATGGTATTGAGGTCGATGCCGCCGGCGTTCTCGGCTCCATCGCTGAGCAGTACTATCGCGCCCACCGGGAGGCTTGCCGATTCCGCGGCCACCTGCTTCAACGCATCCCCCAGCCGCGTCGCTGGCGCTGTGGCATGCAGATCCTCGGCTTCTGAATGCGAGCCAGCGTGTCGCCCGCGCGGTACAGCCGTACCTGAAATCGATTGCGCAGGGCTTGCAACAGGCCCGAATCCAGCGTCTTCACAGCCTGGTCGCGCCGGCTGGAACCATTCTCTTCGATCGCCATGCTGCGCGAGTCATCCACTACCACAGCGACGATATTCTGCTGCGGCTTCAACGTTGCGATGCTCAACGCCGGTTGCCACAGCATGAGTAGCAGCAGTGCGAGGAAGGCAGTTTGCAATCCCCAAACGACAGCGGACCTCGCAAGTCCGCCGGTACGTACCCGCCGCCGCCAGACTAGCCAGCCGAATATTCCCGCGCCCAGGAGAATCGCAGATGGCGAGTATCCACAATGGCCACGATCCGAGCAGGACCAATTGGCCCTTCGAGAAAACGGTCGAAGGATATTTAAACAGCAATTCGAACATTTGCTCTGACTTCCCAAGCTCGTGGAGGGACCCGGCTCCGTGGCCGGATCAATGTGTCATGTCATAGATGGTGTAGTTCACGGCAATACGGTACGCAAGCGAGGCCCATTTCTCCGGATAGCTGGGATCGTCGGACCACTCCCAGGCATCGCCCAGATCCATGTTGTGGCAGATCGCGACCATGATGCGGCCCTTGTCGTCGTAGATGCCTCGCCATTTCGGTTCGACACCGTCCTTTTCGTAAATGCGGCCGGTCTGAAACCATTGTGCCCCAGGAACCTGAAACCGCTCGTCCAGATCGTAGAGGACGTGGAAGATGGCGTCTTTGTTCTCGAGGTCGACCACCGGCCGTTCCGGAAAGACCCGGCCCATGCTGGCCATGAAGATTTCCCATTCCTGCGTGCCATGAAAATCGTCGACCATGAGAAAGCCGCCGCGCAGCAGGAATTCGCGGAGCCTCTTGCATTGCGCGTCCGAAAGATTCCAATGTCCGACTTCCACCGCGTAAAGAAAAGGCCAGTTGTAAATTTCGTCAGGATCGTCGATGTCGACTACCTGTTCCACGGAGCGCGTATGAATCCGGGTCAGCCGGCGGATGCCCGCCAGCAAATGCCGGTCTGAACGCGGATAGTCGATGGTCCAGTTCATGCCCTGACCCCAGCGGCCGATGTCGGGACACCGGAGGCGGGCGCGGCTGAACTCGGCCTTCTCCTGCCAGTCCGCGGGCAACGGGAAAATTCTCGTACTCGACCGCGGGATATTCGCGAAATGGCTTCTGAGCATAGATCGTGCCCAGAACGGCCAATATCAATATAGATAACGAAACTACTATGCGCGGGCGCACTGGTTCGCCTCGGTTGTTAAGAGGATAACACGGTCACGCGGATGCCAATCCACGCAGGTTCCACCCACATATAGTGGACGCCATCAGCTTGTCATTGTTAGGTCCGGGCCAGTGGGTTTCCAGGCTGAGCCAACCCGTATAGCCGTCGTTCAGCAGCGCCGCGATCTGACCCTTCCAATCCACCGAGCGCGTCCCCAGCGGTCCCCAGATTGGCTTATGACCATCCATGTGGCAGTCCTTGGCATGGACGTGCGCGATGCGGTCATGCGGCAGAATTTCGTAGCCGTGCGGGTATGGATTCTCTCCCGACACCAGCGCATTGGCTGGATCCCACACCAGTTGGAGATTCTCGTTACACACTACGCGAACCGCCCGCCCGGCTTCGAGCGCGGTGCCTACGTTGCAGGCATGCTCGTTCTCGAGCCCTATAATCACGTGTTCCTTCGCGGCGTTATTCGCCAGGTCTTCCAGCGCCCGGGCCACTGCATCGAAGGTTCGGTCCGGTTCCACTACGCGCCAGTAGGAGAAAACGCGAATGATCTTTGCGCCGAAGAATTTTGCCAGCCTGAAAGCGTGCTCGCTCAATCGCGGCTGATCTTCAAACGTGTGTTTGGACGCGAAAATATCCTGCTGAAACCGCGTGTCCACCTCCGACGCATCGGGCAGGACGCACTTCAGCAACGGCGAGGCTATGGTAATTACCTCGAAGCCTTTGGCTGCCAGCAGGTCCTTCGCGCGCTTCAGTTCGTCCTCGCGTAAGGTCCATGATATTCTTTCCACCAACGACGCGAAGCTCAGCGCCGGTCATTCCGATGGCGGACATGGCGTTCAGTGCGGTTTCCAGATCTGGGGAGAACTCGTCCGTGATAGCTGCGATTCGCAGTTTAGGTGTCATGTGATGTTGAATCGTTAAACCAGGTCGATCCTATTTTAGAACGGCGTCAGTTCCCTGACTCCTGAATCGTCAGATACTGGTTCGCGTTCACGTTCGCGAGATGCTGCTTCACGCCGCTGGGCCACTCGATTTCGATCGCATTCACCTTGGTGTCGTTGCCTAAGCCGAACGTCAGCGCGAGTTCGCTCTGCGAACAGTAGCTCGATCCGCAGTGAACCATCTGCACTCTGCCGGCCGCCCGGCGGAACTCGATGCTCACCTTCGCGCCGATTGCGCTGCGGTTCGACTTTGTCCCTTCCAGCTTGACGTGCAGCCAGTGATTGCGGTTGCCGCCGTCGTTGCGGAACAGGTATGCCGGGACCGTTGTTGGTGCTGACCACGATATCGAGATCGCCATCGTGATCGAAGTCGCCGTAAGCCGCGCCGCGGGCCACCATCGGTCGCTGGAACTCAGGCGACTGCTGCTTGCTGACATCTTCGAATTTGCCCTTGCCCTGAGTTGTGGAACAGCAGCGGCGGCTGCTTGTACTGAATCTTCGGCTGCACGCGGCCGATCTCCTCTTCGATGTGCCCGTTGGCAGCAGAAAATGTCGGGCTATCCGTCCAGATCGTAATCGAAGAAGAACAGGCCGAAGGTCAGGCTCAGCAGGCTGGCGCGGCCCACCGCCGAGCGCGGCGCCTCATCCACAAACAAGCGCGTTGCCTTCGTTGTGATACAGACCGAGCATCTGGTTCGAGAAATTGCCGACCAGCAGATGCGGGCGGCCGGAGCGATCGTAGTCGGCCGCGTCCACGCCCATCGCGCCGCGCGCCACGCCGTCTTCGCCGAACGCGACGCCCGCCGAGACCGCCTCTTCGGTGAATGTGCCGTTGCGATTGTTGCGGTACAGCTTGTTGGGCTGCGTATCGTTGGAGACGAACAGGTCCGGCCAGCCGTCGTTGTTGTAATCGAGCACGGTGATGCCGAGCGACTTGCTGGTGGGATCGGCGAGTCCGGCCTGCTGTGTGACATCTTCGAACTTCCCGTTGCCCAGATTGTGGAACAGCTTCGACGATGGCCTTTGTAGGACTCCGGCGTGCAGTACGACTTGGTGGCGCCGTCGAGCGAGCACCACAGATCGCCCTTCTGCGTCCACTGCACGTAGTTCGCGACGAACAGATCGAGCTTGCCGTCGCGATCGTAATCGAACCAGGCGGCGCTGGTGCCGAAATTCGCGTTCTGGATGCCGGATGTGGCGGTGACGTCGCGGAACTTGCCGCCGCCTTCGTTGTGGAACAGCCGGTCGCCTTCGAGCGCGGTGATGTAGACGTCCTCGCGGCCGTCGTTGTCGTAGTCGGCGACCGCCACTCCCATGCCGTACATCTCGACATCGAGACCGCTGCCCGTCGTGACATCGGTAAACGTGCCGTTCGTGTTGTTGCGGTAGAGTCGCGCGGTGGAGTGGCGGCCTCGCGGAGTCCAATCTTTCGAGTTGACCAACAGGATGTCGAGCCAGCCGTCGCCGTCGGCATCGAAGAGCGCACGCCCGAGCCCATGGTTTCCGGCAGATACTTCTTGCCGGCTTTCCCGCGTTGTGCGTGAACTTGATTCCCGACTGGGCGGTGACGTCGGTGAAACGAACTGGAGCAGAGCCCGGCCATGAGCGGTCGCCGCCACTGCTGCGAAGGCGCACCGGAAACTTCACCGCGAGCCGCCCAGCGGCACGCTTTCGTGATCGTGGATCGGCTGTCGCTCGTTGTTGTCCTCCGGGCTGAGCAGGCGCAGCTTTGCCCGTGATCGTTTGCGAAGATTCGTCGGCCTTGAACCGCGCGGAACAGCGTCTCTTCCCGGCTGGCCTTCGCCGGTCTGCCCAAACCGCGATACACCAGCATCAGAGTGTAGTGCGCCTGCAGATCTTCGGGATCCACGCTCAGCGCATTCAGCAGAGCCTTCTCGGCATCCGCGTACTCGCGCTTCAGAAACAGATGCGCCCGATCTGGTTCAACACCACGCGGTCGCGCGGATACATGGCGGCCGTGGTCCGCAGCGACTGCAGCGCGCCGTCGTAGTCGCCGTCCGCCTTCTGGATCATGGCCTTGAAGAAATAGATGCGCCCCAGTTTGTTGTTCAGCTGCAGCGCTCGTTCGATGAACGGCTTCGCGGCGTCGGTCTCGCCTTCCTGAATCAGCGCGCGCGCCACGTTCAGCCAGCCATCGGCATACTCCGGCTCGGCTTCGGTCACCTTCTTGAACGCATACTCCGCGCCTTTCAGATCGCCTTGCAGCAGCAGGCCGATGCCCCAGTCGTTCCAGCGCTCGCGATCCTTCTTCTGAACCACGGGTTCCCACTTGGGCTCGCCGATCTGCAGCTTCGTCGTCGCCTCTGCGACGGTGACGATCGGAATGTCGGGAATCTCGCCTTTGATCTTGCCGGAAACATTCGCCGGAATATTGCTTCGGTCGAAGCTGAACTGCACGGTTGTCGAAGCTGGTGCTCACCAACGCGGGCGACTGTGCTTCGGGCTGGCCCGCATAGGCGAACTGCGTGTAGTAGTGCGCGAACTTGCGGTAGTTCAGCTTGGCTTGGACGGTGATCGGGCCCTTGCGCGTCCTTGGGGATCTTCAAACGGTAATGGCCGACGTCCGCGGCGCCCGGCGGAATCAGGCGCACGTACAGAACGCTGCGCGCCTGCAACGCATTGCGCTTGTTGATCTTGTTGCCTTCGGCATCGAGCAGGTAGGAACGA
The DNA here is from genome assembly GCA_963850575.1 of uncultured Acidobacteriota bacterium. Lineage (GTDB taxonomy): Bacteria > Acidobacteriota > Terriglobia > Bryobacterales > Bryobacteraceae > TMP-7. The sequence continues at coordinate 228,744 of CAWKLV010000026.1, read as the reverse complement.
TAGAAATGCGCGCCGCGCTCCACCGGGCCCCGGCCGTCGTCGTCCACCTTGCCGCTCCAGAAAATGGTCTTGCCGGCCGCGTCCTTGGCGATCAGTTCCAGCCAGACGTCGAAGGAGTCCACCGTGCCGCCGGGGAAGAAATGGCCGATCTTCCGCGTCCGCACCACGGCGTCCACGCGCACCGTGGAGCCCGGAGCGAAGCATCGCCTGAGAGTGTCGAGCGGCGCGGCGACCTTGCCCACTTCGCGAATCAGCACCGGTGCCGCTTTGCTCCGCTTCCTCGCCGACCGCGAAGGTCGACATCAGTTGCGGGCTGCTCAGCGTTGCGGCGGCGCATCTCGCGTCTGGCCCTTCGCATCGTCCACCGGGGAGGCGGCAAATATGTCCACGGTGATGAAGCCGGACTTCAGGAACTTCTCCGTCTCGCTCTTCTGCGCCTGATCTTGATTGACGTAGGCGACCGCCGTGTTCGCCGCGGGGAAACGGTGCGAGTGGACCTTGCCGTCGCGGTTGCCGGGATCCTTCGAAGCCACCAGCGGCATGTGGCAATCCGAGCACACCTGCGACTTCGGCGGATAGTAGAACGAGCGCGCGCCCTGGCCGGAGACGCCGCTGGCCTGCCAGTTGTCGTAGTCGTTGAAGCCGCGCAGCCAGCGGTAGTTGTTCACCGGAACATCCAGGTGCACCTTGTGGCAGGTGGAGCAGAATTCCGCGGAGTCTGCGCATGAACGGCTTCATGAACATGCGCCGGTGCGGCTCCGGATTCAGATAGGTGAGAAAAGTATCCACTTGCGCGGATGAACGGATTGTGGCTGGATGCCAGTTCGTGCAGCGGCGGATACTCGATCGTGAAATCGCCGTTGCCCATCGAGCTGCCGACGTGAACAATGGAGTGGCACGACATGCAGCCCAAACCGTTCTGCGCTTCCGGCGTGTCGATCTGCTCCTTGATGGGCCGGTCGAAGCGGCCGTTGAAGAACACCGCGTGATCGTGGCAGCCGGCGCACCACTTGCTGGGCTTGGTGCCGGCCACGTCCTGCATGTATTCGATCGACTTCCGATAGAACTGATTGTTGAACGACGCGAAGTGATGCACGGAGCTGTTCCACTGCTCGTAGATGTCCTTGTGGCATTCGCCGCACAGCTTGGAATCCATGAAGAAGTTGGACGGAATCGTGGAACTCGTATTGGTGTTTGCGGACGACGGCCAGAAGGGCGACTTCGGTCCGGCGCCTTCCTCCGCCATCGACGTAGGCACCAGTATCGGATTGACGATGCGGTCTTCGGGATCCGGATGGACCCGCCGGAAAACTGCGGTCGAGATCGGAAGCGCGACGGCAATCAGGCTGCCCGCCAGCAGCGCGCGGAAGAGCGGCTGTTGCGCCGGCCGCATCGCACCATACGATGGCGGCGGCAACCGCAGCAACGCCGAGAGCCACATGCACCCACAACACCCAGCGATGATCGCGAGTATTTCCAATCACGGCGAGCAGAACGCCCAGCACGGCGGAACCGGCAAGCGCGTAGGCTCAGAGGCGTGCGCTTCACCAGGAAGTAATAACGACACCGGTCAACACCAGCCCTAGAACCAGGTGCAGCACCACGTTGGCCATGTAGAACAGCGACGGCGTGCCGAACGCAGCGACATAGCCGATGTTGATGAGGAACACCAGCGCGAGAACGGTGAGTAAACGCGAGTTCATGGACGAGCCAATGGACGAATCAACCGCAAAGCGGGACGAGTGTTGTACTGCTCTAGATACTTTCGGTGTATCACATCCGAAGGATAATGTTCGCCTGCCGCATATGGATACTGCGTCATGGCGTGGAACGGCAGCGGCTCGACGGATTGCGAGAAAGCGGTGTTGGCGTCGCGATCCTTGGCCCAGCCGTCCACCTTCAAAATGAAGTCGCGCCGCCAGCCATTGCGCACGGGCGGCAACCCGGCGGCATTGAACCGCAGTCGAATCTCGTCGCCGGATCCCATGATGACGTATCGATCGTCCACCGACTCCAGTAGTTCTCGCACGTCGCCGTAGCGCGTGTAATGGCCGGGAGTCGGATTCCAATACGAGACCGGCGAAGGCGCAGCATAGAAAAACTCCTCCGGCTGCTTACGCTCCGGATGGATCCTCGATTCCGAGAAGCCGCGGAACCGCACTTCAGCCGACGCCACCGGCACTCGGGTTTCGCGCACGGCCGGGCGCTCCGCTCGACTCGCTCAGGAAAATCTCGTCCCAATAGACGCACAGGTTGGTGACGATGCGCACTTCACGGGTGGCGGAAAGAAATTTGCCGGTAAGATCCACCGCGATGGTCTTTGGTTTGCCGTCCGGCATTCCCATATCCTCGATGACCGTCTGCCATTTGCCTGCGCGGATTTTTGACCTGCAGGTATGGCGGGATCAGCCCGGCCTTCGACTCCTGCGCCGCCGCAAGAAATGTGCGAGCCATCCGCCCAATCCACCCATCCGCTCAGAATCAGCACCGCCTGTTATCAGCAGCCGCCTTGCCGAAATCGAGAGTCGAGCGAATGCAGTTCCGCAATGCCGGACTCCGTGCGCCGGAATTCCGCCGGGTATCTGCGATCCGCAGCCTTGATCAACTCCAGCACGTCACGCCCTTGGTCGTCGCGCGCGGAGACCGGGATACACGCGCCGCTTCGCGCCGAAGTAGCGGAACTCCGGAAAGGGCGGCGCCTTCCACTTCTCATTGATGAAGATTTCCTCGTCGGCTGGATGATCCACCGCGATCAAGCGGATCTGGTCGATATAGGAAACCTCGCTCAACTCTTCCGTGATGCGGATTTCGTACTGACCGTCTCGCGGCGGCCAGGGCCTCGCCCGGGATCTGAATGTACTCATCGTGGTCCACGGGGAAATACGTGCCGTCGCCCGACCTCGCGCCCAGCGGAGCGACGCCCAGCACATCCGTGATGAACTGGAACCCGCTGCCGTTCCAGGTCCAGATCATCGGGCACGAACCGGAGAGCCGCTGCGCCTCCTTGTAGGTATACGACTTGTTTGCTGCCTGCTGCATCTCGTTCTGGATCAGCCCGTTCGGCCAAGTGATGCGCACCGTGTCGGCTTCGGCGTAGTTCCTCAGATTAAAGGTCAGCGGCACGCCCGTATAGTCTTCTTCTGATACAGCGTTCCGGCCTTCACCTCGACTTCGGAGCCCTGGCCGAGCTTCAGATTCTTCACGCCCATCCAGCCGGACGGTGATGTAGTTGGGCTTTGGGTTTCGTGACGTTGAGTTGGACGCCCTCCGCGACAACCAGATCCAGGCGGCCGTCGCCCGTCCAGGTCGAAGCGTACTGGCATGCCACGCGCCGCCGACTCGAGTCGTGCGCCGGACGTCGAAATCCTCGGCGGCGTACTTCCCACCCAGCAGATCGCGGTACAGCACTCCGCTGCGGTCCTGATACGCCACGGCGAGATCGAAGCTCTTGGTGTCGGGGACCAGCCGGAACTCCGTAGCCGGCGATCGCGTGTCCCTTTCACGAATGGGAAATCGGCGGTGTGATCGGCAAAGCCGGCTGTGCCCTGGTTCCGCATCAGCACCGGCTCGGGGCCCAGCAAAAACAGATCGAGGTCGTAATCGTGATCGTAGTCCAGCCACACCGCGGCGTCGAAGCGCTTCGCCGGCAGCTCTGCCTGGTGGCGGGCAAACTGTCCCTTGGTATTGCGATACAGCAGCGGCCCCTTGGCGGTGAGAATGCAGAGATCCATCAGGCCGTCGTTGTCGAAGTCGCCCTGCGCCGCCGAGATGACGCCGGCTACATCCTCCAGCCCTGAATTTGCCACGGCATCCGTGCCGTGCCGGTACAATTTCAGCTTTCCACCGCTCCAGGCGACGACATCGGCGCGGCCCTCGCCGAAGGCATCCAGGACGATCCAGCCGTCCGCCTTTTCCGCGAACCGGTGCATCTGAAATTCGAGCTTCGGCTCAGCCCCAGGCGGAGGCGCATCCAGTGGATCGTAGATTTCGGCGTAGTCGCACCACTCCATATCCTCCGGAATCGCCGCACCCTCCTGCGCTTTCTTCAGCCGCTGGAACTCGCGCAGCTCGTTGGCGGCTTCCTCTTTCCGGCCGTTGGTGCGGTACACGTTATACAGCTGGAAATGGGGGGCCGCCAGCATGTGATTCAACTCGGCCGCCATGTGGAATTGCTTTACCGCGTCATCAAACCGCGAAATCTGCTTGTAAAGCACTCCCAGGTTGTAATGCGCCACCGGCTCCTTCGGCGTGAGTTGGACCATTCGCTCGAACTGCGGCAGCGCTTTCTCGAACTCGCCTTCCTTCTTAAATACGATTCCGAGATTGAACCAGGTGTGCGGCAATTCCGGATGGGACTTCTGCACTTTCTCCAGTTCAGCAACGCCTTCGCGCGTCTTCCCTGCCCGCAGCAGCGCCAGTCCGTAGTTCACCTGCTCGCGCATGGACGAAGGCGCCAGCGTCAGCGCCTTCTTGAATTCGTCCACCGCTTGCGTCTGCGTCGTCGGATTTTCGTAGAACGCCTTCCCCAGGTTGCGATGCCGCCACAGTTGCTGCTCTGTCGCAGTGGGAGTATCGGCTGCCTGGAGGAACAGCCAGAGAGCGGCGAAAACGGCGTATCGCATGCGTGTACCTTTGATCTTAGCGATAGACGTGGAATAAGATCACAACATGACTCTTGAGACTGCCGCTCCCATGACAGCGCAGTGGGCTGAAATACTCACGCCGGAGGCGGTCGCCTTCCTCCAGGAGATGTCGAAAACTTTCGAGGGCCGGCGCCTGGAGTTACTGGACGCGCGCCGCCGCCGGCAGACTGAACTCGATCGCGGCGTTCTGCCGGACTTTCTTCCCGAAACCGAGTGGATTCGCAAATCTGATTGGAAGGTCGCGCCTATACCGGCGGACCTGCAGGACCGCCGGGTCGAGATCACCGGTCCGGTGGACCGCAAGATGATTATCAACGCCCTCAACTCCGGCGCCAACGTCTTCATGGCGGATCTGGAGGATTCGAATTCCCCAACGTGGGCCAACAACCTGGATGGCCAGGTGAACCTTCGTGATGCGACGGCCGGCAGGATTCGCTACGTCAGTCCGGAAGGCAAGGCGTATGAAGTAGCCGGCCGTCCGGCCACGCTGATGGTGCGGCCCCGGGGGTGGCATCTGGAGGAAAAACATGCGGCCGTGGACGGACGCCCCATATCCGCCAGCATGTTTGACTTTGGGCTTTACTTCTTTCACAATGCTCGTCAATTGCTGGACCGCGGCACGGGCCCCTATTTCTATCTCCCGAAGATGGAGAGCCATCTCGAGGCGCGCCTGTGGAATGACATTTTCCTGTTTGCGCAGGATCGTCTCAACATACCGCGCGGCACCATCCGGGCGACGGTTCTCATTGAAACGATACTCGCCGCTTTCGAGATGGACGAGATCCTGTATGAGTTGCGGGAGCATTCCGCGGGCTTAAACTGCGGAAGGTGGGATTACATATTCAGCTTTATCAAGAAGACTCGCAGCCACGGGGAGTTTATCCTTCCCAACCGCTCCGAAGTGACCATGGACCGCCACTTCCTGAATTCGTATGTCGAGTTGCTGATCCAGACCTGCCACCGGCGCGGGATTCACGCCATGGGCGGCATGGCTGCGCAGATACCGATCAAAGGAGACCCGGAAGCCAACGAACAGGCTCTGGACAAGGTCCGCAAGGACAAGCTGCGAGAAGTGCAGGCGGGTCACGATGGCACCTGGGTGGCGCATCCGGGATTGGTTGCAGTGGCAAAGGAAATTTTCGACAAGCACATGCCCGGGCCGAATCAGATCGATCGCACGCGCAACGATGTGCACGTGACGGCGGCCGATCTGCTGGCGGTACCGGACGGCACGATCACCGAAAAGGGCCTGCGCTGGAACATCGATGTGGGGCTTCAGTACCTGGAATCGTGGCTCCGCGGACTGGGTTGCGTTCCGATTTACAACCTGATGGAAGATGCGGCCACGGCGGAAATTTGCCGCGCGCAGGTGTGGCAGTGGGTGAAGTACAACGCAAAACTCGATGACGGCCGCCCGGTCTCGAAGGCGCTGGTTCAACAATTCATCGACGAGCAGGCGATGGACATTCGCCGAAAGATCGGAGACGATCGTTTCAATGCGGGGCGGTATCGTCAGGCCTCAGAGATCCTGGAACGGCTGATGACCGGCGCCGAGTTCCCCGAGTTCCTGACTCTGATGGCGTACGATCAGTTGGACTGAGCGAGGCACGTATCGCGACCTCGCCCCACGCGTCGAATCGTTGGAGTACCTTCGACAGCCACGTCAATGTGCCCTCGCCCATCCCTCCATGCTGAGCTATGAACCGTAGATCATTCTTGCGGTTGGTGGGCGCGTCCCAATTTTCAAAGCGGCTGGCTGCAAATCCCGTCCATCGCGGATTTCAGGACGTCGCGGCGAAAGCCGGGGTGCGCTTCGTGCACTCCTCCAGTCGAACCTCCCAGAAATACCTTCCGGAATCGATGGGGGCTGGCGTGGCCATGCTGGATTACAACAATGACGGCTTGATGGATCTGTTCTTTGTGAATGGTGCAACGTTGCGTGACACCATGCCATCCGGCTACAAACCGGATAAGACCGATCCGCGATATTGGAACCGCCTGTTCCGCAACAACGGCGACGGCACCTTCACCGATGTCACCGAGGCCTCCGGTTTGCGCGGTGATGGTTACGGGATGGGAGTTGCCGTGGGTGACTTCAATAATGATGGCTTTCCCGATTTGTACGTCACGAGTGTGGGCCGGAACAATCTCTATCGCAACAACGGCGATGGCACGTTCACCGACGTAACCGAAAAAGCAGGTGTCGCTTCCAGCGGCTGGTCGACAGGAGCGTGTTTTGTCGACTACGATCGCGATGGAAACCTGGATTTGATCGTGGCCCGTTATGTCGAGTGGGACTTCAGCCTGAATATATATTGCGGCGAGCGGCGCGCCGGTTATCGGGCCTACTGCCACCCCGATCAGTTCAAGCCTGCCACCCACCTGGTTTATCACAACAACGGTGATGGCACGTTCACGGATGTCTCGAACAAGTGCGGCCTCGGTTCGGTCCCATCCAAGGGACTGGGCATCGCGATCAACGATTTTGACCGTGACGGCTGGCCGGATGTGGTGGTGGCCAACGATTCGTTCCCGGAGCAACTCTTTCGCAACAATCGCGACGGCACCTTCACCGATGTCGCCACCCCATCCGGCATGGCGTACGACGAAGATGGAAAGACATTCGCCGGAATGGGAATCGACTTCGCCGACTACGATAATGATGGCTGGCCGGATGTGTTCATCAATGCGCTCGCCCATCAGAGATACGCGTTGTATCAAAATCTTGCAGGCCGCGCGTTCGACTACGTTTCGAGTCCGGCGGGAGTCGCCGGCATCAGTACTCTACATTCCGGGTGGGGAGCGAAATTCGTCGATTACGACAATGACGGATGGAAGGACTTGTTCGTGGTGCAGGGCCATGTGATGGACAACATCGAGTTGACGCAGCCTTCCGTTCGATACAAGGAGCCGCTGCTGCTGGCACGCAACCGCCGAGGTAAGTTCGAAGACGTCTCGCGCCAGAGTGGGGAAGTCTTCGCAGATTCCACTGGCTGCCCGCGGAGCCGCATTCGGCGATCTCAACAACGATGGGTTTATCGATGTCGCCATCAACTGTAATGACGGAGCGGCCCTCATTCTTATGAATCGCGGAGGTAACGGCAACCACTGGCTACTTGTGCAGGCAATCGGAACCAAGAGCAATCGCGACGGCATCGGTTCGAGAATACGTGTCGTTTCGAACTCAGGAGCTGAACAGCACGGGTATGTAACAACTGCGGGCAGCTATCTCTCGGCGAGCGACAAACGCGTGCATTTCGGTCTTGGCGTGGACCGCGTGGCGAAACTGGTCGAGATCACTTGGCCCAGCGGTCTGGTCCAGAAGCTGCAAAACGTCGAGGCTGACCGCGTGCTTACCGTGAAAGAACAAGCATAATCGGTAGCGCCCGAACCCCATCTCACCGGCCCGCGATTTGCTTCTGGGCGGCCTGAAGGTTGAGCCTGTACACTGGCTCTCCAGGATCCAATCGGGTGGCCCTCTCGAAATATTTAATCGCCTCCGCGAAGCTTCGTCGCGACATGGCCAGGTTGCCCAGCTGATTGAAACCCTCGGCTGCGGACGGATTGAGTCTGACCGCGGTCTCGAAGCTGGTGCGGGCTGCTTCCGGCTTGCCGGAGTCCTGCTCAATCAGTCCGAACAAATAATGATACAGGTACTCAGACGGCACGAGATCGATTGCCGCAAGAACATTTTGCCGCGCACGATCCAGCTGCCGCGTGTCGTAGTACAGGCCCGCGAGCCGGAACAGCACCTGCGGATTTTTCGGATCAAGACTGACGGCCTGCTCGAGCAAAGCGATTGCTTCTACGAGTTTTCCTTCAGCCACCAGCGGTTTGGCCTGAACCATCAGGCGAGCTGCCTCTCGGCGCCCTTCAACTTCGCGGGTCGGATTGCGATCGCAGCGCCGAGAAACGCTCGAGAGCTTTACGTGCCTCTTCTGAACGGGCCAGCCCTCGGTACGCTTTTGCCAAATGATAGTAAACCTCGGAATCCACGCCGCCCAATCGAAGAGCTTCGTTGCACTCCGCAACCGCCTCGGAGTAGCGTTCCAGCGTGTTATACGCGGAGGCGAGAAGGAAATGAGGCTCATACGACCGCGGTTCTGCTTTTGCCGCCTTGGACAGGGCGCCTAGAGCCTCTTCGGGATGTCCCGTCTTCAGAAAGACATTGCCCAGACCAACCAGCGCGGACGCATGACCAGGACGAAGCTGAAGCGCGCGCTCGAATTGCTCGCGAGCTTTGTCGAGGCTGCTCGTCCCTGCGAAGCCGCGCCCAGGTCGGAATGCGCCTGCGCATCGTCCGGCTCCAGGCTGAGCAGCTTTTCTAGCTTGGTCACAGCCCGTTCATTTCGCTCGTGCCGGAGATCCAGCATAGCTGCCGCTCGCAGCGCCTCTACATTATCCGGCTGAAGTTCCAGTGCCGCATCCAATGCCGCCACGGCGCGGTCGTCGTTTCCCTTATCGGAATAGGCCGCACGCAAGCGCAACGAATGAATCCGGGTTGCCGGGAGCGCACTGGATGGCACTCTGCAAATCGATAATCGCCTGATCGAGTTGTTTCTGGCGATAACGCGCCAGACCAAGGTAAAAAGCTGCTTCACATCCGCCAGCGTCGTCTCGCGCTGGTCCCAGCAACCGCACCGCGTCGTCATACCTGCCCGCCGCTAAGGCGCGTTTGCCTTCTTCGATACGACGGTCGGCCGCGTGCAGGAAACCCACAGCCAACCAGCCGCAGCAGAGATAACTATTTGCTCGCCAGATTCTTTGGTTTCTCTTCACTGCGCAGTCTTTGGCTCATGACTCGAGAGCCTCACGAGAGCGTTGAGGATCCCCCGCCCTTCGTGCCGCCATCGAGAGCTGATAGTAAACCGAAGCATTTCGCTCGCCCAGCGTGATCGCCTTTTCAAACGAGACCGAAGCGTTACGCGGATCGTTCATCAGACGGTACGCCTTGCCGATATCAACCCAAACCAGTCCCGCACTCTCGGGCTCCACACGGATCGCTTTTTGAAGCAGCGGCATGGCTTGTACCGGTTTTTCGAGAGCCACGTAAACGTGGCCGAGTTGAAAATAGGTTCGAGGGTAAGGCGCATCCAGGCTCATCTCTTTTTCAAACTGCTCCAGCGCTTTATCGTACTGCCGGCCCTCCGAATATAGGCACCCGAGCGTATAATGCAGGCCGCGAACCCCCGGATCCCGCCGGAGCAGCGATTCCAACTCTCCGATGGCCTCCGCTTTTGCTCCTGTCGCTTCGAAGTAACCCGCTCGCAGTTGAGCGATGCGGAAGGACCCCGGGTCAAGATCGCCGATTTGCATTCACTACATCCTCATACGACCGCGAGAGTGAATCGATTCTGGAAGGATTCTGACGCGCTTGCCCCACGTAACTCTGCGCCAGATGATAGAGCACGTCGATGTTGCGCGGATCGCAGTGCTCGCGCCGTTAGCAGAGCCTTCGTCGCTTCCGGATACTGCTCGAGCGATAGATGAGCCAACCCACTGAAGTACTGCCCCTGCAAGTCATCCGGGTGTTCGGCCGGTGAACTTTGTGAGCGCGCCTATGGCCTCCCGAGGGCGATTAAGGTTGAATTGGCTGATGCCTGTGAACAACCAGGCGTTGGCCAACGCAGGGTTCAAACGCAAACTTTCCGCGAAGGCTCGGATAGCGCTTTCGTACTGCTTTTGGAGGAACAGACTCAACCCGAGGTTTACCCTGGCTTCAGCCAGCTTCGGCCGCAGCCGGATGATTTCTCGATTGTGCTTTTCCGCTGCGGCGTAGTCGCCCGCCTGCATGGCTTCTGAAGCGGAGACAGCCAGACGGGCGACTTGATCGTCGACATCCTGCGCAAGAAGACTTATTGCGGCCAAAAAGACCAGCAACCGCATGCCATCAGAATACCAATCGCAGGCTCAGTTGAATCTCGCGAGCGCGGTTTGTCTGAGAGGTAATCCGGCCGAAGTCCGGACTTTCCACGCCGGTGTTTATCCCGCCGAACTGCACCCGGTTGCCGATGTTGAAGGCCGACGCCTTGAAATCGATATACCGCGCCTCGCTAAATAGGGGAAACTGCTTGCCCAGCGTCACGTCCTCGCTCAGGAGCGCGGGAGAACGCAAACCGCCGAGCATGGCGCCACTATTGCCGAAAGTGAAGTTTGGAGGCCGTGCAAATGCCGCGGTGTTGATATATCGTGCTGTGTTCGGATCGCCGGTGAAAGCCGGATTCTTTAGCGGCTGACCGCCTACTATATTCGCTCGAATAGTTCCTGAGAACAGGCCGATGTTTTGGTTGGAAGTTACGCGCATCGGATACCCGGACTGATAGTTATGGATAGCAGCCAGCTTCCAGCCGCCCAGAGCGCCTTGAGTGATGGCGTTGCCATTGCTCAGCAATTTCCTCCCACGGCCAACCGGTAATTCATAGGAGTACGCCAGGACGACGTGATGCGGAACGTCTTGATTGCTGATAGCTTTATCCGCCCGGCGGTCGTATGCATTTTGCGTGCTGGCATCCGCGTTGCCAACGAAGCCGCCGAGCCCCGGGTTCTCGCCCTGAACGTTCGAAATGAGTTTAGAGAAAGTGTACGACGTCATGAACCACAGGCCGTGACTGTAGCGATGCTCCGCGCTGAAGCTGACCGCGTGATACGTGCTGTGGCCGGTTGTGTCCGCGTCCACGTCATGATCGAAGCCGGTGTACTGCGGGAACGGACGAAGTGCCTGCGCCACGCTGCGGTTGGCGGGGAATCCCGCCCATGGCGGGTTGACGCCCGCCGCTTTCGCCGCATCGGAACTGATGGGCAGAAAAAGCACCTGCCCGAGCGACAGATATTTAGGATCCACCTGGTTCAGATTCTCGCGATTCGCCAGCAGGGACACACCGATCGTCGCCTGATAGCTGGCACGAAGGACCGTGTTGATGCCGAGTCCCTTCTCCAACGTCAAATTCCAGTCGTACATCTTGGGCGCCAGTCCGGCATACCGGGCCGCGAAAGGAACCGTTCCGAAAACGCCAAGACCGGGATCCAGATTGGGAGGCTTTGGAAAATTCGGAAAGCCATTCGCCAGAGTGAACGCCGGTGAGACTCCGCCGTCCGGCGACGAGAACGTGGCATTGCCGCCGAAGCCTAATTCCGCACGGTCGGCATTCCCTCCCTCCCGTTCGGCCACGTAAAATACCGCGCCGCCCGCGCGTACGATGAAGCTGGGAGTTACCTGATAAGCGAAGCCCAGCCGCGGTCCCCAAGCGTCTTTGCGGAGATCCAAAAAGCTGGATTGTCCCGTTCGTCCGGGACCACTTCCGGCAAACTGCAATGCGCCGGGAATACCACCGGCTTTGGGGTTCGGGCAAGTCAAGACAAAGGTTCGAAACGCGGCTCTCCTGCTCCTTCTTGGGGAACGGAAGTTCGTACCGCAACCCCATATTAATCGTCAGCTTGCGATTCACCTTCCAATCGTCTTGCACGAACCAGGCATAATATGGTTCACCGAAGCTAAACGCTCCCGGAAAATGGTAGTTCCCGCCCGAAGGCAAGCCGAGCAGAAAAGCCGCGTAAGAGGAGCCGGTCTGTCCCGCCGCGCCCGGCAACCCCGTCGTCAGCCGGCTAAAATCCGCCTCCCCGGTGCAGCCGTTACAATCGACGCGCGTGTAGTCCTGGCGCAAGAACGTAAAACCGAATTTGAGATTGTGATTGCCCTTGATCCAGGCAAGCTGCTCGTTAATGTTATAGGTTCGGCTGGGTGACAAGGTATCGATCCAGAAGCCGAGTTCGTTGTACCCGTCGCCGATCACGTACCTCGGCGGTGGACGCCGGTTACCGGTCCCGCTGGTCGTGCTCGACCCCGGAATCTCGATGATCTTCCGGTCGGCCTCGGAGATCTGATAGTAGCGTTGAGGAAAATACTCGATCACGTCGCGTTTGTTCCAGCCGAAGGTGAGGTGGTTCAAAAGAGTCGGCGTGATCACCTGATCGTGGTTGAGGCGGTAAAACTTATTGGTTCCGGCCGAGTTGAATCCGTCGGCGAGCGGCCCGGGAAAAGGACCAATGGAATCGGGAGACTCGAAGTGCTGCTTGCTGAACAACCCGCTCAGGCGGCTGTTCGCCGTAATCGCGTAATCACCTTTAATCGAATATACGTTCTGGTCGCTTCCACCGTTCCCAACCTGGTGGATGTTGTTGAACAGTGCCGGAACTTCCGTCGCGGGCAGATACTTGTTCAAGGTGGCCGCTACAGGGGAAATGCGGTTTGCGGGGATGATGTTTCCCGGGAACTGATCGCGAACGATCGTGTCCCCTACTACGCGCGTGGTTGCCGGATCGTAAATCGGAATCAGATTGCCCTGCGCATCTTTCCATTGGCTGAAATCTCCGAGGCGCAGGGCCTCGGGCGGTATCGAGGTCAGGCCTGAAGGACTGCCCGACCGCTGGATCGATTTTTCGTAAGAGAAGAAGAAAAACGCTTTGTTGCGCCCATCGTAGAGCTTCGGTACGTAGACGGGTCCGCCGATCGTGCCGCCAAAATCGTTCTGGCGGACGATGGTCCGGGTCGCTGAGAAAAACTGGCGTGCATTCAACTTGTCGTTACGGAAATACTCGAACGCTGAACCGTGCAATTGATTAGTGCCGGACTTTGTCGTGAAATTGATGATGCCGTTTGCTGTCCTGCCATATTCTGCTGAATAACCGTTGCTGATGACCTTAAACTCGGCGATCGCATCGGTGCTGACAGCCTGAAAACTAGCGTCGTTCCGCCTCTCGCTATTGGATTCAGCGCCGTCGAGCAGCAAGCTGGCGCCGGCCGATAGTCCGCCGCCGATCCGAAGGCTGTTGTTATCTCCCGGAGAGCTCAAGACAGTACCGGGCGTCAGAATCGTGAATGCTAGATTGTCGCGGAGCCCGCCTGAAAGAGATAACGGAAGATCGTTAATCGTCTTCGTCGTGACTACGCTTCCCAGGTCGCTTCTCTCCGAAACCACCGCTGGCGCGACACCCGTAACTTCGACTTTATCGGAGACTTGACCCACCTCAAGCTTCAAATCCACTCGAGCCGTTGTCGAAACGTTGACTATAACATCGTTCGCTTCAGCCGTCCGGAACCCAGTCTTTTCGGCACTTACGGTATATCTTCCGACAGGCAGGTACGGGAGCGTGAAGCTGCCTTCATTGTTAGTGGAGACGCTCTGTGTCAAGCCTGTGGATGGATTCGTCAGTTTGATAGCAGCCCCCGGCACGGCCGCTCCCGCCGCGTCGGTAACGGTCCCCGTGATCGTTCCGCGGTCTTGAGCGAAACAGTTCACGATGCATAAAAAAAGCGTGACTCGTAGAATTCGTCCCATGGTGGTCATCTCCGCCCCTGTAGATGTTTTCATAACCGGGATCTTTAAGCAAGGCCTTTTACGCAGGGGCCAGGAAACGGTTACGCTCTGATTTTGGAGGTAATGTTGTTTTATGCGTAATCTATCCTGCCTCGCTTTCAAAGCGGCTTTCGGAGCGTTGCTCGTTTTCACGTGGCAGCAGATTGCGTTGTGTGCGAACGATTCATACTTTCCGCCGCCCGATGCACAAGGTGGCTGGCGCACGCTGAAAGATTCTGGGCAGGTCCGCAATAAGGCAGGCATGGACTTGCAACGGCTGGACCAGGCATTCGCTTTCCTTCAGGAGACCAGCCAGCACGGCGGTCTGCTGGTGGTCCGGCACGGTTACCTCGTCTATGAGAAGTACTTCGGCAAAGGAAATCGGGAAGCGCACCCCGATATGGCGTCCATTGGGAAGGCCTTCACCAGCATCGCCTGCGGCATCCTGCTCAGCGAAAAACGCGATGAGATTCCGGATGGTCTCGATCAGAAGGTGTTCACGAAAAAGTACCTGCCGGAGGCTTTCCCGTTGACACACCCCGCCAAGGTGGATATCAAATTCGGCAACTTACTCACTATGACGGCTGGAATCCACGGTGAGGGAGGAAATCCCGGCATCGTTCACGGCGAGCATGTCAAATTAGAACCCATGCCGCGCCCCGGCGGGCCCATTGACCAGGACCTGAGCGCCGTCAATACCCCGCTATGGACCAAACCCGGAGGAGGTTACTCCTACGCCTCCTCTTCTCCACACATTGCATCGATGATCTTGCGCCGGCTTACCGGAATGGAACTCCAGCAGTTTCTGGACCAGCGTCTCGCGAAGCCGATGGGATGGGGTTCCTGGGGCTATGCCCTGCATCGGAACGGCGTGACACTGCCGCACACGCCCGGTGGCGGCGGCATTGCATTACGCTCCACCGACGCGATGCGATTTGCTTACCTCCTCTTGCAACAAGGGCGCTGGGGATCTCAGCAACTGGTGCCCGCCGATTACATCGCGCTCTGCGGCCGCGCGTCGCCCTACAATCCGCATTCGCCGTTCAGCTTGATGTTCGAAGTGAACGCCGATGGCCATGTATTTGGCGCTCCTCCCGACGCGTTTTTCAAATCGGGCGCAGGCGGATCGGCCATTTATGTCGTTCCCTCGCTGGATCTCGTGGCCTACAAGATGGCTGGAAACGATGCCCAGTTTGATCCAGAGTTGACGGGACTGCCGGCAGGGTATGATTACGATCATTCGCGCGATCTCTGGAAGCCTCGTCCGCACGATCAGTTTCACGACGGACCTGTAGGCGGCGACGATGGAGTGCGGCGATTGCTCGAGATGGTAACTGCTGCGGTCGTAGAGAGGTAAAATAACAAACATATCGTTAGCTCGGCGCCTGAAAGCCATGAAGATACTGAGTCGTTTGAAGCGGGTTCTGTTCCTTTGCAGTTTTGCTGCTCTCTCGGCATATCCGGCGACTGCGCCCGCTCCCGCGAGGACGAAGCTCTGGTCCCTTCAGCCGGTCGTCAAACCGGAACTTCCCGCCGGTGTTGTTCCCTTCGCGAATCCCATCGATGCCTTTATCTCGGCGAAGTACAAGGAGAAAGGCTTATATCCGGTAGGCCCCGCCAGTAAGCTCACACTTCTTCGCCGCGTTTACTTCGATCTGATCGGACTGCCCCCGACGCCCGCGGAACAGGACGCGTTCCTTCAGGATCCGTCGCCCGACGCCTATGGCAAAGTGGTCGAGCGCCTCCTTGCCAACGAGCAACATGGAGTTCGCTGGGCTCGCCACTGGCTCGACGTTTTGCGTTATGCGGATCTGGATGGACTCGACGGGTCGGTAATGCCCGCGGCCTCCGGTATTTATTTGTGGCGTGATTGGGTCATCTCTGCCTTGAATCAAAACATGCCCTACGATCAGTTTGTCAGGGCGCAAGTCCTGGGCAGCCGTTATAAGGAGCACACAGCCATCAGCGCGGGCGGCCGCCGCGCCCCGATGGAAGGTAGCCCCGAAGATCAATTCGCTCTCGGCTTTCTCGCGCGAGCGGCGATCACCCGCGCCGATAAGGATCGGGACGTGGCCATGTCCGCGGTCGAGACCATTTCAACCGCCTTCATGGGAATGACCGTGGGCTGCGCCAAGTGCCACGACCACAAGTTCGACCCGATCAAGCAGACCGGGTTCTACGCGATGAAGGCCATCTTCGATCCACTGGTGCTGCGAAAGGTAACGCTCGCCACCCCCGCCGAGATTTTCGAGAACGGAAAAAAGGTTGACGAGTACCGCAAGAAGAAGGCTCCGATAGACGACGCGATTGAATTGTTGATCGCGAAGTATCGCGAAAAATTGTACGACGAGCGCGTCGGGATGCTTACGTCCGATATCCAGGCGATCATTCGCAAACCTGAAAAACAGCGCACCGTGGCGGAACAGAAGATCGCAGACGACTACTTCCCCGTGCTGCGTATTGATCCGCCCAAGATCAAAGAGATCATGCCAAAGGACGAGGCAGCGCAATATAGCGCCTTGCTGAAGCAGGCAGCCGCCATTCGCAAGCCGCCGGAGTTGCACTCCTACATGACGGTGGAAGAGGACAGCGCACTCTTGAAAGAGAAGAGCTACGTGCTGACCAGCGGCGACCCCAAGCGCCCGGAGCTGGATAAGCCCGTGGAACCGGGTCTGCCGTTTCCAGCCGAGGGCGTGGATTTTCGGGAGGGCCGGCGCGAAGGCTTCGTTGACTGGCTAACTGCTCCGGACAACCCTCTCTTTGCGCGCGTTGCCGTTAACCGGATCTGGCAGTGGCACTTCGGCGAAGGATTACAGCGGATATCGAGCGATTTTGGGTTGCTCGGCGGCAAGCCGGGAAATCAAAAGCTGCTGGACTATCTCGCGTCGGAATTCGTCGCTCATGGCTATGACATGAAGTGGCTGCACCGGCTGATCGTGACCTCCAACACGTATCAGCTTTCTTCCAAACCTGACCCCGCACATCTGGCCAGCAATCGGAAGATCGATGCGGCAGACACCTACCTGTGGCATTTCCGTCTGCAGCGATTGGAGGCGGAGCCCATCTGGGATGAAATTCTTTACGATGCCGGCGATCTCGACCTGTCGGTTGGCGGAAAGTCTTTCCAAATGAAAGTGCCGGATGAGAAACAAAGCTTGTTCGTTCCGAGCGGAGACACGTTTGACACGCGCTCGAACCGCCGCGGGATCTACATGGCGCGTGGCTTCATCCCGAGCACAGACGTGATGGCGAATTTCTTACTCTCGTTTGATGTCGATGATGGACGCGCGCCTTGTCCTATTCGCGGCCAGACCGTTGCGGCGCCGCAAGCGTTGTTTTCCATGAACGATAAAGTCATTCAGGCGGAAACGGCGAAACTAGCGGAACGAATGCTGCAGGAGAGCTCCGGCGACCTTCGTTCGGCGGTGAATCTGGCGTATCGCACCACGCTGAGCCGCGCACCAACGCCCGCTGAATTGGATCGCGCTCTCACCTTTGTGAACGGGAAGCCTGAGGAGATGCAGCGGCTGGCTTGGCTTTTGTTCAATTTGGATGAGTTTATATACGTGAAGTGAGAATGACTGACCTGCACACGATCTATCCCTGCGGGCGGATTGCCCGGCGGCGTTTTTTGTTTCAGACCGCGGCAGGCTTTCTTGGGTCTGCGATGGGTGCGCTGTGGGCCGATGACGGCAAAATGCCGGAATCCCGTTTGCCCGGCACTCCCCGCGCCAAGTCGGTCATCTACTTGTTCATGTGCGGTGGCGTCAGTCACATCGACACCTTCGATCCAAAGGACAACAAGTACGCCGGGAAGATCATGGATGCGATCGGTTTCGGCGATAATAACGCCCCGATGAAGCGGCCGGTCATTCCGTGCCTCCGCACCTTCGAGCGATACGGCAAGTCCGGGATTCCGGTCTCGGATTGGTTCCCCAACCTCGGCGGCGTCATCGATGACGTCGCCGTAGTTCGCTCTATGTACTGCCATCAGACCAATCACTTTCCGGCGGTTCTCGAGCATGCCACCGGAAAACCGTTGCGGCAATTCGAGCATCCTTGTCTCGGCAGTTGGGTGAATTACGCGCTCGGTACGGCGAACAAGAATCTTCCTGCCTTCGTCAATATCGGACGTCCCTCTTCCCCCGTTCAACTGACCGGCGGTTATTTGGGGGCGTCTTATTCCGCTACGCCATTCCAGCCCGGCGACACTCCGATTCCCGATCTCGTCCCTCCGAAAGGTTCGGATCCCAAGCAGCGGGATCGCGAGATGCAGGTGCTTCTCGAAATGAATCAGCAGTTCCGCGAGGATTACGCCATCGAGAGCGAGATTGCGGCCCGCGCCAAGGCTTATGAGCTCGCCGCAAATATGATGCTCAAGGCTCCCGATATCGTGAACTTCTCGAGTGAGCCTCAGCACGTGAAAGATCTGTACGGAATCGGCGCAGAAGCAACGGACGATTTCGGGCGGCAGCTCTTGCTCGCTCGCAGGTTGGTTGAGAACGGCGTGCGCTTTATTCAGATTTGTCATGCGGGCGGCGGGAATGGCGCCTGGGACGCTCACGGTGATATGAAAACACACGAGCCGCTGTGCCGCTCAGTCGATAAGCCGATTGCCGGTTTACTGCAAGACTTAAAGCAGCGAGGAATGCTGGAGAGCACCCTCGTGGTTTTTACCAGTGAATTTGGCCGTACCCCCTGGTCCCAGAACACGACGGGGCGGGATCATAATGCGAACGGGTTTACTACGCTGCTATCTGGCGGCGGCGTAAAGGGCGGTATCGTTGAGGGCGCCACCGACGAGGTCGGCTATAAAGCAATCGAAAATCCGCATTACATCAGCGATCTGCAGTCCACCATTCTCCACCAGATGGGACTCGACTATAAGAAGATGGACTTCATCGTGAATGGCCGCCCTTTTCATCTGGTTGAGGAAGGCACAGGCCCGATCATGAACATTCTTGAAAGCTGAACCTCGCGTTCACCGCCTGCACGAAGCCCATGCCGCGGCCCGAGTGCATGTCAGAAAGCTGCCGGGAAAGGCCCGGGGAGCGGGCCCTTTCGGTCCTCCACGCTCGATCTTAAATTTTAGAACTGTAGACGCAGCGTGTATTGCATTTCGCGGCCGCGATTTCCCTGCGCTTGGGCAGTCGATCTGCCGAACAACGGGTTATCGACGGTCATGATCGGATTGGCCCACATCAGTGAATTCGTCAGGTTGTAGGCCTCAAACCGGAACTCGAGCTTATAACGTTCCCGGACCTGAAATATTTTGGAGACCGTGCTGTCCACGTTCCACATGATCGGCCCGGTGATGCCGTCATACTGGTACGGGTTGGTCCGCGGAGTGAATGCCGGCAACACCTGGAATGCATCCGTGTTGAACCACTTCCCCGGACCCGGATTGTCGATCGCTATCTGGTCGCTTACGACCTGCGCCGCGGGGAATCGCAAGAATTCTCCGGAACGGTAAGTGTAGATCCCGCTGAGCTGCCATCCTCCGAAGGCGCCATTGAGCACCGGATGCATGGACGAGCCGAACCGCTTCCCTTTGCCGACCGGTAATTCGTATGTGCCGGCGAGAGTAGCGCGATGTCTGGCATTGTTGGATCCTAGCCAGAAAACCTGATTCGCGTACTGAGCGATGTCGTTGAAGAACGCTTCGTTGCGCTCCTGGTTGTAGTTGTACGCAAACAACACGCTGGCCCCTGCGGCGTAACTCCGTTGAACACGCAATTGCAGCGCCTGGTACCGGGACCGCCAATTGCTTACGTTATTTACCGTCAGAGCGTCGTACTGCGGGTATGGCCTCAGCAAGCTACCCCTCGTGATCGTCGGCTGATTCCGCAGCGCGCCCGGAAACACCTCCGGAGTCAGGTAATTGAAAAACGGATTCGGAATGTTCTGAGACAGTTGCGCTTTGAGGCTGTAGACCAGGTTGGGGTCCACCATGTTCACCAGCAGGTCATGCGGCACGTTGCGCCCGATATTCATAAACCAGGTGGCGTCTACTTTGAATTGGCCGGGAATCTCGCGCATAATCGTAAAATTAACGCGGTCGTTCACCTGCTGCTTGTAGTCTTGATTGGCCCAATTCGCAGCATTGCCGACATTGGTGTAAACCCCGAGGCTTTTGCCGATAGGCAATTGCAGGGCATTGGAGCCGGTCGGAAAGGGGTTCGAAAGGTAGGCCTGGGGACGGCCTTCCACCATCGGGAGCGGAGTGGAGGTCTGACTGAATCCTGTGCACCACTGACATGCGCTCAGGGTGTTGGCGCTGGTAGTTCCTTGTCCCACGATAACCGGCACCGCGTAGCGAGCAAACCCAAAGTTAATCGCGGTTTTGTCGTTCACCCGAATCGCGGCGCCCACGCGGGGAAGGAAGATGCTCCTCTGAGTTACGAACGGTTTCCTGTTATTGCTGTCCGTAAATACCCAGGCGCCGTTGTACTTGGGTGTCGATAGCGCCAGCAGGTCAGCAGGAATCATGGGAGGCGTCTTCTGCATCGCTGTGTTCGGTTGCGAAAGATCCAGATACCGGGAGAAGATGTCGCGATCGTCGTACGGAGCGGACTCCCACTCGTGCCTCAAGCCCAGGTTCAGCGTTACGCGCCGGCTGATCTTCCAGTCATCGTGGATGAACGTTCCTACGAAAGGAGAGCGCATGGTTTGGAACGGAAAGCCTCGTGCGGCGGACCTGTTATCGATCACCCCGAGGAGGAACGACGCATGAGCGTCACCCGAGGTCAGCGTATTTGGATTCAGGTAGGTGTTGGCTGTCGAATCCGGGTAGAAGTTGAAGTTCATCAGGTTCGGAAATATACCGATACCCACGTGGTAACGGTATTCCGAACCGGCCTTCAGATAATGGGAGCCGCGCACTTGTGAAATTTTGCCGCTGGCCGCGTAATGATGTGGATGCTGATACCAGTAACTACCTTTCCCGTAGCTGGAAGTGGTCTGGCCATTGATGTTGATGTTTGGATAGTAGACCAGCGGCATATCTTTAACATAGGGCGTATACCACGGGTTGTTCGGCCAGAATTCCGCCAACCCTTTCTCGCCAACGGCGTACTCAGGCGCCGAGTAATCATCTTCGAGCATCGAATAACTGCCGCGGAAATTCAGAACGGTCCGTTCGGAAACGGTGTACACCAGATCGCCCGCTATATTCCGCGAGTTCATGATGCCACCGTTATCGTTCGGCATGGCGCGGGAATTGTTAGGTGTGTAGTTGCCCTGATCCAGTGTCGTTCTGAACTGCGAGTATCGTCCGAACACCTTCAACTTGTCCGTAACATTGTAGTCGGTACGACTGGAGAAGTTAGCGTCCTTCATCGGCCACGGATAGGACGCCTTGAAGTTATTGGAGCCCGAAAGGTCGTCGCCCGCGTTGTTCGGTCCCCAGAAATCCTGCATGATACGGCGGGCGGTGGGATCAATGCGGTTTAGCGGAATGATATTACCCGGAAACGGCTGGCGGCTGGCGGTGTTGGTGGCGACATCCAACACCGTTGTGGTCGGATCGTAAATGGTGCGCAGAGTCCCGTCGCGATTCAACGATCGTGAGAAGTCTCCCACTCGCTCCAGGTCCGTCGGCATCGTGCGAACTGCGTCCCTCGGTTCCTTGGTCCGCCACCCTTCATACGTGAAAAAGGTGAACAGTTTGTTTTTCTTGATCGGCCCACCCACAGTGCCGCCCCAGATATGGTTGCGGATGAAGTTCGGCGTTCTATTGGTCGGATTGAGCACTGCATTCAAGGCTGGGTTCCGTCCGAAGTAGTAGGCTGTACCGTGAATTTCATTCGTACCCGATTTGGTCGAAACCGACAGCACACCACCCGCCGTGTGGCCAAACTCCGCATCCACGGAATTCTGTTGAACGGAGAACTCCTGCACTGAGTCCATAGGCGGTGAGTAAGAGCCCTTGGGACCGATCTGAATGGGTGCGCCATCCAGCAGCAAATCGTTCTTCTGGCTGGTATTGCCTCCCACATCGATAGTGGACGATGACCACATGAAGAAGGGGTTCCGCTCCGCGAAGTAGCGATTCACTACGGCTGGATCGAGCAACGCCAGCGTGAATGGGTTGCGAGCTTTGACGGGCAGGTCCATCAGCATTTTGCGATCCACCGTCAGTTCGCGCGTTGAACTATTAAACTGCAGCGCCACCGCGGAAGCAGCGACGGTCACAGTCTCAATGGTTCCACCCGGCTTCAGTACGAAATTCGCGCTCACGTCGGCCCGCGTCTGCACAATTACGTTTTCCTCTACTTGGCGCGAAAATCCCTGGTATTCCGCCGTTATCGTGTAGGTACCAGGTTCCACGTTATCGAATAGATAAGCGCCGTTTGGGCCTGCCTCTCTGGTTGCGGAGATGCCGGTTCCGCTATTAGATAGAGTGATCCGAGCTCCCGGGACGGCTGCATCCGAAGAGTCGGTTACAATTCCCTGCACTTTCCCGCGATAATCCTGCGCGAAGACACAGAACATGCAGGCCATAACCACCGCTGATCTAAGTACCACGTTGAACCTCCAAGGAGTTTCGTGAGTTCTAACATGGTCTTAAGCCATTGTCAAGCCCTCTGAATTAAATGCGAATTAAGCCGGAATCGAGTGGCATACTCCGTCAACGAGAGCCGGCCGTTGCGGGACTCCCGGCCCGTGCTCGACGCCCCGGCCGCGCCGCAAACCGCGTTATAGCAAGTCCAGGCGCTTGCCCTTCTGGTCCCACCCCTTGGTGCAGAAGTGCGAGGCATCTGGAGTCTGGTAACGAACCTTCGCGAGGTCAACCGTTTCGAGCTTCTTGTAGCCCTGAATACGCGACTCAAGCGCGAAGTCGAGGATGCCGCTGGTGAGCATGGTCCGCTCCACCGGATAAGGCGCCTTGCCGGTTTCGAACATCATCTCGATATTCTTGACCAGACAGCCGAAGTGGTGATGGGGCCGCCGCTCCTGCAAATACATCAGCGTAGAGAAAGGACTGGACTGGCCTTCGACCTCGACTGCAACGGTGAAATCCTCAACCATGCCCGTCATCAGAAAGGCCGCCGCGCGCAGGCCGTCGTTATACTCCAGCACAAATACCGCGGGCTCTTTAACCAGATCCTTCGGCGTGCCCGGCTTGCGCGTCTTGCTATGCCTCAGCGCCTCCTCGAACAGCGGCTTCACCCAGCCGTTGCGCTCTACGAAATTCCAGCAGTCCTGCTTCTCGAAACATTGCACGGAGCGGACGCCCGATTCCCCGCCCTTGACGCCGTTCGACGATGCACTGGAGAGCCTCGAGCACGTGAAACCCGTAAATATCGAGTCCACTATACGAGATGGCAACTGCGTACTTCTGGATCGCGCCAAACGGTGTGTCGATGGGCGGCACGCGGTAGGCCACAGGCACCGACGAGCCCGCCAGCATGGGAAACTTCAGCTCCTTCGAGATCTCCACCATCCGCCGCGCCTGGCGCCAACTGTAGGATAGATGCTTGTCGTTGAACACCGGCACCGAACGCCCGCTCTGGCGGAAGACGTCGGTGATCTTGAGGAACATTTCGAAGCGCGGATAGAGCGTCTGCCCCTTGTCGTTGACCGGATATTCGCCGTGCTCGCCGATCAGAATCACACCGTCGACCGCAAGTTTGTCGCCGCCCAGCATGAGCGCCTCCTGCACCGTGCGAAAGATCGGCACGTTATACTTCTTTGCCATGGGCCGGCTCATATCGTTTTTCGGGACATGCTCCGTAAACATGGCGACGATCTTCGAGCGCGGATAAGGCGGCTTGTCGTCCTGGTTATAGCCTTCCAGGTATTTCCCGATCACCACGTCGGCATGGGAGCCTAAGCCAGTATTCGGTCAGGATGGCGGCGATTCTTTTCGGCGGTCCGGTCTCGGCGTGTGCAGCGCAGCAGAGCGGTAGAAGACGAGGCGAGAAATGTGCGTCGATTTATCATGAGATCCGGGCGGAACACGATAGGCTATCAGACTCGATCGCTGTGGGTCGTCAAATCCGAATCACATCGTGGAACGGCAACATGCCGCACAAGTCCGGCCCGCCGTCCAGCTATCATGTGGATTCTCTGGACGCACCTGCGAAGACTCTCTGCGCAAACACCTGCGAGCTCTAATTCGATGAGCCAATGGCATACAGGACATCGCGGGTCCGAATGTACATTTGGCCTTCGCTGATTGCCGGAGTTGCGTAGATGTCCGAGTCGAATTCATTGATCGCCAGAACTTCCCAGTCGCCGGCAGCACGCAGCACGACCACCTTGCCATGCTCGCTGGCAATGTAGACCTTGCCGTCGACGCCGACCGGTGAAGCGTAGTAGTCTTCGAGCGCGCCCGTCAAACGCGCCTGCTTGAGCACCTTGCCGGTCTGAGCGTTCAGAGTCGTCGCGATGCCGCCGCTACGGAAGAGGAACACCACGTCTTTGTAAACCAGGGGCGCCGGTACGTCGGGCAGCGACTTTTCAAACCGCCAGAGCACGTGCGTGTTTGTCACGTCGCCGCTGCCTCCAAGCTTGATAGCCAATAAACCGTTTCGCGAGGCACGGCGAGTGCGGAAGAACGTCCATTCCCTCTCGTCCAGAAATCCATCGCGATCCAAGTCGATTGCACGCCAGGTTCCTGTGGGCTGCCATTGCTGTGGAAGCTCCGCTTGAGAGAGCTTCCCGTCGTGATTGGCATCCGCGGCGGCGATCACTTCGGCGAAGGTGGGCAGTTCAACCTGCTGCCCCACATCGTTCCCTGGAGTCCAACCGCTGAAGTAGACAATATCGCCGGAAATGGTTGGCGCCGATTTTGGCTGGCACGTGAGACCCCGGACGAACCAGAGCGGTTTGCCGTCCACCACGGAATACGCGGTGAGCTGGTAGGAGCCGGGTGCGATGACTTGGGCCGGGCCGCGGGCCGGACGGTAAATAATCGGCGTGGAGTACCCGTTGATGACATCGCGCGGCGTTTTCCAGGCGATCTTGCCGCTCTCTCCATCCACGCCGATTACATATGCGTCAGTGTCCGAATCGCAGACCAGGATCACTCTTCCATCGGCATAGACCGGGGATGCCACCACGCCGTGTTGACTGTTGAATGGTCCGAGCGGCAACTGCCATCGCTGTTTGCCCTCGAAATCGTAAGCCACTAGGCCGAAATCAGCAAAGAATACAAAGACGCTCTTTCCATCAGTCACCGCGGTGGGCGCCGCGCGGTGATTAAGGCTGTGCTGCGCTTCGCGCCTGGCAGCGCGGACGGATCGCCGCCACTGAACCTTGCCGGTAGTGCGGTTCAGGCACATCGTAATCAAATCGTCGCCCTCGGAAGCAGTAAGGAAAATGCGATCCCCCGCCAGGACGGGCGACGACTTCCCTGGCGGCACCTCTGTCTTCCACAGAACGTTCTTTTGCGGCCCAAACTCGGTTGGTAGCTGCCCGCAGGAAGGGCACAGTCCGGAACCGTTCGGACCACGAAACTGAGGCCAGTCGGCGCCGAATAGACCGGCTGCGAGCAGCGGATAGAGAAGGGGGCGCATTGATCTGCTACCCATATTAGCCGTCGGCGAGCGTGCGGATTTTCCGCGGCCGCTTTCGATGGCCGTGTTCACCCGCTACCCGAATCCACCCAACAAACTTGACACCCCATGCTCTCATGAGGATAGGGAGCCAAATTTCATGCCATCCTCCGCTCGCACCGAGGCCAATCGCAAAAATGCTCAGAAAAGCACCGGCCCTCGCACCCCGCAGGGCAAATCCACCATATCTCAGAACGCGCGCCGGCATGGACTCTCTGGAGGATTCTGTATTCTTGCGCATGAAGATCGAGCCGAATTCCAACAACTTCTTAATGAATATCGGGCCCAGTTCAAACCCAAGTCCTCGGACGAAATTTTCCTGCTCGAACAAATGGCCCAGGCCCGATGGACCCTCGCCCGCGCGCGCCGTATCGAAGCTCACCTTCTCAATGCGCTGGCCGGCTTCGAACTCCCCGGCGGCGATCCCGATGCCCGCATTGCCGCCCAGTTAGACGAGAAATCCAGCTCCGCATTAAGCACCGTCGAGCGCTATGCCACCACCGCCGAACGCTCCTATTTCCGGGCTCGCCGCGAGCTGATACAGGCCCGTTCGCGTGAAATGCGAAACAAAGCCACGGACGCCCAGAACTGGTTGAAAGAAAAGCTCCTGGGAACCTCGCCGCGCCCCGAAACGACACCTCCGGAAGCCTTCGACGACACCGATTCGTCCACTCCCTACCCCGCGTCTCCTCGACCCGAGCCCAACTCCAGGCTCTGAGGCCTTCGGCGGCGCTATAGTAGATCGCAGGCCTATGATAAACCGTCGCGAGTGGATGCTCAGTACGGCTGCGTTGGCTGGCGCCTCGCAGTCGGGAATGGCGCAGGGGCCCAGCCCCAAGAACATCGTTATCGCTAGCGCTAACGGCATGGCGGCCGCAGGCAAAGCGATGGAACTGATGAACACCGGCGTCGACACCCTGGACGCGGTCATTGCCGGGGTGAACATCGTCGAATTGGATCCGAGCGAGACCTCGGTCGGCTACGGCGGCCTTCCAAACGAAGAAGGTCTCGTCGAATTGGATGCCAGCGTCATGCACGGCCCTACTCGCCGGTGCGGAGCGGTTGGCGCAATCCAAAACGTCAAAACCCCATCCAAGGTCGCGAAACTCGTCATGGAGCAGACCACGCACGTGATGCTGGTCGGCGACGGAGCCTCGCGATTCGCCAAAGCCTGCGGCTTCCCGCACGACGATCTGCTGACTGATCGGGCGCGTTTGGCGTGGATGGTTTGGAAACAATCGCTTCGCGACGCATCGGGGAACAACAATTGGACCAGCGGCGTCGACACCCCCGCAAAGAAGCCGGCGGCGGAGTTGAAACGAATCTTCCCGAGCGCTACGGATGAGTTGCTCGAATGGGCTTGGCAGGTGGCAGTGAATCCACCCAGGGGCACCATCAACTGCCTGGCGCTGAATGCGGCTGGAGAAATGTCCGGCGTGACCACCACCAGTGGACTTGCTTGGAAGATCCCCGGACGTGTCGGCGATTCGCCCATCATCGGCGCAGGTCTCTACGTCGATCAGGATGTCGGCGGTGCTGGCTCGACGGGACTGGGCGAAGAAAATATCCGCGTGGCCGGCGCGCACACGATAGTCGAAGACATGCGGCACGGAATGTCTCCGCAGGAGGCATGTCTGGATGCGCTGAAGCGCATTGCCCGCAACTACGACAAAGACAAGGACCGCCTCGGCAAATTCGATATCAACTTCTACGCCCTTCGGAAGGACGGCGCACACGCGGGTGCCAGCTTGTGGAAGGGCAAACGCGGCCCTGCGATGTTCACCGTGAACGATGGCGGTGCCAGCCGGCATGAGCCGTGCGTGCATCTGCTCGAGCGCTGAGATCCCTCGCGCATCCATGAAGACCAACGCCGCACGCTATCTGGATAGCCTCGGCGTCTCCTACGAGTTGCGCGAGTACGACGTCGATCCCGACGACCTTTCGGCGGAGACGGTAGCCGCTAAAGTGGGCCTGCCGCCGGAGCAGGTCTTCAAGACTCTGGTCGTGCGCGGTGATCGCAACGGGATCTGTATGGCCGTCGTGCCAGGCAACGCCGAAGTCGACGCAAAAGCGCTGGCCCGAATTACCGGCGACCGTAAGATGGACTTGGTACCCTTAAAGGACGTCCAGCCGCTTACCGGCCAGATTCGCGGCGGTGTCACTGCCATCGCGCAGACGCGCGGTTATCCTGTTTACGTTGACGAGACTCTCGAATTGTTCGATGTTGTGTCTGTCTCGGCGGGCGCCCGAGGCACGCAGATCCTGCTTTCACCGGCGGATTATATTCGTGCCGTCGCTGGGACAGTGGGCCCCATCAGTCGCGAAAAACTGGGGTAAGTACTAGAGGCCGCCCATATTTTATTCCAGATGTATATGTGTTAATTTGGGCTCTGGCATAACCATGGCTTTGCAAACCGTATGAAAACAAATCTCTGTCGATTAACGATCGGGCTGCTTATCGTTCTCTGCCTCTCGGGCGCCTTGTTTGCGCAGCAGCCTCAACCGGCGGGCGAGCATGGCGGAGGGGAAGCCAACCTCGTCTTACCGGATCTTTCTCAAGCCACATTCCAGGGCGTAAATGGGCGAACTCTGCTCATGGTGGGCATCCTAGTGTCGATCCTTGGTTTGTTATTCGGGTTGCTCAGCTACACCCAGCTTCGGAATTTGCCGGTTCACTCGTCCATGCGGGAGATCTCGGAATTAATTTACGAGACCTGTAAGACCTACCTCGCGACACAGGGGAAGTTCCTTATCATTTTGGAACTCTTCATCGGCGCCATCATGGTGGTCTATTTCGGTTTCCTGTATGAGCCGGCCATGGGTGCACTGAAGGTAGTCATCGTTCTGCTGTTTAGCTTTATCGGAATCGGCGGCAGTTATGGGGTCGCCTGGTATGGTATCCGTGTGAATACTTTCGCGAACTCGCGTACCGCGTTCGCCAGCCTTCGCGGCAACCCGTTCCCGTGTTACGCCATTCCGCTGCAAGCCGGCATGAGCATCGGCATGGTGCTGATCAGCGTCGAGTTGCTGATCATGTTGTTCATTTTGCTGTTCATCCCGGGCGATTACGCCGGACCGTGCTTCATCGGATTTGCCATCGGCGAATCCCTGGGCGCAGCCGCATTGCGCGTGGCTGGCGGTATCTTTACGAAGATTGCCGACATCGGCGCGGACTTGATGAAGATCGTTTTCAAGATCAAGGAAGATGACGTGCGAAATCCCGGGGTTATTGCCGACTGCACAGGCGACAATGCGGGCGATTCCGTCGGACCCAGCGCGGATGGCTTCGAAACTTATGGCGTGACCGGTGTCGCGCTGATCTCGTTCATCCTGCTGGCGGTCCGGCAAGACGATGTGAAGGTCCAATTGTTGGTCTGGATCTTTACCATGCGCGTCATGATGATCGTCGCCTCGGGCTTGTCGTACTTCATCAACAATGCTCTCGCAAAATCGCGCTACGGCAACGTCGCGAAGTTCGATTTCGAAGCCCCGTTGACCAGTCTGGTCTGGTTGACCTCCATCGTCTCCGTCGTTCTCACCTATATCGTGTCCTATTTGATGATCCCCAATCTGGCCGGCGACACCTCGTTGTGGTGGAAACTGTCCAGCGTCATCACCTGCGGTACCCTGGCAGGCGCCATCATTCCGGAATTCGTCAAGGTCTTCACGTCGGTGTCATCGCGGCATGTTCGTGAAGTAGTAACGTCCGCTCGGGAGGGCGGCGCATCGCTCAATATTCTTTCCGGCCTCGTGGCAGGCAACTTCAGTGCTTACTGGCTCGGTCTTACCATCCTGCTGCTGATGAGCATCGGCTACGGTGTCAGCACACTGGGAATGGGGGCTTTGATGATGGCTCCCGCGGTGTTCGCATTCGGTCTGGTAGCATTTGGATTTCTCGGCATGGGCCCTGTTACTATCGCGGTTGATTCCTATGGCCCTGTCACCGACAACGCGCAGTCGGTCTACGAACTCTCGGTCATCGAGACGGTTCCGAACATTCGATCGGAGATCAAACGCGACTTCGGCTTCGATGCCAATTTCGAAGTTGCAAAGGAAAACCTGGAAGAGAATGACGGCGCCGGCAATACGTTCAAGGCCACCGCCAAACCGGTGTTGATCGGTACCGCGGTCGTCGGCGCCACCACCATGATCTTCTCCATCATCGTGGCGTTGACGAACGGCCTCCGGCCGGAGCTCCTGTCCAATCTCTCTATTCTGTATCCGCCGTTCCTGCTGGGCTTGATCGCGGGCGGCGCTGTCATTTATTGGTTCACGGGAGCATCCATGCAGGCCGTGACTACCGGCGCTTATCGCGCGGTCGAGTTTATCAAGGCGAACATCAACTTGGAAAGTTCCGACAAGGCTTCTGTTGCCGATTCAAAGAAGGTAGTGGAGATTTGTACGCAGTACGCGCAAAAGGGGATGTTCAACATCTTCCTGGTCGTGTTCTTCTCCACTCTCGCATTTGCGTTTGCGGAGCCGTATTTTTTTATCGGATATCTGATCTCGATTGCCCTGTTTGGCCTGTACCAGGCCATCTTCATGGCTAATGCCGGCGGAGCATGGGATAACGCAAAGAAGATCGTCGAGACGGAGTTGAAGGCCAAGGGCACTCCGCTCCACGATGCTTGCGTCGTAGGCGATACCGTGGGCGATCCGTTCAAGGATACCTCATCGGTTGCGATGAACCCGATCATCAAGTTCACTACTTTGTTCGGATTGCTGGCTGTGGAATTGGCGGTTACCGTGACACGGGATCAGGGAGCGATGGTCACCAATGTACTCGCGGCGGTGTTCCTGCTCATCTCGATGTACTTCGTGTACCGGTCGTTCTACGGAATGCGTATCGAGAGCAGTACAGGGAGTGCGGCCAAGCGGGAAGAAGTACTGACTTCAGCGCGCTGACCTTCGAAGGAACGTTCTAAAAGGGCTGATCGATAGACGGGCTCTGCGGCGTGAACATCTCGGCGCCGTCTTCCGTCACGTGGAAGCAATCTTCCAGGCGTACGCCGAACTCGCCCGGAATCGCGATCGTGGGTTCATCGCTGAAACACATTCCGGGCTGGAGCAGCGTCTTGTTCCCGCGTACCAGATTGGGCCACTCATGCCCGTCCATACCGATCCCGTGGCCGGTGCGGTGCGGTAGACCCGGCAACTTGTAATCCGGGCCGAATCCGGCATCGGTGATGACCTTGCGCGCCGCCGCATCGATCGATTCGCATGTCACGCCTGGTCGTGCGGCGGCGAGCGCCGTGTCTTGCGCCTTCCGCTCCACATCCCAGATTCTGCGTTGACGGTCCGATGGTTTGCCCAGCAGGAATGTGCGCGTGACGTCGGCCTCATAGCCTTCGAGCGTGCAGCCGGCGTCCACCAGGACGAAATCGCCGTCCCTCAGTTTCTGAGGTTCGATGGTTCCATGCGGCGAGGCCGTGTACTTTCCGAACAGCACCAGGCCTCCCCCCGGCGCGCCAAGCGCTCGAAAGGCCGCGCCCAGGTTGGCCGAGAATTCAGTCTGCGCCATCCCTTCGTGAATGGTGGGAGCCAGCGCTTTGATCGCTGCCAGTGAGATTTCGTTCGCCCGCTGCAACAGTGCGAGTTCGGCGGGTGACTTGATCATCCGGCAGCCCGCGGTCACCGGGTCGGCGCTGACGTAGGAAAAGGCTGGCGCGGCCTTACGCACGCCGTCGGCGATGAAGAATCTAACGGTTTCTTCGAACCCGATGTTTCCGGTACGCATGCCGCGGTCGCGCAACACCTCCGCGATGCGGCGATACGGACTCTCGTCCTCCTGCCATACCCGGACGTCCTTGGTGAACCGGATAACTTCCCGCGCGCGGACTTCTTCGAATGCCGGCACAACAAATGCAAGTTCGCCGCGGACTGGCAGAACCATCGCAAACGTCCGTTCACTACGTCCCCATCGCGTCCCTGTAAAGTACAGCATGCTGGTGCCGGGCTCGATGATCACGGCCTCGATCTTGCTTGCCGCCATGAGACGCCTTGCTTTCTCGATGCGAGCCTCGCGCTCGCTGCTCGAGATGGGTGTTATGCCCGCAGTCATCGGCCTCAGGTTGGCGATGATGTCTTTGATTCCGGGGGGCTCGGCACTTTCAAGCAGGGGCGATGCCGCACAAAGCGCGAAGGCTCTTCTGTTCAGGAGCATGGGTCGAGTCATATGGTAGCAGGCGCGCATCCCAGTTCTTTGGTGCGCGCCCCCACATATACTCGACTCTGACTAGCTGGTTGTTATTGGTCGCGTGGTCCGGGACCTGCTTGCCAGTCCTCTACGGGACTGCGACATCAACTCGCGAGCCACTTGGGTCAAGAGGTTATCGGCATTCTCTTCTTCGGCTAACGACTTGCTCAACAACATCGCCACCTCAGCACGGCCCATCTGGCCGGCCATGGTGCGCGCCGTACCATAGCCTGAGATCTCGTAATGCTCCACCTTTTGGGCGGCCCCGATCAACGCAAGGTCTGCCGCGACAGGTTCCTTCTCCTGACCTTCGGCCATGATCTCCTGACCCTCATCCAGAAGACCTGCCATCCCTTTGCAAGCTTTGGCTTGAGACTTCATCCCGAGCAGGTCGAAACACTCCTTCAAGCGCTCCACTTGAACTTTTGTCTCTTCCAGGTGAGTCGCAAGACAGAATCGGAGCCGCTCGGATCTGGCGGCCTCGATCATATTGGGGATGGCTCTGACCAGTTGCCCCTCGGCGTGGTACAGGTCCTGGAGTTCCTCCGCGAGAAGTTCCTCCAGCATCGCCGGTTGGACAGTTGTGCTGGTCGTGCGGTCATCCACGGCTCCGTGTCCGTTCCCGGAATTACGGAGCGCTTCAAACGCGGGAGCCTCGACGAACTGCCATTCCCCGCCTTGATTCCACGGCCCGCGCGCATCCACTTCGCCGTGGTCGCCCTCGCCCGTGGAATCGTTAAAGTACTGATCTACCAGTCCGGATGTGGGCGGAATCTTACCAATGGAGAAGCGCGGCTTGCCCATGCTTTCCAGTGCGGCCGTGAATGCCTTCATGTGGGTGATCTCGCGCGTCATCAGGAACTGGAGAGCATCCTTCGTTCCGGCATCGGTACAAAAATTGATCAATCGTTCATACACGATCTTGGCCCGCGCTTCGGCCGCAATATTGCTCCGGAGATCAACATCCAACTCGCCGGTGATTTTCAGATAATCCGCGGTCCATGCCGAACCCATGGAATTGAACAGATTTACTCCGCCTCCGCCCGCGATGGCGATCAGCGGATCCGCATCGGCGGCATCCCGGTCAAACTTCATCGGCTTCAGATGCAGGCGGGCGAGCGCTCCCACAATCTCTAAGTGGCTGAGCTCTTCAGTGCCGATGTCCATCAGCAGATCCTTGCGTTCCGGGTCATCGCAGTTCAGCCCTTGCACCGAATACTGCATAGCCGCCGCAAGCTCACCGTTAGCGCCGCCGAACTGCTCCAGCAGCATGTTCCCAAATCTCGGATCCGGGTCATCGACACGGACCGTATACATCAATTTCTTTACGTGGTGATACAAGGCACTTCTCCTCTGTGTGTCGGTCAATGATTTGACTGATACTCAGAGGACGAGTTTCGCGCAATTAGGCTTTGGCCAGATCACCCGCGTGCTGCTGAACCTTTCGAATCGCCTCTACGAGATCGTCCATGTCGCGACGCGGCCCCAGCAGCATCGTTTGCGTGAACCACACAGCTTCTGTGCACAGTTGATCGTTTGCGGGACACTGATTGCGCTCGTGCCATTGCGCGATCTCTTTCGCTCCGTAGATCCGCTGGTAACCACGTCCCTCCAGCGTGTTCTTGAACACCGGCTCCTTGTTCAGCGGCGAATATCCGGACGATGCCGGAATGCCCTCCGCCGCCAGGGCCTTCAGGAAGCTGGTCCGCGCAAGACCTGAGAATTCTGCTGGATCGTACCGGAACATATACAAGTGATAAGCGTTGCGCGTGCAGTTCGCATACATCTTCGCCGGCTGTATGCCGGAAATCTGCTTCAGCATGGAGGTTAGGTAAGCGGCGTTAGCTTCACGCGTTCGCATCTGCTGAGTGAGGCGTGTCATCTGCGATAGAAGCAAAGCCGCCTGAAACTCAGGCATACGCACATTCAGGCCCTTTGACCGATAGGAGAAATCGTTCCCAACTCGTCCTCGGCTGTTGTTGTGAAATGCGTAAGCCTGGTCGATGAAGGCGCGATCGTTCGACACCAGCGCGCCGCCCTCGCCGGAGTTGAGGTTCTTCGAAGCTTGGAAGCTGAATGCTCCGCATCGGCCAAACGTGCTCACTTTGCGTCCCCGCCATTCCGCCAGGTGCGCCTGACAAGCATCCTCGATGACAGGAATATTCCGCTTGCCGCTGATCTCCAGAATAGCGTCCAGGTCCGCAACATTGCCGCCCAGGTGGACAGGCATGATCGCGGCAGTGCGAGGGGTGATGGCTGCCTCAATCTTCCTCGCGTCAATCTGGAAAGTCTCCGGGTCGGAGTCAACAAACACCGGCAATGCGTGCGCCTGCAAAAGCACGTTCGTGGTCGCGACAAACGTGTATGGCGGAACGATTACCTCGTCCCCGGGTCCGATCCCCAAAGCGTTCACCGCGGTCAGCAGAGCGCTGGTGCCATTAGCAGTCGCCAGAACCGCCTGAGCGCCAAGAGCCTTGGCGTACTCGTCTTCGAATCGTGCCACTACGCTTGCGCGGTTCCAACGGCCGCTCCGCAGCACTTCCAGAACGGCGCGCTCCTCCACCTGATCGGACACGGGCCAGGACGGGAACCGTGTCTTCCGGACCGGATCCCCGCCGAGTACCGCGGGTTTGCCCGCCGTCGCCGCTTTCACTGCCGAAGCCGCCATCGTGCCAATTAGAAAATTACGCCGCTCCATGGTTGCACCTCAACCATTCAAGTCTACGCCTCATGAGCCAGGGATGGGAACATGGTTTCTAGAGGAGACTGAATGCAGCTGGGAATGATCGGATTGGGCCGCATGGGCGCAAACATGGTTCGCCGTCTCGACGCGCGCGGGCATTGACTGTGTCGTTTACGACGTGAATCCCGCGGCCGTCGACCAATTAGCCGGGGATGGAGTTGTCGGAGCGAACTCGCTCGCCGAGTTCGCGGGCAAGTTCCACGGACGCCGCGCCATCTGGCTTATGGTGCCTGCGGCAATCGTGGACGAGACCATCGAAAAAATCGCGCCGCTTTTGTCTAAGGGCGACATCCTGATTGATGGCGGTAACTCGTTCTACATCGACGATATCCGGCGCTCGAAAGAACTCGGCCGAACAAGGCCTTGAGTATATGGACGTGGGCACCAGCGGCGGCGTGTTTGGATTGGACCGCGGGTATTGTTTGATGATCGGCGGCCCGGACGACGCGGCCCAATACCTCGATCCGGTCTTCCGTGCGCTCGCGCCAGGCAAGGGGACCGCCGCCGCACCCCGGGTCGCGAAAAGCACCCCGGCACGGCGCAGGAAGGCTATCTGCACTGTGGACCTTCAGGGGCCGGCCACTTCGTCAAAATGGTGCACAACGGGATCGAGTACGGAATGATGGCCGCGTTCGGAGAAGGGCTCAACATCCTCAAGAAAGCAAACGCCGGCAAGCAGCATCGGGAGAAAGACGCCGAAACCACACCGCTGCGCCATCCCGAACATTATCAATACGACTTCAATCTTGCGGACGTGACTGAGGTCTGGCGGCGCGGCAGCGTGATCGCTTCCTGGCTTCTGGACCTCACCGCGAAGGCCTTACTCGATTCTCCCGAGTTAAACGAATTCAGCGGGCAGGTCTCGGATTCCGGCGAAGGCCGGTGGACCGTCATGGCCGGAATTGAAGTAGCGGCGCCGACTCCGGTGCTCAGCTCGGCTCTATATCAACGGTTCAGCTCCCGCGGCGAGGAGTGCTTTGCCGATAAGTTACTGTCTGCCATGCGCTACCAATTCGGCGGTCACCAGGAGAAGAAGCCGGGCGCCTGAATTCGGTAGGATGAAAGTGTCGATGAGGTGGTGGCTGATCGTAGTTCTTGCCGTCGTTCTGGCCGCCGCCGGCGCCCAATGTTCGGTTGCGTGCGCTGGACAGCTTCAGACCACCACTGTTCCGCCCTGCCATCACCCCAAGGCTCCGACGCCGTGTGTCTCCTCGGATCTCGCGATTGAGCTCAATACACTGCCGCTGGTCAGCCCGGATCTTAAAACCGGCAATGTCGTTGCGACCTCTCCGATAGACGCTTTCACGACGGATTATCCGCTCGGCTTAGCGAAGCCGGCACCTCAGGAACCGTCACCACCTTCCTCTTCTGGAAGCTCTGTCCACACTCCTCTCAGAGTTTAGAACGCCGGTTCTCCACCGACACCCTGACCAAGGTTCTAACCGCAAGGAGAAGTAGTGTATGTTTCAGGCGAGACTTTGCTTCTTGACAGTTGTTGGCCTGCTTCCGCTCAGCGCCCAAGACGATATGCATGACCACGGCATGCGGATGAACGCAGCCGGGATGTACTTGATGAACATGGCTTCCGGTACGAGCACGAACCCCCCGAGTTGGGAAATGCCGATGCTGATGCCGCGTCTTGGTTCCTGGAACGTTATGTTCATGGGGCAGGCGTTCCTCGTCGACACGCAGCAATCCGGCGCGCGCGGGCGAGACAAGTTTTACTCCCCGAATGCCTTTATGGGTTCGGCTGAGCACAGTGTTGGCCG
Source organism: uncultured Acidobacteriota bacterium (assembly GCA_963850575.1). GTDB lineage: Bacteria > Acidobacteriota > Terriglobia > Bryobacterales > Bryobacteraceae > TMP-7. Next base: position 192,479 of record CAWKLV010000026.1, on the reverse strand, counting down.
GGGCAGCTTTATGCTCCAAACAATGTTCAGCTTGGAACCAGCGACTGTGACCAATCGCAGCTATCCCCTGCTTTTCCAAACTGGCGAAACTGCGTTTGGGAAACCTCTGGTGGATGCCCAGCACCCGCATGACTTGATCATGAGTTTGGGCCTCCATTACGCGCATCCGCTCGGCAAGAATGCGATGCTGCAGTTGTACTACGCCCCGGTCGGCGATCCTGCGCTGGGACCCGTCGCCTTCCCTCACCGGGCGTCCGCCGCAGAATTGCCCCAGGCTGCGCTTGGCCACCACTGGCAGGATTCTACCCACATAGCGGATAACGTCGCCACCGCCGCGCTGAAGTACAAATGGATTCGTTTGGAAGCGAGCGGCTTCTACGGCAGTGAACCGGATGAGAATCGATGGAATATAGACTGGGGTCCCATGAACTCCTACTCAGGCCGGGTTACCGTCACGCCGTCCCGCCATTGGATGGCGCAGTTTTCGGCTGGGCGGCTCACCATGCCCGAACGGCGACACCAAGGAGACGTCCGGAGGACGACGGCCTCCCTGCATTATTCCAGGTCCATGCCCGACGCGAGCGCCTGGTCGACCAGTTTCATCTGGGGCCGCAATCATGATCTGTCCACGAATCGCAGTCGGGATTCATATCTTGTGGAAACTGTGTATCCAATTGGCCGGCGTAACTTCCTCACCGCGCGGGCTGAGTCGGTGGACAAAGACGAGCTATTCGAAGACGGAAGTACGTTTCGCATTCAGGGCTACACGTTCGGCTATACGCGCGACTTAGGGGATTTCAAAGACATAGAAACCGGAGTGGGGGCAAACCTGACGGCCTACGCAATTCCATCCTCCCTCAAGCCGTATTATGGCGACCATCCCGTTGGACTGAACATCTACTTGCGATTGCGGCTGAAGCCTGCGGATTGACAGGTATTGTCAGCACGCCGTGTTACCGTAAAACGTAGGAATGACCTGGTTCACTCGAAAGAAGCCGTCGGTTGAGGCCGGCGGCGAGGCGGAGCGCCACATCCGCACGGAAGGACTATGGCAGAAGTGCGTTCACTGCGGCCAGATCGTGTGGCGAAAGGCCCTCGAGGATAACCAGGAAGTCTGTCCGAAGTGCGAGCACCATTTCCGCATCGATGCGCATACGCGGCTCAAGCTGCTGTTCGATGACGGGCAGTTCGAGGCTCATGAAAGCGGGATGTCCTCCACTGATCCGCTGGAATTCGTGGACGCCAAGCCTTACAGAGAACGGCTGGCGGGTATGCAGGCGGCGGGGTTGCGCGATGCGGTAATCTCGGCCAGCGGAAAGCTGGACGGGCGTCCTGTGAACATTTGCGCCCTGGAGCTCAAGTTCATCGGCGGCAGTATGGGATCGGTAATGGGGGAGAAGATCACGCGAGCGATCGAGCGCTCGCTCGCCGGCAGAGCACCGCTGATCGTCGTCTCCGCGTCGGGAGGCGCGCGCATGCAGGAAGGCACCGTGAGCCTTATGCAGTTGGCGAAAATTTCCGGTGCGCTCATGCTGCTGGACGATGCCAAGGTCCCTTTCATCAGCGTGCTCACCGATCCTACGACCGGCGGGGTAACGGCCAGCTTCGCTATGCTCGGCGACTTGAATATTGGCGAGCCGGGCGCGCTGATCGGGTTCGCGGGTCCTCGCGTGATCGAGCAGACGATTCGCCAGAAACTGCCTGAAGGATTCCAACGCAGCGAGTTCCTGGTTCAGCACGGGTTCCTGGATGCCGTGGTGAAGCGGTCGGAGTTGAAGCCCTACATCTCCAACGCGCTCAAGTTTCTCTCCGACTGATCAACTGATCCGATAAAACTCCATTGCCGTACCTCCCAGCAGCTTCTCGCGAGTGGCTACCGGCAGCGCTCCCAGAGATTGCGTGAATGCGGCGAGAACGGCTTTCCAGGCGCCGGCGAGCAAACACACCGGCCAATCACTGCCAAACATCAGACGATCCGCACCGAATATTTTGTACGCGTGCTGGACGAACGGCGTGAGATCGGAGGACTGCCAGCGCACATGATCCGCTTCGGTGATCATGCCGGACAGCTTGGCGCATAAATGCGGGATCTCGGCCGCGCGAGCCATGTCCTCGGCCCATCCTTCCAGGCACTGGGCGGCGATGGGCGGCTTCGCAATGTGGTCGATCACCATGCGCAAGCGCGGCACGCGTTCTACTAACCGGGGTATCACCGGCAGATGACGCGGGTGAATGAGCAGGTCGTACGACAGGTCGCGAGTCTCCACTTCCCGCAACCCGCAAATGACGTCATCGCGCAAAAGCCATTCCGGGTCGGGCTCATCCTGCACCATATGCCGCACACCCTTGAACATTGGATTGCGCTGCAGGCGGTCAAGTACTTCTCCAACCCGCGGGTCGGTTAGGTCCACCCAACCCACTACGCCGCGAATAATTGGGTTCTGTGCGGCGAGTGCCAGCAGCCATTCCGTTTCGCCCAAGTCGTGGGCTGCCTGCACAGCCACGGTGCCGTCAAAGCGATTACGTTCGAGGATTGGCGCAAGATCTCCCGGCAAGTAATCACGGCACAGTGGCGAAGGGGGCTGCGGCATCCACTCATATGGAAACCGGCCAACTTCCCAGAAGTGCTGATGAGCGTCGATGCGCGCGGCCATGCCGAAGCTTAATACAGCAGCCGCGTGCGAATGGTCCCGGGCACTGCGTCGAGCTCATTTTTCAGCGGCACGGTGGCAGTACGCTCCCGTGTCTCCACGTCTATTACGACGTAGCCGATCGCAGCGTTGGTCTGGAGATACTGGGCCGCGATGTTCACCTGATGATTCGAGAACACCCCGTTGATATGGGATAAGACGCCTGGCTGGTTATGGTGGATGTGAAGGAGACGGTGCTTGCCTGGATGCTCGGGGAGCGACACTTCAGGGAAATTCACCGCCGCCAGAGTAGAGCCGTTGTTGCTGTACTTGATGAGCTTCTCCGCCACCTCTACGCCGATATTCTCTTGAGCTTCCTCCGTGCTTCCGCCGATGTGGGGGGTCAGCAGCACATTGTCGAGTCCGCGAAGAGGCGAGTGAAACTCATCACCCACGCCCTTGGGCTCGGCGGGAAACACATCGATCGCGGCGCCTGCCACTTGTTTAGACTCCAACGCGTGGACCAGCGCCTCGATTTCGACTACCGTTCCGCGCGAAGCGTTAATCAGATGGGCTCCAGGTTTCATGCGCGAGAGTTGCTCCGGCCCGATCATGTGGTGCGTTTCCGGAGTTTCCGGGACATGCAGCGTGACGACATCGGAGTTCGCCAGCAGTTCATCGAGCGAGGCCACCGGCCGTGCGTTGCCCAAGGCAAGTTTGGCTTCGATATCGTAGTAAGCCACCTGCATACCTAGCGATTCAGCCAGCAATCCGGTCTGAGTGCCAATGTGCCCGTAGCCCACGATACCCAATCGCTTGCCGCGCACTTCATGCGAGCCGGTAGCCGTTTTCAGCCACCCGCCGCGGTGTGCAATGGCGTTGCGCTGCGGGATGCCGCGTAGGAGCATGATGATTTCAGCGAGCACCAACTCCGCCACGCTACGGGTGTTCGAGAACGGAGCATTAAAAACCGGAATGCCTCGGTTCTGCGCGGCATCGAGATCCACTTGATTCGTGCCAATGCAGAAGCATCCCACGCCGATCAATTTCGGCGCTTGCTCAAATACGCTTGCCGGCAGTTGCGTCGCTGAGCGGATGCCGACAAAGTACGCATCGCGGATCGCCGCAATCAGGTCCGGCTCAGGCAGGGACTTCTGTCGATAGTCGATTTGCGTGTAGCCATCGCGCCGGAGAGCGTCCACGGCACTCGAATGGATACCTTCCAGCAGCAGTATTTTTATTTTGCTCTTGGCGAGCGAGGTCTTCTTCATCGGTCGTGCAACGCGGCGACTCCGGGAAGTTCGATGCCCGACAGGAACTCGAGCGATGCGCCGCCGCCAGTCGATACGTGGGAGATCGCGTCCGCCACGCCCGCCGACTTTACCGCCTTCTCCGAGTCGCCGCCGCCCACCACTGAAATGGCTTCGGACTCCGCCACCGCCTTCGCCACGGCAATCGTACCCTTGTCGAACGGCGGCTTCTCGAAAACGCCCATCGGACCGTTCCAGATGATCGTTTTAGCCTGCCTGATGATGTTGGCGAATTCCTGCGCGGTCCTTGGCCCGATGTCCAGGCCCATCAAGCCCTCCGGTATGGTGTCCACCACTTGATACTCGGCTCCTTCGGCAAGTTTCGCGGCCACAACATGATCGGACGGCAGCAGTAGCTTGTGGCCCCCGGCGGCCAGCAGCTTCTTCGCAAGATCCACTTTATCCTCTTCCACCAATGACTTACCGGTAGGCTTGCCGTCGGCTTTCAAAAAGGTGTAGGCCATAGCTCCGCCGATCAGCAGCCGGTCTGCAAACTTCAGCAGATTCTCGATCACCTCGATCTTGTCGGATACCTTCGCGCCGCCTAGAATCGCAATGCAGGGATGTTCGGGGTTCTTCGTTGCCTTGGTCAGATACTCCAGTTCCTTGTCCATCAGGAACCCCGCTGCGGCGACAGGGACAAAGCGGACAATGCCTACAGTGGAGGCGTGCGCACGGTGCGCCGAACCGAACGCGTCGTTCACATACACATCGACGCCGCGCGCCAGCTGCTGGGCAAAGTTAAGCTCGTTCCTCTCTTCCTCTGGATGGAACCGAAGGTTCTCGAGCAGTACGATCTGCCCCGGACGCGGCCTCTCGACATCCGGACCAATACAATCTGGAGCCATTATGATTTTGACGCCCGGTAGGAGTTCGGCCAGGCGGTTAGCTACCGGGGTCAAGCTCATCTCCGGTACCCGCCTGCCGTTCGGGCGACCCAGATGACTGGCGAGAATGATGGCTGCGCCATTGTTCAGCGCGAATTGAATCGTGGGGAGGGAAGCCCGAATACGTTTGTCGCTGGTGATCTTGAAAGTTCCGGGCTCAATGGGAACATTGAAGTCCACTCGGATGAAAATTACTCTGTTCTTCAGGTCGAGATCGCGGATAGAGAGCTTAGACATACAAGAGACTATGATAACCAACAAGTCTTGGCTCTCTGACGCCGGGCGCTCGTTGAAGTGTATTCAGCTGCTCCCTGCGAAACTAGCGAGAGCGCTTGCCTCGTCAGCGAAGCATTCGATTACTTTTTCGAGGCCCGTCAACTTCAGGAGAGCGGCGAGCCGGTCCCGGGGGCTTGCGAGTTTTATCATGCCGGCATGGCGCTGCGCCGTCACCTGGCAACTCATGATTTCACCAAGACCCGCGCTGTCGACGTGGGTCAGCCCCTGACAATTCAGAAGAATGCGGCGCTCACCATTCTCCAGCAGACCTACGACCAGGAATCTCATCGCATCCGATCCCGGACCCAAGGTCAATTCTCCGGACAAATCGACTACGGCGACTTTGTTGACGTTCCGAACTGTACTTTCGAAACTCATTCAGGCCCTCCAAGGCGCTATCTCAAGAGGATTCAGGAGGCTGGTACGGAAAGAGATGGACGGCTTTCATGCATTCGTGAAGGGCTCCGAGCAGGCTGTTGCCCCAACCGGTGGGTGTGTAGGGGGCGGTGTCCTGATTGACCTGTTTATCGGCCTGAGCGAAAAACCGCAGACTGGGGTCGGGAGGAGTGAAATACTCGCGGACAGTGATGATGAATTCGGTACCAGCCTGATTCTTCATCGCAAAATAATGGAGCTTGCACAACTGCTCCGAGGGATTTTCCTGCGCAAAATTCCAGTCGCTCAAACAACGGCCTCCTCACATTAGCGTCGGAGGGTAGTTTAGCGCAGATCGGCTATTTCTGTTTAGACAGGACGCTCCGCCCGTGAATTCCGCAAATAGGGCCCAGTGGCCCCGTTTGGAAGAACGGTCTGGTTGTCGGTACGCGCTTGTAGGAGTTGTTCACTCGACATCTCGCGCGCACCCCGCAAGTCGGCTCCTCGTAAGTCAGCTGAGAGTAGAACTGCCTTCCCGAAACGGGAGCGGGAGAGCTTGGCTCGAGAGAAGTCCGCTCCGCGCAGTTCGGCATCACGGAAATCGCAATCCGACAAATCAGCTCGGTGAAAGTTGCTGCCGGAACAGTTGACGCGCGAGAAATTGGAGCCAGAGAAGTCGGCAGCGGTGAGATCGCACGTATCCAGTTTCGCAGCCGTGAAATTGCTCCCGCCGCCTTGAACTCCGCGGAAGTTGCACAACCGTATGCGCGCGTGCAAGAGCACTGCACGTTCCAACACGGATTCAGCGAGATCGCAATCGAAGAGCTTGGCTTGGTGGAAGGCAGCCTGGGCCAAGTTGGCGCCCGACAGGGAAGTCTCCTGCAAGGAGGCATCCAGGAGCCGAATTTGCTGCATCTGGGCCTTCCGTAACGAAGACCCCTGCAGCTTCGCCTCCGAAAGATTGGCGCTGGCCAAAATCGAGAACTGCAGCTTCGTCTGACTCAGCTCACAGCCCGTCAAGTCTGCGCCTCTGAAATTGGACCGCTGCAGATCGCACTTGGTAATCTGTGTGCCGGATAGGTCGCACCCGCTGAATTCTGCGTCCAGCATGGTAGCCGAGACCAGCACAGCACGCCGAAGATCGGCATCCGCCAAAGCGAGATCGTTCAGCGTAAGGCCGCTAAAATCGGCGCGCTGGCCCGTACTGCTGCTCAACAGCCAGGCAGCGTGGTCCCGCAGAACTTCCTCCACGGTTCTGCCACGGACTGTACAGGGCGTACAGCTCACGGCTGTGTTGGCTTCAGCTGAGTTCGTCATCTTACAACATATCGGCCCATGCGGGCCGGAATGTTAGGGGACGATCAGGCTAGGCGTTTAGATCCACCACGCAGCCGTTGTGCCTTCCTTGATAATGATCTGGTTCAGGAAGTTAGCTGCCTTAGTCAGGCCTTCGTCGGGCGACATCAGCGTGTCCTCATGCTCGATGGACAAAACGTAATCATAGCCGAACATGCGCAGCGTCGAGATAAATTCCGTCCACCACTGGTAGGCGTGCCCGTACCCGACGGTGCGGAAGATCCACGCCCGGTTGCGCTCGTCACTGTACTTCTTCGTATCCAGAACGCCCATGCGGGGCAGGTTCGATTCGTAGATCTGCGTATCCTTGGCGTGGACGTGAAAGATCGAGTCACCCAGCTCGCGGATGGCCTTGATGGGGTCGATCGCCTGCCAGAACATGTGGCTCGGATCGTAGTTGCAGCCGACGGAGGGGCCTGCCGATGGCGCGCAATTTGAGCATCGTTTCCGGACTGTAGACGACGAATCCAGGATGCATCTCGATCGCAACTTTTACGCCGTGGTCGGCGGCGAACTTTCCGTGCTCGGTCCAGAACGGCGCAACCTTCTTCTCCCACTGCCAGTTCAGAAGATCGCCATATTCCGGCGGCCATGGACACGTTACCCAATTCGGGTATTTCGCGTTGTCGCTATCGCCGGGGCAGCCCGAAAAATCGATCACCACCGGTACGCCGAGCTTCTGCGCGAGCTGAATGGTTCTGCGGCTGGTTTCTTTGTATCCTTTTGCAACGGCCGGATCCGGATGCAGCGGGTTTCCATGGCTCGAGAGTGCGCTGATGGAGAAGCCATTGTCGTCCAACTTTTTCTTGAACTCTTTCAACTCCTTTTCGTTGTCGAGCATGGACAATTTGCAGTGCGGGTCGCCGGGATAATTGCCGGTGCCGAGCTCAAAAGTATTGATGTTGAGAGCCTTCAGCTTCTCGATGACTTTGTCGAGCGGAAACTGCGAAAGCAGGGCAGTGAAGACGCCTACGCGCATCGGTTCGGGTTACTCCTTCGAGGTACTTTTTCTGAGGTCAAGGTCAGAATATCACAGCGGTCGCGAGCCGCAATGCGTGAACGAGGGCTGAGGCGGGTCACCGAAAACTCCGCTCCCGCGTTGACGGAGATAGGTGGTTACGGTAGGATGGAACTGCGGGGTGGAGCAGTCTGGTAGCTCGTTGGGCTCATAACCCAAAGGTCGAAGGTTCAAATCCTTCCCCCGCAACCAACTCTTCCATCAAGTTACGGCAATCGTAACAACCCTCCGCGAAGTCTGCCCACAGTACTGAGAAACCCAACGATTGCCTCCGTCGTTCAACTGATCGCCCACGCGTGCCTACGCTAAGCCGGAACTACGGAACGAGCGAGGTGGCCCCATCGCTTACGGGTTGCTTTCAGGCTCCTCTGGATATACAATAAGCTAAGTATATCTTTATGCAGGTTTCCAAATGGGGTAACAGTTTGGCCGTGCGACTTCCGGCTGCGGTTGTTGCCGCCCTCGATCTCAAAGAGGGAGACGAAATCGAGATTTCCGTCGCAGGTAAACGCGACTTCAAGGTGGCCCGTGACCGATCCAAAGACAAGGCGCTCGAGCAACTCCGTCAAATGAAGTGGTCCTTCCCTCCTGATTTCAAATTCAATCGCGAAGAGATCAATGAGCGACGATAAGTCGTTCTTTGATACCAATGTCATCCTATACGCTTTCCGCCAAGACGATCCACGCGGGCAAGTAGCCGAAACTCTGCTGGCCGCAGGAGGAGCACTATCAGTTCAGGTCCTTAACGAGTTCGTCGCTGTGGCGCGGCGCAAGTTTGACAAGAGCTGGGAGGAAGTTCGCCGCGCTCTCGACATCCTTCGTGTCTTTTGTCCAGAGCCCGTGCCTCTTACAATCGAGACCCACGAGCGCGCCCTGCACATTGCCGAGCGATACGGGTATTCCATCTTTGATTCACTCATCATTGCGGCCGCGCTCCAGGCTGGCGCCAGCACACTTTACTCGGAGGACATGCGAGATGGCCAGGCGATCGATGGGCTTACAATTCGCAATCCATTTTCACGCCAGGCATAAGGATTCCTCCCCGGCTTTGCGAAAGGATCGGGGGTGATCCACTCATCACGAGAACGGATGGGCGCATACGCACTGTAGTGCGTCTGAGTCGCAATCGAGCGTAGTCCAGTCGGCTCACACTGCACGTACGATTCATGCGATTGACGGACTTACGAAAGTGGGTAAGATCAGACAGATGGGAGGGGGATACGGGTGATGAAGCGACGACAGTTCGGCGAAAACCTTGTCGGTAGCGCAATTGGAGCCGCTCTTGCTGGGCCTGCGCTGATCGGGACGTCTTCTGCACAGCAGACCCGTGCCCGGAGCAATGCCCTGATGCATGTGGGTGGTGACTATCACAGCATGACGGGTCCCTCCATCACAGCCAAAGAAAACCTGGAGTACAACTTACGCTGCGGCGTCAAACATCTCACAGCACAGGTGAGGAAACACTCTCAGTACGGCGGGTGGGATATCGATGTATTGAAGAGGATGAAAGATGACTGTGACGCGTATGGTGTCGATCTCGAAGCCATAAGAATGGACGCCGACTATATCACGCTGAAGAAGAGTGATGAACGCGACCGCGAGATCGAGACGATCATCGGGAACCTACAGAAAGCATCCCAAGTAGGGGTAAAGATCGTTACGTATCACTGGACGGTGATTCCGATCAGGCGAAACACACAAACAACAGGGCGAGGAAATGCCACGTACGCTGGCTTCAAGCTCGAAGATAGGTGGAGAGATCTGCCGATTGGTAAATCAGGGAAGGTGAGCTCTGAGGATTACTGGGAACGAATCACCTATTTTCTTGAGAAGGTAATCCCCGCGGCCAAACAAAACAATGTAAGGATGGCCTGCCATCCTTACGATCCGCCGGGATTACCGTTTGGCTATGAGGGAGCGGAAAATTGGGACTCACCGTCGGTCTTTGACGCTATCAAACGGTATGAGTCGATCATTGACAGCCCGTACAATGGATTTCAGTTGTGTCTCGGAACGACCGCCGAGGGACTGAAGAACCCGAAGACAGAGATCCTGCCGATTGTTCAATATCTCGCCGAGCGAGGGAAGATACATCAAATCCACATGCGTAACATCCGCGGCGGGCTGCAGAGTTTTGAGGAAGTATACCCAGACGAGGGGACCATGGACTTCTTCAGGGTGATGAGAATCCTGCGCGACGCGCAATTCGGCGGCTCGATATGTCCGGATCACATGCCGCATCATCCTGATGATACTGGGAGTCTTCAAGCCTTCGCGTTTGGATACGGCTATATCAAGGCTCTGATTCAGGCTGTGAACTCCGAAGTAGCAAGCTAGAGACTCGGGTGTGACTTGGTGGTCGATTTCTCAAAAAACGATTCATCGCAGGCGGGCATTGGCTGGCGTGGTATCCACCGGACCATAATCTATGCCTCGGAAAAGAAGGCAGGCGACATCCCACTACAACGTTCGGTGCTTACACAGTTGGCTTCTATGCCCGTTGGTCTCCGGGCAATCAGCGTGATCGGATGTATCAGGGCATCGGACCCGATCGAGATCTTGTGGTTAACTTACCGAAGCTGCCCGGATACCGTATCGGCGAAGCATAGAGATGATCCGGGTCTACAGCAGGGCCGGTGGGGATAATAGAGCAAATCACACCACCTATGCCACGAACCTCTGCGTTATGCATTTCGATCACAACAATCCTCTTGGTCGATGCAGCTGGCCAAACTCTTTCGCCCCGGTGGGAAGAGCTGACTGGCCCCGACTTCCCCAAAGCCATCCAACAGGCAGGAGGTGTTTGCCTCCTACCGTTTGGGATCATCGAGAAGCACGGACCCAGCGGTCCATTGGGAACCGACCTGGTGAACGTCCGTTATTCAACAACACTGGCCGCGAGGCAGGAGTACGCGGTGATTTTCCCGGAGTACTACTTCGGGCAAATCTTCGAGGCAAAGCATCAGCCCGGAACAATCGCGTACAGTACTCATCTCCAACTCGAGCTGCTGCAGGAGACTGTCTCCGAAATGGCCCGCAACGGGTGCAGGAAAGTTGTGATCGTTTCCGGCCATGGCGGCAACACGAATCTGATCCAGTTCTTCGCCCAGACCCAGTTGGAGGCTCGAAAGGAGTATGTGGTCTACGCCCTGGTTGGCGGCGGACCGGGAACGTCGATTCCTGAAGCGGCCCGTCCTTCGAAACCTGGTGTGGACGGACATGCGGGGGAGGGGGAGATCTCGAACGTGATGGCACATCGTCCCGATCTCGCACACCCGGAACGTGGGCCCCAGCAGTCCGGAGCGGATATGAATCGGCTGGATTTGCCTTCCGGCGTTTATACCGGAATCTGGTGGTATGCAAGATTTCCCAATCACTACCAGGGCGATTCGTCGAAAGCTTCAGCCGATCGAGGCAAAGCGCTGACGCAAATGACAGCCGACCGGATTGCAAACGCCATTCGTGCGATCAAATCCGATCAGGTGAGTCCAAGGCTGCAGAAGGAGTTCTTCGACGCCGCGGAACATCCAAACGATACTAGACAGTAGTGCGAGGCAGAATGTCGGCCGACGAGAGTAAAGACATGGAACGAAGACAATTTTTGAAATCGGTAGCAGGGGCCGGCGTTGTTGCGCCGTACGTTCACGCCCAGTCCGCACCGGATTGGGGCGGACCGGTCCTGGATACTCACTTGCATTTGCGCAGCAATGCGGACGCCTGCTTTACGCATATGCAAGGCTGCGGCGTCACGAATGCGATCCTTCTAACTGCCGCAAGCGATCAGGACAAAGCGAAACAGGAAATGGAGCGACGCCCCGGCCGGTTTGCACGCTCGGTGAGAACGGATCCCACGCTGCCTGATGCGGACAAGGTCCTTCGCGATGCGCTGAAAGGCGGGGCGGTCAGCATGGGAGAGTTGAAGTTTCACGTGGCGCTGGACTCGCCCGAGATGCGGCGCGTCTACGATATCGCCGCCGAAATGAAGGTGCCCGTGATGATGCACATCCAGACATTTCCCCACTTCGCGGGAGAACTGCCCTACAATACCGGCTACCCTCAATTCGACAAGGTTCTTCGAGCCTACCCGCGGACCATGTTCATTGGACATGGCGACCTGTTTTGGGCCCACATCAGTGCCGACGTCCCGGCGGATCGCGGCTATCCGCCCGGTCCGATCAAGAGTGGAGGCCTGACTGATAAGTGGCTGTCCGAGTTTCCCAACCTTTATGCGGATATGTCGGCGAATTCCGGGAACAACGCGCTCTCGCGCGACACTGGTTTCACGCGCGGACTTCCTGGTACGGCACCAGAGGAAGCTGATCTTCGGCAGCGATTGCAGTTGTACGGACGGCAATGGATCGGGTGTTTCGCAGAACAACAACCCTGAGGCACAGAGACTGGCTGGTAAGTGTGTAGCGCGCGAGACCCTGGGTGTCTTGCAGCAGCTCGCATCTCCAGAGATCTTCCGAAGAGTGGTCTGGGAGAATGGAGTCCAGCTATTCAAGGTGCGATTCGCGTAGCTAATGGCCGCTAGTCGTGGTCCGAATTTGTCTCAGCGGCGCACGGCCCATGCAAGCCCGTCCGGCTGTTTACCGGCGTCTATGTGGCCGGCAATCTCGAGTGACTCTAAATCGATGACCACAACGTAATCGTCGGGGGTGCAGGCTACGTAGGCGCGCGATCCATCCGGCTGCATCTGAAGCCCGGCCGCGCCGCGCCCGATTTTCACGCGCTTCACCTCTTTACGACTCTTCGCGTCCAGGATCACCAGGTCCGGACCTCCCAGTGTCGAGACGAACACCCGGGATCCGTCCGGAGTGAATTTTAGCCGGTTAGCTCCACGAACGTTCGCCGCCAGGGTTTCGATCACCTTCTTCTCGATCGCATCGAGAACAGAGATCGTGCCGTCCTGCGAGTTCGCCGCCCAGATTTGCTTTCCATCCGGAGAGACATCGAAACCCTCTGCTCCCCGGCCAACCGCAATGACACTTTCATCCCAATCATCCTGAGACTGGCCCGTCGGGCTACGGCGGCTAACCTTATCTATGATGGTCATGGTCGCCGAACTCACGTTCGAGGTCATAATTCGCTTCAGATCCTCGGAGACGAAAATCATGTGCGTCCGGTTCTGGCCGGTACCCAGAATCCAGTCCACCTTCCTGCTCGCCGGATCGTAGCTGCCGATCACCTTATTGGTTTCCGCAGTGAACCAGACTTTTCCTCCAGCAACCGCGAGACCCTGCGCACCGCGCAGCACACCGAGGTCGATGGGTGCAAGCGCTTGTTTCTGCACCAAATCGACTACAGAGAGTGTGTTGTAAGCCCCGCCGGGGCCGCCGTAGTTTGAGATGTAGGCCAAACGTCCATTCGGCGACACAACGATCTCATGCGGGTCCGGTCCTGACGGCATCCGCGCTAAAACCTTCAACGTGGCAGGATCGACAATGGAAACAGTCCGATCGGACTTGGCAAGCACAAGCAATGTGGAGGATGGGGTGCTCTGTCCGTCCAGGCAGACTGTTCCAAAACAGCCCGTCAGAAGCGTCAGGACAGTGAGTGAGTTCATAATTCCCGCCCGCAGGTATGTATTGAAATCAGCCAGAGTGCGTTCCCACGCCAGCTGGGCCGCGGCCCCGTCATAGCGGTGAGTGGTGTCGTTGTGGAATCCGTGTTGCGCTTCCTCATAATATGCACCTCCTGTAATGCCAAATCGACCTGCTGAAAGGTTTCCCTCCCTTCTCATCCTCCGCCGGATACCCACCAACGGTGGTCAAGCCGTCGGGAGCAAACGCGATAAACTTTTTCCGTTCCCAGTCTTCGCGCGAGGTCCTCGATATGCGGATTCAATCCACGTTTCTCATGAACTACGAGCACGCCCGGAAGCTTACCTCCAGTGTTCGCAGGGCGGACGAAATAGCCTCGCATGCTGCCGTTTCCTTGCGGCGACGGCGCGCTCAAATACTCGATTTTGAACGGCCATCATCTTTGGCAATCTGTTCCGCCCAGGCGTAGTTCGGGCAGAGGCTCTCCCACAGGGCCACGGCGGTGAGCGTGCCTGAGGCGAACTTTTTTGCTCGCTCGATGAAACCGCTCCGGTTGCTTTCTTCCGCTCCATCCCCGGTCCTCCGTAATTATGCACTCGATTATGGCGTACAAGCAGTGGTCATCGTGTTTGCCCTGGTTCCGTCATTCCCGATTCCCTGCAGGAGCTCGTCAAACGTTTGAAGGGGAACGGTGGCTCCGTCTCTTCCGACTGCCGGAACGAGAGCCCACTTATCCAGCGCCACGGATCCGCTCTGAGAAGGATCCGTTTCGAGTTGACCTGAAGTCTCGACGTGTCCATTGGGTACGCAGATAGCAGGATGGTCAAACGGAGCCCTTTGAAAGCGAACGCGGTCGTCGCTAAGCGCCTTGAGGAAAGCAACAACTGCGGTGCGCTCGCCCTGGTTGAGGCGAATGTTGCCGATCCCGGGGCCCAGGTTTCCATCGTCAGGAAAGTCGCTGTTTCGGGCGTAGAACTCCAGCACCTGCTCCAGAGTCGCCTGGCTGCCGTTGTGGAAGTATGGACCCGTGAATTCGACGTTGCGAAGGCCAGGGGCCTTGAAGGTTCCCGCCGCGCTGGCCGGGGCTGGAGAAAATAGAGGCAAGCCAAAATCGTCATTGCCACCCAAGCCGAGGTCCTCGGCGATAGGTCTCAGGCCGATTCGGAAGAACCCCGCGTTGGCGGGGGTTGCGATGTTGCCTCCCCGGCGCTGGAAGGCACTCCAACCGGCCGCAGTCAGTTCCGCGCCATTGTGACAGTTTGTGCATTGTGAGCCGCCCCCGCGGAACTCGTTCAGACCTTGCTGTTCCAGTGCATTGAGTGCGCCGGTGCTCCCTTCGAGGAACTGATCCACACGGGAGTTATTCGAGATGAGCGTTGTCTCGTACGCCTGAATGGCCAACCCCCAGAAGAGTCCGAAATTGTTTTCCGCCTGATTGTAGCCCTCGAACAGTTCGGTTGAGCTGTAATATTCGGGACGGAACGCAGCCTGGATGAGCGCGAGATAGGACCAATCGGCCAGCAGGCCGATTCCCTCCGGATTCGCAATGGCACCCAGTACGCTGTCGGTTGGAGAGATGTTCTGCTGCGCCAGGGGCTGCAAATTTAGCAGTTTCCGGCCGAGTTCCGGCCATCCGCGTCCGGCCCAGGACATCTCCACCGAGCTCAGCACTGGACCCACAGCCTGCGACGCGAGGCTTGCGTTTTCCATTCGGACCGCTTCGCGTTCCAACTTGCCGTCTCGGTAAGCGAGCGCGTGGAGGCCGGTATCGGAGTCGCCAAATGGCGTAGCACCCGTGAAGATGTTACTGGCACGTCCGTCCCAGAAGTTCCGGACATTGTAGACCGCGTTTATCACGGACGACGAGTTGCGCGCGGTGACCTGGCGCACATGGACGCCATTGGGCATGAAGGGTGAAGGAAAAGTCACTGCATTGGCTACTTCCGTAACGTTGCCGGGCTCGACAGCTACAAACGCGTTGGTAACAACTCCCATTGACCCGGCCGTCTGCCGCTTGTCACTCACGACCGCTGAACGGTTGTTGCCGGTGTTCGAGAGTTTATGAAAAGGGAAGTCCAAAGACGTGAGCACTTGATTCATCACCGCGTCCGGTCCGGACAACTGATTCTGAACTCGATGATCGGCCCCCGCGTGGAAATGACAACTGGCACACGCGGTGCGGCCGTCGCTTCCTGCCTGCATATCCCAAAACAGGGCTTTGCCGAGAACGACGAGAGCGGTCTGGTCCAGGACGTAACGGTCCAAGCCGGTGGGAATCGGCGGAGCAACGGTCTTGAGCGAGGCTAGGGGTGGATTCTGCCCACCGCCGCCGCCTCCTCCTCCGCGTTGTGCGAAGGCCTGGGCTACCGTCAACAAAATCCCGATGAGCAACAGAACTCTCATTCAGCAAAGGGCTCCTATAGGGATTCAACGTATTCGGCGCGGCCGGGTTGTGTTAAGGAATGTTATGCGATTCCGGCCGGTCCTGACGTTTCGATGAATCGCTCTGGCCGAAACATGATCCATAACACTTCTTAACGTGACCAAGGTCTCCGGAATAGCATATTACAGGTGTGGAACGCTCTGAGGTCTTCCCGCTGAGTGCTGTATGCGAAATGCCGCGATAGAGCTAATCACCGGCCACTCGAAGTTCCAGACGTACGCCGAGGAGCAACTTTGATGCGATTACAACACATAGGGACGCTGTGGGTGCTTGCACTCTGCCTTTCGGCACAGGAACGTGCGCGCCCCGGGTTTATCCGTTCCCACCCTTTACTCAGCGCCCTGGACCGCGATAAGGACGGAGTTATATCATCCGCAGAGCTCAGAAACGCTCCGGAGGTGCTTGCGATACTCGACACCAATAAGGACGGCTCTGTCACTCCGGAGGAGATGCGCCCGGCTGGATTCGCGCGGGGTCCGGATTCTGGACCGGGCGAGTCCCGGCCTCCTGAAGCTTCTGAAATGGTCAAAGCTCTAATGGCGTTCGATGCCGACGGGGATGGCAGGTTGTCGAATCAGGAAGTGCCGGAGCGAATGTGGGGTCTCTTCGAGCGCGCCGATACAGACAAGGACGGCGTTTTGACGGCAGCGGAGTTAACCAAGCTGGCCGAGTCAGAGGTAACAAGGGTTACGGCTGAGGGAAGCCGCGAGGGCCGGGGCGGGCGGGGACAGAGACGGATGCGAATGGATCCGGTGATGGCGGCTCTCGATACGAACCACGACGGAATGATCTCTCCATCAGAGATTCGAAACTCTGTCGCGGCTCTGAAGACTCTCGACAAGAACGGAGACGGGCAGATTACCGAAGATGAGGTCCAGGCGGCATTTGGAGCGGGTCGTGAGGATAGAGTTGGCCGGGAGCCGCGGCAATGAATCGGAGGGCGTTCGTTTTCTTGCATCGGACCTTCGGTAGCGGTAGCATTGATGCCGCGGTTTGCCGTATCCCGGGTCGGGCAGACCAGTCTGTACACATATCACTACGAGAATGTTTTAGGCACATCGCTCGATCTGAAGGTAGTCGCTCTGACGGAGGATGATGCCGATCGGGCTGATGCCGCCGCCCTTGCAGAGATCGAACGCTTGTCGAAGATCTTGAGCGCATGGGACGCCTCTAGCGAGTTCAGCCGGTGGGCCCGGACGAAAGGCAATGCCGCTCCGGTATCCACAGAGTTGTTCGAGGTGCTCGCGCTTTTCGACCGATTTGATACCTCCACTTACGGCGCGATCAATGCATCGGCTGAGACGGCGATGCCATGTGGAGGCAGGCCGCCATCGAGAACCGAGTGCCTTCGAGACAGGAAAAAGAAGCGGCGGTCAGGCGCATGCAAGCGCGGCACTGGAGTTTGGACTCCGATGACCGTACAGCGACCCGCATCGACGACGCTCCGCTGGCGCTTGCGTCCTTCACCAAAATCTGGATAGCGGAAAAAGCGGCAGACGCAGCTCGGGCAGCGGGCGACGAGGTTGTGGGTGTGGTCCTGAACATTGGCGGGGACATCGTGGTTCGGGGCGCGATTGCGGAAAAAGTCGCGCTTCGAAATCCGAATGCGGACGCGGAGAACGACTTGCCGCTTGCGCAATTGACCGTTCAGAATAGCGCCATTGCGACCAGCGGAAGTTATCGCCGCGGAGTTGATATCTCGGGCCGCCACTGTTCACATATTGTGGACCCCAGAACCGGTGCGACGGCCGACGATGTGTTGTCGGCAACAGTACAAGCCTCCGACGCCGCCACCGCGGGAGGGCTGGCCACGGCTTTCTCGGTGCTCGGCCCCAAGGAGACACAGCAGGTAGCCGGCCGCTATCCGGACGTATAGCACCTGATTGTTCGCCGCGACGGAACGCTGCTGGCGAGCGATGCGTGGCGGGGTGTCGCGTTTGCTCTGGCAGCGCCTCCGATGCAAGCGCCCTCAGGCGCCGGGTTGTGGAACACGGAATTCGAGTTGGTCATGAACCTCGCGCTGGCCCGAGTGGATGATCCGAGGTACCGCCGGCCCTATGTAGCGGTATGGATTGAGGACAAGGACAGGTTCCCGGTCCGAACGATAGCGCTCTGGTACCAGAAGCCGAGATGGCTTCCAGACCTGAAGTCTTGGTATCGGGACGACCGGCTTCGAGCGATGGCGGAAGGTTCGGAAATCACCCGATCCGTAAGCAGCGCGACCCGGCCTCCGGGCAAGTACACGTTGCGATGGGATGGTAAGGACAACAACGGCAAGCCGGTTAAGTCCGCCAAATATGCCGTTTGCATTGAGGCAGCACGGGAACACGGAACTTATCAGATCATCCGTCAGGAGATTGACTTCAACGGCACCCCGAAGCAGGTACAAGTCGCAGGGAATACCGAAATTGAATGCAAACCTTGACTACCGAAAGATCACTCGTTGAGACGGCAGCCGCCGCGAGGCCTCACCACAAGCCGTGGAAGCGGCGGTTTGCAATATGGTCGCGGTGGATGCACACTTATGTCTTAATGGCGAGCTTCGCCATCCTTCTCTTTTTCGCGGCGACCGGGCTGACGTTGAATCATGCAGAGTGGTTCGCCGGGCAACAGCGGACGATTCAGCTCAAGGGCTCAGTCGAGAGCGCATGGTTGCGAGGGACAGTTCGAAAGCTCGAAATAGTGGAGCATCTAAGGCAGGCTCACGGCATTCGCGGGGCGATGTCTGATTTCCGGGTAGACGACGCGCAGTGCTCCGTATCATTCAAGGGTCCGGGATACACCGCCGACGCGTTCATAGACAGATCCACGGGCGCCTATGATTTGACGGAGACCTGGAACGGGTTTTGGGCAGTGATGAATGACCTGCACAAGGGCCGGGATAGCGGGCGCGTGTGGGCTTGGGTGATCGACCTTTCGGCGGCCTTGATGGTGGTGGTGGGTTTATCGGGGTTCGTGCTGATATTCCTGCTCGCGAAGGGGCGGCTGTCGGGGCTTGTGATAGCCGGAACTGGGGCCCTGATTTGCTGGGGATTGTATTTCCGGCTTGTGCCATAATCCGCAATCGAAGCCGGCTGCGCCCGACTATCTAAGGTGCTTGCGCAGTTAGGCGGTCACGGGGCTAGGGCTCAAAGCAGTAGCCCTCACCGCGAACCGTCACAATGTAGCGAGGCGCCTGCGGGTTCGCTTCAAGCTTCTGCCTCAGCCAGGCAATGTGAACATCGACAGTTCGAGGTCCGATGAACGGCTGGCCCGGCCAAATGCGGTTTAGCAGACGCTCGCGAGAGAGGACTTGGCCGCGATTATCGATGAGATGACGCAGCAGCTGCAATTCCTTAGCGGCGAGGTTCACCGGTATACCGGCGCGCAGGACCTCGCGACGTTCGAAGTCTACCGCTACGTCGCCGAACTGGTATCTCAGAACAGGGGTCAACGGGGCTTTTCCAAGACGCCGAAGCAGTGCGCTCACGCGCGCAAGCAGTTCCTTTGGATCGAACGGCTTGATGAGGTAATCGTCTGCTCCGGTTTGCAGGCCCTCGACACGGTCATCCACCTGTGCCCGAGCGGTGAGCATCAGGATACCGCCGTTAAACCCCCGCTCGCGTTGGGCACGGCACAGATCATAACCGTCCAAGCCTGGGAGCATGACGTCGAGGATCATCAAATCGAATTGCTGTTCATTCGCTACCCGCAGACCTTCCTCGCCGTCGGCGGTTACGACCACTTCGTGCCCGTGGCCCCGCAGCAGGTCCGCCACGATCAACTGTACGTCCGGAGCGTCTTCGACCAGGAGAATCCGCGAAGTCATACGGCTCCACGAATCGCCGGCAGGAGAATGATAAATTGCGCACCTCCCGCCGGTGAGTTGTCCACGGTGATTGTGCCTCGGTGCCGCTCGACAGTGTCCTTCACTAAGCTGAGACCGAGGCCGGTACCACGCACCTGCGCCGCTCCGGTCGGCTCACCCCGGTAGAACGGTTCGAAGATTCGTTCGCGCTCCGTTTCCGGAATGCCCGGACCCCGATCGGAGACTCGAACCTCTACGCTATCACCACACCGCGCAGCCGAAGCGCCAATCCACTTGCCTTGTGAGGCGTGCCGCACCGCGTTCCCGATCAGGTTACGAAAAGCGAGTTCGAGTGCAACCGGATCGCCGGCTACCAGGGGGAGATCGGGTGCCACCGTCAGTTCGATGTGGCAGCCAGCCTGTTTGATGTCTTGCGCCATGGCGGCGGCTGCATGCTCTAAAAGATCGCCGATTGCAAGGCTCTCCAGCCGTTCCTCCGTGCGCGAATGCAAGGAAGTGGGAAACGCCAGTACGTTTTCGATCATCGACGTGAGTTCTTCAGCGTTGCGGAGGATGAGGTTGGCGTAGCGCTGAATGCCGCCCGGTTCAGTCACCAGGCCCTTGGCGAGATTGAATGCAGCGCCCCGGATGGCCGTGAGCGGAGTACGAAGATCATGCGACACACCGGCCGCGAACCGGAACTGCATGTCCGCGAGTCGCCGTGAGCGGGCCGTATACCGAACCAGCGCCCAAGCCGCGCCCCCAAGCAATCCGATCAGAACGAGCGATGTGACCAGATTACGTGTTCGCGCGTGAGATACAGCCGCGTCGAGTGACCCATCACGATGCCGGACACCGAGAATCCAACGGGATCGCGCTCCTTGTCGCCCGCCACGCCTTTGGCGGCGGTCAGCTAACCCTGCAATGTCGCTCGAGAAAATACCTGTCGTCAGATCCGCTCCCGGTACGACACTCGAGTGATCGGCACGCGTTGAGAAGATCACCGGACGGCGTGGATCAGCCCAAGTAACCGAAGTCTCGTAAATGGCATCGTTACTGGAACCGAGATACTCCGCCACCAGCCGCGGCAGAGTCTTATTACGAAGGTGGTCTTCACTCACATCGAAGATCATCCATTCGAGCTCCGGACGCGGGCCATCCCGGTGACCTGAGTATCGGTGCTGCGACTCAGAACTTCTTCAGTGTGGAGAATGCCCTGGGCGCTTTTCGCGGCAATAAAGAGAAGATGGCGCAAGGTCCGGAACCGGTGGTTCGGAAGAGCGTATTCCCGGTTCCCGAAGGACCAGGCCTCGGTCTGGATCTGAATGAAGATTGGCTCCGCGCGCATATCGCCAGCGGTGATACGTGGTGGGGGTGACTTGATTTGGAACAGGAGGACAGGAGATGAACGCTCTGTCAGTGAACACAGCCCGCAGCATTCGGCTTTTGCCGTGATGTGTCTGTCGCTGAGTGGCGCGATAGCACAAACGACAACTTCGCGGATCGTAGGCGCCGCGAATACGTTCCTTGCAACGCTCGGTCAGAAGCAGCGGCAATGTGTGCTGTTTGCCTTTGACGACGAAAAGCAGCGCGTGCGCTGGTCCAACCTTCCGGTCGCTATGGTTCGCCGGGCAGGCCTCAGCATCAGAGAACTAAATGCGCCGCAGCGCTCCGCCGCGCTCGCGTTGGTCTCTTCCGTGCTCAGCCGGAGAGGTTTCCAAAAGATTGAGGAAATCATGGAAGGTGACGAGGTCCTGAGAACCCGGGAACGCAACAACCCAATGTTTGGCAAGGATCTTTATTTCATCTCGATCCTGGGGACGCCGTCCGAAAAAACGCCCTGGATGTTGCAGTTCGGAGGCACCATCTGGCACTGAATACCACCATTTCCGGCGAACACGGCGTTCTCACTCCGAGCCTGACCGCTGCTCAACCCGCGCTCTTCGAATTGAACGGGAAAACTGTACGGCCACTCGGTCAGGAGAATGACAAGCCATTTACTTTGTTGAACGCTCTTGACGAAAGCCAGCGGAAACAAGCGATCCTGGATTACCGGGTAGCCGATCTCGTGCTCGGACCCGGGCAGGATGGCAAAACGATCCAGCCGGAGGGCCTGAAGGCGTCCGCGATGAACGAGCCACAACGCGCCATGCTGCTCGATCTGATTTCGGAATGGGCGGGCATTGTGCATGAAGGTGCGGCTTCGGCACGTGCGGCCGAGATCAAAGCGGGGATCAGCGACACTTGGTTTGCCTGGAGCGGTCCGACGACCTTTCCTCCGGGACGCAACGGCGCAGCCTACTACCGTATTCAGGGACCGAATCTCGTAATTGAGTACGCGCCTCAGCGGATGGGGGCCGATCCATCCATGCACATTCACACCATCTACCGCGATCCGACCAACGACTACGGCCGGAAGTTCATTGCGAAATGATACGGGCGCTGGCCGCCGCGGCTGCGATTCACCTATGGTATGGAACGCCTGCGTTTGCGCACAGGCTCGATGAGTACCTGCAGGCAATTATCATTCGTGTGGAGAAAGACCGCGTTCAAGCGCAGGTGTATCTGACCCCGGGCGTTGAAGTGTTTCCTGCGGTACTCGCGGATATCGATACCGATAGAGACGGAGCGATTTCAGAGGCCGAGCGGCGGGCTTACGCGGAGCGGGTGCTTCGCGATTTGTCGCTCACGATCGATGGCACGCCATTGCGCCTTCGGCTGGTCTCGACCAATTCCGCAGACATCGAGGAATTGAAACAAGGTCGCGGCGATATCCAAATCGAGTTCATTGCCGATGTACCGCGTAGCGGCGTCCAACGAAAACTCATCTACGAGAATCGCCATGAAACCCGGATCGGAGCGTATCTTGTAAATTGCTTAGTGCCCCGTGACCCGGATGTTCGGATCACAGCTCAGAAACGAAACTACCAGCAATCGCTCTACGAGTTGAATTACGTGCAGGCCGGCGTTCGCCAGGAGCCGCTTTCTGTGTGGTGGTCCGGTACTCCCGTTTGGGTTGGCACAGCGACGCTGCTTCTGCTCGCAACGGCTCACGCTAGCACGGCGTCAGCGAGCCCGAACTGCGCGTGTGCGCTAATGAAGCTGTCGTTAGCGGACTCCGTGAGCTACGGGCGCGGGTTTCAAGCTGGTCCCCTTCTCGGCCCGGCCGCGATCATCCCAGATTCAAGAGCTTCGCGTTGATGCACAGCAACGGAGCATCGCCATCATGGCGTATCCCGCTGCCGGCGGCCAGCAGTCCGACGAAAACTGCCCCGGTCAGGAATTCATAATCAGGCAGTCCGCTGATCCTTCGAGTTGGCGAGCAACCAGGGTCACCATGCTCAAACACACAAACGCGATGAATCCGATCGTCCTGGCGCCCTGCCGGCTGGGTGGGGCGCGCAACCCCTCGCAGTGGATTTGCTGGATGGTCTTGCGAACGCGGTCGAGGTGTTTCATCCGCTCGCGCTGCTACCAAACCGGCCAGCGCGTGATTGTACCTTCGATTCGGGCTCAGGTTTAGAGACTTGAAGAACTTCTGGTCAGCGAAACGTTCACCGTCGACCACTTCTCGATTTGGCGATGGGTCCAGAGATACACTCGGAACTGCACTCCGCTGCCGGTCGGGACTGCGGACGACAAACGGTACCCGGCGCAGGGGCCATGTCTATCTACACGCGCCCGAGCATCCGGACTCGATCAGCATCTGCAAAATTGTGTGGAACTCGCCCGGTGAAATGTGCCGGGTGCCATCTTCGTCGAAATCAACCTTGTGCGCAAGGACCAGCTTCATCGCGGGAAGTACGGTGATGTATTGTCCATTCGCGCCCATCGCGCTATACGCACCCTGATAAGGCCCCGAAACCACGCCGGGCCAATTGGGCGCGTCCCAGACCCACCACAGCATTCCATAACCCCAGAGGCCAGCCTGGGTTCGAACACTTAATTGCAGCGGATGGATGTCTGACGAAGGCGTGACCAGCGTTGTGATGCGACCGCTCCATCCTTTCGGCATGATGGGTTTACCGGCCCAATTCCCGTCCGCCATCATCAACAGCCCGAGGCGCGCCATATCCCGCGCCGACAGATACATTGCATACTCCGGATGCCGCGAAACCGGCATCTCGTCATTCTTTCTCTGCCGCGACCGTTCGAAATCCTGCATCCCGATTGGCTTGGCCAAGTCTTCTTCGAGCGCGGCGAAGATGTCTTTACCGGTCAGTTTCTCAAACGCGGTTCCCGCTGCGTTGAAATCCCAATTCTGATACTGAAAGTACGTTCCAGGCGTCTGTGATCCGCGGCGCGGAGATAACCCGGTCAATTCTGTATTTGCAGTGGAGTGATAGATTCCGGAACGCGCCGTGAGCAGCTGATAGAGCGTGGCTTCTTTCTCGATGGAGAGAAAGGGTTCGACGTCCTCCAGTCCAAGTTGCACCACCGTTCTGTTCAGGTCGACCTTCCCTTCGGAAAAATACTTGCCGTAGAGCATCGCTAATATGCTCTTTCGCACAGAAGCAACCTTGCTGATGCGCTTCAAATCCCCGTACTCGAAGATCACCCGCCCTCCGATGGAGACGTGCATTGCCGTTGTTCTCTGCGTCTTCAGCCACGCCTGCAACACCGCCAGCTTCTCGCTCGAATAGCCCACCTCCTCGGGTTTAATCTTGACCCAATCAGTCACGGGGAAGGTGAGCGCTGAATCTTCACAGGGCGCGTTGAGAGCAAGGGTGAACCAGCATCCAGCGACGGCTAAACGGTAAAGTGAAGGGCTAAGCATCACGGCTAAAGAATATCAAGCAGGAAAGTCGAACTTGCGTTCTACGTCTTATTCTGTTGAGGGAGGGTCGATGCTGCGCACTCTATTGTGTGAGCTTCTGGGTGTTGACGTACCCATACTGAGCGAATCAGAAAACTTCGCACGATGACTTCGCGGCCTTTCGGCGTCAACGTGCTTCTGGAACGTCCGCACATGCCTTTTCCGGAGACTGCTTCTGTGGATGTTTGCATACAAGAGCGGGTCCCCGTGGTCTGCCAGCCGCACTGGTTCTGGGAGCGGAGGGAGTACTGCCTGGAAGCCGGCTGATCGCGTCAGCAGACTGCAACGTGCACGCAATTTATAAGCAAAAGGTGCTTGCGGCGAGCGAAGAGGACACGATGCGCACAACACTGTTCGGCAACGGCTGGCTGAATGCACACCATCGTACTTATGGACTCCGTTCGTGGAGCAGTGGTTGCCGGCGCGTTTCAGAACAGCGCCCGATGAACCGGTAATTGGGGAGATGACTCTCGGTGGCATGCGAATGCCGATTCCCCGGTTCGCTGGTTTTCCTGCAGCAAGCGATGCCACGGGAGAGATTGAGTCCATGGACTTCGCATCTTCCATGAGATGGCGCACCGGCCCGGAGGTTAGCAACGGCTGAGGCAGAGAGGCGCCGGCCGATCCACTTTATTCAGAGCTAGGGCCGAGATAGACATCAGCGGAGCAGACCAGCTCAAGCCAGAATGTTCGTAACCACCTGGCCCGCAATCCCGGTAAGGCGCGCATCCAAGCCTTGGAATTTGACCGTTAACCGCTTGTGATCGATACCGAGCAAATGCAGCATCGTTGCGTGGAAGTCCGGGACGGCGACCGGATTCTCCTGAGCCGCGTAGCCCAGCTCATCCGTGGACCCATATGAAATTCCGCCCTTAATCCCGCCGCCGGCCAGTAAAAACGAGAAGCCCTTGATGTGATGGTCGCGGCCGTCTCCGCCCTGCGACATGGGAGTGCGGCCGAACTCGCCGCCCCACACCACCAGCGTGTCGTCCAGCATCCCGCGCTGCTTCAAATCGGTGATCAGCGCGGCCGTCGCCTGGTCGGTCTCCCGAGCCTTGATGGCGATATTCGCCTTTACGCCGCTGTGGTGATCCCAATCGCGGTGATACACCTGGATGAAGCGCACGCCGCGCTCGGCAAGCTTTCGCGCCAGAAGGCAATTCGACGCGAACGATCCGTCGCCCGGCTTCGCTCCATACATCTCCAGCACCGAGCTGGGCTCCTTGCTGACATCGACGAGGTCGGGCACGCTCGACTGCATCCGGAACGCCATCTCGTACTGCGCTATTCGCGTCTCGATCTCGGGATCGTGAACGCTCTTATTCTGGATCCGGTTCAGCGCGTTGATAGCGCCGATCTCGTCCTTCTGCATGTCGCGGCTGAGGCCCGGCGGCGTTTGGATATGGAGCACAGGGTCGCCCACCGAGTTGAACTTAACGCCTTGAAACCGGCTCGGCAGAATTCCTGCCGACCACTGGCGCGCCGCGATGGGCTGCATCTGGCCGCCCTTGCCCGACGATACCAGCACCACGAATCCCGGCAGATTGTCCGCTTCGGCGCCGAGCCCGTAGAGTATCCACGAACCCATGCTCGGCCGGCCGGCGATGATAGACCCGGTGTTCATCAACGTGTGAGCGGGATCGTGATTGATCTGCTCCGTCCACATGGAGCGCACGATGCAGATGTCGTCGGCTACGCTGCCGATGTGCGGGAACAGCGTACACATCTCCTGCCCCGACTTCCCGAATTTCTGGAAATCGTATTGCGGACCGAAGCAGACCAGACGGCTGTTCTGCAATTGTGCGATCTGCTGACCCTTAGTGAAGGACTCAGGCATGGGCTGCCCGTGCATGGCGGCGAGCTTCGGCTTGTGGTCGAAAGTCTCAATGTGGGAAGGTCCGCCGGCCTGATACAGAAAAATCACCCGTTTGGCTTTTGCCGGATGATGCAGCGGGTTGACCACTCCTCGCGAAGCGGGCGCGGCCGCATCGGCGCCGAATAAGCGCGGTACCAGTAGGGAGTTCAGACCCAGGAGCCCGAGCGCCGATGTCCCTTGCCGCAAAAATGCCCTGCGGCAGAGTTCGTTCTTGCAATCTTCGTGATTCATCGTGATCCTCAGTTCCGGGTGATCGTTTCGTGTAGATTCAGGATGGCGCGCGCCACCGTGGTGGTGGCTGCGAGATCGGTCTTATCCAATGCGGCCGGCCGGGGCGAATCACCCACGGCCATCAACTGCGCGGCGTCCGCCTGGCCGGCGGCGAATCGTGCGCGGTTGTTCTTATATAATCCGGCCAGGATCACGCGCTCCTCTTTGGTCGGCTTCCGGTTGAGCGCATTGAAGAACGCCCAATCCAGCCGCTCGTCGAAGGTTTTCCCGCCGGATTGCATCATTCTCTGCGCAAAAGCGCGCGCGGCCTCGACAAAGATGGGATCGTTCAGCAGGACCAAGGCTTGGAGCGGTGTGTTGGAATTCACCCGGTTCACGCCGCACTCCTCGCGAGTGGGTGCATCGAACGCGCCCAGCGTGGGATGCAGGAACGTCCGCTGCCACTGGGTATACAACGCGCGGCGGTACAGATCGGCCCCGTGACTTGCCGAATATTCGCGTTTGGGAAAATTCATCGCAGCAAGATATCCGGTCGGCTCATACGGCCGGACGCTGGGGCCGCCAAAGCGCTCCACCATCAAGCCTGAAACGGAGAGTGCGATGTCGTGCACCACCTCGGCATCCACGCGGAACCGGCTCTGCCGCGCAAGCAGGCGATTGTCGGGATCGCGCTCCTCCATGTTCCCGGAAGGTATCGACGCCTGCCGGTAGGTGTGGCTGGTGACGATGGTCCGGA
Organism: uncultured Acidobacteriota bacterium; assembly: GCA_963850575.1. Classification (GTDB taxonomy): domain Bacteria; phylum Acidobacteriota; class Terriglobia; order Bryobacterales; family Bryobacteraceae; genus TMP-7. The sequence goes on along the minus strand of CAWKLV010000026.1, from coordinate 165,195 downwards.
CGATGTGCTTCACATCCCAGGCATGCGCGCCGGCGGCCTCGGGCTGCATGAACTCGGCGGCCAGCCAGTCCAGCAATTCGGGATGCGTGGGCCACTCCCCTTGCGATCCCAAATCTTCCAGCACCTTCGAAAGTCCCACACCGAAGAACTGACGCCATAGCCGGTTCACCTGAGCGCGAGCGGTGAGCGGATTGTCTTTCGACACGATCCAATTCGCGAGATCCAGACGCGTCGCCCTGCGGCCGGGCGTATTCAGCTTGCCAAGAAATGCAGGAATGGCGGGGTCCACAATTTCGCCCGAGTCATCCAGAAAATTGCCGCGCGCCAGCACCCGAGTAGTACGAGGTTTCATGCGCTCCGTATAAATGACGCGCGGTATGCTCCACTCGAAGAGGTCGTGAGCGGCATCCAGTTGGGCCAGGCGAACGGTGAGCGGCTCGAACTCCGGCGCGGCCCACGCGAAATGCTCCAGAACCATCTTCTTCTGCGCCTCGGTCCGATCCTCTTCGTCGCGCTCTAACGCTTGCAGCACATCCGGCGGGAGCCCGCCATCGGTGGCGATATTGAGCGTCGATGTCGTCGCCTTTTTTTCGATCGCGCGTACGTTCTTGCGGCCGGAATCGCCAGTCTCGGGCCAGGAATATTCGGCAGCGGAAAGCGCCAGGCGGAACCTGCCGATGGTCGCACGCCGCCAGTCGGAATCGTGGTGCAGGCGAACCGTGATCACCGATTCGGGCCCGGTGGTCACCTTGCGGGCGAAGCGGAGCGCGAGGAAAGCGTTGCGATGTTCGCCGAAGGCGGCGCCCCAGCCTGTTTTCGGATCGCCATCGATGGCGGCCATCGCAGGAAGCTCGGGCGGTTGACCGAAGCCTGTGGACGTCGCGAGCACGAACGCAGCTTTCACCCCCGGCGATGCCGCATTGTCGGAGACCTCGGCGTCCACTTCGGTCAGCACGAAGCGGTCCGCGCCGCGCGACAGGCGATTGCCCGGCAGGCTCTCATCCTGAAATACGTCAATGCCGAGCGCAGTCCAGGTTCCCTTCCCCGGCTTGAACTGCACGACGTAGGTTTCGTTATCCGGGTTCGGCCCCGAAGCCATCACCAGACCATCGCCGGTCTTCTTTTCGGAAGCGAGGGAACCATTCAAGTAGAAGTTGCTCTCGACGGGCTCGTCATTGAAAATGGCGAGTTTCGCGCCGTTGATGCTGGATGCGGCAATGGGTCGCTGATACCGCCATGCCAGATCTCCTGATTTATGCGCGGCGAGCATGCGATCTTCCCATTCCCATCGGCGCTCACCGGCGGCTTCGGCCTTCTTCATCAATGCGGCCTTTGCGGCTTCGCGCTGATCGTCGAGACCCTGCAGGCGCTGGCTCTGCTCGTCGGTGGGCAGCATGAGTTTCGATCCCCAGGCCTTGGCGCCGCGATCCTGAATCAGCCCAGTCTCGCGGATGTCGGCGAAGAACGCCTTCATTGAGTAGAAATCCTTCGCGGTGAAGGGATCGAAGCGGTGATCGTGGCACTCGGCACAACCCATGGTGGAGCCTAGCCACACCGTGCTAAGCGTGCGCACGCGATCGGCGCCATACTTCGCGATGTATTCTTTCGGTTGAAGACCGCCTTCTGCCGACGCGCGATTCAGCCGGTTGTAGGCCGAGGCGACTTTCTGCTCGGTGGTGGCATCCGGGATGAGGTCGCCGGCGAGTTGTTCGCGGGTGAATTCGTCGAAGGGCTTGTTGTCGCGAAACGCTTTCAGAACGTAATCACGATACGGCCACGCGGGCCACAGATTGTCGCCATGGAACCCGGCGCTGTCGGCGTAGCGCACCGCATCCAACCAGCGGATGGCCTGCATCTCGGCATAGCGCTGGGACCCGAGCAGGCGGTCCACCAACTTGTCGTAGGCGTCCGGGGATTGGTCGCTAAGAAAGGCGTCCAGTTCCGCGGGTGTTGGCACCAGGCCGGTGAGATCGAGCGTGACACGGCGGAGTAGCGTGCGGCGATCCGCCTCGGCCGATGGAGCGAGCCCGTCGTGCGCCAGGCGTTCCTGAATGAAGGCGTCGATCGGATTCCGAACTGGAGCTTTCGCGCTGGTCAATTGTGGAACAGGCGGCCGCACGACTGTCTGATAGGCCCAATGGCCTTCATACGGAGCACCCTGCGCGACCCAGCGGCGGATGGTCTCTTTCTGCGGCTCCGTGAGGGTCTTGTGAGCGAAGGCGGGCGGCATGATCTTTGCACCGGTGTCGAACACTCGTTGCACGATCGCACTCTTGGAGGGATCGCCGGGCACGATCGGCGTTACGCCGGATTTCGACGTCTTCAACGCTTCTTCGCGTATATCCAGCCGCAGGCCGGCCATGCGCGCGCGCCGATCGGGGCCGTGGCAGCGGAAGCACGTATCCGACATGATAGGCCGGATGTCGCGATTGAACTTGACGGGCGGATCGGCGCCAAGCGCGAGCGTGGCAGCGACAAGCCCGAGTACCGGCAACCGCAGGTGATTCATGATTGTGATCTATTTTATCGCGCCTGGGACGGCCTGTACTAAAAGAAGCGGACGTGTCTCCATCAGGTGCAGACACCCCTCTTATCCGCGCGCTGCGGTGAAGGAACCGGCCCAGTCTTCTGGAACCTGTCCTTCGGGTAGGAGCCGCCCCTTTTCCAGATAGCGGATGCGCGAAGCGAAGTGTGCGGCGTGCGGATCGTGGGTCACCATCACCACAGTTTTGCCGAACTCTTTGTTCAAGCGCGACAGCAGCGTGAGAACATCCTGTGCCGACGTCGCGTCGAGATTTCCCGTCGGCTCGTCGGCCAGAATCAGATCGGGATCCGTCACAATCGCGCGCGCAATGGCGACGCGCTGCTCCTGACCGCCGGAGAGCTGGCGCGGGAAGTGCGTGAGCCGGTCGCCCAGCCCCACCAGGCTGAGCGCGGTTTTCGCATGCTCTATCACGCTCCTTGCTGTTGAGGCTGGTCAGCTTCAGCGGGAGCTCGACATTCTCGACAGCCGTGAGAACCGGGATCAGATTGAACGATTGAAAAATGAAACCGATATGCAGGTTGCGCCAGTGGGCGATTGCGCGGTCCGAAAGCGTGCTGCAGGTTTTCGTTCAGCACCAGGATATTGCCCGCCGTCGCGCGGTCCATCGCGGCGATCAGGTGCAGCAGTGTGGACTTGCCGGAGCCCGAGGGGCCCATGAGTGCCACGAATTCGCCCTTGTCAATGTCGATATCGACATTGTCGAGCGCCAGCACGTGAAACTCGTCGCGCACATACTCTTTCGTCAACCCGCGCGTCTGGATGATCGTATTGGACATAGCCACTCCTAGGATTTCGATTTCACCTTGCCGCCGTCCTTCAGATCGGCGGGCGGATTCACAACGACATCCTCTCCCCCGTTCAAGCCTGCGTCGATGCGGACGCCCTGTTCGCTGATCCCGCCGGTCTTCACGGCGCGCCGCACAGCGCGTCCATCGGCCACCACATACACAGCGTTATCTTTCACCGCCGAAGCGGGAATCACAATTAACGGCCGGGAATTTGCTGCGTCGGACCGGGCTTGCTCCTTGGCGGTGAAGGCAACGCTGGCGTTCATTTCCGGGCGTAGATAATCGTCCGGATTCAGCACCTTCACTTTGACCTGCACGGTCGCCTTCTGACGATTCGCCTCGGGAGAGATCTCATCGATAATCCCCTGGTACTTGCGATCCGGGAAAGCGTCTGTGGTTACGATGCCCTTCTGCTTCGGATCCAGTTTCGCGAAGTCGTTTTGATTAATGTCGAGCTCCACTTTGAGATCGTTGAGATCGGCGATGGATACAACATAGCCCTTGGCTCCGCGATCGCCGACAAACCCGGTGGTGACAAACTCGCCGCGCTCTACATTCCTCTCGAGGATGGTCCCGGTAACGGGTGCGCGAATGATAGTATTCGCCAGTTGCGTCTGGGCGTATGCCAGTTGCCCCTTGGCCTGTTCGATCTGGCCGCGGACGGCGTCAATCTGCTCCTGCCGCGGCCCGATCTTCACCAGGTCGGCGGTCCGTTGCAGTGAATTGGTCTTGGCCGCCTGCCCATCAAATCGGGCCTGGGCATCGTCCAGAGCCTGCTTGGCCATCACGCCTTCCTGGACCAGCCGCTTGGTGCGCTCCAGATTCACGCGCGCATTCTCGAGATCGGCCGTGCTTTGCTCCACATCGGCTCGCGCCCGCGCGATCTCCTCGGGCCGCGAACCATTTACTAATTGAGCAAGCTGCGCCTGCAGATTCGTCAGATTCCCACGAGCCTGTTGTACTTGCGCTTTATACTCGTCGTCTTCCAGCCGGACCAGCACCTGATCTTTCTTGACGTGATCGCCCTTCTCGACGCCGATCCAGGCCACCTTGCCTACGACCTTCGACGCGAGCTCGATTTTGTGCGCGGCGATGATATAGCCGGTCGCGTTCAGTACGATCGCGCCGGATGCTGCGTCATCGCCGCCCGCGGCCGCACGCACTCGAAACGTCTGGACCTCGGTAGCAGCGTTCAATCTGCTATAGATGAACCGGCCGGCGCCGAGCAGGACAAATAGTACAACGCCTCCGATGATCCAACGGGAGGCCCAACTCGACGGAGCAGGAGCGGTCTTCCGGTTACGGTCGATCCGCAAACCACCCAAGTCGGACTGTGTCGATGTCGCCATTCGTTAAATCTCTCTGAGGGCTGTCAAGATCTCTTTACTTGCAGCCGAACGCGCCGGGAAGAGCCCGCCCAAAGCTCCCATGAACAGCGCGAAGCCGATTCCTAACGCCATCACGTAGGAGCTGACGTGAAAGTTGAAAGAGGTCTCGCTGAAGGTGATGAAATTTCCGACGCTGGTAGTGATGTTGTTCAGCGGCAGTACCAGCAGGATTCCCAAAGCGCCGCCGATTAGCGCGAGCAGCACCGATTCCAGGAAGAAGCTGAGAAGAATCGAGCCGCGGGAAAAACCCAGCACGCGAAGCGTCCCGATCTCGCGCGCTCGACGGGCGACAGCGGCGTACATTGTGTTCATCGCGGCGAAACTGCTGCCCACGGCCATGATGATCGACACGAAGATACCGAGATATTGGATGGGCGCGGCGGAGATGGTCTGCGCCTCGTAATATTCCTTCTCGGTGCGCGCCGTCATGTTTAGCTTGCGGTCGTCATTGATGGAATTCACCAGAGCTGGAACGGCCGCTTCATCCACCGCGCGCACCAGGACGGAACTGAGGCCATCGGGGCGATTGAAGTCGCTGCTGATCTGATTGAGATCCCCCCAAACCTCGCTGTTGAGGGCGCTCTGGCCTCCGTCCATGATCCCCACCACAGTCCACAAACCCCGGCCGAATCGCATTTGCTTGCCCAGTTCCGCATCCGGAAACTTCGCCGCAACGGATTTGCCCACAACCACCTCGCGCTGACCGGCTTTGAACCAGCGCCCGCTGGCTAGTTTTACGTTGCGCATTTCGAACCCAACCGGCAAAAGCGCGCGCAGGTTGATGTTGCTGCCGTCCGGCTTTGCGGGTCCGCGGAGGCTCAATACCGTGATCATCTCCAGGGAGGCCAGCGGCTCGTTCAGGGCATTTCGTGCGATGCCGGGCTTGAACTTGATGTTCTGAAAACCTTCGCGCGTCACCGCGCTGGTCAGTTCCGATGTACCAGCCTTACGCAGGATCAGCACGTTTCGGGGATCAGCAGTGGCACGGAAGGCCTGGCGGATCCCGGTAACCAGCGCCATGTCGGCGGCCAGCACTGCGACCGTCAACGCAATGCCTAGCGCCGTCATGATCGTAGTCGTCTTTCGAACGATCAGATTTCGAACATTATAGGAAACGGGCAGCGTCATAAGGTCACCCGGTATTACGAAGCGCGTCCAAAATCGCGGTACGCGCCGCGCCCGCAGCCGGAATGAGCGAACTTACGACGCCGACGAATATCGCGAAAGCGAGACAGAACAGGGCCACGGCAGGGTTAATACTCAGCGTCTTCATTTGTTGAATGAACGCCGGCGCTTGACGGATGCCGTAGGCGATGAAGCTGGCCAGGATCACGCCCAGCACTCCTCCGAAAAGCGAGATAAAGGCGGACTCACCCAAAATCATTCCCAGAATGGCGCCGTTCGGAAAGCCGAGAGTCTTCAAAATGCCGACTTCGCGAATCCGCTCACGAACGGTCATCGCCATTGTGTTGCCTGAGACCAAAAGAATCGTAAACGTCACGGCTCCGCAGACGGCCAGCAGAAACACTTTGACGTTTCCGATCATGGACACGAAACTGAGCGCGAAAGCCTGCTCTGACTCCGTCCGCGTCTGGGCCGTCGAATTCTCGAACATCTTATCGATGGCGGCTGAAACGCGGGGGACCGCATCCGTGTTCTCGCACTGTATGGATACCGCGCCGATCTGATCTTTACGGGCGCCTGTCAAACCCTGACGCAGGTATTCATGATTGAAATACAGCGTTTCTGTCCTTTCCGGGTCGTCGAATATTCCCGCCAGGGTCAGTTCCAGAGTCACAGGGAAAATATCGCCGACGAGCGTGATGCGTTCCCCGCGCTTCCAGCCGAACTTGTCCGCGAGAGACCGGCTTGCAATCGCGGCCGTGCGGCTGGAGAGAAACACTTGCTTTTGGTCCTCAGGGATCGAGTACTCGGGATGCATTTGGAGGAAGTGATTCGGTTCCACCCCGAATCGCGCGAAAAAATTGCGCTGGTCCCGGGCGTCCTTATATGCGCCGCCGAACCACTGCCAGATGCTTGCCTCGCGCACACCCGGCACTCGACGGATCTTGTCCTCGTACGCCGCAGGCAGCGACTGCGTGAGCGAAACGCGGTGATAGGTGACCACCCGCAATTCCTGTCCGGGCGCGGGAGGGCTCAGGAATAATGCGCGGTACAGCGCAAACAGCACCCCCAGCAAACACATCGAAGCTGCAATGCTGGAGATGGTCAGAAGACTACGCCTCCGGTTGCGTAGAGTGTTCTTCAAGATGAGCGGCAGATACCGAATCATGGATACTTCCAGTTTAATTGGAGTGATCCCTGATGCGAGTTCGTTTCCGGCGAAAGGCGGAACGGGACCGACGAACGGCAGGCCCAGGGCGACCTGCAGCGGAGATACTATCGGGACTTGGATCACGAAGCGTTTATGCGCGAGGCGCTCGCAGTGGCTCGACAGGGAGAATCCGCCGGTGAAGTACCCGTCGGCGCGGTGCTCGTTCATCGAGACGTGATCATAGCGCGAGCCTTTAACGCTCCCATCCAGTCAAACGACCCCACCGCTCACGCCGAGGTACGCGCCCTACGCGGCGCGGCTCAGGTGTTACAGGACTATCGTTTAAAAGACACGGCTATCTATGTGACTCTCGAACCTTGTGCCATGTGCGCCGGTGCGATAGTGAATGCGCGAGTCAGCCGCCTGGTATTCGGATGCCGCGACCTGCGCTTTGGCGCCGTGCGCAGTAAGTTCCGTATCGCCGACTCGGATCTGCTGAATCATAAGGTGGAGATTGTAGAGGGTGTGCTAAGCGCCGATTGCGTGGAACTCATCAAGCAGTTCTTCGACCGGCGCCGTTGAGAGAAGATTGACGCGTGAGCCGTGTGTGCCATCCAGGCGGCGATATCTCGTTTAGGGACGAACGATGTACAACACCCCAGGATCGAATCCCCTCAGCCCCGCGAAGGCCTGGTCACCGCGGTTGCGCAAATACCTCAAGAAACCGGCGCTTCTTTAGTGGCTCAACCCGGGCGGGATCCCTCCAAAGCGACGCGGCCAAGGTTGCCAGCTAGCGGCCCAACTGGATCGAGGCGGGCAGCGGGCCTCCTGCGAGGATGGACTTCTGCACTTCCGGATGATCGTTGGAGAAGGTCGCGCAACCGGAAGTCCCACCACCGCCGCAACCTGCAGTGACGCCACTTCAGGCGTGGTCACCAGGAACACAGCTTTGCTCTGTCGCATCAGCTCGGTCGAGAGCCGGTTATCGCGCTGGGCAGGTCCACCAGCATTGCGCTGTACTGCCTTGGAGCAAAAGCCAGAAGTTGTTGCACACGCGCCAAGTCGGGACGATAGTCGCGGCCCGAATCGCCCGCCCGCAAGACATCCAGGTTTCCGCGATCGATGACCAGCGTGGGCCACAACTCGTCGAGCTCTTCGCTCCATGGCTTCTATGAACGAGTAAGGGTTCTGGATTTTGAGCAGGAACTGAACCATACCCGCGTCCAGATCAGCGTCGAGCAACAGCCCTCGATGACAATCGTCAATTAGTAGCCTTAGCGCGACCTGCAGCGCCAGGAGGCTGCCCCCAACTCCTGGTCTCGCGGGTAAGAAGGAATACAGGCAGTTGGTTCCGCGCTTCGGGCCCGGCGCCGTTGCCCGCCGGTTCATGATGCGTTCAATCACCCCGCGTACGTCCCCAGCAGCGCAGGGAAGGCTCAGATACTCACGCACTCCGAGTTGCATGGCTCGGGTCAGTGTTTCGGTCCGTGCCGCCGAGTCTACCAGAACAAGCTCTACGTTGGGCAATGTCGCCATCACCTGCTCCGCTGCCGACTCCATTTCAGCCGGTATTTCGGTGGAGACAAATACCACATCGGGGTCAGCCGAGCGGAGGAAGCGAATCAATTCGGGGTGTTCCGGATAGTAGCCGGCAGCCATCTACGCCAGAAGCACTCAACGACTCTCTCCGGCGTCCACTCCCGATCCTGAAGGCCGACAAGAGTGACGGATAGCTTCATTGCTCTTTCCCGTTCCGTGCCGCAGCAGGAACTTGATTCCCCTCGGTTTCCGCCGTGCTTCCGAAAGCCTCCGCGGCGGACGGCGACGTTCGCCCGCGACGCTTGGCTTGACGAAGGGAGAGCCGAAGTTCCATTTCGTCAACTACCGCTGCCGCCAGGTCGGTAAGAATCTGTTTCTCCGATGCATGGAGCGGGCGACGGGGGAGCCTGTCAACGACGCACAGTGTACCTAGTTTCAGCCCACCGGACGTTCGGAGGGGTGCACCGGCGTAGAACCGTATATGCGGGTCACTCGTGACCAGCGAATTCGTTTTGAACCGCTTGTCTTTTGTAGCGTCGGGAATCACGAAGACACCCTCTCCCGCGATCGTGAGCTTGCAAAATGAAACGTCCAACGGCGTCTCGCAGACATCCAGGCCGTAGTGCGACTTGAACCATTGTCGACTTTGGTCCACCAGAGAGATCAGGGCAATGGGCGTGCCGAAAATATTTGCGACCAGCCGGGTTAAACGCTCAATGACTCTTCCGGGAAGGTGTCGAGGATTTCGTCGCGCCGCAAAGCGTCCAGTCGTAGCTGCTCTTTTAATGGCTCCATCGTCTCTTCCTCTATCGCCGGAGTTCGATACGAACAAAAGGCCGAGAAGACGCGGGTTCGTTAAATGATGCTGGCGTGTTCATTTGCCATCCTGACCCTTGGCCGCAAGTGGGAGAGTGCACCTCGTACTGCGCTGTCTCAGATTTCTCTTGACGGGAACACTCGCGCACTCTATTATGAACAGTGTTCAGAATATGGCCACGCCTCGTAGAGAACGATTAAAACAAGAGTTGCGCGGCGATATCCTGACCGCCGCGCGCGATCTTTTCATTACAGAGGGATACGCAAACGTCAGCATGCGTAAAATCGCCAACCGGGTGGGATGTGCGACGGGCACGATCTACCTGTATTTCGAAGATAAGGACTCGATCCTGAGCGCCATCTGCGTAGAAACATTCTCCAGACTGAACAAACGCATGGAGGCCATCGCGAATGATCAGGGCGACCCGCTCGACCGCCTTCGCCGGGGCGGCCGGGTATACATTCAGTTCGCGCTGGACCATCCGTATCACTACCTGATTACGTTCGGACCGGCCGGTGCGGCCCACATCAAGAATCAAGAAGCGCGTCAAGCCGGGCAGCAGTCGTTCGACTGCATGCGGCATTGCGTCGGCCTCTGCGCTGATGCAGGTTTGCTCCGCAAGAACGACGTCGAGGAGGTTGCGCAATCGTTATGGGCGTGCCTGCATGGCGTGGTGATGCTGCTGATCGGCAAAACGGGTTTTCCGTTCATCGAGCAGAACCGCCTCATCGACAGTGTGCTTGAAATTACGGTTGAGGGAATTCGCAAAAAATGAGGCGCGCGGATCTTTTTTTTGAATCTTCGCATGAACGGTGTTCATTTTTAATACTGTGTTCTGAAGTAGGTGAATGTTGGAGTTGAATGCTATGAATTTCGTTGCCTGGGAAATGTTGACCGGAGACCGTGCCAAATACCTCGGCCTTGTTTTTGCGATCGCCTTCGCCACTTTCCTGATGTCTCATCAAGCCTCGATTTTTTGCGGCCTGATGAACCGCACGCGCAGTCAGATTGCCGATGTTCGCGACGCAGCGATCTGGGTAATGGATCCGAAAACACAATATCTCGATGAGGTGAAAGCGTTGCCCGACCAGGACCTCTATCGCATCCGTGGAGTCGATGCGGTGGAATGGGCGGTGCCGCTGTTCAAGGGAACGGCGCGAGCAAAGGTGCACACGGACGGCAAGTTTCGTGCCGTAATCTTGATGGGCTTGGATGATGCCTCGCTGGTGGGAGCGCCGCACGACATGGCGCTCGGAACGTTCGACTCGCTGCGGCAGCCGGATTCGATGATTATCGACCGGGTGGGCTACAAGTTCTTCTTCCCTGGTGAACCGCTGCAGCTCGGGAAGCAGGTAGAGATGAACGATCGGATTCTCCGTATCGTGGGAATCTGCAACTCTTCAGCGCCGTTTGTGAATTTGCCGGTAACTTACGCGCGCTATTCACTCGCGGTTGCGCTGGTGGGCCAGGAGCGCAATTTCCTGTCGTTTGTCGTTGCCAAGCCGAGAGCCGGCGTGAGCGACGCGGAAGCGGCGAAACAGATCTCCGGAGCGACGGGGCTGCGCGCGCTCACAGCTTCGGAGTTCGGATGGGAGACCATCTGGTACTACATCCGGAACACAGGAATCCCGATCAATTTCGGTATCACTGTCGCAATCGCGCTGCTGGTGGGCACCGTCGTCGCCGGGCAGACCTTCTACCTGTTCGTGCTCGAAAACCTGAAGCAGTTTGGAGCGCTGAAAGCCATCGGAGTGACCAACTGGCGAATCACCGGCATGGTTCTGCTCCAGGCTCTCGTCGTAGGCGTGATCGGTTATTGCATCGGCATTGCCATGACCGCGGCGTTCTTTGAGCTTACGCGCGACAACCTGGATCTGCGCGGCTTCTATCTGCTTCCCGAGATCATGGCCGGAGTGGCGGTGGCCGTAATGCTCATCGTCTTTCTCGCCAGCGTCATTAGCGTCCGGCGCGTGGCGGTTCTCGAACCAGCAGTCGTATTCCGAGGTTAATCATGACAAATGTAATCGCATTTCCGCCCGCGCCCAGCAACACGGCGCCTGAAGACGCTGCGGCAGTCGTATGCCGTCACCTGACCAAGGACTTCGGCAACGGCGAAGGACGCGTTCGGGTCCTCCGCGGCGTCGATTTGCAAGCTCGTTACGGCGAAATCACGCTGCTGGTAGGCCCAAGCGGCTGCGGCAAAACCACGCTTCTCTGCGTCATCGCCGGGCTCCTGGACAAGACTGGCGGTCATATGGAAGTGCTCGGCGCCGACGTTTCATCCCTGGGCGGCTCGGCCAGCGTTCTCTTCCGCCGCCGCAATCTCGGCTTCGTCTTCCAGCAATACAATCTGCTGCCGGCTCTCACCGCAGCCGAGAACGCCGCGGTGCCCCTTTTAGCAGCCGGAGTCAAACGCGCTACCGCGGTCGAGAGGGCGGTGTCCGTGCTGGAACAGCTCGGCATGGGCGCCCGCGCTCACGCCAGGCCGAATCAGCTATCGGGTGGGCAGCAGCAGCGCGTTGCCATCGCGCGCGCGCTCATCCATGAGCCGCGCCTCCTGGTTTGCGACGAACCCACGGCGGCGCTCGATGCCGAATCGGGACAAGGGGTGATGGAACTGCTGCGCGAAACCGCGGTCCGCGCCGACCGCGCCGTCATAGTGGTTACCCACGACTCGCGAGTATTCCAATTCGGCGATCGCATCGCTTACATGAACGATGGCCGGATCGTGAAAACCGAAGCACAGGCCGGCGGAAAGTCCTTCCCGGCTGTTCATTGATGAGGAAAGGATTGAACCTATGCTTAACAAGTACGGAATCCCTGTTGTCGCAATTCTGGCGCTATTTTTTGCGGTCGTCAGCGTCGCCCGGCTTCGTCCCGTGGAATCCAAGGTGGAACCCTACATGCCGCCTCCGTCCGCAAGCTTCAGCCATAAAGTCGGCGCAGTCGGCATCGTCGAAGCGTCCAGTGAGAACATCGCCGTCAGCTTGCCCGTGCCGGGTTTGGTGACCGCAGTCTACGTGAAGGCTGGCGATCGGGTGGCAAAGGGACAACGGCTGTTCTCCCTGGACGATCGCGACATACGGGCTGAGGTAATCCTTCGCGAAGCGGATCTCGAACTCGCAAGGGTCAAGCTGGAAAAGCTAAAAGCCTCGCCGCGACCGGAGGAGATTCCCCCGGCTGAGGCGCGCGTGAACGAAGCCAAAGCGGAACTCTCGGACGCGCACATTCAGTTGCAACTCATGGAGAGCGTGCGTGACAGGCGCGCCATCCGCACCGACGACCTGGAACGCCGGCGCCGCGGCGTCGAGATCGCCCAAGCCAAGCTCGACGAAGCGAAGACCGCCCTGCTGCTGCTGCGCGCGGGCACTTGGTCCAAGGACATTGACGTTGCACAGGCGGAAGTGCGGCAGGCCGCCAGCCGCGTCGAACGCGTTCGCGCCGATTTGGGCCGCCTCACCGTGGCTTCGCCCATCGCCGGGGAAATTCTGCAATGCAAAGTCCGCCTCGGCGAATACGCCTCTGCGGGCCCGCTCGCGCAGCCTCTCATTCTGCTTGGCTCGGTGGACCAGCTGAATATCCGCGCCGATGTCGACGAGCGGGACGCTCGGCGGGTGAAGCCGGGAGCATCCGTGGTGGCATCCATCCGCGGCGACGCGCGCCGCAAGTTCTCGCTGCGCTTCGTCCGGTTCGAGCCGTTCGTCGTGCCAAAAAGAAATCTCACCAACGATGCTGTGGAGCGTGTTGACACCCGCGTGCTTCAGGTTATCTACGCCGTCGAAAAGGACGCGCCCGTCTTGCCGGGACAGCAGATGGACGTCCTCATCGAATCCAACTGAGTTTAGCCCAACGAGGACTTGCACATGTTCAAAACAGTGTCAGCATACTTGTTCGCTTTGTTCGCAGCTTCCGGCGCCGGGCCAGCGCTCCCGAAACCGAATGTACCCGTGCCTTCAGCCTTCCGGAACCAGCCAACCTCGGCCGAGAATACGGTGAGCGCCCAATGGTGGAAAGCTTTTGGCGACCCCGTGCTCGACGAACTGATCGAGCGCGCGGAGCGAATGAACCTCGATGTTCGTAAGGCGGCCTCACGATTGGCTGAAACGGAAGCATCGCGGACGGGTGCGCGCGCCGCCCTCCTGCCCGACATCGGCGGCAGCACGTCGGTAACGCAACTGAGAGGCGGTTACAACCAGGGCGTTATCAAGGTTCCGTCCTCCGGCGCCAACGCTGGCGGGAGCCTTATTTCAGCGTTTGAGACCTCGGCACTTTCAAGTGCATTCAACATGCGCTGGGAACTGGACGTGTTCGGCGGACTGCGCAAAGCCTCGACGGCTGCCGCCGCAGACGCGAGCGCCGCCTCCGCGAACGTTCGCGACGTTCAAGCGATCGTCCGCGCGGAAGTAGCTAGAAACTACGTGGATCTCCGGGCGGCGGAAGACCAGATCGCCATCGTGCGCGCGAACGTCGCCGCTGAGAAGGACCTGCTGGACCTTGTCCGGGTTCGTGCCGACGCCGGACTCGCCACTGACCTGGATGTGGAACGTCAGGTCTCGCAACTCGCTTCCGTCCAGGCCACCCTGCCCGATCTCGACACCCAGCGCCTGCGAGCCATTCACCGTATCGGAGTTCTGCTGGGCGATGACCCTACGGCTCTGCGGGACCGGCTGGATGCAAAAAGCGCATCGTTGCAGATTCCGGATGTTCCCCGCGCCATACCGGGCGAAGTCCTGAAGCGCCGGCCGGACGTTCGTCGCGCCGAGGCCCAGATCGCTGCCGCATACGCGCGCGCCGGAGCCGCCAGGGCGGATCTCTATCCAAAATTTCTCATCACGGGCCTATCCGGCCGGCAGTCCACAGACGTCCCCGGCTTGACCCTGGGAGCGGGAAACTTTTTTTCGGTTGGACCAGGGGTGTCGTTGCCCATCTTCAATTTCGGGCGGATCCGTTCGCAGATCGCGGCGCGGGATGCCCAACTCGAGCAAGCCCTGCGATCGTACGAGCAGGACGTGCTCGCGGCATTCGAAGAAACCGAGAATGCGTATGTGGCGCGCGACCGGGCGGAGCAGCGCCAGCGCGATCTTGAGGTTGGACTCGCATCGGCAACGCGCAGCGTGGAGCTGGCGCGCGAGTTGTATGTCCGCGGCCTCAGTGATTTCCTGGCGGTTCTCGACGCGCAACGCCAGCAGTTTGCCATGGAGCGCGAACTAGCGGCCGGCAATGCGGCCGTACTGAGCAGCACGATTGCGCTGCTCAAGGCGTTGGGCGGGTGATCTGGCCTGGTCAAGGACGCCGAGCCAGCGCTGGTCGAGAGTGCCGTTTGCGGGCCGGCGGCTACGCCAGCGCCAAATTCAGATTCTCAATCGCCTCATCGACCTCTGCCGTGTTCTTGTAACCAACGGTGACGCAATCCACACCCGCGTTCTTGAACGCGTACCGCATCGCGGCCTGGCGGTCCTCGCGCTTCGTGAACGCACCTTCTCCCACCAGTTTCATGCTGATAACGCCCATGCCTTCCTGGCGGACCTGCTTGACATGTGTTACGACTTCGCTCACATTCCCCGGCCCGCTGGTGTTGTAGTCCTCCGCGTCCATCTTTGTGCCGTTATGATTCATCCGGATCATCGCGACCTCGAGCCACTTATTTCCCGGGAAGCGGCGTAACGCCGGAAGCCCGTGCACCGACGCGCCGTAACCCACCACCGCATCCTTGGCCTTGGCTTCCAGAATTCCGTCCTGCCACCTGACCGTATCCGTCGGCCACGATGCCACGTGCTGCCAATGCAACAGCATCACGTCGAAATACTCGGTATTGGCGAGTTTGCGCAGTTCGTCGATCTTCTCCTGCGGATTCACACCTTCATGTGTGGTTACCTTCGACATCAGCCTGTAGCTATCGCGCGGAATGCCCTTCAGCGCCACTCCCAGCATCTTATGCATCTCGCCATAAGACTCGGCGGTTTCGAAAAAGCGAACGCCGCGATCGTAGGCATGGCGCACCAGCCGCGTAAATTGGTCCTGTCCCAGTTCGCGCTGCGTTCGCCCGCTAAGGCTGCCTGTGCCAAACGCGAGCCGCGTAACTTTGACGCCGGACTTTCCGAGCGTCACCCAATCCGTCGCTGTCTCGCGCGCCGCTCTCAACGGCAGGCTTCCGGTGCCGGCGAGCGCGCCCGCAGCGAGTCCTGCCTTCAGAAAATCACGTCTGGAGAAGTGAGCCATTCCTTTTCCTCCCGCTGCGCGAATCTTACCACGCGCGGTTGGTAGGATGCTTGCCGGCCGCGCCCAATGTTGCAGTGTTGCGCTCACTGGCTTGGTAGGATTGCGCTATGGTCGCCAAGCGTTTGAACCCGATCCTGAACGTATCCAATATTCGCGATAGCTTTGCGTGGTTCGAGAAGCTCGGGTGGACGAAGGGATGGGAATGGGGCGTTCCACCGACCTTCGGCGGCGTGTGCTCGGGCCAATGCGAGATCTTCCTGTGCGAAAACGGTCAGGGTGGACGAGGTAAAAGTGATCGCAAGATGACATTCGGCCCGGCCGGCGATGAAAACGGCGATAAAGGCGTGTGGATCTCCATTTGGGTGGATGACGTAGACGCCATTCACCGTCACTGCATTGCGCAACAGTTGGATATCGCTTGGCCTCCCACCGACGAGCCGTGGGGCGTGCGCGAGATGCACGTGCGCCACCCGGATGGGCATGTCTTCCGAATCAGTCAGGGCCTTGAATGAACACGGCGGCCGGCGGATCAGGGTGTCAATCAATCAGCTGATCTGCGCTCGGTGAGCCGGGCCGCCTGCGTCATCAGATAGTTCCTTTCCGGCAGGCTCGTCGTGCGAGTTGCCGCAATCCGATAGTGAGCGATGGCGGCCTGATGATCTCCGGCCATTTCCAGGAGATGCGCGCGAACGGCGTCGAGACGATGATGGCCGGTCAGGCGTCCATCAGCATCCAGAGCCTTGAGCAGCTCGAGTCCCTCGGATGGACCGTGCACCATCGCTGCCGCAATCGCGTGATTGAGCATCACCATGGGATTCTCGGATATCCGTTTGAGGAGATCGTACAGGGCCAAAATCTGCGGCCAGTCGGTGTCCTCGGCCCGCTCCGCTTCATCATGAACGGCGGCGATCGCAGCCTGCAATTGGTAGGCGCCAATCGATCCCTTTGACAGAGCTGCGGTGAGCAAGCCGATGCCCTCGGCGATCCGCCGCTGATCCCAGAGACCTCGATTTTGTTTGGTGAGCGGGATCAACTCGCCGTCAGCTCCGGTTCGTGCCCCGCGGCGCGCATCGGTCAACAGCATGAGTGCCAGCAACCCCGTCACCTCGGCGTCGTTTGGGCGAAGATGATGAACGGCTCGCGTCAGGCGTATCGCCTCCTGGGACAGTTCTAGTCGCTGCAGGTGTGCGCCGATGCTGCTCGTGTAACCTTCATTGAAGATGAGGTAGAGCACGTGCAGGACGGCGCCGAGCCGCTGGGCTCGCTCTTCATCGGTGGGCAGGCGGAATGGCACGCCAGAAACCTTGATGCTTTGTTTAGCCCGGCTGATCCGCTGCGCCATCGTCGCCTCTGGAACCAGGAAGGCATTGGCGATTTCCGCCGTCGTCAAACCGCCCACTGCACGTAGGGTGAGGGCGATGGCGGAGGACGGAGTCAGGGCAGAATGACAGCACATGAAAAGCAGGATGAGCGTGTCGTCCTGATCTGTTTCATTTTCAATGTCGGGCGGCGGCGTCAGTTGGTCCATCTGTAAGCCGGCTTCGGTTTCCCTGCGGCGGCGAGCGAGTTCACTCCGCACGAAATCAGTCATGCGGCGGGAGGCGACCTGAATCAGCCAGGCGCGGGGATTATCTGGAACGCCTTCTCGCGGCCATTGCATCGCCGCTGCGACCAAAGCCTCCTGCACCGCGTCCTCGGCCGCGGCGAAGTCACGGAACCGTCGCATGACCGCTCCGAGCACCTGCGGCGCGAGTTCGCGCAACAAATGCTCGGAGGAGATGTTCCATGACCCGGGCGTCACGGCAGATCTTACGGGAGAAATTCGGCGGGCGGCGCGCTCATCACCGGCCGAACCTCTATCGGCATGTTCATCGGTTCGCCCCCGGGTCCCGGCGCTGCCGAAGCTCGTGCGGCAATTGCATAAGCGCGCTCTGGCGTGTCGACATCGACGATCCAGTAGCCCGCGAGGAACTCTTTGCCCTCCGGAAACACGCCGTCTGTGATAGGTGTTCCATCCTTGCCCGCCCGCACCAGCCTGGCCTGATCTGGAAAGGACAACCCTTCGGCGGCCACAAACTCTCCGGATTCCCGGAGGTCCTTATTCAAGCCGATCATGAAGGCAATGTGCGCCTGGATATCCCTCTTCTGCCAGCCGGGAAACACCTCACAATCCGCCTTCATGGTGTTCATCATCAGAATGTACTTCATGTCTTCTGCTCCTTTTTACTTTCGCGCTTTTCTTGCGCCTTCATCGGTGAGTCGGAGCACGCGACGCATTTTCGACATCCGGGGAACAAAAAAGTATCGATTTCAGAACACAACCGGAGAGGTGGACATCGGCGGAGCGAAGCACCGCTGTCGCCCTTTGACGGCAGCTGCGGCAAGATGTTGGACGGCCATGCCGATGCAAAAAAAACCTCGGGTATTCGGAAACCCAAAACCCGTTGGCCATCGCATAACACTCCTAATATTCGTCACCACAATCAAGTGGTTTGTAAGCGCGACGGAGGTCGAGCGCGAGCTTCGAACTCAAGTTTCATGTCTCAATCCTGGCGAAGCGCAATGATCGGATCCACTCGCGCGGCGCGCCAAGCTGGCGCCAGGGTCGGTATCAAGGCGACGCCTAAAAGCACAACAGTGGCGGACATGAAGGTCAGGGGATCTGTAGGAGTAACTGCAAACAGTAAGGCAGAAAGAAGACGAGTGACTCCCATGGCGAGTGCAGTACCAACGACCAGCCCAACTGCTGCCAGCCCCATCGCCCGCCGCAGGATCATTTGGATGACTTTGCTTCGCTCAGCGCCCAATGCCATTCGAATACCGATCTCGTGCGTTCTTCGTGCCACCGCATGACTGGTGACGCCAAAGATGCCGACGGCAGCCAAGGTGAGCGCCAAAGTGGCAAACAGGGTCAGCAGCCACGTTTGAAATCTGCGTGCCGCGGTCTGCAATTCAAGGTGCTTCTGCATAGGCATGATCGTTGCGATCACCACGTGCGGGTCAATACCGCGTACCACCTTCCGAACGGTCGAAATGAGAGCTTCGGGGGTGGACCTTGTGCGGATGACCCATTTCCCAGTAGGTTCAGACTGCCGGTGCCACAAGAATACATGCGGAGTGGAATCGTGTTCGACGCCCTGGCCGGCGTTCGTCCCGAACTAGGCCCACTACCGTGATCCGGGCGTCGTCCCGGCCTCGTCGATCTTGGCACTTAAAGCACTGGCCGATTGGATTGTCCCTTGGCCAATACCGCTTGGCCATACTCTCATCGATCACCGCGACTAAGCCGGCGTTTCTTCCGTCATAGCCGGAAAAGAGGCGGCCAATGAGCAGCGGAATACCCATTGCCTGGAAGTACTCTCCGCTGACCACCGTCCACGTTAGTGGCCGTCCCGGATTTGTCTCAGCCGGTTTACCCTCAACAACGCGAAGACTGTTGGTCGGAGCCGCCCCGAGTTCGAATAAACTTCGAATCCCGCCCAGGTTTTGAACGCCTGGAATGGAAGTGATCCGCTCGTGGAGCCGATCGTAGAAGGCTTCTCGCTGCGACGGTGGAGAGCTGGTCGCGGGCTGCAGCCGCATGGTGAGAATGCGAGCCGGGTCATACCCCAAGTCCACCGAATGCGTCTGCCACAGGCTGCGCAGCAGTAGGCCCGCAGAGGTGGCCAGGACCACAGCAAGCCCAAATGCTACGAGTAGCGAGACCCCGGCCGCAAACGCCAGAACCGGCAAATCGAGTTTCGTCTCCTCCAGTCGGGGTAAATCGGCTGGCCCCGAACTGATTAGGAGCGGAATGGCCCACATGGCCAAAAAGAGAGAAACTGCTATCGCGGCAGAGGTGAGTAACAGACTCTCGATCAGAATCTGCTGAACGATACGGGATCTGGACGCGCTGAGGGCCAGCCGAATTGCGAGTTCCCTGGTTCTTTCAGCACCGCGGGCCAGCAGTAGATTTGCTACGTTCGTGCAGGCAATCAACAACAGCAATGTAACCGCCCCTAGCAGCAGAACCAGTGCTAGCCTTGGCTTGTCCTCAAGTTCAATAGCGAGGGGCGAGACCTTGACCGGCAAACCCATGTTCCAGGATCTGTCCTGTTCCTGGAGTTGCGCCGTCAATGCGCGAAGGTAGTTCTGTGCATCTCGGGCAGAGATCGCGGAGTGCAAGCGCGCAACGATGTTCCACCTCATGAAGAAACCACGTGAATGAAGGTCTTCACGCGTCGTCGGTTCCAACCAATATCGGTTCGTCGTGATCGGCAACCAAAGCTGGGTCTCTCTCGCAGGAAACCGAAAAGCTGCCGGCATGACCCCGACGACAGTGAATGACTTGTCGTCGATCTCTATCGCCATACCGATGACATCGGTGCTTCCGCCAAAGCGCCTGTGCCATAGCATGTGGCTGATGACGGCAACCGGCTGCGCTCGCCGCACCTCCTCTTCCTCGAAGAATCGGCCCAGCGCTGGAGAAACGCCGAGTAAGCTCGCCAATCCAGCGGAACTGAAACCGGCCTGCACCGCTTCGGGTTCAATCCCGCCGCCCACAATCACCCGCGACCAACCGGTGTTCCGGTATTAAATGGCGCTCTGCCCGAGTACCCGGCTCTGTCCCCGTATCATGTCGTAAAGTCGGTAGGGAACCCCCGAACGCGAGTCCCCCGGGTCATCCGCGATGATGTGAACGAGCCCGGGTCCGGGTTTGAGTATGGAGCGGACCGAGCAAGACCGCGTGGACGACGCTGAGATGGCTGTTGTCGCACCGATACCGAGGATCAGCGTGAGGAGGGCCGTCGCGGCGAACCGGGGAGAGTGTCGCATCGATCAAACGGTGAACACAAAGTCAGCTCTCAGACCCCCCGGACTGACGTCTCACAGTCATAACCGTAAAGACGAGGGTTACTGCTAATTCGTTGAATTGACCGGGTCGTTGACTTCTTTCGCCGGCTAAACCCTTGCGAGTCAGCAAAATGTCCTTGCCCGGAAGCTCAATTCAGCGAATTGGCGCCAAAGAAATCACTACTCGTAAAACTCCGTTCACAGCACTCAATAATGCCTGCATCTGCAACAAACTAAAATAGTAGTGAGTATCAGAAAACTCCTTAATTTGGAGCGCGCCCGCTACAATCAGCGCAGGAGATGAGAGATGAATGCTCTTGCAAAATCCAACACCGGCTTGCCCGAGGCCGACCCTATCTACGCCGTCCGCGATGACATCGCGCGGACCTACAACCCGGTCGATGCGCTGGAGCGCATGCTGGTCAATGCAGCCGCCCAGGCTTGGTGCCGGCTTCAGCAGGCCTCCGAGATCGAAAACCGGATCTTCGAAAAGACCAGTCCCATGGAACTTTTCGCGTCTAACGCTGAGGCGTTTAGGACACTGACCCATTTCGTCGCCGACGCCGCACGCGCTTGGCGCCGCGCCATGGCCCAACTCAACAAGGCCCAGAGCAGCCGGGGGAAAAACATGTCCCTCATCCCACGGCGGTATGAGTACGCCGCTCGCCCAACCCGCCCTTCGTAAACATCGATACCTTCGTAGCCGTCGATAATAGAAGCGTGGATTTCCTCCTGACCCCCGTCGAGGTTCGGGTGCTTGGTGCGTTGCTCGAGAAAGACATTACGACGCCCGAGTATTACCCGCTCACGTTGAACGCTCTGGTCAACGCGTGCAATCAGAAGTCGAATCGCGATCCGGCCGTGAACTACGACGATGCAATCGTCAATCACGCCCTTGAGTCACTCCGCGCGAAGCAGCTCACCGGTATCATCACGGGACCCGGCAATCGCGTGCCCAAGTACACGCACCGCTTCTCGGACCGCCTGAACCTGGGCCGCCGCGAAAACGCGCTACTGACCGAGTTGATGCTGCGCGGTTACCAGACCGTCGGGGAACTCCGTAACCGCGCAGCTCGCATGTACGAGTTCTCCGACCTCGAAGAAGTCGAAGCGTGTCTGCGCGGAATGATGGATCGCGACGGCAGGCCGCTGGTCACCCAAATGCCGCACTTGCCTGGCACGAAAGAGGTGCGCTGGGCTCACCTCCTGTCGGGACCTCCCGCCCCGGAATCAGCCGTCCAGCCTGCCACCACACCCGCCTCTTCTACCTCTGAAAGGATCGCCGCCCTGGAAACCGAAGCCGCCGCCCTCCGCAGTGAAATCGAGAATCTCAAAGCGCAATTCCAGGAATTCCGTAAACAGTTCGAATAACAATGCAACACAACCACTGCAGCCGGGACCGCGCTGACCGCCGCTGGGTCAACGTCAAACGCGTCGATCAGTGCGACACCCTCGACCAGCTGTTTCGGAATTGCCTTCCAGCGTTCGGAGGCGCGCATTTGCGCCGCATCTATACCATCCTCGATCGCGCCATCGGACTCGGCTGCCCCCTCACCCTCTCCATCGCGGGTCCGGTCACGGTTTCCGGGCAGCATCAAACCTGGCTGATCCCTCTACTTGAAACTGGCTGGGTGGCCTATGTCAGCACCACCGACGCGGTCTGCTATCACGACGGTCACCGCAGTCTCGACGCCTATAAAGAAGGACCCATTCACGAAGTCCCCATTTGGGGCGACGACCGGGCGCTGCGCGATGAAGGCACCATCCGCGTCACCGACATGGCCTTTGATGAAGGCGTCCTGCTCGACCAGGACCGATTCCTGAGCGCAGTCCTGGCCACTCCGGAATTCCAGCATAAGATGACCGGCACGGAACTTCGCTACCGTCTTGGCCAGCGCTACGCCGCTCAGGAGCGGCAAAACGGCGTTGAGCCTGGGTTCCTCGCCACCTGCCATCGCCTCGCGATTCCGGTTTTCGTCGGTGCGCCCGGAGACGGCAGTGTCTTTCTGAATTCCATGAAGTTGTGGGCCATGCGGAAGGCGGGTTTGATCCCCGAGTATGGCTTCGATCTGGACCTGCACGCCGAAATCTTCGAAGCCTGCGCCTATCACCGCTGGGGGCTGTTCGAACACCCCGCCCATGCCCTCGGGACGCTCATCCTGGGCGGCGGAGTGCCCAAGAATTTCAACCTGCAGCCCGAACCCGCACTGGGCCAGGTGCTCGGTTTGCCTGATGTTCGCGGGTACAACTTCGACGTCCAGATCGTCACCGCCCCGGTCACCGATGGCTCGCTCTCTTCGTGCCCGCCCGCCGAAGCCGTAACCTGGGGAAAGGTGGACAAGGACCTCTATACGCAAACCACCGAAAGCATGCAGGCTGACTACTCCACTGTCATGCCATTTCTGGTGAAGGCCCTTCTCGAAAATCGCGAAAGATATGACGCCGACCCCGAATTACGAAACAAAGCCAACGCCGCCGGTTACGCTCGCCCCAAAGAAGGCTATCGTCTTTTCGAGCAACGAGATGCACTCTGCGCTCAACTGACCGAGGATGTCCGGAACAATCGCGACTGGCTGCTCCAGACTCTACACTATCCACTCTCCCAATGACGTGGCGCCGCGCAGTTCTGAGTCTTGTCCTGTTCGGCATCGCGTTCGGTTATGTGGAAGCCGCGGTGGTGGTGTACTTGCGCCACATTTATCAGCCCATTCGTATGGAGCTGCACCCCGGCAGGTCCGCCGACGATCTGTTCCCACTCATTACACCCGAGCAGTTGACGGCCAGAGGGGGGCAATACGATAAGCTCCTGCTCACCGAACTCGGCCGTGAATTTGCGACCCTCATCATGCTGGCAGCCGCCGCGCTGGCGGTCAGCCGGAACTTTCGCCAGTGGCTCGCTGGATTCGTGCTCGCCTTCGGAATCTGGGACCTCGTATTTTACTTGTTTCTTAAATTGATCCTGGGGTGGCCGCAGTCTTTCATGACTTGGGACATTCTGTTCCTGTTACCGGTCCCGTGGGTAGGTCCGGTGTTAGCTCCCTGCATCGTCGCCGCGACTATGGTCTTCGCCGGCATCCTCCTCTTGCGCCGCGAGTTGGGCGGTACGGGCCTTCGGCTCGATGCCAAGCACTGGTTTGGAGTCGTGGCCGGCGGCATCATCCTGATGGTCGCGTTCATGTGGGATTGGCGGAATACGATGGCCGGCAATCCGCCGAACGGCTTCAATTGGCCGCTTTTCGCTCTCGGAGAGATGGTCGGCGTCGGCAGCTTTCTCCATGCCGGGCGGCGCAAGTTGATCGCTCTGGCTGCCGTGGCAATCCTTGTGATGTCCCCGTCCCTCAGCGCACAGGACACCCAGTCCGACCTACGACGTCAGATTGACGCGGAAAGAAAAGCCGGCCGTATCGCCGCTACTGAACCACTGTTGGAGCAGCTCCTCGACGACGAACAACATCAGTCCGGGGATACCAGCGAGAAATTGATTCCTATCCTGGACCAGTTAGCTCGCCTCGCCATCGCCTCTGGCCGGTTCGACAGAGCCGAGCTGCTCTATAGCCGGTCCATTTCGATTGTCGAAACAGCCGAAGGCAAGTCAGCCGCGGCACTGATCCCCGTGCTCCACGCGGCCGTGCGGGTACAACACATTGCCGGCAATTTCCCCGCCGCCGAGAATCTGCTGCTGCGCGCTATCTCCGTCCGCATCCAGAACACTGGTCCGCAGACGCCGGAGATCGCTTCCGACTACATCCTGCTTGCGCGCCTGTATGCGGCACAATCGAAGTTCTCTCAAGCCGCCGGGGTCTACAGCTGGGCTTTGGACATCCAGGAGAAACTCTTTGGCCTCGACGATGCTCGACTCTTGCCTGCCTTGGATGGCATAGCGAGCGCGAGCCGTGAAGAGCACAATTTCGAGAAAGCTCTAGCCGTTCTCGGTCGCGCGGCTCCCATCCGGGAGGCGAATGTCGGCCCCATGCATCCGGACTTGGCCCAGACTCTCGATAACATGGGTCACGATTACTTCGCGCTGAAACGCTTCGAAGAAGCCGAGGCTGTCTATACCCGTTCGCTCCCTATCTGGATCAAGAATCTGGGACCCAATCATCCCATGATTGCGACGAGTCTCGATAATCTGGGAGTCACCTTCGCCGCGCAAAGCAAGTTCGACAAGGCCGAAGAAGTGTACAGGCAGGCCTTGTCCATCCGGGATACTCAGGAGGTTTTCAGTCTTCGAAACCTCGCCCTCGTGTTTGCCGAGCGCAAGAAATACGCTGAAGCTGAGCCTCTTTTCAAGCGCGCTCTCACTCTCCTGACCGCACCCTCCGCGGAGCTGGTCGCCACCTTGAAGGATTACGCCGATACCCTGGATCATCTGAAAAGAAAAACTGAAGCCGCACGTCTACGGGCGCGGGCCAGATCGATGGATAAACCGGCGGCCAAGGAAGTAGGCGAGGGACGCGCCGATCACTAAACCGGAAACCAGCAGCAGGTTCTTATGTACGACATCGATCACCTCGTGCCAGCGGTCGCCGAAGAAGAACCCGATCGAAAGGAAGGTGGACACCCAGACCAAACCCCCTGAGTAGGCGTAGAGGGCAAACGAACGATATTCGAGCGACGAAGTACCGGCGACCACTGCGGTGAAGTGGCGAACGCCGGCAATATAGTATCCGAAGAACAGGGCCCAGTGCCCGATGCGATCGAACCACACGTGAACCCTCAACAGTTGCGTTTCGGTAACGTGAATGTACCGGCCCCATTTGTGGATGAAACCCAGTCCCAGCGTCCGCCCGACGACGTAACTCAAAGTGATCCCGCACACGCTGCCCAGAAATGCGGTAAGCAGAGTGGGAACGGGTTTCAAGACACCGCGGAATATCAGGTACCCGCTGAAGACGAGTAAGGTCTCGTCGGGAATCGGCAGTCCAACGATTCCGAATACGAGTAACCCGAAGATGGCGAAGTAACCATAGTTAGAGACCCAATCGAAGATGAAGTCCATTCTGCACGCACCTAGAGTAAAACAGTTGGCCTATGAGTGCGGCTTTGAACTCGCGGGTGTTACTCCCGCCGTTCCCAGCACCGACGCCGCGCGTTATCTCGACTGGGCACAGGGGGGACTCGCGGGCCGCATGTCCTATCTCACCGATCGCCGCGCCGAATTGCGAACAGATCCGAAGAATCTGCTGCCAACGGCGCGCTCCGTGGTCTGCGTTGGTAGGCTCTACAACGCGCCGCAGCCGCATTCCACGACCTTCAACGATCGCGAACGCGCCTGGATTTCCCGCTATGCGTGGGGTGACGACTACCACTTGCTGCTGCGCCGCGGCCTGGAGGATCTGGTCGGTAAGCTCCGCGAACTCGCGGAGTTCGAATACAAGATCTGTGTTGATACCGCCCCGCTGCTCGAGCGTTCGTATGCCCGCGATGCCGGCCTGGGCTGGATCGGTAAGAATACGTGCCTGATCAACCAGTACGCCGGGTCGTGGTTCTTTTTGGGAGAACTGCTGCTATCTTTGGAACTCGAACCCGACGGGCCGCCGCTGCCGCGCTGCGGCACCTGCACGCGCTGCATCGATGCTTGTCCAACGCAGGCAATTGGGCCTCACGGCGTAGATTCGCGGGTTTGCATCTCCTACTTCACCATCGAGCTGAAAGGCTCCATACCCGAACAGCACCGTGCCGGCATGGGTCGTCATGTATTCGGCTGCGACATTTGCCAGGACGTGTGTCCGTGGAACAACAGCCGTGAGGCGGTCACCATCGATCCGGCGTTTCAGCCGCGCGAAATCTCGCCCCGGCTCGAACGGCTCGCGCGCCTTACGGAAGGCGAGTTCCGCGAACTGTTTCGCGACAGCCCAGTGAACCGCGCCAAGTATACCGGGTTTCTTAGAAACGTCGCGGTGGCGATGGGCAATGCGCTCTCGCCGCAATTTCGTGAGCCGCTCGAACGTCTTGCCGCCTTTCCCGACGATGTCGTCGCCGAGCATGCCCGCTGGGCCTTGTCACTGTTTCCCCGCTGACCGGAACGCCGGGAACCTCAGCCACCGCAGCACTTACAATCGTGGAAGATGTTAATCGGATACGCCACTCCTGCCGGAACGGAACACTTTGTTTCCCGCTTCCCCGCTGCAGCCGCGGCCGGCTTTTACCGCCAGGCGCAAGGCCTCCAGGTCTCTACGCTCGGCCTTGGCACCTACCTTGGTCCCATGGATGAGAAGACGGATGCGTCCTACACCCGCGCGATTGAGGAAGCACTCTCGGGCGGCATTAATTTCATAGATACCTCACTCAACTACCGGCATCAGCGCTCGGAGCGCGCCATTGGGCAGGCCTTGTCCGGCAGAGCTCGGGATGAAGTCGTAATCTGCACCAAGGCCGGATACCTCGTGCCCGACGCGATTCCCACCCGTTCGTTGCGGCGGGAGGATATCGTCGCGGGCATGCATTGCCTCGCCCCCGCGTTTTTGAGTGATCAACTGGATCGCAGCCGCCGCAATCTGGGTATTGAAACGGTGGACGTTTTCTATTTGCATAATCCCGAGACGCAATTGGGTCATGTGCCCGAGGATGTATTCTACAACCGCATCCGCGAGGCGTTCGCAGGGCTGGAACAGTTGGTGGCATCGGGGGCTGTCCGCTTTTACGGTACGGCCACCTGGGATGGTTTTAGAAAAGGTCGCGCCGCCGGGGCCCTGTCGCTCTCGAAACTCCATTCGCTGGCGCGTGAGGTGGGTGGGGATGGGCATCATTTCAGGTTCATCCAATTGCCCGTGAATCTCTCGATGATGGAGGCTCTATCGAAGCCGCTGAAAGACGGCCGCACAGTCCTGGAACTCGCGCCCGAGCTGGGCATCACCGTGGTATCCAGCGCTTCCCTGCTCCAGGCCCGCCTGACCCGCAGCCTGCCGGACGAGGTAGCCGCTGCCATCCCTGGCTTCGGCAACCACGCGCAGCGCGCGATTCAGTTCGCGCGTTCGTGCCCGGGCGTTACGGTCGCGCTGGCCGGCATGTCAAAGTTCGAGCACGTTCAGGAAAATCTCGGGGTCGCGGTGCTCCCACCGATTGGGCCCGATGAGTTCGCCCGAGCCTTTGCATGATTGGAGTGGAGTATTTCGCAGCCCGCAAGCGCGAGTGCCTTCCGGATGAGATCGCCGGCCTGCCGAATACTCCAGCCGTGTTTCTGTTGTGGGCGGCAGAGGGCGCGCCTTATCTGGCGCGGACCACCGTCCTGCGAAGGCGATTGCTGCGGCTCTTCGGCACGCCGGGCCGCCCCTCGCGATTACTGAATCTAAGCGGTGTCGTGCAGCGCATCGAATACTGGATATGTGGGTCCAGGCTGGAATCGAGCATCCTGTTCTATTCGTTGGCGCGCGAGCAATATCCGGACAAGTACGCCAGGATCGTGAAGCTGGCCACGCCGGCCTACGTCAAGCTCACGCTCGCAAACCGGTTCCCGCGAACCGCGGTCAC
Source organism: uncultured Acidobacteriota bacterium (assembly GCA_963850575.1). Taxonomy (GTDB): domain Bacteria; phylum Acidobacteriota; class Terriglobia; order Bryobacterales; family Bryobacteraceae; genus TMP-7. The sequence continues at coordinate 137,321 of CAWKLV010000026.1, read as the reverse complement.
CAGCCGTCTGGCCGGTCGTGCACTTTTCTTCGGACCGTTTCGCTCGCGCGCCTCGGCCGAAGCGTTCGATGCCCAGGCGCTGGATCTGTTCCAGGTCCGCCGTTGCGAGGAAAACCTGGAGCCGCATCCTGATCACCCAGGGTGCATGTACGGCGAGATGAACATGTGTCTGCGCCCGTGCCAGGCCGCGGTAGGCGACGAGGAATACGCGAGCGAAGTCGCGCGGCTGGAGCATTTTCTAAGTAGCGGCGGCGCCTCTCTGCTGGAAACTGTAGCGCACGCGCGGGACCGGGCCAGCGAGGAACTAAATTTCGAAGATGCGGCGCGGCAGCATAGGCGATACGAACGAGTGCAGGGCGTGCTCGGGTTACGCGACGAACTGGTCTGCGATGTCGATCGGCTCTCCGGCTTAGCCGTTACGCCCTCGAGCGCCGCTGAGAACGTGACATTGTGGTTCGTATCAGGCGGCCGTTGGACGGATCCGGTTGACTTCCCACTGGCGGCTCCCGGCTCAGCGATCGTGTCCATGGATCAGCGCCTGCGCGAGACCGCCTCGGCGGTTAAAGAGCCGGTGGTATCGACACTCGAACGTCAGGAGCATATAGCGTTATTGGCGCGCTGGTACTACTCCACGTGGCGAGATGGAGAATGGCTGCCTTTTGACAACATCGAGCGCCTTCCATACCGGAAAGCCGTGAATGCACTGGCGCGTGTCGGTCGGACCTCGCCGCAGCGTCCGGCGCCGCCCTGATGTGACATACTTACTCCCGATGCGCATCTGGACACTTCTCTTCCTCCCTCTGACAATCCTCTCTGCAGACACCGTCGACCAGGCCACTCATCGCGTAGATCAGGGAGTAGCGCGAGGTCCATTCCAAGCAAACTGGCCGTCGCTCGAGAAATACCAGGTTCCCGATTGGTACAAAGACGCCAAGTTCGGAATCTTCATTCACTGGGGCGTTTACGCGGTTCCTGCGTTCGGCAACGAGTGGTATCCCCGGAACATGTACGAGCAGAAGAACCCAGTGTTCGCACACCACGTCGCGACCTTCGGCCCGCAATCTAAATTCGGCTACAAGGATTTCATCCCGCGCTTCAAAGCTGAGAACTACAAGCCGGACGCGTGGGCCGACCTGTTCCGCCGCGCAGGCGCGAAGTTCATTGTCCCCGTCGCCGAACACCACGACGGATTCGCAATGTACGACTCGGGCTTCAGCGACTGGTGCGCCGCGAAGATGGGACCTAAACGGGATCTCATCGGAGACCTCGCGAAATCGGTCAGAAAAGCGGGTCTGCATTTCGGCGCTTCGTCGCACCGTGCGGAACACTTCTGGTTCTACGACGAGGGCATGACGTTCGACTCGGATGTCCGCGATCCCAAATACTCGGCGTTCTACGGTCCAGCGAAGCCGCGCAAGACACCGGATGGTAAGGCGGAGAATCAGCCCGACAAACAGTATCTGGATGACTGGCTGGCGCGCACATCGGAGATCGTCGACAAGTATCAACCCGAGCTGATCTGGTTCGATTGGTGGATTGAGCAGCCGGCCTTCGAACCCTATCGCCAACGCTTCGCGGCGTACTACTACAACCAGGGCGCGGAGTGGAAGAAGGGTGTGGTTCTCAACTATAAGAACAAGTCCTATCCCGACAAGGCCGCCGTCCTGGACATCGAGCGCGGCAAATTAGATGCGATGCGGAAAGACGTTTGGCAGACCGATACGTCCATAGGATTGAAGTCCTGGGGCTACATCGAAAACGAGGAATTTCGCACTCCGGACTCGCTGATCGACGACCTCGTCGACATCGTCAGCAAGAATGGGATTCTGTTACTGAACATCGGACCCAAAGCCGATGGAACCATCCCCGACCAGGCTCAAAAGATCCTGCTCGAGATCGGGGAATGGCTCAACGTGAACGGCGAAGCAATTTATGGCACGCGCCCCTGGAAGGTCTTCGGCGAAGGTCCCACTGAGGTACTGACCGGCGGATTTACGGATCGTAAACAGAAGCCTTTCACCGGGCAAGACATCCGCTTCACCAGCAAAGGCAATTCGGTTTATGCAATCGCGCTCGACTGGCCGGGAAAGCAGATGACGGTCAAGTCAATCACCGGCAAAGTGCGATCCGTGCGGTTATTGGGTTACCAGGGGAAGCTGACTTGGAAAGAGTCCCCGCAGGGATTGGTGGTCGAATTACCAGAACAGAATCCAGGCAAATTCGCCTACGCTTTCCGGGTTGATTTGTAGCCGCTCCGCACGGCCGTTGTATTCTAATACCTTCACTGATGAGCAAAGTCCTCCTCGCCGTCCCAGCGTTCGCCCTGTCGCTCTTCGCTCAGAAATTTGAATACTGGCCCGGAACAACATATGATCCGGCCGTTCCAACGGCGCGTACTGTACTCGGCTACGACATCGGCGACCGCGTCTCGTGGCACTCCAATATAGTGCGCTACATGGAAGCGCTGGCTGCAGCGGCTCCCACCCGGATGAAGGTATTCGACTACGGGAAAACATGGGAAGGCCGGCGCCTGATCTACGCGGCCGTAAGTAGCGAAGAAAACATCCGCCGATTACCCGAGATTCGGGATGCCATGCAGCGCCTGTACGATCCGCGCCGCACGCCTCAAGCCGAAGCTCAGAAGCTGATGGCCGGGCTACCCGCCGTCATCTGGCTTGGGTACGGCATCCACGGCAACGAGATCTCCTCGCCCGACGCAGCCTTGGCCACGGCGTATCATTTGCTGGCCGCGCGCAACGACAAGCTGGTGAGTGAGGTCATGGCGAAGGTGGTCGTGTTGATTGATCCGCTGCAAAATCCCGACGGGCGCGACCGTTTCGTGCACAACTTCGAGATGGGGGAGGGACTTGAGCCGGACCCGAATCCTGTTTCTGCCGAACACACCGAGCCCTGGCCAGGCGGCCGCACCAATCATTACTACTTCGATATGAACCGCGATTGGCTGGCCATCACCCAGCCTGAAACGGCCGGGCGCATCAAGGCGCTGCGCCAATGGTACCCGCTGGTGTTTGTCGACCTGCATGAGATGGGAACCGACGCCACCTATTATTTTGCCCCCGAGGCCGTTCCCTACAACCCGCACCTGACCAAAGATCAGAAAGAACCCCTGTACTGGTTCGGCAAGAACAACGCGAAGTATTTCGATCAATTCGGCTTCAGCTATTTTACGCGGGAAGCTTACGACGCCTTCTACCCAGGCTATGGCGCTAGCTGGCCATCGTATTACGGCGGACTCGCGATGACCTACGAAAATGGTTCCACTCGCGGGTTGGTAGTGCGCAAGTCGGACGAGACGCTGGTCACATTCCGGGAGACGGTGCGGCGCCATTTCGTGAGCTCTATCGCTACGTGCGAAGTCTCCGCACAGAATCGCGAAAAGCTGCTCGATAACTTCTGGCGATATCACGTCACGGGCATTGAAGAAGGTTCTAACGAACCAGTACGGGAATACATCCTGCCGCGCCGGGGAAATGTATCTTCGGTGGATCGGTTGGCGGCACTCATGGTCCAGCACGGCGCCGAAGTGCAGCGCGCCACCGCTCCATTCAAAAGCGGCAACACCGAGTATCCCGCGGGCTCCTACGTCATCCCCCTCGCCCAGCCGGCCAAGCGCCTGGTGCGGACGATGCTGGATCCTCAAGTGTCCATGGAAGACACCTTCCTGAGAGACGAAGAGCATCGCCGGAAGCGTAGACTCGCGAGCGAGATTTATGATGTCACCGCCTGGTCGCTGCCGATGCAGTTCGGCGTTGAGACCATTGCCAGCGCCGCTCGACCGCAAGGTAGTTTTGAGGCGTTCACCGGGACCGCGGTGAACGGCATTGAACTGGCGGACGGGAAAGCTCCAGTCGCGTACCTGGCGCCCTGGGGAAACACGGCGGCGGCGCGGTTCATGACCGGTGCACTCCACGCCGGATTGCGGATCCACTCGAGCGACCGGAAGTTCACGCTGGGCGGCCGGGCGTTTTCCGCGGGAAGCATCATCGTCAAGGTGAAGGAAAATCCCGAGTCGGTCCACGATACGGTACGCAGACTCGCGAAGAGTTCAGGTTCGGAGATCGTCGGAGTGGATTCCAGTTGGGTGGACGAGGGTCCAAACTTCGGAAGCCGGCATGTGTTCTACCTGCGCAAGCCGGCGATCGCGATTGCGTGGGACCGGCCCACTTCGGCGGGCTCCGCGGGCCAGATGCGCTTCGTACTGGAACGCCAGTTCGGATATCCCGTGACGGCGATCCGGACTCAGCAACTCGGAGCGGCCGACCTCAGCAAATTCCAGGTCATCATCCTTCCGGACGGCGGCGGGTTCGGAGAGGGTTACGCTTCGGTGCTGGGCGCCGCCGGAGCGCGACGGCTGAAGGACTGGGTGCAATTAGGCGGTACGCTGATCGGCGTCGGCACGGCGCTCCAGTACCTCGGGTCGCCCGCGGCTGGTCTGCTTTCGATTTCACAGGAGAACGTGGCCCCACCCACTCCAGAGCCGGCGCCCCCCGCGCGCGGTGGAGGAGCAACACCGCCCGCTGTGACAGCGCCCCCTGCGGCAACCGCCACGGATATCGCCCATGTCGCCGGCAAGATTTATGCCAAAGAGGAGGACTTGGAGAAGGCCACGCAGCCCGATTCAGAGCTGCCCACCAGCGCGCACGGATTTCTGGCCCGCGCCAAGGTCGATCAGGAGCACTGGAGCACGGTGGGTGTACCCGAGCAGGTATTTGCGATGGTTACGGGGCGCGCGATCTTCACGCCCGTCAAAGCTGATCGCGGGATCAATGCGGCCGTCTTCGCCGGTCCGGACCATGTGCTGGCCAGCGGATACATCTGGGATGAGTACCGCAAGCAGATTGCGTACAAGCCCTTTGAAGTGATTCAGCGGGACGGCCGCGGCTGGGTGATCGGGTTCACCGCAGACCCCACCTTCCGGGCCTACATGGACGGTCTCAATCTTCTATTTTTGAATGCGGTATTCCGGGCTCCGGGTCACGCCGGCGGCGGCCCAGGCCTGGGTGAGGAATGATAATTCTAGGAGTGGCTAGCTGGCCGCTGGAACTGCCTTTTTCCGCGTAGTACGGCGCTTCTCTACCGGCGGTTGACGATCGCTCTTCTTCAAGTTGGGTAGGACGATGGACGTTACGAATTTCTTCTCGCCATGATCGTCGAATTTGATGACGATGTGATCGTCATTGCAAGATAACACGGAGCCGAGACCGAACTTCCCGTGCTCGACTTGCGCTCCATTTGCGAACGCCGGTTTATTAGCCATGCAGACCTACTCCTTAGTTAATCATAACAAGTCGTTTGGTTTGTGTCGAATTACGACGAAACTGGAAGTTCAGAACCAACGTCACTCGCCCAGCGGCACAGGAGAATCGACGTGAGAAAGACTTCCATATTGGTCATTTCGTTATTGGCGGGAGTGACGTGGGGCCAGCACCGCGAACGCAAGGTCGTCCGTTTGCCGCCTCCTGGCTCGCCAGCTTCATCCGAAGCGATTTACACACCGAGTGTCCGCGGAAAGAAAGAGCCTGCGGCCGCCAGGGACGCGGCCGCCGTCCCGCAGGCGCCGGGGGTGGTACAGATCAATTTATCGGACACGCAACGTTCGGCCTGGTTCGTGGTTACGGATACGATTCCGGCAGGCGCTCAGCTTGTCGCCTACATCTCCACTGCAAGCAACGATCCGAACGGCTTCCTCAAGCTCGGCCCGATCACGTACAACCAGGATATTGCACCCGGGACGTCGCTGTTATTGCCCAGCATCTCCAGCTTCGGTGACTTCTGGCCGGCTGGGGTGACCACTTATGACGTGGTAGTGAATATCGGCGGCCTGAACACGCACAATGCCGCAGACTTCGCGGTCGGAGCCGCTCGAAGCTACACGGACCTGACCACTCCGCAGCCGCTCACTCCGATCATCACTTCCTGGTCGGAAGGCATTTCGAACCGGCAGTTGATACTAACCATCAACGGAAGCTTCACTTCAGATCCGGTGAAGGTGGTTCTGACGGATCTGGTGGCGCCTCGCAGCGCCATCAAGCAAAGCGGGAACACCATCACCGTCAATCTGAGTCAGATTGCCGGGACGCGGCTGGACACCTATGAGGATTTTCTGTTGACCGTGGGTCAGGCCGGCTTTTCCGATACACGCACCTTCACGCATGTGCCATTCGACCCTGCGGCTTACGATGCCTCACCGTCCCTCGAGTAGCTCATGCGAGTATGCAGATATCTCGCAGGTTCCGATAATCCTCAGCGTAGTCGAGACCGTAGCCCACTACGAACTCGTCGGGAATCTGAAAACCGGTGTAAGCCACCTCGACAGGCCGTAAACGCCGATCGGGCTTGTCCAGTAATGCCGCAATTTTGATGCTCTTCGGTCTGCGCTGCTGCAGCAGATTCACCAGGTAATTCAAGGTGACGCCGCTATCCACGATGTCTTCGACGATCAATACATGATGGCCTTCTATGGACGTATCGAGATCCTTGGTCAGCCTCACTTCGCCCGATGAGGTCTTACCCCGGCCGTAGCTCGATATGCCGATGAAATCGATGCGGGCCGGCGTTTTCATCGCGCGCGCAAGATCTGCCATGAAGATGCACGCTCCCTTCAGGATGGAGATCAGATACACGGGACCTTCAGGGTAGTCCGCATCAATCTGCGCGCCTAGTTCGGCAACTCGTCTTTGTATTTGTTCTGCTGTCAGGAAAATGCGAAGGGATTCGGACATGAATCAGTCGGCGGCGCGAAGTCGGGTACTGCCCGGTCCAATATGGATGTGGGCTCCTGTGGCCCTTCCCTGAATAGCCGATCGGAATGCGTAATAGGGAATTTCGTTCTTTTCGAGATACGTCCGCAGCCAGACACCCTCACGCTGGTCCGGGCTCAAAGCCACGTCCACCCGCCCGCGGTGATCGAAGCCCAGGGCGCGGTGCAGGCTGGTTTCGCCGTTCGCGCTAATGGGAAGAGACTTCCTGAACTTCTTCTCGAATGCCACGCTGACAGACTTGAACTCGGATGGGGTGAACCGGCCATCGCCGCTGAAATGCTCTATCACCGGGTGATCGGGCCGACTTGCTGAGTCCTCGGCTTGTTCAGCGGCGAGCTCGCTCCGCGCCATTTCCGCCAGTTCATTCAGCAGCTTCGCCCGCGATTGTGCGAGTTGCAGGGTCAACCGGCGGCTGCTCAGCTCTTCCTCGAGCGGAGTTACCTCGCCGCGCGCGATCACGCCGGCTTCCACCAGTTTCTGCGTCTGCTCAATTTTGGCTTTTTGTCTTTCAAACCGGCGCTGTGCTGCTTCCACCATCTCGCGAGACTGGTCCTCGGTAAGCTCCTGGACGGTCAGTTTCCCATACAAAGTGCGATGCAGGATTTCGTCGTCCTTGGCGTCGCCAATTCTCTGCTCGGCATCACGCAAACGGGCCGGAGCGATGGCCCCCATCCCGACCAACTCACGCAAACGCGTCACTTCCTGTTGCGCATGCGTCATCTCCGGCGATTCCTGCCCGGCGAGCGTGCCCACAGACACCAGTAGCAGGCCTAGAATCCAACGCATGTTCCCTAAGTATATCAACTCTAAGTAGGATGTTTACCACCCGACTCCGGTATCATGAAAGCGGAGGAATTCCTGCCCGAGACCCCCAACGAAACCCCGCGCTGGCTGACAGCCGTTCGAGCGGCCGAATCGAAGAAGGCCACCGATATCCGCGTCCTTAATTTGCAGCAAGTCACATCGTTTACTGACTACTTCGTCATCTGTAGCGGCTCCAACCAGCGCCAGATTCAGGCCATCAGCGATGCCGTACACGAAGAGCTAGCCAAAGAAGGCGAACGTCCGATCAGCATCGAGGGATATCAGAATGCTGAGTGGGTGCTCGCCGATTACGGCGACTTTATCGTCCACATCCTGTCCCAAACGGCTCGCGATTATTACGACCTGGAGCGGCTCTGGCGGCACGCCAAGAACGTCGAAATTCCCGCGGCCTGAGTTCGCCGGGTACACACGTCATAACGCACTCAGGAAAGCGATCAGATCCTTCCGCTCCCCAGGTGTCAGGCGGAATGTTATAGAAATCGACAACGTCTTTAAGTGAGTCCGCAGATCCGTTATGAAAGTAAGGTGCGCGGCTGGCCAAACCGCGCAGAACGGGCCCCTTTATCCTTCCCACGTCTTTCCACAGCCCGCTGATCAGGGCACGCCCGGGATCCGTAGTCGTTTTCAGCTCATGGGTGGTTTTGTGCTGCGGCGTGATGATCGGAAGGTAACGCACGTCCAATGGACTGTTCACCTCGCCGACGGCGATGTTCAATGGCGCCGACACTGAGTGGTTGCCTACATTCGGCGAGTCATGACATGTGCCACAAGTGCCTGGTATACAGGCAATACTCTGATCATCATTCAGTCCAGCTACGCCAGTGATCTGATCGGCTTAGAGTGCGAACAGCGTCTGACCCCGGAGGATGCTGGCTCGGCGGCCAGGCAGATCATCGTCGTGGCCGTCCTCACCATTATCATCACCACGAGAATGCCAACCCGCCCACGCATTGAACAGACCAAAAATCGCGGGCGTGAATGGCGTGAGATGCGGGTTTCCGCCCAGCGTGTCATTTACACCGACAAAGAATGCCGGCCCGGTCACTTTGCTAAGCGTTTCAGGCCCTCCAGTTTGCGCCATCTCCATTCAGTGCACCCGCTCGATAATCCACCAATTATGCGGTCGACAGCCCCATTTCGAAATCCACGATGGCCTGTTGCTGCTGGGGCGTGAGGGCTATCGCGCCCTGCGCGTGCCCGCTGGTCGCATCCATCGATTGATGAGCCAGATCAGCCAACAAATCGCCCGGATTCGTTTCACAAGTAATCCTTTGTGTTCCAGTTTGCGCGGAGGACTCACGCCCATCCCACATGATCGTGCTTAGAAAGCGCAGATTCGTGGATGCCAGCACACGGCGATACACAGATAACGTGGTTCGTTCGCCGCAGTCGTACGGATTTGTTACGCTCACAATATTGTATTCAGCGGTCGCCGGTACCGGAACCGTAACCCGGATGAGTTTCTTGTTGAGCAACAGGCTGTAAGCTTTCCGCCGCATTAGCGCTTACTGCGGCCCAAGAAAAACGGGGCGCCCGGTCAACCCGAACGCCCCAGCTTTGATGCCGTCGCTACGTAATCTGTTAACGCCGTCCGACGCGGCCCATCGGGGCGTGCATCGCACCCACCGGCGCCCGCATCGTTGTGATCGGGGCTCGCGGCTGAATGATCCTCGCACCGACCTGAGGACCCGCCGTTCGAACAGCCGGACGAACCCGGTAGTACGTGGGTCCATAGTATCCCCCGAGGTAACCGCCAGTGAAGGCGAACGGAGAGTAGTAGCCGAATCCGAAGGGGCTGTAGAACACGGGATCACCCGGCATCCAGGCGTAAGTCCGCCAGAACGGATTCCAGTACCAGCCGCTACCGATCCAGCCCGAGTTCCCGATTACATAGGTGCGGGCGGTCGCTGCGCTAGCTTCAGAAAGGTACTCACTCCGGAGCTTGCTCCATGCATAGAGAGAGTCACTGTTTTCAGTTCCCGTCTTGTCGAACTTCTGGGTCGCTACCGGCCCGTTCAGGTTCAACTCGTGACCGGATTTCAGGTCGACGCTCTTGTCGTTCGCGATCACCTGAGCCTTTCCGTCATACACCGCAACGGAAGGCGCATCGGCGTTGAAGCGATACAGACCCTTTTTCAAGAGAGTGGTTTGGGAACCGTTGTCAAGAACTCGAATATTGCTTTCTTTGTGCAGCTGGTCGGCTTCCACGAGCGCGCTACCTCTTTCGAGCGCCACCCGCGTATCCAGGAGGCCGGACGACACCATGCGCACCGCGCTGTTCTGCGCAACCCGCAGAAACACACCGGGACTGAGAAGTATCTCAGCTCTGCCATCGTCGGTCTGGAGCACATCGCCCTTCTGTAGTTGCGCCGAACCGACGGATTTTCCCGAGAGTGCCTGTCCATCGAGAGTAGCCTGTCCCTCGATGAAGTTGACCACCCCCGGCGCAGCCGGAACTGCCGCGAACAGGGCAGATGCGCCGGCGCACATCGCCGTTAGCCCCAACCGCCGGATTGCGTTGAGTTTCATCTTTTGTAACCTCTGCTACATATGATGAGACCCACCCTCCGGTGGTTGCAGGTACAGGGTCACCCGTCGAGCTGCATGTTGATCTTCGTGTAAGCGACCTGAAATCCGCAGCGCTCGTAGTTGCGGTGTGAGACGCTGCCCGGCTGGGTGGCGGCCGTTGCAAGCTCCGCTCCCTGGGCGGACGCATCGGCCAATCTCATCATGATCAGGGCGGAGTGGATTCCTTTACCGCGAAATCCTGTAACAGTCGCGTCAGCGAAGAGTATTGCGAGGCCATCCGGGTGAACGGCCAGCGCACCACCTGCAGCGGGCGTGCCATCTACACGCGCCAGGAATGCCGCCGCCCCCTCGATGTGAAAGAGACACAGGCCGACGTCTAATTCCTCAGCGGTAGGTTCGTGCTCGAAGAAGCCCTCGGCGAGTGTACGCGACCAGACCCCGGCATCCGCACTGGCCACCCGCTCAATGCGATGGTCAGGGAACTCGACCGACACCGGAAGACGCCGTACCATGACGTTGCTGAATTCGACACACCGATAACCGCGCTCGCCGAGCAGCTCTGGCAAAGTAGGATCAGCGAGCGGACACAGGTCCATGTTGACCGTTGATCCACGCTGGCGATAGACCGCTTCGATGGCGTCCAGATCGGCGCGGGTCACTGGTCCGTTCATGCCTACCCCGACTGCGTGAGTCAGCGGCGAGCCAACACCGGCGAAGGCCGCCACTCCCCCTCCAACGGTGATCACCGCCGACTCCATGGAAGGCCGTATCCGCACTTGTGCCTCTACCGCCCTGGCGGCGTTACGGGCGTCGGATGCCTCCAGTCTACGTGCCAGCGCAAGGCTGCCGGTGATCAACTCCACAAACGGTCGTTAGCACGCTCCGTATTCCACTGTGGCGTAGGTTCAAAGTAACCTGGCTCCAGCAGATGCTGCTTCATGACATCGTCGTTGAGCGTGACACCCAGGCCTGGCTTATCCGGCACCTTAATGAAACCCTTACTAATGATGGGCTTCTCGATGCCTTCCACCAGGTCGTTCCACCACGGCACGTCGACGGAGTGATTCTCGAGCACGAGGAAATTTTCCGTGGCCGCCGCACAGTGAACATTGGCCATGCAGGAGACGGGCGATCCGGCGAAGTGCATTGCCATCGGAACGCCGTATTCCTGCGCCATATCGCCGATCTTCTTGGTTTCAAGAATGCCGCCGGAAGTCGCCAGATCGGGGTGGATGATGTCCACAGCGTGATTGCGGCACAGTTCCACGAACGGCTCCTTCAAGTAGATGTCCTCACCGGTCAGCAGCGGGATGTCGATCGCATCGTTGATCTTCTTCAGCAGGTCAGTATACTGCCACGGAATCATATCCTCGAGCCACGCCATATTGTATTTCTCTAGCGCCTTACCGAGCTTGATGCACGAGTTTACGCCGATGTGGCCGAAATGGTCTGCAGATAGCGGGACGTCCCAACCTACCTGCTCGCGCACTTGCGCCACATAGTCCGCCATCGTTTGGGCGCCTTTTTCGGTGATCTCGATGCCCGTGAACATGTGTTGCACGCGTCCGCCCTGCTGGATCTGGACGCCTGCGGGTGCGGTAATGCAGCCCGGTTTGTCCGCCATCAGGTCGATTCCGAGGTCCATCTTGAGCCACGTGAATCCCTGGTCCTTGCGGGCTTTCAGCCGCTGGCCATAAATCTTGGGATCGGGAGACTCGGTAGTGTCCGCATAGCACCGAATGGAATCTCGGAATCTTCCACCCAGCATCTGGTATACGGGCACATTGTAAGCCTTGCCCGCCAGATCCCACAGGGCCATCTCGACGCCGCACACTCCACCACCCTGGCGGGAGTGACCGCCGAACTGCTTGATCTTGCGGAACACCTTGTCTACATTACACGGATTCTCGCCGAGCAGCCGGCTCTTCAGCATGAGCGCATACGTTTTAGTTGCGCCATCCCGGACTTCGCCGAGCCCGTAGATGCCCTGGTTCGTGTCAATCCTGATGAGTGGACACGTCATCGGAGCTCTTGCCAGGGTCGCGATCCGGAGGTCCGTGATGCGAAGTTCCGAAGGCTTGGAATTGGTGTTGATATGATTCTGATAGGCTTCGATCGTTTGATCGGCCCAGAATCCAGCCGCAGCGACACCCGCTGCCGACCGCAGAAATCCGCGCCGTCCAACGGAGCGGGTCTTGTCTGAACGAGTTTGCATGGCAGTATCCCCCAGTTATGAACCGACCATTCTATCAGCGCCACACGCCTGAATAATGGGGCAGGCATTCGGTGGCGGTATGTTGGTACTCTAATTCCGTCAGCATGAATGAATCCGAGGCCTATGGCTCCGTACTTCGGGATACCAGCCTGTTACGCGCAAGGGAAGCCGCGTTCCAGCGCGATGTCCTCTGGCGGGAGTACGTGCGGCGGATAGCGGCCCAGGACCACACCGGTTTGACAGCACTATACGACGAGAGCAGCTCCATCGTGTATGGACTGGCTCTGCGTGTACTCAGTTCGCAGGCTGATGCGGAAGAAGTCGCAATGGATGTCTATACTCAAGTGTGGCGGTCCGCGCCCACCTACACGGAATCGCGGGGATCGGTGCTGGCGTGGCTCGCAACCATTGCCCGCACGCGAGCGATCGATCGCCTTCGGTCACGCGGATTGCAGGTGCGTTCTGAGCAGCCGCTCTCGTTAGCCGGCCTGCTTCCCAACGATACCAGCACCGAGACGGAGGTCGTTCGGCGGCTGGATGCACAGCGCCTGACCGGGGCCTTCCATTTGATACCACCGGATCAGAGAAGCGCAATGACGTTGGCCTACTTCTCAGGGATGAGTCATTCCGAAATCGCGGATCATCTCAACGTGCCGATTGGAACCGTAAAGACCCGGATTCGGCTCGGAATGTCAAAATTGCGCCAGCTCGTGCGAGGTGTGTCATGAGCCGGACCGGGTCGGACAGGTTGTGCAGCCTCGCCGCCCAGTTCGTCTTGGGAGCACTGGACGCTATCGAAGAACGCGGGTTCGAGGATCACTTAAAAGCGTGCGCATCATGCGCCCAAGAGGTGATTGATCACCAGGAAATCGCTGCTTTCATGGCAGTGATCTCTGCTACTGAACCTCCTCCCGGGTTGCGCGATCGAGTGCTGGCCGGGATTTCCCCGGTTGTTCAACCCGCCGCGCTGGTCCGGCGTAATGAGGGCCAGTGGCTGAAGACGCCTTTTCCAGGTGTCGAAGCCAGGCAACTCTTCACCGACCCGGTTACGGGTAACGTCACGTCGATGGTGCGGTTACAGCCCGGCGCTCGTTACCCCAGCCACTTTCATGCCGGCCTGGAGCATTGCTACGTGCTCGAAGGTGATCTGGTGTTTCAGGATCACGTGCTCTTCGCGGGGGACTATGAAGTGGCGGCAGTGCACAGTATACATTCTCCGGTGACTAGTAACGCCGGCTGCCTGTTGCTGCTAATCAACAATGTCGGCGACCAGTTGCGGCCCTAGCCGGGAGGACCTGCCTCTGCTCTGTTTAAGCCGCCTCTGCGCTGTTCTGTAGAGACAGATAGTGCTCTCGTGCGCGAGAGAGAATCCTGTCAGCCCGATCCGGAAGGTTGGTGCGTAACCAGAGAACAGTGGCCTCGCCGCTCGGCAGAACTGCCCATGCCGGCCGGTTGGTGGCTTTGATCAGCAGTTTCAGGCTGTGCGCTTCCGTCCCCAGAACGTCATCGATGGCGCGGTTAATCGACGTTTCCAGAAATCCGTGGGTCTCAGCAGGAACAAGGTGCGTGTGAGCGCACAATAGTTCATCGAGAGCGGCAGTCTGGAACTCTCTGTCAAAAATATCGATGCAGTAGGCGCAGTATAGGCTGAATGATGAACGTCCAAGCAGCTTATTCCAGAATTGCTCCAGACGTATTGCGGCCGAAAACTGGCGAGCGTTCCACAATATGCCGACCATTTCACCATAGGCGCGCAGTCCGGCCCGATCGGCTGACGGGCGAACCTGACGCATTGCCGCGCCCACCGTGGTCTCGAACCGATGCCAGACAGGCTGGCCTCCGACCATGAACCACTCCATGGTCAGGGCGGCGTCGCAGAACGCCAGGCGACCCTCCCGCTCAGCCGCTTGAACATCCGCCCCAAGCGCTGCCAACCCCGAGCGGAACAAGACGCTATGCGCGTCCGTGGCGATCACCAAAAGGCCCTCTCCCCGACGGTAACCCTCGCAGAGATATCGACTTACGTTTCGGGTGAGAGCTGGTTCATCGGCGGCGTACAATTGGACAAGGTGCCCCTGCGGATCCGGAGATTCGAGGACTTTGTGCCAAGGAGACGCACCCATGCGCTTTTATACTAGCATAGGACACCTAGCATAGGTCGATCAGAATTTTCCAATGCAAGATGATACTGAAAGTAGGGATGGAGGGGAGTAGGCATTCTGCGGCTGGATGCAGGTGCACATAGAGAACCGAAACAGATCAGAGACTTTTTGGAGACGGGCGAAGCGATCACGTTCGCCAGCCATTAACGGCTCGTGCGCGCGGTCCAACTCGGCCAGCCGTGCGATGTCGGCATCGGTGTGCATGCGGCTGAACTCGTAACGCCGGGAGGGCTTCGGTTCCACCACTCCGGTTTCCCGGTACTTTTGAATCAGCCGCGCCGTTTGCGCCATGCTCAGCCCAGTCATCTTGCTCAGGTAAGCCCGGATGACTCCCCGCTCCTTTTTGCCTTGGCAAGCATACTCCTGCGCCACCAACAACTGTTGCGCCCACGCGTAGGTTTCGGCTCGCCCTTAGCGGACCGGCGACGCGGTGCATTCTGCAACGGGAGTATCAACGGTTCGGCAAGCTGGAGTATGCCCGGCTGGCGAAGATTTCGGTAGGACATCTGTACAACCTGCGCAACAGCAGCAGTTACCGCAAACGAGCGGCGGTATCGATCGCGGAGCGGAAGAAGCCAGAGCCGAAAGGCCGGCCGGGCTTTCTGCGGGTCGATACGGTGCATCCAGGCGACTGGGACGGCGCCAAAGGGGTGTATCACCTCCATGCGGTGGACACCGTACGCAGTGGGAAGTAGTCGGCTGCGCAAGCAAGATCAGCGAGCAGTACCTGATGCCAGTGCTGGAAGCGATCTTGCATCAATTTCCGTTCGTGATCGTTGGATTCCACGCCGACAATGATTCCGAATACATCCATCACACTGTGGCCAAACTGCTGGAAAAGTTGCTGATCGAGTTCACCAAGAGCCGTGCCTACCGCATCCAGGACAATGCTTTGGTGGAGGGCAAGAATGGAGCTGTCATGCGCAAAAGCATCGGTTACGGACACATCCCGAGCGAGCATGCCGAACGGTTGCAGAAGTTCTATACGGCGCACTTCAACCGGCACCTCAAGTTTCATCGACCGTGCGGGTTCGCGACGGTCAGCCTGGATGCGCGCGGCAAACGGGTCCGGAAGTACAAGCTGGCGGACTACGCCACTCCGTACGAGAAGTTGAAGTCGCTGCCCGAAGCGGAGAAGGATCTAAGTCGGGTATCAGCTGGGTGCAACTGGGCCGGATGGCGGGGTTGATGAGCGACACCGAATCGGCTCGAAAGCTGGCGGTGGCCAAAGCCCAGCTGCTGCGGACCTGCAAAGTAGAATCGCCGGTTCCACCGCGGTTCAGCTAATACAACCCACGGCAACCAGCGGTGGAAATGACGAAGCCGTGGAAAGCCTGGAAAACGCCAAAACCAGGTTTTCCAAGCTTCCCACCGCTCCTTGGAAATCTGGCAAAAGCGGCGAGATTCCCACTTTCCCACAGCCCCGGCGGTCTGCCGCGCAAGGAACCGCTCGGTTTCAGTATCATTCTTGCATTGGAAAATGCTAATCGGTCCGCCGGTCCGGGACAGCGAAGCGGAAAACTGAGCCTTCCCCCGGAACCGATTTCTCCAACCATATACGGCCGCCGTATTGCTCCACAATGCGTTGACATATCGCCAAACCGATGCCGGTTCCGGGGTACTCGTCACGCGTGTGTAAGCGCTTGAACAGTTCAAAAATTTGCGTCGAATACCTGTTGTCAATCCCGATTCCGTTGTCTGCGATGGAGAATATCCACCATCCGTCCTGACCGGTGGCTGAGATGTCAATCTGCGGGTCGCGTTTACCTCGATACTTGAGTGCGTTGCTGATCAGGTTCTGAAACAACTGCGTGAGATGTACCTCCAGCATCTCGATAGGAGGAAGCTCGCCAACACTGACGGTGGCGGCCTCTTGATCGATATGGCCTTTCATACTGCCGATTACTCGGGAGACGACCCCCGCCGTATCAACTCTGGGCAAGGGACCTTCGGCATACTTGAAAGCCCGAGTGTAGGCCAGCAAATCTTCAACCAGCGTTTGCATTCTCACCGAGCCCTGAAGGACGCCCTCGAAAAACCTCGCCGAGTCGCCCTCAAACGGTTTGCCGAGCGAACGCTGAAGCAATTGAGCGGACATCGCTATATTACGGAGCGGTTCCTGCAAATCGTGGCTGGCCGAATAGGCGAACGTTTCCAGGTCTTTATTGGCGCGCCGCAGTTTTTCATTGGAGCGCTTCAACTCCTTTTGAACCCATCGTGACTGTTCAAAGAGCCGTGCGTTGTCTAAGGCAATTGCGGCTTGTGCCGCGATTCCGACGACAAGCGATTCATGACGCGCAGTGAATCTGGCGCGAGCCGAGTGACCGAAGAACAGGCCGCCTAGCACCTCACCGGAACGCGAGACGACCGGAGCGGCCAGATAGCTTTTGACCGGCAAATGACCCTCCGGCATTCCATGGTGCGGTGCATTCTTTCCGTACCGCGGATCCTGGGTGATATCATCCGACCGCACAACGCCCTCACCACGGAATGTTGGCGCGAACACCTCAGTGTTACGCGGCATCGGAAAGGCGGCAAATGCCTCGCGGGGGACGCCGGACAGCGTGTATAGCATGTACGACTCGCCGCTTTCCTGGATCACATTGTGGAATAACGACCCGAACTCCGCACCCACCAGTTTGGTCGCGATATCTGTCACGGATTGCACCAGTTTTTGAGGATCTAACTCGGTCAGCAGCGCGGGGCCGACGCGATTGAGCAGTTCCGCCGTTTCACGCGCCTGCTGTTCTCGCGCCAACAGTAGGTTGCGCTCCCGCTCGGCGACCTTCTGTTCGGTAACATCGTGAATGATGGTGAGCACCGTGGAGACGCCGGCGTACGTCACTGTTTCGGGCATCCCTGTACCGACCAGGTGCCTCAATCCGATTCGCGGCGACACAACGTCGAACTCGATAGTTTCCGGGCGGCCGGTCTTGAAAATCCGCGCCAGGCTCTCATCCAGTTGCTTGGCCAGGGCCTCGGGCACCCCCGCCTCGCGGTGCGTTTTTCCGACGAAAAACTCCGGCGGACTACCTGAGAACCGTTCGACCGCCGGGCTGGTATACCGTATCCGCAGGCTCCGGTCGAATCGAGAGATCACATCGGGAAGAGCTGCCAGCAGCCTTCTGGATTCCTGCTCGCGCAACTTTAGCGCGGCCTCGCCTCGCTTCCTCTCTGTGATGTCTTGCACAAGCGCAATGAATCCACGCACAGCGCCCGAGCCGTCGCGATCGGGAGTATAAATCGCAGAAATGTCGTGCTGTTCCCCGTTGGGTCTGAGTACGCCGGACTCCAGGGCTGCGGCTTCACCGGCCAGCACCCGTTGCAGGAGCGGACTCACTTCACGAAAATAATCCCTGCCGAAAGCGTCTTGGATGTGTTTGCCTTCGATCTCTGCCGCGGGCAGGCCGAACCACTCTTCGTATGCGCGATTCACTCGAACATAGCGATAATCCGGCCCGAGGTATGCAATGAACGCCGGCGCATTGTCCAGGACAACCCGCAATTGGTACTCGCTTCGCTGCAGGGCCTGTTCGGCTCGCTTGCGGTCCGTGATGTCGCGGCACGCACAAAAATACAGGCCAGGCACGTAGGTCGATGAGGATGTCCAGGCGAGTTCCACAATGCTGCCGTCCAGCGCACGAAGCGGAAAATCGACGGGCGTGCTGGCGCCGGCGCGCAAAGCGGAGAAACTCTCCTCCGCGTCTTTCAGGCGCTCCGGCGGGATGAACTCGCTAAAGTGGGCTCCCACGAGCCTGGCCCTGCTGGCCTTGAGAATCTGACAGTAGCTTTCGTTAACATCTACGTAGCGCCCTTGATCATCGACGATGAGAATGCCGTCGCGCGTGTTCTCAAACAGCCTGCGATAACGCTCCTCACTGTGCCTCAGTTCTTCTTCGGCTAGCCGCTCAGCCGTAACATCTGCGTTCGCCCCAACAACACGATATGGCCGGCCTTCCTGGTCATACAGAATGCGATTGTGCGCCTGGACCCAGCGCAATTCCCCGTCTGGACGGCGGATCCGAAACTCAACGGTAACGGAGGGACTTGCCGCCGCCAGACAGCTTCTGAGCGCGGCGTTCACCTGCCCCAGATCTTCCGGCAAAACGTGCTTTAGCCACTCGTCTATCGTGCCATCAAACTGATCTCGCGCCAGCCCAAATATCCCGTATTCCTGCTCACTCCACACCATCCGGCCCGTGCCGATGTCCCAATCGAAAATGCCAATCTGATGCGCCTCGACGGCTAGCTTGAGCCGTTCCTCGCTCTCTCGCAACGCGATCTCGGCCACCTTCTGAGCCGTAATATCCTGAACGACGATACTGACGCCGATGGCTTGTGAATCGGACTCGACCGGGTAATAACTGGATCGATAGAAGCGAGTGTCACTTGGGATCTCGCGATCGAGAATGGGCTCTCCCGTACGCAAGACTTGCAACAATGAAGGGACTACCGCGTCGGCGATCTCGGGTCTGACGTCGCGGATTGTTCTCCCGAGATGCTGCTCGATGGATATTCCATTGATGGCGGCCAAACGTTCGTTAATCTGCCGGTAGCGCAGTTGGCAGTCTACGAATGCAAGTCCGACCGGGGCTGCCTGATAATAATGATCGAGCTCCGCAAACTCTCTGCGAGCTTGTTCTTCACTGTCGCTCAACCGCCGCTCGGCGTCCTTTCGAGCATTGATATTCCGCACGAACATCACTAGTCCGTCGGCAGTAGGGTAGGCGTCTACCTCGACCCATAGAGCATAGGGCGAATAGAACTCCTCGAACCGGGTGTGTACGCGTTCCCGCATCGTGCGATGGAGCTGCTCATAGCTCGGAGTAGAACTCATTTCGGGAAAAACGTCCCAGTATATGTGTCCGAGCAGTTTCTCCTTTGGTATACGCGCCATCTGTTCGGCGCACTGATTCACATAGATGAATCGCCAATCTCGATCGAGAGCCGCCACGGCGTCACTGATGCTATTGAGGAGATCGAATGCGCGAGTGGCTTCGGAATCTGTGATCACGCGTTTGACGCTTGTGTTTGAGCTGGCACGCAGCGCGTGCTCGAGTTCTACCACTCTCCGCCGAAGTTCGTCGACTTCAGGCTCAGGCCGGAATTGCACTCTGCACCGATTTCATTCCACTTTTCTAGATTATCGCTTGCCGGGGGCTGGGGCTGCCAGAGCGGGTCTTCTTGCCGGCGCCGCTGCCGGTCCCGACTCACCAGTCTGCTAAATTGAGCTGACCAGGCCCTGCCGCGTCGCCGCATTGTTGCGAACCAACAGAAGGACGGCAGCCACAGCAATCAGCGGAGCAATACTCGCCGTAACCAAGACGGGTGCGAAGGAATGTGCGTCGGCGACTCTTCCCGTCAGGTATGTGGCGATGATCGTGCCGATGCCGGCGCCGGTGCCGCTCATGCCGCTGACTGACGCGACGGAATCACTGGGATAGACATCGGCGGGAAGGTTCAGCACCATGGTGGAGAGCGCGGCGTAGGAAAACGTAGAGATGGCGAAGAACCCGACCAACCCGGCAAACGAATGCGTGAAGACGGTGGCGATTAGGAAGGTCATACCGATCCCGGAAGCGACGACGACAGCTTTGCGAGCGGCGCCGACGCCCCACCCGCGCTGAATCAGGTAACTCGATGCCCCGCCCCCGGCGAAGTTGCCGATATCCGAAGCCATGAAGGGGATCCAGAATGCAAGCAGGCTGCCTTCGAGACGATATCCCTTGGAGACCAGATAAATCGCAAACCAGTCTGTGACAAAGAACCACACCGGGTCAGTCAGCGTTTTGGCGATGATGATTCCCCAGGTCTGCGGCAACGACAGCAAGGTCCGGTAACTCAGGCGCATGCCTTGTTCGACGATGGGCCGATCCCCGAGGATGAGATCCCGCTCTTCGGGTGTAATGCGCGGGTGCATTTCGGGAACGTGATACAGCGCGCGAAACAAAATCAACCAGAGAAGGCCGAGTGCGCCGGTGATGATAAAAGGCGGCCGCCAACTCCCGAACGCCTGATACGTCCACAGGACGAGGGCGGGAGCGACAGCGGCGCCGATGGATGAACCGCTATCGAACAGAGCGACTGCCCAACCGCTCTCGCGCCGCGGAAACCATTCGGAGACGGCCTTGGTGGCTCCCGGCCAGTTCGCGGCTTCACCCAGGCCGAGCAGGAAGCGAAACACCGAGAAGCTGCGTAGACCGCCAGAGGCAGCGGTCAGCATGGCCGCAACAGAGTAAAACGCCACGGTCAGCGTAAGGCCGCGACGCGTTCCGGCGCGATCGAGAAATCGGCCAGCCACGCTCTGACCCACGGAGTAAGCGACGCGGAAAGCGATAATGAGCAGCGCGAAGTCAGAATTGGTCCATCCGTAATCCTGCTTGATGTAAGGCGCCAGGACACTGAGTGTCTGACGATCGATGTAGTTAATGACGGTGGACAGAAACAGAAGTCCGCCGATGTACCAGCGCAGCCGTCGAATGGGACGCATGATGGCGCGCTTACGGGTTAGCCTTCAATTTCAGGAACTCTGCGGGTGTGAGCGCTCGCTGTGTGAAGCGCGCCAGATGGACGGCGCCTTTGAAATAGAATACCTTGTTGATTCGCACCCCAATCGAAGTGTGTCCCGGTCCATGCGGAGCCAGGTTGATTTGGGCGGCCCCTTCCTGTTTACCATTCACATAGTTGCGGAACTCCTTCCCGTCATAGACGCTGGCGACATGATGCCACTCCCCCAGGGGATGTAGCGCGGTCTTGTTCATCAGCGCCTTGCCTTCGGTTCCGGATTGGTTGTAGCTGTCGAGATACCACTGGCTGCCAACCACGCGGATTTCGAACAGCATACGATTATCAGTGTCGGCGCCCGTGCCTGGATCCTGCTCGCTTAAGTGAAACCAGCGCTGCTCGCGTTGGCCTCCGTCGGGGCGGAAAATCGCTTCCAACGTGAAGGCTGCGGCACCCGCCAACGGGTGATTGTCAACGAACAGCGCATCCTGCACGCCATCGAACTCCACCGCCTTGCCGATGGGTGAATCGATCATTTTGGGCTGACCGAGAACGGTTGTCTTATGGCCGCCGATGTTGTCGAGCCGGTCGAAGGTCCACGTCTCGGATTGTGGGCCGGCTTGACCGGCGGCCCAGCCCGCATACAAACCCGCGCCAAGTACGAGCGGAACCAGAATCAATCGCCTCACAACTTCGGCCTCAAAGAGTTGAGATATGAAACCAGATCCGACAGGTCGGTCTCGGAGAGCGAAGCATAAGCCGGCATCAGCGACTCCCTGGGGAGCTTCACCTCTTTGAGTTCGCTCTTACGGAAGGACAGCAGATTGCCCTTCATATCTCGGATATGAATCGAATATTCATCTTCGTTCAAGTGGATGCCTTTGATAGTTTTTTCTTCCAGCGTGGTGACTGCGACGGAGCGATAGTCAAGCGGAATGTCAGCGCTCGGATTCACGATGGATTCGCGCAGATGCTGGAGTGCGCGCCTGCCGCCTATATCCGTCAGGTCGGGTCCGGCGAATCCGCCCTGGCTGCCAATGGTATGACATTGTGCGCAGCCGCTCTTCCGGTACACCACTGCACCCGCGGCAGGATCTCCGCTTTTGGTACCGGCCGCGGCACCCCCGGAAAATTGTTTCACGTACGCCACCATGCGCCACACCTCGGCTTCGGGAAGGCTGAACGTGCCAGGCATCTCCGTGTTCGGAATGCCATTTCGAATAACGAGGTACAGCTCGCGGTCCGACCCGCCATGCCGGAAATGACCGGTGTTCAGGGTTGCGCCTCGACCGCCCTCACCGCTCTGGCCGTGACAATGGCCGCACCGCCCAAGGTATAGCTTGCGCCCGAGCTCGACGTCAGCTGCCGAGGAATAGGGGTTTTGCGCTGGCAGAAGCGAGACACAGGCGAACGCTAAAATGCCCCACGCAACGGCTCGGCTCATTCCAGTTCAAACGCGATCAGCACATCTCCGATCGGTATGCTGATCAGTTGCTTTCCCCGGCTCAGGAAAGTGATCGGACTTGCAAACACTCGATCACCCCCATTGAAGTGCCACAATTCGTTGCCGTTCCGCGCATCGAGCGCATAGAAATTCCCGCTGGGCGTCGCCGAGAAAACGACGTTCCCCGCTGTCGCCAACACGCCCGCCCACGGCGGCGACAGGATGCGGTGTTCCCACTGGATCTCGCCGGTTTCGGGAGTCATCGCGATGAGCTTGCCCCAGCTTTCTTCAGGCCGAAACCGCGCGCCCCCGCCGCCCCCACCGCCAAAATAGGCTTGACCGGGCTGGAATTCCGGAGCATCGGTCTTGAAATATCGACGGCGCTCTTCGCGGGCGTTGAAGTAGAGGAGCCGGGTTAGCGGACTGTAACTCGGCGACATCCAGTTGTTCCCCCCGTCCACGCCGGGATAAATGGAGTCGTTGCCTTCGAGCGTCGGTTCCTGACCGGGGTTCATCACGGGACGGCCTTTTTTGTCGATCGCCCTGGCCCACGTCTGACGGACGAAAGGCTTAGCCATCAGGAAGTCGCCGGTCTCCCGATCCAGCACGTAATAGAATCCGTTGCGGCTCGGCAACACGACCAGCTTTCGAAGGCGTCCACCGAGCGTCGAATCGATCAGAACGGGAACCTGCGTTGCATCCCAATCGCGCGTATCGTGCGGCGTGAATTGAAAGTGCCATTTGCGTTTGCCGGTATCTGCGTCCAGCGCAAGCAGTGAGCAGGTGTAGAGGTTGTCGCCAGGACGCACATCGCCGTTGTAATCCGGACCCGGATTACCCGTCCCCCAATACACCAGGTTCAGCTCGGGATCGTAGGATCCCGTCACCCACGTCGATCCTCCGCCATGTTGCCACCCCTCCGAACCCCACGTTTCCGATCCTGGTTCACCCGGCCCGGGTACGGTCCAGAAGCGCCAAATGCGATCGCCGGTCTTGGCATCGTAGGCATCCAGGAAGCCCCGAATGCCGCCTTCCGCGCCTGCCATTCCGACGATCACTTTGTCTTTGACCGCCAGCGGCGCAGCTGTAGCGCTGTAGTTGAGCTTGGGATCCGCGATATCCCTCTTCCACAGCATGCGGCCCGAGCGCGCATCCAGCGCAATCAGCTTCGCATCCAGCGTGGTGACGTAAAGGGTGGTACCCAGAATAGCCAGGCCCCGATTCACTTCACCGCAGCAGACATAGACCCGCGTGGACAAACGGTAATCGAACGTCCACAAGGCCCGTCCCGTATCCGCGTCGAGCGCGATGACGTCGCTAGGCGGACGCGTGACGTACATGATGCCGTCCACCACGATGGGAGTGGTTTCCACCTTGGTCCGATGCATCTGGTAGATCCACTTGACGCGGAGCTTGTGCACGTTCTCAGCCGTGATCTGTTGGAGGGTGCTGTAGTGATGACTGCGATAGTCGCCGCCGTAGGTCAGCCAGTTGCCCGGCTCTTCCGCGGCTTTCAGCAGCCTCTCATAGGTCACCGGCAGGCCGCGGATTTCTCCCCCAGCCGCAGCGGGCAGCAGGAGCGCCGCGATGAGAACGGATCTGCGCATCAACGGATAGCGGCCAGCTGCTTGTCAATCGTCGGCCGTGCGGCCGGCAAGTAGCGCAGAGCGTTTTGATAATAGACCTTGCGCAGCACATCGTCGGGCAGCCCAATGCCGGAGATCCTCCAGCGGCCGTGCAGCGGCGCACCCGTTGCCGAGCGGATCTGCGCCGGATGGTCGAAATGCTCGTCGTAGGTTTCCAGGAACCTCCAGTGAGGAATCCAAAACTCTTCGATCCCACGGCTGGGATTACCATCCGACCCGAACAAAATGCGGTCCTGATATTTGAGGAAGAACTTGCGGATCATGATCGGCGCGCGGCCCAGGTCCTGTACCGTAGCCGAGATCTCGACATCCGCATTCGGATATTTGTCTAATAAGGCCGCCACCTTGTCCATGTCGTAATACAACATCGCGAGATGGGCGTTGACGAAGTGCGTATTCGGGTGCTTGGCGTGCATGTTCTCGCGAGCCCGCTCGATGACGTCGGGAGTGGGCTGACCGGTTTGGTAGTAGTTGCCCTCCGGACTGCTGCGCCACAAGCCGGCTTCGTAGCGTTCGTTCTCAGGGCCGATGGGAAGAAAGCGGCCGTATGAATCGCTGGTGTGAATCATCACCGGCTTGTTGTGCTTCGCGCACATTTCCCAGACCGGGTCGAACCGCGGGTCGTCGGATTGAATGTACGATCCGTCCTTGTTGGTTAAATCGAGCCCGAGCACCTTGTTGATCTTCAGACCCGCGGCCCCGGCCCGAAAGCAGCGTTCCAGTTCCGCCGCAGTGCGCTGCGGCCAGCCCGGTTCGTTGATCCCGTTGAAATCCACTCGGGCGAACTGAAGCACGCGGTCCTTGTACGGTTCCCCTACCTTCATGTTTTGATCGAAGGTTTTCCCGAATCCGCCATCCATGTTGCAGATCACAGCAATGCCGGTCTGGTCCATCAGCTTGATCAGCTTTTCGTAGTCGGCGGCCGTCTTGAGCTGGCTGCCGTGAAGATGGAAGTCGATCGTCGGGAACTTGGCCCGGGTGATGTTGGTTCTGGGCAGCTTCATCAGCGCTTTGGGCATCGCGGGGACTTCGGGTCCGGGCTTGAAGTCGGGATGCGGGTGGACCGCGCCGCCTTCCGACCTCTGGGCTGAGGAGAACAGACAGAAAACCGTGAGGAGCACCGCAACCATGGCACAACGAATCATCGATATCGCTCCTTCAGAGTGAGGGTAATCTGTATTCTGTCAAATACGCGGCCCGTTTGTAAGGTGATTTGCAGCCTCTGAACGATCAAGTTGCGGAATCGAGGAAAGAGCTTCAGCTTGACCTTGGGCATGGATAGGAGTATAAAGAACCAACAGGGGGTTAAAGGGTGAAAATAAAGTCATTCTGCTTTTTTGTGTTCGTGTGCCTGCTGCTTGTGTCCGCGCACCCAGCGGCAGCGCAGGTGCTGTACGGTTCGGTGGTCGGCCTTGCGGAGGATCCGAGTGGCGCCGCTATACCCAATGCTGAAGTCACTTTAACTAACAGTGCGACCGGTCAGGTCTACACCGACAAGACCGACGGTTCGGGCCGATTTAATGTCGGGAATGTGATGCCCGGCAACTACGACATCAAAATCGTCGCAAGCGGTTTTAGGACCGAAACTCGCACAGGTGTGAACGTCTCGGCCAATACCGTCAGCCGCGTGGACTTGAAGATGGAAGTCGGCGCACTCAGCGAGGCGATTACCGTACAGTCCGAAGCGACGCTGTTACAGACCGATAAGGCGGACACCCACTCCGTCATCACCACCCAGCAGGTAGCGAACATGCCGCTTCCGGGCTATCGCAACTATCAGAGCCTGATCAACCTGGTACCGGGCGCAACACCCGCCGGCTTCCAGAACTCGGTGACGGACACTCCGCAGCGGGCGCTCACGACCAATGTGAACGGCGCCAACCGCAACAACAACAACACGCGCATTGACGGCGCCTCCAGTGTCAATCTTTGGCTGCCCCATCACTCCGGCTATGTCCCTCCTGAGGAGACTGTGGACACAGTCAACATAACCACGTCCGCGGCCGACGCTGAACAAGGCATGGCTGGCGGTGCGTCTGTGACGGTGGTGACGAAGTCCGGCACCAACCAGTTCCATGGCAGTGCGTTCGAGTTCCACAACGACCAGCACCTGAACGCGCGCAACTTCTTCCAACCGGCGGGCCAAGCGAAGGCGCTCAATATCTACAACAACTACGGAGTGACGCTGGGCGGCCCGGTCATCAAGAACAAGTTCTTCTTCTTTGGCAGTTGGGACGCTACTCGCCAGCGCCAAGGCGGTCAGGGGCGATATTCCGTTCCGGAAACCGGCATTCGCGCCGGTGATTTTAGTGGCGTTAGCACCATCATTTACGATCCGCTAACCGGTAACAACCCGAACCCTCTTACTTCCGACGGAACGGGCCGCACACCGTTCCCCGGGAATAAGATCCCGGCGAATCGGATCAGTCCTATCGCACAGAAGATCCAGGCCTACTATCCGACCCCGAATCTGCCTTTCGCTCAGAACAACTTCTTCATCTCCGAAGTACCGCTGTTCAATCGCGACTACATCGACGCGAAATTGAATTACACCCGTAATGAGAAGCACCAACTATGGGGCAAGTACGGGCACATGGCGGCGCTCTCCGGCGGCTTCGGTATCTTCGGCGTGGCTGGCGGTCCGGCGCCCAACGCAGACCCTGGCCTCGGCGACACGTACGTCAACAATTTCTCCATCGGCCACACTTACACCTTCTCCCCGAATGTACTGTTGGACGGCGTCATCGGTTACCAGCGCATGAACCAGACGGTAAGGGGGAACGACTTCGGCACCAACTATGGCGCGCAGCTTGGCATTCCCGGACTGAACGGTCCCGACATACGACAGAGTGGGTTCCCGAACATTTCTATCAACGGCTACGATGGCTTTGGTGTTCCGGGGTGGATGCCGTTGGAACGCGTCGAAGAAAGCTACACGATGAGCCACAACGTCACCTGGAACAAAGGGGCTCACGAACTTCGCTTCGGCTTCGACGGCGTCAACCACCGGATGACGCATTGGCAGCCCGAATTAGGCGCCGGCCCGCGCGGTTACATTAATTTTGGCGGAGGGGTGACTGCCCTGGGACCGAGTGGATCCCCGGATCTTTACAACGGCTACGCCTCTTTCTTGCTGGGTTTGCCCGACAACCTGCAGAAGAGTATTCAGTACATTCTGATGACTCCTCGCGAATTTCAGTTCGGATTCTATGCGCGGGATCGCTGGCAGGTCACCCGCAAGCTCACCGTCAACCTTGGCGTCCGGTATGAGTTGTATCCGCTGATGACTCGAGCCCATGACAAAGGGATCGAGCGGCTCGATCCGGCTACGAATCTGGTATATCTCGGGGGCCGAGGCAACGTGCCTAAGGACGTCGGGGTAACAGTTAGTCACAAGCTGTTCTCACCTCGTATCGGTATCGCTTATCGCCTGGATGAGAAGACCGTCATTCGTACCGGGTACGGACTGAACTACGATCCGCTGCCCTTTTCGCGTCCCTTGCGGGGCTTCTACCCGCTAACGGTGAATTTCAACTTCGCTGCTCCCAACGGCTTCTCAGCAGTAGCGCCACTCGACCAGGGCATCCCCCCGGTTAATGGCCCCGACCTTTCGACCGGTGTTGTTAGCCTGCCGAACGTGGCCGATATGCGCAGCCCGTACCTGGGCCAGATCCACCGTGGTTATACGCAGAGCTGGAACTTCACCATCGAGCGCCGCTTCCCGCTGGACATGGTGGCGTCGGTCGCTTATGTCGGAACGGAGAGCACCCACCTGCTGGCGGATCGCGACATCAACTCCGGGTTCCCTGGCTCCGGAACCACGGGTCGGCCATACTATGCCGCGTTCCAGCGTGGCATCGCGACCAATATGTGGGATGGATATCTCAGCTCTAACTACCATTCCCTGCAGGCCAGCCTGAACAAGCAGTTCTCGAAGGGTCTGCTGATCAAGGGCGCCTATACGTTTTCGAAAGCCATCAACATGACGGACGACGACGGATGGGCGAGTGTGAACTGGAATTGGGGACCCGTGTTCTATCGCAATCGCGCAGCCGCAGGTTACGATCGCACCCACATCTTCCAGCTTGGTTGGGTTTATGAGTTGCCGGTCGGAAAGGGTAAGACCTGGGTTAATAGCGGACCTGCATCGTATATCGTCGGCGGTTGGCAAGTGAATGGCATTATGTCGGCGTATACCGGCACCCCGTTTACAGTAACGCGCTCCGGGCGGCGGATTGAATGCCCCCGGCAATAGCCAAACGGCGGACCAGGTGAATCCCGTGGTAAATCGTATCGGCAATGTCGGACCCGGCACTTACTACTACGATCCGACGGCCTTCACTACGGTCAACACTCCCCTGAAGTTCGGCTCATCGGGTCGCAATAT
This sequence comes from uncultured Acidobacteriota bacterium, assembly GCA_963850575.1. Taxonomy (GTDB): domain Bacteria; phylum Acidobacteriota; class Terriglobia; order Bryobacterales; family Bryobacteraceae; genus TMP-7. The sequence continues at coordinate 108,827 of CAWKLV010000026.1, read as the reverse complement.
ACTCCGTAATCCAGGGGTCTGGAACACGGATCTTAGCGTATTTCGGAATTTCCCGATCAAGGAGCGGGTCACACTCTCCTTCCGGACGGAGTTCTACAACTTCCCGAATACGTCGCACTTCGGCGGCCCCTCGAGCACAAGCGTGACTAGCACGAATTTCATGCGAATCTTGAGTTCGTATGGAGAACGGCAGATCCGTTTTGGCTTGCGTCTCGGGTTCTAACCGCGACATCGCTCGCGGAGGTTCATTCGCATTGAGGGGCAGGGGTTTCATCCTGCCCCTTTTTCTATTCGTCGCAATCTTCGCTCACGCCCAGCCTCCCGGTCTTGCCCAGAAATCCGCTCAGGTCAAACAACTCATGCAGGCGGGCCGCTTCGCCGAAGCAGTTCCGATCTGTGAAGAACTGGTGAAAGCGCTGCCCGCCAACCCCGGTCTCCGCCTGAATCTCGGCATGGCCTTGCAGATGTCGGGTCACGCGCGCGAAGCCATACCGGAATTTGAGCGGGTTCTCAAGATGGATCCGAACAACCTCCCTGCATCTGTCTCGCTCGGGATGGCGCGGCTGGAAACCAACGATCCTGCGAACGCGATAAATCCTCTTGAGCGTGCCCTGAAGCTGGACCCTGCAAACGTCAATGCGCGCGGAATGTTGGCGGGAGCCCTGCTCGGTGTTGGACGTGCCAGCGAGGCTGAGGTCCAATATCGAAAGCTCGCCCAGGCCGCCCCGAATGATCCTAAGGTGTGGCAGGGGCTCGGGCACAGCTACGAGGCGCTTGCTCAGCAGGCGTTCGATCAGCTCACGAAATCCGCGCAAGGCTCGCCCGAATGGCTGGTGCTGGTCGCGGAATCGCGCATGGTGCGGCGGCAGTACCGCAGCGCATTCTTCTTCTATAAGCAGGCACTTGAGAAACAGCCACGCTTTCGACCGGCGCTCGCGGGGTTGGCCGCCGTCTACCGCGCCACAAATCACGCCGACTGGGCCGCGGCGGAGGAGGCTAAAGAGAAATCGCTGCCGCCTCCGGATTGCATCCATGAGAAGCCCGAGTGCGAATTTAGCGCTGGACGCTATCTCGCCGCGGCGTCGGCGCCGTCGTTGTATTGGCGGTCTCGCGCCTATGACGAACTCGCCCGTGACGCGTTCGCGAAACTGGGCGCGCTGCCCGAATCGGTGGAGTTGCACGCCATCAAAGCGGAGATCGCCGCCAGCCAGGGACGGCATCTCGATGCGGCTGGCGAATGGCGCGCCGCGCGCAAGCTGGAGCCGAACGATACGAATTTGGAACTCTCGGTGGCTTCCGCGTTACACGATGCCGGCGACTACAAAGGCGCACTCGCGATCCTCACAAAGGTGAATCAGAAAGCGCCTGACATCGAATACCTCATCGGCAACTCCCTGCTCCGCTCAGAGCAGCCGGAAGAGGCTATTCCGCATCTCGAGGCGGCGCTGCGGGGGGCGCCGAAACTGCTGCCCGCCCAGGCCGCGCTGGGCTCCGCGTACGTGACTGTCGGCAAACCGGCTGCGGCTATTCCGCACCTACAAGCGGCGCTTGCGGCCGACGACGACGGCAGTCTGCATTATCAGCTCGCCAGAGCCTACCAGGCAGCGGGCGACACTGCGAAGGCCAAGCAGGCCATGAAACAATACCAGCAGATCCAGGCTCGGAACGAGTCCGAAAAACGCGACCTGGAGGAGAAGACACAGATCGTCGCTCCGTAAGCGACCATCATCGAAGGGCTTTCCACAACAGTACTAAGACGCCTGCCAGAAAACCCAGAGCGGCCTGATACTCCCGGTTCAGCAAATAGAGGGACCACGCGAACCGGCGAGAGTCTCCCAAGCCGCGTGAGCAAGGAAGCAGCATCGGCACCCGCGAGGCGTAGTCTCCATAGCCCGGAAACAACTCGCGCAGATGCTGTTCTTCGAGTTCAATCACCGGAAGATACACCCCGCCAAACACGAGCGCGAAGAGCAGTCCAAGCTCCCAACGTCGAGCCGCGATCACGAATCCCAAAGCTACAATTAACGTGCCCAGGTACAGTGGATTGCGCAAGTGCGCATACGGACCGCTCATGGCCAGTTGACGATTTTTCTCGAGGTGCCCCGCGGCCCAGCCTCGGATCATCAGCCCGCCCAGCGCAACCGACACTCCGATCGAGAGCGACTTAGGAGTGGGATCGGCGAAGTACAGGAATGCCGCTACGAGCACAAATCCCGCTGGAACACGCAGCTTCGCGACCGCGTCCGCGTACGCTTTGGGAAACCAATAACGCCGCGCTCTCAAATCCGTGTCCTGTCTGCGTGAGACGACATGCGCGTTCGCAGCGCCTCCACCACCGCCTCAGGTTTCACAGCTCGCATGCTGGGAGCAATTTCCCGATAGCGCTTGTACGTCGTTACGGCAGACGGATCACGCAGCACTGTCACCGTTCCCCCAATTGGTCCATTGCACGCAGGATCGGTAGGACCGAAGATAGCGACACTGGGCTGTCCTAACGCCGCCGCTAGATGCAAGGGCCCGCTATCCACCCCGATAACGCCCGCTGCCCTCCGTGTTGCATCGATCAGCCCAGCGATTCCTGAGACGTGCACATGGGCGCCTTTGATCTCGGCGAGGGTATCGCGTGCGTCTGGCGAACCGTTCACAACCAGTGTGCAACCTTGCTTGCGCAAGGCGTTGGCGGCCAACGAGTAGTACTCGAGAGGCCATTGCTTCGATGCCCAGCCGGCAAGTGGACTCGCGAGAACAAAGGGCCCCGGCGGAAGGTCCCCCTCGCGGCGGCCGGGAGGGATGGGGAACTCGCGGTACATACGGCTCGCGCCCGCGCCCCTGGCCAATTCCAGACTCCTCTCCACAGCGTGCGGGGGCGAAGTGCCGACGCGCTGGGTATAGAACAGGCTGGCGAACGGTTCGCGCGCTTCGCGGCGATCGCGCCCGATACGACGCGGAGCCCCTGAGGCACCGACAATCACCGCCGACTTTACCAGGCCTTGCAGATCCACTGCAGTATCGAATCGCGAGCGCCGCAGAACGCTCCACAACTTGTGAATACTCACCCATGCGCGCGGGTCGAATGGGAGCACTTCGTCGACAAATGGGTTGCCGTCCAGCAGCACTGCCCACTTCGGATCGATGACCCACGTGATACTCGCCGACGGGAAGTTGCGCTTCAAGGTAACCACCGCGGGTAGCGCGTGAATGACGTCGCCCATGGCTCCCAGGCGCACGACGAGAATGCGGGAGGGCTGCATCAATCGCTGGAAACCGGCAGCCTGTGCCGCCGGTGAACGTACTGGACCAGGTGATCGAATCGCGCCTTGTGGGTCGATTCTTCACGGAACACCCCGGGGGGCAGATTCAGTTGCGCCGGAAGCACGACGTAATCCACTACGTCCAGAGCCGCGACCAACTCCGCACGGGCCTGCGAACTGAGAATGGGATCGGGCGGATTCAGAAGCACGACAATCAGGCTATCGGATCCGGCTCGAATGTCACGCAAACGCCTGGCATGCTCCACCAGCAGCGGATCGAAGTGTCCGGTGACGATTGCCGTGTGTCCACGCTGGGCAGCCTCCAGGGCAGCGTCCGCGCCGACGATTTTTGCTCGCGTATCCAAGTTCTCAGAATGCCACATTCGTGCGGAGCGCTTGTCGAGAGACAATGGCAGGGATGAGATCCCGATACTGCCCGGCCGTCGCGCTCCCGTTGCTGTTGCTCGCCGTTGATGCCGTTGCGGCAAGTCCACTATTGTTGGTGCTCAACAAGGAAGAAGCCACGCTTGCGTTCGTCGATCCCGCCGACGGGAAGGTTCTGGGCCGGGTCCCCACCGGAGAATCTCCGCACGAGATTACGGTGTCGTCCGATGGCAAACTCGCCTTTGTTTCGAATTACGGCTCGCGGACTCCCGGCAGCACGATTTCCGTCATCGATGTCGCGGCCAGGAAGGAGTTGCGGCGCATCGATTTGAGCCCGATGCGCAAACCGCATGGCATTTTCTTCGCGGACGCCAAAGTCTACTTTACGGCCGAGGTGAATAAACTGATCGGCCGTTACGACCCGTCCAGCAATCAAATCGACTGGTTGCTGGGCACTGGACAGAACTCGACTCACATGGTGATGGTGAACAAGGATGGCAGCCAGATCTTCACAGCCAACATTGGCTCGGACTCCATCACCGTGATCGACCGCGTCCCCGCAGCCGCGAACTGGAATGAAACCGTCGTCCCGGTGGGAAAGGGCCCGGAGGGGATGGACATCTCGCCGGACGGGAAGCAACTCTGGACAGCACACTCGCGCGATGGAGGGGTCTCGATCATCGACGTCGCCTCGAAGAAGGTGGCGCAAACGTTCAACGTAGGGACCAAACGATCCAACCGGATTAAGTTCACCCCGGACGGCAAATTGGTGCTGATCTCCGACCTGGATGCCGGCGAGTTGCTGGTACTTGAGGCCGCCACTCGGAAAGAAATCAAGCGGATGAAGCTGGGCCGCAGCGTCGAAGGCATTCTAATGCAGCCCGACGGCTCGAAAGCCTACGTCGCTGTGACCGGCGATAATTTCATCGCCACCATAGACTTGAAAAAACTGGAAGTCACTGGGCGAATCTCGTCCGGTACCGGCCCGGACGGAATGGCCTGGGTACCTTAATCAACGCCGAACTTCTTGAGCAGCACAATCTGTCCCGCATGATAAGCGTTGTGCTGCGCGATCCCGTGTAGCAGGTCATATAGCGATCGATCGCCCTCCCCAAGCCTCTCCGGCGGAAGTTCGCGGACTGCCTGTTCCAGGGAGAGTTCGGCACGCTCCAGAGCCGTGAGAGCCGCTTCCCACGCCTCCGCCGAAGTCTCGGTCACCGGCGGCCAATCCTTTTCACCCGTTAGGGATTCGTACGGCTTTCCCCTCACCGTCGCATCCGCCTCAGCGGTCCAGGCGCGCACGTGGTGTACTAACTCCCAGATGGAATGTGCCGCGGCAATCGAGTGTTTTTCAGCCATTTCGGAACGCACGCCGTCAAGCACCTCTTTTAGCGAAGGTCCATGCCACGGGCCTCCAAAGAATGCCCGATGAAGTTGATCCGCAATACGCGCGGACTCATTCGGCGAAGACGGCGCGGTCATACTTTCGCGATCGCTTTGAACAGCCCGCCTAACGACGTCTCGGTCGCGTACGCCTTGCCCTTCGGATCGCGCCAATGTGTTTCGAGCGTAAATGTTCCTTTAAATCCGTCTTTCAGCAAGGTCCGAATCTGAGCGGTATTATCGAATTCGCCCGTGCCCACGGCCGCCCATTCCACCTTGCCATCCGGCTTGTGGCGATAGTCTCGCAAGTGTACATGAAAGATACGCGCCGGGTCGAGTTTGCGGTAGCCGTCCGGGAACGACTTCTCGCCCGAGGCCGCCGCATTGTTGGGATCCCAGCAGATTCCGAGGTTGTCCGCCGCGACGGCCTTCAGCAGCCTCGCCGAGTCGGCCCCGATTTGTACATAACTGCCTTCAAGATTCTCTACCGCGAGGCGGAAACCGCGCTTCTTCGCACGATCCGCGGCTTCCCTCAACAACTCGTAACTGCGCGGATAGGCCGCCGTATCTCCGACGTTCCGGTCCTTGGGCACGAAAGCGAAGATCCGCAGCAACTTCGTTCCCAGCACATCGCCGCGCTCCATCGCCGTATCCAGAAGCGTCCACTCGCGATCCAGGGCGGCGCCATCCTGGGGGATGGCTCCGCGGAAGAACGCAGTATCCACAATTGAGATCCTCACATCGCGGGCGTCGAAAGCGGCTCGCGCCTCCCGTATCTTTTCGACGGGCTGCGAAGTGTTGTACTTGCCCCAAACGTTGCGTACCTCCGCGTAGTGCAGCCCGAACCGCTTCAGAAAGTCCGCCGCTATCGAAGGATCCTCGTCGATTTCATCGGTCGTCACTCCCAGCTTTACATCCTGCAACGGGATGGCTTTAAGCGACCAGCCTAGACCGCCTGCCAACACCGCTTTCTTTATCAAGGAACGCCGCGAAACATTATTCATCACACAGGCCTCCTGGCTGCGATTTCCTGCCTGTACACGTCCGCACTGGGCCGAGCAACGCGCTTCAGATGCTGATCGTGCAAGATTTCGATCACCCCGAAGCGGTGCGCGTATCCGAACTCCCATTCGAAATCTGTGAGACTCCAGTGATAGTATCCGCGCACATCGATCGGCGCTTTTCCGTCGTGCCCGGCTTTGGCTCGATCGAGAGACGTCAACGTATCCCGGATGAGTTGCGGGCGAAGTTGATCCTTGGCATCTGCCATGCCGTTCTCGGTGATGATGATGGAAATCCCGGGAAAGCGATCCGCGGTACTCCGTAAAACCCGTTCCAAGCCCTCCGGATAGACCGTCCATCCATTATCACCCTTAGGTCCGGCCGGAGCGGTTAGATTAGGACGGCCCTTCCAGTTGAACTGGACCATGTTGCGCGTGTAATAGTTCACTCCGATCCAATCGACTCGTGCATTACCCGGCAACTCATCCACGAAGGAGTCCGCATCCTGCAACTCCGGAATTCTTAATCGCGACGCAAGCTCTTTAAGATCGAATTGTCCATGAACGGCCGCCTTCAGCAGGGCCCAGTTTGAGATATCCGAAACGAGGTCTGTGACCGCGACATCGAGGGGGTTGGAACTGTCGAGTGGGTCGTAGATGTCAAGGCTATTTACCAGGCCAACGCCGCTCACCCCGCTCGCAGGCGCGGAAGGGGGCTGGAGATCGTGGATCTTCGCGGTGGCCATCCGGTGACCACGCACCAAATTGCGTCCAGCTCGTACCGCCTTGGCTGGCGAGGCGACCTGGGGCGGAATATGGCCATCGAGATAGCCCTCGCCTATGAGGACCATGGGCTCATTGATGGTCGCCCACAAATCGCACAAATCGCCGAGTTGTTGAACCACAAACTCCGAATACTTCAGGAACTGCCGGGGGGAGTCATCGGCGAGCCATCCACCCGCGCTTTGAAACCAAAGAGGAGTGGTCCCGTGCAGCAGAGTGATCATCGGCCGGAGGCCGAGTTCCCGCAAACGCTGAAACTCGGCCCGATAGTGTGCGATAGCTTCGGCGCTGAACACGCCTGCGGCAGGTTCCACTTTTTCCCAAGCAATCGACGTCCGTAGCGTGTTGAGCGTCAGGCCGGCCGCGAGTTCGAAATCTTCGGAGTAGCGATTCCAATGATCCGTCGCCGCGTCGGCTGTATCGCCGTTCTGAATGTGGTGGTCAGTATGCTCGAACTGGTACCAGTCACCGTTCTCTCCGCCGGCGGACACACCCTCCACCTGGTCCGCGGAGATAGCTGCGCCCCAGAGAAACTCCGGCTCGTACTTCATGGCCGGACCAGATTACGCGGCGGCGACCATTCCGTGTGGATCGATTACGAACTTCTTCGCTGCTCCCTGATCAAAATCCTTGTAACCTTGCGGAGCCTGGTCTAGGTTGATGACCGTGACATTAACCGCTTTGGCTATCTGAGTTCTGTCGTGCAGAATGGCCATCATGAGTTGGCGATGATAGCGCATCACCGGACACTGGCCGGTGTGCAGCGAGTGCGACTTAGCCCACCCCAGCCCGATGCGGATACTGAGATTGCCGGTCTTGGCGTTTTCATCGACACCGCCGGGATCGTCGGTCACGTACAGCCCCGGAATGCCCACCCCGCCGCCGGCTCGTGTTACCGTCATCAGTGAGTTGAGGACTGTTGCCGGCCGTTCCACGCCAGCATCTGACCCATGCCCGTGAGCCTCAAAGCCGACGCAATCCACGCCACAATCCACCTCAGGCACCTTCAGGATCTGTTCGATCTGCTCTCCCAAGGACGCCTTCTTTCGCAGGTCCACGGTTTCGCAGCCGAAACTTTTAGCTTGCGCCAGGCGCTCCGGAATCAGGTCGCCGACAATCACCACCGCTGCTCCAAGTAAGTGACATGCGGCCGCGCTCGCCAGGCCCACAGGACCCGCGCCCGCAACATACACCGTCATCCCCGGACCCACTCCTGCCGTAACGGCTCCGTGATATCCCGTCGGGAAAATATCGGACAACAGAGTCAGATCCTTGATCTTCGCCATGGCCTGAGCCTTATCCGGGAACTTCAGCAGATTGAAATCGGCATAGGGGCACATCACATACTCCGCCTGCCCGCCGACCCAGCCTCCCATATCCACGTAGCCATAGGCCGCGCCCGGCCTGGACGGATTCACGTTCAAGCAGATGCCGGTCCGGCCTTCTTTGCAGTTGCGGCAGCGCCCGCAGGCGATGTTGAACGGTACCGAGACGAGGTCGCCGACACGGATGAATTCGACGTCGCGCCCAGCCTCGATCACTTCTCCGGTAATCTCGTGCCCAAGGATGAGACCGGGAGGCGCCGTAGTCCGGCCGCGCACCATGTGTTGGTCACTACCACAGATGTTGGTGCTGACAATCTTTAGAATGACTCCGTGCTCACACTTGCGGTCTCCCAAAGCGAGCTTTGGGAAATCGATGGACTTGACCTCCACTTTTCCAGGTGCCAAATAAGCTAGTCCGCGATTTGTTGCCATGCGAGTTTCTCCATGCAGTAATTTATGAACGGGATTTAATTCCATCAAATAGGCTGTGCTGTGTCAAGCTCGGCGGGTCCCTCTGGGTGCCCAGAAAATGAGCGATAAACAGTGTATGTCAATCTGGCGAAACATGTTGCTCACCGCCGTCCTGGCCATGGCGCTGATGAACGGAGCGGCTGCGTCCAGGCATATCGTCCTGGTTGCCGCGGATGACGAATACCGCTCGGAAGAAGCGCTTCCCCAACTCGCAAAAATCCTCACGAAGAATGGCTTCCGGTGTACCGTGCTGTTCGCGATCGACCCCGCGAACGGGACAATTCGCCCCGACCGGGTCGACAACATCCCGGGTCTTGAAGCGCTCGACACGGCCGACCTGCTGGTCCTGTTCGCCCGGTTCCGCGATTTGCCCGATGCCCAGATGAAACACTTCGTCGACTACATCGAATCCGGCAAGCCGATCGTCGCGCTGCGCACGGCGACGCATTCGTTCAATATCAAGACCAGCCCCACATACGCCCGATACAGTTGGAACAGCAAGGAGTGGGACGGCGGCTTCGGCCGTCAAGTGCTGGGCGAAACCTGGATCGCGCATCACGGGAAGCACGGGTTACAATCGACGCGCGGCATTATCTCCCCCGGGCAGGAGAATCATCCGATTCTGCGCGGCATCCAATCAGGCGAGATCTGGGGACCAACTGACGTGTATGAAGTTCACCTCCCGCTGCCCGGCGACAGTCAAACGCTGGTGCTGGGTCAGGTGCTGAGCGGCATGCACGCGTCCGATCCGCCGGTGGAGGGCAAGCCAAACGATCCCATGATGCCGGTCGCCTGGACCAGGACGTATCGCGGCGCTCGCATCTTCACCACGACGATGGGCGCCGCCGAAGATCTCCAGAACGACGCCTTACGCCGGATGATCGTCAATGCCTGCTATTGGGCGCTCAAGATGGAGGCTCCCGCGAAGGTCGATGTCGGGCTTGTGGGCGAGTACCACCCTTCCCACTTCGGCTTCGGCACGTTCATCAAGGGCCGGAAGCCGTCGGATCTAAAGTAACGCCATGACTGATATGATGTCGGGTTGCCGCCCCAACGAACCAACATCCGATGGCTACTGATTGGTTGGACCTTCCTCATCAGCGCGATTGCCTACCTCGATCGCGTAAACATCTCCATTGCCGGACGAACCATCGCCAAGGAGTATCACCTCACCGACGTCCAGCTCGGCTACGTGTTCAGCGCTTTCGTTCTCGGCTACGCCCTGTTCCAGGCTCCCGGCGGACGCTTGGCGGATCGCTTCGGGCCGCGCTGGACACTGACCGTCGCGGTCCTCTGGTGGGGCTTGTTCACCTCTCTGGTGGTCGTCATCCCGCCGGCTCTCGCATCTTCGCTGCTCATTCTGATCGTCATCCGGTTCTCTCTCGGAATCGGAGAAGCCGTCGTGTACCCCTCGTCCAATCGCCTGGTCGCAGAATGGATTCCATCCCGGGAACGCGGGCTCGCGAATGGCTTCATCTTCGCGGGAGTCGGGGCGGGCGCGGGCATCACTCCGCCGCTCATCGTGTACGTGATGGAGAATTATGGCTGGCGATGGTCGTTCGTCGTCAGCGCGTTGATCGGGATCGCCGCCGGCGTCGTATGGTTCCTCATCGCCCGTGACAAGCCCTCGCAACATCCGTGGGTAGGGACCGAAGAACTGGAACTCATTGAGACGGGTTTACCGCAGGCGCCCACGTCGAAAAGTGGCGGTCTGCCGTGGGGCCGCATCCTCAACAGCCGCGAACTGTGGGCGATGACGCTCAGCTACTTCGCCTACGGCTACGCAGCCTATATTTTCTTCACCTGGTTCTTCATTTACCTGAACAGCGTCCGTGGCATGGATTTGAAATCGAGCCGCTGGTGGGCCATGCTGCCGTTTATCGCGATGGCTCTGGCCTCGCCCCTGGGAGGCTGGATCAGCGATCGCATCACGTCACACCGGGGCGCCCGCTTAGGCCGGTGCGGCATCGCTGTATTCGGCATTGCGTTCGCCGCCATCTTCATCGCCATGGGAACCCAGGTGGAGAGTGCTCAGCTGGCCAGTATTGTGCTGGCGGGTGGCGCCGGAGCCCTTTATCTTTCGCAAAGTTCCTTCTGGGCTGTCACAGCGGAAATCGCGGGACCCTCGGCGGGCACGGTCTCCGGAATCATGAATATGGGTGGCCAGTTGGGAGGCGCGTTGACCGCCTCGCTCTCCCCGTGGATTGCGGGCCGCTTCGGCTGGACCGCATCCTTTCTGACCGCCGCCGCGTTATGCGCCATGGGAGCGGCGGCTTGGTTTTTGGTAGATCCCACACGGCGGCTTTTCGACTCAGAACTCGCTCCGAAAGTTTAGGGAGCAAGCGTTGAGTCCCGGGGCACGCGGCCCTTCAGCGCATCGTCCACAGAAACATTATTCTTCTCCAGCGTTTCCCCCAGCACCTGATCAAGTGACACTCGCGCACGCGCATAGCTCGCGAGCGCCGTCACCTCTGCAGTCTGGGCGTTCACCAGATTGCGCTGCGCGATGATGATGTCATTGAACGTGGCTCCGCCAATCCGGAAGCTCTGCTGCTCTTTCTCGAGTAGCTGTTCCTGCAGCGTCCGGCTGTCGACGGCGGCGGAGTATCGGGCGCGAGCCTGACGAATCGCGACTATCTGATTCGAGATGTCCACCACGATCTGATTCGAGTCTCGCCTGTTGCTGAGCTCGCCTTGCCTCAGCTGTAACTGTTCTACGCCATAATCTCCCTGATTCACACGATTCCTCAATGCACCTTGAAAAACGGCGCCGGCACGATTGTTCGGGAAGTTCCTCCGGAACACCTGGCCGGCAGCGGTGCCAAGACCGCCAGTGAAATATGGGTCCGGCGCCTCACCCAGGTAGGGATGAGACTCACCGGCCAGACCGCTGTTGTACGTCTGAGCAAACCCCTGCAGCTGCGGCAAGATTCCGTTAGCGGTGCCCAGCGCGGAGGTCTCCGCGTTTTCCATTCGTACCTTTCCGACCGCTACGTCAGGTCGCTTCGCGAGCGCCGTTGCCACCAACGTGCGCAGCGGTGGAAGATCGTCAGTGACGGGAACCTGGATCCGATCGAGAGGAACAATTTCAGCCGCATCCAGCAAAGGATCCTGAAGCCCGTTGCGGCTCAGGGCATTCTTCAATTGGTTCTCCTGCTGACCGACGTTCGATTGGGAGACAGTCAGCTCCTGCTTTCGCGTTCCCACCTCGAGCTGCGCCCGATAAATGTCAGCCGTGGACAGCACGCCGAGCCGAATCTCATTTTGGGTGTCTTCGTAAAACTTCTCCGCGACCTTGAGAGCGCCCTCTCTGGTCTTCAATCCCTCATTGGCGCTCACCAGACCCCAGTAGAGATTGAGCACGGTGGCAACCAGGTCGAGTAACTGGGACCGGAACGTTTCGAAGGATGCGACGGCGTTTTTCTGCGCGACCCGGATTGACCGGCTATTGACTGCAACTCCGAAGCCGGAGAGGAAATTATGTTGCGCGTAGAGATACAAACGGGGAGCTACCGATGGATTCAGGATATCGGTAGGCGTGTTCTCTTTCAGATACGATTCATTGAATCTCAGCTGGACATAGCCGCCGCTGAGAAGTCCTTGCTGCACGGAAGTGTTGTACTGGCGAACGGTTTGCACCAGCGACGTGGTCTGGCTTTGCACCGTATTTACCTGCGGCTGGGTGATATGCGAGAACAGCGTCGTGTGCTGGAGAACGGGATCCAGGTTGGCCGTCACCGGCCCAATCTGGGATACGACTGCTCCGCCGGCGTTGCCTCCGCCACTCCCGCCACCACCGCCAAGCCCGGCTGCCGCCTGGCTTCCCGCGATACCCTGGCCGCTGGCAACCGTTCCGATCTGCGAACTGCCGCTGGTGACTCCACGCAGCGGCCCACCGGCCTGGGCTCGCTCGAGACTCCAGGAGGCTGTCACCGGCCCGTACCGGTCCACCTCGAGATCCAGGCTGTTCTCGATCGCGAGCGCGATCGCGTCCTGAATCGTGAGATACAGCTTTCCCGCGCGAATGAGTCTCTGCAACCGTTCGGAGTTACTCAACTTGACTGGCGGAATGGTTGCAGTTTCATACGGCCTGAGCACAATCCGCCCTTCCGGCTTGTTGATGAGGATCGGCAACTCTTGCCCGCCGGCTTGTGCTACGAGCAATGCAACAGCGACGAGAGATCTCACTTGCGGACCTCGGGAAGCGACTCAGGGATTGAGGAATGCCGCGCAACACGCCCGGTGGCGGCTTCATCGATCGCGATGTTGTTAACATCCAACGTGAGCCCCACGGCTTCATCAAAAGCGATTTTGGCGTGAGTGTAGTTAGCCATAGCCTGAACCTCTGCGCTTTGGTTCAAAGTGAGGTCGCGCTCCGCCTGGATTACCAGTGTGATTTCCGACACGCCATATTTATACCGGTTCTGCTCAGCTTTCAACGTTTCCTCGCTCAGTTGGCGCGTATTTACAGCCGCCTCGTAGCGGGATCGAGCCTGCTGCAACCCGATGATGGCGTTTTTGACGTCGACGCGAACCTGGTTGAGGGCTCGTTGCAGTTGTAACTCGCTCTGCCGAAGTTGAAGGTCGTCGATAACATAGTCGGACTGTGCCGCCCGGTTACGAAAAGGGATGTTGAGTGAGAACCCGGCCGAGTAATTGGGAAAGTTACGCCGGAGAATTTGGCTGGTCAAGTTACCGTAGCCGCCGACGAAGTAGGGATTCGGCAAACTAGACCCGTTATACAAGGGATTCACAGGACCTGTCAGGCCGTTATTCTGGAAATCCGCGAAGGCCTGCAAGCTCGGCAGCAGCCCGTTCCTGGTTCCGCCGAGATTAATTTTGCTGCTCTGGAGATTCAAGCGGATCTGGTCGAGCTCCGGACGGTTCTCAATCGCCCGCTGAATCAACTCGCCCGCAGGCTTCAAATCCTCTTTCGCCGGCACCAAAATCTTGTCGAGCGGAATAACGTGCACTTCATCCAGCCATGCGCTAGCCACACCCGTCCGGCTCAGTGCATTCTTCAAAATCGTCTCCTGCTGAGCGACATTGGTCTGTGCGATCAAGAGATCCTGTTTACCCGAAGATACTTCGGCGGCAGCGCGGGTGACTTCAATGCCGGCTATAGCCCCCAAAGCAACCTGCTTCTTGTTGTCCTCGAGGAGTTTCTCGGACGTCGCCAGCGCCAGCGATTTGATGCGGACGTCTTCATTGAAACTCACCAAATCCCAATAGAGGTTCAAGATTGCGGAAACAGTGGTGATCACCTGTCGCTTGAGTTGGAGGTCAGTCACCTTCAGATTGTTTTTGGCAACTCGAATATTCCGGTTGTTCACAGCGATGCTAAAGCCCTGCAGCAGGTTTTGGGTGAAATAGAGATCGAGATATCCGTTCGTCGCCGGATTCAGAAACGGCGCGGGACTATTCAACCGGCTCCGGAAGCTCGAGTAAGTCGCTTGCATGCTGGTGCCAGAGATGAACTGCTGTCCATAACCAAATTGGAACTGCCGCTGATCATTGGTAAGGGCTGTGGTCTGACTCAGAATCGTATTGCTCAACGGAGTGGTGAGATGCTGAAAATTCGCATACGCGAATACGTAGGGGTCCAGGTTTGGCGGGGTGGGACCGTACTGAATCACGATGCCGCCGCCGGAGCCAACGCCCGCACCACCGCTGAGCCCGTTGGTATTCGTACTCACGCCGGCGAGGCTGACGCTGACGGGGCCGGCGGCTACCGCGGTATCAATACCTCTCAAAAACCCACCGCCGGAAGCGCGCCTCAGGACTTCCAGCGCCAGGGCTGGTCCGTAGCGTTGGATGGCGATGTCCAGATTATTTTCGAGCACCAGGGCGATGACATCCTGCACGGACAGGTACAGGTTGCCGCTGCGCACCAACGATTCGAGGCGCGGCGTGTTCGAGAGGCGAACGGGTGCGACGATGCGGCGCTGCAGGTTGAAGGGGCGCAGCAACGGGCCGGCGTACGGCACGGGCCGCGCTTCCTGGACGGAAACCTCCATCGATTGTGCTGAGCAAAGCGCATTGACACTGATAAATGCCAGCATCAGAAAGTATCGGAAGTAGATCATTGGTCCTGTTCAATGGCCTTACGTATGCAGGTCCGCACGGCACATGTATTTTCTCGGACACTAGGGCAATTCAGCTTCCAGGGCGCGATGAGCTATTTTGATGGAGTCCGGGGCAGTGAGATCAGCGTGGCCCGGGGTGGGATGTTCGATAACGTCTTCGGAGTGTCCGAATTCGGAACGATGCTTCGGGGCGGCAAAATAGCGACTGATGCGTCCGCTTAGCGCGGACAATCAGGCGGGCGGAAAACAGGTTGGTGGAGGCGGCGGGAATTGAACCCGCGTCCGAGAAAGCCCGCCATGAAACGACTACGTGCGTATCCGGTTCGGTATTTGTCGGTGGCAGCCATAAGAACCGGCGAAGAGAAGCCACCACTTAGCCCGATTGATCTCGACCTTCGGCTACGGACAGAAGCTTCAGACCTATCCTGTCATTTGACGCTCACTAGTCCCCATACAGGCCTGTGAACCGGAGCGGCTACCTAATTAATTAAGCAGCGTAAGCAAACTGCTGATTGTTGGCAGTTGATTGTTTCCGATCGTTTTACGGGAGCTCGGAACCCGGCACGCCCTTCCACAACGACTCAATCCCGTCGAATCCAGTGCGCCCCCTTCGTTCTTCATTGTAGCCCAGATGTGGTGGAATGGAGGAGTCCGATGGCACAAACCACCATCCAGCCCACCACCGGAACGACGAACCAAGAGGAACTAACGCCGCAGTACCACGTCGTGCTGCTGGACGATGACGATCATACCTACGATTACGTGATCGAAATGCTGGAGAAGCTGTTCATGTATTCGACGGCGGACGCCCTGCGCCACGCTGTCGAAGTAGATGAGGCTGGCCGCACGATTGTCATCACCTGCGAACTGGCCCAAGCCAATTTTGCGCGAGACCAGATCCACGCGTTCGGGGCGGATCACCGCATGGCGAGATCCAAGGGTTCGATGCGCGCCATCGTGGAACCGGCGGACGGGACCAAGAACTGAGTTGTAATCTACTCAGGCAACTTTTGCGGGGGCTCCGGCAAGAAGAAGCTCAAGGCAAACCCGCTCGCGTACACAAAGAAGGCAACCGCAGCCGCGGCGTAGGTCAACTTGACCGCGGGCGAGACCCCCGGCATAACGTTGGCCAGGCTGGTGGTTACCAGTGCCGCCGAAGTTCCCAACATGCGTCCGCCGACGTTCGCGGCGAAGCTCTCGCCGGTACCTCGGAGATGGGTGGGATAAACGCGCGGCAGATAGTTGCCCCAAAAGCTGAACTGCGCCACGGTCATGAATCCCGCCAGGAAGATACCCACTTTCAGCATCGTCAGGTCATGTACGGCGGGCCAGAAGAAGACTAGAGGAACCAGAATGAGTCCGGGAATCTGAAAGACGTGGAGCAGCTTCCGACGCCTCAGGATGATGACGGCAAGAACTGCGAGGACTACGCGTCCCACCAGGCCGCCGATCTCCTGAATGGATTGCACCGCACTGACGATCTTCTGCTGTTCCAAACGAGGTAAGCCCCTGACTTCGGCCAAGCCCGGCACGATGCGCGGCAAGTGCTGGATCGCTCCAAACGCCGCGCCGTAGCTGCACGCAAACATCAGGGCAGTGACAATGGTCGTTCGGCGGTACTGCGGACGGAAGATTTCGCCGAGGCTCGGGCGCTCCAGAGTGCCGGCCTTGTGCTTGGCCGCCCATATCGGCGACTCCGGCAGGAATGGGCGGATGATGATGAGCGGGATCGCCGGGAGCACGCCCAACATGACCGTATAGCGCCACGGCTCATGGCCGCCATGAACCGCGGGCCACGACTTTCCGTAGGTCACTGCGACGTAGTAGATGGCCGCGGCGAGAATGCCTCCTAATGATGAGAAGGCTTGTGTGGTGCCCAAAACGCCTTCACGCTGCTTCGGATTAGGAAACAACTCAGCCAGCCAGGCGACGGCGGCAACGAATTCGACGCAGACGCCGACGAATGTCGCACACCGAAGGATCAGCAGTTCCTGAACGGTAGAGGCGTATCCGCTGGCGAGCGCCGATACGGTGTACAACAGAATGCTCCACACCAGGATCCGGCGCCGTCCGAACAAGTCCGTGAGGTAACCGCCGATCAACCCGAACACGCCGCCGCACATCGCGGGAACGTAGAACAGGATGCCGGCCCAATGGTTCAGATCGGCGGGTTTGGTGATTCCGAAGTCGCGCATTGCCGGAGGCAGAATCAGCGGAGCGACGAGTACCGCGTAGATATCGAAAGCAAAGCCGAGCGCGGCCGTGATGCAGATCAGCCACTGCGTCAGGCTCAGCTTGATCGGAGGCGGAACACCGACTTCGCGTGTGGGGGACATAAGAGTGTCAGTAACAAAGAAGGATACTATACATTGGAACGACGACCAATGATCTTCAATCGACGACAGTGGCTAGCCACACTGAGCGCGGGCCTCGGCTCCGGTTCGCTCCGCCTCTCGGGCCAACAAAGACAGCGGCAGGCGCTGGACCTGGGGGAGTACCAGCCGAAGAGCATGCTGCACGCGACCGAGACAAAGGTGGAACGCGCGCGGTATCCGGTGATCGATATTCACACGCACCTTTCGTTTGCTGCGAAAGGCGAAAAGGGCGTTCCGCTGACGGCTGCGCGCCGGTACGCCGCACCCCCCGAGGAGCTACTGACCGTAATGGATCACGTGAACCTCCGAACAATGGTCAACCTGACGGGCGGCTACGGCGAAGGCCTGCGCGAGGCGATCCAACGCTTCGACCGCGCTCACCCCGGCCGCTTCATCACCTTCACCGAGCCGATGTGGGCGCGCTCCAATGAGCCAGGGTATCCGAAGGCGCAGGCCGAGGAGATCGAGCGGGCGCATCGAGACGGCGCACGCGGGCTGAAGGTACTGAAGACCCTGGGGCTCTATCTCCGCGAGAACATCACGACCGGGCCCCTGGTGAAGATCGACGATAAACGCTTCGACCCGATGTGGGATGCCTGCGGCGCGAACCAGATGCCGGTGGCCATTCATATCTCCGATCCCTCCGCGTTCTTCCTTCCTACCGACCGGTATAACGAGCGTTTCGAAGAGTTGAACAATCACCCCGACTGGTCGTTCCACGGCAAGGATTTCCCGAGCAATGAGGAATTGATCGCCGCACGGAATCGCGTCATCGAGCGGCACTCGCGCACGCAGTTCATCGTCCTGCATGTCGGCAACTTCGCCGAAAACCTGGAAAACGTCTCGGCGGCGATGGACCGTTTTCCCAACATGAACGTTGAAATCGGGGCTCGAATCGGTGAGTTGGGGCGGCAGCCGCGAGCTTCCCGCAAGTTCTTCGACAAGTATCAGGATCGGATTCTGTTCGGCACCGACGCGGTCCCGCATGGTACCGAAACTCCACAGCAAATCTTCGGCGAGGCGCTGTATCGCATCTACTTTCGCTTTCTCGAGACCGAAGACGAGTATTTCGATTACGCGCCGGCGCCGGTGCCACCGCAGGGCCGGTGGCGCATTTATGGAATCGGCCTTCCGGACGGTATTTTGAAGAAGGTCTACAACGCAAATGCCGAACGCCTGCTCGGCCTGACATAGATGCCGGCCTCGGCTGTGGTGGCGCACGGCGGCGGGCCGACGCCGGTATTGAATGCGAGCCTTGCCGGCGTGATCGCGGAAGCCCGAAAGCACACCGGAATAGACACACTCTACGGAGCGGAATTCGGTCTCGCGGGCCTACTCGAAGATCGATTCTTCGATCTCTTCCCGGAGCCGCCGCAGAACATAGAAGCGATAGCGCGGGCGCCCGGGTCGGCACTCGGTTCATCACGCCGGGCGCTTTCGCCTGAAGATGACGAACGGATATTCGATGTGCTGCGGCGGAGGGATGTCCGGTACTTCTTCTACACCGGCGGCAACGGCTCGATGGACACGGCGCTGCGCTTTCACCGGATGGCGCAATCGACAGGTTACGAGTTGTGCGTAATAGGAATCCCAAAGACCATCGATAATGACATCCTGGGTACGGACCACAGCCCGGGCTACGGCTCCTGCGCCCGCTTCTTTGCGCATGCGGTGCGGGACATCGGCTCCGACAACCGGGCGCTTCCCACTCCGGTCTGCGTAGTGGAAGTGCTGGGACGCAACGTGGGTTGGGTGGTGGCGGGCACGGCCCATGCGCGGCGATATCAGGACGAAGATCCGCCGCACCTGATCTACGTCCCCGAGTTCGGCCTCAGCGTGGAGCAGTTGTGTTCGGATGTCCAGCAAGTGTACGGGCGGCTGGGACGCTGTGTAGTCGCGGTGTGCGAAGGACAGACCGACGACAAAGGCGGATGGTTCGGCACGGAACTGGGCACGCTGCCGGGTGCTCGGGATGCCCTGCCCGCGAACATGGGACACGTATTGTCGCGGCTGATCTGGTCGCGAACGGGCCTGCGCGCGCGTGCGGAGAGGCCGGGATTGCTGGGTCGCTCCTGCCAGGCGCTGGTGTCCGAAGTGGATCGCGAGGAGTCGCGGCGATGCGGCTCGACTGCGGTCAAAGCCGCGCTCGCGGGGGAGTCCGGGAAGATGGTGGCTCTTCAGCGCGTTCCCGGCCCACGATACGAATGCGAGATGGTTCTTGTGCCGCTGGAATCGGTGGCGCGGACGGAGCGGAGATTCCCGGCCGAGTGGGTAAACGACTCGCACAACGATGTCCTACCCGAGTTTCTGGACTGGTCGCGACCCATCATCGGAGAGATTGGGACGCATCCGCGTTTGAGCCGGCGCGCGTCAGTAGTTTAGCCGACAGAGCCCGATGCAGCGACCGACGAGAACGGGTTTTCAGGAGTCCAAGCAACCGGGACGGCACGAGTAGGGTCGAAGGCGGGCTCCGGGCTGGGCCTGACGCTGCTGAGCAACTGCTCCCGAAGCCAGCTTTTTGCGCGATTGGCTTCGTTTCGTAATTCGCGCGAACGGGCTTGGGTGAGTTCGCGATAGGCGCGATAGTACGACGTTTCGGCGGCGACGGCCTGGCGGTGGAGGAACGTGACAAGGTCTTTGATATTTGCGGAGAGTCTGGCGAGAATGCGTGCGTCCGGGTTTGTTTCGTCCAGCGCGCCATTGAGCATTTCATCGAAGGCGAGCGCTTCCAAGCGGCGTGTGCGGGCGAGGCGCCAGCGGGATTGAGCTAATTGGTCGACCCGGAAGCACTGGTGACAGGTCTGAGCGGGGAACTCGGATTGATAGGCGGCGAGAAGCTCATCGAACTCGGCTTGATCTTCGTGGGCGAGCACGCGGAAATGATGCATGATAATCCTTTGCGTCCTCAGTGTAGCCTTGGGAACGGCGCATCCTTGAATCGGGAACTGTGACGGCACGGCTGTAGCTGCGTGATGCATTTGTAGTTAGATCTTTGTCAAGTAATTCGGATAGGGCGTGAATAGCCTACGCGGAGGTCAACACGCCGGGGAGCCACGCCGACTCATTGTATGGGCGGCGATGCCCGCGTCCGGTCTCTGCAGTCCGTTTCCGAAATGTACAATCAGAATCAAATCCCTTATCGTATGCTGCGTAACGCTTCTCATCACCGCTCATTCCTATGCCCAGGACGCTGCATCCCATGCCAAACAGGGTGAAGAGGAGTTCGACCCCAAGAGTACGACCAGGCGGTGCAAAGCTACATTCAAGCGATCAAGGTGAACCCCAACTCCGCGGACCTGTATGACAAGCTCGGCCGGGTATACCAGATTCAGCACAATTCCCGCTATGTGCTGGCCTTCCAGAAAGCGGAAGAACTCAGCCGGATGACGCCGGTCGCAGGCGCCCTGCAGACCCCGCCCGCCGCGCCAGGCGCCAAGCAGGATTCCAATCAGCGGGACGTTCTACTACCTTTGCAGCATTCTGGACGGCTGCAGTCGCTACATAGTGAACTGGGATCTGCGGGAGTCGATGACGGAGGCGGACTCGAGATCATCTTGGAGCGCGCCAAGGAACCTCACCCCGAAGCGCGGCCCCGTATCACCTCCGATAACGGGCCGCAGTTCATTGCTAAAGACTTCAAGGAATTCATTCGGGTCTCGAAAGGAGAATGCATCCGGCCAGGAACGCCGCTGTCGCTCGATGATGGACGGCGTCTGGTGAGGGGTTACGTTGACCACTACAACTACGGTCCGCCTGAACGCGCCACGGGCTAGATCACGCCAAGGGACATGCTCGCCGGGCGCCAGCAGGAGATCCACGCGGAGCGCGACCGGGAGTTGGAAGATGCGCTGAAGCAACGCCAGATTCGCCGCCAGCAATCCGCTTGACGCTCAACGTCCGTTGGTCGTGGTGTTGGATACGTTCATCCGGACGTCGCCGCAGCCTCAACTTCCGGTCTGCCGACTTAACCGGGCAGAACTGCCTCCGTCTACCTTCGTCCCGTCCAACTTCCGCGCTCCTGTTTCACGAGCATAATCGGCGGTCCGCTTAAGGAATCGGATCAAGCATCCTACTGGTTCCTCTCCGGCCAGTTTGTGGCGGCTCCTAGCGATATCGAAAAGGTGCAGTTCTCCGACTCCACTCGCCTGCGGCCGCCAGGAACGGCTCTACGAGTGCGTGCCGGTGACCCTATAACGTTGCGACCTGGTTAGTCAGCGGTATGTGTATTACGCTTCCCGCATCCGCGATCATCAGTTCGGCTGCTGCAGCCGCGGAACAGGCCGACAAACCGAGCGCGCGCGGCCGTCAACGCTAATGCTGACGCCGGGCTTTGCCGTAGGGTATGCCCTCCCTCCGCACGGGAGAGCGAACCGGCATCTCCGAGCCTGGACCATTCGGAACGGCGCTAAATCGGCGGTGCACAGTGAAGACGCACAACTGGCGGTGATCTGGACGCGCACAGAGCGACCCCGATCAGGGCTCGCGAATTCGCCTTGCTCTTTACAGTCCCGTCGACTCGCCTAAATGACGTGCTTTCTACTTCTTCGTAAGCGTCGCAGCCAGGTGCCGGAGTTCGGATTCCACTTCGGCAGGATCGGACACCGTATCCGCAATTTCCCGTCGAAAGAGCTCACGATACCTCCTGCGCAGCCTGTGGATCGCCACCTTCAACGCCCCTTCGGAAGTGTTCAATTCCCTTGCCAACACCGCATACGGCACATCGGGCTGCCCCAGCAGAAACACCTTCAAATGGTCGAAATGCGCCGAACGGCCCCCTTGCACGAACTCAACCCGCAATCTCTCAATCACTCGGTCCAGCACCGAAAGCGCCCAGCGCCGCTCGAAAATGCGCTCCGGCGTCTCATCGTGAGATGGCTCGCGTTGATATCGCTCTTCGCCGGACGAGAACTCGAGCGGCAGCACCAATCCCGCCCCTCGTTTCTGCGCGCGTGCCCGGTCTCCTTCATCGGCCACGAAGAACTTCAAGGAAGTCAACATGAAAGCTCGAAACCGCCCCTTTTCCGGTTGCGCGCGATCCAGGTACCGGCCTTCGAGCACTCGCACGAAAAACTCCTGCGTCAGATCCTGGGCTTCTTCGGACGAATAGCCGCGCCGCCGCAAATAGGCGTACAACGGATACCAGTAGTTCTCGCACAAAGACGCCAGCGCCGACCGCGCCGCCTTAAGATCGGGATCGCCTGCCGCCACCACCAGAGTCCATCGAGTAGTCGGAAACTGGTTGCGTCCCTCCAGTGTGTTCACGGTAGGCTTCTCAGTCATGTCTCGTTTCCCCACGAAGTATAAGGAATCCGGACATTCGCGGTTACAAGGCGATTTATTGCGTTTTGGAGTATTCCGCCTTAGCTTCCTGAATGACCGGAATATCGGGATCGGCGTCCTTCCAGAGGAAGACGAGGTCTTTGTAGACCGCAGCCGATTTGGCGCGATCTCCGGAAGCAGACAACGCTCTCGCCAACTGCAGCCGCGCCAACGGTCCCAGTGGCTCGTTCATCGTCATGCCCGGATGATTCACAATCTTCTGAAACTCGGCCGCTGCCTCGCGATGCCGGCCTATCTGCGCGAGAGCAAGTCCGCGCACGTAGACCGGGAATAGAGCTCCCAAAAAGGAGCCGCTGTAATAGGCTGTGCCCGGAACAGCGAGTTCGTAGGTAGCGGCCCGCTGCGTTATCTCGACGGCCCTTTTCGGGTCGCCGCGATGAATGCTTTCGAGCCCCCGCAGCACAGGCAGGTAACTAAACTGCAGCGAGGTGTAATCGGGAAATCGCTTTTCGAGCTCGGCTCCAATCTTCTGCGCCTCATCCGACTCGCCAAGTAGCGCTAGCGTCAACGCGGGCGCATAATCGGCGTCCCGGCTTCGATACAGCGACAACGCCTCCGCCGAGTTCTTTCGCGCCTCTTCGCGAAGCCCGAACATCGCATTCCACACCGCGCGAGCGCCTTGAAACATAGCCGCCCGCTCCAGGAATCTTCCCTGCCGAGCCAGAATCACCGCCTGATCCCATCGCTGCGCCGCCTCTCTCCAGCGTCCCTGGCAGGCCAGCGTCGCAGCCTCCTGCTGCGCGAAGTGTCCCTGCGCATGGAACTTGGTGTTCCGGTAGATCATCTCCCTTTCCATGGCCGCCCTCTCGCCCTTGAGAAAGGAAACGTAGTACCGGCACAGTGAGAGCTGAACCACGTCGATCTTGCGGGTCGCCGCCTTCTGAAGCACGGCCTCCGCTTCAGCCAGGTGATCCTGATACACGTACGCCCAGGCCGTGTTGACGTAGCCGATGGCGAAATTCGGATCCAGCTGAATTGACTTCTGACCCTCTTCCACCGCCTCGGCGTAGTGTCCCAACGCCTGGGACGTGAAGGCCGACAAGAGCCCGTGAGCCTCCACAGCTTCGGGATACCTCTGAACCCACGCTTCCAGAGTCTGTCGCGCCAGTTCCAGATCGCCCGTCAGCTGTCGGTGGTAGTTAAACGTGATGAAGTAGTTCTCCCACTCGCTCACCTGATCCCGCAGTTCATAAGCCCTCGCGACATTCTCTGGCGCTGTCTCGATATCGCTGAGGCCTAGCTGCGCATAGGCCATCGCAAACTTCGGATCGATCTCGATCGCACGCTTCAACAGTGACCGCGTCTCCGTTCCCAATGACCTGGTCTCCGCGGCCTTCATCGCCGCGCTATAAGACCGCCATGCCTCCAGGGATGGCGTGGTCACCTCGACGTGCAAACTGGGATCCTTCGCTTCCTTGGTGAGCGATTTCCGCAAGCGCGCCCCGAACCGGCCCGCCATTTGCCCCAGCACCCTGGAGATCTCCGCCTTGGGGACGCCCGGCGAGTGCTCTTCATCCAGAATGTCTCCTGTCTGGCACTTGCGTGCGCGCACGTCCAAGGCGTACTCGCTTCCCACGCCGGTGACCGATCCCTCGACCACCGCGGCGCCGCCGGCGCGCTCGCAGACCTCGGCTGCAATCGCGGACGTGAGCTTCGTATCCGAGGCGCGCATCATGAGATGGAGCGTCTGGGTTACGCGCGCATCGGGAATCAAAGCCAGAGTGGAGGAATTCGCCAATTGCGCCGTCAGGATCTGGCGCAGCGCTCCATCGAATCCCGCTTCGCCGGTGGTATTCACGAACTCCGCCAAAACAATCGTGCGCTTGTCTTTCACTCCCGCTCCCACCGAAGGGTCGTGGTGCGTGAAGGACCAGATCGTCGCGCCGCCCAAAGCCATAAATCCAAGCCCGGCAACCGCGCCGACAGCCGCCAGCCTGTGCCTGCGTAGGAGTTTCCGCGTCCGGTACACGCGGCCGGGCGGCGTTGCCAGCACCGGTCTGTGCTCCAGATACCGTTGAATATCGGCTGCAAGATCCGCCACCGACTGATAGCGGCGCTCCCGTTTCTTCTCCAGCGCCTTCATGGCGATCGAGTTCAAATCACCGCTCACCAGGCGGTGCAGCGAAACCGGGTCGGTCTGGCGGCGCGCCGAAACCTCAGTAGCAGCCGCGCCCATCGATGTGAGCTTTCGCGGTAGTGGCGGCGCCTCCTCCTCGCGAAGGATCCGCAGCATCTCCGCCAACCCGGCATTGCGCAGCGTGGCCGTCTCAAACGGCACCGCCCCAATGAGCAGCTCGTACAGAATGACGCCGAGCGAGTAAACATCGGACGCCTCATCGATCTTTCCCGTTAGCGTATCCGCCTGCTCGGGACTGGCGTACTCCGGTGTGCCGATGATCTGCCCGAACTGGGTCAGCAGCGTGTTCTCTACCGCCCATTTATCCGTGGCCTTGGCGATGCCGAAGTCGATTACCTTGGGAACCGGCCTGCCGTCCTGCTCAGTCACCAGCACGTTCGATGGCTTCAGGTCCCGGTGGATCACTCCCTTCTGATGGGCATGCTGCACCGCGCGGCAGACCGCCAGCAACAGCGAAAGCCGCTCCCTGGTCGCCATCCGCTTTGCATCGCAGTACTGAGTAATCGGCGCTCCCCCGATGTACTCCATGACGAAGTAAGGCCGTCCCCTGACAGTCGTGCCGGCATCGTAGATTTGCGCGATGTTCGTGTGATCCATAATCGCGAGCGCCTGACGCTCGTTATGAAAACGGGCCAACACCTGCACCGAATCCATCCCGAGCTTCACAACCTTAAGAGCCACACGCCTCCGAATCGGCTCCAGCTGTTCAGCCAGGTACACGGTTCCCATGCCGCCTTCGCCCAGAGCTTGTAGAATCCGGTAACGGCCAAAGTCGTCCTCCCCCGCAGTGCCTGCCGCAGAAAGGGTCTCCGTAGCCGGCTCTCCTCCGCCCATGGAGCTTTGGAAGGCGCCGAGGATCAGACACCGCGGGCAGAGCCCACCGGGATCGCTGGCATCCATCGGCTCGCTGCATTGGGGGCACTTGGTCATCTGGACGGGAGTCGCAGCGACGATTTTACGACTTTCGCCCCAAGCCCTGTAACTCGCACCCGCGAGATTCCTTATTCGTGGCAGGTGGGACGGAATCGAACCGGCCCCCGGTCAAAGAAAGCAAAAGGAGATACGCCATGAAATGCAGTTCCATCGTTAAGATATTCACAATCGCCGCCGTCGCCGCGTTTGCGCTAATCGGTGCACCCGCAGCCAGGGCCGACGAAAGGGCATGCTCTGTCCACAGCCTGAAAGGTACCTTCACTTACACCGGCACGGGATTCAACGTGTCCGCCAACGGCGCCGCGGCCCCGTTCGCTGAAGTCGGCACCCAGACCTTCGACGGTACGGGAGCGACCAGCACCACTTTCACTGCGAGCGCCAACGGCAACCTCTTCCACATCACCCTGTCGGGCACCTACACCGTCAATCCCGATTGCACCGGCACCATGACCCTGCTGACGCCCGCCCCCAATCCCACCGTCACCCTCTTCTTCGCAATCGCCGACAACTTCCGCGAGTTTCAGGCCATCGAGACGGTGCCGGGCACCGTCGTCACACGAATCGGCCACAGGATTTTCCCGAGCAGGGATTGAATGCGAAAACGGGTTCGACCCGGGAGAGTTCGGGGCGGGAGGAGGGTTCCTTTCCGCCCCTCAGTGGCCGCCTGCTCCCGCGTCACCGCGCCCAGTGCTCATACCTCCACCCCCTGTGCTAGCTATTGATCTCGCGCACCACGCGCCGCGCGAATTCCAGCGCTCCCTGCATCCAGCCCGCCCACGAGGAGGTGTGTCCCACCGCGAAGTGGAACCACGTCGAGTCGGCCGTTCATCTTCGGAACGGTAGGGCGTGCCATCGCCGGCGATGCGCACTCCGCCTGCGCCCGTGTGCGCACAGAAAACCGACCTGTCCCGGGTTGTGCAACGCGAACAATCCCTGCTCCGCTGCAACACCAAAAACAGTACGCCACGCCGCCTTCTATCGTCTGAACTCCGGTTCTGTCGTATTACCGGCTAACCGAAGTCGAAACGGGGCCAGACCCGCGGGCCACCCTGCCCTGAGGCCATCTGATCCGCCCCGATGCCGGCGCGTCATCCCGCTGAAACGTTGAAAGTACCCGTTGAAAGTTGAAATCGCCTCGCACCCGGGATTCAAGGCTCTTTTTCCCTATCGAGTTGGCTTGTCATCGAGCATGAGCCTTTGCCGTCAAGCCCAGCCCACGCCCGGACGGAGCGCCAACGATGTCTGTGTCCGGTGAACCAGGCGCCACTGTTGTGGCCCACCCTGATCTCCTTTTGAAGCCAGTTGCACTTTCCGTCCCTGCTTCCTCGTGCCGGTCACCGTTGCGATCGGTCGCGCCTCGGCCCGCCGAGACGCGCGCTACACTCACTAACGGAGAGCGCCCGCACTCCGTTTTACGCTGAACCAACACAGTACCTTTGACTGGGTTATTGACGCGAAGCAAGCGGTTCACGGTCTTTGGCGGAGCGCCGCTAAATCCGAGCTGAAGTATGGCTACGATAAGCTCGGTACGACCATCATCCTGCTCGATGGCGAAGATGGCAAAACTGGCTTGTTACGCGCAAACTGGTAAGGACTGAAGATGGCCGCGACAAGATCTTGATCGAGCGAACCGACCTGGGTCTCACTTATTGGGGGAATCGGGTTGGTGAGTTGAACAAACCGATTCAATCGACACAGTAGGGGCGCGGATAAGCGGCACCCAACACGGCGAGAACGACTTCGGCTGCTAGTAACTCCGCGCTCCCGAGCCGAATAGTTCCGGCGAGTCTGAACGGTTCAGGCGTGGGGAATCCGTTTCACCTCGTGCAACGGGGATACGCGAAAATGCGGCAGCACCCGCTGCGCATCAGGATCGCTAGACGTTAAGGGGATTTCGCAGCCGTTTGCCGGAAGGTGACAGTCAGGCCCGCCCACCTGGCCGTTGCGCGTGTCGCAATGACGATAAACCGCTGAGTCACGTGGCGGGTGGACAAGCCCGGCAGGAACGCACCATGCCGGCGTGGGAGCGGCAGGAAATACACGAAGTGCCACTCGATGCACACGACTTGCACTGTTTGCGATTATCGGCCCTGGATTCATTACGGCGAACGTAGATAACCATCCGGTCGGGATCCTGACCTATTCGCAAGCCGGAGCCAAGTATGGATATACCCTGCTGTGGACGCTGATCCCGACCACGATTGCCCTCATCGTGGTGCAGGAAATGGCGGCGCGTATGGGCGCCATTACCGGTAAAGGATTCGGATTTGATTCGTGAAGAATTCGGGTTGCGCATGACCTTCTTCACCATGCTCGTACTCGGTCTCGCGGATCTGGGCAACATCGCGGCGGAGTTCGCCGGGCTTGCATCCGGACTCGGATTGTTCGGCGTCAGCAAGTACGTATCGGTTCCGCTCGGAGCCGCGCTACAAACCGGTCGAACGGCTGCTGCTGGTATTGTCGCTGGTGTATTTTTCTGTCGCATCCGGATTGGAAGCTGCCGATCATTGATACGATCGTGCCTCAATTTAAAAGCGACCCGGGTTATCCGGTAATGATCGTTGGCTTCATCGGAACCACCATCACTCCGTGGATGCAGTTTTATCTACAGGCCTCCGGCGTCGAAAGGGCGTCTCGAAACGCAATTACGGACTGACCCGGTTGGACGTGATTTTTGGGTGCGTCGTCACCGACGTGATCGCCTTCTTCATCGTCGTAGCCTGCGCAGCGACAATTTTTCACACGCAACAGCGTGAGATCGGAGACGTGGCCGAAGCCGCGAAGGCGTTGGTCCCGTTCGCGGGCAGGTTCGCCATGCTGCTTTTGGCCGTGGGCCTGGTGAATGCCTCGCTGATGTCGGCCGCGACTATTCCACTTGCCACTTCCTATAACATTTGTGAGGGAATGGGATTTGAGTCCGGCATCGATCATAAATTTAGCGAGGCAAAAATCTTCTACTCGCTCTGCACGGGTCTGATTGTTTCTGGTGCAGCGTTCGTCTTGATCCCGGGCTTGCCGCTCCTCAAGCTCATCTTGATCTCGCAAGTCGCCAACGGAGTGCTGCTACCTTTCGTGCTCACCTTCATGCTTCTGCTTGTAAATCGGGAGAGGTTGATGGGTGAGTACAGAAACGGCCTCTGGGGAAATTTGACTGCCGGCAGAACCAGCGTGGTGACGGTAGTGCTGACGGTGTTGATGATCTGGAATAGCGTAAGCTGACGCCGGTGTGCGGTAACCTTTCGGATGCATGGTGGGGTTTGTCAGCCGGTGGATCAACAAGTTCCGGGCCGGCGCGGCTCATGAGCCGGATTGGTCGCGCTATCGGCCGCTGCTCGAAGCCGTCCGCAATCGCCGCGCTGAGTTTCGAAGCTTGCAGGACGTCGCGCTTCACGCCTTGGCGCGAGGTCTGCGCGGCGGTGCCCCGCCTGTAGCCGAATGTTTCGCCCTCGCCTCCGAAGCCCTGCGAAGAACTCTTCAACTGGATCCTTTCGACGTCCAGGTAATCGGTGCATTGGCCATGCACGACGGCTGCATCGCAGAGATGCAGACCGGCGAGGGTAAGACCCTTACCGCCGTCCTCACTGTATTCGCGAACGCGCTGGCCGGCAAAGGAGCTCACGTTTGGACGGCCAACGATTATCTTGCGCGTCGCGATGCCGAGTGGATGGCGCCGGCCTACGAGTTTCTCGGATTACGTGTCGCTTCCGTACAGCAAGGCTCCACACGGCAGCAGCGGCGCGCCGCTTATTCAACCGACGTCACTTACGCCACGGCCAACGAGGTTGGATTCGATTTCCTTCGCGATCAACTCGTCCTCGATCCCGACGAAGTGGTCCAGCGCGAATACGCA
Organism: uncultured Acidobacteriota bacterium; assembly: GCA_963850575.1. Classification (GTDB taxonomy): domain Bacteria; phylum Acidobacteriota; class Terriglobia; order Bryobacterales; family Bryobacteraceae; genus TMP-7. The sequence continues at coordinate 79,508 of CAWKLV010000026.1, read as the reverse complement.
TTCGTGCTGATCGACGAAGTGGATTCCATCCTGATCGATGAAGCGCGGATTCCACTGGTCATCGCCGGTGAAGTAGCTCCCGCCGAGGACCTTGCACGCACTATGGCCCGGCTGGTTGCGGGATTTCGCCGGCATCTGGATTTCGTCACCGACGAGTTCGGCCGCAACGTGCAGCTTACCGACGCGGGCATTGCCAAGGTGGAAGCCGCGGTCGGGTGCGGTAATTTATTTGAGCCGCGAAATCTTCGTGTGTTCACGGCGGCGCAGGACGCGCTCCACGCCCACGCGCTGCTGCGCCGCGACGTCGATTATCTCGTCAAAAACGGGAGCATCGAACTGATCGACGAATTCAAGGGCCGCATCGCACAGCAGCGCCGCTGGCCTGCTGGCCTGCAGACCGCGCTGGAGGCCAAGGAGCGTCTCCCGTTCCGTAAACAAGGCCGCATCCTGGGGTCCATCACCCTGCAGAACCTGGTTCGGCTGTACCCGCGGGTCTGTGGCATGACCGGGACCGCGGCCACGCAGGCCCAGGAGTTCCACGAAATGTATGGATTGGAGGTCGCCGTCATTCCCACGAATCGCCCGATGATCCGGGTAGACGAGGATGACGTAATTTTCGCCGACAAGCTGGCCAAGGAACGCACCGTCGCCGAGGAAATCGCCAAAGTCCATGCCACCGGACGTCCCATACTGGTGGGTACCGCCAGCGTTGAGGAGTCCGAGCGCCTCAGCGGCCGCATGACTCGCGCCGGCGTTTCGCACGAAGTCTTGAACGCGCGTCACGACGAAACCGAAGCAAACATCATCGCGGGGGCGGGACAACTCGGAGCCGTCACTATCTCCACCAACATGGCGGGGCGGGGCACCGATATCCCGCTAGGCGGCGGCCCGATCCGCGAACTCGGCGGCCTGTATGTGATCGGCACCAACAAGCATGAGTCGCGCCGCATCGATCATCAACTCCGAGGACGCGCAGGCCGGCAGGGCGATCCGGGCAGATCTCGCTTTTTCGTTAGCCTTGAAGACGACCTGATGGTCCGCTATGGCATTCGCGACGCGATCCGGCACCTTGACGTCGTGCGCGCAATGGCCAATGTGCAGCGCATCATCGAGGGCCAGAATCTCGAGATTCGGCGCACATTGTGGAAGTACGAAGGGCTCGCCGAGCACCATCGTCGGACCATGTACGAGCGCCGTCGCCAGGTGCTGTTCAGCGCAGAGATGACCGAGCGCGAGCGGCGGATCACATTGATCAAAATTGACGATATCTGGTCCGATTATCTGGCCGCGATCACCGAACTGCGCAGCGGCATTCATTGGGAGTCATGGACTGGCAAAGATCCGCTGCACACGTTCCTGACACGGGCTACCGAGATCTTCGGTGAGGTAGAGCAGCGGATCGAAGAAGAGGTGCAGGAGGCCCTCGAAGAAGGCGACAACACGGCAGTTGAGGATTGCTTTGACCGTTCCGCGACCTGGACCTATCTGATCAACGATCAGCCCTTCGGCACACTCCAGGAACGCTGGGCCAAAGCGGTCGGAGCTCGCATCAGGGCACTGCTATCTTAGTCCTCCGTGATGACCCGGTTACGCCGGACGTAGCGGTTTTTCGTGCCCGCGCCATCCTCGGGTGCGCCATCGGCGGGTGTACCATCGGCCCCCGTCCTTTGCGCCTGGACCTCCTCAGGGGAAGCGTTGCCTTCCGCGTCCAACCGTTCGATCACAGCCTCTTCACGCTGCAGCGTGACCGTTTGCTCGCTGTGCTCTTCAGTGGTGCGCCGAGTAATATGCAGCTCTTCCTTGAGGCGCATCCTCTTTTCGACCACGATGACTTCTTCGACCACCGGCACGATCATGGTTTCCCCTTCATGCCGTATGGGAATAGGGCCGTCCACATCGCGGTTGATCACCACGCGCCGGATGTCGACGTGATCTTTCAGCAGCGGCATGGCCACCACTTCTTCATGTTCCCGGACTATTTTGTGGACTCGGATGCCGCCCGTGGGCACTTGCCGCTTCGTCACGATGAGTTCTTCGGCGATGACGGGCACCATGGTCTCTTCGGTCTGAGCATCCGATCCAGCAGCCTGAGCCAGATCGGACGCCGTCATGGGCAGGCGATAGCTGCCGTCGGTCTGCCGTAGAAGCGCCGAAGCGGCGACGAACACTCTGCGTCCATTGGGCATCACGACGCACACGTGTTCGGGCAGGCTGCCCTGGTTTGGCGCGGGACTGATCACGCCGATTGGGCCATCCGTCCCCACTACCGCGATCGTATTGCTGTCCTGCATAGTTACTCCTTCGCTCGAGCGGAGCGGGGCTCGAAACGGACACAGCGCCCGCGGAACCGCCTATCGCTGGCCGGTGACTCTCTCCCACCCATAGCGAACCGCACCCTTGACTTGGTCCCAAGTGCTGTTCGGATTGTTGCGAAGATAGTCCGTCTTCAATGTGGATTCCACTTGGGTCCAGTTCGCGCCCTGATAACGCGGATCGGCCGCCATCTTGGATCCATACTCATAAGCCGGACCATACGACTCGTAATCGGCTCCGGACGAGCCGTACCGCGTTTGGAAGTCCCGCTGAAACTCGTCCTCATGCTCGCTGCCGCCCGGAGTGGTCCCCATCTGCTCGGTGCGTACTTCCGTGCGGCGAACCGTGTCCTTCACTTTCTGAGTTCTCGCCGTCGATTTCTTGCCGACCCGAACCTCTTCCACCACCCGGGCCTGCTTCTCGATCACCGGCTCTTCCGCCATTTCCCTGACTTCGATGGTCTGGTCCCGCATGCCCACGCGCTCCGCGTCCGCAAGCGGCCGGTCCACTGGCCGGCGCTCTACAGTTACTCTCTCTTCCCGAAGCTGCACGTCCTGTTCCACCGGCTGCTCCACAACTCGCGAATAAACTCGCACGCCGCCGCGCTGCACGGCACGCTTACCCACTTGGAGTTCCTCTTGCACCACTGGTATCGTTCCGCTGGTTTGATCGGCGACTCGATCATCGGCCTGTGCTCCAGCATCCCTGGGCACTGTCCTGCTGCCGGGCGTCGCGGCGCCGTAGCCGTGTCTCGGCGCATGTTCGTCGAGATCGATGACGCCATGGTCGTTCATAATATCAACGGCGCGATCTCTAACCCGCTCATCCGCGTCCACTGCGACCACATAGCTTCCTCGCTGTACGGCTTCGGCGTAGCGTGTGCGGTCTTCGTCCGCATATTCGTTCTCGCCGAAGATCGACTGCAGCCATCCCATGAATCCGCCCCCGTGATGTTCGGCCGGGGCGCGGCCAGTCAATGCGGCTCCGCCCGAAGCGGCATCAGTCGCGTAATTTTCGCTGGAGCTTAGATGGATCTCATCTTGGCTGAATCCGTTTCGAATGAGGTCATCGGCAACCGCCCGCGCGGATTGTTCGTCCGGGAATAATCCCACAACAGTATTGCGGTTCGTGTTCGTCATATGAATGCCTCCCGCTGTTGGACGCCGCAGTGCGCGTCCAGATTACTTTGTTTATCCCAGAGTTTCGCACTGAATGCGGAGCATTTCCGGTCGGAATTGTTTAACCAAGTTGGATAAGATGCGAATTACTCGCCACTTATGAGCGATCCGCAGTTGGCCCGAGCGCCTAGGCGTGGCGAGTCCGCAGGAGGGTAAACAGCGGCTCCAGGTCGGATTCGGCCACCGCTCCCATGGTTGCAATCTGCGCCCACCCGCGGTCGCGCAGATAATCGCTATGTCCGCCCAGTTCGAATCCCGCGCGCAGGCACATCTGCTCCAGGTGACCGGAGGGCGGGGTGAACGTCGTGACGCAGGGCGCGGCATCACATTCGCGGGCCAGCGGCGCGATACCGGCTGCGCGTAGCTCCGATCGTACACGTCGCCCCAGGGCTTCATGACCGGCGAATCGAGCCGCGCTCAATTCGTCAGTTCCATGCTGCAGCGTGAGCGCGCGATCAGCGGCCAGCAGCAATGGCGAGGCGACCGTGAACTGCGGTCCAACGTGCGAAACAGCAGCGGCGATATCGAACGAGGCGGGCAGGTCAGGTGCGGATCGGGATCGGAAGACGCCGCGTTCCGTGAACACGAAAGCCAGCCCGGCGTAGGCGCCCATCGCCTTGCCGCTCACGCCCGTGGACATCCACACACCCGACTGCGGTAGTGGAACCGCGCCGACGCTGCTGATGCAATCCAGAGCCACGCGCACGCCGTCACTTTGCGCCATTTCTATCACTTCGTTTACGGGATTAACGACACCCGTGCTGGTTTCCAGGTGCACTCCCCAAACCCATGCGGCATCGTGACGCAAGCCGCTCGCGATTGCGGACAAATCCCATGGTTCGCCCCACGCCCACCGCTGTGTACGAAACTGCAATCCCGCGCGCGCCGCCTGGCTCGCCAGGCGCCTTCCGAATTCGCCATTTACCAGTACCAGGCCTGGACGGTCGCCAAAAGTCGCCCGGAGTTGGAGGGACACCGCGTCGTTTGCGGTGGTGCCGCTACCCACCAGAACGGCGACGTCCATGCCGCCGCTCATCCGCCGCAACGTGGCGCGCACTCGTTCGTACGCCTCCAGGAACTCCACCTCGCGATGCGAAACCGGCCGCCGTGCAAAGGCCTGCCGCACGGGTTCGGCAATCTCCACCGGCCCCGGCATTAGGCTGATGCTGCGCTCCTGAAGATGGCGCTTTACCCGCGTGGAGAACGCTCGTGCCTGGCGGACGAAACACTCCGGCGGGCTGTGCAGGGGCAGCGCCATGGGAATGAAACTCGCTGCACCGCACGAAACCGGCGGACCCAACCGCCGGAATCCGAGCCGCTCATACATGGCCGCTTTGTCGGCGATTCCGGAAATCACCAGGTGCGAGTACGAATGGTCCCGGGCGTAGCAGTAGAGCTGCCACAGCAACTGGACCAGAATCATGCGCATCCGCGACTGGGAAGTGATCGAGAGCAGCCGTACTTCCAGCAGCCGGTCCCCCAGCGCGCCCAGGATGCCGGGCTCAGGCAATCGGCTTTCCACCGAGAACGGAGCGCTTCCATGCGCCGCCACCATGCCGATCACCTGGCCGGCTTCAAGCGCGATGAAGTACACGTTCTTACCATGGAATCGATCCACCAGCACGCCGCTTCCGTCCGGCGAGTATTGCCGGATCTCTTCGGCGAACACCCGGTAATTCAGGCGATGGATCTGCTCAAATTCCCATTCGGAGTCCGCCTGTTTGAAGACCAGAGTGCCTGGCTGGGATGCGCTGAAGTGCGAAGCTTGAGTGGCTGCAGACATACGGGGTTCGAGCGTTAACTGAAAGCTCAATTCTATATCGTCCAGGCTCGTTGCGCGATGTCTTGAGCGGCGCGCCCGGCGTCGTCAGATATAAAGATTAAGATTCGATCTCCCCTGAGGTTAACAGGTTCGTAACCCTTTTAGAAGACTGCAAACGGTTGCGCGAAGGTGCTGAGGCACACCGCTGGCTCGTCGCTTTACGCTAAGAGCTGAGACACCACATTCCCGGCAACATCGGTGAGGCGGAAATGCCGGCCCTGGAACTTGTAGGTCAGCTTCTTATGATCCACGCCGAGGCATTGCAGAATAGTCGCCTGTATATCGTGCACATGAACTGGATCGGCCACCACGTTGTAGCAATAATCGTCAGTCTCACCGAGGGAGACGCCGGGCTTGATACCGCCGCCTGCCATCCACATTGTGAAGCAGCGCGGGTGATGGTCGCGACCGTAGTTCGCTTCGGTCAGCTTACCTTGGCAATACACGGTCCGGCCGAACTCGCCGCCCCACACCACCAGAGTGTCGTCCAGCAGGCCGCGCTGTTTCAGATCGAGGATCAAGCCGGCCGAGGGTTGATCAACGCTCTCGCACTGCAGCCGCAGGTCTCGCGGAAGGTCGTTGTGCTGATCCCAACCGCGCTTGTAGATCTGGACGAAACGTACATTCCGCTCCACCAGGCGGCGGGCCAGCAGGCAATTTGCCGCATAGCTGCCCGGCTTGCGCGCGTCGGGCCCGTACAGATCGAAAACGTGATCCGGCTCTTTGGATAGATCCGTCAGTTCAGGCACCGAGGTCTGCATCTTGTACGCCATCTCGTATTGCGAGATGCGAGCCTCTATTTCTGGATCTCCGTAGGTCTTCTCGCGAATCTCATTCAGGGCTTTCGCAGTGTCCAGCATCCGCCGGCGGGTCGTCTGATCCAGTCCAGGAGGGTTGGATAAGTACAGCACTGGATCGGCGCCCGAGCGGAAATTCACGCCCTGATATTTCGAGGCCAGAAATCCGCTGCTCCACAGGCGCGAGAATAGCGGCTGATCCGTGTTCAGAGCGCTGGATTGCGAGAGGAGAACCACGAAGGAGGGCAGGTCGTGATTCTCGCTGCCCAGCCCGTAGCTGACCCAGGAGCCCATGCTCGGACGCCCGGGTTGCATGGATCCGGTCTGGATAAACGTAATCGCCGGATCGTGATTTATGGCGTCCGTATTCACCGTCTTGATGATCGCGATGTCATCCACGATCTTGCCGTGATGCGGCACCAGCTCGCTCAGCCACGTGCCCGATTTGCCGTACTGCTTGAAGTTGAACACGGACGATGCCACGGGCAGGGAACTCTGTCCCGAGGTCATACCCGTGATCCGCTGGCCCATACGGATCGAGCCCGGCAACTCGCTGCCTTGCAACTTCTTGAGCTTTGGCTTGTAGTCAAATAGGTCCATCTGCGACGGACCGCCTGACTGGTGCAGGAAAATAACGCGCTTGGCCTTCGGTGGAAAATTCGGGAATCCCGGCAAGCCGTCACTGGTTTCCACGCCGAAAGCGTTGGGCGTCATCAATGACGCCAGGGCCGCCGTTCCGATACCGGTGCTCGCCAGCCCGAAGAAGTGGCGCCTGGTGATAGCCAGCTTGCATTCTTGTTCGGGCGTCATGTGTTACTCCTTTGTGATCGTTTCATCGAGGTTCAGAATAGTGCTGGCCACGGTGGTCCACGCCGCGAGCTCAGCGGGTTTCAGATTAGGGTTAGGCTTTGATTCGCCGATAGCCAGCAGCTCTTGCGCACGGTCCGGATGAGTTCGATAGTCCGCCAATTCCTTGGACGCGAGTCCTCGCAACAGGCGGAGTTCTTCACGGGTGGGCGTACGCGCCGTCGTCAAACGGAACGCCAGTTCAATCCGCCGGGATTCGTTCTTCGGAGCTTCGCTCAACATCCGCTCGGCCAGGTGTCTGGCCGCTTCGAGATACGTCGGGTCGTTCAGCAGCACCAGTGCTTGCAGCGGCGTATTGGTTACGCTCCGCTTTGCAGTGCACTTCTCGCGATCCGGCGCATCCAGGGTAGCCAGGGATGGCGGCGGGCTGGTGCGCTTCCAGAAAGTGTACATCGTCCGGCGATACAGATCGTCGCCGTGACTGGGAGTGTAACTCTGGGCGGAGAAGCCGTCGCCATACGACGTCTCTTCCCACAAGCCTTTCGGCTGATACGGAAACACGCTGGGCCCCCCCACGCGCTCCTTCAACAGGCCGGAAATGAACAATGCGTTATCTCGCGCCTCCTCCGCCGTCAACCGGAATCGCGGTCCGCGGGCATACAGCTGATTCGCCGGATCCTTCTCCAGCAGCTCCGGAGGCACGCGCGAGGACTGGCGGTAGGTCGCCGAGGTAACGATCAGCCGTTGCATGGCTCGCATATCCCAGCCATTACTGATGAACTCGGTCGCCAGCCAGTCCAACAGCTCAGGGTGCGTTGGCGAATCGCCTTGGGAACCAAAATCCTGCGCCGTTTTGACGATGCCGTTGCCGAAATACATCTGCCAGAAGCGGTTCACCGCGACGCGGGCCGTCAACGGGTGCTTCGGGTTCATCAGCCATTGCGCCAGCGTCAGCCGGTTCAGCGGCGCGTCCTTGGGAAGAGGCGGCAGCACACTGGGAACTCCAGGCGAAACCTTCTCGCCCCGATTTCGATAGTCACCGCGCGCCAGCACCACCGTCTCTCGCGGCTTCTCCATCTCGGCCATCACCATCGTGGTGGGGATCGCCTCGGTCAACTTCTTCTGTTCGGCTTTTAGCGCTTTCAGTTCAGTCCAGGCGCGTTGCAATTCAAGTGGCGCCTCATTGGTAAGGTAGTATTCGCGAAGGCGCGCAGTTTGCTCTTTCGACCGGCTTCCTGCCTGTGTCTCGAGAACTGCCCGTACCGGATCGTTTACGCCCATGATTTCGATTTCCGCGGCGGTCAGGGGCCGCGAATAAAACCGCAAGTCGTCGATTTTTCCACGAAAACGCGGTCCAAATTCGGCATTGCCGATTTCCACCGGCGCGTCGTTGCGCATCGGCGCGGCCAGCGAGTCACGCATCACATCGGTCTGTACGGGCTTGCCGTTCAGAGAACACGCGACACCCGAGGCTTTACCGGACCCATCGTAAGTCAGCGTGACCTGATACCACAGCCCGGACATCAGCCTTTCCTTGGTCGACACTTCGATGCCGTCTTTCTTCGCATCGCCGATCCGCAGGAACACGCGCGGACTGCGTTGCTGAATGTCGGTGAGAACGTAATCGTCCAGATACACCTCAAAGCCGCGTCCGTCCGCCGTCAATTGCGTCAGCACCGGATTGCGCCGCGCGCCGCCGGGACGGATCCACATCGCGATCGAAAACGGCTTTCCGCTGTCCAGACCCAACTGGCCGAAACTGACCTGCGTCTGGCCGTCGAAATCGGCTGAGTTGCCGATGATGCCTGCGCCGTACGTGGGATTGCCCTTCAGCACGTGCCCGCGCCGGTAATGACCCGTGATATCCGACAAGCTGCCGTCTAGTTCGTACCAGGCGAGAAGCCCGTCGCGCGGCGTTTCCGGCAAACTGGAAAGCCGCCCCGGCTCCCACTTTTCGCGCAGAGGTGAAACGGTCTCGTCGGCCAAAGTCTTATCATGCCCCGCGATCGCCTCTACCAGGGCTTTTGACCTTTGTTCTTGTTCTGGCGAAGGCAGCTGCAAAATGGGCTCCGCATTCCCGCGCCGCCCATCCAGACCCTTTTCATCGATCGTGTTGAAGAACGCGTAGAACTTGTAAAAGTCCTTTTGGCTGATCGGATCGTACTTATGGTCATGGCATCGCGCGCATCCCATCGTCAGTCCCAGCCATGTCGTCGCCGTAGCTTCCACCCGATCCACCACATACTCGTTCTGATACTCCTCCGGAATCGCGCCGCCCTCGAAGTTGATCATGTGGTTGCGGTTGAATCCGGTGGCGACACGCTGTGAAATGGTCGCATTCGGCAGCAGATCGCCGGCCAATTGCTCAACAGTGAACTTGTCGTACGGCATGTTCTTGTTGAAGGCGTCGATCACCCAGTCGCGCCAGTGCCACATTTCGCGGTGGCTATCGATGTGGTAGCCGTGCGTATCGGCATAGCGCGCCAGGTCCAGCCACTGCATCGCCATGCGCTCGCCATACTGGGGCGAGTGGAGCAGGCGGTCGACAACTTTGTCGTACGCATCGGGACTTCTGTCGGCTACAAACGCATCGACGTCGGCGGCCGACGGCGGCAGCCCGGTTAAGTCGAAAGTCACCCGGCGTATCAAAGTAGTGCGGTCCGCTTCGGGCGAGGGTTTCAGACCTTCCCGATCCAGCCGCGCGAGCACGAAGGCATCAATCGGATTACGCACCCAACCCTGGTTCGATACCTCCGGCAACTCGGGACGGCTCGGAGCGATATAGGCCCAATGCGATTTCCACTCCGCGCCCTGATCGATCCATTTCCGGATCAGGTCGATCTGATCCTTAGTCAGCGTCAGGCCCGACTTGGGCGGGGGCATGCGCAGCGCCGGCTTCTCGGCGCTAATGCGCTGCATGAGGCGGCTGTGCGCCGAGTCGCCCGGAGCAATGATCTTCACTCCGCCGTGTTCCGAAAACGCTCCACCGTCTTTGTCGTCTAAATGCAGCTTTGCCACCCGCTTCTTCTCGTCAGGGCCGTGGCAGGCAAAGCATTTATCCGAAAGAATCGGACGAATTTGGCGGTCGAAATCCACTCGGTCCGGCGACTTGGGAGGGGCTGCCGCGAAGATCACCGTAAGACTAAAAGAAAGAGAAAAAGTAAGGCGGGACAGCATGTCGGGGGCACGCCAACGTGGCGTATTTCTAAATTTTACCACCACACCGAAGCTGACAATCTATTTTGGCTTACAGAATTCGCTTGTACATCCTACATGAGTCGCGGATGTACAACAACATACGTGCACACAGGGGCCCGGCCATATACCGTGATGGACTACTTGGAAGGCGAGACCGTGGACGAGCGGCTCAATAAGAAACCGTTTTCAGCGGAAACGTCATCGACATTGGCAGATTAATGCGAATGGCAGCCGAGTAAGACAACTGACTTAGAAGCCGTTCGCCGGAGCGAACAGCAAATGTGATCAGCCGCGTCCCGATCATCTCTCTCCGGCTTCCCAGTTTGCCGCGTTCCAGTACTTCAATGCCCCAGAGCGGGCCCTCCCACGGCGTTGCCGTGGTTAGCTCGCGATGGGGCTATCGAAAGGCGTTTGGACATCGATGATGATGGCCTGTCAGGCAAACACGTTGGATATCGGCCGAGGTCCTGGACGACATTTAACGACCGCTTTGGTTTCGATCACCAATGTCGGCTGGCGGTATTCCGGGTCGCACGACGTTCCGTCAGGGTGAGGGCAAGCTGCTCATCGTTCGTTGGCCGCGATGGGATCCCAGAAGGCGCCCTGGCTGATCTGCAGACTCTGGTATCCGTGATCGGGGTTGAAGTACTGGGTAAGCATTTCGCGAATGGAGACGATGTGCGTAATTGCATTGGCCATCTTCTCGAACTCGATTTTTACCTGGCCGGCGAGGGCGCGCAAAGCAGTGTCGCCGATATTGACAGAGTTCTGGCTGATCACGCTGCCGTCCCCGAGCGAGCAGGCCACGTGGCCGAAGACCTTGGTGGGAGTTTGAAAGTAGACGGTCATTCCAGCGGGAATTATGACGGCGCCACCCCCGCTGTCATCCCTGATCAGATTCTTGGTCGGACCGTATTCGATGATTTTGTCCCAGCCGACCTGTGAATAGATGGGGAAGAAGTGGTTGCCGTCCTTGCCTTGCAGTTTATTCCAGAGGTAGCGCTTGCTGATGGCCCCGGCCTGGAACGCCCAGAAAACGCAGCCGTTGTAGCAGTTGAATGGTTTGTTGACATGATAGACGCCACGCACCGCGTCAGCGGCCTCATAGTTAACGTTGTTCCACTTGGGCATCTTGCGGATCGTGTTTTTGGCGTGCATCGCCACCATCGCAGGGGTGATGCCCGGAAACGTGAACCAGCTTTTGATTTCCGCGATTAACGGCGCTTCGGAGCCTTCGGGCAGATTTTTTATCCGGGCGACTTCACCCGCGCGCTTACCAGGGTCCTCGATGAGCAGCAGCGCCAGCAGCATTAGACAGCGTTTAGCTCTCCGTCCGCCGCTGTTGAACGCGTTGCTGTGGCCAATCGATAGCGCGTCGGAGATCGTGGCCTTGATTGGGCTTGCGCTGAGAAGGTTCATCACCTCGTTGTATTGAGCTGGAGTGAGGTGGTTCGAGAGGTATACCTTGGTGTCGGCTAAGCGTTCCGCAGCATTCTTCATGTAGCTGAATTATCTATATCACGATGTTAGTGTTCCCCGCAGAGAAGTTTGGAGCTTGGCTGGAGGCAGCGGCGAACAGATCAGCCTGGGAAGGCGTAGGCCTGAAGTTGCATTCACCTCAAAACATCGGCAATCCCAGGGTTTAAGCTCGATGAAGAACGCAAACCGCCAAGTCATCCGGGAACTCCGCCCTCGATCCCCAAACGATCCGCTAGTCTTGCGCGCTAGAGCGATGCCGTCAGCCATGGGTCGGCTGGACTTCATGCAACCGCCGCTCCAGGAACCGTCGCTCACTCTCATTGGTCACTTGCTCTAGCGCCCTCACATAGCTCTTCGCCGCTTCCTTCGCGGCTCCCATCCGGCGCAGCAGATCCGCGCGCGCCGAATGCAGCAGGTGATACTCGTCGAGATCTCCCGCCGCGGCGAGTGCATCGATCAAAGCCAGGGCCGGTTGGACGCCGTGAACCATCGCCACCGCGACCGCGCGATTCAGAGACACGATAGGCGAGGGTTGGAGGCGCTCCAGAACATCGTACAAGCGCAGGATCTGAGGCCAGTCCGTGTCTTCGGCCCGCGCCGCATTGCAATGCAGAGCCGCAATCGCCGCCTGCACCGCCAGCGGACCCGGACCTGCTCGAAATGCCTCTTCCACCAGCGGCAAGGCTTCGGCCATCTGCTCTCGATCCCATTTACGCCGATCCTGCTCTTCCAGAAGCACGACATCTCCACGCTCGTCCAGGCGCGTATCGCGCCGTGAATCGTGGAGCAGCATCAAAGCGAGAAGGCCAGTCACTTCGGCTGGTGGCTGCGGCGAAGTCAGCATCCGCACAAGACGCCCCAACCGGATGGCCTCGGCGCACAGATCGGCTCTCACCAGGGGTCCGCCGCCGGTCGCCGCATATCCTTCGTTGAAGATCAGATAAATCACGCTCAGCACTGCGTCCAGCCGCTCCGGCATGTCGTTCGTATCCGGCACCGAGTACGGAATACCCGCGTCCCGTATTTTGCGCTTCGCACGCACCAGCCGCTGCGCCATCGTCGCCGGTGGCACTAGAAATGCTCGCGCGATCTCGTCTGTTTCCAAGCCGCCCAACGTGCGCAGCGTCAAGGCCACCTGGTTCTCCAGCGCCAGCGCCGGATGGCAGCAGGTGAAGATCAATCGCAGGCGATCGTCGGGTATCTCAGTGCTGTCGTAGTCCGGCTCTTCGAGAGTCCGGCTCAACCCGGAATGGGCGTATGATTTCAGCGTTTCCTTAAACCGCGCCACTCGACGGATGCGGTCAATTGCCTTGTGCCGGGCCGTTTGAATGATCCACGCCCGTGGCAGGTCGGGGATGCCCGAGGTGCGCCACTGATCCACAGCGGCCGCAAAAGCCTCCTGCGCCGCGTCTTCGGCCACCTCGAAGTCCCCCACCAGGCCAATCAGCGTGGCGACGATTCTGCCCCATTCGGAGCGATAAACCGCCTCCACCGCTTCGTCCGCATCCCGGTGCATGCACCGATGGTAAAAAAGATTCTGCGGGGTTGTCGATTTGGACGCCCTGCATCCGACTTAATGACGGGAGCACAGGCGTGAGATACATGCTGCTGATTTACCTGGACGAACAGGCCTTGAGCGAGACCGAGCGGGAGCAGTGTTATGTGGAATCTGCAAAGCTGGCGCAGCAATTGCACTCGAAAGGGCAGTACGTGGCCGCCGCTCCGCTGCACTCTGTATCGACAGCCACGAGCGTTCGGCTGCGCGATAACAAGCGCCTGGTTACCGATGGTCCATTCGCCGAGACGCGCGAGCAGCTCGGGGGCTATTTTCTGATTGACGCCGAGGATCTCGACGAGGCCATCGCCATCGCCGCTAGGATTCCTATGGCGCGCTTAGGCACTGTTGAGATCCGGCCAGTGATCGAGGTCGCCGGGCTGCCCTCGAATTGAGTCCGATGAAGGCCGGTACACTCGACCGCCGCGCGTTCCTGAGCACCAGCGCGGCTTCCGCGCTGCTGCTCGCGCCCACGCCTGCGGCCGCACAAGAGTCGGCGCCAAGGTCCAGACAAAGAGCAGTAAAACAACCGCTTATGAGCACTGGAAAACTATCCAAAGCGCGGCTGGGCCGTCTGCACGATGTCATGGCGCGATACGTCGACCGCGGGGAGGTTCCCGGCCTCGTCACGCTGGTCAGCCGCCAGGGCGAGGTCCATGTGGATGCGATCGGCACGCAGACGCTGGGCGGAAATCGCCCGATCCAGCGCCACACCATTTTCCGCATCGCCTCGATGACCAAGCCGGTCACCGCCGCGGCTGCGATGATCCTGGTGGAGGAATGCAAGCTGCGGCTGGACGAACCGGTAGATCGGCTAGTGCCCGAGCTCTCCAATCGCAAGGTATTGAAACGGCTGGATGGGCCGCTCGACGACACCGTGCCCGCAAAGCGGCCGATCACCCTGCGCGACCTGCTCACCTTCCGCATGGGCTTCGGCCTCATCATGGGGCCGCCGGAGGCCTATCCTATACTGAAGTCCGCAAACGAACTGCAGATTGGGCTGGGGCCGCCCAACCCTGCTGCGATGTCTGCACCCGACGAGTGGATACGCCGGTTGGGAACGCTGCCGCTGATGTACCAGCCAGGTGAGAAGTGGATGTACAACACCGGGTCCGACGTGCTGGGCGTTCTCGTCGCGCGCGCTGCGGGCCAGCCCTTGGAGACCTTCTTGCACCAGCGTATTTTTGAACCGCTCGGCATGCAGGATACCGGATTCAGCGTGCCCGCCGCGAAGCTCGATCGGCTGGCGACCAGCTACTGGACCAATTTCCAAACAGGGACGCGCGAGGTCTACGACCAGGCTGCAGGAGGCCAATGGAGCCGGCCGCCCGCATTTCCTTCCGGCGCCGCGGGTCTGGTTTCCACCGTTGACGACTACCTGGCCTTCGGTCAGATGCTGCTGAATCAGGGCAAACACGGCAGCGTACGGGTGCTGTCCGGACCCTCGGTCGAGGTTATGGCCACGGACCATCTGACGCCTGAGCAGAAATCCGCCTCCGGTTTGGTCGCTGGCTACTTCGATACCCACGGCTGGGGCTTCGGCGTATCCATGGTCACCAGACGCGTCGACATGGCGGGCGCCGTCGGAAGCTTCGGGTGGGACGGCGGCTTGGGAACCTCCTGGCGTTCGGATCCCAAAGAGGACCTGGTTGGCATTCTGATGACTCAGAGCGCCTGGACGTCGGCAAGTCCTCCGGACGTCTGCCTCGATTTCTGGACCTCCGCTTACCAGGCCATCGACGACTGAGAAGTTCTATGCCAATGAACATTACTGAGGAGGAAAGTGAAACATGAGTAAAGTACGGGTACTGGTTGGCACGCGCAAAGGCGCATTCATCCTGGCATCCGATGGAAAACGCAAGAAGTGGGACGTAAGTGGCCCGCATTTTGCCGGCTGGGAAATCTATCACCTGAAGGGTTCCCCCGCCGACCCGAACCGCCTCTATGCTTCCCAGTCCAGCGGCTGGTCCGGGCAGGTGATGCAGCGCTCCAACGATGGTGGTCAGACGTGGGAGGCGGTGGATAACAAGTTCGTGTACGAAGGCGTTCCCGGTACGCACCAGTGGTACGACGGTAAGCCGCATCCCTGGGAGTTCAAGCGAGTCTGGCATCTGGAGCCTTCCCTGACGGATGCGGAGACCGTCTACGCGGGCGTTGAAGACGCCGCCTTGTTTCGCTCGACCGACGGCGGGCGGCAATGGCAGGAACTCGCCGGACTGCGCGGCCACGGCTCCGGACCACACTGGCAGCCGGGGGCCGGGGGCATGTGCCTGCACACCATCCTTCTCGATCCCGCCGACCCCCAGCGGATGTTCATCGCCATCTCGGCCGCGGGCGCCTTCCGCACGGACGACGCTGGCACGACGTGGCAGCCGATCAACCAAGGCCTGCATTCTCAATACATTCCTGATCCCAAAGCCGAGGTCGGCCACTGCGTTCACCGCATCGCCATGCACCCGTCGCGTCCGAACGTATTGTTCATGCAGAAGCACTGGGACGTGATGCGCAGCGACGACGCCGGCGACTTATGGCACGAGATCAGCGGGAACCTGCCGACCGACTTCGGTTTCGTGATCGATGTTCACGCGCACGAGCCGGAGACCATTTTCGTCGTCCCCATCAAGAGTGACTCGGAACACTTCCCGCCGGAGGGGAAGCTGCGCGTCTACCGTAGCCGGACGGGCGGGAACGAGTGGGAAGCCCTGACCAAAGGTCTGCCCCAGCAGGACTGCTATGTGAACGTGCTCCGTGATGCAATGGCGATCGATTCGCTCGATTCCTGCGGCGTGTATTTCGGCACCACCGGCGGACAGGTCTACGCATCGGCCGATGCCGGCGATAGCTGGGCGCCGATTGTCCGGGATCTCCCGGCCGTGCTTTCTGTCGAGGTCCAGACGCTGGCATGATCCGGGTACTGCTTCCGGCGCACCTGCGTTCGCTCGCTCGGATACCCGGCGAGGTGCAGCTCGAGATCGAGGGTCCGCCCACTCAGCGGTCGATCCTCGATGCGCTCGAGGCGGCCTACCCGACGCTCTGCGGCACCATCCGGGATCACACCACTAAACAGCGCCGGCCGTTCATGCGGTTCTTCGCTTGCCAGGAGGACCTTTCGCATGAATCGCCGGATACTCCGCTTCCTGAGCCGGTCGCTAACGGCGTAGAGCCGTTCATGGTCGTGGGTGCGATAGCCGGCGGTTAGCGCGACCAGGAGGCACTGCAGAAAACTCATGCAAACAGATACATCGCAAGGGACAGCGGTCTCAACGAGAAAACCTATGGCGGGACGCATCCTCAGCGGTCTGGTCGTACTCTTCTTGTTATTCGACAGCGTAATGAAACTGATCAAGGCGCCAGTTGTGGTGCAAGGCAGCACCCAGCTCGGATATCCGGAGAGCGTTGTTCGCGGCATCGGGATTGTTCTGCTCGTCTGCATAATTCTGTACGTGCTTCCCCGAACCTCCGTTCTCGGCGCAGTTTTGCTGACCGGCTATTTGGGAGGCGCCGTCGCCACCCACGTGCGAGTCGGCGATCCGCTCTTCAGCCATGTCCTGTTCCCGATTTACGTCGGGATCATGCTGTGGGGAGGGCTCTACCTGCGCGACAGCCGGGTGCGCGGACTTATTTGATGAATAGGAGCGAATCATGAAAGAAATCAACAACTATCTGATTTTCGACGGAAACTGTCGGGAAGCCATGAAGTTTTACGAGAAATGTCTCGGGGCTGAGTTGCAGCTCATACCGTTCTCGGAAATGCCGGGGGATGCTCCAGCGGAAGCGAAAGACAGGATCATGCATGCGAGACTGGCGAAGGGACCAGCGGTCTTGATGGCATCGGACACAATGCCCGGCCATGCCTTCCAGCAAGGCAACAACTTCTCTGTCTCTGTCCAATGCGAAAGCGTGCAGGAAATTGACTCGCTTTTCACCGCGCTCGCTCAGAAAGGCAACGTGACCATGCCACTGCAACATACATTCTGGGCCGCCCGTTTCGGGATGCTCACCGATCAGTTCGGAATCAATTGGATGTTCAACTTGGATGAGCCGAAACCCGGGACTTAGAACCAGCAATGTGCTGCTCTTCTACGGCTCCGGCCAGAGCAGGTTCTTGAGATTAGTCGCAACCCCTAGGCAGTTTACAAACTCTTCAGGCTTCATATACTGCCGAACTGACGCAAGAAGGTTTCTGATCGCTTGTCGCGACAGATTCCATAATGCCGTTCTCCGGTCCGAACCCCGGTTCCCGAAGCCCCCGTAAAAGTACTAAACTTCCGCCGGCGAGGCTTCCACAGTGCGGTGCCAGCAGGACATGGGCTATTACTACCGACATCACAGCGAAAGTGAAGAGGCGCTCTCTTGACAAGGTTTCCCACGGGAACGACGTTACCGCGTTCTTTGCTTCGGAGCCGCGAAGCTCTGGATCGATGCTCTCAGTCCCTGGTACTCCGGGCCGATGCGATCAAACGGCGAGTTTGATGACCGTTGCATAATAGGACGGAGCATCCGATTTGGGTCGTCTGCGGCAAAGCCGCACATGGAGGTTTCCATGACCGCTGAAGCACCGATTTATCTGGCGGGAGCACTGTTGGAAATGCCTCGCCACGTGTGCGCGTTCTTCCATAACGCCGACGAAGAATACCAGGTCCTTCTGCCGTTTGTAACTGAAGGCGTAAGAAATGGTGAAAAGGCATTTCACATAGTTGATCCCGAGCTGCGAACCGACCATGCACGCCGTTTGGCGTCTGCCGGGATCGACGTGGCAGCGTGCGAGTTGAATGGCCAGCTCGAGGTGCGAGTTTGGGAAGAGGCCTACCTTCGGGGCGGACACTTTGACCAGAACGCCATGCTGAGTCTGATTGAAGAAGTCCTGCAGAATGGCTACGCGCAGGGGTACGGACGCACCCGTTTGCTGGCGCATATGGAGTGGGCGCTGCAGGATCGGCCTGGGGTCGATGATCTGCTCGAGTATGAAACGCGCCTTAACTACATCCTGCCAAGATACCGGGATCCAGTCGTTTGAACGTACGATCTCGCCAAGTTTGGCGGGCAGATAGTTCTGGATATCCTCCGCACGCACCCCATGGTGATCGTGGGAGGAATTCTGCAGCGAAATCCTTTCTTCGTTCCGCCCGACGAGTTCCTGAAAGAGTTGCAAAGCCGTGGGCTGCGCCAGGGGAGCAGACGGAGCGCCTAGGCGGAGTCTCAGTGAGACAATGATGGGCGCGGTTGATACTGGCGAAATACGGCAGCTCAAGCGGTGCGTTCGAGACCTGGTGGCGCTGACAGCTCTTCCGGCAACCTGGACCGGGAAATCGGCAGATGAGATAGGAGCGCTGGCAGCAGAAGTGCTACTCGCAACTCTCAGATTGGATTTCGTTTGTGTTTCGATCCGCAATGATGATCTTGCGCCATCAACCCACGTTCGTTTCGGCAACCGCCACAGTGAGCCAGACCGGAAGGAGATAACCCGCAGGTTCGCGGACTATGTAGATGCAGAATACGACACGCCGACCCCAGTCCCTGACCCGCTCGGACACGGCAGTTTGAGGTTGGTGACCCTGGCAATCGGTCACCAGGGCCAATTCGGACACGTCACATCAGTGTCTCACCTTGAGCATTTCCCTGATACATACGAACGCCTCCTGCTCGAAGTCTGCGTCAATCAGACGGCAACCGCGCTCAAGGAAGCACGTCTGGTTGCGGAGTTGCGGGAATCCAACACAGCACTTCGGCGGTCGAATGAACATCTTGCCCAGTATGCTTACGCTGCAAGTCACGACCTTCAGGAGCCATTGCGAATGGTCACGGTGTACACACAATGGCTTGACCGGCGTTATCGGGGCAAGCTCGACGGCGATGGTGATGCAATCATTCTCCAGATTGTGAGTAGTGCGAAGCAAATGGAGCAGCTGATACGTGATCTGCTCTCCCACGCAAAATTGGACACGCTCGATGAGGAGCGGAATGAGATTCGCATTGCTGACATCGTGAAGGCTGCGCTGGAGGATCTCCATGAAGCCGTAATCGAAGCGAAGGCTTCCGTGAGTACCGGGACTTTACCTGTCTTAATGGGAAGTGAATCGCAGCTACGCGATCTGTTCCAGAACCTCATTGGCAACGCGCTCAAATACAGGCGCGATGAATTGTCAGCGCGAGTCCACATTACGGCGGTCCAGCAAGGGCCAGATTGGCTGTTCTCCGTCGAGGACAATGGCCAGGGATTTGACCAGCAATACGCCGAAAAGATTTTCGGTGTATTTACACGTTTGCATGGCAAAGAGGTACCCGGAACGGGCATGGGTTTGGCGATTTGCAAAAGGATAGTGGAAAGGCATGGCGGGCGCATCTGGGCCGAGTCTTCCGTAGGCCAGGGCTCCAAATTCTACTTCACACTCCCGGCCGGGGACCTTGTTACTACTACATAGGTGTTGCTCTTATCGAGCGTTAGGGGACTGAACTGGCGTGGTGCGGTTGAACGTCAACTGTGAAGTCCTCGCGATCAAATAGGCTCGGGGAGGAACCACCACCGCTGTCATCGCCGCACCAGTTGAATTGAACGCCGTTTCCTTCAAGGCTGCGAGCGAGTTCTGTCGAAGGTGCTCTCGGGGCAAGAACATTCGTTGGCCAGCCGGCAATCTGCGGCACTGTCTGTGAGGTGCGTCCGGGCTGACCGCATTCGTTGCGCTCAGCTGCTTGTTATAAGCGGTACCTGGCAATTTTCCACGATCGGAAGATGGGATGGCGTGTTCTGATTGGCCCCGGCCGGCGGTTCGTTTTGACGGCTCTCACTTGGGGATCAACTTCTCCAGCGCAGGCATCTGGCGTGTGGGGATTAAAGATGGCTGACGAACCCGACCATGCATTCGAAGGTTACCGCGTTCGCAGTCTCGGCCGTCCAAGGAACGAGCTAACATCGGCATGATGCGCACACTGCTGCTCCCGCTGATGCTCGCCTCCGCATGGTGCGCCGAGTTGGAGATCATCCGCCCGGCACGCACCTGGGAATTTGTGGACGCCACCGGTCCGCGCGCGGCATTCTTCGGCAGGGAGGATGGCGCCCTAGAAGCGTACGTTTATCCGATGAAGATCTTCAAGGATCTGCGGCTCCGTTTTCGCGTAGGAGCGCGGCTCCTCCCGGCCGAATCCGTGGTGCGCAAAATGCGATCGCGGCCCGGCTCGACCACCCTCACCTATGCGGGCGACGAGTTCCAGGTGGAGCAGACCGTTGCGGCGAGTGTCACCGAACCCGGCCTGGTGATGCATGTCGTTGTGCGCTCCTACGAGCCGATCACTATAGAAGGCGAGTTCGCGCGCGACTTCCAATTGATGTGGCCGGCCTCGATGGGGTCCTCGTATGGCGAGTGGAATCAGAAATCGAGCGCGTGGCTTTTCGGAGCCGACGGCCAGCCGTATTCCGCAGTATTTGGGGGCCCCGAACTCGCAGTGAAAGATGCCGAGTACGCCACCAACTACTCGGCCGCGGGGACGAATCAATTCACGCTCGGCTCCGTGAACGGTCGCGGGGAGCGCTGGCTGGGAATCGCCGGATCCGTGCGTTCACGCGAGGAAGCGCTAACCGCGTGGCGAAAGATTATGGCGGATCCCGCTCGCGTCGTAACGGAAGCGGAACGCTTTTACGCCGGGTACCTGGCGCGCACGGTGAGCCTCGAATTACCCGACGCGGAGATCCAGCGCGCCTACGACTGGTCGCGTGTGAGCGTCGTGAAAGGGATGGTGAACAACCCGCTGCTCGGGCGCGGCCTGGTGGCGGGCTACGGTCCGTCAAAGGGCGCTTACCGCCCCGGATTCGCATGGTTCTTCGGGCGGGATTCATTCTGGATCAGTTTTGCGCTCACGGCCGCGGGCGACTTCGAAAGCGCGCGGACGGCAATCGAATTTATTGCGAAATATCAACGGGACGACGGCAAGATTCCACACGAGATCTCGCAAAGCGCATCGCTGATTCCGTGGTTCAAAGATTATCCGTACGGTTACGCGTCGGCCGATGCCACGCCCCTGTTCGTCATCGCGGTACGAGACTACGTGGAGGCGAGCGGCGATGTTGAATTTGCGCGCAAGCACTGGGGACAATTGAACAAAGCATTTGATTTCATGCGGTCCACGGCTGGAGCCGGAGGCTACCCTAAGAACTTCAGAGTGGGGCATGGCTGGGTGGAAGGCGGGCCACTGCTGCCGGTCCAGGTGGAGTTGTACCAAGCCGGTTGTTATGTCGAGGCGCTGCGCTCAATGGCGAAGCTACAGCGGATGACCGGCGAGAACACTCGTGGGGCGGAGTTCGAGCGGGAGTTCGAGCAGAAGCAGCGGGGACTGGACGACCTGTTCTGGATAAACAGCACGAATTCCTACGCGTTCGCGCTCGACAATCAGGGCAAACCGATCGATCAACCGAGCGTGCTGGCAACGGTGCCCATGTGGTTCGGCGTACTGGATCCCTTAAAGTCCCGGCGCATGATCGAGAATCTGGCGCATGAAACGCATGCGACGGATTGGGGCATGCGCATCATTGGTTCCGACAGCCCGACGTTCGGACCGGCTGGGTACCACTTCGGATCCGTGTGGCCGCTATTCACGGGCTGGGCCGCAGTGGGAGAATACCGCTACCACATGGCGGAACCGGCGCTGGCGAACCTGCGCGCCAATGCCTGGCTCGTAATGGACGGAGCGGGTGGAAACACGACGGAGGTGCTGTCCGGCGCCACCTACTCACCGCTATCCACCAGTTCGCCGCACCAGATCTGGTCGGCGGCGATGGTGGTCTCGCCAGTGTTGCGCGGATTATTGGGGCTGGCGGCGGAGGCCGGTCCGGGTCGAATCACGTTAGCGCCGCACCTGCCGGCTGCATGGAATCGAGTGGCGATTAAGAATGTTCGCGCCGGAGCTGAGCAAGCCGAGTTTGTTCTGACCCGCGGCGCTACAGTGGATGAGCTTCAGGTCGTGCTGCAAGGACAGCGTCCGATCACGCTGGATTTCGCTCCGGCATACCCCCCGAACACCGAGATGCGCGCAGCGACGCTGGATGGCGCCAAGCTCCAGTGGCTCACGGATCGCACCGACACCGACTGGCACGCGCATCTGACCGTGGCGCTGACGCCGGGCCGCCATACGCTGATTCTCACGCACACACAAGGTCTCGGCTACACGGTCCCGTGGCGTCCACCAGCACTCGGCGAGGCGAGCACCAATTTGAAGTTGATCAGCGAGCGCTGGACTCCGGACGCACTGGAATTGCGAGTCACAGGAGCTGGCGGGCGGAATTACCGAATCGCGATCAGCGACGGCCGTAAGATCGACGCGAACATACCCGGTCAGGATGGCGAGTATAGGGACGGAGTGGTCCGCATTCCGCTGCGGCCCGGACATTGATTTCCAGGCGTCCGGACGCGGCAGCGGTCAGGGCTCCTTCGAGCGTCGGAACAGCCGGTCTGGCCAAGGCTGCTTCCGGCCTCCGCATATATGCAAAGATTGTGCAAGACGGGGGCGTTAGCTGACTTGGCTCCTCGAGCAGGTGATCGATTACAATGCCGACGCAAGTTACAGCAGAAGTAGAGGTATTAAGAGGCCGCATTGCGGAGTTGGAAGCCAAACTGGGAGAGGTTGGCGATCTGTTCCAACGAGAGCAGGAACTGCGCGACTTCGTCGAGAACGCTGCGATCGGTTTGCATTGGGTGGGCCCGGACGGAACCGTTCTGTGGGCCAACGATGCGGAAATGAAGCTGCTCGGGTACACTCCCGAGGAGTACATCGGCCGCAAGATCATGGATTTTCACGCCGACGCGGACGTGATCGCCGAAATCCTTCAGCGCCTCTCGAGGAACGAACAGCTACAAGGCTATGAAGCTCGCCTGCGATGCAAGGACGGCTCCATCCGACATGTCTCGATTACCTCGAACGTCTATTGGGAAAACGGCCGGTTTGTCCACACTCGATGTTTCACCCGTGATATCACGGACCAGAAACGTAGCGAGGAACTGCAGCAGCGTCTGGCTGCGATTGTCGAGTCGTCGGACGATGCCATCGTCAGTAAAGATCTCAGCGGCATTATCCAAAGCTGGAATCGGGGTGCTGAACGCATCTTCGGTTATACACCGGAGGAGGCCATCGGGCAGCATATTTCGATGCTGGCGGTAGCGGATCGCAAGGATGAGATTCCGCAAATCCTGGCCCGCATCGCGCGCGGCGAGCGAGTGGATCACTATGAGACGCAAAGACGAACCAAGGACGGCAGAGTCCTGAATGTCTCACTGACCGTCTCACCGGTGCGGAATAATGCAGGGGCAATCGTCGGCGTTTCCAAAGTCGCCCGCGATGTTACGGATGCGAAACGAAATGAACAGGCCCTTCGAGAGGCAAATGCCGCGCTCACCCGTTCCAATGCCGACCTGGAGCAGTTCGCGTACTCTGCATCCCACGACCTTCTAGAACCGCTCCGGATGGTTTCCACGTATAGCGAAATGTTGAGGAGACGGTTTGGCGGCAAACTTGGCGAGAGCGGCGACCAATACATTGCTTATACAGTGCAGGGCGCCTTGCGAATGGAGCAGTTGATCAAAGACCTGCTCTCCTTTACTCGAGCATCCTCACTGGGACAGGAGCCCTGCGAAAATGTTAAAGCGAGCGATGCCGCGCAGAGGGCGCTAGCGACTCTGGATACGGCCGTCCAGGAGAGCGGCGCTGTGGTCACACTCGCAGACCTCCCCACCGTGCACATGCATCACTTTCAGCTGGAGCAACTGCTACAGAATATCATCGGAAACGCCATCCGGTATCGAACGGCCGAGCCGCCCCGGATTCACGTTGCAGCCGAGCCTTGCGATGGGCAGTGGCTGTTCTCAGTTCGAGACAACGGCATCGGAATAGAACCGCAATACAAGGAGCAGATCTTTGGGATTTTCAAGCGCCTTCACACAGCCGACGAATACCCGGGCACTGGCATGGGTCTTGCCATCTGCCAGCGAATCGTGGAGCGTGCAGGAGGACGGATCTGGGTTGAATCGGAGCTCGGATGCGGATCCACGTTCTTCTTTACCCTTCCACCTGGAGGACCCGACGAAAAGAACTAAGAACAGCAAATCACGCCTCATTCTGATCGTCGAGGACAATCCCGCCGATGTGGGATTGATACGAGAAGCCTTGGAGGAACACGGTGTGGTTTGTGAAATCAGGGTGATCGGCGACGGGGCGACCGCAATCCGGCTGATCGCTGAACTGGACGCGGGAACCGCACCTTATCCAGACCTGATCATACTTGACCTGAACCTGCCGAAGAGATCGGGCCGCGAGGTTTTAGCGCATTTGCGATCCAGCGTGCGGTGCCGCGACATTCAGGCCGTAATACTGACCTCTTCTGAAGAGCCGAGTGATCGCGAGGCTTGTGCCAAGCTGGGCGCAACCCGCTACATGCGCAAGCCCTTCCGGCTGGACGACTTCATGAGGCTGGGAGGCGTCTTCAAAGAACTACTCGCCGGGAGTTAAGCGGGGTCACAAGCCCGAACCGAAAGTATTGCACTGCCGGACATCGCCGCCGTCCAGCCCGCGTTTGAACCATTCCGTCCGCTGCGCCGAGCTGCCATGGGTGAACCTCTCCGGCATCACCCGGCCGGTCGCCATTTTCTGCAGGCGATCGTCACCGATGGAGGCGGCCGCGCGCAATCCGGCGTCCACGTCGCTCTGATCGATGATGTGCCGTTGCTCGGTGGAGTGACCCCACACACCGGCGAAGCAATCCGCCTGCAGTTCGGTTTTCACGGACAGGCGATTGGCCTGGGCAGGATCAGCCCGCCGCGCCGCGCTTACTTTGGCCTCGATGCCCAGCAGGTCTTGCACGTGGTGTCCCAACTCGTGTGCGATGACATAGGCCTCTGCGAATTCACCGGGCGCTCCGAAACGCTCCTTCAACTCGCGAAAGAATCCCAGATCGAGATAAACCTTCGCGTCGCCGGGACAGTAGAAGGGGCCCGTGGCGGATTGAGCCGTTCCGCACGCCGAATTGATGACGTCGTGAAACAGCACCAGCCTGGCGCGCTGGTAGCGCGCGCCGTATTGCGGCAAGACCTGGGTCCAGGTGTTCTGTACATCGTCCAGGACGAAGCTCACAAATTGCACCAGCGGCTGCTCAGAAGCTTTCTGCTGCGGATCTTCCGGCCGCGATACTGCGGTCGATGTACCACCGCCTCCTCCGCCCAGAAACGGACCCAGTAGATCGGTGTGGAACACCAAGCTGAGGATGCCTAGAATCAGCGCCCCTCCGATGCCGATGTGCATGCCGCCGAAACCGCCGCCACCCAAGCCGAACCCGCCGCCCCCTTCGTCGCGGCGATCTTCGATGTCATCACTAACTCCACCCGGTGTCCAACGCACAGCTCGCCTCCTGTATTTGAAACCTGTCTGAAACCGCGCGATACGGGAATACGGAACTCAGGGTTTGGACGCTGGAATAGCATCGAATGTTGCAGGTTCGCGCTCGGCAGAACTGACGTCTTCGATGCAAGACCAATATGCAAGCCAGTTCCGAGACGGAAGGTGATCTAAATCACCGCTTCGACCGCCGCGAGCAAGGGGCGTCGGGTTCTGCGGCACGAGATCTCGCGCGCTGCCGTGAGTGAGAACTTGTCTGTGTGAAGCCAGATGTAATTCCGAGTAAATCCAGATGTAATTCGGGCTGTTCGATAGAATCCGCCATTTCAACTCAACCTGCGGAACGACCTGTGCCGATGCGACTTCGCCGAAGGCTGAAAGAGAGCCGCATAGTCTACGCGGGCGCTTCGGGAAAGTAATAAGGCGTAATTTCCGGACATATCTCTCGCATTTTTAGAAATATGCTCGCGAGCACGGTACGTGGTGGCTGAGTTGAAGCTCGGGAGTTGAGAAGCAACCTAGGCAAGTTGGAAATATACCCGCTGCCTCGGCCCGCTCCAGTGGTAACGCGAGACGCGCAAGAGCAGCAGGCTTTTCGCAGCTCAAAGCATTTAGCGTGCAGAGTTACGGATGTTGTTATTTTAATCGGCCAGCGCGCCTCAACACCCGTCAGCGCTGAAACGGCATCTGCAGTGAGCGAGTCTAAATGGATGTTGCCTGACACAGCGGTTAAGCGTCAGGTACTGTCCCGCCGCGTCCAACTACCGGGACCGTAATTCTCGACTTGAAGTACGGCAACCCGATTGCCTTCTAGATGTATTGCAGCAGTTGTTTATTTGAGGAGAACATGATTTCCATCAGGAATGGCGCGTATTTGGCCGCAGGACTCGCACTCTTTACGGGGTGCTTTGACACGGCGGTGGCGCAAAATAACTCGTTCCAGGCCGTGCCTTCGCAGCTGACTTTCAATGTACCTCAGGCAGGGACATTGCCCGCGCAGAGTGCAACGACATTTAGTCTGTCCACCACGGCAGCCTCCACTGTCCAGTTTTCTGCCGCTGCGCCAACATGGCTTACATTGACCCCCGCGAGCGGATCCGTTTCTTCGACGGCCCAGTCGATTACGGCAACCCTGTCAAACGCAGCGACAACGTTTCAGAACGGATCGTACTCCGGCGTCATCACTGTATCTTCATCCGGGACAGGCACTGTAGCGCCGCTCGCGATTCCGGTGACTCTTAACGTCGGCAATCAGCTCACTCTAGCTCCATCCAACGTCATCAATCTGAATTATCAAAGCGGGCAGACACCGCCGACTACATCGTTGAACGTGAGCAGCACGGGCGGGTCGCTGCCTTTCTCGATCACCAACATTCAGCCGTCGGCCTCGTGGCTGCAGCCTAATGCGGCTCTGAACGCGACCACTCCTGGCTTGGTGAGTATCGGTATCAATCCGGCCAATCTCACGCCGGGGAACTACACGGGATCTTTCACGGTGTCATCGACGGGAGCGAATGTGACGCCGCAACCAGTGACCGTCAACCTAACCGTCAGTCAAAGCCCGACACTGACTGCATCCCCGCAATCGCTGAGCTTCGCATTTCAGACCGGGACCGTTTCCGGAGCGTTGCCCACGAAGAGCATCACTCTTTCCACCAACGGTGGTCCGGCGGGATTCACGGTTGACCCGTCGACGCAGACATGGCTGAGCGTTGCTTCGAATGGAACGGTCGCTTCTCAGGCTCAGAACGCCACGCTCACCGTGACCGTAAATCCGAACAACCCCACTGCCCTGGCAGCGGGTACCTACAATGCGACTATCACGGTTCGCACCGTCGGCGCGGCCGGTAACACGCAGCCGATCACCATTCCGGTATCGGTTTTAGTGAGCGCTTCTCCGCTGCTGATCCTGGGCAATCCGCCGGCTCCGTTTAATTACCAGATCGGTGGCGCGGCTCCCGCGGA
The DNA here is from genome assembly GCA_963850575.1 of uncultured Acidobacteriota bacterium. Taxonomy (GTDB): domain Bacteria; phylum Acidobacteriota; class Terriglobia; order Bryobacterales; family Bryobacteraceae; genus TMP-7. The sequence goes on along the minus strand of CAWKLV010000026.1, from coordinate 52,022 downwards.
TCAGACGATCTCTATTGCTAGTTCCTCTTCGACGACTCCCGTCGACTACACCGTTTCGGACAAGCCCACATGGCTGGACATTGCGCCGGGGACGGGTACATCCGCAGTGGCCGGGAATCTGACGCTGCATGTGAATACAACGGCCTTGAGTGCGTTGGGGGCCGGGACTTACAGCAGCACCGTCACGGTCAAGTCCACGGGCGCAGGCAATTCTCCGGTTTCGTTCCCCGTGACATTGAATGTTGGCTTCACGCCTTCGATATCGACCGCAATCGGCGGACTCACATTCAATTATCAGACGACCGCCGGGGGACAGCCGGCAGGCCAGTTCTTCACTGTCAACAGCACGGGAGCGCCGCTGCCCGTGGGCACTCCGACGTTCTCCAGTACAACATGCGGCAATAATTGGATCACTGTCACCGCGAGTAGTAACACCACACCCGCTACGATATTCGTGAATACGGCGAATACGACGAGCATCACGGCTCCGGCTTCCTGTACTGGAACTATTTCCATACCTTCAGGAACTTCGACCCCTCTGACCATCCCAGTGACGCTGAATGTCAGCGCAAATCCGCTGCTGAACGTTACCTCGACGGATCTTTCGTTCACCACTCCGCTGGGTAGCAGCACGGTGCAGCAAAAGACCATTACGCTAAGCGGCACCGATCCGAATACGCCGCTCAATTACAACCTCACCGCGGATCAGCCGTGGCTCTCAGTGAATCCGGCGTCCGGCCGGACCGATACAACGCAGACCGTCACTGTCTTCATCAACCCGGCGGTGTTCACGCAGGCCGGCACATATACCGGCAATGTGACGGTTGCCAATCAATCCGCAAACCCTGCCGGTTCCCAGCCGTCGCAGAAATTGCAGGTGACGGTGACGGTCACCTCCAACGTGACGCTGGTCACTAACCCGCAGTCGGTTAGCATCACAGTGCCGATCGGTGCCCAAGCTGTATCACAACCTCTGGGATTGACTGTCTCTTCCGGGAGCGCGGGCTTCACAGCGACGGCCAACAGTGCGCAGGGCTGGTTGAAACTGAGCACCGCCGGACTAGCGCCCGCCTCGCAGGCGGGAGGCACCGTGCCAGCCACGATCAACGTCATCGCCGACCCCACCTCCGTGGGACTGGCATTGGGCACTTACACCGGCACCATTACCATCGTCTCCCCTGGACTGCAGAACAGCCCGTTGACGATAAACGTCTCGCTCACGGTAACGTCGGCGCCGACGATAGCGCTTAGCGTGCCGAACGCTACGTTCAATACGAACGTGGGCGCTACCGCAAACCTGACTCAGACCTTCAATATCAGCAGCACGAGTGCGCCGGTGAACTTCACTCTGACCAAAGGTGCGACGGGCTGCGATGCCATATCGGTAAGCCCGGCTTCCGGCACTACCGGCGCGGCTCCCGTTCCGGTCACGATCACGTTGAATCCTACTGGCTTGACCACGGGTACCGCCTGCACGCTGACCTTGGCCGGACCGGCAGGCAGCGGGATCCTACCGCAAACCTTCATCGTAAACGTGAATGTTGGAGCGGTGCTGGTTCCGCAGGTCACCGCCGTGGTGAACGCGGCCAGTTCCATACCCGGCCCGGTAGCTCCCGGCGAAGTGGTGACAATCTACGGTGTCAACATAGGGCCGGCGACTCTGACCAACTACACACTGAATCCAAACAACACGTTCGCGACGAACGTCGCGGATACGCAGGTGTTCTTCGATACCTTTGCTGCGCCGATCATCTACGTCCGGAACGATCAACTGAGTGTTGTGGTTCCGTTCGAGATTGCCGGCCGTCCGTCGGTGAACATCACTATCCGGCGGGCTGGCCAGACGTCGGCTTCGCTCTCCATGCTGGTGGTCAATTTCGCTCCAGGGATATTCACGCTGAACCAGCAGGGCAATGGCCAGGGCGCTGTCCTGAACGCAAATGGATCGGTGAACGGTCCGGGCAACGTCGACGGTTCAGGGACAGCCAGTCCAAATGTACCTGACCGGCGCCGGACTGATGTCGCTTGGCAATCAGACTGCGGGCCTCTCTGGGACCAGTCCACTGCCGACATTGCCGACCAACATTCCGGTGAACGTCAGCATCGGCGGCCAGCCGGCAGTGGTCCAGTACGCGGGCGGAGCGCCCGGACAGATCGCGGGGCTGTACCAGATCAATGCGGTAGTGCCTGTGGGCATCGGCACGGGGCCGCAGACGGTGGCACTGACGATCGGGGGCGCCCCGGCACAAGGCAACGTCACGGTCTACGTGCAGTAACACTTTGACGAAGTAAGGCCGTCATCATGAACGGCCATCACGCACAACTAGGGCCGGCGGCTCCGGAGGGATCGCCGGCTCGTTTTTTATTTGTATGATGAAGCCATGCCGAAGTGGCTTTTGCTCGCGCTGCTGGCCATTGCCACCGCGCATGCCGAAGATTATTGCTTCGGGTTTCTGAACTCGCATCCGGAACGCAAAGAGATGCCCGCGGAGCAAACCGAAGAAATTCAGAATGGGCACCTCGCCCACATGAATCGGATGGGTATGGCCGGACGCCTGCTTGCCGCGGGACCCATCCTCACCCCTGGCGGACCGCGCGGCGTAGTGATCTATCGCTGTCAATCGCTGGATGAAGCGAGATAATGGACCTCGCTCGATCCCGCTGTTCAGAACAGACGGCTGGTCTTAGAGGTATACCGGTGGCACGCCACGGATGGGATCGGCGAACCGCTCATGGCGAAGCTGAAGGCCAATCCCGATACCAAGTTCGAGATGACGCGGCTGCCGCTGATTCTTCTGCACACGACGGAGAAGTGGCCGTCCCAAGGTCCCTCGAACGAGATCTTCATCGAGCATATGAAACATAACGGCGAGCTAGAGAAGCAGGGTAAGGTGCGTGCAATGGGGCCGTTTGGCGATGCCTCAGGCCGCCCAGGTACGATTCCCGGTGTAGTCGGAGCGTTCGTTTTCGCGGGGATGCCGTTAGAAGATGCGAAAGCGCTGCCGGAGCAGGATCCCATGGTGCGGGAAGGCTTTGCGCGAACCGACGCGTATTTGTGGATGGTTGCTGAGGATGTTATTCCGAAACCGGAACGTCCGGCTTCTCCGTCCGCTCAATCACCACGGTGAAATCCGCCACCATGGCCGCGAGCGCGCCTAAGGCGGTCAGCACCGGCACGGCAATTACGCCGATCGCGGCGACGCTCAACGGAAGCTCCATAAAGGTATGGCCCGAGGCGTCTTTGATGATGATGCGGCGAACGCTGCCTTCGTGGATAAGATCTTTCACCTTATCGACGAGCTCTCCTGCCTCTACCTTCAGTTCTTCGATTTTATGCGGAATATCCATGCCTAAGTCTAGCCTGCGGCGGCCTGTATAATTGTTTCAGGTTCACCCCATGCGGTCTCTGCTGTTGTCTTGCGTATGCTTGTGCTCCGTCGTTGCGCAGTCCCCGGCCCCCAAGAGCCAGCCTCCGGCGGACCAGCCTTTCCGTGTTCAAGTGAACGAAGTCATCGTGCCGATTACGGTGACCGACGAAAAGGGCCGCTTCGTATCCGATCTGGATAAGAAAGATTTTAAGATTTTCGACGAAGGCAAGGAACAGAACATCGGCTTCTTCACCCGCGAGCGCAGCCAGCCTGTGGTGGTCGGATTCCTGGTAGATCAGAGCAATGCGAGCCGGATGCACTGGTCGAAGTACCAGGACGCGGCAATCGAATTGGTTTTGACGTTAATGCCCGGCGACAAGAAATTCAGCGGGTATCTGATCGGCTACGCGCAGGATGCCGACCTGATCGTGAACACGACCATCGATCCGGAGAAACTGGTGGAGAAGATCCGCAAGATGAAGCCGGGCGGCGGCGCAGCTTTGTATGACGCCATCTACATGGCCTGCACCCGGCGCGACCTGGTGAAAGGCGAGCCTATCGAGCCGCGGCGCGTGATCGTCGTCATGGGCGATGGCCACGACAACGCGAGCAAGCACACCCTGGACCAGGTGCTGGAACTGGCGCAGCGGAATCTGGTAACCATCTACTGTGTCAGCACGGTAGGCTTTGGCTTCAATGGCGAAGGCGAAAAGAATCTGCAGCGGCTGGCCGAGGAAACCGGCGGGCGCGTGGAGTATCCGCTGCAAGGGAACTACAACGATGTGTCGGGATACCTTTCGACTCCTTCGGATGAAGGCAACTACGCACTGAAAGTCGGCACCGGCGGATACGCGGCAGCGATCGCGAGCGGCATCTTCAAGGCGGTCGCGAATGTGACCGGCGAGGTGACGACGCAGTACATCATCCGCTACATCCCGAGCGTCGACGACACCAAGAAGGTCAAGGATTTTCGGAAGATCGAAGTCAAGGTTGACCTGGCGAACGTGAAAGTACGGGCACGAAAGGGCTATTATCCTTTGGCTCCGTAGCCGATAAGATATCCTCATGGTCTCGGCCGTGTTGTCTACGCACGAAGGCCGGTACGCAATCCTCGAAGCGGATTTGCAGGACGGTACCACTGCCGATCGGTGTTCTGCTGGAGGATCCGTCGTCAGACCAGTTGCACGTCCGTCTGCGCCGCGATTGGGGAGCGGTGGCCGGCGACGATGCAGAGGTTTTCGAGGCGCTGGAGGATGATCTGAAGACCAAGGCCTCCGAGATGGGCGCGGCGAAACTCTTCACCTGGCTCGAAGATGCCCTTTCCAACACCGTGCGGATCACGGATCGCGAATCGGTGCTGGTGGGCAACTTCGATCAGACCCTGAATCGCCTGTACTCGCGGCACGTGCGATCCACTGAACGTCCCGGTATTACGCACATCCCGCGCTGGACCCTTCAGGTCGCCGCCGGCCACTTTCTGGACAACGCCGAAGTGGAGCCGGAAGGCTACGAAGAGGTTCCGCCGGAAATGCGGCGGGTAACTGACGACATGTTCGCCGCCGAGATTGTCGGGCACCTCGATGGAACCGCTGATTCCCTAACGGCAGCGTGTGCCTGTTCCGCCGATTCGGGGCGGGCTCCCGCCAGGGCAAGCTGGTGCTGGTGGAAGAACTCGGCCGCGGAGGAAACGACCGTTACACCGTCAAGCGTTACACCAGCGCCAAGCACCAGCGTCCGGACGGCACCTGGGAACACAACGCGATTCATCTGGAGCCGCTGAACCCGGAGCACCAGGCCTGGTATCTCGATCCTGAAGAGGAGCGTTACCGGATTGTGGCTGAGTTCGTGCGGGTCCTCTATTGAGCCGGACATCCGCGGTTAGCGATGGCCTACTCAGCTTGCAGACAGAAAACTTTCCCGTCCTGAGTCCCAATCACCAACCGCCCTGCGGCTATGGCTGGTGATGCAGCCAAGGCCGATCCCGCATTGAATTCGGAGAGCTTGGTCCCTTTCTTCAGGTCCAGCACGTACAGCCTTCCATCATTGGATCCGATGTAGACGCGGCCATCCACGATGGCTGGAGACGAATCGATGCGAGCCCTGGTCGCGAAGCTCCAGATCTCCTTTCCGCTTGCCGCATCCAAGGCATGGACAACCTTGTCGCGTCCACCCAGCACTACTTTGCCGTCGGCCAGCGCTGCGCTCGAATAGAACGGGAACTGCCGGTCGGGATTCTCGTACTGCCAGACTTGCTTGCGGGTACGCAGATCGAAAGCCAGCACGTCGTTGTTGAAGGTGCCGAAGTAGAATCGGGTTCCCGCGTTGGCCGGGGAGGCGCCCGTGTACGCACCGGTCGGGATTTCACTGACCTGAGTTCCGTCCGCAATGCGAATGCCTCGGAGCACTCCGTCACAGCCGGAAATATAGGCGACGCCGCTTTTCACAGCGGCGGTGGCGTGTACCGGGCCCTTGGTCAGAAAGCTCCACAGCAGCTTGCCGCTTTTCAGCGCCGCGCAGTACAGATGGCCGTCGTAAGACCCCACCAGAACCCTGCCTCCCACAACGACCGGCGAGGCCTTGATCTCGCCCATCGTTTTCAGCGTCCAAAGCCCCTTGCCATCCGCCGCATTCACTGCATGCAGGACGCCAGTCAGATCGCCGACCAGCACCACGCCCTCAGCGACGGCGGGTGACGATTCGCCAATCCCTTCGTTCACCTTGTACTTCCACTTCAGTTTGCCGTCGTTCAGATCCAGAGCGATCAGTTCGCCGGCTTGTGACCCGACGTACACGACTCCGCCGACGATCGCCGCAGAGGACTCGACGGGATCCGTGCCCGCGTCATAGGTCCAGGCGACCTTCAGGTTCGCTCCGAGAGGACCCGGGGCAACGCCCGTGAGCAAAGGGTCGCGGCGGAACTGCGGCCAGCTATCCTCGGCGTTTAACGAGAAGACGAAGAACGCGAGGAGGCTAGCGGTCCGTAATGCCAAATACATGATGTTGCGTGCGGACGATCAGCATATTCGTGGATATAGCGGGGGTTGCCATCAGGACATCGTTCATTGAATTCACAGCTTCGATTTTGTATTCCGGGCCGGCGCGGAGCACGTACACTTCGCCATCTTCACTCGGGATGTAAACGCGTCCGTCAGCGGCGACCAGTGAGGCAGTGAAGGCGCCGCTGGCTACGCGGCTCTGATATACCCGCTCGCCGGTTTTCGCTTTCATGCAGGTCAGAATCCCGTTGTGGGTACAGGTGTAGAGATAATCGCCGTAAACCAGCGGAGTCGGCAGATAGGGCGCGCCTTTCATGGTTCCCCACGCGATGTGCTGGTTCGAGGTCTGGCCTTCGGCGAGCGTAATGTCGCCGGAAGCGCCGGGGCGGACCGCATACATGGGCTGCATGTAGCGCGAATAGCCGCTGAACAGGTAGATGAGGCCGTTGGCGGCAAAGGGAGTGGGCACGGAGATCATGGATGTCCCTTTCAATCGCCACAATTCCTTGCCGGTTAGCGGATCGTAGCCGCGCATGTGCTCGGCTCCATTAGTGACGAGTTCGGCGCGCCCGCCGTTTTCAACTACGGTCGGTGTCGACCAGGAAGGCACGGCCTCGCGCGGAGTGCGCCACACCGGTTTTCCCGTATCGAGGTCGAACGCGGCCACGAACGAATTGGACTGCAAGTCGCACTGCACGATCGCGAGGCGCTTGTAAATGATCGCGGAAGAGGCGGTGCCCCACTGGAAATCCGGATAGTCGAACGCGCCCTGATCCAGAATGCCCAGATCCTGACGCCAGAGCTGTTTCCCATCCGTGTCGAAGGCGAACAACCCTTCGGAACCAAACATGGCTACGATCCGCCGGCCATCCGTGGCGGGGGTGCTGGAGGCATGCGAGTTCTTGGGATGACGCGAGATACGCGGCGCCGCTTCGAGCACCGTGCGCTCCCAGATGATCTTGCCCGTCTCTCGATGCAGCGCATACAGACGCCAGGATTGCTCCAGATTGTCGTCGGCCGGTTCACCCGCTCCGTAGAGGCCGCCGCGGAACTGGACTGCCTGCTTTTTCGGAATGGAGGTTGTGATGTAGACGCGGTCGCCCCAGACGATCGGGCTGGAATGCGCGAGCCCTGGGATGGCAGTTTTCCAGGCGATATTCGTGCCGCTGGAGACATCCCACTTTGAGGGCGGGTGCTGCCCGTCGGCGACGCCGGTGCGCGCCTGCCGCCGCGGAACGAGGGCCAGTTTTGTGCGGCCGCGGCGAACCAACTGAGGCCGCACAGGATGGCGAACGCTTTCCCCATTCATCGAGGATCGTAGCACGGTGAAGTTCTTGATCGGGAGATGATATCATCCCGAATGTGATTAAGAGTACAGGAATCAGCCGTCGCGCATTTATCGCGACTTCCGCCGCCACGGCGGCCATGGCTCAACGCCCATCCGCCGGCCGTTTGAAAGCAGGACTCGTAGGTTGCGGCGGCCGCGGCACCCAGGCCACCGTCGATATGCTGACGGGCAACCCGGACGTGGAATTAACCGCCATGGCCGATGTTTTCGAAGACCACCTGGAGAGTTCGCTCACCCAGTTGCGCGATCCGAAATTCATCGCCAAGAACGTGGAGCGCGGCGGCGCCCTGGTGAACAAGATTCCGGCCACGGAGGAACTGGTTTCGTCCATTCGCTCCCGCATCGCCATCGAGCCCGATCACCATTTCACCGGCTTCGATGCATTCCAGAAACTGATCGGATCCGGCGTGGATATCGTGATGCTCGCGACGCCGCCGGGCTACCGGCCCATGCACTTCGAAGCGGCCATCAACGCCAAGAAACACGTCTTCACGGAGAAGCCGATCGCCACTGATGCAACCGGGGTTCGGCGCTTCATAGCTGCCGCGAAGAAGGCGCAGGAGGAGAAACTGACCGTGGTTTCCGGCGCGCAGCGGCATGCCCAGCGCGACTACGTTGAGACTGTCGACAAAATTCACAACGGCGAGATCGGCGATATTGTCGCGCTAAATTCCTGGTATCTCAGCGGGCCGGTGTTTCACGCCCGCGCTCGCGAAGCCAAGTGGGGCGATATGGAATGGGAGCATCGCAACTGGTACTCGTTCCTATGGCTGTGCGGCGACCAGATTGTCGAGCAGTTCATCCACAACATCGACTTCATGAATTGGGTGATGAACGGCCATCCCGAAAAGGTGTCGGCCAGCGGCGGTGTGGCCTGGCGCGGCAAAGAGGAGTTGTACGGCAACATCTACGATCACATGAACTGCGATTACGTGTACCCGAACGGCGTTCACCTGTCGGCTGCTTGCCGCCAGTATCCGCAGGGAACTTACCGGAACGTGAGCGATCTGGTGATCGGCGCCAAGAAGCGAAGCGATGGTCTCGATATGGGCTCGCACGACATCAATCCTTATGTCCGCGAGCATCAGAATCTCATCAACAGCATTACCGGCAAGGGACCCTACAGAAATGACGGAATACCCATCGCGGAGAGCACGCTAACCTGCATCATGGGCCGCGAGGCGGCCTACTCGGGTCAGGAAATCACGTGGGAGCAAGCCATGAACTCGAAGCAGGACTTAATGCCGAAGAGTTTCGATTACAAGGAGAAGATGGATCCGGGCCCGGTGCCTGTGCCAGGCGTGTATAAATTCGTGTAAGTCAGGCCAGTATCTCCCGAATCACTTCCCCGTAGACGTCGGTGAGGCGGCGGTCGATGCCGTTGTGCCGGTAGGTCAGGCGCTTGTGATCGATGCCGAGCAGGTGCAGCACGGTGGCGTGGACGTCGTAACAATAGGCGGGATTCTCGGCTACCTTGTAGGACCACTCGTCGCTTGCGCCATAACTGACTCCGCCCTTGAAGCCGCCGCCCGCGAACCACGTGGTGAACGCGAACGGATTGTGATCGCGGCCTTTACTGCCCTGGCTGCACGGCATGCGCCCGAACTCGGTAGTCCAGTAGACGATGGTGTCGTCCAGCATCCCTCGCGACTTCAGATCCTTGATCAGCGCGGCGGCGGGACGGTCCATGCCCGCCGCCATGTTGCCATGATCTTTCGCGAGGTCTTCATGGCTGTCCCAGTTGCGGCGCGGAAAGCCGTTGTCCGCGCCGCTCCACACCTGCACGAAGCGCACGCCGCGCTCCAGCATGCGCCGCGCGACCAGACAATTGCGCCCGAAGTCGCTCCGTGACCGGGTCATCGATGCCGTACAACGCTCGTGTCGCCGCGGTCTCCTTCGAAATATCCATCACCTCCGGCGCGCTGACCTGCAGCTTCGCCGCCATTTCATAGGAGGCGATGCGCGCTTCCAGCCGCGAATCCCCCGCATGCGATCCTGCCAGATGCTTGCGGTTGATCTGCGTTCGAGCACCTTGCAAGCCGTCGGCCTCACTCGCGGGGTGATGTAGGCGGCGCTCTTCGGCGGGAAAAGATCGTAAATCGGATTGGCGCTGCTGGCGCGAATCATCGTGCCCTGGTGCGCCGCGGGCAGGAAGCCCGCACGTCCAGTTGCCGGCGCCATTCGGCGCGAAACCGCGCGTAATCGGGCAGCACGACGAACGTGGGCAGGTCCTGATTCATGCTGCCCAGCCCGTACGATATCCACGCGCCCATGGCAGGGAATCCGGGCAGCACGAAGCCGCGTGTTCTGCATGAACGTGGCCGGACCGTGCACGTTCGATTTCGCGACCATGGAATGCACGAACGCGATGTCGTCGACGCAGGAGGCGAGATGCGGCACCAGGCTGCTGACCCACTTGCCGCACTGCCCGTGCTGCTTCCATTCCCACGGGCTCTGCATCACCGCGCCGGGACTGCTCTGGAACAGTTCCACCTTGCCGCCCGGATCGAACTTCTCGCCATTGCGCTCGATCAGCTTGCGGCTTGTAGTCGAAGGTGTCGCACTGGCTGGCCGCGCCGGACATGAAGAGCTGCACCACTCGCTTGGCCTTGGCCGGATGATGCAGGCCTGGGCGCGTATCCGCAAGCAATCCGTCCTCGCAGCATGCTCGCCAGCGCGATGCCGCCCAGCCCGCCGCCATAATTCCAGAGAAAATTGTCTTCGCGTTCATACTCAGTCCACAAATAGAAATTCGTTGGTATTGAGCAGCAGCCGGCAGAGATTCGGCAACCCGTCGCTTCGAGAGATACTGCGTGAAAGCATCTCTGTCTTCCGCGGGTGTTGGCGTCGCGCTGCAGCGCCAGGCGGAACGCCTCGGGCACCGGGTCCACCGCCCGCTTGCCTGGACGCGCTCCGCCAGATGCTCCGCCTGCTTCAGCACGAACGGATTGTTCATCAGCGCCAGCGCCTGAATCGCCGTGATGGTGGTGGTGCGCTTGGCCGTGATCATCGAGACATCGGGGCAATCGAAACGCTCCATCAACGGATCGGGCACGCTACGCACGATGAAACGATACACGCTGCGGCGGTAGTTGCCCGGCGCGTCCGGATCGAATCGCGAGTAGTCGTAAACGGGCGAATGATCGTCTTTGAAGAAGAACTGCTCCGCGGACGGGCCGCCCATCGTCAGATCGAGCTTGCCGCTCACCGCCAGCAAGCTGTCGCGCATCGACTCGGCATCCAGGCGCTGCCGGTTGGCGCGCCACAGATAACGGTTGTCGCTGTCGATCTTGCGCGTTATCCGCATTGTCCGTTCGAAGTCTGCCGATACGCCGCGCTCATCACGATCAGCTTGTGCAGTTTCTTGAATGGATCCGCCGCTATCGCGAAATTCCACGGCGAGCCAGTCCAGCAACTCGGGATGAGTCGGCAGCGATCCCATGTGGCCGAAGTCGTTCGGCGTGTCAACCAGCCCGGCGCCGAAGTGATAATGCCAGACGCGGTTCACGATGGAGCGCCACGTCAGCATGTTGTCGCGAGCGGTGATCCAGTGCGCCAGGGCAGCCCGACGCGCGCCTTCGGGCGATGACGGATCCACGTCAAAGCGCGCCTTCACGCCGGGTACGCAGGACAGCGCTCCGGGCGGGGCCACCGCTCCTGGGGTTTCCACACTGCCCCGCAGCAGCACCTTCACCGGCCGGGGTTCGATGGCGAAATCGGAACGTGCCTTGCGGGTCGAAGTAATTGGATGCCGCGTACACCCACTGCGGCTTCGGCAGAGCGGCGATCTCCTTGTCGATGGCGGCGATCTCGGAGCCGAGGCGATCCATCTCCGCGAGTTGTGGACGCAGGCAGGGCAGCCCGAACCAAAGCCTTGCGCCGCGCCTCCGCCTCGGCAATCTGCTGTTTGATCGCCGGCGGGCCGCTGCGCTGGATCGCGAGGCTGACCTCTTTCAGTTCCGTGACTTGCTTGTCGATTTGGACGATCTCCGGACGTGGAAACGCGAGCCGCGGCATCCTCCAACGGGCGGAGCACCGCGACCGCCGCACGGCGTTTACCAATCAAAGCCAACGCGCTGTCGCAAAGATCGCAGGATCGTTGTCGTACGGCCGATCCGCCCGGTCCACGCCGGCGAAAACCGCCTGCAAGCTGTAATATTCGGCTTGCGGAATCGGGTCGAACTTATGGTCGTGGCAGCGGGCGCAATGGGCGGTCATGCTGATGAACGACGACATCGTCGCGGTGACCATGTCGTCGCGATCCAACACGCGTGTAATGTGCTTGTCGGTGGTGTCTTCGCGCAGCTCCACCTGGCCGACGAAATCCCACGGTCCCGCCGCAATGAAGCCGAGCGCCACGATGGCCTCCGGATCGCCGGGATAGAGAACGTCACCGGCGAGTTGCTCCTGCACAAATCGCGCGTACGGCTTGTCCTGGTTAAAGGCCCGGATCACGTAATCGCGATAGGGCCACGCATTGCGCCGCGGCTTGTCTTTGTCATACCCATGCGATTCGCCGTAGTGCGCGACATCCAGCCAGTGACGTCCCCAACGCTCGCCATAGCGCGGCGACGCGAGCAGTCGATCGACGAGCCTTTCGTAAGCGCCGGGCGAGCGGTCCGCGACGAAGGCATCTACGTCGGCCGGAGACGGCGGCAGTCCATGCAGGTCGTAAGTTAAGCGGCGAATCAGCGTCCGGCGATCCGCCTGGGCCGAGTGGCTCAGCCCTTTGTCGTGCAGCTTGCGCCAGCACAAACGCATCGATCGGAGTCTGCACCCACGAAGAATCCATGGCCGGCACAGCGGGGCGATGGAGAGGCCGCAGCGACCACCACTGTTCGGGATCGGTCCACTCGGCCCCACGCTCGATCCAGGCTCGAATTGTGGCGATCTGCTCCGGCGTGAGCGGGTCGCCTTGCAGTGGCATGCGCGGCTTGCCGCCGGAGATCAACTGGAACAGGGTGCTCTGGTCGGGTTTACCAGGAACGATCGCCTGCCCGCGCTTTCCGCCGGCCAGCATCCCGGTTCTGGTCGCGAGCGAGAGCCCGCCCATCTTGGAGCGGTCGCCGTGACAACCCAGGCACCTCGAGGTCAACAACGCCTGCGCGGACTCCGCACCGATACAGGGAAGCAGAAATGCGACGCCGAGAACTATTGCCTGAGTAAGTGCCATATAATTGGAACACGAAAAAGAGGAGGGTTGGAGTGCAACTCCCCCACGTCCTGGGACTCGCATTTTCAGTGACTCTTGCCGGGCTAGCCGCCGAAGTCAGCTATTATCGCGACATTCGCCCTGTTATCCAGCGCCAGTGCCAAGGCTGTCATCAGCCCGGCATTAAATCCTCAAATCTCGATCTCACATCTTACGAAGGTATGCGCGCAGGCGGCAAGCGGGGCCCCGCCGCAGCCACGCTGATCAAGTATCTCACCGGCGAGAGCAAGCCCCAAATGCCCCTCGGGCAGCCGGCGCTTCCACCCGAGCAGATCGATCAGTTCCGGCACTGGATTGCGGCCGGAGCCAAAGACGACACGCCTCCGGAGTTCCGCGACGATGTGACGGTGGACAAGCCCATCGTCTACACGCAAGCCCCCGTCCTCAATGCCGTGGCTTTCTCGCCGGATGGCAAGACGCTGGCCGTTTCCGGCTATCGCGAAATTCTTTTGCATACTCTGGGCAGCGACGCTGCGCCGAAACGACTGCCGGGCTTATCGGAGCGTATTCTCTCGCTCGCATTCTCCAAAGATGGCGCATCCCTGGTAGCCGCCGGGGGGACCCCCGCCCGCTTCGGCGAAGTTCAGATTTGGGACGTAGCGGAAGGCAAGCTACGGCGCGCGGTCACGCTCACCGGCGATACGGTGTTCGGAGCCTCGCTGTCGCCCGACGGCTCCAAAATCGCGGCCGGCTGTACGGACAATACCGTCCGCATCGTGGATGCCTCCACCGGCAAGGAGCTGTTCAAAATCGGCAACCACGAGAACTGGGTACTGGGCACGGTATTCGGCATCGACGGCAAGCGCATCGTCTCCGTAGGACGCGACCGCGCCGCCAAGCTCACGGATGCGACGTCCGGCGCGTTTCTCGAGAACGTCAATCTGTTGCGGGGCGAACTCGCCGCAGTTGCGCGGCACCCGTCAAAAGACATCGTCGTCGTCGGCGGCGAGGACCGCACGCCATACATCTACATGATGGACCGGCCCAAGAACATGAAGATCGCCGACGACACAACGCTGATCCGCAAGCTCGAACGGCAGCAGGGCGCGATCGCGGCGCTGGCCTGGTCGCCCGACGGAAAACGTATCGCGGTGGGCGGAGCTGCGCCTGAAGTGACCATCTACGACCCGGATTCCGGGGAGCGCGTGGCCTCCTGCAAGGGTCACAGCGCGGGTATCTACACCGTGGCGTTCAGCCCGGACAGCAAGACGCTCGCCACCGGCGGATTCGACGGCCAGGTGCGGCTGTACGACGTGAAAACAGGGGCGTTGAGCAAAGCCTTCGTTCCAGTTCCGCTGAGCAACTTACGGAGTGCCAAATGAATCGCACAGCGGTTGCGATTCTGCTGTGTCAGGCCGCCTTTGCCGCCGCACCGGTCATAACGGATCTGCAGCCACGAGGCGCCCAGCGGGGTAGTCCCTTCAAGTTGACGGTGACCGGCAAGAATCTCGGAACAGGCGCTCGCATATCGTCGACACTGCCGGCGTCGTTCACGCTGGTCAATGAATCCCAACCTGCCGGCGAGATGGCCACTCCCGGCCGTTCCGCATTGTTTTTGGTGGAGCCGAAAGCCGACGTCGCTCCGGGCGTTTACCCGATCCGCGTGGAAACGGCACAGGGCATCTCGAACATCCTGCTATTCACCGTGGGAACATTTCCCGAAGTGACTGAAGAGGAATCGCTTCCCTACTCCAAGCCCAATCGCAATGACTCGATCGAAACCGCACAGCCACTCAACTCCTCGCCGCTGACCGTAAACGGAACGCTGCGCGGCGCCGAGCGCGATATCTTCCGGGTCTACGGCAAAGCTGGCGGAACGCCGCGTATTCGAGTTGGAGGCGAGACGCTGCGGTTCCGCGATCGATCCGGTGCTGCGCATTCTGGACGGCAGCGGCAAGCAGCTTGCCCGCAGCGACGACGCGCCTGGCGCAGGTCTCGACGCCCGCATCGACTTCACTTTTCCTCGCGAGGGCAATTACTACGTCGAGGTCCACGATTCGCGGTTCAGCCGGCAAGCGCAGAACTTTTATCGCCTGAAGATGGGCAGCTACGATTACGCCGAGGGCATCTTTCCGCTGGGAGGCAAGCGCGGCGAAACCGTCGACGTCACGTTCCTCGGCTGCCGGCGCCGGGCCACGAGCGCAAGCGATCGGTCGATCTCACGCAAGATCCGGCCTGAGGCGGACTTCACGACAGTGTCGCTGGCCGGATTCCCCAGCGCTGCCCATGCTCTTCGCCGTCAGCGATCTTCCGGAACTGAGGGCACCCGGGTCCGGCCCGCTGCCCATCCCGAGCGTCATGAACGGCCGATTATCGGAGCCGGGCGAAATCGATCGTTATCGCATCAATGTGGAGCCCGGGCGAGAAACTGCTCTTCGAACTGCAGGCTCGGGAACTGGGAACATCGCGCCTCGAAGGCATCATCACGGTCTACGATGCGAACGGGAAAAAGCTCGATTCGCGCAGGCGACAAGCCGCTGCCCGGAGGATGTGTTCGCGGTACAAGGCACCAGCCGGACCAGCAGCGATCCTTTCCTGAATTTCACGGTACCGAAAGATCTCGCACGAGATCACCGTGGCCGTCGAGGATCTGGCCCAGCGTGGTGGACCGTTTTACGGCTATCGCCTGATCACGCGCCGCGAAGCCGAGGATTTTCGGCTGTCGATCGGATCGCCGCTAGCAAACGTACCTGCGGGCGGCACAGTCATGATCAACGTGAACGCAGACCGCCGCGGCTATGACGGACCCATCCAGCTCGTGATCCCCGATCTCCCGCCAGGGGTTGTCCGTCGACGGCGGCTTCATTCCTCGCGAGATCTGTCGATCCGAGCAATACTCGCACGTTCAACCGCCGCGGCGTTCTTACTCTGACAGCGGCGCCAGGCGTCGAGTTCACACCCCGAGATTTCATCGTCTGGGGTGAAGGGAAGCTTTCCGATGGGACTGTGATCCGCCGCCGCGCTCGCGGACCCGGGCATGGCTGTCGAGGTTGGCGGGGCGACAGCGCAAGGCGTCGTGGACCGCCAGCGGGCGATTACGGCTCCGTGGCTGGGCTTCGATCTGCCGGCGCCGTCTCCGATGCCGCTCCGGCCACTCTCGAAGTGAAACAAACTGGATTGAAACAGCTGGAGGAAGGCGGCCGGTATGAGTTCGAATACACCTGGAAAGTGCGGTCGGGCACTCCGCCGCGCAGCGTGGAAGTGGATGTCGTTGGAGCCAAGGATATCCGCGTTATCGATATCAAGCCGTCGGAAAGCCGGCGGCACGTTCACCGTCACCACCACGAAAGCAACCGACCCGGCCCGCTACGATTTGTACGTCACGGGCCGCCTGAAGACCGATGCGGGTGAGGAACGGATCGTCTCCCGGCCGATTCCGTTTGAAGTCACCGAGGGAAATACGAAATGAAGCTTCTGATCGCGCCGTTGTCTGACGGCGGCGCCTGTTGAGTGCCGCTGTTCCAGACAAGGTTACGTTTCTCCGCGATGTCGCGCCGATCCTGAATAAGGTGGGCTGCACGTCGGGCCCCTGCCACGGCGCGGCGAAAGGCAAGAACGGATTCAAGCTCTCGCTGCGCGGCTACGATCCGCAGTTCGACTACGAAGCGCTGCTCTACGATCTCTCCGGCCGCCGCTTCAATCGCGCCGATCCCGGCCGCAGCCTGATGCTCGCCAAGCCCACGCAACAGGTGGCGCATGGCGGCGGACTGCGCATTCGAGCCAGACTCGGATTACTACAAGACCATCTTCAACTGGATCGCGCAGGGCGTGCCGTTCGGCGATCCCGCCAAGGACAGCGTGAGAGCGTCTGGAGATGCGAGCCCAAAGAGATTCTCATGGCCAAGCCGGGCGAAACGAGCACGGTGAAAGTCACGGCGCGTATTCGACGACGGCGGTACTCGCGATGTCACCAACGAAGCCGAACATCGCCAGCAACATGCCGGATACTCGCCGACAGTGACGACGGACGCCGCAGTAAAGGGAGCGCGCATTGGCGAAGCCACCATGCTGGTCCGCTATCAAGGCAAGTTCGGCACCGTTCCGGTCACGGTGCTGAATCCCGCAGCCGGGCTTTGCCTGGAAGCAGCTTCCGCAGAACAACTACATCGATCAGCTGATCGACGCCAAACTGCAGCGGCTGAAGATTCAGCCCTCGCCGGCGGTGGACGACGCCGCGTTTCCTGCGCCGCGTCTCGGTAGATCTGACGGGTCAGTTGCCGACGCCCGAAGAAGTCCGCGCCTTTCGTCGCCGATCCCGCGCCCTCCAAGGTGAAGCGCGCCGGATGATCGACAAGCTGATCGCCAGCTCCGCATTCGTCGATCACTGGACGCTGAAGTGGGGCGACCTGCTGCAAACCAGCCGCAAGTATCTGGGCGAAAAGGGCGTCTGGGAGTTCCGCGAGTGGATTCGCGATTCCGTCGCCGCCAACAAGCCCTACGACCAGTTCGTGCGCGAGCTGCTGACCAGCGCGCGGCAGTTCCTACGAAAATCCCGCCGCCAATTTCTTCCGCGTGACGCGCGACCCCAAGCCCACCATGGAGAAGACCACGCAGGTGTTCCTGGGCGTCCGCATGGTCTGCACGCAGTGTCACGATCATCCCTTCGAGAAGCTGGACGCAGAACCAGTATTACGAGATGACGGCGTTCTTCTCCGACCGTCGGCCTCCGGCCGGGTTACGAAGTGCGGCGAAGAGATCGTCTACGACAAGCGCGACGATTTCGACATGAAGCATCCGAAAGACGACCGCGTGATGAAGCCGAACTTCCTCGTGCCGGCCTCGTACGGCGAGCACCGCGCCCGTCCCGCTGCCGGATGCCAGCCGCCGCATGGCGCTGGCCGACTGGGTCACCGTCGAAGGACAATCCGTTCTTCGCGAAGTCCATGGCCAACCGCGTGTGGAGCTACTTCTTCGGGCAAGGGCATTATCGATCCGGTGGACGATATCCGCGCTTCGAATCCGCCCAGCAATCCGGCGCTGCTCGATGCGCTGACGAAAGACTTCATGGATCACGATTTCGATCTGCAGCACCTGATGCGAACCATCGTCAACTCGCGCACCTATCAGGCCAGCATTGACGACCAACGAGTGGAATGCGAACGACACAGACAACTTCTCGCACGCCATTCCGCGCCGCCTGAATGCCGAAGCAATTGATGGACGCGCTGACGCTGGCGACCGGCGTGCGGCCCGAGTCTTCCCGGAGGTTCCGCCGGATACGCAGCGCCGAGCAGTTGCCCGATCCGCACGTGGGCAAGGATGGCTTCCTCGATCTGTTCGGCCGTCCGCCGCGCGAATCCGCCTGCGAGTGCGAGCGCCGAGACCGATCTCAGCCTGCCGCAGGCTCTGAACCTGGTAAATGGCAAGACCATTTCGGACGCGATTGCCGATCCGCAATGGCCGCGTCGCCAAGGCGGTCCTGAGCGGGCAAGCCGGACCGCGATCTGATCGAAGAAATGTATCTCGCGACTCTGAGCCGTTTCCCGACACCGGCCGAACTCGACAAGGGCTTGAAGTATCTCGACTCGCGGCGACGCGGCCGGGCGGCGCGCGCGCAGGATCTGCTCTGGGCGCTGGTGAACAGCAAAGCATTTCTGTACAACTTACTAAGGAGCGATTCCATGCTCGTCATTCCTGGACGCAAGTGCTACACCTGCGAAGGGCCCACCCGGCGGGAACTGCTGCGCGCCGGCTCCATCGGCATGCTGGGGCTGAATCTCGCCGACTTCTTCGCCTGGCAGAAGGCCGCGAAGGCGCGCGCGGCAACAGCTGGCGGGCTGCCGCGGCTTCGGCAGCGCCAAATCCGTGATCATGGTGTTCCTGCAGGGCGGCCCCAGCCACATCGATATCTGGGATCCCAAGCCGGACGCGCCCGCCAACATCCGCGGCGAATTCAAGCCCATCAAGACCAAGATTCCGGGCACGCACATCAGCGAGACCATGCCGATGATGGCGAACGCAGCTGGACAAGTGCACGCTCATCCGCTCCATGAGCTACACGCCCAACGGGCTGTTCAATCACACGGCGGCGATTTACCAGATGCTGACCGGTTATCCGCCGGATCAAGGTCTCGCCGTCGGGCCAGCTGGAGCCGCCCACTCCAGCGGATTTCCCCACCGCCGGCAGCCACGTCTCCAAGCTGAAGCCGCCGAAGGAGCCGGTGCTGCCGTTCGTGGAACTGCCGCGGCCGCTGCAGGAATCGGGCGTGATCGGCAAGGGCGGCGCGGCCGGCTTTCTGGGCAAGGCCTACGATCCCTACCGGCTGTATCAGGACCCCGACAAGCCGATCCAGATTGACGATCTGATCGCTGCGCAAAGACATTCCGCCGCGAGCGTCTGAAGGATCGCTTCGAACTGCTGAAAGGCATCAACGGTTCCATGCCCGATCTGGAAAAGGCGCTGAACGACTACGCCATCGACGAATATTACGGCAAGGCTTTCGACCTGGTGCTCTCCGGCAAGGCGCGCGACGCGTTCGATCTCGAATAAAGAATCCGACAAGACGCGCGAGCGCTACGGCGTCACCACGTTCGGTCAGGGCCTGCTGCTCTCGCGCCGCCTGATCGAAGCCGGCACCCGCTTCGTGCAGATGAACTGGCCGGCGGTGGCGAACGGCAATCCGGAGATGGACTCCTGGGACACGCACGCCGCGAACTTCGGGCCGCTCAAGAATCTGCATTGCCCGATGCTCGACCGCGGCGCTCTCGGCGCTGCTCGAAGACATGTACGCAGCGCGGGCATGCTGAAGGACACGCTGGTGGTCGCGATCGGCGAATTCGGCCGCTCGCCGCGCATCGGGCGTCAGCACGTCGGGCAACTCCAACGCACCCGACGGCCGCGATCACTGGCCGTATTGCTACAGCGCCGTGGTGGCCGGTTGCGGCATCGCCGCGGGCGCGCAGTATGGCGAATCGGACCAGACCGCCTCGTCGCCGAAGGACAAGCCGGTGCATCCGAATGACCTGCTGGCGACGGTCTATTACGCGCTGGGTATCGACCCCGATATGGAGATCCGCAATCACCTGAATCAGCCGCGAGAGTTGGTGAAGGGGAAAGTCGTCGCCGATCTTTGGTCCTGACGTTTTTGCTTCCCGCCCGCACGAGTGCCGGCGCGGACGCACGAGTGTGTGCGCCACATCCTGTTGAAAATGTTCTTGGGAACGTGGTATCAACGGGGTACTGTTCCGCTGGAGGGCAACCCGTGGCTAGCACTGTCTGGAGAGGTCATCTTACGTTCGGGCTCGTTTCGCTGCCGGTGAAATTATTCACGGCCGCGCGAGGCGACACCGTCAGCTTCAATCAACTGCACCGTACGGACCATTCGCGCGTAAAGCAGGTTCTCTACTGCCAGGCAGAAGACCAGCCCATCGAGCGCAGTGAGATCATCAAAGGCTACGAATACGAGAAGGGCAAATACGTAGTCATCGATGAGGAAGATATCCGCAAGGTGGCTCCGAAGACCGCCAAGGTGATGGAGATTTTGGAGTTCGTCAAGTCGGCCGACGTGGACCCCGTATACTTCGAGAGTTCCTATTACATGTCGCCCGACGAAGCCGGCGAGAAGCCATACGCGCTACTGTTCGACGCGTTGAAGCGAACCGCGTACGTGGGCGTGGCAAAAGTGACGATGCACAGCCGCGAACATATTGTCATCCTGCGTCCAGGACCGCGAGGGATCCTGTTGCATACCATGTACTACGCGCATGAGATTCGCGCAGTTGAAGAGTTTCGTACCGACCTCTCGCTGGTCAGGGATAAAGAAGTGGAACTCGCGACCGGCCTCATTGAAGCCCTGTCAGCCGAATTCGAGCCGCAGAAGTACCACGATTCATATCGCGACAATCTGCTGGCGATGATTGAGGCGAAGAAGGCCGGTCAAGCCGTTGTGGAAGCGCCCGCGCCGGAGCCGGCCAAGGTAGTGGACATCTTGGATGCGTTGAAGAAGAGCCTTGAAATGGCGCGTAAGCCGGTCTCCAAGGAGACGGGAGCGCCACACGTGCAGCAGCAGCTCGAAATGACCGGTACCGATCCGGTTTCGATATCGTCTAAGCCGAGGAAGCGGGCTTCAAAGCCGACGAACGCGTAACCTTCAACAATTCCTCCGCGTAGAGCGCGCCGGCGGGCGAGTCCTCGTGCTTGAAAAACAGAAAAAGATCGCGGCCACCGCTGAGCATCTCGCGCGCCCGTTCCGCGATGGCGGCACGCTCCTCGGCGGAGTACTCCGATTTTCTCAAACGCGAGTAGACGAAGTTCGCTGTAATTACGTGCGGAATTTCGAGTTTGTCCGACTCCGCTAGACACAGGGCAATCCGGTGCCGTTGCAGCAACTCGTAAACTTCGCCGCAGAGCCAAGTGGTATTTCGGAACTCGAATGCGGTTCGCACATCGCGCGGCAGCGTCTCCACGTACGAAGCGAGCAGACCCACATCACACTTCAGGTTCGGCGGCAGTTGAAAGAGTACGGCCCCCAGGCGTCCGCTGGAGCGGAGTGGTTCGATGGCTTTGAAGAAGGTGTCAGTGAACTCCGAAACCTTCAGGCGTTGTATGTGCGTAATGCGCTGATGAGCCTTGACGGTAAATAGAAACCCCGCAGGCGTCTGCGCCACCCAGCCTTCCAACGTCGACGCGGACGGCAAGCGTCGAAAGGTGTAGTTGATTTCGACAGCGTTCAGGCGAGACGCATAGTGCCCGAGAAAACCCTTTTGTACAAGTTTTTCAGGATAGAAATCCGGCTTCCAACTCGGGTACGCGAATCCCGACGTTCCTGCGAAGAGATGGGCCAAGCGAGGTCCTCCAACGCCAACCCTGTAAGAATAACAGCCCCTGCCAACCTTTAGCGCCGGTCCTGATGCTAAGTGATTGATGTCGTGTGGGCGCATTGGTCATCGGCTTGCATCCATTCTGAGCAGAGAGGACTTATGACACGAATGCTCGCAGCACTCCCGGCGTTGTTGCTGGGATTTGGGCTTGGTGCCTCCGCGCAGCCCTACCCCGATTCGGTGCCTTCCGGCACGAATATCACCGTTCGTACGAACGACCCGATCGATCTTCGAGAATCGAGCGATGGCCGAATTTTCACCGGTGTGGTGGATCGAGAGGTCAGAGATAATAACGGGAATGTGGCAATCCCACGCGGCGCCAACGCGGAGTTGATCGTCCGCAATATTAGCCAAAATGAATTGGCTGTTGATCTTGAGTCAATCACGGTCGGCGGCCAGCGCTATATTGTTCGCGCTTCAGAGGATCAAGTGAACCGGTCCGGGTCTAATAAGAACGGAATCGGTAAGAATGAGCGAACGGGTAAGTATGTCGGTGGCGGCGCTGTGCTGGGCACGATTATCGGTGCCATCGCAGGCGGCGGTAAGGGTGCCGCGATCGGCGCAGTGGCCGGCGGCGCCGCGGGAGCAGGTACGCAGGTGATGACGCGCGGCCGGAATGTTCGAGTTCCAGCCGAGTCGTTGTTGACGTTCCGTTTGGATCGGCCGCTCAATGTGGGACGGGGCGACTATTCGCGCGACAACGGTTACACACAAGAGGGACGGCACTACCACTACCGTCAGTAACACGTCCACTGAAAAGGCTGCAGTACGGGCTCGCGGTAAACTGAGAGTTCATGCCGCGAGTCCGATTTGCGCCTTCGCCTACCGGTTACCTTCACATAGGCAGCGCCCGCACTTATATCTTTAACTGGCTCTACGCCCGCCACCATCAAGGCACGCTGATATTGCGGATTGATGACACGGATGTCCAACGAAACACTCAGCAGTCCCTGGACTCGATCTTCGATGGGCTGAAGTGGCTCGGTTTGGGCTGGGACGAATTCTACAGGCAGTCCGACCGCCTTCACTTGCACTGCCAGGCAGCCCACGCCATTCTGGACAAAGGCTTGGCCTACCGCGACTTCACACCTGCCTCTGAGGCCGAAGAAGACCCCTCGCAGGCAGGTGGAACATGGCTCTTCAACCCCGGCTCTCGCGAGATGTCGCAGGCCGAGAGCGATCGTAAAGCGGCGGCCGGGGAGCCGTTCGTGATCCGATTTCGTGTGCCGCGCGACGCCGTCCGCGATGTGAAGTTCCAGGATGCCGTCTATGGGACGCAAGCGAAATCGACTGCCGACATAGAAGACTTTGCCCTTCTGCGCAGCAACGGGCTGCCGACGTATCATTTGGCGTCCTGTGCCGACGACGCCGACCTCGGCATCAACCACATCATCCGCGGACAGGATCATCTGACCAATACGTTCAAACATGTTTTGATCTTCGAAGCTCTGGGCGTACAGCCGCCGGGATTCGCGCACCTTCCGCTGCTGATTGCGCCGGATGGGTCGAAACTATCCAAGCGAAAGCATGGCCCGGTGGTGAGCGTCACCACCTACCGCGACGCCGGATTTCTGCCGCAGGCTTTCATCAACTTCGTCTGCCTGCTGGGGTGGTCGCCAAAAGACGATCGCGAGCAGATGACCCGCCAGGAGTTGCTCGACGCCTTCACATTAGAGGGCGTTAATCGAGCCAACGCGACGGTGAACTTCGCCGAGGAGGATCCGTTCGACGCCAAGGCCGTGTGGCTGAACGCGGAGGTGATCCGGCGAATGCCGGTGCAGGAGTTAAGCGCGCATTTGTTGATCTTTGCAAGAGCGGCCGGGTTCAATGCGGATCCGCAGAAAATGCTGCAGGTTACGCCCTTGATTCAGGAGCGCATCAAGCTGCTCCGCGATGTGGCGAGCGTCGCCGACTTCTTCTTTGTACATGAACTCCCGCCGTACGACGCCGCGGAACTGGTTCCGCAGAAGGGCGATCGGGCTATGGCTGTAACGGTGCTGGAGCGAGGCCGTGAGGTGCTCTCGAATATCGAGTTCAATCACCAGGCGCTGGACACCGCGCTCCGGCACGCAGCGCAGGAGTTGAAAGTGAAGACGGGCCAGATGTTTCAACCCATTCGCGTCGCGGTGTGCGGGCGCAAGAATGCTCCGCCCCTGTTTGAGACACTCGAGGTCCTGGGCCGCGAAACATGTCTGCGGCGGATGGACCAGGCCATTCGACTTCTGGCGTGAGCACCACGCAACTAGGAATAGGAATATGAATACCTCAAAGACCGAGCCTGAGGCAGAGACTGCCATGGAGCCGGCCGTCGCCTCGAACTTCATCCGCGAGACGATCATCGAAGATCTGAAAACGGGAAAATACGAAGGTCGCGTGCATACGCGGTTTCCGCCGGAGCCGAACGGCTATCTTCACATTGGGCATGCCAAGTCAATCGGCATCAATTTCGGGTACGCAGCCGAATTCGGCGGCAAGTGCAATCTGCGATTTGACGACACCAATCCGTCCAAGGAAGAAACCGAGTACGTCGACTCGATTATCGAGGACGTGCGCTGGCTGGGGGGCAATTGGGAAGACCGGCTGTTCTATGCGTCCGACTATTTCGGTCAGCTGTATGAATGGGCCGTGCAACTGATCAAAGCCGGGAAGGCGTACGTCTGCGACTTAACTGCCGAGGAGATTAGAAAGCAGCGCGGCACATTAACCGAGGCGGGCCAGAACAGTCCATACAGGACTCGACGGGTGGAAGAGAATCTGGATCTGTTCGAACGCATGAGAAAAGGCGAGTTCCCGGACGGCACACGAACCTTGCGCGCCAAGATCGACATGGCCTCGCCGAACCTCAATATGCGGGATCCGGTGATGTACCGCATCCTTCACGCTGAGCATCATCGCACCGGGAACGCGTGGTGTATCTATCCGATGTACGACTATGCGCACGGCCAGTCCGATTCCATCGAGCACATCACTCACTCCCTGTGCACGCTGGAGTTTGAAGATCACAGGCCGCTGTATGACTGGTATGTCGAGCAGTTGGGAATCTATCATCCGCAACAGATTGAGTTCGACCGGCTGAATCTCACTTATACGTTATTGAGTAAGCGCAAGTTGCTGACGTTGGTGCAAAAGGGTTATGTCAGCGGCTGGGACGATCCTCGAATGCCGACGCTATCCGGTCTGCGCCGCCGCGGTTACACGCCGGAGGCAATTCGCAGCTTTTGCGGCAGGATCGGTGTGTCGAAAACGAATGGGATCACCGAACTGGCGCTGCTGGAGTATTTCCTCCGGGAAGATTTGAATCGCCGGGCAGTACGGGTGATGGCGGTCCTGAAGCCCTTGCGAGTGGTGATCGACAACTACCCCGAGGGCCAGGTTGAAGAGATGGAGGCTGTCAATAATCCGGAGGATGCCAATGCAGGAACCCGGAACGTCCCTTTCTCGAAAGTGCTGTACATCGAGCAGGACGACTTCCGCGAAGATCCGCCCAAGCAGTATCACCGGCTGTCGCCAGGCCGGGAGGTCCGCCTGCGGTACGCGTATCTCATCACCTGCACGAGGGTTGTGAAAGATGAGCAGACGGGTGAGATCGTGGAGGTCCACTGCACCTACGATCCAGCCACTCGCGGCGGCAATGCCCCCGACGGCCGCAAAGTAAAATCGACGATTCACTGGGTTTCGGCGCCGCACGCCATTGATGGCGAGGTCCGGCTCTACGAGAATCTGTTCACGAAGGAAGATCCGAATAACGTGCCGGAGGGTGAGGAATTCACCGCCAATCTCAATCCCAAATCGCTCGAAATCATCAGCGGAGCCAAGCTTGAGCCGAGTCTGCGCGACGCTGCCCCGGGCAGCCGTTTCCAGTTCGAGCGGCTTGGATATTTCTGCGTGGACAAGCAGTCAATTCCCGAGAAGCCCGTCATCAACAGGACTGTCCCGCTACGAGATACGTGGGCGAAGATCGAGAAGAAATCGAAATGACCATCGCCGGGCTCGGAGGACTGCTCAAAAATCCCGCATGCGCTGTGGTGGTGGAAGGCAAGCTCGCCGCGGCGGTTGAAGAACAGAAAATCGCACGGCAATGCACGCCAGGCATGCTGCCGCACGCGGCCATGCACTCCTGTCTCAAGCTTGCCGGCCTGGACGCGGCTCAGGTGGACTGCGTGGCGCTGGCGCGGCCGCTCGCCTCAGGGGCCGGTTTGCATGAGCAACTGCGGACGATATTTCCGAAAGCGCGCCTGGCGGTGATAGAACATCAAGCCGCACACGCTGCATCGGCCTTCTACGCGTCCCCGTTCCAGCAAGCCACTGTGCTGACCTTGGACCGCTCTGGAGATTTCCGGTGCGGGGCGCGCTATCACGGCGCGGGAGCGCGGCTCCAGCTCGAGACGGAGTACTACTTTCCGGATTCACTCGCGGACTTGTACAGCCGTGTCACCGAGCTCCTCGGATTCCAGCCGGGAGGGGACGAACACAAAGTCCAGTGGCTTTCGATGGAGGGCCGGGACCGCTTTCTTCCTCTCTTCCGCGACGTAATGGCGGCTGATTCACTACGGTTGAATGCGACTTATTTTGATTCCAGCCGGGTAGGTCGAGGCGGGTTTGGCGCGCGTTTTTACGACGCTCTTGGCGTGGACGACGGCGAGCCGGTTCCACCGGGTCTCAAGGCCGATATCGCGCGCGGCGCGCAAAAGTCCATCGAAGAGAAGGTGATCGAACTCGCGGGTGAGGGCGAGAACCTCTGCGTCGCCGGCGGCCTCTTCCTGAACGCCCTCCTGATTGCCGCCTTGGAGCACTCCGGGCGGTGGAAGAACGTGTTCGTACAGCCGGCCGCGGGTAACGCAGGCACCGCGCTGGGAGCAGCGTTTCACGCCTGGCACAACGCATTCCGCAGTGAGCGCCGAATCGAGTCGTGGGACTTGTTGCTGGGACCCAGCTATTCCGCCGAAGAGATCAAGCAGGTTCTGGAGAACTGCCGGCTGCGGTTCCGATACCTCACTTCAGACGAACTGATTTCACAGGCCATCGAACATATCAGGAACGATCAGATCATCGCGTGGATGCAAGGGCGCATGGAGTTTGGGCCGCGCGCTCTGGGCAATCGCAGCATTCTCGCGTCGCCCTTGAATCCGTACTCGACGGAGAATCTGAATGTATTCATAAAACATCGCGAGCCGTTCCGCAAATTCGCAGCCTCGGTGCCGGCTGAGTTCGCGAGCGAGTATTTTGAGGCGGGGCCGAACGCCCGGTTCCTGACGACCGTGGCGCGGGTGCGCCCGGAGCATCAGCAGACATTCCAGGCCGCGATTCTGGGCGACGATTACGCTCGAGTTCACGTCGTGCACAAAGAGGAGAATCCGCTGTTTCACCGGCTGCTGCTGGCGGCCGGGGAAGCGATCAAAGTCCCGGTGCTCTACAATACCAGCTTCAATTTGTTCGGTGACCCGCTGGTATGCACGCCCCGGGATGCAGTCCGCAGTTTCTACTCATCGGGTATCGATGCGCTGTTCGCCGGGAATTTTCTGGTTACCAAGTAGACGCGGTTGCGAGGACCACTGCGCCGGGGCGGCATTCATTCCGCTACACTGTAATCGCTTCCCGAAACGCATCGCCTTTCATGGATTTCGTCCAGCAACTGAAGTCGTCGATCGACATAACCCGTGTGATCGGAGAATACGTCCGGCTGCGTAAGGCCTCCGGTAACCGCTACCAGGGATTGTGCCCGTTCCACACTGAAAAAACTCCGTCTTTTTCCGTGTACACCGATATTCAGGCGTACAAGTGCTTCGGATGCGGCGAGACTGGCGATGTAATCAAGTTCGTCGAAAAACTGGATGGCCTGAGCTTCTACGAAGCGTTGAAGAGTCTGGCTGAACGGCACAGCATTCCGATGCCGAGGCGTGCGGAGTACAACGATCCGGAATCCAAACTTCGCGCAGCGGTGTTTGAGATGCACGAACTTGCGGCGCGGATGTTCCAGTCGGGATTTCGCGCCAGCGGGGCGGCGGCGGCTCGCGACTACGTGGAACGGCGGGGACTCACTCCGGCTTTGGTCGAAGAGTTCGGACTCGGGTTCGCCGATCCCTCCGGGCAGGCGCTGGTCCGCAAGATGAGGGAAGAGGGCTTCACGCCGGAACAGATGGAAGCCAGCGGTCTCGTCCGTCGCAGAGAGGACGGCAGCTTCTATGATTACTTTCGCGGCCGGCTGATTTTTCCGATTCACAATGAAGGCGGAAAGGTGGTGGCTTTTGCGGGCCGTACGCTGAAGGACGAGGAACCCAAATACCTCAACTCGCCGAAGACCAACATCTACAACAAGAGCGACGTCCTGTACAACCTCAATCGGGCGCGCAATCCCATCCGCAAAGTAGAGCACTCGATTCTCGTCGAGGGTTACATGGACGTGATCGGTGTTTTCTCGGCGGGCGTGGAGGAAGTTGTGGCGAGTTGCGGCACGGCGCTGACTTCATCGCAAGTGCGTTCACTGAAGCGCCATTCAGACCGGATCGTGGTCAACTTCGATCCCGACCGGGCGGGCGCTGCAGCCGCCGAACGTTCCATTCAAATGTTTCTGGATGAGGGCATGCACGTGCGCGTGCTCGAGTTGGAAGGAGGTCTCGACCCTGACGAGTACGTTAAACAAAATGGGGCTGAAATGTATCGGAGAAAAGTCGAGACCGCGACGAACTACTTCCATTGGTTGGCTACTGTGGCTCGCAAGAGATTCGATGTGCAGTCCGCGGAAGGGCGCATGCAGGGATTCCAGTTCCTCCTGCCCGCCATTCAACGCATCCCAGACAAACTCGAACGGCTGGCGGTGGTCAGCGATGTCGCCGCGTATTTGCGAGTGGAGCCGGGCGCCGTGCTCGAGCAGTTCCGCAAGGCGGCGGGAGAACGCAAGAGTGTGCCAGCGCAAAAGCCCAAGACGGCGGTCCCGCAGGTGGAACGCATTTTACTGAGGTCGATTCTGTCTGACCCGGAGGCGTGCGCGGTCCTGCTTCCGCAAGTCTCCGAGTTGCCAGGATTGCAACGCCTGGTTACGCACGGAATAATCGCGGCCATTCTGGCAGCAGCCGCACAGGGCGAGACAATTGAGTTCTCACGTATTGAAGCCCGTCTGGACGACCCCTCAAAAGCACTATTGCACGAGGTTGGTTTTGCCGATGATATTGATGGCACCGGTGAACGCCTCGAGGAAGCCATGTCGTGCCTGAAAGCTCTGGAGAGCTCAGGTCTGGACGCGCAGCGATCAGAACTCCGGGATCGCGTGAAAGCGGCTGAGCGATCCGGAAATATGCAGGAGGCGTTACATTGGACGAAAGAACTGCTGAAGCTCGAGCGCGCGGGCCGGTAAAACATAAACGCCAGCGCGGTGTTGTAAACTATGTGAACACAAGGTTCATTTTGGCCGAACCCACCTCGACCCTTTCAGGTTGGTGGTTTGCCACAATGGAGTTTGGGTTTTTGGGGAATCAGTGGCATCAGACGAAAAGTACGGCCGCTTGAAGCAGCTCATGGACGTGGGCAAGGAAAAGGGCTACGTCCTCTATGACGAAGTCAATGAGCTTCTGGCCGACGACTTCACGGGCGGACGCGAACTGGACGACCTACTCGCGGACTTTGACACTGCCGGTGTTGAGATCCTCGAGGAGCCCAAAATTGAATTCGACAAGAAGATAGACGAGGGCGAGGAGTTCGCGGACCTGGATGTCGCGCAGGATACCAGCGACAAAACCAACGATCCGGTGCGCATGTATCTGCGCGAGATGGGCACCGTTCCGCTGCTCACGCGCGAAGGCGAAATCGAGCTCGCGAAACGCATTGAGCGCGGCGAGCGAAGCGTTCGAAAAGCTCTGGCGCGATCGCCAATCATCATTCGCGAAGTTCTTCGGTTTGCAGAGGATCTGCGCAAAGACCCGGATTGTGTGCGGGAACTCCTGAGCTTACCGGACCTGCTGATCACCGATGAACTCGTGGCGGAGCAAAGCCGCGAGTTGTTGCAGACTCTCGAGGAGATCGACCGCCAATACAAGAAAGCCCAACAACTGAAGCAGAAGCTGTTGGCGATCCCGCGCGGGCTAAAGCCCAAGCAGCATCGCTCGACGCGTTACCAACTGGCGCGCGCGACGGTGCGGATTTCGCGAGTCATCCGTGGTGTCCAGTTCGGCGGCGTGGTCCTGCGGAGTTTGGGCGGAAAGCTACGCCGTGCGGTCGACGATCTGAAGCCGATAGAGCGAGAGATCGCCCGGACCCAGCGGAGGATCGAAGAGCCGGAAAACAACAACGGCCTGGCGAACCGGGATCTGAAGAAGGAACTCCGCCACTTCAATCAGGAAATTCAGCGCCTCGAGGAAGACTCGGGCGCCAGTTCGACGGAGCTGCGGCGCACACTCCAGGTCGTGGAGCGCGGCGAATTGGAAGCGGAGTCGGCGAAGAAGCAGTTGATTGAAGCGAATCTCCGACTAGTGGTGTCGATCGCTAAGCGCTACACCAATCGCGGCCTCGCCTTTCTCGATCTCATTCAAGAAGGCAACATCGGCCTGATGAAGGCTGTGGACAAATTCGACTACCGGCGCGGCTACAAGTTCTCGACGTACGCGACGTGGTGGGTTCGCCAGGCCATCACTCGCGCCATTGCGGACCAGGCGCGCACCATCCGCATACCGGTGCACATGATAGAGACCATCAACAAACTCGTTCGAACGCAGCGGCAGCTCCAGCAGGAACTGGGACGCGAACCAACGACGGAAGAACTGTCCACCAAGATGGAGCTGCCGCTCGGCAAAGTGCGGAAGGTTCTCCGCATCGCGCAGGAGCCGATCTCACTGGAGACGCCGGTGGGCGAAGAAGAGGAATCCCATCTGGGCGACTTCATCGTAGATCGCCGCGTGGTGTCGCCGTCTGAGGCAGTGATTAATCTCAATCTTCGCGAGCAGACCGCTGAGGTCCTGAAAACGTTGAGCCCGCGCGAAGAAAAGATAGTGAAGATGCGCTTTGGACTGCAAGACGGCAGCGAGCACACACTCGAAGAGGTGGGCCAGCACTTCGCGGTGACTCGCGAACGCATCCGGCAGATCGAGGCCAAGGCTCTCCGAAAATTACGCCACCCCAGCCGCAGCCACCGTTTGCGCGCGTTCTTAGATACCAGCCTCCACGATTAGCTACTCGTGCCGTAGAGCCAGCATCGGATCCACCGTCGCGGCTCTTTGGGACGGTACCCAGGCTGCCGCCAGAATCACGATCGATAACACTGCGAACGCAAGGACGAGCGCTGTTACGTCTTGTGGCGGAGCCTCGAACAGAAGCGACTTCAACACTTTTGTGAGTGACAGCGATCCGGCGAATCCCAGCAAACATCCAACAGCGCTCCATCGCGCAGCGTGGGAGAGCACCATCGCGACGATTCCAGCCCGCGTGGCGCCAAGCGCCAGCCGGATTCCGATTTCCTGCGTGCGTTGAAGCACCACGAACACCATCACACCGTACAGGCCGATGGCGGCTAGCAACAAGCCGGCCGCGGCGAAGACGCTGAGCAGCACGGCATTAAACCGCGGCCGCGCGGCCAGGCCAGAGACGCGTTCACGCATGCTCTCGACCGTTACGGGAAGGGTCGGGTCCACGCCGGCGATGCCCTGCCGAATCCATACCGACATCGCGTCCGGCCTCATCCGGCTGCGCACGACCAGGACCGCCCGCCGGGACGCGTCGGGTGTCATCCGGTTGGGCAATCCCAGGTCGGTCAAGTGCTTCCGCGGCAAGTAATACTCTGGATCCGCAGGCGCAGACAACCCGCCGTTCTTCACCTCCCCGGCGACGCCCACCACCGAATACCATGGACCCGCGCCGCCGAATCGGATGTGCCGGCCGAGCGGATCTTGATTCGGAAACAGACGGCGCGCCAGCGACTCTCCCACAATCGTGACGTTCGCGTGAGGGTCCCGATCCTGCTCGGTAAACGCGCGGCCTCGCCGGATCGGGATCCCAAGCGTATCGAAGAAGCCAGGCGTCACTGCCCGCCACACAACCATACCCCCGGTGCCCTGGACCGCACGCGGCCGCCCCTCGACATCGATAAGCGAGTAAATCATCGTCCGGGTCGAACCGCTGGGCGGGATGGAGTCGCTCAGCGACGACGATTCGACTCCCGGCAATCGGTGCGCGAGCCGTTCCACCTCTTCGAAGAACTGAACCCTATTCTCGGGTTGCGAATAGCGGCGCTCACCCAAGACTAACGGCACAGTGAATACGTTCGCCGCGCTCATGCCAAGCGGCGCGTTCTGCACTTTCCAGAAAGTTCGAAGCAGTAGGGCCGCAGCCGATATGAGAACCACACATACGGCGATTTGCCCGGCTAGGATCGTGTGCCCCAGCAAATTGCGGCGCACCCCAGTAGAGCGCGTTCCGGTCAACTCTTCAGGTTGGGCCTTTTGAAACGCCGGGACCCCGCCGAAGACCCCGGCAGCGAGCAACGCTGTAGAGATCGCAAACAGCAGGACGCGCGCGTCGAGCGACGCCTGTTCGAGCCGCAGGATTCCGTTCGGAGCGATGGCGACGAACACGCGCAGTAAACCATACGCGATCACGCACCCAGCCGCTCCACCGATCAGCGCCAAGAGAATGCTTTCCGTGAGGCGCTGCATCATGAGCCGCAGCCGCGAGGCGCCGAGCGCCGCTCGTACCGCGAATTCTCGGCGGCGCGTCACCGCCCGAGCGAGCAGCAAGTTTGCTACGTTCGCACAACCGATCAGGAGGACGGCGGCAACTGCGCCCAACAAGGTCCAGGATGCCAGGCGTGCATCTTCCGTCTGCCGCTCGCGGATCGGCCTTATTCGAAGGCGGACTTCCTTCCGAAAGGGAGCCGGCACGAACTGTAGCGTCCGGGCGAAGTAGGGCGCCAAAGCCGTCTTTGCCTGATCGATGGCGACGCCCGGCTTCAACCGTCCGAAGACTCGGAGTACCGCTCCAGTGTTCGGCCGCTGCTGACCTGCGGGATTCAGCGCTTGAGGAACCAACAGGTCCACTTTGTTGAGTGTCGGCATCTCGAAGTTCGCAGGCAGAACGCCAACGACGGTGGTGGTCTGGCCGTCCAGTTGGATCGTGCGCCCGATGATCCCGCGATCGGAAGCGAACCGGCTCTGCCACAACGCGTGACTGAGCAGGACCGCCGCCGGGCCGTTTGGACGGTCCTCCTCGCGTGTGAAACTGCGCCCAGCGAGAGGCGCAATACCCAGCACCGGCAAGAACGTCGATTCCACAGGAGCACAGATCAGCCGTTCTGGACGGTCGATGGTGAGGTCGCAGTCTCGCGACAGGGACCACGATGTCATGCTTTCAAACGCGGCATGCTCGTCACGCCATTCGTAATAGTCGGTGCCCAGCAGGAATTCGTTATTCTCTATTGGCGCAGTGAAGCCCAGCGATACCAGCCGGTCTTCATTGGGGTACGGCAATGCACGAAAGAGAATGCGATCGACAACACTGAAGACCGCTGTGGCAGCGCCGGTTCCGATGGCAATGGCGATCAGCGCGGTGAACGTGAATACGGGCGCGCGCACGAACCCGCGCAGCGCATATCGTAAGTCTTGAACGACGGTATCCCAAGCCGGGCGCATAGCCGATTAGACACCGCCTCCAGCCGTGATGTTCCGCCGCTATCGCGTCGAACTTGTTAACGCACCCACGTTCTTCACGTATTTATCGAACCATCCAATCATTTCCCAAAGCGTGTGCTCAACGGATTCGCGAGCTGTGTATCCATGGGCCTCAAACGGCAAGGTCACGTAGCGCACCGTGCCCCCGTTGCCTCGAATGGCTTGATACATCCGTTCGGATTGAATCGGAAACGTGCCCTGATTGTCGTCCGCTTCTCCGTGGATGAGCAGAATCGGACGCTTGATCTTGTCGGCGTGCATGAACGGCGACATCTGTAAATAGACGTCGGGAGCCTGCCACAACGTCCGCCGCTCGCTCTGGAAACCGAACGGAGTCAGCGTACGATTATACGCGCCGCTGCGAGCGATGCCGGCACGGAACAGGTTGGAATGCGCCAGCAGATTCGCGGTCATGAAGGCGCCGTAGCTGTGCCCTCCCACTCCAACACGATCCGGGTCTGTGACGCCGATCTCCACAGCCTTGTCGATCGCGGCCTTGGCGTCGGAGACCACCTGTTCGATGTAGGTGTTATTCACGGTATCGGGATCGCCGATTACCGGCATCGCGGCGTTGTCCAGAATGGCATACCCTTCCAGCAGGAAAAACAAATGCGACATCCCGCCAATCGTTGTGAACCGCTGTGTCGAGCCGCTGATCTGCCCGGCCGTGCCGGCATCATTGTATTCGAGAGGATACGCCCACACCACCGTCGGAAGCCGCGTTCCGGCCTTATAGTTCGGCGGCAGATACAGCGTGAACGATAACGGCGCACCGTCTCTACGCGTGTAGGTAATCAGGCGCTTCTCGATGCCGCGCAGTTGTGGAGTGGGATCGGCATAGTTCGTCAAGGGCTTCGCTTCCGTTGAACCCACAGTGCGTATGAAATAGTTCGGCGGCTGCGTCGGCGACTCACGACGAGTGATGAAGCGCGTGCCTGCATCGTCCAACAGAGCCTCGAAGACTTCGTACGAGTTCGCATCGGAGTGGAACAGCCGCTCCGTCTGCTGGGTCTTGATGTTATAGCGATCAACGAACGGGCGGTCGCCGCCGGAAGACGCGCCGAGACCGGTGAGATAAACCGCATCGCCGTTCTGCAGGACACCTCCTGTCCGGCCTGCATGCATAACGGGCGTGCCGGGATCCTTGTAGCGATCCTGCTGGTTACGTTCCCACAGCAGCTGAGGCGGCTCGCCTGGTTTCGCGAGATCGATTGCGAATGTGCGGGTCCAGCGCCGGTTCCGCTCGTAGTCGGTGATCATCGCGAAGGTCGTGGTGTCGCTCATCGCAACGGCTCGGATGCGCTGCTGCATGCGAGTCAGCTCCACCGGCTCGCCTTGGAACGGCGCACGGAACAGCATTACGCGGTCGCGATACTCGGCCGGTCTTCTTCGGATCGCCGCCATCCAAGGCTTCCAGCCATAACAGCGATGCGGGCGCCGAAGGCTGCCACATATAATTGCGTGGACCGGTGGGAACACCTTCGATCGGGACACGGTCTTCCAGGGGCAGAGTCGCGACCGTGTGCTCCAGCTTGCCCGATCGATCCCAAAGTTCTACGCTTTTGGGGAAACTGTCCACCGGATGCAGATACGAGTAAGGATGCTTTACGCGAGTAGCGAGCACGTGCTGTCCATCCGGAGACACGCGCGCCGCGGTATAAATTCCAGGTGTTCCCACCGGGGTTACCCTGCCCGTCAACAGATCGACGAATGCGAGTTGCGCCGTAGCGTAGTAATCGAATAAGTCCTCATCGTGCGGACTCTGCAGCATGTCCTCGTAGGTGCGGACCGGACCCGCGTTGCCGCTGCTTTCCTGGACGTGCGGCCCTTTCGGGACGGGTCTGTCAGCAGGCGCCTGTCCACGATTGGAGATTACCAGTGGGACCAGGACCGTACGGCCGTTGTCCGCCCAGTCTATTCCCGCACCGCCTCCGAAGGGAGTGCTGGTGGCCATGTTGAGCCGCACCCCCTCGATGCGCTTTGCCTTGCCCGTGCCTACGTCGAGGATCCAAAGTTCGATGCGATCCGCCAGTGTATTCGTAAAAACGATCCGGCTGCCATCCGGGCTCCAATGCATGCTCCCCGGCCTGGCGCCTGACGGCAACACTATCGAAGTCTCCGCCCCGTCGGAGAGCCGCTTTAGCGTTATCTTCGTGAAATACGTCGAACGGTGCGGACCGTTGGTCTTCGGATTGATCCGGAGGCCGGCGATGCGCAGCGCCGGTTCGGCCAAATCCGCGATTGGCGGATAACGCAGCGGCTCCTCAAGCAGGACGTGGGTCTTTGCCGGACTGACGCTCAACAAAGGTGTGGCCGGGCGCATCTAGAACATCGAGGATCGCCTGGGGCGGCTTCTGATAGGTAGTCTCGGCGGCAGCGAGCAGCGCGAATGCCGTCGCAAGTACAGCACATCGAGTGAACATGACACCTCCGAGTTATTGCCTGGGCAGAGCGAAGGTCAGCAGTGCTCCACCAGATGGCATCGTGACATATTGACGGCCGTCCACCATGTACGTGATGGGCGCAGTCTTGATTGCCGAACCCGTATTGATCTTCCATAGATTCTTACCCGTCTTCGCGTCGAACGCCATGAAGTAGCCGTCCTCATCACCGGAGAAGATGAGACCGCCCGATGTCGACATGGTGCCGCCCCACGGCGCGCGATAATACCGGAAATCCCACTTCGTCTCTCCGGTGAGCGGGATCCATCGCTTTTAGCAGGCCCCATTCCTTTTCGTCACTCGCGGCCCGGCTGACGCTGCCCCAATAGGCTTTGCCTGCAATGAACACGGGCGGTTGCGTGAAGTACACATCGCACTGTTCACGTACCTGGAAGTAGAACCAGCCGGTCGCGGGATTGTAGGAAGGCGCCATCCAATTTGTTCCGCCCGCGAGCCCCGGACAGAGGCGAGTACCTTCTTCCGACGGCTCCGTATTCGGAAGCACAATCGGCTTTCCTTTCGAGTCGATTCCTTTGGCCCAATTCTGGCGAGAGAATGCCTTGGCCATCAGGAACTCTCCCGTCGCGCGATCCAGCAGATAGAAAAAGCCATTCCGATTGGCTTGCGCCACGACCTTACGATCGCGCCCCTTCCACTTCAGATTCAGAAGCATCGGCGTTTCATTCGCATCCCAATCGTGGGTATCGTGAGGCGTGAATTGGAAGTGCCATTTCAGCTTGCCGGTATTCGCGTCGAGCGCGACCAGCGAACAGGTGTACAGATTGTCGCCTTTGCGGACCGCACCCGAAAGGTCGGGACCGGGATTGCCGACTCCCCAGTAAATCAGGTTGAGTTCGGGATCGTAGGTCCCGGTCATCCATGTAGGACCGCCGCCATTTTTCCACGAATCGCCGCTCCAACTCTCGTTGCCAGGCTCTCCTTTGCCCGGCACGGTCCAGAATCGCCACGCACGTTTGCCGGTGTTCGCATCGAAGGCATCGATCAGATCCGCGGATGCCCCATTCGCCGCCGGCCACGCCCACTACGATCTTGTCCTTCACGGCGAGAGGGGCCAGCGTCGCACCATAGGAGTGGGCTACTGGCGCGATCTCTGAATCCCAGATCTCCTTGCCGGTCTTGGATTCAAGGGCCACCAGGTGCGCATCGGCTGTAACCATAAACAGCCGGTCCCCAAGGATTGCCACACCGCGATTGATCGTCCCGCAACACGGCTTTGGTCTTGGGCGGCATCGCGTATTTGTAAGTCCAGAGTTGACGGCCGCTGGCCGCATCCACGGCAAACGCGTAACCCTCCGGCGCGGTCAAGTACATTACTCCATCCACCACCAGAGGAACGGTCTCAAACGCGCCTGTCTGGCCGGTTTGAAAAACCCAATCGAGCCGCAGATCTCTGATGTTGCCGGTGTTGATCTGATCCAGCGCACGATGCCGAACGGCGCTGTAATCGCCCCAATAAGTGAGCCAGTTCTGCGGCTCCTTGGCGGCATTCACGATGCGATCGAACGTCACCTGACCCTGGGCGCCGCAGATCAGGAAGAGTAGCGCGGCGTAGCGTCTCATCGAACTCCCTCCGCTTCTTTCACTGTTCCGCGCGCGGATCCTTGCAGCGAGGCGAGATAGGCCAGCAGGTTTTCCAGATCTTTGTCAGACAACCGGTCGTAGGCCGGCATCAGCGATTTCTTTTCGTACACTACCTCGCGAAGGCCGTCTTTCGAGAAACCTACGAATTTCTGTGCCGGGGTGCGAAGCTGCACCGTGAATGTGTCTTCGTTGATGCGAACCCCCGTCACCCGCCTGCCGTCTTTCGTGACGACAGTGACTCCTTCGTAATCGGGCTGAATATCGGCGGAAGGATGCACGATCGACTCGCGGAGATACTCGAGCGATCGCGACGCGCCGATGCGGGTGAGGTCGGGCCCGTAAACGCTGCCTTCGATGCCGATGCGATGACAACCCGAGCAGCCGTTCTTTGCGTACACGGCTTGGCCTTGCTTCGGATCCCCCGGGGCGGTTTTTCGCTTCTCGACACCCTTCGCCAGCGAACGCAAGTATACGACGAGATTGTCAACCTCTTCCGCCGCCATTTCACTGAACGCGGGCATCGTGGTGCCGGGTACGCCGTTGCGAATCACGCCCTTAATATCGGCTTCGGCTTCGCCGTGGTGCAGCGGCGCGGACACAAGATTCGGCCCGCGTCCCCCTTCCGCGGTCAATCCATGGCAGAAGGCGCAATTACTCCGAAACAGGGCGCGGCCTTGGGAAATGCCGGCATCGCTCTGCGCGTAGGCGGTGAGAGCAGCAGAAAACAGCAGGATAGCTTTCACGGTGTGGGTTTCTCATTATAGGATAGCGTCGTGACCAAGACTGTTCTGTTCCTGATCGCCGCCGCGCTGAGCGGGGCTCAGACTCTGGCGCCTCTCCGGCCGCCGGCTGTACCGCTCATCGCGCATGATCCGTATTTCAGTGTATGGTCGATGGCCGACCATCTCACCGACGAAGACACGAAGCACTGGACCGGCAAGCCGCAGAGCCTCACGGGTCTTCTTCGCGTGGATGGGACCACGTACCGCGTGATGGGCCGGGGTCCGCAAGGTGCGCAGGCGCTCGCACAATCGGCCGTGGAAGTATTGCCGACCCGGACTATTTATCAGTTCGCGGGCGCGGGCGTGCGGCTCCAGCTTGACGTTTCTTACGCCTACCCTGCCGGGTGATCTTGACGTGCTTTCGCGCCCGGTCACGTACGTCGCCTGGCAAGTGTCGTCCTCAGACGGGCGAGACCACGACGTCAGCGCGTACCTCGACGCTTCTCAGGAACTTGCCGTCAACACGTCCGATGAACTCGGTGGCATGGTCGCGATTTCGCGTCGATGGGCAGAACGTATTACGAATCGGCACGCGCCACCAGCCGATGCTGGAGAAGGTCGGCGACGATCTCCGCATCGACTGGGGCTATCTGTATCTTGCCGCCGACAAGCCGGACGGAGTCGCCGAGGCCGCCCTTCCGCGAGCGCAGGCCTGGGAGGCGTTTCAGAAGACCGGCCAGGCTCCCGGACAGCGATGACTTGAACGAACCGCGCGCACGGCGGCCATCGATGACGCTAGCCGAATCCATAAGCCTGGGCCGAGTCGGATCACAGCCGGTGAGCCGGTTCATGATGGTCGCCTACGATGATCTGTACTCGCTCGAATACTTCCAACGTAAGGTGCGGCCGTGGTGGCGCCGTAATGGAGCCGGGGCGGCTGAGATGTTGCAGAGTGCCCGCGCGGATTATCCTACACTCGTCCGCCGGTCCAAGACTTTCGACGACGAACTGATGGCCGACCTTCGTCGCGCAGGCGGCGAGCAGTACGCGCGTCTGGCTGCCCTGGCTTATCGCCAGGCCTTTGCCGCCCACAAGCTGGTGGCCGATGCGGACGGCACGGCCCTGTACTTCCCGAAGGAGAATTTCAGCAACGGCTGCATTGGAACCGTGGACGTCTTCTATCCCAGCGCGCCGATTTTCTTGCTGCTCAATCCCGAGCTGCTGAAGGCGCAGATGCGCCCCCTGCTGGACTACGCGCGCATGGGCCGCTGGAGATTTCCGTTCGCGCCGCACGACCTCGGCACCTATCCGCTGGCGAACGGCCAAGTTTACGGCGGCGGCGAGCAAAACGAAACGAATCAGATGCCGGTGGAAGAGAGCGGCAACATGCTGATCCTGCGCGCTGGCTCTCTCGCGCGCGGAGGGCAATACCAGGTTCATCGAAGGATACTGGCCGATCCTCACGCGGTGGGCCGAGTATCTCAAAGAGAAAGGCCTGGATCCCGAGAATCAGCTCTCGACGGACGACTTCGCCGGTCACCTGGCGCATAACGCGAACCTCTCCATCAAAGCGATCGAAGCGCTCGGCTCTTACGCCAAACTGAGCGAGCTGACCGGCCACAAGCACGGAAGCCGCGGCGTATCGCAAAACCGCTGAAGAGTTCGCGCGCAAGTGGATCGATCTGGCCAAAGACGGCGACCATTACAAACTCGCATTCGACAAGCCCGGCACGTGGAGCCAGAAGTACAACCTGGTTTGGGATCGTCTGTTGGGCCTGAATTTGTTCCCGGCCGATGTCGCGCGCACCGAGATCGCGTTCTACACCAACCACCAGGATCCAGTACGGCCTGGCGCTCGATAATCGCGAGAAATACACGAAGCTGGATTGGGTTCTGTGGACGGCGACGCTGGCCGAGTCACGTGCGGATTTCGACGCGCTGGTGGCGCCGGCGTACCGGTTCGCGAACGAATCACCGACGCGTGTTCCCCTCAGCGACTGGTATTGGACAACCGATGGAAAGCAGCGCGGCTTTCAGGCCCGATCGGTGGTTGGCGGATTGTTCATCAAGATGCTCAGCGATGGGGAGATGTGGAAGAAGTGGGTGGCGCGTCAACCATAACGCCGATTCGCGCTCCGTTTAGTATCGCCGGATCGAACCATCCAATCGAGTGACCGAACCAGTTCGACCGGCCATGCTTCGCGGCAGTGGGCAACTGCTTGGCGCGAAGTACGATCGCGAACGGAGCCTCGCCGAACTGTTCCAGTCTTTGCGTCACCATGGCTCCGGCCACCAGCACAACCGGCGTTCCGCGAAAGGACGCAAGCCGTGCCTTTGACGGACCGTCGTTCTGAATTTGCGGTTCCGGCAACCCAAAGGCGGCGCGCCATTTCGCGATTGCAGCATCCAGATCGCGTACCGCGACCGCGACGAGCGCTATTCCGTCCATGCCGGGCGCCGAAGGCCTTGCCTTGCGGATACACGCGGAGAGCCCGGAGCGTAAGGTCCTGAATCAGGAATGGGAAGAATGATCCCTGGGGTGCTGGTCCTACACTGGCGCTACTCCACCGAAGAGACACTCCGTCCGGGCGCTGACGACCGCTGGAGGATGGAGTGATCTCGATTCCGGCGCTCTTCAGGCGCTTTTCTTCCGCGTTGATGTCGGGGACCGACACGGCCCAGGCGCACACGCCGGCGTCATGCTCGCATGAACGGTCCCCAATAGTGCTTGCCTACGTCCGCTCCGGGTTGGCCCGCGATGAACTCGAGATAGGAGCCGTCCGGAAAGCTGGCAATGGCCATCTCCGTAATGCCGTTAGTATGTTTGCCGCCGAACTCCGAGGCAATCCCAACCGCGTTGAACGCCCGCTGCATCCCGGCAAGGTTCCGCCCGGCCACCGTGACGTGATCCACCTTCAACTCCGCCGCTCCGAGTTGAACTGCAACCGCCATGGCCAGGCACCACGCAACTACTATCATTGGGTTTCGGTGATCGTCGGGGCAGGCTTCGGCGCTTCCGGACTGCCCGCGGGTGGCTTGGGCGGAGGCGGCATTTGCGCGGCGGCGAAGCGTGGCACCGGCTGATCACGATTTGCAACGTGCCACACGGCCGCCGCAATCACAATGGAAGATTTGGCTGCATCGTCAGGGATCACGCGTTCGTAGGTATCGAGGTTCGTATGCCATGTGTGGCTCTGATACTCGATCGGGTCCTGGTTCAAACCGATCCCTGTCAGCCCGGCCGCATTGAACGACGTGCTATCGGTACCGCCGACGTTCCGGCTCTTGGAAGCAACTGCGCCCGCAACACCCAGATCCTCGAAAGGTGCAAGCGCCGCACGCAGCACCGCCGCCGCCTCCGGCGGACCGAACACTCCGGCACCCCGCACGCGACCGGTTCCGGAATCGATGTTGAAATATGCGACCAGGCTGCCGTACTCCGGCTTGGGATCTTCGAAACTCCCGAAGTGCTCCTTCACATAGGCCTGCGATCCAAGCAATCCCTGCTCCTCGCCGGACCAAAAAGCAATGCGAATGGTGCGCCGCGGCTTCAGACCCAGTGCTTGGAGCATGCGGACCGCCTCCATCATCATCGAGCAGCCGATCGCATTATCGGTTGCGCCAGTGGCCGCGTGCCACGAGTCCAAGTGCCCTCCGAGCATCACGATCTCACTCGCTTTGTCCGTGCCGGGAATCTCAGCCACCACGTTATAACTAGTCGCTCCTTCCGGGTACAGGTGGTTCACGATGTCGAATTGCAGTCGAACGTCGTTGACATCGGACATCACCCGTTCAATCCGTCCGTAATCCTCGTTGCGCAGGACCACGGTCGGCACCGCCTTCGCCACGTCGTAGCTGCGGTTTGCAAACGCCCGGATCTGTCCATGTTCCCGTGCCGCATCGTTAATTCGCATCAGCGCTCCGTTTTCAACCAGCCACGGATCCACCAGTTCATTAACCTGATTGGCCGAAAGCTTGCCTTCGGGAGCTTGCGCCCTGCGATTCGGGAAATTCGGAGCAACGGGATTTAGCGGATCGAAGCGAGCGCGCAGGTCCGCATCTTCCAAGCGTTTGTTCGCCGCATTGAGACTGACCCGGATCACGGCCGCCTTACCGATCATCACCATCCGGTCGCGGACCTTGGACTTGTTGGCATCCAGCCATGCGGTCAGCTCGTCCCTGGTCGGCGTCGTTGGTGGAGTCAATTGCACTACACGTCCGGTGACCGCACCCTTCGTGGAAGGTGTCCAGCCGAGAACCTCGAAGGTCAAATTGTCCTGGACCGGAGCAATGAGGAAGCCCGAGGCGCGTTCATTCAGCCATCCCGAGTGGCCGAACTTCCATGGTTCGAGATGCGCATTCTTCAAACCCCATTCAGTGAGCTGCCCGGCCACCCACTTGCCGGCGGCTTCATGATTGGGGGAGGCAGTAAGCCGGGGGCCGTAGCGATCCGTCAGCATGTGCAGCGTCTGCATCACCTGCGAATGCTCGGTCGCTTCACGGCGGATCTTCCAGTTCGTGTCCTCGTCAATGTTTTCCTGCGCGGAAGCCCACGTACCTGCGAGGACGGCGACCGCCAGCAGCTGTCTCATGTAGACAGGATACGCTGAGGGCCGTCAGGGACGCACAATGGTTCCGTCTAGACGGCGGTCATTGCCGCGGCTTCCGCCGGGATTCTGGTAGGGGAACTTTGCGGCCGCCTTCTCATCAACATCGATGCCGAAGCCCGGCCGGTCGTTCGCGTACATGTAGCCGCCCGAGATCTCCGGCGCCCCCGGGAATACATCCCGCACGGCGCTCGAAAACAGATTCTGCTCCTGGATGCCGAAGTTGTACGAGGCCA
The DNA here is from genome assembly GCA_963850575.1 of uncultured Acidobacteriota bacterium. Taxonomy (GTDB): domain Bacteria; phylum Acidobacteriota; class Terriglobia; order Bryobacterales; family Bryobacteraceae; genus TMP-7. The sequence continues at coordinate 9,022 of CAWKLV010000026.1, read as the reverse complement.
AATCCAGATGCAGATTCACGGCGTGGCCGACCGGTGAAACGTTACCAGGTCCATGCCACGCAGTCCTGACACCGAACATCTCGCAAGTGCACGCCACTTTGCGGGCGAAACTCAACCCACCGCTGGCGGAAATATGAATACGAATGAAGTCGATCCAACGGTTCGCCACCAGCGGCAGCCACTCGTTCCGGTTCACGAACAATTCGCCCATGGCGAGCGGCGTTGTCGTCTGCTGACGGACCACCTGGAACCAATGGACGTCTTCGGGTGCGAACAGATCCTCCAGATAAAACAGACGATGCGGTTCCAGCGCCTTAGCCAGCACCATCGATTGCGCCGGCGGCACGCGTTCATGAACGTCGTGGATCAGATCAACTTCGAACCCGATCTTCGACCGGAGATGGTCGAACATCTTGATGGTGTTGTTGACATACGGCGTGGGCTCGAACACGGGCGAGGGCGCTACACTGCGGGGACGTGCTTTGGTCGTTTCCTCGGCGGTTGGATTGCTGACTCCGTAGCCCGAGAATCCCGGCACCGCCAGTTGCACCCGTACGTGGCGGTATCCCTCCGCCATAAATTTTCGAACCTGGTTCTCCAGGTCCGGCAACTCACGAGCGGCCGCGTGCGTGTACAGCGGAACCGCTGCGCGGACTTTTCCGCCGAGCAGCTTGTAAACCGGCATGTTCGCCCGCTTGCCGCAGATATCCCACAGGGCTCCATCGATGCCCGATAGCGCATTGTTCAGAGTGACACCGCTGCGGAAGTAGGAGGAGACGTAGGCCGATTGCCAGATATCCTCGATGTCTTCCGGATTCTTGCCGATGACGAACGGCTTCAGGTAGTCGTCGATCGCGGCTTGGACCGCAAGCGGCCGTTCTCTATGCGTCGCGCAACCGAGGCCGTACAGTCCAGGTTCGCTGGTGAGCACCTTTACGATCACCAACTGATCCCCGGCCGGTTGAGTCAGAATCGTCTTCACATCGGTGATCTTGAGTGGCGGCAAGCCGCGGGTGGTTTGCGCTCCAGCCAGCGCGGGGGCGAGTCCGAATATCTTGAGAGCATCGCGTCGGTCCATGGAGGTACAGTGTATCCTGTCGAGAAGAGATGGACTGGAACACCAACGGAATCCGAATCGTCCGCGCGGACGAACTGGACACCAACACTCCGCAGACTCCGGGCATGACGCGGGCCGCCGCAATCACCCACGCCCGCGCCGGAGCGAATAAGTTATGGGCGGGAACCGTGGTTGTTGAGCCTAATGCCAAAACGGGCGCACATCATCACGGCGAGCTCGAGACCGTGCTGTACATCGTGAAAGGCCGGGCTCGATTCCGCTGGGGCGAACAACTCGAGTTCGTAGACGAGGCGGGTCCTGGCGACTTCATTTACGTGCCGCCCTTTGTGCCACACCAGGAAATCAATGCCCGGCCGGATGAGCCGGTGCAGGCCGTAGTGGTACGCAGCGGCCAGGAACCGATCGTCGTCAACCTTCCCATCGAGAGCCCCGAGTCGGGAAATGAGAACTCGCCGCCGTACTCCTTTCATCCGGACCCCACATCTGGCCCCTGACGGTGCCAATAGGTCTACAAGCGGCAGATCAGGAGTTCTCGCTCGTAGATGGTTTCCGGCGGCAAATGATCGTGCAACTCGATGAACAGTTCCTCGTGCTCGATCACCTCCGCTCGCCACGCCTGGCGGTCGAAAGCTTGCAGCTTCTCGAACTGCTCCTTGGAAATGTCGAGTCCATTCCATTCAATATCCTCATAGCGGGGCATCCATCCAATCGGCGTCTCCCTGCCTAAAGCGCGGCCATTGGACCGGTCGACGATCCATTTCAATATCCGCATGTTTTCCCTAAAACCGGGCCACAGAAAATTTCCGCTGGCGTCCTTGCGGAACCAGTTGACACTGAAGATGCGAGGGCTCTCGCTGAGTAATCGCTGCATCCGGATCCAGTGCCGGAAGTAATCGCCCATGTGATAGCCGCAAAACGGGAGCATCGCCATCGGATCGCGTCTAAGCTTGCCAACCGTGCCCGTGGCCGCGGCCGTGGTCTCCGACCCCATGGTGGCACCCGCATAAACGCCGGAGCTCCAGTTGAATGCCTGATACACCAGCGGCATGGTGGTGGAACGTCGCCCACCGAAGACGATCGCGCTGATGGGTACTCCGTCCGGATCCTCCCAAGCCGGGTCGATACTGGGACACTGCGCGGCTGGAGCGGTAAACCGGGCGTTAGGGTGTGCGGCTTTGGCTCCACTCTCCCGAGCGATCTGCGGAGTCCATTTCCGTCCACGCCAGTCCAGGCACTCAGCGGGCGGCTCGTCCGTCATACCCTCCCACCACACGCCGCCATCCGGCGTCAGCGCAACGTTGGTGAAGATGCTGTTCTTCGCGAGCGTCGCCATCGCGTTGGGATTCGTTTTGGCGGAAGTCCCAGGCGCCACTCCGAAGAAACCGGCTTCCGGATTGATGGCGCGCAAACGGCCATTCGCGTCCGGCTTGATCCAGGTTATGTCATCGCCTACCGTCCAAACTTTCCAGCCCTCGAGGCCTTTGGGCGGCAGCAGCATGGCCAGGTTGGTTTTCCCGCAAGCACTAGGGAAAGCGGCTGCCAGATAGGTCTTTTCACCCGCAGGACTCTCGACGCCAATGAGAAGCATATGCTCGGCCATCCAGCCCTCGTCGCGTGCGATGTTGGAGGCGATCCGGAGAGCAAAGCATTTCTTGCTGAGCAACGCGTTACCGCCGTATCCCGACCCGTAGGACCAGATCTCACGCGTCTCGGGAAAGTGCACAATGTACTTCTGCGTGTTGCAAGGCCAGGGCACGTCCTTTTGGCCCGGAGCGAGAGGCGCACCCACCGAATGCATGCACGGCACCACGCGCTTGTATGCTTTATCGATCTCCTTGAAGACGGGGAGGCCGATACGCGCCATGATGCGCATGTTCACGACCACGTAGGGCGAATCCGTGAGCTGCACGCCAATCTGCGACATCGGCGAGCCTACCGGGCCCATGCTGAACGGCAGTACGTACATCGTGCGGCCGCGCATACAGCCCTCGAAAAGCTCCTTCAGCTTCTTGCGCATCTCGAACGGGTTTTCCCAATTGTTCGTGGGACCGGCGCTATCCCGCGAGAGGGAGCAGATAAAGGTGCGATCCTCCACCCGTGCGACATCGTTTTCGTCGGATCGCGCATAGTAGCAGCCTGGCCAAAGTTGTTCGTTCAGCTTCACGAAGGTCCCGCTCGCGACCATCTGCGAACACAGGAATTCTTTCTCCTGGGCCGAACCGTCCACCCAATGGATTGCGTCCGGTTTCGTGAGCCGCGCCATCTTTTCCACCCATCTGAGCAGATGCCGGTTGTCACTCAGGGGCAGTGCGACATTACGCCCGGCGGATGCCTCGATTGGTTCGATAATTTTCATTCTCGTTATCCTCTGCCTGACCCGACTAGGTAGGATGTAAATCGGAGTAAAAGGTGCCAGTAGCGGGGCAAATCGGTGGGACGCACGACGCCGGTCGAGGGTCTAAAGCCTCGTCTCGGGACGGCCTGTTGCTTTGATCGCCCGCCATGGATGCCGTAACGGTTCAAAACTACTCTAGCAATGATGGCTGTGGCCCTAGGTGCCAGGCGGGGTCCGGACGCGGACGATGTGGCGTAAGGGTATGAATGGGCGGGAGGGGGGTCAGTCTGCGGCGTGTGAGCGCCGCAGACTGAATAGGATTTGAGGAGAGGCTTATTCTATCGACTCTCCGCCCCACTCACGCTCCAACATTCGGGAGTATTCCCCGGAAGCGTATAGATCGAAATGGAAGGCCTCGTCGAACGGTTCCGGCGCCGCGCCCTCCACAACAACTTTGAACAGCGCGTCGGTGTGGCGGTGATAATTGCGGATGAATTCATCGGAGAGCGTCTCCCTTTCCGGAAGCGCGGCGAAGATGGAATTCAGCACAATAGCGCGCGAAAAGATGGATCGGTAGTCGACGACACCCCATTTGCGCAGCTTTTCCTGGACCGAAGCCGGCGTTCTGAGAATCAGGTTCGAAACGAAGCTTTGGAAAGTGTACGGTCGACCCTGACCGTCGGCATCGCGGCCCAAGTCTTCCTTGCACTGCTCGATCCAGCGGAGTAGGTCTTTGCCGACGTAGAACAACATCCGAATCTCGCAGTAACGGCCGTCCAGCAAGCGTTTGTCGAGTTGTTCCGCGGTGAACTCGCCGGCCGGCAACAAGCCCTGGATCATCAGGCTTGCACGAGAGCTGTCCACCAGCTTGCTAGGTCCAGAGGCGTCCGCGAACGGGTGCAAAATCAAGGGCGGGAGCGTCCGCGTCAGTTGTCGTTCCAGAAGTGCTGATTGCATATTTCTTTCTCTGTCTCAGCTATTATGCCCGTTCATTTTCTTTGCGTAAGCAGTACTTTGGCCTCAATTGGACGATTGTCTCGCAGGACCCTCACTAGTACTTCATCTCCAGGCTTTTTAGATCGTAGGGCGTAGGTGAAGTCATACAGATTCTGAATGGCCTTTCCGTCGAACTCCACCAGGATGTCGCCTCGCTTCAGACCGGCCTTGGCTGCCGGAGACCCGTCCCGAATATCGGCGAAGCGGACTCCATTCGGGATCTCGGTGAAATCGGGGATACTGCCGAAGTCGGGGCCGTAGCCGCCTCCGCCTGTGCCTGTGCCTGACGGCGCCGGCTGGGCGAAGTGAACGAATTGCGGCCTTGCCTTATCGTTGGCCAGCCGCATTGTAATGTCAGCCACAGCTGAGAGCAGGCGCGCCGCATCCGTCGCATTGATCTTGTCCCACGTATCGCTAGGCCGGTGATAGTCCTTGTGCAGGCTGGAGAAGAAGAACAGGACGGGGACCTGCTGCATCGTGAACGACATGTGATCGCTGGGCCCATATCCACTCTTATCGGCCATTTGAAGCGTGAGTGTGTACTTGGAAGCGGTGTCTTTCACGGTAGCTTCCAGCGTGGTACCCGACCCTGCCCCGCTCACGTGAACCTTGGAGTCCTGAATACGGCCGATCATGTCCAGATTGATCATCGCCGCAGCCCTGTCCAGCGGGAGTTCCGGGTGATGGACGTAGTGATTGGAACCGAGCAGGCCGAGTTCCTCACCCGCGAAGGTCAGGAACAGAATTCCGCGATGCTGTTTCGGTTGAGTAGCGAACCAGCGCGCCAGTTCCAGCACGCCTGCAGTGCCTGACGCGTTGTCGTCAGCACCCGGGTGCGGCGTTCCCGTCTGGTTGGGGGCCAGCGAACCCTCTCCGCCGAGACCGAGGTGATCGTAGTGGGCCCCAATGATAACGTACTCATCGGACTGCCCCGGTATGTAAGCGGCAACGTTGTGAACCGTCCGGATGTCGCGCCGGATATCCACGGCCAGATCCACGCGTACGGTGTCCGGCAGGGTCACGGACTGAGGCTTCAAGTCCTTGTCGATCGCCTCGACCGTGTCCTTCAGATTCCGGCCGGCGGTGGCGAGCAGCCGATCGGCCTCATCACCCTTCACCTGTAAGAAGTAAATACCCACATCATCCACCCCCAGAGTGCTTTCCAGCTTTTCAAATTTGTCGGCATCATGTGGGTGAACGGGCATATCGTTCGTCAAGATGATTCCGCGGGCCCCATGCAGCTTCGCATTCGCTGCTTTGCTGCCGGACGTCGCGTGGGTGGTGAGCTCCTTGCCGGCAAACACGCTCTTTTCGTCGTTCTCCTGCGGCTCGTGGCGGAGAACCAGAACGAATTTGCCCGTTACATCCAGGCCGGCGTAGTCATCGTAGTGATATTCCGGGGCGGTGATCCCGTAGCCGGCGAATACGACACCAGCCGCTGCTTCGCCAATCGAAGAGAAGTTCAACGGCAAGAACTCGCGTTCCGGGTTGAGCGCTCGCGGTCCCGAGGGTAGCGTCTCGATGAATTTGTTATTGGGACCCAAGTGGGCGTTTGTAGCCACCTCAAAGCCCTGATAGTAGTCGTGTCCCTTCACGGGCTTCAGGCCGAAGCTCCGGAACTGGGCGGCGATGTAATCTGCGGCTTTCTCCAACTCGGGGGTTCCAGTCCCGCGGCCCTTTAGTTCGGGCGACGCAAGAAACTTCACGTGGGCGAGAAAGCGATCCGCACTGAAGCCGGGCACAATTTCGCGGGCGGCCCAGACCAGTAGGGGCAGCGCGCCCAGGGCGAGCAAAAAACGTTTCATTACGCTTTCAGAATACGATTCGGACGGCCGTTTCCGCCCGACGCGGAGAGGACAAGTAAGGAAATGCTATTGCGAGTAAGCCGGAGTGCGATTTTGGATCGGTGCTGTTGTTATCCGCCGTCCGTACTTATCGAGTCAGCTTTGGGCACAGGCCCATCGTGGCGTGGTGCGGGACGATCCGGTTCTGTTCGCGATTCCCCCACGGCCGCGTGCTAGCGGTCAACGTCGCCCAACACGAAGTCCATGCTCCCCATCGCCGCGATGGTGTCGGCAATCAGGCAGCCCTCGATCATCGGACCCAGGCCCTGCAAGTTGCCGAAACTCGGGGTGCGCATGTAGACCCGGTACGGAATCGAAGTGCCATTGCTGACGATGTAGTACGCGATCTCGCCGCGCGGCGACTCGATCGCTGTATACACCTCGCCGGCGGGCACTCGATACCCTTCGGTCACGATTTTGAAGTGATAGATGAGGGCCTCCATCTGAGTCTTCATCTTCTCGCGATCCGGCAGCAGCATCTTGGGGGCATCTGCCTGCCACGGACCCGCCGGCATGCCCTCCAACGCCTGCTTGGCGATCTTCTGGCTTTCGCGGAACTCCGTCAGGCGCACGCGGTATCTGGCGTATACGTCATTAGCGGTGTGCGTCGCCACCTTGAAATCGAACTTCTCGTAGCTGGAGTACGGCGTCATCTTACGAACATCCAACGGCATACCCGCGCCCCGCACCATCGGACCCGTCATACCCAGGTCCAGCATGTCTTCCAGCGAAATGAAGCCGACGCCCTGCGTACGGCGCAGCCAGATCGGGTTCTTCTCGAGAAGATCCTCGTACTCGTCCACCTTGCTCGGGAACCCGTTGATGAATTTCCCGACTACTTTTTGCCACCCCCGCGGAGGTTCCAGCGCCAATCCACCAGGCCGGATGTAGCTGGTCATCATGCGCTGGCCGGAAAACATTTCCTTGATCCGCAGGATATCTTCGCGCTCACGGAAGCAGTAGAAGAATACGCTCATCGCGCCGATGTCGAGCGCATGAGTGCCTAGCCACACCAAGTGGCTTTCGATGCGCTGCAACTCAGCCAGCAGAACCCGCATCCACTGCACGCTATCCGGGATCTCGAGTTGCAGGAGTTTCTCCACCGCCAACGCGTAGACCAGGTTATTCGAGAGATTCGCCAGGTAATCCACGCGGTCGGTGAGAACCACCGCTTGTTGCCAGTTCCGCGTTTCGAACTGTTTTTCGATTCCGGTATGCAGATACCCGATATCCGGCCGCGCAGTAATAACCGTCTCGCCTTCGAGTTCGAGGACGACGCGAAGCACGCCGTGCGTTGAGGGGTGCTGAGGTCCCATGTTGAGGACCATGTGCCGGGGACCGCCAGGCGCTGAGGGCGTTGCCGGGGGCGCCGGCACCGACGCAGTATGTTCTTCGAGAGCCTTCATTCACCTACTCGTTTTGATAGCTGTACTTGTGGCCGTGGACCGGAAAGTCCTTACGAAGGGGGAACCCTTCCCAGTCCTCCGGCATGAGAATTCGCTTCAGGTCCGGATGGTTGCGGAAGTTGATCCCAAACAGATCGAACACCTCGCGCTCGTACCAGTTCGCACCGCGCCATACGGAGGTAACCGAGTCGATTTCACAGTGATGCCCGCCGACGCGGCACTTGAGCCGCAGCCGCAAATTCCGTTCGATGGATTGCAAGTGATAGACCACCTCGAAGCGGGGATCGGCCGGCGTCCAGTCCAGGGCGGTAATTGAACTGAGCCGTAGGAACTTCTGCTGGTCTTTCAAATACCGGCAGACGTCGACAATTCGCGCTGGGTCGATGTAGAGCGTCAGTTCGCCTAGAGCCTGCTTCCCTTCTTCGATTGCGCCCGGAAGACTTTCGTCCATTTCTCGGGCAACCGGATCATTGCGAATCTCTTCCGCCATCATTTTAAAGCTTTGTTACCTTGTGCCCGCTAGTTTCTTCGGCGGACCAATCCAGGGCACCTTTCTTCCACACGTAATAGAATCCAACCAGCACCAGAACAATGAATAACAGCATTTCGAAGAATCCGAACATCTTCAACTGGCGGTACACCACGGCCCAGGGATAGAGGAAGATGGCCTCGATATCGAACAGAATGAAAACCATGGCGACCAGATAAAACTTCACGCTGAATCGCTCTTTCGCACTGCCGGTGGGGGCCATTCCGGACTCGTAAGGCGTATCTTTCAGCGGACTCTTGGCCCGTTTTCCAAGGAGCGCTGAAATTCCGATCAGGCCCGCGGCCAGCGCGAGCGCGATGACAATTTGGACCAGAACGGGGAAATACGACTCGGCGTAACTGTTCGGCATGAAGTGGATGAGAGGAAGTTCGCGGCCTCAGCCCCTGTAGTCGAATATAATGATGTTTGGAAGACAGTGTCAAACGCGGTCTTCTCCCACGTGATGTCCCCCATACAAACAAACGAGATCGATATTGTTGTAAATGGCGAGCCGCGGCATGCCCCGTCAGGTTTGAATGTAGCGGATCTCCTGAGGTTCATGGACATCGAGCCGTCACGCGTGGCGGTAGAGCGCAATCGGGCAATCGTCCGGAAGCAGGACTGGAACCGCACCACCATATGTAGCGGGGACGAGCTTGAAATAGTACAGTTTGTTGGCGGCGGCTGATTTCCGGCAATGAGGGGCAGTCAGGGTATTGACACGCCCCGCAGGTCGGCTACAATCTTGAAAGACTCTGCCGGGCAGAGTGCGAACGGAAACGTTAGCGGCACAACATGTTCAAAACAAAAAAAAGCCGTCCTGATGTGAGCTTC
>CAWKLV010000025.1:0-32787 GCA_963850575.1 uncultured Acidobacteriota bacterium | reverse complement strand
AGAGCCTCTACCGCGTCCGGCCGACCCTATCGATCAGGACCTGAGCGCCGTCCATGCCCCGCTTTGGACTCAGCCAGGAGGGGGTTACTCCTACGCCTCTTCGTCTCCGCACATTGCGTCCATGATCTTGCGCCGGCTCACCGGAATGGAGCTGCAGCAATTTCTGGACGAGCATCTCGTGACACCGATGGGATGTGGTTCGTGGGGTTATGCTCTGCATCGCAACGGCGTGACTCTGCCGCATACGCCCGGTGGAGGCGGCATTGCGTTACGTTCCACGGACGCGCTTCGCTTTGCTTATCTCTTGTTGCATCAAGGCCGCTGGGGCGAACGGCAACTGGTACCGGCCGACTACGTCGCGCTCTGCGGCCGTCCCTCGCCTACAATCCGCATTCGCCGTTCAGCTCGATGTTTGAAGTAAACGCCGACGGTCATGTATTTGGAGCGCCACATGACGCTTTCTTCAAGTCCGGCGCCGGCGGATCGGCGATTTTTGTCGTTCCCTCACTCGACCTGGCCATTTATAAGATGTCCGGAAACGACGCTCAATTTGATCCGGAGTTGACGGGAATTCCCGCAACTTACGAGTACGATCATTCGCGCGATAACTGGAAGCCGCGTCCCCATGATCAGTTTCACGACGGACCGATAGGCGGCGATGATGGCGTGCGCCGATCCCTCGAACTGGTAGCCGCTGCAGTAATCGACAAGTAAATTGGAGTAAAATAAGGGAAACGTCTTCCGCCTCCGCGTTTGAAGGCCATGAAAATCCCTGCACTTTTAAACCGGGTTCTACTGCTGAGCGGTATTGGCGTTCTGGCGGCATATTCAGCGCCTTCCATCACAAAGCTCTGGTCGTTTCAGCCGGTGGTGAAGCCGGAAGTACCTGCTGGAGTTGCTCCATCCACAAATCCCATCGACGCCTTCATCTGGGCCAAGTACAAAGAGAAGGGGTTGTATCCGGTCGGTCGCGCAGGCAAGCTGACGCTTCTGCGCCGGGTTTATTTCGATCTCATCGGGCTTCCGCCGACGCCCTCGGAACAGGACGCGTTCCTTCAGGATCAGTCGCCGGATGCATACGGCAAGGTGGTCGAACGACTTCTTGCTAACGAGCAACACGGCGTTCGCTGGGCTCGCCACTGGCTCGACATTCTACGCTATGCCGATTTGGATGGTCTGGATGGCTCCGTCATGCCCGCTGCCTCAGGCATTTATCTGTGGCGCGATTGGGTGATCTCTGCCTTGAATCACGACATGCCCTACGATCAGTTTGTCCGAGCGCAGATCCTGGGCAGCCGTTATAAGGAGCACACAACGGTCAGCGCCGGCGGCCGCCGGGCCCCACGGAAGGCAGCCCGGAGGATCAATTCGCTCTCGGCTTTCTCGCCCGCGCGGCGATTACCCGGGACGACAAGGATCACGACGTGGCTCTTTCCGCCGTTGAGACCATTTCAGGCGCTTTCATGGGGATCACCGTGGGCTGCGCGAAATGCCACGACCACAAATTCGACCCGATCAAGCAGACCGACTTCTACTCGATGAAGGCCCTTTTCGATCCGCTTGTCTTACGAAAGGTCAGGCTCGCCACTCCCGCCGAGATCTTCGAAAACGGCCAGGAGGTCGAGGAGTACAGGACGAAGAAAGCGCCAATCGAAGAGCCATCGAGACATTAGTCTCCCTATCGGGAGAAACTCTATGAAGAACGTGTGGCGCTGCTCACTCCCGATGTTCAGGCGATCATTCGCAAACCTGAGAAGCAGCGCACCGCCGCGGAGCAGAAGATTGCGGACGATTACTTTCCTGTCCTGCGCATCGATCCTCCCAAGATCAAGGAGATCATGCCGAAGGAGGGCCGACCGGTACAACGCACTGCTGAACAGGAAGCCGCATTCGCAAGCCCCCTGAACTGCCCTCCTACTGGATGGTGGAAGAGGACAGCGCGCTCTTGAAGGAGAAGAGTTACGTTCTCACCACCGGCGATCCTGAGCGGCCGGAGATGGATAAGCCCGTTGAGCCGGGATTCCCGTTTCAACCGGCGCGTGGACTTTCGGGACGGCCGGCGCGAAGGCTTTGTCGATTGGTTGACAGCCCCTGATAATCCTCTCTTTGCGCGTGTTGCTGTGAATCGGATCTGGCAGTGGCACTTCGGCGAAGGACTGCAGCGGTCCCTAGCGATTTTGGGCTGCTGGGCGGCAAACCTACAAATCAGCCGCTTCTCGACTATCTCGCGTCGGAATTCGTCGCTCACGATTACGACATGAAGTGGCTGCACCGGCTCATTGTGACCTCGAACACGTATCAGCTTTCTTCGAAGCCCGATCCCGCAGGACCTGGCAACGAATCGTAAGATTGATCCTTCGAGACACCTACCTATGGCACTTCCGTCTGCAGCGATTGGAGGCCGAGCCCATCTGGGATGCGATTCTGTACGATGCCGGCGATCTTGACTTACGTTGGCGGAAAGTCGTTTCAATTGAAAGTGCCGGATGAGAAACAGAGCCTGTTTCTTCCGCGTGGAAACACCTTTGATACACGCACCAACCGCCGCGGGATCTACATGGCCCGCGGCTACATTCCGAGTACGGACGTCATGGCGAATTTCCTGCTTTCGTTCGATGTGGATGATGGCCGCACTCCTTGTCCCGTTCGCGGCCAGACCGTTACAGCTCCCGCAGGCTTTGTTCACCATGAACGATCCGTGATCGAGGCCGCATCGGCGAAACTCGCGCACCGGATGCTGGAGGAGAGCCGCGGCGACTTCCCGCGGCTGTTAACCTGCGTATCGGCACCACCTTGGACGGCAGCCCGACCCGGCGGAATTGGATCGCGGTTGACCTTCTGGACGGGAATCCCGAGCAGATGAAAGAACTCGCCTGGCTTTGTTCAATTTGGATGAGTTTGTTTACGTAAGGTGAGAATGACCGATTTGCAAAAACTTTATCCTTGCGGCCGGATTGCGCGGCGGCAATTTCTGGTTCAGACGGCGGCTGGTTTTCTCGGGTTCTGCTATGGGTCGCTGTGGGCCGATGACGGCAAAATGCCCGATCGCGTTTGCCGGGAGAGCCCCACGCGAAATCGGTCATCTATCTGTTCATGTGCGGTGGCGTGAGCCACATCGACACCTTCGATCCGAAGGACAATAAATACGCCGGCAAAATCATGGATGCGATTGGATTCGGCGATAACAACGCGCAGATGAAGCGGCCCGTCATTCCGTGTCTGCGAACGTTCGAACGCATATGGCAAATCCGGGATCCCGGTTTCCGATTGGTTCCCGAACATCGGGGGCGTCATCGATGACATTGCGGTCGTTCGCTCCATGTATTGCCATCAGACGAACCACTTTCCGGCAGTTATCGAACATGCCACCGGCAAACCGTTGCGGCAATTCGAGCATCCTTCTCTCGGGAGTTGGGTTACCTATGCGCTCGGAACCGCCAACAAGAATCTTCCCGGCCTTTGTCAATATCGGCCGGCCCTCTTCCCCAGTTCAGCTGACCGGCGGCTATTTGGGAGCATCTTACTCCGCGACGCCTTTTCAGACCGGCGACACGCCCATTCCCGATCTGCTGCCCCCGAAAGGCTTCGAATGCAGCCGAGCGGGACCGCCAGATGCAGGTTCTTCTCGAAATGAATAAGCAATTCCGCGAGGATTACGCCATCGAGAGCGAATCGCTGCCCGCGTCAAGGCCTACGAGCTGGCTGCGAACATGATGATGGAGGCCCCCGATATCGTGAATTTCTCGACCGAACCGGAGCATGTGAACAGATCTCTATGGCATTGGTGCAGAGGAAACCGACGATTTCGGACGCCAGCTCCTGCTCGCACGGCGGCTCGTTGAGAATGGAGTGCGCTTCATTCAGATTTGTCATGCCGGCGGAGGCAATGGCGCGTGGGATGCGCACGGCGACATGAAAACACACGAGCCGCTGTGCCGCGTCGTCGACAAACCGATTGCCGGCTTGATTGCAGGATTTGAAGCAGCGAGGCATGCTCGATAGCACGTTGGTGGTTTTTACCAGTGAGTTCGGCCGGACTCCATGGTCGCAGAACACGACGGGCCGCGATCATAATGCGAACGGGTTTACCACTCTGCTTGCCGGCGGTGGTGTGAAAGGCGGCGTCGTTGAAGGCGCAACGGACGAAGTCGGCTATCAGGCCGTCGAGAATCCGCACTACATCAGCGACCTTCAGTCCACCATTCTGCAGCAGATGGGGCTGGACTATAAAAAGATGGATTTCATCGCGAACGGCCGGCCTTTCCATCTATTGAGGAAGGAACAGGGCCGATCATAAACATCCTTAAAAGCTGAAAGGCACTTTCGACCTGGCTCCCTTACCGGGGCAAATCACATCCCGCGTAACTGCGCCGATAGGCCAGGTGCCACCGATTAGATCGGAGGACTCTTTCCACCCTTGCCGCCCGGCGGAGGCTGGTCCTGGGTTTGTTTGTCCAAACGGCCATTTGCGCCCGTTTGGACGCGCTTCTCCCTCCTATGCGGCTGCTGCTGGAACGCCAGCGCGGCCAGCGCTCGCATCCGCACCAGATCGTAAGCGGCGGCCGCCAAGGTGAAGGCCCACCTGACATGCCACTCGCCTCGATATTTAGTGCCTCGACCCGCAACGGTCTTCAAACACCCGAAGAACTCTTCCATCGTCTTATACCGTTGCTGACTTACCTCATAGACGGCGTGCCGCGTGGTCCGGCGGTCGGTCGCACTGCCGCCGGAGCGGGTCGTATTCTGTGCTACGTGTGGCGTGATGTTCATATGTCGCAACTCAGCCACGAAGTCTTGGGGTCGTAAGCCTTGTCGCCAGCCAACGTCACACGATCATTTTCCTCAATGCGTTCGGCGATGATGGGTCGCTTACCGCTCGGCTGTGCCCGTCGCCTCCAGCAACTCCGTGTCCATCACCAATCCGTGCCGGTTTCTCGCTGGTCACATTGCCGCAAAACTACAGCTTCGCGTCCTTGCCGCTGCCCTTGCGCGCGAACCCCGCGTCCGGATCGGTTTGGGACTGTCGCCTTTCGTTGCTTCACCGCTCACCTCGGAAGTTGACGGCGAGGCTTCCGGGATCATCCGGCGGCTGTTGGCCGCTGTCGTCCTTGGGGCGGAACTCCTGAGGCTGGCCCAGGCTTCGATCAACGTTTCATCCACGCTGAAATGAACGAATCTGCTGCCAACGCCGTTGACATCTGCCGATATTTGGACACGAGCCTCAGCAGGGAAATGAGAGCAGGCTAGCAATCCGCGCTCCCGCTTCTCTATTTGGCGGTGCGGGCTCGCCGGATTCCCGACTTCTCCATCCGAGGACCACCTTCGCTTGCATTCATTGTCTTGTGAGCGTAGGTCTTCGTGTTCGGAAGGTGGCCAACCTCTCAACTGCACCGGGGCGTGTGCGGGTCCAATCTTCCATATCCGGTCAACGCCCGATGGCTGGTGAACGGGCCGAATACTCGAAGGCTGCAGGCACGGTTATGCAGCTGCCCGGCCCCGCCCGAATTTCGAGAGCATGAAGAACTCGTTCGATCTCCTGCCATGGGATCGAATCGATATGCGGGCTGGGATGACGACGGCAATGCAATCGTTGTCGGCGACTGGACCGAGCTTCGTCTGTGCCTGTAGCAAACATCGTAGATGGCTGGGGGCTGCTGACGATCGGGGCCCAACCGGGATAGCCGCGTGCTCCGATTCGGCCATTGCCCCTGGGAGCGGCACCAAGGAGCGCCGATCTTCGGGTGTTTGCATGCGGTTGGTGGTTGAACGGAATATTAAGCTCTGTAGTTTCGCTTACGCTCGCAATGAACTCGTCAAATATTTTGAACTTTCGAGACGAGGAAGTCGCAGGCAGATCTCTCCTCAACAAGAGCTCTCACATGAGCCGTGCCGGTGTGAGCGTGCCGAGAAAACGATCGAACTCAAACTGGCCGGCCGCGTCGTGGTGACCGATGCCAATGAGATCGCGATCGTAGACTTCAAATCTGCAGAGGATAATCAGCTTGAAGAGAGAAACTGCCTGGCCCGCCGGCGGCCCGAGAAACTGCACCGGCGCCGTATGATAGAACCGTTGGGAGAGTGATATCATCAACCCGGCCTTCAATCCATTCAGCGTGTACTCTTCTTAGATGGAAGCATCAGATGACAATAAGATCGTGGACCGTATCGCTGGTCTTTGTTGCGCCGTTATTTGGAGACAACCGTGCTCTGACATCGCTGGATCCGGCCGCCCGCGAGACGGCTGTGTCCTCCATGGAATGGATTGATCGGCTCTGGGATGCGCGAGTCGGCATGATCGCGAGTCCTCCCAACCAAATCAATACCCGCACGGGTGAGATACAACGCCGACATCTTGTGCGCGAAACAAGTTGGTACGCAGCCGGACTCCTATTGCGGAACCAGCCCGGCGACCACGACCGAGCTCTTCAAGCCATAGAAGCAGTTCTGGCGCAGCAGATCGATGAACCCGACCAGCCATACCATGGGACGTTTTTCCGCGCACCGGAAGAGCCCAATCCTCCGGCCAGATATGCCCAAATGTTCGTGCAGTACGACCCGAACTGGCGATCGTTCATTGGCACTACATTCGCGTTGATTCTTGATGAATACTCCGGCCGCTTGCCCCAATCCTTGCGCAAGCGAATGGAAAATTCGATCGCGCTGTCCGTTGAGGGGGAACTCGAGAAGGAAGGCTAAAACCGACCTACACGAATATCGCTCTGATGCATGGCTTTCTATACTCGTGGGCGGGCAATCGGCTACACAAGCCGGAATGGGTAATGTCGGGCGAGCAATTCTGCAATTCCGTGTTCGCCGAATTTTCAAAACATGGCACATTCCAGGAGTATAACGCCCCTACTTACTACGGAGTTGATCTGTACGGGTTGGGTCTGTGGAGGGTATACGGTCCCACTCCCGCAGTGCAGCGGATGGGAACACTGATGGAAGCCGGCTTGTGGAACGACATGGCACTTTACTATCACGCCGGTTTGAAAAACCTTGCAGGCCCGTATGATCGCGCTTATGGCATGGACATGAACGACTATGTGAGCCTCGCCGGCCTGTGGCTTCGTATCGTACTGGGTCCGGAATCAGCCCCGTTTCCGCAGATTGCACCTCAGTTGAATCATGCGGCTGATCTCGTCTACGGACCGGTGTTCGCTTTGGTCGGCACCAAAGTCCCGCCTGGCGCGCTGCGGCATTTCCGGGAATTCGTCGAGGAGCGTCAGGTCGAGAGACGCATTACAGATAAGCGTGTCGCGACCGCCTGGATTGGAAAGGAGTTTATTCTTGGCGCAGAGGCGACCCAGAGCACCAAGGAGGCCGGTACACCTGGAAACCAGTTTCATCCCTTCACGGCACACTGGCGAACGCCCGAAGGGGCACTCGCATGGATTTTGCTGGTGAAGGCTCCCCGCGGGGATGCGCGCGTACAGAACGAGACTGTCACGATTACCGGCTCTGGTGATGTGACATTTCGAATCGCCGCACCAGGTGGCAACGCCGAAGCGCTTCAGCGGCGACTCTGGGCGCCTCCGGGAATCAGGGTCGAGGTGAATACGGACGCCACTGGTTTCGCAGTCACGCCGGGGAAGGGCTACATGACGTTACGTACCGGGATGCGAGCCGTTTCGTGCTTAGCTTTTCAAAGCCGCAGCTCAAGGCCAGCAAACAAGTCTGTTGAGCGTCTTTGATAGTACCCTCTTTAATTAGGCGATAATATCGTCTTAAGTAGAATTGCCCCCGTATTTTCAGCGCTTCTGAACGGCTGCGAGCCCGTGACCGCACTCATCTGCAAACAATCATCTGCAAACACATCTGCAAACAAATCTTGACACCCTGACGGATGAGTTATAGACTTTGCTCAGATTACTTACCGCAAGCTGCGTAGTTTTGCCGTAGTGTGTCGGTCACGGCTGCCGTTGAGTGTCAGGGGGTAGTCACATGCGTAAAGTCGCCGCGAGAGCGCCTGGTTGTGCACTCGTAATCTGTCCATTGTTGCTCCTCTTTCTCCTCACTTCTCCGGTGATGCCGCAGGAGGTGACGGCCACCATTTCCGGAACTGTTACGGACCCCTCCGGTGAAGTCATTCCGGGGGTGAATGTCGAGGTGACCAACCCTGAAACCGCAGCCAGAAATACTGTCTTTACAGGCGCCCGAGGCGAATATATGGTGCCGCTCCTGCGCCCGGGCCGGTACACTCTGACTATTTCGCACCCGGGGTCAGAACTTATCAACGCAGTAACATCGTGCTGGAGGTAAACCAGAAAGCGAACATCGACGTTAGTCTGGAGATCGGACAGACGACCGAACGAGTGGAAGTGACGGCTGAGGCCGCACCTACTCGACGGAATCGACTGATGTGGGGAAGGTCGTCGATAATACCTCGATTCAGAGGATTCCTCTGAACGGCCGCCTGAACATCAACGGCCTTCTGGCGCTAGCTCCCGGAATACAAAATGCGGGTGCGCAGGATCAGGTGCCATATTATGGTCTGAATCCCAACGCTGGCGGCGCCTACAACTATGCCGGTGTCGGTGTCACTCTGGACGGAATGGCGCACGCCACTCTGAACATCGAGCGCAGCCTGACGGAATATCCCCCTCCGGATGCCATTCAGGAAATCAAGGTGATCACGTCGGGAGCCGGCGCTGAGTTTGGAAAGCCGAACCAGATTGTGGTCGTGACCAAGGGTGGAACCAATGAGTTGCACGGACAAGTGCTGGAGTTCAACCGCAACCGGGTGATGGCCGCCAAGAACTTCTTTGCCACCCAACTGCCGAAGCCGCCGTACAACCGGAATGAGTTCGGGGCCAGCCTGTCTGGACCGCTATATATCCCGCACGTCTACGATGGACGGAACAAGACGTTTTTCCTGGTGGATTACGAAGGCTTCCGTTTGGTGCAAGCGACGACTTCGTCCACCCAGGTTGCCACCGCCGCGATGCGGCAGGGCAATTTTAGCGGTCTGGCCGCCATCACAGATCCGGCGACAGGCGTCCATTCCCCGGCAATGTCATCCCGAGCACCCGTCTGAATCCCGTAACAGCACGGCTGGGGCAACTGTGGCCGCTACCGAATATGCCTGGCACGGGACCCGCGGGCGCAGGCGTGATCTGGTCGAGAATATATCTACCAGTCAGACGGTCGATCGCGGATCCGTGCGCGTCGATGAACGACTCACCGACAAAACTCAGTTCGCCTTTTCCTTCCTGACACAGAATCTCGGTCCAAACCCGTTGGCAGGTGCGGTTAGCACCTTCGGCGGGATGGCCGGTATTGGTGAGGTGCTGAAAAAGCCGATCATGAGCATCACCCACACATTCAGCCCTTCAATCATAAGTGAAAGCCGCATCGGCTATCAGCATTTGCGGGTCTACCGCACCCCGCAGAATCAGAATCTCGGCACAGCTTCGATCATCCCGGGTCTGCCGCCTCAAGGGATCGATGGCGCTCCGCAGATCAGTATTAGCAACATTGTTGGTATGTCCGAAGCCGGATCCCGAGACCTTGATCAGGCTATATCCGTCAATCAGAGCGTCACCATCATTCGCGGTGCGCATTCTATCAAGATCGGTGGTACGTACCTGTTTGGGACGCACTGGAATCTAGCGGCGCAATCCCCTCAGCGCGGCGCATACAACTTCACGGGTCGCTACAGCGGTATAGCGTATGCCGACTTCGTGCTGGGCTATCCGGCAACGACTCAGAACCCGTCGCCGTCGTCTCTGGCCACCAAGGCCGTGGGATCCCGCTACGAAGCGTACGTCCAGGACACCTGGAAGGTCACTCCCAGGCTTACAGCCACCCTGGGGCTGCGCTATGACCTGCAGTGTTACGGCCGGATGCCCAGAACTACGGAAGTCTGTTTATCCCCAATCTGGGGAAAGTGGCGGTATTCGCCGACAGTATGCCGGCGGCGGCGGTTCCCGGAGCGCTCAACGCCTATCCGGTGGTTCTCTCGAAGACGCTGGGCCTCCCCGGTTAGTCTAACCGACTATATAGGGCAGGATACGAACAATTTCGCGCCGCGCATTGGTCTGGCATATAAGCTCAACAACAAGCAGTCCTTCGCTCAGCCTTCGGTCTCTACTACAACGTACTTCCGATTTCCGTGCCCGTCGCGATCAACAATCTGCCGTTTGTCGTTGTAGGAACCTATGAACAGCCTGCGGGTACCGCGCCATCGTTTACGATGAGCAACCCTTTTCCGGCGCGGGCGCGGTGCCGGCCAATCCCAGTCCCTATGGTCTGAATCGTACCCTAACTCCATACAGTATTCAGTACAACGCCACCGTGGAACACGAAGTCTGGAGGGGAGTAGGATTACGCGCCAGCTACGTGGGCCAGCGCAATATCAAGCAATTCGGCAGCCCGAATATCAATCAGCCGCTGCCGCAACCGGGTGCCGTCCAGCCTTTGCGGCCTTACCAGCCGTTCGCGTCGATCAGCCTGAACGACACGAACATGTTTCAGAACACGTTGAACCAGTTGCAGGGGGGCGTGGAGAAGCGCTACTCCGGAGGCCTGCTATTGACGGCGCAATACTCGTACACGCGCCTGCTCGGAACAGAGACGTATCAGAGTCCAGTCAACTGGAACGAATTCCAGAGGCAACATCGGCGGTTACCGGCGGCACGTTCTGGTCTCGAGCTTCGTATACGACCTTCCCATCGGCTCCGGAAAATTCCTGTTTTCAGATGCGCACGGCTTCGCCAGAGGTGTCGTAAGCGGATGGCAGATCTCCGGTGTGATCAGCGGTATGTCAGGTGCACCGTTCTCGCCAAGCTTCACCACCTCCGTGGTCGGTTCGGTAGGCGGGCGGCCAAACGTCGTTGCCGGTCAGCCTCTCTATCCCGCACAGCGCACGCTGAATCAATATTTCAACCCAGCCGCGTTCGCTGTGCCCCCGAGCTACACGTATGGTAATGCCGGCTACAACCTGCTGTGGGGACCGGGCCAGCAGAACTGGGATCTAAGCCTGGTCAAGAACACGTCAGTTCGTGAGAGGCTGACCTTGCAGCTTCGCATTGACGCCTTCAGCGTGTTCAACCATCCGACCTTTGGGAATCCTTCGGCCGACATCACCAACACAGGATCGGTTGGGCGCATCACCAGCGCGGGTGGGAATCGCACCGTGCTGATCGGAGCCAAACTGTTTTTCTGACGGCGCTGTGTTGTTGGGCAAAGCGGTTGCGCGACTTCATGGTCTCTACCGCAAATCCCAAGTGCGACAGAATGGTCCATGCACGTCACGAACATGCCAGAACGGAGTGCTCGTTTCGACCGAGCCCGGAACAATCTCGACTGCCGCTGGCGAGGAAGTGTCCCCGCTGCACGACTCTCCCCGTAAGTATGGCCCGCACATGCAGATCCTGGCTCACCTTGTGCGGGTCCATTTCCCGGCCCTTATAGCCGAAGACGAGGCTGCGCGGCAGCACGCGCAGCTTGGGCAATTGCGAAAGGTTGTTGATGAGATTCTCAGTGATGCCGTCGCTAAGGTATTCGGTGTTCGGATCGCCGCCGACGTTAATGAACGGCATGACCGCCAGAGAATCGATAGGGTTGGCGCGGCCGGCGAACCAGTACAGCGCGGCCGCGAGCGCAATCACCGTGAGGCCGACCGCAACCCACCGCAACGGAAACGGGCGCGATAATTCGGAAGCGCCCCGCGTCCCTCGCAGAGCAAGTCCGAGATCGTGGGCCGAATGGAAACGCTGCTGTGGATTCTTCTCCAGGAAGTGCGCGATGGCTTTTTCCAGCCCGGCGGGAACCTGCTTTCCCGTGGTGGCGATATCGGCGGGCTGAGCTTCGAGAATGGCTGCCATGGTTTGCGCCGACGTCTCCCGCGAGAACGCCCGTCGCCCCGCGACCATTTCATACAGCACGCAACCTAAAGAGAAGATGTCGCTGCGTGCGTCGGCCGACGTGCTGCGGATTTGTTCGGGCGACATGTAACCCGCCGTCCCCATAATCACGCCTTCCTGCGTAAGCGTCGGCGCCTCCGATTGCCCGGATGAAGGCGGCGCAGTCCATCGTGCCAGCCCGAAGTCCAGAATCTTTTACCCGTCCGTCGGAGGTGAGAAAAATGTTCTCCGGCTTCAGATCGCGATGGACGATGCCCTTCGGTAAGCGTCTGGTAAACCACCGTGGCAGGTGCCTGGCGAGCCCGAGAATAGCCGGCTGATTTCAGGCTTGAGGGGCAGTTGAGAGGGTCTTCCAGTTGTGCGGAAGCAACTCCTGAATCCGGTGGATGGGGTGAGTGGCAATGCGGCTTAGCACATCCCGGAACCATGCGAACGGTTCGACCGCATTCCGCTTGCACATCGCGATGAAGCTCAACAGTACGGCGGCCGTCCTGCCGCCGTTGTCACTGCCGAAAAACGTCCAGTTCCCGCGGCCAATGGCAATGTCCCGATTCTGTGCCTATCGCAAACCTCGAACTGGATGAGAGCATAGGGTTTGCGCATCCTTTCTCGAGTTCTCCGTTCGACGCTCAGTGCGTTTCACGTGCTGGCAGCCGCCGTGTCAGCCACCTTCAAATCGCGAGCGGCGCTCCAACTGGAGAACCTGGCGCTCCGACACCAGCTTGGCGTTCTCCAGCGCTCCGTGAAGCGCCCCAAACTGGCGTCGGGCGATCGGCTCTTTTGGGCATGGCTGTGCGCTGTCTGGAGCGATTGGCGGTCTGCTCTGGTCATCGTAAAACCGGACACCGTCATCGCTTGGCACCGCAGAGGCTTTTGTCTGTTCTGGACCTGGAAGGCCCGCCGCGGCCAATCGGGGCGGCCAGCGGTTCCGACACACGTCCGAGAACTGATCCGTCGGCTCAGTCGCGAGAATCCGCTGTGGGGAGCACCTCGCATTCACGGCGAGTTGCTCAAGCTTGGCATTGATGTTGGCGAGACCAGCGTAGGCAAGTATCTGGTGCGCCATCGCAAGCCTCCATCTCAGACCTGGCGGACCTTCCTCGAGAACCACGTTAAGAGCATGGTCTCGGTGGACTTCTTCACGGTGCCAACGGTCAGTTTCCAGGTGCTGTATGTATTTCTGGTGCTGGCTCATGATCGGCGCCGTATCGTCCACTTCAACGTCACTGCTCATCCCACTGCCGAATGGACTGCTCACCAGTTGCGTGAAGCGTTTCCGTGGGATAGCGCGCCACGTTACCTGCTTCGAGATCGCGACCGCATCTTCGGCCGAGACTTCGCGGAACAGGTGGAAGCACTGGGAATCAAAGAGGTCCTTTCGACTCCACGGTCCCCCTGGGGAACGTGCGTTTGTGGAACGGGCCATTGGTACGCTCCGGAGAGAGTGCCTGGACCATGTGATTGTCTTCAACGAAGCATCGCTGTATCGGCACATGAAGTCTTTCGTTGCGTACTATCACGAATCCCGGACGCACCTTGCACTGGATAAGGACTCGCCGAAACCCAGGGCCGTGCTCCCGCCAGAACGCGGAGCCGTTGTTGCGATACCGCAGGTCGGCGGACTTCATCACCGGTACGAGCGGCGCGCCGCTTAAACCGTGCGAACTTGCCTTCGAAGACCTCCGTGCCTGGGGCGCCTGTGTCAATTCCTCCCTGCGACCAGGCGACGGGACACTTCAGCGCCAGCCGCAGTCGGGATTGTTCCGGGCTCGCGTCGAAACGAGTACTCCGTTCTGGCCTGTTCGTGCGTGCACGGACGCATTGTGTCGCACATGGGATATGCGATGGGACAGCCGGTACAAAGGGCGGATTAACGGATGGGACGTGGTGAACGAGGCGCTGAACGAGGATGGAACCATGCGCGCGACACCCTGGTACAAGATCATCGGTCCAGATTATTTGCCGACGGCCTTCCATTTCGCGCATGAGACCGACCCGAAAGCGGAACTCTACTACAACGATTACGCGCTCGAAAACGAAGCCAAACGTAAGGGTGCGGTCGACTTGGTTAGCAAGCTCAAGGCCGCCGGAGCTGCGATCAGTGGAGTAGGATTGCAAGGGCATGATAATCTCGACTGGCCCACGGTGCGGCAACAGGCGGAAACGATCGAGGCTTTCGCGGGCTCGGCCTGCGCGTGCATATCACTGAACTGGATGTCGACGTTTTGCCGCGCACCACGCGACAGAATACGGCCGACGTCTCAACGGTGGCCGCGGGAACCGCCGAGTCGAACCCGTACACGGCCGGGTTGCCAAAGGAGATGCAGCGCGCGCTTGCCAAACGTTATGCCGAACTGTTCGAGGTCTCCGTAAACACCGCGACATTATTAGCCGAATTACCTTCTGGGGAGTTACCGACGGAGATTCATGGCTCAACAATTTCCCGACTCGCGGGCGTACGAATTATCCGCTCTTGTTTGACCGGGAAGGGAAGCCGAAGCTGGCGTTCGAGGCTGTGCTGAATGCGGCCAAGCCGAAATAACGCGCCCAAGTGAAGGCCTGCAGGAGACTTATTCATGACTCGACTTCATCCGCGCCACTTATTCATTGCCGTCCTTTGTGCGATATCCGCCTTCGCGCAACGGGCGCCCGTACTTGCAGGCATGGCTAATCCACACGATTGCACCGCCGGCGGGAATATGGGCGGCGTCGCACCATATTTCGGCGCCGAAAGAGCCGCTGTCCATGATTGAATCCGAACACGACAATCTCACCCCTCAGCAGGGACGGGCGTGCCCGGCGAGATCCAGGGAAATCCTGGATGCCCTGGCGAAGCGTGGCGAGTTTAAGCCGAAACGCATCAAGCCGTAAACAAAAAGCACCGGCGCCGACGGATGGGGCCCCGAGTCAACCGGCGCGGAGCCCACACGTTCACACTCTAAAAAACCAGGCGCAACGCAAACTGGATCTGCCGGTTCGAGCGCTGCGTGCTGGTGATGCTACCCGCGCCACCGACGCCCACAGTCGAGTTCGGCAAACCGAATTGCGGGTGGTTGAGGCCGTTGAACAATTCCGTTCGAAACTCCAGTTGCCGTGCTTCATGGAACGCGATCTTCCTCGCCACTGAGAAGTCGACGTTGTACAGGGCCGGTGCGCGCAACGTGTTGCGGCCTAAAGTGCCCCATGTGTTAGCCGGTGGCGTAATGAACGCGTTCGGATCAAACCAGAGATTGATGTTCTGGCCGGTTGGAATCGGGTTTACGCCTGTCACCGGATTCGCCCGGCTGGATGCGCCGGTATTGCTGGGCGATCCGGGTACCGTGACAGTGAACGGCAGTCCGCTCTGAAGTACCGCCAGCGATCCGACTTCCCATCCACCCGCGATCTGATTGATCACGTTGTTATCAGCATCGAACCGCCGGCCTTTCCCGAACGGCAGTTGATAGGAAGTCGCGAGGTTGACGCGATGGCGTACGTCGCTGTTGGAACTTGACCAGTCTGCGCGTCGGTTTTTCGGATCTTGCGGAACGGGTCCGTTTGCTCCCCCGTCGCCGCCGACGTTATCGAGTCCGTGCGACCAGGTCCAGTTGCCGAGAAAGTAGAAAGATCTGCTGAAACGCTTCTCGAACGTAGTTTGCAGCGACGAGAAGAACGAATTACCGGAGCTTTCGAGCCAAGTGATGCCGGTCACACCAGGAAGTTTGGCTGCGTATGGACGGCGCGGATCCACAGCACCGGGGCCTGGATCAGGTTGGTTAATGTTGCGCGCCCAATACAGCTTCGCGCCCGCCGAGCCTACGTAGCCCACCGTTGCCACCATGTCGCGGCCGACTTCCCGCTGAACCGAAAAATTGAACTGTTGCATCTGCCCGTTGCGAAAATTCGGCGTCACTCCTCTCAAGGCATAGAAAGCCGGACCATTGGTCAGATCCGGCGGGGATGTGGTCAACGGGAAACCCTGCGAAGTGATGGTGGACGGATGTCGTTGCCGGAAAATGGCAGGTTGACAACAAAATCGAACGGAGGCTGCCGGAACTGACGGATGTTAGTGCCCGCGTTGCCCTGGGGGAAGAAGAACAGACCGTAACCGGTGCGGATCACCGTCCTTTTGCTCGCTTGGTAAGCCATACTGATTCGGGGCGCAAAGGAAGTGAAATCGGTGTTGATATTGCCACTGCGGCTGACGCCATTCCGTCCCGCAATCAACTGGGCGCCGGTTACGGGATCGAAATTCACCCACTTATCGTTCTCCTCTACGAATGGCGTATTGATTTCGTAGTGAATGCCGAAGTTGGCGGTCAGCTTGGACGTCAGGCGCCATTCATCGCGCACGTAGAAGTTCATCTCCTGCGTCTGCAAGGTGGCTGTACCGGCGACAAAGACATCGCGCCGGATCGCGATGGGGTAACCCAGCAGCATCGTGGCGATGGTCTCACCGGTGCCGCCCGGAGAGGCTGGATTCCTGGTGTAGGAAGGATCGAATACCCATCGTCCGAACGCACTCTCGCCCGGAGGGCTGGCCGTTTCCCCCGTGGTGCGAAGCCGCAGGTCGGCGCCGAACTTGAGATTGTGGTTGTTCTTCATCCACGAGATGCCCCCGATGGCTGAGTGCGTATGCTGATTTCGGATCAGCGGAGTGGACCTCGCATTACCCAGGCCGGCGTAGCCCGTGGTACCGACGATAGGCGCCGAAGGCTGGAAGGGATCGGCGGTGTCGCGTCCCGGAATGCGGGACCATATCGGGTTCGTCAAGGTGGTCGGCAACAGGGCCATGTTGAACTGCGTGTACCCATACCGGAAGTCGCCAATAATCCCGGGCGTGAACATCCGCGTCCACGCCGCCACCATGTTGCGCCCGCGCACCGTATCGTCGCCGGCGAAACTTGCCTCGTTGCCGCCGATGTTTTTGTCAAACGTGTCCGGAATCACCATATCCGCAAAATCAATCGAATAGCGATAAAACAGCGTGTTGCGGCTCGAGAGTTGGTGATCCACGCGTCCGTCGGCGCGCTGGATGTTGCTCCTCTTAATTGGATTCGACACGAAGTTGTTTGCCAGGCCCGCACGCTGCGGCAACGGCCACAGGTTCACCAGACCCGCGCCGATGGCGTCGAACCGGTCCGCCGGAATGATATCGTTCGGAAACCGGTCGCGGATCGCCGCGCCTCCCGCTGGATTCGGACGGGTCGTCAGCGGATCGAAAATCCCGCCTGTCGTGACACCCCGAAAATCGCCCGCGCGAATCTGCGCCACTGGCACAGTTTGCAGTTGCGTGTCGCCAAACACCTCGCGATATCCTTCGTAGTTCGCGAAGAAAAATGTCCTGTTGTGGATCACCGGACCGCCCAGGCTGGCTCCATACTGGTTCAATTTGAACGGCGGCTTGGGGCCATCGGGACGGGCGAAAAAATTCCTCGCGTCCAGACGTTCGTTGCGCAGGAATTCGAAGAGCGACCCACGGAAGCCGTTACTGCCCGACTTGGACGTCACCACCACAACCGCACCCACGGTGCGTCCGTATTCCGCTCCTGCGTTATTGGTGATGACCTTAAACTCCTGGATGCCCTCCACCGATGGCCGCACGATGAAGGTCTGCGAGATCATCTCGGTGTTGTCGATGCCGTCGAGCAATACCTGGTTCGACTGGCTGAGCGCGCCGTTGGCCTGAATGGCGGTGCCCCCGGGGCGCAGTTCGTCAGGGCGTTTCCCCGTGTTGATGGTGCCCGACTGCGCGTAGTCGAGTCCCGACACCCCTGGAGCCAGAATCGCGAGTTGCACGAAGTTCCGCCCGTTGAGGGGGAGGGCATTCACTGCCCCCTGCTCGATCACTTGACCTACCGATGCGCTTTCGGTCTGCAGCAGCGGAATGGCGGCGCTCACCTCCACCGACTGCTCGACTGAGCCGACCTCCATACTGATATCCAGCCGCGCGGTCTGTCCCACCTGGAGGACGAAAGTCCTGAAGATCACCGGACGGAAACCGCTGTGCGAAGCAGTGATGCTGTAGCTGCCAGGAATCAGGTTGACCGCCGTGTAGCCGCCCGATTCGTCGCTCACCAACAGCGTCTTGGTATTCGTTGCTTCGTTGGTCACCACGACATCGACGCCGGCCATCGACGCGCCGGATTTGTCAGTGACGTTGCCCACGATGGCCGCGCGCTCCACTTGAGCCAGGAGTGCCCAGCAAGTGAAGAGAAACAGGACTGCTTGTCGCAACATATAGACTCCTGGTCCAATTTTTCGGACTTGACTACTCAGATGGAGGCAACGGCCCCGTCTTCGTGAAAAGCGGTAACGAACGGCCGCGTGCCTTGGAACGGATACTTCCTGAGCGCGGCTTCACTCACTTCAAATCCCAGTCCGGGCTTCGTGGGAAGAGGGTAGCGGCCGTCCACCATGCGCATTGCGGCGAAACCTAGCAGCTCTTCCCAAATCCGATTACGCTCGCCCGCCTGAACGGCTCCGCAAATTTCCTGGGCCAGCATATTGGGTGAGGCGGCATCGACATGCAGGCTCGCAATACCGCCGATGGGGCCTTCGCAGGCGTGGGGCGCCATGCGCATTCCGGCGGCCTCGCCCGCTACGGATACTTTCCACAATGCAGTGATGCCGCCCACATGCGCGATGTCGGGCTGCAAAACGTCGACGATGCCGAGCTCGATAATCTCACTGAAGCCGTACGATGCGATCAAGCGCTCGCCAGTCGCAATGGGAGTGGTGGCTTTGCGCACCGCACGCTGCATTGCGCGAACGTTTTCCGGCGGGCAAATCTCTTCGGCAAACAACAAGTTCAGCGGTTCGATCTCGCGGAGAATAATCGCGGCTACCGTGGGACTCGGCCGCGCATGAAAGTCCACCGCGAAATCCATGTCGGGCCCAAGTCCTTCGCGATAGATCTCGAGGGCGCGCACTGCCCGCTTGATCTTCTTGTTGGTCTCCACCCACTCGAGCAGGTCGGGCAACTGGAACTTCAAGGCGGTCACGCCTGCCGCTTTTGCCTTATCACCCAACTCCCGTGCTTCGGCCACAGTCCACGCCGATCCGTGATAATAACCGCGTATGCCGCGTGGATCCACCGGGCCGCCGAGCAGTTCGTACACAGGCACGCCCATCACCTTGCCGCGAATGTCCCACAACGCCTGGTCGATGCCTGAAATGGCTGAGCCCAACACCGGTCCGCCGCGATAGAAGCTGCCTACGTACATCAACTGATACAGGTGCTCCACCTGCATCGGGTCGCTTCCGACGATCAGGTCCTTCAAGTCGTTGACGCACGCCATCGCGGCGGCTGCTTTGCCTTCGAGAGTCGCTTCACCCCAACCGGTGACGCCTTGATTCGTTTCAATTTTGACGAACACATAAGGCCGGTCGGACTGGCCGAGACTCTCCGGCAGTGTCACACCGAACACCTTCATGCCCGTGATGCGCAGCTTGGAGCCGACGCCGCGAAAGGCCGTTGAGCCAGGCGGCATATCGGTGGCGCGCTTGAACTGCGGCGCGCAGTCGCATGCCTTCCGGATCGGATTCCTGCGCGCTGTCTGACCCAGGCCCACGATTCCAGTCGCGGCAAGCGAACCTAACAATGTGCGGCGTTTCATAGCGCTTCCTCGCTGTATTTGCTCACGGCTTCGTCGTTCACCCGGACGCCGAGGCCCGGTTGGTTAACCAGCGGAGCGAAACCATCCTGGACCGTTTCCACGGCGCCGCCCAGGATGTCGGCCCGCATCGAGCGGTCTCGGGCAGAAGCCGGGAATGGTGTCTCCTGCACATAGAAATTGCTCAGGCTGGCACCCAGGTGGATACCAAGCATTGAGCCTAGCGGACCGCCGTCGTGATGAGGCGCCACGGCAATGTAGTGGCTCTCCGCGATTGCGGCCATGCGCCGGATCTTGTGCAGGCTGTTTAGGGCAAGACTGGGACGGATGACATCGACGCAACCCAGGTGCAGCAGATTCTGAAACTCGGTCGCGTTGTGAAGGTAACGGCCCAAGCCGAGCGGCACGGTAGTTTCGTCAACAATACGCGAAAGGGCGTCGCGCGAAAGAACAGTAGTGGGCTCGTCGAACCAAATCGGGTGCTCACGCTCCACCGCCCGCGCCACCACCGCCGCATCTCCTGGCAGGAGCGCGCCGCCGCCATCGAGCACCACTTCCGCATCATCTCCGGCCCATTTCCTGAATTCGTCCAGGCTCTTGCGCACCGAGTCAACATAGGCCTGCAATCGCGTCATGCTCTCGCGTGGGGGCACCGTGAGCGTGAAACAGCGAAATCCTTTGTCTTTCGCCGCGCCTGCCTGTCCCGGATTGTCGAGGCGCGCCATCACACGCGCCTTGAATCGGACGGGACCGCCCAGAAACTGGTAGAGGGGGACACCGGCAGCGCGCGCCGAAAGATCGAGCAATGCGTTGCCGATCGCAGCCTCCAGCGCCGGTGTGCCCGCGAATCGATGGCGCACAAATTCGAGCGCAGTTGCCCGGCGGCCCGTCAACGCGCTGCGCGCTTCCGCGAATTCGGCGGGCTTGATGGGGCCCCCTTCGCCGTAGCCCGAGACTCCGGTCTGCGATGTGATGCGAACCACCGAATACCGGCGGCCTGAATCCGGTTCACGCAACCGCCACCCACGCATGCTGGCAATCGCAAATGGACCGGCCGGCGCCAGGGTCTGTGCGAAGGCGGCTGGCGTCAAAAGACGTCGACTCATACGGGGCACCTCGCTATAGCGTTTTTGCAGCCTACTGAAGTGCGGTTAGTATATTACGGTCGCACGGAGATGTGCAAATTCGGTAGCATGTGAATTGTCCGCCTCAATTAGCAAGTGAATTGTCCGCTTGAATAGACGAGCGGGGAAGCTGGTTGATGTGGAAGGCGTCAAACGGCAAATCCCGCCCGATCAAACGGAGCGGATGATGAAGATACAAGAAGTGATTTTGAAGGCGATGGCGGGGAAGCTGAAGTGGTGGGAGGCCGCCGAGATCATCGGAGTGACCGATCGCACGATGCCCTGGCGAGCCCAGTACCAGGAGCACGGCTATAGCGGACTTTGGGATTACCGCAAGCAAAGCCCGAGTCCGAAGCGCGTGCCGGTGGAGCAGTTGGAACAGGTGCTGCAGCTATATCGTGAGAAATACTTGGATTTCAACGTGCGGCACTTTCACGAGAAGTTGCTGGAGGTGCACCAGATCCGGTTCAGTTACACCTGGGTCAAAACGGCATTACAAGAAGCGGGCCTGGTGGAACGGCGTAAGAAGCGCGGCTCGCACCGCAAACGCCGACCACGGCGGCCACTGCCGGGCATGATGCTGCATATCGATGGCAGCCAGCACCGGTGGTTCTGGGATGACCGTTATCACGAGTTGATCGTGATTCTGGACGATGCCACCAGTGAGATTTATTACGCGCAGCTGGTGGGGGCCGAAGGCACTCACAGCGTGATGACGGCGTTGCGGGAAGTCATCGAGAAGCAGGGTGTATTCTGCTCGCTGTATAGCGACCGGGCTGGACATTTGTTTGTCACGCCCAAGCGCGGCCAGCGGGTGGATGAGACGCGTCCCACGCAAGTGGCGCGGGCACTCCACGAACTCGGCATCAAAATGATTCCGGCCTACTCGCCGCAGGCGCGGGGCCGCTCGGAGAGGAGCTTTGGCACCTGGCAGGGGCGGCTGCCGCAGGAGTTGCGGCTGCGCGGCATCCACAGTGTCGAAGCCGCCAATGAGTTTCTTCGCAGCGAGTACATCGCCGAGTTCAACCGCAAGTTCGCGGTTGCGGCGGCTCAAAAAGGAACCGCCTTTGTGCGGCTGCAGCGCAAGGATCTGGACTGGGTGTTTAGTATCCAGCACGAGCGCACGGTGAACAACGACAACACGGTCCTGCTCTCCAATCGCGTATTGCAGTTGAATCAGACCAAATGGCGCAACACGCTCGCTGGGCAGAACGTGGTGGTCCACCAGCACCTGGACGGGCGCGTGTCGATCCGCTATGGTCCCCACTTGGTCGCACAGTTCGCCGCCGATGAACTGCCGCCCCAACTACCGCAACGCCGTGAAGTCCGCGATTGCCGGCCGGAGAGGCGGCAGCGTGAACCAAGCCATCGGAACCAGAGCGTATTTGACTGGAGGCTCTGCCTCCAGACCTCCGGGATTTAACGCATTGCTGCCATCCCATGATGGCCACCAAGCCGGAGCGGAGCGTATCCTCCGACTCCGGCCCATGGTCTGGCCCCGCAGTCGGCGCTCGGGTTCCATCCCTGGAGAGCCCTTATAGTGGCTCCGAAGGAGAGATGTTGAGAGAAGGGTTTTCCACAGTCGTCGTGGCCGCGAACTGTGGAAATCGCGCTGCCGTCCGTGCTAAGACCGTGTCGTAGCTTGGACAGCGCAGGCACCCGCCGCTACGAATCGCAGAGCCGGACATTCGATGTCCGAGGATTGTCGTTAGCATGTGAGTTGTCCGGTCTAATTAGCAAACGAGTTGTCCGGTCCGGGTTTGAGGCGGGCGATCCTGGGAAGTGGAACCAGGTCAAACCATACCCGCCTCAGAAATGGAGCGGATGATGAAACTGCAGGTGTGGGTAGCCAAGATCGGATCGCCGGCTCAATTGCAACATTCGGTTAGCAACGCCTGGAGCGATGTGTCACAAACGGCTCTGCCGAGACTGAAGGAGTGCCGACCTCGTCGTTCTTCAAGGGCGAGAGAAACGACGAGCAATGCGCCGGCAGGCGGGACTCTTCTCCGTCCATGCGCCGACGGCGGAGGTGCGCAAGTCAATGCCGACGGTCCCTCTAGAGGTCAAGCAGCCTTGCGCCAGGAATAACGATGATGGAGCCCGCCCAGCCGCGCACTAGCGATCACCGCCGCCTCCGAAGAGGGCCGTGTTTCGATCGGCCTCTTATTTGGTGTGTCCTTGCCGAGGCTGTCGTGGATACGATCCTCGTGAAAGTACGAGACGTAATCGCGGAGAAGGCGCCGCAGATGCTGTCCGCCCAACGGGATCACGTCATCGAGAATCTCCCGGCGCACGGAGCCCACCCACCTTTCGGCGACTCCGTTTTGCCACGGAGCTCGGACGCCTGTTCGTTTTGGGCTTAAGGCCGGTCGCCTTCAAGAACGCCACGACGTCGCCGTCGAACTTTGAATCCCGGTCCATGATCACGTAGCGGTAGGGACCGGCGTCAGGAAATGCTTCGCGCAGCTGCTGAACCACCCACTCAGAGCTCGGGTGCCGGGTCACGTTGAAATGGAGGATCTTGCGGCGCCGATGCTCGATGACGAAGAAGCAGTAGAGCGTCTCGAACGTGACCGTCGGAACGGTGAAGAAGTCGAACGCGGCGATCACCTCACGATGGTTGCGGAGAAAGGCGAGCCAGCGCTTGGCGGCATCGTCACGTCGACGAATCCGCCGCAAGTAACGAGCCACACTACGTTCCGAGATCGCGAAGCCGAGCTTTTGAAGTTCGCCGTGGATTTTAGGAGCTCCCCAGCCGGTATTTTCGACGGCTAGACGTTGGATCAGCTCACGAATCTCGCCGGTTATCTTCGGTCGACCGCCACGCGGACGTGAACGTAAGCGCCAGAAGAGCCGAAAGCCGGCACGGTGCCAGCCGACCACTGTCTCAGGCTTCACAATCACCAGGACATCCGCCCAGCGGGACCAGAATTGGCGTAACATCGTCCAGAATACTCGGTCGAGAGTGGTCACGGGCGCGCGAGGCCGTTTCCGCTTGAGCACGGCGACCTGCTGGCGAAGCGCAAGGATCTCAACTGCCGTGTCGCATCGGCTGGAGAAAAAGACGCGTGCTGCGGCCAGGATGGAGAGGACAAAGTAGGCAGCCAAGCGACCGTTGTAGCACGCCGCGATCTGGAATCGGCGGCTTCGCTTGCTCGCGCCGCAAGCTCTTCTTTCCACGGGACAAAACAGTTTTGGCTACCCACAGGTTCGGGACGAAGGCACGTCGTATCACTATTTGCCACCGGAGCCGACGGTCAATTCTCCGGCGGATGTAGTCGATGCTCTTCTGCAGGAAGTGCGCGGGATTGGCCTGCCTGTGGCAGCCGGCCTAGTTTGGACAACCGACGCTCCCTATCGTGAGACCTTTGAACAGGTAGATCATCACGCCAGCGCTGGCGCTCTCGCCGTCGAGATGCAGGCCGCATCATTGTTTGCGTTTTCCGCCGCCCGAGGAGTTCCCGTGGGCGTGATCGCGCATCTCACGAACGCCATCGGCAACACCGGGGAACAATTTGACAAGGGCGAAGCCCATGTAGGCTGCGAAATACTTCGGGCCGTATGCCGAGCGAGCCGACGCGTTCTGGCCAGTCTGAACCGGGACTAAAGAGAGTGCCGGCCGCGGTTGCGCGTTTGCTCGGCCGTTCATACTGATCACTTGTAGATCCGCGAGAGAAGCTGCCTCAGGTAATGCGAGCCTGTATTCGTTACCGCAGGCGAGCTAAGCCTTGATACGTGTAAGTCATCGGGCGCGGTCCGGGCATGTAGCAAGTCTTCAGCTCGGTATCTGAAATCCGGCAGCCTCGATGAGCTCGAGCAGGTACACGTGTTAATGGTGATCGTGTGGCCGAATCTACGAACGTGGCGCCCTTGCTTCGCATTACAGCGTCAGACCGGCGGATTCCGTAAGTCGCATGATCTCGGCAGATCGTTGACCAGATACGTCGTCTCATTTTGAGTTTGAATGGGCACCGATAGATTCTATGGCGAGCTTTGGCTGGAGAGAATGGATGTTAGCCTGCAATTGTTCGCGGTGAGACCGCACCGACCACTTAGTGTGCGATGACTGATTGTCACCCGTTGGGCATTACGGTAGGCGCCGTCGACAAAGACCCGAGTGCTGCTGTCCAAACCCCCGCTCGGAAAGGGTCACCAGTGCCCGACTACCGCTCCGGTCGAAGTTATCGAGCATGAGCCATTCCCGAGGGCGGCGACGGTCTCGCCGAGCAGTGACGTCGCGATCGTTGACACAGTCCGCAAGCGTCTGGAAATTCAGCCCAGACGTTTTGTTCTGGTCTCGCAATTGAGTCTTTCTCCTTGTCACTTGTAAACCTCCTGGCGTGTTCATTGTTTGTAAGATGCGGATTGACACCGCGATCAGGTTACTGCCGCGCTCGGAGAAGAGCCGCGCCCATGATCGTCCGGAAGCCCGATCACAATGAAGCTATGTTGTCGTATGATGTCCGGTTCCGGGCGGCTCTTGGTAAATCCAGCCGCGTTAAACCGACTCAAAAGTGCGACGGTTGCCTTTTTTGTCTAGGGTTTCATACTAGGGAAAGCTCCCATTGACCGTAATAGAGCCCACGTCGTAGCATGGTTCCCATGCGGGTCGCGAATTCCAAAACCTAGGTTATTGGGTACCCCAAACGGGTCTCCCTTAAGTCCGGTTTAACGGCCCGGGTGATGCTCGAAGGGATATAGAGGTTGATCACCAAAATTCGACATGCCCCAACGTCAGTTCTTCCGAACGATCGGTGACACCTCGCCCCCAAGATGTAATACATCTCTGATTCGTAGCCGCACCAAATCTTTGGCGACGAGAAGATCGGCTGCACTCCTGCCAGGCTTGTGCCCCCGCTCCTACGCCCAAGGCGACAGATCGCCACCGTAAAGCAATCCAGAGTCTTATACCGGCCTTGCCTAAACACCGGACCCACTCTGAACCGAGGCTTGATACCTGCGGGTTCGTCGAGTGGCGGACAAGAAATCTAAAGAATGAGAGAAGCGCCAACCCCCGGTTGCAAGAAAGGCCGGCTACCGAGCAGCCCCTAGCACAGTGTTAGCACGCTGCTACAGGCTAGCAATCGTCTCTCCTCGATTGCTATCCCAGCATTGACTATGGCGCATGTCCCAATCTGCGCTGGGACCGCATTTAAAACCGATCGAACGGTGCCCGGCGTAACGCAAGCCGGGTGAACATAAGGCCGAAAGTGGACGTCTTGTTACAGCGGGTTGCTTTCTATGCAGTGGTACGCATTACAGGTTGCATGTCAAAAAGAGAAGATTGTCACATCCGCGCTCATTCAAAAAGGATACGAGTGCTTCTTGCCGCTTTACTCCAAGCGAAGCATGTGGTCCGATCGCGTTAAAGTTCTCTCGGCCCCGCTTTTCGCCGGCTACGTGTTCTCTCGATTTGACGCCCAATTCCGAACGCCGATTATGGTTACGCCGAGCGTACGAGCAATCGTTGGAAACGGAAAAGTCCCGGCGGCAATTTCCGAGTCGGAACTTGAGGCTGTACGGGCCGTCCTACGTCACGGACTTCCGATCGAGCCCTGCGACCGTCTATGTCAGGGGGATGCGGTGCGGGTAACAAAGGGTCCATTAGCTGGGCTGGAGGCGTCCTTCGTACGATACCGCAATACTTGCCGGCTAGTCTTGTCGATATCGTTGATCAATCGTTCAGTTGCGGTAGAGCTTGATCGCGCCT
The DNA here is from genome assembly GCA_963850575.1 of uncultured Acidobacteriota bacterium. Taxonomy (GTDB): domain Bacteria; phylum Acidobacteriota; class Terriglobia; order Bryobacterales; family Bryobacteraceae; genus TMP-7. The sequence continues at coordinate 6,491 of CAWKLV010000025.1, read as the reverse complement.
GGGTTGAACCGATCTTACAGCGCGGCTAGCCGGATTGCATAAGTCGGATAGCCTCAGAGCCGGGGCGCATCGTACACGCTTAGTCGGCCGTGACCGAGCCAGCCCTGCACCGCCCCATAGCACAACCTGCTTTATATCCTGGGTGTTGTACCTCTTTGATAATGTCCCCTTGTGGCCTCGTTGAAAATGTCCCCTAAGCTGACCCTTGAAGGGGGTCGGGTTGGGAAGGGTATCGATGGGTGTAGAGGAGCTGAAGCGGCAAGAGGTGATGAGCCGCGTCAGTCGGAATGAGCTTGGGCTGAAGGACGCGGCGGCGCTGATGGAGGTGAGTTACCGGCAAGCTAAGCGGATCTGGAGGCGGTATCAGCGGGAAGGTGTTCAGGGACTGGTGCATCGAAGTGCGGGAAGGCGATCCAGCCGAAGCAAGCCAGCAGTATTTCGGGAACAGGTGCTGGCCAACGTGCGGGAGAAGTACAGCGGCGATCAGGAGCATCGTTTCGGGCCGACGCTGGCGGCCGAGCATCTGCGCAGCGAGGACGGTCTGGAGGTGGATGCCGAGACCCTGCGGCGATGGATGTTGGCGGAGGGGCTGTGGAGCCGGGCACGGAAGAGGAAGCCGTACCGGCAACGACGCGAGCGTCGGAAGCACTTCGGAGAGTTAGTACAGTTCGATGGAAGTCCGCACGACTGGTTCGAAGGCCGGAGCCCATGTTGCATGTTGATGAACATGGTGGACGATGCGACCAGCACGAGTCAGGCATTGTTTAGTGCGCAAGAGACCATCTGGGCAGCGGCCAGCGTATTACGGAAATGGGTAACTAAGTATGGAATTCCGCGGGCACTGTATACGGACTGGAAGAACATCTACAAGCAGAAGGCGACGCCCGGACAGCAATTGCGGGGCGAGAACCCCACCACGCAGTTTGGACGGATGTGCAGCAAGCTGGGAATCGGCATCATCGCGGCCAATTCGGCTCAGGCCAAAGGGAGGGTGGAGCGGAATCATGGCACGCACCAGGATCGGCTGACCAAGAAGATGAGACGGAAAGGAATCGGTTCCATTGAAGCGGGTAATCGCTTTCTGTCCGGGTATCTGGCCGAGCACAATCGACGTTTCACCGATCCACCTGCGGACGCAGTGGATTACCACATTCCGCTGCCGAAGGGTCTGGATTTGGATGAGGTGTTTCGATTGGAGACGACACACACGGTCGGTAATGACTGGGTGGTTCAGCATACAGGGCGGCTGTTGCAAATTCAGCCGCAAAGCCGGCACTACGCCCCGGCGCGGGGAAAGGTTACGGTCTGCGAATGGCAAGATCGGCGAATCAAAATCTACTATGGCGATCGCGAGATCCGATGGGAGCAGATCGCCGAGCGTCCGCCGAAACCCGTCAAAGCAGCGCGTTCAACGAGGCATCGTGGGCCGTCAGAGGCGCCCCATGCGGATCACCCTTGGAAGCGGTCCTTCAAGGACATGAAAACACGCAAAACAGTACGGCAGATCTAATACGGAAGCCGGGCAAAACCGGCCCGGCGACTTCGCGTTTAAGCCCAAGCCCTTGCTCGGAAACTTCACCGCCCTGATAGGTGGGAAGGCCATCGAACTGGGCAGCTTCGACGGCCTTTGGTGAACCGATCAGTAACGGAGCCTGTCCGTCGCTTCGGTCTTGGGACGCATCGGGCGCGACCCCGCTGCGCAATTGCAAATTTAACAGCCTGGCTCTTTGCCTGGCAATGCAGGGGACATTTCTTGTCAAGCGGGGAGCTTTGGGCAGCTCATGGCAGGTAAGGAACTGGGGGCGGCCTCGGCGTTACGATGGATGCCACCTCGCCGACGGCAAGTAAGCCGAAAATTTGACTGGAGCTGAAGAAGCCCGGTGTCAAGCGTGGCTCCAGGTTGCGTGGTCATGTCAGTGGTGACATCGTAATTCGAAAGGGTTGCGATGATCCCGTTTGGGAGACTGCCCGTATTTCACGACCTGGGCCGTTGGCGTTGGTACAAGGAGACGACACCTCATGGCCAAGACTCTCAAACGCAAGCCCACACCCAAAGGACAGATGTCCGCGCCTTTTCTGCAGCCAGATGCGGCTGGAATCGATATCGGCGCCACCGAAATTTACGTGGCAGTACCGGCGGATCGAGATCTCGATTCCGTACGGTGTTTTGAAACTTTTACACCGGATTTGGTGGCCTTGGCTGACTGGCTTCAGCAGTGCCGGATTCGCAGTGTGGCGATGGAATCGACGGGGGTCTTTTGGATCCCGCTGTTTCAAATCCTGGAAGCTCGCGGGCTGGAAGTGTGCCTGGTGAACGCGCGGCACGTCAAAAACGTACCGGGACGGAAGACCGATGTGCTGGATTGCCAGTGGCTTCAGTATCTGCACTCGGTGGGCTTGCTTCACGCCTCTTTTCGCCCGCAGCAGGCCGTGTGCGCCGTGCGGGCCTTGCTGCGGCATCGGGACAGCTTGATTCAGATGAGCAGTGAGCACATTCAGCACATGCAGAAGGCATTGAGCCAGATGAATCTGCAGTTGCATCACGTGATCAGCGACATCACCGGCACCAGCGGATTGGCCATTCTGGATGCTATTCTCCACGGCGAGAGGGACACGCATAAGCTGGCCGAGTTGCGAGACCGGCGCATCAAGGCGTCTGAGGAGACCATCGTCAAATCCCTCATTGGCGACTACCGCCCAGAACACTTGTTTACCCTGCGCCAATCATTGTCGGCCTATCGGTATCATCAGCAACTCATTGCCGATTGCGACCGCGAGATCGAGCGTCAACTGGGAAACTTTGAATCCAAGAGCGAGCCGCCGGCACCGGCTACCCAACCCACCTCGCCAAAAAAGAAGGCCGCCGTGAATCTCGCAACGCAACACTGGCGCATCTTTGGGGTCGATCTCACCGCCGTGCCGGGGATCAGTTCGCCCACCGTGCAGGTCCTGTTGGCCGAGATCGGACCGGACTGGTCGAAATTCAGAACTAGCTCGGCGTTGGCGTCGTGGCTAGGTTTGTGTCCCCACAACGAAATCAGCGGCGGGCAAATATTATCCAGCAGAACTCAGAAAGTGAAGAATCGGGCAGCCCTCGCATTACGATTGGCTGCCCACTCACTGCATCATAGCCACTCCTACCTGGGTGAGTATTACCGGCGCATGCGGGCCAAACTGGGCGCGCCGAAAGCTATCGTTGCTGCCGCACACAAATTAGCGCGAATCCTTTATCATCTGGTTACCACTGGGCAGCCCTACGAAGAGAGCATTTTTGCGGCTCTGGAAATTAAGTCGAGGCAACGAGCCGAATCGAGATTACAGGCCCAAGCCCGCTCTCTTGGATTCCGTCTCGAACCGATGAACGGATAAGTTCCTTGGGAGGCAAAGTAGAAATGTTTGAATGAACAAGTCGGGCGAAGCGGGAACCTGGTTAGCTGAAACTGAGTTCAGGCAGCAAACCGGCTCAGAAACAATCCAGGAGGATCCCCGATGGAAAGTATGCACTATGTTGGGCTTGACGTTCACAAAAAGACCGTCAGCTATTGCGTGAAGAAGATCGATGGCAGCCTGGTCTGCGAAGGCAAGATCCCGGCGACGATGTCAGCCTTAAGCGACTGGAGCAGGAGTTTGCCAAAACCGTGGTCGGCAGCAATGGAGGCAACGATCTTCAGCGGCTGGATCTACGATGTGCTGCTGGCTGAAGGAGCGGAAGTGAAGGTTGCGCATCCCTTGATGCTGCGTGCAATATCGGCGGCCAAGAAAAAGAACGACCGCGTGGATGCGCAAAGGATCTGCGATCTGCTGCGCTGCGATTTACTCCCCGAATGCCGAATGGCTTCGACCCGGACCCGCGATCTCCGGCGTGTGCTGCGGTACAGGAATCTGGTGGTCCGACAGGCCGTTTCGATGAAGAACCGGATGAGCGGGCTGCTGATGGAAACAGGAATCTCCTATGAGACCACGAAGTTGCACCGGAAGCGCTACTTTGAAAACCTGCTCGAACAACTGCGGAGGGAGCGCGAAGATTCACTGCCGCAACTGTTGGGTCTGAGCCGCGCAACGGTGACGGCGCTGATGAGCATGGAACGTACGCTGGTGCGGCAGCTGCTGCAGCAAGGCGAGTTGCACGACCGTGTACTTCGGCTGATGACGATTCCGGCCGTGGGTCCGGTGACGGCTCTGACGTGGGCGCTCGAAATCGGAGATGTGAGCCGGTTCCGATCGCTGAAACAGGTGATCAGTTATGCAGGTCTGTCTGCTGACGAGTGCTCGTCGGGCGAAAAGCAATACCGGATGCCACTTTCAAAGAAGTGCAACCAGGATCTCAAGACGGTGCTGATCGAAGCGGCCCGAATTGCTCCTTACTGGAACCCGGAGCTGAACGAGATTTACCAGCGCGAGTGCGAACGCGGCCACCGCAACCGCGCGGCCCTTGCGGTCGCGAGAAAAATTGCGGGCTACCTGTTGGCGGTGGACAGACGTGAAAGCGGTTTTGTCGTGAATCGTACGGCCGTTGAACAGCCGGCCGCCTGAGGCTTTTACACGATTTCCTGCAGTGCTCAGTGGCACCGGCCAGGCCTTGCGTAAGAGGAGTGTGTGACGGGAGGATGTCCTCCCTGAGACACCGGTAGAAATGTTTCGAGGCTGGCCGGGAACCCAAACTCGATCTTTGGTGAAGGCCTGCTCTGCATTCCGGACGCAGGCTACGAGACCACAAATGGATGTCTGGTTCTGCGTGCAGCAGGAACCCCGCCGAGAGGCAAAAGCCACACGCACGAGCGGATAAATACCAGGAAGCAGCCGTTTTCGGACGGCGGAGGGAAACCTCTGTTTTCCCCTTGACAAGACTTATCATGGATGTCCCCTTCTCCAGCAAAGTAAGAATGTCCCCTTTCGGGCATTGAGCTGAGGAGTGGATGGTAGGGTGAGTAAGTCCGCGAGGGGTCGCGCCCAAGCGGATGCCCAAAGCCGATGCGACGGGGCTGGCTCCGGAGTGATCGGTTCAGACCCTCGACAGCTTCGCCGCTGCGAGGGTCTTTTCCTGTCTGAGATCATTCTGGTGAAGTCTCCCGAGCGGAGGCTTTGGGCTAGTAAACGCGAAGACCGCCGGGCGCTGTTTGCCCGGCGTTCCTTATTGAGCCGTTCGTTGTTCTCAACTGGTCGCATTGGCAATGGCGATCGCCTTTCCCAGCGTCGGGGCGGGTTGTTCAAAGAAGCCTTCCATCCAGCGGCTCCGTTGCGGTGCTCGGCGGCTCGGCTTGCCCGAGTGCGTCTGCTGTTTAGCGGCGCGGTGTTTTCTGACACTGTTCCACACTCACGTAGCGGCCATTGAAGCTCATCGCCAAGGAACCGTCCAGCCGCGCTTCGACACGCAGGTTTGCGCCACGCTTTCCGCCGCGCACCTCGGCCGACGCAATACGGTACAGCTGTCCCAGGTACCGTACGGTGTAGCCATTGCCGATCTGGCGGTGTTCGACGTGGCTGAGAATCGCCGCCAGATCGTGCTCGTTGCCTAGCGCTCGATGTGCGTCGTCCTGATGTGCCGGCAGCACCGTGAGGTTGTGGTTCCACCAGGGGAGAAACTCCTGCGCGACATAGGCGTTAGCTTGCTCCAGATTGCTGGCGCCCGCGACTCGCAGGCCCTTCACCAAGCGATCCTGGGCTGTCGAAAATCCTCGTTCGACGCGGCCTTTGGCCTGGGACTGTGCGCCGCAATCCAGGCCACCCCCAGCTCTCTCAAAGCACGGCCAATCTGCGTTGCCGGCATCTCCACCGGATCCTTGTCCACACCCGGCTCATCGCGCCGCCGACGTCCAGCGGTCTGGAACAGTGCTGCCTTATCGGTGTAGAACAGCCACCGGTCGCCCATATTGCTCCAGGTAGCTCCACAGCAGCCGCATGTTTTCCGCCGTGGAATCGCTCCGCACAAAACGCGCGTGTAACCGGCTGGTAGCATCGTCGATCATCGAGATCAGATACATCCGCTCCCCTCGCCCTTCCAGCCAATCGTGTTCGGAGGTGTCCCATTGCACCAGTTCCCCGCAACGGCTTCGCCGGGGACGCCATATGTGCACTCCCTCCGGCTTGCGTTTGCGGCCCTTCCACAGCCCGGCTTCCGTCATCCAGTGACGTAGCGTTTCCTTGCTCACCCGCACATCGTGCTTGTCGCGTAAATACTCAGCCGCTAACGTCGGTCCGAAGCCTGCATACACGGGTTCAGAGAGAACCTCGATGGCCTTCTGCTTCGTACTAGTTGCGAGCCTGCGCGGCGACGGCCGTCCCCGTAATCCGTGTATCACCACCTTGTCGCCACGTCTCTTCAGCGCTTTCAGCAGTCGTTTCACCTGCCGGATCGTCAGGCCGAGTTCCAGCGCCGCTTCCCGTTGCGTTATCAGTCGCTTCTTGGCCTTCTTCAAGGTCACCAGCCGATCTCTTTCGGCCTGGCTCATTACTAAATGTCCTTCCTGCACTCCTTCACCCTGGAGCCCGTC
>CAWKLV010000024.1:0-298481 GCA_963850575.1 uncultured Acidobacteriota bacterium | reverse complement strand
ACCAATAATGATGCTGTTCATAAAGTAGCGCGGGAAGTCGGTGGCGGTCGTCGTCTTGCCGGCGCCGGACACGTTCTGGGTGGTGGTGTAGAAGACGTCATGGTAATTATTCAGGTGGTGAACTGGAACAGCGAGGGAGAGGTATCATTTGCCTGGTTGATGGTCTTGAAGGAGGTCTCCACCATCCAGAAGATCGGGAACAGGAAGAAGACGAGGGCCGCGGCGATCGCCAGCCAGAAGAGGATCTGCCCGACGATCCGCCCGATCGGCGCCGCGCCCTCCGCTGAGGACACGCGATCGGGGGCATCTACCCCCAGCACCACCGACGTTGCCATTACAGTCCCCTGCTCCTCTCAATGCGCCGCCTGGGCTTTGGTGAGATTTCGGATGTAGATATTGGCCAGGGCAATCACCATCACCAGGATGATGTAGGCCAGCGCCGACGACCGCCCGGTGGCAAACAGCTGCCCAAATGCCTCGTAGTAGACCACGTAGGAGATGGGGAAGGCATCGGCCGGCCCGCCGCCGGCCTGCAGGCTATAGAACAGGTCGAAGAGCTTGATCGCGTCGATGGTGCGGAACAAGAGGGCGATCAGCAGCAATGGCCAGACCAGCGGCAGGGTGATGTTGCGGAAGCGGAACCAGGCGGAGGCGCGGTCCACCTCCGCCGCTTCGTAGAGGTAGCGGGGAATAGCGGCTAGACCGGCCACGGAATCAGCAACATGAAGGGCGTCCACATCCAGACATCGGCGATCACGGTGGCTGCGATCGCCGGGGTCGGCAGCGAGAGATCGAGTGCGGGCAGACCGAACCAGGTGATCAGATTATTCAAGACGCCATGCTCGCCGTTGCCGGGATCCCACATCAGGCGCCAGGTCAGTCCCACGACCACCGGCGCCAGCATCATCGGGATCAACAACAGGGTGAGGATGATGCCCCGGCCCGGAAACTTACGCACCAGCAGCAGCGCCACCCGAAGCCCAGCAGGAACTCCAGGCCCACAGCGCAGAACACGAAGACCGCGGTTACCGTGAACTGATGCCAGATACCGAAATAGATGATCGTTGTTCGTCAGCAACTGGCGGTAATTGCGCAGCCCGACCCATTTCCATCCCATTGGCTGGCGGTGATCGGGTCGATATTTCCCTGGGCATTGTAGTTGCTGAAGCTCAGGCCGAGCGACCAGATCAGCGGGAAGATAGAGATAGCCAGCAGGATCAACACGGTAGGAGAAATGAACAGCCAGGCCATCAGGCGATCGGTCAGCCAGGTCCGGCGCACACAACCGTTCCAACTCTTTGGACTGTTTCACGGATGTCGCCTCTAACTGTCCCGAAGCGTCACGCGACCTGGTCCGACGCTCGGCATCCCACTGCAACAGCAACGCACGAAGCGCGAGTTCCCGCTGACCATACCGGACGCAATAAGCGCGCGCAGCCGCGGCCAGTTGATCGGCTTCAGGATCGCGGGACGCAAGTGCCGACTCGGCCACGCGCGACCTTCGCGAACGCAACTCCCGCCGGACTGCCGGCGGCTTCCGCCGAACGCAGTGACTTGGCGGCGAGTCCACGGGCGGCGAGGAATTGCCGCCGCTTTGACAATGCCAGCGCCAGCACTGCCTGCGCCTCGACGATTCTTTGAAGAGTGCCGCCTTGCGCCGAAGCGAGTGCTCGCTCGGCCAAAAACAGGGCTCGCGGCGGCTGCTCGCGGCTCAACAGCGACAGCGCACGGACGAAATCGAGACGCTCCGTCAGTCCGCGCGCGCCGTCTCCCAATTTCTTGATCACGGACCCTGCCTCACTCAGACGCGCGTTGGAATCGGCGTAGCGGCCAACCCTCCAGAGCATGTCGCCTTGGTTGATCAGTGCATACGCTGTGCCAGCCATGCGTCCGGATCGCATCTGCATCTCGGCTTCGCGTTGATACAAGTCGAGGGCGGCGTTGTACTCGTTCAAACATGCGCGGCTCCGCCGCACGCTGGAACGCAAGTATCAGCGTCTGCACGTCATCGTGCGATTCTCCCCACTCCTGCATTTCGGTGGCGATACTCTTGGCTTCCGCGTAGCGGCCCTGGCTGCAAAGCACATCTGCCTTCAGCGCCAGCAGATCCTCAACTGCGACTGAGTCGCCGCCCTCGCGATAGAAAGGTTCGGCCTGGCTCAGGAACCGAAGCGCACCCGCATTGTCGTTCTGCTGCATCCGCGCCTGCCCGAGATAGAAGAGCGCCCGCGCCTCGCCAGCTCTACTTCGCGACCTTCTAGCAAGCTCGACAGCTCGCAGACTGAGCACCTCCACCTCCGTCCACTCCAGCTTCCGCGTGAAAACGGCCGCCATATCGTTCAGGCCTTGCACGGATAGATTATCGAGGTGCATCTGCCCGGCCATCGCGATTGCTTCTTCGACAATTGCCGTCGCTTCTCCGGCGTGCCCTTCCAAGAGCTTGACGCGGCTTAGCTCGAAACGCGATCGCACGCGCTGCTGGGGATTGCCGGTCAGTTGAGCCATTTCCACCGCCGCTCGTGAGAGCGCCTCCGACTCGCCCAGATTTGAGCTCTGGTACAAGCGCGCCAGCTCGAGCCGCGTTTCCGTAACACCTTCGAAGTTCGGGGCAAGTTGGAACAATTGCCCGGCTTCCTGTAGCTGCTCCGGAGCCTGTGCCCGATTGCCCTGACGGGCGGTAAGCTCGCCCAAATGGAGCAATGCAGGTTCGCGCCGCGTTGACGACCCGAGCGCCAGCCGGTACGCCTCCATAGCCTTTGCTGCGTGATTCGCCTTTTCCGCGGCGCGCCCAACGTCCAGGTACGCCCGGCCCTGTTCCTCGCCTCGCGCGCTCTGTGCGATTGCACTGTAGACTTGCTCGGCCTTGATGAACTCGCGAGCGACGGTGAATCGCGCGGCGTCGAGCTGCTGCGCATTGCGCGACGGAAGCCTCGACCGGTCCGGAGCAAGCGTGGCCGCGTGGATTATTTCGTCCTTCGCTTTGTCGCTCATGTCCAGTTCGACGTAAGCCTCGGCCAAGCGTGCGTGCGCCGGCAGGTTGCCGTCGTCGAGTCCGGGCCGATAGTGCACCAGCGCCTTCCCGCCTCCTCCGGCCGCAAGCACGACCGTCGCCGCGAGTGCCGCTCGGATGTGCGTGGACCGCAAGCGCCGCGGCCTCACGTGCGTGCCGCGAATCGCTGCAGCGAGTTGCTGTACGTCCGAAAATCTATCCTCGGGTTTCCGCGCCAGGCACTTCAGAATTGCGGGTTCCAAAGGATCTGGAAGACCGGCGCTCACCGTGCCTTGATTCGGCCCGGGCCGAACGCCGGTGATCATCTCGTAGATCACGACGCCGAGCGCGTAGATGTCAGTGGCCGGGCCCACCGCGCCGCCCTCAGTTTGTTCCGGGGCCATGTAGGCGGGCGTGCCCACGGCGATGCTGGTCAAAGCACATTTCGATGTATCTGCCTTAAGCGCTCTCGCGAGGCCGAAGTCCGTAATCACCGCGCGGCCCTGGAAAGGTATGACGTTTCCTGATTTGAAGTCGCGGTGCAATATACCGGCCAGGTGCGCCGCCGAGAGCCCTTCGCATAATTGGAGTGCGATGGCGATGGCCTGTGGCACCGGCATACGCCTCACGCTTTCCAGGTGGCGCGCCAGAGTCTCGCCCTCCAGCAGTTCCATGGTGAAGAACAGGGTGCCGCCGTGCCGACCCGCGTCGAACACGCGGCAGACATTTGGATGCGTTACCTGCCGAGCTAGTTGGATCTCCTGCCGGAACCGCTCGGCGAATCGCGGCAACGCCGCCAGATGCGGATGCAGCGTCTTCAAAGCGACCCGGACCCGCAGTTCCTCGTCTTGTACTTCGTAGACCTCCCCCATGCCGCGCCAACGAAGCGCACGACGCGGAAACGGCCGCTGATGAGCTGCCCTTTACGGAGACGTGTCCCGCCGCGGCTTCCCGGACGATGTCGGCCTCAGCCACCGGCCGATCGAGCGGGGCGTCCGACTGTTCGTGCCTATCGAGCTGACGGGCGATCTCCTCGAAAAGCGCGCTGTTACCGCTGCATTCGCGGCGCCCGCGAGTTCGAGGGCTTCGCCGAATATCTCGCTGATACGCGCCCAGCAGTGAGAAGTCGTCATCCGCGCAGTTCGTTCTCGAGCCAGGCCCGCGCCAGAGCCCAGTCTCGTTTTACTTTTTTTCCGAGGTGCCGGCTGCGTGTGCAGTTTCTTCCACCGTCAACCCGCCGAAGAACCGCAGTTCCACTACCTGCGCCTGCCGCGGATTGAGAGCCGCCAGCCGGTTGAGCGCGGCATCCAGCGCTAGCAATTCTTCGGCCTGCTCTTCAACGGCGATCAAATTCTCTTCGAGCTGCACGCGCTCCTTACTGCCCGGCCGCTTGGCCGCCCGCTGTGAGCGCGCATGGTCGATGAGAATCCGTCGCATCGTTGTCGCCGCCGCACTAAAGAAATGGCCGCGGCTATCCCAGCTGATGGGTTGTTCTCCAACCAGGTGCAGGTAGGCTTCGTTCACGAGAGCCGTGGGCTGCAAAGTGTGATCCCTTCGATGTTCGCGTCGCATGTAGGCGGACGCGATACGGTGTAATTCACCATAGACTGCATCCAGCAGTTCCGCCTTGGCGCAGGCGTCGCCTTCGGCGGTGGAGTTCAAGAGTCTAGTGATTTCCTCCATGCCATCGTTTCACGAATTGTCGCAAAATGGGTCGAAGCAGGTGTTGTGAGTGGTTTCGGCAAGCCTGGGTAAGGAGAATTACGCCGCCGGGCTAGTTCCACAAGGCCTGAGGACGGAGCGCTACTCGGTCACTCTTGCCGAACGCCGATGGGGTTCCCTCTACTTAGTGCTGACGCGCGCCTCTTCCAGAATGCGCTTCGCTCTCGAGACGGGTTAAACACTCCGCAGGAGCAGAAGCGAGTGAGATAATTGGCGGCCTGTTCGGGAGTGCGCCGTCCTTCCTTGACCCAGTCGATCATCTTTTTGGCGAGTGAGTTTGCCACCATGCCGTGGCCGCACATCGTGGAAAGCATCAGGACATGGCTGTTCGGGAGATGCTCCGTCTTTCCTTCAAATCCCAACGAGTAACCGACGCTGTGACGCGCGATGCCTGCCGCATGACAACATTGATCCGCGCCTTCGACGCTGGTCGAGATATTGATGCTCAGCCCGAAATCGCGGGCCTTTACCGCTTTCAGAAAGTCTTCGGCCTTCATCCGGTCGTCGAATACAGCGGCCACCGTAGTGATGTGATCGAAGCCATCGATAACGGCCTGAAAATCTCGTTTGTCGTCGCGGCCCCAATGCGACGTGGGAGTCATGCTCTCTGCACGGACGCAAGCGCTCCGCCGTGGCGCGCGTCGCCCAAATTTACAGGTCCGAACTGAACGGCAAGTTTCAGGAACTCCCGAAGCTTTTCGAGAGCGCCCTGTTCATTCTTCCCGCGGCTTGCGATCGCGAAAATGATGTAATCGTCTCTGAAACTTTCGGCGTCTCCAAATCGATGCAGTGTGTTGGTCATCGGCCTACTCCGGCCGCCTCGGGCTGAGCTTCCTGAATTGCATTCGTGATCCGTCCCAGTCCCGTATTTGTCTTCGCTCGATGCAGCTTATATCCCAGGCGCTCCAGAATGGATGCGACCACGTTCTCATCGCCGGTCTCATCGCAGCGTGTCGCCCACGCCGAGCACCACCACGGTGTCTACCTGCTTCTCGATATCCCACACCAAACGAACCATCTCCTCAGTACGCTCCACCGGCACTTTGATCTCGACAATCGCGGACATCACCTTCTCGTTCAAGATGTCCTCCCTCAGCGTGCCGGTTTTGACGTCCGACATCAGAGAAGTGATCGGGTTCTTTTTTTCGAAATCGACTCCGGCACGGGCCAGAGCCCAGCATGCGTTTTGAATATCGCGAAACCATACTCCTACGCCGGGCCTGCCGAACTCGATCGTGAAACCAACTTCACCGGCCTTGACCCGCCCGCTCACGTCGTTGGTCTTCACTTCCTCCGTGCCTCGGCCTTCCACGCCTGTGGATTCGTGCGGAACGCGAGGATCGGAGAACGCGCGCCGCACAATCCGCGGCCAGACCAGCTCATCGGGTTCGAACGCTGCCGTTGGGCACACATCGGGTTCCGGGTCGAAGCGGAGTCGCATCTTTTGAAAAAGCTTCCGCATTGTGCGGACGACCGTAGGATTCAGATGCTCCTGGCTCAGGCCGTTATAGCAGGAGTAGCATTCCACACATTCGTCCCGATTGATGGTGGCGCGTTTGATCTCCGGGATCGATATAGATCGCGCCCATCGGGACAGACATAAGTGCAATTGCCGCACGCGACACACTTGTTGGGATTAATTGTCATCGGACTCCGTGTACTCTACTCGACGGCTTGCGTCGATTCTGGCATAAAGCACTGCCGCAATACAGCACATCACGATGCGACCAGGAAGGGCTCGTTCCAGCCAAAACCACGAACCACGTAGCCAAGCACCGCGGGTGAGATTGCACCGCCTATATTACCGCACGTATTCATCACCGCGGAAACCGACCCCGCATAATCTCCGCCGATGTCCAGCGGAACCGCCCAGCTGACGCCGACGGTAAGTTCCAGTCCAAATACAGCAAGGCAACTAAACCATACGCTAGGTGAAGGCGCCAGGGTCAAAGTCGCGGGAATTATTCCGGCCGCGGCCAGCACGAAAGCCGGCTGTTCCAAAAACGCGGCGAGCCTGCCGGATATTCGCCAGTGCGCTTCAACCAGATGTCCGAGAGCCAGCCGCCCGCAAGATCCCCGAAGGTTCCCGCGAAAAGCGGCAGGGCTGCGTACATTCCCATCTCCTTCAGATTGAATCCCCGGTGTTCCTTCAGATAGGACGGAAACCAGTCCAGATAAACGGCCAGGCAATAGCCGTAACAGAAGTACATGGCCGAGAGAAGCCACAGAGTCCGGCAGGCCAGGATGGAACGCCATGGCACCGATTTCGTGGTGCGAGAAAGTTCTGCCGACATCTAGTGTGAATCAGAGCTCAGCTCGCTCTCGTTGACGGACCTGTGCTCGCGTGGGGTATCGCGATAGTACAGAAACCACACTGCCGCCCATCCGATACCGAATGCTCCAAAGATGAAAAACGGCGACCGCCAGCCGTAATAGGCTATCAGGGCCACCACCAGCGGAGGAGTCAAGGCGGCGCCCAGCCGGGATCCGGCATGCGTCAACCCCTGGGCGTAGCCTCGCTCAGAGGGAAGCATCCACCGCGAGAGGGATCGTGTCGCGATCGGAAAGGCTCCGGCTTCACCAACACCGAACAGGAACCGAGTTACCGCCATGGATGCCGCGTTCCAGCATAGCGGCGTCAGTGATGTGAAGACGCTCCACCAGGTGACGATGATGGTTAACGCGCGGCGAGGCCCGATGCGGTCGCCCAGCCAGCCACCTGGAATCTGAAACAGCGCATATCCCCACCGGAAAGAGGAAAAAATCCACCCGGCCGTGACGAAGCCGAATCCGAATTCCTTCTGAATCGACGGAATAGCTGAACCGATCACGACCCGGTCCATGTAAGTGATCATGTATGCCGCTACGGTGAGCCACAGAACGATATGGCGGACCCGTGTTGGCCGAGGGTGCGCAATCCCGTCGCGGGCTTCTGGGCCGCGGAAGACATCTAGTGAGGCGCGTCCCGCAAGTGAGCGATGTCGGGATAGCCGTTCATGGCAAGACGGGTGCTAGGTCCGTCGCCCCAGAACCTGGGAGCATGAAACGTAAAGGGAGGCACGTAGACGACGTCACCTTCCTCGGCGATGATGGTCCCTACCTTCTCAATGGGATAACGGATGTGGCCCTTGCATGATCAGCCAGAACTCGGCGCACTCCGGATGAAAGTGGCCCCGATCGTTTTCGTTCAAAGGCGGAAGATTCTTCGCGTACCCATATATGATGTTCGATACACCCCGATCGTCATGAACGAAGCGGCTGCCCTTGTAATTCGGATCCTTCTCTAAATCGTAAAGATTGATGTGGGGCTTATTGGTGTACCCGTAGGGGTGCGGCTTGCGGTTGAGCATCACCGGGATCCAGGTAGCGCCCGGAATTTCCGGCGGCTTCACGTCTTGCGGAAACAGTGTCTTGGCTTTCGCGATGTTGGTCTCGAATCGGAGAGCAGGCTTGTCTCCGATCGCTTCCATTGAATAGATGGTCTGTAGCGGAACCTGCACCATGGACCCTTTTCGAGCCACAAACGAGTCCTGACCTTCGATGTCGAATCGGATCTCGCCGTCCATGATCACCCACCACTCACGCGTGTCCGGATGAAATCTGCGGCCGACCTTCGTCCCTGGCGCCATCTGAATGTATTCAGACTTCAAATGGTCGTCGTTCACGATCACTTCCCGCCAGTTCGGCTGACCTTTGTATTTGGCTCTTAAGGTCCGCGAGCTTCGTGTGCGGACGATGGCCCGGAGGATATTTGGCAGGTTCGTATTTGGGAGCCCACGAGGGCGTTTCTTCCTGCCACGCAAGCAGCTCCTCCAGTCAGTCAGAGTCAGAATCGCGACTGGCACGCTTGCTGGTGTCATATCAGTTCACCTTCTGGCCTGCAATCATTACGGTCTCTATGGTGCGCGTGTTCTTGATATCTTCAAGCGGGTTCCGGCTGAGCACGATCAGATCGGCCCACTTGCCCGCTTCGAGTGTTCCAATATCTTTAGTCGCACCGAGAAACTCCGCGCCGTTTCTGGTTGCTGCCTAGAATGATCTGCATCGGTGTAAGTCCAGCCTCCGACATCAACTGCATCTCGACATGTTCGAAGTAGCCGGGAAATCTGCCCGGAGGTCCGGTGTCGGTGCCAAAGCCATACTTAACCCCGGCGTCGACCAACCGCTTCAGGTTACGCTTCGCGACTTCAAGCGCAGTCGAATACCTCGGATCGGAAGCGACTGCCTTCTGTCCAGGAGTCTTCAGTGTGCGAACCACGTCGGGAGTTACAGAGCGGGTGAAGAACGGGTCGTCCAGCCACGCGGGCATCGTCGCGTAGGTGAACGATGAAAGCTCGCGGGTCAGTGTTGCGGACGCCATCCAGGCGTTGTGGTTTTTCATGGTGGAGATGAATGCATCATCCACGTCTTTGTCGCGGACGCTGTGAGCCAGCGCGTTCAGACCCGCATCGACGAGGTTCTTGGCATCGTCGTAATAGAAGATGTGAGCCGCGACCTTCAGGTTGTGACGGTGCGCGTTCTCGATAATTGCCTTCGAAAGATCCAGGGCGATCTTTTGTTCCCGTCCGAAGTGATCGTCTACCCAGATCTTCACCAGATCGACCTTCTTTCTCCGCGAGGAAATCAACGTCCTTCTTCGCCTCCTCAGGAGTCTGTACCTCAAATGGGACGCCTTTCATGCCCTGGGCCGATGGTCGGGTACCCACCCTTGCCGGTGAAACCGCGCAGGGCCGTGTAGATGCGCGTAGTTTTCGGTCGCCCCGTGGCGCGCTGTTCCGCACGACGCTGCAGCACCAACTCCTGATCGCTTCCCATGCTAACCACAGTCGTCACGCCATAGCTGGCGTAGGTACGCAGATTGGCGTCGAGGTTCTCAGGCGTGTAGTTTTTTGGATCCTGAACCAGTCCCTTCGTGTTGCCGAGATGACCGTGAAGGTTGATAATACCCGGCATAACGTACTTCCCTGACAGATCCAGCACCTGCGAGCCGGCCGGTATCTTCAGAGTCGAGCTCGACCGACGTTCTGTATACGGCCATTGGTGACGACCATGCTGCCCTTGATCTGGAGCTTTTCCGGTGCCGTCGATCAGTGTGAAGTTCTGCAGGACGATTGTTTCGGCGGAAACCGCAGCTATATACGTAGACAGCAGTGCCACGCTCACACGGATCCTCATGGTGAGGGGCAGTTTATCACAGGTTCTGCCGGTGAAACCGGGTACGCAAAGCGAAAAAACTGGGCTTTCCGCACGAATGACGTCGGACGTAGCGGCTCCATTCGGCAGGCTTTGGCAAATCGATCCGGGACTGATATATATTTGCTGTATTCCAGAACATCGCTTTCCATCGACCATGAAGAACACGAATCACGACTCAGCCTTCGCGCGGAGTATAGGTTTTCTGATCATTGGCGCTTGTCTCGGCACGCCTCTGCGTTGCGCCACAGAGGCTGAGCTTAAGGATGACACTGGGAAAACCCTTATCCGCTACGTTGTGGAGGCCCCGGACGGTTTAGCGCGCGTGAGTACGGCCGATCCGCAGAAGCAAGTGGGACTGATCCTCTGCTTTCCGGAACACGATCGGCCGGTGGGCGATGAGATCCTGCCGGTGCGTCAGGCATTGCGCGCCCTGGGTCTGAGCGATGGGTACGTGCTGCTTGCTGGCGGTCCACAGGCGCGAAAGTTTGGAGCTGCCGACCATGAGCCGATCACCCAACTGATCAGTTGGGCGAAGAGGACCTATCCGATCAATCCGCGCCGTATTTACATGTACGGCAAGGGCGAGGGCGGCAAAATTTCGGGAGAAATGGCCATGCTCCACCCGGACCTGGTCACCGCGAGTATCACTTACAGCTGGGGTTGGTGGACCATGCCATCGGAGTTGAAGGAAGCGATCGACCCAGTGAACCGCGCACCGGAGTTTTACATGGTGCTCGGCTTGCGAGACCTTTCCTATCACCTAACGACGGTTCGGGATGCCTACTCGCGCGTGAACGCAAAGGGGTATCACGTCATCTACCGTGAATTTGACGATCTGGGAGCGCGGACGTATCATCCGGCGAGCAACCAGGATGCGATTGCTTGGGCAACGCGCCTGCGGAACAAAAACATCCAGCCGTCCGCGGAAGAACGGAAACTGCTGGAGCGATATAGTGCACGCACAGTACCGCCGGCCAGCCCTGCCGGTTCCTACTCTGATCTGGCTCTAGTTGGAGGAGCTGAGGCGGGCTCCGTCATTCAGCGACTTCTGAAATCGCCGGATGCAAGCGTTCGGACAGCCGCGGCCGAAACGTGCGCCCATGCAATCTTCAGCGAGGAAACGATGCTAGCGCTCGGGAGCAGCCTGTCCGATTCCTCGGCGAAAGTGCGGAGGGCGGCTATCGGCTCTCTGGCTGTCAATGCGAACTGGCGTTCGGAAGCCGCTCAACAGGCGCTAATCCAGCTTGCGACGAATCCGAGCAAAGCCGTGGACGCCGCTGATCGTGTGGGCGCCGCCGATGCCATTGTTCAAGCGGTCCGCTTTCAGGTCAAGGGTGTCCGGCAGGATCCGCCGATGTTCCAGGCGTTGGTGAAGCTGCTGGAAGATAAGGATGAGGAGTTACGGGTGATGGCGGCGAACACTCTGGCACCGGTGCGCGATCCGGAATTCCGCGGCGATCTCGGCAGAGCCGAACGGAAGGAGCCCGATGGCGGCTGGCGGCGCTGGCTCGACGAGCTTGCAGCCAAGGCCGCCGGTTATCTAAAAGATTATGAAGTCTGCGGTTGGGGGACAGCTCAGGCAGCAGCGGCACTACCAGGGAATAGGGGAGCTCAGGAGCCCGTCGACCTGTTCTGCATGGGTGGGGCAAGTCTGCTGGGCTACAACCTGGCCACCAAACAACCTATAAAGAAAGATCCTGTCAAAGCGTTTCAATACACTCTGCAGGCGGGCGAAAAGGGCTATCCGGCAGCGATGGCTTCTGTCGGGATGATGTACGCAATCGGTAAGGGCGTGCAGCAGAACTTTGCCGAAGCGTCGAAGTGGTGGGTGAAGGCGGCCGAGAAAGGACACGTGCTGGCAGCGGCAAATGCCTCCATGGCGTATAGAGGGAGCCCAGGCGTTCCTGCGAATCCAACAGAATCGGAACGGTGGGCGAAGTTCGTGGCCCAGCAGAACTCGGGCTCTGCGCGTTAAAGGATGAATCGCTCTTCACCGCGAATGACCGGCAGCAAAGCGGCGGCTTGCCGGGCTGCACATCGATAATCGCAGAGCACGGGACGTGCCCGGCAGTATCAACTTACAATAGAACTGTGAAGTTGTTCGCCGTGTGGAGCGCCTTGCTCGCCCCCGCTGTGTTGTTCTGCGCCGTTACCACGATGCCGTTGGCGGATGTGAAACCGGGCATGCGGGGTATAGGAAAGACGGTCTTCCAGGGCAACAAGGTCGAGGAATTTCAGGTTGAGATTCTTGGCGTACTCGAAAATCTAGGTCCCAAGCAGTCCATCATCCTGGCCCGTTTGTCAGGCGGTCCGTTAGAGAGAACCGGCGTCATGCAAGGCATGAGCGGGAGCCCTGTCTACATTGATGGCAAGCTCCTGGGGGCTGTCGCCATGACGTTTGCATTCTCCAAAGAGCCCATCGCCGGGATTCGTCCCATTCGCGAAATGTTCGAAGTGGAGCGAAAGCCGTTGGTGCGCGAGCAGCGGGCCTGGTCGCCGCTGAAAGATCCCATGCAGTTGTTAACGAAGCCCCAGGAAGTTAGTTCAGGGCTGAGCCGTCTAATCGAGATCTCAACGCCACTGAACCTGGGCGGGTTCACGCGCGGCGCAGTGGAACACTTTGCGCCTCAACTGCGGGAATACGGGCTTGAACCTGTGCAGGGCTTCTCCGGCGGCGGCACTCCGACGCAGGGATTCGGCGATCCGCAATTGATCCAGCCGGGCTCGATGATCAGCGTGCAGTTGCTTTCCGGCGACATGAGTATCGGCGCGGAAGGCACCGTGACGCACGTCGAAGGAAATAGCGTGTTCGGCTTCGGACATCGCTTCCTCGCCGTGGGCCCGACGGAGATGCCATTCGCGCGTGCGGAGGTGATCGCGCTGTTGCCGAACGTACAGACGTCGTTCAAAATATCGGCATCGCGTGAGTGGATGGGCTCCATCACCCAGGACCGCAGCGTCGGCGTCGCCGGCTATCTGGGAAAGCGCGCGGAGATGGTTCCATTTACCGTTTCGGTTAACGATCCTGATCTGACACCGGCTCGGAACATGAGCTTCCGGATGCAGATGATCAACGATCGTGTACTGGCGCCGCTGATCGTGCAAATGGCGCTGTACTCTGCCATCGAGGCGAGCGAGCGCACCCTAGGCAGCGGCAGCTTTCGTGTACATGGCCAGATCGACTTCGATGGCCCGACACCGCCCATTAGAGATCGACAATTCCTATACCGGAGATTTCAACGTTCCGCTCCAGGCTTCCTTGGGCACTGCAATCCCTCTCGCCTATGTGATGCAGAGTGGATTCGAGGCACTGAAGCTGAAAGGCATCAGCTTGGCCGTCGATTCGTTCGACCGCAAAAAGCAGTTTCAAATCGACCAGGTCTGGACGTCGCGCCGAGAAGCACATCCCGGGCGATACCATCGAGCTCACTACACTGCTGTCGGGGGACAATGGCGCCGAGATCACACGCAAGACATCCTACAAGGTGCCGGTCGGAGCGCCTCTCGGAACTCTGTACTTCACGGTGGCAGATGCTGCGTCGGCGAACATGTCGGATTATCAGCAGTTGCTCACGGGCGCTCCGCGCACGCCCATGCAACTCGTGTCTTTTCTGAATGGCTTGCGCGGGAACGACAAAGCTTACGTCCGCGTCTGGAGGAATGAAGCCGCGTACTCTGTCCAGGGACAGGATTTGCCGGATCCGCCGCCGTCCGTCTCCATGGTTCTGGCCAAGACACAGTCTTCGTTGGCGAGCGCGGCGCTATGGCGGCCATCGAAGGTCGCAGAAATTGAATTGTCGGCGGGCGATACAGTCGTGACCGGCTCGAAAACAGTGCAAGTCGAAATCAAAGAATGAGCCTTTTGCGGTCCGCCCCATACACCTTTTGGCTTGCCCTGGCGGCCGCGGGGGCGACACTTGCGTCCACCACCACCACCTGGGAAATGAACACATACCAGGATCTCGTGCGCGGTAAGTTCTCCAATGTCTCTCTCAGCAGAGACGGCCGCCTGAGCCTGTCGCCGAAACTGGAGACCATATTCGCTTCGGACCAGCCCGAAATCTGGAGCGTAGCGAAAGCACCGGATGGAACTTTGTATTTGGGGACTGGGCATCGCGGACGGCTTGTATAGAGTGGATGCGAGCGGACGCGGAACAGTGGTCTGGACCGCGGAGCAGCCCGAAATTTTCGCCGTCGCAGTGGACGACGGCGGCGTGGTCTATGCCGGCACATCGCCCGACGGCCGCGTCTATCGCATCGAGAACGGTAAGGCGACGGAGTTTTTTGCGCCAGGCGCTCGCTTCATTTGGGCGTTGGCCTTCAGGCGCGACGGGAGCTTGTTCGTCGGGACGGGAGATCAAGGAAAGATTTTTCAGGTCGCTCCAGACGGTAAGGGCTCGGTCTATTTCGAGAGTGGTCAGTCGAATATCACCTCCCTGGCTGTTGATTCCGAAGGACGGGTGCTCGCGGGAAGTGACCCGAATGGAATTCTATACCGGCTCACGGGCCCGACGAAAGCGTTCGTGCTCTACGATGCAAATTTGCCGGAGATCCGCAGCATTCTGCCCAATCGCCGATGGATCCGTGTACGTAGCGGCCCTGGGCGGTTCCACTGCAAAGCGTTCGGCCAACGTATCAAGTGGTTCTGGTCCGGCTACCGTCTCCTCCCCGGCGACCACCATCACGGTAACCGATAGTGGTTCGACCCCCACGCAGGCCGGTGAATTGAAGCCGCCCAAGCCTGAAGCTCCGAAGCCCGCTCAGCAGCCGCAGACCACGCCGGCGGTGGTTCAGACGGTGACGACAACCGATGCGGGCGTGGATAAGTCGGCTATTTACAAAATTCACGCCGATAACACGGTGGAGACGATGTGGACTTCGAAGGAAGAGAACATCTACGATATCGCTGCCGAGGACAACCGCCTGATTTTCTCGACCGATATGCAGGGCCGCATCTACCGTTTGACAACCGATCGCAAAGCCATGTTGATGGCGCAGACGGGCGAGGGCGAGACCATGCGGCTGCTTCCTTCCGCCGCCGGGCTGTTGGCCGCGACCGGAAACATGGGGAAGGTGTACCGGCTTGCGAAGGGCATCGCCACCGAAGGTTCCTATGAGTCCCCGGTGCACGATTCTAACACTGTCGCGCGGTGGGGACGCCTCTCCTGGCGCGCGGAACTTGCGGCTGACAGCCACATCGCGCTGCGTACCCGCTCGGGCAATTCGGCGCGCCCGGACAATACCTGGAGCGACTGGTCTGAGCCACTGACGGCGCGCGGCTCTCTCATCAAGAGTCCTAACGCGCGTTATTTCCAGTGGCGAGTGGAGTTCAAGTCGACGAGCGATGCCGTTCCGATCGTCGATTCCGTGAGCGTGGCCTACCTTCCGCAGAACACTCCGCCCAACCTGCGCAGCATCAACGTGCTTACTCAGGCCAAGCCCGCGGCGCAGACGACGCCGGCAACAGCAAATACCTCGGCGAACAGCGCGTTCAGCATTACGGTGACTGATACGGGTGAGGCACCTCAGACATCCTCCGGAACGCCAACCCAAACCTTGACGCACGGACCGCAGCAACAGACCCAGATCTCCTGGCAGGCCGACGATCCAGACGGCGACCGTCTGGTCTACTCGTTGTACTTTCGCGGTGAGGAGGAGAGGGAGTGGAAGTTGCTGCGGGCTACCATGCCCGAGAACTCGCTGACGCTGGATTCCGACGTCCTGGCCGATGGGCGATACTACTTCCGGGTGGTGGCTTCGGACCGTCCGTCAAATCCTGTCGAGTATGCTCGGGAGTCGGAACTGATCAGCGCGCCGGTTCTTATCGACAACACGCCGCCCGTTGTTCGCGTGGGCACGCCTCAACGGAACGGCACTGCAGTGGAAATCACGGTGGAGGCTGTGGACCAGACTTCATCGCTGCGGCGCTGCGATTATTCTTTGGATGCGAATGCCTGGATGCCGGTCGAAGCTGTCGACGGTGTGACGGACTCTCCTTCGGAGACGTTCAAGATTCATTTGGAAAAAGTGAGGCCGGGCGAGCATCTTCTCGTCGTGCGGGTGTATGATTCGGCGGGCAACGCCGGCCTAGCCAAAGCCGTTATCCATTGAGCCTCGGCGGCCGTCGATAACCTACACCAAGGCTAAGATCTTGTCGACCGATGCCGAGATACGGCGGATCTGGTCGGGCTCAGCCGCGGAGTAGCTGTACTCGGGACTGAGCCAGCCCCGGTAGCCGACTTTCACAAAAGCGGCCATAACGTCCTTCCACAGGACGTCGCCTTCCAGCAGCGGAACGAACCGGCCTTGCTCGGCGCGCGTCGACAGCTTGTAATCTTTCAAGTGAACACGCCGGATGCGCGGCCCCAGAGTCTGAATCCAGTCCTGCGGGAAACCGTACTGCATGATGTTGCCGACATCGAAGTGAGCCTGCAGGAAAGGGCTCTTGAACTGATCGATGAAGGTGCGCATTTCCACGGGGCTCACCAGGAACTTGTTCCAGACCTCCTCCGGCGTGATGCACACCTTGTGGGCGGCGGCGTAGGGAATAAGTGGCTTGAGAGCTTCGGTCACGCGATTCCAGGTGTCTTCATAACCCACGTCGAGGCGTCCGCCACTGCCTAGACGTCCAGGGACCAGCAGCATCGCTTCGCAACGGAGCGTCACACAGATATCAATCCCGCGCCGCAGTATTTCCGCTCCTTTCAAGCGCTTCTCCGGATCAGGGCTATTGAGCGGGTTGGGACTGAGGGGGGCTGACATCCACATGCTGACGATGGAACATCGCGCCTTGTCAGCCGCATCCGCGATGCGCGCCAGACGTTCACTGGCAGTGTCCATTGCAAGGCTCTCACCCAGCGGGATCTCGACACCATTAAAGCCCGCGTCCCGAGCGGCGGCAAAATAATCTTCGATTGGCATCGCCTTGGGAAAGATCACGGAGGCAATACTCTTTTGGAATCGGGGCGCGGCTACTTGCAGAGCGGCCGCGGACGACAGCGCAAATTCTCGGCGGGTCACCCAAACATTATATGAACGCGGAGCGCCTCGCTAGTACGTGACAACGGTTCGCGAGTGATAAATCGGAGGAATACATAAAAAATGACGACGATTGTCACAAACAGGGCTGCGTGAATCAGCCGCTTTCGGCTGCGAGTAGATAGCCGAGCGCCAGGCCGCTTCTCTTCCCGTTTACGCTTGCGCTTCTTGCCCGTCGCGGCGGTACCGGAAGCCCCTATTTTTCCGTAGAATCTGTGCCGGCACGTACGGCAACGCCACGGTTCCTCGCCCAGTGCGCTGTGGTACCGATCAACCATGCTGGTGCGCGTGGATGGGCGTGTGTCTACGGCGCTGCATTGGGGGCAGCGCAGCGGACTGTCGTCGGCAGGCAAGTTTAAGCTTATCCTATGAACCGTTCGAAGAATGAGAGTGCGTTATCGCCTTGCCTCACCAGACGTACTCTTCGAAGCTGGCCCCAAGTTTCTGAGAGTTCGAGCTTCCTCGCGTGTTGAACGATTACCAGCGATTCAGCAGCAGCGCCGAGTACATCAAGGCAGGCCGCGTATTCACGCTCCTGTTCATACGGCGGATCGAGAAACACGATATCGGCCGGATATTGCAGAATTACGGATGCGGTCTTCCCGGTGATCACGTTTGCTGCTCGAAGCAGGTCCAAGGCGAGCAGATTTTCGCGGAGCACCATTAGCGCAGCTCGGCTCCGTTCAATGAAGATGGCTCGAGCCGCGCCCCGGCTCAGCGCTTCAATGCCCACCGCTCCGGTGCCGGCGTAGGCATCCAGGAAGGCCGTGCCTTCGATGCGGGGCGCGAGGATGTTGAACAAGGTCTCACGCAGACGGTCCGGCGTGGGCCGGGTCTCCAGGCCAGGAACGCTCTTGAGACGCCGGCTCCTCAACGTTCCGGCGATCACTCGCACCCTACCCGACCTCCACGAGTCCGTAGCGCCGCTGCCAGTGTTCCCGAATGTAGGCGACCCCGCGGCGAAGTTCGTCTTCGGATGGCGGATGATCGACGAACGAACTCGCTTCGGCGCGGGCGACTTCGAGAATGTCCCCGTCGCGCACGATGTTGCCGATGCGTAAGGCGGGCAATCCGGATTGCTTTGTGCCGAAGAACTCGCCGGGCCCGCGCAGCTTCATATCCATCTCCGCGATGTAGAAACCGTCGTTGGATTCCACCATGGTCCGGATTCGTTCCCTGGCCACGTCGTTCAGCTTGCCGGTAACCAGGATGCAGTAGCTCTGCTCGGCGCCGCGTCCCACGCGCCCGCGCAACTGATGCAACTGCGCGAGCCCAAAACGCTCCGCTTGCTCGATCACCATCAACGTTGCGTTCGGCACATCGACGCCGACTTCGATGACCGTTGTCGACACCAGAATTTGCAAATCACCACGCTTGAAACGAGTCATTACCTGGTCTTTGTCGTCGGACGACAAACGCCCGTGCAGAAGGCCGATGCGGCAATCCGGAAGTACGACGGTCGACAGGTGATCATACATTTTCTGTGCCGCTTTTACAGCCTGGGTCTCCGACTCTTCGATCACCGGGTACACAACGTAAGCCTGCCGGCCGATTTCCACTTGCTTCTTTAGAAAGCTGTACACCTGTTCGATTCGATCCTCGGGTACCTGCTTTGTCACTATCGGTTTGCGGCCGGGTGGTAGCTCGTCAATCACGGAGACATCCAGGTCGCCGTAGATTGTGAGTGCCAGGGTCCGGGGAATCGGAGTGGCGGTCATCACCAGCACGTCCGGATTCGAGCCCTTCTCCAAAAGCTTCAGTCGCTGCTCGACGCCGAAGCGGTGCTGCTCGTCGATGATCGCAAACCCGAGGCGCTCAAAGCCGACATTGCCTTCCAGCAGTGCGTGGGTGCCTATGCCGACGTGGACCAACCCGGCCGCGAGCAGCTTCTTCAATTGCTCTTTCTCGCGTTTCGAGCCGGAACCAGTCAGTAGAACTACGATGTAGCCGAGCTTCTTGAACAGCTCGCGGAAGTAAAAGAAGTGCTGCGTCGCCAGGATCTCGGTGGGCGCGAGGACGGCCACTTGATACCCGTTTTCGATGGCGATGATTGCCGCCTCCGCCGCGACCAGCGTCTTACCGCTGCCCACGTCGCCCTGCAACAGTCGGTACATCGGATGGGGTTGGGCCATGTCCCGCGCGATCTCTCCCAGTACTCGCTTCTGCGCCCCGGTGGGCTTGAACGGCAGCATCGCCTTAATCCGCTCGCGAACTTTGTCGTTCAGCTCGAACGCGATTCCTGGACGGATCCGAGCTTTGTTTTTCTTAAGAGCAAGGCCGCATTCGAGCCAAAAGAATTCCTCGAAGATGAGGCGGAACTGCGAAGGCGACCGGAAGCTATTTAGCAGGCGTACGTCGTCGTGCTCGCCGGGAAAATGAACGGAGCGTACGGCGAGTTCATAGTCGGGTAGTTTCAGTCGTGCTCGAATGTGTTCTGGAAGCGCATCGGGTAGCTGCGGCACGGCGGCCAGAATGCGATGCAGCAGCACACGCAGGATTTTCGTGGTGACTTTGCCCGCCGCCTCGTAAATGGGAACGATGCGGCCGGTATGCAGGCTCGCATCGCCGTCGTCGTCCTCCGACAGAATTTCAAATTCCGGGTGCAGGACCGACAAGTCGCCGCTGTACGAATCGAACTCGATTTTGCCGTAAAGCGCCACCCGCGTGCCGGGAACGAGAACGTCTTTCAGATACGCGCCATGGAACCATTTGCCGACGAGAAACTCGCGGGAGCCGTCGCGGAACGTGGCCTGAAACAGACCGATATTGCGGCGTTGAAGCCCGGTCATTCGCGAGTCGCTCACCTGGGCCAGAACGGTGGCCATCTCCCCAGGAGCCAATTGAGAGATGCTCTTCACGTTGCGGCGATCCTCGTAGCGAAAGGGCGTATAGGTCAGCAGGTCTTCGACTACGCTGAGACCTTTCGCCTCGAGCATTTGAGCACGGCCGGGCCCCACGCCTTTCACGTACATCAGGGGAGTGGAGAGATCCAATTCTCCAGTGTAAGCTGACGCCAAGGAGAAGGATTATCTCTATACCATTCGACGCGGAACTAAGCTAATTTCGCGTCGGCCAGAGTGCTGCGGCTTTTCGAGTAGAAGAAATAGATGATAAGGCCGATCAGCAACCACGCGAAAAAGCGCAGCCACGTCAACAACGGGAGGCCCATCATCAGCACCAGGCAGCACACGATGGAGATAATCGGGAACAGGGGCACGAAGGGCACGCGGAACGAGCGCGGGCGCTCCGGCTGTTTTTTTCGCAAGACGATTACACCCGCCGAGACCAGGACAAACGCAAATAGAGTCCCGATGTTTGACAATTCCGCGAACGTCGCAATATCCCAGAGCCCCGCCGGGATGCCCACCAAAAACCCAGCGATCCAGGTGGAGATGTGGGGTGTCTGGAAGCGCGAGTGGACGAGGGAGAACATCTTCGGCAACAAGCCATCGCGCGACATCGCGAACCAGACTCGCGCCTGGCCGTATTGATAGACGAGCAGCGACGAGAGCATTCCCATCAGTGCTCCCGCGGTCACGATGACTCTCAGCCGGTTCATGGACAGAGCTTTTAGCGCATCCGCCACGGGCGAATCACTGTTCAGAGTGTCGTACTTCGCGATACCGGTCAGCACCAGCGAGACGGAGCCGTAGAGGATGGTGCAGACGATGAGGGTCGCGATGATTCCAAATGGCAGGTCGCGTTGCGGCTTTGTGCACTCTTCGGCCGCGGTGGAGACCGAGTCGAATCCAATGTAAGTGAAGAAGACGATGGACGCTCCGGTAAGAACTCCGGAGAAGCCATTCGGAGCAAAGGGATGCCAGTTCCCGGGTTTGATGGCGCTGGCCGCTCCGAAACAGAATATCAGGATAGCCGCCATCTTGATGAGCACCATCCCGGTATTCGCGCCCGCGCTTTCCTTGACGCCGCGGACCAGAATCCAGGTCACGGCAAGCGTGATCAGCAGAGCCGGAATGTTGAACAGTCCGGCAGGCTGACCCGGTGCGGGAAAGGGGGGAACGCGAGTTGCGGCGGCAAGTGGAACCCGAAAAGGTTATCGCACAAATCCTGCAAATAGGCCGAGAACCCGACGGCAACGGACATGTTCGAGACTGCGTATTCGAGGATGAGATCCCATCCGATGATCCACGCGAAAATCTCGCCGAGGATCGCATAGGAGTACGTATACGCGCTGCCCGCGATGGGGATCATCGAGGCGAGTTCCGCATAGCATAGCCCTGCGAAACAACACGCAATGGCTACTAGCAGGAAAGATAGGGTGATGGCCGGTCCCGCGCCCGGGCGGCCCATCTGAGCCCCGGCGTGCGCTCCGTTCATCAAGAGATCGAGAACGGTGGCATTCAAAACCGATTCGATCTTCTCCACATGGCCGGCAGCGGCGGTTCCGGTGAGCGTGAAGATGCCCGACCCAATAACCGCACCGATCCCCAGAGCGGTGAGGCTCCAGGGACCTAGCGTCTTCCGAAGCCGGTGCGCCGGTTCTTCCGACGCTTCGATTAATGCGTCAATGGACTTAGTGCGGAAGAGTTGGGACATGTGAGGGAACCGGGCCGGGCGGCGCCCAGCCCCTGCACGTGTTCGCCGGCTAGCGCTTACGCTGACCCTTCACCATCTTCTTCACTTTGCGCTTCATGGAACCGCGAGCGACATCGGCCGCCCGCTTCTTCTTCGGCGCGGCTTTCTTGCGGGCGGCGCGCTTGGCTGTCTTGCGTTCTGCTTTATCTTCGATATGTTTCGTATTCATTCGTCTACAGTAATTCCTGCGTATTTTTGGACCAATTTCTTCAGACCGTAGCCTGGGAAGCTGACCGTCAGCTTCGCATCGTCGCCCTCTCCTTCCCGGCGCAGAATCGTTCCCCGTCCATACTTCGGGTGGCGAATGGCAGCACCGGCCCCAAACGGGTTCTTCCGTTTGGCCGGAGCCGCGGGCGGCCTGTACGTTGATGGAGCCACACTTCCGGGACTGGCCATCGCGGTACTCTTCTGGACCGGAACTGTTCCCGATCCGGATCCCGGTCTCGTCGCCGAGGCCGAGGCACCCGCCGCCGGAAGTCGAGCGGGTTGCTGAGCGGGCGGCTGCGGAGTGATTCCTCGCGGCGCGGGCATACCGCGCTCCGAGAAAAACTGCGCAATGTTATCAACAGAATTATACGTCTTTCCGGTGTAGAGCGTCTTATTCACGCTCTGGCGAACCTCATAGCGGTCCGCATGCAGATCGATTCCCTGGGTTACCGGACCCGAGTTCAACGGCTCAATCAACTGATGGGGCACTTCTTGCAGAAAGCGGGAAGGAATGGAGGGTTCCGGCGAGCCTCCGCCATAGCGGCGGCGCGTGGTGGCCCACGACAGATAGAGCCGCTTCTCCGCGCGAGTCATAGCGACGTAGCACAGGCGCCGTTCTTCCTCCATTTTCTCCACGGGCGAGCCTTCGTCCACTCGGATGGATCTTATGTGCGGGAACAATCCCTCTTCCATCCCCGCGATGAACACGTTGGAAAACTCGAGGCCCTTGGCGTTGTGAACCGTAAGCAGTGACACCTGGGCCTGTTCGTCCAGTTGGTCCGCGTCGGCTACTAGTGCGGCATGATCGAGAAAATCGTTGAGCGTCTCGCCGCGCTCAGAAGCGTCCGCCGCCGCGTTGATCAACTCATCAATGTTCCCTACGCGATTTTCGGATTCCGGCGTGCCATCGCTTTCCAGCATCCTCTTGTAACCCGTGCGTTCGACGATGGCATTCAGGGTGTGATTAATCGGCCGCTCCTCGACTCCGCTCCGCAGCTCGTCCATCATGTTCCGAAATGCATTCAGGGCCGCTTCAGCCCGGGTAGGGAAGGCATGCTCGTCGATTAGCTTTCCGATGGCGGACCAGAGACTCAGGTTGTTCTCCAGCGCGTACTGCTCGACTTGCTCGACTGTGGTTTTGCCGATCCCTCGCGCCGGCACATTGATGATTCGCAGTAAGCCGATCGAATCCTGCGGGCAGATCAGGGCCTTCAAATAGGACAGAAGATCCTTCACCTCGGCGCGCTGATAGAAGCTGAATCCGCCCACTACCAGATACTTGCGGTTGTAGCGGCGTAATGCTTCTTCAATCTGCCGCGACTGGAAGTTGGTTCGGTATAGTACGGCCACGCGGTCTTTCGGTTCTTTCCGCAGCAGCGTCTCTATGGTGTCGGCGATGAACAACGCCTCGTTCTCGCCGTCGGGCGCCTGGTATAAGCCGATCTTCTTGCCAGCGTCGTGCTCGGTCCAGAGCCACTTCCCTTTGCGCTCGGTGTTGCGGGAAATCAGATGACTCGAAGCTTCGAGAATGGTTTTCGTTGAGCGGTAGTTCTGCTCCAGTCGGATGACAGTGGCGTTCGGAAAATCCTGCTCGAAATCGAGGATGTTCCGGATGGTCGCACCGCGCCAGCCGTAAATGGACTGGTCCTCATCGCCGACCACGCAGATGTTCTTGTGCCCTTCCGTTAATAAGCGCATCAGGTCGTATTGACTGCGGTTTGTGTCCTGATACTCGTCGATCATCAGGAATTCAAATCGCCGATTGTACACGCCGCGGGTCTCGGCATCGTGCTTCAGCAGGCGAACACTTTCGAGCAGCAGGTCATCGAAGTCCAAAGCATTGGCCTGCCGCAGCCGATCTTCATACACTTCGAAAATCTTAGCGAGCCGGATCATCTTCGGATCGGCGCTGAGCCGATACAAGTCCTGCGGGCCTTCATTCTTGTTCTTCGAATGGCTAATGCGCGAAAGGGCGGCTCGGTACTGCATGAACGACTTCTCGTCCAACCCAAGCTGCTTGTAAATACTCTTGATCAGACTAAGCTGATCGTCGTCGTCGTAAATATTGAACGTCTGGGTGAAGCCGGGCCGAATCTCGGCGAGTGGAGCGCCGCTGCGCCGCAGCAGCCGAACACAGAAGGAGTGGAACGTGGAAACAAACGGACTCGATTGAGTGGAGGGGTCGCCCAAGAGTTTCTGGACGCGCTCACGCATCTCGCCTGCGGCTTTGTTCGTGAACGTGACGGCCAGGATTGTCGGTCCGGGAACGTTATGGGCGCGAACCAGATGCGCGATACGGTGCGTGATGACGCGAGTCTTGCCTGAACCGGCTCCGGCGAGAAGTAATAATGGTCCTTTGACATGCGCCGCGGCTTGGCGCTGTTGGGGGTTCAACCCTTCGAGAAAATCCACGTCTTTTCAGTTTAGCAGCCGCAATCGAATTGCCCGATTATTCTGCCTGGAGAAGGCTGCTCTCATGCCTTTCGATCGGGTGTCCCCCCTTTATACGGCTTGATAGTATGCTTGGAAACAGCGACCTCAAGTTACGGTCGCCGAATCCGTTCGGACCTGAGAGCCATGCGCTACGTTGCCGCAATCGTTTTTCTCGCATTCGTCGTCGAGGCTGCTGCGGCCTCGAACCTCACTGTACTGTTCGACTTCGACGGCGAGCGGTCCGCAGCCGCCGTCAGCGAGATGAAGAATGAGTTACGGCAGCAGCTTCGCCGCACTGGACTGCGCTTGGATCTGCGGTTACGGTCGGAAGCTGGCCAGGCCGAAGTCTTCGAGGACGTGGTGCTCTTCCGTTTTCGCGGCGACTGCCGCATGGCCGATGTCGCCTCGCTGATGGACGAACGCGGTCCGCTCGCCTGGACGCATGCGGCCGATGGCGACGTTTTGCCGTTCGGAGAGGTGGCATGTGATCGTGTGCGGCAAGCCATCCAGTCCGCACTGTGGGGAGGGGAACACGCACACCGCGACGTATTGTTTGGCCGCGCTCTTGGCCGTGTCGTCGCGCACGAACTGGTCCACATGCTCGCGCAAACCCACGCTCACGGACAAACGGGAGTGACTCAAGCCGCGCTTTCCGGTATCAAGCTGATCGCTCCAGATGTTCCCCCCGTGCCGGAGATACGGAAGCGAAGTCGATTTTAAACTTGCTGAAACCTGCTCTCGTCGCGTAAACTAACAGCATTCGGAGTTTGTTAACTCCATTCGAGGGGCTATCTGGATGTTTGTCGCCTCTCCACGCATCTCTTCGGCAGTCTTCTCCTAGGCCAGTTTCCTAAACCTTCCCGCGCTCCCGATCGCGCTCAACGGCGCCGCACCATGCGGCTACCGGTGCCCCGCCTGCATAAACTCTCTGCGCAGAGCTAACACACATTCAGGGGAGATTCATGCATAGACATTTGGGGTTCCGCGCACTCAGCGCACTTTTTGTTCTCACAACCGGCGTTCACGGACAGTCTATTTACGGCGGCCTGCGCGGTGCAGTTGCCGATCCTCAGACGGGGGCCATTGTTGGAGCGAAAGTAACGCTGGTTGACGAAGGCACTAATCTAAGCCGCAGCACAATCACAAACGGGGCTGGCGAGTACACGTTCGCTTCTCTCACACCGGCAACTTATACGCTGATAGCCGAAGCTCCGGGTTTCAAGAAATTCGAGCACAAGGACGTGGTCGTCGCGACGCAGCAGTATGTGACTCTGGACGTGAAATTGGACGTCGGCCAAACCACGGAAAGCGTGCTGGTAACAGAGGAAGTCCCGCTCATTGAGAC
This sequence comes from uncultured Acidobacteriota bacterium, assembly GCA_963850575.1. Classification (GTDB taxonomy): domain Bacteria; phylum Acidobacteriota; class Terriglobia; order Bryobacterales; family Bryobacteraceae; genus TMP-7. Next base: position 272,955 of record CAWKLV010000024.1, on the reverse strand, counting down.
CTCGAACGCGAGTCAAAGCCAGGTCGTCAACCATCAGCAACTCACGGATCTTCCGAACCTGGGTCGTAACCCCTTCATGATGTCGCGACTGGCGGCCACAGTTCAGCAGGCTGGGAATCCGGCTTACAACCGCATGCAGGATCAGTCGGGTTCGTCGCAGATCTCCATCAATGGTGGACCCGTACGCGGCAATAACTACCTACTGGACGGCATCCCTATCACGGATTTTTCTAACCGGGCTGTCATCATTCCTTCGCTCGAGTCGGTTGAGGAGATGAAGGTGCAGATCGCCACCTATGATGCCGAAATGGGCCGAACCGGCGGCGGTATGTTCAACACGTATCTGAAGTCCGGTACAAACTCCTATCACGGATCGTTGCTTGGCTATATGCGCCAGACGGACTGGCTGGCAAACACGTTTTTCAACAATCGCAATGGATTGCCAATCACGGATCAGCCGTTCCGAAATTACGGCGGCTCGTTCGGCGGTCCGGTGTGGATTCCGAAGCTGTATAACGGGAAGAACCGCACCTTCTTCTGGCTGGGCTTTGAGGGATATCGCGACACTCAAGCCGCGAGCCGCGAACAGTACACGCCGACATCCCTGGAACGCGCTGGAGATTTTTCCCAGAGCAAGAACAGTTCGGGCGGGCTCCTCACAATTTACGACCCAGCCACTACGCGAGCTGACGGTAGCCGCGACCCGTTTCGTGGTAACGTGATCCCGGCAAGTCGCATTGATAGTGTGGGCCGCAACATCGCGGCGACGTACATGCCCGCCACGAAGGCCGCCAGCTACTATGGCGATAGTAATCTTGCCGGAGCCGGTCCGCTGGCGTCCAAAGCCGATCAGAGATTCATCAAGCTGGATCACCAGATTCTAGAGATGTGGCGCGCCAGCGTCAGCTATCTCCACTACAACTCGCATGAGCCCGGCGAGAATCCGTACCCCACCATTTCATCGCCTGACCAGTGGGTCCTGGACCGCGTGGTTGACACAACTCAAATCAACAACACCATCACGCCATCCAGTACATGGGTACTGGCCATACGCTATGGGTTTAACCGGTTCCCCAATTTGGGCACGCAGAAGTCGCAGGGATACAATCTGGCCGCCTTGGGCTTGAATCAGGCGTTTGTGAGGGATGTCCCGTCTCCGACTTTCCCTAATGTCACCATGCAAACGGCGTACTCGCTGGGCACTAACAATAATTTCAACTACGTCCACTACTCGAAGAATGCCGGATTCAGCGTGTCGAAATACCTGGGCCGGCATAACTTGAAATTTGGCTATGACTATCGCCGGCTGCATGACGATGGCCTCGATTACGGCAACAGCGCAGGGGCGTTCAGTTTTACAAACCAGTTCACGCGAGCCAACGCGAACTCATCCTCCAGCGCCACAGGAGCGGACCTCGCCGACTTATTGTTGGGAGCCCCCATCAGCGCCGCTGGATACATTCCCACCCGCCTGAGCGAGTACATCGATTACAACGCAATTTACGTTCAGGACGATTTTCGCCTGAGCCCAAAGCTGACTATCAACCTTGGCCTCCGCTGGGAGCGCGAGACAGGTCTGAAAGAGGCGAACAATAACCTGATCACCGGGTTCGATACCACGGCGGCTAACCCACTTGGCACAGCTGCGGGGGTTACCACACCCGGCGTGCTCCGTTTTGCGGGCGTGAACGGCCAGAAGATCAACACGGGCGATCCGAATCTATTCAAACTGGCGCCGCGCATCGGACTGGCGTATCAGTTGGACAGTAAAACCGTACTTCGCGGGGGGTGGGGAGTGTACTACGCTCCCATGCTGGCACTGGGTTCTCCGTACTCGAGCGAGGGCATCACTGCCACGACGCAACCCGCGATCTCAAACGATGGCGGCAAGACGCCGGCGATTTCCTTGTCAAACCCGTTTCCGAACGGATTGGATCGCCCCGTAGGTAACACGCTCGGCGCACTCACAGGGATAGGAAAGAGTGTGACCATTTACGACCCGAATGCGAAATCCACTCGGGTAATGCAGTTCTCTTTGGATATTCAAAGGCAACTCGGCGGTGGATTTGTGTCCAGCATAGGCTACTCAGGATCGCGAACCTCCCACCTGACTCTAACGACGGCGGCTCTGAACATCGATCAACTCGACCCGAATTACTTCAACTTAGGGTCGGCCTTGACCCAGTCCGTCGCAAATCCGTATTACGGCAGGGGAGGCACCGGAGTAATCGGCTCATCCACGGTCGCTTACAACCAATTACTCCGGCCGTTTCCGCAATTCGCAGCGGTGAATCTGGCCGCTAGCGATCGGAACAAGGCGCAGTACGATGCGCTTGTCATCAAGCTTCAGAAAAGCATGTCACGGGGCTTGACGCTGGTCTCGGCGTACACTTACTCGCGGAACTTCGATATGTCCGGAGGCGGCGCTGGCAACAACCTGAACGCCGGGAATAGTGGTCCGCAGGATGTGTATTCACTGACCGGAGAATGGGGACTCTCCTATATGGATTCCCCGCAACGCTGGACCAATGCCGTGACCTACGAGTTGCCGTTTGGCCGCGGGAAATCGTTCCTGTCCGGAGCCAACCGGCTCACGGATCTCGCGGTAGGAGGGTGGTCCGCAAACACGGTTTCGACGTTCCAGACCGGCTATCCCCTCCAGATCTACATGAACAACAACACGAACGCCGTAATCGGGGCGTCGCGCCAGCGGCCGAATGCGACGGGAATCTCGCCGACGGTGGACGCGCCGTTTAGCCAGCGCATCGACGGTTGGATCAACCCCGCGGCGTTCTCAGCCGCTCCTCAATTTACGTTCGGCAACGTGACTCGCACGATCGCGATGCGGGGGCCGGGATTGGTGAATTGGGACATGTCGGTCTTTAAAAGTTTCGCTATCACCGAGCAGTTCCATGCGCAGTTCAGGGCCGAGGCTTTGAACGCAATGAATACCCCGTACTTCCGGGCTCCGAATACGGCTTTCGGAAACGCGGCATTCGGACGTATCACCTCGCAAGGCAATTTTCCGCGGATGTTGCAGCTGGGATTACGCCTGTTCTTTTGATGAAGAGTTTACAAGCCAGAGAGGAACCCATGAGCACCTTACTGAATTCCGAGGTCCGCCAAGACCTGAAACAACGGGGCATTTCCCGCCGTTCTTTCGGGAGATTCGCCACCCTGATCACAGCCGGCGCGGCGTTGCCGTTCTATAACGAGGGCGCGCTCGCCCAGTTGTCGGCGATGCGGGAGCCGATCCCGCCCGACGCCGTCAAAATCAATGCGAATGAGAACCCGCTGGGCCCGTGCCCCGAAGCGGCTGAAGCTATATACAGTGTGGTTCGCCAGGGCGGGCGCTATCTCTACGAGGAGACGTTCGCGTTCACCAAGCTGCAAGCCGACTTGGAAGGCCTGAAGTCCGGATACGTGACTCCCTACGCGGGGTCGAGCGCGCCGCTGCATCAGGCGGTCATGGCCTTCACCTCACCGACACGCCCGCTGGTGATGGGCGATCCCGGTTACGAAGCAGCGGACCGAGCAGCGAGATTTGTTGGCGCTCCAGTCGTTAAGGTGCCGCTCGCGGCAAGCTACTCGCATGATGTCAAGGCCATGGTGAAGGCCGCGCCGAACGCCGGACTGTTCTATATCTGCAACCCCAACAACCCGACAGGCACGCTGACCTCTCGCGAGGACATCGATTATCTCCTGGCCAACAAGCCACTGGGCTCCATCCTTTTGCTGGACGAGGCTTACGTACATCTCGCGAATATGTCGCCTAACTCCGACCTGGTGGCCGCCGACAAAGATGTGATTATTCTTCGGACGTTCTCGAAGCTGTACGGAATGGCGGGTCTGCGTGCGGGCGCCGCGTTCGGCCGGCCCGATCTCCTGTCCAAGGTGTCTCCATACAGCGCTGGCGCCCTGCCCGTGACGGGAATGGTCGGCGCCGCCGCGAGTCTCAAAATCTCGCCTAAGCTGGTTCCCGAGCGCCGCAAGATTATCGCTTCGGTTCGCGACGATGTTTCATCCTGGCTGACATCCAAGAACATCCAGTTTGTGCCTTCGCAATCCAACAAGATCATGATCGATGTGAAGCGCCCGGGGCAGCAGGTGATACAAGCCATGTTCAAGGAGAAAGTGCTGATCGGACGGGTCTGGCCGGCGTGGCCGACGCACGTTCGCGTTTCTATCGGGACTGCGGACGAGATGGCGAAATTCAAGACGGCATTCGCCAAAGTGATGGCGGTTTAGCCGCCGTACGCTGGCGCTCTTTAGTGGTTACTGCACGGAGATGGGTTTGAGGCTTACCGCTATTTCTCTCAAAAGCATCTTGGGCGACTGTTGCGGCGGTTTCATTGCTGCTCTTATCGCCCTTCCATACGGCTTGGCGATGGCCAGTCTGATGGGGCTGCCTCCGCTGCTCGGGGTATTCTCATCACTGCTGACCGCCCCGATTACTGCGCTGATCGGCCGCAATCCCGTTCTGATTGGGGGAACATCCAGTGTCACCGTGCCGATCATCGCCTTGGCCGCAAGGCAGCAGGGCGTCGGTGGGGCGGCGAAGGTGACGCTGGTCGGCGCCGTGTTCATGCTCACGTTCTCCGTCCTCCGGTGGGGGCGCTTCATCTCCAAGGTTCCGCACGCCGTCGTTTCCGGATTTTCCTGCGGAATCGGCGCGATGATGTTCATCTCCCAATTGAAGTCGATCTTCGGCTTGCGGATTTCCATCGATGGAGCCACAGCCTCGCTGGTTCAACTGCTGCGAGTGTTGCAGCATATCGCCGAGACCCGCTGGCAGCCGTTGGTCCTCGGGGCTATCGTCATTGCGGTAGGACTGGGCGTCACACGCCTCACTGCCAAAGCACCCGCGCCGCTGCTTGGGGTGCTGGCGGCTGCCTTCGCGGCGCGGATTCTCGGACTGCACGAAATCGAGATTGGGAGCCTTCCACTGGACATGCCGCCTTTTGCCGGTTTTACCTGGTCGGCTGCGGATATTTATCAGGTGTTGCCGGCCGGCTTTGCGCTCGCGTTCGTTGCTTCTATCAACCTGTTAATCACGTCGCGTGTGGTCGACCATTTCCGGACCAGGCACAAACCGATGAAGGGTGCCGATGCAGATCGGGAATTGGGCGCTTACGGAATTGCAAACGTTTGCGCAGGGCTCTTCGGCGCACCGATGAGCGTCGGCATTCCGGCCCGCTCACTCGCCGCCGTGCGCTGTGGCGCTACCACTCGTCTATCGAACCTGGCCCATGCGGGCGTTCTAGTCGCGTGCCTGACGTGGGGCGCCAACTATGTTTCTCACATCCCGGTCACCGCATTGGCCGGTGTTACTGCGTATGTTGGCATTTGTCTGCTTGAGTGGGGCACTTGGCGTCGTCTAGCGAAGATGCGCCGTGCTGATGCCTCCGCTTTCTTGTTGACCGCCTCCCTCACCCTGATGGTGAACGCGATTGCTGCTGTAGCCGCGGGTTGCGCCGTTTACTTGTTCGTATGGTTGGCCCACCGCGCTCGTCTGCACGGCTGGAGCCGATTAAACGCGGTCCCGGCCGCCGAATGACTTCTTCGACCTAGGAACTCCGCCGTTCTCCTCCCAGTTGACCCTTGCTAATCTGGACCCCCGTTTAGCCGGTCCGCCAACACCAAATGGAGGACAGTAGTGCTTCGAATTCTCTATGCGTTCCTGCTTTTTGTAATTCCATACGCGTCGGCGCAAGAGCCGGAAGTATCGGTTTGTGTGCGGTTTGGAGTCATCATGGACTTCCGGACCTTAAAACTGGGGGAGAACACAGCCTCCCAGATCTTCGAACCCACCGGCGTCCGGCTTCGTTGGAACTGTGCCGCTCCAGGCGAGACTCAGGTGATCGTGCAAATCAAAAACGATACGCCGGACACATTCCATCGTGGTGCTTTGGCGTATGCTCTGCCGTTTGCACACGACGGCGTGCGAGTGGTTGTGCTGTACGATCGCCTGGAACCCTATCTGGCTCGCAGGGCCATCTCGGGCGGAACCATTTTGGGCGCCGTACTTGCGCACGAAATCGGGCACGTCCTGCAATCCGTAGATCGTCACGCAGCCACAGGCGTTATGCGCGCCCGCTGGACGGCGGAGGACTTTGCCTCCATGGGGACGCGCTCCTTCGGCTTCAGTGCAGAAGACGCCGATACCATCCGCAACCGCGTCAAGCGATCACGTGGAATGCGAGCGGCGTTCGCACGTTAATTGACGCGCGCCGCGGCTCGTCGTTGATGAACTTGTTCCGCCTCGAAAGGTACGTCGATTGCCTTTCCCGGGTTCCGAGCGCGATTCCCGAGTGGCTGCGGCAGCGATCAACGTGACGAGCGCACCGTAGCCGGAGAAAGGGTCACTACCTGCGCTTTGCATTTTTTAGCATCCGACTGTAAACTAAGCGTTTACGGTCGTGAACGCTTTTTCCGCACGGCTGTTCCGCTAGGGGCGGCAGGAGTGCGGCCGACGCCATGCTGGTTGAATTCGAACTCATCGAACGCGCCCGAAGTGGCGACGATGCCGCATTCAATCGCGTCATACAAGCTTACAGAAAAAGGATACTGGGTACCATCGCGCGCCTCATCGGCCGTCCGGAAGACGTCGAGGACGTGGGCCAGGAAGTGTTCGTTCGTCTATACTATTCGCTCGACCAATTAAGAACGGCGGAGGTTTTCGAGCCGTGGCTGTATCGGCTGACCGTGAACGCGGCCTACGATTACCTCCGGCGTCAGCGTCGTCGCAACGAATCGCGCATGTCGGACCTATCCGAACAACAGGTAACGATGGCCGATGCCGTTGCGGGCAGCAGACGCAATGACGAAGACCAACGGCGGACACGGGTTCGCGAGCTCACCGATGAGTTGTTGAGCTCCGTCTCCGAAGAGGACCGCATTCTACTGACTTTGAAAGAGGTAGAGGGGTTGTCACTGAAGGAGTTGGAGAGGATATACACTGTAAATGAAAACGCCTTGAAAGTTCGTTTGTTTCGGGCCCGGCAGCGGGTTCTAAAGGCGTTTGAAAGCAAACAGGCGCAGGAGACTGCCCGGAAAGTTAGCTCGAAACAAGAGTAACCCCGGCAAGATCAGATGCGCCCATTCAAGTAAGCGTGAGACTCTGAAAATGGACGACTTAGAAAGACTATTCACAGCCTACCGGGACGCCCTGCCCGATCCGGAGCCTTCGTCCGCGTTTACGCCGGGCGTCTGGCGCCGCATCGAATCCCGGCGTTCGCCCTTGCGTCTGTTGAGACGTATGGCGGAAGCCTTGGTCACGGTGGCGGCGTTGGTCACGCTGCTGATCGGGACCCTTCTGATTCCCAAATTGCAGTCGGCTCCGATCTACAGCGCCAGCTATATCGACGTACTGTCGGCTGAGCACAGCAACCTGGATTACGCTGAAGTAGTCCGTCCTGAGATCCTCAGTGAGGGAACGCTTCAATGAGGCGGTCTCGCCTTAACGTCGCACTCTATGTCGGCCTGATCTTCGCGAGCGGTGTACTGGTCGGGGTCTTTGGCCATCGGCTTTACATGGTGAAAACAGTCATCGCCAAGGGGCCCGAGGAATGGCGTAAGCAGTACATGACTGACATGCAGAAGCGTCTCAATCTTCGGCGGGATCAGGTAACCCAGCTCAACGCCGTCCTCGACGAGACGCGCACGCGATTCCACGAAGTACACGAGAAGTCCAGGCCCGAGATGGAATCGATCAAGAGCCAGCAGCAAGCCAAGATTCGCGCGATTCTGGACGAGGGACAACGGGCGGAATACGAAAAGATGCGTCGGGAACGGGAACGGAACGCTCCGGCGAAGGAGCGAGGCGGTCCCGGTATTTGAGTTTTTCGAATGTAAACTTTTGTGAGGGCGGTGCCGGCGTGCACCGCCCTTCGTGTTTATGGTGGGCGTTTACGCGTTCCGTTGGGGTTTGTCGGCTTGCGCCTGTTTGGTCTGCGCCTGTATCTGCCGACTCTTCTCGACCTTCTTATTAAAGCGATCTACACGGCCCTCCGTATCGATCAACTTCTGACGGCCTGTAAAGAACGGGTGGCAGTTAGAGCATATTTCCACGCGGATGTCGCCTCTGTGAGTCGAACGCGTGCGGAAGACGTTTCCGCAGGCGCAGGTCACATTGACTTCCTCGTATTGGGGGTGGATCCCTGCTTTCATTGCTTAGTGTTTCCTTTTAGTTAGGTGCCAATAAATCCTAGCATCTGAGATGTGCTTGATGGTTGGATGAAAGTTAAAACCCCCGCGACGCAGGAGGCATCGCGGGGGTCTCGGTAGCCTTTAGGCTCTACAGCTTTCGCGTGAGTGGCCGGTCCACAGGAAGGGCGGCCTCGAACACTGATACGAAACCTGAACGTTAGTGCGGTCGACTCAACAGTCGGCCACCTCACGCGTGGATCTATTACTACAATCGCTACCAGTACTCATATGATCGACTGGACCACCTCCTTTTTCAGTGATGTCTTCAGTCTACAACGGGTAGAAGTTTTCCGTCAATTCGGATTCGTATTTTCGTGAAGGTCTTTTCGAAGTGTCCCAGACTCGCGTGGACCAGGAGTGTCGCCCCCTGTTCTTCGACCCAAGCGGCCGCCTGCGAGCCGTAGACGAGCGCTCAGAGCAAAGCCTCGAGCATCAAGGAAAGCGGCGCGCCGGTTGTCGCCTTCCATGCCGGCTCCCGGTTGTTACCGTGGGCGCTGCTGCGGCGCGCGGGAAGCTTGATCAAGCATTCGAACATTGGGCGGGAGTGGCTTGTGAAACCTGTTCGAGAACTCGACCACTACTTCGGATGGGCTTCGTTCTGTCCAGTGTGGGATCACAAACGGCGTAGGACCGGCTCCCCTCCTTTGACAACCGCAGCTTCTTCGGCGGGTAATTGGCGTTCGATGCCATCTGCGGTTGTAGCCCAAAACACGGATTCCGCTGGATCGCCTGCGTCCGGCGAACAATTCCAAGAAGATTTCTGCAGGTCGGATAGCTGGCGTTGCGAAAGACGCGCCTTGCTCATGTCAGTCCCTTCTCGCAACAACTCCGGAATTAGAATGCGTGTCAGGTTACAAAAAAAGAGCCCTGCGATGCACGCAGGGCCATGACGACAACATCGAACGGAGGCACCTATCACCAAAGCGCCTGAAGAAGACCTCTAGCAAGACCTGCCTCTACTTATGCACCCGAGTGGCCAACACGTAAGTGAATGAGAGCAGGAACCTCGGCCCGTCACAATTCACATTCAGAGATACTCAATTCCGTAACTGGAAGGCCCCGCGACGACGTACAATTGAGCTTGCCGAATCAGCCCCGACCGTGATGGGCAACACCGCAGGAACTCTATCGGCGCCCGGATCCCGGCGCGCACTGGCCGGATTCTTTCTGTCGGGCCTGCTGTTTTCATTCTTCGGCTCCATTCTGCCGTCTTGGGGACATCATCTCAGCGCTGATTACCAAACTATTGGAGCGCTCTTCTTCAGTGCGTCCGCCGGCATAGTCGCCTCCATCCAGGCGAGCGGGTGGCTGCTGCGGCGCATGGGTACGGGCCGGACCCTGCTCACAGGTTGTGCCCTCGCTGCAGGCGCGCTCCTATACCTGGCGGCTGTGAGTCCGCCAACCCCGGATTGGACCCGCATGATTGGATTTGCTCTGGTGGGCGTCGCCGGCGGGCTGCTTCACTCCGCGATATTCCTTGCAATCGCGCCGATCTACCGCCACGATCCTTCGGCGACAGTGAATGTCGGCGGGACATTATTCAGCTTGGGCTGTCTGGCGGCAACCCTGCTGATCTCCGGCACCTTCTACGTTTACACCGTGCCCAGCATTCTCATCTTGCTGGCCATGATCCCGGTGCTGTTCGCGGTCCTTTACTCCCGCATCCAGTACGCTCCGGTCACAAGAGAACTGAGGCGTACAGTTCGCGACGTGCTGCTTGACGTAAGGAGCGCCACGGCGGTGCTGTTCGCGCTCCTGCTATTCTTCCAGTTCGGCAATGAATGGGCAATCGCCGGATGGCTGCCCCTGTTCCTGGTGCAGCGTCTCGGCATCAGCCCGGCTGATTCGCTGGTGCTGCTAGCCGTGTACTGGGTGGCTTTGCTGGGCGGACGCATTGCCGTGCAGGCGTTGCTGCCGCATGTGCGGCATACGGCGATGCTGGCGGGTAGCATGCTTCTGGCCATGTTCGGGTGCTTGATCCTGGCTTTCACCGAGACCCCCTTCGGCGCGACCACCGGGATCATCTTTGTGGGCGCGGGATTCGCATCAATTTATCCCTTACTAGCCAGGAAGGTCGACCACCGCTTCCCTAAATATCATCCCGGATTCTATAACGGAATTGTGTCATTAGCCCTCACTGGAGGTTTCCTTGCTCCGTGCATGCTGGGCTACGTGGCGTCGTGGTCCGGCGTGCGCATTGTCATGCTGCTTCCACTATTTGGGACCGTCATGGTGCTGCTTTTATTCATTGCGATCGCGGTGGAGTCGCGCGGGATACGTCACGGAACCCGCACCGATCCCTCGCCCAACCGACCCTCGTAGACGAGTTCGAGCCTCTTGATTGATTTCAGCTTGCCCTTGTAGTAGAAGTACAGGCAGCCGGATACAGGTAGAGCGCTATCGCCTTCTGGCAGGGCGGAGCGCTGAACGAGTTCGTCCACCGGCGTCTGATCCCCTTTCTTAGCCAGAGGATTCTCAATGCGCGGCATCGGGCCCGTTCCTTGCTGCTCACTGGGACGGCGGTCGCCGGGAAAGCGCTCAACAGATCGGGAGCGGCCAAGGACCACGTCCGCATCTCCGATTCCCGCATGCGCTTCCAATCGCGTTCGTTGCTCCCAATCGGGATATTTCACCGAAGCGGCGACGGCTCCCGGCGTATCGGGACGTAATAGCGTTTTGGATCCGTTAATGCGCAACGCGAAATCGGGATGGTTGATGAAAGCGCGCTGTCCAAGTCCGTCGGCGAACAAGGCGACCTCGATTGCGATGTAATCGCTGGTGAAAAGCCCGCCGGATGGGGTTGGAACGCTGGGGCCGAGATTTTCTACCGCAAAGGTGACGCCGCCGATCTTCATCCGGGCGGGGTATTCGTCGGGCTTTCGTTTCACTTCACCGGCGTGTGAGGTCACCATGATGAGTGCTATTGACCCCGAAATTCGACGCAGCATGCTGAACGCAGTATAATCCGGCTTCAATGTTTCGTTTAGTAACTCTTCTGTTTTGGGCAGCGGCGCTGGCTTCCGCCGAATCTCTCCTGGAGCAGCGCGTCGATGAACTCCTGCGGGTTTCGCATGCGCTTGACTCTGCCAATGCCGGAATCGAAGTCGTGCAGTTGGCAACCGGAACCGTCCTTTATTCACGCGACTCGCAAAAGCTGTTTACGCCCGCCTCGAATACCAAGCTGTTCAGCACGGCGATGGCCCTGGCCCGCCTGGGGCCAGACTACCGGATGACCACGCGGCTGTTCCAATCGAACGGCGATCTGATCATCGCCGGAGGTGGCGATCCATCGATGTCTTTCATCCAAATCCCCTACGATAAGGATGCGCCGCCCGCCGACCCCCTGGCGGCGATCGAAGCTTTGGCCGACGAACTCGCCGTGCGCGGGATCCGGACTGTCGCGGGCGATGTCGTCGGCGACGACACTGCGTTCGTCTCGGAGCCGTTTGCGCCCGGGTGGGGCGTCGACGATTCGCTGTGGGAATACGGTGCGCCCATAAGCGCACTGAGTCTGGCGAGCAACTCGATCAAGGTGGAAGTTTTTCCCGGGGCTGCAGCGGGCGACCCCGCCACACTTGAGATTACTCCGGCGCTTGAGTATTTCGTTATTGACAACCGAGTTCAGACAATCGCTGCCGGCGACCATAAAATCGAGGTCCGCCGGCTTGGCGGGCGGGAATTGCAGCTCTCGGGCAGCGTATCCATAAAGGCCGGGAGCACGAAGCTTTGGCTCGCTGTTGACGACCCGCCGTTGTATGCCGCCACGGCCCTTTACGATGCGCTAATAAGGCGTGGCATAACAGTCGGCGGCCGCCCTTTGGCACGTCATCGCTATTGCGGAGGCCCCGCGCCGGCTTGGACCAGCCCCGTGGTGATAGAACGGACATCGCCACCGTTGATAGAGTTGCTCCGTGTCACCGATAAGGTTAGCCAGAATCTTTGGGCGGAACTCGTACTACGGCAAGTAGCTTGGGTGCGTACAAGGGACGGGTCGCGGAAAGCCGGACTGGACGAACTGCAGGCGTTTCTAGACGAGATCGGAATTACTCGTGACGATTACTTCTTCGTCGACGCATCCGGCCTCTCTCGGGGAACTCTCGTCAAACCCGACGCAGTGGTCCGGCTGCTGCGCTTCATGTACGCCTCCCCGCTGCGGGAGGCCTGGATGAGCTTGCTGCCGGTCGGCGGCTTGGATGGCACTCTGACCAAGCGATTCGGGAAGGAAGCCGCCGCCAAGGGCATTCAGGCTAAAACCGGATCGCTGTCTCACATCAGCGCGCTCTCCGGTTACGCCGATAGCGCCACTTATGGTCAACTAGCGTTTTCGATCCTGGTTAACCACACCAACGTCCCGCCAGCCGAAATTCACGATTTCATTGATAAACTGGGAATGCTGCTACTGGAGTAAGGATTACCAAATGCCTATTTTTGAATATCGTTGTGAAGATTGTGGATCGAGTTTTGAGAAGCTGGTGAGGCGCGGGGACGCGGTGGATTGCCCGTCCTGTGGGAAGGCGCATCTCACTCAACAAATGTCGGTATTTTCAGCGCACGCCAACGGGAAGCCGCAGGCCGCTCCTCAAATGGGTGGTTGTGCCGGAGGTATGTGCCAGACTCCGGATCTGTGCGGCAGGAACTAGCTGCCGCGCCGCGCGCGAGTGTGGACCCCAGTCTTTACCAGCGATTTTTGCTGCCGCCGAAATCGCGTTGACGGGGACCCCCACCGCCGCTGTTGCCACCGCCGCCGCTGCTGCTTCGCGGGCCTCGGCTTCCAGCACCGCCGCCGCCCTCGCGCGCCATTGGCCGTGCCTCGTTGATCACCAGAGCCCGGCCGGATAAATCTTTGCCGTTGCATGACGAGATCGCGGCCTGCGCCTGTTGCTCGTCGTTGATTTCCACGAATGCAAAACCGCGCGCTTCGCCACTGAAACGGTCGCGCATCACGTTCACGCTGTCTACACTGTATCCGGCATCCGCGAAGAAATTCTGGATGTCGGTTTCGTTCGCTGAGTAGGGGAGATTCCCTACAAATAGTCTTGCCATGCGAAACTCTCTTATCTCCTAATCTGTAGCTGAAGGCCGAACGGAGTGCGGGCTGTCGGGTTAACCAGCAGGGTGGACCGGAACTCAGGGTGACACTTCAAACTAACGCCCCTATTATGCCATACAATTCCACGCCGCTCCCGGCGCATAAAAACCCGAAACTCAACTCTTATGCGGTGACGAAAAGGCGAGCCCTCGCGAGGGCCGCGGTTGACAACCTTGCCAAGCTCGGCTATAGTTCGTGAAGCATCGATTAGTCAACGGTTTGTCGGCGAATGCGGCAGACCTTTCCGAGATGGGCTCGTGAAGGCCGGATTGTTTCAAACTCAAATCGCCTGCGCACACCCTTTCCAGGCTAATTCGGTGGCTTGGATACTCTTCGACTCGGCCCAAAACCGTCTGGAGTTGCAGTGAGCCCCGGAGCAACTTTCCATGGTTAGCGATTCAGACGAGCGGCATGTACCCAGCACGCCAGGGCCGGTAGACGAGTCCGACTACGAGCATCTTCTCGAGGACTACAGTCACCTGGCTCCGCCATCTGAAGGCGAACTGCTGCAGGGGCGCGTTCTCAAGGTCACCCCAAAAGAGGTGATCGTCGATATCGGCTACAAGACGGAAGGGCTGGTTCCGATCGAGCAGTTTCAAGCTGCGGACGGCTCCGTGGCCGTGCAGCCCGGCGACGTGATCGACGTCATCATTGAACGCCACGGGCCGCAGCCCGGCGGCTACATTCTCCTGTCTCACGAAAAGGCGGCCAGGCTGCACTCCTGGGAAACTCTGGAGCGCGCGCATCGGGATCATCTACTCATCTCGGGCCGCGTTACTGGACGCACCAAGGGTGGACTGCTCGGTGGACGTCGGCGTGCCGGCTTTCATGCCCGGTTCGCAGATCGACGTCCGGCCGATTCACAATCTGGATCAGCCTGGTCGGACAGGACATCGCGGTCCACATCCTGAAGCTGAACCGCCGGCGCGGCAATGTCGTAGTATCGCGCAAGCTGGCTATCGAAGAAGAGGTCAACACCCGCAAGAATACAGCGCTGGAGACGCTGCACGAAGGATCGGTAGTCACCGGCACGGTCAAGAATCTCACCGACTATGGCGCGTTCGTGGATCTCGGCGGCATCGACGGCCTGCTGCACGTCAGCGACATCTCGTATGGGCGGGTAACGCATCCTTCCGAGATGTTGAACGTAGGAGATCAGGTCACGGTCAAGGTCCTCAAATTCGATCAGGATAAAGAACGCATCTCGCTCGGGATGAAGCAGCTGGCGCCGGACCCGTGGATCGCGGCAAGCGAGCGCTATTCACGCGGGCAGCCGCGTGGTCGGCCGGGTGGTGAGCGTCACCGACTACGGCTCCTTCGTTGAACTCGAACCGGGTGTGGAGGGTCTCATCCATATTTCGGAGATGACCTGGAGCCGGCGGATGAAGCATCCCAGCAAAGTGGTGAAGGTCGGGGACCAGGTGGAAGCCGTGGTCCTGGAGGTGAAGCCGAGAGAGCGCCGGATTTCGCTCGGCATGAAGCAACTGGAAGCCGACCCTTGGACCACTGTCGCAGAGCGGTACGCGATCGGATCGGTCGTAGAAGGCCGGGTTCGCAAGCTCACCGACTTCGGCGCATTCGTGGAAATCGAAGAAGGCATTGATGGCCTGGTCCACATCTCCGATCTCTCTTGGACCAAGCGCATCAAACATCCTTCTGAGGTGCTGAAGAAAGGGCAGATCGTGCAGGCCGTGATTCTGAATATCGATGCTCCAAACCGGCGTCTTTCGCTGGGGATGAAGCAATTGCAGCCGGATGCCTGGGAAACTTTCTTCAGTACGCACCAGGTGGGCGACATCGTGCGCGGCCGGGTTTGCCGCGCCGCGAGCTTCGGATTATTTGTGGAACTGGCGCCGGGTGTCGAGGGGCTTTGCCACAAATCCGAGGTGCCCGCCGCAGGTGATCGGGGCCCGGACGAGCCGGCACTACCCCTCGGGGAAGAGTCTGGACTTTAAGATCATCAAGATGAATGAAGCGGAGAAGAAGATCGGTTTGAGTGTCCGGGCACTCACCCAGGATGAGGAGCGGTTGCGTCTGGAGGACTATCAGAAGCAGGCCGCGGCTGCTACCATGACGATCGAAGAAGTCATTCGTGGTAAAGGGGAAGGGTAAGCCCCCGTTGAGACGGATCAAGGAGAGGAATAGGAATAATAGCTATGACCAAGGCGGAGTTGATCGAAGAAGTGTCGCGGGTTGTCGAGATGACGCGGAAGGATTCCGAAGTGATCGTTGAGGCCATCTTCGACAGCGTCGTTCGTTCCTTGCGCGCCGGTGACAAGATCGAGATTCGTGGGTTCGGAAGCTTCCGCACCCGCCAGCGCCAGCCCCGCGTGGGTCGCAATCCGAAGACAGGTACACGCGTGGAGGTACCTTCCAAACGTATCCCGTATTTCAAGCCCAGCAAGGAATTGAAAGACCTGGTGAATCATTCTTCCGAGCAGGCCGCGGCTCCCTCTTCGGACGGTGATGGACTCCTCGGCCCTGGCTCGTCTTCCGGTAACCCGATCCTGTAACCAGCCACAGTAATGGACCGTTTGTGGAGTCCCTGGCGGTTTACGTACATCCGAAAGGCCACTCCGGAAGCCGCGTGTGTCTTCTGCGCGAAGCTCGCAGAGAATCAGGATCGCGAAAACTACATCGTGTTCCGTGGTGAGTACAATTTCGTTCTGCTGAATCTTTATCCGTATACCAACGGGCACCTCCTCATCGCTCCGTACGAGCATGTGGCAACGCTGGAGGGTGCGGACGCAGAAACGTTAGCCGAGATGATGAAACTGATGCGGCAGTGTGAGCAGCACCTGCGCTCTATCTACAATCCGAAAGGCATCAATCTCGGAATGAACATCGGCGAGAGTGCGGGCGCCGGCGTTGCAGGGCACATCCACATGCACATGCTTCCACGCTGGCCCGGAGACGCGAATTTCATGACGGTCGTCGGCGAGACCCGAGTGCTGCCGGAGACTCTGGAAACCACCTACGAGAAAATGCTCACGGCCTTCGCATCCCGGAAATAGATACGTGCGGCCATTCTGAGGAAGAATCCATGAAGAGTAATATGCCTTCTGCGTCCCTAACCCGGACCTGCGGCTGGGGCGCAACGCGCAAGGGAGAGATTCTAATCGCGCCGCCAGATGCCCACAATGGACCGTCATCTAGCGGGCGCTCGCACGTAGAGATCACATTGCGGTGAACCCTCTGCGTGTGATGCCGCCTACCGTCACCAGCCGGGCTCAGTGGCTATTGCTGATCCTGCTGGTAGTCTCCATCTTCATCAACTACATCGATCGGAGCAATCTGTCGATCGCGGCGCCGGTGATCGAGCGCGAGCTGTCACTCTCGCCGCTTCAAATTGGGACTCTGTTCTCGGCATTTTTCTGGACCTATGCGCTGGTGCAGCTATTCGGTATCGCCGGCTGGCTGGCCGACCGCTTTCCCGTGGGCCTGGTGCTGGCTGCCGGGTTTCTCCTATGGTCGGTGGCGACGGTGATCACCGGCGTTGTGTCTGGGCTGCCCGCACTTTTTCTTGCCCGGCTAATGTTGGGCGCCGGAGAATCAGTGGCCTATCCATGCTACTCGCGGATTCTTGCCACCGATATCCCGCAGCATCGTCGCGGGCTGGCGAACGCCCTGATTGACGCCGGGTCGAAGCTGGGACCCGCGTTAGGAAGTTTCGTGGGGGCAATGCTGGTCGCCACCATAGGATGGCGGGTGTTCTTCGTCGCGCTCGGAGCGGGCAGTCTGCTGTGGCTGGTTCCGTGGTGGTTCTGGATGCCGCGCTCACCGGAATCCATGATCGCGCAAACCGACCGAGGTCCATCCGTGTGGCGCATCCTCCGCTCCCGCTCGGCGTGGGGGACGTTTCTGGGCCACTTCTGCGGCAACTACTTCTGGTTCTTCCTGCTGACCTGGTTGCCGACCTATCTGGTCAAGGAGCGTAAGTACTCGTTGCAAATGATGGGACAGATCAGCACACTTGCATTTTTGGCCATTGCCACGGCCACCATCATTGCCGGTTGGATCTCCGATCGCTGGATACTAGCCGGAGGTTCTCCAACGCGAGTGAGAAAGACGATCATTGTGACCGGCCTGAGCTTCTCCACAGTGATCTTGCCCGTGGCCATGTTGCAGGACATGAGACTCTCGATTGCACTCCTGTTTCTGGCTTGTATCGCCTTTGGCAGCTACGCCTCGAATCACTGGGCCACCACGCAGACGCTCGCAGGACCCCTGGCGGCGGGCCGCTGGACGAGCGTGCAGAACGGTGTGGGAAATCTGGCGGGCATCGCCGCATCCTGGCTGACGGGACTGGTAGTCGATCGCACTGGATCGTTTCACCTCGCCTTCGTCGTAGCCGCGCTGGTCGTCCTGACCGGCGCGGCCATGTGGGGGTTAGTCGTCGGACCTGTGAAAGAGATCGAGTGGGAGGCCTCCTAGCCGGTCCGGCGCGCGACGAGGTTCCGCCGCACGGCGATGGTTTTACCGGCGGGGCTGCGAATGGTCACGGTGTATCGGCCTTCTTTGAATACGGGCGGAGCAAACGAGCCTTCCAACATGCGATACGTGTAGACGTGTTCATTCGAGGCTTCATCCACGACTTCGACGAGCGCTCCGTTCTCACCCGCGCTGCTCACGGCTTCAAGCTGCCAGCCCGATCTCGGCAAACCATTCTCTGACTGCTTTACAATGATGGGCCATCCGTCACAGGGCTGCGCGCCGCGCCTGCTCGAGTCCACCCAGCGGGGCCAGTTGGTGAGCTTGATTTCCTGCTTTGTCCGGTCGAACTCAATAATCCCGTATCCCGGGGCGCGATGATTCACGGATTTTGGCGCCGCCTCAACTGTCGCCGGATTGAACACGGCGTGGACCGTCACTTTGTTTCCGAAACCGTCCAGGTACTCGCCCGTGTTGCGCGGTGCTTGCGGCTTCGGATTCTTTCCCGGCTCGGGCGGGTACCAACGCCTGGGGAACAGATTGGAGACGGCAGGCACGCAGATCGCCCAAGGCGCATCGCCCCAATCGTCAACGCCATACTGGAGCGTGCTGCCAAGATGCTGATCCCCCGCGATGTGGACGGCAAGCGCGCGGCGGATGATGCGAAGCGCTTCGTTACGGGGCGTCTGCGGCCAGGCGTTAGAGTCGTGATCGGCCACCTTCATCTCGCCTTCTGCGTAGCCGCCGGGCGGAAGAATAGGCAACTGGGGAGTCACCGCGTCCGTGTTGGCCGGGGACGGCAGAGTTGCCACGTTCGCCATGATGGTCTGGGAAACTGCGGCTTTCATCCACACTCCGCCGCTCCAATCCGCAGCCCACTTCTTCAAGAACTCCATCTGACGTGGACCCAGCAATTGCGCCCCTGGTACGTCGCCATCGTGTGCAGCATTGTACTCGGGGTTTTGCGCCCAGCCGTTCACGATGCGAGCCTTGGGGATCGCTATCTTCGGCGCTGATTTCCATTTGCGGTCTTCCAGAATCGCGAAGCTTACACCGCCGTAGCGTAGATCGGTGTAATACACGCTGATGTCCTGCTCGACAGGCGTGGGATCGAATGGATCCGGCAGATGGCTGGTTTGCGTGCGCTGCACCATGTTGACCCATTGCGCCGGTTCGACGTACCCGCCGCTGTCCTGGCCCGGCTGGCCGAAGCCTTCGGCGTGCCGGCCGCCTGCTCCCCAAACGTTGCCATGATACACGTCGTGATCGTCGGGCATGCACACGGACGGGGTATCACGAAGCAGGTCGCGGAACCCCCATCCGAACAGGTACCACTTGCGAAGGTAATCGAGGGTGGCGCGCTCCAGCGGAAGGCGCTCGATCCCGTAGCTGGCCGACCGCTCATAGATCTGGTCGCCAACCCACAGCAGAAGATCGGGCTTGAAATGCTGCAGGTTGCGGAAAATCTCACGGTGCGGGAAGCCGAGATCGTTCATGCACGAAAGAGCGGCCACAACCAGTTTGGTTTTCTCGACGGGGTTATGTCGAACTACGCCTTCGTAACTCTGCTTGCCGTACAGGACGCGATACGGCGTGTCGCGCGTGTCATCCCAGCTCGCCACGCGGAACGTAGCCGTGCGTGCCAGCGCATCGATTCTCGATTCGCCGACGGTCTGCCATTGTGGATCGGACGAGCGGCGTACCTGTAACTGAACCGGACCTGCTGCTGGATTGACCGGCGCCATCTGAGCAGTAAGCTTCAATACCTTCCCGCTCAGGGTGTGCATGGCGAATAGAATAGGCCCCCAGGCGCGATCCGCATGCAGGTCCACCTTCGCGCCGCTCACCTTCCAATCGCGAAACCAGAACCGCATTGCGCCGCCGGGATCTCTTCCGCGCCGGTTGATACCGGACAACGTGATCACATTCAGCGAAGGATCGGGCGTCCGTTCGATAGGGCCTGCGCTGCATACCAGCGAGATTCCCCCAGCCAGCCATTCCGCCGGGACTGAATCGCGTTTCGCCTGGGCAAGCTGCTGGCCTGTTGAATCCAGCGCCGTCACAGTGATGGTGTATCCCGCACCCTCCGGCTGTGCGCGCAGGATCAGGTGAGCGGCTTTCAGATCGCGCACGCTGTCGGTCGACGCGTGGCTGGTATCGCCTATGAACAAGCGTCCATCTATTGAGAGGCCGGCGTCGAGACCAATGCCGTAGATTGCCGTATCGCGATAGTCGTTGAAGGGTCCGCGCATTCCTATGCGAAAGCCCACGAAGCCTTCCCCCTGGGATGTCGTGTCTTCCTCCATCCGCCCGAAGTGAACGCGAGTTTCGAACGCCTCCGCCCGGCTCGATAGTTCATGAGTAAGGAGAAAGATATTGCGGTCGCCTCCGGAGACGGTGCACTCGATCCGTCCGTTGCGCAGACGCCAGTCTTGCAGTCGGTTCGCCCAGTACTCGGGTCCCAGCCAGACCTGGTCGGCGTTGGGTGGCCAACTCGAGGCGAAATCAGCAGCGGCCGCGGCTGGAGCGGCGGCAATGAGAAGACAGGCCTGTCGGCGCTTCATGAAACTAGCGTATGATAACTGTCGCAATGATGAACCGGCGTGAATTACTGACGGGAGCGGCCGTGAACGCAGCAGCTGCTCAGGCCGCGAGCCCGCGAAAGGGGCCGAACATTCTTCACATCATGTCGGACCAACAGCAATGGGCCACCGTAGGGGGCCGGTCGGAATGCCGTACGCCAAATCTCGACAAACTTGCCGCTGGCGGGATTTCGTTCGAGCGATCGTACACTCCTTCCGCCGTGTGCTGCCCGGCCCGAGCGATGCTACTGTCAGGCGCTTATCATTGGCACAACGGCGTGTACAATCAGGTGCACTCCGCGCCGTCGGTTCACCGCGACATGTTCCCGGATGTCACACTCTACTCGCAACGGCTTCGGGATGCGGGATACCGCTTAGGGTATGTTGGCAAGTGGCACGCTTCCTGGGAGCGCGGACCACTGGATTTCGGGTTCCAGGAAGTGGCGGATCTTACTTCGTACCGTTACGCCGCTCGCGACAACGAGAAGAGTTCAATGCGCGTGGAACGGTCGAAAGAAAAACTACGGCGCACCGTGACTCGAACGATGAGCTGGCCGGGTTCGGAGCCGTTTCCGATGTGGGGTCACATGGAAGGCCCGGAAGAGGCAACTCCAGAGCATTACCGGACCGATTGCGCCATTGGCGTGATGAATCGGCTTTCAGGCAACGCCCAGCCGTGGCATCTCGAGGTGCACTACATCGAGCCGCACGACCCGTATTTTCCTCTCAAGAGTTATCTGGATCGTTATGATGCGCGGTCGATTCGCGTGCCGAAGAGTTTCCAGGACAACTTCCGCGACAAGCCGGGATTGCACCGCCGCGAGTCGGAGACCTGGGGCAATATCAACGAAGATGATGTGCGGCAGAGCCGCGCGCGGTACTTCGCGCTCACGGAACAGCTCGACGCGCAGATCGGGAGGCTACTGGGCGCGCTCGACAAAACTGGGCAGGCGGAGAATACGATGGTGGTGTTCACCTCGGATCACGGGGACATGGCGGGGGCGCACCGGATGTGGCTCAAAGGGTGGATCCCGTATGAGGAGAGTTATCGCGTGCCGCTGATTGTGCGCTGGCCCGGCCAGATCAAAGCGGGAAGCCGGTCGCCGCGGCTGGTGCAGACTCATGATCTTGCGCACACCTACGTGGCCGCAGCCGGTGCCGCGAAAATGCCGTATGCCGACGGGCGCGCCTTGCAGCCGCTGTTTGCAGAACCTCGCCGGACGGATTGGGCCGACGAGATCCTATGCGCGTACTACGGCGGCGAGTTCCTGTACACGCAGCGCATGGTGGTCACCGATCGTCTCAAGTACGTCTTCAACGGCTTCGATTTCGACGAGCTATATGATCTGGCGAATGATCCGGATGAAATCCGTAACCAAGTGAACAATACGGGTTACCGGTCGCAAGTGAACGAGATGCGCGAGCGGCTGTACAATCTGATGGACCGCTTTGGCGACCCCTATGGAGCCGGCGCTTCGATACCGAGCGGCGGTGAACGGCCGAATCGGTATGGGGCGCAGAGATATTTACCGCGGGCCCGACCGAGTTAGGCGGTGCGCGAAGTTTTGCAAATCCAGCCAAGGCCCGCGTACGTAGTATTCCAGCGGAGGTACTTATGAGCGAACAGACCAATATCGCTCTGATTCAAAATATTTACGCCGCGTTTGGGCGCGGAGACATCCAGGCGATTCTGGATCAGTTGACCCCGGACGTGGATTGGACACTTGAGGGACCGCATATCATTCCTTATGCGGGCCACTTCCAAAGGCTGGACGGAGTGAAGCGCTTCTTTGACGCGCTGGGCTCGACTCAAAAGGACCAGCGATTGAGCATCGAAGAGTACATCGCCCAAGGAGACAAGGTCGCAACGTTCGGCCGATACTCTGCAGCTGTAAAAGCGACAGGGAAGACTATGGATGCTCCACTTGCACACCTGTTTACGGTTCGCGATGGCAAGGTTAGCAAGTGGATCTGTGTCGCCGAGACGGCGTCGACGGCGGATGCCTATAGAGGCGCCGCAGCTGCCGCATAGCTCATTCCCACTCAATCGTTCCCGGCGGCTTGTTCGTGATGTCGTAAAACACCGAACAGATCCCATCCACGGCCAGCAACTCACGCGCGATGCGGTCCAGCAGGTCGCCGGGCATGATCACGGCCTGAGCGGTCATCCCATCCACCGAGTCTATCGGTCGCAGGACCACGGAGTCCGGACGTTCTGTGGTGCCGGCAGGAATTAGCACCACCGGCATCTGCCAGATCTGTGTGTCAAAGCCGGAATCATATGTCGCGCGCCTTACGATGGAGTCGGCGCGTCGCAGCCGCGTGAGCCGCTTGGGAGTCAGTGCCGCCGGATATGTCGATAGATCATCCAGCGCCGCGTGACTCGCCACGCTTACCACTACACGGTTCACGGCGGCGATGCGGTTGACGAGATCCGCCGCGAATTCTGCTTGGTCCGGGAATGCGCTGAGTGCGATCACCGGCCGGTAACTCCGCGAATCGCCTTGCACGCCCACTGAGTGGACGGGTAAGATCCAGCCCTCGGGAGTTCGCTTAGCGGCGCCGGTGTCTGTTGAGCACAGGCACCGAATTGCCAGGCCAGGCCCGGGAAACGGATGCCGTTCCAGCATCTCATCCGGTAACCCGAGTTCGCGTCCCACGCGCCGGACTTCGTCCTTGTAGAACTGAGTCAGCGGCTCAATGATGCGGCCGGTGTCGATCAGCCGCTGAATGCCCGCGACCCGGTTGTGATGAGTCTTGATCACATCGGCGCGAGCCGTACCGCCAGATTCGATGGTGTCCGGGTAAATCGTGCCTTGCCCCAGTATCCAATGTCCATCCAGGAAGTGGCCTTCCTGCAGGATGCGCTCTTGCACTTTAACGAACTGCTCGCCAATGATGTGGCGCTTGCGTTCGGGATCGCACACACCGGTAAGCGCTGTCAGGAATTCTTCGCTCGCGTTTTCGGCCCGGAAATGTTTGGCTCCTAGACGTCCGAACAGGCCTTGAACGAATTCAGTTTCGCCCTCGCGCATTAACCCGCTATCCACGTAGGCGCCGTACACGCGATCAGGCCCCAGCGCTCGCAGGCACAAAGTATATGCGACTGTCGAATCCACGCCCCCGCTGACGAAGAAGAAGACGTTGCGCCCTTCGGCAATGGTCCTGATCTGCTGTTCGAGGGCTTCGAGGTGGCCGGTGGGGCTCCAGTCGCGTTCGCATTCGCAGATGTCGAACAGGAAATTCGCAAGAATGTCATTCCCGCGCGCGGTGTGCGCTACCTCCGGGTGAAATTGCACCGCGTAGAGCTTCCGGGCAGGATCGGCCATGGAGGCGATCTGGCAGGTCGCCGTACGGCCGAGTACTTCGAAGCCGCAAGGCGGAGTGCCGACACGATCCCGATGGTTCATCCAGACCTGCTGCTCTGTTTCGAGGCCGCGAAAAAGGTGGGCGGGTTGTTCGATTTGGAAGCGGGCGAACCCGTATTCTCCTTTGTCCCCCTTATCCACCTTGCCTCCCAGCAGATGCGCCATAAGCTGCTGGCCGTAGCAGATGCCCAGCACCGCGGGTCCTGCTGCAAAGACGGCTGGATCCACCTGAGGGCTGCCGGGTTGGTAGACACTGCTCGGGCCGCCGGAAATGATGATTCCTTTGCGGCCCGAGATCTCGGAGGCGGGAGTTTCGCTGGGACGGACCTCGGCGTACACGCCGAGATCGCGAACTTTGCGGGCGATCAGGTGACAGTACTGACCGCCCGCATCAAGAACGGTGATTTGAGGCCGCAAATCTACTTGCTGATGCGCTGCACCAGCATCTTCTTTGCGCTGTCCAGCAGAGCCTTGGCCTTGTCCATGGATTCCATAGCCTTTTGAACTTCGGGATCGTCGGCCACAGCGGCGCGATCGGCCTCTTCCTTGCTGAAGGCCGTGATGAACAACTCGTGCTTCAAGCTCGTCCGAAGCCAGTCGCGGTTCTCGGCAAAGTCCGACTCGGTGAACTCGACAGAGTTCTTCATCATGAACTCATGCATTTCATTCAGTGTGAGCTCATCCACTGACCAGTCTTTAGGCAGCACCGCTTTTTCCTTGCTGCCGAAGTACTTGGCGCTGAAGCGGAAAAACACGTCTTTGCGGAGAACTTCAGTCTGGAATTTGTTCAGCTTTGGAGTGACGTACTTCTCGTCTGGAGTAATTCCCCCGCCGCCGTACACCGTTCGCCCTGCGTCGGTCATCTTCACATCCAGCGGATTCTTCGCGCTCTCGTTGCGATGGTAGTAGTAATCCAGGAACGAGATGTGTGAGTAGTCGCGTTGAATAAGGCGGCCGCTCGGCGTGTAGTAGTGGTACGTTGTGAGCGCCAGCCCCGTGTTTTCCGACAAAGGATAAACGGTCTGCACCAAGCCCTTGCCGAAGGTATTCTCGCCGAAGATCCAACCGCGGTCGTGATCTTGAAGCGCGCCCGCAACGATTTCTGCCGCCGAAGCGGAATAGCGGTTTACCAGCACGACGATGGGGTAATCACGGCCACCATTACCACGCCGGGCGTAATACGGCTTTTCGGCTGCACCGCGGCCGCGCTGCGATACGACAACGTCGCCTTTCTTCAGGAAGTGACCGGCAACCTCTACGCCCTCGTTCAAGAGCCCGCCGGGGTTACCGCGCAGGTTGAGGATGAGTCCCTTTATGTTCTGCTCACCGAGCTTCTTAAGACCGTCTTCGAGCTCGCGGCTGGTAGTCTCGCTGAACTGTTGTATCTCAGTGTAGGCGATTCCGGGACGAAGCCAGAAAGGCTCCATGACGCTGGCCCGCGAAATCTCGTCACGCACTACGTCGAAAGTGATCGGGTGATCCAGACCTACGCGCTCGACCACGATCTGAACGTGAGTTCCACGAGGACCTTTCAAAAGATCGGCGACCTCCGACGTGTTCAGGCCTTCCGTCTTGTGATCGTTGACCGCCATGATCACGTCGCCAGGCCGGATCCCCGCTTTGTAGGCGGGCGAGCCGCCGAAGGGCGAACCGACGACGGTCTTGCCGCTCCGCTGCGACACCGTCATACCGACCCCGTAATAATGACCTTTCTGATCTTCCTTCATGATCTGGAAGTCGCGTGGATCGAAGAAATTAGAGTGCGGGTCCAGAGTGCGGAGCATGCCCGGAATAGCGCCTTTGTACACCGCCTTGTCAGCGGTAATCTTATCGGCGAAGTTCCCTTCGAGCAGGTCGTAGACCTTAGTGAAAGACTTCAGACTGGCTTTGATCTCGTCTTCCGGACCAGCCGCGGCCGCGGCCGACACACCTTGAGGTCCGAAAAGGCCTCCAAGAACGGAGCACGCGAGGATGAACAGGGAAAGGAACAAAAGGGAACGTCTACGCGACGGCATTCGGGGTTTCTGCCTCCAGCAATCTAAGTATAGCAATCCGAACGGGGATGCCTTCTTCTACTTAGACGCGGAGACAATACGAAACGGTCCGATGTGTTTTCGGCAAATCAGAGGGTCAAACCCGGAACGGGGCTAACGCGGGCCCGTCACCACGCCTATCCCGAGTTCCTTCAGGGTCCGCGCTGCGACCGTGGATGGCGCCTCCGACATTAGATCGCTGCCTTTAGCGGTCTTCGGGAAGGGAATTACTTCCCGAATTGAGGTCTCGCCAGCCATGATCATCACCAGACGATCCAGCCCGAGTGCAATACCTCCGTGCGGCGGTGCACCGTACTCCAGCGCTTCTAAGAGAAACCCGAACTTGGCTTTGGCTTCTTCGTCGCTCAAACCTAGAGCCGAGAACACGCGGGATTGCAGGTCGCGGCGATGAATACGGATGGATCCCGATCCAAGTTCCGTACCGTTCAGGACGAGGTCGTAGGACTTAGCGCGGCAGGCCGCTGGATCGGTTGTGAGTTTATCCAGGTCCTCGTCGCGTACGGAGGTGAAAGGATGATGCGCCGCGTTCCAGCGCTGCTCCTCTTCGTCCCGCTCGAACATTGGGAAATCCACCACCCACAAAAAACGGAAGTCCATCGGATCCAGCAGCTTATGCCGATCCGCAAACCTTGTCCCGACATGCAGGCGGAACTGACCGCAGTTCTGGAAGAAGGCTTCTTCCGGCCGCCACGAGCGCTGGGCTCCGGTGTGGGCGACGACAAGGATCAGATCGTCACTTGCGGCCTCGGATCGTGCCCGGGCCTCGGCGTACATTGACTCGGTCTTCGCGCCCTCGTCGAACAGGAGCAGGCTGCGCTCGCCCGCTACCACCTTCAGGTCATCCCGTTCCTTGCGGCTCAGCTTGCCAACCTTGGGCAGTCGGATCGCTACGAAGGGCATGTCGCTTGACAAGCCCGGGAATTCGAATTGAAACGGTGTCATCGGAGGCAACCGCAGGTCTGGCTTGTCGATGCCATAGGACCGGATTGCCTCGTCATAGGTGAGGCGAGGAAAGGGTGCTTGCGGGATCTGCCGCCCCGATACCTCGCACACACGCTGCATCAGCGGCTCGATTACGGCGAAAATCGTATCCTGCTGTGGAAACGACATCTCCAGGTCGATTTGTGTGAATTCATACTGCCTGTCAGCGCGGAGGTCCTCGTCGCGGAAGCAGCGCACGATCTGAAAATATTTGTCGAACCCGCTCACCATCAGCAACTGCTTGAAAATCTGAGGCGACTGCGGGAGCGCGTAGAACAAACCTTGTTGCACGCGGCTCGGTACCAGGAAGTCGCGCGCGCCTTCGGGCGTCGACTTGGTCATGAACGGCGTTTCGATTTCAAGGAAGCCGAGCCCATACAGGACCTCGCGGACGGCGAATGACACCTTGGATCGCAGCATGATATTGCGCTGCATGTGCGGCCGGCGCAGGTCGGCGTAGCGGTACTTGAGCCGCACGTCTTCTTTCACGTCCACGGTTTCTTCCATTGGAAACGGGGGCGTTCGCGACTCGTTCAGAATCCAGAGTTTATCGACGACGATTTCTATTTCACCGGTCGGAATATTCGGGTTCACGGTCTCCGGGGAGCGCTTCTCGACGTGACCCTCGGCTGCGATCACGTACTCAGGACCGAGCATCTCGGCCTTGCGATGCACCTCAGGTTCGACGTCTTCATGGAACACCAACTGCGTCACGCCGTCCCGGTCGCGCACATGAATAAAGAAGACACCGCCCAGGTCGCGGCGGCGGTGTACCCATCCCATGACGAGCGCGCGTTGTCCGGCATCCGAGGCGCGCAGTCCCCCGCAGGTATGTGTGCGGCGCAGGTCTCCTAGAAAGTCTAGTTGTACGGTTTCCATGTTCCTACTTTTTTCCAATCGTTGCGGCGATCTGATCGCGTGCGACTGCAATCTGTTCGCCGCTGGTCATGTTTTTCAGTTGATACGTTCCGGCTGCGATTTCGTCATCGCCGACGATCAGCGCATATCGCGCCCCAGTCTTGTTGGCCACTTCGAGCGCGCGTTTCAATTTACTGTCGGCCGACAACTCCACGCTCAGATCGTGCCTCCGGAGATCGCGAGCCAGCACACCACATTGCCGTCGAGCTTCATTACCCAGCGGGGCGATAAACAGGTCCACAACTTCGCGCGGCCAATCCGGACGGGTCTCTTCAGCACTCATCACGAGACGGTCCTCGCCGATCGAGAAACCGATACCAGGCGCGGGCACCTTGGAATCGAGCGCCTCGGCCAAGCCGTCATACCGTCCGCCGCCCAGCACTGAATTTTGCGCTCCCAGCGCTCCGTGCACGATTTCGAAAGTAGTCCGGGTGTAGTAGTCGAGCCCGCGCACCAGCCGCGGCTTCACCTGGAACGGAATGGCTCGATCCGTGAGATATTGTTTCACCAACTCAAAGTGTTCCCGGCAGGCGGGACACAGCGAATCGAGAATCGAAGGCAGACTGTCGATGATGGGCTGGTCCTCAGGTACTTTGCAATCCAGCACCCGCAGCGGATTGGTTTGAGCGCGACGCTGGCAATCCTCACACATGCGAGGCGCGACGTCCTTCAGCTTCTCCTTGAGTAGCGCGACGAAGTTCGCGCGGCACTCCTTGCAGCCCACTGAGTTGATCAGCAGACCGAAGCCCTCAATACCCGCGCCGCTCAGAATTTCCACCACCATCTCGATCACTTCCGCATCCACCAGCGGCGACTCCGACCCGATCGCCTCGGCGCCGATCTGATAGAACTGCCTGAAGCGGCCCTTCTGCGGTCGCTCACGGCGAAACATCGGACCGATGTAGTACAGCTTCTTGAGGCCCGGCTCCTGATCCAGGCGATGCTCGATGTAGGCGCGAATGACGGAGGCCGTCGCCTCGGGGCGCAGCGTCAACGACGTTCCGTCGCGATCCTCGAACGTGTACATCTCCTTGCTGACAATGTCGGTTTCCTCGCCAACGCTGCGCGCAAACAGCCGCGTCTCTTCAAATATGGGCGTACGGATCTCGCGGTAGTTATAGGCGCGGAACACTTTGCGAGCCACGGCCTCCACCTGGTTCCACAACGTGCTTGAAGGTGGAAGGATATCCCGCGTTCCTTTGACTGCTTTGATCATTTCGTCGTTTTGCTACAGCGGTCGCGAAGAGCCGGTTAGGACTCCCGATAGATACGGCAGGCATCAACATAATGCTGCGCGTTCTCCCGGAAACGAGTCTTCTCCTCTTCCGTAATCTCGCGGCGAACCTTTCCGGGCACTCCCATCACCATGCTGCCCGGAGGAACCTGCATGCCTTCCGGCACCACGGCGCCGGCGGCGATCACCGATCCCGTACCGACCCGCGCGCCGTTCAGCACCACCGAACCGATGCCGATGACGCACTCGTCTTCGATCGTGCAGCCGTGCAGCATTACCAGGTGGCCCACTGTGACGCGGCTGCCGACAATGAGCGGAAAGTGGGGAGCGTCGCAGTGCAATACGCAATTGTCTTGAATGCTGGTTTCATCCCCGATGCGAATCCAATGCACGTCACCGCGCGCCACCGCTCCCGGCCATATACTGGAGCGCTCGCCGACAGTTACGTCTCCGATGACTTGGGCGCTGGGATCGATGTAAGCGGAAGCGGCGACCTTCGGCACTATGCCGCGATAAGCACGAATCATGCGATCGTAATTCTTCCAATCGTAACATGCGAGGTCGGTTTACTCCGCGTGGCGAACCCCCAATTCATCCAAATGCGCCAGCAAATCCGCAGGATCCTGATATACGCGATAGGCGCCCGCGCTCTCCAATTCGTCGGCCCCATAGCCGCCCGACAGGAGTCCAATGCCCATCGCCCTGGCGCGGCGCGCAGCCAGAAGATCCCACACACTATCACCGACTACGAAGGCATGAGTGATGTCCACGCCCACGCTCTCGGCGGCCTTGAGAAACAGATCAGGATCCGGTTTGGCGCGTTGGACCATGTCGCGCGTGATTACGATCGTTTCCCTGGGCACGTCGAGCGCATCCAGAGCGTAACGTGCACTCTCGATCTTGCCGCTCGTAGCGATGGCGTGCGGTACACCGTGTTCACGAAGGTAGGCCAGCAACTCGCGCGCACCCGGCAGGGGACGCACCTGGTCCACCAGCCGCCGGTATGCCGCGGCGTGTAGATTCTGCAGCCGGGTGACTTCTTCGGCGCCCAGGCGCTGCCCAGTCTCCCGCGCCAGAGCATTCACCAGGAGGCCGCCGCTCATCCCGATCCGCCGATGAATGCGCCAGACCGAGAGTTGAATGCCGCCCTCCTCGAGAGCCTCGCGCCACGCGAGGACGTGTTGATACACGCTATCGACAAGCGTGCCATCCAGATCGAACAGAAGAGCGGGCGCCATTCATACAGGATAGCTAGGCACTCGATTCGGGATCTGTCTCCAAGGCTCCTTCGAAATCATCGCGAAGGCAATAAGCTGATCTCACGAAACCAAACCGTTGCGGCTCCGCCGTGATGTTGGACGGCGATGTAGCCGGTGTCGGGGCGGGGTCCGCGGTCAGGTTCGTACCGGCCCTTTTTGGGAGGCACGGCTGAGACCCCGTCATAATCAGTTACCAATTCCCCATTCAGCTTCACGATCGTACGCGGCCCCTGCATCGTTATTTCCAGTGTGTTCCACTCGCCCGAAGGCTTATACGGCCTCGCCTTCGCCTGCGTCATGGAGTAGAGTACGCCGGTGCAATGCCAGTCGTCGCCCGATTCATCGATCTGTACCTCAATGCCGCGGTTAATCGCATCATCCTCAGATTTCGGTTTGCTGGGAATGCGGATAAAGATGCCCGAGTTGGCTGTTTTGTCAGATGACTTGTAAACTACTCGGAGCGTAGCATTGCCGATCTTCTCCGGCGTGTACCAGATGTCGTCTTCCGGAGCGTCGGGTATCGAAACCAGCAGTCCATTCTCCACCACGAATCCTGGTTTCTGATCCGTTGGTGCGTCCTCATGCCGGGGAATTCTGGCCCACCCGTTCAGATCTTTGCCATTGAACAACTGCTTCCGATCAGCGGCGCCGCCAACCGCGCAGGCGAACAGGATGAACCAGAAGACGAATCTTTTCATAAGAACAAGCCTACAGCAGGCTGGAGGGAAGAAGGTGAATTGTGGACTGTTCCCCGCAGCGGATCGACCAGCTCGATGCTGACGAACCCTCAAGTTCCGAGATCGCTGATTTGACGCCCCCCTGTCCATTCCGATCTAATGGCGTGTTATGCAAAGGCGAGAATTCCTGTCGCGCGGGATAACTGGACTAGCCGTCCTGAGAATCGAATCAATGTATGCTCAACAGTCTTCAGGCGGTCCCGTTATTGAGCACGCCAGATCGGGCTCCCCGTTCCAGGGCAAAGTGCTGGCCGCGATTCAACCGCATTCCGACGACATCGCGCTCCTCTGCGCCGGAACGGTGTGCAAGCTGATGCAGCGAGGGCTACACCGGCTACATGATCCGGGCCACCAACGATGACATGGGCGACGACGTGGGCGAGCCGGGGACAGTGGGCGAGAACGTCCTGCGCAATGAGCGGGAAGTGGCCGAACAGGCGCGTGTCCTGGGGCTGAAGAGGGACTTCGCGCTGAACTACAACAACCACCGGATGAGCGATATCTCGCGCAATGAACTGATCTGCCGGCTGATTTTCCTGTTCCGTTTTCTCAAAGTCGATACCGTTTTCTGCTACGATCCGTGGGGACACGACGAAGAGAATCCCGACCATTACGTGCTGGGACATTGCGTGGAAGCGGCCTGCTGGATGGCGGGCCGCGTGCACGATTATCCGGAGCAGATCGCCGCGGGATTTGAGGCGCATGCGGTGACTGATAAATACTACTACGCGCGCCGTCCGGAGATCACGCGCGTCGTGGATATCAGCGGATACCGTCGACAAGAAGATCGACGCGAATCTTTGCAATGTGGCGAAGGGCCCGGGCGGGCATCACGGATCCAAGCTGCGGGCGGAACTGGCCCGCAGGGCAAGAAACTGCCGCTGCTCGGCGATGACGACCGCACGGCGGACCGCAACTACATCAGGGAATTCGTGCTGGCCCCCAATCGGGAACTCGGCAAGAAGTATGGCGTTCGAGTACGCGGAGGCATTCCACTACATCGGGCCGCCGGGAGGCAGCCTCCGCCGGCACAATCCCTCGCGAGTGGACGAATACGTCAATAAGAACGCTGTCCCGCGTGAAGTAGGGGACATGGATCAACTTCCCCGTAAACTGGGTCTGCTGGACGCCAGCTCATCGTCATCGGCATTGTGATTGGTTCCGGCATTTTCCTGCTGCCGAACATGATCGCGCGTAATCTGCCTTCCGCGCCGGCGATCATCTGCGATGTGGGTGGCGACGGGCATGCTGTCGTACTTCGGCGCGCTGGCCTACGCGGAACTCGGCGCGATGATGCCCGCAACCGGCGGCCAGTACGTTTACTTGCGGGAAGCCTACGGCCCAGGGTGCGCGTTCGTCTGCGGGTGGGTGTTCGTGCTGGCGGCGGTGCCGGGCGGCATCGCTTTTCTCGCGGTCGGATTCTCGATCTATCTGGATCATTTCATTCCGCTCACGCCAGCAGCGCGAACCGTCGTCTCTCTTGGCCTGGTCGCGATCCTCTCGACGTGCAACTACGTCGGCGTGCGGGAAGGAGCGTGGATTCAACGGATCTTTACGTCGGCGAAAATTGGGGGCCTGCTCCTGGTGATTGGCGCTGCTTTTCTTACGCATCGAAGTCCGGCGTCGCGGTGGAACCGTTTCCCATGCCTTTTCGTACAGCGGCATCGGATTCACGATGACGGCCTGCCTGATGGCATACAACGGCTGGAGCTATGTGAGTTTCGTGGCCGGTGAAGTAACCGACCCGCAGCGCAATCTCCCCAGAGCCCTGGGGTTGGGCATGGGCGTGGTGATGGTGTTGTACGTGGCCGCAAATCTCGCCTACATGAATGTCATGACAGTGTCGCAGATCGCAGCTACAGAACGGGTGGGCGCGGCAGTGGCCGAACGCACCATGGGAGCTTTCGGAGCCACGGCGCTATCCGCCGTCGTCCTGATGTCGATTGTCGGCGCGATCAACGGATGCATTCTGACGGGCGCGCGGATTCCATTTGCGCAGGCGCGGGACGGACTCTTCTTCAGCCGTTTCGGTCGCATTCATCCGCGCTTTGAAACGCCGTCGTTCGCGATTGTCGTGCAGGCGCTCTGGGCCGGTCTGCTGATTCTGACTGGCACCTACGAGACGCTCTCCTCCTACACGATACTTTCGGCTTGGATTTTCTACGCTCTCAGCGTCGCTGCGGTGGGGGTGCTGCGGCGCAAGTCGCCAGATGCTCCGCGGCCTTATCGGATGTGGGGCTATCCCGCGACGCTGTGGCTGTTTCTGATCGTCTCGTTCTGGTTTCTAGCCGATGCGCTAGTGAACCAGCCCAAGCCGTCGCTGATTGCGCTGCGTGCTGGCCACCGCGGGTATTCCGTTCTACTTTCTATGGCGCCGCAGCCCTCAACTCAGAGACGTCCGATCGTGAATACTCTGCCAACGCGCCGAGATCGATTTCGATCCCGAGGCCTGGGCTTTCGGGGATCGGCAGCATGCCTTCGGCGTCCAAGTGCCAGCCCCCCGCCGCGATTTCGTCGATGAACGGCGAACCGGTGAGATATTCCACCAGATCCGTGTCGGCGAACGCGGAGGCAATCTGCAGATCTGAGGCAAGGCCCACGGCCGTGTTCCAGCCGTGCGGAATGAATCGGACACCGTGGTCGCGAGCCATCCACGCGATTCGGCGCTGTTCGCTCAGTCCCCCAACCTTGGTCACGTCCGGCTGCACGATGTCGAAGGCTCCCGCTTCGAGCCACGGCTGGAAACTCTGGCGCCGCGTCAGCACCTCGCCGCCCGCAATCGGAACTTTCGCCGCGCGCCGGAGTGCAACGTAGTCTTCCAGCGCGTCCGGATGCAGCGGCTCTTCAAACCAGGCCACGTCGTATGCGGCCAGCATTTCCGAGGTTCGCAGCGCCCACTTGTAGTTCTGAGGCCAGAACGCATCGCTTGCGCCCGCGTCCACCATAAGCAGCGCGTCGGGCCCAATCGCCTCGCGTGCCGCACGCACGATCGCTTCGTCCACTCCGGCGCTCTTCTTGCCGAAAGGTCCCCATCCGATCTTGAATGCCCGAAAGCCTTGCGCTTTCACCGGCAGAAGTTCCTCGGCCATCCGCTCCGGCTCCCGCATCAGCAGCGATGCATAGGGACGGACCCGGTCGCGATAGCGTCCGCCCAGCAGCCGTCCGACGGATTGGCCGCTGGCCTTACCCAACAGGTCCCAAAGCGCGAGGTCGATTCCGCTGATCGTATGCGTGATGGATCCGCCGCGTCCCAGCCAGAAGGTGTTCTGGTGCAGCTTTTCGCTGACCCGCTCCGGTTCGATCGCGCTTTCGTTGAGGAACAGCGGCCGCAACACCGATAACGAAGCCCGGACCAATTGCTCGCTGGTGAAGACGCTGCCCCATCCGACAGGGCCCTCGTCGGTCAGCACTGCGATCAGTGTATGTACGCAATCCTCGGGTTGAAGTTCGTTCGACCAGCCGCCTTCTGGAGTGCGCCCGCGCAGGCCGTACGCACGGATTTCTCGAATTTTCACTAGTGACGATTATTGCAATATAACCGGTCGATTGTGGACGCCCCGCATAAGCACGCTTGAACCGCAAACGTGGTTGATTTGCGCATCGTATGATTCTGCGCGGACTTCTCCGCTGGGCGCTGATTCACCGGTTGAGCGATGGCCTGCGGTATAGTGCGCCGATGCGCCCTACTTGGGCCCTGCTGCGATCGCTGGTTTCACGGCGAACTTGAATGTCCGGATCTCGAACGGCTTTAGGTCGAAGGTGAAGCCGTCACTCTGCGATTTCAGGTCCGCGAGGGCGTCTTCCATCAAATTGGTCTCCTGAAGCTGGCTGACCCGGGCGCGAAACTTGATCGATGCGCCGTGGACGGGCTGACCGGCCGCCTCGTACACCCTCATTACAGTAGCTCCGTCTTTGGCGGGCTTCAGCGCGGAGACTACGACGTTGCTCTGCGGCGACTCGAGCAGGCCCCAGTTGGCGGGCAATTCGCCGCCGTGAGCAGCCACTGGCATCGCGATGAGCGGATTGTTGAATTCCAGACCAGCCAGCCAGGGCTTCGCATCTCGCCAGTCACCGCGATGCGGGAGGATAGCGTAATCAAGCGTGTACTTGTTTCCAATTCCAAGCGCGGTATCCGATCCGACGCCTGGTTCGAATCCGCCTATGTAACCGTAGGAAATCAAGCGTGTCGAACGCATCAAGGAGAGCATCATCTTGCCGTCGGCCACGTTGTTACCCGGCAGCCCACGGTTAAGCAGCGCGATGCCGCGTTCAGCATCACCGTGGTCCACCCAATTCTGGGCGGGAAATTCCTGCCGCGCCGGCCGCTCGATCGCGCCGAAGGGAATCTCGTGAACCGACTTGCCGTTGTGAACCGAGGTCGGAAATACCACACGATAACGAACGAACTCTTCCTGGTTCAGCACGTCAGTGCTGATGTCCACCCGGCGCAGTCCGTTGTACATACGAACCCGCGTCGCAAACTGGTTTTTCCCGAGTGGGTGAGTGATCCGGAATTCAGAGAAGACGGGGCCCGAACTGGTAACTCCGCTCCCTCCAACGAACTCGTTGCTCCACTGGGTGTACGCGGCGCGAGGAGGCGGGATCTCCTTCTTCATGGCCGTCAGGCGGGCACCGTTCAGCGTTCCGTAGAGTTCCCAAAAATCACCGCCGTCGTGCTCGCGAGCGATGATATTGCCCGGCCCATCCAATACCTCCCACTGGTTCTCCTTTAGGATGAGGCTGGTCATCTCGCCAGTCCAAAGGTTGAATGTCGCACGATAGAACTCGTTCTCTATCGAGCCCACATCCTCATGCATGCTCCTATGCTGTTGAATTTGGCTGGACGGGCGGCCAGTGGCATTCGGAACTGCGTGGTAGATGGCATATCCCATAGCGGGAACGTTTTGGGCGAGAAACGCGATCCGAGCCTGGCGGATACCGCCATCATCGTTGCGCAGGGTGCTCAGGTATTGCACTGGCAGGGATTTCCCTTCGGAATCGAGAAGGGCGAAGGTCTGCACACCGGCATCTGAGAATCCTACGTTGACTTCGGCTACATCCGTTCGAGGCCAGCCCAGCGTATTGAACACGGCGATCGGCACGCCCTTACCTTCTGTATTGGCGCGCGAGGTAATGCACTCCGCCTTGTTGCGGACTACCTCTTCAGCCAAGCGGCGAGCCTGGTGATAACGCTGCATCGAATCGTCATAAACTTTATCGACCATCACTCCGGAGGAGAGATCGTGCGCCTCATTGAACAACACCGGCTCCCAAGCGCGGTCTATCATGTCGCGATCTGAAGGTTCGCCGAGCGTAGCGGCTATAACGCTCAGCTTCTCAGCAGTGGTGAGCAGCCGCTCCATGTCGCGCATCGCCTGCTTCACTTCGATCCGGGTGCTGTAGACGCCCTGAAACACAGGATTCAGCTCGCCGCGAATAATGGGTCTAGCCGGACGTCTCGCCACTAGTGCCTCATAATCAGAGGGCAGCGCCAAACGCAACGTAAAGGGCGGATGGCCGGACTGGTTGAACCTGTCGATCATTAACGGCAGCTGCTCCTCTGGCTCCGACACGTCGGCGCCCGCCATCATCACCCTTTCAGGTCCGCGAGTGAACGGAGTCAAGCTGTCGAAAACACCCCGAACTTTACGGCCAAATTCCATGTCGTTGGAGGGGACGTTGTGAAGCGCGCCGTACCCGATCGGGAGCCAGAACGCAGGCATCTGAGTCCCATCGAGTCCTTGCCAAAGAAACTCGCTGGGAGTGTCGATACCAGGTACACCGCGTTGGAACCAATACGACTTCATTCCGGCAAGCTTCAAAATTTGCGGCATCTGCGCATTGTGGCCGAACGTGTCCAGTCCCCATCCTGTGGTGACGTCATAGCCCAACTTGTCGCGGAAATAGGATTTGGAAACCAAGTATTGCCGCACGATCGATTCTCCCGAAGGAATGTTGGTGTCGTGCATCGTGTCAGTACCGCCGGCGATCTGAAGCCGGCCTTGCGAAAGCAATTCGCGGAATACAGCCGCCTCGGCCGGGTAGCGCTCAATAAACGGACGCACATAGCACATCTGGTCGAGCACAAAGCGGTAGTTCGGATACTTCTTCAGAAGATAAAGGGCCTTTAGTATGTTGGGTAGGCCGACTCCGAGATATTCTTCCCGGGTTTTGAAGACCGCCCCTTCCCAATGCGTATGAGGAATCACCAGCACGACGTTTTCAGATTCCGCACCGCTAGCTGGAAGGTTCGATAGAGATAGTCCCGCAATTAACAGCAAGCAGGAAGTGAAGCGAGAGATATTGAACATTGTGCTATGGTGGCCGACCTCGATCAGCAACCTCAGAAAATCAGTTT
Source organism: uncultured Acidobacteriota bacterium (assembly GCA_963850575.1). Lineage (GTDB taxonomy): Bacteria > Acidobacteriota > Terriglobia > Bryobacterales > Bryobacteraceae > TMP-7. The sequence goes on along the minus strand of CAWKLV010000024.1, from coordinate 235,736 downwards.
CAAACCGAATTGCATTTGCCGCATCGCCGTGCGCGTACCCCCAATCGAACCGAACCCGTTCGGGCTATAGGACCCATCCGGGTTACGGCCCGAGAAGAAGTTGGTGTTCGGATCCCCCCAATTCGGGTGATTGAGTGCGTTGAACAGTTCCCAGCGGAACTGCAGCATCTTGCTCTCGGTGAACTTGAAGAACTTGATTAGCGACGCGTCCACATCGAAGATGCGCGGCCCGATCAGGGTGTCTCGTCCGACATTGCCGAATTCGCCGAACGCTTGGGGTGCAAACGCGGCCGTGTTGAAAAAGTGCTGCGTGTTTTGTTGATCCCGAGGCAGCACCGGATCCACTCCCGCGACTGCGTTCGGCCGGTCGAATCCCGCTCCGATGTTCGACGTGTCACGAGCGTTGGCACTGATCGTGAGTGGAAAGCCGGACTGATAGGTGACAATAGATCCTATTTGCCAGCCTCCCACGAGCGCATCCAGAACCCGGTTCGGGACATTGAACTGACGGCCTCGGCCAATCGGCATGTCGTACAGCACAGAGGTAACGAAGCGGGAAGCAGTGTTGAATATCGAGAGTCCTCGCTCACAGGTGAGACAGTAGCTGTTTTGCGGGAACAGCGTATCGCCATTGTGGACTCGAATGCCGCTGGCGTCATCAATCGACTTGGACCAGGTGTACGACAGAAGGTAGGTCAGACCGGCGCTGAACCGCTTCGTCAATTTGGCGGCCAGCGCATTGTAGTTACCGTTAGCCGAGGCGTCGACCAGTTGGATGCGGCCCCATTCGGCGAACGGTGTTCGCTGCAGTATTGGCGTTGTACCGGGCAGAGCTTCGTTTACCGCCCGTAGGGATTCGAGATGGTGGCTCTCAGAGCCCAGGTAACCTATCTCGAACAGCATGTTACCCGGCAGTTCCCGCTGAATGTTGAGCAGGTACATATTCGTGCGCGGCGTCTTGCGATCGATCAGGTTGGCGAAAGCGTAGGGCGTCAGCACCGTGGCTTTAGCTCCGGCAAGACTGGCAAGCGCCGTGTTCCAGGTGTATAGGGTAGGATCGATGGATTCGAAGCGTGTGCGGCCGGCCAGGTTGCGTGCCATATCAAAACGCGGATTGCCTGTGTCCTGGGAGTAGAAAATGCCGAAGCCGCTGCGCACCACCCATCTCGCATTCGGACTCCAGGTGATGCCGAAGCGGGGAGCGAAATTGAGATTATCGGTCCTCACCATGGAATTGCCGAGCGCTCCATCGCGCCGGGTCGTGATGTTTGGCCAGACCAGCGAAAGACCATCGTAGAAACCGCCACTGCCCTGGCGCTCGAAGAAGGGATGCAGGGCGGGATCGGTTACCTGTGGCACCCGCAGCATGGCGGGAATGCCGACTCCGATCAGGTGCCCGGTCTGGTCTTCCCATGGTGGCGTACGTTCGTAGCGAAGCCCCAATGCAAGCGTGAGCCTGGGCGTCACTTTCCAAGTATCGTCAACGTACGTCGCGAAGCTTGTCGATCGGAACTGCGCGGCGGCGATGGCCACTGCTACCTCGGATCGCTTGATCTGGCCGAGCATGAAATCCGCGAAGTCGTCGCCGCCGGTCGCCGTAGCGGGATTTCGCGTCGCGTTGATATCGAAGGTGAAGGATCCGCGGGCGAATTGGTTTCCGACCTGGTTGTAGCGGTCGCGACGAATCTCGCCTCCAAAGCGGATCGAGTGCTTGCCTCGGGTCCAGGAGAGATTGTCAACGAACTGCAAGGAGCCGTTGTCGTTGGCGTAGGGTCCGTCGGAGTTATCGCCGAAGCCGCTGTATCGCGTGAACGCGACCGCCGGAATGCCCCATGTCACCGGATCGCCAGAGCTCAAGCCCGGAACACCAAGTTCTTTCACCACGTCGCGCACGAACGCAAGCTCGCGCCCGGAGGAGTTAAAGAACCGTGACATGCCGAAGCGGAACTCATTCACCACCGTGGGGCTGAAAATGCGAATATTAGAGCCCATGTACTGCTCCACGTTGGTAATGATCTTGGATCCGTTCAGCCTAAGCCCCTGGTTGATCTGGTTCTCGTCGTCCCAGCTATAACGGCCGAACCATTGTGACTTGGCCGATTCTGCGAAATCCATGCGCAGGACGAAGATGTCTTTATTACGCGGAGCGGACTGCGACTGTTGATAGTTCCGCGTCAGATTGGTGGTCGGCAGGTTCGGGGCTGGGTAGAATTCGAGGAATTTTTTCGAAATCGGGTCAATCTTGTTCGCCGGTATGATATTGCCCGGAAAGGGTGAAGCCGTAATCTTGCCGTCGGCGCCGGTGACGCGGGTGGTTGGATCGTAGATCACAATGCCATTCGCCAGCAACTGGGAGAAGTCGCCGTTGCGCATGGCCGCAGAAGGCAGATCGTATAGCGCCTGCCCGCTTTGGCGTTGCCGGAACGATTCGTAATTTCCCATGAAGAACAGCTTGTTCTTGCCATTCCAAATCTTCGGAAACCACACCGGACCGCCGAGAGTGCCTCCGTACTGGTTCCACTTGAACGGATCCTTGGTGGTCCTTCTGGATGTAAACGAGTAGTTGTTGGCGTCAAGCACATCATTGCGCAGAAACTCGTACAGGGTCCCGTGGTAGTTGTTGGTGCCGGGCTTAGTGGAGACGTTGATCTGCGTCGCTTCGTGGCCGAACTCGGCGGGGTAAATGCCGGTCTGAACTTTGAACTCCTGGAGCGCATCGATCGATGGTTGAATCACGTACGTATTAAAGTTGGGATCCGTGTTGTCTACCCCGTCCAACGTAAAATAGTTAAATTCGCTGCGGGCGCCCCCCACGGAAATATTTTGATTTGCCCGGTCGCCGCCCTGGCGCCCGTCCGCCTGGCCGGCCGTGCCGAAGCCGTAGCTGACATTGGGGGCCAGGGAGACCAGTTGCAGATAATTGCGCCCGTTTAGTGGAAGCTCGACAATTCGCCTGTTCTCGATCACCGTGCCGACGGTGGAGTCCTCGGTGGAAAGCAACTGAGCCGCGGCGGAGACTTCTATGCTCTCGTTCACCTGACCCACCTGCAGATCGAAGTCGATGCGGGCGCTCTGCTGTACCTGCAGTTCGACCTCCGACTTAATAACGGCCTTGAATCCGGTCTTCTCGGCTTTGATGTTGTAAATTCCGGGAACCATCGCCGGAAACGTGTACAGACCGTCTTCATTGGTAACGGCGCTCCGGGTCAGGTTCGTCGCCACGTTGGTTGCCGTCACCTGAACGGCCGGAACGGCAGCCCCGCTACTGTCCCGGATCTGCCCGCTAATATCGCCGAAAGTCTGGCCCACGAGGCAAATACCACTGGCCAGCATTAGAATAGCCGCGCTTAACAACTTGGTTCGCATGGTTCTGTCCCTCCCCTTATCCGTGTACTGCCCGAGTAGCCAGAGTATACGACAGCCCTACAGATTTCGACACTCCGAAATTTCCTGAATTTTGTCGGCCGGCTGTGGACAGAATGAAGAGGGTTCTCGGAGGGGCGGCCGGCTTCCACCCACGCTGCCTAAAGTGGCTCCGTGCCTTCGCGACGGGTTGCCGGGTTCATTTCCCGAGTCCCGGCGTGTCAGTACAAGTGCCTTTCGCGCAGTCGGCCGCCAAAGTAATCGTACATCGCCGGTCCAGTGTCTTCCCGGCGAGATCCATAATGCAGTGTCGACTGCATTCAGCGCTGTCACGTACTTGCCGTACGAACGGCTTAAACGCGTCCAAAGAAAACCCGGTGTGCGGTCTTTCGCAGAAGCCACTCACGGTCATCCGAAGACAGGAACTCCAAGTGTTCCCGTATTAGCGCGAGCGAAGCGGAATAAGTATGCGGATTCTGCACCTGAAAAGGGGAGTCCGTGGCCCACATCAATCTCTGGGGTCCATACGCGTCCACGACCCGACGAATCATCGGGCCAAGGTCCGAGTACGGAGGCGTCTTGCGACCTAGGGCATAGAACGCGGATACCTTTACGTGGATATTACGGTGGCGTGCAAGCTCGCAGAGCTGACTCACATCTGCATCGCGGATCCGGCCGTCCACTCCGATGCGTGCAAGGTGATCGATGATGACCACCGTCTGTGGGAATCGTTGGCACATTCGGTCGATCGAAGGTAGCGCATCCGGATCGATAAGTGGGCATATCGCGAGTCCGTTCTCCGCTGCCCACGACCACATGGCGGCCATACCTTCTGAATCCAGCCATGTCTGGGGCTGCCCGTCGGGCACAATTCGAAATCCGCGTACGCCAAGCTCGGACAGATGCTGCATCTCGCTCTGCGATCTCTCGGAAGCATGGTCTACCACCGCGACGCCGGAAAACACGCCGGGGTATCTTTGTATGGCCGAGAGCATATACGAGTTGTCAAATCGGAAGAAGCTCATCTGAATGAGAACGACTCTTTCGACTCCGCAAGGTGCAGCCTGGGCGAGTAGCTGCTCAGGCGTGAAGCTGGAAGGATTGGCACTCGCTCTCGCCGGCCAGACGTGTGCGTGCGCGTCTATGTAACCGTTGTTCATGGCGCGTTGGCCGCCTGCAACCCTTTTTGGGCGTCCGCGTACTCAGGTTTCAGTGCGAGCGCGCCTGCAAACGCAGCCGCAGCTTCTCGCCTCCGCCCCACAGCCAGCAGCGCGACTCCCAGGTTGTAGTGAGCGATGGCATTGCCGGCATCAATCGCGAGCGCTGTCTGCAGTTGGTTCACCACACCCAGGTGATCTCCCATCTGCGCCAATGCGTCCGCCAGCCTGTAGCGAGATTCCACGTCACCCGGACGAAGCTTGAGAACCGCTTCGTACTGCGCAGCGGTGGACGGCCAGTCTTGTGCTTGCTCCAGCAGCGCCGCGAGCTCAACGCGAGCCGGCAGGAAGTCCGGTCTGGCTTGGAGGGCTTTCTTGAACTCTTCACGAGCTTCCGTGAACGAGCCCCGCTCGCGGTGCACGCCTCCGAGGTTGTAGTGCGCGTCCGCGTGATCGGACTTCTGCTCGATCGCGCGCAAGAAGTTGGCGATGGCGGCTTCAGTATCGCCATTCCGAGCGGCAGTAATCCCTGCGGCGTTAGCATGATCCGCAGCTTGCACCGCAAGCTCCCTCTGGCGCAGTTTCTGCGTGATCGTAAACTCCGCCCTCGCTTCCTGCTGGCGACCGGCTCGTTGCAGAGCCCGGCCCAAGGAGTAATGGTACGACGCGTTATCCGGGTCCAATCCGGCGGCTGAGCCGAACAGGCGGACCGCCTCCTTCAGATCGCCTCCCTGCTGCACCAATTGCGCCAGCCGGAAAGCGCCAAGCGAGAGGCGGGGGTTACGGCGCAGCGCACTCCGATAGGCATTCATGGCGTCCGCATCCCGCCCAAGCCGTTGGTAAGCGCGGCCGAGCGTCAGATGAAGCTCCGCCCAATCGGGCCGCACCTCCACGACAGCTTTCAGTTCGCGCACGGCCTCGTCGAAACGCTTTGCGGACAGCAGTGCGATTCCCAGGTTGTGTCGAGCTTCGTGGTACTGCGGATCAAGCCGCAAGGCAGTTCTCAGCTGATCAATGGCGCGTGAGTACTCACCTTGCTGCTCGTACACCACACCCAAGGCATTGTACGGCAGCGGATCGCCGGGCTGAATCTCGACCGCTCGGTTGAGTGCGGAGATGGCAGGCTCGATTTGCCCCTCACGGTGGAGAAGAGCGCCCAAATTGAACCATGCAGCTGCGAGTTTCGGATCAAGCCGGACGGCGACTTCCAGTCGGCCTATAGCGGCTTGGGTCTCACCCTGGCGTGCCAATGCGATTCCGTCCGTGAGCCACATGACGGCGGACGTACTCACGGCAGTTAACAGCAGGATAGCCCCTACACACATGGCATACTGCAGTATATTCAACTCGTGATCCGCTGGACACTCGCAGTCATGCTCGTGGCCTCCACGGCGGCTTCGTACGACGTGTCTGCTGAGACGGCGTTCGCTGCCGGCATGGAGTTGCGGCATGCGGGGAGGCCCGTGGAGGCTCTGCGCGAGTTCCGGCGTGCAGCGCGCCTCAACCCGAAGCTCCCGTTCGTACATCGCGAAATCGGACTTATCCTGCTGGACCGGCGTGATTTCGAGGGTGCAGCGAAGGCTTTGCGGGTAGCCGTCCAGCAGGACGCTGCCGATCTGGAATCTCGTTACAATCTTGCATTGTCGCTGGCCAACGCAGGCCTCACCCACGAGGGCATGCTGGAGTTACACAGTGTTCTACAGAGACGCCCGGATTGGGCTCAGGCGTGGTTCGGCGTCGGCCATGTAGCGGTCATGCAGGCGCGAATCGAGGAAGCAGAACGGGCCTTCCGCAGGGCGGTGGAACTGGATCCGAAACTGTTTCGCGCCCACTTCGAACTAGGGAAGATATTGGAGGAAAAGGGTGATGTCGGCGGGGCCATCGGGGCATTTTCTGCTGGACTACAAGCCGATCCGGACTCTGCTGCCGCGCGGTACCGGCTGGCGAAGTTGTTGCGCTCGGCGGGGCGGGAGGAGGATGCCGCGCGCGAGTTCTTGAAAACGCGCGAGCTTCGAGACCAGCGTGGACGTGGGGAGCAGGCGGCCGCCGCTTACAAGCGAGGCGTTGAACTTTTAGAACGGGGCGACGATGCCGGGGCGATCGAGGAACTGAAGCGGGCCCTGGAGTTGCGCCCCGAATTCCCGGAGGTCAGCGCATTGTTGGCGGATGCCTACCAGCGCCACGGCGACGCGCTCGAGCGGTCCGCCAAACTGGCGAGCGCCGCCGCGGAATATGAACTCGCGCTCGAACTGGCGCCTCAGCCGGAGCTCGCAAATCACATCGGTGTCCTGCTCGCGAAGCTTGCACGAACCGATGAAGCCGTCGCGGCATTTCGCCGTGCGCTCGCGTTGAGGCCGGGTTATCCGGCAGCTGCAACCAATCTGCGGCACGCCCTGGAGGTGAAAGGCTCCGCGCGCTAGCCGCGTCAAGATATGCCATTGGCGTAGCCCAAAACGCCGATGGCTACGATGAGAAGAACCAGACCAATTTCTAACTGCCGCTTGGATGGCGCGGGAGCCTCCGTCCACTCTCCGGTAAATGCGCCGAAGACATTGGCCACCAAAACCATGCTCGACATCAGAATAGCCCACCCCAGTGAGGGCCCCAGCGGTCCCAGCGTCCGTGCGCCTGCCCCATACAGCCCGATACCCGCCATCCAGAACACGCCCATGGATATCGCGAGCACTCCGTTTCGTAAAGCGTTGCGGGAGTAATTTGCCGCCGTCCGGTTGCGGCGCATGAGATAGAGCGCAAAGGTGCTGTTGCAGACGAACAAAGGAAAGGTCAGCAGAGTCCACAAAACGTTGGGTGCGGTTGCCGCCGGAACCCCCATCTCCTGAGCCCGCTGCGTGATAGCCCCCCCAAACGCGAAGCCCAGATTCCCGCAGGACGATAGCAATCCGGACGCTATGCAGATGAGAAGGCCGCGCCGGTAACTGCGCGATTGGGGGCTTGTCTCTCTCCACTTTCCCGCATAGGAGCAAACGGCTACGCCCGCGAGCATCACCACCAGAGCTATGGCCACCAACGAAATCTGCCGCGAGGATGCTGTGCTGACCAGCAGTGGGATGACGGCGCCACAAGTCGCTGCGACTCCGAGGATGACAGCGAAGCCCAGCGCCAGCCCGAGCGCCTCGACACCCAGGCCAAAGGTGATCGCGCCAACTCCCCAGCCCGTACCCGCGACGAAGGCAGCGCACAACGCAGAGGGAGGTGCACCCGCGTAAATAACGAACAGACCCGGAATGGTCAGCAGAGCGAGTAGCCATGGGCAGATCAAGTACGCCGTGATCGCGAAGACCAGCCAATAATTCTCCCATGCCCAGCCTCGGATCCACTTGCTGGGAGCCATGAAACTACCCTGAAAGAGCCCCGCCCCGAGTACCATGGCGAGTCCTAGGACCAAAGTATTCGTCACTGTGTTATCCCGATACGCGCCAATACATCCAGTAATTGCTCAATATCGGAATCGTCATTGTACAAGTGCACCGACGCGCGCACCCTCCCATCGCCCGACCACACTACGATTCGCTCGCTCCGGAGGGTGGCCGCCACGCGCTCGGTGTCGGCGCAAGCAAATGAGACGATACCCGACGCGTATTCCGGCGATGCAGGAGTCAGCAGGCTCCACCCCAACTGTTCGATGCCGTCGCGCAGGCGGGAAACCAGACCTCGCTGCTGCGAGTCAATGGTCTCCACTCCCACCTCGAGCAGGTACTTTAGCGAGTCCGACAACACAAACAGCGATCCAAAATTCGGCATGCCCGCCTGAATGCTTGCCGCGCCGTCTCTGAAGGAGAAGCGCTCGAATCGGTCGGGTGCAAACACGTCCTTGATGGAGTACCATCCCGCTGCAGCAGCCTGCAGGCGGGCCTGCAGTTCGGGCGCAATATAGACGATTCCGACGCCGTGGATGCCGAGCAACCATTTATACGAGCTGCAGACCAGAAAGTCGACGCCCTCAAGCGGAACAGTTAAACGGCCGAGCGACTGCGTTGCATCGACGCAAATGATAGCGCCGCGTTCGTGCGCGGCCGCCGCGAGCTCCGATAAATATTGGGCGCGTGTCCCCGTTTTGTAGCTGACATGACTCACCGAGACTACTCGAGTCCGGTCTGTTAAGGCAGACGTAAAAGTTTCCAATGGTACGATGCCGTGTTCCGATCGAAGAACACGAACCCGGACACCACGGCGTTGTGCATGAAGCCAGGGAACTACGTTGGACGGGAACTCGAGATCAGAGATGACTACCTCGTCGCCCTCTTTCCAATCGATGGCGTTTGCAAGCAAGTTCAATCCATCTGAAGCGTGAGCCATGAAGCCCACATTCCCAGGCTGGGTGCCCAGGAGGCGAGCGGCGAGGCCGGCTGCATTTCGCTCCTCCTCATACATTCGGGTACGTCCTGGCGATCCGGACAGCTTGGCTTCGAGGTACCGCTCCATAGCAGCGCGTGCCGTTAGCGGCGGTAGGCCTTCGGCTGCCGTGTCAAGGTAGGTGACCTCGAGCGCTCTGGGAAATAGAGATTTGTCTAGTTGAAGCAGAGGATGAACCTGCGATAGAACTCGAAAGCCTGGTCGACCTGCTGACAATCCACGTATTCGACTGCAGCATGGGCCTGATCGATGCTGCCAGGTCCGATCACGATACTAGGTACTCCCGCGCGCGATAACTTGCTCGCATCGCTTCCATACGGAACCCCCGCCGGCTGCGGGTCCAGCCCAAGCTGTTTGAGAACCATACCGGCAGTAGTCACGACGGGTGAATCCACCGGTGTCTCCAGCGGATAATCCTCCAGCAAAGGGGTCATGACAGCATCCACATGAAGAGAATCGAGCAAACGGCGACACTCTGCCAACACATCGGACGCCTCCTCGCCGGGAATCAGGCGGCGGTCAATGTCTATCGAGCAAGAATCGGGAACGAAGTTGACCTGGACCCCACCGCGAATGACGCCCACGTTGATGGTCGGTGATCCGAGCAGCGGATGGCGCTTGGTTTCGAACCGCTGCGAGTCCGCCTCCAGTGCGAGTACCACCCGCGACATGTCGACGATGGCATTCCTGCCGAGATACGGCTTCGAGCTGTGTGCAGCCTTTCCACGACAGGTGATGGTCCAACGCAGCACGCCCTTTGTTGCGACCACTGCGCGCATCGAGGTGGGCTCCGACACCACGGCTGCGTAGGCGCGCAGGTCTTTGCAGAGCCGTACCACTCCCCGGTATGTGTGCTCTTCGTCACAAGCCGCGACCATCCACACTTCGCACGGCGGCTGCTCTTTCGCAAGCGAAGCGACAGCCTGCATCATAGCCGCCAAGCCGCCCTTCGTATCACAAGCCCCACGTCCATACATGCGTCCCGCGGACACGGATGGTTCGAATGGCGGAATGGTCATCCCGACCACCGCGGCGGTATCGACGTGAGCCTCCAGAATGATGCGCCGCAAGGATTTGCCGGGCAGAACGGCGATGACATTGGGCCGGTCCGGGAAGACCTCCTGGTCGAAGGTTTGGATTCCGCACTTGGCAAAAAACGCCCGGACGTATGCGGCAATGCCGGCTTCGGGTTTACCGCCGGGGTACGCCGGATTGATACTATTGATCCGGATCAGGTCCGCCAGCGTCTGCAGCGTAGGGCTAAGCATTTAATCCCAATCCTCAAGCTCTACGTCCTTGCCGGCGCGCTCAGATTCCACCAGAGCGAGGGCGACCCGCACCGCGCGTTTGGCCTCAACCGCCGTTATCACCTCCGGAGCGTGTCCATCCAGGATGCAATCGCAGAAATAGGCTAGTTCATCACGCAGAGCCCCGCGTGCCGCTCCGGCCACGCGAGGGTCGTAGCTCACATCTGGAACCTCGGGACCTTTGTCTCGCCAGAAGGTTAGAGCACCGGGAACCAGGCGGATATTACCAACGCCGCGATCCCCAATAATTTGAAAGCTGTCGTCCAGCATGACGCCGGCAGCCTCCGGCAACAGCCAGATGGTTTCCACGACACCGATTGCGCCGCCATCGAATTCCAAAATGCCCCAGAATGTATCGGGGTGCACCGTCGAGACCACCCGACGCCCGTAGCCGCGCACGCGACGAACGCGGTCGCCTGTGTACCAGAGCATCAGATCAATATCATGAATACTGTTCTCGATCGCCGGATGCGTGCGACCGTACCGTGGCAGGAGGGCCTTCAGACGGTTGCGCCGCGCGTGCATGGACACAATCCGTCCCAGCCCGTTGTGTGCCAGCTCATCCTTGAGCATCGAATACTTCGTCTCAAACCGAAGAATCTGTCCGACCATGAGATACCGGCCGGCGGTGTTGGCCGCCTCGATCATTCGCGAACAGTCAGCGATGTTCGTGGCGAGAGGCTTTTCGACAAATACGTGCTTCCCGGCACCGATTGCCGTCAATACCGGGACAAGGTGCGTCTCTTCTGGAGTAACTACGTCGACTGCATCGAGTTCTGGAAGACCGCAAAGCTCTTCGACGGAATTGCAGATCCGACTCACGCCGAATGCGGCAGCTATGTGCCGTGCGCGGTCCGCGTCCAGGTCGAATACGGCCGCTATCTCGGCCGGCCGGACTGCTCGAAATGCCTGGAGATGACTCTCGCCGAACAGCCCGCAGCCAATCAAACCGATCCGCACCTTATCCATTCGCTGGGTCCTTAAGATCGTTATCCAAAATATATCGGCAGTTCAGGATCTTCTCGGCGAGATCCGCGGGCCGGTAGTAGTAGTGGTTCGACGCTTCATAGCCAATGACAGATTGCCGTTTGGAGATACTGTACAGCATGCGCGCCAGTTCCATCTCCTGCTTGCAAATATCGCGCATGCGCGAAGTGGCTTCGGCAGTCCGCGGCCCGTCACGAAGCACGTAGAAGGCAATCTGGTTTGCCGTGCTTCGGAAATGGATGTAGCACGTCTCCGCAATGGCGAGATCTTCTACCGCAAGCCGTTTCTTCGCTTCGGGTACATCCGCTATCGCTTTCCGGAAGTCCGGGAGCGCTTCTCCCCAGATATCCGACATCCGTGTGAACTCGCGTTGGACGACCTCGGGCGAGTACTTGCCGGACCAACTCTTGTAGTCGTCTTGCGGGAACAGAATCATCGAGCTTCTCACACCCGTTGCCTTCGCGCGAAGCAGGTTTGCGGGGCCGTGCTGCGTGGGAATCGTGTATATGGCCACGCTGTAGGGATACAACTCAAAGGCCTGACTGAAGGCCGCCCACGCCCTTAGCACTTGCGCCGCGGCATGGCCGTACCGTCGCACTGCAACACGACTCAGCACGTCATCTGGATCAGCAGCAGCAGAGAAATAGAACTCCTTGGCGACCTCAAGATTGGGGGAAGGATAGCCACCCAACGTCCAGGATGCCTGAATGCCGGTGATGCCGGCGCGCTTTAGATTCGCGCAGTGCCTCGCTACCAAAGGAGGAACCGGGATGTAAGGCGTAGCGGAAATCTCCCAGGTGTTGTTGAACTGGGTCTTTGCTATGGGGCGGACGCCGGCCTTCGCGGCCAGCCTCCAATTCTCCCTCGCGCGTGGGCCTGGCCCGACGACCGAAATCGAATACTCGCCGATCTCTGTCCGGACGCCTCCGCGCTCGATCGGAGTGCTCCATTCGCTCACGCTGGAAAAGCGAACGTCAGTTGGCAGTTTCGGAATGAGGCTGCGGCACATCTCCGGGGGCCAGCCCCAATCCCAATGAATCACCTGTGCGGTCTTGCTGACCCGGCGCACGCCGCTTCGAATCGCTTCCAGAACCTCGCCGACAACCTCCGCATCCGTCCGCTTCGAGCAGCGCGGGCAGGTCTCCGGATGGTATTTCGAGAAGCAGTTCGTCAGGTTCTCCGACATGCTGATGGTGAACACTCCGCCAAGCTGCGGAGCCCGTTCGAACAGGTATGCCAGACTGTCGGAGATCCACGCGCGCACCAAGGGCGCCGTCGTGCACATGGCGTTCACGCCATGAAACCCGGCGCCTCGAATCTCAGGCCGGTGGCGGAAAAATTCAGGAGGCATCGCACGCGGCTCGTTCAGGTAGAGGAACACTCTCATGCCGCTCTTCCGTGCGCGCTCGATCAAAAGATTCAGGTTGCGGATTCGCTCGTCTGCTCGGTGGCCGAACTCGGGAAACGCCTTCGACGGCGCCATATTGTTCAGGACGCACTGCATCCAGACGCCATTGATACCCACTCGCGCGAGCTTCTCCAGATATCCCTCGGGGAAAGGATCGATGCCGGGCTCCAGCAAGGGGTCTCCGTACAACGCGAAGTACGAATACAGATATCGCGGATCCCAGACGCTCTTACGTTCCGTGCGGCCAGGATTGAGCCACGGTCCGCCGAACGATTCCATTTCATCCTGCAGCCAATAGATCGCCTGCTGCAGCGCCTCTGCGTTCGCCGCTGTCACTCGTACCGATTTTGGGGAGGCATCGACAACGAATCCGTTCTCGACGCCGGATGTGGTCTCCAGCGCGATCACCGGCCCGCCTGCGCTGGGCGGTGCATTCATTGCGACTTTGAGATACTCGCCGAATCGAGTGGCCACTCGCGGTTCGACGCCAGCGCCGGTTCTCACACTCCATCCCGAAACATCGATCTGATCGCGCGCGGGCCGAGCCTGCGGGTCGCGTTTCGATTCGTATCCGAGACCGCTCAGCCGTGTGATGAAAGCAAACGCCGGTTCGCCCGTTACCTTCTGTTCCCTCCCAAGTGCCGATTCGACTCTCCGCCGCATCTCTGCTGCTCGCCGCCGTGGGGCCTTCATCCGGTTCGGCGAACACCACGGGCTCGCACCGCGGCTTTGGCCCCAGTTTGACGTCCAGGAAATCATCTTCCTTCAAGGTGAACTCAAATTTTTCGCGGGTCCACCCGAGAAGCTGCATCAGCTGATTGTTCGGCAGCAGATGCCAGTTTTGGCGGATGACGGAAATGTAGATGCGCCGCAACTGATCATCGGTCAGCATTGTTTTTTCGGGGAGCCCCATGGATTGGCCCAGCTGCTCGAGCCTGTGTGCCTCGCCCTTCGCCACGATGGCCATGCGATCGAGATTCGACTAGCTCCCAGTTCCGCCACACGAACTGATGTAGCCGGTCAGGGAAATGCGGCTCAGTCAGCGGCTGTGGCTGTTGCGAGAAAAGAAGCGGCGTTGCGGCAGCCGTAGCGGTGGCCGACAGGAAGCTGCGCCGGTTCATAGGCCCATTCGCTTCCTGTAGGCGGGGATCTCTTGATTCAACGTAAGTCGAAGAACTTCGATCTTCTCGGTGATCGTGTCGGGTGTGTAGATATAGTCCTGCTCCCATTCATAGCCGAGGCGTGAGTCGCGGCGAGCCGTCTCGAGAGAATCCAGAGTGCGCGCGAGCTCTTGCTGCAGAATTGCGGTCATCTTGTCCACTATCTCAGTTTGGGCAGATCGCTCCTTTGCGTTGGCAAGACGGAACCGCAGGTCCTCGAACTCAACCACTGCGCGGTCGCTGCGCATCATACGCTCGAGTTGTTCGGCAAGGAGCACTTCACGCATCGCACTTTTCTGTTTGGCGGCGGGTGCTTTCATTGCCGCTGCGCGGTAGCTGCGGAGCCCCTCCTCCATCTCGTCTGCCGCCAGCGTCAGGTACTTGTTGAACGTGCCGACCGAAAACGGCCGCGTGTAGCGCTCGGCGACGTTGAGTTTGTTGGTGAAGTCCGGAAATAGGATGAGTCGGCTCGGAACGTACGGCCAGTAGGGGTTCACTTGCGACGTCCGGGACCAAATAGCCGGATCCTCCCAGGAGTGGTCCAGTGTCATAGCGCGGGGTTTGGGCTTTGAGAAGAACAGCGGCGTGGCAACGGAATTGTTGGTGCCCATGTTCGGACCGGTATCGGGAACCAGCTTGATCGCATCGCTGAAATGCTGCCACGCGCTAAGAACCAGGTTCTGGGAGCCGGACCCGAATTCGCGCTGTGCAATGGATGCCAGCAACTCTGGAAGCGGCGGAGCGGCGCTCCAACTATACCAGGCACGCATCTCCGCAACCCAGTTCGGCTTGAAGCCGTAGCTCCAGGTCTCCATCGTGCCGTCGATTTTGTACTTCTCCAGCGCCTGGTAGCGTGCATACCATTGGTAAGGAAATGGAAGGTAAGGAAACGTGCCGTACTGCCAGCTGGCGAACGTATCCGCCTTGGAGTAAACGCCGCGCATACCGCGCTGGCGAGCGACGTCGATCTGTGCCGCGGTGACCTCCGCCGGACCGACCACGTTGATCGCGTAATCTTTGAGAGATCCGCGCTCCCCACCCAGTTCGAACGCTTTACCGTTCTCGAACGTCAACAGCGGGATCGTTTCAATCGGAAGCTGCTCTGTTCCGTACTTCTTTACTTCCACCATCTCCGGCCGGAAATCGATGTTGTATTCCCACGGCAGCACTTCGATTTTCGGGTTGAGCTTGCGGCATTCTTCAGAAACGATCGCGACACCTCGCGCCCAGTGGCGGACCCAATCGCGCAGGTCGATCTTGCCCTGGCCTCCTGCCCCGAAGAAACTGCGGTAGAAAAAGCCCTCCGTAAGCAAAACGTAGCCGCGAATCTCCGGGAACTCGGTAACGATGTCGCGCACCAGTTTGCGCAATCCGGCCTCGTTCTCCGGCTCACCCGTGTAGAGATACACGATAGGGCAGTAGAGATCGATGCCGTATCGCGCAGCACGTCGAATGAGGTCGTGAACGCGCTGGGGATCCTGTTTCTTCATGCGATCCCAATGCGGCGGCGGCCCTCCCACGCCGTTTGGATTTACGTACACCGAGGCGTAGATGGAATCGAAACCGTAGCGCGCCAGGAGAGCGAGGTAGCGGTCAGGCCATTCTTCCCAGCCCAGCCCAGAGAGCGTCATTCGCGCTTTGTAAAGGCTGTGCCGCACGGTGTCGAGCGAGCGCGCGCAGCATCGGGGCCTCGCGCAAGTTCATTCGATGTTCCAGATTGTATAGCCCATACATCGCTCCGCGATCGTCGAAGCCGCAGACCGCGATTCTCTCGGGAGCAACTATCAAGCGGTAGTCTTTCGACGCCTTTAATGCATCGCCGCACCCCGCCAAATCCTCTCGGGTGCCCGCGACGATCACATTGGTCATCTCCCGCCAGCCGTCTAGCGACGCAACCTGCACTACATTGGCGTCGACCTGCATCGAGTCCCGCAAATATGTCGCGAAACTCAGTGGCCGCTGTTTGCAGGAGGACAGAAGCATTGGAGCGGATCACGATACGCCATCCTCGATCCGGAACAAGCATCTCAGAGCTGCCGGCTTTAGCGGCCGGGTTGCGACGTGGAGGTTCGCGCCACTCGCTCAAGACTCTGTGAAAGGCGTAAGATTCTTCAACTGGAAGCAGTTGGTAGGCCTTTCTGGCGAACTCCGCTGCATCCTGCGCCCGCACCAGGCCGGCTCCACACAACAGGAGCGTTGCGATACAATTCCGGAGCCGTTCGGGCGCTACCCGCGGTTTGCGAAGCATGCAGCCTAGAAGCTGAACCTCAAGGCTACCTGGTTCTCCCGCGCTGCCTTCGCGCTTGTGATCACTCCAAACGTGCCGCTCGGCAAGCCGCTTGATGGATTGTTGAACTGCGTGTGATTGAAGATGTTGAACGATTCAAACCGGAACTGCAAACGCGCCCTGTCGGCCCACAGAGGGAATACCTTGAAGAACGACATATCGAAGCTGCTGACGCCAGGTCCGTGCCATAGGTTTCTTGCAGAGTTGCCAAAGGTGCCGGGAGCCGGTATGGAGAAGCAGGACGTATCGAAGTAGCGGAGACGCGTGCGCTGATCGCGCGGCAGCGTGCCGTCGCAAGTGCGATTCGCCGTCACAAATTTCGCGTCTACATCGGGGATGCTGGAAGCTACGCTGACGCCGAACGGCACGCCTTGTGAGAAGACCGTGATCCCGTTCATCTGCCAACCTCCGACAACGGCATTGGCCAGCCCCTTCGCGTCGCCCAGGAATCGTTTGCCACGCCCGAAGGGAAACTCTAGGCTGTAGCTCGCTACGAACCGATGACCCACATCGAGAGCTGCCAGGCTGCGATACGATTTGGCGTCACCAGGCTGTTTGATCGGATCGCTGTTAATGTCTGTCCCCGTATCCAGAGCTTTGCTCCACGTATACGCAAAGAGGAAGTTGTATCCGGATGCATATCGTTTCTCGAGCTTCGCAGTCAGACCGTGGTAGCTGGCGTTGCCCATGCGGTCGAACATGTTGATCGTCCCCAGATTGGGATACGGACGGCGGCTTTGCAGCGGCTGATTTTGGAACGGTATGGACGGATCGGGAAGGCGTGCCTGGTTGTAATTTGTGAATGCAGGCATGTGATGCGATTCGTTACCCATGTATCCGACCTCCATCACAAGATTGGTGGAAAAACTCTGCTGAATATTGAAGTTCCATTGGCTGGTGTACGGCCTGCGGAAATCTTTCTGCACCGTGAAGAATGAGAACGAAGGACCCGAAGGCAAATCGTTCCCCGACGGGCGGGCAGGGTACAAATCTGAATTGAAGAAGGTCGGAGTCAGTTGCGAGTTGGATTCCGTTCGCTGGGGGTTGTATACAAACGGGTAGAACAGGCTCATGCTCTGGGTGAGCTGATTGTTATTCACGTTGTTCCAATACCAGCCGTGGCCGGCCCGGACTATTGTCTTATTGGTCAGGCGGTAGATCAGCCCGACACGATCGGCCCAATTGTTGAACTGCGGTTCGATGATGGACCGCCTCACGGTGTCCCCGGTTTCCGTGCTGGTGCGGAACGCGAACGGATCCTTCAAGGCGAATTCGAGTTTCTGAGTTTGAAAGTTGAATACCGCCATGTTGTTGCGCGGCTGCACCCAGGGACTGTTGTATTCCCACCGCACACCGAGAGTCAGGCTGAGCCTTGACGTGACCTTGTAGTCATCCTGGAAGTAGAGTCCAGGTTGGATCATCCGTCCATCGAACCCTAGTTCTTCGAGCTGAACTTGCCAGAATCCGGGAGTGCCGAGGAGGAAATCGGCTAGCGCATTGCCGCCCGCGATACCCGGACCCGGATTTGTAAAGTTGTTCTGATACTGCATGAACCCGCGCGGATCCTGGGCCGATCGCTGACGATACCTCAGACGACGAAAATCGATTCCAGCTTTTAAGTTGTGGCGCGTGCGGGTATAGGTGAAGTCGTCCGCCCACTGGAACCGATCGGTCTTGTTCATGATGGTCGGCGAGAACGACCCAAATCCGCTATACCCAGTGATGGACACGCTCGGTAATCCGAATTCACTCGGGTCTGTAGAAGTGTTCTTGAGTCCGATCTGAGCCGCAAGATTTTCGCTTACGGGTTCCTGGGAGTATCCCGCAGCCGAACGCGAATACGCAAATCGAAATTCGTTGACCGCGCGCGGAGAAACTATGCGTGTGTACTGTAGCACTGCGCCCGTGCTGCGCACCGGGGAAACCTGTCCCGCTAAGGGTGCGTACATCGCGCGAAAGAAGGGTTGATCGATGTAACTGAAACGGCCCATCAGCCGGTCTTTGTTGCTGAGATTGTGATCGATTCGCGTCGTGACCTGGTCGTAGTCGATTTGCTCAGCAGCCGTGGTACTAAAGTTCGCAGCGTTGCCAGGCAGGTTCGGCTCGGGCCAGTATTTCAGGAGTGCTCGGGAGATGGGGTCGATACGCGCCGTCGGTATGATGTTGCCGGCAAATGGCTGCCGCCGTCCCGTGGCCGGATCACCCGAAAGCGGATCATAGATCTGGCCTGAAAGCGTGCTCAGATCTCCATTGCGCTGTTGCACGGTGGGCACCGTCGCGATTGTAGTGGTTTGCCGGCGGCGGCGCTGTCCTTCGTAGTTTACGAAGAAGAAGGACTTGTCTTTCCCTTTGTACTTGGGCAGGTAGATGGGACCGCCCAGGCTGCCGCCGAATTGATTGAAGCGGAAGGGAGGAACTGGGCCGCGATCGAAGAAGTTTCGCGCATCCAGTTTATTGTTTCGCAGGAACTCATACAATGCGCCGTGAAACTGGTTCGTTCCGGAGGCGGTAACTGCGGAGACCATCGCGACAGCTTGCCCGTATTGCGCGTCCACGAAATTCTGCTGGACCTTGAATTCCTGGATGCTCTCGACCGAGGAGAACTGAAACGTGCCTCCATATCGCTCATCTCGGGTCTCAGCCCCATCCACCAGAAAACTGACGTTGATGTCTCGCGTGCCCGCAAGAGATACTCCCGTTACGCGTCCCCAGACCACCGATGAAAACGTCGTGCCCTGCGGCGCCGCTCCAGCGGACAGCAGCGCGAGATCGAAAAAACGACGGCCATTCAGGGGCAGAGTGCGGATTTCACGCGTGTTCACCACCTGACCGAGCGCGTTCGTGTCGGTTTCCAGCAATGTCGCTTGCGCAGTCACATTCACCTGTTCCGTGACAGCCCCGGGCTGTAGCGTTGCGTCAACGCGTGCGCGTTGTTCGATCAGGAGTTCGAACGCTTCGACGGCCACTGATTGAAACCCCGCCGCAGTGACGTTTACTTTATACGGACCCGGTGGAAGCTGATTGAAGATGTAAGTGCCGAGACTATCGGTCAGAGCTTCACGAGTCCAGCCTTGTGCCGTGTTTGTGACCACGACCTTGGCATTCGGCACTACGGATCCGCTCGCATCAAAAATCGTGCCGAGAATCATGCCTGTGATGCTTTGCGCGATGGCTGGAAGGCATAGCATAACGGCGCAGAGAATAACTATAGCGACTTTCGATGTACGCATGTAGGCTCCTTGTGTGCTGCCGCGTGTCTCGACCGATGGAGAATGGTAAAGCGAAATGCAATTGTTGTCAACGCCGATCTACACAATTGCAAGGCAAAATAAAAGACATTCCACGACGCCCGAAATCCGCTGCGCTAATATGTTGTGACATGCGTAAGCTGATTTGCGCCCTCGCCACTGCCATCACTATCGCACCTACAGCAACACCTGCCGAGCCATATGTTCTCGGACCCGATTCGCAGCGGCAGCCCGGCGTCCCCCAAGGCAAAGTCACCAAGCACGAATGGATCAGTAAGATTTACCCCGGCACGGTCCGCGATTATTGGATCTACGTCCCCGCGCAGTACAAGCCCGAAAAGCCCGCCTGCACGATGGTGTTTCAGGACGGCGCCACATTTGTGAATGAGAACGGAGCCTTCAAGACCCCGATCGTCTTCGACAACCTGATCCACAAGGGCGAGATGCCGGTCACCATCGGTGTGTTTATCAATCCCGGCGTGGTGCCCGGGGCCGCTCCCAACTCCCAGTCACGCTTCAATCGCAGCGCCGAATACGACGCTGTTGGCCCCCGCTTTCCTACTTTTCTGATCGAAGAGATTCTACCTGAAGTGGCCCAACACTATAACCTGTCGCAGGATCCCAACGATCGCGCGATCTCCGGCTCCAGTTCCGGCGGCAACGCTTCTTTTAACGCCGCGTGGACGCGGCCGGATGTTTTCCGTCGGGTGCTCAGCTTTATCGGCGGTTTCACCAACCTTCGCGGCGATCATATCTATCCGTCGCTGGTGAGAAAGATGGAAACCAGGCCCCTGCGTGTGTTCTTGCAGGACGGGTTGCAGGAT
The DNA here is from genome assembly GCA_963850575.1 of uncultured Acidobacteriota bacterium. Taxonomy (GTDB): domain Bacteria; phylum Acidobacteriota; class Terriglobia; order Bryobacterales; family Bryobacteraceae; genus TMP-7. Next base: position 215,621 of record CAWKLV010000024.1, on the reverse strand, counting down.
ATCAATATCTACAGCAATTACGAACTGGGGGCAGCTCTGCGCGATGCCAACTATGATTACAAGCTGGAGATCGGCGCCGAAGGCCACAACAGCAAACACGGCTCGGCAATCCTGCCAGACGCGCTCCGCTGGCTGTGGCGCGACTACCCAACGCCGATAGTGAAACCGTCCGCCGGTCCTCGCCACTACATCAGCAACAACATCGTTCTCGACTCCGATCCCGGCTGGCAACTGGTCAGTCAGGGACACAAGTTCACGGAAGGACCGGCTGTGGACGCGGCCGGGAATGTATTCTTCAGCGACATTCCGAATAGCCGTATCTACAAAGCTGCTACTGATGGGAAAGTGACGGTGTTCCGCGAGAACACAGGCGAAGCCAATGGCCTGATGTTCGGACCGGATGGGCTCCTCTACGCCTGCCAGAACGGCAAAAAACGTATCGTCGCATTTGGGGCGGACGGTAAGGAAACGGTGATCGCCGACGGTGTCAGTTCGAACGATCTGGCGATCAATCCGCGTGGCGAGATCTATTTCACCGATCCGCAGAATAACCGCGTCTGGTTCATCGATGCCAAACGGAACAAACGCATTGTGCATGAGGGCATTCTTTTCCCCAACGGCGTGCGCTTCTCGCCGGACCACGCTTTCCTGCTGGTGGCCGACACCTTGAGCCGCTGGGTGTGGTCATTCTCTGTCGAGCCCGATGGCTCGCTGATCAATGGGGTCCCCTTTTTCCGCTTGGAAATTCCAGATGAGGTGGAATCCGGTCCGCTGCGCAGCGGCGCGGACGGGATGACCGTGGACACGGATGGATTCATATATGTTGCGTCGAAGCTCGGAATCCAGATTGCCGACCCCGCCGGCCGAACGGTTGGCATACTCAGCAAGCCGGACACCATCGACCCCTCTAACGTTGTGTTTGGCGGCCCCGATCTGCAAACGCTGTATGTCACTTCCGGCGACAAGGTCTTCCGGCGGCCGATCAAGAAGAAAGGCACGTTTCCATGGCTGCCGGTAACGCCGCCGAAACCGCGTCTTTAATCCGAATCCGCAGCTCGCCCTCCTGCCTTCTCGGCGGAACAGGCCGCGGCTTCGCCCAACTCGGGATCCACATCGATAACCGGCCAACCATGAATGTGTAACAGTCGGGACCCCACTGACCGTCACCGGACAGGGTTGATGACAGAGGACCTTGATCGCTTAGAATAAGAATCCATGAAGCGAATTTCCATTCTTTCGCTGTTCGCCGCCTTGCTCGCGATCAGCTACGTCAGGGCGAGTGGCGACAGTGCGGTCAGCGGGCAGGGCAAAATGAAGTTCAAGGTGCTCTACAAGTCCGACCATCTCCCCCCGGAAGCACAACAAGTTCTCAAAGGGGCTCATGGCGGATTCTCCGTGGATCTGGGGAAGGGCAAGGGAGAGACCTACTTCGCGCTAAAGGGGGCTGGCATCGTTCAGATCAGTGCGGATCTGAAGTCCACTCGGATGCTCGACACACCGGAAGAGTTAAAGAACACCAACCTGCACAACACTACGATCTGGCATGCCCCGGACGGGAAGTCCCATCTGCTATTTCCGGGGAATGAGGCCAACAAGGTTTTTGTTACTGGATTGGATGGTAAGCTCGATGCGGCGTTGATGACACCTGACGCCGGTGTTGACCTAGGCAACCCGGTCCCGAATGACTATTTCAAGTCGAACGGAAAGTTCGTGCCCACTGACGTCGAACAGTTGGATGGTAAGCTCTACATCACCACCGGCTATTCGAAATTAGATTATGTGCTCACCGCCCGAATTCTCAAGACCAGCCCTTTGGAACTGGCCTGGAACAATTTATCATTTGGCGGCAAGGGTAAGGGACCTGGACAATTCGACACGGGCCACGGGATTACTGTACCGCCGAAATTGAAGCGCCTTGACATTGCCGATCGCGCCAATGGCGAAATCGACCGGTTCAGCCCGGATGGCAAATACCTATCCACTCTCAACATGCCGAAAGATTCCTTCCCCTGCGATACGTATTATCTGGGGAGATATACGGCCGTGGCTTCACTGAACAATCCTGACAAGACGAAGGGGGCCGCCATCTACATTCTGGAAAACGATCAGTTGGTCTCCACCATCCTGCCGAAGGAGGAACTCGGCCTCACGAACTTCATGCACATCCACAACGCCGTTCTCCGGCAGATCGGCAAGAAGTACTACGTGATCGCGCAGGCATGGAATCCTGGCGATTTCGCTATTCTGGAGCAGGTTCTGTAGCGGACGTATTCGGACGCGGCTAAGCTGCTTTTCGCTCTTGAGAAACAGCTTAGTCGGACTGCCTCCATTCCGAAACAGGCTGCCCCGTCGGCGGCAGAGCACCTTCGCAACCCCTGCGGGGTCACAGTCCCATTCGGCCCATCACCTTCAGCATTTGCGTATGCAAGAGTGCGCAAGTGAGATTTGAGCCGCCCTGCAATCTCCGTCATCATCACCGGCAGACACCGACGCTGAGATAATCCCTCCAATAACAGGAATCGCCTTAGAAATGAATCTGGCGAACGAACCCTTCGTGATTGGGATACTGAGCCACTTGCCAGCCTGCTTCGCAACGTTGTAAATCGCATACTTCGTTAGCGCTTGACGCGGCATGCGTCTTGCAGACTCTTAGCAAGCACGTGATCACGTTCTTGGTTTACGATTTTGGGAATGCCCGTCTCCGTCAACCTACAGACTGTTCACCCCCGCAAGTTGGCCGCGGTGCGACGCCATGTCGCGCCGGGGGCGGTCGGCGCGGCGTGGGGGCCGGCCCTGGACAAGGTCTGGGAGTTCATTCGCAGCCAGCCAGGCCTGCGGACTGATGGCCACAACGTTTTTCTCTACCACCACCCGACACAGCCGGGCGCGCCGATACTGTGCGACTTCGGTGTCGAGGTCACGCGCGCATTTGAAACTGCAGGCGAGGTGTACGCGACCGAAACGCCACGGGGCGAGGCTGCGGTTGCCGTCCACCGCGGCCCGTACAATCGCATGAGCGAGGCGCACGACGCGGTCAGAAAATGGATAGCGGTAAATCGGAGGGAGTCCGCTGGGCACTCGTGGGAGATATACGGAGATCCGGCGCCGGATCCGGCTGACACTGAGACGACGGTCGTGTATCTCTTAAAGTAGGCTTCGCGCGCTTCGGGCGAGTGGTCGGGCATACGGAAGTTGGGCGCCAATGCAGCGGACGGCGACTTCGAGCCTCGCCGATTACCAGGCTTTGGCGAGCCGCTTCCACGGCCGGCCTTCGTAACTAGATACTGTGTGTTAATCAACGATGAAGAAGTGATCCAGTCGGCGCTGTCGTACCTAGATCCGAGGGAGACGGTGATCCTGAAGGCGCTTACCTGGACCGACCCAGAACATCAATGAAGTCGATCTTTCAGAAGGACGGCCTCGCGGATCTTGATCGGCGGGCGCTATGAGATCGGGCACTCGACTCTATGCGGGACAGGCTGATACGGATCGGCGGGAGGTCGATCGCAGATGCCCGCGTGAACTACCTCCAATCCACACCTGACGAAACGCAACTACTCTCGACATCCAGCCGTTGTTGTGTTAAGTCGGCGGCAGGAGGACCACATAAATCTTTCGAAGAAGTTCAATCAGGAGACGAAGCCAATGCTTCGGCTTCTCGAGCAGGCGTGCAGGCTGACACTGGATTGGCCGTGAAGTTGGGTGCCGCCGCGGAAGAGGTACAGTCAACGTACATCATCTATACCCTGTTCGTCGAGGCCGCAGCGGCGGCGGCGGTTGAAAGTGAACATCGCCGGAATGCTGCGGCTTCGACACTGGCGAGTACCTGTTCAACGATGTCGTACTAACGTCGGTAGCGAACCAGATCAGCAGTTCTTCAGTCCTGACTGGACTCAACAGGACAGGATAGTGGACTTCCCGCCACGGCATTCGGAGAACGAGCAATGTACCCCGAATCAGATGTGCGTGTCAGCGCACTCCGTATTGGACTCTCAACCGGAGTCGGAATTCGGTCGGCTACGGGTGTTCTGCTCGGTTAGGCTGAATGATTAGAGTTCCACCATAACCTGCTGCGTCCGTGACCGGAGGTGATATGATTTCGGCAGAATTGTATCCTCCATCAAGAGTTCACGAATGGACAACGCCAACTTCGAGGCTGAGATCGAGCGAATCAAGCCCCAGTATGAACGCCTGTTGCATGAGCAACCCAGGGGCGGATTTACAGAAGCCCTCCGGTTTCGAGACCAACTGAAGGCCCGTGCGGCACTTGATCAACCTGAGCGCACTCCAGAACAGCTTGCATGGGAGTTTTACTCATGACACGGTGAACGAAAACCTGTGGAACAGCAGACCTGAACTGATGCGAGGCATTGAAAAGCAGCGCCAAGACTTTGCGGAAGCACTCAAGGCTGCAAAACTGGAATACTTGTCTATGGTTGGTGACCGAAAGTCGCTAACATTCAGGGAGATGTACGAGATTCGGTTGGCTGCGAAGGCGAAAACCAAACTGAACACCGATGATGTCACGCATGAAGAAGCAGCTTGGAAAGCAATATACGGTATTATCACCGATCAACTTAGAGAGACGCACGCCGAGACGATGAGGGAAATTGAAAAAACCGAGGATGACCTCGATAAGACGAGGACGCTCCGGGACATGATGATCAAGAAACTGCAAGCGCATCCCAACGATTATGGCCGTCACGCCATGTGGGGATTTCCTATCATCGGGTTACTTGTGGGTTGGCTTCGGTCTCAAAACCTCATTTCCATCCTCGTTCATGCGGTCGTGTTTTCGATCGCCGGGTTGTTGTTTGCGCTTTTTGCCCTCGACAGCGCCGATGTGCAGAGCCGAACGGCTATATTGCTGAGTCGTCTTGGTCTGAACCGCATACCACATTGGCTCTACCAGAGAGCACTAACATTGAGGTAATGTAGCTTTCACTATTAGCCGACTCTGCACGCCCGCAAGGAGCCTAAAATGCAGCTTCCGAACCTTGTTCTTGATACATCGGCGTGTAGCCTGATTTGCGACTCAGCGAATAGGGGAGCAATCGACACCTTGTTGCAATCCAAGTTCCGTCGTGCGGTGTCGATCCAGACATTCTGGGAATTGCTTGACAAGATTAGCGGCGGCGACGGATCGTTCTTCGCCAAAGACAAAGAAGTAATCAAGATGGCGGCAGGGCGAACGCGCCCTTTGTTTCTTCCCACCCCAGTAGCCTATGCGATACAGGTTGTCCTGAAGGTTCCTCGGCCAGAAGACAAGCCTAACGCCAGCGGGGTTCAAGCGGATATTTCAAGTGTTAGAGCGGCGAAGACCAGAGATGAACTGTACACGGGTGTCAGGCTCCCCGGTGCGGTCAACCAACGAGTGGTATTTGACCAGGCTAGGTTCGACGACAGCAGTAGCAGGGTGAGAAGGCCCACATCGACCGTCTCAGGTTGGCGATGAAGAAACGAGATCCTTTACCTTCACGGGGCGAGTGGGCGGGCGCTATGGCCGGGGCGATCGGAGTAAACCTCGATACTCAGCAGCGAGACTTGTTGGGTCAGAGCCTCGATGCAGCGTACCGATTTGATATGACGATCTGGAAAGCTGCGACGGCAGTGAAGAGCACATATAGACCGGAAAATCATGGAAATGATTGGTGTGATCTTCAGCAGACGATGTATCTCTGCAATCCGACGACCTTCGTAATGACGGCAGATGCCCCATTGAAACGGAAAGTAAGCGAATCCCAACAGGCAGACCGGGTTCTACTTTTACGCTTCTACCTTCAACAGCATAATCTTTCGCTCTGAACCTAGGGTGAGGTAATTACAACCCCCAAACGGAAGCGGCATTCTCCCGGAAGAGTGAGCCTTCCCTTATATGCCGTCTGAGCATCACGGTGCTTCGATGCCCGGTTTGGTTCATAATGGCCCGCTCCGATGCCGCCATCGGTACAGAAACCCGTATTCGGGTCCATTTGAGTATGCAAGAGTGCGCAAGTGAGATTTGAGCCGCCCTGCCATCTCCGTCATCATCACCGGCAGGCACCGACGCTGAGATAATGCCTCCATTAACAGGAATTTCTCAGAAATGAATCTGGCGAACGAACCCTCCGTGATCAGGATACTGAGCCACGTGCCAGCCTGCTTCGCAACTTTGTACATCGCATACTTCATTAGCGCTTGACGCGGCATGCGTCTTGCAGACTCTTGGCAAGCACGTGATCACGTTCTTGGTTTACGATTTTGGGAATGCCCGTCTCCGTCAACCTACAGACTGTTCACCCCCGCAAGTTGGCCGCGGTGCGACGCCATGTCGCGCCGGGGGCGGTCGGCGCGGCGTGGGGGCCGGCCCTGGACAAGGTCTGGGAGTTCATTCGCAGCCAGCCAGGCCTGCGGACTGATGGCCACAACGTTTTTCTCTACCACCACCCGACACAGCCGGGCGCGCCGATACTGTGCGACTTCGGTGTCGAGGTCACGCGCGCATTTGAAACTGCAGGCGAGGTGTACGCGACCGAAACGCCACGGGGCGAGGCTGCGGTTGCCGTCCACCGCGGCCCGTACAATCGCATGAGCGAGGCGCACGACGCGGTCAGAAAATGGATAGCGGCAAATCGGAGGGAGTCCGCTGGGCACTCGTGGGAGATATACGGAGATCCGGCGCCGGATCCGGCTGACACTGAGACGACGGTCGTGTATCTCTTAAAGTAGGCTTCGCGCGCTTCGGGCGAGTGGTCGGCCACTCGTACAAACCCCCGGCTTGGGTTCCTTGGCGGTGCCGTTCCCGCTAATTTGTGGGAGAGTAGAGCGTTTCCGGCCGGGGCCACGTTATTGGGCTTGCAGCCTGCCAGAATCGAGTCGTGCACGGCGAATTGCCAATTTTGTGAGAACAGTGGGATTCGCGCTCGTCAGGCGCGCGGACCAGTCGACCCGCGCTGTCGAGCCGTAGCGATAGAATCGAATTAGGCAATGGCAATCAAAACCTTCCACGTATACCCATCCGAAGGCCGCTGGGTCGTCAAGAAGGAGGGGAAACGCGCCGCACTGTTTCCAACCCAAGCGGAGGCGATCAAGGCTGCCACAGACATTGTGAGAGACGATTCCGGCCAGCTCGTAATTCACGGCGTCGACGGACGCATTCGGGACAGCAAGGTTTATCGCATGGTCAGAGTCCAAGATCCGCCGAAGAAGAGCCGTGCGGCGAAGCGGATCAACAATGCGGTCGGAAAGGTCGCCCTCAAGCGCGTGAAATCGACGACACGTGAACGCGCGACTGAAGCCTAGCGACGTCTTCATCAACTGCCCTTTTGACGAGACCTACCGGCCGATTTTCGACGCCATTGTCTTCGCGGTCTATGATCTTGGATTCGTCGCCCGTTCTGCGCTAGAAGACGATGATGCCGGCGAAATTCGGCTCACGAAGATTGAACGTATCATCGAGCAGTGCAAATACGGCGTCCACGACCTTTCTGCGGTAGAGCGTGACGCGACGACGCTTCTGCCGCGTTTCAACATGCCGCTCGAACTCGGGCTGTTTCTCGGCTGCAAACGGTACGGAGAAGCGCATCAGGCGAAAAAGCTCAGTGTGATTCTCGACCGCGAACCGTACCGATACCGCCAGTTCATTTCCGACATCTCAGGCCAGGACATCCATTCGCACGACGGAAACCCGGACCGTGCAATCGTGGAAGTCCGCGACTGGTTACAGGCAACCTCGAAGCGCAAAGGCCTCGCAGGCGGGACCGAGATCAGCCGCCACTACCACCGGTTCCGGAAGGACCTTCCTTCGATCTGTCACGAGGCGCGTCTTGATCCCGATCATCTGACCTTCATTGATCTCTCGGTAGTTGCTGTAGATTGGCTCCGGACAAATCGTTGAAATCCTCGCCCTGCCTCGTTTCGGTATCTTTCGCAATCGTTCATCCTCCGCTCGTGCGGTCCGTCGGTTTCCCCCGGGCCTTTCGCGGTGGACCTCGCCGCCGGCGTCGCCTTAACCGCGACATCTTCCCGAAGGACCCGGTTTTTTCCAGATCGCTTTTCGCCGGGCTTCGGTTCGCCGCGGCCGGCGAGCGCAATATCTCCATCGTGGACGAGTCGTCGGCAATCCGGACAGAACAGATTCTTGAGGATTGCTGACTCTATGATCTCAACGGCGGTGCCGCTGGCGGGAATGGGCCTTGCCGTTTTGGCCCCTTCGCCGCTCGCCGTTACTCCTTTGCCGCGGCCTCCAGCGTGGCGATGTCGAACTTCACCATCGTCATCATGGCAGCCATTGCTTTCGGATGCTTCACGATCTCACCAATCTTCTCCGGCACGATCTGCCAGCACAGGCCGAACTTGTCCGTCAGCCAGCCGCAGGCCATGGGCTTGCCACCCTCAAGCAGCTTGTCCCAGTAGCGGTCGATCTCGGCCTGGTCCTTGCACGCGACGGAGTATGAGAAAGCCGGCGTGAGCGCCTGCGCGGGGCCACCGTTGAGGAACGTCATTTGCTGGCCCATAAGTTCGATAGTAATCGTCGCGATCTTTCCGGCGGGCCAGGGCCCCACGCCGCTCGAACGCAGCTCGCCCACCTTGTTTGCTTCCGGGAATACCGAGAGATAAAACTCAGCAGCGTCTTCGGCGTTGTCGTTGAACCACAGAAACGGTGTGATCTTGTTCATGTCCACCTCGATAATATCCATCGTCGGAGCCGCAGAGAACGGCACCCAACTTCAATCTAACAAGGTCGCCAATTACGGGCTGTGGGTCAGTTCCATCATCACCGGCTACTCGGAGGATGGGCTTGCAAAGCGGCGTTAACCGGCCGTCTAAGGCAACCATCCGGCAAATAAAGGCCTCCCAGCCACCATCTGGTACATGCGATCAAACTGCAAAAAGCACTTGTGCCGGTTTCGCCCGGTTCTCGGCCCGGCGGGCACTCGCTAACCTGAGCGTGTGATCCGTGAGCTTCCCGCCCGCATCGACTAAATCCATGATTGCCCCCGGCATCGCCAGCATTCCACAATTCGTGACATTTCTCGTTCCAGGTCTTTTCCCCATTCGATTCAGTCACATACTCTCATTCACTGCACCCGTCATGTTGTACTTGGAGTAGGAGGGCGTTACGCACCACTACCCCGCTCGAAGATTTGCGCAAAAGGAGCTGAATGAGCACGAGCGGAACGGCCACGTTTCTCGGCACGCTTGTACCCTGCTCATTCAAGAAAAACAGTTGAGACCGATATGTGATCCTACGAAACCGCCCCCAGGAGATCGGCAAGCGCAGTGGCGACGATGTTTGCGTGGTCCACCGGCCGAGTCGATCCTTGACATTACGAAACAAACCCAACTCGGTGTCGCCAGCCCCGGCCGACCCCTCCATACCCAATTACGAAACAAACCCAAACTGGCGGTCCCCAGCCACGATCCGAACCCCTCGATACCCAATTACGAAACAAACCAAACCCAAACCCGGAGTCGCCAGCCCTGTTGCCCGGGCCACCAGCCACCGAGTTACAAAACAAACTCGGCAATACCGACTATTGCGGCTTCAATGCAATGAATAAGGTACACTTCTATCTATGCGCGCGCCTTGGCTCGTGGTCGCGGCAGTGTTTTCACTGCCGGCGGGCGCACAGCTACGGGGCGACCCGCAAGCAACCTCGATTCACCCCTTCACAGGCCAACGTGGCACCACCTTTGTCGCCACCCTGCGTGGCAGCGACCTTACGGGTGCCAGCGCTGTCAGCGTTGGTGGAGCGCCGTTTACCGTCGTGGTGGAAGGCGCTGCCGCCGAGCCTCCCGGCGAGTCCTCCGGCCGTAACAATCGCAAAGTGGATCTCGTAACCCTGCGAGTCCAGGTGGCGCAGGATGCGAAGCCCGGCCGGTACCCGATTCGCTTGATCACCCGCAATGGCATCTCCAACGCGCTGCCGCTCCAAATCATCGATCTTCCAGTGCTTACCGAGCCCGAAGGCATCCATGAAACCCCGGAATCGGCCGTAGCCGTTCCCAGGATGCCGGCCGTGTTCGCTGGCCGCCTCGCCCGGCGTGGAGAAACCGATTATTACGCGTTCCACGCAGAGGCTGGTCAGACCCTCACATTTGAAGTGGTCTCGGGTTTCCCGCAAATCGCCGCCGCTGGTTCCGCTGCGACGGTCGCGAAGTTCGACCCGGCGCTCACGGTCTACGACCGGGCAGGAAGCTGGTTCGACGCCAAGCGCCTCAATCGCATTGCATACAACGACGAGCCGGTATGGGTGATGGGCAAACCCACTGACGCGTACCTGGTTCATCACTTTGCAAGAGCGGGCGAATATCTGCTCAGAGTGGAAGCTTTCGCGGGTCAGGGCGGGCCGGATTACAGCTACGCATTAAAGATCGCCCCGGGTGCGCTGCCACAGGAAGTGCGGGGCACCGCCAAAGACGGCTGGGATGAGCGCGGCTGGACGCGGAGGTTGGATGGGGCCCGATTGGACGAGCTCACAAAGCGGGGTGGCAAGGACACCAAACAACCTCAGATCGAAACCTATCGCGCCGGATCCGAACCTCATACCTTCAAGATCCCCGGCACGCTCGAAGGCACTCTTAGCGAGCCGGGCATTACTCATCGCGCGCGCTTTCATCTGGATAAGCCAGCCGATATTGCCATCGAAATCGAGACTCCAGCAGCCGCGCCGCCGTTCTTCAACCCGCTTTTCCGTCTGCTGAACGAAGCGGGGGAAGAGGTGGCGAGCAGCATTTTCGCAGGCAAAGGTGCATGCTCGGGCACCTTGACCAAATCGATGCAGGCCAAGACCGTCCTGCCTCTGCGAGATACGGGTGATTATACGATGGAGATCCGCGATGCCACCGCAGATCTCGCGGGCGCGGATTTCCGTTATCGCGTGCAGGTGCGGCCGCAGATCCCGCACGTTGGTCAAGTACGGATGGAGGCAGACAGCCTGAATCTCGTCCAGGGGCAAGCGAAAACCATGTACGTTACATTCGACCGCGAAGAAGACTTTCGTGGCGCCGTTATGGTTGCCGCCGAGTCGCTCCCCCCCGGCATCGCGGCGATCGCCGGCGCTGATTATGAGCCAGATAAGGATCCACCGCCCGCCATTGGGAAGCGCGAGCGCTACACACCACGCACGGAGCGAGTGGTTCTGGTGTTCACCGCAGAGCCCGGCGCTCCCATCTCCGCACAGCCGCAGGAAGTACGTCTGGTGGTGCGGCCGCTGGTCGATGGCAAGCCCGGCGATGTTCTTGCCACTAAAACATTTCCCATGATGGTGCTCCCAAAAACGTGAGACTACTCTTCGCACTGTTGCTGATCGCGAATGCGGCTTGGGCCGCCAGGATCGTGTCTGTGCGCACTGTGCCGGCCCAGGCGTCGCTCAAAGGCGCGAGCGCAAGCCAGCAGTTCCTAGCCATTGCGAAGTACTCGGACGGCGCGGAGCGCGACGTCACTGCGGAAGTCAAATGGCGTTTATCAAAGCCCGCTCTGGCGAGGTTCATTGCACCGGCGCGCGTGGTGCCCTCCGGCGACGGCGAACTCACGCTGACTGCGCTTCTACCCGGCGTCCAAGCCGAATCGACAATAAGTATCCAGAACGCGGCAGTTACGCAACCGGTCAGTTTCCGCCGCGAGATCGAGGGCATTCTAACCAAGCGCGGCTGCAATGGCGCCACCTGCCATGGCGGCGTTAAAGGTCAGGGTGGCTTTAAGCTCTCCGCCAGCGCACTCTACCCGGCAGAGGACTACGATTGGATCACTAAAGGGGGCAGCTACCAGGTGCTCACCGCCGAAGTGAAAGGCGAGCGCATCCCGCGTATCAATGTGGCTAATCCCGAACAGAGCCTGCTTCTGCAGAAGCCCACTGGAGCGACGCCTCACGGAGGCGGGAAGCGCTTCGAAGCCGGTTCCGAAGACTACGATACGATCCTGGAGTGGATACGTCAGCGCGCTTCCTACAGCTCTGGGGACGCGGCTGAAGCTCGAATTTCGACTCTGGAAGCATTCCCTTCCATGGCGATCATCCCCCTGCAAGGGGAGCACCGGCTGCTGATCACCGCGCGCTTCAGCGATGGCCACACGGAAGACTACACCCACCAGGCGCTATACACGGTTAACGACGGCGAAGTTGCATCGGTGAACTCTGGCGGCGTAGTAAACGCTAAACGGCTAGGTGAAACCTCGATTCTGGTGCGCGCGGCCGGGCAAGTAGCCAGCGTAAGGGTTGGCGTTATCGGACCTGCGCTGGAAAACTACCCCACACTCCCCCGCAACAACTTCATTGACAATTTTGTTTTTGAAAAGCTGCGCAAGTTCCAGATCATCCCATCTGATCTGGCGGGCGATTCCGAATTCCTACGCCGCGTCTGCCTCGATCTCACCGGTACTCTTCCACCGCCGCAGCGAGTGCGCGATTTTCTGGCCAGCAACGATCCGCGCAAACGGGAAAATGTCGTCGACGCGTTGATCGCATCGCCGGAATTCGTCGACTACTGGACGTTTCGCTTCGCCGATCTCTTCCGCGTTTCGATATTCACCAATGGCCTGTCGCCCAAATGGATGGAAGAGTACTGGGAATGGATTCGCGCCAACATCGAAAGCAACCGCCCTTACGACGAGGTCGCGCGTGAGCGCATCGCGGTCGAGGGCTACAAACCGCCGTCGCGTCATTTCCTCCCCTACGCCGTGGTTGCAAATCCCGCTGAAGCAATGGGCGAAGAGGTCCGCGTTTTCATGGGGCGACGGCTCGATTGCGCACAGTGTCACAACCATCCCTATGAAAACTGGAGCCAGGACCAGTTCTGGGGCATGGCGGCTTTCTTCTCGCGAATGTTTCGCATGGGCCAGATCGTGATGGACCATCCCACCAACATGGATCTCGGCACCAAGGACGTCAGCGGGAGCATGGACCTGCTGCATCCGCGAACGAAGGCCGTCGTCAAGCCCGCGCTGCTCGACAATTCGCCACTGCACATAACGCCCGATGGAAATCCGCGCAAGGAGTTGGCGCGCTGGATGACCTCCCATCCATACTTCGCGGAAGCAGCGGTGAACCGCATCTGGGGATACTTTTTCGCTCGCGGTATCGTGGATCCGGTGGACGATTTTCGATCCACCAATCCGGCCACCCATCCCGAGCTGCTCGCTGCGCTGGCGACGGACTTCCGCGAGCACGGTTACAACCTGCGGCGGCTGATGAAGACCATCGTTTTGTCCCGCACGTACCAGCTGGCGCACGCCCCGAACGCTACCAATCGCGAGGACGTGACCAACTACTCGCGGTCGCTTTCGCGGGGGCTCGACGCAGAGGTTCTGTTGGACGCAGTAGCGGATGTGACGGGAATTCCCGAGACCTTCTCCACCGCCATCACCGAAGGCTCGACAGTGGGGCAAGCCCCGGCAGGCACACGTGCGATTCAACTCCGCGACCCCGACACTTTTTTCGCCCGCTTCCTGGAGCTATATGGGCGTTCCAACCGCGGCGCCGTTCCCGAACGGAACAACAAGCCTAGCCTCAGTCAGGCGATGCACGTGCTAGCCGGAAACACCTATGTCGACCGCCTCAGCCGTCCCAACAGCCGCCTGGCAACGCTGCTTCAATCCGGCGCGGCCGATGAGAAGATTTTCAGCGAGTTCTACGTCGCCGCGCTCAGCCGTCCCCCCGCCGCTGATGAAACGCAGGAGTTGAAAGCGATTCTTACCCGGCGCGGAGACCGTGAAGCCGGACTGCGCGAATTTGTGTGGGCGCTGATTAGCTCCCGTGAATTCTCGGAGAATCATTGATAAGGAGGTCCGATGCAACATCCAACGACACGCCGATCCTTTATTACAGCAGGATCGCTCGGCTTTCTCGGACTCTCGCTGCGCGAGGCGCTATCGGCTGCGACTGTCAGCGGTTCTCCCGCAAACGGTAAAGCTAAGTCCGTTATCCTTTTCTGGCTCGAAGGCGGTCCCAGCCATATTGATACGTGGGACCCCAAGGCCAACAGCAACTTTAAGCCGATCTCCACCAATGTCCCGGGTATCCAGATCTCGGAACTGCTGCCCAAAATTGCGAAGCGCATGGACAAATTCGCGCTGGTGCGCTCCATGCATACGCGCGGTACGGACCATCCGCAAGCCACGCACTATGCAATCACGGGACACGAGATCAATCCGGCGATGCAGTTTCCCAGCCTGGGCTCGATTATCACCAAGGAAATGGGTCCGCGCAACGCAGTGCCGGCACACGTGTTGGTTCCCAAGTGGGACCGCAACAGACAGTACGAAGAATATTTTCGAGGCGCATTTCTCGGCGGTGATTACGATCCCATGTGCATCCCGGATCCTGCCAAGCCAGGCTTCGAAGTTACCGACCTGAGTTTGCCGAAGAGCGTCTCGCAGGCTGCCGTGGAAAGCCGGTCGGTCTTTCTGAACGCTGTGGACCGGCGCTACCGGGAGTTGAACGATACGGTCGAACACACCAACATGGACGCCTTCACCGCGCAGGCGTGGAAGATGATTCTGACACCCGCGGTGCGCGATGCTTTCGACCTCTCGAAAGAGTCGGACAAGATGAAGGAGCGATACGGCAACGATTCGATTGGGCAGTCGTGCCTGCTGGCTCGCAGGTTAGTCGAAGCGGGCAGCCGTTTCGTAACGGCGGCAGGGTACCACTCGGTCTCCTGGGACACTCACAGCGACAATGACAAGGGCCATCGCGACCGCCTCACCCCGCCTCTGGATCGTACATTAACCGCACTGGTGGACGACCTGGACGAGCGCGGGCTGTTGGAATCGACATTGGTCATCGCAATGGGCGAATTCGGCCGCACTCCGACAATCAATCCCAACCTCGGCCGCGATCATTGGCCGAACTGTTGGTCGCTGGCGTTGGCGGGGGCCGGTATTAAGACGGGCCAAGTGGTTGGCGCGAGCGATGAGCGCGGAGCCAACGTGACGGAGCGCGTAGTTTCAATGGGCGATTTGTACGCCACGATTTACAAGACGCTGGGAATTGATTGGAAGAAGGAATATATGAGTCCCATTGGCCGGCCCATCAAGATTGCTAACTCGCTGGACGACAGGACCGGCTCGCCGGTAAAGGAGCTGCTCTCGTAATCCGCAGGCCGGATTTCTAGGTAGGTTTTGCCCAACGTCGTGCTTGCTGGAGACGCGGCGGACCCAACCTATCGCGGCGTCAGAATCGGAACACCATGCTCGGTATGTAGGTCTTTCACGCCGCCGAAGCCTTCCGGAATATCCGTTAAGAAGATAGTGAATTCCGTTTTCATCCGCTGCCTCGCGCCAATCCATCTATATGCCGGCGTAGCGAATAATGAACCTCGCTCGACGCTCTGACGCAAGCCTTCGGCGAATGGCGAGCTTCCGAATTCCAGTCCGCGGGCGATCACTTCACCGTTCCACGGTTTCGCCGTGTTGCGGCGATTCTCCTGCCAATCCGCGAGCCACGCATTGCCCTCGCTCGGAAAGATATATCCGACCAACACACGATAACCCGGATGATGCAGCGTAAAGAATTGTTCCGCGCGGGATGGATCCAGCCGCATTGCGTAATACGCTCCGGAATGCGGTTTGGCCTGAAATACGCGCAGGTCTGCAACCCCGCCATCGGAAGCGATCCCTTGTGGCCAAGTCAGGTCAGAGCTCGATTGCAGCGAACCCGTGCCGGACCGATCCACCGTTGTCAGACCGCGCGTGGCCGAGGCGTCCAGTACAGTCTTGCCAGGCTCGATGAACGGCGGCCCGAACGTGGCGTGCTCCATCCAGTTGATCGGCCGGTCAAAGCGCGCCAGGTTCTCGATCCATTCCTGGATGTGCACAACGCGCATGCCACGCGGTAAGTGAACCGTTCGCTCCACGCGATATTGGGTTTTCGGAAGGTCCGCTCCATACCAAAGCGTCACGCCATCCGAGTTCACGTCGACTTTGGTTTTATGCCATTCAACGATCGGTGCCTCGCCATGGTTCCCCAGCCCTGCACGCGCCTCGTCCTCGCTCGGGGCGCCATAAATAGGGAAGCAGAGCAGGTGGCCCATATAGCCGCTCGATAGCCATTTATGCGGAGTGTCGCCGTAGACGGCATCATCACGGGCGGAATCATACTCGTGCGGCTCAATGGTAGGGTAATGCGGCACGCGCATCGGGTTCACGCTCTTCTTCGGATCATCCGAGATCATCCGAACCTCCGCGATGTGTCCGCCGCCGGCCAGCACGCTCACCCGCATCCACCCGTTCGAGAGCACCCACGCACGCCGACCGTGGAAAAGTTCTTCAGTCAGCCTCGCCATCGGAATCTTGGTCAGATCCTGGACCTCGACCCGCGTACCATCGGGATCAACCAGGTTGAATGCCCATATGTCTTCGGCGTTAACCTGGGGGCGAAAACCGGCCGGCAGATTGGCTTTATGTGCGACAACGAAGCGGTGCGCCGCGTGGATGTCCGAAACCTCGAAGTTGACGTGCTGCATGGAACCGATATTCGCTCGGGTTAAGGCACCCGAATGAATCATCAACTCAATGATGTCGCGACGCTCCCCAGGTACCAATAGCTTGATGAGCCGCAGGTCGCCGGGCTTTGGTTCATACCGCCAGAACTCCTGCATTCCAAGGATATCCCGATAAAAGCGTAGTACCCGATCGAGTTGCTCGAGCGGAACGATGACGCCCGCGTGCTGCAGGTGATTCGAGATCTGCTGGCCATCGCCAGACTTGACGCGGTCGGATGGATGACGCGAAACGAAATCAATCCGCGTGCCTTCCGGTGCTCGTAGCGAGAACGAAAGATCGCCGGCGGAGTCCTTTATGACCTCGGGCGCCGTGATCCCGCGAGACCGCAGCAGCCGGCGCAGAGCTTGAATATCGCTGGTTGCAAGTGCAATGTGTGTGAGCCGAACGGTGTCCTGAGCGCCTAGCCCGGGAGCGAACTCCACGTACTGCTCGTCACTCACTTTGTAGAAGATAGCACCATCAGCAGTATCGAAAGCATGCGGGAGCCCGAGAACACCGGTGTAGTATGCGCGGGTCGTTTCCAGATCGTGCACGCGATACCCGACATGGGCGATACCTTCTAAAGGGACTTGCTGGGCGCCTGCGAAGCCGGCGAGAATCAGGAGCGCCGGCGCGACGTGGATCTTCATAGCCGCTCCGAATATATCGCTTCAGGACCTCCACTGCCATAGTAACTTCGGATTTGCGACGCACACCCGAACTCACCGCCGCCAACACGATGAGAGGCAGAACCCGCCGGAGCCCGCCTCGATCCGCACAAGCTAAGCCGGCTTGGCGGGCGCCCATTCGACTAGTTGTTTCGCTGATCGTCCGCGAGGACTGTTCTGCCAGTTGTCCAAATCCTGGTCGGGTAGCCATCCAGGAAGCGGCATCATTAAGTAATCGGACAAATTCATCAGAAAACGGCTCATACGTAGCGCGAAGCGCTGCCAACCTTTCTTCCGCTCCAGGCTCATCGCTGAATAACAAACCGGCCTGGTTCAGCGCATCCCGCATGACCCGGAACTCCTGCGAGGAAAGCCGTTCTGTACTGTTTGACCGAGGCTGCACGCCGAAAACCCGGCATAGCTCCACCAGCGCCAGCCTCGCGATCGCAAAATTCATCTTGGCGGGAAATGTTCGGACGTCCCGCAGGCCTACCAGGATCAAGGCGCAGGCGTCCAGCATCAGGCACATGGCGCCGAGCCAGCTTTGGTTATCGTGTTGTGAGCGATAGTAGCTAAGCATCGGGTAGGACAGATGGGTTTCCACCATTTCAGCAGCCCACTGCTCCCAACTCCGCAACAACTGATACAAGTCCTCTAATCCTTGCCCCTCGGAGTGTTGCGACAGAAGCGTGGTGGCGGTAGGTGGTGAGCCGGCTCTGGCGTCGAGCTGGATCACATGGGCCTCTCGACGCGTGAAGACCTGATAGAGAACCGGCAGGTACCCGATGACGATCGCAATGAAACCGAATCCGGTGCCTGCCTCAACGATCGCCAATGCTTTGGGCCACGGTCCAATAGGGGTTACATCTCCATAACCGAGGGTGAAGAAGGTCGCACCGCTGAGGTATAGCATTTGCCTCAGGGGCCGGAACGTGGGGGTGCCCGCTTGTATGGCCCACTGCAAGAGGCCGAAGCCGGCTATAAATCCGGTCGCCCATACCCCGATCAGCACCATCATGGCAAGTGGGCCGTAGAAGCTCAGCAGCGCTTCGCGGCTGCTTCTGGAAGAGATCCGCTTGGCTGCCCAGGACCAGCAGGTCCACGTGGAACGGAAGAACAGTCGGACCAGTCGCAGGCGTCGCCTCACGCGTCGAGGCAATAGAATCACCTCAAAGACTTCTTGAGCAATGATGGCCAGCACAAAACAACCGAGAACGCCAAGCAGCAAGGCCATACACAGCCATTATCAGGCGAGCAACGTATCGAACACCGAACCCTCTACGAGATCAACCGCATTCCGCCGCTTCCGGAGTAGTTATGCAAGTGCTTCCCGAGGATCTTCCACCCGAGTGAATTATCATAGTGTCCAAATCATTTAATAGAATGGCCAGACTCTTTCGTACTGCACTGTTCCTCCTCACGATTACGCCGGCATTTGGAGTGAAGCCTCTGCGCATCGCTACCTTTCAGGCGGACGTGACGCCGCCTGATCGGCTCTCCCCTTTGCTGTGCCGCCGGGGTAAAGCCGGCGGAAAGCATTGTCGACCCGCTCTCGGCACGCGGTCTCATACTGCTGGGTCGCACTGAAGCCGATTGTGTTGGTGGCTGTGGATTGGGAGGGCATCGCGAACGAAGGCTGGGACGAATGGCGCAAAGCCATTGCGAACGCCGCCGGTACCGACATCGATCACGTCAGTGTCCACACGTTACATCAGCATGATGCTCCTGGCTACGATCCGAGCGCTGAACGCATTCTGCAGCCCCTGGGCCTTGGCGCCAAGATCTACGATCCCGCCTTCATGCGAGAAGCCATCGAGCGCGTAGCGGCGGCGGCGAAAGCCGCGGTCCGAACAGCCCAAGTCGTAACCCACCTCGGACTCGGAAAGGCGAAGGTGATCGAAGTGGCGTCTAACCGGCGCGTGCTGGGTCCCGACGGAAAGGTCAAATACGTACGTTACAGCGCCAGCAAAATCCCGGAAGCTCGAGCGGCTCCCGAAGGAGTCATCGATCCCTATGTGCGTTCGGTAAGCTTCTGGCAGGGGAAGCGGCCCCTGGTCTCGATTACTTACTACGCGACGCATCCGCAAAGCTATTACGGCCAAGGCGGAGTCAGCGCCGACTTCGTGGGGATAGCCAGGTCTCTGCGCGAAGCGGAGCTGCCCGGCGTCAAACACATTCACTTCAATGGCGCATCAGGAAATGTTGCGGCCGGCAAGTATAACGATGGGTCCCCGGACATGCGTCCGATCCTTGCGCGGCGTCTGGCAGACGGAATGAAGGCGGCCTGGAATTCCACCGTCAAGACTCCGATTGATGCCAGCGATATCGGCTGGCGTGTATTGCCGGTAGCATTGCCGCCTGCTGAATTAATCCGCGATCAGGCTCGGCTCCTCCGTGTGATCCAGGACGCGTCCACTCCCGAGCGCCTTCGTCTCTCCTCCGGGGAGGACTTGGCGTGGGTGCGCTTGTGCGCAGCCAGGCGCAGCATTCCGCTCTTCCTTCTGACGCTCGGACCGGCGCGCATCATCCACATGCCGGGTGAGCTCTTCGTCGAGTATCAACTGGCAGCGCAGGACACTTTGCCCGGCCAGTTCGTTGCAATGGCTGCTTATGGCGACTACGGGCCGGGATACATCGGAACCCGCATCGCCTATTCGCAAGGCGGCTATGAGACAGGTCCGGTGTCGCGCACCTCGCCCGACGTGGAGGACATATTGATGTCCGCAATCCACAACTTGCTCGCTCGCCGACGCGCAATAGTCCGTCTCGGAATTGTATTAAACTCACACCAACGGAGATAGGCCATGAATCGAAGAAACTTTCTGACCACTGCGGGTGTTAGCGGGATCGCGATGGGGAACGCCGCGAGCTCGAGGGCGGACGCGCCGCCCGACGGGCATTCCCTTCCAGTCACCAACCCGCGGGCCACGTCCGGCGATCCGGTGGAACCGGACTGGAAAGAACGCCTTACGATCACGGTGGGCCCTCAGAAAGCCGATCTCGTCGGTTCTTCCGAGAAGGTGGTCCAGGCAGCCGTCGATTCCATCGCGCGATGGGGCGGGGGTACGGTTAAGATTCTGCCTGGCACATATCGCTTCCGCAATGCTGTTTATCTGCAAAGCAAGGTTCGCATTCTGGGTAGCGGGCTCGACTCGGTGATCGTCAAAGAGCCCTCCGTCTCCTCGACCCTTTCGCAGGATGCCGACTGGTTCGATCAGGAAATTACCATCGTCGACGCCAAGGAATTTCGTGTCGGGGACGGAGTTTGCCTGCGCGTGAAGAACACGGATAACGGATCGACCGAGGTCATTAAACGCACGCTGGTGGCGCGCAGCGGCAATCGATTCAAACTTGATACCGGACTCCGTAAGAACGTCTGGATGATGGGCGAACCCAAGGTGGAAACCCTGTTCCCGCTGTTCAGCGGAGAGAACATTGCCGACGTAACGATCGAAGACATTGCGCTTGATGGGAATAAGACAAATAACGGCAATCTGGATGGGAACTACGCGGGCTGCATCTGGATGCAGGACTGCAATCGGATTACGATGCGTCGTGTAATCGCTCGAAACTACAACGGCGATGGAATCAGTTGGCAGATTTGCCACGATGTCGTTGCCGAAGATTGCGAGAGCCTCGATCACACCGGATTGGGTCTGCACCCCGGTTCCGGCTCACAGCGTTCCGTGATTCGCCGGAATCGGATGGTCGGCAACGATCAGGGTCTGTTCTTCTGCTGGGGCGTGAGATGGGGGCTGGCCGAGAAAAACTACATCGAGGCCAGCAAGCGCTACGGCATCTCGATCGGACATCACGACACCGACAATATCGTTCGCGACAACGAGATCCGCTCCAGCTGGAGAGGTCGGCATCTTGTTTCGTAAGGAGCGGGTGGCGGCGTTCCAAGGCAATCGCAATCGGATTGAGAAAAACCGGATTCTCGGGCTGGCCAAGGACACCGGAATTGGCATCGACGTGCGAGGCCAGACCCAGGCGATCACCATCCTTGGCAACGAAATCCGCGAGACGCAGGAGCCCTCCAAACGGGTTGGCATTCGGATCGGAGCGATGGCGGATCAAATCACTCTCGCCGACAATCGGATCCACGGGTTTTCGCAGGAAGTGCTGGATCTCCGCAAGCTGTCCGGTTCAGGCGGGAGTTGACCTACGGATCGCTGGCAACAGATCGAGGCACTCTATAACGCGGCCCTCGAAAGAGGCTCCGCGGCCCTTTCGGATACCGACCCCGACCTTCGCCGCGAAGTCGAGAAGCTGCTGGCGCGGAAGTCAGAGAAGGCGATTCTGGACCAGCCCGATTTACCGGTCACGGCTACCACCCGCGTGCCTTCCATCGCAGAAGGCCGGACCATTTCTCACTATCGCATCGCAGGCAAGCTGGGCGGCGGCGGAATGGGCGTGGTCTACCTTGCGAAAGACCTCACGCTGGGGCGCAATGTGGCCCTCAAATTCCTTCCGGACGAGCTGGCGCAAGACCTCCAGGCGCTGGAACGTTTCCGCCGCGAAGCCCGCGCCGCTTCTTCCCTGAACCACCCGAATATCTGCACCATTCACGAGATTGGCACGGACGGCGGCCTGTCGTTCATCGTGATGGAGTACCTCGAAGGCACGACGCTCAAGCACCAGATCCAGAAGGGGCCTATGCCGGTGAATACGCTGGCATCTCTCGCCATCGAGATCTCGGATGCGCTGGATGCCGCCCATACCGCGGGCATCATCCATCGAGATATCAAGCCTGCGAATATCTTCGTCACCGGCCGGGGCCACGCGAAGATTCTGGATTTCGGGCTGGCGAAAGTGCAGTCCGTCGTCGAAGAACATTCCGGTCCGGCAGGCGGCACAACGCGCACCATCCAGAGTGATCTGACCGTGGCCGGAAGCGTCATGGGAACGGTGTCGCACATGTCGCCTGAACAGATCCGGGGCGAGCCTCTGGACTCCCGCACGGATCTTTTCTCACTCGGCGTAGTGCTGTTTGAGATGGCGACCGGTGTGCTGCCTTTTCCGGGATCGCGAACCGCCGTGGTGTTCGACTCGATTCTTAACAAGACGCCCGCGGCCCCGTCCACTCTGAGGGCCGAATTGCCGGCGGAACTTGACCGCGTGATTCTCAAATGCCTCGAAAAGGACCGCAATCGGCGGTACCAGCAGGCGAGCGAGATCGGCAAAGATCTGGCCCGATTGGGGAGCGATCCCGAACCCAGGACCCGTCCGCGGCGCTGGCGGTCGACGGTCGCCGCGGCTGCGCTGGTCGCGGTGGCCGGAGCCGGGATCTACTTCTACGTCCACAAAACGCCGAGCGCTTTGGTAAGGAACACGCTCGTGCTTGCCGATGTCGAGAACACCACCGGAGAGCCGGCGTTGGACAACGCACTGCGGCAAGGCCTCGCCCTCGAATTCCAAAGATCGCAATCGTTGAGCCTGATCTCGGACGATCGTGTCCGCCACACGCTGGGGCTGATGCTGCGGCCCAAGGACACCCGGGTGTCGGCGGAGGTCGCGCGGGAAATCTGTCAGCGAACCGGCGGCTCGGCGGTGCTGGAAGAATCGATTGCGAGGCTCGGCAATCAGTACGCTCTGGGATTGCGCGCCCGCAACTGCCAGACCGGAGACATTCTCGCCGGTGAACAGACGCAGGCGTCAGGGAGGGAACAAGTCATGGCGTCTCTCGGCCCGGTCGCCGCGAGGTTCACGAAACGCCTTGAGCAATCCCTGGCCAACGTGGAGAAGCCGGCACCGCTCGAGGAAGCGACAACCTCGTCGCTCGAGGCGCTGAAATCGCTCAGCACCGGGTGTGAAGGTCAATCACGAGACGGGACAAGCGGCCGCGATAGGCCATTACCAACGCGCGATTGCCCTGGACCCGCAGTTTGCGAAAGCATACGCGTCCCTCGGTATGGCGTACTACAACACGGGGCAGACGGAACTCGCGGCGCAGTCTACACGCAAGGCCTATGAACTGCGGGAGCGAGCCAGCGACCTCGAAAAGCTGTTCATCACCTACACCTATGACCGGCAGGTTACGGGCAATCTCGAAAGGGCGCTGGAAACCCTGGAATTGTGGGCGCAGACGGCTCCGCGCGATTTCACACCCCATGGCCTGATGGCCGGACGGGTTACGCAATGCACCGGCAAATACGAAAAGTCGCTTCAGGAAGCCGAGATCGGGATAGGGCTCGCGCCCGACGATGAGTTCTCCTACATGAGCCTCGCTGAGGTGAACATCATGCTGGGAAGGCTCACGCAGGCCGAAGCGGCCCTGAAGCGCGCATCGGACCGAAATTTCAAAAATGCCGCATTTCTGATCCACCGGTATGATCTCGCCTTCCTGAAAGGCGAAGTCGAAGAGATGCGCCGGCAGGTAGGTTTGGCCCAGGGCAGACAGGGAGCCGAAGGCCCGATGGCTCACGAGCAAGCCATGATGCTCGCTCACTCGGGCAGGCTGCAACTCGCGAGGACGATGTGGCTGCACGCGATCGAACTGGCACGGCAAAAGAACGATCGGGAAAGCTCGGCCATGTATCAGACCGGCGCCGCGCTGAGCGAGGCACATGCCGGGAACGGCGCGGCGGCGTGCCAGCGGGCCAAGGCCGCGCTGGAAGAGTCGAGGGCGCGGGACGTGGTCTACGGGTCGGCATGCGCGATGGCCTTGTCGGGCAGCCTCGCGGATGCGCAAAGGCTTTCGGAGGAACTGGAAAAACGTTTTCCCGAGGACACCAATGCGCAGTATTACGAATTGCCGGTGCTGCGCGCCCTGATCGCGCTGGGCCAACACCAACCGGAGAAAGCCCTGCAGGCTTTGGAAGTGGCGCGCCCCTACGACCTGGCGTCGGCGGGACCGGCTTTCGTTTACCATTTCGGAGGACTCTATCCGGTTTATGTGCGCGGCCAAGCGTATCTGGCGGCGCACCGTCCGGCCGAAGCCGCCGAGGAATTCCAGAAGGTTCTCGATAACCGGGGTATTGTTCTGGGCGACCCCATCGCGGCACTGGCGCGCTTGCAACTGGCGCGAGCCATGGTCGGCTTCCAATAACTCCGCATAAAGCCAAGACGGCTTACCAGGAATTTCTTCATCTTTGGAAGGACGCCGATTCAGACCTTCCGGTCCTGGTACAAGCGAAGGCGGAATACTCCGGATTGTGAGGAGGTTCCCGGTATCAATGGGGCACCCAACCTGATCTGCTCGAAGTAAGTCGTATCGTCCGTTTTGGGAGTGGTTAATGGGGTCGGATAATGTGGTCGATACCTTCCCGAATCCCATAAGAAGGTCCCAGCTTCCGATAATCTACGGCGCCTATCGCATTCCAATTGAAAACGATTTCACCTCCCTTAATAGTGAGCTGACACAGCAGGCGGCGGTCACCCCGAATGCCGCCTCCATAAGCGTCCATGAAGCCGAAATCTCCTGAAACGGTTTGCCAAACCGCGATATCAGCAACAGCCCCGCGGGTGAGGTGCCCCAGTTCCGGGTGATGAATAGTCTGAGCGGCATTCCAGGTAGCTCGCAAGATCACTTGGTCGAGGGGCATGCCGAGCGCCAGGAACTTGGATAACAGGCTCGGCATGTCAATCAGCGGCTGATTCATGCTCAGCGCATGCAAGTCCGTCGATATAGTATCCGGCCAGAAGCCCTGTTTGATGGCAGGAGCCGCGTTACGGAAAACGAAGCTTTGGTTTCCGTGGCCTACGTCGAATTTGACACCCCGCGCCCGAGCTTGGCGCAAATAGTCAAGAAGCTTGCCGTTATCGTCCACCCACGGAACTGGCCCTCGAAACATATGGGTTGTGATATCTCCCGGGCGTAGATGGGCGCTGACAAGCTGCCAGTAAGGACGCTCCGGCAGAAAGTACCCGAAATCGACCATTACGGGAAGACCTGTTAACTTGCCGGCCTCGACAGCGCGATCGACGGAACTCCAGTCTGGGCGCTGGTAGTGTGCCGACTTAATGCCCACCAGAACTTCCCTATAATCCCGTGCGAGCTCCGCGATGCGTTGTGGCTGGAAATCGCTTGGGACTTGCTCGCTCACATCCGCCATCATGCCCAGGCCCGCAATGTTCACAAACGCGAGGACGCGCGTGTGAGCACGCTTGATCACGGTGCGGTGGAAAGTCTCGAAATTGCGCCAACCCGAACTGCCTGCATCCACCATAGTGGTCACCCCTCCGCGAAAACTGAAGCTGTCTGGATCGACACTGTTGTCGCCCGCCCATGCATCCTGGATACCTGTCGTGTGGAACAGGTGGGTATGCATGTCGACGAGGCCAGGGGTCACGTATAGACCGGTTAGGTTTAGCACCTTGCTTGCGCGCGAAGCTTCGATACTCGGCGCAATCGCCGCGACTTTCCCGTCACGAATCGCCAGGTCCATCACGCCGTTCATGTCATTCTTGGGATCGATGATATGACCGCCCTTCAGTAGAAGGTTGTACTCCGGTTGGGCCATGCAAATCCCAAGCGCAATCAGAAGGGCTGACAAAGTTCTCATGTGGAGTTGATTATACGGGTTCGGAAGCGGGGTCATCTCGGTGACGGCACTGCACTCCTGGCGGATGTAAGATCCTGGAAGATATGGACACCACCAACGTTTCACGCCGTGCATTATTGCTGGCGGGCGCCACCGCCCTCTCCGGCGACATCGCGAAGCCGCAGGTCGCAGGGGTACTTACGGGCGCTCAGGTCATCGATCGTATTAAGAAGAATGTCGGGGTTCCATGGCGAGCCGAAACGGTGGACAACGTGATTGCCGGAAACCAGGGCACAGCGATCAAGGGAATTGCGACCACGATGATGGCGACCCTCGATGTGCTCCAACGCTCGGCTGCAGCCGGAAAGAACTTCATCATCACCCACGAGCCGACCTTCTACAGCCACCAAGATAAGACCGATTCGCTTGCACAAGACGCAACGTATCGGTTCAAAGCCGACTTCATTAGCAAGCATGACCTTGTCGTATTCCGCTTCCACGACCACTGGCACGCCCACCGTCCCGATGGCATCGCCGCCGGCATGATTCAGGAACTCGGCTGGGAGAAGAACGTCGATCCCCAAAACGCGCGCATGTTCGTGTTTCCCGCCACACCGCTGGCCCGGTTCGCAAAAGATATCCAGTCGCGGCTAAAGATTCGCACTATGCGCGTAGTTGGCGACCCCAATCTGCCGATCCAACGAGTCGCCGCGAACTGGGGGTATGCGAGCCAAGTGCCTGGTATGCTTGCCCGGTCCGATGTTGACCTCCTTATCGTAGGAGAAACACGCGAGTGGGAAGTGGTGGAGTATGCGCAGGACACCATCACCGCAGGGCAAAAGAAGGCGCTCGTCATACTCGGTCACGTGGTGTCGGAGCAGGCGGGTATGAAGTACTGCGCGGAATGGCTGAAGTCCTTCATCACCGACATTCCGATCGAGTTCATAGCTGCCAGCGAGCCGTTCTGGAGTCCGGGCCATCCCGCCGCTTGAAGAACGAGTGAAGGGCGGACTCTTCTCAACCGAACTCCGATGAACGTGAGTGCCTTCTATATAGGATCGTGCAGCGGATCCTGCGAGGTCTCGGATTCGACCCGGCTCACCTCACGCGACTTCGCGACGAGTTCCGGCTCCGGAACCTGCACTCGAGATGCCCGTTTTCTCCTCACAGTTATCGCAATTCTTGCAAGGCCCTTCGAATTCGTCGCCGAAGTACATGAGGAGCATCTGCCGCCGGCAAAGACTGGAGTCTGCGTACTCCTGCATTTGACGGAGCTTCTCGCGACGAATTTCCTGATGGCGCTTCTGCTCTTCCGCCGCGGCCTCCGCTGCCTGCGGCAGGTTGGCCTCTTCACTTAGCTGTACCTCACCGGTGGGAAGCACTTCCACCGCTCCCACGTCTTCCAGGCGATGCAGCACAGTAGCAACCTTGCGGTCCGATAACTCCGTCTGCTCGGAGATCTCAGCCGGCTCGACAGGTCCGTCTTCCTTGGAAATGATCTCGGCTACCTCCCGCACCTGCGCTGGATCCAGCTTGCCTTCGCCCGTCCGGAATTTCTGGACACCGATGTTCTCAGCACGGTAGAACAGCACCGCTTCGGACTTCTCACCATCGCGGCCGGCACGCCCGATTTCCTGATAGTAGGAGTCCAGAGAGTCGCTGATGTCGTAGTGATAGACGAAGCGGACATCCGCTTTATCGATGCCCATGCCGAAGGCGTTTGTGGCGACGATCACCTCCGCGTCCCCGGACATGAAGCGCTCCTGAATCGCATTCCTTTCCTTGGCTCGCAGACCGCCGTGATAGAACAGCGCCTGTACTCCGGCTTCCCCAAGTTCCCGCATGATTTCCTCAGCGTTCTTGCGGGTAGCCACATAAACGATGCCAGGCTTATCGGCCCATCGCACGCGTTGTACCAGCGCCTCCATCTTTTCGTCCTCGCTCCGGAACGGATCTACGCGTAGATAGATATTGGGACGATCGAAGCCGTGGACGATCACCTCGGGGTCGCGCAGACCCAGGCGCTCGACGATCTCCTGACGGACGCGCGGGGATGCCGTGGCCGTGAGAGCCAGCGTCGCGGGATGCCCGAAGCGCTCGATGGCGGCTCCGATCTGCAGATAGTCCGGACGAAAGTCGTGGCCCCACTCACTAATGCAGTGGGCCTCGTCGATGACGAACAGTGAGACCCCCGCCTTGTCCAGCCGGTCCAGAGTCTCTTGTTTACGAAGCTGTTCGGGAGCAAGGAAGATGTACTCGACGCTGCCCTCCTCGATCTTCTCCGAAGTTTCCCGCGCCTCTCCCGCCCGCTGTTGTGAATTGATGACTACGGCTTCGGCTGCATCCTGGGCATTGATCGACTCCACCTGGTCCTTCTGCAAGGCGATGAGGGGGGAAATCACCACCGTAACACCTTCAATCATCAGTCCAGCGATTTGATAGATCGCCGACTTCCCGGCCCCTGTCGGCTGGACAACCAGAGTATCGCGCCCGTTCACCAGGTTGCGGACCGCTTCTTCCTGGCCCGGCCGCAGGGACTCGAACCCAAAACTCTCACGAGCTACTTTCAATATTTCAGTGTTGGACTTATTTCGTTTTGCCATGTTGTTTGTGATTCCGCTCGATTCCCTCTTGCACTAACTCCATTGCGCGCTTCGGCCCTCCCCGGCGCAGCGGTTTGAAAGTCTTACCCTTGATGTCGTTATAGGAGATGAAGAAGTGCTCGATTTCGTCCAGCATCTGCGGCCGCAGGTCTTCCTGAGTCTTCACGTGTGCTTGCGTGTGGGCGTGAGCGGCAACGCCCAGAAGACGGTCGTTGCGCACTGCAGCGCCGTCCTCTTCGGTCTGCTCGGCTTCGATCACCCCAATGAGCCGGGTCGAGACCAGGCACCCCATAGCCACGGGTTCGTCCATGAGGACCAGCACGTCCAGAGGGTCCCCATCTTCACCTAGCGTGGAAGGAAGAAAGCCGAAGTCGTAGGGAAACAGAGATCCTTCGGGCATCACACCGGCGAGTTCAAAAACACCCAACTCGGGATCGTAATCAAACTTGTTCCGGCTGCCTTTGGGAGTCTCGATAATCACATTCAGGTTTTGATCTTTGGAGCGGACGGCATCGATTTCCGTGAGGAGTTTGGGTCGGATATTTGCGATAGCCACAATACGGTTAGAGTGCGGCAGTCCGGATTATGTATCCCTGATGAAAGTCAGGGGTAGGAATATTTCCGGGTGGGGGGTAGCGTAACTACGTTAGTTTACGTTAAAATACTTACATATGCTTCTTGGACGTGCTGAGGGAGAGGCAACGCGAGTATGTGCCCTCGTCGTGGCGCTGGAACAGGAAGAGATCACGTTAAACGAGTTTTCCGACGCGGTCGGATCGTTGACTCCGGAGGCGATGCAGGTAACTTCGACGCTGCTGAGAAGTTGGATGGATACGGAGCACGAAGAGCAGCATCGCCTGGTGCCGGCTCTACAGTTGTGCCGGCGATTAGCTAATAAAACTCGCATACTCTCTTAACCGCTATTTGGTCTGACCTTTCTGTTCCCGCCGCTGCTCCTGCAATTCCGCGTGACGTTTCTGCAACTCGTGCCACTGCTGTGGCGTGAGTACCAGCCGCACCTTAAGAAATAATTCGGAGAACGTTCGAGTAAGGTGCAGACGTGCGTTCGCCAGATCTTCAATAGCCTGATTGGCCTTTTTGGCATCCACAACGTCATCGTCGAAAAGGTACTGCAGTTCGACCTCGGCTTTCTCCAGCGCCGCCCGCTCTTCAATCAGTTTAGTGCGGTATTCACGAATGGCCGCCTTAATGTCGCGCGATTGCGCCTCGGTGAGATTCAGATCCTTGGCAATGGGCTGGTCCCACCAGGGGAAGAAGCCGCGCGGAAGCTGAGCGACTGCCAGCATCGACAGTGCGATAAACACCAGCCCCGCACGAAGCACGCTCAATTCTCCTCGAACAAGGACCGCATGGGCTTCGCGACGTGAGGCTCCGAAGTCTGCTCCAGCGCATAGATTTCCGAAAAGAGTTGAGCATCGGAAACCGACGTCGGGGGCGCGGCCGGAACTTGCTCCGACTGCCGGATGAAGAATATCCCGATCAGCAGGAGCAACACTGCTGCGAAGGCCGGGGCAATACGGGCGCCTGGGCCGGGCTTTCGCTCTAACCGATGATAGATATTGCGACGCTGTTCCGCCAGGATCTGATGCGACACCTCAGGTTCGCGGATGATCTCTCGCCGGACTACTTGCAGTTCTGCCCAGCGTTCCCGGCAATCGGCACAAACATCCAAATGCCCGTCCCCGGGACCCACTCCGTAGGCATGGTTGATAAAGTCCAGTTCCGTCCAGTGTCCGCCGTTCATAGTTCCTTTCCTTCGGGAGTACGTCGGCCGTACAAATCCCCCAACTCATCGCGCAGTTTAGCTACGGCACGGAACATGTGCGCCTTGACGGTTCCCACGTCCAGCTTCAGAAGGTCCGCAATATCCTCCAGAGTCCGGTCCTCGAAATGACGTAAAGCAAAGACGGCGCGCTGCCGGGCGGAGAGCCGCTCCAACGCCAGCGATAAGCGCTCCTGAATCTCGCGTGCAAATACTTGGTCCAGCGCTGTGGGCCCCTTCTCCGGGGCCATGACGAGAATCAGACCTTCATCGCCCGGCGAGGGCCTCTTGCGCCAGAACTGCCATTTTCGAGAACGCAACCGGTCGAGGCATGTGTTCACGGCTATGCGCGTTATCCACTTGCTCGCATCGTCGATTTCCGCAGCGTCGCGGGCGAGGCTCTGGTAGGCCTTCAGGAATGCGTCCTGCGTAGCCGAGTCGGCGTCCTCGCGGTCCTGGAGCATCCGTTGGCATAGCAGAAAAATCCGTTTCTGCTCAGCCAGCATCCACGAACCGAAGTCCCGGAGTAGCGCTCCCGCTTCGGAGTTGGCCGTTATCGATTCGGCCATCACGCCCATCATACCTGGGAGAGACGGTAAAAGATCGAAAAGGATTACAGCGCCGCGCCACCTCCCCCACTCTGGCGGTGACCAGTGTACTCGGGGTTCGGCCTTCGTCGAACGTGCTGAGGGGTTTACAAACCTCTATCTGGCAGTGCTCGACTTAATCGATCAAGGTTGCCAACGACTCTTGAATGAGCCTGCCCACCTCCGAATGTTCCGCGTTCAGAGATTTGGTTGTAAACACGGATGCGCCCTTTGCGGCTTCCTTCGGGTCGGCTCCTTCCTCCAGCAGCATTTCATGCTCTACCCAATTAGACAGCGGGATGTTTCTGAAGTAGAGCCGCTCCTGCACCACCATCAGCTTCTTCGTCGAAAACATCGACTTGCTTTCACGTAGATAGCTACGCTCCTCCACCCGAATGTCCTGCATAAAGTCGTCGAATGCCTGGCGGCGGGTCGTCTCCTGGGTGGCTTTCAGCCGCTCCTCCAGGGTGATCTTATGGGATTGAATTGTCGCGCGGGCCTCGATCAGAGACTCCCGCTCCTTCGCAACCGCCACTTCTATGCGCGCCTGCATCAAGGAAAAGACTAGAAGCGCAGACCCGGCCGCAATCAGCAGCGGCAGCAACAGCCAGAGTATCGCATCCAGGTGCATACGCCCTTTATAACATCGCTTCGATGGTGGCCGCTTTCGCGGGAGGGCGGAGGCTTTTCAGATCCGGTTACAAGGTTGACTGCGAGCCGTCGATCCTCTGACCAGTAATCAGCGCGGTTAGCCGGCGAAACTGGAATGCGGGTTGACGAAAGCTGATCAATTGTCCGATTACGTGGAAGACGGCTCCAATGCGGAACAAGATACCGGTGAACCAGCCGAAGTGTTTGCTGAGGAAGACCGAAACACCGTGTGCGCGGTCGGCGGATAGCGTCGCCAGCGCGGCAGTGTCGAAAGAAAGGCCCGGAGACGCAATCAGCGTGGCACGGACACCGGGCAGCAGCAGGATCTTCTTTTGAGACCGCCGTATCTGGTAAGCGAGTTCGAGGTCGCTGCCGAACTCTCCGTAACGGTCGTCGAACCAGTTGATTGCCCTCACGAAAAACTTCCGCGTGGCGAGCGCCTTCCGATCCGGGTACTCGATCACCACCTCTCCGGCGGTGGGATCGATGGTCGTGTGCGGGACCGAATCCGGTTCACGCCAAAGTATGTTCAACGCCTCGCGGGATGGCAGCCGCCGCACTGTGGTCCGGGGCTGGCCCGCTTCGTCGATCAGCAAAGGGCAAACGGCAGCGATCGACTCGTCGGCATCCATGCGGGCGGCCAGCGCCATCGCAGTACTCGGGTTCCACAATGACTTCCGGCGCGAGGATTAGCACATAATCGCCGGCGGCGTTTCTCATCCCGATATTCAGAGCCTTTGTGGCGCCGAAGTTCCGGGGCAGGCGCATAATCGTGACGCCCTCGAACTCGCGGTCCAGAGTTGGGCTCTCGTCGACGGACCCACTATCCACTACGATGATCTGCAACTGCTCGCGCCCGTGCGAATTCTCCAGGGCTGCGAGACACCGCCGTAAGGCAGGTGCGGAATTGTAGGACAGGATCAGGGCGGTAATCTTCGGCGCCGGGGCGGACTCTTCCATTGTGGTGAAGTCAGATGATAACGCATTCGGCAGGTTTCTATCCGCGCTGGCCGAACTGGTCGAACTGAATCCCGTGTTGGATTGGCGCTTAGGTGACCGATTACGAACTTTGTGATCCCAACAACGAACAATGGTAGACGGTCCTTGGCCTTCAACCGACGACCGCGCCGGCCCGTTCTCGCCGGCCAAGGACCGCCTCGCCAAAGAGTTTCTTAAACGGAGTCCGAACCGTGAAGTTTCACCATCTTGTTATACAGGCCGAGGATCAAAAACGTCGGCGCCCAATGTCCAACGAAATTTGCGTGATCCTTTTTTCCTGTGGTTTGAAGTACCAGCGACAAAGCGATTGAGCCTATCGCCGCCCACAGGTAAGTATCGGAAGGCAATTTAGCCGTTTGTTGTTCGATTGTTCTCGCAACCGGTCCTTCCCGGTGTTCCGGGCGGGGAGAGGTGCGAGGTTCATTTAGTTGAGTAGCCATAACAGATAGAGCACAAATAAGGCGAGTCGATTCCATTTTTCGAGCGCGAATCGCTAAATTTCGTAAGTTCTCCTAGATCACGACCCATACGGCGGTCCCCTAATTGCTTCAGAAGGCGTGCGATGAGAGAGTGGATTCTGGCTTGGCGATCTCTGGCGCGGCGCCCCGGGTTTGCTGCCGCGGCAGTACTGATCCTGGCTCTCGGGATCGGGGCGAATACCGCAACCTTCTCCATGGTGGATGCGGTGCTGCTGCGCCCCTTACCGTATCCGAACCCCGATCGCCTGGTAACGGTGTACGAAGCCAGCCCGGCAGAAAAGCAGAACGAAAGCCTAATCGCGCCCGCACGGCTGGAGGAGTGGAGCCGTATGAACCGCACGTTCGCCGCAATGGCGGCGAGCTACTCAGATACGGTAACCGATACTAGCGGCGCCGAGCCGGAGCGCCTGAGCGGAAGGCGGGTTTCGCCGCGCTATTTCGCGGTGTTCGGCGCCCGGCCGCTGCTGGGACGGACGCTGAGGCCTGAAGAGGACGAGTTCGGCGGACCGGTATCGGTGGTCATCAGCAGTGGTTTCTGGAAACGGCGTTATAACCGCGCCCCGGACGTTCTCGGGCGGCGTCTAATCCTGGCGGGCAAGAGCGCCACCATAGTCGGGGTCATGCCGCCGGAGTTTTCCAGCGCCAGCGTGGATGTCTGGATCCCGGCGCAGTTGGAGCCTTCCGTGATGGCAATGCGCGAGGCCCGGTTCTATGCCGGAGTCGGACGTCTGAAGGCCGGAGTGAGCATCGGCGAAGCGCAGCGGGATCTGACTCGCGTACAGCGTGAGTTAGGGGAGAAATTCCCCGCCACCGACGCACGCTGGGCTGCCCTGGTGGGCGACTTGAAGGAAGCTCGCGTCGGAGATTACCGGAAGACATTGATGTTCATATTCGGCGCCGTGGGATTGCTGTTGTTAATTGCCGTGGCGAATATCGCGGGCCTCATGCTCACCCAGTTCCACCGGCGGGAACGGGAGCTCGCAATCCGCAGCTCGATTGGCGCGACACGCACGCAGGTGGTCGCCGGCCTGATGCGAGAGGTACTGCTAATTGCGGGTGCCGGAGTGATGCTGGGCTGTGCGGTAGCGGCCTGGGCAGTGGACATTCTCACGCGAGTCTTTCCCGCGCTGCCGCATTCCGCGGATTTCCGCGTGGATTGGAGGGCTGCGCTTTTCGCCTCTTCAATGGGAATACTCAGCGCATTGTTGTGCGGGATCCTTCCGGCGTTCCAGGCAACTCGTGGAAATCTGGCAGCACTTCTCTCGCAAGCGGGCCGCGGCGGTTCCGGAAGCCGGCATCGATGGCAATCCACTCTGGTGACCGCACAGATCGCCTTGACCATGCTCCTGCTTTCAGCGGCTGCCTTGATGCTGCGAAGCTACCACAATCTATCCCACGTCGACCTCGGGTTCGAACCCAGCCACGCGATCACTTTTCATATGGCAGCGGCGTGGGACGAGGATCGAACGCGCGTCGGCCAACTGCAGGAAGCTCTGGTCGCGAAGATCGAACAATTTCCAGGTGTTAAAGCGGTGGGCTTCGCCAACTTTCTTCCGATC
Organism: uncultured Acidobacteriota bacterium; assembly: GCA_963850575.1. Taxonomy (GTDB): domain Bacteria; phylum Acidobacteriota; class Terriglobia; order Bryobacterales; family Bryobacteraceae; genus TMP-7. The sequence continues at coordinate 181,344 of CAWKLV010000024.1, read as the reverse complement.
TCCGGAGCCACCTTGCGATATCAGGTGACTCTGGATGGTGTGGGGCATAACGACCATGGCGAAAGGATCACGGTGGGGCAGCGCAGCATTACCCGCGATTATCTGAAATCGATGGGAGCGTCGCTGGTGGCGGGTCAACCGTGTCCCGACTTGCGTACGGTATCTACATCCAGCCCTAAAGCGCTGGTGAGCCGGCGCTTCGTTGAAATGTACGGAGAGGGCCAGAACCTGGTTGGCCGCCACTTCCACTTCACTGACCAGCCGGCCCAACACGCCCCCAACCGAGATAGTCGGCGTCGCGGGTGTAATGCGAGAAGATACCCTAAGCCTCACGCCGGCTCCATATGTTTACAGCTGCATCGCACCGGGCAACTGGCCGGACCCTGAGTATGTTGTGCGGACGCAGGGCGATCCGCGGGCCCTGATAATGGCGATCCCTCCTATCGTGCACAGCCTGGATCCGTCGCGCGCGGTTTTCGGCATGAAGGCCCTGGAAGATGTCGTACAAGGCGCCCTGGAGCAACCGCGGCTGAATACCCGGATGCTCGCGGTTTTCGCTATGGCTGCGATCGCGCTCGCTTCGATAGGGCTATACGGGCTGGTAACGCTGGTCGTGAGCGCCCGGACCCGCGAAATCGGAGTGCGAATGACGCTGGGAGCCGAACCGAGTCAAATTGTACAGCAGTTGGTGTTCCGCATCGCGCGTCTGCTGGCGGCCGGAGTTGCCGGGGGACTGGTATTGACGATGTTTGCGGATCGCCTGCTGCGTTCGGTTCTGTACGGCGTGAATCCGGCGGATATGTTGACGCTGTGCGCAGCAGTTGTCGTGTTGATGGGCGTCGCGACGGTGGCCACGCTTGTGCCTGCCCGGCGAGCGGCTCGCATCGATCCTCTGCAGGCGATCCGGACGGAGTGAACCGGCCAACAAGTCGTTTGACACCTCAACCTCACGGCTTTAAGATTGGCCTAGGTCGCATTCTAAAGGGGTACTAGGCTCTATGTCGAGAAGTAAGTTCCACTCGCTCTGTTTCTGCGTCGCTCTTTTCTTGTTCGCCTGCTGTACGAGTACGCTCATCGCCCAAGGTTTGACAGGACAAATATCCGGAGTCGTGGTGGACGCGAGCGGCGCCGCTGTTTCCAACGCGGACGTTCAGATCACAAACAGTCAGACCGGACAGACCCGTTCGACCAAGTCCGACAACCAAGGCCACTTCGTATTCACAGAGCTGCTGCCGGGCACTTTCAACCTGGCGATCAGTGCGGCCGGGTTCAAGAAGTACGAGCAACCGCAGGTGGGGGTCACAGCCACAGAACGCGTCACGCTGCCGCCTATCGCGATGCAGGTGGGAGCCTTGACGGAGACCGTATCCGTTACCGGAGAGATTGCCGTAATCCAAACCGAAAGCGCGGAACGCTCCGGCCTGATCACGACCCGCCAGATGCAGGAGTTGCCGCTAAAAGGACGCAGTTATATGGGCACGGCTAAACTTCTGCCGGGTGTGGTGGATACGGCTAACCGTGAATCTCCGGGCTGGAACGATCTGGTGGGAATCAACATCAGCGGCACGCGTGCGGGATCGATCGACCTCAACCTGGACGGCATCACCAGCCTGGATACGGGGTCAATGACCGGCCCGTACCTGGCGCCCAGCATCGACGCGGTTGCCGAAGTGAAAGTGCTGTTAAGTAATTATCAGGCGGAGTATGGGCGGAGTTCCGGCGGCACGATCAACACCATTATCAAGAGTGGAACACGGGATTTCCATGGTGGCGCTTACTACTTTCTTCGAAATGAAGATCTCAATGCCAATGAGTGGCTGAATAACCGGAACAAATTGCCGCGTCCGCGTTATCGATTCAACAATCCTGGTTATTTCGTCGGCGGTCCGGTGCTTCTGCCGGGAACGAATTTCAACAAGAACAAGGACAAGCTGTTCTTCTTCTGGTCGCAGGACTTCCTGCCGCTGACCATTCCCAGCGGCGCAGGAACATACACGTTTCCCACGGCTCTGGAACGTCAGGGGAATTTCTCGCAATCTGGCGTTTCGATTATCGACCCTACTACGCATGCCCCCTTTCCGGGCAACATCATTCCGGCCAGCCGCATCGACCCGAACGGCCAAAAGCTTCTCAGCCTGCTTCCGCTGCCCAACGTCGTGGTTCCCGGCAATCAGTACAATTGGACCGGAATCAGCATCAACAAACAGCCGAGACGCGATTCTATTCTCCGGCTGGACTACAACATTTCGCCGAACAATCAATTTTATGTACGGCTGATCCAGGATTATCAGGCTTCAAACGGCGGCTTCGGATTGCTCGCCGGTCTGGGCAGCACCCAGAGTTGGCCGCAACTGCCGATCACTTACCAGATCCACAGTGCGGGACTGGTATCAACGCTGATCCACACGTTCAGCCCATCGAAAATCAATGAAGTGACCTTTGGAGTGAACCGGGCTCATCAGACCGTCGACGCGCTCACTCCGGCGGACCTGGACAAGAATAACCGCCAGAAAGTTGGATTCAGCGCGCCTCAGTTCTTTCCGCAGGCGAATCCGGCCGGCCTGATTCCCAATGCCACGTTCGGCGGTGTTGTGACCAATGGAAACCTGGGGATCGAAGGACGATTCCCGTTCTTTGGGACAAACAATATCTGGAACTACTCGGATAACTTCTCCGCCTACGTTGGAGCACACGGGCTGAAGTTCGGCATCTTTGTCGAGCACAGTACCCGCAATGCCGCCCGGGCCACGTCCTTCAACGGAACCTATGCCTTCGATCGGGACGCAACCAATCCCCTGGATACCGGTTATCCCTACGCGAACGCGATACTTGGCATCGTGGACGCTTACACCGAATCCAACGGGCATCCTAACGCGCATGGTCGGTATAACAACGTCGAGTGGTATGCGCAGGACAGTTGGAAGGTGAATAAACGATTCACGGTTGATTACGGAGTAAGATTCTATTACATCGTTCCAACGATTAGCGCCGGAGACACTCTGGCGGCATTCGATATCGCGACTTACAATGCCGCCCAGCAGCCTCCGCTCATCCAGCCGTATATCGATCCGTCGACCGGGCAGCGAGTAGGCCGCGATCCCGTGACAGGGCTTGTGGTTCCGCCGGTGAAGATCGGTACATTCTCATCAGCCGCCGGCACACCTTATCAGGGTATGAAGACCTATAAGGAAGGCATTCTGAACACGCCTGGCATTCAGGTGACCCCCCGGATTGGCTTCGCCTGGGATGTTTTCGGGAACGGGAAGACTGCCATCCGCACCGGCTTTGGGATTTTCTCGGATCGTTTCAATGACGATCAGATCCTTCAGCTGGTTCAATCGCCGCCGCTGGTGACTACGGCTTCCGCGAACTACACGACGATCAACAATTTATTGGCGACTCCCTTAAGTCTGAGTCCTACTGGCGTCACGTCCGTGCAGCGTGACTTCACCCCGCCCGCGGTATACAACTGGAGTTTCGGAATCCAGCAAAAATTGGGATTCGGAACGGTGCTGGATGTCGCCTACGTGGGCAACACCCAGAAACACCTTTTGAATACGCGCAACTTGAACGCGGTTCCCTACGGCACAAACTTTTTGCCATCGAGTATTGACCCTACGGTGACAGGCAACAAACCGTTTAATTCCAACTTGCTTCGTCCGTACAAAGGCTTCGGCGATATCAATTATCTGGAGTTTGCTGGAATCGGAAACTACAACGCCTTGCAGGTACAAGTCACCAAACGCTTTTCGCGCAGTCTGACTTACAACATGTCATATACCTGGTCCAAGGCGCTGGACCTTACGGACGGGATCGGCGGCACCGTGAATCCTGTGCTGAATTACCGTTCGCGCAATTACGGGCCAGCCGGATTTGATCGTAGCCAGATTCTGATCATCAACTACACATACAACCTGCCGAATGGCAGCACCCACTGGAACAACAAATTCACGCGGATCGGGCTGGATGGCTGGGAACTATCCGGCGTCAGCACTTTCCAGACCGGTGCGCCTCTCGCGCTGCCTTACAGCCTCACTTATACCGCGGATTTGACGGGCGGGACTGGCAATGGCCTGGATAGCCGCTCGGTTCTGATCGCGGATCCGAAACATCCCGGACCGGCCGGGCAGTGGTTCAATGTTGATGCAGTGAAACCGCCGACCGCGGCTTATTCCACGAACGGTATCGGGAATGCGTCGAAGGCGCCGATTTACGGTCCAGGTCTGAACAACTGGGACATCTCGCTGTTTAAGAACTTCAGGCTGGGCTCCAATGAGTCGCGGCGGATGCAGTTCCGTCTGGAGACTTACAATACGTTCAATCATACCCAGTACAATTCCGTCGATACCGGGGCAAGATTCGACGCCAACAACAATCAGACGAATACCAATTACGGTTTCTTCAATGGGGCCGCTTTGGCGCGGCGGCTGGTGCTTGGCTTGAAATTCTATTTTTGAACCCTGGGCGTAGGGCTGCTATGATGCGCTCATCATGCGACGTCGCAGCCTGCTTGCCACTCCGCTTGCCGCTTTCCAACTGCGGGCCGCTGAGCCCGCCGATCGAATCTACGCCTTCGGCGATGGCATCCCGCACACACCCGAAGAATATTCGCGACTGCTGGGCGAGTTGGCGGGGCGCGTCGAGTCCGATGAATACTCGCGTGGCGGCGTGGTGGAAAAGCTGGAAATCCGTTTGGCCGCAATGCTGGGGAAAGAGTCGGCCGTATGGCTCCCTACGGGAACGCTCGCCAATCATTTAGCGGTGAGAACGCTCGCCGGTTCCAAACGCCGGGTGCTGGTGCAATCCGAAAGCCATCTGTACAACGATTGCGGCGACTGCGCGCAGACGCTGAGTAGCTTAAACCTGGTTCCGCTCGCTCCAGGAAAAGCGACGTTCACCCTCGCCCAAGTCGAAGCGGCGGCGAGCGACTCCATGCAGGGGCGGGTGCCGGTTCCGGTGGGCGCCATTCAGATCGAAACACCTGTAAGAAGGCGTCAAGGAGAGCGGTTCGACTTCGAAGAAATGAAGAAGGTCACAGCCTGGGCCCGCGCACGCAGCGTGGGATTGCACCTGGATGGTGCTCGCCTGTTCCTGGAAAGTGCCTATACGCGCAGGCCCGTTCGCGAGTACACAGTGCTCTTCGATACCGTTTACGTCTCGCTATACAAGTACTTCAATGCAGCGAGCGGAGCGGTGCTGGCGGGACCCAAAGCGCTGCTCGCGGACTTGTACCACACGCGGCGGATGTTCGGAGGCGGACTGCCGCAGGTTTGGCCCTTTGCCGCGGTGGCACTACATTATCTGGATGGCTTCGCGCAGCGGTTCCAAGCTGGCGTGGACACAGCGGAACATGTTATTTCCACGCTGGCTTCGGACGGAAATTTCGAAGTGGAGCGCGTCGCAAATGGAACGAATGTGTTCCGCATACGCGCTTTCAATGTGAACGGAGCTCCGTATCAAGGCCGCCTCGAAGCCGCGGGAATCAGCGCGCGCGTCCCGGTTGGAGAGTGGTTGACTTTGCAAGTGAACGAGACTTGGGGGCGCCTGCCGGCGCCCGAGATTATCGCGAGGTTTCGCCGCGCGTTGAGCTGAAGGCCGGATCCGCGGTGTCGCTCGAACGTTGGATAGGTCCGGTAGGTGCCGGACCTGCCCAAGCTCGTTTCGTCGCTACGACTAGATCGCGGCGATGCGTATCTTCCTGAACCAGACTCGACCCGTGTGGGATTGCAATCCGATGAAGGAAGGCTGGCCAGGAGCACTGGGGAGCCCGCGGCCCGGGATCGTATTGTTAAACTGCGTCACTTGTGCGCCGTTTAGAATCACAGTGTAGCTCTGGCCTTTAACCGTGTGATGCCACTCTCATCAATCTGAATTTCAAAGCCAAAATCGACGCCGACAAAAGCGGTATTCACGTACGCCTTTGCTGTTCGGATCGGGAAAGCGCACGAACACACCGGAATTGTCATTAGCGCCCGTGCGCAGCCATTCAAGTTTCAAACTGAAATCGGCGGGCGTCGGATCAGTGCAGTAAAACAGCCCGATGTCCCCGCCCGGCGCGGCGTCAGAAAGCTGCCCTGACCCCCCATGCGCCAGTTCGCTGTGCTCAATCCGTTAAAAAGAGCCTTGTAGCCGGTTTCAGCGACGTAGGGAGCAAGGAGCCGGTCAGCCATTCGCCGCGCCATTGCCACGCCAGTCAGCATAGGATTGGGCGAGCCAGTCATGGGGCATAAAGAGGGTCCAATGGCAAAGACATTTTCGACGTCATGGAACCGCCCGCCCGAATCGGTGACCGAGGTATTCGGATCGGTCCCCATCCACAGGGTGCCGGCTTCGTGGTGGGTGGTCCCCAGATCGTCCCGATTCCGGCTGACCGTACCGATAATCGGCTTGCCCCCCGCGAAGACCTTGAGAACCTGATCGGAGGCCTGCTCAATGGCAGTAAACAACTGCTCATCCTTGGCAGTCTTTGTAAGAGTGACAATGGCGCGGTTGGTCGAAAATTCGTCCTGCTCCGGATCGAGGGTCACGCCCTTGGTTCCGAAGCGTTGCTCCATTTGACCGATCCCGCGAAGAACAACAATGACGCGATCGTCCGCTGTCTTGCTCAGGTCTCGACCTGGTCGATGTCCGGCACTTTTTGGAACAACTCGCTATCCGCGGGACCTCCCGACGGACCCAGGCCATGGCTGTGATCTGGAGGTGAAAGTGACCGACGGTGCCATCCTTTCTACCGTTCTGGTCGGTGAACTCGTGACGCCCTTTCAAGAAGAGCGCTGATGTCTGGAGATTGGAGACCTCCGCTGCCAGCGATGCAAGCGACTCGCGCGGGATGGTGAACGACATATTGGTGCGAAGGTGTGCGATAAGATTCCGCCCTATCAGGTCGTAGTGGGGCGTTCCGCCGAAGGACAGCAGCGCCAGGCGCGTGCTCTCGATCGTGCCCAGTGCGATGACGACGATCCCGTTGGGCGCTACCGGTATGTTTCCCTGGTTGGTCTGAACCTCGACGACGCGGCCGCCGCTCATTACCAATCGGGTGACGTGGCAATTCGGTACGGCCATCAGGCGCTTCCTGACGTTGTCGCCTTGCGATTCCGAGTATGCCTGCCGGGTGGCCTCCATCAGGAGAGGAACCGCGCTGAACTTGTTGGCCGGGAAGAAGCCGGACCGTTCGATGCCACTCTGGACCGCGAGTGGAGCCTCCAGCTTCCAAAAATCGGGCACGGGGATCGATCCCCCGGAAGACCTGCCGCTTGGAGTCGCGGAGGGGCCGGCGGTCGCCGTCATTACCGAGCCAAGCCGAACTCGGATGCGCAGGGGATTTCGGCGAGCGGAACCGCTTCTTTCACGATTCCGGCGCCGATTCCTTCGAATAGCTGCTTACGCAATGCTTCGTGCAACGGACCATGAATGAAGTCGTTCGTTTCCGAAGAGCCTACCTGATCGGCGGCCTGCGCGAGATAGGTGGTTTGCAAGTCATGGACGACGTCGGTGGGGAATCCCGTAAACTCAGCATCCAGGGGCCACGGGGACCAGCCACCCCAGAAAAGCGATCGGCCGCCGAGGCAGTACGCCAAGCCGGTGAACAATGCGTCCTTGGAGTGCCATGGCAAACCCCAAACTGCGGCTCGGGCTTGTTTGTCCTGTCCGCTGGCACGAAGGTCGGCGATGCTGGTGGCCGGTGGCGGATTGAGCCCCAACGCGGGCAGATCCTGGGTGTGTTCCGGCAGCATGTAGGGGCCCGCTTCGAGGACCAAAACCCGGCGGGTCCGATTTTTATCCTGGGCGAAAACGTGCTCAGCGAAGACGGAGCCGAAGGTTCCTCCTCCAATCACGATTACGCTGAATGGCCGTGCATCCGGCCGTATCGTCGGATCGGCGCTTTGCATCGCCTCATCAAGGCCATTACAGATATAGCGTCCCAAGACGTCTCGGGGAAAAATCGGTCGTCTGCGAAGTAGGACTGGAAGGCATCTGTAGGTTCCTCGCGAGAATATTACTCCAACTCCGTCCAAAAAAGGGAGGGGAAAGGCGCCAGCGTGAAAGGTACTTGTGCACAATACTATGCGAAGTTTCCGGAGTTCTCCAAGGGTCGAAAACCTGGTCCCAACGGATGGGAAGCGTAACGTACTCTGACGACTTAACATCGGTCCGAGGGGGGCATTCGCAATGAAATGGATTACCAGAGAACACGTTAAAGTGGATCGTGTGGCCTGCCCGTGGTTGGTGAAACGGTTTATCGATCCGGCGGCTGCGTTTGTATTTCTCCCCAAAAATACAAACTGGAGCGCTATTGACGACGGGATCGTATTCGATGTCCCCGGTTGCGAACTCGGACATCACGGTCAAGATGTTTCTTTTGACTCGGTTCTAAAAACGTATGGCATGGATGATCCCGCCCTGCTGCCTTTGGCGCACATCATTCGTACGGCCGACTCTCATCCGGACAACCCCCATCCAGCGGGAGAGGGACTGCGCTGGATCGCCCACGGCTTCAGCGCGCTCGGGTATAGCGACGCCGAGCTCCTGGAACGCGAATTCATCGTTTATGATGCGCTCTACGCAGAGTGCAAGCAGCGGATAAAAGTGCAAGCTCCGAAGGGGGATTCCCAATGAGTGATGTAATAGGAGGTCTCAACATAATGAAGAACGAGAGATGGCTCCGGATTGCGCTTCTGGCGCTAAACGGCGCTGTAGCGATCGCACAGAGCATGCCGGCAGAGTACGACGGTGTTTTGAAGGCGCTCGGGAAACAGGGCGATTTCAAGGCGAATGTGCTGAAGGTCAACATCCCACGCAACGACCTGAAGGTCAGTATCGATGGTATTGCCACTCCTACGCCGTTCGGCTTCGGTGGATGGCTCGCGATGACCAAAGGCACCGGCGGGGATGAAGTCATGATGGGCGATCTGGTGTTGCTGGAAGACGAAGTCAATCCCGTGATGTCAGCGCTTCTGGAGAACGGGCTCGAGGTGACGGCATTACATAATCACTTCTTCTTTGAAACTCCGCGCCTTTTCTATATGCACGTGCACGGTCATGGGAAGGCGGCGGATCTCGCACGCAAGGCCAAGCAGGCCGTGGACCTTATCGGCCATGGTTCACCGCAGCACACGAGCACAGTTTCTGGAACCACGGGGAGCGTGTCGACGGGCCAGATAAATGTAGCGAAGATCGCCGGGATCGTCGGTCACGAAGGAGAGCAGAGCGGCCCCGTGTACAAGATTACTATCGGACGTGATGACGTGAACCTGACGGAAATGGGGGCGAAGATCAACGCCCGCATGGGCCTGAACACGTGGGCTGCATTCTTTGGTACCGATGCGAATGCGGAAATCGCGGGGGACGTCGCTATGCTCGCCCAGGAGGTGACTCCTGTCCTGAAGGCACTACGGATGAACGGATTAAACGTGGTTGCGATTCACAACCACATGACGAGTGGCCAGCCGGCCGTTTACTTCCTGCATTACTGGGGAACTGGACCGGCTGACAAATTGGCGAGCGGCTTTAAAGCGGCTCTGAACGAGTTGGGTAAAGGACAGTCACACTCCGCTTCGCACTAGCTTGACATGGGCGCAGAACTCGCAGTTATGGAACTCAGCCGCTACATTCGCTATGGTTCGGTCCGTAAAAGGAGAAGAGTTGCCGGTGAGCAGTCTCGTCCGCGCTGTCAGTGCAATCTTGATTTTTGGCGTATTCGCCTGGGCTCAGAAGGCGGCGCTCCGCTTAGACCAGGCGGTCGAGCAAGCCGTCGAAAAGTATCCCAGTGTCCGCAGTTCGCTTGAGCAGGTTTCCGCCGCCGCAGCGGCCATCAACCTCGCCAGGACCAGCTACCTTCCGCGCGCCGACTTCTCAGGACAAATAAATCGTGGCACGCATAATAATGTGTTTGGCCTTCTGCTTCCGCAGTCGGTGATCCCATCCATTTCCGGACCGGTTCTTGGCACCAATTCGTTGAACAGCGTTTGGGGATCGGCCGCGGGCACGCTTGTATCCTGGGAGCCCTTCGATTTCGGCTTACGTCAGGCTAGTGTGGGTGTAGCAAGAGCGACGAGAGACCGGGCCGCCGCGGAAGTGAATGTCACAAAGCTTCAGGTGGCGGCAGCCGCGGCCGACGCATTTTTGACCATCATCGCCGCGGAGAGGACCGTCGCCGCTGCCCAGGCGGGCGTGGAAAGATCGAGGGTGCTCAACCAGGTAATCGGCACACTGGCTCAGAATGAACTGCGGCCGGGAGCTGACGCCTCGCGGACCAGGGCCGAGCTCGCGGTGGCGCAAACCCAGGAGATTCATGCCGAACAGGCTCTCGCCGTCTCGCGGGCTGCTCTGGGACAGCTACTCGCTGTCGCCCCAGAAAGCATCGCCATCGAGCCAGGTCCTCTGCTGAAACTCCCGCCTCCAGAGGCTGCCGGCGAATCCGCCTTAGCGCAACATCCTCTCGCGCTGATACGAGCTGCAGCGGTCTCGGAAGTGAAGGCTAGAGAGAAGGTGCTCGACCGCTCCTACTTCCCGCGATTTTATCTCGAGGGGTCAGCCTACGCACGCGGTACGGGAATTCAGCCGGACGGACGTACGGGAGGCCTCGCCAGTGGTCTTGGTCCCAATATTCAAAATTGGGCGCTGGGCGCCGCCATCTCTTTTCCCGCGTTCGACCTGTTCTCTATAAGAGCACGAAAGGAGATCGAAGTTCACAATGAACGGAGCGAACTCGCCAGGTATGACCAGGTCATACAAGACCTAAACGGAGAGAGAGCCAAAGCGCAGGCCATCCTCGAAGCCGCCAAGCGGGTGGCGCAAAACACCCCGATCCAACTCGAAGCCGCGCGAGCGACCGAACAGCAAGCGTCGGCACGTTACAGGGCAGGACTCGGAAATGTCGCGGAAGTGGCCGAGGCGGAGCGTCTGTTGACGCAATCCGAAATCGACAACTCACTGGCCCAACTCGGCGTCTGGAGAGCCCTGCTTGGCCTGGCCGCGGCACAGGGAAATATCACTCCGTTCTTGAAGCTGGCGGGGAGGTAGAGAACCATGTGGCTTGTACTCTCCGCGTTGAAGCGACCTGTCTCGGCTCTGATCGCCGTCGTAGCGGTTGCGCTTTGCGCGTTTCTGGCGTTGCGCCGCATGCCGGTGGATATCTTTCCTAATCTGGGCGCCCCAGCCATCTACGTTGCGCAGCCCTACGGAGGCATGGACCCTCAACAAATGGAGGGTTTTCTCACCTATTACTTCGAGTATCACTTTCTCTATATCACCGGTATCGAACACGTCGAGAGCAAGAACATACAGGGCGCTGCGCTGATGAAGCTGGTTTTTCATACCGGCACGGATATGAGCCAGGCGATGGCTCAGGTCGTCGGGTACGTGAATCGCGCGCGTGCGTTTATGCCGCCGAACACAGTGCCCCCATTCATCGTTCGCTTTGATGCCGGAAGCGTTCCTGTGGGCCAGCTGATCTTTTCCAGCCCGAATCGTAGCGTCGGTGAAATGCAGGACATTGCCTTAAACCGTGTACGACCGGTCTTCGCCGTGCTCGAAGGCGTTTCTGCGCCGCCGCCATTCGGAGGAAATCAACGAACGATTGTCGTCCGGCTGGATCCTGACAAGCTGAATGCGCAGAACGTTTCACCTGAAGAGGCGATCACCGCGGTCAACCACAGCAGTCTCATCATGCCCTCCGGCACGGTCGGCACCGGAGACTTGATGCGGATCGCTTCAACGAATACGGTGCTCGGCGGAAAACTGGACGAGCTACTGGACACGCAGATTCGCCCGGGCAGCGGCCCGGCGGTCTATCTCCGCGATATCGGCACCGTCGAAAGCGGCACGGACATCGTCGTGGGGTACGCGCATGTCAATGGCAAGCGCACCGTATACATTCCGGTCACGAAGCGTTCGGATGCCTCCACGCTAGCGGTGATTCAGCGCGTCCGTGAGGCGCTGCCCAAGATGAAAGCAGCCGCCCCAGACGACGTGGATATCCGTCTGGAGTTCGATCAATCCCGATTTGTCGTGAATGCAATCAAAGGCCTGCTGACAGAAGGCGCGCTGGGGGCCATCTTGACCGGCTTGATGGTGCTCATCTTCCTTCGCGACTGGCGGAGTTCCCTCATCGTCATCGTCACCATCCCGTTTGCGATTCTTTCTGCGCTGGTGTGGCTCTGGTTAACGGGTCAGACCGTAAACATTATGACTCTGGGAGGACTGGCTCTGGCCGTGGGTGTTCTGGTGGACGAAGCAACGGTCGAGATCGAGAACATTCATTCCCTCCTCGATAACGCGCGGCAGTCCGGGATGTCGCGAGCCCAGGCCGTTGTCGAGGCTTGCCGCAAGACAGCGGTCCCACGGCTCTTGGCGATGCTGTGCGTGCTCTCCGTTTTTGTTCCCTCGTTCTTCATGGTCGGCGTCGGGCGGCAACTCTTCATCCCCCTCTCTCTCGCTGTTGGCTTTGCGATGATGTCGTCCTACGTGTTATCCACCACCCTGGTTCCGGTCATGGCAACCTGGATGATGCACGAGGCGAAGGAAGGCGCTAAAACGCCGCGATGGCGAGAGCGGTATTCGCAGATCCTGCGCCGCAGCTTGCGATGGCCCTGGGTAATTGCTGGATCCTACGCGCTGCTTGCGTCCGCACTGTTGGCCATCCTGATACCGCTGATGCATCTCGAGATCTTCCCCGCCACCGACTCGGGACAGTTTCAAGTACGGCTACGGGCGCCTGCGGGTACACGGATCGAGAGAACAGAAGTGATGACACTCAAAGCACTGGATATCATCAAGCGCGAGGCCGGGACTGAGAACGTGGCGATCGAAACAGACTTCGTAGGCGTCCAGCCTCCCAGCTATCCGGTGAACACGATTTTCCTGTTCACCAGCGGCCCGCAGGAAGCGGTGATGCTGGTGGCGTTAAAACCAGAAGCCGCGCTTCGGGGTGAAGAGTTGAAGGAGAGATTACGGCAGAGCTTCGCCAAAGAGATAGCGGGCGTCGAGGTCTCTTTTGAAGCCGGCGACATCATCGCTCAGGTTATGAGCTTTGGGTCGCCGACACCGATTGAGGTCGCCGTCCAGGGGCCCAGCCTTCCGGCCAACCGGCAGTTCGCCGAGAAGATCCGTGCGGAGCTGACGAAGATCAAGAATTTTCGAGACTTGCAATACGGCCAGCCTTTTGACTACCCGACTGTTCAGGTAAACGTTGACCGGATTCGGGCCGGCCAATTCAATCTCACGATGGCCGATGTGGCCAAGTCCCTGGTTGCCGCAACCTCTTCCAGCCGGTTTGTAGAGCCGAACTATTGGCGAGATCCGGTGAGCGGTAACGGCTTTCAGATTCAGGTGGAAATACCTCAGAATCGAACCCGATCGATCGAGAATCTTCAGGGAGTTCGGTTATCTGGCGTCGGGTCCGCAAGCTCTGCTCCGCGACGTGGCCGATGTCCGCTATGGCACCACGATGGGCGAAGTGGATCGCTACAACATGCAGCGGGTAGTCAGCTTGACAGCGAATCTGCACGGTGAATATCTGGGGGACGGAGCCAAAGAGATCCAGCGGACCTTGCAGCGCGTTGGTGCGCCGCCAAGAGGCGTTACCGTCGCCGTTCGAGGCCAGATCCCCGCACTGGAGCAAACCGTTTCCGGATTGAGAGTTGGTCTCCTGCTCTCAATCATGGTGATCTTCCTCCTCCTCACGTTCAATTTCCAATCGCTGCGGCTGGCGCTCACCATCGTGCTGACCGTTCCGGCTGTGCTGTGCGGCGTCCTCCTGATGCTTTTCCTGACGGGCACAACGCTGAATGTCCAATCCTTCATGGGAGCGATCATGGCGATCGGCGTTGCCGTAGCAAACGCGATCCTGTTCGTCACGTTTGCCGAGTTCAGCCGCAAAGAGGGTGCGCCGGCGTCGGACGCCGCGTTGGAAGGCGGGCAGAGCCGGTCGCGTGCCATCCTGATGACCGCTGCGGCGATGATCGTCGGAATGATCCCAATGGCGCTCGGGCTGAGCGAAAGCGGGCGGCAAACCGCGCCGCTGGGCAGGGCGGTCATCGGAGGCCTTGCGGCCGCGACCATTTCCACCCTCTTCATCCTTCCATCCATCTACGCCATTCTCCAGCGCCGAGCAAAGACCGCTTCGCCGTCGCTGAGTCCCTATGATCCGGAGAGCAAGTACTATGCGAAGTCGTGAGACGAGGGCGGGGCGGGGTAGCACGGTCGTGCTCGGAGCAGCGTGGCTTTTGGCCGGAGCACTAGCTCTCGTTGCCCAGTCGGCCACCGTGGAGGCCGTGCGCGTGAGCACGTCTGCAAGCGATAGAACCATCACCTTACCGGGCGAGTTCTTGCCATATCTCACGGTGGCCGTTCACGCCAAGGTAGAAGGATTTGTAGAGAAGGTGTACGTTGATCGCGGGTCGGTTGTAAAGGAAGGCCAGCTCCTGGCGACAATGACTGCGCCGGAGCTTGACGCCGAACGTGCTCAGGCCGAAGCGAAGGTGCAGACGGCCGAAGCACAGCGTGTAGAATCGGACGCTCGCCTGGTTGCGGCCCAAAGTACATTTGACCGCATGAAGTCCGCGTCAGCGACTCCGGGCGCGATTGCCGGGAATGAACTCGTTCAAGCGGAAAAACAAGTGGATGCCGAACGGGCTAAGGTACACGCGATGGAGTCTGCCGTGCGTGCGGCACAGGCTGCACTCAAAGCCACAGAAGACATGCGTGCTTACCTACAGATTGCCGCTCCGTTCAGCGGTGTAGTTACCGAGCGAAACGTACATCCGGGCGCACTGGTCGGAACCGGGAAGGACTCCGCCGCCATGTTTCAGCTCGAAACCTTGAATCGCCTCCGCCTGGTGGTCCCAGTTCCCGAAGCAGACGTTGCCGGCATTGTCAGGGGGGCGCGTGTGTCTTTTACAGTACCGGCGTATCCCGGCGGCAGGTTTCATGGAACCGTTAGCCGCCTGGCTCATGCAGTGGATCCGAAGATCCGGGCGATGCCTGTCGAGCTCGAGGTCAGCAACCCCGGTGGCAGGTTAGCGCCAGGCATGTATCCTTCGGTCAAGTGGCCGGTTCGCGCAAGCCGGACAACCTTGCTTGTACCCCAAAGCAGCGTTGTGAGCACGAGCGAGCGCATGTTCGTTATCCGAGTGAACAACGGGACCGCCGAGTGGGTCGACGTCAAGAAAGGTCAAGCTCAGGGAGAGTTGGTTGAGGTGCTCGGGCCTCTACGCGAAGGCGACACGGTTCTCAGGCGAGGCAGCGATGAGATCCGTCAAGGTACGCATCTGAAGGTCAGCGTCGGTCAAACACAGCTGATCCCATGACCTGCATTTCTGTTTTCCTGCTGCTGATCCTCGCATTTGGGGTAGAGGGTCAGTCATTGAAGAAGGTCGCCAGCATTGATCTGCCAGGTCCCAAGGGCCAACGCTTTGATTATCTGACGATGGATGACGAGGACCACTACCTGCTTTCAGCCCATTTGGGTCCAGGCATTCTGTACGTTATCGACGTTAAAACCAACAAACTCGTGAAAGCCATTCCCGGTGTGCCCGGCATCACGGGGCTGGAATACGTCCCCGGCTTGCACAAGGTCTACACGTCCGATTGGGGAGAAGAGAAGATAGGCGTGGTGGATCTTCGGACCATGACGGTCCTCAAGCGTTTGCCGACCGGCTCCAAGCCCAACGGAAGCGTTTATGCGGACCCGTTTCGGAAAGTGTACGTAGTGAACACGTTGGGCAAGGCGATGGCTGTCGTTGACGTGGACAAAGATCTAATCGTCAGAACGCTTCGATTCAATAGCGAGACAGGAATGCCCGGATACGATTCAGTGGCCAAGAGGATCTTCGTCAATCTAAGGAGTACGAACGAAATCGCGGAGGTGGACCCTGCCACCGATACCGTGGTCGGCCGCTTTCCTGTGGAAGGCTGCCGTTTCAATCACGGGATGGCCGTCGATTCGCAGCACCACCGCGCTTTTCTGCTATGTGGTGGAACGCACACTCTGACGGTATTCGCGCTGGACACGCACAAGACCGTGGCGCATCTTCCTCTTGCGCCGGGAGCTGATGTGGTCAAATTCGACCCTGGCCTGGGTCGAATTTATGCGGCCTGCTCAAGTGGATTTATTTCTGTATTTCAAGCGCTAGAAAACGATCGATACCGAAAGGTGGAAGATCTTCCCGTCCAGAAGCTGGTTCACAGTCTCGCTGTAGACACGGGAACGCATCGTCTCTACGCGCCAGAGCAACAGGAAGACGGTCGTTCTGTTGCGCGCATGATCGTTTATGAACCTACAGATTTGGCTGCCAAGAGGCCCTGATGCGATTCCACACACTCGTCTCACTCTGCATACTAATGCTGACCTGGGTAGTACTCGCAAACGCCCAGGCCAGCGCCCCGCTCCGTTTGGAAAAAACGATTCCACTGCCGAATGTTCAAGGCCGAATCGACCATATGTCGATCGATGCGAAGAACGGACGGCTATTCGTGGCTGCGCTCGGTAACAACACGCTGGAGGTGCTGGATCTGAAAGCCGGTAAGCCGGTTCACAGTATAACCGGCCTGAACGAACCGCAAGGCGTTCTGTATCTGCCCGCCGTCGACCGCCTCTACGTCGCAAATGGTAAAGATGGCACACTTCGGATTTTCGACGGGGCTTCATTCAAGCTGGTCAAAAGCCTTGCATACGGTGATGATGCTGATAACGTCCGTTACGATTCCGCAGACGATACGATTTACGTGGGCTATGGCAGCGGTGCGCTCGGCGCCGTGGATAAAGAGGGACGCAAGATCGGAGAGATCAAGCTCGATGCTCATCCGGAGTCATTTCAACTCGAGAAGAACGGGCCGCGAATTTTCGTCAACTTGCCGAAGGCGCACAAGATTGCCGTTGTGGACCGAAAAGCGCGATCCGTCGTGGCCACATGGACGACGGGCGGCCCGACGTCAAACTATCCGATGACGCTTGATGAAAACGATCACAGGTTGTTTGTAATCTGTCGATTCCCGGCCCGCTTAGTCGTGTTAGATAGTGGCACAGGGAAAGTTATCCAGAGTCTCCCGACGGTCGGCGATTCCGATGACGTGTTTTTCGACAGCAAGCGGAAACGGATCTACGCGACGGGCGGGGAAGGCGCCATCAGCGTTTATCAACAGCGGAGCTCAAATGAGTATCAGGATATCGGAAGGATAGCCACGGCCAAAGGGGCGCGAACAAGTTTCTTTTCTCCAGATCTGGACAGGCTGTACGTGGCCGTGCGCCGGCAGGGTTCGCAAGCAGCGGAAATTCGCGTATACGAATTGAAGGATTGAGCGACGCCCAGCACGGTCTTCGGGATCACAGCGTTCGCAGGTGAAAGCCGCCATCCAGATTCAGCACCTGGCCCGTTGAATAATCCAGCAGGCCATCCGCAATGGCCCGCACGGCCCTTGCAACATCTCCGGGCTCGCCCATTCTCCGCTGCGGCAACAGACCACCTGCGATGCGCTGTTCGTAGGCACTCTCCACAGGCGCGATCATGTCCGTGCGGATAATCCCTGGCCGGATCTCGAACACTTTGATGCCGTGCTCGGCCAGCCGTGCCGCGTATAACGCCACGCTCATGCTCAGGCCCGCTTTAGAAATGCAGTACTCGCCGCGATTCACAGAAGCGGTGTAGGACGAGATCGACGTCACGAACACAATGCGGCTCGTGGTGCCCTGCTCCAACATGAAGCGCGCGAGTTGCTGGGTGAGGAAGTGTGGACCTTTTAGATTGGTGGCGATCAACTCGTCGAAGCTTTCCTCACGTGGCATCCAGCAGATCGCGACGGACTCGCGGAGCCATGCCGGCGTTGTTCACCAGCAAATCAAGCCGCCCGCAATCTCGCTCGCACGAAGTCGACCAACGCCGCTCGGTCCTCAGTGGATCCGATGTCGCACTGGATCGCCCGCGCGCCCGGGGCGGCCGCCAGCGACTCTGCCGCATCACGATGTACGTCGCAATTACCTGATGTGTAGTCGCCAGTTCCTCGGCAATACCGCGTCCGATGCCGCGGCTGGCGCCCGTGATCAGCGTGAAAGGACGGTCATTTGCCACCGGTGGCCTTGTCGATACTGCGAGCGATTTCCTCAAACGTGAAGGTTTCGATAAACGGCTCGCCATCCACCAGAACTGTGGGCGTGTGCGCGATCCCGCGCGCTACACCGTCCTGATAATCTTCTTCGACAGCGGCGTCCAGTGTCTTGTCACGAAGTGCGGCGACGGCGGCCGCACCGTCAGCGCCACGCGCAGTTGCCCAAGTCGACAACTTGTCATTGAAGTTTTCCGGCGTGATGTCGCGCAGGTTCGCCATCGCATACCGCCGCCACTCGATCGCCAATTCCGGCTTGACGCCGTAGAAGTGGCGAGAGGCCACGGCTGCGCGCCGCGCCCACGCATGCTTCGGCAGAGGGAAATCGCGATGCTCAAAAGCCGCCTTGGCCGAGTACTTCGGAAGGATTTGTGTATCCAGCATCACGCGAAAATCTGCGCAGTCCGGGCATTGCAGATCCTCGTAGATAATCACCCGCACTGGGCTGCTCGGGTTTCCTTCCATCAATCTGTCAGCTCCGAGTGAAGCGGCGGCGAGAGTCAAGACCGCGACCACGGCTTTCATATTCGCAATGGTTGTTGCAACGAGAACGTCAGGCGTGTTTCGGACGGTATATGGACCTGTTCGCCTTTCATTAAGACGGAGCCCGCCGCGCCCGCGCCCGCACCGCTAACGGCGCCGATTGCAGCTCCTCGACCTCCGCCGGCGATGCCGCCTATGATCGCCCCTAACGCGCCAAGCCCGCCGGCGGCGATCCCGGTCCGCCGGGTGGTCGAACTTCCGGTTCGCGTGACGTCTTCAGTCGAAATGGGCACGATCCGGCCATCCACCGTGATCGATTCCAGATCGAGTGTCAGAACGGTTTCCCCCGTCGCGCGGCCGGACTGTTTATCATTTACGAGTTTCGCGATCACATCTGCGCCGCGCGGCACGACGACATCGCCATTCACCATGAGCGGCTCATCCAGACTGGCCCGGTACGTCTGGCCGAGCCGGTCCGTGCGCGAATCTACGGGATCGATCATGCGGACAGTGAGTGTCGTTCCCGGCGGGAGCTCGGAGCCTCGCGGTGAGGCATACGGCGGCGGCGTACCGCGGTCCGTGCGCAGCGTCCGTTCGCGATCGCGGGGCTCCTGGGGTTCCCGCGTCTCAGTCCTTACCGGCGGTTGAACATCCAGCGGCGGGGGAGGCGAACTTTGGGTCCGCGGAGTTTGCGAGGGGAGCGGCGCATCCGGCGATGCCAGCGATCCGAACTCCAACCGAACGACGTCGGCCACGGAGAAACTCTCGATCCTGTCGCCCACCGCGACTCGAATCTGTCGCGAATCGCCGCCCAGGTATGAACCATTCACTGTGCGGCCATTTCTCAGGATTAAAGTGTCGCCCCAGGCTACACTCAAAACGAGTGCTGCAATCGCCAACGCTCTTTTCATTGATGCTCCTTGCCAAACGCATTTTACTATGAGGCTATGACGCGCCTGCATTCAGAGACGGCTCCCGACCGCCGCCAGTTTCTCGGGTCCTTCCTCGGCGCCCTGCTTTTCTGGCGCCCGCGGGACCGCCGCAAGCTCGCCGGTATCGAGTTTCATCGAATCAGAAACGGACGCGACCGGCGCCGCTACCTGCTGATTCACGGCGATGAACAGACCGCACGGCAGGTGTTGACGGCGCACATGCGGACGGCGAAAGGCACCGCCTATCTGGTCCAGAATACTACCCGGAACGTGCCTTTTCACACCGGAGAATTGGACCCCAACCGGATGTTTTCCAGGGATGGCGCTGAGCGCAACCTGCGTTTACTGAACCCGCTGTGGGGCGATGCCCAGTTCCTTAACGGTCTGCTCATTCTGGACCGTAAGCGGCATGAAATATTCGATTCGGTTCTGCCCGACGAAGGGGACGTGCTCATCGCCGTACACAACAACACCGCCTATTCAGTGAACGATGAGACCGCAGCCAGCAACCGCGTGGCGTTGAACGACAAAGCTAATCCGCACGAGTTTTGTCTATGCACAGATGCTCGTGATTTCGACCTGCTCGCGCCTGGATCTTATAACGTAGTCCTTCAGAATAGGCCCTCAGGACCCGAAGATGGCTCGCTGTCGCGTTATGCGGCGCGCACGGGCGTCCGATATGTGAATATCGAGGTTGGATTGGGGAAGTTCGAGAAACAGGCGGCGATGCTCGAGTGGGTGGACCGCACGCTTCCCCGGTCGTGATGAAAGGTGAATCCATGTCGGTAAAGGATGTTTTCCGTCGCGGGGCTATCGCTTTCGCCGTCGCTGCGCTGACTGCGGCGGCTCAGCCGAACGTCGCCGCCTGGGACGTGCTGAAGAGAGGCCTGTCCGAACCCAATCCGGACAAACGTAAACAAGCCGTCCTGGCCATAGGCACCATCGGGCCCGCGCCGGAAGTGATCGAAATACTGAACGAAGCGCTGCGCGACAAAGAAGTCTTCATCCGGCAGAGCGCCGCGGCCGAGATCGGCGATGCCAAGATCCGCCAGTGCATCCCTAACCTGGTGGCCGCGCTGAACGACACCGGCGAGGTCGCGTTCACGGCGGCCAGGGCGCTGTGGGATATGGGAGATCACACCGGCCGCGATGTATTTCAAGAGGTGCTGACCGGCGAACTGAAGGACCAGACGAGCTTTCTGGAGGGTGCCGTTCGAGACGCCAAAGCCAAGATCCGAAATCCGCGCAGTCTGGCGAGGATGGGTGTGATGGAGGCCTCCGGCGCGCTACTTGGCCCCTTTTCCATGGGCATCACGCTGGCCTCCGACATGATGAAGGATACCGGCGCTCCCACGCGCGCGCTGTCGGTCTTAACGCTGTCCCAGGATTGCGATGCGCGAGGGCTGCAATTGATGGAGTGGGCCATGGCCACCGATAAGAGCGCGCTGGTCCGGGCTGCGGCGGCCAAAGCGCTCGGCCGTTGTGGCAATCTCAGTTCCATCGACAAGTTGATGAAGTTTCTGGCGGAAAATAGCGAGGCTGTGCGTTACATGTCAGCGGCTTCGATTGTTCGCCTGAGCATCGAGAAAGTCCTCGAAACCTGGTGCGCCGAGTCCCGAGACCCAACCGCTTGCCAACCCCGCCAGCCCGTGACGGCTCCGGATCCGAAGGACCCTGTCCCGGCCCCATCGCCGCCCGCTGAGCCGCGGCCCTGAGCGTGATCAGAGCATAGCGCTGATTTGCTGGCGGATCCGCTCGATGACGGCATGCCGGTCGCGCAGCGTCAAAGCGGAGGTATCGATGGGCTCGCCGATACACAGTGTCACCCTGCCTGGGCGCATACGTCCTGACCCGAACGGCAGCACCTGGTGAGTTCCGATCAGCGCGATGGGCACAATCGGCACGCCGGCCTTGATCCCGATGTACGCCGCGCCTTCCTTCAAGGGCTGAAGCACTCCATCGCGGCTGCGGCCGCCCTCCGGAAAGATCAGCAGCGAGATGCCGCGGGTTCGAATCATTTCCGCCGCCATCGACATGATCTTGATGGCGCCGCGTGGATCCGCGCGAGGTACCGGAATGTGCCCCGCTCGCGCCAGGTGCGTGCCGAGAAACGGAATCTGAAACAGGCCACGTTTAGCGAGAAAACGGAACTGTACCGGAATGTTTGCAAGCACCACCGGCGTGTCCATGTAGCTGAGGTGGTTGGAGGCGATGACATAGCTTCCATCGGGCCGGATCTGCTCGATTCCTTTGACGGCCACGCGAACGCCGCCGATGATCAGCAGCGATTTCGCCCATCGCCGGGCGATGGAGATCTGCGCTCGTCCCGTGGAGTCGAAGAACGATACCACCAGGCTGATGGAGCCCCAGAATATAGTGCTGAGAACCACCAGGGCGTCGCGAATCAGAAACATGAATCACTATTGTACGAGCAGGCCACGCGCCTCCCCTACGACGAACAGCGATCCCGTGACGAACACCACATCCGAGCGGCACGCCTCTCTTGCGACGATTTCGAGAGCTTGCGCCACGGTATCCGCCGCGCGTGTGTTCGAGGCTGGATACATCTCGCGAATCGCATCCGGCCGCAACGCTCGTCCGAATTGCGGGCGCGGTGGCGACGATCTGGTCAGCCAGCGGGAACAGTATTCCGGTGATCTCCTCGACGGCCTTATCGCGCATGGAACCGTAGATCAACCAGATTCGCCGCCCGGCGTAGAAGCGCCGAATGTATGCCGCGAGTGCTCGCGCGCCTGCTGGGTTGTGAGCGCCATCGAGAATGATTTCCGGCGATTCTGCGACGCGCTCCAGGCGGCCAGGCCAGACCGTCTGTGCAAGGCCGTCCGGCGCTCACGCCGATTTGCTCCAAAGCGAGCGTGGCAGTTATCGCGTTGTCTAACTGATGTTCGCCGGCCAGTGGACAAACGACTGCATGACCATCCATGGTGAAGCGGCTTCCACGCGCATCGATCTCCACGTTCGAGATCTGGCTTGCCGCGGCCCGCTTGTACGGACATCCGAGTTCCATGGCCCGATCGATCAATACCCGCTCGGCCTCGGGACGCTGCTTCGCAAATACAGCGGCAACGGCCGGCTTGAGAATGCCTGCTTTCTTTTCCGCAATCGCTGGGATCGTATTTCCTAAGAATCGCTCATGATCGAAATCGATCGGCGTGATGACGCACAATTCGGGCGCTATCACGTTGGTGGCATCCTCTGCGCCGCCCAAGCCCACCTCCACGATGGCGGTTTCAGCCCCTAGCATGTCGAATAACAGGAATGCCATGGCCGTCATGGTCTCGAAGTAGCTGGGGTGCTCATCCAGGGTACTGGAGGCGAGCAGTCTTTCCGCTACGGCATGGACGCGCTCGAACGCTGCGGCAAATTGTTCGGTGCTGACCGGCGTTCCGGCCACGCGAATCCGCTCAGTTGGCAGCAGAAGGTGAGGTGATGTATAGAGTCCGGTTCGCTTTCCGGAGGCGCGCAGTCCGGCCTCGATCAGCGCTGAGGTGGAGCCTTTTCCGTTCGTGCCGGCTACATGAATGAACCGCACGCGGCGTTCCGGGTGGTCCAAGGCACTAAGCACCTTCCGGACGCGGTCCAGACCGAAGTGAGCCGACCTGAACTCGTTCGCCGGCGCATACAGGAAGTCCACTGACTCCGGATAGTTCATCGGATTCGCGCGCCCTTCCCTTGAGGAGTTCCACCGTAATCATGAGTGAGGTCACGATCCAGTGAGATTCTTTGCCTCGGGATGGCGGAGAGAGAGGGATTCGAACCCTCGATAGAGTTTCCCCTATACACGCTTTCCAAGCGTGCGCCTTCAACCACTCGGCCATCTCTCCGGGATCTAAGCTGGCACGGCCCAGGACAGCTGTCGGAACTAGAAATCAGTGTAACATGCACCTCGGATTCCTCGTATTTCGTTCGCCTGAGTGAGCGAAGTGATGCATCCGGTCTGTATAAATGTGATGATCCACTGCGAATTCCGCATCTATTCGGCAGAGCGTGACTCTAGGTGCGCTTTATTCCGACCAAAGGACAGCATATGACCTGCAAAGATATAATGACCTCCAAACCGGCGTCTTGCACACCCCAGGACACGGTGGAAAAAGCCGCTCAGTTGATGAAATCAAAGGATGTTGGCCCCATCCCCGTGGTCTCCGAAGACGACAAGCGAGTAGTGGGAATCGTAACTGATCGCGATCTCACCGTTAAGGTTCTGGCCGAAGGACGGGATCCCAAGACCACCCAAATTGACGAGGTGATGACCCGTTACCCATCTGTTGCCGCGAGAACGACGACCTGAACAGCGCTCTGCGAGCGATGAGTATGCATCAAGTCCGGCGCGTCCCTGTGGTGGACAAGAACTATGGTCTGATCGGCATCATTTCACAAGCGGACGTGGCGCGGCATCTGGGCGATGAGAAGACGGCCGCGGTGGTGGAGGACATCTCCGAACGCGGCGGCTCGGGCGACAATTGGTCCGCTTACGAAGGCAAGAGCGGAAAGGGCGGAACCGGGGCCATCACTGCGGCAATAGCCGGAGCCGGGGTAGCCATCGGCCTGATGTACCTTCTGGACCCCGCCCAGGGCGAATCGAGGCGCGCAGAACTTCGCGATAAAGCATCCAAGGTACTCGATCAATTTAGCTAAATGGGGCGGCGCTACTCGCTCCAGTCCGCGGTAAAGATGTTGAACTCGTAGTTCGTCTTGCCCTTCCAGGTAGAGACGAACACGAGTTTCTTGCCGTCGGGCGAGATCTCCGGAAACGAGGTGAACCCTCCGAAGCTGGTCAACTGGCGCAATCCGGTTCCGTCGGTGTTGATCAGGAACAGCTCGAATTCACGCGAATCGCACTTCTGCTGATTTGACGAAAACAATATCTTCTTTCCGTCCGGCGTGAAGGTGGGCGCAAACGAAGCGCAACCAAAGTTGGTGATCTGTTTCGGATTCTTCCCATCGGCTGCCGAGACGAACAGTTCCATTTTCATGGGGCTGGTGAGGCCATCTCGAAGCAGGCCGGAGTACTTGTCTCTGGTCTCGCGGTGCGGAGGGATGGTTACCCCGCCACACAATCTGTTTCCCATCTTTAGAAAAGACCGGCCCGCCGTCATAGCCGAAGCTTTTCGTGATCTGGTGCTTGTGCGAGCCGTTCAGGTCCATGGTCCAAAGATCGAGATCGCCTGACGCCAATGACGTGTAAATAATCTTTTTTGGTTTTCCAGTTGATGGTCGCCTCGGCATCATACCCGGGTGTCGAAGTAAGCTGCTTCAGATCCGAACCATCGTCCTTCGCTACAAAAATCTCATAACTCGGATATACCGCCCAAACATACCCTTTACTGCGGTCCGCGGCAGGAGGACAGGCATCCCCGCCCAAGTGAGTGGAGGCGTATACGATGTGGCGGTTGTCGGGCAGGAAATATCCACAAGTTGTGCGGCCCTTCCCAGTCGAGACCATGTGCTGATCGGAGCCGTCAGCGTTCATGATGAAAATCTGATCGCATTTCAGATTGTCACGCGTGGACTGGAATATGAGTCGCCTGCCGTCCGGCGACCAGTAGGCCTCAGCGTTTTCGCCTCCGGCGGTAAGCTGCTTTATATTCCGTAGCGGTCCGGAGGAGTTCCCTACGTCATCCGCGAAACCCACGACCAGCCCGGTCATCACCAAAAACAAGCCCAATCTTGTGTATTTCATCCTTCTCTATCCTGCGCCATCCTAGAGGCCCAGAGAGAGCGCTCCACTCACGTTGATATAATCCGCTAGGTCCCCAATGCTGAATCGCCTCTTTCTGTTCTCATTCTTCCAACTTGTACTGTGGGGTACCCCCGAATGGGTCTTGATCCGCACTGTTGACGGAGCCCGGGTCGAAGGCCAGACGGAGTTGAGCGCGTTCCATTTCGAGCGGGACGGCAGAGGCTTCAACATTTCACCAGGGCAGATCCTGTCCGTCCAGAACGGATCGCCGGCGTCCGCATTCGAAGCGAGCCGCATCTCGCAAGACCTCGCCGCCATTCAAGCGGAGGACCGTGCGGCGCGCGATCAGGCCGTCGAAGAATTGACCGCGATCGGCCTGCCCGTAATGACGCCGCTTCTAAAAGCCTACAAAGATACTGACCAGCACGAACCGCGTCCACTGTACCGCCTGTTCGAAAGGGTGATTCCAAGCTATGCCGACGGCCCGGATCGTACGCTCACCTGGTCCGCCTCAAGAACGGCGATGCGCTCCGCGTGAAACTGCCCGAAATGACAATCGACGTGCGTTCCGCCGGTGGCAAGCTGGAGAGTCTGCCGTGGTCGAAGATCCGAACTCTGGCGGTGCGGCAGAAGGTGATCCAGCGATCCATGCAGGCCCACTCCCTGCGACACTCGACGCAGATCGAGTATCTGGATACCGGCGTGTCACTCAGTGCGTCGTCGAGCGTGGAAATTGAGACGCGCGGGTTTGTACGGCTGTCCTGGGAAACCGATAGCTGGGCGTCGGATGCGAACGGCCTGACACAACCGGGATCTCCCGCCTACAAGTCGAATCTGGTGGACGGGCATCCTTTCGGCGCGCTGGTAGGCCGGATAGGATCGCGCCGGCGAGGTCTTTTTCGTCGGCAAAAAAGCCACCCTCCTCGGCAAGCCCGCGGGACGCCTGACGCTGGCCGTCAACGACAATAAGCATTGGCAGAACAACCTTGGCACCTTCTATGTCCGCCTGACCGCCACCGACGCCTACGATTTGGGGGATGCTCAATAACAGCAGTGATGAAATCATTCTTCTTGCCGCCATCCTGGCAAGCGCGGCGCTGGCGCAAGCGCCTGCACCCGTCCGGCTCGACTTCTCCGGCGCCACTGGTCCCGTTCGTATGCCCTAACCGAGGGCAAGCGCTGTGGAGGTCGCGGTGGGGCTGCCCGCGCCTTCCAAACTTGCCTCCGAATGGACGGATCGCCGTGGAATGGGCCGGATACCGCAAAGTTCTGCACGCCCTCGACCCCGATTTTACATGGTGTACCGGGCCGCTGAAATCGGCCAACGTTCGAGCTGAAGGTCTGCGCGGTCGCTGACGAAGAACCTATCTTTAACCTGCCGCGCTGGCGAGAGCCGGGGACCATTCAGAAAGTCGATCGCTTTCCACGGAGCACGCCCTGGCCGCGCGGTTGGCATCTCCCAATGCGAGCGGAAGTGAAACCTGTCGACTTTGGTACTCTCACATCGCGGCATGGTGATCGAAGCCGAGCCCAACGACTCCATCGCCGCAGGCCCAGCCGGTCGCTATGGGAAGCTCCGGCCGTGACGAGACTCTCCATATCACGGGAACCGCCGACGACATCGAGTATTTCGACAACGGCAAGGTTGGAAGTTCGGGTCTCGACTGGTTCCGTATCGATTTTCGGGGAAAAGAGCCGCGGCTGTTCACCGCAAACTTGACGGTGCCGGATCCGCTGGTGGCGGCGCAGGTATTGTGTTACACGGCCGACGGCAAGGAATATCGCGAAGGCGCCAACGCCAATGAACGCGTCCACCAGCAGACCGAAGGTCACCGGACCGAGATCAGCCGCATGTTGAAGCCGGGTGGCGTTTACTTTCTCAAAGTGGAAGCGAATTCACCGGGTTACGAGGTGGAATTGCGGCTTCGGCGGCCTGCGCCCTATGCCGACCCGCGGGAGGCAGTGCGCAGCGCCATGTACGACCATTTGGCGCAGGTGGATGCCTGGATTATGAACCGGCCGCGCGGAGCGAGCGTGGATCGGCGGATTCGCGATACCGGCAGCCTGCTCGGCTCACATTGCATGAGCTGCCATACACAGTCCGGCGTCTGGGGACCGGCGGGGGCGATGCTCAACGGCTACCGGCCGGAGAACGTTGCGAACTTACCGGCACCTGGTCAATGTGATGTATGAATCGCTGCGTCCCACCAACCAACTCCAGGACGCGGCCAACAATACCAGTCTTGCGCCGCTCGACCTGGGTGACGGCCCGGCGGGGACGCGCGTGGCCGGCTATAACGTCACCACGCTCGAAGCTTTCACTGCCGCCACGCCGGCTCCACTCCGCGCAGCAGATCCGCACGGCGAACTTCGTATTGCAATCGGCGGATCCGAGCGGCATCAACGCGGCGGGGCCAGGTTCGAACGTCGGCCAGTCTGTCGTGTACCGCTTTGCGGGTGAAATCCTGCGGCGGGCTTGGGAGCAAACCCGCGACGAAAAGTATCTGGCAGCGCTGGAAGATAAAGCCGAGAAGATATCTGGCGGTGCGCCCGAAGTACAGCGATGATCTTCTCCAATCGCATCCAGTTCTTCGCGAAAACATTTCCCTATAACTTATGTTTCAGCTCGCGGTGAATCGGACGCGGCCAAAGCTCTGTGGAAGCGAGGGCAGACCCAGATCGCTGACGACGAGAAGCGCCTGCGCGCCATCCAGAAGCCGGATGGATCCTGGGGCTTCAATCCCGGGTCGCGACCCCGAGGGCCGAAGTGGAAGAACGGCCGACGATCCGAAAGATACCGATCCCGCACCCACTGCCCTGGCGCTGAGCGCTCTGGCCGCTCTCGGGTTACACCGACAAAGATCCGGCCGTGCGGCGCGGTGTGCGATGCGCTGCTTCGCATGCAGGATCCGTATGGACGCTGGAACCGGAACGCGCTCACCGGTTTTGTGACCACTGCGTACTCGCTGCACGCCCTTTCCCGCCTCTATCCCGGACACGCCAGTGGCTGCACCAGCGCGGCCGATTATGAGCCACGTGCCCAAGAATCTCTGGCCGATACCATCGCTCGTTTTCGGGAACTCGCCCAACTGGGGCTGCAGCCCGAAGACCGGCAGTTCATCAGTCTGATGCTTCCCGGCGCCGACCACCCCAGCCCGCAGGTGCGCTACTGGGCGCAGATCGCCCTGGGCGCACTGCATAATGAACTTGGGATTCCCGCGCAGATCAAAGGTCTGGGCGATCCCGTCAAGATGGTGCGCGAAGCCGCCCGCTGGGGCATGCGGCAGACGCTGCTGGACGACAAGGGCTGGGATCATCTCTTCACCGCTTATGAGAAGGGCGACGACCTCACCCGCGAATCCATTGCCGCCGCGCTGATCATGCGCGCCGATGGCGTGATGACCCACACCGCCGCCGGTTTCCCGCGCCTCTCCGCCGCGCTGGATCACATGATGAATCAGGACCCGCGATCCGGCGGTCCGCGCCTGGTCCACGCGGGCGGCCTGGAATTGGTGGATCTGGAATCCTCCGGTGCGCGCGCGCCTGAATCAGGCGTTTCTGACCAGCCTGGAACAGCCCGAATCCGAGCGCCCTGGTGGAGACCGCCAAACGATTCCAGACCGAAGCGCTTTTCATTGCCAACGGCCAGCGCGCCAACGGCAGCAAGGATCATCAGTATCCGGAACTGGCGCAGCTTTTCGATATCATCACCCAGCACCTGGAGCAGGGCGGCAATCCGAATCTGGCGCGGCGCATCACGAACGTCGCAGGCACGTACTACAGCATGGCGGGCGGCGATGGCGGTCCGGGGCAGATGGGCTATGTCACTCCGAAATCGGCTGAGATGGTGGGCAAAGCAGTCTAGTCATTATTGGCGATCAAGCGGAGAAGACACAGGATGCAGGCCCGATCCGGCTGGCGATCGAGGCCTCCGCTAACGCCACGTGGGACCCTCTGCAGAAAAGGTTCTCGGCTACTCCAGCAATGGTCCGGAGAATCTGCGGACCTTGCCGCGACTTCGCTTTCCGACCCGCGCGTGATCTCGCTGCCCGCAACGCAGGAATTTCTGGAACCGCTGGCTGCGCAAATCCAGCGCGGCGCACAGGAACCCGAACGGCGCGCCGAACTGGTGGGCTCGCTGATCAAGCTGTTCTCGCGCGCCCGCTGGGACATGCCGAAGACAGAAGAGCAGCAGAGAACTTTTATGACCTGCTGCTGCCGAAGTTCGCGCCGGAGCGCGGTTTGCTGGAAGAGAACACCCGCGAACTGGCGCAGATGGAAAAAGACCCCACCGACTGGTATCTGGCGCGCAGCATCGGCCAGGTGATCCATTCCAACCCGGATCTGCAGACCCGCGCCCTGCTGGATCGCTTTCCGAAAACCTTTGCCACGCCCATGGACGAGATGCTTGTGGCTGCCCGGCATCAAATGGCTTCTGACGCATGAAACTGCCGTACCCGAAGTGCCGGGGCAGGCCTGCCGGACCCGATCACGATTGCGGAGTATCCGCGACCGCGTCCATCGCGCTGTTCCTGAAACGATCTGGAGGGAGGAAAGTCCGACAACCGGCTGCGCACTGCCGCGCTGTCCCTCGCAGCCGACATGCACGTCCACAACCACCCGCGGATCCGGCCGGTGCTCCAGCGAGTGAAGCCTGCCTATGTGGAATCGGATGTTCCCGAGGTCGCCGCCATGCCGCCCGATTGGAAAGCCAATTTCAATTACTTCCACGATTGGGTTGCGCCCGGAATTAAGCAAGACAAACCGCGAAGATGAAACCGCTTGCCTCGGATGTCACGGCGTCTCGGGAGGGTTCCTTCCATGCCGCTACAGCCGGCGGATGGAAACGGATACCTGAGTGCGAAAGCCACCTACGCCAATTATGTCGCGCTGCTGGAGCGAGTTAATGAGAACGACGTGGAGCATAGCAAGTTGCTGCGCAAGCCGCTGAATGTGCAAAGCGGCAAAGAAGATGGGCATCAAGGCGGGCGGCGTTTCAATCCGGGAGATCGCGGCTATGAGATTCTGCGCCGTTGGGTATTGGATGCAGCGACGCTGAAGCGCCCTCGCAAGGGATAAGAGTATGACCGAGTACGGATTAGTTCTCACGCACGGAGCAGGATCGGACCGCGATGCGCCATTACTAAAAGCACTTGATCTCGAGTTTACTCGCGCAGGATTCCTGGTAGCGAGAGTCAACCTTGCATTTCGCGAAAACCGGCCACACGGGTCGCCCTTTCCCGCCGGAGCCGCAGCTGATCGGCAAGGACTCATCCGGAGCATCCGAATGACAAACGCCCACATTTGTGGAAAGGTCTTCTTGGGAGGACACTCGTATGGCGGCCGCCAGGCGACAATGCTGGCTGCCGAGAATCCCGGCGCCATCCCTGCTCTTCTACTGCTGTCGTACCCTCTGCACCCACCGCGCCAGCCTGACAAACTGCGCACGGCCCATTTCCCGAAGCTGCGCACCCCGGCGATATTTGTACATGGCACCCGCGACCCGTTCGGCTCCATTGAGGAGATGAAGAGCGCGCTGGCCCTCATTCCCGCGTCAACGCGACTGCTAGAGGTCGAAGGCGCGGGCCACGACCTCAAGAAGGCCAGCCCCGAAATGATCGTTTCCGAGTTCATGGCCCTCGCCAGTGCCGTCTGAGGAACGCGAACGTTCCTTTGCCGTTCGTAGGCTAGCGACTCACCGGGAGCACGCTCGTCGTTTCGAAACCAGCCGGAAAGGACTCTTCAAGAACTCTCGTAACTCGCAGACACGCTGCCATGGCCGTTCCAGGTACGCCACGGCCCGGCACGTAAAGGTTTGTATCGGTGTGCAGTTGAGTGTGCAAGCCGGGACAGTATGGCGCAACCGACTGTTCGCCTAGCGTCTCGTCTAGTCCTGCGGCTCTCGCAATCTGCTGCTCCTGAGTCTTGTTACGAAACTTTTACATTGTGGAATCATTTGCCTTTGCGACCTACGCAATAATTGGGGTGAACCGGACATGAAAAGGCATCTTACCTTCGCACTTCTCAGCGCGGACCTCTCTTCCATTCATCCAGTACGCCGTCTTCATTTACTCCCTCTTCTCGGGGCGCCGATGGCCTTTCTTCTTTTCGTCGCCGGAGGTAGTCCTGCGTCAGCGCAAACTCTTTTTGGAACATTAAGCAACTTCGACGTCTTCAATGACACGGGTCAGGAAGGTCACGGCTTTGAAATCGAACTCGAAGGGGTGTCCAGTAAGGATATTACCTCCACCTTTGCCGCGCCCTACATCCGGTACGGAAGCCCTACTTTCGTGGATTTTCCCGGCGGCGTTTTTGTTCGTTACGAAAGCCCATACGATTCCGCTCTCAATGTGTACAAGGTGAGCACTCCCATTCCACCAAAGATTACGCCAACAGCCGGGCACTCTTGCTGGACGGGTGGGGCGCCCGGATATGCGAGCAGCGGCTGTGAGCATTTTGGCTTTGGACTGACCAAGGCTCCGACTTCCACACAGTATCACTGGCTCATCGCGGATCCAGCCACCCCCGGCGCCCTGAAGCCTTTTGGCACGGATGTCAGCATTGCGGCGCCGGTATGGTCGGTAGCCGCTGCTCCGGCAGGAGGCGCACCGATCGTGCAGGCTGCGATTCCACCGCCCAGGGCCCCTGTAGCCCAGTTCGGGAACGCAGTGTGGGTCAAGGTCTTTGAGACCGAGTCGCCCGATAAAGTGTCTCTGAATCATCTTGTCACCGATGACCCCGCAGTACCGCAAAATCCTGGTCAGACCGAGGTTGAGTGGGAGTTGTCCCAATCCAACCCGAAAAAGCCGGATCGGGGACTGCTACAACATGGGAAGCCCTTGGGTAAGGGCAACCAATCTGTCATCCGGCGCTTCGAGTTCTACAAGTACACGGGCGCGTATGATCCGCAGACTCACGAGGCACTGTGCGGGGCTGCCGCTGGAAGCGGTAAAGGTGGCGATAGCGGCTGCATCGCGCCTGGCCCCGGCCAACTCGGCGACTACATCGGAGCCCAAATGGGTGCGGCCCAACTCGGGGCTGCAGGTGCGCCGAACGTGATTATTACCGGTGTTTCGAACAATGCCAGCGGCCAGCAAGGCATCGAGAGCGGCTCCTGGGTGTCCATCTACGGGTCGAATCTCTCGGGAGCCACGCGCTCGTGGCAAGATTCCGATTTTCTAGGGAACAATCTTCCTCTGGCTCTGGATGGAGTCAGCGTCAGCATCAATGGAAAGCCAGCGGCGGTGTATTACATCAGCCCAGGGCAGTTAAACGTACAGGCGCCTACCGACAACGCAACGGGATCGGTCCAGGTGCAAGTGACAAACTCGTTCGGCTCAGCTACAGGTACTACGAGAGTGCAGCAGTACGCGCCGGGTTTCTTCACATTTCAACCCCCCAAGTATGTCGCCGCTGTGCACAGCGACGGCGCTTATGTCGCGCCCGTGGATCTTTTCGGCAATGCTGTTGCGTCCCGTCCTGCTCAGCCCGGCGAGATTATTCAGGTGTTCGGTACCGGTTTTGGACCGACGACACCCGTAATCGCGGCAGGACAGATTGTCAGTGGAGCAGCAGCCTTGGCCGATCCGTCCCAATTGCAAATCCGCATCGGTGGAGTGGCGGCCAGCGTGCGGTTTGCTGGAATTGTCGCTGCCGGAGAATATCAATTCAACGTTTTGGTTCCGGCGGTGCCAAATGGTGACCAGCCGATTACCGCCGATATTGGCGGGTTGAGTACGCAGGCCGGACTACTGATCGCCATTAAGAACTGATCTCAGAAGTAACGCGGAAACGAGGGCTTCCGAGCGCTATGGTTCGGGCTAGTTCCCACTGCCACTGCGCGCTGAGCGGAGATCACGTGAGTCTTACGGGCTCAAGCGGTTCTTATCCACCCACTGCTGCATGCACGAAAAGTTATTCGAAGGTGTCGTCAGCGTGAGATGGCGAAAGCGCTCGTCGGCAGGCTCTTACGGATCGATTACAAACCGCTGATCCGCCAGCGCGACGGTGAGCCGGGCCGCGAACACCTCCCGGCAGCAGTGTTCGGGACTGCACCCAGGCGAGCGTCCTCGGACAATTCATCAACATATCGTGTCGTCGCTTCCTCCCGGTAAGCACTATAGCGATACTTCAGCTCAAAGCGAGCACTCTGCTGAGCTGTTTGCTCCGACTGTTTAGCCCGTTCTGATTGGCGGTATTCTTCGCGCCGCCGGAGAGTCATGAATCCGGGAGGGGGTTGGACACGCCTCGGTCCACCCCGCCACGGTCTGCGGCCCGGCCGCCGGTGAGGTTCGCTGCGCATCCGAGGAACAGGATTAACGCGGGGAAACGGGACAATGCACCTGTCGAGACGCTATCAGTGCTGTCCGGAGAGGGATTCCAAGCGCTGCAGTAGTTGGCGCGCGACGTCCAGATTCACTAACCGAAGATGTCGTGTGGCGTCGTCCCGAACTCCGGCGTCGAGATAGAGAACGCCGAGAAGGAGATGGGATTGAGGATATTCTCTTTCGAGACTCTCCAAGGTCTCGGCGTCGTGAAGGGCGACGACATGAAATTTTGCGGGGGGCGCGGGCGCGGACGGCGCGACGATCGACTCGCCGCCGCGATTCGCGGTCACCTGCCATTGATAAGTGCGGTCTCGGGGCAGGGGCAGGGTCGGGGTCCAATTCGTCTGGTCGAGCAGAGGACTGCGCGCGACCTCGGTCGATTGCTCGTCAAACACAGCGACCGAATAGCTGCCGCCCCCAGCTAACGCGCGCCATTCGAAACGGGGCTGATCGCTGACGATGGCGGTTCCGACCGGGGCGGACATGTGAGTGCTTCGCGGGGTTCAGTAGGGACGCCCATCAAGACTTCGCGCGGGGGATTGAGGTTGGCCAGGAGAGGGGGTAACGCCCCGGAGCGTAGCTCTTCGCGAAACCGGGCCCGTTCCGCCGCATCGAGCTTGCTAATACCCGCCATCTATGGGGGGATCGTGTCATGCCAGATGAGCCGGACGAGGGCGATCACCAGAACCGCAGCGGCGATCCCGATCCAGATGAAGCTCCGACGACGCGAGCCATCCCGGACCGGATGGAGCGGAGGCAGGGTCAGACGTCCTTGCAAATCATCAACGGCTGCGGAGAAAACGGACAGTTCGGCAGTGCGGTCCCGGCAGACTTCGCAAATGGCAAGATGATCGTCGGCATTAAGAAGTTCCTCCGGCAACAGCGTGCCGGTCGTGAAGCCGCGCAGTTGGTCATCAGTCAGGTGTGAATTCACTGTCCACCTTTCGAGGAGGCGGAACTTCGCCCGATATTGCCTTGGGGCCTCACCCGGTTTGTGAGCCTTTTCCGTGCCGCCCTCCGCAGATTGATCACCTGCTGCCGGGTGCAGTCGAGGCGACGTGCGATGGTTGCGTCATCGAGGGGAAGTTCGCGCCAAAGCGCGGCGAATTCCGCATCAGGGATGTCCAGCACTTTGGCGAGTTGACGTAGGGTGGCGACCCCCGAGACGGGCATCAGCCAAAGCAGACTTGCTCCTGAGTCGTCGCGCAGATTCAGCAGTAGAGCGGTCCGTTGGTGCGGCGGCAGGCTGCCGATCTCATTCCAGACGCGCGCGATATAGCGCTTCTGGTCAAGGAGTGATTCCAGAGCGAGTGCAGGCGAGGCGATCGCGGCCGCGTCGGAGCCGCGCGGTTCCAGAATTCCGCCGGCGCGCACGAGCGCATCGACGAGGGATTCGAACGCGATGGGCCCGGCCGCGGACGATAGCATGTCGATGACCGAAGTGGTCAACTCACCCCGTCCGAGCTTCGTCGAAGCCGATGCCGCGTGCTCGATAGATCGCGACGGCAGTCCTTTCCATTCGGCGAGGCCGCACACGGAGTCGCCGTCTTCGTCCGTCCAGAGCGCGAGCCGCGAATCCGTCGACAATAGGTATCGCAGCCGGTTCTTGAGCCGGGTGCGCTCGGGATATCGGCGCCGGAGGTAGTGCGCGCAGGCCGAATGAATCAGGGCTGCGGCATAGGATTCGAAATGCGCGATCGGCGCTCGTTCCTTCCCTGCACGCGCCGATTGCAGCCGCTCGATTAAGGTCGCCATCGCCTCGGAGATCACGTCCTCCTGATCGGCGGCCCTGGGTTGCCGCCATGAGCCGATTTTTTTCGCGACGATGGCCTCTGCGAGAGGTAGCGCGTGCTGCGCTATGAGAGAATTCAGTTCGCGCTTGGCGCCCGCCTCATCCCAGGCATCGAGGAAAGGACGAAGCAGCGGGTCGGTCATTGCAGTCGGGCTGCTCAGTCGGGACCTCCGACAAGCATGAACCCCGCCCAGGTGGGCCGCAAGTCTCCGGATTAACGGTACTGCGGTTGCGCAGGGAGTCATTAGCGAGAAGGGCGAAATCGACGATGCGGCGGGCACGAACCCACTAGCAGGGCTCGGCGCCGGCATCGGCGATGCTCTCCCGCGTGGACAGAGGCATCCGCGCGCAAGGGGGCGTTAACAGCCGCCTGGATCGAGTATGAGATCCGTGGACCGGGTGCGCCCCCACGCACGGTTCGTCGGCTGGTGTTCGATCTGCTTGGGCCGAGTGCGCGCACGGCAGGCACAGGCCCGCAGGTGCCGATTGGCGATGATCAACGGTTGACAAGAAGCCTGGCGCTGATGATGCAGACAGAGATTCTGCCCGTCGCCTGCCGTGTAGCCCCCGAGTTCGCGGCGCATCTGGCAGTCGAGTCCTTGCTCAAGAACCGCGAAATGATTCGCAACATTACCAAAGTCGACTTCCCGGCTCGTTCCGAGAAGACGAAGCAACGATTCGCGGAAACGACGGCGACGGTGGGCAACGTCATGTGGCTGGCGATTGCGCGAATGGAATGGAGCGGTTCCGCCGGCTCCATCTTTTTGGACCGCCCCAACGTTTTGAGCCGCCACCGTTCACTGATCGTGAAAGGGACGGAGATCGTTGTCCAGGATGCAACCGATATCGTGGCGAACGAACTGGGGGTGGATCTCGCCCGTCTGGACGCCTTTGCGACTCGCGTCGAACAGGGTGTGCTCGATACCAATCTGGAAGCGCTTGTGCACATCAGCTCTCCGACGGGCAACGTCGGACAAGCCTATGCCGTATCGCGCGATTGGTCTAGGATCGCGTCTAGCCAGCGTACAGAGGCAGAGAGTCTTGCACTATCGCCCGAGATCCAGCGCAAGATAGCCGAGGATCTCGATCGCGGATTTACGGTCGTGGTGCCGCGGTCGCCTTCTGACGGATTTGTCGGCTGGTGGAGGATAGATCCGGGCAGCGGGGACACCCTCGGCGTAGATGTCAACGGATGGGGCAGCAGCACGGAAGACTCGCTGCTTCTCCGAATGGCGATTGAAGCAAGTAGGGGATTCCTCTTTGAATACTGTCTCTGCCAGGCGATTCCGCAAACGATCAACATGTGGAGGCTATTCAACCACGACTACCTGGGGGGCTGGCACCCCAGCTGGACGAAGCCTGTTCCCAAAGGCCGGGATGCCGGTGAGATCTGGGACGAGAACAACAATGTTTGCCTGATTCAAGCCATCGCGATGGGCTTCGTCGCGACCTTGCCGCTGCTGATTATGACGGTGCAGCAAAGCAGGACAATGCGCTTGCTCCAACTCGAGAAGGCCGAGCGGATCGTCGCCGATGCATTGGATAAAGCCGGCGTCGGTGTCGGGAAGGTGAGAGTTTATCAGGTGACAATCCATCAGCACGGCGGCGTGACGGTTACTTTTGCAGGCAGTCCCAAAACAATTGAGAGCGTGGCAAGCCGCATTGAGCTACCCGAGAACTTCAGCGTCGCCAAATCCTCCCGTCCAGGATTTCAGGGTGGCGGCGCGACCTATCCCGACGGCAGGCCCTACCCGGGCAAGAGCGACACCTGTTGCGAGCCGAGGATGGCCCAGGGCATTCGAGAGATCAACGATCCAGTGGTGATTGAAGGTCCCCCAGTCTGGCGCGGCGACTTGGAGTGGGAGTCGAAAGGAGCCAATCCTAGGCCCAACGAACATCCTTCCACCGACCGACAGTGGGATTGGGATCCCACGCGTATGGACCCGTGTCCGAGTTGCAGAAAGAATGCCCCCAGGATGTGAAGAGATGACGCTTCGCCAGATGCACTGGATAGCCCTCTCATGGTTGCTGGGGGCGATGCTTTGTACCCCAACTAGCGCGGCACCATCGTCAGCGCAGATCCCCCTCTGCCCGGGACTGACGATCTTCACCGCGATCACCCAACCGGAAGGCGACTACGAATCCATCAAAACCGTCGAGAGCATCGACAGCCGAACAGTGCGGCTCAAGTATTCGTCAGAGCAGCCGCCTGAACGACTCGGAGGCGGTTTGCGGATTCGCAAACTCAATCTTACACTCGTGATTCGCATCGACGACCTCTTGAATGCGAAGCACTACGAGCAGATTTTCGGCACGAACCTCCCAGCGGAGATGCCCGGTACGACCGCGATCGGCGTGTCGGGCGCCGTGCTCTCGGCGTTGAAGAGGAGCGGCGAAGCCGAACTCGGGATGTTCAATCTCCCGCCCGTTTTACCCGGCGCCTCCGCAAAGGTTGCTAACGTCTTCGACTACTCGGAAAACTATAAAATCCGCCGCGTCGAGAGCGGATCCGTGATGCTTCCGCTGATCGTAAATAACGTGCGCACGGAACTCGCTGCCATTCACGCAGCCGGCCGCGGCGATTATCACGGCTACAAGGCCGAGTTCTTCTTCCTGGATAACCAGGAGAATCCGCTGGCGTTGAAGTGGCGGCTGGGCATCGGAGCAGACTCCGGAGCAAAGGCCGGAGGAGATCGCGAACGGCTGCAGGTCATCAAGATCGCCTACAAGTGCAGTACACCGCCAGCTGGCCAGAGTTGGCTAGAACGCGCTCTCGCGTAGCGGGGACGCGCCCGACATCTACAGCATCTACTTCAGCTTCAATAGTGATGAGCTTCGCGAAGGATCGGATGCGACGCTTCACGAGATCGCCGAAATTCTCCGGCGCCACCCCGATTGGAAGCTCACGGTCTCTGGCCATACCGACGGCATCGGCGCCGACGCACCGAATCTCGATCTCCCGAAACGAAGAGCCTTGGCCGTGAAGAGCGCATTGGCGGCGCGATACAACGTAGCCACAGGCCGGCTAAATAGCTGCGGGTATGGGAAATCCCGCCCCATTGATACTAATCAAACGGAGGAAGGCCGCGCGCGCAATCGTCGCGTGGAACTGGCCCGGGAACAGTAGCCATGATGGCGACGATTTTGATTCCGGCGGCCATCATTTCCGCCGCGCCAGCCTACGCGCAGAATGCCGATCAGATCCTGCAAAGGACGCGCGATCTCTATCAGAACCTGAAGTCCTATTCGGATGCCGGCGTGGTGGTGAACGAATATGCGGCCGACATCAAAGACCGGCACACCTTCACGACCGTTTTCCAGCGCGCGCCCCGCCATTTCCTGCTCGAGTTCCACAAACAAGGGGGCGACCAGTTCGTGATCTGGGGAAATCCCGACACGTTCCACACCTGGTGGAAAACAACGGGGCAACAATATGACTTCCCCACCCGAACAACGCTCCCGCGATCGCTCACTCGGGGCAAAACACTGCCGGAACGGCGCTTAAAATCCCGACGCTTTTGTACGGCAAGGCACAGCTGGGGGGCAACTTCAACAATTTCGCGGACGTGGAACTGGACGGCACGGAGGTCATCGGCGGGCGGCGCTGCTACCGGCTGATTGGCAGGGCCAGCGACACCTACCAGGCGACCGGGAAGGAAGTCGCTTTGCGGCGCATGACCATATGGATCGACTCCGAATCGTCGCTGATCCGGCAAGTGCGGGAGGAGGCGAAGACCCTTCCAGGGCAGGTGAGCCGCGTCACGACCACCTATCAGCCCAACGCCAACCCGTCGATCGGGATGGATCGGTTCAACTTCACACCACCGGAGCAGAAATAGCCTTTATGACCAGTCACCTTCGTTCTTGGCTCTTTGCGCTCGCGATCACCATGTCGCTGCCGGCCGCTGAGCCCAACCGATGCACGCTCCTGACGGACGCCGAAGTGCGAGAGGCAATCGGCGCGCATTCCGCAGGGGTGGTCGACATCGGCAATGAGTACGGGCTGCAGGACTGCCGATGGACGGCCACCACGGCGCAAAAAGACGGATGGCACGACTCGATCGACGTCACGGTATTCAATCCTGAGCGGACCAGTTGGGCGCGCGGCGAAGCCCACGGCGAACCCGTGAAAGGTTTTGTGCCCGGCGCGCTCTACGATAGCTCGTACGGCAAACTGTGGTTCAGTTGCGGACGCGGCCAGTTCTGTGTGGTGAAGGCGCGCACGTACTCGGGCGGCAAACGCGAACAGATTGCGCTGCAGCTTGCGCAAATCATCGAGAAGCGGCTGCGATGATCATGAGACTCTACTTAGTTGTCGCTGCATGGGGCTTCCTGGCGATGAGCGCGGCCGACCGACCGCCTGCGCTGACGGTCCCTCTCTGTCCAGGGCTGACGATCGTCACTGCCGTCGCGCAGCCGCAGGGGGACTACGAATCGATCAAGACGATCGAATCGTCCGGCCCCAGAGAGGTGCGTCTTAAATACTCGGCCGAGATAAACGGCGCCGATGCGCTCAGTGGACCTCCCAAGCTCATCAAAATGCTCCTGCGTCGCACCATGCTGAGCGCCGATCTGGAATCCGCCAGCTTCTACCAGCAAACGTTTCTCGAGAAATCGGCGGAAAT
The DNA here is from genome assembly GCA_963850575.1 of uncultured Acidobacteriota bacterium. Classification (GTDB taxonomy): domain Bacteria; phylum Acidobacteriota; class Terriglobia; order Bryobacterales; family Bryobacteraceae; genus TMP-7. Next base: position 141,385 of record CAWKLV010000024.1, on the reverse strand, counting down.
GGCCCCCGGTACAACCGCGATCGGAACTTCCGCGGCAATCCTCAGAGCCCTCAAGGCCAAGGGCGAAGCGGACATGAGCATCTCTAACGCATACGCCGGCCTGGAACTGAGCGGGGATAAAAACAAATTCCCGAGCTATTACAACTACCAGCAGTCGGGAAAGATCAAGAGGGTCGCAAGCACGCACCTCAAAGTCATCGTCAACGACCAGCTTGTGGAGCTTCCTGCAATTCGGGCCCAGGGAGACTTTGTCGGCGACAAAGCGGAGTTCTTCTTTCTCGACGACGAGCGCAATCCGCTCACCCTGTCAATGGGTGGCGGTTGATTTCAGGCTCCATATATGAAGACGTGCTTCGGCTTGGCGGCCTTCCTGATACTTGCGCTGTCGCCTTGGGCAATTCCCACCGCCTATGTGACCTACGCAGGCCCCGTGGTCCAAGGGGAGATAGTTGGCAAGAAGGAAGCGTTCAACTTGCTCGGTAACGATAATTGGCGGCACGTGTTGGACGCCACCTATCGGTATCAGCCCCGCGACGCCAAGGTCCCGGAGATCGCTACCCATTCCGTCGGTCTGCCACTCTTTATCCGTTTGCGAATCGGCACGCCAGTCAGGGTTCGGTACAGCCCTTGGCGCCCGCTGCGCTCACTACGGGGGGTGGCTCTATGCTCGCGGACTCCTCAGCACTTTCGCGACTCCCGGTCGACGGCAACCTTCTGCGGGCGCTTTTCGACGTGACGATGATCGGCTCGGCGGGAGTGCTAGCTTTCTTCGCGTATCGACGAAAGACCCCGATCCTATGTTTGGCCGCCGCACTTGTGGGCGCCGTTTCTTGCACGGGAGTTCTCCCCTGGGGTTTTATCGCGCTTCCGATTCTGTTTGGAGTCTGGTGGCGGAGGTCTGGCAAGGGGTACGACTGGGTATTGCTCGCATCGATGCTCCTAAGCGCGCTGGTGCTGTACATGCGTATTCCGCGCCCCACCGCTGCGCCAGTCCGCCCCATACGGGATGTCCTAGCAGTTGTGCGGCAAGTCGAGACGGCCCATCAGATCTGGCACGACAGCGAGGAAAGCGGTCAAGGAATTCGGCAACCATTTCAGATCATTGATCTGGAGTTCACTCCTAAGGCTGCAGCAGAACCTGTTCACGTCCTGGATCGCGTGGATCAAGACAGCGTGCCGGGGCTAAGTGTGGGCGCCATGGTCCCAATTACTTACTCAATATCCGACCCGCGCATCGCGCGCATCTCCGGTGCGAGCCGTACTTACGCAAAGGAGGCGCTGATTTATATCCTTGGCCTCACATATGGGCTAGGAGCGGTCGTGGTATTTGTGGTGTGGCTTGTCATCCGCTTATTGGACGGGATCTGGGCCTGGTTCACGGGTTTGCGCCCCGCGATTGCGGTTGATCAAGTCGCCGCGAATATGTCCAAGCTTCCCGACGGGGATCCGCGCCGCAAAGCTTTCGAGGCGTTTTTCCAAGCCCGTGCGAATAACAAGAGTCGCTCAGGAAACCGCAGCCCGGGGTGAGCATCCGATGTCTTTTCGCAAATTTGTTCGCGTTGCAATCGCTCTTACTTTGGCGGTTGGATCGCCGCCGTGTTGTTAGCTACTCTGTTGATCGTCGTGGCGAATATTGACGCACGTACGGTAAAAAGCAGAAAGCTACGCTCATCCAGAAAATCCGATCCACTGCAATGTCATTAGAGAGAGACAGACGTCCATCCTGGTTCTTGGGCGCGCCGCTATATTTCCTGTGGCGGCACTACAACCTGTTGCGAGGCTCGGTGTGCTCGGCCCTGGGCGGCGCCGCGGGAGTCTTCGCCTTCTATGATTCGGCCATACTTCGGGAGATGGAGTGGCACACTGTTTTATGGCTTGGGCTGAGCGGATCTGGTGCAGGCGCCATTTTTGGTCCCCCCTGATGGATGCGCGCTTTGGCCTCCGTCGTGAGCAGAACACGCACGGCATGAGGTAGTATGCGCGAGACTGGCGTGCACTCCGACTCGCTTCCTCCAGCAGACATGCGGATGGCCGTAGTTTTGTTTGATGGAGTTTGCAACTTTTGTAATCGCTCGGTCGCCTTCATTGCCGCACACGATCCAGGTGCTCACTTTTTTTTCGCGGCGCTACAATCGGATGTCGCTCGCCGGCTCATAGCATTGGCAGGGTCAAAAGACAACCTTCCCGACAGCGTGGCCCTGATCGAGGACGGACAAATCTACACGCATCCTATTGCGGCGCTTCGCATCCTCCGAAGGCTACGTTTTCCATGGCCGTTGTTTTACGTGTTGATCGTACTGCCGAAGTGGCTCCGCAACGGGGTCTATTCATGGGTTGCACGGCATCGGTATGGATGGTTCGGCAAGCAGGATGCTTGCATGGTTCCCACGCCGGCATTGCGCAGTCGATTTCTGAGTTGATCGACTGCTGATTGAGGTTCAGACCTATTCCCAGCGCACATCCAGACGATCCGCCTGCCAAAACCAGGGTCGCCCAGCGAGCCCAGACGATGCGGGCGCCTACGGAGTGGGTTACTGATGCCCGAAACACGACGCTGTCCCGGGCGCCGAGCTTGAATGGCCCTTGGAGAATGATGCGTCTTTCAAGCTTCTGCATCCGGAAGCCGTTGTGTTCGAGGGTACGCCGCACCACCCATCGCGCATGTATCAGCCGCCGAAGTCCCAATACCACGATCGTGGAGGTGTACATAGGATTCTGTAAACGGCGATCTCCGATAGGAGCAAAATGAGGGGACACCGATGATCCGAAGCTGATGACAAGTTGCTGGCCGACCGACCACACGCGGCTGGAAGACACCGTGGGAGAGAACGGGGTGCTGAAGCAGCTGACGAAAGCGCTGCTGGAGCACCATGAACGCCGAGCAGACGGACCACCCGGTGTTTGAGAAACGATCCGGTGGGGCACAAGAGCGGCAACTCGCGGATTGGGAGTCGGCAAGAAGCTGAAGGGTGATTTCGGCGAGATTGAGCTGGAGACGCCGCGCGGTCGCAACGGCAGATTCGAGCCGAAGATCGTGGCCAAGCATCAAAACGCGCTTCACCGGATTCGATGATCAAGATTCTGCCGATGTACGCAATAGGTTCGCAGACGGGGAGCCAAATCCTTTTTTCTTCCGAAAAACCCGTCCCAGGTGGTTGACGCGGCATCCTAAGTGCACCCGTCCCCTCCTCGCGTACCATCCCCAATAGGTTGCCGAAACAAAACTGGCACTGCATGTCCGGACCGAGGTGCTGAACAGCGAAGAGCGCACGACGCCGGCGAGAGCTTTCCGTTTCGGAGCCCGGGACTTCCCCCTGGCCCTCATCGAGAGGACGATGGCAAGATGCCCGCTATTCAACCGCAGCGGTGTTCGCCGTCGTGGTGGGCAATGCTTGACAGGATCTCTTCCGCTCTCGCTTCGCCTCGCCGATAACCGTTCAACAGCGCGTAGAACTGAACAGGCGGGCAATTGCCCGCAGCCTTCGTCAAAAGGCCCGAGTGGTACGCGAAATAGCGAACGGCGATATTGAGTTTACTAATCAGATCGAGTCTGGTTCTACACATTCCAGCCGGAGCCGGCCGGTTGCATAAGGTCCAAGGAGCCTATCGGAGTTGGTCCTGCCTAAACGGCCATCAGCATGCCATCAACTGTGTATCAGAAGTACCGAAGCCGTCAAAAACATCGACGCGAAGCGATCATCTCAACGGGGTACAGCGACCGACGACGGTGGTGCCCAGCCCGTATTTCCGTGCAACCTTTCGTGAGCGGCAGGTTGCTGCTGCCCTTGCCGTTATCGGAAGCCCGGGCGGGCCTCGCCGCCGTCAGCTTATAGCCAGGGTGTCGGTTCAGTCTCCTTTCAAGGACTGGTCTTTCGGATAGACGAACTCCCATCCAGTATTCTCGCCGGGGTAGAACCAGCTGTGAATCGCTTCGGGAGACCCGGAAGGCCGCTCTTCAAAATGGACCATCGCTTTGTCGGGTGTCTTTTCGATATAGTCCGGAACGGCCATCAGAGTCGCGACCAGGTTCTCATTCCCGTCCGAATCCTCCGAGAAGACCTGGACGATGTTCCGGTCGGAATCGCTGTCAGCAAGCTGGAATACGTACTTGCCCGCAGCCAAGGTTTTGCCTGGAATCTGCACTGGCGCGCTGAATTGGAATTCCGTCTTCTTGTTCCACTCATCTGCCACGACAGGTTGCGCCACAAATGATGTAAGCCCAAAAAGCCCGACAAGGCCGAGGGTTGTCAGTTTCATGTTCATTGTATTTCTCCTTTAGTTTCGGCGGCCGAGCTCCGATTTTTGTTAGCCGGGGCCTCGACCTGCTCTCGCCAAGAGTTAACGCAGGCGATTGCCCGCATACCCGCTATTGATTTCAAAGGCATTGCTCCATCGATTGCCACTCGAGATGTTGCGTGCGTGACGGACATGCCATCCGACTGACTCCCCAGTGGCTGTCCCCGCATCTTAAAATCACGTAGAGATAAGCCCCGTTCGGAACGGTGCGCGCTACCGCGATGATGGATCAGTCCGGAATCATTAAATCGGCTAAGCAATTCGGGCTTGGTGTTGCCGGCCTGGTGCTGATCACGTTCGCCGCGGTCCGGCTCGGACTCCAGCCCGGCGCCGTTTCGCTGCTCTATATGATCGCCGTGGTCTTCGTCTCTCTCAGAGCCGGTCTTGTCTCCTCGATTTCGGTTTCGTTGGTCGCGGTGTCCCTGCTGCAGTACTACTTTGTTCCGCTGTTCTCGCCACCGGCGTCGAAGAACCCTCTCGCTATCGTGGCAAGCCTTGCTTTCCTGGTCACCGCGTGGGTAATCTCCGCGATGGTCTCCCGCGTCCGAAAAATGACCGAGGCTCAGGTGACGCTGAGATTCGAGGAGCGCCTGGCGGAAAGGACGCGGATAGCCCGCGAACTCCACGACACGCTCTTGCAAAGCTTTCAGGCCCTGATGCTACATTTCCAAACTGCGAGCGATATGCTTCCAGCCGGGTGCTGCGAAGGAAGCCCTCGAAGAGGCTCTCGATCATGCCGACCAAGCCATCCTGGAGGGTCGGAACGCGATCCAGAATTTGCGTTCGTCGACGACCGTAACAAATGACCTGGCGCAGGCGATCGCGGCTCTCGGCGAGGAACTTGGCGGTCGCGATGGAAATAACAATTCGGCAAAACTCCGTCTTGCCGTAGAGGGCAAACCACATGAACTGCATCCGATCCTCAGGGACGATGTTTATCGTATCGCCCGCGAGGCTTTACGCAATGCTTTCTGTCACGCCCAGGCCTCCATAATCGAAGCGGAAATTACGTATTCTGAGCGCCTTCTGCGGCTTCGGATTCGGGATAATGGAACGGGAATCGACCCAAACGTATTGAACGCGGGACGTGATGGGCACTGGGGCCTGCAGGGTATGCGTGAGCGCGCTCAACACATCGGTGCCCAACTCGAAATTTGGAGCCAGGCCGGAGCCGGGACGGAGGTGGACTTGAGCATCCCGGGCTCCATCGCGTACGCTGTCTCCAGCAGCAGTTCCGGTTTTTGGCTGTTTCGCAAACACAAGGAAGTGGTTGATGAGCACTAAGCCCATTCGTGTTTTAGCGGTTGATGACCATTCGCTACTCCGCGACGGCATTGCGAAGCTGCTGGCTGCTCAACCCGACATGGAACTCGTCGCAGAGGCTTCGAACGGCCGTGAGGCTATCGAGCAGTTTCGTGTTCATAAACCGGATGTGATCCTCATGGATTTGCAGATGCCCGAAGTGAACGGCGTAGACGCCATCATCGCCATTTGCGGCGAATTCCCTCCGGCGCGAATCATCGTCTTGACAACTTACACCGGAGACGTCCAGGTGTTGCGCGCGCTCAAGGCCGGCGCCCGAGGCTACCTGCTGAAGAATCTTCTACGCAAGGAGCTTCTGGATACGATTCGGCTCGTACATGCCGGGCAAAAGCGCATCCCGCCGGATGTCGCGTCTGAACTCGCCGAGCATGCTACGGATGATAGTCTGTCCGAACGCGAAATTGAGGTCCTTCGCTTGATCTCAGGCGGAAATGCTAATAAGGAGATCGCGGCCCAACTTTCGATTACGGAAGAGACAGTAAAAGGTCACGTCAAGAATATCCTTTCGAAACTCGGGGCCAACGATCGGACACACGCCGTCACCATAGGGCTTGAAGCGCGGAATCATCGACCTTTAGCACACAGGCGGCTCGTTGATCGTTCCAGGTCAGGAGCCCCCTCGAAAGAGGTGTCTACCGAATCCGCTTTTCAGGGTTCCGACTTTTGCTTCGCGCGGCTAGCCTAAGAACGGGACCTCTTGTGCAAAGGCTCTTCTCAACATTCCCGGAAGGTTGGCCAGGAACCGGATTGGTGTTCTTGCGAGCGGCGACGACAATTCCGCTCGTGCAATTCATTGCCGGCTCCCAGGCAACAACCTCACCTGTTTCTGTCATCTTCCAGTTTCTGGCCGCGATCTGTTCGGCGCTCCTGACCATTGGGCTTTGGACACCTGTGGCGGGCCTTTTCATGGCCGTCTCCGAAATGTCTCTTCTCCTATTTCCCTCCAGCCGCACTTCGATGCACGTCGTGCTTGCGACATTGGGCGTTGCCCTCGCCATGATTGGCCCCGGCGCATGGTCTGTGGATGCCCGTCTGTTCGGACGGAAGCGAATCAGAATTCCTCAGCGATAGCTCTTCAGCAACGACTACAGCAAGACAAAGGCATCCGGCGTGTCTCCGAAAAGGCCAGCGCCGCGGCAGGCGGGTTAGTCTCGCGCCCCTCGAAAGTGGGGTTGGCTGACGTTCCGATCCAGTCAGCGCGCCGAAGCCCGATCGAGGGTGGGCAAAAAGCAATATCCGCTCGAAAATCAGGGTGTATTCGAAAGCTTCACAAGCTTTCATAAGGAGTAGCTGAATGAGTTCAAGTAGCGTAGTCGTTCTGAAGAGAACAGAAGTGGAGCCGGCATATGAATGGTACGTTGACCTCGATGAATATCTAGAGCCGCAAAACGATGCACCAGGAGCGCACAACCGATTCCAAGGCATTGTGGGTATCCAGCCGGGCGCTTCGCGCAGTATTGGATCAAGTCCGGATTGTGGCTCCTACTGATTCGACGGTACTGATTGAAGGCGAAACGGGCACCGGCAAAGAAGTCATCGCGAACGCCATCCATGAAAACAGCAATCGCCGCAGCCGCCCCTTCATTAAGCTGAACTGCGCCGCAATTCCCGCTGGGCCTTCTGGAGAGCGAACTCTTCGGTCATGAAAAAGGCGCATTCACCGGAGCGGTGATGCAGAAGCTGGGCCGCTTTGAGGCCGCGAACGGAGGCACGCTGTTCCTGGATGAAATCGGCGATATTCCTCTTGAGTTGCAAGCAAAGCTGCTTCGAGTGCTGCAAGAGCAGGAGTTCGAACGTTTGGGCAGCACGCACACGCGTCGCGTCGATGTGCGCGTGGTGGCGGCCACGAATCAAGACCTGGCACGCGCGGTCGCCGAGAAGCAGTTCCGAATGGATCTCTACTACCGCCTTAACGTCTTTCCAATCTCGCTTCCGCCGCTGCGTCTGCGGCCGGACGACATCACGGCTCTAGTCGCCCACTTCGTCCACAAGTTCAGCGCGCGAATGTCGAAGCGGATCTCGAAGATCTCAAAAGACGCGTTGCAAGCCATGAAGCAACATCCGTGGCCTGGAAATGTTCGTGAGCTCCAGAACTTTCTCGAACGAGCGGTAATCCTGACCGAGGGCGATGTTTTGCAGATACCTGCCCTGCCCTCGCGTCTGCCAATTCGGACGGACGAGATGACCTTAGCAGAAGCGGAGCGGGAGCACATCCTTCATGCACTCGAAGAAAGCAATTGGGTAGTCGGAGGTAGGACGGGGGCCGCGGCGCGTCTCGGCGTGAAGCGGACGACGCTAGTCGGCAAGATTCGAAAGAGCGGCCTCTCACGCGAGATGGCACACGGAGCTATTTAGTATGCAGACAAACCATATTTTCCTGATTGATTCCGACTCGTCCGGGCATCGGCTGACTGTTGATGGGAACCGAGCCGGCACATTCGCATCACTGAGCGCCGCCGAGGCGATGGCCGCTTACATTGCGCTGCGCTTTCTGCCCACGGCGACCCTGAAGTTTGAACTCGACTTCAAATGGACGCTGTCGGATTTGGAGATCCGGGCCGCAACGTTAGAAGTCCCCCAAATAGAGGACATGGAGAATTCGTATGTGGATCGTTAAGCTTGCGCTCGCCCGCCCCTACACGTTCATCGTGCTTTCTCTGGTTCTGCTGCTGATCTGCCCGGTCGTTCTGCTGCGCACACCAGTAGACATTTTCCCGAGCATCAACATTCCCGTTGTGAGCGTCATCTGGACTTACAACGGGCTCGCGCCGTCCGAGATGGAAACCCGCATCGTGTCGATTTTCGAGCGATCGCTCACGACGCTGGTAAATAACGTTGAGCACATCGAGTCGCAATCGTATAACGGAGTGGCGGTGATCAAGGTCTTTTTGCAACCAACGGCCGATATCAACGGCGCGATTTCGGAAGTCATCGCCGAATCTCAGGTGGGCTTGAAGCAGTTCCCGCCCGGCATCACGCCTCCGCTTGGTCATCAGCTACGACGCGTCCTCGGTTCCTATCGTGCAACTCGGGTTGAGCGGCCCTGGACTTTCTGAGCAGCAGTTGAACGATCTGGGAACGAACTTCATCCGGCCCCAACTGGCCACCGTGCCAGGCGCCTCACTACCGCTTCCCTATGGAGGCAAGGTCCGCCAGGTCATGGTTGATATCGATTCGCATCAATTGATGGCTAAGGGACTCTCCCCGATGGATGTTGTCAACGCCGTGAATGCGCAGAGCGTGATTTTGCCTTCCGGCACGGCCAAGATCGGCCGGACCGAGTACAACGTCGCGCTCAATGGCTCGCCTTCGGCCGTCGAGGCTCTGAATCACATTCCGGTGAAGGTAGTGAACGGAGCCACGCTTTACATTCAGGATGTCGCGCACGTGCGCGATGGATACGCGGTTCAGCAGAATATCGTGCGTCAGGACGGACAAAGAGGCGTGTTGCTGACCGTGCAGAAAACCGGCAGCGCCTCTACGCTCTCCATCGTATCGGCCATCTACAACGTGATTCCCAAAATTAAGGCGACGCTTCCTTCGCAACTCTCGATCAAGCCATTGTTCGACCAATCGCTATTCGTGCGCGCGTCCCTTTCCGGAGTGGTCCGCGAAGCAGGCATCGCTGCTGTTCTTACGTCGCTGATGATTCTCATGTTTCTGGGGAGTTGGCGAAGCACACTCATCATCACCATCTCTATTCCGCTCTCGATTCTTACGTCGCTGCTGATCCTGAGTGCGCTCGGCCAGACCATCAACATCATGACGCTCGGAGGACTTGCGCTGGCGGTCGGCATCCTCGTCGATGACGCTACGGTCACCATCGAGAACATCGAGCGGCAGATGGCGATGAAGAAGGAGCTAAACCAGGCGATTCTCGATGGCGCTGAGCAAATTGCGGTTCCAGCGCTGGTGTCCACGCTGGCGATCAGCATCGTGTTCGTTCCGATGTTTTTCTTGACCGGAGTTGCGCGCTATCTCTTCGTGCCCCTGGCCGAAGCAGTCGTGTTCGCTCTGCTCGCGTCGTATTTCTTCTCGCGAACGCTTGTGCCGACGCTGGTGATGTATCTGATGAAGAAAGAAGCCGCCCGGCACGCGAATCCAGAGGCCGAGCACCGGGAAGGCATCTTTTCACGCGTCCATCGTGCATTCGAGAACGGATTCGAAGCGTTTCGACGCAGCTACTCCGGCCTCCTCCAGCTTTGCCTCGATCACCGCAAACTGTTCGCGTCGGGCTTGTTGGGATTCTGTCTGCTGAGTCTGCTGCTCGTCACTCGCTTGGGTCAGGATTTCTTTCCTACGGTCGATGCCGGCCAACTTCGTCTTCACCTTCGCGCGAAGACGGGCACGCGCATCGAAGAAACGGCGCGCGTCACCAGCAGGGCTGAAGACGTTATTCGACGAGTCATCCCGGCCTCGGAGCTTGGCGGAATTCTGGACAACATCGGCTTGCCCACCAGCGGTATCAACCTGTCATATAGCAACAGCGAAACGGTCGGCAACGCTGATGCGGAGATCCTGGTCTCTCTGAACGCAAATCATCATCCAACAGCCGGGTATATAGAAAAACTACGCGAAGAACTGCCGAAGCAGTTCCCGGCCACCGGCTTCTTCTTTGAGCCGGCCGACATCGTCACACAGACTTTGAATTTCGGTCTGCCAGCCCCCATCGACATCCAGATCGTCGGCGCCGATATGCCGGGCAACTTCGCGCTGGCGGCCAAGATGGCGCAACAGATTCGAGCTGTGCCGGGTGCCGTCGACGTCCACGTACACCAATTGTTGAACCAGCCCCGGCTGGATCTTCGCAGTCGATCGCGTGAGGACCCAGCAAGTCGGCCTGAATGAGAGGGACGTGGCGGCCAACGTGCTTACGTCTTTGAGCTCGAGCTTTCAGACGGCTCCGAACTTTTGGCTTTCGCCGAACGGCGTCAGCTATCCGATCGCGATTCAGACGCCGCAGTACAAGGTGAATTCGATCGATACGCTGCGGACCATCCCGATCAACTCGCCGGCATCACCGGCGCCGCAACTCCTCGAGAATCTCACGGCGATGAGCCGGACCCAGGAACCCGCGGTCGTAAGCCACTACAACGTGCAGCGGACCATTGATATTTACGCGAGCACGCAAGGCCGCGACCTCGGTGGAGTGGCTTCAGACATCGCGAAGATCACCGCCGCCGGCGCAGAAGCAGTTGCCCCACGGAAGCAGTATGGTGACGCGCGGTCAGGTTGCCACCATGCGTTCTTCGTTCATCGGACTGGGCGCCGGCCTCGCTTTCGCAATCGTCTTGGTTTATCTCCTGATCGTCGTCAACTTTCAGTCATGGAGCGAAGCGTTCGTCATTATCACGGCCTTGCCGGCGGCCCTGGCTGGAATCGTCTGGATGCTATACCTGACGCACACCACTCTGAGCGTCCCGGCCTTGATGGGAACCATTATGAGCATGGGCGTCGCAACGGCGAACAGCGTTCTGGTGATCAGCTTCGCCAATGAGCGCTTCGCGGAAACCAAAGATGCCCTGCAGGCGGCGCTGGAGGCCGGCTCCACCAGACTGAGACCAGTCATCATGACGGCGCTGGCCATGATCATCGGGATGGTCCCGATGGCGATTGGGCTGGGCGAGGGCGGCGAGCAGAACGCCCCGCTCGGCCGCGCGGTAATCGGCGGCCTGCTCTTTGCGACCGTCGCCACTCTGTTCTTCGTGCCTACTGTATTTGCCATTGTTCGCAACGAAAAGAATCAACATGCGTGAGGACGTTATGAATCAAACTCAAGATCTATCAAAAGACAATTCACCACGAAGCGGAAAACGATTGCTGTGGTTTCTTGTGATTCCAGTGCTGCTTGCCGGTTCGGCCTTCTTTGGAATGCAAACGCGAGCAAAAGAAAATCAGCAGCTTGTGAACACGACAAAGGCGCTGGATGTTCAGCCGGTTCGTGTAATCCACGCTGAGCGTGGTAAGTCGACCTCGGATCTGACTCTGCCGGGAATGATACAGGCATTCTCGCAGTCGCCGGTTTATGCCCGAGTCGATGGCTACGTTCGCACCTGGTATGTGGATATCGGCGCGCACGTTACGAAAGGTCAGTTGCTTGCTGAGATCGATGCGCCGGAAGTCGACCAGCAGTTGAACCAGGCACGGGCGATGCTGAATCAGGCGCAAACCAGTCTGGCACTTGCCAAGGTCACGGCGCCCCGCTATCAGGAATTGATTAAAACCAATTCCGTCTCTCAGCAGGAGGTGGACCAGAACAACCAGAATCTCGCTGCGCAGGATGCGAATGTTCAGGCGGCCACTGCCGCGGTAAGCAGGCTTGAGCAGATGCAGAGCTACGAGAAAATCGTCGCGCCGTTTGATGGAGTGATCACGGAACGGAAGACGGATTTCGGCGATCTGGTGAATGCGGGTAACGCGGGCGTCGGACGCGAACTGTTCCGGATCTCCCAGAACAACATCGTGCGCGTATTTGTCACCGTCCCCGAGGAGTTCAGCAGCCAGGTCAAGCCAGGCACAAAAGCGTCCATGGACGTCATTTCGCTCGCGAATCGCAAGTTCGCGGCTTCGGTTACGCGAACCGCGGATTCCATCGACATTACGTCTCGCACGCTCACGGTCGAGCTCGATGTTCCTAATCCATCGGGGCAGCTGTTACCCGGAGCCTACGCGAACGTGCACTTTCAACTTCCGCTCAACGTTGTATCGTTGGTGCTTCCGTCGAGCACGATCCTGTTCCAGACCGATGGTCCGCAAGTGGGCATCGTGAACAGTAAGAACCAGGTCGAGCTTCGAAAAGTGACGCTCGGGCATGATTTCGGCGACACGATCGAGATCCTGGCAGGCGTCCGGTCCGGCGACGCCGTGATCGCGAATCCGCCAGACTCACTAACAAACGGAATGCGCGTTGCTGTCGAGACCGCTTCCCCGGCACAAACCACGACGAAGAAAGGGAGTTAAATATGTATCGCCCTATCACATTGTGGCCGGCTGCAACTCTTGCGCTGGCGATCCTGTCCATCACTGCGATGTATGGTCGGCCCGAAATATCACCAGCCGATCCCGCCCATGCCGACGCAATTCAAGGAGGGCGGCTCCCCGGATTCAGGCACGCCGGACATCGCCTATAGCGATTGGTGGCGCGTGTTCAAGGACCCTGAGCTGGCTCGACTGGAGAGCGAAGCCGATGCTGCCAACCAGGACATCAAACTGGCTGTGGCGCGCGTTGAGCAAGCCGACGCGGGTGCCAGATACGCACGCTCTTTCCTGTTTCCTACGATCAGCCTCGGAGCCAGCGCTTCGCGAACACGGGAAGCTCAGAACCGGCCCAACAATGGAATCAATGGGAACACCAACGGAAAGACGGCGACCTATAACGACTTCCAATTTCCGGCTTTTCTAAGCTACGAAGTCGATGCCTGGGGTCGCGTGCGGAATTCGCTACGGGCCGCCAACGCGACAGAGCAAGCCACAGCGGCCGACCTGCGATTCGTTCGTCTGGCCGTCGAAGCCAACGTGGCGATGGACTACTACAGCCTGCGCGAGATCGACGCCGAACGTGATGTTCTCGATGCAACCGTTCGCGACATGCAGAGCGCCGTGGACTTGACGACGAACCGCTTTCGGGGCGGGTTAACCAGCGAACTGGAAGTGAAGCAGGCCGAGACTCTGTTAAACCAGACCCAGGCGCAGGCTCAAGCGCTCGACGTGCAGCGTGCTCAACTCGAACACGCGATTGCTGTGCTGGAAGGGAAGGCTGCATCGGACTTCTCCATTACGCGCACTCCGTTGAATGGCTTGCCGCCGGTGATTCCTTCCGGGTTGCCTTCCGAACTATTGGCGCGCCGGCCCGACATCGCCGAGATAGAGCGCCTCGTTGCCGCGGCGAATGCCGAGATCGGTGTCGCAAAGACGGCCGCGTTGCCGCATATTTCGCTCACGGGCCTGGCAGGCTTCGAGAGCACGAACATGAGCCAGTCTGTTCAGCTGGCAGAACGGCATCGCTTCGCTGGCGTCGTCGGCCGTCATGCCTTTGTTCACCGGCGGCAGAACCAAAGCCGGCGTGGACGAGGCGTGGGCGGTCTATCGCCAGTCGCTCGCTCAGTATCAGAAGACAGTCCTGGTTGCTTATCAGGAAGTGGAAGATCAACTGGCCGGTCTTCGCATCCTGACTGGCGAAGCCAAGTTCGACTGCGGACGCCGTGACCAACGCGCAGCAGGCGGAGACAATCGCGTTGAACCGCTATCGGGGCGGGCTGGTGAGCTATCTCGACGTGGTCTATGCGCAGACAGCCCTCCTGGCGAATGAGCGGACAGCCACTCAGATTCGCGGCCAACGCATGGTCGCGACGGTCGTCTTGATCAAAGCACTGGGCGGAGGATGGCTTGGTGTGCCGGCGCAGCCCGGAACCAATCCGAATCAAACAACGCCCGGTTCAGGGACCAAAGCGACTGGCCAGCCAACTGTGACCGCGGGGATGGCGAAATGACCAGGCAGTTCCTCTCGCCGGTGGGCGCTGCGGTCGGGTTATTGTGCGCCGCGACGGTGTCTGCATCGGAAGCGCCCACCGAACGCGCTTGGCTCATTCTTCAGGAAGGCCTAGCCAGCAAAAGAGCCGCAAGGCGTACCAACGCCGTTCACGCACTTAGAATCCTCGTTCACAACACGAGGGCGCAGGATCTCGTTGAGCAATCACTCGCCGATCCCGATCTCAGGGTGAGAGCGGCCACCGCCCGAGCTCCCGGTCTCATGGAAGCTGTGTCGTCGCAGTCCAGTCTAGAACGATTGCTGAATGATAAAGAGCCTTTCGTTGTCCTCGCTGCCGCTGCGTTGATGCTCGTTGCCGTGGTTGCGTTCCTCATTCGTGGATCGCTGTCGCGGGTGCCTCGGGGATGGCTTCGCTTGGCTGTTGGCCTGCTGTTGTCGGCATTCGGAACGTTCTGGGCGGGCGAAGGCGCCCTCGTACAATGGCCCGGCGGAGACCTGGCGATTATCGGACTCTTAGCGCTGATGACGGCCGCGGCCTTTAGTTATCTGACTCTGCTTCGATATGAGGCAACCTAGGAGCATTCATGCCCTACATCGTGGCATATCTCAAATTCTGGTACGACTTCATCGTCGCTGATGACTGGACGATAGCCACGGCGGTCGCAGTAGCGATTGCAATGACGCTCTGGCTGGTTCAGTCCTGGTGGCTGCTTCCCCTCGCCGCGATGTTCGCGCTCGGCGCCAGTCTGTGGCGCACGCTGCGGGCAAGGTGTCGAACCGAAGTAACGTTGCATTGATCACTGTTATAGGAGGAAGGATATGGAAAGTTTAAGAATTGTCGGCCGCACTGTGTTTTCACTGTTTACGATGCCGCTTCTGGTGAACGCGTGGCAGACCGCCACGCCGCCCGCCGCTGGATGCCAAGCTGCCGGTCAGGTCTACGGATGGGACATACATGAGCGGACTTTTACGCTGCAAAGCGATTCCGGCCATTACTCGGATTACCGCTACGATGACTCGACAAAGTTCACTAACGGCGAAGTCCCGATCAAGCAAGATGTCTTGAACCTGAACATAGACGACCGCCTATGTGTGGAAGCCTTTTCTCCCAGCAAGCAAGATGTCGCCACCCGCGTACGGGTTACGTTCCGCTCTGGGATCGACGCGCAAGACAAGCGCGAGTTGGTGCGCTGGCAGAGCGAAAGCGTATTTGGCGTTGTCAAGTCGTGGGAAGCCCGCGACCGTAAAATAATCGTCAGCGTCTCAGGTTCCGGTGACGTCTCCGTTGATGCCGCGGGACCGCTGGCGTTCTGGATTATGCCGGCTGGCGCTGAGCATGCGGGCGATGTCATCGGCGGCAGTTGGGACACACTGGTCGCGGGAGACCCGATATATATTCGCGGGGAACGGACTCCCGGAGGCCAGACCGTGCGGGCCCGGATGGTTGTCATCGGCGGTTTCCGCAGCTTTGCCGGCTCCGTCCAATCCATGCAACCTCTCACGGAACAGCTTGTCCTTCGCGATTTTCAATCTGGGCGCAGCCGGCGTGTCCATTTTGACTTCATGCCGATTTACGTCGTCGGAAAGACTTCCGCGCCCGGCAGCCGGGATCGCCGCTTGTATCCGGCGACCCTCGGTGCCCTGAAGACCGGCGACTCCGTTCTGATTCTAGGCCGAGACAACGAGCAAACCGGCGGCATTGAAGCGTTCCTGCTGATTACAGGTTTCTCGCCAGGCGGCGTGGTCCAGCCCGGGCCCAGTCAATCGGACGAATGGATCTTTCAGGCCGTCGGTTTTGGAGAGAGCAGAAAATGATGGCTCGTTGCGGCGGCGCGGTAAGGAAGGTACCTCGCCGGTTCGTCTTCCTGGCGGTCGCGGCGGAGTTCGAGCTTCCGGGCCGGGCGCACCGCTGTTGAGCAACTGACTGGCGTGACGATTTGTCGGCAAATGCACTGCTCAACAGACGTAGGGGTAGGATGGCCTTTGAAAGCGCGGGTGCGCTCGCCCGGACATAGGCCAAACGTCTGGCCCCAGGCTTGCGATCTCAATGCCGGACTGCACTATGCGCAATTTCGATAGCGTTCCAGAACGTGAGATTCGGGCTCTGGCCATAGCTCTGAAAAAGGAAGACGAGCGGATCTACACCGATTTCGCCGACGGTTTACGTCAGGGCTTTCCGGCTTCGGCGGCCCTCTTCGAAGGCATGCGGGACGAAGAATCCGGCCATCGTCGACGACTGATCGAGTTGTTCCGCGAGAAGTTTGGCCATCATATGCCTCTGCTTCGCCGGAACTACGTGAGAGGCTTCGTGCACCGCACGCCGGTGGGGTTAATACGGCCGCTCGGGCTCGAAACGGTTCGGAACCAGGCCAGCGCGATGGAAGTGGAGACGCGTCGTTTCTACGAGAAGGCCGCCGCTCAAGCGCCAGACGCTCGCGTCCGCCAGTGGCTGGACGACTTGGCTCAGGAGGAGCGCTCGCACGAAGATCGGGCTGAAGAACTGGAGCATGACAAGCTGAGGCCGGAGGTCAAGCGCAATGAGGATGAGGCGAGCCGTCGGCTCTTTGTGTTGCAGATCGTTCAACCCGGTTTAGCGGGACTGATGGATGGTTCGGTGTCCACCCTCGCAAACGCCGCATTCCTGGGTGTGCTGGACCGCGACGCTCGTGATTCGTTCGCCGCCATGGAGTTGGTACTCGCACAGCCTGCGATCAGCTCTCAGTTCATTGACAACTTAAACGCATCGATGCATTTGCGCGCGCTGCTCACGGACACGTTTCTGTTTGGCGAGGTTCTTAGAACACAGCGAGCAGCGGCGAACCAAGCCGTCGGTGGCCGTGCTAGTGCGGATATTTTCGCCTCAGAACTGATGCAGTCCGCGACCGAAGCGCCCGTTATCGATAGCTCTAAGGCCGGCACAGTTCCGCGAGGAGATCGGCAATTTTGCGAATTGGCAGCTGGTCTGCATCGACTGCAATGATGCCCCAGGATGTCAAGGCCGTTCGATTTTCCCACGTTCTTCGCCGTGCCTGGGGCCGGGTTCGCTGGAAAATCGCGGCGATTATCGTCTTCACTGGGACTTCCACAATTCTCATCACTTGTTTGGGCATCGCTGCTTTGAACGTCGTGGTCAGGCGCGAAAGTGCAAATGTCGTGGAGAAGCAGATTCAGTTATTAGTTCAGGCCAGCCGGTCCGTTGCCCCCGCAATTCTGGAAAATGCGGGCTCCTGCACGATCTCGCTGGCGAATGCCGGTGGGCTCAAGCCGCTGCTGGCGTACACGGACGAGGCGTTTCCACAAGCCCAAGCGTCGCTAACAGTAGAGGGGCCCGGTGGTGTGCAGTCTCTGCTGCCGGGGTCGAACCGCGTTCTTGGCAAACCTCCGGATTGGCTGCAAGGAACCGATTTTGCCGGATTAGTGGTAGATAGTGGACGGCTCGAGATTCGCAACGTTGTGACGCGGCACAAGGACGCGTGCAAGATCACAGCGATATTCCGGTTGCCAGTTGGGTCCGAATTGGCGCAAAGACTTTCCTCGGCAGCCAATATGACAGTAGCGCTCGTCACCCCCAAGAGGTTTCGTGTCCACCCGAACGGCCGTGTACTCCGAACAATAAAAGACAATTTCATACCTGGCATGTCCCCACCTGCTGCTGTCGTGCTAACCGTGCGCAACTATGAAACCGGGGCTTTGGAAGACTGGATAGCATACAGCGTGAGGCCCAGTTACTTAAGCACCTTCCAAGATGTCACGCGCTTGGGCGGGCAACTGGCAAACTGGGTTTGGCTTGGCACGGCGCTTGCAGTTATGGTCTTCCTGATGGATGCGGCCGGCGTGTGGATATGTATCCGTCTCGGCGCCAATATCGCCGCAGCTGTTGACGACCTCAGTGGTGCGGCTCGCCAAATTGCCGCCGGCAACTTCGCTTGGAGAACGCCGGTGCGCAGCAAGGATCAGTTGGGTGACCTGAGCTGCAATTTTAACGAAATGGTAATTGCGCTGGAAGGGCTCCGCAAGCAGGAGGCCGCGGCGCTAAGGCTCGAGAGCGAACTTCAAGTTGCACGAAGCGTTCAGGAGTTTTTGTTCCCACAGGTGGCGCCGGTGGTCCGTAGCGCGACCGTGGCAGGCCGCACGCGGGCGGCGCGCACCGTAGGCGGCGATCTGTACGATTTCTTCGATCTCGGTAAAGGAGGAATTGGGATACTTTGTGCCGACATAAGCGGGAAAGGAATTCCTGCAGCCCTGATGATGGCGAACCTGCAGGCTGTCGCGCGTGCACACCTCGGCAACACAATCGACATCGTCGCCCCGCGCGCCGGGCATTTCGTTGAAGCACTCAATCAAGAGCTCACCGGCCGCTTTGGAGACAATCGCTACGCGACTCTGTTTTGGGCAGAGTATAACGCCGATACGTCGGTCCTGACGTATGTCAACGCCGCTCATCCGTCGCCGATTGTGATTAGTTCAGCAGGCGAAATCGAAAGGCTGGATTCGGACAGTTTTCCGATTGGAATGTTTGCTAATGCGCGATATACGGCTAAAGAGATTCAGATACGGCCTGGAAGCCGGGTAGTGATTTTCAGCGACGGGGTTACCGACGCGCAAAATCGTGTTGAGCAGGAATTCGGCGAGGAGCGTTTGATTGCCTGTTGCAGAACCTTGGCGGCTGCGATTAATGCAGAAGGGGTGGCCGACGGACTCATGAACGCAGTTGCGGAATGGTCAAGCGGGACGGACCCGTTCGACGACACGACGGTAGTCGTAGTTGATGTGGCGCATGACTCGGACGAGACGTAATCAAGACATTGCTGGCAACATGGCGTCACAACTGAATCCCATTGTGGAATCCGGTGTTGAAACGACGCTGCTAATGTCCCACCCGCCCTTGGCCGCACGATTGCTACTTAATGATTGAAGGAGAAATCATGAACACGCAACGTAAGACTTTTGCTTCAATCGGGATCCTGCTTCTCGCCGCGACTGCGTCGATGGCACAACAGGTGAAGACCGACTACGATCACAACGCTGACTTTACCCAGTACAAGACGTACTCCTGGGAAAACGTCCAAACACAAGATCCGTTATGGGTCGACCGGATTAAAGGAGCCGTGAATGCGGCCCTCGCCGCCAAAGGTTGGACGCAGCACCGTCACGCGGAATCCAACTCCTCGGGTCCGGAGGACAGTTCGCGTGCGAGTTTCGTCGCGAAGGCGGCTAGCGGTTCCATTGGCGGCGATCCCGTACGATTGCATGGCTACTACTTTCGTGTGTTGCGGAGCGGTCCAACAAAGGGCAAGACCGCTGGCGGATTTGCCCTCATCGCTTACCCGGCGGAGTATCGGTCCTCTGGAGTGATGACGTTCATCGTCATCAAGAACGGCGTTGTCTATGAGAAGGATCTCGGTGTAATTACGTCAGCGGTCGCAAGTACCATGGCGGCGTTTCAAAAAGACGCTACCTGGTGGCTGGCAGATAAATAGAATAGCGATGCTGCGAGGATGCTCGTGCCGCAGGCGATGTTACAGGCGGAGGAAAGCTCCCGGAGCGCGCTGGCTAACACCCGAATCGAGTGCGATGCGTGTCGCCGGTTGGGGAGAATGCGAGCCAATATGACGCGAGGGTCGCAAGCAAATGGCGGACGAAGTCTGGGAGGATTGTATCAACAACTCCTGACCCGAGGTGTCCAATATTTTTTACCCTCCAGTCGGATTGAGATCGTCGGGCACGTTGGGGAATCGCCTAAGCAGGTGATTCTTCGCGAGATGCCTGATGGCGGTCTAAGTTTTGAATGGCTTGGCAACAAGTATGTGGTCTCTAATCACGGAAAATTCAGCGACCACGAAGCGAGGATGCTTCGAAGCATTTGCACGTTCCTTTCTACGCGATATGAGCTTCTGTTCGACCGCGAGATCATTGCGCGAAATATGCCGGTGTTCGGCGGCCCGACTGAGGATCGATATATCTCCACATTCCTTGATCCAAGGGTCTTTGATAACGCGAGTAGCGCGGCCACCCTTCCGGATCGCATTTCCGCGGCAATTGAGGTGCTTCGAATAAGTGCGCTCAGCTCGTATGAGGATAAACGAATTGCTACCGGAGCCTTGCTGTTCGGATCTCTGCCGGATGTGTGCCACTCCCTGCCGCCGCAGCCCGCCGACGCACTCCAATATTCAAGTGAACTGACTTCGATTCGAAGTTTTCACCGCATCTGCGACGGGTTACAGACGCTAGCACTCATCGATGGGAGTGGCTGTATGGTTGAGCTGGTTGATGTACAGGAATGGGCAAAGCCTTTTAGCGAAATCGAACTGCCGGTTCCCGCCGCGCGGCGTTACCGCACCCACAGCCAGGCTACTCTCTGCGGCGGGCACATATGCCTGGTGCTGACACCAAATGGCGAGATCAAAATCTTTGGCGATGGCGTTCAGTTATTCAATTTTTTCGCCGGGCGATGGCACCTGACGGATGCGGTCTCGAAATATCAAACGTGGGAAGCTGCGATCGGGCGCCGGGATCTGGCAGCGCGAATATTCTCTGCCGGACTCAACTTGGCCGAATATCGGCGCGGAGGCATGTTCGTTGTGGTGGAAAGTCCAGAAGATGCGCATCAACTTATGAGTGAGCTGGATCTGCTCGAGACCGAGCGGCGTGAGAGAGCCGGCGCCAAGAACCAGCTCAATTATCTCCTGCGAAAAACGAGTGCTACCGAACTCTCGCCCGCTGTGCTCGAGAGCATTGCTCAGATCGATGGAAGCGTCGTACTCGATCGCGATTCGAGGCTGCTCGCGTTCGGAGCGATTCTACGGTCCCGCCCGCCGGTGGATGACGATGAGGAGATCGGGGAAGGGGGCCGCACCGCGGCGGGTATCAGCGCATCACAATTCGCCAACGTATTGATGATCAGCGAGGGTGGGCAACTCTCGTTCTACCGGAAGGGTCGTTGCGTCTGGACCATGTGAACTGACTAGGATCGCAGTAGAGAAAAGGTCCAAACTCAGGACCCGCTATGGGTCGACCGCATCAAAGAAGCCGTAAATTCAGCTCTTGCCGCCAACGCGGAGTTACAGGTGGGCGATTATGCTTCGCGTAAATGACAGGGTGATCGTAAATGCTCGCCAGCTTGACGTGACCCTGTACCGCTAGCCGGTGGGACAGAAGGTTAATTTGGCGGTCTTGCGCGTACAGGCGAAGCTGAGTTATGCGGCGTTGGGCACTCACTATGTCTGCGCAACCCTGGATTTTCCAAAGCCATTGGCGGTGCACGTCGCATGAGAATGCTCGTTGCACTGGCGGCACTTTCTCTCCACGCGTTCGCGGCGGAGTACCGCGTGGAATTGAAGCCGGAGACTACGCGAATTCAGTGGAGGCTAAGCGATGTTCTGCACACGGTCCAAGGTACCTTCCGTCTCACCCGAGGCAAGATCGATTTGAATACCTCAGTCACCGCCCTAGTAGAAGAGAATTTTCGCCATCATGCCTTTGTCCTCATGGCTCAGTAGATGACAGTGAAAGAGGGACATGCCGCGAATGATTGGATCAGTGAAGTCCATGACCACGTCCACAGAGCCTTCGACCGGCACGTTGACCGTGTCGAGCCATTCCCTCTGCAATTCGGGCCGATCGTTTGTGGCACTGAACAGGAAATGGACTTGGTGGATGTGAAACGGATGAACCTCATGCGTCTTATTCACAATTCGCCAGTGTTGATACGCGCCCACGCGGACACGCGTCATTGGGGCATCCTCGGGACCGTATTGCTTGCCGTTAATATAGAAGCCCTGTTTGTCTTCGGTGAAGGTGACCGTAAAATCAGCAGCAGTCTCTCCTATCGAAGCAAGCGTTGCATCCGAGACCGGCGCGAATAGGGCCTTGAGCGGGCTCGCTGGAACGGTGCGAATCGTGGACGCCTCCGCTTTGACATCGACCAGGTCCGCCAGCACCATAGATGGATTGGGGTCGCCGTCGGCGCCGGTATCGAAGCACCTCGTCCGTAACGTCACCTTTTTCGCCGCCCGGCCCGGTGACGATCGCTTCGAGCCGCCCGGCCGGAGGCAACAGCACGTGGCTCGCGAGCCGCGTCGGGTGATGCGCATCGTGATAAGCGAGAGGCATTCCATCCAGTGCGACGAGTTCCAGTTGCTCTCCGTCGATTTGCAAATCGGCGTACAAATCGGGCGACGCATTCACGATTCTCCAGAACTGCCGTTCGCCGGCGGCGATTCGAATTTGCGGGCGCAAGGTGCCGTTGACGGTAAAGACGCGTTCCAGTTTTTCGTTCGACAATCCACATCCACCGGGCGGAACTTCGGTAACGCCCTTTAAACGCCTTGCGTCAGAACTGTTACTCTCGAACGCTCTGTCCCGCAGCACCAGTATGCGCTCGCGCATTTTCATCAGTTCAGGTACGTAGCTTTCGATCCCTTCGATCACAATCCCGCCGGACATACCGTCCAGTACCTGCTTATTGCTCTCACCATGCGGATGAGGGTGATACCAGTACAAACCGGGCGGTTGGTTCCGAGGAATTTCGACTTTGTATTGAAGCGACTCTCCAGGCATCGCCATCATCGAGAGGACGTCGTCCTGCGGAGCGTTCGGCGACACGTGCAGCCCGTGAAAGTGCAGATTCGTCATGTTCATGCACGGTCCCGTTGCGCACTTCAAGTTTGCGTTTGGCGACATTTCATTTCGATAAGTAATGTCGATCGAGTCGCCCGGCTTTGCACGGATCACCGGAGGTTCCTGTCTGCCTTCAAATAAGAAGGCGGTTCGTCCAGTTTGAGCATCGTTTACCGCTGAGAGTTTCACGGGTGAATGTGCTGTCGGCGGATCTACAACGTTCTGACCGCAAGCGATGGCAATCGACAGAAAAATGAGAGCAGTTTTTGAGATTGTCATTTTGGGAATCTCCTGGTGAACTCGGGCCGAGCTCTCCAGCTTCACGAGAAAGCGGATGCATTCGATGATCCACGGCCATGGACTCTCAGCGCATTGAGTTATCGCGACGCCCGCACGGCTTAGTGTCGGAATACGACTATGCGCGACACGTACACGACACTGCGGGCGTCATCTGGCAGACCACCGGCTCCCGGAATGAAGCACTTCCGAGCAAAAGCCTGGGCTGACGCATTGGCAGCAGGGATGCACTTCCTGCTTGCAAGCGGCGACAGACCGCACCGGCAGGAGATGGGAATGCAACTGGACCAAATCATCACGCAGCGAGCTCACCTCGGATTCATTGGACTTGGATATCTCGGTTCACGTATCGCCCGGCGCCTCGCCGCGGCTGGATTTCCGCTGACTGTCTGGGATCGCGATAATGCGAGAGCCGCCCAGCTTTCGAGCGTAGCCCGAGTATCATCAGGTCCAACCGAGCTTGCTCGCGGCGTGGACGTTGTGCTGTCCTCCCTTTCCGACGATGCCGCCGTGGAGGACGTTTACTTCGGAACGGGCAAGGTGCTCGAACATGCCCTGCGTGGGGCCCGAATTATCGAACTCAGCACAATCGCACCTGCAACCGCCGAGCGGTTACACGAAGCCGGGAGGGCGCATGGAATTTCCGTGCTGGATGCCGCAGTCTCAGGCAGCACGCCCGCGGCCGAGGCTGGCAGACTGACCCTCTTCGGCGGTGGCGAACGTAGAGAGTTTGACGCGGCCGAACCCATCTTCCGAGCAATCGCGGCTCAGTGGTTTTATATGGGTCCGGGCGGTTCCGGTGTGGCGATGAAGCTGGTGGTGAACACGCTGCTCGGCCTGGGCATGCAGGCCATCGCCGAATCGTTGGCTTTAGGCGCCGCATTGGGCATACAGCGTGACCGGTTGTTCGACACACTTGCGAAAACTGCGGTCGTTGCTCCAGCCCATATGGGAAAACTGGAGAGTGCAAAGCGCGCCGACTACTCGCCGCAATTTCCCGTCCGGCTGATGCACAAAGATTTCACGCTGATCCTGAAGGAAGCGGCGCGGCTGAAGCGGCGGATGCCGGCTACGGAAGCTGCATCAGTGATCAATGCGGCGGAAGACGCAAGCGGCATCGAGGAGGACTTCTCCGCAGTCATTCGGCGCATGGCCTAGCAGGCTTGAAGGAGAGCTCATTTTATGAAAACACGACAGCTTGGACAAAGCGACATGAACATTACGCGTATCGGCATCGGAGCGTGGGCCATTGGCGGAGGCAAATGGGAATTTGGCTGGGGCCCTCAGGATGACCAGCAGTCAATTGCCGCGATCCGTGCCGGGTTGGATCTGGGCATCAACTGGATCGATACCGCGGCTGCTTACGGCCTTGGACACTCGGAGACCATCGTCGGCCGCGCGGTGCGGGGCTTAAGGCACCGGCCGTACATCTTCACGAAATGCAGCCTGGTCTGGGACGATGCTGGCAAGATCTCGCACAATCTGCAAGCCGCCTCTATTCAGCGGGAGTGTGAGGCCAGTCTCAAACGGCTGGGAATCGATGCGATCGACCTTTATCAGATTCATTGGCCGGCATGGAAAGGCGCCGAGGAGCGCGCTTCGCCCGGATCAATTGAAGAAGCTGTCGGCGCACTTGCAAGAATCAAGGACCAGGGGAAGATCCGCCGTATCGGACTCTCGAATTTCAATGTGCAGCAAATGCAGCGTGCCCAGCGCATCGCTCCTGTTACCTCGCTTCAGCCGCAATACTCACTCATCGCGACGGACGCGGCGACTGAGATTCTCCCCTATGTACTCAGCCAACAGATCGGTGTGATCGTCTATTCTCCGATGGGGTCGGGCTTGTTGGCCGGCGCTATGACCCGCGAACGGATTGCTTCGATGCCGGAAGACGACTGGCGAAAGGGCAATCCTAACTTCCAGGAGCCGTTGCTCTCACGCAATCTGCGACTGGTCGAAAGACTTCGTTCGGTGGGCCAACGCCGCGGCGCGAGTCCGGGCGAAGTCGCGATTGCCTGGACCTTGAACAACCTCGCCGTTACTGGCGCGATTGCCGGTATCCGCAGCCCTAAATAGGCGCAAGGTGTGGTCGGCGCAGCGAATCTCGACTTGACGCAGGATGAGATCGCCGAAATCGAAGATCGTTTCGTGCCGGAAGCGGCCTGAAACGTAACACGGGAGCCGGACCATGATTCGCATTTCGGTCGACGGAAATCAAACCCAGGCATCTGCGGGCGAACGCCTGCTCGATGTAATCAACCGGTCCGGCCTCAAACTGTCGCAGGTCTGCTATCACGCCCAACTCGGACCGATCCAGACTTGCGACACCTGCATCGTGGAGGTCGATGGCAGACTCGTTCGCGCTTGCGCCACAGAGGTCGGAGAAAACATGCAGGTCTCCACAACGGCCGGGGCCGCCCACGTTGCTCGCTCGGAGGCGTTCAATCGGATTCTGGGCAACCACCAACTCTACTGCACAGTCTGCGACAACAACAACGGCAACTGCACGGTGCACAACACAACCCGGCTTCTGGGCATCGAGCACCAGACGTATCCGTTTCAAGAGAAGCCCTATGCAGTCGACGAAAGTAATCCGTTCTACCGCTACGATCCGAACCAGTGCATCCTTTGTGGACGCTGTGTGGAAGCGTGCCAAAACCTTCAAGTCAACGAAACGCTCTCCATCCGCTGGGAAGACCCTCATCCACGAGTTCTGTGGGATGACGGCGCGCCCACCGGCGAATCCAGTTGCGTCTCTTGCGGACACTGCGTCAGTGTTTGCCCATGCAACGCGCTCATGGAAAAATCGATGCTTGGACACGCCGGCTTCCTAACCGGCCTGAGCAAACGCTCGCTCGACGGTATGATCAACGTGGTCAAGGGTCTGGAAGCGGAGACCGGCTATTCCTCCATCCTCGCTGTCTCGGAAGTGGAGGCGTCCATGCGCAACACCCGGCTTAGGCGCACCAATTCGAGAGGCCGAATGGGATGAGGCGCTGGAGCTTGTCGCGCGCCGTTTCGGCCAAATCAACTCGACGCACGGAGCCGATGCGCTCGCATTCATTGCGTCGTCAAAGTGCACCAATGAAGAAGCCTATTTGATGCAGAAGCTCGCTCGCGCCGTGATTGGGACCAACAACGTCGATAACTGTTCGCGCTATTGCCAGTCCCCGGCCACCATGGGCCTGTTCCGGACCGTTGGCTATGGCGGCGATTCGGGCTCGATTCGAGATATCGAGCAGGCGGACCTGGTGCTGATCGTCGGGAGCAACACTGCCGAGAGCCATCCGGTCCTGGCAACGCGTGTAAAGCGCGCGCACAAGCTTCACGGACAGACGCTGATCGTCTCGGACCTGCGTGAGCACGAAATGGCGCCGCCGCGCTGACATTTTCCTGCGGCCCCGTCCAGGAACAGATTTTGTGTGGCTGTCGGCCGTGATTCGCTTCATCCTGGACAACGGCCTCGAATACAAGGAATTCCTGAGCGAATGGGTCAACGGCTTGGCGGAATATCGAAACAGCCTTGAGCCGTTCACGATCGAGTTCGCGTCGCAAACGTTTGGCATTCCCGCGGATACGCTGAAGCTCGTGGCGGAAAAGATCGCGCGGGCTGGCCGCGTCTGTGTCCTGTGGGCCATGCGCGTAACTCAGCACACCAACGGTTCGGATACCTCCACCGTCATCTCGAATCTCTTGCTGGTTACCGGCAACTATATGCGCCCCGGCACAGGAGCTTACCCGCTCCGCGGTCATAACAATGTCCAGGGGGCTGGCGACCATGGCGCGGCGCCAAACCTGCTACCCGGTTACCAATCGGTGGATGATCCCGATGTTCGCGCGCGCTTTGAGAGTGCGTGGGACGCGCCGCTTCCCTCAACCAAAGGCCTCGACAACCACGAGATGGTGGACGCGATCCACGCCGGCAAGTTGCGCGCGATGTATCTGTGCGGCGAGGAGATGCAGATTGTCGACTCCAACGCGAACTATGTCGCAGCGGCCTTCGAGAAGCTCGATTTCTTCGTGGTCCAGGATATTTTCTTTAGCGAGACCTGCGGTTTGCGGACGTGATCTTTCCCGCCAGCCCGAGTCTTGAAAAGGAAGGTACGTTCACCAGCACGGAGCGCCGAATCCAGAGGCTATATCAGGTCTTCGAGCCTCTCGAAGGAACGCGGCCGGATTGGGTTATTATCCAAGACATCGCGAATCGTGTAGGCGCCGGATGGACGTACAAGTACCCCTCGGAAGTCATGGATGAAATCGCCGCTTTGGCTCCGCTTTTTGCCGGCGTCAAATATCAAAGGCTCGAGGGCTACAACACGCTGCAGTGGCCCGTCGCCGCGGATGGGACCGATCAGCCATTGCTTTACACACGGCAGTTCGCATTTCCGGACGGTAAAGCTCGCTTGTTCCCCGTGACGTGGAACGAGCCTCAGGAACAGCCAGATGAGCAGTTCGATCTTCACCTGAACAACGGACGCCTGCTGGAGCATTTCCACGAGGGTAATCTGACCTATCGCTCCCCCGGCATTCACTCGAAGACCCCCGGCAGTTTTGTCGAGGTCTCTCCGGAACTGGCGCGAGCGCGAGGCATAGAGACGGGCTCCCTCGTGCGGCTTACTTCGCGCCACGGCCACCTGCGTGTGCGCGCGCTGGTTTCCGGCCGCGTGCGCAACGGCGAGTTGTACATGCCGATGAATTCGACCGAAAGCCCTGTCAATCTCCTGACCGGCAGCCATTCAGACCCGGTAACACACACGCCAGGGTACAAGGAAACTGCCGTGAAACTGGAGATTTTGGAGCCGCAGGGGGAGAGCCCGCTGCCGCGCATCAACCACCGTTTCGGCAGTCCCACGCCGCGGCGAGGAGTCGAAGTCGAGCGGAAGTGGAGCCAGCCGGGGTATCGATTCCCCGGAAATGGGCTAGTCCAGATCGAAAAAAGCTGAAGGAGAAGTAGCCCCATGTCTCAACGTATCGCCTTCGCCCGATTGCCAAAGAATGGCGCGATTTCCGATGAACACATCTCGCAGGCAGCAGACCAGCACGCTGAGGCAATCGTATCTGCGCTAGAAGTATTGCAACTCCTCCACGATCGCGGTGTCCTCAATCTGCTCCGCGGCGTGTTGGCCGCCGGCGATTGCGTGGTCGAGAGTGTGACGGCTGCGGTCGACACTCCTGAGGCCGTCCGTTCCATTCGCAATTTCATCCTACTGACGAAATTCTTCGGGAGCATCCCGCCAGATGTTTTAAGCAGCCTGGCTCAAACAGCCATAGAGGGCGCCGAGAGAGAGAAATCCCATCGCGCGCCTGGTGCATGGCCCCTCCTGCGGAGGCTCAGTAGTAAAAACACTCGCCATGCGTTGGCGGTCGCGCTCGATCTCGTGGAGGCCGTAGGAAAAGGGTTATGAGCGATGCGGCAATTTCGATTCCGATCGCGAGACTGCGGACCGCGATGCCTCGCAGATCCGCTCCATCGCTCCCGCAGCGGATGGAAATCCGAATATCGTGAGTCGAGTTGGCCGATTCAACGCCTGGTGGAACGTTCAACCGCAACGGAGCTTCGTAATGACGTCCGCGTCTGGCGTCTGCGGAAAGTCTTCGCTTGACGATCTCAAATCAAACACGCGTCCCCTCCTCCAGGTCTGCACCACCCCGCTGAACAAGATCCGGACGCCTGTCCCCATCCTCTCTATAGGAAGCCTGAAATCGCCTCGGCAACTTGGTCGCAACAAAGCTTGCTTCCCGATGGGCCTCGTTGGCGTCCATTGACGCGGGCGGATTACTCGAGCGCTACGCCCGCTGCGACGGCCAGGGGCCATGATTCATCTTTCTTTGTGAAGCCGGCAAATGCAGAGATCCTAAAGCAGTCTTGCTTGCGGGCTTACTTGGCGGCTGCAGGAGCAAAGGGAGTATCGAACTCAACAACATTACACCACTGAGCAGGTTCATCGCGAGGTCGTAATGTCCGGTTGCCTGGCGCACGTGTGCCACCAGCGTCGGACCGAACATGGCCGCGCAACCCCACGCCGTCAGCATGAGCCCATAGATGGAACCGACCTGCTTCGCGCCGAAGTAGTCGGTTGCGAATGCCGGCATTGTCCCGAAGCCGCCGCCGTAGCAAAGCAGAACGACAAACGCGAGAATCGAGAGCGCGGCGAACGGATGAATATGCGCGATTAGCAGAAAGGCCGCGGCTTGGATCAGAAACATCAAAGCGAAGACGGTCCGGCGGCCAACCACGTCGGAAAACCAAGCCCACAGGAAGCGTCCGGAACCATTGGCAATAGAAACCAGGCCAACCAGGCCGGCAGCGGCGGCGGCGCTTGCACTCGAAATCTCCTGGGCCATCGGCGCTGTCTGAGAAAGGATTGAAATGCCAGCGGAGGTATTCAAGAACAATGTCAGCCACAGGGCGTACCATTGCCACGTGCTCAGAGCCTTCGTCAGCGTGAACTCGGGCTGAGGAGCGGCCAGAGGAGACAAGATTACCGCCCTATTGTAGGGCGCGGGGTCTTCTGCCTCCGGGTTGCGCATCCAAACGGCGCATGCGGCAAGAATCACCAGGTACACCAGCCCCAGCACTTCGAAGGTGCGCGCCACACCCGCTTTAAAGATGAGCCAGTTGGCAACCGGAGCAGTCACCAGGGCACCCGCGCCGAATCCTGCTACAGCCACGACCGCGATTATGCCTTGCTTCTTGGGAAACCATCGCACCAGTGTCGCGATCGGAACGATGTAGCCGAGGCCAAGGCCAGCTCCGGCTATGACGCCGTACGTCAGATAGAAGGCGATCAGGTTCGCGGCGTGCCCTGCCAGGAAAGTGCCGGCACCATATAACGCGGCGGCAGTGAAGGCCACTGGGCGCGGCCCACTCTTTTTCATCCACAAGCCGCCGGCGAAGGCCGCAAACCCGAGGACGAAGATCGTAAGCTCGAATGCAAACGTTACTTCCGAGATCGTCCAACCATGGGCCTTCGTTAACGGCGTACGAAAAACGCTCCACGCATAAACGGTGCCGAGTGCAATCTGCATCACCGGCCCCCGCAATGATCCATCGATCCGTTCTCATTGTGATTACCCACAAGCTTTGATTGCACGGACAGCGCCGCCGGCCGGCACGGTTCCGCGTTGTCATAGCGCCGCTGTGCAAGGACTATGGCATCGTCGCGACTGTCGAGTCGTGACACTGGCTCGATGCGATCCTCAACCCGCCGTAGAGTCTTGCAAACGCTGCGCTGAATTGCGGCTGTTGCCGTGCGTTCCAATCAAGCGGTGAGAATATGCGAGTAACGGGAGTCGCGGTGATTTCGGTTTGCACCATCGGTGCTGCATGCGCGCAACTCCCAACCGAAGCGCCACAAAGGGATAAACCTAGAGCTTCTCTGAATGACTCGAGTACGACGGCTCCTCGTGCGGCACCAAGCCCTCCAGCATGGGTCCATCCCCTTGAGGCCGTCGACCGGGCACTGCCCACGTGGCTTCAATTCGGGGGCGAATTTCGTACCCGCGTCGAGAGCCCGGACGGGATTCGTTATACCCGGACCAGGGACTTCTACGTACTGAGCCGGCTCCGGCTCAATGTCACCATCAAGCCCCAAGAATGGCTCACCCTATTTGCGGAAACGCAGGATTCGCGTGTGTTCCTGAATCAGCATATTCCAAGCACGTTGCCATATCAGAACTCGTGGGACATTCGGCAGGCATATTTCCAGCTCGGCAGCTCAGAGGGTTGGGCCGATCTCATCGCCGGACGTCAGGTATTCGCCTTTGGAGACGAGCGCGTACTCGGGCCGTCTGACTGGGTCAACGCGGGACGGACCTTTGATGCCGTGCGTCTCGACCTGCGTCATGGCGGCGCCGGAGTCAGCCTGTTTGCTTCTTCCGTCATCGTGGGCCGCGACGGCGTGATCGATCATCACATCCACGGCAATAATCTCTACGGAGTTTACGGCAGCCTGAAAAACGCCATACCACGAGCAACGGTAGAGCCCTATGTTCTTTGGCGGCTCGCTCCCGGAAACGCAGGCCTGGAAGAAACTGCAGGTCGCGGACGTCTCAGCGAGATGACCTCGGGGCTGCACGTCAGCGGTTCGCTGCCCGCGGCGTTCGACTACAACGTTGAAATGGACCTACAGACCGGTTCACTCGGAGCGAGCTCAATTGGGTCGTGGGCTGGTTACTGGAGTCTCGGCCGGACGTTTTCGACCCTCGCAACTTCACCCCGCGTGTATCTCGAGTCCAACTACGCGTCGGGTACGAAGAATCCGAATGGCCGAACCTGGAGCACATTTGATCAGCTTTATCCCTCCAACCACGACAAGCTCGAATTTGCGGATCAGCTCGGACGAAAGAATATACAGCAGATTCGCACCGGGGCCGAAGAGACCGTTGGAAGACGGTGGAAGCTGAAGCAGGCGTACGTCAATCTCTGGCTGGCGACAACTCACGACGCTATGTACGCGAGCAGTGGAGCGATTTCGATACCGGCCGACCCTGCGGCTAAGAGCCGCCACCTTGGCCAGGAGATCGATCTGATGGTTGAGCACGACGTGAGTCACGCTTTGCACGCCGGGTTTGGATACGCGCGGTTCTTCACTGGTGAGTTCTTGAGAACTGCCACCCAGGGCAAGGACTTCAACTATCCGTTCGTTTACCTGACTTACAGTTTTAGACCGTAATGCATCCACAGAAAAGGAGAATCTTATGCAGCAATCAAGTAATAACGAAAAAATCACCCGCCGGGGAATCCTCCGCGCAGGGTCGGCGGCTTTGGCGGCTACGGCGACACTTACAGCGGTAAGCGCGCAAGATGCGACCAAACGCGCCGCTAGTGTGGCCGATCATCGCTTGCCAAATGAGAGTGATCCGGGCCCGAAGAACTCGGGGCTTGAGGCGGAAAATCCCGATTCGGTCTGGTCGCCTGAAACCGATCACGGAACGGTGGCGCCGTTCAAGTATTCATTCGCTCTCGCGCGTAAACGCGTGGAGGCCGGAGGATGGACCCGGCAGGTTACCGTCCGGGAACTGCGGATCTCCAAAGAGATGGCCGGCGTAGAGATGCGGCTGACCACTGGCGGCGTCCGCGAGCTGCACTGGCACGTGGAGGCCGAGTGGGCCATCATGCTTTACGGACACGCTCGCATCACCGCTGTCGATCAACACGGCCGGAGTTTTGTGAGCGATGTGAGCGAAGGCGACCTATGGCTGTTCCCGAAAGGCGTGCCGCATTCGATTCAGGGTCTTGGTCCTGATGGATGCAGGTTCCTGCTCGTTTTCGACAACGGCCACTTCGATGAGTTCCACACGTTTCTGATCACCGACTGGTTAGCTCACACGCCCGGCGAAGTACTCGCAAAGAATTTTGGCGTCCCCACCTCCACCTTCAGCCAGGTTCCGAAGAAGGAGCTGTTCATTTTTCAAGCGGAATTGCCGGAGGATCTGCGCGTGGAACAAGCGCAGGCGGCCCTGGGAAACGGCGCCGTGCTGCAACGATTCGACTTTAGGACACGCCAAATGAAGCCCCAGAAAGTGACCCGGGGCGGTGAGGTGGAGATCATTGACTCGACCAACTTTCCGGTGACCCCGATTTCGGCAGCCATAGTCAGGTTGAAACCCGGCGGATTGCGGGAATTGCACTGGCACCCGAATTTCAGATGAATGGCAATATTACATCAGCGGCAGGGGCCGAATGACGGTCTTCATCGCCGACACCGACGCGAGGACCATGGACTTTCAAGCGGGCGACGTTGGGTACATTCTGCAGTCGCAGCCGCACTACATCGAAAACACCGGCGACACCGATCTCTTGTTCCTGGAAATTTTCAAAGCCCCAACCTACGAAGACATCTCGCTCGCCGAGTGGATGTCGCATACCCCACATCAGTTGGTTGATCAACATCTTCACGTTGGCCGGCCGATGCTTGACGCCATTCCCAAGCTGGACGTCGTGATTACGCCTTTGTGATTGCTGACACCGCGGGGAGCAGAAGTTCATCTTTCGGTCAAACGACATAGGAACAACAATGCAGCGGACGCTGTAGGGAAAGGGCGCGAAGCCATGGAATGCGTGCCGATTTTGGCGAACCGAAGGAGCGTTGAACGATGCTGTTCCCATTCAACAGACGAGTTCGGGTTATGGCGTTTACACGGAGATAGACTTCCGCAAAAATTGCGGTCGTCGTCTTTGGGTTTTCTCGGTCTGTTAGCAAACTGGCAATGGGACTGGCGAGATACGCGTAACAAATTGAAATTGAATGGTTGTCTGGCAAGGATTTCGACCTTAAGTTATGAGCCCAAACGGCGCAGGAGAAAAGTCCGAGGCCTTTTGAAAGTAGGGGGGATAAATGCGCCTGTCCTGTACGCCGGTCCGCAAGGCGGCTTCGCTGGCTTAGATCAGGTAAATATACAGCTTCCGGCGGCCCTGGCCGGCATGGGTAATGTTGGCATCCAGGTAACCGCCGGAGGCATCACCGCCAACCCGGTTCAGGTAACCATCCAATAACCGACTCGCCTGCCTGATTCGAGCGGACGGACGCTCCCACGCCGTTCATCGGACGCTAACCTGAATGCCGCTCAAACCAGGCACTACAAAGAAGCAGCTATTCGACGGCGGTCAAGGGGTAAGGGCGTGGCCCCACCGCCCGGATCGCTCGCCTTATTCCCGGCACGCTCACGAGCCTCAAAAGCCTTAGGGGCGCGTTCAGAGCACGCGGTACGCGCCCGCCGAAAATCGACTTGAACGATTCCACATCCCCGTTCTCCCCCTGGTAGAATACCCGATCACTCCAATGCCGCCAGCCATGCGCGTGATGCTCCATCTCTCCGGCCATGACTTCGAAGTTGTGCAGAATTCGCCACGCGTGCGACTCGCGGTATCGCTCCGTCATTAAGATGTTACTCGTCCCGGACCGGATCTCCTCAGCGAAATCACCAAACGTTGTCGCGTGGGTAAGATTAAGAACTGCATTCGGCTCGGTGCCATGCCGGTCCCCACCGGACACTACCGGTCTGTCAACTGTTTGGGCGAACGCTAGCACTCGCTTGTTTTCGTGCCACGCTCGCAGTCCGTTCAGCTCCAGGCAGTGAATGAATCGCCGATAGCGCAGCACGAAACGGCGCAGTATATGTTCGTGCGCTGTGGGTCCGATGCCTGCCTCATCCCAGAATGGATGGTTCAGAACGACGAGTGAGTCGGGGTTTTGTGCCACTGCACCCAGCAGTTCGTGAATGTTTCCCGTGCACGTAGCCGTATACCGTTCAAAGCGTTCCATCAACGCCCGCGCCTCGCTGTGAGGCATGTTGTGCAGTCCGAGATGAAAGAACGTCTTCTCAAAAGGTACGCTCCACTCCACCGAGATCGGCACCGGGCGGCATTCGTCGAGCACTCGCAGGGAAAGCGGAGCGTCGATATTGTCATGATCCGTGATTGAGACGATCGGTACCAAACCCTTCGCCTCGATGTGCGACCGTTCCAGCCTCCACGCTTGTAGCGGAGCGAGCGGCGGCGTCCACCAGCCGCGATTTAGATCTATTCGCTGGCCGGTTGCGCGAAGGAACTCCCTTTCGATCACTCTTACTCCCGCCCTTACGCACACACTTTGCTCCGCAAGCTGGTACAAGACCGCAAGGGTTTCGCGTGAATGTAAGGTGTGGCTGTGCAGCGAGACGCCCGCACGAAAGCGCCGCTGCGCGGCGGCGGAGTCGAATGTGACGGTCATGTGCTGGTACCTCTCTGTATGCAGTGTGCCCCGAGTCGATGTCGGCAGAATGTAGTTCACATGAACAGCCTGTGAAACAGGAGCAAGTTATCCCGTTTAAATCGATCAAGCTTCTTTCTGTAATCCTCGGGCGGCTGCGATCACGCTCAATCTAACCCTTGCCGCGGAAAAGGTAAACCAGCTCAATCATGAGGATGACGACGACCATTACTTCCAGCACAAATGCGCGGCCTTGGTGGAAGCGATCCATCATGAATCGGTATAGTTCACCGGCAGTGCTCAGCTTCTGATCGACGAGGGTGCGATAATCGAGAACCCCGATTCTGTTGGCCGCCAGGCGGTAGACTCGCGCGGCAAAGGTGTCGCTCAAGAACTTAATCGAATTGTCGACTCGCTCAGTGAGTTCCCGGACATCCAGTTGGATGGTGTTCAGACGCTCAGCCTCGCGAGCTAGACGCCAGCGTCCCAGAACGCCGGAGCCGCTGCTGACAACGCCGTACACATGCGAAAGAAGACGCGTCAGAACGTGATCGTAATGACGGAACTCCAGCAATTGCGAGTTGGCGTATTCGAGGAGTTGGATTGTCGGCCCTGAGCTTTCAGGCGTATCATAGACGAGTGCCGCCGTCCAACTGACGACCAGGAGATCGTTGGGATAATACGACAAACGCGAGTGCAGCACCTCGGTGGTCTCTTCGTCCGACAGGTAGGTTGTCTCGCCGCGCACGATCTGGGCGATAGCACTCCCGTGGTCCGCGATGAGCTGAGCCGCGCTCAACGTTTTGCCTCCAGATGGCGTCGGCCGAATCTGGACGATGTAGTAGTCTTCCGTAAGTTGGTAATCGTATGGCTTTACAAGGGCTGAGAGTATCCGGTTGCGGCAGGTGGCCACCAGATCGGCGGCCTTCTTCTCCACGTCGGGGGCTGTCATCCAGGTTCCCGAACGTTTCACCAGAGTATCCCAATCACACTCAAACGGAGATTCGAATTCGACGCTTACCACGCCATAATCGTAATAATTGATGGTGCATTGCGCCGGCCCACCGTAGTCCAGCAAAACCGGTCCTAACGTTTCAACGACAGGCGGGCGTTCGAAGCGGACATAGTCCGGAGCCAAATGGCGGAAGCCGGGTTCTCGCCCTCCAAGCGGAGAACCGAACAATCGGCGCAAGTCGTCGAGCCGGATTTCATCGCAAAGGTCGTACAGGAACAGACCTCGGAACGAGCCTGACACAAGCGTCTCTGACATTCGGCTTCCGTTTGATTCTCCCACGACAATCACGCTAATTGAGGGACCGCCCTGGCACCTGGTTTACTTCGGATGCTGTCGCCGGATTTCCCGCACCGCTTTCTCGAGAAATCCGTGGAAAATGGGCGAGTTTAGCGGGAGTCCCCGTCCGGGCGGATATCCATTCCGCTGAGGTTGCGCAGATATTATGCGCGGCTGCTGTAGAATATAGGCGAGCTTGGCTTGCTAAACTCTGCGAGCGGTTGAATTATCCAAGCTGCACGTCATGGAAAGGAGGGATCAAATGAAAGCCAAGAAGGCAATCAAGAGGCTGGACAATGTGGAGGCCTTGCTGTCGGACGTGATCGATCAATTCGCCGGGGCGAACGGCGTGCGGGACTTGCTCGATTCCGCCAGGGAGACGGTCTTTCGTGCAAGAACCAAAGTAAATGAACAGGAAAATCCGAAGTCCGGCAAAAATGGGGCCACAGCCAAAAAAAAGAGCAATCGTGCTGCGACTAAGAAGGGTGAGGCGGCGTCTAAGACAGCATAGACGCTCGCCTCAATAAGCTGCTGTCCCTTCTTTATTGAATCAGCTCAGAAAGAAAATCGCAGCGCGAACTGCATCACGCGCGGATCGCCGGCCAGGCTGGTGATGCTGCCTGCCGCCGAACTGCTGAAGTTATTGTTGGGGAGGCTAAGAAGCTTTGTATTGGTGAGGTTGAAGATCTCCCACCGGAACTGCACATTAGAAGCTTCCTTGATTCTGAAGTCCTTGAGTATCGAAAGGTCCATCACATTCGTACGCGGCCCCCGCAGAATGTTCCGTCCCGCGTTGCCGAATTGCCCCGGCGACTGCAGTTGAAAGGCATCCGTAAAGCCTGAAGCCGGGCACGCAGGATTCTGCGATGCGTAGTACCAGCATCCGACAGTTCCAATAATCTGAGGGGTCCCGATCACGTTCGGCACTGCCGTGGCCGCGCCGTAAGGGTCGATGGCACTCGCTAGACTGCTGCCCGAATTCACCGTAAACGGCCGCCCGCTGGCGAACGTGTACACACCCGAGAGATTCCAGTTGCCGAGAACCGAGGACGTCCAGCCGCTGGAAAACATCGAATGTCCGTGTCCCGCCGGCAATGCATATACAAAACTGGCAACTACCCTTTGGGGGATATCGAAATCGCTCGGGCCTCGCCACGCGGCGTAGTTCAAGCCGTTTGGCGCTGAACCTGAATTCGATGACAATTCTTCCGGCGCGTTGTCGATGCTCTTCGACCAAGTGTAGGCAAGGCGCATTTCCAGCCCTCGCTTGAGCCGTTGGTGCAAAGACGCCTCCAGGCCGTGGTAGACGCCTTTACCGATGGCATTCAGGTACTCGATATATCCAAAAGCTGGATAGGGCTGAACGCCGCCAATTGGCTGATTCAGATCCGACAACACATCTAGGTGTGTCGACTTCGTTCCAACATAGTTCACCTCCGCCGTCAGACCGCTCGAAATTTCCTGCTGGACGCCAAAGCTCCATTGCTGGACCGAGGGCGTCGGCAAGTGGGGGTTCACCGCCCGGATGTGAACGAGCTTGTAATTGAGAGATGCAGGATCCAGGAAGTTGGAAGGGAACCCGTCCCGCAGGAAAAAGACCGGAGCCGTGGCGTTGGATGGCACCGCTGGCGTGTTGTTGATCAGGTACGGCGGATTCAGCGAAAGCTGGTCTTCGCTGCCGACCCGTTCAAACAGGGTATAGAAGATCCCGTAACCGCCTCGAATCACCGTCTTCGGAAGCGGGCTGTAGGCGAATCCGATGCGCGGCCCCCAATTATTGTTATTCGTGTTTACGAGCGATCGCTTGTCCAGCGACCCGTCGGCGGCAAACAATAAGCTCCCGGCGCCAGCAGGATTGAAATTGGCCAGGCGGTTCTTCCCTTCCACGGCGGCCGGTGAGAAGTCATAACGGAGGCCCAGATTGATGGTAAGCCGCGGAGTCAGCTTCCAGTCGTCCTGCGCGAATCCGGACAGCATGCGCAGGCGTTGGTCGACAAAAAACACGTTCGTAAGCTGCGCACTCTTGACATACCCCAGCAGCGCGTCCGCGTATGAAAGGCCGCTGTTACCTACACACTGACCGTTGCTGCCGCGCTGACACGTGAAGATCTTGTCGAAGGTGAGCGAGCCGCGCGTCCCAGGCTCGTCTTGAAAAATGTTACGCATCGGCGTACGAATGTCCGCACCGAATTTCAACGAGTGCGCGCCTAACGTCAGGGCCATCGTATCTAGCCACTGGAACTGCTGAGTAGTCTGCGATTTCGGCAGAAAATCGGGTGAACCGATGAAGGTGAAATTGGCAAACTGAGTCAGCGAAACACCGCCGTTGACCGCCGGGTTATTGGGAACGCCGGGGATATAGTCGCTCGTCGGGTTCTTGCCGAATGGATCCTGCTGCGCCTGGGAATAATTTCGGCCGAACCCGGCGCGAAATTCGTTGGTCAGATGCGGCGTGATGGACCGCGTCCAGCCCGCCACTCCGCTGTACGCTTCAAGCTTCTGGCGTCCCCATGCCGACGTAGAGGTGCCGTCCGCTATACCACCAAAATATCCCGGGATGAAACGCGCCCGATTGGAATATGAGTACCGGACGAAGACCAGATCGCGGGAGGTTGGATCCCAATCCCCACGACCGTCATAATTGTCGTTGTCGTCCAGCAGCCCGGCGTTACGGGCAAAATTGTTCAGCTGGCCAGGGAGATTGGGCAGCGGAAACAACGCCAGCAGTCTCGCCGCGTTCGGATCAATCCGGCTCGCCGGAATTTGATTGTTCGCAAACGGCTGTCCCGTCGTGAAATCATAAATTGCCGGATACTTGACCCCGGCCGCGGCACCTGCAGCCGGGCT
Organism: uncultured Acidobacteriota bacterium; assembly: GCA_963850575.1. Classification (GTDB taxonomy): domain Bacteria; phylum Acidobacteriota; class Terriglobia; order Bryobacterales; family Bryobacteraceae; genus TMP-7. The sequence continues at coordinate 102,531 of CAWKLV010000024.1, read as the reverse complement.
GAAGTCGCCGATACGCTCGTTAGGCAGCGGAACCGTGTTGATGCGGGAGACGCCGCGGCGGATGCGGGTTCCCTCGTAATCGAAAAACCAGAAAAGCTTGTCCTTTATGATGGGGCCGCCGAGATTACCGCCGAACTGGTTCTGCACGTTCTGCGGCTTGACCAAGCCGCTTCGATTCGAAAAGAAATCGTTCGCATCAAAGACGCGATTGCGCAAGTACTCAATCGCAAGCCATGCAATCTGGTTTGCACCGCCCTTGGTTGTCACCGCAACAGTGGCACCCGGAGCGCGGCCAAACTCCGCCGCATAGGGGTTTGTAATCACACGAAACTCCTGGATGGTATCCACTGAGGGCCGAGCTACTTCCGTAGTCAACTCCTGAACGTTCTCTGAAATGGAGTTGTTGTCGATCCCGTCCAGAACGAAATTATTCTGAAGCGAGTGTACACCGTGCACATTGAAGCCGCCCGTCCTGCCGGCGCTGGTGGCCCCGCTCTGATCGGTGTAACGGTTGGCCTGCACGCCGGGGACCAGGCGGATCAGGTCGTCCCACTGACGCAAATAGAGTGGCATGGACTGAACTTCGGCGTTGCTGATGGTGGTGCCGAGAGAGGAATCGTCTGGGGAGAGATCAGTGCCCGCGGCGCTTACGTTAACACTCTGCGCTGAACCAGCCACTGAGATTGAGAAGTCGAGGCGCGTCCGCACAGCGGGGTCTACATGCGTGCGCTGTGCCGTTTTCTCAAAACCTGGCGCGTCCACGACGACTTCAAAGTCGCCCACCGGCATACTTGCGAAATGGTAATATCCGGATCCGTCGGACTGGCTCTGTAGCGTGACGTTGGTCGCCGTGTTTCGGGCCGTTACAGGCGCCGAGGGAACGGCCGCGCCGGATGCATCAGTAATCAAGCCGCTCAGGGTGGAACCTGTACCTTGGCCGAACGTTGTTCCCGAAATACACAGAAACGTCAGGAGTGTTGCAGGAAGGAGATGTGTTCGCATGGTGTTTGAGTAGTGACCCGCTGGGGCTCGGACTCCCTATCACCATCTCAACAAATGAATTTTTCAAAAAGATGACGAGGTAGTTGGAATGAGGTATCGAGTACTCGGAAATAACCGTTACACAATCGTTAATAGCAACGCCGCTTCAACGCATTAATTGCTTAAGAGCGAGCCTCACGGGCCACAGGCGCGATGGAACGCGAAGGATAATTTACGACCATAGCCCTCCCATTGGTAACCGCCTTTATCGAGTGGAGCGTATCGGGTTGAACGATCCCGGCAAACCCAGGACCGGCGCGCCGCGTGATGCCGGCGATAGTAATATCCAGTTCGCCTTCGAGGACCTGCCACACTTCTTCGTGCGGGTGAGAATGCTCATGGATTGACGCCCCTTCGTCGAACTCGTAAAGTCCGAAGGTCATGCTCCGAGAATCGAAGTACCGGCCTCTCCAGCCAGGCAAGAGCCCAATAATATGGATGCACTGGCGGAGGCATCTCAGAATCCGCCCCCTTCAGGCTCTTCCAGATAATCTCGTTGAGCGCGAATACCGGCCGTTAAGTTTATACTTTAAGAGCTTCAGAGCGGCCGGACTAATCTGGCTGGGCGCAACGGTTTGACCGAAGTCCTGCTGCACGACGCTCAATCGCTGTGGCGCTGCGATCCTCCGTGAGATGCTGGGGAACGGTCGCGGTGGAGTTGCTGCCGATAGCGTCATGGTCTCGAATGCCCTGGTAGGAGCCGAAGAAAAACAACTTGTCTTTGACGATTGGTCCCCCAATCGTCGCGCCGAATCGGTTGTAGTGGAGGGCTGGAACTTTGTCATGGCTCGGGATCGAGGCGTCCGCGTTTCGGAAGAACGGCGCGGCATTCAAACTACTGTTCTGGAAATATTCGTAGAGCTGCCCGTGCAGGACGTTAGTGCCGGACTTCGTAATGAGTGCGATTTGTGCCCCGGAACTGCCTCCTTGGGAGGAGTCGTACTGGGCCGTGTTGACACGGAGTTCCTCGAGTGTCTCAGGAGCCGGAGTCGGCATGCCCTGCCCAATTGCGTCATACACTGACGTGCTGGTTTGAGTCTCTCCCCGGCGTGCTGCAACGAGTTCTGGCCAGTGTTCAAGAGCAACGGTTCTCGGCAACCTGGCTGGAGGATTTACCGTTGAACAGGTTGTTACCACTCACCGCGTTTACAGTAAAGCTGTTGCTGGTGTCACGTTGTCCGTTGGCCCAGACATTCTGGTTTCCGAGACCGGAGTTTGTCCCGGATCCGGCTAGAAATTCAGCGTTAACCCCGGGGCTGAGTGTCGCTAGCTGGGTAAAACTGCGGGTTCCGAGCGGCGTGTTTTCGATCGTAGTGGCGTCCAGCACATAACCGACGGTCGCGTCCGACTGATTTACGAGGGGCGCTTCGGCAGAGACGCTCACTTCGGCGTTAACGGAGGCAAGCGCCAGCACCGCGTCCACCGATGTTGTGCGGTTAGCCGAAACCGGGATAGACGTGAAGACTCGAGTCTGGAAACCCTGCTGAGCCATAGTGACTTTGTAGGTGCCGATAGGGAGATTGGCGAATTGATAGATTCCGTTGTCTTGGGTTTGCGCCGTCAGCTTTAGGTTGTTTTCGGCGTTAATCGCTTGTACTTGGGCGTCCCGTAAGACGCTCCCCATCGCGTCTGTCACAGTCCCGGAAATGCGCCCCAGCGACAATTGGGCGCGAGCTGTTGGAGCCAGAGATATGCACAGCAGAAGACTATTTAGAATTCGCACGATATTGATCAGAAATCCAGGCGAAGCGCGAATTGAAGCCGGCGTGGAGTCCCGGTTCCCACCGCTCCCGTGTTCAGAATCGATGTGATCCTTCCAAAGCTGCCCGGACGAAAAGATTCCCGGACGGATTGGCGTAGATCGGATGATTGAAGAGATTGAAAGCCTCGGCTCGGAAGTTCAGCCCGATTCGCTCCGTGACCGGAACCTCTTCTGCAGCGCCGTATCGATCTCGTAATAGCCCGGCCCGCGGGCAATGTTCCGGCCCAGGTTGCCCCAGGTTCCCTTGGCGGGAGCCGCGAACGCAGCCGGATTGAACCAGTTGTCGATGGTCTGATTCGCCGCATAGATCGAGACTCCGGGAACCAGATCCGGACGCTGCGACGCCGTGTTCCCATCCGGCAGCTGGCTGGCGCTTCCGGCGGATCGTGATGTTCACGGGGCGTCCGCTGCTGGCCGTCGCGATGCCAGAGAGTTCCCAGCCGCCCAGAACCGCGGAGGCTACAGAGTGATCGTTCAAGAAACGGCGCCCGGCTCCAAAGGGCAACTGATAAATCGCATTCGAAGTCGTTGTGTGGCGCACGTCGATCGTTGTGTCGCTGCGATCGCAGCGGCGGCACGCCTGATTCTGAAAACTGATACTTTCCCCCGCCCCGATCGATGAGTCCGCAATGCCGTGGGACCACATGTACTGCGTCTGCCACAGAAAACCGTGTGTGAAGCGGCGGTCCAAAGACACCTGGAGCGCATTGAAAGTGTTGTTTCCGTCATTGGTCTTCAACCCGAATTGGGAAAACTGGGAAAGTGGCCGTTTCCCGGTGGCCGGGTCAATCAGGTTGATCTGGTACCGCGTAAAGAGATGGTGCCCGGCGCTGCCTACATAGCCGGTCTGCAGGGTGAAATGCGACCGGCAATTCCTGCTGCACCAGAAAGTTCCACTTCTCATTCGACAGATCCTTGCGATGACGATCAATCGCTTTGGGAGCAAACAGCGAGAAGGCCGGCGTTATAAACGATTCAATAGGATAACCAAGCGTCGGCGCATCGGAGGACGTGAATCCGTAGCGGGGAACCGCGCTCTCCAGTGGGTCGCTGAAGTCGTCGTTCTGGTTCGCGCCATAATAAATGCCGAAACCGGTCCGGATTACGGTCTTCCCTCCCAGCGCGGCTGGCGTCCATGCCACCCCAACACGCGGACGCCCAGTTGTTCGTAGTTCGCATCGTAGAACGGCGTGCCCTTTGGGCAGATAGCCGCCACACCCAAGTATGTCGACAACCGCGGCGCGATTCAGGATCTCATGCGCGACGGTGTAGAACTCGTAGCGCAAGCCGATGTTTAACGTCAGATTTGGAGCTCGCCTTGAACTCATCCTGTGCATAGCCCATATAGAACGTACGGCGATTGCCGCGAATACCTTCGGCTTCGAGGACCTGCAGGCTGTCCGCAATATTGTGGATGAAATCGTCCAGCGAGGCGTAATCGATCGACGAGTCGCGGATGGCATTGCCGGAGTTGTTCAGCCGGATGCGCCGGATGTCGACCCCAGTCTTCAAAGTATGCCGCCCCCTGACCATCGTCAAATTGTCGATGTACGAAAAGGTGGTGCCGATCTCAGCGTCGAGAGTGTTGTCGCTGAGCGTATCGAAAGCCGAGGTGGTAACGGTTATCGGCGATGTTCCGTAATTGCAGTTGTGGTAATCGGCGCGGTTCAGCCCGAATTTTGTCTCATTGATGGTCCGCGGGGAGAAGATGTGCTGGAATTGCAGGACTAGATTCTGCGGGATGTGCGGGATCACGTTGTGCGAGCCGAGTGCGTCGTTCGGATTGTCGATGTACGCGTTGTCGATGTTGTACCGGACGAAGGCGAGTGGTCTGGTCGGAGAACCGATAATCGAACCGGAACAGGCCGGAATCTTCGCGCACCGTGTTGCGGCCCTGCACGGTGATCTGATCCGTATTGGCGTCGATCGGAATCTGCCCAACCGGGAACGCCTGGATAACGGGCTTCAGCACCGGTGATGTGGCCAGCACTTTGGCGCGGAACGCGGCGCTCGGCACGAAGCCGATCAGTGTCTGGCCGAGGCTCTGGCGCAGACCTTCGTAGTTCGCGAAGAAGAACGCCTTGTCCTTGATCACCGGACCGCCGAGTTGTGCGCCGAATTGGTTCAGGCGGAATGGCGGTATTTGCGAGCCGTCGAACGGCGAGCGTGTGTCGAGCTCGTCGTTGCGCAGGTAATCGTACAGCGTTCCGTGGAAAGCGTTCGTACCTGTCTTGGACACGACGTTGACCTGCGCGCCCGCGGCAGCTCCGTTCTCCGCGGTGTAGACGGAAGTGCTGACGCGGAACTCTGCAATGGATTCGAGCGAGATATTCAGGCGGGTATCAGCTTTTTGAGTCTGCTCCTGTACTCCGCTGGTATCGATGCCGTCGAATGTGAAATTGCTGTCATCGAGCGAGTGTCCGTTAAAGCGAATGCTGCGCTGGGCGCCATCTCCGGTATTGACTGCGCCCGGCGCCAGGGTCATCAGAGTCGCCCAGTTTCGGCCATTCAGCGGAATCTCGCGGATCTGAGGAGACTCGATGACGCCGTTGACCTCGGCATTCGTCCGGTTCAAGGACTCCGAGGAGGCTGTCACGGCCACGGATTCGGCGGTCGCGCCGATGTCCAGCTTCGCATCTACCGTGCGAACCTGCCCAAACAGCAGATCGATACGAGTAATCACCAGGGGCTTAAACCCAGCTTTAGAGATGGAGATCGTGTATGTGCCGACCGGGAGCGACTGCAGTTCGTAGATACCGCTCGAGCTTGTGGCGGTCCTCCGGTGTAAGCCCGTTTGAGGTGAGTTCATCTCTACGTCGGCGCCTTCCACCATGGCTCCGGAAGGATCGCTGACCGTGCCGTTGATGGCAGCGCGATCTTGGGCCTGGAGGGACATGAGCATCACCAGAAACACTATTGAATAAGCTGGAAATCGCATATCAGTTATTCAGTTTGCTACTGGTTTATTTCAAAAGGATGTCGAACGAATTGCAGGTGAGCGAAAACGGAGTTGAGGATTGTCGTCGAGTGCTCCCCAACGTATTCATGGAATTGTAATGTTGCTGTCCTAACCTGGAGGGACCTGCCATGAGCTCTCCAGCTGTCATCCTGGAATCAAAAACTTCCCGACGTCCGGGCCGTGCCGGTCTGTTTGTTTTTCTGACGATTTTGATAGCAGGCGTGACCTATGTGGCCTTGCGCCTGGGCGCCGATCTCTCGGGAGTTCACTCCACGTACGTGTTCGAGTTCGTGCTCCTCGGGATCGCCCTCGCAATTGCGCTCGGCTTCGAGTTCGTCAATGGATTCCACGACACTGCCAACGCGGTGGCTACCGTCATCTACACGCATTCTCTGGAGCCCAACTTCGCCGTTGTCTGGTCCGGCGTGTGGAACCTGCTCGGAGTGATGACTTCCAGCGGGGCCGTGGCCTTCGGCATCATTTCCCTTCTTCCCGTGGAATTGATTCTTCAAGTCGGTTCCAAAGCGGGATATGCCATGGTTTTCGCTCTCCTTGCCGCCGCCATTACCTGGAATTTGGGTACCTGGTATTTCGGAATTCCGAACTCCAGTTCCCACACGCTCATCGGGTCGATCATTGGCGTCGGGTTGATGAATCAATTAATTGCGCCGGAACACACTGGGACCAGCGGGGTGGATTGGAGTCAAGCCGTCGGAGTGATCCAAAGCCTGGTGTTCTCGCCGATTATAGGATTTATTTGCTCCGGGTTGCTGCTGTTGATCCTCAAAAAACTTGTACCCGCTCCCAAGCTTTATGCCGAGCCACAGAACCAGGAGCCGCCGCCGTTTTGGATTCGCGGTTTACTGGTGACGACGTGTACCGGCGTCAGCTTCGCCCATGGATCCAACGACGGCCAGAAGGGCATGGGGCTGATCATGCTCATTCTGGTTGGCACGGTGCCAACCGTGTATGCGCTCAACCATGCGGTGGGAGATCGCGAGCTTCGCTCGTTTGTCACAGTATCCGAGACCACGCAGCGCGCTCTGGCCACCTATGAAGAGCAGCACGTCAACTTACCGGCTGACTCCAAACGGGAGTTGGAGAGGTTCATCGCCAGCGGGAAGTTAACGCCAGCGACCCTTCCGGCGCTGCGGGAAAACATCGAGAGCGTGAAAACACAGGTTCAGAGCTACGCTGGCTTGGCGCGAGTTCCGACGGAGCTTACGGGAAATGTCCGCAACGACATGTATTTGGCGAGCGAAGCCTTCCGAGTCATACATAAGCGCAAGCTGTTGAGGTTTCGCGACGAGGATCGGGCTGCGATATCGAACTATGAACACGAACTCGACCGGGCGACGAAGTTCATCCCGCCTGGGTGAAGGTCGCAGTCGCACTGGCGCTTGGACTCGGCACCATGGTGGGCTGGAAGCGCATTGTCGTCACGGTTGGAGAGAAGATCGGCAAGCAGCATCTCACCTACGCCCAAGGCGCTGTCTCTGAAGTGGTGGCCATGGCCACCATATTGGGGGCCGACGGATTCGGTCTTCCGGTCAGCACCACTCACGTTCTAACATCTGGCGTCGCGGGCACGATGGCGGCGAACCACTCCGGCTTGCAGGGCTCCACTCTTCGCAACATCGCATTAGCGTGGATTCTGACTCTACCGGTTTCCATCGCGCTCTCCGGCAGCCTTTTCTGGCTATTCCGGAAATTGCTATAGAATTCCAGCCCCAAAGTATCGAATCTGTAATTGCGATGTCGTCAACGATTAAGCCCAGGCCGACAATAATCGGGCATGAAGAAATTCAGTCCTGCGCTGTTCCTTGGAATCGGTCTGGCAGGCTTCACGCTGGCGCAGACTCCGGTACCGAATCGGGCTCCGAATCGAGAGTCAACCGGCTCGTTTGAGCGGTTCACACGCGAGTTGCTCCTTCGTGAGTTGGAAGCGCATCAGCCTCAAGTCGAAGCTGCGGTAGCGAAACGCCGCGATGCCGAATCCCGGGAGCGTCATTTCATTGACAAGATGAATAGGATTGTGGGGACCTGGAGCCGGTTCGTGAGCCTCTACAACGAGCGAAAAGTGTTCGACGTAAAAGCAGCCCGGGAGTTGTCCAGAGCGTTCCACGAATTGGAAAGCAGCGGAGATTGGCCGAAGCTCGATGCAAAGTCAAGCCGGGCGCGGTCTCAAGCAGGCATCGTGTACCGCGATTCGATGAGCTCGCGAAACTCTGCCCGGCTCTGATCGCCGCTGAGGTTGTAGCTCTTCTGCTCAATTTTGGCCGCTTGGTCGGCGAGCTCATCGTCTTTGATGTTTTTCCGGAACCAGGCGGATATTTCCCCGCTTTGCACGTGATACAACCAGGTCTGCTCATCCACGCCGGCCATCAGTTGCAAGAAAGTCACGAGATTGTGCGCGCGCAGGTTCAACTTGCCTTCGGGTCCACGGAAGAAGAAGCTGCGATCCGGGGTCAATTCAGCCTCCGCATACTTGCGGCTGTGTCTGACACTTTCTGTCCGGCATGGCGCCACTTGGAAGCGCAGGGGTTCCTCGCGACCGTCCTTCCACCAAGCCAGGCCCATTCCCTTTTGTAATTCGGATTCGTTAACTTCGGGTGGTTTCACGCCTGTTGCCTGGGCGAAGGCTCGCAGGGTGTTCTTGGGATCGGATCCTACCGCCACGATCATTGCCACCGACGACAGCACAGGAGTTGCGATGTGGTCGGGTTCCATCGTGATCAGGATCAGATTCGTCATCTCTTTTGGAAGGACAACTCCGGCCGATTCCCAAGTGGACGGGAGCAGATGATGCGCCTCATCCACCAGGATCCAGTGCGGCCGGCCGGTCTTGGCGCGCTGCTCCTGAAGGCGCGGAAGCATGCACTCGAAAAACTCCGGCCGTTTTTCAAATGGCACACCCATCAGGTTCACAATCACGCTGCGGCTGGGATCTTCCAAGACGCCGAGGATCTCCTCCGCGGTCGGGCCATGTTTCGCGTCGCCCAACACCACTGCGCCTTCAAATGCCGTGTGGTCGCCTTCCGGATCTATGGCACAGAACTGGTATCCGGATTCGGAGATACGTTCCAGCAGGCCCGTCGAGAGAGTGCTCTTACCTCCACCTGACTTGCCTGCTATAAGTAGACCGCCGCCGTACGCGGGTAAACGCAGCTCCTGGCCATTGTCAAGAGCTCCGAGCAGGATGTCATGGCGCGGCAAGTGGAGATCCGCGAGATCATTGTCCAGGATGTGTTCTATCAGTTCCTTGACGCCGCGGCCATGATCCAGCTCGAGCACAATGTCGGCCCGGTCCTTGATCGCCTGCAGAGCATTGGCGACCGCCGACGAGCACTCGCAAAATTTCATGAAGGCATGGTCGTTTTCAGCATCTCCGACGCCGACAACATTGTGCGCGGATAGTCTGATCAGCTTCAGAGCTGCATCCAGCCCGGAAGCCTTGTTCACCCCAGAGGGCAGCACCATCAGTGCTCCCTTGTTGAAGATAACCTGCAGTTCCAGACCGAGCTCCTCGATGGTGCCAAGCACCTTTTCTTTCTCAGTGTCCAGAGTCGCAACAATCACGCGCCCAATGGCCAGGGGCGACACGTCCTGACGACGCAGCGCCGCGACGAAGTCAGGAGATGGAGCTTCACTGAGGTCCTTCTCTTCCTTTGTATCCGGGATATAAAGAAGGGCTCCATTCTCAGCGACCACCATGTCGAAAGAAACGTCAAGTTCGGGAAACGCATCCACAAGCTCGCCCAGCCGGCGGCCCGTCACAAGGATGAGCTTGCGCCCGGATTCCCGGAAACGGCGCAAAGCTTCCAGCGACTCGGAGGAGACCACTCCGTCATGGGCAAGAGTTCCGTCGTAGTCTGTGGCTAATGCAAGAAACCGCACGCCAGGTTAGACGCGTAGCACCTCCACTCGCTTCGAGAAGAGGTGTTACGAAATGATGAATCGAAACTAGGCTACAGCCATCGGGACCGCTAACGGCCATGCCCCGAATGGACGGCTAGCCGTAAAGCCAGCAGATCGTGCTCGGCGCGCAGCCAATCTTGTTGCGCCAGTCCGTCGGCGCACCCGCGTGTCAGCCAGTAATCGTAGGCTAAGCGCGCGATCGACTCATGATCCAAACCCCTGTTGCTCGCGGGGTCCGCGGGGTCCATTGCGATTTGTTCTTCGCGTGTGGCAGCTGGAAGTTGGCTCGTTTCTGTGGATGTCATGGCACTAGCCTGCGGGATGAGGGTCACGGCTTAATCAATATTGAGTGAAACTTGAATTGCACCTGAACCGGAGGGCACATCGGTCGAAGTCGCCGGCCGTCGACACAGCTTATCAGCGGCGGCAAGAGTTGGAGCCCCGCTGGAAAGGCATGAATACTGCAGCGTTGTCGGATCCCAAATAGCGCTCCAGGAGCTTTGCCTCGGACTTGCGCAGGTCGATGACGACGAAGCCATCGAGAGCATCCGAGAAATTCGAATCGACATTGAAGGCCAGCATGCGGCCGCCAAGTCGGGCATAGTGCCGCACCAGAACAGGAATGTTCCTGCCATCCGGCTCGAAGTCGGCCACCACAGCGCACAGATCGCCGAGGTCCCGAAATAACGAGACCATCGATCGATAGGCTTCCCGGTCCGGCCGGTTGGAGCGCAAAGGACGGCGCGCCTGCACCATCCCCGCAAGCTCATCGCCGGGTTGCTTCAGGAAGAAATCGGCGATGAGATGGCGGGATAACATACGGTACTCACTGCTGATGCTGACGGCTCCGAATAGCATCGCGATCTCCGGATTAAGGGCAATATAACGGCCTACTCCTGCCACAACAGTAACAAGGGCGTGAACTGCCGCTGATACTCCGGGCGTACGAAGGACCGTCCAAGTTCCAGACAGGAACCAAAACTCTGGATCAGCGCAGGGCCGTAACGGAAGAGGGTATGCGTGTAAAGCGCGCGAATGCCTCGTTCGCGTATGGCCCGATCGGCCCGGCACAACCTATAGGCTCCGATGATCTCCTTTGTCTGGTCGTTCCAGGCGAAAAGGTGCTCGTAGGACTCATCGAAACGGTCCAAGTCCACAGTGCGGCCGGTTCCTTCACCGACAGAGCGAAACGCGCTTTCGCGCAAACGTCCGATCTCCTTCAGGCACGATGGAATCTCATGAGCAGTAGCGAGGAATACCGCGAAGTGGTCACTTCTCCCCATACATTGTTCCGGCCGCAGAGCCGCCACTTCCGCAGCCAGAACCTCTGGCTGAGTGCACGCGGAACGGTGTATTGCGGTTCGGAAATGAAGCGTGAGGCGGGCGGAAAACCCGCCGCCGCCCAGATCGGCTTCTATGTTCACCGGTTTGCGTTCAGCCAAGAGATATGTGCGCCATCGGAGATAGCGGGTCGTATCGCGTGAAGTTGAAAACCGGTCCAAAACAGCAGGGCACACGGGTTTCCCGATACGGATTGATGGGCGTTTGCCTTTTTTGTTTAGCAATTCGGCCGGAAGTGCGGCAGTGCGTAGACTTCCGTGCAGCAAACCTAGGATCTGAAATGAAGCACTGTTCTCGCCGGTGATAAACACCGGCACCGCGGCGGCCCGCGTCCTCCGAATTAAGCGGGCCGCCGTCTCGCACCATTCCGGGTCCGTAACTGTCCTGGACCCGAATTGCCAGTGCGAGACTTCTCCAGACGGAAACATTGCGAGTAACTTGCCGGCCGAAAGCCACTGCAGGGCTTTTCGTAACGATTGCTGGTTGCGACGGGCCGCATCCGGTCCCCCGAAGGGATCGATAAAAATGCAGTGCTCTTCGATCTCGGAAAGAGGCGCCAGAAGCCGGTTCGTCAAGATCTTTAAGTCGCTTCTAACACGTAACAACGCCGCGCCCAGCATCATGCCATGCAGCAACCCGTGAGGGTGATTTGCCAGCGCCAGCACGGGACCGGTTGCCGGGACATGCGCCAAGTCGGCGGAATCCACATCGCATTCCACCTGGAGAGCGTTCAATAAGGACTCAAAGATATTCCCCTTTACGGCATCTTGAGAGGACCGGTAGAGATCGTGCAATCGATCCAGGGAGAGGAGACGGTCGCAGAGGTCCAGTGCTGGTTTAGGCACCGAATGCCTGGGTGTCCAAATGGTGCGGATGGAGATCCCCGGTTCGTTGCTGGGCGCGCGGAGCATGTCTATGTTTACCCTTGTCTAGCTTTCGGTGCGATGAATGGCCGATGAAGAAGGCATTGACTATTGCACGGCGGACATAGCCACCCAAACAGCCGTGTAACCCAGTCCCGTTCCAATCAGCATGCCGGCGAGCACGTCGCTAAGGAAATGCATGCCCAGCAGGATACGCGAGATCGCAACATTGCAAGCGATGAACAGGAGCCCGCACGCGGCGGTCGGGTAGAAGTAGCTGAGCGGGATCGCAACCGCGAACGCCGTGATCGAGTGGCCGGAGGGAAATGAGAATTGGTCCGGAGGCAGCAGTTTGGCCCAACAATGCAGTTCCAGATCGCAAGGGCGGCGGCGCCCCACTGCAACCTTAAGCGCCCTGAAAAGCAGAATGCCTGCCGAAGTTGAGGTCCCGGCGGCCAGCAAGGCACGGTCTCTATCGGCGCCGTCTGAAAGAAGGAGGATCAGCCCGTAGGCCGCCCACAACCATCCGTCGCCGGCCCGTGTTGCGCCCAACATCCACCAGCGCACCCATACCGGAGCCATCCACCGGTTCACCCGGTGCATGAGCATGTGATCAGGCGCCGCCAAACTCGACCAAGCTCTGGAGACTGTCATACTGCCTCTTATAGCGCCGGGAGCTCCTGTCAAGCCCTCTTCCAAGCACTTCTCGAGTTACCTTCAGGTAGTCTCCGGATATTTAGTCGGGGGTCCCTTTGAGCACTTCCGGCCACAGGTAATGCGGCGACAAAGAGCGCGAAACTTCATGTCTTCATTAAGAACCGGAGGTGGTTACAAAATGATGAGGGCTCGAAAACATTTTGGACCTCTTTTGTCACTCGATATGCGCCGGGCAAGGTAAACACCCTGTTTCTCGCTCGTTCAGGAGCGGGAACAGCGCTGCAGGCAAGACACGCGATTCAGGTCGCCGATGCTGGCCTTACATTCAGGCTGGGTGATGCAACTGGAGTTTCGCCACCTCGAGCGGCGCTGGGAGCACACCCGTCTGCGCTACCCGGCGCGGCAGATCGCCTACGACGGCGTACGCATCGCGTTCCCATTGCTCGCCTCGCGCCCACCGCCAATGGGGGTGTCGCATAACGGCGGATCAAAGGCTAACGCCCACTACCGTCGGGGCGCGTAGCCGAATGTCACAGCCATGGAAACACTGCGGCCTGCCATGAGCGTCAGTGTGTCGCCCGGTTGGGGTAGATTCGTCTTGGTCGACGCCGGAACTACGCCGATGATGTTGTGCTGATCGAAGAGGTTCGTGACGCCGAAGCGGAACTTCGTTCCTCGCAAGCGCGACCCTTCTTTGATTGTGTAGTTGAAGAACAGATTGGTGATATTGAAAGGATCGATGGCGACTGCCTGGTTGATGCTGCCATTGTCGTTATACATCTTGCCAATCCGTTTGTTGAAGAAACCAAGGTCCCAGTTCTTATGCAAGTACATAAGACCTATCGTCTTGGTATCGTGCGGAGAGTTGGCGACCCACAATTCTGAGCCGGAGTACTTCGCCCTGAGGAGCGTCCCATTGAGATAGAAGTTAAAGCCGTGACCCACCACGATGTTACCCTCGGCCTCCAAGCCTTTCGAGAGGGTATTGCTGGAGAGGAAATAGACGGGCTCGCCCGTGGCCGGATCGGGTGCTGAAGCGTAGGGCCCCTGCGCCTTGAGGAAAAAGGCATCCGCATCCAAAGTGAATCGGTTTAGCTTCAACACGGAGCCAAATTGAAAAGTCTTGGTCTCCGTCGGCTTCGGCGTGGTCCGGACCACGGCATTCTTCACGTCGAAAACGCTGCTGGGCGGAATCACATTGCCCGTCGCGTATTGCGCATACATCGTCCAGTTGTTCTTGAGACGGTAGCGAAGATTCCCTGTCGGTTGGAACGAGTGGTAATTACCCTCGTGCGTCACGAACGCCACTCCGCCGAGATTCCCTACCGTTTTGCCGTTATCCGCAAACTGGTTCAGGTGCATGCTGTAATTAGAAACCTTAAAGCCGGCCGTAAAGGTAAGCCGTCTGGTGACGTTATATTCATACTGCGCGAACGGCTGCGCCGACTGCGTGATGAACTTCTCGTGGAAGTTCGGAATCGACGCATCCACCCAGGTGCGCGGATCAGTCGGAGTCTGGAAGCGATCCGTGTAGGCAGCTTCGTACCAGAATCCCGCGCGGAACGTCCCCCATCGCGAATCCTGCGCCGCCGAGAAAGCATTCCCGAATTTGCGATAGCTGTTGAGCTTGTCGGTCCCGCTCGTGGCCGTGATCGTGCTGCCGTTGTACTGCTGATGATTGTAGTAGCGATCCGTGTAGATCTTATCTTCTAACCTCCAGCCGCCGCCCAATTCCGAATTCACCGCAATGTAATCGAAGTCCGTGGGGATCTGGTACCAACTGTATTTATAGTAGAGGGGATCTGCGGGATCGTTGTTCAGCAGGTAGTTGTCTCCGAACTGCGCGACTTGGGCGCGAGTCGGCCCTTTCACGTTTGGAGCATTGGAGCCCAGATCGATGATTCCGCTGTACGCGGTCAGAATCGTCCGGTCATTGATTCTGAACTGATATTTCGCATCGCCACCCCAACGGCTTACGTAATTGTAAGTCTGATAGCCGTCGGAACTAAGCTGGTGCATGTCGAGTAGGAGATTGGATCTCTTGGACTTGCCACCGAACGGACCGGTATCGAAGTCAACCTCCAGAAGCCGAGTATTCCAGCTACCGTAGGAGACGGTACCCTGCAGGATCGGATCTGAAGAAAGGTCCTTGGACAGCAAGTTGATGGACCCACCGGAATTGGCGGGCCCGATCGCGGTTGCATCGCCAGGGCTCCGATCGAACAGTGTGCTCCCAATAAACGGGCCGGGGAAGAACACCCAGGAGTGATGGGTCGGATCGTTGGTGTCGTTAAACGGCAGGCCGTCAAACGTCATGTTATAGGTCCCGTCCTTGAATCCGCGGAAGAAGATTTTGGTATCGGCGAGTCCAGGGCCATTCGCGCTGACGCTAAACGTGGCGGGCGCCATTTGCAGCATATCCGAGTAATCCGCCACGGGAGAAACGAAATTCTGAATGAACTGTGGGCTGATCAGTGAGACCGGGCCGTGAGCCTCCAAGGAACCCTGAGAAGGCGCGGTGTGCGCCGCAAGCGAAGCGGTCGCCGTAACCTCCACCGACTGGCTGACGCTACCCACGGCCAGTGTAATAGAGAGATCATCGCTCTTGCCGAGGGCAACCTCAAACTCGGTTCGGTTGTTGGTGGCAAAGCCCACTGCCGACACGGTGATGGTGTATAAGCCGGTAGGCACGCCGTCTGCCTTGAAATGCCCGTCCACACCTGTGATAGCGGTCCGCACAGCTCCCGTAGCCTCATTCTTGATGGTGACGGTCGCGTTCGGCAAAAGCTGCCCGGTCTGGTCCAGAACGGTGCCGGCGACG
This sequence comes from uncultured Acidobacteriota bacterium, assembly GCA_963850575.1. Taxonomy (GTDB): domain Bacteria; phylum Acidobacteriota; class Terriglobia; order Bryobacterales; family Bryobacteraceae; genus TMP-7. The sequence goes on along the minus strand of CAWKLV010000024.1, from coordinate 87,169 downwards.
ACTGCTGTATTCGTTTGCGCGGCGAGCGGTCTAGTCGTCGTACTCCCCAGGAAGATGGCACCGCCAAGGGCACACATGGCACCGAATTGCTTCAAGATAGTTTGAATCAAGATTGGACCTCCCTAAAACTGTGGTTATAGGGTAGGCTAGCGGCTCAAGATTACGTGGGCTTTACAAATGCGTAAACATTCTATCGCTGCAAAATCACTAGATCATTGACTGTCCCGCATTGACGGCATCTCTCCACATGCCGTGAGCTGAATGTTCACATTGCCCTGGCCGGCTAACAAGGATTGACGGGATCTGGATTTTGCGATTACTGATGAGAGAGGCTAGCAAGCTGATTGTGCTCTGAAAAGAGTAACTTAGTGCCCTGTCGCTGAGTCACTAGAACCAAATGAACAACGTCTTTTCGGTTTACCATTCTAAGCCGAACCAATCAAACTGGGCGTCGACGATCGCGAGGCGTTGAGACATGTCAATCTCGAGGACTATACCGGCCCATGATGTGCTGCGCACGAATGATCCAGATGTTGGCTGACGGTGGTAGTTACGCAGAGATCAAGGAGCGGCCCCAAACGACCGCATCCACGATCACGGGGGAAAGCACCGCGTTTCATCACCGAGGGCGTCAACGGTCTGCTGAAACTCCGCGACTCCGGTGAGAAACTGACTGTTGTTACGCACAGACCAAAACATGGGGGTGTCAAGTGAGCTAAATCTGAAAATCCCTTACTCGCGGTTCAATGCTCCGCGTCTTTCAAGAAGAGGCTGAAAATGTTGCGGGTTTGCGGTCCAGGATGGAAGAGTTCTCCGTCCCGCTTAAGCTCACGTTCTCTTCTCTTGCCACCCTTAGCGTATTCGATCAAAGAGCATCCAATCTGGTATGAAATATCGGGAGTGAGGAAAATGGGTAAGCTTGTGTGTCAAGGGCGGAGTGAAAGTTTCCCACGGGGGCGGGTCACCACCCTCCGCCGAAGCTCCGATTAGGACAGCCGGACTTAGAATCGCCGAAAGCGCTCGCGCTCCCAGCGGACAACGGTGTCGGGCTGTATGTAGATGAGTGGGCCACGCCACCCGGACCAGAAGCGGCGGAGTGTGCTCCAGAAAACTCGATCGAATATTGGCAGAAGGGGTGGTTGACGACGACGCTGGAAGGCAGCGAGCTGCCGGCAAAGGCCGGCATTCTCGGCGGCAACAGCCTGGTAACCGCTTAGCAGAAGTCGAGCAAACCGGACCAGAGACACAAGCAGTGCGGGCATTTGTATTGATTGTTCAACCCCATCGGATTCACAGTCAACTTGACGTGCGAGCCGCCCATATATTGGCGAAGCACAGGCGATGTCAAGAGCGTCAAGGAGTACTTGTTTAGAACCCGATGAAGCCGTCGACAGCCCTGCCACAGGCAGGCAGATAAACCTCTTCGCCACGCGCGGACTCAATGTATTTCGTCGACAAGTCGCAACAGCACATGCGCGTCCCAGAATCGATGCTGGTCGATAAGATCGACGACAGCCTCGTTCGCTTGATCCATCGCTTCGTAGTGAATCTCAAGCCTCCTCCCTCTTGCGCTCTCGAGGCCATCTCCGGTACTGCTGCTTTGTCGCGAGATCTCGGAGATCACAGTCTTTAAGGGTACCGCAACCGGTTTGTGGCGCGTTCCGGCTCGGCAAATTTGACTGGATCTGAGTAGCTTCTCAAGCATCCCACGTACGTTCAACTAGGTGTTCGCGGTCCGCTTTCGCAATCCGGCGAATTTGTTGAACAGTCGACCTGCCTCCAGCGCAGATCGTGCGATACGGCTAGATGCGAGGCGCTCCACCATCAACCCGTGTCTTGAGCACGGATTCTGACACAGTACCCCCAAACGCCCCTAAAAAGCAGGTGCTCATGCTGACACAGTCAGCAGTTTATGCGAACTGGAGACTTGCAAGCCCTTGTGAACAAATGGTCGGGGCGGGGCGATTTGAACGCCCGACCCCCTGCGCCCAAGGCAGGTGCGCTACCAGGCTGCGCTACGCCCCGACGTTGTACACACTTGATTCTAAGTCAGTTTTCAACCTCGTGCAACGCTGGTGTGGAGATCCTGGCGAAACCTGGCGAAATATGAGGCAACTTGATGTTCGGATACTGCGCTCTATACCTCGAAGTCGGTTGCGCCCACCGGACAGCTCGGTACCTCAACTAAAGGTCGCGGCTGCTCTTGCCGAAGGGCGCTATCGTACGCATTCTTGTACATCCACGAGTCTAAAACTGCCTTTCAGGACGAGAACCATTCGACTGTCGCCGGATCCAGAACGGGGCGGGCCGTCTCAGCGACGTCAACCTGATTCACCAGAGCTCAGCGGTTCAACCCCTAGATAGAGACGAGCGAATGCTCGTGCGCGGAGGCTCTTCAACGTCCGTCAACTCGGCAATCCGATCACCAGCAACGATGCACGTGTTGATCACTCAATGAGGTGCGGGAGCCGTAGACGGGAGAGGCGGCTTGAGATCTACCGTCTGCGCCTCCATCAGCTCAGTTCGAGTGCCGTCGGGATCGAACAGGTTCACCTGTTTTTTTCGATTTACCCCCACCTTTTGTTCTATCGCGTTCTTATACTGGGCGCGATAGGGCCGTGCTTCGAGTTTCGCCATGCTCGCGGCCAAGTCCGACACTTCGAGACACAAGTGGTGCGCGGTTCCACGGCGCGCGGGCGGGGGCGCATCCTTGTAGAGCATCAGTTCGACATAGTCCTGACCATCTGGCACTTGCAGGTTGATCCACGAGAGGGTGACATTATCCTTGCTGCCCCGCCACGTCTCACGGAAACCAAGCAATTCGCTATAAAATTTCTGCTCCGGTTCGAGCGCAGTGACAATGACGCCAACGTGCGACATGTGCGTGGATATCCGGCTGCTCGGGACGAACTTGCCGCGTTCCCGGATGGTCCACCCGTCCGGCTCATACTGGACGATCTCCACCGTGTGGCCTTCCGGGTCCTTGATGTTGAAATTGGAGTTCCCAATACGCCCTTTACCAACCTTCGCCGGCACAGTTATGCCGTGCTCCGCCAAATACTTCCGCATTGCCTCGGCGTCGTCCGTTTCGATGGAGATGTGATTCAGGCGATCCGTGCCGGCAGCGTTCTCTGGGAACAATTCTATGTACTGGCGCTCGTTCACCTTGAAGAAGGTCATGGATGGCGAGCCATCCGGCTTGCTGAGTGAGTACGGCTCCTGGTAGCCGAGAAAATCGCGATAGAAGGCACGCGACTTTTCGAAATCGCTGGCGAAGATCGCGATATGGGCGACGCCGAGAATTCGCGGGCGAGGTGCATCTCCGGCGATCAGCAGGGACACGGGAAGCAGAGCGAGAATGCTCAGCTTCACTGGGCTCCTCCTGCGGGAAGCGGCTCATAGATCACGTAGGCGAAGCGCTTGGAATCCGGCGACCAGGAGTTCACGTTGATAGTCCCTTGGCCACCGAAGAAAGTGGTCAGTTCCTGGGGTTTCATCTCCCTGTTCAGCTTCGCTCCGGGGAGAGGGAACAGCCGGAGTTGCACGCCGGCCATGCGGTCGTTGTGGCCGGCTGTGCCCTTGGGGAAAGAGAAAACCAGCATCATTTTTCCGTCCGGCGACGGGTGCGGGAACCAGTCCTCCAGTTCGTCGCTCGTCACTCGCTCGGCTTTGGAGTCATCGGAACCGGATCCCGTCGCCGGCATCCGCCAGATATCCCATCCGCCAGAGCGATTCGAATTGAAGTAGATCCATTTGCCGTCGGGCGAATAGTCAGGACCATCGTCGTAAGGAGAGTTAAAGGTCAGCCGCTCCTCTTCGCCACCTCCGAAGGGCACGCGGAACAGATTGAATTTTCCGTTTCGTTGTCCGACGAAGGCCAGGTATTTCCCGTCCGGCGACCAGCCATGGAAATAGCTTGGAGTGGTAGAGGCCACCAGGCGTGGATTGGACCCGTCGGCCCCCGCAATATACACCTGCGACCCCCGCGAGGATGCCGTAGATGCCGAGATCGCGACCCACTTCCCATCTTTCGACAGGTCATGATCGTTGTTGCATCGAAGCGTGGGATCCAGATTTATCGGTTCGGGCTCGCCGGCCGGTCCATCCACCGGGATCCGGAAGAGGCGACCGCGCGAGTTTACCAGCAGAAACTTGCCGTCGCGCGACCAGTTCGGCGCTTCGAAGATTTCGTTGGCCTGATAGACGGTCTTCACCGACTTGGTCTTCAGGTCGTAGATGGAGATCTTGCTCGAGAACCGGGGCCGTTGCGCCGTCTGCGGCGGAAGTGACTCCACCTTCACGTTCGAGAAGACCGCAGTCTCAAGAATATTGGGATCGTGAGAGGAAACCGCAAGCCCGACGTACACCGGATCCTGCAGCGCCACAGTGGCCGGACCAGCGGGCTTCAGTTCTTCGCCCGGATTGCCGGCTGCGATGGTGAAGCGGTCGCCGCGGCGCTCGATCCGGATGCGGACGGGAGCTTTCAACTCCGAACGGATCTCCGTGGTGGGCGCACCCGCGGTGGGGCGAAACTGCAACGACGTCAAACCGTCGCCGTGGAGGGCGACATCCGCATACGCCGCGTTTGGCTCCAAGCTTTGCCGGATCATCAGCGCTGCCTTGCGGTGCGCCACCGCGCCCGTCCCGATGAAGCGGACGTCGGCTGTGAGGGCCACATCCCCCGACATTTTCTTGTATGCGAGCTGGAACGCGTCCTCCGCGCCCCAGATGTTCGCTCCACCGCCTGTGACGTGATACTCGCCCTTAGCGGCATCGAACTCGACCTTGCCTTTCTGCGGCGTCACGCCGACATCAGTGCTCGATTCAAACAGTCCTAAAGGTTCCGTCGCGCTGTAGGCCGCGATTGTGGCGCAGAACGCCAGTATGCGTGCGAATTTCGTAATCAACATGAAGTCTCCTAAAAGATGAACTTTAGCGCGAGTTGGATATCTCTGGGCGAATTGGCCTGGCTGGAAATCACGCCCGCGGTTGGCGAGCCGATGGCCGTGCCGGGGAAATCGAACAGCGGATGGTTCAGCACGTTGAAGAACTCGGCGCGAAACTGCACGCGCATGTTTTCATGCACGGCGAAGTTCTTGAACAGCGAAGCGTCCAGATTTGCAACACCGGGCGCACGCAGCCAGTCCAGCAGGCGCGCGGTGTTGCCGTAAGTATACAGCGGAGGGACCGCAAACGCGCTCACGTTGAAGTAGTTATTGAGGCGCTGCGAGATGGGGCCCTGTCCTGCAGGATCGCCTCCGACGTAGTTCGGCCTCTGCACGACGCCGAAGTTGTTTAACGTGCTGGAGGATGTTGTCAATCCGATGGGCGCACCGCTATGGAAGATGGCAATCCCGTTCAATTGCCAACCTCCAATCAGCAGGTCCGTCCAGCCGCCGCCGTTCAGGAAGGGTTTGCCCTTTCCGAATGGTAATTCCCAGTTGGAATTGAGCGCCAGCGAGTGCGGCGTATCGAAGCTCGCCACCGCGCGCTCCAGACGGCGGTTGTAGTAGTTCTGGATGTTGCCGGCGCTGAAGCTTTCTCCCGGGAAGCCCGCGTTCGCAGTCGAGGGCAGCGTGTCATCGATCAGCTTCGAGAAAGTGTAGGCCACCAACAGGCTGAACCCATTTGAGAACCGCCGCTCCAACTTCGATTGGAGCGAGTGGTAGATGGAGTTGCCGTAGGAGTTGATGGTGGTGATGCCGGTGAACTGCGGGTACGGCCGGAGTAACTGGCCCTGTTGAACCGTAGCCGCCGCCAACGGGCCCGTGGTGACAATGCCGTAGAACGGATTCGGGACCAACGTGCGCAATGCGTTGCCCATGGAGAGATACTGGTCGGGCAACTGGTCGTAGTTCAACGGCCCCTGCAGATGTACGCCGTGGCTGCCCGCATACGCTACTTCCATCGAAAGATTCATGGGCAGAATGCGCTGTACCGCGAAGTTCCATTGCTCCGCATACAGCGATTTGCGGCCCCGGTCCATGGTGCTGATGGTCTGGCCGATGAGCGTCAGCAGCCCTTGCGAGCTGCCAGGCGCGGCCTGGAAGCCGTTCGGGTAGGGATCCGACATGTAACTGGCGGGCGTCACGCCGTCGATGCTGTTCACCCAGTTTGTCGTTGCCGAAAATCCACTGCTCGCTACCGCCGCGCTGCCGGTAAAGGCGGCACCGTTGGAAGGGCCGTAGAACATCCCAAATCCGCCCCGCACCACCGTCTTTGAATCGGCTGCGTAGGCAAAACCGAACCGCGGCGCGAAGTTGGTGCGGTCGGGGTTATATTCCTGCCGCGACAAGCCGTTCACTCCTGGGAAGACCAGGCCACCCTTAAGAGCAAGGCCCGGAACCTGGAGCGGGACCGGCGATGTTGCATCCCAACTGTTGATCCTGTTGTACTTCTCTGTCCACGGTGCATTGTAGTCGTAGCGCAGGCCCAGGTTCAGAGTCAGTTTGCTGGTCACTTTCCAGTCATCCTGAAAGTAGGCGCCGTAGTACTTGTAGCTGATAAACTGACCGGGCAGAAAGCTGTTGATGCTGCCGCTGGTTCCAACGCCGAGCAAGAACGCAGCGAAAGACGCGCCGGCGGTGGAACTCGCCACCAGCGGATTAGGCCCCTGAGTGAAGTCCGGTGTGAAATTGTAGGCACCGCCCGCCGGCTTCGGCCGCTGCGTCCAGCGATTGGACCCGATTGATGCCCCCATTTTCATGGTGTGAGCGCCACGAATCTTGGTAACGTTACCGTACTCGTGAAACGTATCGTAGCTTTGGCTGGTGTGATTGCAATTGCCAAGGAAGCCGCCACCATTGTCCACTACGCTCAGCGTTACGCCCAGTCCCGTTGCCGAAACCGAAGGGAAACACGGATCATTCGGAAGGTTATGCAAATAGGATGGGAACCCTAGTTTCACCGGGTCATAGTACAGGCCCGGGCTCACGCGGCCCAGCCAATAGTGGAGGACGCTTGAACTAAGTTCCACCACTGTTGTAGGGCTCGCCACCCACGTATAGTTCAGCACCGCCTGCCTATGGTGTAAAGTGTCCACGCCGTTGATCGGGTTCGCCGGGCCGAACTGAGCGCCGTACACCAGCGGGCGGTTCACGAGTGTGTTATTGGGCGAGTAGCGGAAAAACAGCTTTTGGTTATTGGTGAAGGAGTGATCCACACGAATCGAGAACGTATCCTTCTGTGTCGGAGCCGAGTTGCTGGTGACGAAGTTATTCGTACCGGTGAACGGAGCGCCAGGCCCGTTCGAAAGGGGTATGAAAGGCAGTATGTTCAACGCGACCGGGTCCATTCGGTTCTTCGGAACCACATTCCCGGGAAAGGCGCTGCGAATAAACTGGCCGGGTTTGGCCGGGTCCGGGACGGTGGTCAGCGGATCGTAGATCGTCACCTGGGCGCCCGCGGCATTCAAAGTTTTCGAGAAGTCGCCATCCCTCTGCGCGGCCGTGGGCATGGTGCCGGTCGCGGTGAGAGCTCGCACCCAGCGCAGCCCTTCATACGAGAAAAAGAAGAACGTGCGATTCTGTCCGTTGTAGACCTTAGGTATCCAGATGGGTCCGCCGGCGGAGACACCGAACTGATTGAACCGCAGCGGGGCGATCGGCACGCCGCCGCGATTCGCGAAGAAGTTGTTCGCTTCGAGTTTATCGTTGCGGAGAAACTCATAAACACTCCCATGCAACTGGTTCGTGCCGGTCTTTGAGACAACGTTGATTACACCGCCCGCCGTATTCCCAAATTCCGCGCTGAAGTTGTTGGTCTGTACCTTGTATTCCTGTACTAAATCCAGAGACGGGAAGATGCCCGGTCCATTGAAACCGGCCGTCGAGTTGGCGCCGCCGTCCAGGTAAAACTGGCTGACGTTCGCTCTCGAGCCGTTAATAGAAAGGAACTGATCGTTATAGCTCGCGTAGGCTACTCCGGTGAAGAGCGAGGGAGCACGTACACCAGGAATCAGCGCTGCGAAGCCATAGCTGTTCCGGCCGTTTATGGGCAAGTCAACCAGCCTCTTGTTTTCCATCACCTGGCCCAGCGACGAGGCCGCTGAATCGAGTGGCGGAGCGCTGTCCGACACGGTTACGGCGTCGGTGGTCTCGCCGAGGGTGAGTTCCACGTCCACCACCGCAGTCATGGCGACATCCAACTTCACAATCTCCCGGATGAACCGGCGAAAGCCGCTCATTTGCGCCTCCAATCGATATGTCGCCGGAGGAAGCAACTGGAACGAGTAATAACCCAGATTGTTGGAGTTCGCCGAACGCGTCTCGTTGGTATCGACGTTCCTGAGAGTAATGCTCACGTTCGGAACGGCGGCTTGCGTCTGGTCGCGTACATTACCGGATATGGAACCGGTGGCAGTCTGCGCATTCGCGTCAAATGGGAAGAGAATCGCTGCGAGGAAAACGCAGCGGCAGAGGAAAGTTGCTGTCGACGATCGATGGTCGGTACTGCGCCTCATGGAAGCCTCCTGGCCTAGTTGATCCGTCTTGGGATTGGAGCCAGCATATCCTAAAGCGTCTAACTCGCGCTAAATCAAAACGTTACTTGACGTTCGGTAACGTTCGCGAACGGGAAATTCACCCCACAGCGTTACTCAAAACGTGGCGGCTGTGCAATGACGCGGTGGGTTTCATAGTTCCACGTCAGAGCCAACGCTCGGTCTACCCCGCAACGAAGCACCACCTGGTAAGCGGCAGGCAGCCGCGAATACCCCTCGCGCGCGAGGCGCTGTTTCAGGTCCTGGAGGCTGACCGGAGAGGAGAAGAACTCCATGGCCGCCTGCGGACCGGCGGACGTAATACCGGAGAAGATGACCGTCTGTTCTCGGCGCTCGCCGGGCGACTGGCTGGGAAGAACCGTCAGGAGGCCGTACACCTGGGTCAGTTCTCCAAAATCGTCGCGTTTGGGACGATAAACGGCCGGCGAACTGGAAGCGCGATCAGAGATGACTTCCTCACGACTCGCTGGATCGTAGCGCACGGTGAACGGCGTGCTCCTGAGGATTCGGCCTGCGTAGGGACTGTAGTTCGGCGAGCCGATCAGGAGAACGTTGCGACCCCTCAGTACCAGCGGACGCATACCCCATTCCGGGAGCACCTGCGCGGAAACTCCGAATCCGCTCAGAAAGCGCACGGCGCGAGCCGCTGCCAAGGCATCGCCCGAAAGCATTGTATTCATGGTGGTCTGCATATAGAGGTCGCCGCCCCCATCCATTTCGTGCAGGCCGGCATACCAATCGCTGATCTCCTTGGGGGTGGGTATCAGGCGCGGAGTGTCCGGCAGCTTCCCGCCTCTGAAAGACTTGAGCAGAAGGGCCGGCGGCGACGCAATACAAACCAGCACTTCGGCATGGCGGTCCAGAGCCGGCCCCCACGCTTCCCTGAGAATGGCCGGCAGCGTAGGAGTCCACGTCTGGAGGGAGAACCACGTCCAGGTGACTAATGCGGTCAGCAGGACTCCGGCCAGGAAAGCGCCGGCGATTAGCTGCCGGCTTGGCCTCGCCGCAGGCTGCGCCGGTACTGAAACCGGAGCGCCCGCTTCGTGAATCTGTGTCGCCTCTGCACGCCGGAGAGTCTCCGACCAATCGACAAATAATGGAACGTAGCTGCCCTTCCGAAGTTCGATCCGGATGAGCGCAATCTTGTTTTCGGCCTCGTAATACTCTTGCAGCTTCTGACGGAGCGCGTGTGCGCGGCTCCGAACCGAAGAGTCGCCTCCAGGCAGGTACTGCGAGGAGCGTCCAAGCGCCTCGGTGGCGATGGAGTACTCCGAGATTTCCTGCGCCTGATGAGCGATTTCCTTTTCGCAGATATAGCGCAGGAACCGTCGAAGCTGGTCGGCGCGAGCGAAGGTGTTGCTCTCTAACACCGCCTCGAGCACGGTCCGTTTTTGTTCCGAACTGAATCTCTCTTGAAGGGCACTCAACGATTCAACGGAATGTTATCACGTTCGCAGCGCTGTAGCTGCGCGCCTTGGCAGCGATCGCGTGCGGTCGCCGAGTTTTCGCTCTGCTAGTTCAGACCGGTAGGGGCTTGGTCGGTTGCTTTCGGGAATCCGACTCTTCGGGCGGAACCCAAGGCCAACTCGACAGGCAACAAGGCCCGCAGGCACTACCAAGTGGGAGGGGTGCCGTTAAAAAGCGAGTCGACTGCCGCCAGCCAGATTCGGTCGTCATACAGCCCGTTTCCCGGAAGGCTTAACACATTGCCATCCAGGTTCGGGTCAGCCAGTCCGCCGAACTCCTGACGCAACCGGATCGCGTTCGCCATGCCCGTGCGGCTCAGCAGTGCTATCGGCACCTCGCCATAGATTGGATTTCGCGCATCGTCCAGCACGCCCGTCGCAACATCCGTTGAAAGCCCGAGTTCAGCGACGAGACTCGCTGTGACACGCTCCCGATTCTCTGGCGCTCGAGCGAAGAACCCGGCACCAATCATGGCTCGCAAAAACGCGTAGAGCGTGTCTTTGTGGGTTTCAATGTAGCTGGTGGTAGCCGTTAACACGCCACTTTGGTACGGCGCAACGTAATCGGAAAAGCGCGCAAGGATGATCAGATTTCGTTCCACTGCAATACGCTGCGTGAATGGCGGGTTGAGCATAGTGGCATACGAAGGTTGCGGCGAGCCGCCTCCAGACGGAACCACGCTCCCTGCAGAAAGCACCTGAAATCGCTGCGTGCCTCCGCCGATAACGCGCAATGAATAGTCTCCGTTTTCCAGAGCCAATCCGTTGACTTTCAAAATATGCCGCAGTGCAAATACAAACCCGGAATCGGGAGCATCCACCTCGATGGCTTTGCCCTTGAGATCGGCGATCGTCCGAATCCCGTTCGCTGTATTCCCCGCCAGCACCAGGCCAGGACTTCGGTCCAGCCCCGCTATAATCGCCAGCGGCGATTTTTGATTCGCAACACGATTGATGACATTGTCCGCGGCCGTCGAGACCAGATCGTACTTGCCGGATAGCAGGTCGTCGAATTGCTGCACGGAACCAGCCACCTGGGTATAACAGACATTCACGCCCTCCTTGGCGAAAAAGCCCTCACGCACCGCGACGACGTAGGTTACACTTTTGCCGAACGCTCCGAGTTGAATGCCCTCACAGGGAGTCTGGGCGATCGCACTGGCGCACAAAAAGCAAAGCCCGCTCACAAGCAACGCCAAATTCCTTCGGGTTTGGTCCGTGATCCCGGCCGATCTTAGGATTGTCATCGTAGAAGTATATCGCTGTCGTTGTGACAGGCTCCAAGTTGCCCCCGGAATATGCCTGAGAGCGAGCGCCCTCGACCGTGCGCTGGCAATCGACAGTACTCCAGAGTAATGTGTGGGCCGGTTCACCGCTCACGTGAATCACCGAGGCGCGGACCCGGCCAACCAAACCTGCCCGGAAGCCTAAGGCCGTGCTTCAAACACTAAGTTGAATGGCGTCTCAGCGGCTCGCCGGAAGCGGGTGAAGCCGCCAGCCGTCACCACCTCGCGAATTCGCTTCTCGCCGGCCTGTGCTCCCAGCGCGAGGCCCACCTCCTGAGCCTTCGATGCCGGAGTGCAAATCATTGTCGACGCACAATAGAACACCCGACCCGGCGGAGTGAAGTTTTGCTCCAATTCATCGCATGCAAAGGGTTCCACAATCAGCCAGGTGCCGTCCGGCTTCAGAGACGCGCGCACATGGGCAGCGGCGCCAACTGGATCACCCATGTCGTGCAGACAGTCGAAAAATGCAACCAGGTCGTAGCCGGAACCGGGATAGATCTTCGAGGAGGCAATTTCGAATTTACACTGATGACCCACCCCGGCGCGATCAGCGGCCTTACGCGCGGACTCGATGGAGCCTTCGTGATAGTCGAACCCCCAGAAGCGGGACTTCGGAAAGGCCTGCGCCATGATGATGGTCGATGCGCCGTGGCCGCAGCCAACGTCCGCAACCCTGGCTCCGGCGTTCAGCTTTTCGACGACCCCATCGAGCGCCGGGAGCCAGGTGTGCACCAGGTTGGTGAGATACGCGGGGCGAAAGAACCTTTCCGTTCCGCTGAACAGACAGGGATGATGCTCATCCCAGCCCACTCCTTCGCCGGTGCGGAAGGCCTCTTCGATGCGGGTTTCGTCCATCACACAGGCTTTCATGATTTCGTACGCGGCCGGAAGATACGCCGGTCCGTTCTCATCCGCCAGCAGCAGTGCATGTTCATTGCTCAGGCTGAAGGATTTTGTCGCCGGGTTGTATTCGACGATTTCGCCCGCGGCCTGGGCTGCAAGCCACTCGCGCACGTACCGTTCGTTCAGGCCGGTCTTGCGCGCCAAGCCTTCTGACGTCATCGGGCCGGCTCCCGCCATAGCTTTGTATAGACCGAGCCGTTCTCCCAGAAGAACGAGGACGCCGTTCATAGCGCTGCCGACCTCGCCCACAAACTTTCCGAGCACCTGCATCAGGCGCTCATGATCAATGATGGGTTGAGCTGAAGTAGTTGCCATGCCGCCAAGTATGCGGACGTAGGAGCACACAAGCTAGTAAGCTTACGGTGTCCTTACTGCTGGTTCAGCTCGCTATCAACGACTTACGGGTCACTCTGGGAGATGGGCGATCCAAATATCTGCCGTGATTTCCGCCATGGTGAAGTAAAGATTCCCCTCGTTATAACTGAGACCGACCGCGCCGACATCGCCAATGGACGAGAGTCCTTGCCGTGCGGAGTGGAAATGACGGACGGCCGACGGTGGGCCGAGAGGCCTGCCGGTAGCAGTGTCCAGGGACTGCTTCCACACGCATCGGAAGCCGCACCGCTCCGACAGAAAGTAGAGCGTACCGGATGACCCCCACACAGCGTTGCGGTCCAACTGCGTGCCGTCGGTCACAGGGACCCATTTCCCTGGTGGGATCGGGTAAGGCGGCTGGTCCCTGGCTACGAAGATCTGGCGGCGGTTTGGTCCGATGATGGCATGGAAAGCAACCCACCCATCTGGGCTCTTCTGAGGGTTGGCGAGATCGAAATCTGAGCTTCGGAGTAGGGTAGTCTTTGAGCCGCTCGCCAGATCCAGCGTTGCGAGTGGCGTGCGCCCGTTTCCCTCCGATGGTGAGAAAAGAAGTTCGCGTCCCGTGCACTGCCAAACGCGGGCACAACCATTGCACAGCAGCCGCGGCGCGGACTGGTGCAGTGTGGTTTGAAATATATTGAGTCCCTCGCTGTAGATGATATCTTCGCGGCCGGGGCAGAGCTGAGGATATCGCGGATCGATGGGAGATCGAGTGACCTGCGTCTCCTTACCGGAAGGCAAAGTCTTCAGCCAGACGTCCGAGAGGCCGGCCGATTTCGCCAGGTACACCAAGCGATTATCTGCGACCTGTGGAAAAGTGGTTTCGCCGCCGGTCACGCGAACTAGTTTGTCCGGTGAATCTATCGGCATTCGCCAGATATCGAGAGTCTCGGAGCGACTTGAGAACGCGATCAGGTTAGCTGCGGCAAATGGCACAGCTTCGCCCGCGGACCCAACGGTAATGCGCTGCAAGCGCCCGGTCGACTGACCTTCCCGTGAAACCGGCAGGAGCCACAGATTTTGCGTATCTTGCTGGATCGCCGAAATCACCACTGTATCGTTGCGCCATGTGAAAGAGCAGTGCTGGTATTCGAGTTTCAATTTCTCGCCGTGGAGAACCTCTCCGATCCCGCTACGAACCAGCTGCGGCTCGTGCAGCCGAACCGACCAGAGATCCAGTGGATCTCCCGCCCGCTGACTGGCCTCGAGCAGAAGCTGTGAATCGCGGGTGGACCACACTGGACAAACAGCGGCAGCGAAGTCGGCCAGCAGCGGGCGCGGGTCACCGCCACCTGAAGGAATCACGAAACCCCGCCCCGCCGGAGGCAGCGACGCACCGCCCGGAGAGCCCGTCCAGTAAGCGATCCAGCGTCCATCGGGAGAGAATCGGGGGTTGCGGCCATTCGGAGCGAGAAGCCGCGCCGATCCGCCGGTCTCAGAGGCTAGGTAGATGCCGGGCGGCTGGCGTTCGGATCGAAACGCAACCAAAGACTTGTCGGGCGAGATCGAAGGCTCCGAATCATCCGCCGGATCGTCAGTGAGCTGGCGGCTCTCCGTGCGGGCGGCGCCCGCCCTTGCGGGTTGAATCCAGATATTCAGACCGCCGCCGCCCGCACGGTCCGAGGCGAACGCGAGAAGGGAACCGTCCGGCGACAGCGTCGGATCCGTGTTCAGAGCTCGATCGAAGGTGATGCGGGTCAATACCGGCTCAGCGGAGGCCCTCGAATTGTTGACAGAGATCCAAAGAAGACTGACAGCAGCAATGAGGGCGGCGACCAGCGCAGCGTACAAAGCGCGCGACGGCGGTTTCCTGGTTGGCGTTGCAGGTTCGGGTCGCCGGAGCTCGAAGGTCGGCAAATAAGCACCCTTCGGCATCTGGATGGTGATGGGATCCGCCGAACCGTATTTTTCGTAGTATTCGGCGAGCTTCGAGCGGAGGCGACGAGCCTCCACGCGAACGATTGGATCTTCCGTGGGATCGTGATGCTTCGGCCGGTCGAACGCCGATAGCGCAATCGTGTATTCCTTCAGGTCTTCCAGACGTCCCGAAAGCGTACACTCAACGCAATGAGTAAGAAACCTCCGGAGCCGCTCGGAGCGCACAAAACCTGGGCTCTCCGTGATACGCCGGAGCTGTGCACGGATTGCATCTGGCCCGGGGGTATCTGGTCGCCTCATAACCCCAAACTCATCTTAGTCTAACGGCTGCGAGGCCTGAGCGTTTCGAGCGCATCAGCGGTGGCCGCTCCCAAGTTCGCGACTTAATCTTCACTGGTGGCTTCTATCTGCCTGGCGTGGGCACAAGGTAAACGCCTTCCTGTGAAGTTGAGCCGCTTCACCCTTCCGTCCGGTCCGGTCCAACAGTCGCGCTAATCCCAACACCGCCTCGAACTGATCCGCATCCATGGCGAGCGATTCGCGGTAATATTGTTCGGCCTGATCGTATCGATTCTCCGACTGCAGCATCGCCGCGATCCGCGTAAAGAGCGCGGCATCGCGACCGCTGGTTGCTGCGCTACGCAAGAGCGGCCAAGCCTTTCCAAGATCTCCCAAATTGCTATAAGCCAGCCCAAGGTTGCGCTCCGCTGATCCCTTGAGCTGCGGGTCAGTGAAGTAAGGTCGGAGTTCCTTTCCTGAAACGCGATGGGAATTGTGCACTGACACTCGTGGAATAGAATGATCAGTGAACACCGTGTGTCCCCCGTCGAATGCGCGTGCCTTGGGCATGTGGCATCCTATGCAATCGCGATCGCGCGCCGAAGGCGAAGGACATTGCTCGGCTTTATGGCATCCGAGGCAACGCGCGCGAAAGTCGACGGTCGGTGCATGCGGATTATGGCATGTTCCGCACCATAATCTATCCCTTGATGCTCTGCGGCACCGGCTCTGGGCCAACGCCTCGGCGTGACCGTTCACGCGTACACCCGGCGCCGACTCGGCGTTCACAAATACTTGGATAAAGGTGCCGAGTTCGCGGCCGGGCTGGAAGTCGGCCAACTCCTTCCCAGGTAGCGCGAGCCGCACCTCACCCGCCAGGTGGCACTGTTCGCATACTGAATCGCGCGCTCGTGCAGACAACCTCGCCGGATTGACAATGTTGTGCTGCAGTGGTTCCTTTGCGTGCGCGGCGCCATCTCCATGGCACCGTTCGCAACTGATGCCGTGTAGCGCGCCCATATCGGCGATGCGATTGAGTGTTCCTGGAACTGCGCGGGCCCCGCTCGCGTGGCAGAACAAGCACTCCGGTGTCACCGGCCGCGAAAAATCCGGAGTACGGTCGTGTTCATAACCGGGTGGCGCATCCCAGGTGCGGCGATTCGCATAGTATCCGGCAGGCGCCTGGTATAGATACCCCTCGTCCAAAAACGCGTAGCTCCGTCCCATGCGCCCGGACCCGATATAGAACGGAAGTTCCTGTCTTTGGTCCAGCCAGCGAAGCTCCAGCTTTCGCTCGCTCCTCGCAATCTGGAACGTCGTGCCGGAAGCCGGGTGGAGGAAGGATCCCGTCAGCTCCTGGCGAGCGTCAACCGGGCCGCTTGTCCGGGCCATGGGAGATCGGTTGAATCGCTCGACAATTTCCCGATGGCAATCCCCGCAAACCAGGAGAGCCAGAACCAGGATCAATAGAACCTGCCGCTAGAAAATCATCTTCATGCCGAACTGGATTTGCCGCGGCGAATTCTGAGTGGAACTGATCTTCCCAAAAGCCGCCGAGGAGAAATCGGTGGTGGGAGCACCAAAGACCACGCGGTTGAAGGGATTCGACATCTCCACCCGGAACTGGTTGATCAGGCGCTCAAAGAATCGTGTCTCCTTGAATACTCCAAATGACTCGTTGATGATCGTGGGCTGGCGAACTGAAAGATAAGCCGGAGCATTGCCAAATGCGAGCACCGGGGGACTGGAAAAAGCTGCCGGATTCAGATAGTAATCGCGGTTCGGATCGAATCCTCCAGGGCCGGATGTCGCCCGGAGAGGAGCGCCCGTCAGGTTAGGACGCAATCCGGAGGTGAACACAAACGAGTTGAGATTCACCGTCGTCATGGGCAAGGGATAGCCGCTGCCATAGGTGCCGAATCCACTGACTGACCACCCTCCAAGTACTTTCTGCATCACTCCGGCTTGGAAGCCCCGTCCATATGGCAGCGCATAATTGAAGCTGAATGAGAACAGGTTCGGCTGGTCGGTGGGATACAGGAATTTCTCCCTCTTGTATGCGTTCTGGCGGTACGCTGCGCCGTTCGATGTGGTGAATCCCACGCCGTCGGAAAGAAACTTCGAGCGCGTATACGCGAAGGTTCCGGTGAGGCCATGCGAGAAACGCTTATCCACTTTGAACTGGGCAGAGTTATAAGTCGAGTTGGCATAGGGCGCCGCTACTGTAGAGACGCCTTGATACTGGGGAAACGGCCGGAGCGCCTGTGCAACTGTCGCATTGGCGCCGTACAACTGTGAGAATCCCGCAAATGGCTCTTTGAAACCTGCTGCTTGCGCCAGAGGCGAATTGATATTCGCCTTTAATAGCGCAGAGCCTAAGCTGAAGTTGCGGGGATCTACCTGATTCAGCGGCTGAGTGTCGTAGATGTGCGTTCCCTTGTTGGCAACGTACGCCCCGCTCACCATCAGCGAATCTGTGATCTGGCGCTCCACCGTGAAATTCCACTGCTGCGAATAGGGTATTTGTCCACCGGTCTTGACATTTAAGTATTGAGCCGTTTGACCGTTCTGAACGGTGGGTGAAATGTTTGGCGGATGGGTGAAGTTTTGTGGGAATCCATTGTCCCAATAGAAGGCCGGAGTGACGCCGGCATCCGGGCTCACAAACGAAGCGGTACTGGAGAATCCGTTGGATGGACGCCCTACGCCTTGATCTATGTAGGCCGAATAGAAGATACCGTAGCCGCCTCGAACCACGGTCTTGGGCGTCACGGAGTACGCAAAACCGACGCGGGGAGCGAAGTTGTTGTAATGGATATCGAAATACCTGTTGAAGCCTGCGCGTCCCGGGCCGCTACCGCCGAACACGTAAGCGCCTGGAAGATTGCCCGCGCCCGGATTGGGGAGCGTGGGGTCCATGTAGGAGATTCGGCCCAGCGGATCCGAAGTCGGGATCTGAATCTCATAGCGCAGGCCGAGGTCCAGAGTGAGCTTCTGAGTCACTTTGTAAGTATCGTCGGCATAGAAGCCATCGTACTTGTAGCGCCCGCCGGGAAGCGAGTCCCGAAAATACGCCGAGCCTGAGTCGACGGCGCCAAGCAGGAAGCTGGCGAACGCATTCCCGGAGCTTGAGACGCCGGGAATGCCGGTTTCCAGCTGGCTATAGTTGTACGTGCCCGCTCCGTTGCCGAAGTTTCGGTAATTGTCCTGGTGCGCCTGAAACTCCGCGCCCAGTTTTATCGTGTGCTTCCCTTTGATCCAAGTTAGATTATCCAGCACCGTCAAAGTGTTGAAGTAGTTGTCGGAGGCTATATCATCGCCGAATCGAGTATAGCCCTGAGAGAACATCACGGTCGGGAAATTATCAAACTGGAGGCCGGTGAGTCCGAGTTTGCCGCCATTCGGCTGTACCCAGCCCTGGTTATAGGCCAGGGAAAAGTTGGGATTGCGGAACCGGGAGTAGCCGAGGCCCGCGTGGTTCAATACCGTTGGGCTGATAGTCCAGTCATAGTTAATCCGCGATACGATGGTCGTTACGTCCTGGAGATTGTAGTTCTCCACCGCCGTGGTATTCCCAACCGGAATCAGTCGCGATGGACCGGGGCTCTTGATCGAAGGCCGGTCGGTGGAGTTATACATTCCACTTAGATGATGTTTCTCGGACATAGCGTGATCGATCTTGACGCCATGGGTTCTCTGGTCGGTGCTCGGGCTTGAAAGCGGGGCGATCATGTTGTTTGTCAAGCCCGCCAGAGCGGGACTCGGAATGAATGGGAGCATCTTCGAGGTCACCGAGCTGAACAGCGATTTCGGTATGATGTTACCGGCAAAAGGCGTTCGCGACACCGATCCGTCCGCATTTACCTTGGTGCTGCGAGGATCGTAGATCACGCCGGGCCATTCGCTGAAGTCCCCCTGCAGCATTTTGGCCGTTGGAAGCGTATTCAGGCCCGTGAGCTGCCCACCGCGAAGATTGAACTGATCGTAACTGACAAAGAAGAACGTCTTGTTACGCCCGTTGTAAATCTTGGGGATCAGGATAGGTCCGCCCAGTGTGAAACCGTACTCATTCTGATTCCGAAACGCCTTGGTAGGGCTGAAAAACCCGCGCGCATCGAAATGATTATTGTCGTTGAACTCGAATGCATCGCCATGGAAAGCATTGGTCCCGCTCTTCATGGTGTAACTGGTCACGCCGGCTAAAGCATGGGAATATTCAGCGGAATAATTGTTCGTGATCAGTTTGTATTCAGCAATCGCGTCCACGGATGGATTCACTTCGGCGTCATTCGACAGATCTCCGCGCGAAAGCGCGATGCCGTCGAAGTATACCTGATCGTTGAAGGAACCGCCGCCGCCGACATGCTTCTCCCAGGAGCTGCCCGAAACGCCAGGAGCGAGGAAGATAAATGCAGAGGGGTTGCGAATTCCACCACCTAGCGTAAGCGGCAAATCGAGAAAGCGTTTGTCGTCAATTACCGTGCCGACGTCTGTCGACTCAGCTTGAATCATCGTGGCCGCCGCGTCCACTTCGACAGTTTGAGTCACTTCGCCGACGCGCATGATTAAATCGACCTTGGATTGCTGGTTGACTTGCACCTCGATACCCCTTACCTGCTGTCGCTGGAAACCCTTGACTTCGGCAGTGAGAGTGTAGCTTCCAACTGGGAGGTTTTGGAACGAGTAGCTGCCGTTCTCATTGGTGGGGGTAGTGTAAGTCAAATTAGTGGCAGTATTCTGCAGGGCCAAAGAAATGCCAGGAACGACGGCGTCTGAGGCATCCGTAATCGTGCCGGCGACGGAGCCTCGATCAGCCTGCGCCAGCAGTAGCGTGCAGACAAGCGACACCAAGAGCAATATGCGGAAAGGTTTGATCACGAAGCCTCCACCCCAAGTTGGTGAGAGTATTATATGGGTTTGAATCCTTTCCCGTCAATCAGAATTGCGACATTGTCTGTTACGTTATTTGTGGCTATAACGCCCGCAGCCGACGAGGGGGCGCGGGGCTTGGCGGCGTTCAGGAATCGCGACTTCGAGACTGCCGTGAGCGCTTTCCTGCTGCTCACGCAACAACAGCCGGCGAGCTCGCGTGCTTGGAAACTTCTCGGGATGGCGTATGCAGCGCAGGAGAAATACAATCCTGCGGAGGCGGCTTTCTCCAGGGCTTGCACGCTCAGCCCGACAGAAGAGAACGCCTGCTATTACCTCGCCCGGACCGAATTCACACTCGGTCGCACGGAGGACGCCTTGCGCTACTATCGGCTCGCACTCAAATCCACGACGGAACGCGCAAAGATTCTGCTCGGAATCGCACTCTCCTACGAGGCCCTGGCGAAGCCCGCCGAAGCCGAGACCTACTACCGTCTCGCCATCGAGGCGGGCGAGAAACGTGCGCAGGTGGATTACGGACTATTCCTTTTCAAGACGGGACGTGGCATCGAGAGCGTCGACGTGCTCGAGAAGGCGGGGGCTCGATCCGAGGCTGAGCGGATTCGTAGAGCGCTGAACGCCACTCCCCCGGCAACCGCCAAAGTCGCTGTACAGGGCGCGATCACTTTTGAGTCCAGCGCGCTGAAGATGATCGTGCGGACGGGTGCTACCGGATCGAAGCATCTTATCGAAACGATGATTGCAGGAGTTGCCGTGTTGGACTATGACAACGATGGATGGCCGGACATCTTCGTCGCCAATGGCGCTACCGTCCCGGATTTGTTGAAGACAGATTCTTCATACGCAAACCGGCTATTCCGAAATAATCACGACGGAACATTTTCCGATGTCACGGCCAAGGCCGGCGTCGCGGGCTCGGGTTACTCCATGGGCGTTGCTTCGGGTGACTTTGATAATGACGGCAACATTGACTTATTCGTGACGGGTGTGCGAGCCAATACCCTGTTTCGCAATCGCGGCGACGGCACATTCGAAGATGTAACCGTCAAAGCCGGACTCGGTGAACAGGGGAGATGGTCTGTCAGCGCCGGCTGGTTCGACTTCGACAATGATGGCCTGCTCGACCTGTTCGTCGTTCGCTACGTAGCTTGGGATCCCGCTACGGAAATTTTTTGCGGCGCATTGCCCGATGCTGCCAGTAACCGTTCAGGCTATCGCCAGTATTGTCATCCCAGTTACTATCAGCCGCTGGCGAACGCACTCTACAGAAACCTGGGCGGCGGCAAGTTTCAGGATGTTTCGCAGGAGTCCGGAATTGGGAATAAAGCGGGCAAAGGTATGGGTGTTGCATTCGGCGATTTTGATAACGATGGACGCCTGGATATCTTCGTTGCCAACGACACCGTTCCTAATTTCCTCTTCCACAACGAAGGCAATGGCACGTTTCGCGAGATCGCTGTTCCGGCCGGAGTGGCAAACGATGCTGACGGCAAGGCGCTTTCATCGATGGGCGTCGATTTTCGCGACTTTGACAACGATGGCCGCGACGATCTCTTCGTCACCGCTCTTTCCAACGAAACGTTTCCACTCTTCCGAAATCTCGGCAAAGAGCAGTGGTCTGATATGACGTATCCGAGTGGCATCGGCGCCGCCAGCGCGCCGTGGACCGGCTGGAGTACCGGTATGTTCGACTTCAACAACGACGGGTGGAAAGACATCTTTGTCGCCGGCGGTCATGTGATGGATAACGCCGAGCGATCATCCGGGCGCAAATCTCGTCAGCCGAACATCGTTTTCACCAACACTGGTTCCGGCCGCTTCGTCGCGTCCCTTCTCGATGGCGAAGCGCTGCACCGGGGCGCAGCTTTCGGCGACTTCGATCGGGACGGCCGCGTCGATATCGTCGTGACGCGGCTGAATCAGCAGCCTCTAGTACTCCACAACACCAGTCATGCCGGAAACTGGATATCCTTCCGTCTGATCGGACACAAGAGTAATCGCGACGGCATCGGATCCAGGCTGCACCTGACTTCAGCCTCCGGCCAACAATGGAACATGGTCACCACTGCAGTCGGCTATGGATGCTCTAGCGATCGCATCGTTCACTTCGGTCTCGGCCAGGACACACGGGCCATCTCGCTCGAGATTCATTGGCCATCCGGAGTGATTCAGAAGCTGCAGGATCTTGCAGCAAATCGTCTTCAGATCATCGAAGAGCCGAATTAGGCAGGACCCGGCTGAGTTGAATCTCGTTTGATCCAGCGATATGCAGCGACCGAGTTCTTCCAGAAATACTTCTCCGACGCGGCTGTACCTTTCGTCGTGAAGTATTCACGGACGATACGCAGCTCCTTTTCATAAGGTCCCCACAGGTCACTGTTGGGCCAATCGCTGCCGTAAATGAGACGATCTGACCCGAAAATATCCCAGAGTTCATCCAGCCTCGGCTTGTAAAAGTTCAAGTCATCGGGCACTCGGCCGTTAACGCGGCGGAGAACGCCGGAGACTTTAACGTAGACTTGCGGACGTTTAGCCAACTCGCGCAGATTCCCCTGGTACGCGCGGAGAGCCCGAGCCTCAGCAGGCGGTTCGAGACGGGGCAGGTGGTCGATGACAATACGCAGATCGGGAACCTTATCCGTGACGCGCAGCATTGCCGCAATCAAAGCTTCATCGGGATTGGCGGTATCGAGAACCAATCCGGCGGCTGCCAGGTGTTTCAGGCCAGAAACGAATTGCGGATGGGGAAGTTCCTCTCCAATGTTCCGGCCCCACAGATTGCCGTACCGGATCCCGCGAAAAAGGGGGTTCTTCCTGAGCTTGTCCAGCTGCCCTTGAAAGTCCGGCTTACCGGGCTCGAGATCTCCTATAGTGCCGACGATCATCTTGTCGGTCGCTGCAACGTCTAGGACCCACTGGTTGTCCTCCACCCAGGGACTACATTCGACCTCTATAGCTCCTGTGACGCCGAGCGGCTTCGCGAGCGCCCTATAGCGGGGAGGCAAAGCGGGTTGATACAGGACTTTATCCTTCTTATCTGGCCATGGCACGCCTTGCGGGCGGGTAGTGTCAAACAAGTGGATATGTGTGTCAATGATCGGCACCGGGGTGCTGGTCTGGGCCGCCCGGACACTGAGCGCTGCCGCGCCACTTAGGAAGGTTCTGCGATTCATGGTGTTAGTTTGAGCCGACAAACGATGCCAACATCATCGCAATACCACAGTGTTCCCCGCCAGATCGTCATTCCATGCGGCAGAGGATCGGAATCCGCGAGCTGAATTTTCTCGACGACTTCGCCGCTGGTAGGATCGTGTTTGAAGAACGCGTTCAGATTGGAATCCGTGACCCAAAGATACTTTCCCTCCCACCCGATGCCATGCGGGCGGTTTCCGGACGTGGCAAACTTCGTCTGAACGACCCAGGTTTTCGGATCCACACAATACACTTCGCGGGAAGGAGGCACGGCGGACCAAAGCTTCCCATCGCGCCACTCCTGGCCATGCGCACCGGTTCCCGGAGCAGTTCCCCCCAGTACCTTGCCCATGTCGAAGCCGCCCACCTGCGCAGTTTGAGCAGACGGCACTGCGCGGCGCAGGTGCGTGTTGGCGAGCGGACTGCTACGTGGCGCGGGATCTCCAAGCATCTGGTAAATCACTCCCGCTCCCGGCGTGAAATGCCGTTCTAGGGTGGCGCCGCTGCTCGCATCCACCCGAACCAGTTCGCGGCTGTACGTGGAGGCGATCCAGAGCGCTTCACCGTCGAATGTGATGCCGCTGGATTTGTCGGTTTCGGTAGCAAACGAACGCAATACATTGCCCCGATCGTAGCTGACTAGGTACGCTTTGCTACCCGGACCCTGGTCGATAATCCAGAGCCCGGCGCTGGTGGCCTGCAGTCCATTCGGCTGTGGGCCGGGCGATTCGAATGCGACCTCGACCTTGCCCACTCGGCGCACCGGCGCCTGCAAGCCGGTTCTGCAAGTCACGGCGAGTGCGGGAGAAGCGGCGAGGGCCACGAAATCTCTACGATGGATAACCAGGACCTCCTCCTGGGAATGATATAGTATTCGAACGCGCGGCTGTAGAGAGGCGCGCCATCTTTCATGTACCGCAGACATCTTCTCCACCTCGCGGCAATGGGCGCGGCCGCTCCGGCGTTCGCATTTCAAAGGGAAAAAAGCAAGATGAAAATCACCAGTGTCCGCCTGGTGAACACCCGTCCCAAGCGCCCCTTACCCGCTTACCAGCCGGCGCCCGGATCCTGGTCAACCACCGGCGTCGAGGTTGCAAGTCCGATGTCGCTATACCAGGAATACAAGGCCGAGCGTTCGCTGTTCTTGCCGGATCCCGGCAAGGTGCCGAGCTTCACCGTCGAAATTGCCACAGATAAGGGACTCAAGGGTTACGGCAGTGGCGGTCCCGGCGGGGGCGCTATTGTCGAGCAGCATCTTGTGAAACTGCTCTCCGGCAGGGACCCATTCGATGTAGAGCGGATCTGGGACATTATGTGGCGGTCCACCATGTCCTATGGCCGGATGGGAATTGCCGATGCACGCAATCAGCGGCGTCGATCTGGCCATCTGGGACCTGATCGGAAAAGCACTCGGCATGCCGGTATATAAACTGATTGGCGGCGCGACCAAAGTTCGGATCCCAGCGTATTGCACAGCCAACGACATCGAGCAACACATCGAGTTCGGGTTCAAACGCCTCAAACTCGCGATCCCCCATGGCCCCGCGGATGGACGCGAAGGGATGAAAAAGAATGAGGCGTTAGTCAAGCGGACGCGGGATCTGGTGGGCCCGGATGGCGACATCATGCTGGACTGCTGGATGTCCTGGACTGAGCGTTACGCCATCGAAATGGCTGAGATGTTGGCGCCGTATCGCATCTATTGGATGGAAGAATGTCTGCAGCCGCATGACTACGCGGGATTCGGGCGTCTACACGCACAGATCAAGTCGACTCGGATCGCCACCGGCGAGCACGAGTATGGCCGGTATGGATTTCGCTATCTGCTGGAGCACAACGCAGCCGATATCTGGCAGGCCGATATTCATTGGTGCGGCGGTCTGACAGAACTGCGGCGAATCGCTGCCCTGGCTTCGGCTTATGACATTCCCGTTATTCCGCACGTTGGCGGCTCACGCGACTGCGTACACTTCATCATGGCCACGCCGAACGCGCCCTGGGCGGAATTGTTCATGCCGCCTCCGGGAGGTCCCAAAGCGGTCTATCGACAATGGGAGGAGGAAAACCAGATCACCCGTGGTCCGGAAGGCATTTACACCACGCCTTCGGACGAGCCCGGCTTTGGCGGGGACTTCGAAGTGGTGTAATACGTGTAGGTAATCGGGAGGAATCCGAATGCGACGCAGAACCTTTCTATCTTCCTCGGCAACGGCGGGCTTGGGCGTGTCCGCGTTTGGCGCAGACACAAGCAAAGTCAAAGCGGGCGACATACCCAAACGTGTCTTCGGCAAAACCGGCGAAAAGCTGACGATCATCGGCCAGGCGGGCGGCCGCTTTCCGATGATCAGCTTCGAGGAGGCTAAGGCCATCACTTTACGCGCCTACGAACTGGGAGTTAACTACTTCGATACCGCGCGCATTTACTGGAACGGCAGGTCCGAAGAAGTGTATGGCGAGGTATTGCCGCCGTTCCGGAAGAACATTTTTCTTACAACGAAATCGCCGGTACGTGATCGCAAAGGGGCCGAACAGGATCTCGAGAAATCGTTGCGCGCGTTGAAGACGGATCACGTCGACCTGTGGCAGATCCACCAGGTCAGCACTATGGACGAGGTCGACCAGATTTTCGCTCCGGGCGGAGCTATCGAAGCTTTTGAAGCCGCCGGAAAGCCGGTAAATGCCGCTTCATGGGCTTCACCGGGCATCACGATCCCGAAGTCCACTTGGCCATGTTGAAGCACTACGACAAGTACGACACCATCCTGATGCCGCTTAATCCCGCGGATCCCTCCTACTTAAGCTTCGAGAAGAATGTTTTGCCCGTCGCTGTCCAGCGAGGCATGGGGATTCAGGGCATGAAGAGCACCGCTAATTCCAAATTGCTGCACTCGTTTAACGTGAAGGATTGCCTGACCTACGTGCTGAGCCTTCCAATTCATTGCCTCGCGCTAGGATGCACGACAATCGGTCAAATTGAAGATGATGTCCGGATCGCGCAGCAGTTCAAGCCCATGAGCCAAGAGCAACTGGCGGAAGTCAGGCAGAAGGCCGAGAAATTCAAAGGTCCGCAGTTGGAAGATTGGAAGCGCAACACCGAGCGCGCGTCGATCAATATGTACCGGGACGGCGCTCTGTCGTAAGAGTCAGAGCTGGCTCCGCGAGCGCGCTAACAGCGAAAAGGCGATAAACTAGTCATAATTTATGCGCGTCCGCAGCCGCACGGTGTCGGGTGCCCTTTTGGCTCTCGCGATTCTACTGCTCGCAGTTCCGCTCAGTGCGCAGGATCCGAATTCCGATAGTCTCACTCTATTCGAGACCAAGATCCGTCCCGTGCTGGCGACGCGCTGCTATGTGTGCCATAGCGCCAAAGCGGCGAAACCGCAGGGCGGCCTGCTGCTCGATTCGCAAGCCGGCTTGAAGCGCGGCGGCAACTCGGGCGTCGTGATCGAACCCGGCAATCCGGACAAAAGCCTGCTGGTGCGCGCCGTGCGTTATCAGGATAAGGATCTCCAGATGCCTCCGGGCAAGCCGCTGCCAGCCGAGGTGGTCGCGGATTTCGAGAATTGGATTCGGTCCGGTGCTGCCATGCCCGCCGACGCCATCGCCGTTACACCCATCGATCAGCGGCGACAGTTCTGGTCGTTCCAGCCGCCCAAAGATCATGCTCCGCCTGAGGTGAAGCAGCAGGCTTGGGCGCATAACGGTATCGATCGCTTCATCCTGGCGAAACTCGAGGAGAAGGGCCTCGCTCCGTCGGCTCCGGCCGATGCGCGCACGCTGATTCGACGGGCCTATTACGATTTGACCGGGCTTCCGCCCACGGCCGACGAGGCGGATGCCTTCGCAGCCGACAAGTCGCCCGATGCCTACGCACGGTTAATCGATCGTCTGCTTGCGTCGCCCCGCTATGGCGAGAGATGGGGCCGGTTCTGGCTGGACGTGGCGCGGTACTCGGATGCGCGCAACGTGGGAGAGCGCTTTGCCTACTCCTATACCTATCGTGACTGGGTGATCCGCGCGCTTCAATGAAGACATGCCCTACGACCAGTTTCTGACCCAGCAACTGGCGGCGGACCGCATTCACGGCAATGACTCGCGTAATCTGGCGGCGCTGGGATATCTGAGTCTGGGGCGCGAATTCCCGAAGACCTTTCCGGAGACTGTAGACGATCGGATCGATGTGGTCGCGCGCGGAATGCTGGGCCTGACGGTCGCGTGCGCGCGCTGTCACGATCACAAGTACGATCCGATCCCCACCAAAGATTACTACTCGTTCTATTCGATCTTCTCGAACATACGCGAGCCGCGAAGACCTGCCTTTGCTGAAGGCGAGTACTACGAGTAGCCGGGTGGACAAAATCTATGGCGAGCGGCTGGCTCGCATCCGCAAGACCGACGCGGATTATCGGGAGAACCGGTCGGCGGTATTGAACGATTTCTTCAGGACGCAGATCGCGGAGTATCTGCTTGGCAGTGCGCGATTCCGCGAAGATGCGGCCCACCGAAGTGGAAGATCTGATCAAAGAACGGCAGCTCAACCTTTACCTGCTGGGCGCTGGAAAGACTATCTGGCGGAGTCCCGGTCAAGTGGCGAGCCGGTGTTCGGTTTGTGGAATGCGGCTGCGGCAATTCCGGACGCCGAGTTCGCCAAGAAGTGGCCGGCAGTTTTGGCAGCTCAATCCACGCGAATCCGCTGGTGCTCGCGGAATTCAAGACCCCGCCGGCGAATATCAAAGAGGTTGCCGCCCGATACGCCGCACTCCTGTTGCGCTACGATTCGGCGTCCCAGCTTACGGACGCCCAGCAGGAAGCGCTGCGCAAGGCGCTTCGCGGCGATGGTGCGCCGGTGAATGTGCCGGTCAGCGACTTTGATTCGGTGATGACCGGAGGGCGACCGGAACAACACCATCAACTTCAAGAACCGCTACGACGCCATGCGCGCGCTGTATGCCTACGATGGCGGCGCTCCACGGGCGATGGTGGTGGAGGATGTTCCCAAACCGCAACCGGCGCATGTGTTCGTGCGCGGGAATCCGAACAATCCGGGCATCGAAACCCCGGCGCATTTTCTGAGCTGCCTTTCGCCGGGCGAGCCCGCCAATTTTCAGAGATGGCAGCGGGCGTCTGGATCTGGCGAAGGCGATCGCGAGCAAAGACAATCCGCTGACCGCGCGCGTGATCGTGAACCGCGTATGGATGCATCATTTCGGAGCCGGCATTGTGCGCACGCCGAGCGATTTCGGCTTGAGAGGCGACCCGCCGACGCATCCGGAGCTACTCGATTATCTGGCTGTGAAGTTCATGGAATCCGGCTGGTCGCTGAAGAAACTGCACCGGGAGATCATGCTTTCGGCGGCTTACCAGCAGAGCAGCGCCGAACAATCCCGAAGCGCGGAAGCAAGATCCCGAGAATCAACTGCTCTGGCGCATGAACCGGCAGCGTCTGGATATCGAGAGCCTTCGCGACTCGGTTCTTGCCGCTTCGGGCCAATTGGAAAACAAGATCGGCGGCGTGCCCTTCGCGCTCACGGCTAGCCCAACGGTTCCGCGCAGGACGCGTTTACGGCTACATCGAGCGCGGGCGAATTCCAGGAATGCTGGCGGCTTTCGATTTCGCCAGTCCCGACCAGCATGTCCCGCTGCGCTATACGACCACCGTTCCGCAGCAAGCGCTGTTCCTGTTGAACAGCTCCTTCATGGCGGAGCAGGCGGAGCATCTGGCCAACCGGCCCGAGGTGGCTGCGCGAGCAAGACCCGGCGAAACGAGTGCAGCATCTGTATCGGATCGTTCTCGGGCGCGATGCGACGGCACGTGAGATCTCGGCGGGCGTGAAGTTCATCAGTTCCGCCGGAGAGTCCAGCGCGGCGGCGAGCGACCTCTCGCCATGGCAGTATGGCTTAGGCGAATACGATGCGGCAACGGAGCGCGTGAAGACGTTCACGCCATTTCGGTTTTTCACGGGCGATTCCTGGCAGGGTGCGTCGATGCTTCCCGATCCGGTGACCGGCAAAGCCAGGCTGGGCGCCGATGGCGGTGAGCCCGGAGACAATCCGCGGCAAGCCGCAATCCGGCGATGGACCAGTCCTGCTGAAGGCAAGATATCGATCGAGGGTACGCTTCGACATGACCAGAACAGCCTGGGTAATTCCGGGGATGGCGTCCGGGCTCGCATTGTCTCCAGCCGCCACGGTGAACTGGCGTCCTGGAACGTGAATGGATCGAGCGCGGAAACGAAGCTCGAGCGGAATCAAGATAGAAAAGGGCGATATCGCTGGATTTCGTTGTCGATGGCCGGGCGGATAGCGAGAACGACGGTTTCCGGTGGGCTCCGATCATCAAGATGACCGGATTGAAGGAGAGCGCGCCGAAAGAAAGCGTCTGGAGCGCGAAGGACGATTTTCGCGGTCCCGCGCCGCAGCCGTTGACCGTGTGGGAGCGCTATGCGCATGTGCTTCTCCAAACGAACGAATTCGCTTTCGTGGATTAGACCGGCGAAGAAGAAGGACCAATAATGAAGCTCCAGAATAGATTTTTTACCCGCCGCGAGTTGTTGCAACGCACGGGGATGGGCATGGGCGCGGTTGCCCTCGCCGGTTTGCTGGGGGACACGAGTGCGCTGCAGGCGGATATGAGCGCCAGTTCGGTAAATCCGCTCGCGCCGAAGGCCGCCGCCTTTTCCCGCCAAAGCCAAGCGCGTGTTGCATCTGTTCATGAATGGCGGCCCATCGCATGTCGACACGTTCGATCCGAAACCCTCACTTGACCAAGTTTTCGGGCAAGCCGATTCCGATCACGCTGAAGACGGAGCGCCGGACCGGCGCTGCGTTCGGATCGCCCTTCGAGTTCAAGAAATACGGCCAGTGCGGCACCGAGGTCAGCGAGATCTTCTCGAAGGTCGGGGAGCATGCGGACGACCTGTGCGTGATCCGGTCCATGTGCAGCGACATCCCAAACCACGAGCCGTCGCTGATGATGATGAACTGTGGCGAGACGCGGCAAGTGCGGCCGAGTTTCGGGTCGTGGATCACGTACGGTCTCGGCTCGGAAAATCAGAATTTACCCGGGTTCATCATTCTTTGTCCGGATGGTTTGCCCACGCAGGGTACGCAGAACTGGCGGTCGGCATTCCTGCCGGGTTCGTATCAGGGAACGCAGATCGATACGCGCCAAACGCAAATTGATAAGCTGATCGAGAACATCAAGAACAACTATTCGACCAAGCAGGCGCAACGCCGCGATCTGGATCTGCTGTCCGAGTTGAACCGCGATTATCAAGAGCGCCGGCAGGAAGATGCGCTGCTGGAAGCGCGGGTTCAATCGTTCGAACTTGCGTTCCGCATGCAGATGGAAGCCGACGAAGCGTTCGACATCTCGAAAGAACCCGAGCACATCCACAAGATGTACGGCGAGGGATTGCAGGCGCGGCAGATGATGATCGCGCGGCGTTTGCTGGAGCGCGGCGTGCGATTTGTGCAGGTGTGGCATGGCGCGGGACAGCCATGGGACAGCCACGACGATATCAAGACCAATCACGGAAGGCTGGCGCGCGAATGCGATCAACCGATTGCGGCGTTGCTGCAGGATCTGAAGCAGCGCGGAATGCTCGAAGACACGCTGGTGATTTGGGGTGGTGAGTTCGGGCGTACGCCGACGGTGGAACTGCCGGACGTAGGCGCGAACGGCGGAATGTCGAACGGCCGCGATCACAATCCTTACGGTTTCTCGATGTGGGTGGCCGGCGGCGGCATGAAGAAAGGCACGGTCTACGGCGCGACGGACGAGTTCGGTTTCGCCGCCGCCGAGAACAAGGTACACGTGCACGATCTCCATGCGACGCTGCTGCACCAGCTTGGATTCGATCACGAAAAGTTTACCTACCGCTATGCGGGCCGGGATTTCCGGTTGACCGATGTTGCCGGACGCGTAGTGAAGGATCTGCTGGCGTAAGCGGTCGCCCGCGACAACACACGTATACTCTCAAGCTCCACTTGGCAGGCCAGCCCGCCCAGTGAAGAATTCTTTGCGGCATGAGTGCGTCGACTTTTTGCGGCCCACTCGCCATCGTGCCGTGCGCGGCGGTGATACCATAGCGCGGAGTGGGAGCATGTATGCCAAACGCCTCGCCTCGCGGAAGATCAGTTCGATACCGATTTCTCGGTATGGCCGCCTTTATCCTGTTTCAGTGCTTTGCGGGACGAGCTCTGGCCCAAAGAGCAACCGCATCTGTCGCGGGTTCCATCGTGGACGAATCGGAAGCTGCGATACCAGCAGCTAAAGTTGTTCTTCGGAACCTGGCCACTGGGGTGGAGCGTTCGGTTTCATCAAATGGCCTCGGGTACTATGTGGTCACGGCACTTCCGGCGGGAACTTATTCGCTATCGGTCAGCAAGCCAGGATTCCAAACCCAGACCGTTCCGCAACTAGTCCTGGAGGTCGATCAAAACGCGACCGTGAATACGGCGATGAAGGTCGGCACACTGACAGACACGGTGAACGTGAGCGCCGAAGTTGTGGCGTTGGATACTCGAACAGCGACGCTGAACACCGTCATCAATCAGAAACAGATTGCCGACCTTCCGCTCAATGGGCGCAACGTCCTGCAACTCATGCAATTGACGCCGGGCACGCTGCAAGGCACAGGCACTTTCAACCAGAGCGCCACGCGCCCGGAGACCGGATCGCAGATGATCTCGGCCAGCGGTGGACGCGGCAACTCCACGACTTTCGTGCTCGACGGGGGGCTGCATGAGGACCCTTACACGGAAGTGGCGAACGTCGCGCCCAACCCGGATGCTATCCAGGAGTTCAGTTTCCAGACTAATAATTATTCCGCTAAGTTCGCGGGGCGCGGAGGCGGCGTGGTCAACATGGTCACTAAATCCGGCACTAACAGTTTCCACGGCTCGCTGTTCGAGTACATCCGAAACTCCAAACTGAACGCGCGCAACTTCTTCGCGGCAACGGACGACGGCTTGAAGCGCAACCAGTACGGGGCTTCCGTCGGGGGCCCCGTCATTCGGAATCGAACTTTCTTCTTCTTCTCCTGGCAGGGAACACAACTGCGTCAGAGGCCTCCACTCTCCACCGCTATTGTTCCCACCGCTGCTCAACGCCAAGGTGATTTTTCCAGCCTGCTTCCGGGAGCCCAATTGATTGACCCCACTACCAAGCAGCCCGTGCCAGGCAACATCATTCCTGCCGCTCAGCTGGATCCGGTAGCGCAGAAGGTGCTGCAGACCATCCCGCTACCCAACCAGCCGGGCGGGTTGCTGTACTATGTCCAGCCCTCGTCGCAAACCGACAACCAGTACATCGGACGCATCGATCACCAGTTCACGTCGAACAACCGATTGTCGGGCCGCTACTTTTTCGACGGGCTGGATAACCCAGGGATCATTGATCTGCAGGATCGGCTGACCAACATCCCGAACAAGCGTTGGGGCAGCCAGAGTGTTAACCTGGCCGACACCTATATATTGAGTTCCTCGCTGGTGACGAATACCACCTTGACCTTCGGCCGCACGTTGAACGTTCAGATTGGTCAAAACTTCCCAGGCAACAAGGCGCTGGGAATCAATGTGCCGATCATGTCCAAGGGCGACACGTTCCGCTTTTCCATCACCAATTATTTCGGCAATGCCGTGAACGCCGTGTATCGCGTCGCGCGGAATGAGTACAACTTGCAGCACTCCTGGACATGGATCCACGGCCGTCATCAAGTGGACTTCGGGCTGGATATCACCCGAGAGCAGAGCCTGCTGGATCAGGACTTCAACTCGGACGGTACGTGGACCTTCGGCGGACGATTTACCGGTAATAATCTCAGCGACTTCCTGTACGGGAAAGCCAGTGCGTTCACGCAAATCTCGCCACTGTACGATAACCTCATCCGCAACCTGTACGGGGCCTTCATCCAGGACAACTTCAAGGTCAGCCGGCGTGTGACCCTCAACCTCGGTTTGCGCTGGAATCCATTTCTGGAGTTTACCGACGTGCCCGCCCATCAAATCTCCCAATTCAATCGTCAGGCCTATCTGGCGGGACAGCACTCTCAACGATTCCCCAACCTGCCGCCCGGAGTGTTCGCCGGTGGTGACCCGGGCGTGCCGGATGCGGGTGTGCCTTCCAGCTATGGGGTCTTCGATCCACGAGTGGGGATCGCGTGGGATGTGTTGGGAAATGGCAAAACCAGCTTGCGGCTTGGATACGGGCGCTTTCACGATCAACCCGTGGGTCTCAGCTACAACCGGCAGCTCACCTCGCCTCCCAATTCGGTTCGCGTGGATGTCACAGCTCCGCCGAGCTTTGCAGATCCCTACAACGGCGTGTTCAATCCTTTTCCCGTTTCACGCCCGATCGGGCCAAATCAGGTTTTCCCAACACCTTTTCTTCTGGTTGCCTTCGACCCTAATTTCACGTATCCGACCATTCACCAGTGGAACTTCACGATCGAGCAGAGCCTGCCCAAGGACCTGATCGCGCGGATCACATACCAGGGCTCCGCCGGTCGACATCTTTTTCATGCAGCCGATTTGAACCCGGCCAGCTACGGCCCCGGCGCCACGATCGCCAACACCAACTCTCGCCGGCCGATGCCACAGTTCACTCAGCTGACATTTGCGGGCACGTATGGTGCGTCCAATTACGACGCACTGGTGCTAAGCCTGGAGAAACGCTTCTCTGGCGGGCTCACTTTCCTGACGGGCTTTAGCTGGCAGAAATCGCTGGATCTGGCGTCCAGCACTGCTTTCGAGGGCGATCTCGGCGCGTATCCTTACGGACGCATCGCCAAGGATTACGGCATTTCTGATTTCAGCCGCAAATTCAGGTTCACCGGCTCCTTCAACTTCGCCATTCCCGGACCGAAAGCGGGTCTACTGCGTGACATCACGGGAGGCTGGCAGCTTAACGGTATTGTGACGCTACAGACGGGTGGCCCTCTCAACATCGTAACCGGATTCGATAATTCTTTCAGCGGAATCGGGAACGATCGTGTGGATGTTATCGGCGACCCCCATTTGGCAGGTGGACGCTCCCGCGGCGCGGAGATCCAACAGTGGTTTAACACCGCCGCCTACACGCCGAATGCGCCGGGCACGTTCGGCACTTTAGGCCGCAATACTGATGTGGGACCAGGATATGCGGACCTCGATCTATCCTTGTTTAAGGCCGTGCGGATGCCTTGGTCGGAACACCAGAAAGTCGAGTTCCGCGCGGAGTGCTTCAACGCGCTTAACCGGGTGAATCTTGGGAACCCGAACACGAATTTCAGTTCCAGTATCTTTGGCCATATCACAAGCGCTAACGACCCGCGCATATTGCAGTTCGGTTTGCGGTACTCATTTTGACGAGGCAGTACAAGGACCCTACGCATAAGGCATTCGGTCGGTAGCGGCCGGCCGGGCCATGCAATAAACCAACCGCTGGTTCAAAGTATGCTAGCCTTTTTGTCTTCTGATAAAGAATGGGCGGCGCCGACGGAGCAGTGCCAACTGCCACGATATCCATACGGCTTGTAGCGGTTGTTAGAATGGGCCTTCATAGGTCCACGATGCCTCGCTTTCCAGCTGTCTTGTTCCTCGTTTTAGCCACCACGGTATCAGCACAGATTGCTCCCACTGCTTCTTTAACCGGCACTGTCACAGATCCTAGCGGCGCGGCTGTGCCGAACGCCCGCGTTCAGATCGTAAACGTCGAGACTGGTTTTGAGCGCAGCGCGGAGGCACAGGCGGACGGCCGGTATTCGTTCAGTCAGATCCCTGTCGGTCTGTACCGCATCGAGTCGTCGGCCAGCGGCTTTTCGATCCACCGTCAGTCGGGTATTCGATTGAACGTCAATACGGCTACGACACTGGACATCCATCTTGTGGTTGGAGCAGTCGGCGAATCGGTATCCGTGACCGCGGATGCCTCCATGGTCAACACGCAATCCGGCGCGCTGTCGCAAGTCATACAGCAGCAATATGTTCAGGAATTGCCACTGAACGGGCGCAATGCTGCCACTCTGATCCGGATGGTGCCGGGTGCGGTCACCGGCGTGGGTACCACGACTGCCGGCTACGCGAACAGTGGCGACACCATTAGTATCTCGGTGAACGGCACGCGCGGGAATGAGGTCAACTATCGGCTGGATGGCGCCACTCACATGGACAATGTGACCAACCTTAACGCGACCTATCCGAATCCCGACGCATTACAAGAGTTTGCGGTACAAACATCGAACTACTCAGCGCAGTATGGGAACTTTTCGGGAGCCGTCGTAAATGTAGTCACCCGCTCGGGCTCCAACCAGTTGCACGGTTCACTGTTCGAGTTCGTTCGAAACGGCGCGTTCAATGCCCGAAACTTCTTCGCTTCGCAATCCGATAACCTCCAGCGCAATCAGTTCGGCGGTGTCGTCGGAGGTCCCATTCTCCGCAATCGACTCTTCTGGTTCACGTCGTATCAGGCGACTATCGTCCACAACACTTCCTTCACCAACACCGCCACTGTCCCCTCTGCCGCGCTTCGGTCCGGAGATTTCAATGAGACCGGACGCGACGTTGTCGATCCATTGACGAACAAGCCCTTTCCCAACCGGACGATTCCTGCCGACCGGATTTGCCTCTGGCATCCGCGCTCCTTGCCAAGGTCCCACTCACCACAGGCGCTAATGGACTTTTGCGGTATGCGCGTCCTGACCGGAACGACTCTCATCAAGGGCTGGGGAAAATCGACTATAACCTCGGTTCGCACCAGCTCTCCGGATCGCTATTCTACGTGCAGTACGCCGATCCGGGCTGGAACGGAGACGGTACGCTATTGACGGCGCGCATTGGCCAACTCCAGACCACCAAAGACTTCAAAATGCAGGATGTCTACACCATCCGGCCGAACCTACTGAACACGGTCGTAGCCTCCGGTCTGATGCTCGATTCCACTAATACCCGAACGTCGACAGCATGGCTCTCGCAATTCGGCCCGATCCAATTCACGGAGCCGGCCGAGGCTGACCGCGAACTCGAGATTGGAGTAACGGGTTACGCTGGATGGGGTTCGGTCACCAATTCACCTCCCGGCAAATGGGTGCGCAGAAACGTTGAGGTCAATGACACCTTAACCTGGACGGGCGGCCGTCACACTATCAACGCCGGTGCTGAATACACGCCGTACATCGTCTTTGATTCTTCGACCAAGTTCAATCAGTCGGGCACCGCCACGTTTTCCGGGCAGATCACCGGGAATGGTATCGCCGATCTACTGCTGGGCAAAGCCGCTACCTTTACGCAGAGTGCCGGTAAGTTTAAGCAGACTCGCGGCCGGGAGTTCTCGCTGTTCGCTGAAGATACCTTCCACGCCACATCGCAGTTGACCTTAACGCTCGGCCTGCGCTGGGATCCCTTTTTGCCCTATCATGACGTGCTCGGGCAAGTAGCGGGCTATCGTGCGGGATACCGCTCACAGCGCTTCCTGAATGCTCCGCCCGGAGCGATCTTCCCCGGCGATCCTGGATTCCCGGAAGGCGGGATGAATCCGGATTGGAACAATGTGTCGCCGCGGTTCGGCTTCGCCTGGCAGGCGCGCCGGGGTGATCGCGCCACCGTCGTGCGCGGCGGCTACGGAATGTTCTTCGTCCGTCCATTTCCACGGCTCTACAATAACTTCGTTGAAAGCGCTCCTTTCAGCCCGACGATTACGTTGAATGGCGTTGACATCCAGGATCCCTACGGCTCAGCCCACGTTCGCAATCCGTTTCCGCCCTTTGCGCCCGTCGATCTCACCTCGAACGTGCCCTTCTCGTTTCCGATGCCATATGCCTACTTCCAGGAGGACTGGGGTGTTGGATACTCGCAGGCGTGGAACTTCACAGTGGAACAGCAACTCGCATCGAACTGGCTGTTGCGCGTTGCTTATGTTGCGAACAAAGGCACGCATCTGCAGACGTTCCGGGAGCGGAATGCCGCCATTTATAGTTCAACGGCTACCGTCGCGAATACGAATGCCCGGCGTCCGCTGGCGCCGTACTTCGCATCTGTGAAGGAAATGGCTGACGCCGGAAATTCGAACTACCACTCTCTGCAGGTTACGCTGGACAAGCGGTTATCGCGCCACTTCTCGATACTGGCGTTCTACACGTTCTCGAAGGCGATCGATGATGAATCGGTGAACAACCAGTTCACCATCAGCAACCCGAATCCGTACGACAACCGTTTCAATCGTGGCGTCTCCGACTATGACGTGCCCAACAACTTCCGCCTCAGCGCAGTATTCAACGTCCCGGCCTTTACGGGTGCTCCGCTTCCGGTGAGGCTGTTGGTGGGCGGCTGGTCCATCAGCAACATTCTGGATCTCCGCAGTGGTTTGCCGTTCACCGTCGTCTCCGGCCGTGACAATTCGTTCTCTGGCATTGGTCTCGATCGCGCGGACTTGTTGAGGAATCCCGCCCTGCCTTCCGATCGGCCTAAGGCTGACCTGTTGGCCCGGTACTTCGACCCGCAAGCTGTAACGTTCAATGCGCCGGGAACTTTCGGCAATTCGCCGCGCAATTTCCTGCGCGGGATGGGTTATTTCAACATCGATGCTGCGGTCCAAAAGAGCGTTCCTATTACGGAACGTGTCAGCTTCATGCTCCGCGGAGAGGCCTTCGATCTGTTGAATCATGCTAACTTTGGCCTACCCGGGGCAAACGTCTCCTCCCCGAACACACTCGGGTTGATCAACAGCGCTAATGAGCCGCGAATACTCCAACTCGGCGCCAGGTTGACGTTCTAGAGCCCGTCAGCCACTCACGAGGGCTCTCGCACAGTGAGTATCTGATCAACCTTGACGTCTTGCAGTACCTGACGCCTGCCGCTTGGCCACAGGATCTCGATCTTGGCGATTCGCTCCGCCGTCCCTAAGCCGAAATGCACGCGCTTGTCACTCGATGCGGCATAGCCCACACTCACCGTCGCATGGTTGTACAGCGGAGCGCCTCCCGTGGGTGTGACCGTCACACGTGCCCCGAGCCCGTCCCGATTGCTCTTGACGCCGATCAGTCCAAGTAGCAGCCAGTGGTCTCGGCCTGGGGAAGCTGTTCATGAAAATTTCAGGCCGGTCATTCTGCGTCACCACCACTACGTCAACCTTCCCATCGTTATTGAGGTCCCCGAAGGCCGCGCCGCGGTGCGCGGCGGGCTGTTGAAAGCTCGTGCCCGCCTGCCGGCTGACGTCCTCAAAACGGCCCGCCCCTGAATTACGGAGTACGATGTTCGGCTGCTTCGACGGCACGTGATCGATCTCATCGGAGTTGTCCAGTATGGAAGCGCAGGATGCAAACAGGTCTTTATTACCGTCGTTGTCGAAGTCGACTATGCCACTGCCCCACCCAGTTATCCTCGCTGTCGCACCCGCAACTCCGGATCGCCCGGTTATATCCGCAAAGTCGCGTCCGCGATTTCGGAAGAGGGGAAACGTGTCGCCAAGCATCCCCACCACGAAGATATCCGGACGCCCATCATTGTCGATGTCCCTGAAGTCGGCTCCCATTCCGGCGATCGATTTCCCGTTCTCGTTGTAAGCTACGCCATTGGCAATCCCCATCTCAGAGAACGTTCCATTCCGTTCGTTGTGGAACAGGAAATTCCGGTAGGTGTCGTTGGAAACGAAGATATCTACAAAGCCGTCGTTGTCGTAATCCGCGAACGCAACGCCCATACCTTTCCCAATATGCTTTCCAATCCCGGACTTCTCGGAGACATCGCTAAAGGTTCCGTCTCCATTGTTGTGATACAGAATATTCGACAGGCCCTCATAGTTACTCGGCGAGCAATACGAGCGTATCCCCTCCACCGTGCAAGGCGGCTCTGTGTGAATATTCCAGTTCACGTAGTTGATAACGATGAGGTCCAGCAGACCGTCATTGTCATAATCAAACCAGCCCGCGCTGATGGCCCAGGTCTTCCCCAACTTCGAATCTATGCCGGGCACGTTCGCTTTCCGAGTCACATCCGTGAACGTCCGGTCACCATTGTTGTGGAACAGATGATTCTGATTGACGCCTGTGACGTACAGATCAACATGTCCATCGTTATCGTAATCCGCCGCCGCCACACCCATCCCGAATCCCGAGCCCTGCACGCCGGCCTTCTCCGTGACATCGGTGAATGTGCCATTGCCATTGTTCCGGTACAGCCGGTTGAAATACTTGGGATCCGCCTTATTCATCTCCGGAAGCTGGGCTCCATTGACGAAGTAGATGTCCAGCAGGCCATCATTGTCGTAATCGAATAGAGCCACGCCGGCAATCATCGTCTCGATCTGATGCCTCTGTGGTGTCGCACTGTTGTTCATCCGAAATGCGATTCCGGTATGGTCGATGACATTCTCAAAAGCGATTGGGCCTTCGGGTTCTTTCGCCGGCCATAGGTGCGCAACCGTCAGGAGCAACGCAGCGGCAACGCCGAGAGGTACCGGCGGGATACGCATTGTCAGCGGGGTTCCTCCACCCTGAGTATCTGGTCCGCCGCTACGTTCGTGAGTGTCTGTACTGCACCGCTCGGCCATCGCACTTCAATGGAAGCCGCCATCTTCTCGTTGCCCAATCCGAAATGCAAACGGCGATCACTGGACGACATGAATCCAACGCTGGCCGTCACGTGGTTGTAGAGTGTACGCCCGCCAGGCGTGGTCATTTTAACTTTGGCGCCGATTGCGTCGCGATTACTCCTGTGGCCGCGAGCGTCAAGCAGCAGCCAATGATTCCCACTGTCCGCGGAGTTAAGCATAATGCGCGGCTTCTGGTTTAATGACGTCACCACCACGTCGAGGAATCCATCGTTATTCAGATCCACAAACGCTGACCCGCGCTGGTAGCCGCGCCGCAGAAAATCCTTGCCCATCGCAGGAGAAACATCGATGAATTGATTACCGTTGACATTTCGGAACATCGTATCCTGCTGATTTGAGTTCACGGCGACATTGTCGACATCTCCGTTCGCCGAGAAGAGATCCTTCCAGCCGTCATTATTGAAATCGATGAAGCCGTTGCTCCAGCCTGAGCGCGACTCGCTCAACTGCGCAATCTTGGAAATTGCGGACACGTATCGAAAAGTCCTTCCGCGTTGGTTGTGAAACAGACCCCAGATCTGTCCCATCAAGTTGTTGTAGAAGACGTCTACCCACCCGTCGTTGTCGTAATCTTTCACATCGGCGCCCATTGCGGACACAGTCGAAGCGTCGTCGTTATATGCGACGCCATATACCAGCCCCAACTCTTTGAACGTCCCGTTACCCTGATTGATATACAGGAAATTTCGCTCAGTGTCATTCGCGATGAAGACGTCCGTCCAGCCATCGTTGTTGAAATCCGCGATTCCAATGCCCATCCCTTTTCCAAGGGCTGCGCCGAATCCCGATGACTCGGTCACATCTTCAAACCTACCGTTCCCCAGGTTGTGGTACAAGCGTTGCGGCACGCTCGGATACACCTTTGGGCTGCAGTAGACCTCGCCTGCTCCAGTCCTGCAGCGCTGGTCCGTGGCCGGCGTCCAGGTGGTGTAATTAGAAACGACGAGGTCCAGCAATCCGTCGTTGTCGTAATCAAACCACGCCGCCTGTACACTGAGGGTGTCCTTAGGCTTGGTTCCCAATCCGGATCGATCCGTGACATTTGTAAACGTCCCGTCGCCGTTATTGTGATACAAGGCATTTTTTCCAGCATTTGCGACAAACAGGTCAGTCCAGCCGTCATTGTCATAGTCGCCGGCGGCCCCGCCAAAGCTGAAGCCCAAGTCATCGCCGGTCAGACCCGCCCTCTTCGTCATGTCTTCGAACGTTCCGTCTCCCTTGTTCCGCAGTAAGGAGTTGTAGAACGATGCGTCTACTTTTTGCATCTCAGGTAAACGCGCGCCATTGGTGAAGAAGATGTCCATCCGGCCGTCGTTGTTGTAATCCAGGACAGCCATGCCGCCGCACATAGGCTGCGGGAAATACTTCCGGCCGCGAAAGTCGTTGTTGGAGATGTACGAGAAGTTCGAGCGTGGGGCGATATCCGTAAAGT
Source organism: uncultured Acidobacteriota bacterium (assembly GCA_963850575.1). Lineage (GTDB taxonomy): Bacteria > Acidobacteriota > Terriglobia > Bryobacterales > Bryobacteraceae > TMP-7. The sequence continues at coordinate 46,377 of CAWKLV010000024.1, read as the reverse complement.
GCGGCAGTTTCTCGTTGGGTTGGGCTGGCGCGACACACCGCAGCCACGTGACAAGCCCACCGGTCACCAGAACCGACAAACCCATCCGGCCGGCAAGGGGCAGCAGTTTCAATCCCCATTATCCGCACAAAGAGCGCCTGGCTGATTGCAGCATGGCGCTCTTGATGGAACCGTTCTGAGCCGGCGAATCAGAACTCGATTCGTCCAACCAGTTGTATATTTCTCGGCGACGAAACTCCTCCGCCCCATTGGCCGAAGTTCGTATCTCCGAGACTCGTATTAAAGTTCTGGCAACCTCCATTCCCGGTGCAAGTGAAGTTGTGCATGTTGAAGGCATTGAAGCCCTCGGCCCGGATCAGGAAGTTCACCCTCTCGGTAATTCGCGTTCTCTTACCGATACCGATATCTACGTTCTTGAATGGGAAGCCGCGGAAGTTCGAGACGCGAGGCCCGACGCCGTAGTAGGTGGCTCCGGTAAACGAGCTGGCAGCCTCGAATGCGTTTGCGTCGAAAAGCGGCTGATGCTTGCCCGGATCGTAGCTGCCAAGGTCAACCAGGAAGGGGTTCTTGCCTGGGAGCACTGCTGGTATGCATGCTACCCGGAATTGTGAGGGGACACCACAGTTGCTCGCGCGGAACCAGAACGGGGTGCCGGACGAACGTTTGACGGTCGACGTGATCTCCCATCCACCTGCGATCCGATCCATCCATCCCCCATTGTTCAGGAACTTCTTGCCTCGCCCCACGGGCAACTCATACACCAGCCCCAGCGAGAAGTTGTTAGGTACATCGTCGGGAGCGAGCGATTTGTTTCGCTTCCATTCGAAAGGTGAAATCACCGACCCGGTGGATCCGTTCCAAGTGGCCGAGGACGCTTGCGTAACGCCGCTTGCGCTGGTCAGCAGCTTGGAATGTGTGTAGGCCAGCAGAGCATACAACCCTTTAGAAAAGCGCTTCTCCACTTTCAATTGAAAAGCGTGATAGGTGGAACTGCCCAGGTTCTCATTCAGCCCGGTGACTGATCCGCAATATTGTGGAAAAGGTAACAGGGCTTGGGCGACCGTCGGCGTACAGTTATTCACAGAAAGCAATTGTTGCGCCCATCCCGAGTAAGGTGCCGCAACGCCGTCGACCGACGCGTCCGTTGGACCGAACTGATCAGTCAGCTTCGAGCCGTACTGCCGAAGCAGGGCTGGGTTCAACACGTTCAGCGGCGAGATCTGGGTCGGCAGTCGTGTTCCCTTATTGCCGACGTAGGCCAGACTGACCATCGCATCATTGGTGAGCTGCCGCTCAACGGTAAAGTTCCACTGCTGAGAGTAGGAAAGTCGGTTGGCATCCTTGGGCCGATAGTTGGGCCCGCTCTGTCCATTGGCAAAGCTCGGGTCGATGAATGGAGGCTTAGCCACACGATCGATGGGGAAGCCCTGATCCCAATAGAACGCGGGGTCCAGGCCGCCAAGGCCGCTGGTTCCGACCGAAGCGCTGCTATTCAGCCCGGTCTGATCGACACCGCCGCCCCAACCTGGATAGAAGGCCTGGGTGTAGAAGATTCCATATCCAGTGCGGATTACAGTCTTACTATCCAGACCGTAGGCGATGCCCAGCCGCGGTCCAAAGCCGCCCTTCCAGTTGTCCTCGGGATACTGTTTGCCCGTGCTCGCCGGCCCGAACTTGTCGCCGGCAAACGCGAGGCGGCCGGGACGGCCGCCGGCTCCGGGGTTGGGGCCGAAATCGAAGAACGTCATGTTGTCGTACTTCTCCCACGATGGCGTGAAATTGTCCCAGCGAAGTCCATAGTTGACGCTTAGCTTCTTGTTCACCTTCCACGTGTCGCCCACGTGCCAGATGTAGGCCTTCTGGCGGACATAGCGGCCGCGAACCGAAATGAGGTTCACGCTCCCACTGTTCACGGCGCCCAAAAGGAAGCTGGCCGTTGAATTTCCGCTGCCGGACGCGGTGGGCAGTCCGGTCTGCGCGGAGTCGAAGTTGAAGCTGCCCGATTCATTCCCGGCGTTGTGCGCATTGCCCTGGATACTCCGGTACTCAAAGCCGGCCTTGAGCGTGTGCCTGCCCTTCACCCAAGTCACCATATCGTTGGCAACGTAGGTAGGGCGGGTCGTGACGTCTTCTGTATTCAAGCCGGTCGAGTTGCCGAAGCCCGCATAGCCGTTGTTGTTAAAGCGAACCTGTGGGGGAAACCGGTGAGTGGGCACGCCGGCGATTTGGGGGAGCACGTCGGCATACGAGTAATTCACCGAACCATATCCCTCGTTGCGATTCAGGTATCCGAAGGCGAAGTGGTTTAACACCGTGGGGCTGAATGTATGATCGTAATTCAGACGGTTCACCCAGGAGTTCTGCGGGTCCGAGTAGCTCTCCGTGGCCAATTGCAGCGGCAGCACCGAGAGGAACTTCGCAGGCGTCATTTGGCGCCAGATCGTGGCCGCGAAATGGTCCTTCTCGCCGAAATACTGGTCGATCTTGATGAGGTAATGGTTGGCGTCACCCAGAATGCCGTCCGGAATCGCAGTGGGCGGGAGATAGTTGTTTACGACTCCCGATTTGTTCGGCAGCGGCAGGAACTTCAAAAACCCAAGAGCAGCGGGTGAGAGCCGGCTGGGACAGATTACATTCAGTTTGCCATTGCAACTGAATTGGTCGCGTAGATACTTCTGGTTGCTGGCGCTGATGTCAGCGTTCGGATTGAAGTTCGGGTTCAACCGGGTCGTGAGCGGATCGTAGATGGGGGCTGTCCAATCGGAGAAGTCGCCTGCCCGTTCCTGCGCCGTGGGTACAGTCAGTGGATTGACGCTGACGCCTCCGCGCTGGCGGAAAAACTCGATGTCGGTGAAGAAGAACGTGCGGGCACGATCCGTGTTATAAATCTTCGGAATCTTGACGGGACCGCCGAGGAAGCCTCCGAATTCATGTTCATTATCCTTACCGCGAACGTCGCCGGGCTTGCGATCAATCTGCCACTGGGACGCATTCAGGCTCTTGTTGCGAAAGTACTCGAAAACTCCGCCGTGGAACGCGGAAGTGCCGGACTTTGTAGTCGCGATCAGTTGGCCTCCACTGGATGCCCCATACTCCGGTTCATAGGTGGACGTCATCACTCGAAACTCGCTGATCATGTCGGGCGTCATGCGGAAATCGTAGAACGACACCATGCCGCTTTGAGACATGAATCCTTCCTGCATGCTGGCTCCGTCCATGATGGCCTCGTCGCCTGTAGCCATACCGCCGTTAATCCGCGCATCGTAGGAACTGTTGCCGCCCCCGGTGGTAACACCGGGCAAAAGAACCAGGAATTGCGCCGAGTTTCGAGGACCGCCTGCTACGATCAGGGGCAGTTCGTTGATGGTCTCAGGCGTAACGCCTTCGCTCTTCGCCGCGTTCTCGAAATTCAGCTGCGTCGCGTTAGACTCGATCACATCGACGGTCTGCACATCGGTGCCGACCTCGAGTCTCACGTCCTGACGGACCAGTTGATTGATGTTGACCGTGATACCGCGTTGGGCGACCGGCCTGAAGCCGGCCGCGGTAGCCTTCAATTCATACGCCCCGGGTTCCAGGTTGGGGAACGAGTACAGGCCATCGGCGCCGCTCTTGGCTTTGGCCGTGGTTTGGCGCTGCACCGAGGTGAGCGTCAACTCTGCATTGGGCACGATGGCGCCCGATGCATCCGTCACTGTGCCGCTGATGCTGCTGTTCTGACTCTGGCTCCACATCAATATGGGCATCAGTGGCAGGAGTAAGATGCCCCACGATCTTCTGATCAACATCCCTTGTACCTCCGTAGTTGTTTCAGCTCAACTAAAAGCTGATTTCACGCCTGAATACGACCAGATTAGAATGGAAAACAGCCAAGGTGAGAGAAGCATATAACAGCCTCCGGCGCGTGTCAATTGGAACACTTACCGCTGTGCTGCACGTAACGTTCGCCTATGGCGTTATAGCTGCCGCCGATCAGCTCACGGCGATCCGCGATCTAATTCAAGCTAATAAGCTGACTGAGGCCGCCTCTGCAATTGTCACCGCGCTCAAGAGTCAGGGCAGCGATGCCGAGCTCTGGAATCTCCTTGGCGTAGTGAAGGCACAGGAGCGAAACTTGCCCGCTGCTGACAATGCTTTTCGCACGGCAATCCGCATCGCCCCTCGGATGCGGTCCGCATGGTTGAACCTTGGACGGCTGTACACCGAGACCAACGACCCGCAGGCGGCTCAAAAAGCTGTCACTGCGTACGAAACCGTGCTTCGCCTCGACGCGGCGAATGCGGAGGCGCATCACCAACTGGCTTTGCTACTGCTATGGAAAGGACAGTTCCAGCAATCGCTGGAACACTTGAACCACTTACCGCCGGAAGACAGATCGAAACGTTCCGTAGTCATCCTTATCTGCGCGGATCAGGCAGCGCTCGGAGATACTGAGGTGGCACTCCAAACAGCAGAGTCATTACTTCGCGATCCGGGACTGGAAGAGGATGATATTCTCGCAATTCTTCCTGTTATAGGACATCGAAATGAAACGGTTACTTTTCGCATTTTGGAGGGAATCAATGCGCGAGGTCTGAGCACAGGAAAAACCCTGCCGCACTTGGCCGCAATTTATGAGCGTCGCGGCTATCTCCACGGCGCGCGTGACGCGTATGAAAGAGCCGCCCAGACGGAGCCCGTTTCAGCGCAGTTGCTGCAGGATCTCGCCCGGGTGGCCTGGAAGCAGAAGGACTACGAAGGCACGCTCGGCTACTTGGGCCACGCCCGCGACCTCAGCCCGAAAGACCCTGGCATCCATTTCTTATTCGGTATCGCTTGCAACGAACTGAACCTTCCGGTCGAGGCCCGGAAGTCGCTGGAAAAGGCCCTGGAACTGGCGCCCGATGACCCTTACTACAACTATGCAATGGGTTCCGTTCAGTTGCAGAGCTCGGATAAGGCGCAGGCCATACCGTTTCTGAAGAAATTCGTAGCCCAGCGTCCTCGCGACCCGCGCGGGCACCTTGCTCTGGCCACCGCATACCTCGGTCTATACCGGACTGAAGAGGCGAAAGCTGAACTGGCCTTACCGCTGCAGGACCCTAAAACCCGCGCGGGAGCCGAGTACCTGATGGGACGGCTGGCTGAACAGCAGGATGATACCTCTGGAGCAATCGCTCACTTTCGTGAGCTGCTGAAGCTCGAACCGAAATCGCCCGAAGGCCACGCGGAGTTGGGGTCTCTGTTGCTCGAACGTCAGGAAACGGATGCCGCGCGGCGTGAGACGGAAGTTGCACTGGGGCTGGAACCCGAGAATTACGTGGCCAATCGCACACTGCTCAAGCTTTACCAACTTGCTGGCGACCCCCGCATCAACGAGCAGAGCGAACGCCTGCAAAAGCTGATAGAGAACCGGGATGCGAGGCTCCGTCAATTGCAACGGACCATAGAGGTGAGGCCCTGGTGACCCGGTTGCTGTTTGCCCGGGGACTCCTCGTTTTAGCACTGGCCTCGGCGCGCCCGGTTCGAGCGGCGGATCTGAGCGTCTGCGAAACCGCGCTCGACCGGGCTGACTTTTCAACCGCGGCCAGGGAAGCGAAGAGTTTCCTTGTCCTGCACCCCGCATCCCTGCCTGCCCGGATCTTACTCGCGCGCGCCTACATGGGCTTGAATGACGGAAACGCTGCCCTTCGGCAATTGCACGAGGTGCTTCTGCGCGATTCAACTTCGCTCGACGCGCTTTACTACCTATCGAAACTCACCGGTATCCTATCGCAACAGGAATTCGCGGCAGTGGCGCGCATTGCGCCGGAGTCTGCGCGTATGCACCAGATCAGGGCCGAAGCCTTGGAAGCCCAGGGCGATACTGCGGGAGCCGAACGCGAGTATCTCGCCGCGCTTGCGCAGATGCCTGATACGGCTTACATCATGAATGCGCTCGGCGATCTCAAGCGCCATGAGCGGCAGTATTCCGACGCGCTGGCCTGGTACGAAAAAGTCCTCGCCAAGCACCCCGAAAACTATGACGCTCTCTATGGAGCTGGAGCTTCGCACCGGCTTGCGCATGCACCGGAGAAAGCAACACCGCTGTTCCGCCGCGCACTGAAAGTGGATCCCGCTTCGGTGGCAGCCAAGATGGCGCTTGGTGAATCCCTCCTATTTACCGATAACGCGCGGGAGGCTGTTCCTCTTCTCGAAGAGGCGGCGAGAGCCGACCCTCAGCTCCGGCGGCTCCAGTATTTGTTGGGGCGTGCTTATCAGTCTGTCGGACGAAGTAAAGAGGCGGAGCGCGCTTTCGAACGGTACCGCAAACTTCCGAATCCGTTCACCGAAAGCGACGATGCAGGAGCCGAGAACAAACAATGACGCGCGTGCTGGCACTCGGCGCATTCGCTGTCGCGCTGGTATGTGCCCAAGCCCCGCTTCCGGATCCGCGATCGCTGCTTGCGTCCGCGATGGCCGCCGAAAAAGCGGGCAGGACGGAATTCGCCGTCCGCCAGTTCCACGCAATCATTCGGAGCGCTCCGCCCAGGGAGGTCATAGGCCAAGCGCGTCTCGAGTTGGTGCGGATTTACCAGAGCCGCGGTGCTTGGTGGGAGGCCGCCGAGCAACTGCGCGAGCTGCGCGTTTTGGCGCCAAGCGACGCCGAGTATGCCTACCAACTGGGTGTAGTCTATCGCCAACTCTCTAAATGGGCCTTCGAAACGATGCTAGGGACCGCGCCGGGGTCCGCTCGCGCGCGACAGATGCTCGGCGAACAGTACAGCGTTTCCGGTGACGCCGCGAAGGCTCTCTCGGCGTTTCGTCAGGCAATCGCAGCAGACCCGAAGCTCGCCGGCTCACACCTGGCCGTGGCCGTGCTCCTCCTCCGGCAAGACAAGCGCGACCAGGCCCTGGCTGAGATTGACAAGGAACTGGAGATCGCGCCGGAGAGCATTGTAGCGAAACAGGTGCGGCAGGTAATCACGGGAGCTGCTCCATGATGCACCGCCGCACTTTGCTGCTCTTCGTCACGGTGGCGCGATGCATCCCAGCCGCGCAGGAATTCAACGGGTCTGCAGAGCGGCCCCAATCCATCGCAGAACAACTCGAGCGGTCCCGCTTAAGTCCCGATCAGAAGGACCGCGTGGCAAAACTCGTCGAACTGCGGGATTATAAGGCGGCTGAAACCATCCTCGTTCAGGCCATCGAAGCCAACCCGCAGGACGCTGGTCTGCTGACGCTCGCCGCCCGTATATTCCTTCTCGACAAGAATCCCCTGAACGCGGCGATCGCTTTCAAGAAGGCCGCGAAGCTTGGTCCGCTGAGCCCGGCTGATCGTTTTTCGCTTGCCATCGCCTATATAGGAATTCGAAAGGGATCTTGGGCCAGGCCGGAGTTGGAACGTCTGGCGGAAGCCGACCCGAAAGATCCTCTCTATCAATACTGGCTCGCGCGGGTCGATTATGACCAACACCTGTACGATTCGGCGGTCCAGCGGTTAAGGGGTGTGACGAAATCCCATCCCGATTTCACGCGGGCATGGGACAATCTCGGACTTTCGTTGGAGGGAACGGGACAACTCAGTGAAGCAGCCATTAGCTACAGACATGCCCTTCGCCTCAACCGGGAGCAGACACCGCACTCGCCCTGGCCGCCGCTTAATCTCGGCACCCTGTTAACGAGGACGGGCGAATTGCACGAAGCGGAGGAGTTATTACGCGAGGCTGTGCAGTACGATCAGAATGTCGCAGAGGCCCATCACCGGCTCGGGGTGAATCTTCACAAACAGAATCGAAAGCAGGATGCGATCGTGGAACTACGCCGGGCGATTGAACTCGATCCTTCTGCGACCGAGCCTCTGTACGCGCTAGGACAGATCTATCGCGAGCAAGGCAACACGGCAGCGGCGGCCGAAGCTTTCCAGCGATTCAAAGCGCTAAAGCGGGCCAAGCGCGGTATGTAGCGGGAGAACTGCTCTGTATACCGCGCTGTGCCCCGGCAGAGAGAAGCTCAGAACACGAGTCGTAGCGACAGTTGAATCTGCCGTTGCGCACCCAGGCCGACTGTGTTGGCAACGGTCGAATTCAAGCGTCCGAACGCGCCGCCCGCGCCGGACGCCGTATACGGCTGGCCCGGCTGAAGACCCGAGACACCTGGTTCCGCCCCTGCGGTGACGTTGTAACCGGCAGGCAAACCTGCCCCCAGACTGGCCGGTGGATTGCCGAAGTTAGCGCGATTAAACAGATTGTAAATCTCACCGCGAAACTCGAGATTGATCTTCTCGGTTACGGGCAGCCGCTTGTGCAGCGTAAGGTCGAATTGCGCCAGGCCCGGTCCCACGTACGCGTTGCGGCCCAGGTTCCCGAATGTGCCCGCCTGCGGGATCATGAAAGCCGCGGGATTCAGATACAGCCTCTTGTCGGCCCCCTCGATATACGGACTGACGCCCGCCACCGCATCGGGCCGCCTGACGCCGCGGGATGCGCCGCCCCCGGGTGTGTTAATTACCGCTTCGGTCTCGACAACGCCGCCCACAATCACCGGACTCGTATAGATCCGGCCATTGCGCTTGTCCTGATACACCACATCCGGGCGAGTGATGCGCAAATCGATCGGAAGACCGGTGCGGAAATTGTAAACGCCGCCCAGTTCCCATCCGCCCACGATGTAGTTGGCCGGTCCGGAGAGGTTGAAGTGTTTGCCCGCGCCAACCGGTATTTCCCATAGCGCCGTCGCGTTCAGCGAATGGCGAACATCGTACAGGTTGTTGCCGTAATCCGCAGCGAAGCTGTAATTGTTAGCGGAGGTCAAGGCCTCGTTCGAACCCTGGCTATTGCCGATGCTTCGTCCCCAGGTGTGCTGCAGTCCGAAGGTTAACCCGTGCGCAAAGCGACGATTCAACGTAGTCTGCATCGAGTTGTAATGATCGTTCCCGCCGCTGGTCTTGTAATCGACTTCCGCGAACCGACTGCCAAATTCACGCGTAACGATCGCCGCACCCGTCGCCGGGTTCGTGCCCACCGCCACGATCTTGTTCGCGATGGATCGCAAGAACAGGTTGCGCCCCTGGCTCCCTACGAATGCCACGGTCAGAACGGTCTCGCCGGGCAGCCGCTGTTGCAGCGAAGCGGTATACGAAAGGATCTTCTCGGGAATTTTGTAACCCGGCGCGTAGGCTCGCGGCTGGAACCCGAGACTAGGGTCATTGATATTGTAATTGGCGACGATTGAGGCCGTGTCAAACGGGAATGCGATGTTGCTCGATAGTGTCCGAGAAACGCGATCTGATTCGAGCGGCTGGATCGTGTCTTCCGGCTGTCCGGGGCCGTAGAAATAACCCGCGCCGACGCGGAATACGGTGTTCCCATTGAAGCGGGAGGGCGAGAATGCCAAACCCAGCCGGGGCGCGAAGTTCAGCTTCGAGGACTGATAGTACGGGGTATCGCGCGGATCGATCTGCCCCGTCACGATATTAAACTTGACGTTGCGGTTGTCGCGTTCATGCATGACCCCAAAGTATTCGTATCGCAATCCATAGTTGATCGTGAACTGCGGCGACATCTTCCATTCATCCTGGATGTATGCGATGTAATATTCCTGCTGCGCGTGGCGCGGCCCGGTGGCGCCGTTGTTCCACGGACTGGGCAGTCCCGCGTCCGCATTGAACTGCACGGAAGCCGGATTGTTCACCAGCAGATCGTTGATGCTGTTGAACGTGTACGTCGTGCCGCCAAAGCGATCGGTGGTAAGGCGGATGGGCCGAATCTCCCCGCCGAATTTGTAATTGTGGTTGCCTCGCACCAGCGACAGCGTGTCGATGAACGGCATCTCCCAATTGGTGTAAGGTTGTGCGCGCGTATTATAGGCACTGTTGGCCCGGATCAGCCCGCCCAATTGAGCGGCGCCCGCCGAAGCGCCTTGGCTCGCGATGCCGGGTATCGAGACAGAGCCGGTAAAGTTCACCGTCATAGGCGCGAGATCGAGACCCGGCACCGTATTGGTCACGACGCCAAAAGATCGCGTCTTGTAGGCGTTGAGACCCACCTTGAATTCGTTGACCGTGGTAGCCGACAGCAGCCGCGTCCACGACGCCATCCCGTTCTGCGGGACGGCGGTAAAGGCTTGGCCGCGCCCAGTAACACTGAGCGGATCGAAGGATTCGCCCTGGTCGCGGAAATAGCGTAGGCTGAACGTGTCTTTGTCGCTGAGATGGTAATCCAGACGCAGAGCGCCATAATACTCATCCACTCGGCTTGCGGAATTCAAATATGCAATGTCGAGCAGGGAATTCGAAGACGGCTGCTGGCCGGAGGGATAGGCGCTCAACAATGGGAGAATCGCGGCCACTTTCGGGTTGCCTGCCGCGTTGGCCTGCGCCTGGGCCTTAGCCGCCGCGCTCGGAACCGTCTCCACCAGGTTTACGCCGGCGCGCTGCCGGAGAACCTCGAGGGATGAGAAGAAAAACAGCCTGTCTTTCAGGATCGGTCCGCCAAGCGCGCCGCCAAACTGGTTCAACCGGAGCGGCGACTTGCCGCTGCCGTCGAAAAAGTTGCGAGCGTCCAGCGCGTCATTACGCACATACTCGAAGAGACTGCCGTGCACGAAATTCGAGCCCGATTTGGTCACTACCGAAATCTGCCCACCGCTTCCGGTGCCGTACTCGGCGGGATAGTTACTGCTCTCTACGCGGAACTCCTGCACGTTCTCGAGGCTCGATTGCAGCCGGAAGTTCGATGAACTCTCGCCATTCAGGTTACCCGGAGAGTTATCGATGATCGAGCCGCCGGACACGCCGTCGTAGCGGATCACATTCTGTTGATTGGAGCGTCCGCTGAAGCGGATGTTGTCAAAACTGCCCCCGCCGGCGGTTTGCGCTCCCGGAGCAATCAGATACAGTTGCGAGATCTGCCGGCCATTCAATGGAAGATTCGCCACTTCACGTTCATTCACATTAGCGCCCATGCGTGCGGAGCTTGTATCGATGACAGTCAGATCGCCGGAGGAGACCGTGATCTCACTGGTTACTGAAGCGGGCTGAAGAGTGATATTTAACGTTCGCTCTTGTCCCACGGCCAGGGTCACATCCCGATACTCCTGGGGTCCTAATCCCGCTCCCTTTCCACTGACGACGTATGTCGCCGCAGGCAGGTTGGTCACAATGTAGTACCCTTGCTCGTTAGCTGTAACGCTGCGTTCTTCACCGGTTCTGGCGCTCTTCACTGTTATGGTGCTGCCGGGGATAACGGCGCCGCTGGTGTCCACGACAGTGCCCACCAGACGTGCCTGATCCGCCTGGGCCAAAGCGATTGCGGAGATCAAAAATAATACGAGGTTCCTCATCACCTCTAGGAGTAACAAGGGCGCCATTACAATTCCATGAATAACTCGTCAAATCTAGGCTACTGGCCTTCGGTGCGTTGAAAACACAGAGTACAATCAAGGCTTGACGGCCCGAATTTTTGCGCGTCTGATCCTCGCCGTATTAAGCATTCTAATCGTGGCGCTCACCACGATCGATTTCCTTGTGTCCAAGGTGGCTGAGCAGACCTACCTCAACACACTGAAGGCGGATTTGTTCGAAAAGGGGCACTTGTTCTCCGCGATGCCCCGCGAAGACATTCAACGAAACTTCGGTAACTACGCGCGCCAAGCCGATGTGCGTTTGACCTGGGTCGCAACCGATGGCCGGGTTTTGGCCGACTCCGATAACAATCCGGAACGGATGGAGAATCATCGCAACCGGCCGGAACTGATTGCCGCCCTCTCCGGCCGCGACGGGTGGATCACGCGGCCGAGCCCCACCATGGGCGTCAGCTTCCTGTATGCGGCCGTGCCGGTCGAGGGTGGAGCGTTGCGCCTCGCGGTACCCCTGTCCAAGATTTCCAGCCAGGTGAATTCTATCCGGAGCAAAGTGCTGGCCTCGACAGTGCTGGCCTTCTTGCCTTCGTTTCTGATCGCGGCGCTCTTTGCGCGAACCTTCTCTTCCAAGCTGGGCGCGATCATTGAGTACGCGGGCAAACTGGCTCAGGGCGACTTCAAAGCGCGATTCACCATGGCAGGCAAGGATGAGCTCGGGGTGCTTGGAAACAAGCTCAACGATACTGCCCAGAAATTGCAGGGCATGTTCGAGCAACTGGAGCAGGAGCACGCCGAGCTCGAAAAAGTAGAGCGTGTCCGGAAGGATTTCGTCATCAACGTTTCGCATGAGCTACGGACGCCCCTCGCCTCGATTCAGGGGTATACGGAAACGCTGCTGGATGGGGCCATCCACGATTCTGCGAATAACATTCGATTCCTCTCCATCATTCGGCAGAATGCGGAGCGGTTGGGAAGGCTCACCGAAGACCTGCTCACCCTTTCCCGTATCGAGCTGAAGCGACATGTCTTCCAATTCGCACACTATGACGTGAATGCGCTACTGGCGGAACAGTTGGACGCGATGCGGCCGATGGCGGAAAAGAAACACATCGTCCTGACGCTGGAAGCCGCTCCCTCCGGAACGGAAGCATTCTGCGATTCCGAAGCGGTCCATCAGATCGTGACGAACCTCGTCGACAACTCCCTGAAGTACACGCCGGAAGGGGGCTCCGTCGTTATCGGCGCGCGAAATCTCTCCAACGATCGTGTGATGCTCTATGTCCGCGACACCGGGATCGGCATTCCGACTGAGGATTTGCCGAGGTTGTTCGAACGCTTCTATCGTGTGGACAAAGCTCGCTCACGGGAACTCGGCGGCACGGGCTTAGGGCTGGCCATCGTAAAGCATCTCGTCCGCTCGCAGGGCGGGGAAGTTGCAGTGGAGAGTGTTCCGAATCAAGGCTCTCTTTTTTACTTCACCCTTCCGGTGGTCGACATCGGTCAGCCGGAAGTACAACCGGTACAGGCTGACCATCAGTTCGTCTGACAGTAACCAAATTGTAATCCATTTGTAATTAGAGTACGGTTACAGTGAGAGCAAGATGAAGAAGATAGTTCTCATTGAAGACGATGCCGACCTTTTTGCGCTGCTCAAGTACAATCTCGAAAAAGAGGGTTTCTCGCTGGCCGGTTCGCAAACCGGCCGGGGAGCCATCGAATTATGCCGTCGCGAGCGCCCGGATCTCATCCTTCTCGATATCATGTTGCCGGATTCGGATGGCCTGGACATTTGTAAGGGCATCCGCAATCATCCGGAACTTGCGCACATCCCGGTGATCTTTCTTACGGCGCGCGCCTCAGAGACGGATCGCATCGTCGGCTTGGAACTCGGTGCTAACGATTATATCGTCAAGCCGTTCTTTATCCGGGAGATGATTGCCCGCATCAAGATTCAGTTTCGAGGAACGGCTGCGCCCGCCAGCACTCTGCGCGCGGGCGAACTCGAACTCGATCGGCGGAGTTGCCGGGTTCACCTGAATGGGCAGGAGCTCGCGCTGACTGCTACCGAGTTCCGGCTGCTCGAGTATCTGATGAGCCGCCCCGCCGTGGTGTTCAGCCGCGAGCAGTTGCTGGATGGCGTTTGGGGTCATGACAGGGCCGTCACAGACCGCACAGTGGACGTTTACATCCTCCGCCTGCGGCAAAAGATCGAAACCGACCCGGCGAATCCGGCTTTCATACGATCCGTCCGCGGCTTTGGATATAGCTTCGACCAGCGCTCGGTGGAAGTGCCCGCCGTTACCGCCTGAGCAAAAAACGGAAGATCCTCGGTCAAAAAAGCAGGCACCCCGGTGAGGATGCCTGCATTAGCATTCGTCAGCAACTCAATACGGTACACCAGGGAACGCGCAAACTGCGAGCCGGATGGCTCACATTTTCAAAAATTTTCTAAGTTAACTCTCCGCCGTCGTCGCCCAGGTGCCTTCATCGATCGCTGTGCCGTCACCCACGGCCCGAGTGGTGTACTTCCCGCCCAGCTTCTGACCGGTCTTCTCTCCATCAATCGTGGATTCCAGCTTATTGCCTTGCAGGTCAAACGAGTAAACGACGTGGAGTTTGGAATCAGTGACGGTGACCGACTTCACCGTGCACTTAACCTCCTGACCACCCAACGAGAAGACGACGTCCGCGGTCCATTTGCCCCCATCTCCGGCGGTTAGCGTCATATTGAAGTCGCCAGATCCGCCCGCCGTGCCCTCCCACTTACCTTGATATTTGCCACCTGTCAGTGGGTCGGCTGTCACCATAAGGCAGACGGCCAGGAATGTGACCACTGCGTACCTGGGCTGCATATCAAATCTCCGGATAGAATTCGAAAAAGGCATCCAGGGACTGCATCAGTTGCTGGCGGATTTCAGTCTCTCCGCCCTCGATCAGGTGCATAGTGACGTGGGCCTTGTTACCACTCTGGAGTGTGACCTCGGCCTCACCCACGCTTGCGATATCGTCGGCGGGAAGCAGCCTCATTCCGTACACCAATGCGAGTCGTGCCATGCATTTCATGGTACCGCGATGAGCCCGGACGCCCGTCCGCCTATTGCTGATTGAATTCCCGGGCCATCCGGAACCCCTCCACAACGTGACCATCCTTCTTGCGCGCTCTCGCCAGCAGGCCCTGTTTCAGTTTCTCCAGGGTGGCCGGTTCCCAATCCGGACGGTACTTCCTTATCGAGGGCTCAAATTGGCTGACGTGGGCAACAGCTGCACTCAGTTTAAGATTCAAGACCTCATCGATGTTCACCCAGTAGTTCGCATCCGCCGCGGTCGTATAGAAGTAAGCCTCTACAGGCACCCGCCAAGGCTCCAGTCCATCATGCAGGCGCTGATTCGGGAAATACAGATGCCACTCGGCGGCACGAATCGCATCGGCGGTGTTGTTTGCGGCCATCCGGTGATCCGTCTTGTGCCAGCGAACCGTCTCTGAACCTGGGTCGACTGACATCACCACCTCCGGCCGGTAGGTCCGGATGATTCTGGTCACTTGTTCAACCAGGTCCTTGGGATTTGCGTACTCGAGCATTCCGTCATGGAACTGAAGCCAGTGGATGTTCTGCTTCGGTATTCCGATGATGCGGCACGCTTCTTCTTCTTCGGCCTTGCGGATCTGCGCCAGGCGCTCACTGGTCATCTGCGGATCGTATGAGCCCTTGTCGTCGTTCGTGTAGATGACAATGTGGATATTGTTCTGCCGGCGGGCCAGTAGCGCTAGCGTACCGGCGCAGCAGAACGTATCATCATCGGGATGTGGCGTGAACAGAAGAACCGTCTTTTTCTCGACTTTCTCGAGTTGGAATTCTTGTCCCGTCAGAGTTCGGTCCGCGAGAAGAACCAGCAGTGGAAGAACAATCCGCGCGAGGTGCGATGTTCGGAAGTGCATCGGTGCATCGTAGCACGGGTTAAACTGCTATGTGGTTTTTCCGATGAGACGAGGCCGTGGGCGCCCACACTCTCGATTCAGAACCTCATTACCTATAGAATCGCCGAGCATCTGCGACTCGCAGGTGGGCGGTGCGTCCGCAGTTGCCGAAGGGAGTGAGACCAAAAGAGGTAGCCATTGATCATTACGTGCCCCCGATGCGGCTGGAGCAAGGCTCGCCCGTCCGTCCAATCCGGATTGATTGATCGATTACTGCGGGCGTTCCTGCTGGCCCCCATACGCTGCCGCAGTTGCCGCAATCGCTTCTATCGGTTCGCGTTACCCGGATCCAAGATGTACCTCCGGAAGACGTAAAGGCTTAGTCCTCGCGGATCTGGCCGTCGCCCACCATACCAAAATAAAGAAATTCGGCTCTAATTAATTCCTTCGCTGCCGGTTTCTGATAAGCTGTGTCGATTATCCCGATCCGGCTGCGCGTCCTTTCGCGCCATCAGACCAGCTATGCAAGAACGCGACATCATCCAAATCTTATATCCCAACGCGGGCACCGGCGAAACATATGCAGATCCAGGGCCGGTTCGCGGCCGCCGGTTCACCCAGGACACACCGATCCTTCCTGAGGTCTGGATCGGATATGGGGCCCACAATGAAGCCACCAGAACGCGTGGATTGCTACTGACGCCGAACTCGGAAAGCAGTGTGTCGGAGCTGGTGAGGCACCTTCGCACCTCGCTGGGCAAATTGCGCGGCGTGGATCCGGCTCGCGTGTTTCTTGCCTACAACGAATCCCATGTCGTCGCACACATCACCTTCGAGGAGTTGATACGCGGCGTGCTGCCGTTGTCGGTTTGGTGGCGCGACAAAGTGAGTCGGATAGACATTGTGCCCTCGCTGCGCGAGCTGCACGATCATCCGCGGCTGCCGCAGCTACTGCTGCAGCCGGCGCGGCAGATTGAGGGCGTGTCTCCGGAAGTGCTGGATATGATCCGGGTTGTTGGCGGCATCGAACTCAACGAGCCCCTGCGCGAGGATCTCGAATATTTCAAACGGCTCGTGGATGCTGTCGCACGGCTGTTCGAGAGCTTCGTGCCCTATCAGGGTTTTGCCGCGCCGCCGCTATGGAGCGTGTTCTGTTGCAGGCCCGCGCAAAGCGCGGTCTCACAATCGCGCGTTGCAGTGAAGGCTGACGCCGCCATTCGGGTGTTCGAATTGTCGTGTAAGGACTTGATCTGGGCCGTGATCGACAGCGGCATCGATGTAGACCACGACGCGTTTCTGCAATGGCCCGCTACCGATCCCCGAGCGACGTCGGACACTTGCACACCGCGTCCGAAGCCGAAATCGCGCGTGGTTCGTTCGTACGATTTCACCCGGATTGTAGATGTGCTGGAAGCGGCCTTCCAGGACGATGATATGAAGAAACTGAAGGATACCGTTCCCGGCATAGATGAGGATAAGCTGCGCAGCATAGCCTCCGACCTGGGTCCCCGCCTCGTTTCTGGGCAGCCTCTGGATTGGAGCCTTCTGGAGCCGCTGCTGCTCATACGGCCAAGAAAGGAAGATGGCAAGATCCCGGCGCCGGTGAACGAGCACGGAACGCACGTTGCCGGCATACTAGCCGCGGACTGGCGCAAGCTGCGCGAGGGAGAATCCGGACCTTACGACGGGTATACGAACCCTCAACGCCCCGTCATCGGAATCTGTCCCGATCTGCGGCTCTACGATCTTCGAGTCATAAAGGACGATGGCACCGGTGATGAGTTCAGTGTCCTGTCGGCTCTTCAGTTTGTGCGATACCTGAACACGAACAAGGATAAGATGGTGCTGCACGGAGTAAACCTGAGCTTTTCTCTGCCACAGCAGGTGAAAAGCTTCGGTTGCGGAAGCAGTCCGGTGTGTCAGGAGACCGAGCGTTTAGTGAACTCCGGCGTTGTTGTGGTGACGGCGGCGGGCAACCGCGGTTACATCGTCGCTAACGACGGCTTCGAATGGTATCGGAATCTCTCGATCACCGATCCCGGCAATTCAGACGCGGTGATTACCGTCGGCTCAACGCACCGCACCGAGCCGCACCGGTACGGAGTATCTTATTTTTCCAGCCGCGGGCCGACCGGCGATGGCCGCCTGAAGCCGGATCTCGTTGCTCCCGGCGAAAAAATTCAATCGGTGGTGCCGGGCAGCGACGCCATAGTCGCTTTGGATGGAACCAGCATGG
This sequence comes from uncultured Acidobacteriota bacterium, assembly GCA_963850575.1. GTDB lineage: Bacteria > Acidobacteriota > Terriglobia > Bryobacterales > Bryobacteraceae > TMP-7. The sequence goes on along the minus strand of CAWKLV010000024.1, from coordinate 28,906 downwards.
CCGCGCCGCACGTGAGCGGAGCCGCCGCGCTGCTGATGGCCCGTCATCGCGAATTGATCGGCAGGCCGCGCAAGGTCAAGGAAGTGCTCTGCGCAACGGCCACGGATCTCGGACGGGAACGGTTCTTTCAAGGGGCCGGAATGCTGGATGTCTTGCGCGCGCTGCAGTCGGTATAAAGGAGATCCAGTTATGATCTTTACCCTCGAAGCCCTGCAGGCGGGCACTGGTGATTGTCTGATCCTGCACTACGGGAACGCGGCCGCTCCGGCGTTCCTGGTGATTGATGGCGGGCCTAAGACTATCTACGAAGGCTCGCTCAGGCCTCGCTTACAGCAGCTGCACGACAAGTTTACTCAGGAGGATGACGCCAAACTGAACCTGGAAATGGTGATGGTCAGCCACATCGACGACGACCATATCCACGGGATCCTGGACTGGATGGAGGCGGAAGGGCGTGGCGACGCAGTGCCCTGCAACATCGCCACACTCTGGTATAACAGCTTTGAAGACATTCTGTCGAATACGCCGGCTGCACTGCGTGCGCACGTGGCATCGCTGGCTGAAGAACTTTCGCAGGATGGCGCACCAGCGGATCGGACCATCAGTGGTTTGACTACCCGGGTGCTCGCCGCCAGCGTGGGCCAGGGCAGGGAATTGCGGGCCCAAGCCGCCGCGCGCGGAATCCCTTTGAATGCCGGTTTCAAGGGCGACGGCGGTGCGCCGGGACTCGTGATGGCGCCGGAGACCGGGCACACAGTGATCACGCGCGGCCAGGGGCTGAAGCTGCATGTCATCGGACCCAATCGCCTGCATCTTGCGGATCTCAAAGATTCCTGGGATAAGGACGTTGCCGCCCACCCCGATCCCGTGGTGGTGGCTAGCTTCGTGGACCGGTCCGTACCCAACCTTTCCAGCATCGTAGTGGTTGCCGAGTTCCAGGGCAAGCGCATGCTGCTCACCGGAGATGCGCGTGGCGATTTCATCCGCGACGGATTGAAGGCGGCGGGCTTTCTGGACGACGACGGTAAGATTCATGTTGACGTGATCAAGATGCCGCACCACGGCAGCAATCGCGACATGCGGCTGGACTGGCTGCAAAAAATCACAGCCGATCATTATGTGATTTCGGCGAACGGACAATTCAGCAACCCCGATGACGACACCATCGCCTGGATCTGCCAGGCTCGTGGCGACGATTCCTACACCATCCACATGACCAATGAAGACATGCACGATCCCAAAGCCCAGAAGGACATTGGCAAGCTGGTGAAAGCAGCCCTGGCGGCAAACCCAGGCGCAAATCGAACGGTAGATTTTCGAAAAGCTAAAGCGGCGTCGGTGAAGGCCGAGGTCCTTGATCCTCTGAGTTACTGAGGGAAGCACCCAATGCCGAAGAATATTGTCATCTGCTGCGATGGGACCGGCAATGAATTCGGCAACGAAAATTCTAATGTGGTCAAACTGTTCACAGTTCTGCTGCTTGATCCGCAGAAGCAGGTGGCCTATTACGATCCGGGCATCGGCACCATGGGCGCCCAAAACGCGCTCACTCGCACGGGAAAGTGGATCACGAAAACGCTGGGCCTCGCTTTCGGATACGGAGTGCTGGATAACATCGGAGATGCGTACCGCTTCCTCATGCAGAATTGGGAACCGGGTGACTACTTGTACCTGTTCGGATTCAGCCGCGGCGCCTACACCGTGCGAGTGCTGGCTTCTATGCTGCACCTCTTCGGACTGCTTCCCAGGGATAACCAGCAATCAACGCCGTACATTCTGCGCTCACTGCAGCGCATGGACGACGCGGGTGAAAGACTGGCGCGCAGCTTCAAGAAGGTTTTCTCGCTGGAGTGCAAACCCTATTTCGTTGGCGTTTGGGATACGGTGAGCTCAGTGGGTTGGATCACGGACCCCCTGAGCGTGCGCTATTCGGCCAACAACCCGGACATTCACATCGGCCGTCACGCGGTTTGCATCGACGAGCGCCGCTGCTTCTTTCGACAAAACCTCTGGGGCAAGCCGGTGGGAGATCAAAATTATAAGCAGGTCTGGTTTGCCGGCGTGCACTCGGACGTCGGCGGCGGCTATCCCGAAGAGCAAAGCGGACTGGCGAAGGTCACCCTTCAATGGATGATCGCCGAAGCGGCAGCTGCCGGACTGCTCATTGACAGCAACCTAGTAAACGAGGTGCTCGGGAAGTCCGCGGGCAGCCAGTACGCGCCTGTAAACGCATCGGGCCAACTTCACGATTCGATGTGCGGAGCTTGGAATATTCTGGAGTACTTGCCGCGCAGGCACTGGAATAGCAAACTCACGCCGCCGCGTTACGAATGGATACTGTACCGCAAGCGGCCGCGTTCCATCCCCGACGGATCCGTTCTCCACCAGGCGGTCGTGGACCGAAAAAACAATCCGTCCGCGGCGTACAGTCCGGTCAATCTGCCGCAGTCGTATACAGTAGAGCCCTGGTCCGCTTAGTACTGGTCGAGCATGTCGAACATCTTCCTGTCCCATAGTTATGCCGATTTGGAAATCGCTCAATCTCTGGAGCGGCGGCTCATCGCCAAAGATCACCGGACGAGAATTCCAGTGGGTTCCGCCGTTGCCGGAAACTGGAGGATCAAGTACACCAAGGCATTGGCTGCGGCCGATGCGCTGGTTGTGCTGCTCAGCGAAAGTGCACTCGAATCCAAGAACGTGCTCGGCGAAGTGGGGGCAGGGCGCGTACTCGAACAAGCGCGAGGGATGCTCTTGCTTCCTGTGCTGTTGGGCGGCATGCCAATACCCGGCTTCATTTCCGATCTCTACTGCTTCCGGCTGAGAACCACCGACGAGGCACAACAGGAGGCATTAGTTGAGGAGCTGAATAAGGCTATCACCGACAACGTGAAACTGGGTCCCCGCATCTTTATCAGTCATCGTCACAGGGATAAGGAAATCGCCCAAGCTCTGACACAGCTTCTCGAGCAAGCTTTTGTTATCGGCAGAAACGATATTCGTTGTACTTCGGTGCAGCTATACATGCTAACGCCCGGCGAACGCACCTCTGAGCAGCTACGGTCGGATATCGGAGGCGCAGAGTTAGTGATCGGATTGTTGAGTCCCGATATCTCCGAATCTAACTACGTTCTTTGTGAGCTTGGGGCTTCGTGGGGACGTGATGTGGCCACTTTTCCAGTTCTGGTCCGTGGAGCCAGACCCGGTGATGTGCCGTCGCCGCTGAATGAACGTCACAGCATCTCTCTTCAGGCGGAGGAGAATTGCTTACAACTGGTTAGTTACGTCGAGAGTAAGACCTCGCTGACGCGCAGGGCTGTCGCCCCGGCTAGTCTCGCCGGGCCGGCGCGAGTGTTGGCCGATCTGGCGAGCGGCCCCGTCGACGTCGCGGCGGAGTGGGAACACGTTTACACTAAGACCTACACAGGGCCGGTATGGATCAAGCTTCAGCAATCCGATGCACCCCACGCCTCGAGATTTGAAATCGTCATGGTATGGGGAGTGTACACTTACGTAGCGGACTTGCCTCTCGCTCCAAACGGCTTCGTCTATTTACGAGATCGGAAGCGAAACGCGGATATGGTGCCCCTAAGGGTACGCATTTCACCTGCATGTCAGGTCTCGTTTGGAGAGGGCGAACCTCCCTCAGACCCGGTCTTTTCCATCGAACATAAATGGGGAAGGCTCGAAGAACCCGCCAACTATTGATGGCTCTGCCCAGGGATCGGGCAATCGCCGTGCGATGCGCGTATCGCTCGTTTTAAGGTATTGGCAGCGCGGTTGCTCTGGCCAGCCGCAAATTCACATTGCGCGCACGATGTACTCGGAGGCGCATACGATTCCGTCTTGGAGAAGCTCGCACTAACACCAGGCCCTGCAAAGTCGCCGGTCGCATGTGAAGATCGAGCGAACTGTATATCTGGCTTCTCGGCCTTAGAATGAACCGGTGCCCCAGCGGTGCAGGTGGATACTCCGCACGGTTACTGCAGGGCAAGCGTTGCCACGTGGCGGCTTCGTTGGTTTCAAGCCGCGTATAACCCCGCGTGCCAACGCAGTCCGTCACGGGCGGTTGCATCGAGCCGGGCATGGCAAGTGCCTCCTTGCCCACCGACCACCAATTTCCTGGCGGGATCCCGTCGTCGTCCAACATTGATTCCAGCGCCTGCACCGCCTGCGTCTCTGCACTGCAACTGCGGCCCAGTCCGAATACAGCCCAAAACCGGACCCAAACGTCAGGATCGTGGAGCACTGAGACAAGAGGCTCAACCGTATCCCGCCGGCCAACGTAAGCTAGTGACTCGGCCGCTTCCTGGCGGGCGGGTTGCGGGTCGCTGGGATCCATTAGGCAACGAGCCGGCGCGGGCGCTGCTGTACGAGCCCGGCCGGCGGCGTGGCGCCGATGTGGATTCCCATCCTCCAATAGCGCCTGGATCAACGGTCGAACCGCCCTTCGGTCGTTCAATGATTCCGGAGTGAGAGCTGTCGCGTAGAGATCATCTTCTTGGTATGTTAAGAAAAGAGCTTTAGCAAAGCCTGAACAGCTTGGCCATCTCCACGACCGAGAGAAGTTTGCCGATTGCCGCCCTCTGAAAATGAGAACGATCCGGGTCGAGCATGCTTCCTCATGCGCCGCTGCCATCTGAGCCGCATGCATCAACCACGCTTCATCTTCGAATACTCAGCGCTCAATATTCGTGTTCGGCCCAACACCTTTACTCATTTGGAAATTAACATCTGAACAGTCGCGCACCTGTTACCAATTCGCTCACCAAGGTCTGAGGCTAGAATCGTCACCGCGCGAACCCTGCCGCGCCAGCGGCATTTAGAGGACAAATGGTTTGTCGGCTCAGCCGGAGCGGCCTCGCCCACCCATCCCGCGAACACTTACGGCGTGATCTTAAGGATCGCGCAACTCCGATCCTTCATAACATCGAACGTCGAACCCGTGTCCGCGAATGGCAAGGGCGCCAATGTAGCCCGCGGCTGGAGTGAGATGATACAGCGACCACTCCGACGCTAGCGCTCCATCTCCGCCTATAGCAAGCAGGCGCGCAGGGTGTCCCAGGGACACGTCGAACTGATCCAGCGGATACGACAGGCCATCTCCCGTGGCTTTGATGAAGGCTTCTTTCCGCGTCCAGCAGCGAAAGAAGGCCGCGGTCTTATGCGCGGACTCCTCCGCACGGTACTGGGCGTTCTCGACTGGCGAGAAGAACTTCGCCGCGATCGTTCCGAAGTCTGGCAGTTCGCGAACGAACTCGATGTCGACTCCCAGAGAATGCGACTGCGAGAATGCGTATAACGCGCGGTCCTCCGAATGTGAGGCGTTGAAGTGAAGTGTATGATCACTCAGGCTGGGCTTCCCGTTCGGTCCGTAGATGAACTGAATGGCCTCCGGATCCCGGCCCGTGTACCTGCCGAGCAGTCCCCGGAGCACCGCGCGACCCACGACGAATCGCGATCGATGTTTCTCGATTCGGAACCTGGCAGCGCGCTCCCGTTCATCAGCCGACAAGCGCTCATACAATCCCGGCAAACCCGCGCTCGCCCGGTTCAGATCAACGCAGACGACGTGAACCTCCAGCTGATTTAGTTCGTACCGCTCTGCCATGGCCACTCGCCAATAACCCGGGCCCGCACCAGGTACGCTGCCACTCCAACGGTCAGGATCTCGAATCCGGCAAGCACGTAACCCGACCCGCTGGCCACCAGAATGTACAACCAACCTAACAACGCAATAATGCTTGGCAGCGGATAGAGCGGCATCTGAAATGGCCGCGGGATGTCCTGCCGATTCCTTCGGAGCAACGTTACCGCCACGATCTGAGCGATGAACTGTATCAGCACCTGAATGACAATCAGGCCGTTAATCAGCACTTCGAGATTCAGTAAACAGGCGACCACGGAGGTGATCCCGATGAACACGGTTGAGAACGTCGGGAAGTTTCCACTGGGGTGGCGCTTGGCGAAGATTTTGAAAAATTGCCCGTCCACCGCTGCTGCGTAAGGCACCCGAGAGTAACCCAGCAGTACCGCGAACAACGAAGCCAGCGTTGTCCACAAAACGAGTACGGTCACCAACTGGGCCGCACGGCTGCCATAGATTCGTTGCATGAAGTCGGAAACGATCGACGTCGAATGCATGGCTTCGCGCCATGGAACCACTCCGATGATGGTAATGTTCATCGTCAGATACAATGCCGCAACTGCACCCACCGATATCAAGATGGACCGGGGAATCACGCTTTTCCGGACTCCGTACCTCCCCGGCGAAAAAGCAGACGTTGTTATAGCCGCCGTAGTCGTACATGGCGATCAGAGTGGCGCCGCCCAGTCCGAGAAAAAACGCCGGCGAGGCCGTGAACGCGTCCGCCGGAAAGTCGAGCACTCGCTGCGGCGAGAAATTTAGCAAGCCCGCCATCGTGATCCAAGCCGCCAGCGCCAGAACTACAATCCACATCGTGACCGAGAGCCGGCCCACTGACCGTATATCGCGGTACAGCAGAGTGGTGATCGCAACGCACACCGCCATCGCGATCCCCTTCTCGTGCCACCACGAAAGATCCTTCACGAGAAATTTCGTGTATTGCGCAAATCCGACCGCCCCGGACCCGATGGAAAGCGGGGCCAGGAAAACGGTTTCCCAGATGAACAGGAAACTCATCATTCGCCCGAGTCCACGCGGCCCGTAGGCTTCCGATAAGTACCTGTAAGGTCCGCCGCTGCCCGGCATCGCCGCTCCGAGTTCCGCCCACACCAGCCCGTCGCACAACGCGACGATGGCGCCTAGAAACCAGCCGAGAATCGCTTGCGGGCCGTTCATCTTCGAGAGCAGTATCGGGATGGTGATGAACGGACCCACTCCGATCATCTCCAGCATGTTCGCCGCGGTTGCCCCAGCGAGCCCGATCCCGCGGGTCAGCGTCGGGGTTTGAGTAGCGCCCAAGCGATCCTGATGCTCCATCTCTTAGACCTGCTCGGATTGTAATAACTGGCCACCGCACCTCGTAGCCGGTTTCGAATCTGGGGTCGATCGGGAACATGCCATCACTTTAACCAGGGCCGCGCTCGTCCTCCAGGCCACTGAGACATCATCATGCGGGATAGTGAAAGGTCAAGCGACCGAGATCCGTTGCCGACGATCGCTCAGCTTATCATAGGATCGCTTCAAGGAGCTCTCAAGACCTCGGAAACACCTCTCTAATAACGCCACTGGATTGGACTCTGCTGCCAAGAATACTGGACGACCGATCAAGTATAAACACGCTGCTGCCCGCATAGTAGAACTGGATCGCGAGATACGCGATCGAAAGGCAACTTAAGGTAGAGAACAAATGCCACTGTACATAGATACTCACAACATATTGAAGGGCTAACCGCCGATGCTGCCGCCCACGCCCATGAAGCCGATATCAAGACGCAGGAGAAGTACGGCGTCAAATACTTACGCTATTGGTTTGACGAAAATGCCGGCAAGGTCTTTTGTCTACTTGAAGCGCCTAACAAAGAAGCTGCAATCGCCGTTCACCGTGAAGCGCATGGTTTGGTGGCCGATGAAATCGTGGAGGTCCAAGAGGGATCGTGGTCGACTGAGCGTCACCCCTCAGGGGCAGCCTGAGGGAACTCGACTCCCCCTGCGGTCATAATGAGCCACCTGCATTCGACTGGGCTACAGCGCTCGGCTGATATGAAGAGAACCAAACGTGTGCTGGTTCAGCGTGGAATGGAGAAGTGGCGTTCCCCGTTAGCGAGTGGCGACTGGGCGGCGGCTAAACTGGAACTGATTCCAAGAAAGAAAAAACACGTTGGGTGGTCCGTGCTCACACACCGCGACTTCTCGCTCATGTGGATTGCTTCCCGTTGCCGACTATTCAGGATGTTCGAAGATGTCATAGGGCTAAGTCCCGGGACCGGGACGCGGTTCCGCTTAGGTCTATAACCGCCTGAAAAGTTCTAAAGAAATCTTTCAAGCGGTCGAAGACCTAGGTGCTCGGAGACAGGACGTCTGCGACACTCGGCATCGCTTCTCCCGTAGTATCGAGTATTCTCAGTGAATTGCACCCGGGTAGGACCTGCGCTCCGCACCCGTACGGCCGACGTTTACTGAACCGCGATCCCCACCGCAGTTCCGGCAATCCAGGCCGCGCTCACCTTAATCGTGGCCACTCATTTTGCGGTACCCTGAGGCACCCGAAAGTTCACTTGGTAACCGTCCACCGAGCCGGGGAAGCCGACTGCTCCTAGCACTTCAGCGGAATTCCCATTCACCTTCACCTCAATGGGCGAATTGACGGTGGCTGCCGGACTGGACGGAAAGGGTTGCCCAGGATCGACTGCGGGCACCGTCGGGCCAATTCCGATCGCAAACAGAGATAAGACCTCACCCGGCGCGGCGGGCGTAGACGAAGTAACAGGAGAGAAGTCGCTGGAATGGGTCACGGCCGGGCCGCTGGCGGCGATCAATATTTGCGGCGCCGACATCGAGATCAGATGGATTACCCACCGTTACGTTCCACCTCCATGCTGGCGGCGGTTGGCAGGGTCCTCCGTCAATGAGGCTCCGCGTTGTGTAGATACACCCGGTGAAGGGTCCTCGGCACCGACCTGCCCACGAGCGCCGAGGAATGCTCCCGTGCTACCCGAAACCACGAAATTGGCCACCGTCACTTCGAAGGAGATCCTGGTGGCGAAGCGCCACTGGTAAATCCGCTGGCCATGATTCGCTAATGCCTCGTCAGCGCGGCCGCCAAAAACCGGAGTTCGGACTCCACCTCGCCGGGATCGGCCACGGTGTCGGCCATTTCCTGGCGAAAGAGTTCGCGATACCGCTCGCAGTCGCTGCAGGGCCAGATCACAGCAGTGGAATATTCAGCGGTAATAGCGGATTGGGAGTGCCGGATTTCCTGCTCGGCGACGTGAGCACGGCATCTTTTCACTACGCCGGCTATTGTCCACAATTACAAACTGGGCTACAGCTTCTTTGCGCAGGACACCTGGCGCATTCGCAAGAATCTCACCATCAATTACGGAGTCTGTTATGAGCTGTTCTCGCCGTTGCTGAACCATCAGAATCAGCTAGCGAACTTCACTCCCGCCAACGGCGGCGGCTTTGTCCAGGCAGGCAGTGGGGGCTGGTTTTCCCGCTCTCTGATTCATCCCGACAAGAACGACTGGGCGCCGCGCCTCGGGTTTAGCTACTCGCCGTTCCAGAAGATCGTGCTCCGCGGCGGCTACGGAATCTTCTACCAGCACGACGTTCGGATCGGCTCCGAGAGCGTGATTGCAGAGAACCATCCGGCGTTTCTGGATCAAGCACTGTCGCAATCGCTGGGCAGCACTACTCCCGTATTACAGTTGAATAACGGCTTTCCGGCCTCGCAATTCGGGACCGCCGCGGTGGATTTCACCAAGCTGCAAAATTCGAGCGCAGGATCCGAATCAGCGCACCCGGTATGTCGAGCAGGTCAGCTTCGGTCCGCAGTTCAGGCCCTCGGAGGGCACCGTCCTGGACGTCTCCTACGTTGGTAACTTCGGACGTAAGGAAAACCGGCTGCGTAATGCGAATCAGGGGATCGTGACTGGCTTCACGTCGGCGGGTACAGCCATTACCTTGTTCCCCTATGCGAACCTGAACACGAATGTGAACAGTCTGGGCGGCAATCACGCATTTCTCGAGTACGCCACCAACGACGGCAACACCAATTACGAATGGACTGGTCGCCTCGCTTCGCAAACGGTTCTCGAAAGGCTTTGCCTACGGACTGAGGTACACGTGGAGTCATAACTTCGCCGACTTTGTAGACAACCTCACCGGCGGTTCCACTCCGGCGAACGCCTACAATTACAGCCTTGAGCGTAGCAATTCACCCTTCGATGTGCGCCATCGCTTTGTCGCCAATGCCATCTCGAATTTGCCTATCGGAGTGGGCGGAGCCATTCTGAACAACGGCGGAGTTGCCAGGCGTCTGATCGGTGGCTGGCAGCTGAATTCCATCGTGACTCTGGAGACGGGCACTCCGTTCACGGTCACTGCCTCCGATCCGAGGTAACCATCAGAACCGGGCAAACTGTATTTCCGATCCGTACGCCGGCGCCAGTACAGATCCTTCTCAGATCGCTGGCGGCAACTCTCCCGGTTTCTTCCTGAACCCCGCTGCTTTTGCTACCCCGCCACGGGCACGTTTGGAAATTGCGCCCGGCGGGCGTTTCATGGGCCCGGCATCTGGTCGAACTGGAGCGTCGTTTCCCCCATTTCAAGGCTGTGAAGGTCGATTTTGCGCCCTCCGGGCCCACGGTGAACCCGGCTGGTTGAGCAGTTTGGCCGTGAGCGGTTCACCTACATGAGCGGTTTTGCTGGGCTGCAGTTGCCGGATGCTCCGGAGAGGGGCGCGCATGGGCTGATCGGCGGCTGCGGCCATCTTGAACCGGACATCGCCGTATTCCGGGCTCTGGAAACGGGCACTTGTGAAGCCCGGCAGCGGTTCTCACGGTTGGAACGGCTACTCGATTTTGAGATGCAGAGCATCCATACCTCGATTGCGACCCACAAGTGCCTGCTCACGACTCGGGGCATTTTCGAGAGTAGCCGCGTCCGCTCGCCGGGCGCTGGGCTGGATCAGGCGCAGCGGTGTGAGCTCGAACGACTCCGGGCAGAGCTGGGATGAGGGTAACTGGAGGGCGTCATAAGGTCCTCGCACGGACGGTCTGTGTTGCGTTCATCACGTATTTGGACCGGGTTTGTATTTCGGTGACGGCGCCGGCCATCATGGGGGATCTCTCGCCTACTCCCGTCCAGATGAGTTTCATCTTCAGCTCATTTACGATTGCCTACGCTCTTTTCGCGGCTCCGACAGGTTGGTGGGGAGACCGCGTGGGGCCGCGGCGCGTGTTGACCAGGATTGTGATCTGGTGGTCATTATTTACAATGTCGACTGCTTCGGCGGTGGGATTCCGTTCGCTCGCGGCGATGCGGTTCTTATTCGGCGCGGGGGAGACCGGCGCGTGGCCGAACGTCGCCAAGGCGCTTTCCCGCTGGTTCCCATCGGGGGAACGCGGGACAGCGCAGGGCATCTTTTTTATGGGGGCGCACCTAGGCGGCGGGATCATTCTTGTTTTCAGTCTGATTGGCCTGGCTTGGGCGGCAGTGTGGAGCATGTGGTTTCGTGATGATCCCGCGGACCATCAATCGGTGAGTGCGGCTGAGTTGCGCTACATTCAAGGAGGCGCAACGATCAACAAGGAGGCGGAACGATCAAGACAATCGATCATACATCTGCCTTCGGCACGATACTCGATCCGAGCGTGAGCGCCATCTGCGCGGCGTACTTCAGTCAGGGCTACGGATTTATTTTTAAATCACCTGGCTGCCAACCGATCTGCAACAGATCCAGGGAGTGAACGCGAGCTTGTTGGGTCTGCTTGCCGGCCTTCCCTTACTGCTCAGCGTTGTGGCCGATCTGCTACGCGGCTCGACCACGGACTATCTGACGCGGCGGGATGGATTTCGGGTCGGCCGCTCCGCGGTAGCAGGCGTCTCGCTGGCTGTGGCTTCCCTGGCTGTAGCAGTCGCGGCAGTTGCTCGCCCTTCATCTCTTCCGCGTGTTTCATTGGGCTCGGGGCAGCCAGCTCGAACTTCTTACTCGGCGCTAGCTGGGGCGCATGCGTGGACCTGGCTGGCCGGAATGCCGGTGTCTCGAGCGCTGCAATGAACACGGCAGGACAGATTGGAGGCACTCTGAGCCCGATCGTCTTCGCATGGACCAGTGAGCATTGGGGGTCGGTATCTGCGTTGCGAATCATCTCTGCTCTTTATCAGTTAGGAGCCGAATGTTGGTGGTTCGTGAGGCCGCCGGTGACAGAGCCCCGACGCCGGCGCTTGGACGACAACTGCATCCAGGTGGGCTGTTCCGATAACATCCGACGATGTGCACGTCTCCGCCGTAAGGTTGCCGTATTGCCGTCAAGAAGAGGTCGCCCGGTGCCTCACCGGTTCAATAACGCCCTCAGCCCGATGTTCATAATGGATTGTTCGCTATGATCGTTAGCGCCATTGCCCTCGAAGGAGATGTCAATGCTCTGCCTCAATCCCGCACGCGCCGCAAGGGTTTACAGCCGCCGGAAAACGGCATTGCTGTCGCTCGTGATGGGAATGACGGTCTTGTTGCCGGCAGCCGAGCAGGACCATAAGAAGTGGGCCGATTATGGCGGAGGACCGGATTCGTCCCATTTCGTCGCACTGGACCAGATCAACAAATCCAACGTAAGCCAGTTGCAGGTGGCCTGGGTTTACCCGACAGAAGACAACCACGCCTACCTGTTCAATCCGATCGTCGTCGACAACGTCATGTATGTGCTTGCAAAGAACAGTTCGCTGGTGGCGTTGGACGCAGCCACAGGTAAGGAAATCTGGATCCATGAGAACCTTCCTGGCCTGACGACCCGCGGCATTGCTTACTGGGAAAGCAAAAATCGCAAAGAGAGGCGGCTGATCTTCGCGATGAACGACTACCTGGAAGAGATCGACGGGCGGACTGGCAAATCGGTTCTGACGTTCGGCAAGCACGGGCTGGTGGACCTGCGGCAAGGTCTGGGCCGTGATCCGAGGACGATCAATCGAATACAAACAGATACTCCGGGCCGGGTGTTCGAGGATCTCATTTTAATGGGGTCAACCCCCGGTGAGGCGTACCTGTCGCCCCCCGGCGATGTTCGCGCGTATAACGTGATTACCGGCAAACTGGTCTGGAGTTTTCATACGATTCCGCATCCCGGTGAGTTCGGCTACGAAACTTGGCCGAAGGATGCCTGGAAATACTCGGGCGGAACGAACAGTTGGGGCGAAATCACGGTCGATGAAAAGCGGGGAATCGCCTACTTTCCCACCGGATCTCCAACCTACGATTACTATGGGGCCGACCGGATCGGGGCAAATCTATTCGCGAATTGTCTCCTGGCGCTGGATGCGCGCACGGGAAAGCGTTTGTGGCATTTCCAGATGGTGCACCACGATTTGTGGGACTATGATGCAACCGCCGCGCCGCAATTGCTCACGGTGAGGCACGACGGAAACCTCGTGGACGTGGTGGCAGAGTCCAGCAAGCAGGGTTTCCTGTATGTGTTCGATCGCGTGACCGGCAAGCCCCTCTGGCCCATCGAAGAGCGCCCGGTGCCCAAGAGTTTGATGCCCGGTGAGCAGGCTTGGCCCACGCAGCCGTTCCCCACGGCTCCGCCGCCCTTCGCGCGCCAGAAAATGACGCCTGACGACGTGAATCCGTATATCCTCACACCCGAGGAGCGCGCCGGCTGGAAGGACCGGATTGCCAGCATGCGGAACGAAGGGCTTTTCACTCCGCCTGGATTGACGGAGACCATTTCGTTGCCGGGAGCACGCGGAGGCTCGAACTGGGGCAGCGGCGCCGTGAATCCCACAAAAGGTCTGATGTACCTGAATACTCAGGATTGGCCAACGGTTTACAAATTAAGTCTCGAAGATCCCCTGGGAAAACCCACGGCCAACGATACCGGCTCGAAAGCGGTTTATGCGGCACGGTGTCAGGCGTGTCACGGCGTAAATGGTGTGCGCTCCGGATCCGGTCCACCGCCGCTGGCCGCAATCGGGAGGCGACTGGCATTTGATTCCTTCCGCCTGACGGTGCGTTCGGGACGAGGAGAAATGCCTGCGTTTGCGGATTTGGATGACAGCGCCGCCAAGCGTCTGTTCGAGTATCTCGGCAGCCTGGAGCCGGCAGGTACCGCGGCGGAAGGCACATCGGCAATAAAGGCGACGACCCGCGGGCCCATTGTCGCCACCGGAGGAGCGCCTGGAGGGTTGGAGATCCGGCAGGGTAACGCAAATCAATACACCCCGCTGGGCGGCCCCGCTTATCCGGCGGGCAGTCATGCGCCTCGCGATCGTTACTACACGAACTGGGGTCTCTATCCCGACCAGCCATACGTCATCGGTCCGCCATGGTCATCGGTGGTGGCGTATGACCTCAACGCGGGAACCATCAAGTGGAAGATCCCCTTGGGGCAGGATGCCGAAGCTGCCTCGGAGGGCGCTCACGACACCGGAGCCTTCATGGCCGAACACCACGGGATGATTGTGACGTCAGCTGGGCTGATTTTCATTGCCGCCAGTGACGGCAAGCTCCGCGCGCTCGATGAGGACACTGGCAAGGTCTTATGGAGTGCCACGTTGCCCGCGGCCTCTGAGGGTATCCCCGCTATGTACGAGGTCGGGGGACGGCAATTTCTGGTGGTTTCGGCTTCATCGAATCTGAACTCAGGAGGCGGGCACGCGGGCCGCGGCGGGACACCTTCCGCTACTGTGCGCCTGGAGCTGCGCAAAGGCTACGTGGCGTTCGCATTGCCCTTGAAGTAGTGTGGCCTCGGGTTCTGCGCGCAGGCAAACGCATGGCCGTAAGTTCTCGGCAGTCTGTGCGGCAAATCGTTGCTGGGGCTAGAGTAGCGGCTACAGTTCGAACGAAGTTCGGGGGTGATGACGTTCATGTTGCAGCGGTGCTGACGGGAAATGCGTTGGATGTACCGAATCGTTCAACGAAATGGTGGGACGAGGCTCGAAGGCACGAGCTCGGATGTCGAGCGGAACGTCATCGTCGGCTACTCACCATTGACGTCGGGCACCCTCGAATAGCCACGCCCGGCTCGCTTGAACCAACCTGAACGCCGTTTCGCGAGCAGAAGCCGCACGGCGCGGACATCCCGCCTTGTGCGAGACAAACGATTGGCTCAACTGATGCGCGTCCTCACTTCTTGAGATGGCGTTCGAAGAACGCGATTGTGAGCGTCTCGGCCCGCTCGGCATCTGCGCCCTTGAATCCGTGATCTGCCCCCTGGATCGTTTCCAGTTCCGCTTCGACGCCCACCGAGAGCAGCCGGTCGATCATCCAGACCGATTGCTCGTAGTTCACGTAGCGATCCTTTGTGCCCTGGATCGCAAGAGTCGGCGCCGCATCCGGCGTCACCCAGTTCAGCGGACTTGCACGCAAGTGAGCTTCGCGGGCGTGCGCTACGTCTCCGCCCAGGAACAACGGAAGCACCTCTCCCGCGTCCACGCTTCGTCCGTACGACTTCGTCAGGTCAGAAGGGCCATACATCGACACCACACATTGCACTCGGCTGGTTTGATCGCGATTCGGGCCCGTGCCTTCGAACTCGGGCACGTCGCCTGTCACACCCAGGAACAAGACAAGGTGTCCGCCAGCTGACCCGCCGGTCACGCCAATACGCTGCGGATCGAGCCCCAGGCGTCTTGCGTTCGCCCGCAAGTAACGGACGGCAGCCTTGACGTCGTACACCGCTGCCGGAAATGGGGCTTTTGGCGCCAAGCGGTAGTCCGCGGTAGCCGTAACGTACCCCAGTTGCGCCATGCGGATGCATTGCTGGGTATATCCCTTGCGCGAACCGGCCCGGAAACCGCCGCCATGAATGAAGAGGATAGCCGGATGAGTTGCTCCATCGGTGGGCTGGAAGATATCCATCACCTGCTGCGGATCGGCGTTGTCATACGCAACGTTCGGCTGATAGCGGATATTCTCAGGGATCTTCGGGTCTGCGAGCTGGCTCCAGGCAATGGTTGACGAGATTGAGCCCAGCGCCAGGACGAGTACGGCATACCAATGCATGGATGAGTATTATATCGTGCAATCGAGTACAGACCGACAACCAGAATTTTCCAATGCAAGATGATACTGAACGCGATTCGATTCCAATGCAAGATGATACTGAAAGTAGGGATGGAGGGGGGTAGGCCTTCTGCCGCTGGATGCAGCTGCACGATGCAGAACGCCGAGAGAGTGAACCGGAACAGATCAGAGACTTTTTGGAGACGGGCGAAGCGATCACGTTCGCCAGCCAAGGGCGAGCCGAAACCTACGCGTGGGCGCAACAGTTGTTGGTGGCGCAGGAGTATG
This sequence comes from uncultured Acidobacteriota bacterium, assembly GCA_963850575.1. Lineage (GTDB taxonomy): Bacteria > Acidobacteriota > Terriglobia > Bryobacterales > Bryobacteraceae > TMP-7. Next base: position 12,974 of record CAWKLV010000024.1, on the reverse strand, counting down.
CTTGCCAAGGCAAAAAGGAGCGGGGAGTCATCCGGGCTTACCTGAGCAAGATGACTGGGCTGAGCATGGCGCAAACGGCGCGGCTGATTCAAAAGTACCGGGAAACCGGAGTGGTGGAACCGAAGCCCTCCCGGCGTTACGAGTTCAGCCGCATGCACACCGATGCCGACATCGCACGGCTGGCCGAGTTGGACCGCGCGCACGAGCGGTTAAGCGGACCGGCGACGCGGTGCATTCTGCAACGGGAGTATCAACGGTTCGGCAAGCTGGAGTATGCCCGGCTGGCGAAGATTTCGGTAGGACATCTGTACAACCTGCGCAACAGCAGCAGTTACCGCAAACGAGCGGCGGTATCGATCGCGGAGCGGAAGAAGCCAGAGCCGAAAGGCCGGCCGGGCTTTCTGCGGGTCGATACGGTGCATCCAGGCGACTGGGACGGCGCCAAAGGGGTGTATCACCCTCCATGCGGTGGACACCGTACGCAGTGGGAAGTAGTAGAGCCGTGCCTACCGCATCCAGGACAATGCTTTGGTGGAGGGCAAGAATGGAGCTGTCATGCGCAAAAGCATCGGTTACGGACACATCCCGAGCGAGCATGCCGAACGGTTGCAGAAGTTCTATACGGCGCACTTCAACCGGCACCTCAAGTTTCATCGACCGTGCGGGTTCGCGACGGTCAGCCTGGATGCGCGCGGCAAACGGGTCCGGAAGTACAAGCTGGCCGACTACGCCACTCCGTACGAGAAGTTGAAGTCGCTGCCCGAAGCGGAGAAGGATCTAAGCCGGGTATCAGCTGGGTGCAACTGGGCCGGATGGCGGGGTTGATGAGCGACACCGAATCGGCTCGAAAGCTGGCGGTGGCCAAAGCCCAGCTGCTGCGGACCTGCAAAGTAGAATCGCCGGTTCCACCGCGGTTCAGCTAATACAACCCACGGCAACCAGCGGTGGAAATGACGGAGCCGTGGAAAGCCTGGAAAACGCCAAAACCAGGTTTTCCAAGCTTCCCACCGCTCCTTGGAAATCTGGCAAAAGCGGCGAGATTCCCACATTTCCACCGCTCCGGTTCTTGTTCCCTCTTCCCTTCGAAACCAAGACAGAACACGAGGAACTGTGGGCTATGGAAAAGTGGAAATCCAACGGCAGGATTCCGACTTTCCCACAGCCCCGGCGGCGGCGCAAGGAACCTGAATCATTTAACAACGAACTCAAATAGAGCAGAAAGGAACGCTCCTCACCGCAGTTGCCCAACCTCAATTTCAGTATCATCTTGCATTGGAATGAAACTCGGTTTCAGTATCATTCTTGGATTGGAAAAATGCTCAACCTGGCGCAAAGCGGTCGATCGCGGGTGACTTGCCCGCCTCAATTAGCAAGTGAAAATATCCGGTTGAACGGGCACGATGGAGTGCTCGTGGACGTGAAAGGCGTCAAACAGCGGATCCGGACCCCAGGAAAAACGGAGCGGATGATGCAGATACAGGAAGGATTCTGAAACCGAAAGCCGGCAAGCTGAAATGGTGGATGCGGCCGAACTCGCCACTGTGATGGATCGTACCAATGCGGCGTGGCGGGCCCAATACCAGGAGCACGCCTATAGCGGGCTTTGGGATCGCCTCGCGTCATGACCCTGGATGCCTATGCGGCCTCGCATCGGGCGGTTCGGGAACTGGAGGCAGAAGGAAAGATGCCGAAGTGAGTCCGAGTCCGTTCGAGCAAGTATCTCAATGCCGGAATCGAGATGGTGTAATTACAAATGACAAGTTCTGCTGGGTTCGGGGAACCCGCTTACGGTTGAGTTGGTCGTGTCAGGCTCTGCGCTCTCGTTCTGTAGCGGGGAGTGCTGATACAGAGAAGTCCCCATGCCAAGGCGGGATAATGCGAAGCGAAATGGATCGTACGCCGGACGATGCAGCCGGATCGGACGGACAACACCGCTGCGATGGGCGTACCAGGAAGTGCTCGCCTGGAAAAGCGTTGGACCGGAGACGAAGCGCTCGTCGGCGCGGTTCAGGAACCTCCTCACCCGGAGGGAAGTCATGAGAATTGCGTTTATGCCCGTCTCCACACGGCGTCAGGCACAGGCACAAACAGTCGAGCGGCAACTGGAGCGGCTGAAGCGCTATGCCGACGAACAAAGCCGGGCCATACCCGTCGATCACATTTTCCGTGATGATGGCCATAGCGGGGCGTTCCTGAAGCGCCTCGGTCTGGACCGGTTACGGAATCGCGTAACCTCGATCCGGTTCTGATCACAGTACCGGACCGTCTGGCGCGTACATCAGGTCCTGATTTTGGACGAATTGGAGCAGCATGGCTGCCGAGTGCAGTTTCTGGACCGTCCCATGAGCCAGGACTACAGGATCGGTTGTTGCTGCAGATCCGGGGAGCAGGCTGAATGTGAACGCACGCTGTACCACCGAGCGGATGCGCCGCAGTCGCCAGCGCAAGCTGGAAGCGGACCTTCTGTGCCGGACGCAGGCGCCTTTAATCGATATCGAGTGGACCCGTGCGGATTCCGACGATGTGAATGGAGCGTTCCGACGGGATGTGAATAAAGTCGGAGCGTAGCGACGCTGGTATTTGCATGATGCCGGATTTTATTCACATGAGTTCGATGCCAGTCTGTCGAGTTGCGAGCAAGTCGCGAGACCTCCAGTCCGAGCACGATACCAGCCTTGCCCACTCCGACTTCGGCGACCAGGCGTTGAAAGCCTTCTCGATCCACAGCTGACGCGCCGGATTGGCCGAGGTCGCAGTCAATGGTGATGATCCGGTCGAGCGCCCAGCCCAGCGCCACAGCACGATCACGCAACGCGTATTGCCGCTTCGTGCTCTCGGTGTTTTGGAACATTTGCCGCAGTGTGGACTGGCGAATGTAGAGATCGCATTCCGTTTAAATGAGCCGCGGTGACTTTCTGATGCGTCTCGGCTGTCAGCATATAAGCAGGCCTCCTGTCTTTGGAGATTGAAAATGATCCCTCCAGCACGAGCGCCAACTGGGCCCGCAGTTCCAATGGCATTGGGTTAGGTGTCGCCGGAGGGGGCGTCGAAGTTGGTGGTTCGACCGCGTGACTGCGCCAGGCACATGCCCACGCCGCCATCCTTGCCGGATGAACAATGCGTATCCGAGGCTCCGCGCCGGCAGGGTACGCAAGCGCTTGGCGGCGCAGACCCTCGTAATGTGTGATGAGTCCGCTGCCGGATCGATAGCCATGGGATTCAGCGGCGTTTTTTTTGATCCCGCAGCAGACCGCGCTCGATGGTCCGTGAATGAATCGCGACCCCAAATCGCTCCTGCACCATTCGCGCCAGAGACACCGTTTTGACCTGGGCGTCGTCGGCCCGAGCCTTGCGGATAGATTCCAAAATCTCCGGCGTGAGCTTGTGTCCTTGCTTGGGGCCGCGCTTCTGTGGGACCAAGCCGGCTAACCCACTCGCCTCGAAGACCGTTTGTGCCTGGTAGTAGGAGGGACGAGAGAATCCGAAAGAGGCAGCGGCCTGGCTGATGGAATGTCCTTCTTTGCTGACACGCCGCAACATCTCGTACTTGACCTGAACCAGATCGCGGGCATCGAAGAATTCCTTCTCCTGGAAAAGTTCGTCGCGGACATCCTGCGGCCGCGGATTGAACGTCCCGCTCTGACGAAGCGCCTGAGTTTTGGGTTCGGCATTGAGTGTTTTGGGCATCGCTTTATGTAATACAATTACGCCCAGATGTGATAGGTTGTCAAGGTTTTTATCGCTGCAGATGTCATGAATATTCTGGATGTTGTGGGTTTAGGAGGCATTGCAGAAGGGTTGTTGCCGAGCCTTCCCGGCGTAGTTCTCTTTACGGTAACGGCGGACTTTATTCACATCCCGTCGGAACGGACCATTCACATCGTCGGAATCCGCAGCACCGGACCGGTCTCCTGAAGCCGTTTCCGCCACGCGTGGAAGCAGCACTCCGTCAGTCCCTGTCCTTACAGAACTGCTTCACCGAAATTCCGCCGCGCTGTTGCGCTGCGATTCGTTCCGCCCACTGTTCTGCTCTCGAGTTGGTCGACTTCTGCTCGACAGTGATGTCACTCATCACACCACGATGCAGCGCCGCCCGACAGATCAGGAAGGGCGGTTCACGAGACGCTTAGTGCGCCAGCCGAAGCTGGCAGGAAATAGTTGATGAAAGTTCAACACGGGAAAGATCTAGCAAATCATTCCGGCCCCGAGTCATGCGGAGGCGCTAGCGAGGGCGCCGTTGAAGCGTTGGCAGGGGAAACCGGCGGGTCAGCCATTGAGCCGCGAAATCAGATTTCCGGGACGCCGACGCAGTTAAGCGATGCGGAAGGCAATACGAACCAGGGCGATAGATGCGAGTCCTGGGACGGTCCGGCGCGGTCGGAGACCCTGCACACGCCGGGAAGTTTCCTGCACAGAAGCTGGGAGATCTCCGCTGTGCCTGGCGAGACGACGCCAGGCGACCCAGGGAAGGCCAAGAGCCGCACGCCTGGGCAACCAACAGCGGAGAAGTCGGATGCGCTGGTAGTACCTGGGAAGCCGTCGAACAAAGGCGACGAGCCTGCGGAGAGGGTGGAGGGAAGGAGCGCAGCCAAGGGAAACGCTGAACAGGACCCTGCACCCCGGACACAGAGCCGGAATCATGGTGCGTCGATGGGCCTGCAAGGCGTACGTCAGGCAGCGCGTCGGAATCGGCGGCTGCGGTTCACGGCGCTCCAGCATCACATCACGCCGCAGTTACTGATGGACAGCTTTTACAGACTCCAGAAGAATGCGGCGGCGGGTGTGGACGGAGTGACGTGGCGGGAGTACGAGAAGATTCTTCCGCAACGGGTGACCCAGATGCATCGGAAGATCCATTCCGGAGCATATCGGGCGACGCCGTCCCGGCGGGTATACATTCCCAAAGCGGATGGCCGGCAGCGCCCGTTGGGGATTGCCTCCATCGAGGACAAGATCGTGCAGCAGGCCGTCGTCACGGTTCTGAGCGCGATCTATGAAGAGGATTTTCTCGGGTTCTCGTACGGATTCCGGCCAGGACGCGGACAGCATGATGCGCTGGACGCGCTCACGGCGGGAATCAAGAGCCGTAAGGTGAACTGGATCGTGGATGCGGACATTCGCTCGTTCTTCGACGAAATCGATCACGGGTGGATGCTCCGGTTTCTCGAACACCGGATCGCCGATCAGCGGGTCATTCGACTGATCCGTAAATGGCTCGAAGCGGGAGTGATCGAAGACGGAAAGCGGATTCCATCGGTAAAGGGAACTCCGCAGGGGGCTGATGACTCCCTGAACGCAAAGGATAACTTTGAGTTCAGCCGGGTCGTTTCATACCGACCACAACGAAAGGGTCAGAAGCCGTGACAGAGTGCTTGACTTGGAACATAAATAGGCGTATTCAGATGTCATATGAATCGCGCCAGCGATGCTCAAAAGGCCGAGCGGCTCAACTTGGCTCGAACCTTGCTGCGCGAGTATCCTCACCTGCCCGAGGCCGCCCAACAGCTCGCCAAGAACTGCTCCATCTCCAAACGCCAGGCTTATCGCTACCTCGACCATGCACAGCGGCTCAAACACCCAGTTCCAGTCGGCGATGTAAAGGTGTCCTTCACCATCAAGCTTTCACGCAGTCTCGTGGACAGACTCCGCATCTACGCCGCTTCCACCGGGTTGACCTTAAGCGAAATCGCCAGCCGTGTCTTCTCGGCTGTATTGCACCGCGGGGGAGGACGTGGCTGACCGGCCGCCGGACCAGCAACCGACGCTGCGACTGGAATATCGATTTGATCGCCTGTTGCCGGAGAAACTGGCGCAGGCATATGAGCTACTCGTGCCCGCCAACGCCCGGCCAACGGCCGGGGCGGCTGCCGCACAAACCGGCGGCGATCAGGAGGTTCTAGATCTCAATGACGCGACCAGCCGCGATCTACGCCCGTGTGTCCTCGGATCGCCAAAAGGAGAACCACACGATCTCCAGCCAACTGGCGGCACTGGTGGAGTATGCCGGCAGCCATGGATATCTGGTTCCACCCGAATGGCGCTTCCAGGATGAAGGCTACAGTGGCGCCACTCTCTTGCGGCCCGGCCTGGAGGCCCTGCGCGATCTGGCGGCGATGGGACACATCGAGGCCAGTCCTGGTCCACTCCCCTGACCGACTGAGCCGCAAGTACGCCTACCAAGTTCTGCTCGCCGAGGAGTTGTCGCGTTGCGGCGTTGACCTGGTGTTCTTGAAGGCGCCCTCCGGCGCGACGCCTGAAGATCAGTTGCTGGTGCAATTCCAGGGCATGATCGCCGAATACGAGCGGGCGCAGATTGCCGAGCGATCTCGCCGCGGTAAGCGCCACCGGGCGCACCAAGGATCGATCAACGTGTTGTCCGGCGCTCCCTACGGTTACCGCTATGTGAAAAAGACAGATACGACGGCGGCATACTACGAAGTCATCGAGGCGGAAGCCGCCATCGTGCGCCTTGCCTATGAGGCTTACACGCGGCAGGGCCTTAGCATCAACGCGATTGCCCGCATGCTCAACGAACGCCAGATTCCCACCCGGACCGAAACGACGCGCTGGGAACGATCTACGGTTTGGGGCCTGCTGCGCAATCCGGCATATCGAGGCCGGGCTTGTTACGGTAAAACCGAGCTTCGCCCACGCCAGCGAATCACAAGGCCGTTGCGGCAACGCAACGGCCTGGCCAGTCGCAACAGCGCGAGTCATGAAGCCTCGTCAGGACTGGATCGAAATCTCCGTCCCGGCTTTGGTGAGTGAGGAGACCTTCGCGTTAGCGCAAGAGCAGTTGGAGCAAAACAAACGATATTCACCTCGTCGCACGATTGAGCCGACGCTCTTACAGGGAATGCTGGTTTGTGAGCGCTGTGGCTACGGGCTCTATCGCACCTCGACGCAGACCTCCGCCCGGCGGCTCTATTACTACCGTTGCATCGGATCCGACGCTTATCGTCATCTCAAGGGCGCCGTGTGCGACAATCCGCCGATTCGTCAGGATCATCTGGATGAAGTGGTTTGGACGGAGGTCATTCGGCTACTGGAAGATCACAGCATCATTCAGGACGAATTGAACCAACGGCTCCAAGCGGCCAAGAACGCCGATCCATTGAAACAGCGGCAAGACCAGTTGCACCGGGATCATGTACGGCTGACGAAAGGCATGGACCGCTTGTTGATTGCCTACCAGGAGGGGCTGGCCAGCCTGGAGCAACTCCGCTGCCGCATGCCAGATCTCCGCAAGCAAGATCACGCGATTCAGGCCGAACTGCAGTCGTTGGAAACCGCGGCCGGCGATCAAGCTCGATCTCTGCGGCTGGTCGAGACACTCGACGACTTCCATACACGGCTGCGAGAGCGGGCGCCAATGCTGAACGTGACCGAGCGCCAGAAAGTTCTGCGCTTGCTGGTGAAGGACGTCCTCGTTGGCCGCGAGACGATCACCATTCGCCACTCGATTCGGATGTCACACTCGGACTCGGATCCGAGCGGAGCGCCGAGGCCGCCCGACGATCCTGAGAAATCATCGAGGGCCCAACCCGATTCATGTTATCTTTTGCGTTCAGGCCGTCATCAGCCCCCTGCTGGCCAATCTGTTTCTGCACTACGCTTTCGATCTCTGGGTTCAGCACCGGCGGAAACAGCCAGGGCGAGGAGAGGTCATCGTGCTACGTTATGCCGACGATAGTGTGGTGGGCTTCGAGAACGAGGGAACAGCGCGGGCGTTCCTGGCAGATCTGCAGGAACGACTGGCGAAATTCGGGCTGTCCTTGCATCCCGATAAAACGCGCCTGATCGAGTTTGGCCGGTATGCGGCCGAGCGGCGGCGCAAGCGGGGGCAGGGCAGGCCGGAAACGTTCGACTTCTTGGGATTCACTCACTGTTGTGGGACCAACCCAAGGGAAGTTCCAGGTCGTGCGACTGACGGCCAAGAAGCGCATGCGAGCGACATTGACCGCGATCCGCGACAAGCTCTATCAACGGAGACATGAACCTGTGCCGATCGTTGCTGGATGGCTTCAGCGGGTTCTGAATGGCTACTTTGCGTACCATGCAGTTCCAACGAACCTACTACGATTGGCTGGCTTTCGAGACGAGGTGTGTCGCGCTTGGCGATACGCATTGCTACGACGAAGCCAGCGGCACCGGCTCAACTGGGCGCGGTTCAATCGCCTTACCCGCAAGTACGTCCCGCCCTGCCGGGTCCTGCATCCTTATCCCGAGGAACGCTTCTTTGCGTCACGAACCTCAGGCAGGAGCCGTATGCGGTAACTCTGCACGTACGGATCTGTGCGGGGGGCGGTCGGCAATGGCCGTCCCTACCGCGACCATTGGCCTGCTGACTGGACACAAGAGCCGCGAACTGCGGCGGTACCAGCATCTGCGGGAAGAGCTCAAGCGCCAGACAGTGGATTTGATTGGCGGGGGGTACTGGAGGAAGCTGCGGCGGGCGGAAAGACCGCTTCTAGTTCACGCCTACTTCACACGACCCAAAAGAAACCAAATTCGAAGAAGCTAAGTAATTGAAAAGAATGGCGGGGACGACGGGGCTCGAACCCGCGACCTCCGACGTGACAGGCCGGCGTTCTAACCAACTGAACTACGTCCCCGATTCGTGACGTCGGTAAAGTTATCGTAGCACCGTTCTTTAGGCCGCGCCACATTCAGTCTTGTCTCATACAAGATGAGCCTGAACGACGAGTCGGTTTCTCACACAAGATGAGCCTGAACGGAAGATTGCGCATGCTGGGTATTGATCATCCGCATGGAAGACAGTGGAAGGCTGAGCCTGGAACAAATCCGGGCGTTTCTGGACGGCAGTGCCGAGGTGTGCTTTCAGGGGCAGGACCGAGCAGGAGGTATACCGCTGGGTGAACCGGACTTTGCACCAGCAGAACTATAGCGAGCTGAAACGCCCGGACAAAGGGCTGGTGCGGCGTTACCTGGCTAAGATGACGGGATTGAGTCGGGCGCAAGTGGCTCGTCTGATTGGCTGCTACCAGAAAGGAGGCGAGGTGAAGCCGCGAGTTTACCGGCGGCGGCGTTTTCCCAAGCGCTATACCGGTGCCGACATCGCATTGCTGGCGCAAGTGGACGAGGCACACGAGACCTTGAGCGGGCCGGCTACGCAGAAGATTCTGCAGCGGGCTTGGCATGAGTTTCATGGTGGCCGTTATGAGCGTCTGTGGCGGACTTTCGGTGGCGCAATTGTACCGGCTACGAAAAAGCCGAGCGTACTGCCAGCGCCGAGTCGCCTACCAACCGACGCGACCCACGCCAGTGGCCATTGGGGAGCGACGCAAGCCCGATCCACAAGGGCGGCCCGGCTTCCTGCGGGTGGACACCGTGCATCAGGGGGACCGGGATGGGGCGAAGGGTCTGTATCACATCAACGCGGTGGACCAAGTGACGCAATGGCAAGTGGTAGGCGCTACCGCACAGATCTCGGAAGCTTGGTTGATCCCGGTGTTGGAAGCGATGCTGAGCCAGTTTCCCTTCCGCATTTTAGGCTTTCATTCCGACAACGGCAGCGAATTCATCAACCAGAACGTAGCGAACTTGCTGAACAAACTGCTGGCCGAGCAGACCAAGTCGCGCCCGCATCACAGCAACGACAACGGACTGGCTGAAACCAAAAACGGCTGGGTGATTCGCAAACATATGGGCTATGGCCACATTGCCTCGGCTCACGCCGAAGCCTTCGATCAGTTCTATCGCGAGTACTTCAACCCCTATCTGAACTTCCACCGGCCGTAAGCACCCCATGAACCCCTCTGGCGCAATGAGGTGGGGCGGGTCCGATAGTGGGATGGATGAGAGCTATCGAGGCGGGTACGACGAGTGAGAAGAAGTGGACGGAACTGATCCGGCAACAGGAGCAAAGCGGGCTTTCGGTCAGTGTCTTTTGCCGGGATCGCGGTTTCAGCGATCAGGTTTCTAATACTGGCGCAAGCGGCTTTCCGGTCGTGAGCCGGTGCGATTCGCTTTGGTTGCAGCCGATGCGACAACTACGGCCGACCCGGCGCCGATCGAACTGCTTCTTGCCTCGGGCGACCGACTGCGCATTGCTCCGGGCACCGACGCCTTGACCTTGCGCACCGTGCTGAACATCCTTCGGGAACCCATTCGCGATTTGCGGGACCTGACGCGGTGTCGGGCCATGCTGGCGCGGGATAAAGCTCGCTGGTCCAGCCGTATTCAGAAGGTACTGGAGGACGCCAACATCAAACTAGCCTCGGTTGCCAGTGATGTGTTGGGGGCCTCCGGACGCGACATGCTGAGTGCCATCGTTCGTGGTGAGGGCGATGCGAACGTACTGGCTGAACTGGCACGGAAGCGTTTGCGGGCCAAGATCCCTCAATTGCGGACAGCCTTGACCGGATGCATCACCGAGCATCACAGATTCTTGCTACGGCAATGGCTCGACATGCTCGAAGTGGTAGAGGGCAAGATCGCTGAGTTCGATCAGAAGATCGAAGAGCGAATACGGCCTTTGGCACAGGCTGTCGAGATCTGGAACACGATTCCGGGAATTGATCGGGTGGCGGCGTGGAGCTTGGTGGCGGAGATTGGCGCTGACATGGAGCAATTCCCTTCCGCCGAGCACCTCAGTTCGTGGGCGGGTGTGTGCCCCGGAAATAATGAGAGCGCAGGGAAGCAGAAATCCGGGCGAACACGCCGGGGTAGCGTGTGGCTGAGACGTGTTCTTTGCGAGAGCGCCTGGGCCGCCTCGCATTGCAGAAAGATCGCAGCCAGATCGTGGTGCTTCTCCAAAGGCCGGTGCGCATCCTCCGGGTTGGCCGGCGCCACCGCCAGATGCTGGTTGCACCACGGCAGAAACTCTTCCTTCAGATATTGGTTGGCCTGCTCCAGCGTGGTCACCCCCGTTACTCGCATCCCTTTCACCAGCCGGTCCTGCGCCACGCCAAATGAGCGTTCCACGCGCCCTTTGGCACGAGTCGTGAGATGCACCTCATCCAGGCGCTTGGCGACCATCTTTCCGCGTAACGCATCCTTTCGCTATTCGGTAAAGAGTATGACCTGGTTGTGTATCGCTACAACTGGGGCGAAGATCGCGTGTACTTCCTTGATCGCGAGGGCGTGTTGTGTTCACTGCCTGCCAGTTGGACCGATGCGATCGCGCCAGATCATTTGTGGTGATCGCGGCTGGCCGTTGCCATTTTCGTTGGGACGATCTCATTCGTTTGCAAGAACTGCTGGCCGGAATGAGGAGGTCACAGACCAAAGATGTGTAAAGTAAACTTCGCTGCAACTGTAAAGATAAATGTGTTTGTCGAGGATCTAGTATTGATGCCGCTATTAGTGTTTTGCAGAGTTTTAAGGCATTCAATACGAGTGGAGTACGGGATAAAAACAGTTGACAACTCATCCAGTGATGACATAATCGTATTTACATACGGCAATGGCCAAAGCACCTACGATGCCAGAGACCGCGTCGTCCTCGATCCAGACCAACAGGTGCAACAGACCATACGCTTTTTGTTCGAAACATTTCTTCGAACAGGATCGGCGTGCGGCGTGGTGAAGGCGTTTCACCAACAAGCGTTGTTGTTTCCCAGGGCCTCAAAAAGGGGCCGCGCAAGGGAGACCTTCTATGGGCCGAAATGGAGCACAGCCAGGTCCTGCGGGTTCTGCACAACCCTCGCTATGCCGGCGCCTTCATCTACGGCCGCACACGGACGCGCAAGAAGCCAGACGGAAGTGAATCTTGGTCTAAGCTTCCGCGCGAACAATGGATGCTGGTTCCGGGGATGCACCCGGGATACATCTCCTGGGAAGATTATGAATCGAATCAGCGCCGGTTACGAGAGAACTCTCAAGCCCCTGGGGGCGACCGCCGCCGAAGCCCGCCCCACCAGGGCCCCGCGCTGCTGCAAGGCATTGTCCTGTGCGGCATCTGCGGAGGCCGGATGAGTGTACAGTATCATGACCGGAATAGATGCCGAGTGCCGGATTACGTCTGCCAGAGGAAAGCGATTCAGAAAGGCCGGCCCGTATGCCAACGCGTAACGGGCGAACACATCGATAAGGCGGTCAGCGAGGTTCTGGTCGAGGCGATGACGCCCCTGACGCTCGAGGTGGCCCTCACGGTGCGACAGGAGTTGCAATCGAGGCTGGATGAAGCCGACCGGCTTCGGCAAAAACGAGTGGAGCGTGCCCGCTACGAAGCCGAACTCGCGCAACGCCGGTACATGAATGTCGATCCCTCGAATCGGCTGGTCGCAGACACACTGGAAGCCGATTGGAACCAGAAGCTGCGTGCGTTGGCGGAGGCGCAAGAAGAATGTGAACGCCAGCGGCGAGCCGATCGGGACGGCCTTGGCGGGCCCCAGCGGGAAGCCGTGCTGGCTCTGTCCGGAGACTTCCAACGCATCTGGGAGGATTCCAATACGCCGGACGGCGAACGAAAACGGATTGCGCGTCTCCTGCTGGAAGATGTGACACTGCTTCGGAGCGAAAACATCCACGTGCATATACGCTTCCGAGGCGGAGTGACGCAAAGCCTGATCTTGCCGTTGCCGCAATCGGCTGCTCAGTTACGGAAAACCAACCCGCCGTGATCGCCGAGGTCGATCGCCTGCTGAACACGAATACGGAAAGGGAGATCGAGGCCGTTCTTAATGAGAAGGGATTCCGGTCAGGCGAGCGCCAGTTATTCACTCGCGCTATCGTGGTCCGCCTTCGCTACGCCTACGATCTGAAAGACCGCCACTCCCGGTTGCGGTCGGCCGGCCTCATCACCATCGACGAAATAGCTGTGCACCTCGACGTGCTGCCCTGTACGGTGAAAAAATGGCGGGACATGGGATTGCTCCATGCCCATCGCTACAACGACAAAGGGGAATGCCTCTACGAAACCCCGGACCTGCTGCTCCCGAGAAAATGCGCCCACAAAAGCTCGTATCTTGCGGCGAAGGAGCTGGTCACGGACAGACTGAATGTCGTCG
>CAWKLV010000023.1:0-128013 GCA_963850575.1 uncultured Acidobacteriota bacterium | reverse complement strand
ACAGGGCCGCCTCGAGCTCGCGCAGCGACGCCGCGTGGATCTCCTTGAGCCGGCGGCGGCTCGCGTCGTCGAGCTCGGTGGCCCGGACCTCCTCGAGCAGCTGCTTGATCATCGTGCCGATCCGCATGACCTTCGCCGGCTCGGCGACGTCCGACGACGGGTCCTCCGGGGCCTCACCGGAGTCGCCCTCCTCGCGCGGGGAGGGCTCGCCGCCGGGGACACGCACGGTGCCGACGGGCGTCCCGTCCGGGCCGACGATCATGACCTGGTCCCCGGCCGGGGCCTCGGGGTTCTCGCTCATGGGCCCATCCTCGCGGATCCCGACCTGCTCCGTTCGGTGCAGATTCGGACCGGCCTCGGTTACGGCGTGAAGCCGACGTACCGTACCGGAGCATGACGGTGGACGTCGCTCGGGTCCGGGGCCAGGTCCCCGCGCTCGGTGACGGCTGGGTCCACCTCGACGCGCCCGGCGGGATGCAGGTCCCCGAGCCGGTCGCCACCGCCGTGTCCTCCGCGCTGCGTGCCCCGGTGTCGCCCCCGGGCGGGGTCTTCCCCGCCTCGCAGCGCGGCGGGGCCATCGTCGACGCCGCCCGCCGCGCGGTGGCGGACCTCGTCGGCGCGGAGCCCAAGGGCGTCGTCCTCGGCGCCTCGGCGCCCGCGCTCATCGAGCGTCTGGCCGACGTGCTCTCCACCGGCTGGGCGCTCGGCGACGAGGTCGTCGTCTCCCGCCTCGACGACCGCGCCAACGTCACCCCCTGGGTGCGGGCCGCCGGCCGCGTCGGCGGGGCGGTGCGCACCGCCGAGGTCGACATCGAGACCTGCGAGCTGCCGAGCTGGCAGTACGACGACCTCCTCGGCCCGCGCACCCGCGTCGTCACCGTGACCGCCGCGTGCGGCCACCTCGGCACCCGCACCGAGATCGCCGCGATCGCCCGCAAGGTCCACGCGCTGCCGGCGCCGACGTCGGGCGTCGAGCCCCTCATGGTCGTCGACGCGACCGCCGCCGCGCCCTACCTCCCGCTGGACCTGGAGACGATGGGCGCCGACGTCATGGTCATCTCCGGCTCCGCCTGGGGCGGGACCGCCGTCGGCGCGATGGTGTTCCGCACCCCGGAGCTGCTCGACCGGCTGCCCGCCGTGTCCTTCGACGCCGCCGCGCGCGGCCCGGAGCGGCTCGAGATCGGTGACGCGCCGTACGCGCTGCTCGCCGGGCTCGTCGCCTCCGTGGACCACCTCGCCGACCTCGACGACCGCGCCTCGGGCTCCCGCCGCGACCGCGTGCTCACCTCGATGTCCTCGCTGCGCAGCCTCCACGACGAGCTCACGACCTACCTCGTCTCGGAGCTGCGCTTCCTGCCGGGCGTGACGGTGCTCGGCGAGCCGGCGCGCCGCATCCCGACCGTCGCGTTCCTCGTCGCCGGACGCACCGCGCAGGAGGTCGCCGAGCGCGTCGCGGACCAGGGCGTGTGCGTGCTCATCGACCCGGGCGACCAGGGCGCGCTCGAGGTGATCGGCGGTGCGGACATCGGCGGCGTGGTCAAGGTGGGGCTGGCCCACTACACGACGCGGTCGGACGTGGACGCCCTGGTCGACGCGCTGCGCGCGCTCTAGACGTCCGCCTCGTCGCGCACCACGAGCAGCAGCTTCCCGACGACGCCGCCGTCGTCCATCAGCTGGTGCGCCCGTGAGGCCTCCTGGACCGGGATGCGCTCGTGGATGATCGGGCGCACCCGGCCCGACTCCACCAGCGGCCACAGGTCCGTCCGCACCGCCGCGACGATCGCGCCCTTGCCGTTCGGCCCGCCGACGTCCCGGGCCCGCAGGGACGTGGCGCCCACCGAGAGCCGGCGCATGAGGAGCTTCGCGAGGTTGATCTCGCCCTTCGCCCCGCCCATCAGCCCGATGATCGTCATCCGGCCGTCGAGCGCCAGCGCGTCCAGGTTCGCGTCGAGGTTCCGCGCGCCGATGTGGTCGAGGATCAGGTCCGCGCCCTGCCCGTCGGTCGCGGCCTTCACGTCCTCGACGAGGTCGCCGTGGTAGTCGATCGCGTGGTCGGCGCCGAGGTCGCGGCAGACCTGCAGCCGGTCCTCGTGACCCGCTGTCGCCAGCACCGTCGCACCCAGCGCCTTCCCGACCTGGATCGCGTGCGTCCCGATCCCGCCGCTGCCCCCGTGGACCAGGAACGTCTGGCCGGAGCGCAGTCCGCCGAGCAGCACCACGTTCGACCACACCGTGCACGCCACCTCGGGCAGCGCCCCCGCGTCGGTGAACGAGACGCCCTCGGGGATCGGCAGCAGCTGCGCCGCCGGCACGACCACCTTCTCCGCGTAGCCCCCGCCGGAGAGCAGCGCGCACGCCTGGTCGCCGACCTCCCAGCCGCTGACGCCGGGCCCGACCTCGCCGACCCGCCCGGAGCACTCCAGCCCGGGGATCTCGGAGGCGCCCTTCGGCGGCGGGTAGTTCCCCTGGCGCTGCATGACGTCGGCGCGGTTCACCCCGGCGGCCACGACGTCGAGGACGACCTCGCCGCTGCCGGGCTCGGGGTCGGGCTGCTCGGTCCACTCGAGGACCTCGGGGCCACCCGGCTCGCGGATGGAGATGCCGTACACGACGCCGGACGGTAGCGGCGCGACCGCGGGAGCGCTGGCCGACCGGACGGAGGTGACCGTGGAGCAGCGGATCTGTGGATAGCATGTGTGCATGTCCGGGACGCAGGAGGAGCCGCGCTGGCTCGACGCCGAGGAGTGGCGCGCGTGGCGGAACTACATCGCCGGGCAGGCACTGCTCCTCGGCCGGCTGGGCCGTGAGCTGCAGGACGCCCACCAGCTCGCCTTCGCCGACTACGAGATCCTCGTGCGGCTCTCCGAGAAGGACGACCACCGGCAGCGGATGACGTCGCTGGCCGAGGAGGTCGTCGCCTCGAAGTCGCGGCTCTCGCACCAGATCGCCCGCCTCGAGGCCGAGGGGCTCGTGCGCCGCGAGGTATGTGACTCCGACGGCCGCGGCGTGTTCGCCGTGCTCACCGACGACGGGTTCGCCCGCCTGCAGGCCGCGGCGCCGGACCACCTGCACGGGGTCCGCGAGCACTTCGTCGACCTGCTCGACGACGAGGAGCGCCGGGTCATCGGCGACGTCTTCGAGCGGATCGTCGCCAAGCTCCGCCCCTGAGGCCGCTCCTCTGGTCGTCCGGCCCCGGGTGACGACGACGGCGGGGCCGGGTGCCTACCCTGGCCCGCGGAAGCGTGGCAGAGCGGCCGATTGCATCCGCCTTGAAAGCGGACGTACCGAGAGGTACCGGGGGTTCGAATCCCCCCGCTTCCGCAGGTGAGAGCCGGTGCGGACGATCTTCGGCGGCCGGTGATGATCCACTGACAGCGGTCGGTGACAGCAACGGGTCACTCCTCGGGGGTGTCGGAACCGGCGGCGCCGAGCTCGACGTCGAGCAGACCGAGCGCCTGGCGCTGGCTGTCGAGGCTCACGTGGCCGTAGACGTTCATGGTCATCTCGATGGCGGAGTGGCCGACGATCTCCATGACGACGCGGGGGTTCACCCCGAGCGAGAGCAGCAGCGTCACGCAGGTGTGGCGCATGTCGTGGAGCCGCACGCGGCGGAAGCCGTGCTTGGCGCAGAGGTCCACGAACAGCCGGGACACGTACGACGGTTCCAGGGGCGTCCCGACGCCGGTGGTGAACACGTAGTCGGTGTCCTGCCAGCGCAGCGGACCGGCGTCGGCGCGTTCCTTGGCCTGCCGGTCGCGGTGATCGCGGAGCACGCGCACGCAGGACGGCGGCAGCGGCACCGTGCGGTTCGAGCGACGGGTCTTGGTCGGCAGCTCCCGGAGTTCGCCGCCCGCCCGTTGGAGTCCCCGCTCGACCCGGAGCGTGCCGGCGTCCAGATCGACGTCCGACCAGTGCAGCCCGCACGCCTCGGAGCGACGGAGCCCCAGCATGATCAGCACCACCCACAGCGCGTAGAGCCGGTGGTCCTCCACCGCGGCCATGAACCGACGGGCTTCGTCAGGGCTGAACGGTGGCGGAGTGGTGCCGGTGGCGGGTTGGGCGATCTTGACGCCGCGGGCGACGTTGCGGGTCACCAGCTCCTCGCGGACAGCGTGTTGGAGCGCGACCCGCAGCGTCGAGTGAATCCACTGGATCATGCGCGGACTGACCCCGGCCGCCCGCAGCTTCTCGACCATGAGCCGCACATCGCGCACCGACAGGGCCGTGAGCTGGCGACTCCCGACCAGCGGCACGAGGTGGAGCCGGACGTTCGCCTCGTAGCCGGCCCACGTGTGGGGGCGGAGGTCGTGCTTGATGTGGGACAGCCACTCGCTGAGGTAGGTGGCGACGGTCAGTCGGGTCGGTCCGGCGGGAACGCCCTGGTCGTTCGCCTCCTGCAGCTTGGCGATCTTGCGGAGGACGTCCTTGTCGTCCTTGCCGTAGACGTACCGGCGCTCGATCTTGCCGGTGTGGGTGCGGACGTAGGCGGCGCCCGACCAACGGCCGTCCTTGCGCTGCCAGACACTCCCCTCGCCGTTGATGTTGCGGCTCACGCAGCCGCCTCCTCGATGAGTCGCCGGGCGTACTCCCGGACCGCCTCGGCGTGGACACGGCGCAGCCGTCCGATCTTGACCGAGACGAGGTCGCCGTTGCGGATCAGGTCGTAGACCTTCGCCCGCCCGACGTGCAGGGCCTCGGCGACCTCCTCCGGCGTCAGGAAAACGCGCTCCATGGATCAGTCCTCCGGGTCGAGTCGGCCGAGGTGACCGAGGTGGTTATGGGCCTGGGTGAGGTGGGCGCCCAGCTCGGCGGCGTGATGGCGGGCGTCGTCGAGGTGGCCGTGGGCGAGGCATAAGCGCCTGCTCGGAGGGGGTGCCGCGGTCGTCGAAGTACTCGGCGGCGTCGGCGCGGCGCAGCGACCTGATCAGGAAGTCCAGGAGCTGCGGGAGCCGGCGGGCGAGGTCGTCGAGGTTGCCGACGACGTCGTAAGCCTCGGTGGCGGTGATGGCGCCGCGGACGGTGGCGTGGTTGGCGGCCCGGAGCTGGTCGGCGGCCTGGTCGACGGCGGCCGCGAGCCGGCTCATCGGACGTCCCCGGTGTTGGCGGCGCGGTCGCTGGCGGCGCCGAGCTGGTGAGCGAACTCGGCGGTGCCGCTGGTGACCGCTGGCCCGAGGCTGGGGAAGGCGGCGAAGAGCAGGCAGACGGTGACGATCCCGGAGACGACGGCGGGCCCGGCGCGGTGGCTGCGGGCGAGCAGCAGCGTGACCAGGAAGGCGATGATCACGATCGCGGTGAGGTTCACGCCGCCCACCCCTCGGTCGCGCTCGGCCGGCGGCCGTCGCGGGCGATGCGGTCGCAGAACTCGCCGTAGCGACCCGAGGTAGGGCGCGCGGAGCCGCACGAGGTCCCGGCCGGGGGCGGACAGGTAGGCGATGCCGGGGGCGGCGTTGGCGTGCTCGGGGCCGAGCCGGCGGGCGTCCTCGCCGTGCAGCATCACCAGCGACTCGCCCGGGACGCGGAAAGAGAGCCGTAGCGCGAACTGGTCGCGGGCGTAGCCGCCGCCGACGGCGTTGGCCTCGAACCGTTGGGCCAGCATCAGGACCCGGAACGCGGCCTTGCGGCCCTCGGAGACGAGCCGAAGCACGGTCGAGGTGATCCGCTCGGCCAGCTTCTTGTCCTTGGCCTGCGCTGCGCGGAGCAGGCCGGGGAACTCTTCGAGCACGACCAGGACCAGCGGTGTCTGCACGGTCGGGGTGACCTTGTCCTGCCGGGCGGGCATGGCGTCGAGGCGGCGGTCCATCTCGGCGACCAGGGCGTCGAGCATCGCGGCGTGCGCGTGCAGGTCCTGGGTGCCGATGACCTGCCACTGGCCGGTGCGCGGTGTGGTTCCAGGCGCGGCCGAGGACGAGGCCGGTGATGTCCGACCCGGTGATCAGCACGTCGGGGGCGGCGCAGAGCTGGGCGAGCAGCCCGTAGGTGAACGCGCGACTTGCCCGAGCCGTTCTGGCCCTGCACCGCGATGTGCGCGGCGCTAGTGAGGTCGTGGCCGAGGGTGACGGCGTCCTCGCCGCGTCCGAGGATCAGGAGCCCGTCGGCGCGGCCCATCGGCACCCGTGAGAGCGGGAACGTGCCGTTGAGCGGGTCGTCGCGCAGCAGCACGATCCGCACCCACCGGCCGGCCAGCGGCTCGACCCGCAGCCCGTGGGCGCCCAGGGAGTGAGCGAGCCGGGTGGCGTTCTTGGTGATGTCCTCGGGTTCGCCGCCGGGCAGCAGCTCGACCGAGAACGCGATCCCGGGCGCGGCGCGCAGGGCCCCGAACTTCGGGGTGCGGACGGTGAGCCCGGCGGCGACGGCGATGTACTGGCAGAGGCCGACCCCGGCGCAGGCCTCGCGCCACAGCCCGCGCAGGTCGTCTTCGATCATCCGGTGGGCCTCGAGGCGGCGTTGCGCGGCGAGTCGGGCCCGCAGCCGGCCCAGCAGCCCTGTTCGCTCGTGCTGGTCGTTGAGGTGGGTTCGAGGTGGCGGGGAAGTGGTCCATCAGGCAGCCCTCCGTTCCGCGCAGCGCGCGCACAGCTCGCCGTCGACGGCGGGGATGGCGAAGAGCAGCCCGCACGCCGAGCAGGTGGGTTCGTGGTCGATCTCGGGATGCGGGACCCCGGCTCGGCGAGAGCGGCGGATGCTGCGCAGCTGGGCGGGGGTGTGGCCGGCCCAGATGCCGTAGCGCTGACCGGAGTCGACGGCGTAGGTCAGGCACTCACGACGGACCGGGCAGCCGTGGCAGACCTTCGCGGCGGCGAGGAGCTGGGCGGCGTTCTCGACGGCGGTGAAGTCGTCCGAGGCGGGGAAGAACAGTTCGGGGTCGGTGTCGCGGCACGCGGAGCGCGCCTGCCAGGCGGTCACGCTGCCTCACCCTCGGCGGCGCGGCGCCCGGCGCGGGTGGACGAGACCGCGGCGGGGCGGATGGACTCGGCGTTGAAGCTGACGTCGACGCCCTTGCCGCCGTTGCGGGCCTGGCGGACCTTCGCGACCAGGCCGACCAGCTCCACCGCGAATACGGGGCCAGCTCGGGAGCCTCGTGGGCGATGATGCGGACGCCGTGCAGCTCGTGGCGGCCGTCGCGGCCGGTGGGGAGCATGACGTCGTAGATGCGCACCGGCGCGCCGGTGGCCTCGTCGATCAGCGGCTGACCCGAGGAGCGGCGACCGGCGGGGGTGTCCTCCCAGCGCTCCATGGTCTGGGCGTGGCCGGTCGCGACGGCCTGCATCTGATTGGTGTCGATCGGTGCGTTGAACTCGAACATGAGTGGTTCTCTCCTGGCTCTCGAATTCGCGGAGTCGTTCTTCGCGATGGGTCCAGGAGACGGCCGATCGGGGGTATCGCGGCAGCTGTCAGGGGGTGACACGGGGGTGACACGGTGGCTGTCACCCCTGGTGCGAGCAGGGCGGATGCTTCACACTGAAGATCTAGCGCAGGGTGGGGGTGAGCGTGCATGAACAACTTGGCCGAGGTCCGTCGGCTCTTGAATTGGTCGCAGCCCCGCGCAATTCGTGAGCTTCGCCGTCACGCCGAAGTGCGCGGCATTCGACTCCCGAGCGATGCGTCGTTGAAGCGGAACTTCCCGCGCTGGGAGAGCGGCCTCGTCGAGCCGGCCGAGATGTACCAGGAGCTGTTCTGCGCCGCCTACCGCCGCACCGCGGCCGAGCTCGGCTTCACCCCGACCCGCACCGTCGTGTCGGTGCAGGCCGAGCACCTGCTGGCCAGCCTCGACCTCTCCCGCGTCGCCGGTCTCCGTAGCGGTCAGGAGTACGCGCAGCGTCTCGACACGGTCCGGGCCTTGGACCGGCAGCTGGGCGCCCCAGCCGCACTCGAGGAGCTGCGAGCCCTATCAGGGTCGGTAGAGCAGCTGCTCAAGCACGCCGTCCTGCCGACCGCGCGTCGTCCGATGGCGGCCGTGCTCGCGGACGCAGCGGCTTTGGCCGGGTGGCAGGCGCTCGACACCGGGGACCTGGACCAGGCGTGGGCGCTGCACCTCACCGCGCAGGACGCGGCCCGTGAGGCGGAGGACAGGCCTGCGCTCGTGCACGCGATGGCGCAGCAGGCGTACGTGCTGCTCGACGTCGGTCGGCATAGTGACGCGCTGGAGCTGGCGCAGGAAGCGCAGGGACAGGCGTGCGGTGAGGTGCAGCCGGTGCTCGAGGCCTGGCTGTCAGCGGTGGTCGGCGAGATGGCGGCGGCCGGGGGCGATGAGCTGGGGGCGCGGCGGGCCCTCGACCTGGCGGCGGACGTCGTCCCGAGTGATGGTGCGGACTCCGACCCGCTTCCGTACATCGCGCTCGACGCCTCCCACCTGTCTCGGTGGCGCGGGAACGTCCTGGCGCGCCTCGGCGACTCCGACGCCACAGAGGACCTGATGGCAGCGCTCGAGGGGATGGACGCGAGCTTCACTAGGGCGAGCGCCAGCCTGCGGTGCGATCTGGCCGCGTCGATGCTTGCTCAGCACGATCACGCCGAGGCCCGGAAACATGCGACCGCAGGCAGGGCACTGGCTCGTCGGGCCGGGTCAGTGCGCCAACGACGACGCCTCGACGCCCTTCCGCTGTCTGCTTAAGACTTGCGCTGACGCTCCATGAGCAGCGTCAGCAGACCGACCAGCGGGCCAGAGCCGGCGACCTCACCGCGTTTCACCATGTCGGGGATGTTCGCGAGCGGCACCCACTCGATTATGGCGGCTTCCTCGGCGTCGGATGGCTCGCCGACTTTTTCTGCGCCCTCAGCGGCCCAGACTTCATGCGGCGTATCGACCATCCCTGGCATCGGTTGGAACGAGACAAGATGTCGCATCGGCCCGCTTGGCCGCCAACCAGTCTCCTCCTCGACTTCACGGGCTGCAGTGACCTCTGGTTCCTCACCGGGCTCCGCGATACCACCCGGAAGCTCCCAGCCCCACTTGTCTACCGCAAACCGATGCCGCCACATCATCAAGACCTCGTCTGCGTCGTTAACCACGGCGGCTGCAACGACACGGGCGAGGCGGATGACATGATGTTCGAACCGTTCACCGCTCGGAGGCTCGATGTCCACAAGCGTCAGCTTGATCCAGCGGTTATCGTAAATCACTCGTTCCCCGAACACCCTTGTGCGCGGAGCCTGTGGTTCCGGGACGTTTCTCATGTCGTCTACGATAGTCCGTGCTCCAAGCGCGATGCGATCCAGTGCATCATCTTTTGGAGAGCAAGTCCCAGTCGACCGTAGCGAGCCAGGTCTTGAGGCTAGTCCGGTCCATCAAATCGCCGACACCAACGAATGACTCGAGAAACGTGGAGGGCTCGCGATCTCTTGTGTTCCCGTAGTTGGTTGGCACTGACCTCGACGTGGTAAGAATAGCGCCGTGCCGGGCGCGCGAAATCATCACTGATAATACTCTTACTTCTTCACGCAAGCTATCGGCGCTCTCGGCTCGGAAGTCTGGAAGACACCCCTCCTCCAGTCCTACCACTACCACCCAGTCGAATTGTTGCCCTTTCCCGGCATGGCCGGTAAGTAGATGAACGCCCGGAGCTGTCAGGAGGTCATGTCCGTCACTGACGCCTACCCTCCTGGTTAGATCTCCGGTCGATTTCCCCTCGCGAAGCTCGTCGATCGCCCACCCGAAAGCGTCCATGGCTGTCTCGCGAGTCGAGGGGTCTTGTAGGTCGTTTTCGTCTATTAGGTTCCGAAAATATAGAAGCTTATCCGCTGCCGTCGCATAATCAGCCGGACTGAATCGCCGGAGCGCTGTCTTGACTATTGGAGCCGCATGAGAATCCAGAACTGGGTCATCCCAGCGGTAGAAATTGAATGCCACTCCTTCTAACGCCGAGTCGATGAAACGGGTCCTATTTTTGGTTCTCGCGATGACGCCGATACGGTGGCGAGGGGCTCTTTGAAGGATTCCTTCAGCAATCTGACGAATGTACCTGGCTTCCGCCTGTACCGACGGAAATTCGATGATCGACGCCACTCCGCCGCCTGGCCAAGATTCTGGCTTGGCGCATGAGAGCATTTGCCCGCCGATACCGGGAGCCAGAGAGTTCACCATCGAGAGCACCGCGGGCGAAGATCGATGGGACTCCGCGAACTCAATCACGGAATCTCCGACCTCCTTTCGGATAATTCGCAATGTCTCATCAGGGGAAGCTCCTGCGAAGCTGTATATACCTTGCGCAAGATCTCCAGCATAGGTCGTGAATCCTGCGCCTAGTGCGTTCACAATGCGCAGTTGCTGTAACGTCAGATCTTGGAACTCATCAACAACAACATGGAAGAAGTGGCTGCGATACAGATCGACTACGACCTCATTGTCGAGGATCAGCTCGGCCAGCCGCGGTAAATCATCGTATGTCAACCGCCCCTCTTCCTGGCGGGCCTTCTCGATTTCGATGGCAGGCTGGTAGCCTACAGACTCAAGATGAGCGACGACCTCCTCATCACTCCTGCGCTCTCTCTTTGCGGCGCCCAGAATGTTGTTTACATCTCTAGTTGCGTTGAAGCCGAGCCCACGTGCCCTGCATTGCCGAGTTACCCAGTCGCTCTCTGGCATCTCGACGTCGTCAGCCACTCCAAGAGTGTTGCCGTGGCTTCGGATGATCCTTGCAGCCAACCCGTGGAAATTTGCGATCGAGACCTTTGCCCTAATCGAGTGTGTGGACAGATGTACTTGCAAACGCTCACGAATGTTCTCACGGGCACGATTGGTGAAAGTGGCAACTAGGACGCGGGAACTTACTGCGAACGGGCTCGAGATCAGACCGGAGACCCGCAGTGCAAGGGCTTCAGTCTTGCCGCATCCAGCAGGTGCCAAGACAAGTAGACTTGAGTTCTCATGATCTCGAACATCTCGTTGTGACTTTGAAGGCTCGATCACGGGGCGGCTGCCCTGAGAAGCTCTAGGAGCGGAGTAAGCGACGAGGCAGACGCCTTATCGAGCTGCTTCGCAGCGACTATGGCGGCTCGGACCTTCTTGGTACGGCAGAAGCACGCCATGTCGTCAGCGGTATAGCTGCCGTCTTTCCCACTAGCCTTGCAGTTGGCCAGCTCATTCTGGTTAAATGACGTGCTCATGGCTGAGTGGAAACCGCTGGGATCGAGAGCTCGACAGTACTCTGCCTCCAGATCGCTCTTACATACGAAAACGGAGTTCTCGGCGAAATTTTCCTTGGATATCCCAAGCTTCATGGCCGTGTCCTTGACGGCATCTTCATCAATGAGAAACGTGAGAGGTATATCGAATCCGGTCTTCCCGAACAATTTCTGGACGCTGCCGATCCCTCCCGCTCCGTTGAGTTCGATGACGGAGATTCCGAGCCGGTCCAAGTCGTACCCCACGAGAGCCGCAACTCGGTGAAGAATTATTCTGTCGGCGACTCCCTCCAGAAGGACTATACGCCTCGCCGTAAGCGGTTCCAGCCGGTTTCGGGCCCACCAATGCACCATGAGCTTGTCGTCTTCAGACAGAAAGTCCCGCGCGGGTTGGACCAGCCTTCCTTCTGGTCGAACTGAGATTACTTGTTCAGGAGGGAAGGCTTCAACGATGTCGCTCGAATGTTTGCGGAGAAACTCAGGCAATATGGTGTGACAGGCGACCCCAATTCGCTTCCGAATCTCACGACAAAAGCGGGCACTAGAGTGCGTTTGGATCCGAAACTCTCAGAGTTCAGTCTCAATATCCATTACATTGAGATGAAGACGATCGATGACGTAAAGAGGGTTCTCGGACACCCTGATAGATATTGGGCTACAGATCAGCCTCGGTTCGGCACGCTGGCCCCGACCAGGGCACCGGCTGACAGGCTTGACGAGATGACGCCTGCGCTTCGAGCGGCGCTGCGCGAGTACGTGTACGGAAACTCCAAGAGTGTGGCCGGCTGGACGACCACTTTGAACAACTGGATTGTAGGCCATCCACTGAATGTCGGGCTCTTTGTATTTAACGATGTCACCGTAGCGCCTGGTTCCGTGCTTGAGATTGGGGCAGAAGGTCTCATTTGTAACACTCTGCGAGTCCAGTCTGGAGGGAGCGTCGTGGTCTCTGGCGACGGACCGGTACGCATCGAGATGAGCACGTACGAGGAATACCCGCCGCCCACAGGTGGGGGCGGTGGCGGTGGTGGAGGAGGTGGACCGCGCCCGCCGCACCCGAGACCAGTTTTTCAGTAAGGATGATCCCTACAACATAACACCGGGCTGTTGCTGTGTCCGCCACCTCGGGTCCGAATGACATATGGAAGGCTGCTGGATCTTTCACGCTAACCCGTATTTCAAAGAGTGAGCAGGGTGATACCGACACTGCCGGATAAGAGTCCTACGGTGAGCAGTGGCGAGGAGGGCGAAGGGATTCCTCCCCGGTTCGTGAAGTATATTGCGCAGTTCCGGTCCACCGTTGTACGGCCCCGAATGAATATCTACCCGGGCCTAACGGCGAAAATTTGGCACGATCCGCAGAAGTTCGCTGTCGCTCTTGATCTCGAACAAAACGCGGCGCAGATCGTCGCCGAAGCTCAGGCAATTGATGAGCGCTCCTTTCAAGACGAAGCCGAGAAGATTGCACGCGTGGGTCGCTGGAGCGTGTACTTTCTTTACGAACGTGGACGCAAGAACCGAGAGAACTGCAGTCTCTGTCCAGTGACTACCGCAGTCATCGAGGCACATCGGACTGTCACAACCACGGCCGGAATGATTTACTTCTCGCGCCTTGATCCGAGTACTCGTATCGCGCCGCATAAGGGCCCGACGAACATGCGACTTCGCTGCCACTTTGGTATTGAGATACCGGACCGATGCGGGATCAGGGTCGGCGAGGTCACGGCAACCTGGAAGACCGGACACTGCATCGTTTTCGACGACAGCTTCGAGCACGAAGTCTGGAACTTGAGCGACCAACCGCGCACGGTTTTGATCATCGATCTGTGGCACCCAGACCTAAGCGACGACGAGGTGCGGTTGCTGGATGGGTTACAAAGGTTTGCGGCTGGGCAGCGCCAGAACCTGACGAGTTATTGGGCCAGGGACCAGCAAGATAGGGCGGGCGAAGCCGCGGAGTAGCGCGCTCGTTGGCTTGTTTAAAGGTGGTTGCGCCAGCATTGAAGTCCAGGCGGCCTTTAACTTAGCTGCCGTTCGTATACTCTGATTCCGTCCAGCGGGGTCGCGCCCGTCTGGATGTCCAAGGCCGAGGCGACGGCTGGCTCCGTTACTGATCGGCAACCACAGACCCTCGAGTTGCGACTCGGGGGTTTTTGGTTTTACAGCATCAGGGTGGTGAAGTCCTGAGCGAGGCCTTGGATTTCCAACGCGAAGACGCCGGGCTCTTTTGCCCGGCTTCCCTTTTTACGCAGTCGCACGTCGCCGAAGCCAGTCCTTGCGTCGCTGGCGCCCGTCCACACGGATGGGCCGACCGTGGCACGCGGACCGGATTCCCTCCTCCACTTTGCCTTCGACCAGATCGAAGAGTTCGTTGCGTAACCGCTCCTGTGGGTAGCCAAATTGCCGACTGGGCAGTAAACGGAGGAAACGGTGTGAGTCGCCACCGATGACTTCTCGAAATAGCGGCGGTATTGTTATGCCACCACTGATCAATGTATCCGACGGGGGCAGGTCTGCGCCGCTTTATGCGGCAGCACCACGGCCGATGTCGATAGCGGTTGTGTCCGACAGAGCGTCCGGAGGTATCGAGCCCTGGCGTGCAGGAGTAGTGTAAGGCCGCGATTATGCAGGATTAGGCGGCCTTTCGCCAAGCGTACCGGTGATGAAGACCACCCAACCGGGGCATCGAGACCACCTGATGTGCTGCCGACGGCCGCGGCTCTATCGCTCTTCGGTTCGGCGTGTCTTTATCCAAGGCATCGTGAATGCGGTCCTCTTGATGATAGGTGACGTAATCGCGAATGAGTCGGCGCAAATGGGCTTCATTCAGCGCAATGATGTGATCGAGAAGCTCGCGACGGCAGCTTCCGACCCAGCGTTCGGCAGTTCCATTTTGCCAGGGCGCCTGGACCCCAGTTCGCTTTACTTTGAGCCCGGTCGCTTTCAGGAAATCGGTAACTCCTCGATCGAACTTCGAGTCATGGTCGAGAATGACATAACGGCAGCCCACAGCCTCCGGGAAAGCCTCGCGGAGTTGTTGCAAGGTCCATTCAGCGGTGGGATGACGGGTCACGTTGAAGTGCAGGATCTTGCGTCGGCCATGGTGGATCACAAACAAGCAATACAGAAGCTGGAACGTGATGGTTGGGACCGTGAAGAAATCGAGTGCGACGATCACCTCGCGGTGGTTCTCAAGGAAGGTCAACCAGTTCTTCGTGGGATCCGCTCGCCGGCGGACGCGTCGGAGGTAACGCGCGACCGTCCTCTCGCACAGGTCAAGGCCAATTTTCAGCAGTTCGCCGTGGATTTTGGGCGCTCCCCAGCCAGGATTCTCCAGTGCCAGGCGACGGATGAGCATGCGGAGTTCGTCTGTCACCGGAGGTCTACCGGGACGGCGCCGTGATCGCCAGCGCCAATACCAGCGGAAGGCAGTCCGGTGCCAACCTACCACTGTGTCTGGCTTCACAATAACGAGCACCTGTTTCCAGCCTAGCCAGAAATGACGTAAAGCAATCCAGAACAGGCGGTCCTGGACCTTCAAGGGCGGCCGAGGGCGCTTCCGCTTCAGGACGACGACCTGCTGCCGAAGGGCCAGGATTTCGAGTGCCAGATCGGCGCGCGAACGAACCAAGGCGCGCATCGCACCCAGGATTGAGAGAGTGAAATCGATCACGAGACAACCGTTGTAACATGTGCTGTTGCCAGATGGTTCGATCTTCAGAACTCACTGATTTCA
Source organism: uncultured Acidobacteriota bacterium (assembly GCA_963850575.1). Lineage (GTDB taxonomy): Bacteria > Acidobacteriota > Terriglobia > Bryobacterales > Bryobacteraceae > TMP-7. The sequence goes on along the minus strand of CAWKLV010000023.1, from coordinate 113,159 downwards.
CGAGGCGATGGGGTTCTGGCTACGCACAGTTGATGCGCAGCACGATCCCGCGCGGCGTGCTTCGCTGGCGACCCGTTGCTCTTAACTGCCGTCGCTCAGCTTCGGTTACTAACAACGCTGGCGCGGGCGGAAGCGGCATACCTGTCCAGAATGCCTAGTGTCCTGAGTTAGAAATTCGCTTACAAAACTTCTCGACCTTGCCGAGGATCAGGTCGACGTCGGCAGTCCATACAAAGGGGCTCGGTTTGCGATTGCGGTGATCGAGGTAGTCGAGCATGGCCTTTTCCAGCTGGTGGACGCTGGTATGGCTTCCACGACGGACGCAGCGTTCAGTCACTTCCGCAAACAGTCTTTGCACGAGATTCAGCCAACTGGCACTGGTCGGGGTGAAGTGGACATGGTAGCGGGGATGCCGCGCCAGCCACGCTTTTACCTTGGTGACCTTGCGGGTGCCGTAGTTATCCATTACCAAATGAACCTCCAGGCCAGTGGGAAGGCTCGCCTCGACATCGTCCAGGAAACGCAGGAACTCCTGATGCCGGTGTCGCCGGTAGCAGTTGCTGATGGTGACCCCTGTCCATCGCAGCGAACAACGATGTCACTCCGTGGCGTTCGTAGTCGTGCGATTGCCGCGCCGGGACTCCCGGGGCCAGCGGCAGAATGGGCTGAGTGCGATTCAGCGCCTGCACCTGACTCTTCTCGTCGACGCAGAGCACGATTGCGCGATCCGGCGGATTCATGTACAGGCCCACAATGTCCCGGACCTTCTCGACGAACTGCGGGTCTTTGGACAACTTGAAGTTCTCCACCCGGTGCGGTTGGAGGCCGAAAGCACGCCAGATCCGCACGATCGCAGTTTGCGACAATCCTGTTTTCTGAGCCAGCAGCCGGGTACTCCAGTGAGTGCTTTGGGCTGGCATCGACTCCAGTGTCTTCGTCACGACCGCCTCGACTTGTTTATCCGTGATGGAGCGCGGCGCTCCGGGTCTTGGCTCGTCAAATAAGCCTTCCAACCGCTTCACGCGAAAGCGCTCCCGCCACTTACATACTGTCGCTCCGGTGATGCCCAGCTTGTCGGCCACCGCCCCGTTACTCAGCCCGCTGTCGCAGCCCAATACGATTCGCGCACGCATCGCCATCGCCTGCGCTGACTTTGGTCGACGTGCCAACATCCTCAGCTTTTCTCGTTCTTCAGCGGTTACGTTCAGCGATTTCGTCGGGCGTCCAAGGGCCATACATAAAGCTTGCCAGGAACCCTATCATTTTTCAATGCTTTTCTAACTCGGGACACTAGTTATTACTTATTAGTCAAGTAACTTCAGAAACAGCAGACTAGTACACATCCAGATCCCGCCCGATGACGAAGTTTCCCGAGTATTGTGAGCCGATCTCTTTCTGAAGTACATCGGGTGATGAACGGAGTTCGCCTGTAGTCAGCACAACAGGCTGGTTGCCCGATGGCGCTGCACTGGGTCGCCAGGAAATCCAGGCGTGATAGACAACGAGCAGGCCTGGTTTGGCTTTGGCCGCAAGGGCTGCAAGCTGTTCTGACGTCGTGTGGTTCTTCGCCCCGAACGAGGTGAGCATCGCCAGAGTTCTTGCCTCGTGGATCAGAACGTCGCAGCCATTGCAAGCTTTGATTGTCTCCTCTGAAGGGTTGGTGTCGCCTGAAATTACAATGCTGCGGTCCGGCGTGTCAAAACGGTATCCGTAACTCTCCAGGGCATGTTTCGTCGGGAAGGCGGTGACGGTGACCTTTTCGTCTTTGTAGATAACGCCGGACTTGATTTCATGGCTATTCACCTTCCAGCCCTCTGGGTTACTGCGCTGATCTCCCTGTCGATTGGTGCGTGTCTCAATGTCAATCTGATACGCCTGCAAAAGATGTTCTGTCATGGCTTTCAGTCCAGCTGGACCGTAGACTTCGAGCGGCGTGCGCCGGCCGGCGGTCCACCCGGTCAGGATAAGATCTGAATAACCGGCCGTGTGATCCGAGTGGAGGTGGGTCACAAATGCCACCTTGAGGTTGGCAGGCTCTAGCGCGGTGATGTACCGGTCGAAAACCGCCGCCTTAGCGCGACGAACGACACCTGGTCCAAAATCGACGAGATAAGCGCTATCATCAACCACGATGGCGGTCGCGGGCCCGGAACGGTCAGGATCGGGCACGGGTGTGCCCGTACCGAGCAGCACCACCCTCGTCCGGGTTGTCCGTTCCTTCGGCGGTTGGCCTGGTAATTGTTCAGCCGAGGCTGCCAGCAGCAGGGCAGAAAAACACATGACCCGAGTTACTTTCATAGCGTCCTCCGTTTTTCTGAGAGCATAACCTGTCGCCCGCTCGACTGTCATGCAGGGCTCTCCGCTAGAAGCACGCCGCATCGTTCGATGTCTGGTCAAAACGCGAGATGGCCGCCTGAAGCCACGGAACGATCTTAGCTACTGACTTGACGGTCTCTTGGGCGAGAAGCCGGAAGGCCTTCAACAAACTCAATGCTGCGGGCAACCACCTCGCTTCAGCCTCTTGTCCGCCCTTGCTCGAACTCTGCGGATATCCGTAGCCCAAGGCTGAGCGGAGGCGAACCTCATTGTAGATCTGTTCCATAGACTTCTTCAATAGCTCCCTTAGAGGCGGCTTGCTCAGATAAGTTTCGGGGTCTGCTTGATTGTTTGACCATAAGGGTGAAACGGACGCGATCTCGGCTATGCAGCTTTGGTGTGCCACCTGGAAGTGCTGAAGTATCTGCGAATCGAAGCGAGCGGGGTATAGATAACCCAAGAGGGAACCAATATTGCGGGCAAAGCATCGATGATTGCGGTTAGAATCAACCACCGACCTCATTGGTGCCTTTCGTGAATGTCAAAAAGCGGTCAAATTTTGTAGAAAGTTCCAACAAAGCCGCCGGGCCAACTCGGCGCGGTCGATCTGCCTCCATGCACTCTGCCGTAAACTAATTCCGGTTACCGGAAATATTCACCAGCCGCGAGAACAGATTGCCGGCGACAATGCACAGTAGTAGACCCAGTAGCATCTCCCCCCGACTACGCCGCCAATACACAAAGTCTGCGGCCGCAGCCAAACAGACCAGTAGGCAAAAGGCGTTCCAGAACTGCTCTATTCGAGTTCCAACCCGAGTCATATAATGGCCGCTTATTCTGTGATTCTACCGAAGATTCCATCGCCGCAATCCGCAATCATTCCGCACGCGGCAATCTTACACCAGAGCCCAACCAGATGAAAGCTTCTGATTGGGTTTGAGTGGGTTTGCTTAGGTCCTACGACCCTTGATGATTCCATAGTGAGCCCGGTTCCCTGGTGACTCGCCAGCAAGCTACCCAGACATCAAAATTAAAAATCAGTCTTCCTTCCACAGCGGAAGACGACCGACCGGGGGAATGCCTGGTTCACCTTCGCTTCCATTTCCTCAATGCACGTTTCCAGCGCGCAGAGTTCATCGTATAGTCCCCGGAAAAGCCTTTTTGCATTGCGCTCAGGCGCTGTTCCGTGTCGTCTGTCAGCTGTGGCGAAGCCTTGCGAACCTGGCTCGGGTGTTTCGGAATGGCGACACCTTACTCGCTTAACAATCCGCGGATCTGATTCGACAGTTGCGTTCGGCAGGCGCTCAGCCGACTACGTACGCGATGAATGCACTGCATATTCTGCTGGCCAACGATTTTCTGCGGAGCGAGCCGCATGCTCGGGCTGCTCACCGTTTCGCAAATGGCCGCCGCATCGTTAGCGTCGTTCTTCGCCCCGTGCTTTGGATACGGCTTGACCAGTTGCGGTGCGATGAGCCGAATGATGTGCCCGAATGTGCTGAGCACCCGCCTAGAAATGTGACCCGCAGGTTGACTTCATACCAATCCCACACGCGGGCAGGTTCCGAAGAACTCCGTCTTCTGGCTCTCCTAATCCGCTTTCGTAATACTTCGCCACCTTTAGAATCTACTCCGTGAATCTGAAAAAAGTCCCTCGTCATATCCAATCCGATCGTGCTCACCTGCATGGTTTCTTCCTCTCCGCTCAACGTAACAAACTACCGGTAAATTAAGCCGGGTCAATACCATCAGGTCAAGTCGATAAGGTGCGCGACCTGCTCATCCTCAAGCTTTATCAGAGCTCGGGAACAGAATTAGCTACTGCTCGTCAAAATCGGACATTGCATGGACGCCATTGTGCATTGAATGTACAACCCTACGGGCATCTCTAGCGGGTAACCGGTTGAAACGATTGCTCCTTGTGCCTGGCCCCAACGGTGCGTCTGCGTTCTGCGGAGGACTTATGCAGAACGAAAAGCTTTCAGCGTTTGTTACGGCGAGTAAGTCGAAGGGTGCGTCCGATGATTTCCTCGCAACACTGCTATTACGCCGTGGCTGGTCACGTGAGGATGTCTTTGGTGCGATCGGAGCCTATTGGGAAACCTGCACGGGCGTAGCTGTTCCAGAGCGGGCCGGGCGTGGCGAATCAGCCCGGGATGGCTTCCTCTATCTGCTTGCGTTTCTGACCCTGTCGGTTTGGAGCAGCGCGCTGGGATCCATGGTGTTCGAGTTTATCGATCATTGGTTCCCAGATCCGGTGGCAGTGGCGTGGCGTGATCCTCGCGTTTCCGTGACCTGGCAGATGGCAAGTGTTGCCGTCGCGTTCCCGATCTTCGCGATGGTCATGCGAATCATCTTGGGCGAGGCGACGCAGAGTCCCGAGCGGCTGGAATCCGGTGTGCGGAGATGGTTGACGCTTCGGCGCTCGCCAAAATCGGGCTCTTCCGCACTTTTGATGCAAAGCACGATCGAAAACAATCCGGATGTAGAATGTTTTAATCTATGGGGGCAATGGCACCTCCCCCAAGCCATTCGCAATCCCTCCTTCCCAACCCCGGTATTCTGATACTGGACCGCATCGAACGAGAGACGGACCGATTCCGATTAATGGTCCATGCCGAACAGGAGCCGTTATGCCCGCTGTGCGGTGAGATGTCCCGATCCGGACACAGCAGTTATCATCGCTGCTTGCAGGACCTCGCCTGGCAAGGGGTATCGGTCCAGTTATGGATGACCGTGCGGCGATTCCGTTGCCGCAATACATCGTGCCCGCGCAGGATCTTCTGTGAGCGACTGCCCCGGGTTGCGCCCGCTTACGGGCGTCAAACTGATCGAGCCTCAGAAATCGTGCGGCTGATCGGCTATGTTGCCGGCGGCCTTCCGGGCCAGCGGCTGTTGGCGCGTCTATCCATCGCTACCAGTGATGACACCGTGCTGCGACGCGTTCGGCAGGTGGCGACGAATGTACCCATCACTACCCCTGTCCGCAATCTCGGTGTCGACGATTGGGCCTGGCTCAAGGGACGGGAATTCGGAACCATTCTGGTCAACTTGGACCTGCACCGAGTAGTGGACCTGCTACCCGATCGATCCGCAGAGAGTCTCTCAGCGTGGCTCCTGCAACATCCGGAGATCGTGACCATCTCGCGTGATCGCGGAGGTCTCTACGCCGAAGGCGCCAGCCTGGGCGCGCCACAGGCACAGCAGATTGCCGATCGGTTCCATCTGTTCATGAATCTCTCTTCCATGGTCGAGCGAGTAATGGAAGAGCGGAGCCGACTGTTGGTCCTCCCTCCGGTCGAGGAACCCCGGCCATGCGTGGAGCCCGCCAGCAGCACAGGAGCCGCGGTCGCTGTCCCCGACGCTGCTCGACTCACCGGATCACAACAGCGACGTCAGAGGCGGCTGGAGCGATACCAGCAAGTCATAGCCTTGTTCCAGGCCGGCCGCTCGCAGTCGGAGATTGGCCGCGAACTGCGCATGGAGAGGAAGACCGTTCGGCGTTGGCTGCGGCGAGGACAGTTTCCAGAACGTAAGCCGCCGCATCGTCGGCCGCCCAAGGTGACCGAATTCGCCGACTACCTCCAACAGCGCTGGAACGAGGGTTGTCACAACGCCTCCAGACTGTATCAGGAAATTCGCGGCAAGGGTTATGCGGGCAAGCGCGCCATGGTGGCCCGCTTCGTCTCGGGTTGGCGAACAACCACCGGCAAGCCACCCTCACCGAAGGCGCCCGAAAGAGTCGCGCCCCGGCATGCCGCCATCCTGGTCACCCGTCCGGCCGACAAACTCTCGGATGAGCAACGGCAACTGCTCGACCGCATTGTGGCCCAGTGCCCCGAGGTCATCGCTCTGCGGAAGCTCGCGCTCGATTTCCGCGACGCTCTGAAGGCAGAGAAGTCCACTCAGCTATGCGACTGGATAGAGAACGCCAAGCGGACCGAGTTCGGCCAGGTGGTCCGGTTCGCCTACGGGCTGCAGAAAGACATCTCCGCCGTCGCTGCCGCCGTGGACACTCCTTGGAGCAACGGACAGGTCGAGGGCCAAGTCAATCGCCTGAAGGCGATCAAGCGTCAGATGTATGGGCGCGCCGGTTTCCAACTGCTCCGCGCTCGTGTCTTGGCGTACTCGCCGGTGACCGCATATTCTGGCCCCGCCCCATGAGCTGCACCAAAAGTGCGGAAGAGCCCAAAATCGACCCGCCCATACTCTCCAGAACCGACCCACCGCTTCTGATTTGAACCTCCGGCCGGGCATAGCGACGATGAAGACATCGATATGCCCGATGCCCGGAAGAGGCCCTGCGCAATCTGCCGGCGGTGGTTTCGGCCGGACCCACGAGTAGGAGACCGGCAGCATGTCTGCCGAGAACCACAGTGCCAGGCGAAACGGCGGCAGAAGACGCAAGCGAGTTGGCAGCGCCGGAACCCGGACTACGCGGCCGCCTACCGGCTCCAGCAACGCAAAGCGCAGGCCGATCCACCGCCTGAACCATTGCGGCTGCCGCCGCCCTTGAACCAACTTCCCTGGGACCTTGCCAAAGACCAGTTCGGGGCTCAAGGCGCTGATTTCCTTGGCGTTCTGGGCGCACTCCTGGTGCGGGCCGGGAAAGACCAGTTCAGGACGTATGTATTTGAAAGCAGGGGGCTTGGCGGAACACTTCCCGCTCTCGCCCCAAAGACCCGTTCGGGGCTGGGCCATACTGAAGCCCGAACGGACGGCCATGCGACTGGAGTTTCACCAACTCGACCGGCGCTGGGAACACTTGCGGGTCCGCGATCCGCACCAGCACCGGCATCTGCTGGCCTCACTGGCTGAGAACGGGCAGCAGATCCCCATCGTCGTGGTGTCGGGCGGCGGCGAGACCGGGCGCTACGTGGTGATCGACGGCTACAAACGCATCGCCGCGCTCCAGCAACTGGGGCGGGACACGGTGGAGGCGACGCTGTGGCCGGTGAGCGAAGCCGAGGCGCTGCTGCTGGATCGGAGCTTGCGCCGCGGGCGCCAGGAAACGGCGCTGGAAGAAGGGTGGCTGTTGGCGGAGATGGAGCAGCGCTTTGGTTACTCACTGGAGGAGTTAGCCCGCCGCTTCGATCGCAGCCTGAGTTGGGTATCGCGGCGCCTGGCGTTAGTCGAGATGTTGCCGGAAGTCATCCAGCAACAAATTCGCGAAGGCAAGATCCCAGCGCAGATAGCCATAAGGTATCTGGTCCCCGTGGCTCGAGTGAGTGTACAGGACTGCGAGCAGTTAGCCTCAACCTTTATTCACTGTCACTGCGATTCGCGGCAAGCCTCACAACTCTATGCGGCCTGGCGCGACGGGACACCGAAAATACGCGAGCGGATTCTGGCCGAACCGGCGCTGTTTTTGAAGACACAGCGCGGTGCCGGCGCAGCCAAACCGCCGGCGGTAAACCTGCGCCAGGATCTGGAGATCGTCATTGCCATCCTGCAGCGCGTAAACCGGCACGTGAGTGAGGAACTCGCCGCCATGGATGACGAGCAGCGGGAACAGGCCCCGCGCCAGCTCGATGCCGCGCGCCGGCAACTGGACCGGATTGCGGAACACCTGGGAAAGGAGCCCGGAGCCAAACATGCTGAGCCAATCGGAACGGACGGCGATTCTGGAACTGAGCGCCAAGAAGGTGGGCACGCGCGAGATCGCGCGCGCCCTGAAACTCTCCCGGTGGGCCGTGCGCAAAGTGATCCGGTTGAATTCGTCCGCGATTCCGGAGATCGAGCGGGCGGAGAAGGCCGAGCCGTACCGGGCCCAGATCCTCGAGCTTTTGGACACCTGCAAGGGGAATCTCGTGCGAGTCCATGAAGAACTAATGGCTCAGGGCGCCGAGTTGTCGTACCAGGCGCTGACGGCCTTCTGCCGCAGGCATGGGATCGGGCAAACACCGCCCACACCGGTGGGCCAGTATCACTTTGAGCCAGGTGAAGAGGCACAGCACGACACATCGCCGCACACCGTCGAAGTGGGCGGTAAGAAGTATGCGGCGCAGACCGCTTCGGCCGTGCTGTACTACACTACTAAATCTTTGTTTTCTTCGCGCGGCGCGATCATTTTGTCACGCCGCCTTCTTGAGCTTGTTCAGTTGGTTGAGGGTGGTTTTGACTGTTGTCAGGACAGTCACGAGGATGACGCGACCGGCATCGGTGACGTGATACCGGTGGGTGCGAGGCACTTTTTGAATCAGTCCGTGCGCACGGAGTAATCGGAGCTTCCTACTGATGGCCGCCGAACGGCGCCGACGTTCGGCAGGTAACTAGGTCTCGGCGGTGTACAGCAACTTCTGGAGGTCGCGATTGCGCAGGCCGTTAATCAGAAACTCGCCGTGATTGATGGCTTCGATCAGTTCCTTGTCCTCGGCCCAAGGACGCAGACCTCGCACCCGGCGGTCACCCCATTTTGTAGGTTTCTGAATCTCCGCCGTCAATTCTTCCACGCTTCGGCTGTCATCTATGCTGGCCAACGCGTTCAGCAATCGCTCGTTTGTTTTCTGTGATACCTCGGCCCGGCGATGTAGATCGGCGATTCCTTTGCGCATTGGTCGCCATTGAAGATCTTCTTCCGAACCTCCTTCTTTCGCCCGGTACGCGCGGAAGTCCTGTACGGCGTTGATAGTTGTCTCCGCTCCCCGCAGAACACTCCCGATCTCGCTGTAGGCCTTATCGTAGAACTTGGCTGAGTTGCCATTCATCCGGTATTTGACGCGTTCGCCTTCCTGCCGCCGTTTGAAATCAATTTCCAGGGTCCCTTGGAAGTCTGAACGGATGTCTCCAGAATGGTTCACTCTTTTTCCGAAGTAACGCATCACGTCGGGGCATGCGAAACTGAGCATGCCGTGTCGGACTAGCAGTGGCATGAGACGTTTCAAAAAGCCCGCCTCCCGAAAAATGATGTCGGTGGCCCATTCTGACTGGTGAATCATCCAATAGTAGTCCGCTGGATAATGTTCGAAGATACCTTCGTGAAGTGGATTCAACTGCCGAGCAAAACCATTCAAGAGTTCGGCCCAACTCATCTCTAACTGCCGGTTCAGCAGCTTCTGGGCCTGCCCGTAATCTTCGATCCACACAAAACAGTTCCCCTGCTGGCGGTACTTCAACCCTTCCTTGTCCATCTGTCGGGCCAGCCATTCCCGGCCGTTCACGCCGACCTGAATGCTGAAGGGGAACCACGTCTGAATCCGCGCGTACATCCATCCCACCGCTGGATGGATCTGATATTGATACACGACCCCACACGGTCGTTCCCGGCGCACGACATGCGTGCCGCGGTGTTCATAAGTAGGGCACATCTCCGCCGTAGTGATGGCACACACGAGTCCACTACTGATCTCTCTTTTCCTGGCCACCTCGCGGGCCAACTCGTCCTTGTCCACCGTGGGTGAACGCTCGAAAAGGATTGGCAAACCCTGGTCCTCGAAAGGCTTCACGGAGGAGTCCCTCACCCGCTGGCTCAACGTCTTCACGTGTTGGTAGTAGTCCTTGAACAGGATCTTGTTCTGCAAGAGGTACTGCTCCATCCCCGTCGATACGAAACTCTTCACGTTGACATCCCACCACCCAAAGTTCAACCGTCTTAATAAACCGCGGAATACCAGACGGTCAAAGCCCGTCAGGCCCCCCTGGATCTCGCTCGCATACTTGTCGATAAACTGCTGCACGGCGTTCTCCTCTGTGAATTGAGTCTTCCACCACACGATCTTCACACAAGGAGAACGCTTCCACTTGTGTACTGCGTCATTTGTGGCGAAGCCGCGCTTGCTACTCGCGCATGCTGTTCTTCCAGATGTATCCGAGATTCCAGAGATTCGATTGCAAAGTATTTCTGACCGATGCGCTCCGCTACATGGGTGGTGCGACCGAGCGAGTGATGATCGACAACACGCACGTGGTGGTGCTGCGCGGCACGGGGAAAGAGATGATTCCCGTGCCGGAGATGGAGGCCTTCGCGGAGCGCTTCGGGTTTCGCTTTGTGGCCCATGAGCGTGGAGACGCGAACCGCTCGGCGCGGGTGGAACGACCCTTCGCATTTATCGAGAACAATTTTCTGGCAGGGCGTACGTTCACGAGCTGGCAGGATCTGAACAGCCAAGCGCGCCAGTGGTGCGATCGCGTTAACGCGACTTACAAAAAGCACATCCGCGCCGTGCCGCGCGAGTTATTCGCCATCGAAAAGCTGCATCTGAAGCCGTTGCCGGTGTGGATTCCCGAGGTCTACCGGCTCGATCAGCGCACGGTGGACGTGGAAGGTTACGTTTCGATGCATGCCATCCGCTACTCGGTGCCGGTGGCCTGGATCGGGCGGCGCGTGGAAGTGCGCGAAACCCGCGATCGCATCGAGATCGAACTGGACCCGCGACACATCGTCCGGCATGCCCGCGATTGGACCCCCTATCCGCACCGCGTCACGCTGCCCGAACACAAACCGCCGCGCGGGGAAGGAGTCAAGCGGACCGATCCGCATCCGGAGGAACAGGCCATTGTGCGCGCCGCTCCGGAGATCGCCGGGTATGCGGCGGCGTTGAAGCAGAAGAGCCGGAAGGTGGTGGTACTTGCCCTCCGGCAACTGTTGCGGCTGGTCCAAGAATACCCACGCGGGCCGCTGTTAGCCGCAGTGGAACAAGCTGCGCACTACGGCCTCTACGATCTCGACCGACTGGAGCGCATGATTCTGCATCGCGTGGCGCGTGATTACTTTCTGCTGAAGGAAACGGAGCCAGGAGAAGATGACTGAAGAACTGGAACAGCTATTGAAAAATCTGAAGCTGCGGAAGATACTCAGCGTGTACGAGGAACAGCTACAGGCGGCCGAGAAGGCCGATGTGCCGTACTCGGACTTCGTGGCAGGGCTGTTGCGGGCGCAATGGCATGAACGGCAGGAGAGTGCTCTGGAATGGCGGATCCGCAGAGCCAACCTGCCGGAGCGCTGGTCCCTGGAATCATTTCCTTATGCACGCCAACCCGGTGTGAATCGCAAGCAGATTCGCACGTTCGCGGAACTGGACTTTATCGCCAAGCACGAGAACCTCGTGTTTGTCGGGGGAACAGGTGTCGGGAAAACAGGACTTGCCTGCGCGCTCCTGCTAAAGGCTCTGCAGAATAGCTACCGGTGCCAGTTTATTCGCGCCCAGGATCTGTTTGATGAAATGTATGCATCGCTTGCGGACCGGTCCACGCGGCGGTTACTTAATCGCCTATCTCGTCTCGACGTGTTGCTGGTGGACTAATGTGAAGTTGTCAGTAATGTGGAGTTGATGTGTAAAAGGCCCCGAAGACCAGCCTTCCACGACCTCTCAACTCCACATTTTTCTGGGCTTACAGCGATTCCAGCCAGTCAAGGATCGTGCGATCTTTGCTCCAGGGCGTCCTCGATCGACGTGGCACCGGTTTAACCTTTGCGATGGCTTGGCGCTTCATTTCCAGATCGACTTTGGCGTAACGGTTCGTGGTGGTCGGGCTGGCGTGGCCCAGTAAGTGGCTGATAGTCGACAGATCCACGTTCGATTTCAGCAGCGCGACGGCCGTACTGTGCCGAACGCTGTGGGGATGGAGACGCTTTTTGCGGAGGTTCGGGGCACGCTGACAGGCCAGACCGAGACACCTGCCCAGGATGTGCCGGATTCCGAAACGGGTCAGCGGTCGACCGCGATGGTTCAGGAACACGCGGGAGTCCGAACGCAGGTCCAGATTTCGCTGATAGCAAAATGCCCGTAATACCGCGGCAGTCTGCGGCCACAGCGGACAGTAACGCTCTTTCCTTCCTTTCCCAAACAATCTCACCTGAAAAGGCTTGGTCAGTTGAAGATCGCAGGCGCGCAGATCCGCGATCTCCTGCACCCGGCCGCCGGTGTTGAACATCGTCGCCAGCATTGCGTAGTCGCGGCTTCCTTGGAGTGTGGCTCGATCGATCGCTTTGAGAACCGCGTCAATCTCCTCGTATTCCAGGTAGTCAATGGCCCGCTGTCGTGTCCGTTTGAAAGGAATGCCCAGGACTCGCTGCGCCAACGCCATATGCTCCGGGTTCCGCGCCGCCACAAAGTGAAAGAACGCATGAATGGCTGAGAGCCGCACGTTCCGTGTGGAAGCACCATTGTTGCGCTCCTGTTCCAGGTGCGCCAGGAAGGCGAGGATTCCGGGCGGATCCAGATCCGTCAGGTCAAGTCCCGTAATCGGCTTGTCCCGCTGTCGCGCAAGGAACCGTAGCAGCAGAACCATGCTGTCGCGGTAGCTGTGAATGGTGTGCGGACTGGTTCCCCGAAGCCGAGGCAAGTGGTCCGTGAAGTAGTCGCGGATAGCAGCGCCGAGTAGATTCGGAACGGCCGTTTTCATCCACGCCTCCTCGCTCCGCTGGATATCGGGGCGACCAGTTCGCCATAACGGTTCGCGAACCGCTCACTGGCAGCGGCGCGGAGCGGTTCGATGAAGTGCAGGTAGTAATGCGTCGATATCGCGGAGCCGTGCCCCAGGTAGGTCGCCAGCAATGGCAGCTTGGCTTCGACATTGGTCCCGGCCCGGTACCACCGTAACAGAGCATTCACCGCAAAGGCATGGCGAAAGTCGTGAATCCGCGGCAACCTGCCTTCCGCAGTGACGATGCCGCAATTTCGCAGTAGGGCTGAATCGCCTGTCGCAGACACGTGCCGCTGTAAGCTCCCCCACCCCAGGCGGCGTTCCAGATGAGGGCGGTATCCCGGGAAGCGGGAAGCTTTCGACGGGTTCGGGCACGCAGACATTGATCCATCTCTTCGGCGATCGAGCCATTGAGAGGGAGCATGCGCGATTTGTAGAACTTGGTCTGTCGAATGTGAAGGGTCCATTCCCGCGCATTGTAATCGCCGAGGTTCAGGGCCAGCAGTTCGCCGCGGCGGATTCCAGTGGTAAACAACAGAACTATCGCGAGGCGAATCACTTCCGGCCGCAGAGGTGATGTTGGGTTGCGTGGCAGGCGGGAAGCTGCCCGAAGGAGTTCCGTCACCTCGGCCTCGGAGAAAATGTAGGGCTTGATTCGTTGATGATATGCGGGGAACGAACTGGGGTCCGGAGTGAAGCATTGCGGCTCGGTCCGGCGACAATATAAGCAGAAGGCGGCAACCTCCAGCATGCGAACTCTTCGCACCCCGGAAGCAACGTGTTCGTGGGTATGGCACCATGCCTCAAACGCGGCGGCGTTCAGGTCCGGGTATTGTGTGCTGTGCTCCTGAAGGAATCGGTCCAGCGATTGCAGCGTGCGCGCGGGAACGTCGAAGCGGCGGCCCAAGGCCCGTTTCAAATCGATATACCGGGAGAAGATTGGCGCCAGGCTCGACAAACACACGGGAGTGAAAACCGACGTGCCTCGTGTCAGCATTGCCCCTCCTTTCGCTTGTCCCTGCCAGGAACTGCGAGAGCTACTTCGCGCAAATCCCCGGTGGCCAGTCGCAGGTACATAGATGTGCTCTCAGCGGTACGATGCCCCAGGATGTCACCGATGGTCTTCAGCGGGGTTCCGTTCTTCAGGAGATGGACGGCATATGAGTGCCTCAAACAATGTGGTCCCTGGTAACGAATGCTGAGCCCGCTCTTACGAACCAGAGATTGGAAGGCCTCCGTGACCGCAGTGGGTTTCAAGATACCCATGGGAGCGCGCAGTCGCAGAAAGACTCTACGATACGGTGCTGGCGGCGGGGTTCGCTTCAGATGCTTCACCAGTGCGGCGATTACCTCGTTGGTGAGCGGCAGTTCCAAAGGCGAGGAAGTCTTCCGTTGCTGGATGTGCAGGACACGTTGCCTCCAACGGATGTCCTCGAAGCTGATGGCAACGATCTCGCTGGCACGCAATCCGTAGGTGGCGATCAAGAGAAAGATGGCGTAGTCGCGCAGGCCCATAGGCGATGTCTTGTCTACGGATTTTAGAAGTGCACGAACCGTTTCCCACGGGAGGGCACGCGGGAGTTGCTCCAAGCGGTAGAGTCGCGGCGTGTCGATCTGACAATCCAGCCCGGCGGGCACCCTGCCATTGATGCTGAGGAAGCGGAGGAGTCCTCGAAGCGCACCGATATCGTGCTGGAGACTTCCCCGGCCTAGCCGTTTGCCGGCTTGGGCGATGTAGGATTCTATATTGCTGACCGCAATGCAGCCCACAGCAGTGCCTGCTTCTTCCAGATGCTGGAGAAAATCTCGCGCGGTACACCGGTGGCTGGAAATGGTGGAGGCGGCGAATCCGCGAACTTCGCGGAGGTGCTCCGCGTACTCGTCGCTCAAACTCGATGGCTGAGTCGCTGTCTGATGGCCGTCCACGATGAGGCGGTTCACGACCAGATATCGCTCCAGCGTGTGGATGGTTCCGGCACGGCAGGGATACTTCCTTTTCAGTGCCTGACAGCAATCGTCAAGAACCGCGTGGTTGAGCTTTGCGACCTCGTCTACCCCGCGGCGGCGCAGCTTCTTGTCCGCGACCGGCAGTAGATTGATCGCCAGCTTGCGGGATCCTGGAGTGAAGCCACTGGCGGCCAGCCAGTCGTCGAAACTATCGGCAATCGGCCCCAACAGCGGCAGTGAGCAATACTTCTGATGAGCCTTCGGAAAAGCAGAACGTAGCATCGGTACCTCGATAAAGCGGGATTAGCCGCCGGACGGCGGCCGTTCCGATGCTACCGCTATAAATGTTGAGCTGAAAGAACCCGCGTACCCGCCTTCGGGGCCTTCCACACATCAACTCCACATTACTGACAACTTCACATTAGTCGATAAATGTTCAGCTGAACATTTATTGACGAGCTAGGTTACCTCAATTTGAAACCAGAGCAATCGAACACATTTTTCAAACTAATGGAAGAGCGGTATCGCCGGCACTCAACAATTATCACAACAAATCTCGCATATGACGAGTGGCAGAACTTTCTCGGTAATAAGGCGATGGTCGAAGCCTTGTTAAGCCGGGTCCGGCATTTTTGCCACACAGTGACGATCAACGGACCGTCATTACGGGAGCCGCAGGGCTGAGGATCAGCGATGGAAGACAATCCGGTCAGCCAGGACGAATATGTCGAGAGACTCCTTCGCGCCTATCGCCAGACGCCGACTACAATGGGGGCGGTCCGGCCAGCGGACCGGATGGTCGCAGTCGAACTCCATGCGCGGGGGATTTCGCTGCGGGTGGTGGAGAACGCGCTCGTCCTGGCAGCCTCGCGGCGGTTGATGCGTGCACCCGGCGCGCCGCCTCTGATGCCCATTCGGTCGCTGGCCTACTTCTTGCCGGTCATCGAGGAAGTGATCGAAATGCGCATCAATCCGAACTACTTCGCGTACCTCGAACACAAGATCCGGCAGTTCACCGAGCACAACCCGCAGAGCTGATCCCTCTTACGACAAAATCCTTCCGATGAAGTGAAAGCAGATCGCACGCCCTGCGTGGATGATGTAACCCCACTTCGCACGCCTAGCGGCGTGGATGCTGACTCCTCTCTCCCCGTCACGCGCTGAACACGACTGCGGCGCCGATGATGATGCTGCCTCCAGATCCCGTTCGAAGAGGGGGTCGGTTTAGCTGAGCGCGGCTGGGTCGGTTCTCATGAGCGCCGAAGTGGTTGACGTATATTGCTCTGCTGCTGACGGCAAGTGGCGTGGTTTGTGATCTGATTGTCTTCCTGAATGCCCTTCTGCAAGGCGGCCTAACACCGCGGTTTCTGTGGAAGGTGCTTACCGTCCTGATCATTTGTGGTGGGATCTTCGCGTACTATTTGAACTCGTTGCGATGGGATCGTAAGGATGAGTTCCGGCAGGCGAAGAAGCGAAGCTTACTGTTAGGATTAGGTTCCCTCGCAGTGCTCGCCATCGCGTTTTGCTTTGGGCTTGGCCTTGCGGGTACGCCTTCGATCCAGCGGCGAAAGGAAGCAGACAAGCGGCGCGTTGATGACTTACGGCGCTTGGCATGGAATGTTTACTCGTGGCACCAGAGATCGAGCAACCTGCAGCCCACAGCCGTGCTGCCGCTCCGGTTGGCGGATGCGGTTGGCACAGATAACAACCGAATAGTGGATCCGGAAACGAAGCGCGAGTACGAACACATCCCCGGGGTAAATGAAAAGTATCAACTTTGTGCCGTCTTCGCGGGTAGCAATGCCCACGAGCTCCCGGCGCCGCTGTTCTGGCGGCATGAAGCTGGGCGGACTTGTTTCACTCTCTACGCGGCGCAGTCACCTTCGAAGTAGCGAGTCGCTCCAGCAGGTCGCGATCCACCTTGGCTTTCACCGTGCGCCGATCAATTGCAAGTCGGCGCGCGGTCTCTTCATAACTGCCGGTCTGCGAATAAACGAGTGTGCAGTAGCGGCTTAGGAGTTCACTCGCGGTGAGCTTGGCGGTGCGCGCTTCGTCGAAAACATCGTGCTTTGTGAGCCGTGGCGGAAGCCGGGAGATTTGGTATTCCTTCCGGATCAGGATATTTCTGACGCATTGCTCGACTTCGCGGTAGTTGCCGGGCCATCTGTAGTGCGGATCCAGATTCGATGCGACCCACTGCTCGGTTTCCTGGGCAAGCGTTTCGGCTTCGTCGCCGGCCATGCGCCGCGACATGAAAAGGATCACGTCGTGCAGTACGCCGGGCGACTCGTCCATCTGCTCCCGCAAAGACGGTGTTCGGATCTGATCGGAACAGAGGCGATAGTAGAAGTCTTCGCGGAGATGATTTTTGCGGATGGCGTGCGCCAAGTTGCGATTGGTCGCGGCGATCAGCTTGCCCTGGAAGCGATGCGATTGCGCGCTGCTTTCGCCGATTGCCTGAAACGTTCGCGTCTCGATGACGCGAAGAAGCTTCACCTGGATCTCGGGCGCGAGTTCTCCGATTTCGTCGAGGAAAACGGCGCCAGCCGGCGGGCATTCGTCGAGCCAGCCCCGCTTATCCTGCACGGCGCCGGTGAACGAACCACGTTTATGTCCGAATAGTTCAGACTCGATCAGCGTGGCTGGGAGCGCGGCGATGTTAATGGGAAAGAATAAGCCAGCCAGATCGTGTTCGAAGGTCAATCGCGAGCTGTTGAAGGCAACGTAACGCGAAAGCGCGATGGAGCGCGCTACCAGTTCCTTGCCCGTTCCGGACGGTCCGGTGATCAAAGTGGCGAACTCACCCATGCGCGCGTAGAGCGTGCGGCGGTAACGCCGGATATCGTGAGTGAAAATGGACTGCCACACGGCGGCGCGAAGCTTGGCGGCCGGCTGCGAGCTGCCGACGATCTGCTCAAAAATGTTGTGAAACGCGCGGAGCACCTGGTAGTAACAAGCGAAGGTGTGGCCCGGCTCGTGACCCGTCGGGAGATTCACTCCGGGGATTTGGAAGAAGGTGTTCCAATCCTGGCAGAATTCGCGATAGAAGAGCCAGCGCGATTTGTCATTTTGGGCCTTTGGGACAGTGGCGGCCAGCAGTTGCTGGTAGAAGCGATAGTACAGCCAGAAGAGAAGCCCATCTTCATAAAGAACCAGGTCGGCCGCGCGCGCGCTTACGCCTGAGGCTAACAGCTTGCGTAGCCGCTTCAGGACGGGTTCCAGCCGCTCGACGATCCGCCAAGTGTTGCTTCGAACTCGCTCGGGATCGCTGACGGTCATGCTCCAAATAGGGCCTTCGTCGCCGGCTTCTGAACCGAGGACCTCTTGCTCGAGCGCATTGTACGCCCACTGTACATGCAACGCACATTGGTTGTGACTGCCGATCGTCCGCTTGCTCCTAAGTGTTTGATAAACCGACGATTCACGGTTGGACCGCGGGCTGCGCGTATTGAGAGGCGAAAGGCACTCAAGCATGAACAAACAAGAGAGTTACGCGGCCGTCCTGAAGGTGCCGGGCATGCAGCCATTTTTATGGATGCAGTTTTTGAACGCCTTCAACGACAACGTGTACAAGTTGGTGGTCTCGCTGCTGGCGGTGCTCGCGCCGGCGCACAACGCAAGCAGCGGCACGTATCTTTCACTGGCGGGATTCGTGTTCATCGCTCCTTTTCTGGTGTTCTCGGGCCATGCCGGGCAGTTGGCGGATAAATTCGAGAAGCGGTCCGTGGTGCTGCTGACGAAGGCGATCGAAATCGTCGCCATGACGAGCGCGCTGTTTGCCCTGATGAGCGGCAACATCCAATGGATGCTGGCAGTGCTGTTCATGACAGCGACGCAGGCGGCATTTTTTAGCCCGTCGAAGTACGGCATGGTACCGGAACTAGTCGAGGAGCGGCACCTCACGCGCGCCAACGGGCTGCTGGAGATGAGCACGTTTGTCGCAATCATCCTGGGAACGGTCTTTGGGACGTCGCTGGTGGCCGCCTGGAAGAGTGAGCCGGCGCGCATCGGCGCAGTGCTGATCGGGATAGCGGTGGTGGGGACAGTCGCCGGGCTGCGTCTGCCGCGAACACCGGCCCCGGCGACGAACCATCCGTTTTCGTGGAACCCGTTTGGAGACGTTAGGGTTGGTTTGGTCTCCCTGGCGAAGGACCGCACCCTGATGCTCGCGGTCGCAGGGACCACATTCTTCTGGTTTCTCGGCGCACTGTTTCAAATGCTGATTCTTCTCTACGGCCAAGAGGCTTTGCACGTTTCGGAGACGCAAACCGGACTGTTGATGGCCAGTTTAGCGATGGGGATCGGAGCCGGGAGCATGGCCGCGGGGCGGCTGTCCGGCGATCAGATTGAGCCGGGACTGGTACCGCTTGGGGCAGCCGGAATGGCGCTGTGCGGATTCTTTCTGGCGTTTGGCCCCCGGAATATCGGAGCGGCTGTTGCGGGTCTGATCGGGATCGGGTTTATGGGCGGGCTGTTCATCGTTCCGCTGAATGCGATTCAGCAGCATCGTCCCGCCAATCACGAACGCGGCCGGATTCTTGGGACGGCAAATTTTGTAAACACGATCGGCATTATGGCCGCCTCCGGCTTGTTCTGGTTGCTGCACGAGGCACTGCACGTTTCGATTTCAGGCGTGATCGCCATCGCGGCTGGGCTAACGGCGCTAGCCGGCATGGTTGCGCTCCAGATAGTGCCACACTTCGCGGTGAGATTGGTGCTCTACTTACTGACTCGCGCCGTGTATCGCATCCGCGTGATTGGCGGCGAAAACATCCCCCGCAGCGGCCCGGCTTTGTTGGTAGCGAATCACGTTTCGTTCGTCGACGGTTTTCTGATTGCTGCCTGCTTTCATCGCTTCGTACGCTTCCTCGTGGACGACACGTACTATCGCCGATTCAAGCCGCTCTTCCGGCTGTTTCACGCGATTCCTGTTCCGGCGGGGAACGTTCGCGGTTTGGTGAAGGCGATTGAGCAGGCGCGAGGGGAACTGGAGCGCGGCGAGGTGGTTTGCATTTTCGCCGAAGGCGCGCTGACGGTGAACGGGAGCCTTAGAGAATTTCATCGCGGGCTGGAGAAGATCACAGAAGGATTAGGCGTGCCGGTAGTCGCGGTGCATCTGGGAGGCGTTTGGGGTAGTATTTTCAGCCTGGACCGGCGCGCGTCTTTATGGGGATCAATCAAGAGGCTGCCATTTCCGATTACGGCGTCATTCGGCAAGCCGATGCGTGAACCGGCTGCGTGCGCAGTCAGGCAAGCCGTGTCCGCGTTAGGCGCGAACGCAACTCATCATCTGGTCGATGAGAACGATACGCTTGCGGCGAGATTCGTGCGCACGGCGAAAAAGCATTGGAGATCCCGAGCCGTCATGGACTCGACCGGCTGCTCGCTCAGCTACGGCCAGGTGCTCGTGGCGGGTATATTGGCAGCCAGAAGGTTGGGGGAGATGCGGCCGCAGGAACACACGTTCGGGATTCTGCTTCCGGCTTCGGTTGCGTCGGCGGTGGCGAATGTTGCCACGGTTCTGGCCGGTTCTGTGCCCGTGAATCTGAATTTTACCGCCGGGCGGGCGGCTGTCGATTCCGCCATCCAGCAGTGCGGCATTCGGACGGTAATCACTTCCAAGCAGTTCTTGGCAAAGGCAAGAATTGGGCCGGAACCCGGCATGGTCAACGTCGAAGAGTTTCTCTCGTTCGGAGCAGCGAGCAAGGCATGGCACTTCCTGAAGGCGCGCGTCCTGCCCACCGCGCGGCTGATAACCGGAAGCGCAAAGGCGAACGACCTGGCGGCAGTTCTGTTTTCGAGCGGCAGCACGGCAACGCCTAAAGGCATCATGCTGTCCCATCGAAACATTTTGTCGAATGCCGACGCGGTGCATGCGCTCTTCCAGATTCAGACAACCGACACGGTTGCCGGCGTGCTGCCACACTTTCATTCCTTCGGCTTCACTTATACCCTGTGGTTCCCGCTACTGAAAGGCGCAACGGCCGCGTATCATCCCGATCCGCTGGATGCAAAAGGGCTCGGGGAGTTGATTCTCAAATCGCAGGCGACATTTTTGCCTGCTTCGCCCACCTTCTGCCAGACTTATCTGCGCCGCTGCACTAAGGAACAATTTGCGTCCTTACGTTACGTGTTAGTGGGAGCGGAGAAGCTGCGGCCGGGGCTGGCCGATGCGTTCGAAGAGAAGTTCGGATTGAAATTGCTTGAAGGCTATGGCGCAACCGAGATGGCGCCCGTGATTTCGGTAAACGTGCCGGATGTTTCACGCAACGGAGTCAAGCAGACTGGGTATCGCTCCGGAACCGTTGGCCGTACCGTGCCGGGCGTGGCGGCGAAAGTGGTGGATCGCGAAACCGGTCAGGACGTGGAGTGCGGGCGCGAAGGGCTGCTGCTAGTGAAAGGACCGAATCGGATGCTGGGATATCTGGGCCGACCTGCCAAAACAGCCGCAGCGTTGCGCGGGGACTGGTACGTAACGGGAGATGTTGCGGCGATCGACGATGAAGGGTTCATCCGGCTGCTCGACCGGGAATCGCGGTTCAGCAAAATTGGCGGCGAGATGGTACAGCATCTGGCGATTGAGGAAGTGCTGCTGCGAACTGTGCCGGGAGCCGCATGCGTCGTCACAGCCGTTGCCGATGAACGCAAGGGCGAGCGGTTGGTGGCGTTTGTCGCCGGGCACGAGGCAACACCTCGCGACATTTGGCAGGGTCTGATGCGCTCCGAACTACCAAAATTATGGGTGCCTAAGCAGGAGGACATTCGAAGCCTGACGGCGCTCCCGCTGCTGGGTACAGGCAAAGTGGACTTGCGCGCAGTGAAGAGAATGGCCTCGTTGGCCTAGGATACAGCTATGTCACTGACAGCGTTTCACGGCGGAAAATCGTTCGAAGCAATCGCTGAGGATTTTCAGGATCTTCAGCGTGCGGAATCCATCATCAACGCCGATGTGCTGGATGCGTGGTTCGATCCGTCGCCACGCGTGATTGAAAGACTGCAACGGTTCCTGCCGTTTCTCGCGAGGACGTCGCCCCCGGCTTACGCAAGCGGCCCGCGAACGGCCATCGCGCAAAGGCCCCGGATTTCCGAAGAGTGCATCCTGATGGGCGGAGGATCGTCGCATCTGATCTTGACATGCCTGCCCCGCGTGTGCCAAGGACGCGCGAGAGCGATGATCCTCGATCCGATGTACGGCGAGTACCGGCATGTCTTAGAGAACTTGATCGGGATCGAAACGATCGCGTTCCATCTACATGCCGATGAGTACTTTCGAATCGACACCGATCGGCTGATTCGAAAAGTTCTAGCCGAAAAAGTCGATGTGGTGGTCTTGGTAAACCCGAACAGCCCGACCGGCCAGTACTGGCCGCGCCGGGAAACGATTCGGTTCCTGAACTCCATACCGCAATCGACTTTGGTGGTCATTGATGAGACGTACATCGAATACTGTGGCAGCAACGAGTCAATCGAGACGGAGTGCGAGCGGCGTCCGAACCTGATCGTCTTGAAATCCATGTCGAAGGTGTACGCTCTCAGCGGTATGCGGGTCGGATACATGGTTGCGAGCAGCGAGACCGTCAGTAAGGTTGCCAAGTGGATGCCGCCGTGGGCGGTCAGTTTACCGGCGCAAGTGGCAGCTGTCGAAGCGCTCGGTGACGATGAGTATTATCAACGGCGGTATGCGGAGACTCACAACTTGCGGCAGGAACTGGCCTGTGCTCTGACGCGTTCGGTGGGCCTGCGAGCATATCCCTCGAGCACTAATCTCGTGCTGGTTGAGGTGCAAACGAGTGCCCGGGCCATTCTTGAAGGCATGCAGAGGTGCGGTGTGTTCGTTCGCAATTGCGATTCTATGGGGTCGCGGCTCGGAGATCGATTTCTTCGAATTGCTGTGAAGAATCGGGAACAAAATGAGCGGATCGCAAAGGCACTGGGAGCAGCCGTGTGCGATCAGCTTTAAGGTAAGCGGCAACGAAGAGATTCTCGGATAATCGGAAACCGAGGCACATGAACGCACTGTGCAGAGTTCCACTGTGGTTGCCAGAAGCCCACTGTCCGCTTCAAATTGACGGAAAGCGCGCATTGATAAAATCTGGCGGCAGCACGCCCGCTCCTGACGGCGTAGCGTTTACCGGAGAGGGCAAACTGGTTCGAAAGGCAACTCGCGACCAGCCCAAACATGGTTTGCTGGACCGTTAGGGGCACGCCTGTCATGATACGGACGGCGGGCAACTCAGCGTCGAAGACCTCGTCCACGGCCATTAGTGCGCTCAGAATGAATGGGATTTAATACCCGAGACGCATGACTCATACGGTACTCAGCCTCGCTGACGGATCGACGACCGAAGTTGCAGCCTCCCGCGAGGGACAACCACTCTGACGCGTATGATCTCTGACGATTACTTTGCTGGCGGTCCTGCTGGAAATGGCTGTTCGGGTACACGGTTCGTGTTGTGAAAGGCGACAATCAACCACTTGCCTGACCGCTTTTGCAGGACTTGCGTCTGGATACCTTTTCGCGGTTGCGCCGAAGTGCCAGCCGGTGTGCCGTCTATGTGCTTATCTCCGACTATCGACCAGAGAACGTGTACTACAGCGATTTCAGGAGTTAGGAATTTGATATGAACTTCGTCATCCGAATGCGTACTGTCTCGAAAAATATACGAATGGGCTGCAGTGAGCTTTTTCTCAATCTCACTCCGGCCCTTCCACCACCAACCCACTACATTCACCTGATCCGCGTCCTCGGCAAACTGGTTGGCGAAGGCCTTCATGTCATGGCGGTTCCAAGCATCGTCTAAGTTTCTCATCACCTTACGGATCTCAATTTCGTCCTGATTCTGTGCGGCGCGGGACGGAATCCCAATCAGAACCATGATTAGGGCTAACACCGCAGATGTCAGAAATCGTTTTTCCACCTACCTCTCCTCTGAGGAACCATAGTAGGAAAGCAGCATAAATTGAGTGACTTGAACCTCAGATATTGCTGCTGAAAGGTTCAGCAGGTCCGCGGTCCTCAACAGCAGCGTGGCTTAAATTCGGGCAGCCGTCGGTTTCTCGCCCAGAGCGGGCTCTCAAAGGTGCAACCGGTTTCCGCGAGTAGGTGCTTTGCCATATCCTGGAACCACAGCCACTTATGTGCGCTTAATGGTGTTTGCCCAAGGAAACGGTGATCGGACGCGCAGGGGGACCGTTGATTATTGTCAGATGTAATGACGGTCACTGGCAGGGAGCAGCGTCGCGCGCTAGCTTAGCTTGCAGAAAGCCGTGCAGTATCTCGCGGTAGACCAGCATGGCTTGCTGAGCGTTTGAGTTACGCCGTTAAATCAGTCCGCGGTCTGGGCAGGTACAGACTAGCCGCGAGCGCTATCAGATACGCTGAGATACCAACGATACCCGCCGCTCCCGTGAGGCGCGACGAGGCACCTTCACCCGGGATAACATTTGCCAGTTGTGTGGTCAGAACAGCGGCTCCGTTTCCAATAATGCGACCGCCGATATTCGATGCGAAGCTCTCGCCAGTGCCGCGGAGGTGGAGTGGATAGAGTCTTGGGAGATAATTGCCCCAATAGCTCAACTGCGCCGTCATCACGGCTGTGGCGACGAAATACCCCCAGCGCAGCGTCGCAAGATCATGTCGCCCGGCGTAAAAGAATACGAACGGAAAGACTATCAGGCATGGCAGAAGGAATGTATAGAGCAAGGACCGAGGTCGAATCATGAAACTTGCGAGGACCGCGAAGGCTAAACGGCCCGCAAGATGTCCAAAATCCGCGTAGAGATGCGATGTGCTGATTATCTGCTCCTGACGGAGGGGGCTGAGTTGCTGCACCTCGGCGAGCCCCGGTATGATTCGCGGGATGTGTTGAATAGCTCCGAATGCCGCAGCATAACTGCACGCCACCATCACGGTTGATATTACGGTGGCGCGGCGCAGTTCGGAATGAAACAGTTCGGCGAAGCTTGGCTGTCGTAAGCTGCCTTCCTGCTTCCTTCGCTGCCAGACCGGCGATTCCGGGAGGAATGGGCGAACAACAATCAGGGGAATCGCGGGAAAAACTCCGAGCAGGAGCACGTAACGCCACCCGCTGTGATTGCCCCTGATCTCAGGCAACCGGCTGCCCAGCGTCACTGCCAGGTAATACGCTCCTGAGAGAATGAACCCGGCAGTGGCGGCGAAAGCCTGAGAGTAACCCAGTACAGCCTCTCGCAGTGCTGGCTCCGCGAATAGTTCTGCCAGCCAGGCCACTCCCGCGACGAATTCCACTGAGACCCCGGCGACAGTCAGACAGCGCCATACCAGTAGCTCCGTTACTGATGTAGAGTATGCCGCTCCAGCAGCGCCGAACGCGTAGAGCAGAATGCTGAAGAACAGCACGCGACGGCGTCCGAGCCGATCCGTGAGGTATCCACCGACCAGGCCGGCTATTCCGCCGCACACCGCAGGCACAAAGATCAGGAGGCCGACCCAACGATTGAATTCCAGCGTCCCCGGCCGCATATGTCCGAGTTCAGCCAATAGTGGCCTTAGAATCAGAGGGAGAACGATGATCTCATAGACATCGAAAGCGAATGCAAGGCTGCTGATTGAGACGATCAGACATCGGAGAGCATTCATTTTTACATCTCTCACGACACCACGCTCTCGCAAACGTTCTTGAGGCGCCGGCGCGCTCACCGGTTAACAGTGTACCGAACCTCCGGCGCCCGAAATCCACGCCTGGATCTGCCGGAACGCAAGTCCTACAGCGTTCGCAGGAAGGCGATCAGTTGTTGCCGCTCCATCGTATTGAGCTTGAGGCCGAATTGATGACCTTTGATCGCATAAGTCTGGGCACCCGCCGGTCGCCATCCTCCCGGGGCGTGACTCTCGTTGAGCCGGTCCGGGTCAAACATTTCCTCTAAACTCGCCGCCGATCCATCGTGAAGGTAGTGGGCCCGGTACCACACGCCTTTCAAGGAGGGAATTTTGTAGTAGCCGGTCCCCTTGCGGGTCCTGAGCGCCAGGCCCGGATCGGTCCCGACCGATACTCGCAGTATGTCCAAAGTTGCCGGTGCATCTTTCGGCGCATCGAACCCTTGCGCAAGCGTAAGCTTGTTGCTCGTATACAACGGCGCGGTGTGACATGTGGGACAGCCCTGCTGGGCAAAAATCTTTTTCCCGGCTTCTGCCTTGGAATCGAAGGGGTTCGGATTGCTAGGCGGCTGTAGGGCGTAGATGTATAGCGCCAGTGCGTAGAGAGCCTCGTCGGACAGTCTTGCATTCACTCGCTTTGCGTCTTCGCTCAGGACGTGATGGCCACCGAAGTCCGCTGTTTCTGCAGAACTGACCAAAGCCGCATACCGCATCAGGTCGCCTATTCCGCGGTGTAAGTGGGTGGCTGTGTGATCGATGTACTTCCTATCCTTGATACCGATCAGATCAGGGATCTTCGCCGGGTAATACAAGCTGCCGTTCCAACGCGGAACACCGCCCCCGTACCGGATCTCAGTGGCGAGTGCGATGTATTCTTCCGTCGTGATGGTCTTGATCTTTTCGTTGGTGTCTGGAACAATCCAAGGCACGCCAAAAGCGCGATATAAGGACATGCCGAACGGCTCAGCGCCCATGATGAACGGCGGCGACCCGGTCACGACGTGATTCGCACGCTGAACCTGCGGAACGATCGGGGCGATACGGACCCGGCCGCTTGTCCGCGACGAGCCATTTGCGAACGACGGTGCGCCTGGAATGCGATTGCCATTCTTCTGATACGCCAAGTGGCACTGACTACAGTTTGGGAAGGTCAGCGCGATTCCACGCGATGTCGGCAACCACCGCATACCGAAAACCGTGCCATCCGAAAGAGCGTGCTCCGCCGCAAATGTTTCCGGACTTCTGACCATCGCTATGAATTTAGGATCGAAGGTCCGCAATTGAGGGAAATCCGCTTCTTCAAAAACGATTCTCCCCGCCTCGGCCCAGTCGGCTTCAGTCTTCAGCTTCTCGGGTTCAATCAGGGGCTTCGGTCCAGTTCGCTTCAATTGTTCCCAGTAACCTTCTGGTTCCCGCCCGGGGAAATATACTGGATAAGTTCGGAGATTCTCGACCGGCATAGCATAGTATTCCTTGCTCGAAATATGAGTGGGACGCAGGTTCAGACCGGCAAGGGGTGTCGCCCACTCCGCGAGCGCTGCATCGTCCCAGGTCCTGGGAATCTCTGGGCGAAAAGCGGATTGCGAGCAAAGAATAGAAGAGCAGCCAGCAAAGGCAACAAGGCTAAAAAAACGATGTATGGTGCGCACGACTCATCATGCGGATGAGTGGACTCGGCAGTCCTTCGCGATTTCTGAAATGATTGTGAAAGTTGTGAACGCAACATTCGACTCCCAATCTCGGCCGTGAAATTGACCAGTATGCTGGATGTATTGACTTTGCAACGTCCTGAGGCATCGGTTTGTTACGAATTCGCCGATTTTCGTCTTGACCCCGCGAATCGCGAGTTGCTTCAACGCGGTCACCCGGTCCCGCTGGTTGCGAAATCTTTCGATGTCCTGTTGGTTCTGGTCAAACACAGCGGGATGCTAATCGAAAAATCGAGGCTGCTCGATTCTGTCTGGGCGGATGCGTCTGTCGAAGAGAACAGCCTGGCTCGGGCGATTGCTGATATTCGCAGAGCCCTGGGGGAAGGACCAAAGGAACATCGCTTCATTGCAACGATCTCCGGTCGAGGATACCGGTTCCTACAGGACGTGGTTACTGTTGCGCCGCGTCACGGTCGTAATTTCGCGGAGTCCGCTGACAAGGAAATGCCGGGACCGTCTGGGAGCGCAGCGATGACTTTAGCTGTTCTACCTTTCGCCTGGTTGACGCCGCGAGGGAATGACCCATCGCTCTCGTTCGGAATCGCCGACGCGGTCATCACGCGCCTCAGCAACCTCCATCAGTTAGTAGTAAGGCCCACAAGCGCCATCCTACCGCACGCCGGCTTCAGCCAGGACCTAACCGCCGTAGCGAGGACACTGAAAGTCAATTACGTCATCACCGGCAGCATTCAGCAGGCGGGCGAGCACGTTCGCGTCACGGTCCAAATGATCAGTGCGGACCAGCAGCGCGCGGTCTGGGCAGACCAATTTGATGAGAGATTCACTCACCTGTTTGCGGTTGAGGATTCACTCTCCGCACGCATAGTGGCAGCACTCGCCCTAAATCTGACGAACGCTCAAAACCACTCACTCAACCATTCATACACGAAAAACAGCGAAGCGTACCAGCTTAACCTGCGAGGCCGATATTTCCTTAGCAGGCGTACGTTCGAAGCTGCCCAGAAAGCGATCCGTCACTTCCAGCAGGCGATTGAGCTTGATCCACAATATGCAATGCCCTGGGTCGGCATTGCCGACACCCAAATCCTCATCGGCCTGCATGGCTCCCTTACAGGTTGGCTGCGGCCTCATGATGCTTATCCGGAGGCGGAGCGCGCGGCTTTGAAAGCCCTTGAACTGCAACCGCATCTCGCCGAGGCACATGCGTCGTTAGGCTTCGTTTATTTCTTTTATCGCTGGGACTGGGTTTCCGCGCAGCGGGAGATAAAGCAGACGCTGCTGCTGCAGCCTTTCTACGCGAATATTCACCATTGGTATTCCATGATGTGCAGTTTCATGGGTCGGCATGACGACGCGCTTGCAGCGATCCGAACCGCCCTCGACCTGGAACCGCTCTCGCTGATCTACAACGCGAACCGAGGCTATATTCTCTATTTCGCGCGTCAATATCCGCAGGCCATTGAGCAGCTGCAAAGGACACTAGATCTGGACGAATCCTTCTCCGCAACTCACCATCGGCTGGGCCTCGCATACAGCAGTTCGGGGTTACATCAGGAAGCGATTGACCACTGCCTGGCCGCCGCACGGGTCACCGTCGATAGCCCGCAAGCGCTCGGCGCGCTGGCCTATGCTTATGCTCGAGGAGGCGAGACTGAGAGGGCCCAAGAAATCCTGCGGCGACTTGTAGAGATGTCAAGAACGAGATACGTGTCGGCCGCCATCATGGCAGAAGCGTGTCTTGGTCTGGAACAGTTCGATCAAGCCATGGAGTGGTTAGAAGCGGCAGTTCAGGAGAGGACCGCCGCAATTCTCCGGCTCCGCGTGGACCCCCGCTTCGACTGCGTCCGATCTGACCCGAGATTCCAGCGAGTAATTGAGCATACGTTGCGCAATGGCTGACGACGAATTGTCTGCCTAGGTGACGATGCCTCTGGGTTGCACTTATTCGGGGGGACTCACGCACAGCGCCGACGCTTCAGCATCCTCGCTCTTTAAAGCCGCCGTGCTCGGCTTGGCAGCCTTCCGAACGCGATAACGCAACGCTGGTCAAGATTGCACACCCGATGTCAAGCTCCACCAAGGAATCAAGCACACGCTCATCTACCCAACTGGCATGCCGAACTTCAAGGACCAGCGGCGACTCGTGAGATCTACGATGATGCGCACCGAGGTAGATTTGATTCTCCGATTCTCCTCATCAAAGTTGAACTGTTGAACTCCGATTCGTCTTCGCGATCGCGTTCCGCTCGTGCCTAAACACCACGCCAGAGCTTTGAGGGCAAGCGGAAGCGGGGTTAGCACTCACGCGCTCCGCCCAAGTCTTGGCAGAAGTAGGCGGCGGACGCTGATAGAAAGTCGAGTTGATCTCGATCGTATCGAAATACCCTGCCAAGAACGCGACCGGGTCAAAGCTTTTCGGCTTCTTCGCCGAGTAAACAAACCCCATTCCGCAGGTCCAATCTGCACGACGCATATAGATTAGTCTAGAAGCGATTCGGTACCTCTTCTTTCCCTTTGATTACCCGCTCACCACAATCCCTCATAAAAATAGGTTTCATATTAAGACCGCAGCCCGACCGAAAATAGGCTGCTGACTTTCACCCAGCGATCGCAGCTGCCATTTGCGCTTACCGGTCTTACCTCGACAAAGTGGAGCAGAGGCCGCCGGTCACGGCGTGCCGTGAACTTGTTGAATCGCCCAAGTGATCAGTGTCTGATAGTACCCAGGGACGATGCGGCTGAGGGTTGGTACTTCGGCATCGCAGCCGGTTTCTGCTTCAAGGAGATTGTGATTTGCCTTCGAATAGACATGGATCGTGCGACTACGACCGTTCGCTGGCGGAAAGACCCGTTGAAACATCGTTTGGGCCTCGAAGAGCGGAACCTGTGCATCCCTCTCGCCATACATCGCGAGGACCGGAGCTCTTACGAGGTTCCAATACTCTGCCGGATCGAATTCCAGATATCGCCGAGCATGCTCGATCATCCTTCGCGAGGGTGCCTTCCATTCAGACCGCACACGTGCTGCTCGAAACCACTTCTCCCCCTCGGCCGACGTGATTTGGCGATGCAGCGATTCCCAACCGTTGTTCTGCATAACTGAGTTATTCAGCGCAGTCCGCAAGGCCTTAGCCTTCGAGATTGCTTCAAACGGAAAGCCATCACATGCCATGCTAGATTCAATTTCGTAAACCTGTGTGTAGCCATAACTTGATTGGCAATCGAAATCAAGAACTTACGGTCTGATTCTCAACGCTGGGCCAGAACACGTTAAGCGGTGGTACACGTTAGATCGTGGGCGAATTCATCTTGGCAGGCTGGGCTGGGCTGGGCGCATTCTTCCGGTCGCGCGCCGACCTCGCTCTGGAGATCCTTGCTCTTCGGCAACAGGTGGCGGTGTTCAAACGGAAGCGGCCGCGGCCGACGTTAAGTTCGTCGGACCGGCTGTTCTGGATGATCCTGCGGCGAGTCTGGTCAGGCTGGAAGGACGTGTTGGTTGTCGTTAAGCCCGATACGGTGGTCGCCTGGCACCGGGCTGGATTCCGCTGGTATTGGCGTTGGAAGTCGCACGGGCGCCGCGGGCGACCCAGGATCAGCGCCGAGCTACGAGAACTGATTCGGCAACTGGCCGCGGAGAATGCCCGGTGGGGCGCTCCCAGAATTCACGGCGAACTGCGGAAGCTCGGCTTCGACGTTGCGGAACGAACTGTGGCTGGTTATCTCCGCCGGCTCCACCGGCGCGGCGACCCCAGCAAGAGCTGGCTGACTTTCCTGCAGAATCACCGCGAGGCGATCTTCGCACTGGACTTTTTCACCGTGCCGACCGTTACGTTCCGACTTCTGTATTGCCTGTTCGTGATCGAGCACGGCCGTCGCAGGATTCTTCACTTCAATGTCACCGCTTATCCCACCGCCGATTGGGTCCTGCAGCAATTGCGCGAAGCCTTTCCGGACGCCGGACCGTACCGCTACGCGATGACCACGATTCGAAATTTCGACGCCAACGGGATGGTGTTCTTGAAGTGCACGGGTCTGAAACCCAAACGGACGAGCGTCGCGGCACCCTGGCAAAACGGAATCGCGGAACGCTGGGCGGGGAGCGCCCGTCGCGAGATCCTCGACCATGTCATCGCACTGAATGAAGGCCATCTGTGCCGGCTCATTCGAGAATACGTTGCCTATCATGAACAAGACCGGATACACGATGCACTGAACAAGGACACGCCGAACTGCCGCGCGGTAGAGAACAAGCCGTCTCCGACGGCCATGGTGGTCTCTAGCGCGAGGCTCGGAGGTCTTCATCATCGATACTCGTGGGGCAAGGCCGCTTAGAGTTTCGGTGAAGTCGTCGTACCATCCCCGTGGATGCATGCACGCACACGAACCTGCCGGTGCTTCAACTCGCATTTTCGGGCAACGGCCAGCAACCAGCGCCGTGCCCTCTCAAACTAAAAGTATTCCGCTTCTGGTTGTGTGAACCTTGAGAACATACGCCTCCCCCGGTGGCAATGTGCAATGAGCTTTACTCAGGCTCGCGTTCGTGGAGCCAACCACTCGACTCCTCACTCCAGGCCATTATTGGCTACACACAACGGTTCGGGATCCGTATGATCCTACTGGGGCAGACGAACCACCCTGCCCCTGCAGGCCGTGGCACTGATAACATCCGATCGCTTTGTAGAGCGTTTTGCCTTTTTCGGCATTGCCGGCCGTTTCGGCCGATTGCGCGAGACCGGGAACGCAGCAGAGCGCAAATGCGAGGAGCGTGTGAGTAACGACTTACCGCTTCATGGGTTGCTGCCCTCCTAGGGCGGCTGCGTCACGACATCGATCAACACGGGTTGGCCGCGCTTGACGGTCTCGATGCCCCTGCGATTGGCGGCCGCCAGATCATCGGGTTTGTCGATCGGTCCAATACCCATCATGCCCATGCTCTGCGCCAGTTTCGCATAGTCGATGTGCGGGTCGTCAATTGTCGTTCCGATGTGAGTGCGATCGATGCCCCGGTTGTGTTGATTAGCGGCTATCTGCACCTCCATCAGTTCCTGATGGTATGCGCGATTGTTATGCATGACAGTCAGCAGCGGAATACAATGATGCGCCGCGGTCCACAACACTCCAGGCGCATACATCAAGTCTCCGTCCGTTTGAATATTGACTGCCAGGCGGCCGTGTTTCTTATTAGCCAGCGCGGCTCCGACCGCGGCCGGTGCCCCATAGCCCAACCGGCGCCGCCGGACCCTCCGATATGCCTGTATGGCTTGTCGAAATTCCAGAGTCTCAGGGGCCAGTTACTGACGAAGGTCCCGGATTGGGAAGCCAGACACCAATCTTCGTTTCGGATTTGTGCCCAGAGTTCCGCGCACAGCCGCGCCACGCTGACTGGAGAGGCATCCCACGCGTAGGAGGCATCGAGGCGGGCTTTCGCCCAGATCGCCGCATGTTGCTCGCTGATCTTTTCTCCGCGAGAGTCGAAAGCTCGCCTCTTGTTGCCGTCCATTTGCCGCTGTATCGCCTCGACCAGTAACGGTAGAGTTGCCTCGGCGTCGGCTGCGATGTCGAGATCCACGGCCTGGTAGCGTTGAAACTCCTGATAATTGCTCTTTGCAAGCCGGTCGCCGGCCGAGATACACGCCAGCTTCGCGGTGGTCAGAGGCCGTGACGAATATTCGAGCTGGCGGCCAATGCTGTTCACCAATCCATAGAA
Organism: uncultured Acidobacteriota bacterium; assembly: GCA_963850575.1. Classification (GTDB taxonomy): domain Bacteria; phylum Acidobacteriota; class Terriglobia; order Bryobacterales; family Bryobacteraceae; genus TMP-7. Next base: position 80,518 of record CAWKLV010000023.1, on the reverse strand, counting down.
GTCAGGGACCTCGAGTCCGAGAATCAGATCGGCGTTTTGGACCAGAGTCCGGGTGTTTGCTGAAAGATTCAATCGGTGCCGGTTCGGAAAATTCATCCGTGTTCCGAGATCAACCACCGGCGCCTGCAGCAGTTCCGCCAATTCGATCAGGCGGCCCATGGCTGCGTGAGTGCGGGCGAGCCGGCCGCCTACGATGACCGGCTTTTCCGCCGCGATGAGCATCCGGGCAAGTTCCGCGACAGCCGTCGAATCGCCGGCCGGCGGTGAGGCAAATGCCAGCTTGGGGATGGCCAGATCGGTTCGCCCGGAAATCGGAGTCTCTGCGAGTTCGGCGTCGGCGACGAGAACGACGGGGGCCGAAGGAGCTGTCATCGCAACCTTATAGGCCCGAACGGACGATTCGGCAAATTGCGGGAGAGATACCGGACTATCGTCGAACTTGGTGAAGTCGCGGACCAGAGAAGCGGCGTCCTGGACGCTGTGCACCCAATCAACCGAGGATCGCCGGGTAGCGGCGTTCAGATTGTTGCCGAGCACAACAAAGACGGGGACGCGGTCGCAGAAGGCATTGTAGATGGCCATGGCTGGATGAAGGCCGACCGTGCCGTGGGCGAACACGAGCATCGGCCTGCCTTCCACTTTGAAGTAGCCGTGTCCCATCGCCACGGACGATTCCTCGTGGCAGCAAGTGAGGAATTCGGGCTTGGAATTTCCACCGTAGTTGATCACCGACTCCTGGATGCTCCGAAAAGCGGAACCGGGGTTGGCGCACACGTATTCGAAACCGAGGGCTCTGAAGACATCGATCATGAAGTCAGCGCCGGGCCGATCCGTGGTTTGGACGTCAGCCTTATCAGGCGCTGCGGCTTCCTGAGGGGAGGGCGGCCCGCCTCCACTCAGCGCGGCGGGAACCGAAGCAGCTAAGGCCGCTGCGTTGGAGAGGAAGTTGCGGCGGCCGACAAGGAACTCCTCGCGCTTGGACATTGCGATATCTTCGCATGTTCGCGCGACTGGTGGAGGGTGTACTCCCGTCGGGTCTAGCGGGTGCGAACCGCTGTCGGGCAGCATTGGTATTTTTTTAAATACAATGTTCCGTATGTTCCGGTATGTTTGCGGCGTCTTTCTTGGTCTGCGTTTACTAAGCGCGTCGGCCGAAACGCCGGATGTTGTCGTTATCGGCGCCGGCATCGCTGGATTGACCACAGCGCTGGAGGCCGCGCGAGGCGGCGCCACCGTGGCAGTTGTCGACATTGCGTCGGTGTTCGGCGGCCACGCCGTTGTTTCCGAAGGCGGCCTGGCGCTGATCGGTACGCCATTGCAGCTCTCGGCATACAGGACTCCCCAGACCTTGCCTACCAGGACTTTCTAAATTGGGGCGGTGACGTGAATGCCGCGTGGGCCCGTCTGTATGTCGACAGATCCCGGAGCGACATTTACGACTGGATGACTGACATGGGTGTGTCGTTCAACCGTGTCACCGAAATCCCCGGGAATTCCGCAGCCCGGTTCCATCTGAACCCACGGCGAGGCTATGGCTTGGTCGAACCCATCTACCGCGAGTGCTTGCGCACCGGCAGAGTACGATTTCACTGGAACACGCGTATCACAGATCTGACGCGGCAGGGCGATCAAGTGACAGGCGCCGAGGGGATAAATGAGCGCACAGGCGCACCGTTCCGTCTGAGTGGTCAAGCCGTCGTGCTCGCTACCGGCGGCTTCCAGAGCAACCTCGGCCTGGTAAGAGAACACTGGCCGCCAGAGGTGCCGCTTCGGAAGAAGATTCTGATCGGTTCAGGGATCAACGCGATGGGTTCCGGTCTTGAGTTAGCGCAGCGGGCCGGTGCGGCCGTTGAACGGCCTGATCATCAGTGGAACTACCCTCGCGGTATTCCGGATCCCCGCTACCCGGGAGCGAATCGGGGACTCCACGTGTTTGTACCAGGAGTGTGGGTGAATGCAAGTGGCGAGCGATTCGTGAACGAAGCCGCCGGTTCAGGAGCCCTCTTGAAACAAATTCTCCAGCAACCGGGCGGCCGCGCTTGGATAGTGTTCGATTCGAACGGACGGAATTCGGTGACAATTTCGGGCACGGATTGGATCGATCCCCGCCGGGTTGATGCACTGATCCTGCACGACCCGAAGTTGACGCACATCGCTGAGACATTAGAGGAACTGGCGCAGAAGGCCGGATGGCCGGCGGCGAAGTTCGTGGCGGCCGTCGCGCAGTTCAACAGCGATCTAAACAATGGCACAGATCTCAGTTTCGGGCGGTTTGGTCCCAAGAACCCACCGACCGCGCGGGTCGGGCGCCCGGCTATTCCCGCGATTGCCGTCCCTCCGTTCTATGCAATACCGATCTACCCGATGACACGCAAGAGTTTGGGCGGGGTTGGGTGGACCTGAACTGCAGGGTTCTGAACCAGCAGCGTGTGCCGATACCCAACCTGTACGCCGCGGGCGAGGTGATGGATTGAACGGAAAAGCCGGCCTGGAAGGAACCTTCCTGGGCCCTTCGATTTTGCAGGGGCGGATTCTCGGCCAGAATCTGGCAAAGCTCGCCGGACAGGCAGGGGCGTCCGAACGGCCGCCGGCGGGCAGCGGACAGAAGGAGGATTCAGCCCCGAGACCGGCGCGGTGCCAATCGTGCCATCTAGTAGACAAGTTGGTCGCCGCGTCGCGAAAAGGGTATTGGCATTTCGAGCAGGTGCACAGGGTCGTGTTGGACCGAGGCTGGGATTGCGCGGCGTGCCACACTGAGATGTTGACCTTCGTTCCCGCGCGGCACAAAACAAATGCTGTGGAACAGATTGCGGCGTGCTCCCGGTGCCATTTGAGCGGTGAGTGAGGGGGAATGTTCGCGGGCGTCGCATCAGAGAGCGCAATGGGACGCCGAATTGCCGCGAATGTAAGTACGGACTGTCGAGTGTAAACGTTGACCGCGTGGGCGGAGAACGTGGCTCTCGGCGTCGGGTTCAGATGTCACTATTCAGATTAGGAACAGTAAGTCAGCTTCCCGCTTGGGATCATGGGCCACCTTTGCCCCAAAACGACTAGCGATGACATGGCCTGCCGATGTTAGTTCCGGGTGTGGAGATACACCGCGATGCGTTCGACCAAAACGACTAGCGATGACATGGCCTGCCGATGTTAGCCCATCGCTGACGGCGCAGTGTTTAGGGTTCCGGCGCTCTGGTGGATCGTCGGGCACTCGTGCAGAGCTCGGATGCTATTCCTGAAGGCTCTGTCCGGTAGCTATGGAAGAGTGGCGCGTGATCCGACCGGAGGCGGCTGGTGACTTCCCAGAACGCGACATCTTGGGCGTTGACAGCTCTTTCTCGACCGACGTCATCCGTCCGTAATCCGAACAGGAGTATACGCCGGACTTCTGTTCTGCCCAAAATCAATACTCGCCAGGCAAACGTACAATAGGTGAAACGGAGGATTCACGATCTTGCTGCCAAAGGGAGTTGGACTAGCTGCGTGCCTTTTAGCGGCCACGGTTTCGTTGGCGCCTGCTCAGCAGAGTGCCAAAGCCTGGAAGCCGGATATTCCGAAGGTTTGGGACGAAGCGGAGCTTCTCGATTGGGCGACCCCGCTGGCAGGCCTGAACGCACGACCGACGCATCTGTCTTCGAAGGAATACTACACTTTTGAGATCGAAAACCTTCGAACCTATCCCGTCTACTTTCCTGGTAGAGAACCGGAGGGTTACTGGGATATGCTGCAGCGGGTCGGTCCTCAGCCGTTAATCGCGCCCGAAAGCTTGCACACCGAGAACGATTGGGTCAATGCTGGGAGACTTATCTTCGAGCAGGCAGACTTTCTGCATCTCCGTACTCGCGATCCGAAATTTATCGAGGAGGCCAGAAGCCGTGACCAACTGGAAAAGGCCGGCGTCAGGCCGCTGCACGACGGCACACTCGTAGGTCTGCGCTGGGTGCCGACGCGCGACGGGATAGCAATCTCTTCGTCAAATTGCAGCTTCTGCCACACGCTCAATCTTCCTGACGGTTCCCGCATACCTGGCGCTCCGTTCCGAACGATCGCGCCCCGTCCTCCAGCTACGTTTCGGATATGGCCCATGATCAGCCGGGTCCAAGAGGGAGAAACACGTGCTTGTGGGAGCCCCACCGTTCTATATGGGCTCGCAGCCAATTGGCGCGTGGTTCTATCAAGCATACGGAGTGCCCTGGAAAGCGAACGATGTCCACGAGCGACTGAAGACGGTGACGCAAGAGGAGTATGAGGCACTCGACCTCGCGCATCGTACCAGCGGAGCGTTGGTGCGCTGGAATGGTAGCCCGTTGTTTCCCGCGAAGATTCCCGACCTTATCGGCATAAAGGATCGAAAGTATATCGACCACACGGCAACCCACTTGCATCGCAACATAGGTGATTTGATGCGGTATGCGGCCCAGGTCACATCTGCCGAATCCACTCAATTTGGCCCGTATCGCGTACTTTCATCCGGAACGAGAAGGACCGGCGTGCGATTGCCAGACGAGGCGCTTTACGCGCTTGCGCTTTATATCTACTCTCTGCAGCCCCCGGCCAACCCCAATCCATTCGATGACAAGGCCCATGCCGGCCAGGCCATTTTCACGAGGGAGGGATGCCCGAACTGCCATACTCCTCTCTGTATACGAACAACAAGATTGAAGTACCGAAAGATAAACCGGCGGCGCTGGATGTGCTCGCCTTATCGGTGGGCACCGACCCGGGATGGCGATCCAGACGCGAAAGGGAACGGGCTACTACAAGGTTCCGTCACTGAAGGGTTTATGGTATCGGGGGCACTATCTCCACGACGGGTCGGCGGAAAGTCTGGAAGAAATGTTCGATCCGGATCGCCTGAAGGAAGAGCATGTGCCCGGCGGCTGGACCCCTTTAGGGACGAAAGCGCGCGGCAATCCCCGGCCACAGGTTCGGACTGAAATTAAGTCTCGAGGAACGGCAACAACTTATTGCATTCTTGCGATCGCTCTGAAATGTGAACGTATACCAACTTTTCTGACCTTTTGGTCGGGCACTCGTACAGAGCTCGGAAGCTAATTCTCTGAAGGGATACTCTGGACCGCTATGGAAGAGTAGCGCGTGATCTGACCGGAGCACTCAATGGCGACTGCGAAGCCAAGTAAGCGCGGCGGCGTAACTCTTTGCCGAACGAAAGAGTATCAGGGGAGCAGCAACGTCCCGCCGCTTTCGGGGGCATCACAACCTCTGTGCTTCGGGCATGCACCTGCGAGCAGCCACACACCAACTGCGGTGCTTCTTGGTCGTCGTGATTGTATCCCAACGCCCGGCAGTTGAACGTATAATCGATGACGGCCAGGGAAGCACAACAATAAAATCTTGTTTTAAATATTTTCAGGGGTCTCGCATCATGAATACCGTTGTTGCAAATATCCAATTGCCACCACACCTCCTCTTCGGGTGGTGGGCATGTGTAATCCTCATCGGCCTTCCTCTTGTGACGAGGGCACAAGTTCCGGTTCACCAGGAACCACGGCACCGGCCCGTCTTCCAGAACGACGCTCTTCGCGTCCTGGATGTGGAGATCAAAGCCGATGACACGACACTCGACCATATTCATAATAACGACATCGCTATTGTTTGCATCAGTGGTTGCGATTTGCGAACTCGGCTATTCGGAGGGACGTGGGGCGACGCGAATATCCGGAACCCCGGCGAAACTACAACGGGTACCTATTCTGGGCACCCCGCCACTCATGCGCACCAAAATATCGGCAGCAGCTTCTACCGGGCGGTTAGCGTCGAGAACCTGCGACCAACCGGATCGTCACAGGCCGAGCCGGCAACAGGTCCCGGCATGAAGATTGTCAACAAGTCCAGGGCTTTCCTTATTTACGACTTACGTCTTGTTGCTGGCACGAGCCCGACCCGTCATATTCATACCTCCCCAACGGTAACGGTTCTGATTACAGGAGACGAGGTGGTAAGCAGTGGCCACGCGCAGCACTCCAAACCTTTGGATCATTCGGGTAGCTGGGATGTGATACCTCCGGGCGAGGCGCACACGCTGAGTACGAAGGGAAATCGCGAAGTACAAGTCATCGAAGTCGAGGTTCGTTGAACGCTCTTCCAGCCCTATACTCGAAATCGGGGTAGCAGCGGGAGCGCAGTTCGCCGCTTAAAACGCAAGCAATCCAGCTGCTCTTAGCGGCTCCGGTGCTCTTTGCCGCGCAGTTGGCAACTCACACGGAAAGCATGACTCCACCGTAGTTGGTAACGTATGTCGTAAGGTTTCGGCGTTTAAGGTTGGAAGCGCTTTTTCCAAACGCGGATGGTGGCAATCGACGCCTGCGTGTAGCCCGGCGGATCTGTTTCGAGCCCCACGTCCTTCATGGAAGTGATCGCCTCGGCTGGGCAGTCGGTTCCGTTATCACATACGGGTGTCGGGTGCTACCACACAGGAACCTACGTGATCGCCGTGGGCCAAATGGTCGGGAACCGCTGCTTCATCAACTGTGATTTCGTGCATGTTACCTGGGTTGCCCGGTGGAATGTGGCAGATCAGGACCTTCATTGGCTGGTCTGTTGCGGCGTGGGACGTCGAACCAGGGATAAAGAAACTAGCAGCAAGAGCGGCTACGAGATAAAGCTTCATTGTTGATTACCTTCCTGCCCCAAAGACTGCAATTTTACGACCAAGACCCAGCGATTGGCTCTCTACTCGACGATTAGCCCTTTACCTTCAGCCTGAGTGGGTCCCGAAAGCCGCTAAGGCCTTCAGCAAGCGCCGGTAAAGAAGATTTTCAGCCTTCTGTTTTGAGTCGCAGTTGGGGGCGTGATCTTCAGTTCAGTCTGGCATTGTGTCCGGGGCCGGGAAGGACATTGTGGCCCAATGCCACCTCGCAGGAGCGGCCTCGGCGACATTTTGTCCTCCGGCCAATTGTGGTGTCGGAATCTGCATCGTCCCTCAGAACCAAACATTTGGTTCGCTTCGGATCCGACGTTAAAGCCAAGCCACTCAACGGTCATCTGAACGTCGGGATCTTCTTGGCGTGAGTAGGTGACTACCCGGCCAGATCTGCTTTGACTACGGACACCCGGCTGATGAAGCGGCCGAAGTGTGGGCGGATTGTATCGTTGCTGGTGAGGCGGCTGCATCACCGATACGAGCGGCGCTGTGCTTGAGCGCTCCAACAATCTCGTACGCCAGACAGCAGACGCTCGCCACTCCTCCCACTCCTATTTCCGGTTACCGGCCGAGAATGGAAACGCTGGTCTGAAGTCCACGCCGTCAATCAAGTGGTGCGGAAAGCGATCGCCAAGGGCGTTAAGATTGGCATGGGAACCGACGCTGCGGTATACCCGCACGGACGGAACCCGGAAGAATTTCACTTGCTTACCGCGCTCGGGATGACCCCGCTGGACGCGCTGAGAGCTGGCACCTCTGTCGATGCCGAACTGCTAGGCATGCAAAGTCGTATAGGCACTCTGGAACTGGGGGAAGCTGGCCGACATCATCGCTATGCATATGTGGGAGTGGGACATTCGCGTTCTCGATATTCGGGAAGGTATCGAGGGCGATCAGGCGCCAGTATGTGTCGGCGGTAATGGCGCGGCCCCGCCAGAATTCTGCGGAGGGCCAACAGGTTACCGATTGATGTTGAAGCGGCAACGTGAAAGCCCTGCGATGTCCGATCCCGTACGGCTGGAAGCGAGTATTCAAATGTTAGCGCACGCTTGTCCGGATGAGCCGACGGATCGTTGGGAACTCCTGCGGACTGTGTGGGGCGAAGCCTTTCAGAGGCAGTGTCGCAAAGACCACTGACAGCGGTCTGGTACGGTGAAACGAATGGGTGAGAGCCGACCAATGCTGTTCCGCGGGCGACATTTCCGGGACGAAATCATCGTTCAGTGCCGTCCGATAAAAACGGCGCGTGCGCCAAGGGCAAGGGCTTTGAAGACATCGGTCCCACGCCGGAAGCCGCCATCGATAAACACGGGAATGCGGCCTGCAACACCCTCGACAACCTCGGGCAGGCACTCGATAGTTCCGCGGCCGCTCTCTTCGGCGCGTCCGCCGTGGTTCGAAACGATGATGCCGTCGACGCCATTTCTAACTTACGTCTATGCCGGCTCAACCGCTAAAGTTCAGAACAAGTACTTCGGGTGCCTAATCAGGTCTCAACGCCGGGGTATCGAGACAGGTGAACCAACGTCTCGTTTCGGCACCTATTAGCAGCCACAATGACACTTAACGAGACGTCGGGAATCTAAGGATTAGGTATTATCACGACGAGCAACTCAGCACTGTTGTGCAGTAAGGTGTGCAGTAAGACTATCGCAAGGAGACACTATGGAACTTAACGACGCTGGAACGAGTGAAAACGGAATCAGCAAGTACTCTACCACCGGAGCCATGTTAGCGGGAGCGGCCGCAGTTGCGACGGTGCTAAACGCCCAGAATACGACGATTACCGATCTGGACGTCTTGAACTATGCTTTAACGCTCGAGCACCTGGAAGCAACGTTTTACACACAAGGGCTGAAGCAGTTTAGCTCCGCCGACGTGGCCAATGCGAAGGCGGCGCAGAATATCGGAAATGCCACCGGGCAGTTTGGGGACGCTTACCCAGGTGACCTTTTTGCTTACCTGTTGTTGATTCGCGACCACGAACAGACTCACGTCCGGACGCTGATCAGCGTGATCAACTCGCTGGGTGGTAAACCCGTTCTTCCTTGCACTTATAACTTCGGCTACAACAACGCAGACGATTTTCTGAACATTGCCATGGTACTTGAGAATACCGGCGTCATGGCCTATGACGGCGCAGCAAAGCTCATCAAGGATGCCAAGCTCCGCACCGCCGCAGCCACCATCGCGACCGTTGAAGCGCGCCACGCATCCTACCTGAACTTCGTGAATGGCTCCGATCCGTTCCCCTCCGCTTTTGACACGCCGAAAGACATGACGGCCATTCTCAACGCGGTAGCCGCGACCAAGTTCATCACTTCCTGCCCCTCGGGACAGTAGCGTGACAGGAGAAAATAACATGAAATCTATAAATACAACAAACTCTTCCCGGCGCGCTTTCTTTACTAAAACCGCGGCTCTGCTCGGAGTGGGGGCGGCTGGCGTCGCGATCGCTACGATGCCGGACAAGCTTCAGGCGCAGATGGCGACGCCAGCTCAGCCCGTGACCGATCTCGACATCCTGCAGTATGCTCTGACACTCGAGAACCTTGAGAATGCCTTTTATAAGGGCCTGAGCAAATTCACTACCAACGACTTTCAAACCAGTAGCTCCCTCCAGCCTTTCGGGGGAAAAATCACTTCGAATGTTTTCAGCCTCCTCGGTGAGATTGGAATCCACGAGCAGCAGCATGTGGACACAATCTCGGGGGTGATCAAGAGCCTGGGCGGGACACCTGTTCCCCCTTGCACGTACAACTTCGGGTATACCACGGCCGACGATTTCCTGAAGGTAGCAATGGCACTTGAAAACACCGGCGTTTCGGCGTACACGGGCGCGATTGGACTAATCAAAAATCCCGATCTCATCCAGGCCGGCGCCACCATCGCGACGGTAGAGGCACGCCACGCTTCCTACCTGAATCTGATCAACGGCGCGATTCCGTTTCCATCCGCATTCGACGAACCTAAAACGATGCAACAGATTCTGGCCATTGCGGGTCCCTTCATTGTTGCCTGTCCCACCGCCGCTCCGGCGGCGACCCCTACTCCGGCAAACCCGAACGCTCCCACGTTGACCGGGGTGCCAACCACATTGAACACACGGGATACTCGTGTGACATTGGACGCGAGCGCTTCCGCGAGCGTCACCGGTCAAGCGGTCGCCTTTTCCTTCACGCAGGTTTCCGGCGGTAATGTTTCCATTATTGGCGGGAACACCTCCTCGCCGACATTTGTGCTACTAGGCGGAACTGGAGCGTACGTTTTCCAAGCGAAGATTACAGATGGGGCGGGAAATACCGCGACGCGGATGATCACAGTAAACTATACCCCGTAACACCAAGCATCGAACTTCCGGTTAAGGCGGACCTTGGGCAGCAGCTCAGGGTCCGCCCTTGATCGAAACGGCTCTGCACGGCCGCGATTTGCTGCGTCGATGCGGCATGTTGACCCACGTCAGCCGATGCCGGTTTCAGGGCAAAGTTGCTGGTGTAGTCGCCGCTGTCCGACTTCTTGGGAAACAGAATAGCGTACCCGCCGGCTTGCAAAGGTTCCACGGCATGATGCGGTAAACATTCCCTTCCTCGTGGCGGAGATCAACAGGAACGATGTGCTGCCGCACGTCGGTCCTCCTGACGCTCAACCGTCGGACTCAGATCGAAGTGCCCTTTCTGCTCCGATCTGGGCCGCGTGGTGACCTCCTGAATCGAAGGTCATGATGCACCGGCTCGCAAATCACGTGCGCCGTTTGTCTTGTACATCGTGGCGGGACAGAGTGCACTAAAGGGTAATGGACGCGAGCTTCTTGGATCCTAGTCGTCACAACAGTCGTCTTGTCGAGCTTTGCAGGCGCCAGCGACAGCAATGTACTCCTCATGTTTGCCGCCTGGTCAGCCTTCGACGCCTCGAGCCGGCGCGCCATGTCCTCGCGATCGATCGATATTTCGCTTTCCGTGCTCAACCGAAAACGATTGGACAACAGCAACTCGCCAGCAAGATACGGACGCGCGGTACAGGTGCGGCTCTTCCAATGCGGATCGTCCGGATTCTCGGCGACGCCGGTCAAGAAAATCTCTTTATCACTGTGCTGCACATGCAGTCGATCGCCGGGATCGCGTTCGTTTGCGTCAGCGGTTGCCGCCTCAGGATCAGCTCGGACGCCTTCCGACGGACACGATTCCAATAATCTTTGACGTTCATGTTTGTTGCTCCACTCAAGCGCGGCTGCAAGTTTGCCCACCCGCTCGTAAATCTCTTTCGTGTCGATGACCATGGCCACGCCTCCGAGCTCCTGCATACGCGTGCGCACCTCGTCCCAGTCGCGCAGGTGCGCCGTTAGCACTTCGCCGGAAACTGGACCACGCAACAAGAATGCCCGCTCAACCAGGACGAACGGAGCGACCTCCGGATTGAAATCGCCGTGGGAAAAGACACGATTGCAAATGCTGCGACCGACGGTCAGGGGAACCCGCGAACTCTGGTGCAGGATACGCATTAGTTCAAAACGGCACACATCCCGCAGCGAAAAATACCGCGCAGTTCCGCCGCCGCGCTTGTCTCTGGCGATTGTGCGGAGTTGCGGCGTCAGCCGGCGTGTCGCCCAACTCTGGACGGTCTCGATGCTGAGCCCCGTGATGGTCGCCACCTGACTGGCCGTGAACCGTCGAATGTCGATGTCATAGTTTGACAACTTGTCAGTCTGTGCCTGCTTAAGCGTACCATGCCGCGCACAATATTTATTTCTCGTCTGCTCAACGACTTACGAGGAGCAGCACGAATTCGGCCCACAGGTAGGCGCAGCCCATAAGTTAGAGTTATCCAGGGCGCCATCGTGGTGCCTGTGACGGCGGCTGTAGCTGTACAGCAGTTTGCGGGGCTCGATCAGGTGAATGTGGGCCCTTTGCCTGCATCGCTGGCTGGTCGTGTATAGAGCACCAGCTTATCAAGAAGAGTCGTTGCAAGCCATGTCTAGTTCGCAAGCTCGGAAATGTCAACGCTATAGTGTTGGCGAAGGAGTTTAAACAGCGGCTGCTTGAACGACATCACGAACATGGCCGTCTCCGAAGGTGTAAAACCCTGCTGGGCTCGGGTCCGAGATAGGTCGTCCAAATGGGGTTCGTACCCGCTCCCACCCCGGCCTCGAGATCTCTTCTAGATCTCCCTGCTGAAGCGCCTGACGGAATTCCTGAATAAAATTTTGTGAGGCCGTGCGTAATTGAGCCTCATTCAGAAGATCACGCCTTATGTCGGGAGCACTAAGCTGGTCTTTCATCCACTAGACGAGCAGGTTTGATTCGTTACGCTCGATGAAATCTGGCAGGTGAGTTTCGACGGGGCAAATCATCCTCCTGGCGTGCTGATATCTTTTCAGTCAATGATCCCCTGCTTTGCCGGTGTCCGACTCAGGGTTCAACAGCAGAATAAACGGGCGACGTAACGTTACACGCCTCCGTCGTTGAGCTTGATTGATAGCACCGCCGTTTGGTTCACGTCGTCTCCCGATCGAGACGCAAGAACGAACCATGCAAGTTCGAAAATCATGTCTCGTAACGGTTATCGACGCACGCCCGCCGGGCCGCGCTGTTCCGTCTAATCCGGCCCTGAGCATTCCGTTCACATTAATAACAGTAGGTCGAGGGATGGCGCGTATGGGCCAGCGATTCCGAATTGGAACGGCTGTGAGGGGCGCTGGCACTCAGGACGAAGCTCAACAGGAGGGGGAGTGTGCCGATTTTGAAACAGAGCCACGATTTGAGGGGCACTACTCAGCGTAAGGCCAACCGGGGGACCGTTCCGCTTGCACGCGCCCACATAAGCAACTCAGAAGAGTGGTACAATTTCCAACCGTGGTTGATTGACGGCGATGCTGTCTGAAGCTCTCAGTCACTTTTGTATCCCGCCTAGCGTCCGTTTTCCGGAACAAAGACGAACAAGCGCCGCTGGGTTTCAAACAGCAACAGCAACCTTGAATGGAAACATTTACAAAAAAGGAAACACGATGCGAACCCTACTTGGAAACTTACTGGTCGGCGTAATGATCACGTCTGTCGGAATGTTTGGGGCTGATTCCAACAATTTCATCGGAACCTGGAAACTGAATGTTGAGAAATCAAAATTTGATCCTGGCCCGATGCCCAAGAGCCTCACGATGACAATTGAAGCATCAGACGGCGGCGTCAAGAACAGTTCAACGGGCGAACAGGGCGATGGCACCCCGATAAACAGCAGCTATACTGCGAAATATGACGGCAAGGACTACCCCGTTACCGGAGATACAACCATTGCCATGAAAGAAGTGAACGCGAACACACACACGTACACACAGAAGCGAGGCGGAAAGGTTTCCGGCACTGGTCGAGGCGTCATTTCCAACGGCGGTAAGACTATGACGTTGACCTTAACGGGTACGAACGCCGAAGGAAAAAAGTTCCACAATGTCACCGTTTACGACAAACAGTAAGCTACGACCCGAGTTAACGGAAACAGAGTCTGGACTACGCTTTGCTTTTGATTGTTAGTCGCGACGCCTGATGGCTGCCGCCCGGAATCGCCATGCTCTTACATGCGATTTGTTTGTGCGTGGTTTTTGCTTTGGTCTAAAGGAAAAGTAGTTAGCGAAAATCTGAACGGGAGCTAAGCCGACCTTAACAGTACCAAACTCCCGTACGAGCGCATCGAATTCGGCTTTCAAAGCAGCGGCGACGTGTCGATGGAGGTCGTTCACTTGCCTCTGCAACTCATGGCCGCGCTCGGTCTCTGATTTCATCACATTATAGATCATGCGACAATCCTGCGCTTGACGATACCTATTTGCTCTCGCTCTGACCCTAACTCTTGAAGTCCTGGGTGCCGGACTCAACGGCCACTGGCCACGTCGGTCATCAAAAGTCGGTCCGCCAACCGAATCAGCAGCTTGGAGCAGGGCTGGAGTGTGCGTCAGCGAGTACGATGAGAGGTGATGTTAGCGGTCGTGTTCGCGGTGCTCAACTACTGCCGCGCGTTCTTCGTCGGCCGTCACCGTCTCGGCTTGGAAGTTGCCGCGCTACGCCAGCAACTGGTCGTGTTCAAGCGCAAACAGCCACGACCTCGCTTGTGCAGCCTTGACCGAGCGTTTTGGGTGGCCCTCCGAGGTTTGTGGCCGGGTTGGGTGAACGCCCTGATCATCGTCAAGCCGGACACTGTCGCGTCCTGGCACCGTGCTGGTTTTCGGTTATTCTGGCGATTAAGATCCCGTCCTCGACGCCTGGGCCGGCCGAGCGTCAGCCCGGAGGTTCCGCAGTTGATTCGGCGTATGAAGTCCGAGAACCCAGCCTGGGGAGCACCTCGCATCCACGGCGAACTGCTACAACTCGGATGTGACGTTTCGGAACCCACTGTGTCGCGCTATTTGCGACGACTGCGGCGCCAGCCCGACAACGCCAAGGTGCAGCGCTGGCTGGCATTCCTTCAGAATCATCGCGAAGTGATGGCCGCCTTCGACTTCTTCACCGTGCCCACGCTGAGTTTCCGCGTGCTGTACTGCTTCTTCGTCATCGAGCATCATCGGCGCCGCATTCTCCACTTCAACACGACCGCGCACCCCACAAGCGAGTGGATTCTGCAGCAACTCCGAGAGGCGCTGCCGCTTCCATGCCCATACCGTTACGTCATCTTTGATCGTGACCGGAAATTCAGTACCGAGGTGCGTACCTTCCTGAAGGCGAGCGGGATCAAGCCTGTCCGGATGAGCGTACGCAGTCCCTGGCAAAACGGAGTAGCGGAAAGATGGGTGGGCAGCATACGCCGTGAGATGTTGGATCACGTGATCCCGCTAACGAGCGACATCTGATGCGCCTCGGCCTCGAGTATGTCCGCTATTACCACGACGACAGAACGCATCTCGGGTTGAATAAGGAGACGCCCGGCGCTCGATCGACCGAAATGCGACCTGATCTTGCCAGCACGATCCGGGCAGAGCCGAGAATCGGCGGTCTTCATCATCGGTACACGTGGTCAGCGGCAGCGTAGGCGCGCGCGCACATTTTCCGGTCTGCTGGCACCTGCGCCATCACGCTGCTGCGTCCTGGACCAGAGCCAGTCCGCGCACGGTACCAGGTGCCGTCGCGGTCGCAAATATCTTCTCACGAGCCAACGGCCGCGCCTCAAACTGGCACGAATGGACTTTTGATGAACGACAGCAGGCGGATGGAAAAACGCTTCGCATTTGCGGAGAGTTCGGCCAGTTTCAAGCAACGGCGGTGGCGGGAGGCGATCTACTGGCGGGCGCGCGCCGCCTCCGATCTTCTGACCGAGTGGATGTGCGACTACGGAGAAAGCGTCCCCCGCGTTCTTGCCACTCTGCTCGTGATCTACATTTTGTTCACGGTGCTCTATGCAGCTACAGGCAGCGTTGTGCGAGTGTCGCAAATCCACGGTGGGGGACCGCGCCCGGCTGCCGCTAGTCTACCCGAGGTGGCGATTTTCAGCCTGCTGGCCATGTCCACTTCCGGGAGTCCCGCTGTTGGACTCGAGCCCAGTAGTGTTCTCGTTCATTTGTTCACCGGGACGCAGGCCCTGCTGGCCATCGCCCTAACAGGTCTTCTGGGGTTTGTGCTGGGAAATCGGATCAGGCGTTAATCGTCAGCTTCAACTCGTTTGCTGTCGTGAGCCGGCGCTTTTTCTTAATGCATCCTCAATCTGCGCCATCAAGCGGGCAAAATCGACGGGCTTGGTGTGATAATCGGAACACCCGGCGGAGATGGCTTTTTCGCGATCCCCCGACATCGCGTGTGCCGTCAATCCGATGATCGGGAGATGCTTCGTTTCGTGCTGCGCTGTAATCATCCGCGCAGCCTGCCACCCGTCCAGCACGGGCATGTTCATATCCATCAAAATCAAATCGGGCTTCTCGGAGCCGGCTTTGGCCACCCCCTGCTGCCCGTCGCAGGCGGTAACAACCTCGTATCCCCGGCGCTCCAGCCGCCGGCAAAGCGCGTCCCGGCTCTCTTCGTTATCTTCGATCAAAAGTATCCTGGGCATCCTGGACCTCCCGCAATAGTATTCTGAGCTAGTCGCGGCGACCACACCTACCCAAGGTCTGTCACTTTGAGCTTGTCACGTCGCCTGTCCGTTTGTCGGCCGGTTCTGCGGGCGCGCCAGCAAGCGTCCCACTTCGTGCAGTAACTGCTCCAGGGTGGACGGATCTTTTTCAAAAATTTTTTCGACATACCCATTGAGCCGCGATCGATCCTCCGAAGTCAGGTCCTTGGCGGTGATGACGATGACCGGGATCGCCTTCCACTCCGCATGTTTGCTTAGTTCGCACGAGAACTCAAATCCGTTCATCCCCGGCATCAAAAGATCTAAGAGGATCAGGTCTGGCCGGCTCTGCTCCAGACATCGGAGGCCAGCGACCCCGTCAGCAGCCTCGGCCACCACCCAGCCCTCGTGCTCCAGCACCTCTCGCAACGACTTCCGCGTGATCTCTTCATCTTCCACAATGAGCACATGGCCTGCCTTTCTCCCCGGTAGCAACGTCTTCAGCACCGTAGCCAGACGAACTCGGTCGAGCGGCTTGGTCATGTACTCGGCTACACCCATCAGGTATCCAAGGTTCTTCTCTTCGGTAACGCTCAGCATAATCACCGGCGTAGCGGAGAGGTCGGGATTGGCCTTCAGAGTCTGCAGAACGGTCCAGCCATCCACGCGCGGCATGATGGCATCCAGCGTAATGATGTCCGGGCGAATGGCGCGCGCCAAACGCAGCCCCTCCTCGCCATCGGGGGCGGTATGAACTTCATACCCTTCCTTCGTCAGAAATCGCTTCATGGTTTCCCGTACGCCGGCATCATCATCGATCACCAGCACCCGGGCGGTCCCCGCATGGCTTCCGGTCTCCGGTTTCCTTCCCTGAGGCGTCTCCGGCTCGACGGCGCTGTGCCGCGTTGAAACCGGCAGCCGGACCAGAAAAGAGGTGCCTTGCCCTAATACGCTGCGTACCTCGATGCCGCCTCCCATCATCTCGGCCAGACGTTTGGAAATGGCTAAACCTAGGCCGGTGCCGCCGTAACGCCGTGTGGTGGAAAGATCGGCCTGCGAGAAAGCGTGAAACAGATGATTCACCTGCTCTGACGTCATCCCGATGCCTGTATCCGACACCTCAAACGCCACCGACGAGCAACCTTGCACTTCCTCGCGCGTCACGATGATTTTGACTTGGCCCTTTTCCGTAAACTTTGCCGCATTGCCCAGTAGATTCAGCAGGAGCTGCCGCACCTTCGTAACGTCTGCATGCATGACGCCGATCTCCGAGGCGCAGAGTACCTGCAGGCTGTTCGATTTCTTTTCCACCAGAGGGCGCGTGATGGAGACCACCTCCTGGAGCATCGGATAGATTTCGAAGGTTTCCGCATACAGCTCCATTTTCCCCGCTTCGATCTTGGAAAGATCGAGGACATTGTTGATAAGCGAGAGCAGATGCTGACCGGCGGCACGGATCTTCTCAAGGTCCGGCAGGAAGTGCGTGTCGCCGCGGTCCTGCGCTTCTTCCTGCAGCAGTTCACTGTAAAGGATCACCGCATTCAGTGGCGTGCGCAGTTCATGGCTCATGTTCGCGAGGAACAGGCTTTTCGCTTCACTGGCCACCGCCGCGGCTTCCATGGCGCGCTTAAGCGCATCTTCCACGCGCTTGCGCTGAATCACCAGCGCGATCCCGTGAGCCACAGACTCGAGTGCCTGCAGGGTCGCCTCCCCCTGCGGACTGCGTGCAAACATGGCCAGAACACCCATCAGCCGGTCTTCCACCACCAGCGGATACCCCGCGAACGCGACCATTCCCTCTCGCGCCGCCCACTCTTTATCGCTGATACCCGGATCATCCGCCACGTCGTTGGTAAGGTGCGGACGCCGCTCCTGCGCAATCAACCCAACTTTGAAGCGGCCCACCGGCACTCGTGCGTGCGTTCCGTTGAGGTGAGTGTATAGGCCTGCGCTTGCCTGCAGTTCCAGAACAGATTCGGTGTCGTCGACGGTCCAGATTCGCGCAAACGCCCCGTCCAGGTACTGCACGGTGAGTTCGGCGCACCGCTGCAGAATGGCCGACAGGCTGTTCTCGGTCGTGATTGTAAGCCCCACCTCCGCGCTGAAAGTCGCGAGGCGCGTACGCTCCAGCAGAGCATGCTCAGAGCGCCTTCGCTCGGATATGTCGCGAATATAGGCGGTGAACATGGTTCCCTCGTCCAGATGGATGGGGCTGATCGTCAGTTCTACAGGGAACTCCGTGCCATTCGCCCGCAGCGCGGTCACTTCGATCCTGCGGTCGAGCAGCGGACCCTCGCCTGTGTGCCTGTAATGCTGCATCCCCCGGCGGTGGCCTTCGCGCATCGAGGGCGGAATAATCAGTTCCGCCATTACTTTTCCGAGCACCTCGTCCTTGCTGAAACCAAAGGTCTGTTCCGCCGCGCCGTTCCAGTCGATGACTTTGCCTTCCTGATCGATGGAAACGATGCAGTCGAGAGAAGCCTGGAAAACCGCCGCTTTCCGCGCTTCGCTCTGCCGCAGCGCCGTTTCCACCTGCCTCCGGTCCACGAACTGACCGATCTGGCGGCCCAGCGTGGAAAGCGTCCGCTGCAGTTCCTCGTCCGGTAGTTGCGGGCGTACCGTGAAGAACTCCATGACCCCTATAAACTGCGCCGCCAAAATCGGAAAAGCCAACGCGGCCCGCAGACCTTCTTCGCTGGCGTCCTGCGACCGAAGAAAATTCTTCTCCTTCGCCAGATCCACGCTCCATATGGAGGTACCTTCTTCCCATACGCGCCCCGGCAGGCCCCAGCCGCGTGAGATCTCCAGCGCCCGCGTTCTTGCACAAAATCTTGAAAAAGCGTCCGGCGTGGTGCTCCATACCGCGTAACAGCGCAAAACGTCATCTTTCGGGTCGAGTTGCCAGAGGGCGCCGATTTGACAGTCGAGCGCCTGGCCAATTGCGGTGAGAAGCTGCTGCGCGGCGCTAGAGAGATCGGCGGCACTGGCTAGAACGTTACTGACCGCATGCTGCACCGCGAGTCGCTTCTCCGTCTGTTTTCGCAAGGTAATGTCGCTGAAACTGATAACCACACCCCGTTTGCCAGTACCGTCAAGCAGGGGTGAGGCGACATATTCCACGGGAAAACTGCTGCCGTCTTTGCGCCAGTAAGGCTCGGCATCGCCGCGGTGCGGTTTCCCCGTTTCCAGGGTACGAAGAACGGGACATTCTTCGGCTTTGTAGGGCGTACCATCGGAGTGGCGGTAGTGAATCAGGTCGTGGATGACACGCCCCGTCAGTTCCGCAGGTGCATAGCCGAGCGCCTCTGCGGCGACACGATTGATGTAGGTACACCGGCCTTCCTCGTCGAGCCGGTAAACGGGTTGCCCCAGCGCTTCCAGCAGAAGAGATTTTTCTTTTCGTTCCTCTTCCGCCCACTGCGCTTCGCGTTGAGCCCGGCCAGTCGCCGTGCGCAACTCAATCTCCGTTACGGTGGAAGCCGCCAGGTCGCGCAGAATCCCGATCTCCTCCTCTGTCCACTCCCGGGGCTCGCTGTCAATAGCGCAGAACGACCCGAGCGTCTGACCATCAGCTGTCGTCAGCGGAAGCCCGGCGTAGGCGGCCACACCCAATTCATATACAGCCGGATTGCTGCTCACCCGCGGATCCTCCAATGCATTGGAAATGATCAGCGGCGCCTTCGAATCCACCACATGCCGGCAAAACGAGTGTGAAAGAGGGGTCTCCCGTAATGACGCCCATGGCTCCAGAAGGCCAGTCTGACTTTTGAAAAACTGCCGGTTGCGGTCGACCAACGAGACGAGCGCCACCGGCGCGCGAAGTATTTTGGTCGCCAGGCGGGTCAGGCGGTCGAAAGCTTCTTCCTCGCAACTGTCCAGCAGGCCGGTGCGTTGCAGTGCCGTCAGGCGCGCCGAGTCGGGAACAGGTTCAGACAGTACCGAATCGCGCGGTTCGGACCCCTCCATCGATCTCAGGAGGTCCTTCCCTGTAAGCTGTCGCGCTGCGCGGGCCTTGCCGCAACTTCGGGGGGGCGCATGGAGGAGATGTGGTCGCGGGCGCCCAGCAGCGTGGTCGTCACGTAGTTCGCGCCAGCCGATCGCAGATTTAAGATGATCTCATCCAGATTCGTCTCGCTGCCCCAGTAACCGACGATGATCCTAAGATCGGGCCAGTTCTCCCGCAAGGTCTCACAGAGATACGATGCCTGCGGCAGGCCTCCGGGTGGCAGCGCCGCGATAAAAACCAGGAGAGGCATGCCATCGCGCACCTCTTCGATCATCTCCGACGGCAGCGAACGAGTGGAAAACGTTCTCACCCGGAGACCCAGAGGAGAGACCAGCCCGTCGAGCATGCGCAGCGTCAGTTCGTCTGCCTCGTGATGGGCGGGAAAACCGTAGATCGTCATGAGCGAACTCGTTGCAGCCGGGTTCGCCGCGGCGGTACCCCCAGTGCTTCTCTGCAGCGCCTGGATCTCACCCGTGATCTCCTCCGTCCGGCGAAGCACAAAACTTTCGTCGTCCGCTGTCATGCCACCGCTCGCCCGGTCCTGCCTCGCCAGCCGCAGCGCGGGCACGAAGACAGCGTCGTACACGGTCTCGACCGGCGCTCGGTCGCAGTAGCTCCGCGCCACTGCTGCCGCTTCCACGGCATCGCGCGCCAGCAGGCGTTGCAGATAGGCGATGAACGGTTCCAGAGCCGGGCGGTCCCCCAGAAGCCGGTCGAAGAAAGAAAGAGGAGGCACGTACTTACCCGTAACCACAAGGCAAACCGTCAGCGGAGTAGCCAGAATCAGCCCGACCGGTCCCCAGATCCACGCCCAGAATGTCGCGCAAACCAGCAGAGCCACTTCCGAGACTCCCGTTCCCTGCCCATACAGCATGGGCTCCAGAACGTTGCCCGTCACGAGTTCCAGCACCAGAAACAAGCCCAACACCGCCAGCATGGGCCACCACCCCGTGAGGGTCACGAAGCTGATTGCCAGAGGCGCAGCCGCCGCCATCCATGCTCCCACATAGGGAATGTAGCGCAATACCGCCGCACACAGCCCCCACAAAGCCGCATACGGTACCCCGATGAAGAACAGCCCCAGGCCCACCGCCAGTCCGAAGCTGCCATTGATAATCAGCTGCATCGTCATATAGCGGCTGATGCGGCCGCCGGCCTCGTCCAGCGCTTTCGTCGTGGTCGTAAGGCTGCCTTTGCTCGCGAAACTCACCAGTCGGTTTCGAAGATCCTCTCGTTTGATCAACATGAAGATTGTCAGAATCAGCGCCAGGAAGCCGGTCGCCATAGGCTCCAGTGCCGGAGCCAACGACCGCAGCGGTCCCAGAGCTCTCGAGAGCAAGCCTTCCTCGGTGACAATGCGAGCCTCGATTGGTTCGCGAACCGCTGCCTTCGGCGACGGCACATCACCGGACTTTACCGGCGGACCATCCCTCGCCACCTGCTCCGCAACCTGGCGTATTTTATCCAATGCCCCTCCCTTGCTTCTCTCTCTGAGTAGGGAAATCTTGCGTTGTATATTGCTTTGATACCGCGGTAGATCGTTCGCGAGATGATCGAGCTGGAAGCTCACCGTCGTGAACAGCGCGGCAAGGAGAGTGGCTGCCAGGAGAATCGTCGCGATGACCGCCGGAACGCGCCCCAACCCCCAGCCATTCAGCCGGGTGACAAACGGGTTTAGAACAAAGGCAAGCATGATCGCGAGAGCCACCGGAACCAGCACGACTTTCGCGAAATACAAAATGCCCACGACGAGAGTGAAGCTGACGAGGCTTGCAGCCACGTTGAGCGCTTTCGAATGGCTTTCGCTGGGCAAGGGTATTCCTTCGTTACACTTTGTGCGATTGGCCAGCATTGCCGGAGCTGTCCATGGACGGCGGATTGGCTGCCGGTGCACCGGAGGGGCACGCCAGCGACTTCTCATGGATGGGCGTCTAGCGCTCCTGTCCCGAGAGATCGAAAAGCAGTGATGGGCTCCGTTGGGACTGAGACTTTCTTCCGCACGGTCGGGCAACGGCGCCTCTCCCGTGCGTTTCCGCCTACACAGCACGGCGGATTGCGTGGTACACAAGTAGGACGACGATGGCTCCCACTACCGCCACCAGCAAACTATACAAATTTAGGCCGGTCACTCCTGAGGACCCGAACTGCGCGAATATCCAGCCGCCGACCACCGCCCCGATCACTCCCAGTACAAGGTCGAGCAGGAGCCCTTCTCCTCTCTTGTTGACGATCTTGCTTCCGATGAACCCCGCCAGTAATCCTAATATCAGCCACGCTATTATTGACACTTACCGTTCCTCTTTCAAACGTATCCCGGCCGCCTTCCGCTTCCCAGCATCCTTCTTCATGGTTGAGAAGGTCCGCGCCAGGCGGCGCTCAACATTTCAAATCACTGGAGCTTTGCTTCCTTTGAGGCTTGTATTCTTTCTTCCTGCCTACTGGGTAGGGCACGCTCTGCCTCGAGAGCCGTGAGAGCAGGCTCTGCTCTTAGTCCTCCGTGGATGACGGCGGCCAGCACCGAACCCGCAAGAGGGGCAAAGAGGAAAAGCCAGAGCTGCTGGAGCGCCCAGCCGCCGACGAACAGCGCCGGACCGATGCTGCGCGCCGGATTGACGGATGTATTGGTAACAGAGATGCCGACAAGATGGATCAGTACCAGAACCAGTCCGATAGGAATACCGGCAAATCCCACGGGAGCCTTGAGATCTGTCGAACCTAGCACGGTCAGCACAAGAAAGGTTGTCAGAATGACTTCCGTCAGAGCGGCGGCTGCCAACCCGTAATGTCCAGGAGAATGTTCGCCAAAGCCGTTGGCCGCAAAGCCCGTGGCGGCCGGATCGTACCCGTTCACGTTACCTTTGGCTACTATCAGGAGGATTGCTGCGGCTGCCACCGCGCCCAACACCTGAGCTATCCAGTAACCCGCAAGATCTCTTCTGTTCATTTTGTTTGCGATGAACAAACCGAGAGTAACCGCCGGATTTACATGGCATCCCGAAACAGGGCCAACAGTGTAAGCCATCGCCAGCAGCGACAAACCGAAAGCGAATGAAATTCCCGCATAACCGATTTTGTCCCCGGCCAGCACAGCCGCACCGCACCCGCCAAACACGAGCACGAACGTACCCACGAATTCGGCGAGATACTTAGCCATTGGCACACCTCGTGACTCGTTTTGCAAATTGATTGCCAAATAAAGCTGCATCTTCCGGGCGACAACTTCCTTACCGTATTGCCTTAAGCGCCGAGAGTTCTAGGTGCGCAAGGCCTTTCCATGGTCGCCAGGAAAGCAACGAGTCAGTCGTTAGCCAACAGATTGCATGTACCGGCAGCCCCGTTTTGGGAATAGCGGGAGCGGTGATAAGCAACAGCAGTCCGCTGTATTCGACCAATCCGGCAGTATCGTAGCTCGTTTGAGAGATGTTTTTCGAGATCTCGAGAAGATCTTACCTTTTCTTCAACAAGCTATTGGAGTCCATTGGTCCGATGTCTCAGTCGCTTTCCGTGTGGAGCGATCGCTCCCTCAATGTAGGGCCAAGTAATGTGCGCATGTACATATTACCTGTATAGGTAGTTTTCATAAAGTTATCGCGAGCGGCGTCACTTTACGCCGATTACGCCGAGAACTCAAAGCGCTGAGGTCATCTCTGAAGTCGAGTACGGGTCTTGGGCGTGTTGGGCGTGCAGCGACGACGGCCTCAACTTTTGTCGCGCGTTTTAGCCTGCACGATCTATGCGCGATCTGTTGGTTTGATAACAAAGGGCACTTGCCTGCACAAGGATTTCGCAACGGCGCGGGCCGAATCGTAGAACAGGAGTTGTTAATGCAAGAGATACTTGACCGCGAACCAAAAACACAGGCTAATGCGAGTCAGCGTGAAGGACCAGTTGCGCGCGCGATTGAACAGCAAACGGCCAAATTACCGTCCGATACGTTTCTTTGGGCGGCGATGGGTTCAATTGGCCTATCGCTGGTTATGATGCTTACCGGTCAGGAAAAGAAAGCCCACTTCATAGGACAATGGGCACCCACACTGCTCATCCTAGGCTTATATAACAAAATGGTAAAGCTCCACGGATCTGACCCTACAAACGCTTAGGTCCATGAGCGCCTGAAGAGCTTGCGAAAAAAGTCTTTTGAGAAATGTGTTGGCGGCCCTATAGGATTTGGAGTCCGAGTCGTTCGTGTCTCGGATCACAATCGAAGGCCGACCGCGCAGATCGAACTTTGCGCCGCATGGTCCCGCTTCCGGTACACGGCGTTTTGCGAACGCAAGT
Organism: uncultured Acidobacteriota bacterium; assembly: GCA_963850575.1. Lineage (GTDB taxonomy): Bacteria > Acidobacteriota > Terriglobia > Bryobacterales > Bryobacteraceae > TMP-7. The sequence continues at coordinate 56,552 of CAWKLV010000023.1, read as the reverse complement.
GTATGCTCGCCAGCCGATCTCCGCAGGCGCTCGCGGACGGCCCGACCGTCCTAGCGGTGGTTGGTTAGAATCCGCCGTGTCGCCGGGCCCCCACTTCGCGATAGCACATCGGGGTGACGCTTTCCCGGCCCAACCTCGTCATTCTCCCATGTTCACCGACCTCGGCGAGGTGGTCCAACCGCGGGTGGTCCTTGTCCCGCTGGGTCTTCTCCGCCCAACCGGACGTTCTCCCGCCTGTGGCGGCAAACACAACCGCTTCGCTGGCGGACGAAAATACCCGATCCCGTCCAGGCTCATTTCCCCGAACCGTCCACGCCGATGATAGTTCCAGCATTCCGGTCTTTCCATTCAGGCTGGTGCGTGAGAATCCAGTCTCTGCACCAGGCTCACTTGCATCAAACCAGACTCCCCGCCTCGCAGAGATCTTTTGGTGCGCATGCTATAATGCAGCCGTTAAATCCTCAACCCGGGGGGGATGCAGACTGATTTCAGGAGCACTCGGTTAAATGAATGGTGCGATCCGACCGCCGGGCACGAGGAGTTCGTACTATGAACCACAAAAGCCCGTATTTCAGAATTATTCTTGCCGAGGACAACCCGGCCGACGCTGATTTGGTGCGACGCGCATTGCTCGAGCACAGCGTAGATTGCGAACTGCACGTCATCAAAGACGGCGCCGAGGCGATTGGCGTTATCAAAGAACTGGACACGCGACCCAAGTCTCCTGCTTTCGACCTGTTGATTCTGGACATGAACCTTCCAAAGGAGAGTGGCGAGGCTGTCCTGAACTGCTTGCGTTCGACAGCGAATTACAGGCAAACTCCCGTAGTAGTAATGGGAAGCGAAGACGCGAAGCTGATTGCGAAGCAGGCTGAAGGGTGTCCGGCGCTCATCTTCTTCGATAAACCTTCATCGCTCGATGAGTTCATGCAATTGGGTGCCCTGGTTGGCATGATTTTGTCCGTTGCCCCGAAGCCGGAATCTCGCTCAATGGCACACGACATTGAGAGCGCTGGTGCGGCATGACGACGCATGTGGAGGCGCTCACATCGTTTGTCGCAGGAGGCAATAAGCTTGCGAGCAGCATCTTCCCCGAGATGGTGGAAATTCTTCCTGTTGCCATCTACACTACAGATGCGAAAGGACGGCTTACCTATTTCAACGCAGCCGCGGTGAAGCTGTCCGGCCGAATCCCGGAGCTTGGCACGGACCAGTGGTGCGTTACTTGGAAGATTTTCCTCCCCGACGGTACACCTTTGCCCCATGATCAATGCCCGATGGCCGTTGCCCTCAGGGGAGGCGAAGTGCCGAACGGAATGGAGTACATCGCTGAGCGGCCTGACGGAACGCGCTTCTGGTTTACACCATCTCCCGTGGTGCTGCGAGATGCCGAAGGTCGGATTGTGGGCGGCATCAACGTGCTCGTCGACAAAACGGATGGTAGGAAAGCCCAAATAGAAGCCAATGAAAACTTCCGAGCAGTTGTCGCGGCGACCCCAGATTGCGTAAAAACCGTCGCCTCGGATGGAACCCTGCTTTTCATGAACACACCAGGACTGGTAATGCTGGCTGCTCGGTCCCAGGAAGACGTGATTGGCAAGTCCATCTACAACTTGATTGCTCCAGAATATCGTGAGAGGTTTAAAGAACTAAACCGGCGAGTTTGCCTGGGCGAGGAAGGGTATTTAGAATTTGACATCATCGGTCTGCAAGGAGAGCGTCGGCAGATGGAAACTCACGCCGCGCCGCTTCGACATACTGATGGCGCTATCGTCCTTCTCGCGATTAGTCATGACATCACCGAACGTAAGCGGGCGGAACACGACGCGTTATTGCTAAAAGCCATCGTCGACTCCTCTGACGACGCGATCATCAGCAAGAACCTCGATGGGATTATAACCAGTTGGAACAAGAGCGCGGAACGCCTGTTTAACTACACAGCGAGCGAGGCCATTGGTCAGCCTATTACAATCCTGATTCCTCCCGACCGACTCGAAGAGGAACCTCAGATTTTAGACCGTCTCAAGCGCGGTGAACGGGTGGATCACTTCGAAACCATTCGGAGGACGAAAGATGGCCGCCGGATCGACATTTCCCTAACGATCTCCCCGGTGAAAGATGGTCGAGGCAAAGTCGTTGGAGCGTCAAAGATTGCCCGTGATATCACCGAGCGACGGACTATTGAAGAAGCCCTGAAGGCTAGCCGGGAGCGTTTTCGGCAGCTTGCAGATTCCATGCCTCACATGGTTTGGACAGCGCGCCCAGACGGCTATGTAGACTATTGTAACGAGCGTTGGTACGAGTTCACCGGCCTAAGTCGCGAGGACTCCAGCGGGAGAATCTGGGAGCATATTATCCATCCGGATAATCATGAGTGTTTTTGTCAAGTTTGGGAGGAAGCGCTTAAAACCGGAAAACCCTTTTCGATTGAATATCGACTATGGGATCGCGCCGGGGAGCGATGGCGCTGGTTTTTGGGGCGAGCCCTTCCGGTTCGCGACGTTCAAGGTGACGTCTTGAAATGGTTCGGCTCCGCCACCGACATCGACGAACAGAAACGAACTGAGGCCGACCTTCGGAGGGCAAATACCGATCTTGAACAGTTCTCGTTTTCCGCGACCCACGATCTTCAGGAGCCCTTGAGGGCCATTAAAATTTACAGTGAACTTCTGACGAAAACCTGCGCCCCAGCGATCGAGGGCGAAGGTAGGCAATATCTAGGTCATCTTCGAAGTGGTGCCAGCCGGATGGAGATGCTCGTCCGTGACTTACTCAGCTATACGCAAGTTGCAAAATTTGAAATGCCAGAGGTTGCTGTCGATGCCGAAAAGGCGCTTAAATCGAGCCTTGCGAATCTGAGTAGCGTGATCCAGGAAGCTGGAGCAGACATTACGAGTGATCCATTGCCGTCGGTCCGCATGCATTGCACCCACCTGGAGCAGCTGTTCCAGAATCTTATCGGAAACGCGATCAAGTACCGAAGCCAATATAGGAGTCCGCGGCTGCATGTCTCGGCCGGCCGGCATGGTGATGAGTGGGTCTTCGCGATCAGCGATAATGGAATCGGCATCGCTCCGGATTATTCGCAGACGATTTTCGGACTCTTCAAGCGCCTTCATACGAATGATGAATACTCAGGAACAGGAATCGGGCTGGCGATTTGCCGACGAATCGTTGAACGCTACAACGGGCGGATCTGGGTCGAATCGGAACTCGGAAAAGGATCAACTTTCCGGTTCACCCTCCCGATCTGAAAAACCCCGAGCGAGAGTTTCCTGCATCGTGATCGTAGAGGATAACGAAGCCGACGCGTTTCTCATTCGGCGGGCAATCGAAGGCGCGGGGCTCCAGGCCAAGCTCCATGTGATCAGAGACGGGGAACAGGCCGTCCAATATGTCGATCTTAACGACGGAGGAGATTTACCGGAGGTCCCGGATTTGGTCATTCTTGATATTAACCTTCCCAAGAGGTCCGGCGGCGAGGTTCTTCGGCACATTCGGAATAGCCATACCTTCGCCAATGTCCTGGTGATTGGTGTGTCAACCTCGGATTCCATACGGGAACGCGAGGAGCTAACCGACTTGGGAGTTTATGGGTATTTCCGAAAACCGTCGGAGTACGACGAGTTTATGAAACTCGGGGCGCTCGTGAAAAAAGCTCTAAACCCTCTCCTAGACAATGGGTAACTGCCGAATGTCAATTTTCAAACGGCACAACATAAACATTGTGGGAACAGGTGCTAAGACGATGCTGCTTGCCCACGGGTACGGGTGCGACCAAATCATGTGGCGCTACCTCGTACCTGCTTTTCAACATGAATATCGAATGGTGCTTTTCGACTACGTGGGTGCAGGCAAGTCGGATGTATCTCAATATAGCCGCGAAAAATATGGCACACTGCATGGGTATGCTCGGGATGTTCTGAATATCATCGACGCGGTCTCAGGTACTCCCGTAACATTCGTGGGGCATTCTGTGAGTAGCATGATTGGAGTTCTCGCCGCGATCGACCGGCCGAATGCTTTCGAACGGCTCATCCTTGTCGGGCCTTCCCCCTGCTACATCAACCAAGGCGACTACGTAGGCGGGTTCACCAGGGAGGATATTGACGGCTTGCTGCAGACGCTGGACGAGAACCATCTGGGCTGGTCCAGAGCCATGGCTCCCGTCATTATGAAGAATGGAAATCGACCAGAACTGGCGGCGGAACTGGCTGAAAGCTTCTGTCGCACGGACCCGGAAATCGCTAAGCACTTTGCCCGGGTGACTTTTTTGTCGGACAACCGCGCCGACTTGAGCTCGGTCACGATTCCGTCGCTTGTGTTGCAGTGCTCCGATGACAGCATTGCTCCGCCCAGCGTTGGAAGATTCGTGCATCAGTGGCTTCCGCAAAGTACCTTGATGAACCTGCAAACCACCGGGCATTGTCCCCATCTAAGCGCGCCCGCCGAGATAATCGAGGCGATCGAGACGTATCTTAAGTCTTGAGCCAGGACCGACGTAGAGACGATCTTCGCGCCGAGTTGATTGTCGATGAAACCGCCGAAGAACTCTATGAGATGGCCCCCTGTGGCTATCTAACGACTACGCTGAATGGGCGAATCATTAGAGTCAATCGAACATTGGCAGAATGGCTGGGGTACGAGCGCGAGGAACTGATCACTGGCAAGCGATTCGTCGACTTGCTGACAGTTGGAGGGAGGATCTTCTTTGAGACCCATTTCAACCTGCTTCTTCGGGTCCAGGATTCCGTTGACGAAATTGCGCTGGATATTGTTCGCAAAGACGGTCGTATCCTCCCCACTCTGATCAATGCGCGACAGAAGCGCGACGCACACGGCGAGCCTCTCCTTAACCGCTTCACGATCTTCAACGCGAGCGAACGGCGGTTATACGAGCGGGATTTGCTCGCCGCTCGCGATTTATTGAAAACTACCCTTGCCAGTATCGGGGACGCCGTGGTTGTGACCGACGCCGAAGGTCGGATCACCTTTACAAATCCGGTCGCTGATGTCTTATCTGGTTGGGGTAGCGAGTCCGCCTTGGGCCGATCAATCGATGACGTGCTCGTCTTTTGTCGTGAGGACACAGGTGTCAAGATCGAGAGTCCAAGTTGGGCGGCGGTGCGCTCGGGGAAAGTCGTGGGTCTCGTCAATCACACAATTCTCGTCTCGAAGGACGGGAGACATATTCCGGTCGATGACAGCGCCTCACCTGTCAAAGACGCCGATGGGAGGGTGATTGGAAGTGTCCTTGTATTCCGTGATATCTCCGAGCGACGCCGCGCTGAAAAGGAACTGGAGAATGCATATCAGCAATTGAAGAGCAGTGCAGCCGAACTTCAACGATCTAATGAGGACCTCTCACAATTCGCATACGTTGCATCACACGATCTTCGGTCCCCCCTCAACACGATCCTGCAATTCACGGAGCTTCTCGAACGTGAACACGGAGTCCCGCTCGGTGACGGCAAGTCCTTGTTAGATTATGTCAAGACTGCCGCGAGGCGGATGAGCCGCCTGATCGAAGATTTGCTGAGCTACGCCCGCTTCTCTCAAGACACTACTGAACAAGACAAGCTCATAGATGCGACTCTTCCACTTCAAACTGCCATCGAGAATCTGCGGAGTATAGCGGAAGAAGCCAGTGCGATTATCACATACGACTCGATGCCATTCCTCCGGGCGCATGAAACAAGCCTTCTCCAAATATTCCAGAATCTCATCGGCAATGCGATCCACTACCGGGGACCTGATCCCCCGCGCATTCACATCGGCGCAAGAGAGCACGACCACGAATGGCTGTTTACCTGTGCGGACAACGGTATTGGCATACCTCTCGAGTTCCAAAGCAGTATATTTGCCCCCTTCAAAAGGCTTCATGGATTCGATCGGCCGGGAAGCGGCATAGGACTGGCTGTTTGCAAGAAGCTCGTGGAGAGGCATAAGGGAAGGATTTGGGTGGAGTCCGAAAAGGCTTCGGGCTCAATTTTTTCTTTACGATCCCAAAAACCTGACTATCGCACAATTAGCGATTGAGTGATTGATCGCGAGCGCCCAATGAAACTCTCGAAATGAAATGCCCGTCAAGATCTACATGTCTTCGGCAGGGCTGCGTAGTTGCAGGAGCGGATAAACTTTCGGTCGCGTTGGAGCCACGGCGCTTGGACTTCGGCACTCACGAGAAGTACCCGGTAGCGCTCGTCTACGTGGAGAGCCTGGCGAAGGCTTGAGGCCGGTGAGCCGACAGGATGCCTCGCGACCGGCCGGCTCACGTTTCCCGCCTCCGAGCGGATCACATAAATATACTGGCCAAATCTGCTTGACCGTAAGCGCCTACAACCAAGCAGCTTGGCCGGTCTATTTGCATTTATCGAGTCCAATCTGTGCGCGCGCCCGTAATGCATAGATTGGATTTCGGTTGGGCGCGCGCGGGCATCACGATCGGCCGTATGAACGCGCAACTCGGAAGTTAAGCCTCAGAGGGCGGGTTCGGCTGTCCGTGTGGAGAGTTCGGCTCAGGAGAGCGGTATTAAGCAGACGCGGCGCCGCACTGAAGTTGGAACTTACCTACACGGCGTCACTGCAAAACTCCGGTCGCGTGGTTGATCGCTAAGAGTCTCCGGTCTACTATCCGAGCTGGGCAACTCGGCCACATCACTCGGATTGTGTTCAGCCACTGTTCCAGTTTCGCGGCAAAACGTCGCTCTCGCGTGTACTCCACCGAGCCGATCTGGCTGATGAGCCCATAAGGACCGAAGATCGGTATAGTCTCCGGACCCTTCGCGACGAAGCAGCGGTAGCTCAACCACATGAACAGATCGAGGACCGCCGGGGCGGCCGCCAGGACCTTGACCGCTTCAAGGTCGGTGGGAATGGGATGCGCAATTATCTCCCTGTAGAACTCGTCGCTGAGGACTATCACGTTCTCGAAGTCCTCACCCAGCGCTCGCTGGTCCGGTTGGCGGTTGTACCAGATTTGCGCCTCTCGGAGGAAGTTGAAGCGCGACCGCTGGATCACCTTGGCTGTTCGGGTTAGCGAATCGGTGCCGAAGAACATCGTCGCGCCAAAGATTCGTTCGAACGCAGCCACGAGCCGCCGGTATTCCTTCCCGCCCTTGTGCATCCCGAATGTCTCCAACATCTCAGCCGCTGTCTTGAAACGGATTGTCTGGCTCTTCTGACGAACCGCCAACGTCGCCAAGAAGATCGGCACGATACGATCCTGGCCGAACGGTACCCCGAACTCGGGATGTCCTGTCACCTGGAGAACGAACTGCCCGTTCCGGCGTTCATAAAGATGCTGGCATGGGGGCAATTTTCTAACCGGCAGCCCACACAGCACAAACGGACGAGAGCTGAAGCACAGTGTCTGGCTCCCCTGCTCGCGGTTCATCCGGACCAGTTCGATCCCTTCAACCTGGCGGAGTCGCTGCTTCGAGATAACGAGTTCCGGCCCGGTCCTTTTCAGGACGGAGCCCGCCTTCTCCATGGAGGACGAACGACGATCGTTTCGCTCGTTCACACCGTCGACAAGTGTATAGTCCAACGCTCACCTCGCGGCGGCACCGAAACGTGTTCGGCACCTCGGATGAGCGAAGAATCTTGAGCTTAGAAATGGAGAGCTCTCGGCAGTCCTGAAAGCCTTACTGCGATTACTGCGTTAAGGCCCTTCCGGAGCAGCGATGTGTGATTTCCTTGAATCTGGATGAACTGTATTGGCCGCCGTTGTCGCATTTGGTCTCTATTCACAACACGTGCCCGTTTTCCCAAGCTGGACGTCACGCGGATGCTCGCGATGGTTGAGGCGAGACACTCATTGCACCTCATGGAAAGTGCATTGGTATTGTGGCCACTCGCTCGTCTCAACGCGGCACACCTAACGCGCACACCTCGATGCCGCCCGCCGCTAAGCTAAACAAAACAGGATATCGCTTGCGCGAGTGTCACCGATATGAGCGAATCTGTGGCCGCCTGCGTTGGGCAACCTGACAGCAACTGCCTTCCGTGCCGCCCGCTGGTTGGTCAATGATCTTCTGCCCGCAACCGATACGTGCCAGCCAGCCGGAAATACACCCAATATGCGACGCAGGGCTGGAGCCGATGGACATCCACCTACATTGACCGGGCGGACACCTCGTGCGCACCGAGGGTCCACTGCCCCAGAACTGATGAGCGGTCAGCATCCGCTCGTGGGTTGCGGCCAATTTAGAAACCGCGGAGAGCCCAGGGCCGCACTTGGCACTGCGCGATCGGCGGCACGACCGAGGACCGAACTCAAACTTCTTGGATGTCCATTCGAACGACAGATGCACTACTCCGCTTGGTTCCGCCATGGCTTTCAGCGCCCCGCGCCCAGTGTCAGTTCCGGGATCATGTACAGCGAGATGGCGCTGAACCCCGCCGCCTCGATCTCCAGTTAGACTAGTCTCAGGATCAGCAGGACACCGGTCAAACCGGGACTAGCCCGACAACGTCCACAATGTTCCTCGCGAAGCTGCCGCACCATCCCGACAGGCTCTATCGCAGTAGTTGCTCCGGGCGGAGGGTGTAACCCATGTAAGAGTAGTGGGATGGCGCCGCCGCCCCGATCTCGCCCAGCTCCGCCAGTTTGTCCAGTCGCTCGGCCGGCAGGACCGCATTCAGATCCTGCTGAGCGAAGGCTGGGTTGATGTTGCGGTGGCACACCTGAACGTCGCCGGTCCGCAACCGTCCGCGGCAGCGCGATACAACGATCGGCAAACCAGGGATCCCCACGGGTCAGACAAGCCCTGCGTCGAGGGACGGCACGGGAAGGTCGTCAAGCGCGCCGCTGGAAATTCTGCGAGCCTATCCGGCACCTGGGTGTGGGATGGGGAGTCGCCGCACGCCTCATCGGTCGCAGAGGCGTACTCTTGGCACTGCATAGTCCAGCAGGAAGATTGCGTTGAGAATATTTGACAGTCGCTGCGAGCATCGGCGCCCCGGCGGACGGCCCCGGAGCACGAGGAGCCGATTCGGTTGCCTTGTGCTGCTCGATTGCGTTAAGAAAATCTGACAGCCTATGGAGGCCCGTGAGCGCGTCCTCACTGATGCATCGATCGGGATTCGGGAGATGCAGGTTGCTGCTACGACGCGGTCGTGGCGACGCGAAGCCGAAAAGACTCCACGGTGGGGAACCGAGATTGCGTTAACAAAATCTGACAGCCCAATTCACAGCTTGCTGACGCACCGGCCCGCCCCGCTTCCGCTGGAGCTTGGGGGTGAACCGGCTGTCGGAATAGGGCAGGTGAACCCGAGCGCACGTGGAGATTGCGTTAAGAAAATCTGACAGAAGTTGGTCGGATGCCGCGCCAAGTTCAAGGATTGGGCAGGTCCGTAGAAGAGCGGACCTCCTGCCAGGGAACTTAGGGAATCGATGATTGTAGGGAAGATCCCGTCGCGAATCCGGCGTGGAGCAAATTGCGTTAAGAAAATCTGACAGGAAGGCACGTTCTCGCTGACAGGGCCGTGGTCCAGCACCTCTGGTTACGGCCTTTAACTCCTTGTGTAGTAGGTGGGAACTAAATGTGTCGTTTCGAGCCATTTCAATGGCCCTGCATGTAGGACCTGGACACCGGCAAAGAGCTCAAAACAAAAGTAAGTCATTGATCCGACGAGGCCTGACCGCGAACCTGTTACGTTCGAGTTCTGGCCCGGATTTCTCTTCGTTCGAGGAAAGCTTCCCGGAGAGGTAAGCGAGTATGTCGGCTTTCAGCCTTGGCTCTCAGCTGCGAGCGCGCTTGGCTGGCGTCCGTGGACGAGACATAAGGCTTCGGACCCCACGCGGTGATTGCGTTGAGGAAATCTGACAAACCCTCGGCGCCGATGGCCCTGGGTCTGGGCGGAGACCATTGGCGTTCCGAACGACGGGATGCCAATGCGCGGGCTATCCCAGGCGCAGCCTGTACCGAACCGCGAATTGCGCCGACGGACCGCGCTGCCCGGAATGTAGGGACTTTTGTAGGGACACTCCTTCAAAAGGGCACCAAAAAAGAGCGCAGTCTCTACATTCCGCCGGGTCCGAACAAGTCGCTTAAGTTGCTTCCTGAGCTTCACTTAGCGCCACGGAACGCAATCCCGCAAAAGCCGCGAACTCAGCTGTTAACCGAAGGCTGTCCGGCGGTCCCGCCTGGACAGGATTTCCATCGGGACAACCTCGTGCGGCATCGGTCCCCTGCAACGAGGACGGTTCCGGCCACCGCAAAATGCGGTTCGGTGTTTTTGCAGATGGTGTTGCCGTGAGCGACGCGCAGCCGCCTCCTCGCGGATCGCGGCGGGACTGATCCGCTGTATCAGCCAGAGTGAAACGCGTCCGGGAGGAGAGTCGGCTGTCGCGGTCATGCTCAATGTGCGCTGGCACTGCGCTGGCACGCGCAAATTTCGCATAGGCAGCGCCTATGAGCCCCGCAGTTGCCTGCATTGAAAAGTAAGCGTCTCGTGAACCGCTCTTCCTGATTTGTCGGCCGGCGCTGCATCGTGGTGTCATGAGCGACACTCATCGTCGAGGCAGAAGTCGGCCAACCCGAAAGCAGACGAGTGGGCCGAACGAATCGCGGCGCAACAGCGCAGCGGAATTTCCGTGAAGCAGTTCTGTAAGGAACAGGGACTGACGGAGTGCTGCTTCTACGCTTGGCGGAAACGGCTCCAGGAGAACGGGCCGGTGCGGTTCGCTTTGGTGGACCGGAGCGCGCGGCGGCAGGAGCGCGCGGCGGAGGCGGCGCTGGAACTGGTGTTGGCGACCGGCGAGCGGCTGCGCATCAGCACCGGCGTGGACGCCGCGACCTTGCGGACCGTGCTGGACGTGTTGCGGGCATGATCCACCTGCCAGCCAGCGTGCGGGTGTACCTGTGCCTGACGCCGTGCGACATGCGCAAGAGCTTTGACAGTCTGCACGCGCTGGTGCGCGAGCACCTGGAGTTGGATGCCTTCGCCGGACACCTGTTTGTGTTTACGAGCCGGCGCAAGGACCGGGTGAAGATTCTGTACTGGGATCGCGACGGTTTCGCGGTCTGGAGCAAGCGGTTGGAGGAGGGGACGTACGCGGTTCCGTTTGGCGACGGCGCCGCAGAACGCCGGCGGGAGATCACGGCGCAGGAATTAGGAGCGCTGCTGAGCGGCATCGATCTGAGCACAGCGAAGCGGCGCAAACGGTATCGGCGCGCGGGCTCATAAAACATTTCGGCTTACTTTTGTTTTTACTTGGAAACGGCCGGTTTCCGCGTAATCTGGATGCACGGTGGCCATCGATCCGAACAGCTTGCCGCGGGACGCAGAGACGCTGCGGAAGATCGTCGTGGATCTGGCCGAGCAACTGGATCGTTCGCTGGCCGAGCAGAACAAGTACCAGAGTCTGCTGCGCGAACTGCTGGAGGCGCAGCGCAACCGCAAAAGCGAGCAGTTGTCGAAAGAGCAACTGGCGCTGTTCGAGGCGGCCTGGCAGGCACGGAGTGCGGAAGCCGAATCCGCTGCCGGCGAGGACGACGATGACCTCGATGGCGATGCGGGAGCCGGCGCCGAAACCGAACGAAACGCCGACGCAGAAGCGCGGCGGGCGCCAACCTCTGGCGCGGCATCTGAAGCGCGAACGCATCGTTCACGACCTGGCGGAAGCGGAAAAGCATTGCGACGGCTGCGGCAAGGACCTGCGGCTGATTGCGGAAGAGACCAGCGAACGCTACGAATACATCCCCGCGTCGATGAAGGTGATTCAGGACGTTTGCCTGAAGTACGCCTGCGACTGCACGGTGAGGACCGCCACCAAGCCGCCGCAGCCGATCGAGAAGAGCACGGCGGGAGCGAGCTTGTTGGCGCAAGTGATCGTGGCGAAATGGGCCGACCACCAGCCGCTGCACCGGCAGGAAAAGATGTTCGAGCGGCACGGCATCGACATCTCGCGCAAGACCATGGGCGGATGGATGGCGCAGTGCGCGGAACTGCTCGATCCTTTGTATCAGTTGATGAAGAAGGAGCTGCTTGAGCTCCAAGGTGATCGGCACCGACGACACCAGCGTGAAGGTGCTGGACCGAAAACTTCCGTTTGCCAGGATCGGGCGGATCTGGCCGTATGTCGGAGACGCTCACCATCCGGTGATCGTGTACGACTACACGCCCACGCGATCGCGCGCCGGCCCGGCGAAATTTCTGGAAGGATACAAAGGGTATCTGCAGGCGGACGCCTACTCCGTCTACGACGCATTTTTCAAGCCCCAACGCGGCATGACCGAGGTCGGGTGCTGGATGCACGCGCGCAGATATTTCTTCAAGGCGTTGGAATCCGATGAGCCGCACATGGGACCGGCGCTGCACCTGATCGCGCGCCTGTATGCGAGTGGAGGAGCGCGCCAAGGCGCTGTCGCTGTCGGCGGAGCAAAGGCTGGCATTGCGCCAGCGGGTATCGGCGCGGCTGCTCGGCAAGCTCCACCAGTATCTGCTGGAGTTGCAGCCGGAGGTTCTGCCGAAGAGTCCGTCCGGCGCCGCGGTGCGCTACGCGCTGAACCAGTGGGAGGCGCTGACGCGCTTTCTGGAAGACGGCGAGTTGGAGATCGACAACGGCGCCACGGAACGAGCCAACCGCGATATCGCGCTCGGCCGCGGCAACTGGACATTCTTCGGCAGCGACAGCGGCGGCAAGACGGCGGCGGTGTTGCGCAGCTTCATCGCTTCCTGCAAACGGTCCGGCGTCGAGCCGTTTGCGTGGTTCCATGATGTGCTCTCGCGCATTCCCGCGCACTCCATCACCCGGCTGAGCGAACTGCTTCCCCACAACTGGAAACCCACGACCCGCCCCGGTCAGGCCTGAGCTGCGAAGCCTGCGGTCACTACCATAATTCCAGCGCCAGAGCGACGGTGATTCACGAGACGCTTACTTGAAAACACATTACTTACGGCGCACTGGGATCAATTGAGACGGTCCTCTACGGGTTCGATTCCCGTTAGGGCTCTTCGATCGCGTCTAGTCTGTCGTCTTCGGACTGGCGCATGTCTTTCAATTTCGCCAATGATCTGTTGAGGCGCTTCCAAACGGCTTCCACCTTGTTCTTCGGCCAACGGAGTTTTTTGGGTGCCGCGTCTCGCGTTGTACCCCTCAGTCGGGCTGTAAGAAGTTTCCGCTCATCTGGATCTAATCGAAGTCGCTTCGCAATTGCACGCCAAGCTGGCGTGCCGTCGTCACTTACCAAATCGTCGGGCAGAGAATCGAACGGATGTGCGTCGTCTCTCGGAACCAACGCATAAGGAAGTGACAACAGATCCATGGCTTCGTCATGAGTGATCTCTGGAGCGAATTTCAGATCTGAGACGCGAGGCACACCATCAATGCTTTGCTTCGGTGCTTGGCGCTGGGCGGCCTTACGGATGTAGGCTACCCGATTCTCGGCTTTGCGCCAGCGATCCTCGCGTATAATCTCCATCACAAGATCCAAGTACGAGAATGGCAACTTCAACTTCTCGACAAGGTAAAGCCATTCGAGCTCGTGGCCCTCATATTGGGTCCTGCTCGCGGCTTCTAATAAGCTAAAGTCCAGTCCAGCAGCGGGTCCGCTCTCCTCAGCACTGTCTTCCATAGTGATATTTTATACAGCGGGAAAGTCGCCTTATAACACCTTTACTATGTGTGGATAACCGAAAAAAGTGTCCCCGAAACTGCTCCAGCGCGCACAGAGGTATGGGAAGGAATTTCTGGGCGATAATACCCCTAAGCTATAGATCATCTCGAGAAGGATAAATCGAACCACCGCGGGCCAGCACCACGGCTGCTCGTGCACCGGCCAGTGGGCCGTTCGGGCTCTGTCCTAATCCTGTAGTTTCAGGTTCCCCGAATTCCTCTTTAGGGCGCGCACAGACATAGCGCGGTGCCCTAGTTGAACCGACGCGGAAGCCTCGTCCGTTCCGGAACATCGAACGGCGGCGAAGCAATACACCTTTATCCAAGGCCCCCACCGGACTGGTCCGCTGCGGACACTGCGGCTGCCTGCTTGTCGGCGAGTTGAAAAAGCAGAAGTACGTGTATTACCACTGCACCGGCAATCGGGGAAAATGCGAGGAGCCGTACACGCGCCAGGAAATTCTCGCACGCGAGTTTGCCGAAGTCCTCGAGGAACTGGTCATCCCGCAGGCTATCCTCGAATGGCTCGGCAAGGATGTGCTCAAATCAGACCAGACCGAGCATGCCGCCCGCGCGCAGGGGATCAAGAAGTTGCAAGCCCGGTACGACCAAATCCAAGCGCGCCTCGAGACGATGTACTTGGACAAACTCGATGGGCGGATCACGCAGGAGTTTTTCGACAAGCAATCAGCTGGTTGGCGCTTCGAGCAGGACGGGCTACAGCGCAAGATACAAGATGTCCAGAAGGCGACGCCGGCCCCAATTGAGCAGGCGGTGGACGTGCTGCGCCTCACGAGCCGTGCGAGCGAGCTGTTCCTGCAACAGCCCGCTGCCGAGCAGCGCCGGTTGCTCCAGGTAGTTGTGAAAAAGGCGGCTTGGCAGGACGGGACGTTAAGAACGACCCTGTTCGAACCGTTTGAGATTTTGCGCCATTCGAACCAGGAAAGTTCTAGAAAAGACAAGGAGAACGGCGGGTCAGGACGCGACTTGGCAGTTTGGCTCCTCAGGTAGGACTCGAACCTACAACCCTTCGGTTAACAGCCGAGCTGCTTACAAGCTCGGTCATGACCTGCGAATCCAGCGGTTGTTTGTATGGAATCCGGAGAAAGCCCTTCGAGGGCAATCACGGTCGAGGGGACAGCGCGCTTCTGCAAACCGTTACAGTCTGCCAACAATCCATCCAGCAAGGAATCCACCCGCCGCCGCCGCGACCGCCACGGTGGCGATGGCCTGCTTCAGCTGCCTCCGTAGTTCGCCCGACAGCGAACGTACATGCAGCGAGGCGTTCTCCAATTCCGCCTGCATCAGCACGAGAGCACGGTTGATGCGTGCCGTGGCGCCGGCGTCGGGATCGGTAAATGCCTGGATGGCACCAGCAAAGTCTACGCAGGACTGGCTCAACTCTCCGCCCCTTTCCGTGAGGGTCGTGGTGATAGCCCGGAGCCCGTCCGCCCCCAACTGCCGCATGATCTCAGCCGCTGTATCCGCCGGCGAGTACGCCGCCGCCGATCGGACGGCCGCCTCCAACTTCGCCCGTTCCCCGGCGATGGCGGCCGGCACCTCACGCGTGATGAGCGCAAGGAACCCCATCGCTTCGATGATCCGCAGGATCTCGTCATCTGCCGGCACCTCCCGAAGGTGTGCCATCAACCTAAAGAATTGGGGACGCTGATGCTCCTCAAGCAGTTGCGCGATCCGGTCAAACTGACTCTCGGCGACCTCCTGGCCCCATGCTCGCGTCACGGAATTAGCAACTCCAGAACCCGGTCGAACTCTGCAAACAATCGGCGACGGTGAGACTGTGCCCGTACGACAAGCGAGACCTTCGACAGTTCCGGTACGCCCGAAACCTCGCGCGACGCCACCTTGGCCAGCGTGAGGCCGTGCTGGCGTGACGCGTGCTCCAGTTCGGCGAGCCGAAACTCGGACTGAACTACCGCCGGTTTGAACACCTCGCGGAATGTGGACGCCTCGTCCGAGTCTTTCCAGTACGTCCAATCCGGATCCACGGAGTTCGCGTTCTGCACGATCAGGTAGCGAGCCCGATTCTGAAGAGTGGACGCCCAGGCCAGGACCGAGTCCACGCTCGCCGGATCTGGCGTGATGATCCCGATCGCCGTGAACGCGACAAGGTCCGCCACTTCCGGGTACATCTGATCGAACCATCGGCCTGTCACCTGCCCCGCGCCCGATCCCATGTCGGCTAGGATCACCGGAGCGCCGCCCTCGGCCAGCAGCTCATCCACGAACACGTCCAGGCCGGCCGGCGTGTGGATGTCCACCTTTGAAGCGTCGTCGTAGAAGTGATTCAGACTTCCTACGGCCTTATTCTCGCTATCCAGGTCCAGCATCCGAACTGGAACAGCTCGCGCCTGATACCAGTCAGCCAGCGCCGTGGCGACCGCCGTTTTTCCGACGCCACCCTTACCTCCCATCGTGAATACGGCGCGCTTCACCGCGACCGCGGCTTCTCGTGTAGGTACAGTCATCTGTCTCCTTTTCGTCTCAACGTAAGTGGCTTACCAGGCTCATATTCGAACAGCCGTTTCGGCTCCGGATTCCCCGAGTCGCCGATCTGGCGCTTCAGCTCCGCCAGGCGATCGCTGATCGAGGCTTTAGCCTCCACAGCCGTAACCCGAGCATCGGCTACCGGCCCAGGCAGAGTGTATTTCCGCTTTCGTGGTCCACCGTTTGATCGCACCTTGACGAACGAAAACAGCGCGGTTGTGGAGATCCGCAGCCCGAAGCGCTCAGCTAAAATCTCGCGAATCCCACGATAGGGCGTGTCGGTCGCCAGTAGCTCCGCAATGAGCTCCCGGTGAGGTTCGAGCTTCGAGGCACGAGGTTGGGGAATGCTGAGAAGCTGGTTCGTTAGTTCCACGCAACCTCCAACCCCGACCCTTTTAGAACCCAGACACCATCCCTAGCGCTGCGCGTTAGCGTCTCCCGCTCCGCGTGAGAGTCACTAGAACAGACTGGAACGCTGACTAGAACCACAGGCCCGTTTTGCGGCCGTGTTCTATGATCTGTTCGCACTTGTCCCATTCCGTTCTAATCCTCAATCGCCGTGACTTCGAGGCTGTCAATCACCGGGCCACCGGCCGCGAAGCGTGCTGTTCGCGGCGACTGGGTGACCGCCGATACGCGCTGCAAGGCGATGTCATTCAGCAACTCTTTCAATCCCGATCCGGAAAATGTGACGACGTGCGTGGTCCAGAAGGCTCGTACCTCCGAGTCATGGCCGTGAGCGAAAGTAAATTGGCCCCACGCGAACGCAAAAGAATGTTTCGCCGTGGATACCAGGATGCCGGTGGGTCGCTGTTTCTCGTCGACCGTCCAGGCTCCGTTACATGCCATATGAGTGGCCCTTTCTTTGTGAATTCGCCGTGTGCGCGGCGTTGTGATCGAATCCCAGCTGGCGCGCGTTCTGGTGTGCGCGGCGGCGAGCTTGTCTGTGGGAGTGCACGAAATTTCCGTTGTTCCCGATTAGCCTGTGCAGCTCCGTAGCTGACGCCCGATCGCCGGTGATCGCGACCGACTCCCGCAGGCCTTGGACATTGGACGTAACGACGGTCAGGCTCTGCCGGCCGCGCGAAGCAGCAACGTAGAAAAGTTCCCTCCTCATCGCATCGGCCGAGATCACAACTGCGTCAACGGTCTTGCCCTGGCTACGGTGCGTGGTGATCGCGTACCCGTGGTCGATCTGGCGGTAGTTCGACGGCAGAATGCGGCCGTCTTCGAGGTGAATCTGCCCGGCGGAGTCGATCTGCGTCACGGTCGCCAGTTCGCCGTTCGTCACCCGGACCTTGCCGCGCCGATTCTCCATCAGGAGAATGCGATCATTTGGCCCAACATCGAGTGCTTTCCGCTCGAACACCTGGAACGCCGCAGCTTGGCTCGGGATAACCCGGCGTTCGTAGCCAGCGGAGTCCTTTGCGTAAATCACGCGCCCCTCGGTCCGCGTTACCTCGAGTACCTCATGCTTCTGAATCGTTTTCGACTTACGATGAAACACAAGCAGTTGGCCAGCGACAAACCTGGACGCGTCCTTTTTCTGCGCCAGCGTGTAGTTCAGCGGGACGTGCCTGTCGATCTCCGTGCTCCCGATCAACTCGCCGGATTCTTTGCGGTGCTTCCGGATCGCGGCGGTAACCACATTCAGTTCATCGTGGGTTGCGGCGACGACCAGCACGTCCTTGTGCTCAGACACAGCCGAGACGTACGCCTGCTGGACCGCCTCGGCGCGCGACAATAAGTGAACCTCCTGGACAGCGCCCATCTCAACCAGGCGGTCGAATCCGCGCCGTGGGTTGGTGCGCAACTCCTGGATCGCCTCACGGTACTCGTGTTGCACCTGGCGCTGAACCCGCGTCAAGGACGTACTCTGAAGTTGCGAGTCACGCTCCAGGATTCGAAGCGCATCCCCGGCCTCAACGCTGCGTAGCTGCTTAGTATCGCCGACGAACACCACCCGCATTGAATTCCGCTCGGCGGCTGCCAGGAACTCCGCCATCTCGCGAGCGGATACCATGCCCGCCTCGTCGAGGATCACCACCTTGCCCCGCGCCGCGACCTGCTCCGCGGGATTCTCGAGCAGCGATGCCAGCGTCTGAGCGTCATCGAACCCGACCTTCCGCAGTTCATCGACGGCGCTCACGGATGGCGCGAAAGCCATCACCTGGCGACCAGCGGCAACCAACCCGCGCCGGAGTTCCTGCAGCGCCCGAGTCTTGCCTGTGCCCGCGGCTCCCCGGAGATTTACAGCGAAGTCACGTGATGCGAGAATAAACGCAAGCGCATGTATTTGTTCCGGGGTGAGGCGCTCGTCGGGCGTCAATTCAGCGCCGAGCGGAGCGTGAGCAGCGATTCCCCGGTTGATGATTTCGACCATCCCCCGTTCGCGCTCCAGGCTCGCCTGCGTCGCCAAATCCGACTTAAACCGGAAGGCCGCGCCGGTCGCGATCTGCGAAGCGACGCCCTCCTGCAGGTCCGCGAGTTCGATCCGACCCCGGCCATGTCGTAGGGCTTCAGTGTAGACTTCGTAATCCTTAGCGACGGAGACGCGCTCGAAGACGTGCTCCTCGCCGTGCTGCAGCGACTCTACTGCGCTGTGGCCGGCGCGAATCTGCTCGACTGGAACCGGCGCGATACCTGCGCGAAGACCGGCCAACAAACGGGACTCGGCGATTGTCAGGCGCTCGCGCTGTTGCCGCCGCACCTCCGGCGTGGTGATCTCGGTCAGCTTCTCCTGACGGGTATCTCGCACCAGCGTAGCCACCTCGTTATCGGTGGGCTGGCGGCCGTGAGTGAGGACGAACTCCTGAATCGCTTGGTCGCGCTGCGCGGAACGGCGGCTATACTTTTCGAGCAGTTCCCTTGGCACGCCGGTGATTTCGAACCCGGCGTCGTTGCCCTTCGAGTCATGCCGCGCGTAGATCGTATACCCGAGCGCCATGACGTCGGCGGCCAGCACGTTCCGGTAAACCTCGCTCAAGTAGGCGCGTCGCTCGTATACCGGCGTTGCAGATAGAGCCTTCCATTTCTGCTCAGCATCGTCCCAGGTGAGATTGCCGGCGACGCAGTGGGTGTGGATTTGAGGATCCAGTTCGCGGCTCGTGTCATGCTGATACGTCGCGAGAACGAGATTTCCCGTGGTCCGGTCCTCGTTCATCCCCCCGGCCCGGACCCGGGCAGCGGAATGGACCTCAAGTTCTCGTAACGCAACGTCGACGGCGCGCCGGTGGGCTTCCACCAAGCGCTCATCGTCTGCAAGTTGGGCGACAACGGACACGGACTTCGGAGCGGAGAAAGTGAAGTCATAAAGGTGCCGCGCCTTGGTCTTCGGCGCGCCATCGGCGGCTGTGCGATCCGCGCTGTGGCGCTCACGCAAGAACTCCCCGGCTTGTGGATCGTTGCCTTGCCGGATCGCCTCGAAACTTTCGTGAGTTACCCCGCCGGACAGGCCAAGCATCTCCGCGCCCTTCCCGAACCACTGCCCGAGCACCTTCTCGTTCTCGCTGTAGTAGTCGTTGTAGACCAGGTGGCGGGAATCGTAGCCCTGGCCGTTCGAAATCGCGCGAATCGTCAACATCAGATGCTCATGCCCTGATTGTTTCGTTTAATCCCCTGCTGAGCCCGTGTCACCGTCCGCTCGGCGTAATACTGGGGGTTCGGCTTATCGGCTCGTTGCGCAGCCAGTTCCCGGATGACGTCCACCGGGTTCCTGCCCATGGCCAGATCGCGGTTCACCTGCGCCCAATCGCGTTCGGACTGCGAGATGGCTGCACCGGCTGGCCGAGGCGTTTTGGTCCCGAACTGATATTGCCGCGCGACCTCTTCCGCCTTGTAGACCGGAAAGTCTGCGAGCTTCCACACCGTTTCTGTAATGTTCTGCGCCGTTACAAAGTGCGGCGTTTCCCGCTTGTGATTGAAAAACCCGGGCAACCGCATCACGCGGCTAACGTCCGTTGCCGCGGGGTCCGCTCCGAACTCTCGGACCATCCCGCGCATGAGCGTCTCCGCCTGGTCCGGAACGAATCCTTCGACTTTCCAGATCGCCTGGAACCGCCCGCGCGAAGATTCGATTACGTAGTTCGGCTTCGGAATGCCGACCCGCTCCCACATCGTGGCGAGCTTCTCCCGGCCCCCATCGTCGAAATCGAGGTAAACGTGCTTGACCTCAGCGATGTCGCGCTTTGTCCGTCCGTGCGCGTCGGGGCGAATGGTGTTCATGCCGAGGTACACATCATGTCCGGTCGCGTTCATGTACCGCAGCCACTTCATGTATTTATCGCTCACCACCTTTTCGGCCGGCTCCAGGCGCTGCTCAATGGCGCGCGCGTCGTCTGCCCTCCGGATGATCACGATGGCCAGCCTGTCCTCTCGATCAAAGTTTTCGCGGATGTAGTTTGGCGCGATGTTCGTGTCCACGGCTACTTCTCCCGGAGCATCGCCTTAAGCTTGGTGGCCGCTTCGATGCTCTCGGCGTTGTCGAGTTTCGGCGCGCTCCACGGCTTCGTCGCGCCCATGAGCTGGTGCCGCGTCTGCACGGTCGCCTGGACACGTACGGTGGTCTGGTTCTGACCATCGGTGATGAATATCACCACCACGCGCCGGCCGACCTGGTTCCATCCGCCCGCTATCATCAGTCCAGTCACGATGCGCCCAATGTCGTGGTTCGCCTCCTCGATCTCGGCGCCATGTCGCTTCAGGCCGTTCAAGACAGCTTGGAAAGCGCGGTCGAGCGGCAAGGGAACCGTGAAGGTCTGGCCCCCAGGAACTTCGACCAAATGTTCCGAGCGGTGCTTGGCGCGGTCGATGCGGTCGCGCCAGGATTGCGCCGGCATCCCCTCCGCGAGCGCCGACGCGACTATCACGACCGCCAAACGTCTCGCGAAATTAGGAAATCTCAATTGAAACCTCCAACGGACGGGATTGTTCGCTCGAGCAGACCTGGCGCGACCTCGCGAACGGGTCGGCGGCCGAACTTGATTCGCACTACTTTGTCACCCTGCACAAAAAACCCACACAGGTCGGCGAGCCCCTGGATCTCGGATGGCAGCACCAGGGGCTGAATCACGCGATCGGTGCTGTAACTCCGATTTCGAAGCTGGAACATTCCAGCCGGCCTTGTTTCCCGCAGGCGTTCGATTTCGACCTTGCCGATCAGGTTGCTCAAGTGCTCGGCGGCTCGGGCCTCGCGTGTGCGCAGGATGAAGTTCGTGAACGGCTGCGACAGCATCACCTCGGCCTGCTTGCCGTAGCTGGCGTCGATCTGCGCCATGCCCTGGAACCCGATCACAATCGGATTGCCCGATTTCCTCTGCCGCGTTAAAGCCTGCGGCAACTGCGGCAACTTCTGAAGTTGCTGGACTTCGTCGAGCACCAGCCAGCATCGGTTCGCGCCTGGCTCTGCGTCGCTCTGCAGCTTCAGGATCAGCATGTCGAGCCAGAGCCCCTGCAGGGGGCGCACGGCATCGAAAGTGTCTGGCGTCGAAGTTACGAATATCCAGCCCCGGCGCTTCCGCGACCATTCCCGCACGGTGAACTGCTGCGGGCCCGACTCTCTTGTAGGCAACATCCGGAACGGGCGGCCCGCCATGTTTAGCGTCCCCAGGACGCCTGCCCGTTGCGGCGCCGCATTCTCAGTCAGCGTGTGCTCATGCTCGGTGTCCTTGACGCGCGCGTCGATCTCTTTCGGGTGGGCCATCCAATAACCCAAGTGCTGCACGGTCGGCTTATACCGAGCCAGCAAGTACGCGAAGATCGCGCGGGTATGCGTAAGGAAGAACTCCTGCTGCGTCGGCCTGTCCGGGAACAGTCCGTTCGCAATCGCCGTGGCCTGTGCTTCGTCGTCCACCTCCTCGCCGATCGCCCAGTACGGGCACCGCTCGTCCTTCGGATTCAGGACTACGTCGCCGCGGGTCCCTCGGTAGAACTCCCGCAAGTACTCGCGATCCGGGTCGAAGACGATCGCTGTCTCACCGCGTTCTTCCACCTGGCGCAGGATTGCTCGAATGAGCGTGGACTTCCCCGACCCGGTGTCGCCTGCGATTTGGATGTGGTGCGACTCTGTCGAGCGCTGAATCGCTATGCCGATCATTCCACCTCGAACCTCAACCCATCGCCCTTCGTGGCGCGTGCGTATTCATCGGGCGTGACAACTCGCGGGCCGCGAATCAGGCGCCCAGATCGAGAGTTTGCGACGTACCGGCGGTCCCACTTCGCGCCGATCACCAGCAGCGCGATGAATGCGATCATAAACGCGATCCCAGCAGGAACGAACAGTGCCAAAATCGATTTGCCGTCAAACGTGCGCTTCCGCAGGGTTGCGTACATCAGAGCCGGCGGCATCGTGATCTTGGAGTGGTCCGGCAGGACGAAAGCGTGCCCCGCGCTGCGCGTTTGCCCAAACGTTGGAACCAGGATCCGGACTCGCGACTCTAGGTATGTCGGCAACAACGCCCGCTTTGGAGCATCCAGAAGCCGAGCGTTCGCCCAACAGAATGCAGCGCCCAGAATCACGGACCCCAGCACGCCAAGGGTCGCCCCAAGCGGCGGCCGGTGTGGCCATGCCGGCGTTTCCGTTCTCGTGTTACCTTGCGCGTTGTGCATCTCGCAACTCTCTAGGAGGGTGACCCACAGGACACCCTCGGCCTGAACTTCAAACTCCGAACCCTTGCTCCCACCGTTTCCCATCGCCGACCAGCATGCGCCGTTGCTGAGGCTCCGGCTCCTTCACCACTCCGGACGCTGGCGCGGGCGTTACCGTCACATCTTGGGTCAGCTTCACCACACGCTCGATGTGCCCTCTCAGGGCCGCATTCGCGTACTGATTTCCGTTGTCCAATTGCATTCGTTTCACCTCCTCTCGTACAGAACGTCTACTTCGAACTGTGCGCGGGCCGCGTCGTAGCCGCGTACTTGAACGAACTCCGATACCGTTCGCGGACCGTCGCTCAAGCGCGTAACGTGCAGAACGTAATGAATCGCCTCGGCGGTCTGGCTGCGGACGAAACCGTGATCGAGGTTCGCGTGCGCCGATAAGGCAAGACTCGCAACGCGGAGCAACGCCTGGATCGCGCTGTCCGCGTGAACTGTCGTCAGGGAGCCACTGTGTCCGGTGTTCATGGCCTGCAGCATGTCGTACGCCGAGTGATCGCGGACCTCGCCGACGATTATCCGGTCAGGCCGATGACGGAGCGCCGCGGCGACGAGCTGCGCCACCGTGATTGCGCTCCGGCCGGCCAGCGCGTCTACGGCCTCCCACCGCACGGCATTTCCATGCCGGATTTCCAATTCCATCGGCTTCTCGATCACCACCAGCCGGTCGGTCGCCGGAACATGCGCCATGAACGCATTCAGCGTCGTCGTCTTGCCGGAGCCGGTCCCGCCGCTGATGAGCACGTTCGCGGTCGCGCAAGGCATCGCCGCGACTCTGGTCGCCTCGGCGGTCATAGGTTCCCAGGTCGACAAGTTGATCCGAGGTGAACCAGCGTTGAACTTACGTATCGTCAGCGTCGCGCCGCCAGGGCTGCAGGGCGGATACACGGCGGCCACTCGCGAACCGTTCGGAACCGGGTATCCAGAAACGGATGCTGCTCGTTGATGTCCTGACCGAGCTGCCGCGCGATCTGCTCGATCGCCGCGTTGAGGTGAGTCTGCTCGATCGTGACCCCATCGCCTTCGACATCACACCCTTGCGCTCGACATAGACCCCACTGATCGCCGTTGACGCACAGGTCCGGCACCGTTGGGTCCAGGACCAGCTCGGGAGGCTTGCCGGGAAGAACGGGAAGGATGAGATCGAACGTCGCCATTCATTCCGTCACCCGGCTCTCGTGGAACTCCGTTATTATCAGTCCGAGCGGGTTCACCAACTCAAGCTCGCGGAGCGGCCTTCGCACGGTCGGACACTGAGGCCGGCGACAGGTAAAATTCACCGACACTTGCCATGCTCCTCTGCGCGGAGGCGCGCCCGAAGAGAACACCTTGAACATATCGATGAGGCCGTGCCTGGTCGGCCGGCGCGCTCTTGGATGCGCTCCTTTTCGAGCGACGTGAAAGTAATGTTGGTGATCTGGAGGTCGTTCTCTTCAGCGCTTCCAGCCGCAATCACTGGCCACGGTCCGCGCCTTCACGTCGGCCTGCATGCTCGATGCCGCGAGGGGTTCGTTGAGGAAGAAATAGTTCTTTGGGTAGGTCTTCGCAACCGTCGAAGCCAGACGCGAATACCGGAACGTCGCCCAATCGCTGAGGAAGGTCCGGATCTCGCCTTCCCGCGGCGTGTAGTTCAGGTCGTTGTACGCGATTGGCATCGCGCGGCCGATTTCGTCGATGCGGACGTAGCGCGTGATGGCTGGCCGGGCGCACAACACAACCAGCACAACGCATTCGATAACAGCTATCGAGGCCGTGCAAATAAGGCTCGCCAGCAGTGTGCGGCGCTCATGGTAGTGGGCCGAATATAGTTCGGATCCGACGGTGTCTACTGCTTCGTTCATTTTTCGACTCCTACGGAGCTACAGAGCTGCGGCCGCTGCGGCACCAACCCAGCGCGTGAGTGTGTCGGTGTACGACTGCGCGGCGCCAGCGACACCGCCGAACAACATCGAAGTCAACATAGGGACCTTGAACATCGTCCAAAGGAACGCCACGGACAGCATAATTAAAGCCCCGAGTACGGCCATCCAATTCCCCAAGCTGTAATCACCGGCCACGCTCTGGTCGAAGAACTTGATAAGGACGTTCGTCCAAACGAAAACCAGCGACTGGGCTACCGCTCGGTACATCCCGAACACGATCAGCCCGTCCAGCCACACCCAGAACTTGTTTTGGAAGTTCACGGTCAGCAGAAGCGGGATGAACAGCGGCCCGAACAGTGCGAACACCGCATATCCGACGAACCCAAAAGCGTCCACACAAAACATCGCCAACTGGAGCACCGCCATTAAGACGCACACGGCGAAGTAGATGACGATGCCGGTCAGGTCAAGACCCGTCGGAGGTGGCTTTGTCCCGTCCAATGCTGCCGAGATTCTCGCCGAAAGCTGATCGTACACGGACGCGTCCAGCGTGTTCGAGATCGCCCCTCCAACAGCCTGCGGAATCTGATGCAGATTCAACCCTCCTGGGAGGGGATTGTTGTAGTAGTACAGCATCGCTGAGCACAACAGCAGCTTCACCAGGAAGCCGATAAAATCGCCGATCCGGAAGTTCACGGGGTGAAAGCCGACTACCATATGCCCGAGTTGCCACCGCGCGGCGATCGTAACCAGCGCGATCATCGCTATAAACGCGAGCTCGATATTTCCGAGGTCGACCAGTTGGTTAGCGTACGCGGTCGTGAGGGCCGTCACCTGATCGGTGACGCTCGATGTCCAATTTGTACCTGGGGCGGCGTGCGCCGGCATCGCTAGAGCCAACAGTCCAAGAGTGGGGCTAAGCTTTTTCATGGCATCCGGTACTGGACTGCGCTCGACAGGCCTGATAAATCCGCTGTCTTCCCGGAGCGCGCATCGAGTTGGTGCGCGTAGTTGTTCGCCGCACTTGCAGCCGCATTGCGCTGCCACGTGTTCGCGATGACAAGCTGCTCGAGAACCGCCACCTGGGCCGATTGCGATGTCGCCTGATTGTTGATCACCTGCATCAGTGCAGCGTTCGTAATGTTCTGCTGGGCCACGGGCGTGTTCGCGGACGAATCGAGCGCCGCAGACTGTTGCTGCAAGGCCTGCACTGCGCTCAATGTATTGGCCTGTTCGCGGCGCATGTCGCCCGCAGTCCTGACGGCGTCTGTGCCGAACGCATCAACGAGATTCACTGAAGCCGCGCTCGACAGATGCGCACTTCCGGGCTGCTCGCTTTGGAGGTACGAAGCGTTCATCCGGACCGTGCCGGCCGACCACGCTGCGTAGGGATCGCCGCCGTAGCCGTTCACCACGCGGGCTATTGGCGCGGCCTCTCCGTGGATGTCCACAACTGCGGGGCTCCCTAACTGCAACGATGACGTCGCGAACCGGCTTCGGTTGCCAAGCGGCTGCAGGCTGGCCGCGAACACGTCGAAATGTCTACCCTGGACCGCGTACTGAGCCGCCAGCGCGGTAAAGTTGCAGAGCTGGGTCACCTCCGTCGCGATGCCGCCAAGGAAGAAGCTGTTCAGTGCTCCGGCGGCATCGCAGGCGAGAGTCGCGCCGATGAGGCCCTTGTTGACTTCATCCTTTGTGGAGCTCGTCGACGACGCGACCTGGTCCCCTGTTATCGGCGTGTGCTGCGTCGCCGTCGGCGTGCTGATAGTCGGCGTAACCTGCATCGTAGACGGGTCGAAGCTCGATGAAAACAGCTCCGGCATCGATCCGCCGGGGCCCGAGTTGTAGCCCGCGCGGAGCTGTTCGCTCGTCATTTGGACGGTCAGGTCCGCATCGACCCACTGATCCCCGACGCGGCAAGCGTTATTTACAACAGTGCCGCCCTGGTTCTGCGTGACGTACGTGGCGCAGCTCGCTGCGAGGCCGATCGATGCGTAAGCGTTCACGGCCGCCTGGAGAATGCTCGTGCTCGGCGACGCCACGGAGTCGCCTGCCACCATGAACGTGAGAGAAACCACCAGTGCGAGTGCGGCAATACTGAGAGGCTTTCTCACAGCCACCTCATGACAGCGTCCAGCACGCTGCCGATCGCTACCAATCCCGTGGCGATGAAAAGAACCGAAACCAGGAGGATCATTAACGGATTGAGGCCACGTGTGGCCGCGGCGTACCGGACATTTCGGTCGATGCTGCGGAGAGTTTGTTGTACAGTTTCGTCGTTCATAGCGTCGGGTCCAAGGTATGGCTGTCGTAGGCCGGCACATCCAGGTCCGCCGACAGATAGATCTTGACGCGCGCCCGTTCGCGTACAATGAAAGTCGGTAGTTGATTGAGGAACCGATCCAGAATGTGAATCGCTTCCTGTGAGGTCTGCTGCGAAACTCCCATGCGGACTGCGCTACCTGGGTCGTAGCCGTATCCGCCTCCGAAATTGCCAATCTGAGCAAGCCCCCCGATCGCGCCAACCGCCAGGGATGCTCCGAAGACCTGCACGTAATGGTGGTTGACCATGTCGCGCAGGCCAACCTCGCCGATCTCGTTCAGACCGGCAAAGCGGTCCAGATCCACCGGATACCCGTCCGGCATAATGCAGCGGTGGAATGCCACAAAGAGCCGCTGCTGGTTGCCCGAATTTACGCCGCCGACCGTGCCGAGACATCGAGTCCCTTGTGGGATCAGCAGCTTCTGCTTATCGTGTGACCACACGTCAGTGCTCACCATCACGTTGATCGGACCGGCTCCTGATCCGTTGACGCGGTTCGTCAGGACCGTCTCGAGAATCGTCCCTTCGAAGATCTTGTACGTCTTGCCGGTGTGCGTGGCCCAGTCGTGTTTCACTGGGTTCGTTGTGGGCTGTGCAGCCGGCGCGTCCGCCTCGCGTGATTCAGCAACAGGCTTCCCCTCCGCCTTTGCAGGCACCCGAGCAGGCGCGGGCGAAGGCTCGCAATGATCCGAAAAATCGATGGC
This sequence comes from uncultured Acidobacteriota bacterium, assembly GCA_963850575.1. GTDB lineage: Bacteria > Acidobacteriota > Terriglobia > Bryobacterales > Bryobacteraceae > TMP-7. The sequence continues at coordinate 28,877 of CAWKLV010000023.1, read as the reverse complement.
CACGGTAGGCGATTGGAGGGCAGCGAGGCGGCGGCGTTCGGCTTCCTCGCGCTTCTGACGCGCGGCGTCGACTGCGGCTTGCGCCTGCTTCGCCCGCGCATCGGCTTTCTGACCTGCCGCGCCGGGTACCTCTACTGCCACCATCGTCGAGGCCGGGTGCCATGCCCCGTCCTTGCCACAGATGATCGGCGCTCCATCGGGCGTCGCCCCGCGCGTGCCGGCGATCTCCGGATAGCACGGCATGTGGCTGGTCATCAGATCATACGCTTCCTTGCCCTTGGCAATCGCGTTATCGGATGCAGCAGCATTTCGCTTCATCCGAGCCACTTCGACTTCCTGCTGCCGACTAAACTCACTGATTGCATCCGGCCGCGGGACGGACGGCTGCATCGCCTGACCGCTCTTTCGAACGTTACCCGCATCGCGTCCGCACTTGCCGAGATTGCCTATCATCACGAGCACGCACAGTCCGACCAGCCCGTATGTTGCATAGGTCAAGCCCCTCACGGGCCTCTTAAGAATGCGTTCCTCGGGAACCGTCGGCTCCTGCATCAGTTCCGCTCCTCCCAGAAGTCCATCCTTGTTTTTCCGATCGCCAGATACCCGCGCTCGACGTGCTTAGCGACCGTGTACACGCCGTCCGCGAAATCAAAGTTGACGAGGCTCGGCTTACCATCCTTTAGTTCGTAGAGGGTGGCGGCCTCTTGCGGCTTCGCGCGGATGTATGTGAACCGATCATCCGCGAAAATCTGCTGAACGCCTAGCTTCGTGCCCGCCTTTGCGTCCCATCGATAGTTAAATCGCAGCTTGGCAGGGTACGCGGCGCGGAATGCTTCGGCGCCCTTGTTCACTTCTTGCTTGCGCGCGTCCGCTTCCTTCGCGGATCGGTCCGCTGCGGCCTTCGCCTCCTCGGCCTGCGTCCGGTACCGGTCCAACTCGGCCACCGGCACGAACTCCGGCAGCCTGGTAATCGATGGCTTTAACGAATCGTCGGCCTCCAGAAACACCTTCGAATCGAACTGGGCGCCGGGCCGGTCAGATACCTCGCGCAGGAGGAATGAGTAGCTGTTTCCGTGGTCAGAGATCAGATGGAGATCCGTGGACACGCCAGGCGCGACCGGCTTCACAGACAGGAATCGCCCGGGCATCTTCGTTGTATCGAAGCGCCAGTTTTCCTTGTCGCCATCGAAGACAGACATGATCTTCTCGTTTTCAGGTAGGACGAGGAGCGTGGACTGCAGCACGCTCGTGTTGATGGTCACCGTCGCTTTCTCGTTTACCCGAAGTGAGCGCGCCTCGCGTGCGGTGGCTGAGTTCGGCGGCGCCGGTTGCCCCGGCGCTACCTGAAGAATCAAGAGCGTCAGAAGTATTGGTTTCATCATTCCTCTAATGCGGTAAGGTGTTCGAACGCGCGAACACCGAATTCGTCAATTGCCTTTTGCCGAGCGACACGATCCTTCGGTCGCGTGGTGAACATCCAGTAACTCTTCTGGTCCAGGTTCAGCTTGATGACTTTCGAAAAATCTGTCCGCTTCAGCATCGCCTCGCGCGGCCGAAGAGAAGCTATGTTGTCAACCTCCTGATCGTTCAAATTGAACAGCCGCTGGTAGGCCTCGCGGTTGAACGTCGGATCAGGCAAGAAGAGTTGAGTCGAACACGCGTTCACGATGAGGTCTGCGTGTTCTCCGAGGTCGCTCGCCGATTGCGTCAACAACGTAGCGCCGACCAGGTGCTTGCCGCCCGTCTTGAGGGAGTCCAACGCCATCTGTAGCAGTTGGCGCGATCTCAGCTGTTTCCACAACTCATCGAAGAGAATGTGCTTGGGGACGCCAAGGTTCGCGCGGTCCCGCATGACTGTAGTGATCTGCCGCAGAATCCAGAACAGCAACGGCTCGATCAGGTCGTGTTGGCTTTCGGTGATGGCCTCGAAATCGAAACACTGAATACGGGCGAGCCGGAGAGAGTCCTCGACATTGTCAAACGTCCGCGCATAGACTCCTCCGCCACTCCATTTCGCCAGGAATCCCTGGAGATGCCTCGGCAGCAGCAGATTCCCCAGCCGTCGAACGGTCGCCGGAATCTCGTACATTCGGCGAATCGCGACCGCGATGCCCTCTTCGTCCTCCGGCGTGAGTTGCGCCCCGCCAGACTGCAACAAGAGGCGGATGAAGCCGAACAGGAATTGCAGATTATCCTCGGTCGGCTCAATCGAGAACGGATTGATTCGCGGATTCCCGACGCCAACGCGCTCAATGACGCCACCGTACGCCCGGATCGTCGATTCGTAGCTTCCGCCGATGTCGATCACGTAGGTGAAGCCGCCGTATTTCTGCTCGTGGGCGATGATCTGATTACCGTTGACCGATTTGCCCGAGCGCGGGGCACCGAGCAGAAGCGTGGTCCTCATGCCGTGGTCGTAGGGATCGAGGAAGAAGGGCGCCCCGGTTCGCGTTTCATACACGGACAGGTATTCGTCAGCAAGGTCCTCGGACCTGGGAGAGCCAACGTACGGCGCGTAGACGAGCGCCAGATCTGCATTGTGGTCCGCGCGCAACCAGAACCTGCGCACGTTAAAGTCCGTGGCTGAATCTCCAGAAGAATTGCCCGGAAACATCGCGTAAAACGCGGCGAGATTGCCGGCCGTTTCCTCGATGTAGGGCGCCGCAGCGTCTGTGAAGGCCCGGTGCAGTTGGGGAATGGCATCCACCACCTCGGCCTCGGAGCGGGAGTGCAGCATCAGCGCTAGCGAATAGCGGCCGTACCCAGGACCTCCGCTGTCGAGGTCCGCCAGGATCTCGCCAAGACGATCGGTGCTCTTGTCGGCGGCCTTCGCGCCCATGCTGTTCTCGAGCTTTTCGAGACTCCCCATATGGGCGGCGACACCCAGCAACCTGTGCTTGAACAGACCAATAAAGCTTTCAATCTCGCTGATGCGCTTCTTCACTGCCTCGCGCGGCTTCTGCTCCCAGATTGAGCACAGGATCATGTCGGCGTCGGTCACCTGGAGGCCTCCGAACAGGTTCGGCTTCGACCCGGCCGGGCTATCGAGTAACGTGAACATCTGAACGTGGCGCTTGCCGATTCGGAGGTGATCACGATGCCATTCGACGGAGGACGTCGCGATCTGGCGGTCAAGCCCGCGGTCCGAAATCATCCTTCGGCTTGCTGACCAATCCTCAAGATTGATCAGGTAGGTGAAGAACGAAACCACTGCGTCCTGGTCAAGTACTCTGAGTCCGAGCAGTTCTCCAAGTTGCGACGTGATTATCTCCACCGCCTTTTCGAGAGAAGAGATGGATCGCGCCGTCTCTCGGGCCTGACGATCTGGCGACCGGCGGATCCGCTTCGGGCCGGTGGGCTCCAAAGTCAAACACCAGAACAGGTCGATGCGGCGGAAACGCGCGTTCTCGTTCAGGTACTCGATGCGCCTGGCAACGAACTCTTCAGCCGTGGGATTCGCGTACGCGTCCTTCCGCGGGATGACAAACCCCTTCCGGACGCGTACGTATTGATAAAGCCGGCCGCCTTCCGGCAGGGAGGCGAGTGCAGCCTTTATCCGAGCAGTAATACTTGAAACGTGTTCCTGTGTGAGCCCCTCGTCATCGACTCCAGCGAGACCGAGTAGGCATCCGTACCCTCCATTCTTCAGAGCAAAAACCCGGGCGCTCACAAAGTGGCTGAGCGGAACAATGCTCCGGGTGGGTTTCGATTTTCGGTACCAGTTATTCATTTGCCTTCGGGTCGTAATTTGCTGAGCACCGAATGGTGACGACGATCAGTCTGAACATCTGAGCGTCGCGCTTGGTGATGAGAGCCCCGGCCGCAAGCAGCGAGGGCAATAGAATGCACGCGAAGATCTTCGACGCGAAGAGGAACGCGATGATGGAGATGACCGAGCACGCCGCGAGGATCCGGTAATCGACGCCGCACTTGCGAGTCGGCCGGTTCAATGAACCATTGATCTCTTTGAGCGCGCCCCTCCGCATCGCCGATCCTCAGTTGCCTACCGACTGGCCAGACAATGATGAGATCCAGGCCGGACCCCAGCCAATGATGCCCGCGCCGAGCAACACTCCAAACACGCCGGTCACACCCCGCATGAGGTTTCCGCCGACGAATGAGAAGATTGAGAAAATCAGTGATATCAGCGCGAGAATCGCTCCGATTAGAAGTGCAGCCGTCTGGAGGCTGGTCATCACTGTCGTTACGCCACTGAGGTCGATACTCGGGGACGCATGAGCTGAAACGGAAAACAGGATCGCTGGCGCCAGTGTGAGCGCCGCTTTCCAGAAGTGTTTAATTCGAGAATTCATGTTGACTTCTGTTGAACGGAAATCGTCCGTAACGATGTTCATACCTTCCTCTCACGTTTGCTTCGGGATGCCGCCTCGGAATCCGATGTCACAACAACGGCCTCACTTTGATAGGCCTCGCCGAGATGTGCCTGTGACAGCTTTCGGAGAAAAAGGTGTGGCGGTGCTTGAATCACGCAACCAGGTTTGTTTTGGCGGGCGTGCAGGTCCTGTTCTCCATTGCGAGCGAGTTGCTCGCCGGCGGCTCCCGCAAACTCTCCCCGCGTCTGTGGTTCTGGTTCATCAGGATTTCCACAAATCCACACAGCTCCCGCCCCTACTACTGGATGCCTACAGGAAAAGAACTACAGGATAAAGACTGCGCACCCAAAGTCCCGCGCCACCCGCACCCAGCGTCCCGTCCGCCGCCCGGGTCTAGGGCACCTATTGTCCCGTTGATATTCCGAGTGCCTGATTATTCCGAGTCGATCATCAACATAGCGCTATGCCACACAAACTAGGTCTGAACACGTTTCTCTACATGCGGAATAACCAGGACCTTCATTTCGATGGGGCGGCTCGAGGACTCTTTTGAGCAGGGAGTGGACTCGGAATAATCGGCGGGGCCAGGCGGAATAATCAAGGTACGCGGAATTTGCTGCGAGCTCGCTGGCCTAGGTCGGCATACGCTCGGCGGCGCTGTCCGGAGCATGCGAACGCCTCGTCCGATCGGCTCGAAAAGCGCACCTAATGAGGTTCCGTTCGCCGGATTACAAGTCTAGAGACGTCTGCAGAGTCTACTATTTAGGCCTTGTGGATTTCGGGCAAATTGCGGCCGATCCGCAAAGGGCGTTCATCGCCGCCCGTAACGCACCCATGACGGCGGAGCTTGCACAATTCCCAGTCACCGAGTGAGAGGGACGGCTTGGTCGGACTCAAGGGATTTCACTGCCAGGTATCCGAATCCGCCGTCCGAAGTGAGTGCTCCGGCTCTGGGCAAGTACGACGGCTGGAGGGTACTCTACCGGGCGTGGAGAAGTGCGCCGCCCGATTATCGAGGCGTGGGAAAGATCGCTTTTAGAATCTCCTCGAATATCCGCCACTGTTCGTCCCCGTTGGTTTTTTCCGCGAGCAGTCGCGCGTCCCGATAGCTGCATCGCTGGAGCCTCGATCAGCTCCTCAACCTCTTCCGGTACGAGCCGGGACAAGAAGACCTGATGCTGTGACGCCAACTCACCGAGTTCGGAGTAGACCGAAAGGTTCGGATAGAACTCTGCCCGCATGGTGGATACCACCCAGGCGCGGTCGCCCCGGGTTGAAACAAGCGCGGCGAGCGCATCGGCGAAGAGCTGGCCATCCTCATGGATTGCCGTGAGAGTGAACAGTTCTTCAAGCCGGTCGATAATGAGCAACAGCCGCCGGCCGGTGGGGAGCGCCGCGTCCAGCATCTCGCACACGCAGCCGGGTTCTCTGCGCAAGGCCTGACTTCGGGAATCCAGCAGCTATCGGAACGGTGCGCGGCCGATCTTAGCCGGTTCCAGGCAGAGGCTGCGAAGGGGGCTCGGTCCGGGCCGCACTGTGGAGACAAGGCAATCGGCGCCTCCAGGGAGCGAACCAGCCCGGAGCCGCGGTGTGAGTCCCGCTTGGACGAGAGAGGTTTTGCCGCTGCCGGATGCCCCGATTACTCCCAGGAAGGAGGAGTGGCGCAATTTCTCCACCATCTTGTCGAGATTGTTTGACCGCCCATGGAAATAGGGGGCATCGTCAAGTCCGAAAGCTGCCAGCCCGCGGTAAGGCGCAGGCAAATCTGGCAGCTCCGTATTCAACTTGTCCGGCGGGGCTTGACCTTTGATGGCGGCAACCAAAGACTGCCAGGCCTCCGGCTCATCGAATCCACCTTTGAACTGAACCCAATGCTCGCTGTTCGAAAGCGTAGCGGCGGGCGGCATTGCGTTGGGCAAGACCACATTAATGACTTGGAAATCAGGCCGTGCGTTCCGTATGGCATAGGCCAGCCCGCTCTCCTTACGTTGGAAAGGACCAAGCCCGCTCTTGCCCTACAAGACAATGCATGCGGCGGAGGCCTTCATGTCATCCTCGATGGAATCGCGCCAGCTAGAACCCGGCTTGAGATGAACGGTATCGAACCAGACCTTCAACCTGGCATTGCTGAGGTAAGTCGCCAAAAACTGCGCTTCCTGCTTGTCCGCCCGATTGTAACTGACGAAAGCATCGAACATGGTCTGACTATTCACGGTCATTTCATGTTCATGCGGCAGTGGTCAGGCAGAGCATAGGCCGAAATCTTCACAGCGGCCACCGATCTCAGAATTTTCACGACGGTAGCAGCAACAAGTGTTGGGATTGAACTCGGTGGTCAACATGGCGAAGAGAATGACTTAGGACCAATCAACATACGCGAGATGGTATCACGGCGACATCAGTATCTTGTCAAATGATAGCGGACTCACTGGTGAACAGGTCGAAACGGGTGGGGATAGATTGGATGAAGCCCAAGAATAATAGAGCCGGAGGCGGATAAGGTAGCGTTTCCTTGCTGGCGAAAACGCCCCATCCGTCCGACAACGACAGGGCTCGATGTCTGATAGCCCGCCGCGTCGTGGACTCCAGTGGGCCACCCGACTCTCGGGGGCGCGATCCGCCACGACTGCGTTCGCCTGAGCAGGCGATTCACCTCGACATCGCGGAGTGCTGAACCGACGTGGCCACGTTCATCCCTTCCACAAGTTGCCGATCTTCGCCGGCCAGCGCGCCTGGCACCGGATCGACGACAATGTCGGGAGTCACACCGGCGCCCTCAATGGTGCCACCGTTAGACGTAAACCATCCGAAAACGGGTAGGCGGAGCCAATAGCCGGAGCCCACTGCGATATTTCGTGCACCAAGTACCGACCCACAGGTCTTGGTGCCGACTACGGTCGCAAGTCTGTTCTCTTGTGCGAAGTTCGCAACCATCTCGGCCGCGCTGTTTGTGAACTCGTTCACCAACACCGCGACGTTGCCGTGAAACGGCTGCGGTCCCAGGCCCTGCGTGAGAAGCACGAGGGACTTGTCCGTGACGATGAAGCGAGTGAGCGCTGCTACCAACCCCAGCGCGGTATTGGGCATCGGTACCCGCGGAAGGTCACTCCGGTCATACCCTGACCGCAGCCGTTTCGGCGTCAGGCTCTGGCCGATCGGAATCTTTCCCGGGCACAGATAACTGCAAAGCCGTGCGAAGCCCAGTCCGCCCCCAATGTTGCCGCGAAGGTCGATGATGAGGCGTTCGCAACCGTTCTGTTTCAACTCCGTTATTGCGGCGTCCAGCTCCTTGCTAAATCCGAGCCCCATTGATGCGGTGAACCAGCCGACCTTTAGATATCCGAGACCCGGCTTAAGCATTCTGTACGTGAGGGTCTTCGGGGGAACCAGCGACGGATGCGCCTTTGAACCTTTCACAACCGGCACCTCAACTTGCACATCCATCCGATCCATCGGTTTGCCGCCGTCAAGGGTGAAAGTGTACTTCTGGCCGACCCCGAATTTGGGAACCTCGTCCGATCGCACCGGAATGCCATCGATAGCGAGCAACGCCTGGCCAGGCTTGATCCCGGCACGATCCGCAGCACCGCCTTCGAACACGTCGAGAAACATCCAGTGTTCCGACCCGTTTGTCTCCATCTTCCTCAACGTCGCGTTCAGCGTATGTTGCGGCAACAGCCGGTCAGGAACGTTGTGGAAGAAGGCTGTATGGCTTGTGCGAAGATCCGCAACAAGCGCCTGGACACCAGACTCAAACTGGCGGTCACCACCGGCGACCAATTGAGGTGTGCGCTCGTCGACACTCCGCACCCAAGCATCGTAATCGACGCGGCCAACATTGATGTGGTGCTTTAGAACGAGCTTCTTAATTTGGACGATAATCGCGGTCTTCTCGGATTTCGTTAACTCTTTCATGATCTCCCTGAGTGCCGTAATACCGTGCGGTCTCCCGCGCCCTCTAGCGTGAACGCGGCCCAGTAGTATGGCGGTGCCTTGCGGCCGAACTTCCTGATCACATGGCGTTTGGCCTCGGTCAAGGCCAGGTCCGCTGCCATGTTGTCCGCCAGATGAGCATAGAACTGCCGCATGAGGACCAGCGATGACAGGTCCTCGATGGACCATAGTGTTGAGACCACGGACCGCGCGCCGGCGAGCAGGAAGGCGCGCGAGAGCGTGGCAATTCCTTCTTCGCCTCCGATCGGCCCGATTGCGGTATCGCAAGCCGACAGCACGGCAAGATCCGCATTCAATTTGAGTTGGACGACTTCGGATGCCTGCAAGAAGCCGTCTTCTCCTGCTGCGGGATCACTGAGCATCACGAGTGCCGCGCGGTCGGGGTCCTCGGTATTCGCGATTCCGTGGACGGCCAAGTGCAGTACGCTGTAGCGGCTCAACAGCTGCTTCTTGAACCCGGATTCCGTCGCGGCCATCCCAACCAGGAGCGTTTGCGCGCCGGGGGCTACCGCCTTCGCCGCTGCTAGCAGTTCGTTCTTGGATTCAGGCAGATTCGCAAGCGACTTCAGGTCGTATCCCCGCGACGCATTCAGGCGACGCACATTGCCCGGATCGTATGGGATCGCGCCAACTCCAAGGAGCGCGCGTGCGTTGAGCTTTGCGCCGGTCTGGGCTCGCAGCAGGTGAAACGTGGATGATGACGGCGTGTAGCTGACCACCTTAGTTTCCGCCACGTACCGCCCAGCCCCATCCACCAGTCCATCAAAAGGCAACAAGTACAACTGACCGTCTCTCACGATTACGAGCCTGTCGTGCTGCGCGATTTCGCGGACCGGACGAAGTAAGCTGTTGTACAGCGTATTCGCCTGCATCGACCCCGCTTGCTTGGCCTTGACGGCTTTCAGGTATTCGAGAACACCCCGTTCGATCACCGCGCCGCTGGCGAGAGGGACGATGCGCGCAGACGTGCGCGTGATTACCAGGCAATACGAGCGCGGCTGGGCGACGACATACTCGAGAATCGCGGTTGACGTTGGCAAATCTCGCTGAACGGTCTGCAGGTCGGTCAAGGTGCCGGAATTCGCTTTGAGAATGCTAACGTCAGGGGTCACCCATCGCGCCTGCTCCAGAACAAACAGCTGTTCCCTTATCCGCCGAACCTCGCCGTTCGAACGAGCTGCCATCAGCTTCAACCGAATTCGTGCGGCGCGTTTGGAGGCCTGTTCGGCGCCCGGCGCGGTGAAGGACCCGGCAGCGAGGAGGTCGGCGGTAACTCGGCCACGGACTTGCTCAACGATTCCGAACGCTTTTCGGGCATCGTGGAAGTGCTCGGCTACAAGCGCAAAATGATCGCGGTAAAGATCGCTTGCGGCCGTGATAAGCGATACCTTATCGAGGACGCCGGTGGAGCGGCCGACCATCGCATCAACGAACGTGTCGGCCCGGCTGTATGTGCGTTCAGCATCCGAATATTTGCCCTGAGCTAACTCCAGCCGTGCGAGCGTATTTAAACGATCAACGAGAGTGATGAAATCGCCGCGCGACTGCACCGCCTCGGCGGTCTCGGCCGCGGACTCTTCGGCCTTCGCGAGATTCTTTTGGCCAAGATAGATGTCAGTGAGGACGCGTTGTGCGCCGGCTAGAGTGTCGAGGTACCCGCCGGTTTTCGCGATTTTGACAGCCGCATTCAAGAACCTGATGGCACCGTCCCCGTCTTTTCGGAGCAGTGCGATCTGAGCTAGCTCGACAAGGACCGAGGCCTCAATTGCCGTACCCTGCCGTCGACGTGCGTAGGCTAATATCTCATCCGCCAGCTGCTGCGCTGCCTCCAGCTTTTGCGTGCCGATCAAGATGCTCAGCTTCGTCTCATGCGCAACCTGCGCGAACCCAATATCCGGATCACTCTTGGCCACTTTCAAGGCTTGCTCGATGTAGGGAAGGGCCTGACTATGGAGCTTCATGAGGGTGAGTCCGTGGGCCAGGATTGCGAGCGCCATCATCTCGCCAGGTTTATCCCCTATGGCGTGAGCCGCGATCAACGCGGCACCGACACGCTTCCGTGAACTCTCAATATCACCGTTGTAAAAAGCGGCTACGCCGAGTTGGGCATCAGCGCGGTGTTCCCAGTTCTTGTCACCCAGTTCTTTGGCGAGATTTTGAACGTCGCCCCAGTCGCGGCTCATTGCGGCGTGGTCCGACTCGCCGTCGAAGTCGCCTTTGACGATCAGACAGAACATCCGAACACGGCGGTCGGTCTGTAAGAACGGAAGCGTTTCCAGATCTTCCGCCATTTGAACAATCACTTCCGGCAGCGCGGCATGCTGGATCATGGACCGCATCTTGCCGAGCCGCGCTTGATAGGCGCTCTTTTGATCGCCCTGCGCGATGAACAACCGTTCGGCTTCGACGAAGTTCGGGCCCGCTTCGGCCCAATTGTACGCGTTCGCCAGTCGAAGCGCGCGGTCCAGGTATTCCTGCGCAGGCACCGGAGCCTGAGCTGGGGCGGTGCCAAGTGTTACAAACACCAGGAGGGCGAACAGAGAAGAAGTGAGTTGCCTCATGTTTACTGCAGGTTGCTTGAGGTGTGCTAATCAGCGCGAACGTAAGCGTCCTGGAGGCGGTCCGAGCAGCCGCACTAAGCCCGGTCGCGCTTGCTGAATCTATACCCTTGTCTTCTAGACCTCAGAAGTCGGGGGGAGGTTTCGTTGACCTCACGAGAGTACGAATTTGCACTTGGACGACGGCTCGCCTTCGCGAGACACCGCCAGGAGGTATGTACCCGGCGGAAAGGGCGAAAAGTCGAGGGACACTTGCAGCACGGTTAGGCCATCTCGGATCTCGGCCGTTCCTGAGAAGGAGGCGAGTGGCACCGCCGTCCTTTCGTCGCGAAGAAGATCGACTTTGTATGTTCCCGGATCACTACCGAACGGCAGGTAGATCAACAGCGGGGCCATTTGGCTGCGCGGCAACCTTTGGAGTTCCCCGGCGCTAGGAGATTCGGAGCCTCGGGTCGGCGAGGCCTCCATGTTGAGAACCGCCGTCAGTGTTTTCCCCGTGTTGTCCTTCCCAGAGACGGTCGCAGGTTGCGAACCGCGCGTGATACTGGACGGGACTTTAGGTGCGGTTCGATTTGCCGAGAGCCAAAGCCCGGCAGTGAGCGCTGCCGCCGCGAGCGCTCCTGCGGCAGTTAGGGCCACGCGCCTCCGGCCGCGGCGCAGCTCAAGGACCTGCGCCCGAAAACCGAGGAACTCCTGGTAACAGGGCGAGCAGTGGGTAATGTGCTGCCACTGCGGCTCGAGGTGCGGGAGCCGTTTCTCCGCAACGGATCGAAGAGTTTCCGGATCGAAACAACCCTTGCGCTCGGGGTTCGGGTAACTGCGAAGGAGCGCCTCCTGCAGGAGGTGCTTGATCTCTTCTGGGGTCGGTTCGCTCCGCGGGTTATCCGGCATCAGCCCATGCCATTATGCCACTGTGAGCACATGACTTACAGGCTTGCAAGGAGCCCCCGGATTCCCCGATAGAGTCGTTTGGTGAGCGTGTTGCGCTCTCTGGAGTTTGGACGAACGCCGAAGGCAATTGGAATTTGGTCCTCGGCGTCCGCAAGGTAAAGATCGATCAGCGTTTCAAGATCCTCACGGCCTCTCTCCCTTGCTTTCGTCCGTAATCGTTCTAAGAACTCCCGATTTTCGAACTCAGAGGCAAATTCAGGCCGGACCGACAGACAGTCGAGCACGAGAGCCCGGACCTCAATCTCTAATCCTTTCCGCTTCCGCGCTCCTCCTGCCTTCAGATTTCGTGCGCGATGTCTTGCCGAGGCGTACACTCGACTGCTCGGATTACGGCCGAGATTGTCGCCGTTCCTGGCCGATAGCGAGTGGACCGATTCTTCGGTCACTTGCGAGACGTTGCGCGCATCCCCCGTTATCGCCTTCGTCATCGCCCGAAGAGGATCCGCAATGGGCTTGACGGCTTCGATCCAGCCGGGCACGACAATGCGGCCCTCGTAGTCCACGTCGCTAATGCAGATCGGGACGACGCCAAGTTCGGCGTGATCGGGAGGAATGATTACATACATGCCGGCCTCTCCGGATGGAAATTGCGCAAATTGTGACGCACTGGTGTCACGGTGGTGCTTCGACGGGGCCTTTTGTTTAGAGAGAGGCAATTCAGGTGGACTACCCGCTCCCAACACTATGGAATATAACACGAGAAAACCACAGCGCAATATGGGATTATTCACGGGATTTTAGGTGCGCTCGATTGGAATAGGGCGCAAAAAGGAGCACAGATGGAGGCCGTGAGAATCGACCAGCAGATCCTGACCATGCGAGAAGTGGCGGAGGTTTTGCGCTGCTCAAAGACGCACGTGGCGCACCTGATCAATGGGCAAGTCCCAGGCTTGCCCAGGCTGACGCACTTCTGCCTTGGTCGCCGGAAAGTCGTGCGGAGCGAATGGCTGGTGGAATGGATGGAAGCAAATAAGAAGGGATGTTAGCATCGAGTCGCAAAAAGTCATAAAGCGCGTCAGCCCGCCGGCAGTGCCGGCTGGAACCTATGTTCGCCAGCCGTGAACGAGGGTGCCGTAGACCGCTGGACTGATCACTGCGGGCTCAGCGGCGGATGTCCCACCATCCAGATCCTGTTCGGACGAGATCAGTGTCACGCCTTCTCAATCTGTTGAAAATGGGGGAGAGTACGAATACATTGAGGTTGCTTACGGTAGCTGAGGTGGCGCAATGGCTGGCAGTTTCACCATCATGGGTTCGTGATCATGCCGCCGGGCGGAGACGTCCCGGCCTGCCCTGCATAAGACTCGGCAGGTCGCTTCGGTTTCGAGAGGACGATCTAGCCGAATGGCTGGCGGTCCTCCACCTCGATCGGAGGTCTACGTGATTGCGTCACCGTTGCAACTCGACATAAGGACGTTTGGGAAGCACATGAGCAGACAAAGATATCAGCGTGGGACCCTGAAGCAGTTTGTACCTGCCACAAAGAGCAGACCGAAACGATCGCTGCCACGGGGGACCTACTGGGCACGGTGGTACCGATATGTCAGGGCGGTGGACGGAAAGGAAAAGAGAAGCCCGCGAGAAAAGATCATAAGTAAGGAGTTGGCTCGTGCCTTTTGGGTCGCGACGGATTACGACGGTCCTCTGCACAAGGCTGACGCACAACGGGTTCTAGATTTGTTAATAGCGAAAGACGCTGGAACCTATACGCCGCCTGACAGGGCGGCAACATTTGGCGAGGTCGCCCGGGAGTATCTTGCCACGGTTGAACCTGGCTGGGGTCCACATACCGCGCGGACATCAAAGGGGCTCATTGAATTTGGGTTGATTGAGGGGAAACTCGGTCCACGGCCGGTGGTTGATTTGACCGAGATCGAATTGCAGCATTTTCTGAACGATCATGTGAGTGCTGGGGCGAGCCGATCCAAACTCGCAAAGTTGCTTCTCTACATCCGGAATATTCTCGACCACGCCCTGTTGAAGAAGATCATCACGACGAATCCCGCTAGGAATCCGGGGTATCGGCTCAAAGCCAAATCGCGAAAGCCCGTTTCTGAGCGCTACCTCAGTCTGGACGAATGCCGGCGGTTGTTATCTGCCGTGACTGGGGCCGACCATTTGGGACTCCGCATTCTCATCCAACTTGGCCTGCGATCCGAAGAGCTGTTCGCGTTGCGGCGGGAGGACGTCATCGGGGACATGTTGCAGATCGATGAGGCGATAGTTGAAGGGAAGTCGGCAGCGGTCAAGACCGAGGCATCAGGTACCAGTCTGTTCATGCCGCCGGACCTCCAAAGCGAGATGTTTAAGTGGCTAGAGACACGAGAACCTGATCAACGAGCGTGGATCTTTCCTTCTCCCCAAGGCCGGCCCTGGGGATCGCAGAATTACCTCAATCGTGTACTGAAGCCAGCGGCGGTCCGCGCGGGTGTTGGCGTATACAAGAGGCGCACTCTCCGAGGCGACGAAGTGGAATCTACAGACGTGAACTTTCAGGTCTTGCGCAGAACATGCGCGACACTCTTTGGGGCTATAGCAAAGGACCCGCGGGATACGCAGGCGCAATTGAGGCACGCTGACCCGTCTGTCACTCTACGACACTATCAGAAGTCCATTCCGGCCAGTGTCCGAGCCGCCGCCATCTCTCTAGAGGCAGCATTGAACGGCAAGATCGGCTGAATTCAACTGAGCGGGTTTTGAACAGGTCAGAAAAGAAGGAGAGACAGTAGGTATATGAAACAATGGAGCCACCCGCCGGGATTGAACCGGCGACCTGCTGATTACGAATCAGCCGCTCTACCAGCTGAGCTAGGGTGGCCCGTTTCTGTAGGCAAGTGCGGGCGGGTATCGGATCGGATCCGATTCAGCCTTGATTTTAGCAGATGACTGAGAGTCTGCCGCCACCCCACACCGGCTTGGTGTGGTACCTGTTACGGCCGAGGCCGTGACGGCACGTCGTGGTGCGCCCGGTATTGTTTGAGTGCGTCATCGAGAGCCGCTTGAAGTTCGACATTGCCGGGGTCCCGACGCAGCGCGTCGCGGAGTTGCGAGAGTCCCTCGTCCCACCTGCCCAACTTCAAGAGCGCGACCGCCAGGTTCGTGCGGATACCGACGTGTTCAGGAATTAGCTCCAGAGCCGCACGGTATTTTTCAGAGGCTCCGAACACATCGCCAGTCTTTTCGAGAGTCGCCCCGCGATTGTTCAACTCCATGGCGGCGACCAGATTCTGGTCTGCATGGTCCCTTTCGCGGATGAGTTCCGCCAGTCTTTTCCTCACAGCGTTCGCCTGTTCCGTTTGCCCGTCCTCGCGCAGGGCAAACTGCAGGCTATTGAGCGCCGACTGATTCTTTGGATCGAGGCGGACCGCCCGTTGCAGGCAGGGCACAGCCTCATGGACTTGACCAGCATCAAGGAGTTTGGAGCCCAGGCGTGTTTGCGCCACCGCATCGTCAGGATTCAGTTCGACAGCCCGGCGAAAGGCGGTGAGTGCTCCCCCATCGTCGGAAGCGCCCTTGCGAGCTTCCCCGAGATCGGACCACGCCTCCGCAAAATCGGGCCGCAGCGCGACTGCTTTCTCGAGTTCAGAGATCGCCTTTAGGGAGTCGCGCTGCTGACTATAAATCTTGGCTCGCAGGTAATGCGGGTAGGCGGCGTCGGGCTTGGGTCCGAAAAATCGGATGGCCTGGTCCAGATGTTGTGCGGCCTGCTGAGTCTGTCCTTGTTCCAACAACACGGCCGCCAGGTTTGCCTGAGCCTGGGCGTGCCGGGGATCGAGTTCGACTGCACGCTCAAATTCCGGCCGCGCCGCTTTCGCATCTCCGAAAGCATCGTAGGCCTCGCCTAGTGCGTTGTGGGCCTCTGCCGACTTGGGACGTAGGCGGACGCCCGCACTGAGCTGTTCGATGGATTCCGCAACTTGTCCTTCCTCCATCAAAACACTGCCCAGCAGCAGCCGGGCATCGGGATTGCGCGGATCGGCGCTGATGGTATGGCGAAGCAGTGCTATCGCCTGGCTGCGTTCCCCCTTGGCGATCAGACTCCACGCCATTTCGACGGGCGACTGATCAGCTAAAGCCAGCCCGACGCAGGAGAGGATTAGCGAGATTGCGGACCAACTACGCAACATGCGGTGCATAACTAGCGACGCGCAAACTTTTCCACCCGCACGATTCCAGCGCCTTCTTTGATCCAAATCAACTGATCGGCTGGCACTCGCACGAGTTTCTCGGAATGTCCCAGTGGCCAGCGGATCTCGACATCGGCCGTGCTGACCGAACCCAGTCCGAAATGCAGGCGGCTGTCATTCACGGACAGATAGGAGGACTGGCTTAACACTTCCTGCGCTTGCACCTTAGTACCGTAACGAACCGTGACCCGCGCTCCAATGGCACTACGATTAGAGTGGACGCCCGTCAGCTTCACCTTCAGCCAATGATTGTCTCCGCTCACATCATTCCGCAAGAGGGATGGAGGCTGGTTTTGATTTACGATAACGATGTCCACATCTCCATCGTTATCGAAGTCGCCGGACGCGCACCCGCGGCTCGATTGTAGGGCTTCTACGCCAGGGCCGGCCTGTCCCAGCAATTCTTCGAACTGCCCGTTTCCCAGGTTCCGGAATACGATCCGCGGTGTTTTGTAGTTGGTCTTCACCTCCGGATAAATGCCGCCAGTCACTTCGAAAATATCGGGATTGCCGTCGTTGTCGAGATCTGCGATCAAGACTCCCCACGTGACGAACCGCGTTTCCACTCCCATGCCGGACCGGAGCGTGCCATCACGAAATTCTCCCTTGCCGTTGTTAATGTACAGCGCGGCGGTGTCGTTCGCGAAATGGGTTTTTATAATGTGCAGATTGCCATCCAGGCGCAGATCGCCAGCGGCAACGCCCATCCCGGCCTGCACCATTCCATCCTCGCTGAGTGCTACACCGGTCTCAAGGGCCTGCTCAGTGAACGTACCGTCGCGGTTATTGTGAAACAGCAGGCTCGGCGTGGAGTCGCAGGCGACATAAATGTCCGGCCACCCGTCATTGTCAAAATCGGCGGCGCAGACGGTCAGGCCGTAGCCGCCGTCGGACTTCCCTATCCCCGAGGCTCTCGACACATCAGTAAACGTGCCGTCGCCATTGTTGTGATACAAAGAGTGGCGTCCGTAGGGCAGGCCCCGCGGTCCGCAAAACACGCCTTCTACATTGCAGCTTTTCGACTCGCCAGCGCGCGGCACCGACTGGATATCGAAATCCAGGTAGTTCGATACAAACAGGTCGAGATTGCCATCGCGGTCGTAGTCGACAAATGCGCATCCCGAACCGAAGCGAGGCTGCGGATTCAGCAGGCCGGATTCCCTGGTGACGTCGGTGAAGGTGCCATCTCCGTTGTTGCGGTAGAGAACATTCTGACCCCAGTAGCTGATGAAGACGTCCTCGAAACCGTCATTATTGTAGTCACCCACGGTAACGCCATTCGCAAATCCCGTGCGAAACAACCCGGCTTTCTCGGTTACATCGGAGAACGTTCCATCGCGGTTGTTCTTATATAAACGATTTGAAGCTGTAGGAGGTGGATCGCCGAATCGCGACCCTGAAAGCACGAGGATGTCTACCCAGCCATCATTATCGTAGTCGAAGACAGCGACGCCGCAGCCCATCGCTTCAATCACGTAATCGATTCGATTGGGATGGCCACAGACAACGATATGATTTAGTCCGGCTTGCTCCGCCATGTCTGTAAACCGCGCGTGGAATGGCAAGCCGGACGGCTTACCTCGCGCTGTTGATTTTAGGCCGCGCGACGCCATCCCTTCTACGCGGGCTTGTTGTTGCTGCCCATGCAGTGTTGTGGACGGAACCGCCAACAGACCTAGGAGAGTACGGCGAGTCAAGGGAAACGTGCCTCAGAGGGAGGCTAATGCAATTGATTTTACGATAGCCTGGAGATCCGGCGGCAGTCCATTGCTGCCGCCGATGTGGTCCAGTATGCCCGCTTCAGAATATGACCTTCAAGCCAAGCTCCACCTGACGCCCGCTGTTGCCCGTGCCATAGGTGGCTCCTTGCTGGCCAAATGTGCCCCCGGGGGAGCCCTGAAAGAGAGCCTGGCCAAAGGTGGACGAGTAAATATCGGTGTTCGGATCGCCGCGGTTCAAGCGATTCGTAGCATTGTACGCCGCCACCTTGAACTCCGTCTTTACCCTCTCCGTAATTTTGAAAGCTTTGGACAGCGTGCCGTCAAGATCGAAGAACTTCGGCCCGGTCAGGCAATCAAACTGTAACGGGTTGGTGCGCAAGACGTAGGTGTTCGCAGGAATTGGCGAGAACGCTGAAGTATTGAACCAGTGTTGTGGGCTCTGACCGCCCGAGCACGGATTTCCGTTGACGACCATGTTCCCGAAGCGCGGGTAATCACCGGTGGTGAGCGTCATCACGCCAGTCAGCTTCCAGCCGCCGATCAGGAAATCAGCCACTCTCGGAATGCTTGTCAGATATGTACGCTCCCTGCCGATTGGGAACTCGTAGGTGCTGGCCGCGCTGAAGCGGTGGTGCGGCTGGTCGCTGTCCTGCCACGTGAGATGGCTGGTAAACGTGTCCTGATCGTTGAAGTAGATCTGGCTTCTCTCGCGGATGTAGACGTAAGAGAAAAGAAAGTTGATAGCCCTTGCTGTATATCTTCTGCGACTCTCAATTCGAGCGAGTTGTACCGCTCCGAGGCACAGCATTGGCCGAACTCGGCTAGCGCGGAGTACTGTGGATACGGAACGAGCAGAGAACTCAGTGGCACGGTCTGCTGATTATAAAGCGGACCTGGCATGAGTTTCTGATCCAGATAGTGATAGAACGGGTTCGGCACACTCTGGCTGAGAGTGTTCTGATATTTCAACTGTATTTGTGGGTCAATCGTGTTCAGCGACTTGTTATATAGCTGATGGCCGAAATTGGTGAAGTAGGATGCCAGTACGACGAGTTGACCCGGTAACTGGTGCTGGAACGAGACGTTCAGACGATCGTTGTAGGCCTTTCTAAAGTCCTGCTTGTACCAGAGAAGCGCTCCGTTCTGTCCTCGGCCGACGTTCGTCCCAGCACCCTTTCCCAGGATGGGCAGAAGAGGATTTGACGCCGGGAACGGATTTGAAAACGTCTGCTGCGGGACGCCTTGCAGCAATGGCGCCGTGTTCTGGTAGCTGGTCACACCGAAGTAGGGCGGCTCCAGAAAGCTGACGGTTTCAAAACCCGGAAAACCGCTCAGGTTGAATTCGGTCGGGATGGTGTATCGTGCGTACCCTGCGCGGATCGAAGTCTTGTCGTTAACGCGAATGGCGATACCGGCTCGAGGCTGAAGCGCGAGTTTGGGAGCATTCCACATTCCCGGATTACTGCTATCGGTCCATTGCCACTGGCCGTTCCACTTCCAGTAATTGTTGCCGACGATGGAAGTCGCCTGCGCCGGCATATTGGGCGCATTGGCAACCATCTCCGGAATTGGCTTGGAGAGGTCAAGGCCACGTGAAAAATTGTGTGCCGGATCGTACCAAGGCCGTTCGTAATCGTTGCGGATGCCCAGATTCAACGTGATCCTGCGGCTGAGTTTCCAGTCGTCCTGGAAGTACATGCCCCAAAACTGAGTGTGGGGATCAGGCGCCGGGCCGCCGATCATTTGCGACGAGTCGTCCAGCGCGCCCAGCAGGAAGGTAGCCCACGGATCGCCGTTGTGCTTGGTATCTGGGCTCTTGAAAGTTTCCGCTGTTAGCGCGGTGTTGAAGTTGAAATTCGTAGTAGACGAAACATAGGACAGTCCGTAGCTGGCACGAAACTCCAGACCCGCCTTCAGGTAGTGCGAGCCACGCTGCTGCGAGATCTTTGCATTCAGTGACTCGCCTTTCGGGCGCTGGTCCCAGTAGAAACCGCCGCCGCCGAAACCCGCTCCGCCGATATTGAGGTGCGGGAAGTAAAGCGGCACGCCGGTGCTCGCCGAAGTATACGGCTTGAACCACTCACTGTTCGTCCATATCGAAGACCATCCGCCGCTGCCCAGCGGAGTTGAAACGTAAGCGTCGATCACGTCGTGCCAGTCGCCGCGAAAATCGACCACGGTTCGGGGATTCACGGTCCATGTCAGATCACCCGCAACCTGCCAAGCGCCTCGTTGAGAGCCTGTGGGGACGTACAGACGCGTGCTGGCCAAAGGAGTGGGATTTCCGGCCAGATCGTCCGTGTAGTAGCGCCCGATCCGTCCGAATGCCCTCCATTTGTCATTGATGTTGTAGTCGACGCGGTCGGAGTAGTTGTAGTAGTTGTACCGCTCGATGAATCCTTTCTTGTAATTGTTCACGCCCGTGATGTTGTCACCTGGATTGTTTGGAGCCCAAAACTCTTTAATCAGATGCCGCGGAGAGCGGGTCGAAACGACTTGCCGGTATTTTGTTTCCGGGAAACGGCTGGACAGTTACCGCGCCCGTGGCCGGATCGAACTTGGTGGTGGCAGGATCGTAAATCGTCCGAATTCCCGCCGTCGATGTTGTAGGACTGGGAGAAGTCGCCCGCTTGCTCCAGAGCCGTCGGCACGGTATTCACATAAGCATTCGGATAACTCACCTTCCAATACTCGAGTGAGGCGAAGTTGAACAGCTTATTCTTGAGGATCGGGTTGCCGAGAGTGAACCCCATCATATGCTGGCGTTGAGAGTTCAGGCTGTTCCTCGTACGGTCGGCTTCGGCGCTCAGCCAGGGATAGCGGCCGACGTAAAAACCCGTTCCGTGCCAATCGTTCGTGCCGGCCTTCGTCGTCATGGAAATCAGGCCGCCGGCGCTGTGGCCCGACCTCGGCATCCACGCTGTTTTGCGAGACGATCACTTCCTGAACAGCATCCGTATTCGGCGGATAGCTGCCCTTGTGGCCGAGTCCGATGGGGCTGCCGTCCACCTGAAGATCGTTCGCCAGGTTGGTTCCGCCGCCGAGATCCACGCTGTTCATCGACCAGGAATGATAGGGCTGCATTTCTCCCCGCGTGTTGACCGCGGAGGGAGCCAGGAGCGTCAACTTGAACGGATTACGATCCAGGCGCGGCGTTTCCTCGGCCATCTTCGTATCGATGGTGAGATCCTTATTGCTGGAGTTGAACTCTACCGCCACCGGCGCTTCGGTGACCGTGACGCTGGAGGTCACAGCACCCGGCTTGAGCACCGCGTTGGCGGTTACGTCGCCCCCGACTGGACGAGGATATTCTCCTGAACGAACTTGTTGAATCCGGCCACCTCAATCGACACCGAGTACGTACCGGGATCGACATTGTCAAACAGGTAAAGGCCGGTGTCGCTGGTCTTCTTATTGGCTTTCACGCCGGTCTTGACGTTGGTCAGGATGACGGTCGCGTCGGTGACCACGGCCTTTGATTCATCGGTTACGATGCCCTCGACGCGGCCACGGAACGTCTGCGCTTGCGCCAGTGACGTGACCAGGATCAGTAGCACTCCGATCAGTGCGACTTGCAATGCAATGCGAACTCGGATCATAAGCTCCTACGTGGAACCGGAGAGCAAACCGGAGGGCAGGCTAGCCGGTTCAAGGCATTCAAGGACGTTCGTCTACCACAGATTCGGGATCAATACTATCAGATTTACCCGTCCCTCAACACGTAAAATCAGGGCTTCATAACGATCGACTCGTAATTCGCGGCGACCGCCGATGTCCCGAGCCCGTCCCAAAATCGGGATTGTTCTGAAAATACATGACGCAAGTTATTGGCGGAGTTGACGCGAACGTCGATGGGCGGGCTTCGGGGGTGGGCTGACGGAGCACATGAGCCGGGCGAAATGGTATTGGCCGGTTTAAAAAGATCACTCGGACTGGTGTTTTCAATCCCCGCGATCCGCAGCCGCTTTCTGATCAGCGATTAGAGACCGGACGCCGAGGGAAGACTTTTTCCTGCCAGGGTATCCTTGCGCCTCGCGTATGCCGCCGTCCGATGGCGACGAAGAAGCTTTCCCGGTATGGGCAGCTTTCAGCATGAAGCGCGTTAGGCGGATGCTGAAACCAAATCGGCGGCAGGATACAGAACCGTGGTGTTGGAGTGCTCTGCCGGCTTTGTGGTGAGCAACACGAATGTCAGATTCTTCGCTGGATCGTGCCAGCATTGGGTTCCCGTCGATCCCCCGTGTCCGAAGGCTGCCGGTGATGAACCGCGTCCGAACTTCCCATCATTGAGCGTCCATCCGAAGCCCCAGCGCGGCTTGAGGCCGTGGGTCTGTTCCGAGGTCATCGCCCTGGCGGTGGATGGTTTCAAGGGCCCTTTGTCATGCGCCGCGAAGTATTGCAGCAAAGCAACGATATCAGTTGCCGTCGAGTGAGCGCCGCCCCACGGCGAAGCCAGGTTCCTCCAATACGGGCTGTTCCAATCCCAATCGCTCACCTGGTCAACCTGACACTGCATCGTCTGCGCGAGCGGGCGGCCGCCGAGACCGAGCGTGGTCTGGGATAAGCCGAGCGGCCGGAACAGTTCGGAAGCAAGATAGTCTGCAAACGGCCGTCCAGTGATCCGCTGCACGATCTCCGCCGCAAGGAGAAGTCCCATGCTTTGATATCGAACCTGGGTGCCCGGCGGGAACAGCAACGGAGTTCGACAGGTTCCCTGAACAAATTCAGCCAGCGGCGCATGACGTCTTCGCAGTTCTACGTTTTCGGGCAGCATGTCGGGCAATCCGGAGGTGTGGTTCAGGAGGTGCCGGACCCGCACCCGAGGACGATCGCCGCCCTGGAACTCCGGGATGAAGCGCGTTACGGTGTCGTCGATCGAAAGTTCACGGCGATCCGCAAGCAGCATGAGACCGGCCACTGTCATCGGCTTGGTGATCGATGCGAGGAGGAACACAGCATCGCTGCCGGAGGCTTTCCCGAAAGCGCGCACGAAACCGGTTTTCCCGTTGCGGACCGCGAGCACGGCCGCTCCGAGATAGCCCGACGCTGCGTGTTTTGCAATCAGGCGCGCGGCTTCATCCAAATTGTTGCGCCGAGTGGCGAGGCACAAGGCGCCGAACAGGTCACGTCTCGTCATGCTCTGAACAGCTTAACGCTAACGGCACGGGCGCGTCGCACACCTGTCGTTCCTCCGTCCAGCACGGCACACGCCGGTGTTCCCGTCCGGCTAACCTCGTGGGAAGGGTTAGCTGCCCTGAGGGCGAAGGGACTTCGCAACGGGAATCCACCGTTACGCACTACCGGCGCTCAGTTCCCGGCCTTCCGTTGCTTCCGCATCTGTGTCCTCCGGGGTACTGTACACTGGTCGACTTCCAGTGGCTGAATCCAGCTACTCTTCGGCAGAACATATACGCGTTCAGGACTATTAAGACCCAGGCGATAGCTGCGGCTCGAAAGGCTCTCCCAATGGGCGCTGCGGCTGTTTTTGCAGCGAAAATGCGTCGAGATCAGGGAGCGATCGGCCTTGCAGAGGAGCTGATTGTGCAATTGAAGCAAAAACTTCAACTGCCGGAGCCTTCGACTTTTTCAAACATTGGTCGTGTCCGGATCGCCGAGCGATATCTCACCGATGAGTACGGCGCAGGATGGATCGGTACGCAAATGCTCCGATATGGAGCAATCCTCCATCATGGTGACGTCCCTCAAGAGACTCGCGAAGTTCTCGAATCACTCTTGAGGCGACACGACATTCGACTGGCGATTTGCACGAACACCCTTGCTGAGGGAGTGAACCTCCCCATTCGAACTCTCGTTCTATATTCCGTTCAGCGGCGTGTCAAGACTGGCCGGTCAGAAGATCTGCTGACTCGGGATATTAAGAACTTGGTCGGGCGGGCGGGGCGAGCAGGAGCGACTACGAAGGGTCTGGTAATTTACGCCAACGCGGGGCAGTGGTCCCTCGTAAAGCAGGTCGCGCAGCAAGCCCCAGGTGAACGCGTGACCGGTGCGCTTCGCAGAATGGTGGAACAGATCAAGAGGTCACTAAGCATCCAGAACCTCACGCTTACCAACGAAAGTTTAGAACTCAGTTTGGCTACATGCTCTGGTAGATGGAATCGACTCCACCTTGATAGACTTGGCTGCCGAAGAAGTCGGCGAAGACGAACTCGTTCGCCTCGCAAAAGAACTAGCAGATAAGACTTTCGCCTCACAACAAGCTGAACAGCAGTCCTCAAGAGATCTCTTACAGAAGTGTTCTCTTTGAGGGCAAGCCGCATCGTTGGGGTACGTGCAGCGGGACGTTTGGGGTGGATAAAGGAAACTGGCACACGACTGCGTATGCTTCGTTCTGTCGAGAACGAACTCCTGCCCTTAAGTGACACTTGGCACGATGTGACCGATCCAATCGACCCGATTTCTGTGGGGGTCATGCCCAATTGGGCCTGAGAGCGAAAGGAGTTGCAGGAAGCCGTCCGTGATGCCTATCGACTGGAGGATCAGGCAAATACCGATTCTTTGCGTCAGCCGTTTTTTGACCTGGTGACCGCTTGGCTTGCAGGCGAACGGTTCCACGAACTGGCAAATCGGTCCGGACTCTCTGTGGATGACGTTCTCGGAGTCCATACACGCCTTGTGACCTTCATCCTACAGACGTTGATCGAGCAGGCGGTGGCCCTGCTAGAAAGGCTGTTGGCCGCTCAGGACATTCCCATCAGCGATGCCATTCTGCAATTCCCAGATCACCTCCGTTTCGGGGTGCCGACAACTGCTGCCCGCGTATCAGCAGCAGAGGGCTTAAGGCATAGACGGGCAGTTCTGGAACTTGGGAATGCGATGCCCGTGGTTGATGTAACAACGATGGGACGCGCTGAAACTCTTCGCGATTGCACGTCAAGTAATGACCGATTCATTGGACAAGTGGCGCGCCCGGCTGGGACATCTGATATTTGAAAACACGATTGCGGACCTGGCGTACATCTCAAAGGATGCCTCTTCAGAGCCGAGCATCATGGCTGTCAAACGCTGCACCGGGGGGCCGACGAACGTTCTTCTGTGTTGGTTCAGCCTTAAACGGAGGGAGGGCACTCTCCGCTAATGAGTATTCCGCCCTGCGGGCTGGGATTTTCAGGGCATGGGGTCTACCGATCGGATGTGGTCTCTTCGAAGAGTGCAGAAGGAATGGCTCTGCGCCCCGTTCAGCGTCTCGATAAGCCCGCCAGGCTATCCCTCGGCATTGTTGCGTCCCGGCGTAATTCGCGCACAGTGTTAGGATCTGGTTGGCTTGCATGGCGACCATCAGCAAATTCTACGGCATCTTAATCAGGATGTTCTTTAACGATTACCCGCCGCCTCATTTTCCTGCAAGATACGGGGAGTTTGAGGCGACGTTCGCAATCGAGACGCTGGAGGTAATGGAGGGTGAACTGTCGAACGGCGCTTCGATCCGGGGTTCGGGAATGGGCGATCATACATAGAGCGGAACTGCGGCAGGATTAGTGACTTTGTCGCACGAACGCGGATCGCCCCTGGGCATAGTGCCAGAGAGATTTATGTATTGGGACATCGCCGAAGTGACACCTAAACCTGACCATTGCCTCTTCGTGCGATTCAAGGATGGCCTGGAAGGGTTGGTCCGTTTGCGCGAAGAACAGTTGACCGGCGTCCTGGCCGCGTGCGGGACTACCAGTTCTTCGAACAGGTGTTCATCGATGAGGGTGTGGTCGCTTGCCCTGGAGAAATCGATTTGGCGCCCGACACGATGTACGCTGAAGCCGCGAGGACGCACCAGGCAACCGAGCTCTCGGCACGTCGACGGTAGCAACGTTGTGTGCCAGCTCTCCACGCATTCTTGTGCCGCATCCGCTGGACTGAAGCCGACTTCACAGGAGTGATTCGGATGCCAGGGCACCACGTCTACAACCGTTGTTGCAGCATCTCCGTGTTCCGATCCAAGCCGGAGGTCCACGCAGGCGCCGTTATCGAAACGTGTGCATCGCCGGGGTCGGGCTGGCGAATACCGCACTCCCGCCGACAGACCAACCTGCGAGACTGGACGTTATGGAAAATCAGAATACCACCTTGCTCCGCGGACATCTGGACAGCATTCTAAGCATGGAAGGCGCCCACATTTCCTTCGATGCCGCGGTAGCTGACTTCCCCGCCGCGTTGGTCGGTGCGAAGCCAGCAGGCGCACCGCATTCGGCCTGGGAACTCCTCGAACACATGCGCATCGCACAGGAAGACATTCTCGACTTCAGCCGCAATCCTGGTTATCGCGATAAGACGTTCCCGGACGACTACTGGCCGCCCAGCGCGGAACCGCCGAGCGAGGAAGCATGGCAGCAGTCCGTACAGCAGTTTCGGATGAATCTGAGGCAGATGCGCGCACTCATCGCTGACCCCTCGCAGGACCTGTTCGTGCGCATTTCGCACGGCACCGGCCAGACCCTGCTGCGGGAGGCGCTGCTGGTGGCTGACCATAACGCCTACCACCTCGGGCAGTTGGTCATGTTGCGTAAGTTGCTGGAAAGCTGAGCGGGCTGCTACTGAGATTCTGCCCATGAGCATGTGGCGTACCTACCGCGCGTATGGAGAATCAACTGCTTTTGGGCATGCAAGCCGACTTGTCGGGGGGTAATACGCGCGCCAAAAGGACCGAGAACCAGACCGGGTCAGCCACTGTGTAGTATACTGTGGAATAAGGTCCACACATGGAAACGATTCAAGTCGTTCTCGATTCCAAGCTTTTGCGAGCGACGGAAGTGGCGGCGCGGCGAGCCAAGGTGAATCGATCCGCGCTAATTCGTGAGGCCCTTCGATCGCACCTGAAGAACCTCGAGATCAGGGAGCGGGAACAGCGCGACCGCAAAGGCTATGAGGCCGGCCCGAGAGACTCGGCTGAGTTGTCCGGTTGGGAACGGGAGGCGATTTGGCCGGAGGAATAGCCAGGGGCGACATTCGGCTTTACCGTTTTGCTCCTCCGGACAAGGCCAGGCCAGTGGTAGTGCTGACCCGCGACAGTGCCCTCCAATACTTGTCGACAGCGACGGTCGCGCCGATCACTTCGAGCATCCGAGGTGTTCCCTCGGAAGTGAGGATCGACGAAGAAGATGGTATGAAAGCGCCTTGCGCCGTGAATCTTCACAACGCGGTAACCGTGTCACAGCAACGCTTGGGTAAGCGTGTGGCTCACCTTGCTCCCCTGCGAATGAAAGAGCTATGCGCAGCTTTCCGTTTTGCCCTTGGCTGCGATGCAGACTAGCCGCCGCTCTCTTTCTTTCGAAGCCCATAATCAGCCATTAGCTTACTACTGGAAGATCGGTCGAGAAACAGCCAACTGCAGTTGTGTCGAGCCTGTCCGCTTGCTAGCTTGACATGCATGCCGCCGAATGCGCCGGGAGTCTGAGTAGGACCATAGAGGGTCTTTACCGGTCGGAATCGGGCAGAACCCTGGCTACGCTGGTGCGCCTGCTCGGCGATCTCGATCTCGCCAAGAGGCCATGCACGAGGCTTTCACTGCCGCCCTGGAGACGGGGCCGCAGATCGGCCTTCCGGACAAGCCGCGCCCGGGCTCATATCGGCTGGGCGATTCAAGGCCATCGACGTGATGCGCCGGCGGGGACGCTTCGACGCCGCACAGAGTAACCTGGCACTCCAACTCGAAGCGCGCGTCAATGAAGCGCCTCAGGAAGAGGAGATGGAGGACGATCGTCTTCGTCTCATATTCACCTGCTGCCATCCAGCACTGCCATCGGAGGGGCAGATTGCGCTAACACTGGGCGAAGTCTGCGGCTTGGCAACAGAGGAGATTGCCCGGGCATTTCTCGTTACGCCGGCGACGCTTGCTCAACGCATCGTTCGCGCGAAAGCCGTCAGCGCGATCAGGCGATTCCTTACCGAGCGCCCGTGTCGCAGGAATTATCGGCGAGGTTGGGAGCCGTACTTCAGGTTGTGTACCTGGTCTTTAACGCGGGTTATTCAGCGGAAGCAACAGGAGCTGGATTGAGCCGCGAGGCGATCCGTCTGGGTAGACTGCTCCTCGACCTTCTCCCGGAACCCGAGGTGATGGGCCTGTTGGGGCTCATGCTGTTGCCGGAATCGCGCCGCGCCGCTCGAAGTAGCTGATCCTGCTGGACCGGCAGGATCGCTCCCTGTGGAATCGAGATCAGATCTCCGAAGGCATCGCGCTCACCGAAAGCGCTCTTCGATCGCGCCGTTTCGGTGCTTACACCCTGTAGGCGGCCATCGCGGCAGTTCACGCCGAGACTTCCTCGGCGGCGTCCACGGACTGGCGCCAGATCACGCTACTCTACGACCGACTGATTCGGATTCAGCCATCTCCGGTCGTGGAACTCAACCGTGCAGTTGCCATCGCCATGTACGAAGGTCCGGAGCAGGGGGGTTTGTCTCATCGATGACCTTCTGGCGTGCGAGGAACTCGCCAATTATCCCCTGCCCGCTCCCCCTCGCGTACTCCGCCCGTGCGGATCTGTGTCGCAGGCTAGGGCGGCTTCCGGAGGCCCGTACTTCGTATGAGAAGGCGCTTGCCCTGGCTCGGCAGGAGCCGGAGCGTCGTTTCCTTTCGGGGCGGCTCGAGGAATTGAAATAAAAAACTGGCTCTGCTGTCGATTTCCCCTCCGCCCGACGACTATAGGGTGAACAATCCAGTGCGCGGGTTGCGCTGCTGGCAACGAACATAGGAGAAACCTATGAAATACATCTGTTTGGGATACTACGAGCCAGCAAAACACGCGGGCATGACCGAGGACGAGCGAAACGCAATGTTCGACGAATGCTTTGAGTACGACGACCATTTGCGCGCGAACGGGCACTTTCCGGAGGAGAAGCTCTTCAACCCCGTGAAACCGCGTTGACCTTGTATTGGAAGAACGGCAA
This sequence comes from uncultured Acidobacteriota bacterium, assembly GCA_963850575.1. GTDB lineage: Bacteria > Acidobacteriota > Terriglobia > Bryobacterales > Bryobacteraceae > TMP-7. The sequence goes on along the minus strand of CAWKLV010000023.1, from coordinate 276 downwards.
AGTCGCGACTACCGACGGCCCTGATGCGGAAACCAAGGAACAACTCGGCGGCATTCTTATGCTTGAGGCACGGGACATGAATCATGCGATTCAGCTCATGTCGCAGCATCCGGCGGTAAAGTACGGATCGATTTTCGAAATACGTCCGACCGGCGATATGAGTGAAATCATTAGGCAAGCGAGCAGCGACGGAGTAAGCTCACCGACACGCTTGAAGCATAGAGCGAAAGAGCCAGCACAATCATCTTGAGGGAGAGGATTCGGATGTCAAAGGTT
>CAWKLV010000022.1:0-47912 GCA_963850575.1 uncultured Acidobacteriota bacterium | reverse complement strand
CCACACTCAGAAAATCAGCTTCATAGCCAATTGAAGCTGACGCGATGACCCGGAATCCCCAGCCGGGAAACGCGTCTGCGTCAGGAGGTTGAAGGTCGCAGTGCCTACGGTATCGAAGTTGGCGTTCGTCCCAGGCTGAGAGAAATTGGCATGGTTCAAAAGATCGAAAACATCCGCCCGGACTTGCCACCTCAGGTGCTCCGTGATTTTTGTATTCTTCACCAGGGCAAAGTCGACATTCGAGAAACCAGGTCCAATGATCACGTTGCGCCCCAGCGTTCCGAATGCATTGCCCTGGTTCACGAACACTCCCGGATTTTGGATGTAGGTGACGTTGGTAGCGTTTCCGTTGGTCGCCGGAGTGAACCCTGTCTGGACAACGTCCGTCACACTCGGACGCAATGTCGCTATTCCTGTGAATGCCGCGTTCGAGGTATGAAAGTTGATAGGGTTGCCGGTCTGCAACTGTACGATGGTCGAGACCTCCCAACCTTCCGCTAGACGGCTTCCATGAAAAGGAAGATCGTAGACGCCGTTCAACACCAGACGGTGCCGCGCGTCGAAGTCGGACAGGCCGCGCTCGTTCCTCAGGTTGTAGCTGTCCTGAGGACCCTGGGCATTCCCCAGCGCGAGGTTATTCCGGGAGTTGTAGTCGATGGATTTCGAAAATGTGTAGGAAGTGCTGAATTGCAGTCCTTTCGCGAAGCGCTTGTTCGCGGTAACCCAGAGGCCGTTGTAAGAAGAGTTGCCGACGCTCTCGTAGACGATGATGTTGCCTAATCTCTGCCCCGCGAAGATGGGACTGTTCGGCGAAAGAGTGGGGTAGGGGCGTGCTCCGTTGACCAGCTGATTGTAATTGCGCGGAATATTTAGATCGGTTCCCTTGTTTGCATAGTAGCCCACCATTAAGCCGATCTCTCCTGGCAGGGCCTGCTGGATATTGAAATTCCATTCTTCGGCGTAGGAATCCTTATAGCTATGCGCAACCGAGTTCGGTGACACGCTTCCGCTGGCGACGGAGAAGGCATTCGTAAGACTCACAAAGGGAACGCTGGCGGATGGAGAAAAAGAAACCGGGAACGAGAAAGGCGGGTTCGAGGTGAGACCGTTTACCAGACCCGTTACGGGCTGATCGGTCATGATGGCGAATGCGCTGCGAACCACCGTTCGTCCGTTCTTGAAAACATCCCATGAGAATCCCACACGGGGCTGGAAGTTGAGTGCACTCTGTTGATATGGCTCATCGATGCCGCGTCCTACCTGGACCAGGGAGACTGTCGTGGGGTCGAACACCACGAATCGGTTCATGGCTTCCGTGGGAGTGCCGTACCAGTCGTAACGAAGACCCAGTTCGATGAGGAAGTTCGGCTTCCACTTGAAGGAGTCCTGCACAAATGCGCCGATCGAATTGACGTAGATTCGGTTCGCGCGATTCGATGAATTCGCGGTGAATGCAGTGGCCTGATCGTTTAGAAACGCCGTGATGTTGGGGAACGTGAACGTACCGGGCGTGTAGGCGAAATTGTTGTTATCAATACGCCGGTACTCGCCGCCGAACTTAAGCGTGTGCCGCCCGCGTACCCAGGTCATAGTATCGGAAGCAGCCGCCGAGTAGTCGCCCCGCCCCTGCGGGAAACCGTTGATACCGCCAAAGGCAAACGCGCCGCTGACCGTGATCTGTGGAAGCCCAATGGGAGCCGTGACGCCGCTGCTGATCCCATAATCCGCGGCGTTCAGCGTATTCGCCGCGTTGAACGTAATGTGAATTCGGTTGTACCCGAGACGCGCCTCGTTGACCAGGTTGGGGTTGAACACATTGGTGTCAACGAACGTGAAGATCTGGCGGCGGCCTGCCCGCTGGTCGCCGAAACCGGGAAGATTGTTGCCCTGCGTGCTGGGAGGCTCATTGCGGTTGTCACGCTGATACGCGTAGTACACGTTAACGCGGTTCGATGCGCTAAAGCTGTGACTGACGTTCGCAGTGCCTTGATCGATATCCACGGGCGCGACCGCGGAGGAGACGAACACGCCGCCTGCAGAATTAGCTGTCGGAATCAACGGGAGCAGCTTCTGAATTACGGCATCGCCTTGGGTCTGCGCCTGGACACGTTGAGCATCGGTCAGGACTGTGGTCGAAAGCGGCACTGCCTGACGCTGCCGCAATCCCTCATAACTGAGATAAAAGAACGTCTTGTCCCGAATGATACGGCCGCCCCCATCTCCGCCAAACTGGTTGCGCTTAAAGGGTGCCTGCGGTACGCCCACCGGGTTGGTGAAGTTGCGCGCGTCAAAGTAGTTGTTGCGAACGAACTCGTAGGCTTCACCATGCCACTCGTTGCTGCCGGTCCGGGTGGCGATGTTTACGATCGCGCCCGAGTTGCGGCCGTACTCGGCGCTGTAAGTCGAATTGTCGACCTTGAACTCTTGCACCGTGTTGATGGTCGGCTGAAACGTGATCTGGTTCTGCACCGGATCGCTCAGATTGATCCCGTTGATCATGTAATTGACTTGATCTTCCCGAGCGCCCGCGGTGTTGAACGCAAACGATCCTTGACCGCGCAAAGGAGCCGTCAAAAAGCCGTTCGCCGGCGGTGTGACGGTCCCCGGGATGAGAAGCGCGAGATCAACAAAATGACGGCCATTGAGAGGAATCTCCTGGACTGTGCGCTGATTGATGACCGTGCCGATCGAGGTGGTGCTGGACTCAACGACGGGCGGCGCGGCCGAGATTTCGACAGTTTCGCTGGTGGAGGCTACTCTTAGCGAAAAGTTCTGAGCGACGGTTCGGCCCACCTCAAGAATGACATCGCTCGCCACCATCGTCTGAAGCCCCGTCGCTTTCACTTCTATACGATACGTGCCTGGTACGAGAGACGCCACGTGGTACAGCCCCGAATCGTCAGTCTGGATTTTCCTCTCTTCGCCAGTCGCCACGTTGTGGACCGTGATTGTGGCATTGGGCACCACGGCGCCTGAAGCGTCGGTGACTGTACCGTCGATGTTTGCCGTGGATTGTGCGCTGACCGACAGCGCGAAACTTATGACGATCACCGCCGCGAGAACAACGCGAGCTTGAAACATCCGAACCTCCTGACCTAAGACTTGTGGCAGTTGGATGTGGAATGACTTGATTGCGTTGCAAAAACGCTTGTGGGATGTACAGCGTGAATTGTAGCTGAATAACGGAGGTTCAGGCCGGCCGGCGCTTCTTCGGGTAGATTGCCCGCACGAACACTGCTCGCGCCACTTGAACCTGGAGGGCGTCCACTCCTCAAGAACTTCCATACCGCCGGTGATCTCAGGCATCCAGTTTCGAGATCCTGATGCCCCGAAACGCGGCAAGTCCGTCGAATCCGGCGCCTCCTCCACGACGAACGCTCGCGTCGCAAACGCCAAGTCTCTGACCTCCGGCTTGAACGGTGCCAAAAATTTGCGGTAATCGGGATTGACCGGCGGGACTTGGAGCCTCCACTCGCGACTCCATGCGATTACGTGGTGGAACGCAAAAAAACTTAGGAAGATTTTACATTATGGTAAATGTTACTGTCACCGGTGACGCGTGGGGACGCACTGGCAAACACTTAGCGTGGCAAGCCAATTGCTGAAGAAAACTCCGAATGACCAACAGGGAAAAGGCTTGAGGATCGAAGTCGCCCCTCAAAAAACCTGCTAATATCTTCCAAACCCTGACTTCTAACACCGCCAGTCGAACATCCTGCCCGACGGAAATCCTCAAGCCCTGAAACTTCGAATTTCGGGGCTTTCGCATCTTCCAAGCCGATATAATCGGGGATTGATGGTTCCATCACTAACTTGTTTCGAGCCAAAGTGCCGCTCGAAGTTTCCCATTACCTCTGTTCTATACAATTGTCCGGTCTGTGGCGGACTTCTGGAAGCGACCTATGAAGGCTGGGGGCTTGATGCCGGTGGCTGTAAGCGGGTCTGGCGAGAGCGCCGGATGAGCAACGTTCCGCTGGATCAAAGCGGAGTTTGGAAGTACCGTGAGCTCTTTCCTTTCCTCGATTCCGACCGCCACGCCGTAAGCCTGCGAGAGGGCAACACGCCATTGCTGGATGCGCCAAGGGCTGCCGCTTACGGCGGGTTGGATCACCTCACCTTTAAGCATCAAGGCTACAACCCTACCGGTTCTTTCAAGGACAACGGCATGACGTGCGGGGCAGCTCAGGCTCGCCGGTTAGGTATGCAGCGCGTGGCGTGCGTTTCAACCGGGAACACCTCCGCTTCGATGGCTGCTTATGCCAGCGCAGGCGGCCTGCAGCCGATCATCTTTATCCCGCACGGCAACATCTCCTACGGCAAGCTGGCCCAAGCTTTGGAATACGGCGCCCGAACGTTGCAGGTGGAGGGCGCGAATTTCGATCAAATACTGGCTTTGGTGCGTATTCTTTCTGAAAAGCTCGGTATATATCTCCTCAACTCGATCAACCCGTTCCGGATTGAAGGCCAGAAAACAATCATTATCGAAATGATGGATCAACGCGACTGGAACCCGCCGGATTGGATTGTTCTTCCGGGAGGCAACCTTGGAAATACATCGGCTTTCGGGAAGGCTCTGCGAGAATTGTTAGGCTCTGGATTCATATCCAGAACCCCTCGGCTGGCCGTGGTCCAGGCCGAGGGTTCGGCACCTTTTTTCGACTTCATGCAGCACCGCTCCGCATTTCTACCGGTCCAGCGTCCATCTACTCTAGCCACCGCGATCAAGATCGGTGACCCAGTATCATGGCCTAAAGCATTACATGAAGTAATGGCATCTAACGGTCTGGTAGAAAAAGTCTCCGAACAGGAGATCGCAGACGCGAAAGCTATTATTGGCCAGTGTGGGATCGGCTGTGAGCCGGCCTCGGCGGCAACGCTCGCGGGAATCCGGAAACTCACGGCCGCTGGGGTGATCAGAGCAGACGCAGACGTGGTGGCCGTCTTGACCGGACACGTCCTGAAAGACCCGGATTACATCTTTAGGTATCACACCGACGATTTGACTACCCCGGACGGAGTACGAATCAAACCCAACTTCGCAAACCGGCCCGAGGTCGTCCCCAATGACGCGGAAGCCATCACGCGTCTGTTAAGCCGGCCCGCGCTTTGAAGGCATGTGATACACTGCGTCGGCGAGGATTCCTTGATGGCAATCATGAACGACTATCCGGCAGGGGCGCCCTGCTGGTTCGAACTCGGCACTACAGACCAATCAGCAGCGAAGCAGTTCTACACGCGACTCTTCGGATGGTCGGTATTCGAGGCCCCGATTGGCCCCAGCGAGTTCTACAGCATGTTCAAGAAGAACGATCGCGATGTCGGCGCCGCTTACCGTCTCGCCCCCGAGATGACAGGCCAAGGCGTGCCTCCACACTGGATGGTGTATTTCGCGGCTCCTCGGACAGATGAGAGCGCGGGCAAGGTCGCGCAGCTTGGAGGCACAGTGGTGAAGCCGCCCTTCGACGTGATGGATGTGGGCCGTATGGCGGTTTGCAAGGACCCGGGCGGCGCGATGTTCTGCCTATGGCAGTCCAACCGGCACAAAGGCGCGGGTGTCTACGGTGAGGAAAATGCCGTTTGCTGGACGGAGTTGGCTACACGGGACGCGACGAAAGCTCGCGAATTCTACACCGGGCTGTTCGGGTGGGACACCAAGGGGAGCGCCAACATGCCCACCTACATCGAGTACACCGTTGGCGGCCAGCCCCGCGGCGGTTTGCTCCCCATGGGTGATGAGTGGCCAAAAGAGGTTCCATCACATTGGGGCATCTATTTCATGGTGGCCGACTGTGACGGCACAGCCGCCAAGGCCAAAGAACTTGGCGCGACGCTGAGGCATGGACCCTTCAGCGCTCCGGGAGTAGGCCGGATGGCCATGCTCGCCGATCCACAAGGCGCCGGCTTCTCAATCATCAAGCTTGATCAGCCCATGTAGCCGGGCCGTGCTCCGCCGATCGTTCCTGCAACTCGTGGCCGGCCGCCTGCTGGCTTCCTCCGCTCCCCGCGATTTGTACTGCGACATCGTTGTCATTGGCGGAGGCGTCGGCGGATGTGCAGCGGTTCTGGCTGCTCTTCGTAATAGAATGCGCGTAGTTCTGACGGAAGAGACCGACTGGATCGGCGGTCAACTGACATCGCAGGCCGTCCCGCCCGACGAGCATCCCTGGATCGAATCCTTCGGCCGCACCCAAGCCTACGCCGATTATCGAAATGCGGTTCGCGAATACTATCGCCGGCACTATCCACTGACCGAAGAAGCACGATCGAGAGCCTTCCTCAATCCGGGTGATGGATCGGTCTCGCGGCTCACTCACGAACCACGAGTGTCGCTCGCCGTGCTGGAGGATTTACTGGCCCCGCATTCCAGCGGCGGGCGCCTAACCGTGCTGTTGCAGCATAAGCCAACCGCAGCCGACACCGAACGGGATATGGTCCGCGCCGTCACCGTGCAATCGGCTGCGGGCCTGGCCCGCACCATCCATGCCAAGTATTTCATCGACGCCACGGAGCAGGGCGACCTCTTGCCGCTGACCCGGACCGAATTCGTGACCGGCTTCGAATCGCGGAGTGAGACCCAGGAACCGCACGCTCCCGAGAAAGCGCAGCCGTCGAATGTCCAATCCTTCACGATGTGTTTTGCCATCGACCATCCGCCCGGGTGAAGATCACACCATCGACCGGCCATCCGAGTATCCGTTCTGGCGCGACTATGTGCCCGACTTGCGACCGGCCTGGCCCGGCAAGCTGATCAGCTGGTCCATGGCCGATCCGATCACGCTCAAACAGAGGCGAGTGGTTTTTGAACCAGGATGCGACCGGTCCGCCGCCGGGGAACCGCTGTGCCTGTGGCTGTATCGCAGAATCGCCCGGGCGAAAAACCATGTACCCGGAGCCTTCCTGAGCGACATCACGATGGTGAACTGGCCTCAAAACGATTATTGGCTCGGCAACTTACTCGGCGCGCCAGACACGGAGGCTGCCAGGCACGTCGCGCGTGCAAAGCAACTTAGCCTGTCGCTGCTGTATTGGATGCAGACCGAGGCTCCGCGTCCGGACGGTGGAGCGGGTTGGCCGGGTCTCCGCTTACGTCCTGATGTAATGGGCACTGAGGACGGACTCGCGAAGTATCCCTACATCCGAGAAAGCCGGCGCATTCGCGCCGAATTCACCGTGGTGGAGCAGCATGTCGGAACCGACGCGCGGATGCAGCTCACCGGCAGGAAGCGGGACGAAGTATCCGCGGAGCCATTCCATGACTCGGTGGGAACGGGTAGCTACCGGATCGATCTGCACCCTTCGACCGGCGGGGACAACTACATCGATGTCAGTTCCCTGCCCTTCCAAATCCCGATGGGATCTCTGATCCCGAAGCGGGTCGAGAATCTGCTCGCCGGCGCGAAGAATCTCGGAGTAACGCACATCACCAACGGCTGTTACCGGCTGCACCCCGTAGAGTGGAACATTGGGGAGTCCGCCGGTTGCATCGCGGCGCACGCGATTGCTACGGGCCACCACCCGCGCGCGATTCGCAACGACAAGAAATTGCTGAGCGATTTGCAGAACAGGATTCAGGCGCAGGGAGTCGAGATTGCGTGGCCCAAGATCACGCCGCGCTAGGCACCTGATTGGTTTGGATTCTAACGCGACCACTTCGCTAATCTGCACCACACTCGCAACATCCGGGTAATTGCGCTCGTCTGCAATGAACTCAAGTGCCGGGGCTGCCAGCGCGCTCTCGATTTCGGACATTGTGCGGAAGAAAAGGTGACCCACCGCGTGATACGGCCGCGGTACCCGGGAGGAAGACCGCCGATTGAAGAGCTGACTGCGGTCGAGTTGACCCATGTCGAGATGCTTATCGACGCGGCACGAGTGCTTGCGCCACGCCTGGCATAAGAAAGCCGCCCCGTTTCCGGGGCGGCTTGGAGGCTCAGTTACACAGTCCGGACTTAGTAGTCCATGTCGGGGCCGTGGCCGCCGCCGGGACCACCGGGGCCGCCGCCGCTGGCCGACTTCTTCTCGGGGATCTCGCAAACCATCGCTTCGGTGGTCAGCATCAGACCCGCGATCGAGCCGGCGTTCTGCAGGGCCGAACGGGTTACCTTGGCAGGATCGATGACACCGGCCGCAACCAGGTCCTCGTACTGCTCAGTGGCCGCGTTGAAGCCGTAGTTGTGGTCGGCGCTGGCGCGGATCTTCTCGATGATGATGGCGCCTTCATGACCGGCGTTGCCCACAATCTGACGCACCGGCTCCTGGCAGGCGCGCTTGATGATGTCGATGCCGATCTGCTCGTCCGAAGGCGACTTCATGCCGTCCAGAGCCTTCGCCGCGCGCAGCAGCGCTACGCCGCCGCCCGGAACGATACCCTCTTCGACCGCCGCGCGCGTGGCATGCAGAGCATCCTCGACGCGGGCCTTCTTCTCCTTCATTTCGGTCTCGGTGGCCGCGCCGACCTTGATCACCGCAACGCCGCCGGCGAGCTTCGCCAACCGCTCCTGCAGCTTCTCGCGATCGTAATCCGAAGTGGTCTCTTCGATCTGTGAGCGCATCTGCTTGATGCGGCCTTCGATCGCCTTCTGCGCACCGGCGCCGTCCACGATGGTGGTGTTGTCCTTGTCCACCGTCACGCGCTTGGCACGGCCGAGATCGTCCAGCCGGACGCCTTCCAGCTTAATGCCGGTCTCTTCCATGATGGCTTTGCCGCCGGTGAGGATCGAGATGTCCTCCATCATCGCCTTGCGGCGATCGCCGAAGCCCGGAGCCTTCACCGCGCAGGCGTTCAGAGTGCCGCGCAGCTTGTTGACCACCAGGGTGGCCAGCGCCTCACCTTCCACCTCTTCCGCAATCACGAGCAGCGGCTTGCCGGAGCGCGCAATCTGCTCGAGTACGGGCAGCAGGTCCTTCATGTTCGAGATCTTCTTCTCATGGATGAGGATGTAGGGATCCTCGAGAACCACTTCCATGCGATCCGGATCGGTGATGAAGTACGGCGAGAGATAGCCGCGGTCGAACTGCATACCTTCGACGGTCTGCAACTCCGTGATCATGGTCTTGGATTCTTCGACCGTGATAACGCCGTCCTTGCCAACCTTCTGCATCGCTTCGGCGATGGTGTTGCCGATCGTGGGGTCGCCGTTGGCCGAGATGGTGCCCACCTGGGCGATCTTCTCGTTGTTCTCCACCTTGGAGGACATCTTGCGAACCTCTTCGACGACGACTTCAATCGCCTTCTCGATGCCGCGCTTCAGGGCCATCGGATTTGCGCCGGCTGCAACAGCCTTCACGCCTTCGCGGAAAATCGACTGCGCCAGTATGGTCGCGGTAGTGGTACCGTCGCCGGCGATGTCGCTGGTTTTGGATGCGACTTCACGCACCATCTGAGCGCCCATGTTCTCCAGCGGATCTTTCAACTCGATTTCCTTGGCGACGGTGACGCCGTCCTTGGTAATCGTGGGCCCGCCGAACTTCTTCTCAAGCACGACATTGCGACCCTTGGGGCCGAGCGTGACCTTCACAGCGTCCGCGAGCTGGTTTACGCCGCGGAGAATGGCCTGACGGGAATTCTCGCTATATACAATTTGTTTTGCTGCCATATCTCAGACTCCTGGTTGGGTTACGCTACCTTCGAGGCGGGCTTGGCCGCGCCGTCAAGAATGCCGAGAACTTCGTCCTCGCGCATAATCATGTATTCCTCGCCATCGAGTTTGATCTCGCTGCCGGAGTACTTGCCGAAAAGGATCCGATCGCCGACTTTGACATCCAACGCAACGATCTTGCCGTCTTCCAGACGCTTGCCCTTGCCAACGGCAACGACTTCGCCTTCCTGCGGCTTCTCTTTCGCGTTATCAGGGATGAACAACCCGCCGATCTTGGTTTCCTTCTCCTCGATCCGTTTCACTACGATTCGGTCATAAAGCGGACGTACGTTCATATTGTGCTCTCCTAGTGAGGGAAGAAAGATTTGGTTTGGAAAACCGTCGAGCCAGCTATTGGCTCTCGGCTAATATTATTAGCACACCCAGGCGAAGAGTGACAAGCATCTTTTTCAAGACATTGATAACAAATCAGATATAAAATATGTACGTGAGTTCATGATCCGGCGAGGCGGTATATTCAGTGAGCCTGAATTCATACGAGACAAAGACTACGCCCTGCGCGCCGACGATAGACAGCGGCCCAGCCCACCGCCATAACCAGCCCGCCGCTACAATACAAAGGCATGAATGAAGATGTAGCCAGCCTTCTGGCTGAAGCGCATGACAACCGCCGGGAGTTCCTGGTTTCCAAACTCGCCGCCGGCTTCGCACTCGCCGTCCAACCTATCGCCGCCGCGACCATCACTACTGACGCCACTGGGCTGACCGCCGGTGAGGTCAGGATCCCGGCGAGCGGCATCGAACTGCCCGCGTACCGAGCGATGCCGGAGAAGGGGCGTAATCATCCAGTGATACTGGTGGTCCAAGAAATTTTCGGAGTTCACGAGCACATCAAAGACCTGTGCCGGCGCCTCGCCAAGTCAGGTTACCTCGCGGTCGCGCCAGAGTTGTACGCACGGCAAGGCGATGTCTCCAGAATCGAGAACATCCAGGAAATCATCTCGAAGGTGGTGTCCAAGGTTCCTGACGCGCAGGTCATGTCGGACCTTGACTCATCGGTCGTTTGGGCATCGAAGAATCACGGCGACACTTCCAAACTGGCGATTACAGGTTTCTGCTGGGGCGGCCGCATTGTCTGGTTGTACGCGGCCCACACTTCGAAGCTGAAGGCTGGAGCGGCTTGGTACGGGCGTCTGTTGGGCACCACCACTCCACTGGCCCTGAAAAATCCTCTCGATGTTGTGGCCGATCTGAAAGCGCCTGTTCTCGGGTTATACGGCGGCAAGGATCAGGGCATCCCGGTAGAGTCGGTGGAAAGAATGCGCGAAGGATTGAAGACTGCGGGCAAGAAATCGGAGATCGTTGTCTATCCGGACGCAGGTCACGGTTTCAACGCCGACTACCGGCCGAGTTACAACCGAGAAGCGTCGCAAGATGCCTGGAAACGCATGACTGGCTGGTTCCAACAACACGGCGCGGCTTGACCGCATTGTTAAACTGAAATCGAACAATGAACTACGATTTAATCATTATCGGGAGTGGCCCGGGAGGCTACTCCGCGGCAGTGAGAGCCGGACAATACGGGCTCAAGACTGCCCTTATCGAGAGCGATCCGAAACTGGGCGGCACGTGCCTTCTGGTGGGGTGTATTCCCACAAAAGCATTGCTGCACTCGGCGGACGTTTGGGAATATTTGAAGCACCCCGAAGAGGGATTGCAGTGTGACAATCCGCGATTCGACTTCAAGGCCGTTAACGATCGCAAAAATAAGATAGTCCACAAGCACTCGCGGGGGGTCGAAAGCCTGCTGAAGAAGAATAAAGTGGAGTGGATCAAAGGATACGCCCGCTTAAAAGGCAAAGGGCAGGTCGAAGTCACTAGCGATAAGGGTACTCAGACGATTGAGGCCAAAAACATCATCCTGGCGACCGGCTCCGAAGCTCGGATGTTGCCCGGACTGCAGCCCGATGCCGAACGCATTCTCACCAATATCGAAATTCTGAACCTCACGTCCGTTCCAAAAACGATGGTTATCATCGGAGCTGGTGCGGTGGGCGTTGAATTTGCGTCCATTTTCCACCGGTTCGGAACCAAGGTGACCATTCTTGAAATGCTGCCGAGGCTAGTCCCTGTGGAAGATGAGGAGGTCTCGAACGAACTCGCCAGATCTTTCAAGAAAGCCGGAATCCGTATAGAAGCCGGCGCCAAGGCGGAAGACATTCAGAAGACCGACGGGGGCGTAAAACTGAATGTCACGCTAGCAAACGGGAAGAAGGAAGCCATGGAGGCAGATTGCCTTCTGGTAGCTGTAGGCCGCAAGCCCCGGACAGACAATATAGGTCTCGAGAACACGCGGGTGGAGGTGGATCGCGGATTCGTAAAGGTCAATCCCATGCAGCAGACCGCCGAGCCAGGCATGTACGCTATCGGCGATATCGTTGCAGGAACGCCTCAACTGGCGCACGTGGCGACGATGGAAGGCATGGTGGCGGTGGCCCACATAGCGGGCAAACCTGCGCATCCCATTAACCGCAATCGGATCCCGGGCGCAACGTACACCGAACCGGGCATCGCGAGCGTCGGACTGACCGAAGCCCAGGCCAAGGCCCAGGGCTTCCAGGTGCGTGTCGGCAAGTTCCCGTTTCTGGCCAACAGCAAGGCCACCATCCTGGGTAAGCACGAAGGGTTCGTGAAAGTGGTGGCTGACGTGAAATATGGCGAGATCCTGGGCGTCCATATCATCGGGCCTGAAGCGTTCGAGTTGATCTCGGAGGCAGTGGCTGCCATGGAGGCGGAGGCCACTGTTGAGACCATGATGAGCACCATACACGCGCACCCGACGATCTATGAAGCGGTGGGAGAGGCCTTCAATTCGGTGTATGGCCTAGCCATCAATTTCTAAAGGCTTTGATGCAGACTCATGGGAATGGCTCGGGTGGCCGTGTTCACACGAATGGGAACGCGGCACGCACTAACCCGAGCGCCACGTGCGATTCATGAGGACGTGCGAGGTTCATGATCTGGGCCTTCTCGGATATGCCGAGGCATTCGGTTTACAACGAGACCTTGTCGAACGGCGGAAGCGGGGCGAGATCACGGATCAATTGCTGATCGTCGAACATCCGCACGTTATCACCATGGGAAGGAACGGCCACGCTGAAAATTTACTGGCCAGCGAAGATGTGCTGGCGCGCGCGGCCATCGGTTTCTTCCAAACAGACCGCGGCGGCGATGTGACCTATCACGGACCGGGCCAGATCGTCGGTTATCCTATCCTGGATTTGCGAGAATGGAAACGCGATGTCGTGGCCTATGTGCGCGGGATCGAGCAGATAGTGATTGACACTTTGGCTGAGTTCGGCATTGAAGCCGGCCGCCTACAAGGCGCGACCGGGGTTTGGGTGGAGGGCGCGAAGATCTGCGCCATCGGCGTGCATATCAGCCGATGGGTGACCTCTCACGGTTTTGCGCTCAACGTGAACACAGATTTGAGTTATTTCAAGTACATTGTCCCGTGCGGGCTCACCAAGCCCGTCACTTCCATGCGCCAATTAGGATCGGAAGCGACTCGCGAGGAAGTCATCAATCGACTAACCGGCAGCTTCGCCCGAAATTTCGGGGTGGCGATTGCGCAGCCGGCGCTGACATAACGGAGAATACATGATCGATGTCGTAATGCCCCAAATGGGCGAGAGTATTGTCGAAGGCACTCTGACCAAGTGGCTGAAGAAAGCGGGCGAGCGCATTGAACGCGACGAGCCGCTGTTCGAAATCTCGACGGACAAGGTGGACACCGAAATTCCTGCGCCATCGGCAGGCGTTTTGGCTGAGATCCTGGTGGACGAGGGAAAGACCGTCGGAATTAATACCGTGGTCGGCCGCATCAACGAGGGAGGCGCCACGGCGGCTTCCGCGCCGAGCGCAGATGTTGGACCTTCGGCGAAAGCTGCAGCCGGCGGGGCATCGGCGTCACCAGCGGAGCAATCTCCGGATGCTGGGAAAGTGGCCGCGGAAGCGCACACCCCCAGCCCGCAGCCCCCGCCCGCCTCGTCGCCCGAGAATACGAATGCGCCACAGCCTGCCGGGAGCACAACCGCGGGCTCGCCGGAACCACTGGCGCAGGAGGATGCGACGGGTCCGCTCTCACCCCTGGTCCGTAAGATGGCGCGGGAATTCAACATCGATCTAAAACAGGTCCGCGGTACCGGGGCCGGGGCGCGCATCACCAAGCAGGACATGGAGAATTACATGGCCCAGCAGGCCGCGCGAACGGTGGCGACGGTCACCGCGCCTGCCCCGCCGCCAGCTGCCTATAGAGCGCCGGCTCCCGTCCCGGCTGCATCCGCCGCTCAGCCGCCCCCTGCCGCGGCTCGGTCTTCGCAAGCTCCGACGCTACCCACCGTTCCTCCGGCTCCGGCGGAAGTACCCCCGCTCCCTCGGGGCGAACCGGCCAAAGCTCGCATAGAGGCGATGAGCAGCATGCGCCAGCGAATTGCCGAACACATGGTGTTCAGCAAGCGAACGTCGGCTCATGTCACGACGGTTCACAAAGTGGACATGACCAAGGTGTCCCGCATGCGGGACCGCCATAAAGCCGACTTCCACCAACGCTACGGGTTCTCCTTGACTTATCTGCCTTTTGTCACGCGGGCAGCCAGTGCCGCATTGCGTCAGTTCCCGCTGCTGAACGCGTCCATCGAAGGCACAAATATCATCTATCACAACGACGTCAATGTTGGGATCGCCGTGGCCCTCGAGAACGGTCTCATAGTCCCGGTAATCCGCAATGCAGACGAGAAAAATATCGTGGGTATACAACGCTCCATTGTGGATCTTTCCACGCGGGCGCGCTCCCGTCAACTGAAGCCGGATGAGGTGCAGGGCGGCACTTTTTCTATTACAAACTTCGGCAGTTTCGGAAGCCTCTTCGCCACGCCAGTAATCAACCAGCCTCAGGTTGCAATCCTAGGAGTCGGCTCAGTGGAAAAGACGCCTGTCGTGATCGACGATGCTATCGCGATTCGCTCGATGTGTTACCTGGCACTAACGTTCGACCACCGGCTCATTGATGGGGCGCTTGGCGATCAGTTCACCTCAGCGGTAAAGCAAATCCTGGAGAACTGGTCCGAAGACATACTGTAACCTACGCCCGGCCACGCACGAAACAATAAAGGCTCGTGGTCAGTCCTACCCAACAGTGGGTAGTAGCGCTTCCAGTGGGCTCGAGCTCTGGGCCGGAATCGAATGCACGGTGAATCGAGTAGGGGACCGGTATTTCGATCAAATCGAGAGGACCGGTCATGCTTCCCGCATAGACGACCTGAATCTGTTTGCTGAGTTCGGGCTTCGTACAATTCGATATCCCGTATTGTGGGAGCGCACGAGTAATGCTGAAGGCGATGTATTCGACTGGAGCTGGGCCGACCGGCGGCTCCGCCGCATCCGAGAGCTGGGCATGCGCCCCATCGTGGGACTGGTGCATCACGGCAGTGGTCCCCGAAGCACAAGCCTTATAGCTCCGACTTTTTCTCAAGGTCTTGCACGATACGGCCGCGAGTTAGCCCGGCGGTATCCCTGGATTGAGGAGTTTACTCCTGTAAATGAGCCGCTGACTACAGCGCGATTCGCCGGACTTTATGGTCACTGGTACCCGCACGGTCACGATGATCTGACTTTCGCCCGCGCATTCCTCGAGCAGTGTCGTGGTGTCGTTCTTACGATGCGAGCTATTCGCGAGATAACTCCCAATGCGCGCCTGATACAGACGGAAGATTTCGGTAAGACCCATAGCACCCCTACTCTTGGTTATCAAGCAGATTTCGAGAACGAGCGGCGGTGGGCGACGTGGGACCTACTTTCGGGACGGGTGGACAGGCGCCATCCGATGTGGGCTTATTTGCGCTGGGCCGGTATTTACGAATCGGAACTCGAGTGGTTCTTGGAAAACACGTGCGAACCCGATGTCATCGGCGTGAACTATTACCTGACCAGCGAACGATTTCTGGATCATCGTATTGAGCCCTATCCGGCGCACGTCGTCGGCGGAAACGGACCCAATAAGTACGCCGATGTTGAAGGGGTTCGCGTATTGGCCGACGGCATCGACGGAGTAGAGAAGCTGTTGGGGGAAGTGGGATCGCGATATCAGCAGCCGATCGCCGTCACCGAAGTGCATAACGGCTGTACCCGCGAGGAACAGGCGCGGTGGCTGTTGGACATCTGGAACGCCGCACAACGGGCGAGGCAGAATGGCGGGAATGTAGTTGCCGTAACCGCATGGGCTTTGCTAGGAGCCTTCGACTGGAATTCTCTGGTAACTCGGGATGAAGGCTGTTATGAGCCCGGATTGTTCGATGTCCGAGCTGCGAAACCGCGCCGTACCGCTCTGGCTGCGATTGCGCGCGACCTGGTAAGAGGCGAGATTCCCAACCACCCCTTATTCGAAGCACCCGGATGGTGGAAACGGCCCGAGCGCCTGCTGTTTGGAACATCTTACCCGGAGGGCCGCAGTCCTCAGGTCTGTTCTATCAACGTCAATCCACAATGCGCGGCTGCGCGTCCAGTGCTCATTACAGGTAAGGCCGGGACGTTGGGTGAGGCCTATGCCCGCACTTGCGACGTGCGGGGAATTGCATATCGCGTTCTAGGGCGCGATGAAATGGATATCGCGGACCGTGATTCTGTGGCTCAGGCCGTGACGCGTTATCATCCCTGGGCGATTGTGAATACGGCGGGCTATGCGCACATTGATGATGCCGAGATCCAGCGCGATCGCTGCTTTCGAGAAAATACCCAAGGTCCGGCTATTCTTGCGGCTATCTGCGCCGCGGAGGAGATCCCGTTGATGACGATTTCTACGGATCAAGTTTTCGACGGCGAGTCCAGGAGACCTTATGTCGAGTCGGACAAAGTCAACCCGCTCAACAGGTACGGCGAGAGTAAAGCAGAAGCCGAACGGCGGGTTTTTGCATTGTTTCCGCGAGCTTTGGTTATACGTACCAGCGCGATCTTCGGACCATGGGACGAATCTAACTTTGTGACACGAACACTATTGTCATTAGTGCATGGAGAGGAGATCCGCTTATCATCGGACATCGTTTCGCCGACGTACCTCCCGGACTTGGTGGATGCTTCTCTAGACCTGCTCATAGACGGAGAGGCTGGCCTGTGGCACTTGGCGAATCGGGGCTCTAGCAGTTGGGTTGCACTGGCCAAACAAGTAGCACGGCTTGCCGGCCTCGATGCTTCGTTGGTAATTCCAAGCTCGGCACGCCGGCTGGAGTGGATCGCCCGCCGGCCCCATTACTCTTCACTCGCCAGCGAACGGGCCGACATCATGCCAAAACTGGATAGCGCTCTCGCCCGCTACTTACAGGATTGTACAATCAACTGGCGTGCCGCCGAGCAGGTCGCGGTAAGTTCGTAGATACCACTAACTAATTTCCATGGTGGTGATAATAAGTCCGCGCAGGAAGTGATGCATCGGCTGAAAACACGCTGGTTGTCCTTCGGCCCTGCGTTTGCATCTGTTGCGGAGCAGGAGGTGACGGATGAAGAAGTTCGCGACAGCACTTACCGTGCCGCTGTGCTTAGGCTTGGCGGTGGCGCAGGAAAGTCCCACGACGCCGCAATCCAGTGCAACGGGCAGAACAGGACATAATAGTCAAACCTGGTACGGAGTCCTAGTCGATTCCAGGTGTAGTTCCTCCGGCATGGCGAGTGGGAATTCGGGAAGTATGCCCAAGAGTACGGCTATGAGTCAGACCACTCCAACCGGCAACGACTCTCTGATGAACCGTACAACTCCGGCCCAATCCGGGCGGGACGTTAATACCACCGACCGCAACACATCGGGTGTAGCCGATCGGGTTGGGGCAACTGCGGGGAACACGGCCGGCTCGCGAGACATGAACCGTACCACGGGCGCTAGCGACACTCGCGCCACCAGTTCGAGCGAGCGCACCACCAGTTCGAATGATATAAGCCGCGGGACAGCGACCGATCGTCAAACGGCCGGAGACGTTGACCATAATGCGGCGGATCGCCGTTCGCCCAGTGATCTCGGACGCGCGACGCCGACCGACATGGCCCGCTCGACTACCGCCGCTTCGACCGGCAATCCGACGGACACTCAGGTCGGCAACAACCCGCGGGGTTCTCTCGGCGATGTAGCGGCGGGCAACTGGGATCGTTCCTGCTTCGTGTCGCCGAGCAGTTCGTCCTTCGTGCTCCAGCTTCAAGACGGCCGTACGATGAAGATCGACGATGCCGGGAATTCGCGGATTTCTTCTCAACTGCAGTCTACCGGGCGTGTATCGACGAAGAACAAGGTATTCCGGGTCAAGGTGACCGGAACCGCAGAAGGGGATACGCTCCACATCACTGACATTCAGATGTAAGGCTCCTCCCAGGCGGCCAACGCGGCTGGGGCATGTTCCCAGCCACGTTGGCCTGTAAGGTGAACAAGTCTCACGTGCAGATTCGGCAAACTGCATAGCCCCACTGCCTGGTTGAGCGTGCCTTGACATGAGTGGAGCGAGACGTCAGACTACAGTTTTAAGTCATCCCCGTTCGGAGGAAGACGCTGTCGAACGCTATCTTACGTCCAGTCGGAGGAGTTTTTTTCATTGAGTATCAAATGGATCGCCGTAACTGTGTGCTTGTGCGTGTCGGCGCTCGGACAGAGCGGCTACAGCGGGCCGCAGATTCTGAGTCGGCTCGTCAACACGACGGGCGAACGCGGCGGGGCTGCGACGGGCTTTCAGTTCTATGCCGGGGTGAATGGTACTTATGAAACGGGTTACCTACCCGCGGCGATCGATGCCGCGGGCCACATCGTCAAACCGGGCGGGCTGTACGGCGTTTTTGCGGACATAGGCGCATACGGGCGCCACAAATGGCGCCACACCACGCTAGGTCTTGACTACTCGGGCAACTTCCGCCACTACACGACAAACTCGTCCTTCGATGGCAGCGACCATATGCTCGGGCTAGCCATAACAACTCAACTTTCGAATCGCCTTCAGGTATTTTCGAGAACCAGCGCAGGAACCTTTTCGCGATATTACGTGAGCGGGCCGGCTGTAGCGACGGATTTGTTGTCATCCCCAGGGTACGGCGTTTTCGATAACCGTGCCTTCTTCTTAGAAGAAAGCGCCGGCGCCAGCTATCAAGTAAGTTCTCGGCTTTCGTTCAGCGCGGTTGGTAGTGGGTTTGCCGTCCGACGGCAATCCAAAGCATTGGTGGGTTTGAACGGCTACTCCGGGCAGGGCAGCGCTGCGTATCAGCTAGGTAAGACCAAATCGGTCAACGTCTCATATGCCTTTACACACTTCGATTATCCGCGAGGCTTTGGTGAAAGCAACCTGCACACCTACATGGTCGGATACTCGCAGGCGCTGGGTAAGAGATGGGGTTTCTCGGTATCAGCTGGCGCGGCCCGAGTCAGCACGGTGGGCGCCGAGCAGGTCGCCGCAGACCCGATTACCGCAGCGCTGTTCGGAAATACCACTGTCATTCAGGCTTTCAGCCGGAGCATTTACGTAGCGTCCGGCCAGGGCTCGCTGACTGGTACGTTTAAGCGGTCGCGCGTAGAGGCGCACTACACACAGATGCCGTCGGCCGGAAATGGCGTATACCTTACTTCAAAACAATCCACCGGGGGCGCAACCTACAGCTATACGGGGATACGAAAAGCATCCCTCTCCATTGGCGGCAACTACATGCGCCTCAGCAGCCTCGGGCAGAGCCAACTGGGACAGTACTCTTACGCTACAGGCACTGTGAGTGGTTCCTATAAGCTTCTGCCGGCGCTGGAAGCCAATGCCATGTTCGACGCACGGAACGTGCAATTCGACCAGCTTTCCGGTTTGTCTCGCTTGTCGTATCGGGTTTCGATAGGCCTGAACTGGCACCCCGGAGAAATTCCAATCTCTTTCTGGTAGTCAGAACCGGCCCCCAGTAGCCGGCAGTATGGGCTCCCGAAATAACCTGCCCAGCCAATCTACCATCGTCTTCTTGTAGGCAGTTAAGCTCCCGCTCTGCTCCCACCACCGGATCCCATGGCCGCCGCCCTTCACCGGGTAGAGATCACAGGATGCACCTGCCTCACGCATTCGCTGGCACATACGCTCGGACTGCTCGAAGGGCACGAGGGAGTCCGCCGTACCGTGAATCAGCAAGAACGGCGGCATGTCTCGACGCACATTATAAAGTGGTGACAAGCGTTGTAGACCGCCCAAGAGGAACTCGGCCCAGGGAGTGCCCTCGACGGCGCGGCGCAGCTCAGGCGGGACGCGGTTAGAGGTCTTCGCTAAGGTGACCAGATCACTGGGGCTGTAGAGCGCGACTACGCCCTGTACCATATCCTTCAACTCCGGCGAGAGTGCGGCCATGGACGCCAGTTGCGCGCCCGCTGATTCACCTGCCAGCGCAATACGTCCGGGATCGACATCGTACTCGGCCGCGTGGGAGCGGACATACAGGACAGCGGCCTCGACATCCTGAATGGCTGCGCCAAACATCATCGCTTCATTGGCCAGCCGGTAGCTGATCGAGAACCATGCGAATCCTGCTTCGGAAAGAGGGTGGAAGAGCGGCTCCACGCTCAGGCGTCGATCGCCTGTGATCCAGGCGCCGCCATGAACAATGATGACTGCCGGAAAAGGGCCTTGTCCTGGCGGAACGCAGGAGTCCATCAGCAGCCTGGTCTTGCCGGCTACTCCATATTCGATACCGCGGCGGGTTGCGCCAGCGGCTGCCAGGAGCGTTGTGGTCGTCATGAGAGTTAGAAGAAGCGGAATCGCCATGAGGCGAGCAAGGAACATCTTTACTGCTTTAGATGTGTGACGAGAGCGGCGTGTTCCCGCTATCTTAAAGATAGAGTGTCGTTGTCGCCCTTTCGCTTCGCCATCAGCGCGAGCTTCACCGCCGAACCCATTCAGCACTTCATCGAGTTCTGGGGGAAGAGGCTCGATTCGCAGTTTGAGGTGAGCTTTGCTCCGTATCACCAGCTCTCGCAGACCCTGCTCGATCCGAACAGCGTATTCGGTGCGAACCGGCATGGGCTTAACGTGCTCCTGGTCCGTCTTGAGGATCTGGGTGAAACCGGGCAGATTGAACCTAACGCGAACGAGTTAATCCACCTGATCCGTGATAGTGCGGGGCGGTTCGCGGTCCCGTTGCTGATATGCCTATGTCCGTCGTCGCTACAGTTTCGAGCGGATCCCACTCGTGCGCGGATGAATCGGGAGTTATGCTCCCTATTCGAGGGATCTCTGGACGAGTTCCCGGGAGTGCAGTTCCTGGCCCCCGAGCAGATTGATCACCTTTACCCCGTGGAGGCTCCGCACGATCCCGACGCCGAGCATCTCGCCCGGATCCCCTATACCGAGCTTTATTTCTGCGCGCTTGGCACTACCCTGGTACGCCACGCACACGCGCTCTTCACACCTCCCTATAAGGTGGTCACGCTGGATTGCGACAACACGCTGTGGCAGGGCATTTGCGGCGAGGATGGACCGACGGGCATCGTGGTCGACCCGCCCCGGCAGTTCTTACAGGAGTTCATGCTGGACCAGCGGGAGCAGGGAATGCTGCTGGTCATGAACAGCAAGAATAACGAGCAGGACGTCCTGGATACATTTGCTGCCAACCCGCACATGCCGCTTCAACTGCGACATTTCGTGGATTCGCGGCTGAATTGGGAATCTAAATCCGCGAACCTGGCGGCGCTGGCAGACGAACTCAACCTGGGCCCGGATACCTTCATCTTCGTCGACGATAGCCCGAAGGAATGCGCCGAGATGGCTGAGAATGCGCCCGATGTGCTGACCCTTCAGCTTCCGGAAGACATCGCCAGCACGCCGGAGTTCCTCAAACACGTATGGGCCTTCGATCATCCAGTGGTGACTGAAGAAGACCGCCACCGGAGCGCCTACTACACCCAGGCGCAGGAGTTCGGCCGCGAGGTGAAGCGGGCTAGCAACCTTCACGAATTCGTCGCTGGGCTACGCTTGCGGGTGACATTCTCGCCAGTTACTGAGGAGCGCCTCAGCCGCGTCGCACAATTGACCCAGCGGACGAACCAGTTCAACTTCACCACCGTGCGAAGGTCGGAGCGCGAGATTCAATCTCTGATTGGCCATGCCGGGTACGAGTGCGTGGCGGTTGAAGTGGCGGACCGCTTCGGCAACTATGGCCTGGTGGGCGTGCTGATTTTTCAGGCAGGGGCAGGGGCGCTTGAAATCGATACTTTCCTGGTGAGTTGCCGGGTACTAGGGCGCGGCGTCGAGCACCGGATGATGGCTTGGCTGGGTGAACAGGCGCTGAACCGCGGACTGACGACCGTTGTTGCGCGTCTCGAGATCACGAAGAAGAACAAGCCTGCACAGCAGTTCCTGCAATCTATGGGCAAGGAGGCGCAAGGTGACAGCCTTGTCTATCACTTCGATGCGGAGCGCATCCGCGCATTGCAGTGGACGCCTGCGACTTCGGTGGACGTCCCGAAGCACCAGCCGAAGCCCGCTCAACCCGCAGCTCGCCGCGTGGTGGATTACGCCTGCATCGCTAACGAGCTCCGGACGCCGGCTCAGATCCTGGAGGCGATGCGGCGCGAATCGCAGGCCGCGAAAGTGCCCTCCGGCCGGGATGAGATGACCGGGATTGAGCGCCAGCTCGCGGAGATCTGGAGCGATCTGCTAAAGCGGTCAGATATCCCCGTCTCGGCAAACTTCTTCGATCTCGGAGGACATTCGCTGCTGGCGGTAATGCTGATCAGCAGGGTGCGCGAGGCGTTCGGAGTGGAACTCTCTATTGACGACGTTTACTCCGCGACGTTGACCCTGGGAGAACTGGCGAAAAAGATCGAAACGCATCAACTAAGCCAACTGAACCCGGAACAATACGAGGCGTTGCTCGCGGAAATCGAAGGACTCTCAGATGAAGAGGTCCAAGCTCTGCTTTCAAAAGAAGACATCGCTTAACCCTAGAGTCTGATGCGCATACTGCTCACGTCGAACGCATCTTATGCGCCGCCGCGCGGGGGATCCACGCGCAGCAATCTGGCCTGGCTGCGGCACCTGGCGGGCGCAGGCCACCGCTGTACAGTCGTGTGCACAGCAGACCGGGACGAGACGGTCCGGCAGGATCAAATCGAGATCCATTCCGTGTGCGATCTGCAGCGCAGGGCTTCGGTGTTGGGCGGGCACATTAGGGCGATGGATCCCGACTGGCTGTTGGTGTCGTCCGAAGATCTCAGCCACGTGCTGCTGCGGGAAGGCGAGCAGGCTGCGCGCGGCCGTATCGTGTACCTGGCGCACACGCCGCAGTTCTTCCCGTTCGGTCCGGAGAGTTGGAACCCCGATGCGAAGGCCACCGATATCATACGTCGCGTTTCCGCCGTGGTTGCCATCGGGAATCACATGGCGCAGTACATACAGCAGCACGCAGGAGTGGCGGCCCGCGTTATTCACCCGCCCATCTACGGCGATCCCCCGTGGCCCTGCTTCGGAAGATTCGGCGCCGGTTCGGTGTTGATGATCAATCCGTGCCGAGTTAAGGGGATTGGTATCTTCGCCGGGCTCGCCGAGCGCTTTCCTCACATTCCGTTTTCAGCTCTTATCGGGTGGGGCACCACCACCGCGGATCGAGAGGTGCTGACCAAGCTGCCCAACGTACAGGTGCTGGGAAGCGTTCCGAACATCAATGACGTACTGTCGAATACGCGAGTGCTGCTGATGCCGTCGATCTGGTACGAGGGCTTCGGGCTGATCGCTATGGAGGCCATGCTTCGAGGCGTGCCCGTAATCGCCAGCGATTCGGGCGGCCTGAAGGAGGCAAAACTAGCCACCGGCTTCGTCATCCCGGTGAATCCGGTAGTTCGCTACATCCAGGAGTTCGACGAGACACGCATGCCGAAGCCCGTCGAGGCGGAGCAAGATCTGGATCCGTGGATCGACGCGCTCACAACGCTGCTGACGAATCGAGCCGCTTACGAAGAGGAAGTGCAACGGTCCCGGCAGCGCGCCCTTGATTTCGTGTCGAAGCTGCGGGCCGCAGACTTTGAGACCCTCCTCACGTCGCTGAGCCCATCCCAACCGGAGCCCGCGGCCGCCCGGTCCGTCGCCGAGCAGCGGCTGAGCCGCCTGAGCGCCGTTCAGCGCGCGCTGCTGTTAAAACGACTGAAGCACTGAACATTACTGATAGCAATCATGAAACGCCTCACTGCGATCGTATTGTGGTCCGCACTCTGCGCCCAGGTATCCGGCCAGAGCGCAATTGAAAAAACAATCGCTGGAGCCCAGAAAGCAGACGGGTTCTTCCGTTTCTACTGGGATGCCAAGACGGGCAAGCTCTGGCTCGAGATCGACAAGTGGAACACTGAGTTCTTGTACCTCGAGTCGTTGCCCGCAGGCATCGGGTCGAACGACATCGGCCTCGATCGCGGTCACCTAGGCGAATCCCACATCGTTCGTTTCGAACGCAGCGGTCCGAAGGTCCTTCTCGTGGCCGGCAACTACGATTACCGGTCCAGCAGCCAGGAGCCGGCGCAGCGGACGGCTGTTGAAGAATCCTTCGCCAGATCCGTGCTGTGGGGGTTCGAAGTGTCGGCCGAGGACGGCTCCCGCGCGCTGGTGGATGCTACAAGCTTCTTCTTGCGCGATGCTCACCACGTGACACAGGCCCTGAAATCGCAGGGCGCCTACAACGTCGACCTCTCGCGCTCGGCATTCTACCTCCCGTTAACAAAGAACTTTCCCAAGAACACGGAAGTGGAGGTCACTTTAACGCTGACAGGCGGGCCGGCGGGACCCTATCTGCAACCTGTAACTCCCGCTTCCGACTCGGTAACTGTTCGCGAGCATCATTCGTTCATTGAACTTCCCGGCTCCGGGTACACGCCCCGGACCTTCGACCCACGCGCCGGATACTTCGCGAACGAATATCAGGACCTGAGCGCGCCTTTGGGCGAATCGCCGACCAAGCGGTTTCTCGAACGGCATCGCCTGAAGAAAAAGGATCCGTCGGCGCGCGTCAGCGAAGCCGTGAATCCGATTGTGTACTATCTCGATCGCGGCGCGCCGGAGCCCATCCGCTCGGCGCTGCTCGAAGGCGCGGGCTGGTGGAACCAGGCATTCGAAGCCGCCGGATACAGGAACGCTTTCCGCGTGGAACTCATGCCGGAAGGCATGGATCCGATGGACATCCGGTACAACGTCATCCAGTGGGTGCACCGGTCTACCCGCGGCTGGTCTTATGGGGCGGCGGTCAGCGACCCTCGTACGGGCGAGATCATCAAAGGCAAGGTCACGCTCGGGTCCTTGCGCGCTCGACAAGACTACTTAATCGCCGAGGCTCTGCTGGCGCCCTACGAGAAGGGCAAATCGATACCCGACGCCATGCGCGAGATGGTGCTGGCGCGCATGCGGCAGCTCGCAGCGCACGAGGTGGGGCACACGCTCGGGCTGGCGCACAACTATATTGCGAGCGCAGAGAGGAATGCTTCGGTGATGGACTATCCGCACCCCTGGGTGGAACTGGATGCCAATGGCGAGTTGGACATCTCGCATGCATATCCGCGCGGCATCGGCGAATGGGACAAGGTTGCGATCACGTATGGCTATCAGGATTTCCCGCCGCAGACGGATGAAAAATCGGCGTTGGGGCGAGTTCTGAAGGACGCGATGGACCGCCATTTGACTTTCCTCTCCGACCAGGATGCCAGACCGCCCGGCAGCGCCCATCCGCTGGTGCACCTGTGGGACAACGGTCCCAATGCGGTGGATGAATTGAACCGATGGATGCAGGTTCGCGCCCGCGCGCTGGCGCGTTTCTCGGAAAACAACATTCAGGAAGGTGAACCCCTGGCGAGTTTGGAAGAGACTCTGGTGCCGCTATACCTTTCGCATCGCTATCAGGTGGAGGCGGCGTCGAAGGTACTGGGCGGTCTGTATTATACGTATACGCTGCGAGGCGATGGCCAGATCCCGACCACCCAGGTGCCGCCAGCGGAGCAACGGCGAGCGTTGAAGGCGTTGCTGGCGACTCTTCAACCCGATGCGTTGATGATCCCCGAGCGGCTGCTGGCCATCTTCCCACCTCATCCGATCGGTTACGGCCGGACGCGGGAATCTTTCGGGGCACGTACGGGCCTCACGTTCGATCCTCTGGCCGCCGCCGAGAGCGCGGCGCAATTGACGGTCTCCATGATTCTGAATCCGGAGCGTGCCGCACGTCTGGTGGAATACAACGCGCGTCACGCTGCTTCGCCTGGACTGGGTGAGGTGATCGATGAATTGCTGAAATCGACGTGGAAGTCCAGGGCGGCGATTTCCTATCCGGGCGAGATTAGGCGAACCGTGGACCAAGTGGTGCTGTCGAAATTGATGTCGCTTGCCGCGGACGAGAATGCCAGCCCGCAGGCGCGCGCTATCGCAGCATTCAAACTGGACGGACTGAAACGCTGGCTTACGCAGAGCCATTGGATCGGTGATAGCGAACGGGCTCATGCGTTCTTCGCCATCGAAGAGATCGAGAAATTCCAAAAAGATCCGAAGCAGATCCCGATTTCCAAGCCGGTGGTAGTACCACCTGGCCAGCCGATCGGCGACTTTCAGTAGCCCGATTTGCATCGCAAAAGAATTTACGTAAAATAGAAAGATTAGCTGCAAAGGGTTTCACAAAACGCACAATATTGCGTTATCAAAATAATTCAGAGGTAAATTTGTTTCATGAACTTGACCCGTTTGCTCACGGTGGCTGCGGTTGCCGCCTTATCCACCCTCGGTGTAGCGTGCAAAAAGAAAGTAGCTGTCGCGCCGCCCCCGCCCGTCCAGGCCGCGCCCGGCCCGAACGTCGCACGCCGGCCCGAATCTACGCCCGCCCGGACTCCTGTCGCCCAGGCTCCCGCCGAGACGCCGCGTTCACGATTCCCCGATGCCGGCACCGTAAAGCGAATTGAGGAACTGCTGTCCCGCATTCAGGACGCGTATTTCGACTACGACAAGCACATGCTGCGGAAAGACGCGCAGGCCACGCTCGCCGACGACTCGAGGGCGTTGACGGACATTCTTAAGCAGTATCCGGAATACAAGCTGACGGTGGAGGGCCACTGTGACGAGCGAGGTTCCTCGGAGTACAATACCGCGCTCGGCGACGCGCGCGCGAATGTGGCAAAGGAGTATCTGGTTTCGCTGGGTATTCCAGCCAGTCAGTTGGAGACCGTGAGCTACGGCAAAGAGCGGCCGGTCTGCACGGACAGCGACGAGAGTTGCTGGCAGAAGAATCGCCGGGCGCATATTGTTGCGATGAATAAGTAGAAAGTGGTCAGTGCTCAGTGGTTACTCTCCTCGGATACTGCTAGTGCTTCGGTCGATCTGGCGAGAATTCCCAGATCACGAACAAGTATCCTGTTAAAAGCGCGAGGAGAAGATCATCATGGGCCAAGCTCTGTTCATGAATCAACTGAATGGTCAAAACCTAACCATAGTTATTTAACTGGCATCCTCTGAAAGGACCGGATTTCCTTCAAAACAGGCACGCCGCGTTGGTCATCAATAGCGGGCAGTTCCAACCCCAGACTCCGACTACCACGTCAGCCTGGCTGGGCTCAGGCGCGGGTTGGAATCCCCTGGTCCGGCGAGCGGATCAGTCCACATTTTGGGATGACGCGTCGGATTGGGGTGGTTTCGCTGTCGGCGGCCGGCATCTCCCGACCCGCTGGGTAGCGCTGCAGGGTTTGAACGTTCCTTTTTCGCGGTCGTGGCGTGAGTATCAGTGTCAACCGAGAAGGCTCGTAGCGCTGAGCATCTTCTCCTAGGGGCGGACCTAAACGGTTACTCCTGATACATGTGTTTGCGTCTGCTCAAGTCCCTGAGGCGTTCGTGTGCTTGCCGCCCGCATTGCAGGTTGTTCAAAGTCGAAGGCATTAGCGGGTCTGGCGGTAGGGAGAACGTTTGCCTTGAAGGGCCGTTTTGGGATGCTGCCTACGCGGGCAGTTCAACTTCAATCTCACGAAGCAGAGATGTCGGCGAGACGTCTTGCCGCACGGTATCCCAGTAAACTCGAACCGCTTCCATTGCGCGAGCAGTGATTTCGTCCAGAGATCGGCCAGTGACCAGGATGGTCTGAAGCTCCGGGATGTAAGCGCTGTAGCTTCCTGGATCCCCTTCGATAAGGAGCGAGTATTTCCGAGTCACTTCTCAGGCTCCTTTATACCAGTTTGCCTCAGGATCGCCCGATATGTCCCTGGGCGTACATCATCGCTCGATTTTTTCCAGATACGATCGTGACCCGACCGTCGGGACTGCGAAAGATACGATGATCCCCGGTTGTTCGGACGTGTTGCCATGAATGATCTTCGAGCAACCGGATCAGATCGCGGCCCTTGATCGTCACGAAGTCAAGAATAGCGCGTGAACCGGACGCCACGAAGCTGAACCACGACTAATCTCACTCTGCCGCAGGCGCGTTCTCGACCACTACACGAGGATTCGGATTTTCAGGCGGCACGGATAACTCCCTGTTCTTTGAGAACGCGAACATGCTCGATCATCCCGTAACTGGGTTGAAATAGACAGCCCTGAACGTGCAATGCCCGTAAATCCCTCAGTTCAGGCGAGTAAAAGGCGAACAAGTCGGGTTTGACTGTGGCCTTGATATCAATGAATACTTGAGGTCGATCATACCTTCTTTAGCTAAGGTTTCGGAGACTGCCGGAGAACAGGAGAGCGCTCACCAGGAGGACCATGGATAGCGCCACTTGCGCCACCACCAGACCTTGGCGGATGCCGAAATGCTCGCGGCCAGAGGACAGCGTACGTCCACTGGTCTTCATGGTTTGGGCCGCGCGGCTGCGAGTAGCCTGGAAGGCGGGGGTAAGCCCAAACAGAACGCACGTGAGGCCGGCGACAGCAGCGGTGAACGCCAGCATGTGCCAATTCATTTGCGTGTCGATGAAAGGCGTGTCTCCTTCGGTACCGAGCGAGTTGACCAGTACGCGGCTGAGCACGCTCGAAAGGAGCAGGCCAATGGCGGCGCCGCCCGTAGCCAGCAGAGCACCTTCTGTTAGCAACTGTTGAATGAGACAGGGCCGGGAGGCCCAATCGCAAGACGGACTGCGAATTCATGAGCGCGAGCACTCGAGCGGGCCAGGCTGAGGTTCGCGAGGCTGGCGCAGGTGATGAGTAGAACCAGTCCCGCGGTTGCGAGCAAAAGGAATAACGGATCAGAGTATTCGTCCCGCAAGCTGGAGACACCACCGCCTGCAGGTGCGGCTTTCAGTTTGAAATTCAGATAATCCTTCACGTTTTCGGCCGGATAGTTCGGCGGCAGCGACGCTTGAAAGATGGCGGGCGACATTGTCCGCAGTTGCACACCGGCAGCTTGGACGATTTGTCCGGGTCTCATCCGACCCATCACGGTGAGCCAGCACAGAGTGCCGCATCCAGGTAATCCCTAGGAGGCCGCACGACAGGCTGCTAGCAGAGGGGGACGGCGACGTCGCAGGAGCGACCCACTTCCAGACCGGTGAAACCAGCCGCGGTGACACCGACAATTTCGGCGGGTTGATAATCGAGGCTGATTTCGCGGCCGATGATCGAAGGATCCCCGCCGAACTCACGCTGCCAGAACGCGTAGCTGACAACTGCGCCGGGGAGTCCACAGCCGCGCTGATCGACAGCCGGAGTGAACAGGCGGCCCATCAGGCGCGGCACTCCGAGCACCCGGAAGAAATCACCATTGACGAACAGTCCCCGCACCAGACGGGTTCGCCGGCGGTGGCGATGTTGAACTCACTGTTGCCCCAGGCGCAGCACTCCGGAGAAGACTTCTTGTGTGTCGCGGAATCGCTCCCAAATAGGATTGGTGAGTGCGGGATAGGGGGTCACCTGAGCGCCCCGGCGGCCGGTCATGTCGGCGAGTTCCACGAGTGCGAGTTCTTGCGGATTGTGGACGGGAAGGGAACTCAGGCGTACGGCATCAGGAGTCGAAAGATGGCGGTGTTAGCGCCGATGCCGAGCGTGAGAGTCCCGACGGCAGCCAGGGTGAATTCGGGGCTTTTCCGCAGAAGCCGGAAGCACAGGCGGAGGTCCTGCGCAATACGTTCGAGCCAAAGCGTTCCACGAACATCGCGGCATTCCTCGCGAATCTGATCGGGCCCGCCGAACTCGAGGCGAGCCTTGCGGCGTGCCTCGGCTTCCGTGAGGCCGGCTTCCAAGTAAGAGGAAGTCTGACGCTCGACTTGATAATCCAACTCTGCGAAGTTCCGCTTCTAACCGCCGCCGGTTAAGAATCCGCCTGATCCAGTTCATGAGGCTTCTCCCTTTGCCAGTCGGAGTACTAGGCTGACCGCTTGGGCCAAGCGCGCCCAGTTTGCTGTTTGGGTTTCGAGCTGCTTTCGACCTTTGGCGGTGAGCCGGTAGTATTTCGCTTCGCGCTTCGTTTCCGATTCCTTCCATTCCGCGGCGAGGTAGCCTTTGTTTTCGAGGCGGTGCAGTGCGGGGTAGAGCGTACCTTGCTGAACCTGGAGGACGTCGCGCGAGACCTGCTGAAGGCGCTGAGCGATGGCGTACCCGTGAATGGGACCGAGAGCCGCGATCTGCAGGACCAAGAGATCAAGTGTGCCTTGCGGGATATCCGATTTGGTGGTGTTGGAGCTTTGCATACCTGTCTCTTCTACATATAACATATGAAGAAGCAACCCACTCATGGGATGATTTCGTCAGATCGGCAGCTACAATGGCTGGGTGAATGTGGCAACAACTCGGTTCCTTGCAGTGCTGCGTTGCCTGCTAATGCTGGCGATGGCCCGCGCACTGGCGCACGCCCAGGATGTCCAGCAGGTCTGGCGTGGCGAGCGAATGACCATCGTTTTTCGCGCCGGCGCTGTTGGAAATCTGGCGTGGCAACTCGACACGCTGTCCGGGCACTCAAACACGAAGGCCAAGGATTACACTGATCTTTGGCGGCATGATCTTGCCTGGAGCTCCGAAGATGCTCAGCAGTTGGAACGGTGGTCCGTTCTCCACTCGCGCTACCGGGGAGCCAAGACGGAGAACCGAAACGGCAAGTCGCCGTATCCGCCCAACTATGGTAGGTTCTACGGCACGGCAGTTTCGCGTGACGCCGCCTTCCGTATTGCGGCGTTGGACGCACCCGACCTTGCAACCCTTAGAAGCAAGTACGAGGAGTTGTGCGGCCGCGCATGTGCTGGCCGCTTCGTCGGCATCTTACGCCATTTCTGGCCCCGCTTCTCCGATTGGTGGCAGCACGAAGGATTAACGACTGCCTCCAAATTGGTCCCGCAGATCGTTTCGAAGACATCGGACTCAGACCTCGGAAACGTTTGTCAATCGGCGATTGCGTTGACGAACGCACAGGTGCCCGCGCGTGCCACCGTCGCCTTGGATCTTGCCATCCATCCGAAGAAATATCTAACCAATACAACGGCCACGGTACTGGAGGGCCATCTTCTGATAGAAGTTGTGGACGATCCGAAAATAGGAGCTCCTCCATTGGCTACAGCGATCCATGAATTCACACATCACTTCTATGACCTCGCGCCGCGCCCAGATCACGTCCGTTTGATCGAGCGCTTCCTCCAACGCCCCGAGCCCTACTCAATGGCTGCCTACAGCATCCTAAACGAAGTTGTGGCGGCCAGCGTGCAGTTGCTCGCTGAGAAGAAATCGCGTTCACTCGAAGACTTCAACGGGTTTGCGTCGAAGGATGACAACATCTACTTTGATCCATTTATCTCGAAGGTTGTCCGATTGACATCTCCCCTGATCGAGCAGCGGATCGCCGCCTCACAAGAGTATCTTTGACGATGAATTTCTAAATGCATACATGGAAACTGTCGCCTCCGCACTCGGACCTTTATGTGCAAGTCCGCGTTTTCTGTTGTCAAGCCGCGTACTTATTCATTCGGCCGATGGCCAGAGGGCGGCGGATGAGTTCAACCAAAAAGTGCGAGGCATTGTGGGGCAGAATGAGTGGCAAGACTTTAAAGCGTCCTCGAGTCTGGGCGGCGTAGTTTTGCTTACCACAAGAGACGTGTCGCGTTTGCTCAAGAGCCGGGGCGTAGTGCCGCGCCGCATCGTGACGGCGATCGAATC
Organism: uncultured Acidobacteriota bacterium; assembly: GCA_963850575.1. Classification (GTDB taxonomy): domain Bacteria; phylum Acidobacteriota; class Terriglobia; order Bryobacterales; family Bryobacteraceae; genus TMP-7. Next base: position 16,195 of record CAWKLV010000022.1, on the reverse strand, counting down.
AGCGGCGCGAAACGAAGAGATGTTTGCTTATGCGTGGATGCGCTCGCCCAAGGCCGCCGTCTATTTCCTTTATGGGCGCGATGCGGATCAACTCCTGGCGGCAACCAGGGACTTCGTTCATAGGGACCAGCCATTCTCCGGATTGCTCATCAGCCCGCGGACGGCCTCACCCAATCCGAGTTCTCACGCCGCCGGCCCGCGCTGACGTAGGGGCTCGCGGTTGCGGTGTCGGTAACACGTCAAGATGTCCGGTTTAATTAACAACTGAAATGTCCGGTGTTGCCAGGCGGCATCGATATCCGCTAAGCTCAACCTGCCTGGGCGGAGGGTAAAGCCATGCGGGGACGCAACTCGAGCGCCGACTCAGGGCCGGGACTGCGGGAGCAAACCAGCACGGCTTGCTCCTGATCCAGCAGTTCTGGCGCAAAGCGTTAAATCCCGGAGGTATGGAGGCAGCGCCTCCATGTTCATCAAAGACTCCTTTCCAAGTTTTTTAGGCCGCTCTGCCGGCAGGTGGTCGCGGGGTACCACGGCGGCGGGGTGCCTGTGGTGGCAGTTGATCCGACACATAGCGCGCGATCACATGCGGACCATAGCGAATCGGCATGCGTCCATCGAGATGTTCGTGAACGACCACGGTTGGCCCGGCCAGGGTGTTTCGCCAACGGGTCTGATCGAGTTGAAACGTCCGATTGGCTACCGCAATCGTATTGTCGTTGTGAACGATACGCTCATCCTGCACGCTAAAGATCCAGTCCAGGTCCTTGCGTCGGATACGCACGAACGCACTGCCTTTCTGCGCCGCCGCCACCGTAAATTTGCGGTTGAATTCTCCCATGTAACTCTGGCGGAGAAACTGATTTGCCTCCTCCAGGTCCGTGATGCCATGCAGTCTCAGCTCCTGCGGTAACCGGCCTTGCCAACTGCCAAGTTCCGCTCCGATCTGCCCCTGGCCTGGGGCGAATAGGCAGGAATCATCTTCACCCCAAGTTCCTGAAGCGCCCGTCCCACCTGCGTGGGCCGGCTCGCATCCACTGGTTCCCCGCGCTTGACCGTGGTGAAGAAATGCCCCGCTCGGTCGCTGTATAACGAGCAGAACAAACCTTTCCTGTCGATCACCTCACGCAAAGCTCTCATCACGGCTCGCGTGCACTCCGCCTCCACCCGCTGGGCATAATAAATTTCACTGGTCGCATCGTCCAGAATGACGATCAACTCGTAATACCGCTCGTGGCCAAACCAGCGATGCTCACTGCCATCGATATGCAGCATCATTCCCGCAACAGCTCGCCGCGCCGCCGCTTGCGATGCGATCCCGGCTTCTTGCGCTTGGCTACCAATCCTGCCGTCTGCAGCGCTGCTTACCCACCCGTAACTCAGCTGGAGGTCGTGCTCTTCCCCTAACTTCTCGTGAAAGTACCGCACATTGAAGTCGAAGTACCGCTCCCGATATAGATGCAACACCTGCTCCACTGTCGCCATGGGCACCCGTTTGGGGCTCGGCTGACGTTTGCGGTAGTCCCACAAGCCGCTGTAGCCGTGCTCCTGTAGCCGCTCTCGCCACCGCCGCATCGTGCGGTCTGTCACCCCCATGACCTCGGCCGCTTCCCACCACTTCAGCTTGCCGGCCGCTGCCTTCAAGATCACTTCCTGTGCTTTCATCATCCGCTCCATTTCTGCGGCTGGGATCTGCTGTTTGGTGGCTTCCACGACCAGCCTTTCTCACCCGCTCCTCACGCGGACATTTCACTTGTTCACTGAGGCGGACAAATCACATGTTACTGACAGGAAATTGCAGCAGCGCCCGTAATCCGGCGGAGGTTGATATATACTTCCGGTCATGAAATTCTCTCGCAGAACACTGATGCAAGCTCTCGGCGCGAGCGGTTTGGCCAGAATTGCCGACATTCCGCTGGCGGCAGCGCAGGTTCCAGCTCCGCCCAAGGAAGGAAAGGACACTCCTAAAATCGCAGTAGGCATGGGAGATGGTGGCGGCGGGGCTGCCAATCCGGGTTCCGACCCGACGGCCGCGCCGCGCAGAGTCAAACAACTTGGGGTGAACTACGTTCTCGGGGGCGGGCCCGCCGTGCCTTGGACCGAAGAAGGACTCACAAGAATCATCGAACGATGGAAGGCAGTTAACATTACCGTCGGCAATCTGATGATCAATCTCTCCCCCGATATCCTCTACGGAAGGGCGGGAAAGAAACGCGACGAAGATATCGAGAAGATCAAGCAGTCGATCATCGCGGCCGGCAAAGTCGGCCTGCCGGTGGTGGAATACAATTTCTATGCGCACCGGGCCATGGAAGGCTACTTCGAGGAGATCGACACGAATCGCGGGAACTCCGGCTGGACCGGTTTCGACTATGATCTGGTGCAGACCGCCAGCCAGCAGTATCAGACCAGACCTGAAGAAAAGGGAATGAAGTTCCGAGACCTGCCGCCGCTTGCCAATGAAGGGGCGCACAATCTGGACGCGATGTGGGCGAACGCCACGTACTTCCTGAAAGCGGTGGTTCCGGTGGCGGAGAAGGCCAACGTCCGGTTGGCCCTGCACCCCAACGATCCGCCGGCGCCGATCAGCCGCGGCTCACAGCAGATTATGGGTTCGGTAGCCGGATGGAAAAAGCTCATCTCGATCGTGGACAGCCCTTCCAACGGCATTACTTTCGATTGCGGCGTCACCCGTGAGATGGGCGAAGATCCGGTGGAGGTTTGCCGCTATTTCGGTTCCCGTGACCGGATCAATCACGTCCATTTTCGCAACGTTCTAGTGATGAAGCCTTACGAAAGGTACACGGAAGTGTGGATCGACGAGGGCCTGAACAACATGTTCGCGATCATGAAAGAACTGGTGAAAAACAAGTACACGCACGAGCTCTATCCGGAACATCAGCGGCGCTTGGATTACGATGCCGAACGCGGACCGATCGGCGGTTACCCGGGCGGCGGCGGATATGCAGCGATCGCCTACAACGTGGGGTACGCTCGTGCCATGCTGCAGGCCGCGCTGTCGTGAGAGAGCGGGTGTATACTACTCGCTATAAACTGTTAGTTCCAAAGGGGTCGCCATGCAAACGTCCTGCACCGTTTTTCGTGCGTTCGCAACTCTTCTCACATTTGGGGTTATGGCCCTGGGCCAGACCAATACGGGCACCATCACAGGAACGGTGACTGATCCGACCGGCGCCGCTATCCCGAACGTTCAGGTTTCCGTCGTCCAGACGGAGACGAATTTCGAGTCGCGAGCGATCACGAACGCTGAGGGATTGTATCGCGTCCAATCGCTGCTGCCCGGCAATTATCGCGTGGCCTTCGAAAGCGCGGGATTCAAACGTATCGTGCAAAGTGGTCTTGCACTCCATGTGGGCGATGTATTGCCTGTTAACGCAACGCTCGAATTGGGCCAGGTCACGGACTCCGTTCAGGTGGCGTCTCAGGCCACGCTGCTAGAAACTGAGACGTCGTCCACCGGCACAGTGACGGGTGGCGAGACGCTTTACAAGATGCCGCTGTATCAGCGATACGTGCTGAATTCGCTGAATCTGATGCCAGGAATGACGATGAACGGCTATGCCTACGGGGGATCTCTCGGGGGATTCAACGTGGCCGGCCAGCGGTCGACGGGAACCGCTGTATTCGAGGACGGCGTCTTGGGCAACGATCCGCAGAGCAGTAGTGGAACCGACATCAAGCCGATCGAGAATGCCGTTGAGGAAGTCAGAGTCATCACCGGGACTCTGCCGGCCGAATATGGCCATACGACGGGCGGCGTAGTCACTGTGGTGAAAAAGGGCGGCGCGAATACAGTGCATGGAATGGCTGCGGATTTGGGTCGGACCCGCCGCATGACCCATCGCCAGTTCTTCAATCTGTACAAGACCACCGATCCGCAGCCCGGGGCGCCCAATGGCGTGCCCGCCTGGTTCATGCAGCCGGATGCGAACATCAGCGGACCCATCGTGATCCCGCATGTTTACGATGGACGAAATAAGACGTTTTTCTTCTTCGGATATCAGAAATTGATCGAAAAGAAGTCGGCTGCCTTCACCAGCCAGACGCCGACGCCGGCTTCCCTGGGGGGCGACTTCACGTTCGGCGGAGTTGGCCAGCCTTTATACGATCCGTTTACCACGCGCCGGCTTGCCGATGGAACCTGGACGCGGGATCCGCTTCCCGGCAACGTGATTCCGCTGAGCCGTTTCGATCCCGCGGCAAAGAAGATCATTGGTTTGAATCCATGGATTCCCCCGAACACCCCCGGGTCGTTGACCAGCACAGGTCCGGTAAGCAACTACACATGGGCTTCGAGGTCGCGAACGTTTTTCGAGGACTATTCCGGACGCGTCGACCAGCAGTTCAACTCGAATCTCAAGGCGTACGCGAGCTATACGTACAACCATCAAAGCGGTCTGGGCCGGCCCACCAGCATCGGTCTAGCGGTCTTCGACGGAGCCAATGGCATCCTGACGCCCTTCACACAACAGAACACCTCGCTCGGCGCTACTCAACTGTTTGGTCCGTCGGCGCTCAACGACGTGAGAGTCGGTTACTACCGGGCGAGGAACGACACCGTGGTCCCGTCCTACAACGCAAATTGGGCCGCGACGTTGGGTATTCCCAACGTAAGCCCGTTGCTGATGCCGTCATTCAGTTCCACCGCAGCCTCAGGCACTGGAACGGCCCCAGCCTTGAACACGATGTACGGGCTCACCGTGCCGGGCCCTTCCACAACGGTCCGCGAAACGCTTTCGCTCCGTGACGACTTCAGCAAGATGGTGGGAGCGCATGCCTTGAAGATGGGTTATGAGCTGCTCGACTTTCGCGGCAACTTCTTCCAGTTGGGACAGCCGAGCGGTGTCTTTCAATTCGACAACATGACTGCCGGACTACAACCCAATGGACAACCTGTCCCGAATACCGGCAATCTTCTCGCCGGATTCGAACTGGGAGCGGTTGCCGCCGCCAATTTCACCAGTTACACGACTACCTGGCTCCCGCGGGATACCATCCACAGTCTCTATTTCCAGGATGACTGGAAATTCTCGCGATCGTTGACCTTCAATCTTGGTCTGCGTTGGTCGACAGAAAGCCCCTTTCACACCGCCCATGGTCTGGAGAGCAACTTCAGCCCCACGACGGTCGATCCCGTCACCGGAAAGCAGGGCGCGATCGTCCATCCAACCGGCGGATTAAGTCAAAGAAGCCTCAAGGATTTCCAACCTCGCATCGGCTTGGCGTGGCATCCGCTGGATCGCTGGGTGTTTCGCGGCGGCTTCGGAGTGAACACGGTGGATATCCGATTCCCGAACGCGCTCCAGCAATTCGATGAATACCAGGCCCAGGTGGTGCAGCAGCGACCACCTGGCGATCCCCGGCCGCTGTTCCGCCTCAGTGACGGCCCGGCGCCCGTGGTATATAACGTTCTGCCGAACAACACCGCCACCTACGTCGGTACGAATTACGGTTCTCGGAACATCTACTGGATGGACGGCAATCTGCGCCCCGGTTACGTGATGAACTGGAACACCACTCTGGAATATCAGGTCAGCACGAACAATCTGCTGAAACTGATCTATCAGGGATCGGCCGGCGTTCATCTGGTGGAGAGCTGGAACGTCAACGCCTTTCCAACCAATTTCGGCGCCAACAATCCTGCGCTCCAGGCCGCTGCCTTTAGTGCCACGCAGAACTATCTGCCGTATCCACAGTTCGGCAGTATCAATTACATGTCCAATACCGGCCATTCCACCTATCACGCCGGGACCGTGCAATTTCAGAAGCGGTATTCGCAGGGTTTAGTGTTGAACACGTTCTACACGTTCTCCAAGGCGATTGACGACTGCGACTCGGACTATGGCGTTTGCACCGGCGTGGCTCCGGTTTCGAACCGCAATCTCAACAAAGGGCGCGCCGGTTATGACCGCAACCATGTCTTTGTGGCGAGCGCGACGTACGAACTTCCCATGGGTCGAGGGCGAGCGTTCGTAAATCAAAACCGCGTTCTGGACTGGCTGGTGGGCGGTTATGAGCTGGCGTGGGTACAAACGATCAACAGCGGCAACCCGATCAGCTTCAGCTTCGCGAACAGCCCCAATAATTATTACCCCACGAATATCGGCAACCGGGTTCCCGACCTGACTTGCAGCAGTATCTCGATGCCGCAGTTCGGACTGGGTAGCATCATCGGCGGAAACCGGTTTAATCAGGCACTCGAAAATCCCGTACTCCCGGTGAATTGTTTCGCCGCTCCTGCGCCGTTCACGCCCGGCAACGCGGGACGCAACATCGTGACGGGGCCCGGGATCCTGTATTCTCAAGTCTCGGCGAAGAAGAACTTCAATCTCACGGAACGATTCATCCTGCAGCTCCGCTTCGATTTCCAGAATCCATTCCACAACTGGGGCTTTAACCCGCCCACCAACTCCGTGGACTTTAAGAATCCTCAGTTGTTCGGAAAAATCACGGGAGACCAGACAACAGCGTCGTTTGCGGGTCAGCCGCTGATGAACCTGATGCTACGTCTTAGCTGGTAGGGCTTCGGCGGCGCGCGGGGCTCGGATACAGGAAATCTTCAGATTCACGCCTTAGGATGAAGATAAGGCGAATGACAGTATTCCGATATCTGAGCCTGAGCATAATTTTTGCGTTCTCGGTTTCCGCCCAGACCGCATCGGTTCGCGGTCAGGTGACGGACGAGAGCGGAGCCATTATCCCCGGTGCGAAAGTCACGTTGACGGATCCTTCTGGATCCGTGAAAAGTTTGGTGGCGGACAGCAACGGGACGTACTCGGCGGGGGGCATCGCACCAGGCAACTACGCGGTACAGGCCTCGGCTCCGCAACTCGGAATGCGAGAGCCCGCGCGCATCACCGTTAAGCCGGGGATCCAGACGCTGAACTTGCGATTGACGGTTGCATCCTTGGCGGAAACCGTCAACGTTCGCGACAATACCGGTCCCGCGGTGAGCACGGATGCGGCGAACAATGCCAATGCACTGGTGCTCCGTGGGGACGATCTGGAAGCACTTTCCGACGATCCGAACGATCTCCAGGCGGACTTGCAGGCGCTGGCCGGACCCTCAGCGGGGCCAAACGGAGGGTCAATTTTCGTCGACGGTTTCAGTGGCGGTGAGATTCCGGCCAAAGCTTCGATCCGTGAGATCCGGATTAATCAGAACCCGTTTGCTCCCGAATACGACAAGCTCGGATACGGCCGCATCGAGATCTTCACGAAGCCGGGAATGGATAAGTACCGGGCCACCATCAACTACAACCTGGGAACCCGGGTTTGGAATTCACGCAACCCCTATTCCGCCGAGAAGGCGCCGTTCTTGCTTAACGAATTCGAAGGTGAGGGGGGAGGTCCGATCAACAAGCGCGCATCGTTCACCGTCGATGCGCAGCGCAATCTGGTGGACAACGGTTCTATCACGAATGGAATCGCACTAGACCAGAGCTTGGGCATCAAACCGTTTTCTACGGTGATCACAACGCCGGGACGATTCACTCGATTGACGCCGCGCGTCGATTACCAACTGAATGAGAAGAACACACTGACGATCCGGTACGGATTCACGCACTCTACGGCGCGCGATGCCGGCGTAGGTGGCTTCGATCTGGTGTCGCGAGGTTACTATAACGAGTTCACGAATCAGACGGTGCAGATCTCCGAGACCGCGGTGCTGGGGACCACAATCAATGAGACCCGCTTCCAGTATTACCGCACTGCCGGCCAGATGATTGCGAACAGCAGTGACCCGGCGATTCTGGTACTAGGCGCGTTCAATGCCGGCGGATCAGCCATCGGACGAAGTTCCGACACACAGAACAGCTTTGAGCTGCAGAACTACTCATCCACCATCCACGGCGCACACTCATGGAAAGCCGGAATTCGGATCCGTGGGCAAATGGATGACAGCGTCGCTCCGCAGAATTTCAACGGAACGTACACGTTTGGCGGTGGGATGCTCGCGCCGGTGCTGGGTGCCAATAACCAGCAGCTGCTGGACGCCTCCGGCCTGCCCGTGAGCGCGCCTATCACCTCGATTGAGCGCTACCGGCGGACTCTCCTGTTTCAACAACAAGGGCTCACGGCTTTACAAATTCGCGCGCTCGGCGGCGGGGCGACGCAGTTCAGCATCAATGCAGGCGTCCCCGGATTGAGCGTACACCAGATGGACGTTGGAATCTTCGCGGGTGACGACTGGCGCATACGGCCGAACATCACTTTGAGCCTTGGACTCCGCTATGAAACGCAGACGAACATTCATGATTGGCGAGATGTGGCTCCACGTTTCGCAATAGCGTGGGCTCCGGGGAGCGGTAAGAACTCGAGGCCCAAAACTGTAGTGCGAGGAGGGGCCGGCATGTTCTACGACCGTTTTGCGCTCGCCAATACTCTCGCGGTCCAGCGATACAACGGAGTGATCCAGCAGCAGCAGGTGGTCACCAATCCTGACTTCTTTCCCGCCCTTGCTTCAATTACAGGGCTGCAAGGCTTGCAGTCCACGCAGACCATTCAGGCAGTAAGTTCTAACCTTCGCGCACCCTACATCCTGCAATCCGCTGTAACGCTGGAAAGACAGCTACCTTGGAACACCACGCTTGCGGTCACCTACACCAACTCTCACGGGCTGCACATGTTTCGTTCGCGGGACATCAACGCTCCCCTCCCGGGGACCTACAATCCGAACCTGCAGGGCAGCGGTATATTTCCACTCGGGCATTCGGGGCCGGTAGACCTGATGGAAAGCTCCGGTGTGTACAACCAGAACCAGCTGATCGTGAATGCAAATGCGAAATTGAGTGGCGGATTTTCCATGTTCGGCTTCTACGTATTCAACAACGCGAAAAGCAATACAGACGGCATCGCAACATTCCCGGCGAACCCCTACAATTTCACCGGCGAATATGGGCCGGCGGCAACGGATGTGCGGCATCGGATGACGCTTGGCGGATCTTTGAACTTCAAAGGGAGTGTGCGGATCAGCCCGTTCGTGGTGGTACAGTCCGGGGCTCCGTTCGATATCCTAGCCGGCAACGACCTCTACGGCACCACGCAGTTCAACGGTCGACCGGGTGTTGCAACCGACCCGAACAAACCAGGGTTGATCCAGACGGCATACGGCGTGCTAGATCCGAATCCGTCGCTGGGCGAACCGACCCTTCCGCGCAATTTCGGCCGGGGGCCGGGGCTGATTGCGGTGAATATGCGCATTGCCAAGACGATCGGTTTCGGGACCGAGCGGGGAGGGTCGAAGCGGGAGGGTTCGCCAAGTTCGGGCGGAAGCCGGGGAGGAGGCGGCACGGGACTGGCTCCGGCGGCAGCGTCAGGCGGAGGCCTGGGCAACGTGATCGGAAGGCCGATCACCAGTCACCGCTACAACCTCACTCTCTCCATGTCGATTCGCAATCTCCTGAATCACAACAATCCGGGGCCGATCATTGGGAACATCACATCGCCGCTATTTGGAAGTTCTAACCAGATCTGGGGCGCGCAAAATGGGGAAGGTTTCTACGAAACGGCTAATAATCGGCGGCTGGAATTGCAGATTCGTTTTTCATTCTAGTTATGAATCAAATCATTCTGCTGATTGCGGCAACCAGCGTGTTGTTCGCGCAAGAGACGCGTCGAGAAATCGTTAATGCGGCTCCGACGCCCGCCGAGGACGCCCGGCCGAATAGCGATAAGATCCCGGACGTGTATGCGGTCAAGGGGCAGTTTGACCGCATACTGGTCCTCCGCTTCAAATACGACACGGACCTGCTGGCGGGTATCGAGAAAATGGTGAAGCAGCAGCGGATCAAGAACGCGGTGATATTGGCCGGTGCTGGTTCAGTTACCGGATATCAAATACACCAGGTCAGCAACCGCACCTTTCCTTCCAAGAATATGTTCGTGAAAGATCCGACTGCGGCGGCCGACATGATCAGTATGAATGGTTATATCATCGATGGAAAAATCCACGCTCACATGACGTTGGCGACGCCAGAAAAGGCATTCGGAGGCCATCTGGAACCGGGGACTACGGTCTTCACCTTCGGCATAGTCACGTTGGGAGTGATGGATTCAGAAACTGACTTCAGCCACCTGGACGACAAGACATACCGTTAGCGCGATTAGCAGATTGCGGAGGTCCCGTCCCAGTCGTGCGCCGGATCCGGGTAAAAGGCCAGGCTAGCGCCGCCCAGCGCGACCAGCCAGCCGCCGGGCACGCGTGTTCTTGTCAGCGAGTGATGGCTCGACAGAAGCGATTCCCATACCAGCTTGGGTTGGTCCGGCGGCGGCGGGCCCTCAGGCGTGGTTTTGACAGGGGCGTTCGCGGCGCCGGGACCAGCTGCCGCGCTCATCCAGAGATCGTGCTTGCAGCGGTACGGCTCGCCGAGGTAGTTGAACTTCTCAGAGTCGCGATCAGTTTCCACGTGCTCTACAACGGCGCCAAAGGGTATCGTCACCTCGGGCCCCGGCTCCGGGAATCCGGTTCTCTTGTTCAATTTCGTAGCTTCGATGGTCTTGCTCAACGATACCTTGGCCAAAGTGAGTTCTCCGAATATCAATGATATGTCAGTCGGCGGCCGCGACTGAGAGCTCGGGCGCCCCGTCCAGTTGCACGCCTTCCCAGCGCGCGATGACAGCGGTAGCCAGGCAGTTGCCGAGTACGTTTACCGAAGTTCGCGCCATATCCAACAGCGCGTCCACACCGAGAATGATACTGGCCGCCTCCAGCGGCAGACCGAAGGTGGCAAGGGTTCCCGTCAAGATGACGAACGAGGCGCGTGGAACGCCGGCGACGCCTTTGCTGGTCAACATCAACGTCAGCATCATGATGAGTTGCTGGCCGAAGCCCAGGTGTACGCCTGCCACTTGCGCGACAAAGATGGACGCCATCGCCAGATACAAAGTGCTGCCGTCCAGATTGAAGCTGTATCCCGTGGGTAACACGAACGCCACGATATGTTTGGGAACACCGAAACGCTCCATGTTCTGCAGCGCTAACGGCAGCGCCGATTCGCTGGAAGCCGTGGAGAATGCGATCACGAACGGTTCCTTAGCGGCATTAAAGAAGCGCTTGACCGGAACGCGGGTCAAAACCGCTGTAGGCAGCAGCACTCCCACTACGAACAAGGCCTGCGCACCGAAAGTGGCGAGCACCAGCTTCCCGAGTTGGATGAGCACGGCCGGACCGTTTTGGGCGACGGTTGCGGCCATTGCGCCGGCAACTCCGAATGGCGCCACATACATCACGTAGCGCGTGTATTTGAACATCACCTCGGCGAGCGATTCCGCAAACGCGACCACGGGCCGGGCCTTCTCCCCCAGAGTCGCGCAGGCGGCGCCGAACAGAAAACAGAACACGACCACCTGCAGCACTTCATTCTTCGCCATGGCATCGATGATGCTGGCAGGAAAGGTGTGTTCCAGGATAGACGAGATAGTGGGACTGGCAGGCGCTGGGGCCGCACCGGCCTTCGCGGTGATGGGAACTGCCAGACCAACACCGGGCTTAGCGATATTGACGACCCCGAGGCCAAGAAACAGAGCGAGTGTGGTGAGAATCTCGAAGTAGATAATCGCCTTCAGCCCGATGCGGCCCATGGCTTTCACGTCACCAGTTCCAGCAATGCCGTACACCAAAGTCCCGAACAGCAGAGGAGCGACGATCGATTTGATCAGACGTAGAAAAATGTTCGCCAGGATTTGCAGTTCGCGGCCCACGCTGGGCATCAGCAGCCCGATGGAGATACCCACCGCCATCCCAATGAAGATCCAACTGGTGAGCGAGATCCGCTTCATCGGCCACCCCATTTCAGCTTGGCGCGGAGCACGTCGAAGAACAGCATGTTGGGGGGCCGGATCAGTTTCACTGATTTGGGTGAGGCGCGGCACATCACCTTATCCTGGCAATGCAGCGGTTCGCCGATCTGTCCGTCGATCGTGAGAAAAGTCGAGTCTTCCGAAAGGTTGGTCATTTGAATAGTGCTCGATCCTGGCACCAGGACAGGGCGCGCCGTGAGTGTGTGCGGACAAATAGGAGTGATGCAGAGCGTATCGACGGACGGGAAGATGATGGGACCGCCGGCCGAAAGCGAGTAGGCCGTTGACCCCGTCGGCGTGGCAACGATCAGACCGTCGGCTTTGTACGTGGCAACGAAATGCGCATCCACGTGCGTTTCGATATCGATCATCCGGGCCAGGGCTGATTTCGTTACGACGACATCATTTAGGGCATCGTAGGTGGCAACTATTTCACCGGAGCGGACCAACTCGCACTGCAGCATCCGCCGCACCCCGATCCGATGCTCGTTACGAAACGCACGCTCCAGCTCCGGATAGATTTCTTCTATGGTGATGGCCGTCAGAAAGCCCAGCGCACCGAGGTTGACGGCGAAGATCGGGATGTCACGTCCGCCGAGGGCACGGGCGGCCGCCAGCAAAGTTCCATCCCCGCCCAACACGATCACCAACTGCGTTCCATCAGGGACATTGTCACGCGGGAGCCCGTCACCATCACCGGCGTACCGGGCCGTTTGCTCGTCCATTCGGACCCGGATTCCGCGAGAGCGCAGCCATTCCAGCAATTGCGGCACAACCGTAACCGCGGCCGGACTACCGGGCTTAGAAACTATCCCTACTGCTTCAACGTTGTTTGCATAAAGCAGGAACTCGCGATTCCCTTCAGCGCCCAAAATCGGGCTTTCCATCACCTCAGTGCGGAATCCGAGCGCTTCGACGGCAGCTTCGATTTTGGCGCAGGCTTCGGCGTGCAGAGCCGGGTCCCGGACGATTCCGCCTTTGCCAACCTGGGCACGACCCACTTCGAACTGCGGCTTGATCAGAATAACCAGCTTGGCGGGAGATCGCAACAAGGGCGGGAGCACTGGCAGAATGAGCGTCACCGAAATGAAGCTGACATCGCACACGGCTATGTCGATCAGCTCCGGCACATCGACGGGACGCAAATAGCGCGCGTTCACGCCCTCACGTACGATCACGCGCGCATCGTTGCGGAGTCTCCAATCGAGCTGTCCGGTACCCATGTCGAAGGCATAAACCCGGGCAGCGCCGTGCTGCAGCAGGCAATCGGTAAAACCGCCGGTGGAGGAACCAATGTCCAGGCAAACCTTCCCGGCGACATCGATCTGGAAATGATGCAGCGCGCCCTCCAGTTTCAGACCACCTCGTCCGACATAACGAAGTTTTTCGGTAACCTCGATCCTAACGTCCACAGGAACGTTGGATCCCGGCTTATCGACCTTTTGCCCGTTGGCACGCACGTAACCCGCGATCACGAGCGCCTGGGCGCGCTCTCGGGATTCGGCTAGCCCGCGCTCCACCAGCAATTGATCAATCCGGCGTTTGCCCGTGGTCATGCCGTGCGGCACACGATGCGATCCGCGAGTTGCCGCAACGGGTCAGCACGACCATCAAAGGAGTCCAGAGCGGCGAGGGCGGCCAGCCTTTGTTCTTCGGCCATTCGATGCGAGCGATCGAGTCCGTACACGGCCGGGAAGGTGATCTTGTGTTGACGCTGATCCTTGCCGGCGGTCTTGCCCAATTCCGCCGAGGATTGTTCCACATCGAGGAGATCATCCACGATTTGGAACGCCAGCCCGACATGTTCGCCGTAGCGCGAGAGGGCCTCCAGTTGGGCATCTTCGGCTCCCGCGTAGATGGCGCCTATGCGAACGCTGGCCTTCAGCAGTGCACCGGTCTTGGCGCGATGGATCCGCTCCAGCATCTCCGCCGAGGGACTCTGGCGTTCGCCTTCAAGATCGTGCACCTGTCCTCCGATCATTCCCCCAACGGTTCCGGATGCACTCGCCAGTTCACACACCAGCCGTGCCTGACGGCAGCCGTCAAGCTCCGGGAGACGCGCGAGCACTTCGAACGCGAGTGTCAGCAGCGCGTCCCCGGCGAGAATGGCCATCGCTTCGCCAAACACCTTGTGACAGGTGGGACGCCCACGCCGCAGGTCGTCATTATCCAGAGCGGGCAAATCGTCGTGAATCAGCGAGTATGTGTGAATCAGCTCCAATGCGCAGGCGGCGTTCTCGGCCCCGGCCGGCGCGTGGGTTACAGCGTTAGCGGCCGCGATGGAGAGGATCGGACGAATACGCTTGCCGCCAGCGAAGAGGCTGTAGCGCATCGCCTTATGAATCACTTCCGGTGGTGTTGTCTCGGGTGGCACCCAGCGGTCTAGTGTGCGCTCGACCAGCTGTTGTTGTTCGGCGAGATAATCGGCGACGGTCATTTTTCCGGACGGAAAGGCTCGGCCGTCACTTTGTCGCCTCGGCGGACGAGCATCTCGACCCGTGTTTCCGCTTCCTCCAGTTGTTTGCGGCATTCATCGCTGAGGCGCATGCCGCGTTCGAACAGATCCAGGGCGCGCTCCAGCGGAAGCTCGCCGCTCTCCATCTGCTTGACGATCTGCTCCAGTTCTTCCAGACCGGCTTCGAAGCTCTTTGCCGGTTCCTGTTGTTCGGACATTCCTCCATTATTGTCACGCGTCGTCGGCGGCGTCACGCCCAGACGCGCGGCGACCTCCAGCAGTTTGTTCCAGATCGGCAGCGTGATAGGGATCCCGTGCTCCGAACGCTCCGCTTCGGTGCGCCATTCGGGTTCACCGGCCAACAGGACTTCATCGAAGCCGGGCGCTGCCGCCGTGTTCTTGATCATGTCGCGCAGGCGCCGCATTCGCTCGGTGAAATCATCCATTGGCATGAAGCGGGAAACATCGATGGCGATGAATGCCTGTCCCACGCGCATGTGCTTTCCTTTGACGCGCAAGCCGCCGAGTTCGGTTGCCATTGCGCCGCCGCTGAGGACGGCACACAGGATCTCTACCATCAGGGCCAGTCCGGTGCCCTTGTATCCGCCGAGTGGCATCGGAAACCCGGAATGGCGGCTTGGGTGTCGGTAGTTGGTGCGCCCTGATTATCCATAGCCCAGCCAGGGGGAATTTCCGGTTCTCCGTTAGCCGCCGCCTTCCAGATCCGGTTCATTGCGACAGTAGTGGTCGCCATATCCAGCAGGAACGTATCGTCGCCAGGAAGCGCCATGCAGATAGGATTGGTGCCGAGTCGAGGTTCCCTGCCCTGCCATGGCGCAACCAGGGGAGTCGCGTTGCACATCACCAGCCCGATCATGCCTTCGCGGGCCATCCGCTGCCCCCAAAATGCCGCCGCTCCAAAATGATTGGACTCCCGCACGGTGACCAGCCCCATGCCGTGCGCACGCGCGATCCGGACGGCCAGATCGCAACTGCGCGCGGCGATCACTTGCCCGATCCCGTTCTGCCCATCGTAGACAGCGCACGCGCCGGACTCGGACACGACGGCTCCGAGCGCCTGGACATCGACGTTCCCCATTCGAAGGCCCTCTATGTAGAGCCCGAGGAGTTGGATGCCGTGCGAGTCAACGCCCCGAAGGTTAGCGGAAACCAGTGAATCGGCGACGAGCTTGGCATGGGATTTTGGGACGCCCGCGACTTCGAGCAGCGATTGCGAGAACGCTCGGAGGGGCCCGGCATGGATCAGGATCTCGGCTGGCACGATATCGAGCGTACCGTAATAGCTTCACGCCAGGCACGCAATTCTGGGATAAGTTGCTGGCGGGATTCGACCGAAACGGCCGGGCCATTCTCCGTAACCGACTTAGTGCAGGCACTTTAGCAGATTGGTTGCGGGCTTGCTAAAAGATTAGCGGGAGGTACGAAATGCTAGGTTACGCATGGATCTTTCTAGTAATCGCGCTGATTGCCGCGGTGTTTGGCTTTGGCGGAATCGCCGCGAGTGCGGCTGGAATTGCCAAGATCTTGTTCTTCGTGTTCCTCGTGGTTTTCGTAGTCAGCTTGTTGATGGGTCGCCGAACGACAATATAAGATCGACGATCGCATTAGCTCCGTTGTTAATTTCTGGCGGGTTGGAGGATTCCAGCCCGCCGTTTGTTTTTACGCTGATACGGATTTGACTTGGAGGCAGGCGTTTGGTGTAATGTTTTGTAGATTCGCCATACTCCTCAGTAGCTCAATGGTAGAGCATTCGGCTGTTAACCGAAGGGTTGTAGGTTCGAGTCCTACCTGAGGAGCCAATTCTTTTCAACTACTTACGCTTTCCTCCTTCTGACTCCTTCCTGCCCCGAATGTAGGGACTTTTGTAGGGACTCTCCTTCAAAAATAGTCGCTTCCCCT
>CAWKLV010000021.1:0-70430 GCA_963850575.1 uncultured Acidobacteriota bacterium | reverse complement strand
ATACCTGCGCCAGCCACCTACTTCGCGCCGGCGTTGACATCAACACGATCCGCGCCTGGCTCGGTCATGTCTCGCTCGATACGACGAATGTCTACGCGGAAGCGGATCTGGAGATGAAGGCTGCCGCACTTGCGCACTGCGAGGTGAAAGGCAGCTCCAAACCAGGCAAGCGTTGGCGTCAGGATACGGGACTCATGGCCTTCCTGAAATCGCTGTAGTTATGTGCTCTTGGAATCGGGAAAGAGGACCGCCAATAGAGCATCTCACGTCTCGAGGTCACATATCTGCAGAGAACACATAAAGGATCAAATGTGATTGATTACATTTGATCCGGACAACCGTCTGGTCGCAGGGGAACTGGAGGCACGCTGGAATGCCGCTCTCTCCACCGTACGAGAGGTAGAACAGCGATTGCGGGACAACGAACTGCCCGCCAATGCCAGTCGGATCCCCGATAAAGAGACGCTCTGCAGCTTAGCGCAGGACCTGCCTGCGGTGTGGAACTCGCCGGTAACAGACATGCGCCTGAAGCAGAGAATCGTCCGGACTCTGATCGAAGAGATCATCGCCGATGTGGATGACGCTGCCAGTGAGATCGTGTTGCTGATTCACTGGACCGGAGGCCGACACTCCGAGCTTCGCATGAAGAAGAACCTCACCGGCAGGCACAGCCGCTGCACAGGTCTGGAAACGATTGAAGTCCTGCGCCGGATGTCCGGCAGGTTTCCGGATGACCAGATTGCCGCGACCTTAAATCGGCTGGGGTTGAAGACCGGAACGGGTAAAACCTGGAATGAAGGCCGTGTCCGCTCAGTCCGTAGCTATCATGAGTTGCCCGCCTGTGACGCTGCCCTAGCGCCACATCAGACCGTCACCCTGGAGCAGGCATCGGAGCGGCTAGGCATCAGCCACAAGGTGATACGCCGGCCGATCGAATCAAACAGAATACCGGCTACTCAAGTCGTGCCTTGGGCACCCTGGGAGATTCCGATAGAGGCGATCGAGTCTGCGGAGGTTGTGCAGGAAGTCGCCCGCGCGAAGCGCCGCCCACGGAACCTGACGGTCGCTAACGGACCATCCATGCCGATGTTTGCTGAAATTGCAAACGATACTGGAGGATTGCAGTGAGGACTGAGGGCCGTCGGCCTGAAACTGGCGGATGAATACCTATTGATTTCAGCTATGTAGCAAGGAGGTGCAGAATGTCGCAGGATCGCATTCGCCAATGAACAGGACCGGCTCGGCACGCTCGATGTAGCCGCCTTCGGCCAGGTCGCGCATCTTGGCCGCCGTCACATTCGGCGACTGCGTATAATCGAACTCGTCCAGCGTTTTCACGGGTGGCAGGTGAGCTTCCCGGATGCGCCGTTCAATGGTGTGGCGTTCCCGCTCTTCGATCTCCGCCAGGAGCAATGCTTCCAGATACCCAACCTGGCTCTTCTTCTCGCGGATCGCCTGCTCGGCTAGCGTGGAAAACTGCGAGGCGATAACCGGCATCCGCAGACTCTTACACTGCGCTCTGATGGTGGCTTCTTGTAACTGCGGCATCTGATTGCTCATCGCGCACTCGCCGTGGAGAGTAGCTGGTCGTACTCCAGCATCGCTGGAAGTGGCCGCGCGTATCGCTCCAGCGCCCCGACATCAATAGCATCGCAAGCCGTGTCTCACAGGTCCTCCGCGTTCAACAAGAGCTGGACGGCTGCAGAATCGTAACAACTGCTCGCCAGAGCCGATTCCACCGCCGCCTCCAGCTTATGCTGCCCATGCTTCTGGGATAGCTTCAGTAGCTCGATCATCTGCCTGGTCCCATTCTGTTTTCCATGGCGCTCCATCAGCGCTTGCCAGATCCGGTCGAAGCTCGGCGGCCACAGGCCAGCTTGGCGTTTGTGCTCCAACGGCTTCGAGCCCATTAAGGCGCCTGGCTTGCGATAGAGCACATCCAGGTAATGCTCCAAATCGAGGACCTGTTGCTGGCGCTGATAACATCGCTCGTGCCGAGCCACGCATCGGCCTGCATGCCACAAGTCGATCTGGCTGGCGTAAGCCTTGGCTTGCACCTGCGCGCCCGCCGGCAACGGCACCGAGTAACTGTTGGTCGATACTTTCACACAGCCCAGACCGTTTACCGTGGGAAAACTTGTTTGGGACAGGTCGGCGCCTTCCGAGGCCAATGGCAGCAGATGCTCCCGTTCCATCACCATGCCAGCTCCTACCGTCTGTTCGCGTCCGGAAATCCTGCGCTGTTCGTCCTGCTGGCAGGCATTCTGAAGCTGCCGATTCATGTCGGCCAGATCGATAATTTCCGGTACCGGCACCCAGTGATTGCGCCGGAAGTATCCGGCTTCGCCTTCGATGCCGCCTTTTTCGTGAGGTTCCGCCGTGTGCAAAACGCTGCCTCGAATCGCTTCGGCGCTCGCGAAAACTGGGTTCTTCCGCACTTTTGATGCAATCGGGATAAAAACAGTTTAGCTCTTAAATGTTTGGAATCTGAGAGCGATGGCACCTCTCCCCAGCCATTCGCAATCCCAACTCCCCAACCCTGACGTTCTGATCCTGGACTGCATCGAACCCAAAGCCGACCGACTCCGTTTGATGGTCCACGTTGAGCAGGATCCCGCCTGCCCGCTCTGCGGTGAGGTGTCGCGATCCCCACACAGTTGCTATTGCCAGATCTTCCGTGGCAGGGCGTCTCTGTTCAGTTGTGGGCGAGTGGTCGGTCGGTTTCGCTGTCGTAATTCTTCGTGCCCACGCAAGATCTTCTGTGAGCGACTGTCCCGTGTGGCGCGGGTCTACGCGTGTCAAACTGATAGGGCCTCGGAAATCGTACGGCTGATTGGTTATGTGGCCGGTGGCCTTCCGGGCCAGCGACTCCTCGGTCGATTGTGCATCGCGAGCGGCGACGATACGGTTCTGCGGCGCGTTCGGCAGAAGCCTGTGCCGGAGGTGGCCGTGCACCCCGTTCGCAATTTAGGTGTTGATTGGGCGTGGCGCAAGAGCCAAAACCATCGAACGAGTCTGGTCAATCTCGACTTGCACCGAGTCGTGGACCTGCTTCCCGATCGAGCCGCCGAGAGTTTTTGGGAATGGCTCCGACAATTTCCGGAAATCGCGACGATCTCGCGAGATCGTTGCGGTATCTATGCCGAAGGCGCGACGCTTGGGGCAGATCGCTTTCACCTCGTCTTAAACCTCTCGGCGACAATGGAGCGGGTGCTTGGGAGATGGCCGAAGATGGCGCGGAGCTGTTGAAACCGGCGCGCGATGAACTGATCCGGCAGGCGGCGCAGGATGGGTTGTTCCACAACGACGATACCGGCATGCGCGTGCTGAAGCTGAAACGCCCGGAGGGCGACGAGCGCACTGGTGTGTTTACCAGCGGCATTGTTTCGGTTGGTAAAGGAAGAAAGATTGTGCTGTTCTTCACCGGGCGCGAGCATGCTGGTGAAAACCTGGCTGCTGTTCTGAAGAAGAGAACCGCGGAACTGCCGCCTCCAATCCAGATGTGTGATGCGCTGTCGCGAAACGTTCCAAAACTGCCCGCGGGCGTAGAGATTCTGCTGGCGAACTGTCTTGCTCATGGAAGGCGGCAGTTTACGGAAGTGGCCGCGAACTTTCCCACGGAATGCCGTTACGTGCTGGAGATGTTGGGCGAGGTGTACGGACACGATGCCGAAGCACGACAACGGAAGCTGACCCCGGATGAGCGGTTGCGATTACATCAGGAGTTCAGTAAACCGGTGATGGACGAGTTGCAAAAGTGGCTGGAGGCGCAGCTGGCACGAGAAGCAGACGGAGCCGAACTCAGGGCTCGGGAAGGCGATCACATATCTGCTGAGGCAGTGGCGGCCGTTGACGGCGTTCCTGCGGATGCCGGGCTCACCGCGTGGATAACAACATCGTCACTGCCGCGCGCGGCAGTGACGATGTAATGCCGACTGCCGGATTATGCCGCGTCGGACTTGCGGAGCACCGTCGTTTGCGAAGGAGCTCTGATTTTCACGGCTCGGTATGTCGGCATAATCACAGGCTCTCCAGGAAGGCGAGCAAGGGGTCGGGCGGCCGGAATCGGTCAGGTGCAAGCCCGGACGAAGTAGCGTGTGCGAGCGCGCGTTCCTTCAACTGCATGTCGGCATGCAGATAGATCTGGGTCGTCTCCGTCGATTCGTGGCCGAGCCAAAGAGCAATGACGCTCAGATCCACCCCACGATGCAGGAGGGCCATGGCGGCCGCGTGCCTCAACGTGTGGGGCGTCACCTTCTTCGGCTTCAGCGACGGACAGGTCCGACGCGCGGTGGTGATATGTTTTGAGACGAGCCGCTGGAATGCATCGGCGCTGAGGCGTCCCCCACTTGAACTCGGGAAGACGGGATCGGCGGCGGCGCCGCCCTGCTGCGACAACCATTCCTTGAGGACCGCGGCAACGTCCGGGCGTAGCGGCGTGCATCGCATCTTTCGTCCTTTTCCGAGACAACGGACATGCGCGCCTGTGCCGAACTCGACGTCCTGTTGGCGGAGGGACGTGATCTCGCTATTCCGGAGGCCCGTCTGAACGGCGACGAGCAGCAGCGCCTTATCCCGCCGTCCGATCCACGTGCAGGGATTAGGAGCTGCGACGAGGGCGGCAGTCTCTTCCTCTGTTAGAAACTCAACTGGGCTGCGCTCGTAGCGCTTTGAAGGGATCGCAAGGACACGTTGGCACTGCAACGCGCAGGCTGGTTCACTGATCGCTACGTATTGGAAGAAGGCATGGATTGCAGCCAGGCGGTTGTTTCGCGTCCGTGTGCAGTTGCCGCGGTCGAGTTCGAGGTGTTGGAGAAACTGCCCCAGGAAGGGAACATCAAAATCTTCGATGAGCAGTTTGGATGGCGACCGCCCGAGGCGTTCAAGGCCGAACTGGAGGAGTAGCCGAAAGCTGTCTCGGTAAGCCGCAACGGTATATTGGCTTGCCCCTTGTTGCTTCAGCAAGCGGTCGGTGAAGAAACGCTGAACGAGGGACTGAAAACTGGAAACGCTCATCGCTCCCCTCTGGGCTGAGGCCCTACCAGGCGTTCGGTGGCAAGTTGGAGAAGTTCCGGGACCGCCTCGATATACCAGTAGGTGTGCCCGACATCGACATGGCCCAGGTAAGTGGCAAGCTTCGGCAGTTCGCGCCCCACGTCAAGGCCCGCCCGGTACCATTCGATCAGCCTGCGAGTCGCAAAACTGTGACGAAAATCCTGAAGCCTTGGCCCACGACCGATGCGCTGAGTCCCAGTGGGCACCCGCAGGCCGATGGAACAGGACATTCCGGCGAAAGTGCGACGGGCTACACCGCCAGGCACTCGTTTGCCGCGCTCGGAGATGAGGAACGCCTCCGTTGTAGGTCGCGGACAGAGTTTGTCGCGCTGTCTTGCATAGCGCGCAAGGGCAGTGCGCGTCGATTCTTCGACTGGAACGAAGCGGGACTTCCCGAACTTTGATTCGCGAATCGCAAGAATGCCGTTTTGCAGATCCACGTCACCCACGTCGAGAGCCAACGCCTCCCCTGGGCGGATGCCTGTGGCGCTCAGAAGTCCAATCAGAGTCACGTAGGTCGTTGCCCGCAATCCGGTGGAGGAACTGAGCTTGGCAGCCTCACCCATTAATCGTGCGATCTCCTGTTGCGTGAAGATGTGCGGCTTGTTTCGCCGTCGGCGGGCCGCGAGTAACCGCCGTGGCGGCACCTCAGTTCTCGGGTCGATTGTGCTGAGCCAGGAGGCGAACCGTCTCACCATGCCGAGACGGCGTGCCCATGTAGCACGTTGGACAAGTTTGGGTTCCATCGCCCAACGGAGGGCAACTTCCGAGGTGATGAACTCCGCTCCCTCGCGCTCAAGGAATTCTAGGAAGTGGACGAGCGTCATGGCCGGCTCTTGGAGCTGCGTGCCGAGTGCCCTTCGGAGTGCCACATACTGCACCAGGGCATCGCGCAGGGCGCTCATCGGGCACCTCCCACAGTTGGCCACGGCAGGGCAACCGTACGCAATGCCTCGAAGGATACCTGGGCGTAGATCGCGGTCGTAGTCTGCGAGCGATGCCGGAGGACCTCAGCGATCTCGGACATGGAGGCACCGTGGCGAATCATTTTGGTTGCTAATCCGTGGCGGAATAGATGGGCAGCCCCGCGGCCCGAGCGGCGGATCCCGACTTGGGCCAGCGCCCGCCGGACAATATGACCAACTGCTGCCGGTCCCGCCAGGCCAACCCGGGGTGCCCATGTGCGGAGGAAGATTCGCCGGGAGGCGCTGACGCCACGGTCTTCGCGAATGTACAGAGCCAGAGCCTCACCGACGTCCGAGAGTAGCGGCAAATGGTCCACCATCCGGCCTTTGCCGCGGACGACGATCTCTCCAGCCCGCCAACGAATGTCGTCAAGTTCGAGAGTGACGACTTCACCCCCACGCAGGCCGAGTCGAGCAAGCAGGAGTAAGATCGCGTGGTCGCGGCGCCCACTGAGCGTAGATCCCGGTGCCGCCAGTACACGTTCTACTTCGCTGGGCGAGAGAAACGCGGGCGGCACGGACTGGCGATATTTGCGGAACATGGGAACGGCATTAGAGAGGTCCCGCGAGGTCTGTCCGCATAGAAGGAGGAAACGGAAAAACGACCGGAGTGCCGTGCATAGCAGCCGGGCATACTCGCTGGACCGATCGCGTGTGTGCTCCAGAATAAAGTTTCGGATAATCAACGCGCCGAACGACTTCGGGGACACGCCGCCGGTTTGCGCGGTCTGCGCGGCAAGAAAGTCTCGAATGAACGGCACGTAAACCAGCAGCGAGTTCTCGGTGAGCCCGCGGTCTTCCCGCAGATAATTCTTGTAGTTCTGAAGAAGGGCGTCAGCCGCAGAAACATCTTTTTGCAGGGCTGGCCGTTGAAGGCCAGCGTAACGGCGCAGATACTCAAACAAAAGCCGCATCACTGCCAGCTCAAATTTCACATGAGCTTTCCGGTTTAGGGGCGAGCGTGATGCAAACGCGGCGATATGACCATCGTTGAGATCGTCTCCGGCGATCTGTTTCCGTCTCGCCCACCGGGCGAAGGCTTTAGCGACCGTTCGCTTCTTGCGAAGCGTGCGTTCGGCGTAACCGGCGGCGCGAAGATGTTTGAGGAATGGCTCGATGTGGTCGTCGAGCAGACTCCCGGGTGTCCCACCTTCCGATGTGGGTGTCGTCATGCGTCTCTCCTTGTTTGGCTTACTTACCAGTCGGGAGAGGCTTTATGATTATGCCGCGTCGGCAATCGTCAGAAAGCAGGCAGGAAGACTCGGGAACCGTCGACGCGGCATAATCCGGCAGTCGGCATTATGTCGTCGCTGCCGCGCGCGGCAGTGACCAAGGTTGTTGTCGAGCGGAGCGCCAGCTTGCCGGAGAAGCAATGTCAAGGGGCGCCAGTGTCGTAAAAGGTAGGTGATGGCCTTGCCCAGGCCGGAGTTGGGCTCGGTCTTGCGCTCGGCAAAGTGCCCCTCCAGCCAAGCGTGCAGCTTATCCACCAGCGGCTGACTTCGCTCCTGATGGAACTGCAAGCGCTCTTCCGCGGACAACCTGAGTTGGCGCGCCTTCGCGTCATGGCCATACACCTCACCCAACGTCTCCAGCACATAACGGCATTCATTGGGAAAGTTCGCCGCCACCTCTACAAACTGCCGGCGGCTGTGCGCAAGGCAGTTCGCCACCAGGATCTCGACTCCTCCGGGCAACTTCGGCACATTGCGCGAAAGCGCATCGCCCATCTGTATGGGCGCGTCCAACTCCGCTGCCCGCTGCTTCAACACGTCGGCCAGATTCTCGCCCGCATGCTGCCGGCCGGTGAAATACAGCGCGATTTTCCAGCCCGCGCCGATCGACACAATCCCGCTGGTGAACACACCGGTACGCTCATCGCCCTCCGGACGCTTCAGCTTCAGCACACGCATGCTGGTGTCGTCGTTGTGGACCACGCCCCCCTGCGCCGCCTGCCGGATCAACTCATCGCGCGCCGGCTTGATTACCTCAGCCTCTTCTTCGACGATCTCCCACTGCGTCGCCGCCGGCAGCGGAATCCCCAGTTGGCGCTCCAGTTGTTCCAGCCGGTAAAACGGAGTCCCGCTGCCGTACTTGAGCTGCGCGATCATTGCCGCGGCTGTTTCGTCGTACTTCTCCGGCCCGACTCCCTCGGGCTCTCCTGCGTAGGAAGCTGGGTCACATTCCTGCGAGGGACTTGGGGAATCCGGAGATGAAGGAGTTTATTAAAGGGTGGCTCGCCGAATTGGCCGGACAAGGCAAGTCCAGATCGTACATCCAGCACCTCCTGATCTTCACGAGATCTGCGATCAATGAAGGAATGAAGCGGCGCCTGATCCACTACAACTACGCGAACGAGGTTAGGGTCCCGAAACGGGTGAAGAAAGTGGACCAACGGTTCATGACGGATGAGGAGATAAGGGCTCCTCCTGCTCTACTTCCGCAATCGTGGGCAGCGCCGGGACGAGTTGATCCTCTGGATCCTTTACGCGTGTGCTCTACGACCCGGGGAATTGTTTGCGCTCCGTTGGAACGACTGGGACGCTGACGATTCCGACCATCTGCGAATTGACGAAGCATTCGGCAAGTCTGGTTTAGACGACCCGAAGACGGCGCGCAGCGGCAGCTATGTGTATTTGCCGCCTGGAGTCCAAGCGCTGCTCCGACATTGGAGGGCCTGGTGCGGCGACAGCGCGGGAGGAAGCCTTCATCTTCCCCTCCAAGCGGGATACGCCGATGCGTTACGACAACTACCTCAAACGGGTCCTGAAACCGGCGGCCGAGGCGGTGGGGGCTCGCCAGCATCACGCATCAGATGCTCCGTAGGTCATTCTCCACAATGGCGCTGGATTCGGGTGCGTCGCCGAAAGATGTTCAAGGCCAAATGCGGCACCGATGCCAGGATGTCGCTTTATTACGGCAAAGTGATCCCGGCCAGCGTGAAGCAAGAGGTCAACAAGCTCGTCGATCAGACGCAGAGGAAGCTCGAGGCGCAGAGCAAAAAGCCGGTCCCGTCAGAGGCGAATGCCGGCGAACCTGATGAAATTTCCGCCCAAAACCGCCCACCTGCGAAGTTTGGGCGGAGAGTGCTACACGCCCAAGCTGTTGCAAAAACGTGGTGGGCGCGGCAGGACTCGAACCTGCGACCTCCTGCGTGTGAAGCAGGCGCTCTAACCAACTGAGCTACGCGCCCGTAGGCAGCAGAGCTTCCAGTTTAGCAAACGACTATGTGCCCGGACGTGGTGATGCGGCGCAATGTCAACGTAACTGACCCTAGGAAACCCGGCTCGGCATAATCGAAAAGTATTCGATGAAGCGCTTCTTGGCGGCAGCAGCTACCGGGCTCTGCCGTTTTGTGACCAGGCTTTGCGCCAGTCGCTGAAAACCCCGACCGAGTTCTGTGTCCACATCAATGGACCGTCCGGCGGTCAACGCCCGGTGAACACCGTTATAATCGTTCGGCAGAGTCAGCGCCACGGGCAAACCAAGGATCTGCTCAATCTGCTGAGGCGTAATCACGGGCCGTGGAGTCACTCTGTTAACGACCACGCTGACGCGCTCTTCCAGGCCGAGCGACTTCATGTAAGAGTATTTCTCACGAGCCAAATGGAGCGATGGAATCTCCGGCGTGCAGACCAGAAAAATCCGTTTGGATTCGTGCATGATCTCGAGCGAGTACTTCTCCATGTTGCCGGAAAGATCAAAGCACAGCGCCTTGTAGTTGCGACGCATAAAGTCGATCAGATGCCGGACCTGAGCCGCTTCAATGCGGAATCCGGGATTCAGCTTGCCTGCATGCAGCACGTCCATCGAGCCGATGGCCGAAACCAGTTGGGGCCACAGCGCCTCGTCCATTTCCAAGGCATGCTCCGCCGCATCGGCGACGCAGTAGCTGTTGTCCAGCTTCAACATGAAACGCATCATTCCAGAGTTGAGGTCGAAATCGGAGAGGATCACCGAGGTGTCTGGAACTCGGGAAAGGGCCATCGCAACATTGAGGGCTACCGTGGAAGTGCCGACCCCCGCTTTGGAAGGCAGGAACGAGTACAACATGTCGCTGGTCTGGAAACTGGGCGGCCGCTTATTCAGGCCTTGCTGTACGCGCTGGAGTGTCTCATCGAGTTGCTGAAACGGAAACGGCATGGCGATGAACTCGCGAATGCCGGCCCGCATAGACTCTAAAAGCACTTCCGGGTCCGACGTACGGCTCATGGCGACCACCTGGATACCTGGCGCGTTCGACTCCACCTGCTTGACGAGTTCGGCGGCCCGCTCCATCGACTGCGTACTAACAAATATCACTTCTGGCGCGGCAGCCCGAAGTAATCTGGTCAGTTCCACAAGATCCGGATATTGGTCTACCGTGCGGACAACCCCAACACGGCCAGTGTCGGCCAATGCATGATCGAGCCGTGTGGCAAGGTCCTGATCTCCGCAAATAATGACACCACGCAACATCTGGCACTCCTGTAATCAGGGTAGTGAGTTTGTTGGAAGGGAACAATCACGAGATGGCCCTATTCTATGAGGTGGATCGACCTTAGAGCGAGCTAGGGTCGACGGCGCCGGGACCGGTGGGTACCACTGCTTGCTTCGAGTCGCAATCGTAGTCGCGCGAGGCTTCACGCTAGGCCGCGTTCCGGGTGATATCGACACTACTTGACACTGCAGAGTTTTCGGCATAAGCTCAAGCAGGATGACGGGCTACATGACTCTCGCAGACCTGGCGCGGGAATCGGGCCTACCGGCGCGGACGATCCGGTTCTATATTACTCGCGGACTACTGGATGGTCCTGTTAAGGCCGGACGCGGCGCCGCCTACACGCCGGAACATCTGGCGCGGTTGGAGCGGATCAAAGCGCTTCAGGCGGAAGGCCGCATGTTGTCCGATATTGGCCGGGATCTCGCCGGTGTTGGCGGGCAGCATTCCGGCCCGCCGCCCTCGGCGTGGTGGCAACATGTCATTGCCCAGGACGTAGTCATATGGACGCGAGCCGACATCGCGCCCTGGAGAGTTAAGCAAGTCCGCGCGGCCATCGACGAGCTCGCGCGCAGTATTCAGGCGAATACCGACGGAGGGAGAGAAGAATGAGCAGCACAGCGGTCCCCTTTACGCCGATCGCGGCAGCCACGGCAGCGCCCGTGCGTCTTGCGATGCAGCGCTTGTGGTTAACCGGCCGGGTGTCCACCGCGGGGGCCCGGCTCACGGTCCACCACGTCTTTCGGTCGGAGGAAGAGAAGCCGCTCGAAGTCATCTACTCCTTCCCATTACCCCGCGATGCGGCATTGCGCGCCTTCCGCATCACCGGGGACGGCTTCGAAGCTCACTCTGAGCTGAAGCCCACCGAGGAGGCGGTAAAGGCCTACGAACAGGCGGTCGCGCAAGGATCACTATCGGCGCTGGCCCGCCAGTACGGGGATGGCTTGTTGAACCTGACGGTAGGCAATATCCGGCCGAAAGAAAAGATCACTGTGTACCTGGAGTTGCTGGCCGGCGTGGAGTTGCGGGATGGGGGGTTCCGCTTTCGTTTCCCGTTCACGCTCGCGCCCGCTTATCACTCGCGCATGAAAGCCGCACAGGTGGCAGACGGTGAAGGCGAGATCGAATTACCCGCGGATGAGTTTGGGGATGTGATACTTCCCCGCTTCCGCAAGGACGCCGACGGACTGCACGAGGTTGGATTCGAGCTATCGGTATTGCACCAGTTAGCGATTGAAGAGATCGGGTCACCGTCGCACGCGATCCGCGTTAAGCAGGATGGGGCGATGCCGGCGCGGGTCGCCCTGGCCGCCGATAAAGACGTTCCGAACCGCGATCTGATCCTCGATCTGCAATTCAAGGAGGTCGCAACCGAAGTCCTGGCGGGGGCGACAGGCAATAATAAGCGACATTTTGCGGCCATCGTACCCTCCACTATCTTCGGGACGAGCACGAAAACCCCTCGGCGCACTGTGATCGTTGTGGACCGCTCGGGCTCTATGCAAGGCGCCCCGATGGCGCAAGCACGCAAGGCCATCGAGGCATGCTTAGGCGCGCTCGCTGAGGACGATGCGTTCGGCGTGGTCGCATTCGATAATCAGATCGAGACCCTTGATGCTTCACTGCTGACCGGAACCCTAGAAAACCGGGAGAAGGCGCGTACCTTTTTGAGCGGTATCGACGCACGTGGCGGCACGGAACTGGCTCAAGGGATTCTCGCCGCCTCGCGGATGCTGCACAATGGCGGCGATATCCTGATCCTTACGGATGGCCAGGTTGCAGGCACGGAGCAGATCCTGGCGCAGGCGCGCGCCACCAACATGCGCCTGTTCTGCCTGGGGATCGGAAGCGCAAGTCAGGACCGCTTTCTCTCGCTACTAGCCCGCGAGACGGGAGGAATCAGCCGCTTTGTAACGGCTCAGGAGCGCGTGGACATGGCGGCCGTCGACCTGTTTGCGTCCATGGGCCGGCCGGTCGCCTCCGGGCTGAAGACGACGAGCAATGTACAGCCGGAATTACCGGTGGCGGTGTTCTCCGGCACGCCCCTTCTTTTATTTGGAGAAATGGAGGACGATAGCCGCGAGATCGAACTCGGGTGGGATGGCGGCCGGCTGAATCTACCCATCCCGGCGGGTGACACGGAGACCGGACAGACGGTGCGGTTGCTCCAGGGCTCAAGGTTGATAACGGATTGGGAGAGCCGGTACCCCAGCGTGGAAGCGCTCGCGCCGCTCGAGAAGCGCAAGCAGAGCCGGGTGGCGGCGCGCCTTGCGGAATTGAGCCACACTTACGGGTTGGCCAGTCGCGAGATGTCGCTGGTGGCCATCGTCAAGCGCGCGGGGGATCGGCCCGGCGAACTTCCGGATACGCGCGTCGTGCCGGTGGGTATGCCTCGGGACACGAACTTCGGCGCCTATTTCAATGTGCCCGTCGGTGCCACGTTTGGCGCGATGTTCTCACCGATGCCTACCATGGCCGCTGGGCCACAAGCGCCGCCGTTGTCCCGACCTACGGCCCGGGCAACGTCAGGCTCTCCTGTTGGATTCGGAGCCCTGTTTGGATCCCCCAGCCGAAGGCGATCACAAACCGTCGAAGACACCCTTATGGATTTGGCCTCCTCGCTGGAGCCCGACGGAGGAATGCCGGGCTGGGATCTCTCCAAACGCGCGACGAGAAGCGTGACAACCATGATGGCCTTCGTTTCGCAAGGCCACACGCTTAACGGCGGCGCATTCCGGTCCCACGTAGCGCGGCTGGTTACCTATTTGAAGAGCGTATCCGGCGTCTCCGATCGGGAACGCGCGGTGATTCAATTAGCCATCCAGGCGGCGTCGAGCGGCTGCGCTCCGAAAGCTGAGTGGCTTGAACTCGCGCGGCAACCCGCCACGCCTTGGAGCACCATCGAAAAAGCGCTGGAAGGGCCAGGATCCGGTAGGGCTCTATAGCGATTCCGTTCTCTCGAGCGACCGGGGCAGCAAGACCGTAAACGTAGAACCCTTGCCGACCTCACTCTGCACGCGGATGTCGCCGCCGTGCTTTTTCGCGACGGCCATGCAAGTGAACAGGCTCAGCGATGCGCGGACGCGTCCCGAGCCGGAACTGAACCCCGGCGTAAACAGCGTTCTCAGTTGATCCGGCGGTATGCCGCGTCCCGTATCCGAGAACGCGATCCTGATCCACGCGTCATCGGTTGAGATCGCAATTTTCACGGCGCCCGCCCCATCCACCGCCTGCACAGCGTTACGAAGAAGGTTAAGAAACAGCTGGTGCAACTCTGTCGCATAGGCGTAGATCACCGGGACGGGCTTCCGATCCACGACCACTTTGACACGGTCCTCGAACTCCGGCCGCATCAGGGCGGTGGCGTCCTCGATGGCTTGCGCGACATCGATGCGGGCCAAACGGGCCTGGTCGATCCCGGCAAATACTTTCAGCCGCTCCACTACGTGAGATATGCGGCGCGTGGCCTCCGTGATCACCTGAGCGTTGGACAGAATCACGTCGACGGCTTTACGATCGTATCCGGCCGCGAGTTTCCCGGCGGCGAGCATCGATACATTAGCAGAACTTTGAATCGCGCCAAGCGGTGAGTTGACTTCATGCGCAATCGCCGCAACCAAGCCACCCAAGGAGGCCAGGTTCTCCAGCTCAGCATGCCGCTGCACTGCTTCGATCTGCGCTTCGAGGGCGAGGGCTTTGTAACGCAGTGCCGCCTGGTCCACATCCAGGCCGGATTTGATCCGCTCCCAATCGATGAAGTGCTGGAGTGCGGGCGCCATTTGACCCATCTGCTGATAAATGTTGGCCAAAGCATGATGGCACTGCGCGATGCGAGGCCGCATTCCCAATTCTTGGGCGATCTCCAGGCCGCGCGTAAGCAATTTCAATGCCTCGGCATGTTCGCCGCGGCGTCCGCGGATGCGGCCGAGTGCCAGGAGACTCGTGGTCTCCTCCTGCCGGTATCCCTCGTTGTGCCGAATTTCGAGGGCCTCTGTGTGATAAAGCAGAGCCTGATCGTCGTTTTCCAAAGCCTCGAAGGCTTCGCCCAAATCGTTTAATGTTCGCGCCGAAGTGATCCGGTTGTTGGCCCGCCTGGCGAGTTCCAGCGCTTCAAAGAGCGGTGGAAGAGCACCGTCGTAGTGCTTCTGCGCAAGATACGTGAGCCCGAGACCGGAGAGCGCCCGAGCGCGGCCGGCTACTTCCTCTGTAACTGAGTTGTAGGATTCAATACTGCGCTGGTGCCAGGCAAGCGCCTCGTCGAGTTGCCCGAGGGAGAGCAGAATTCCGCCTTTTACGGCGAACGCAAAAGCTTTGTCGACGCGCTCGTCCAACAACTCCAAAAGCTGAATGGACCGGTCGCTGTTCCGAAGTGCCTCCTCATAGTTGCCGAGGGTCCAATGAACCAACGCGAGGACGCTTCGGGCGCGGCTTTCCGCCTCGTCGTCTCCGGATGAAAGGCGGAGGGCCTCAATCGATTCTCCGAGGGCGCCTTCGAAGTCGGAGCGAATATAGTGGACGAACGCCTGAATGGCAAGCGCTCGCGGCACGCCCAGCGCAATCCCATGCTCTTCGGAAAGCTTGCGCGCTTCTTCGGCGAGCGCCAGCATCCGGTCCCATTGCTCCGACTCCCGGAGCTGCCACGCTTTCTTGATCAGTTCCGCGATCTGATCGCTTACCAAGACGCTCCCTTAGGACTGCGGCTGGAAAGCCGTGGCCAAGCGTCGATCGGGAGGGAGCGTTCTAACATACTGTAAGTATCCCCTAAAAGTCGAGGTGCAGACCCATTTGAATGATCCTCGGATTATTCAATTGCGAAGTCACCACTCCGAAGGACTGCGGCGATTGCAGGTTCACCGCGGGGTCGTTGAACTGAACTACGTTGAATGCATTGAAAAGCTGCCCGCTTAATGTCGCGCTCCAGCGCTCGGTGAAACGGAATCTGCGGGAAACGGCAAGATCGATGTTCCAGTGTCCCATCCCTCGGAGCTGGCCACCCCCGCCGCTCGTGGTGTCTACGCCCACCGAAGCCGGCCGGAACGAATTCAAAACAGCGTTGGGATCGGCGAACAGATTGAGCCCCGTGCCGCCCTTGGACGGATCGCCGGTGGTAGCCACTCCGGTAGAGGCGCTGCCGGCCACACCACTGTGGAAGCTGTTCCCGAAGTTGTTCGGAGCGACTAAAACCGCTCCGGCGCTGTTGGTGCTGCCGCCCTGGCCGAACTCCTGACTCGAGCCGGTGAGCACCTTCAACGGAAGCCCGCTGTAAATGCTGAGAATCGGTGCAATCGACCAATCCTTTACGAACTGGCTAAGTACGCCGTGCCCTTTGCGACCGAACGGAAGCTCGTATAAACCAAGCAGATTGAAAACCGCCTTGCGATCAAATATCGAGGTGCCGTAATCATAATGCAGGTCGAAGGAGTTGGACGCGGCAGTGTCGAAGTCCTGGTTGAGCCCGCGTGTATCCAGAGAGTGCGCATAAGTGAAGTTGGCGTCGAGCGTCAGACCCTTATAGCTCCGGGTCCGATACGAAACAAAGCCAGCGTTGTAATTGGCCCAACCCTGGCTGGCCCAATAAAACATCGTCCCTACCTGATTCGTGGCCGCTGTTGCCGGTCCAAAAGTAAATGAGGGTTGAATTCCGTTCCACACATCGGTGACCCGCTGCGTCGTGAACGAACCACTGTATTTGGCGACGACGCCAGCTGTACAGTTCGCGTTCGAACCCGTGCAGAAGGAACTGCCGGCCAGCGCCCTCTCCAGAAATGGCTGTGGCGTAATGGCGCCTCCAGCCCTGATATTCGCGGCGATCGCGTTGAACGCCTGAGCATAGTTCTGCCCGTTCAACGTCATCATGAAAGGTACCTGGTTCACTTCGAGAGGCGCGTACATATTCGGCGCGTGCCGCCCGATATAGCCGAATTCCAGCACGGAATGGCCCGGCATCTCTCTTTGAATGGTCAGGTTCCACTGATGGTTTCGACCAGGGCGGTACGAAGGATCGATCTGGAACGACGTGTTGGCGTACGGCTGGTTAGCGCCTGGGAAGCCGGCGACGCCCGGGACCAGCGGTGGCGTCGCCGAAGGTGTCAGGCTGGGGATAGGGACCGTGCTGCCGTCCACGCCGACGCGAAACGCCGTGCTCGGATCGGATCCTCCGGTGCCCAGGCACTGGCCAGTACGTGACGGTGCGAGGCAGTTCAGGGTCTGCTGGAAGCCAAACCCCTGCAGTGCATTTCCAACTTTCTGCACGCCGTTAAGACGATCGAACAATTGGCCGTAGCCGCCACGAATCACGGTCTTGTTCCGGCCAAAAAGTCTACCCAACAGCCCGTCAGCAAATTGCGGGTTCCACGCCAGCGCGACGCGTGGCGCAACCGTGTTGAATACGGCATTGTACAGATAATCGAGTTTAGTAAACGCGATCGGCGCGAATCCGACGGCGGGATTATAGATATTACCTCCGAGCGCTGCCTGCTGTCGTTTCGCCAGATAATCCTCGGCAACGAGAACAGTATTGTCCGGCAACGTGAGAGACAACGCCTGCTTACCAGTGGCCTCGGTCGGCGGCAAATCCACCGACCAGTTCAGGCCGTAGTTCAGCGTCAACGTGGGGGTAATTTTCCACGAATCCGTGGCGTACAAACTAAAGCTGTTGTAGACCACTGAGTCAAACAAAGGAGTGCCTGCCGGAAGTGCGCTCAGATCGCCGTTGCGCGCGCCCACTACCAACCCCTGGTCCACGATGCCGAGCGCCTGCGCGTACAGGTTGTTCCAATTCGAGTTCTGGCTGGAGGGCAGACAGTTCGTGGTCAATGTTGAGGAGCATGCTGGCGGACGATAGTTCGCGGGAATGTTTAGACCTGTTCCGTTGGTAATGGAATAAGTCGGTTGAACTAATCCGACCTGGCCGTCATCGCGAGTGAAGTCGACGGCGGCACGGCTGAACGTCCCTCCGATCCGGATGAGATGCGTCCCTTTCTGCCAGGAAATGTTGTCGCGCAATCCGATATTGTGCCCATTCCAGAGCCGCGTACGCGCACCGGTAGTGTTCAGATTGATCGGAACAAGGCCGTTGATGCTGTTGCCTCCCAGTTGAAGAGCAGCCGACGTGCCCGGCACCTGCGGGATGGCGCGCGCTGTTGCCCAGTTCCAGTAGTCGCGGAGGTAATTAAAGCTGGCCTCATTGGTCAGAGTCGGAGTGATCACGCCAGTGAGGCCAATCACGATGAATCGCGGCTGGCGTGGGATAGAAGCCGTGGAGGCTGGGGTTCCCAATGTGTCGCCCGGTATCAGGCCGCCGATATCCACTTGCCGGCTGACGGCGCCCACATCCTTATAGATGCGATAACTGGCTGTAGCCTGCCAGTTGGAACTGAACGAGTGATCCAGACGGACGACTCCGAAATCCGAATTGTCGGGCAACGCCACGGGCGCGCTGAATCCGATAGTATTCAGGCCGTCTCCCTGTGAGAGATCGTTGCCAACAGGCGAATACTTGCTCCACAGCGTCGAAACGAGCGGCGCAATGCCTACCCCGCGAGGGTCGCAGGCTGTGGTCCCTTGCGCGCCGCATTGGCGAGAGTTCAACAGGTTGTACGCGATGATGCTCCCCGCGTTATCCCGGAAACGTAGAATGCCTTGCCGCAGAGTATCTGTGGGTACCAGGCGCGAAATCTGCGTACTTGCGGACAGCCTCCGGCCTTCGTAATTCACATAGAAGTAGGTCTTCGCGATTTCGGGAAGCTTGGGTATATAACCGCTGAAGCTGCCGCCGAAACGATTGTCTTTACTACCGGGGCGGGCTTGGCCGAGGCGGTTGCGATCCCAACTGTTGGCATTCAACGCGTCGTTCTGAAGGAAGTAGTAGGCCGACCCGTGGAAATCGCTGCTTCCGCGTTTGGTCACCAACACGGTTTCACTGCCCGACCCGCCGCTGAAACTTGCACTCGGGTTACTGGTGGAAACGCGGAATTCCTGAATACTCTCGACGGGAGTAGGAATGGGAGCCTCCTGGCTTCCGGTGAAGTTGTTGAAATAATCCGAGTTGCCGGAGACGCCGTTGGTGATGTTGCCGCCATCCAGCACGATGGAATTCTGGTCACTGCGGGCACCGGCCACCTGACCGCCAAGCGTGCTGTTTTGGTTTGGGCCCTGCTGCGGCATAGAGGTAGGCTGTAGCGTGAGAAGGCTGGTGACATTTCTTGCGATGGTAGGCAGCATGAGCAAAGTGTCGCCGCCTACGCTGCTGCCGACGGTCGCATCCAAAGTTTGCAGTTCCGCTCCTGGCGTTGCCATCACCTCCACGACTTGTCTCGACTGCCCGATCTGCATTTCGAGGTTCACCGTATAGGAACGGCCCACTTCCACTTCGATGTGTGGAACGACCGCAGGCTGGAATCCGACGCGATCGCCCTTCAGAGAATACGTTCCCGGAAGCACGCCGACAAACACGTAACGGCCAGCTGCGTTGCTGGCGGCCGAGCGGATGGTTCCAGTGGCAGTGTCCTGGAGTTCCACCTTCGCATCCGGCACCAGTCCGCCTGAGGCATCGGTTACGACGCCGAGGACCGTGCCCGTGCTGGCTGTCTGCGCCGATACCACGCCGGCGGCAGTCATTAAAACAGTAAGAACGATGGTAATCTTCATGAATTTCAGTCCCATCTGCAAATCTGTCTCGCATCCCGGACAGCCGCAGTCTGTTCGAACGGTCACAATATTATCCCATTGGAGCCGTCAGCGGCCGTCGGATTGGATCTCTCAATCCGGGAGCCTGGAGGCCTACAATCGTTAGCATGATTTTACGATCGTTGCTGTGCATTATCTGGCTGGCTGCGAGTGCCCCGTGTGCTGAGTCCACCGCACTGCGGTGGATCGCGCCCGGCGATCTGGAGATCGATGGATTGCCGTGGTATGCCGAAAACAATGGCGCATTATTGCGGCTACCCGTCCAATCCATGGAAAAGTTCCCGGCATCCGTATGGAACCTTGCGAAGTCCCCAAGCGGTGCCCGCCTCCGCCTGCGCACCGACAGCATCGCCTGTGCCGTGCGCCTGGAATACCCTTCTCCGCCGGACATGCGAAACATGCATGCGTTCGGCCAAACCGGGGTTGATCTATACGTAGATGGCGTCTACTGGGGAACGGCCGCAGCGGACCGGGAAGCCAGGCCGGGCAAGGTGTATGAGCACGTCTACTTCGACCTACATACGCCGGTGCGGCGCTTTCGCGACATCACTATTTATCTTTCCTTGTACAAGCCAGTGAAGGTGTTGGGAGTGGGCGTGGACCTGGAAGCCACGGTGCAACGTGCAAAGTCCTTCGCGACTGCGAAACCGGTGGTCTACTATGGCACTTCAATTACTCAGGGCGGATGCGCCAGCCATCCCGGTATGAGTTACCAGGCTATCGTAGGACGCAACCTGAACATTGACTTCGTGAATCTTGGGTTTTCCGGTGCTGGAAAGGGAGAGGCGGACGTCGCACGCGCAGTAGCTGAGATCGACGCGTCCTGTTTCGTTCTGGATTTCGCCCAGAATAACCCCACGATCGAGTCGTTGCGCGACGTGTATGGTCCATTTCTGGAAACGCTCAGGGCGAAGCACCCGGAGACGCCCATCCTGGTGATCACGCCCATCTTTGCTGCCCGCGAAGCGCAAGGGAACGATGTGCGCCTCGAAGCCATGCGGGCGCATATACGGCACGTCGTCAGCTCGCGAATTGCGGAGGGAGACATGCACATCCAGATTGTGGAGGGAACCGATCTACTCGGTCCAACACGCGCCGATGGTCTGGTAGACGGCACTCATCCAAACGATCTCGGGTTTCAATGGATGGCCGAGGGTCTGGCCCCGCGGCTAAGAAGAATGCTCGGGCTTTGATTGGAGACCCATTCTTCACGATAGGCATACACTGAAGAACATGCTGATTGCAAACCGGAAAGGAAACTATTCTTTCCTCCGCGGGATCGCGCCATATTCGGGCGGTACGCTCGCCGATGACGAATATGAGATTGTTCATGTTCGGTTCAGCCGGCCGATTCCGCTCAGTTTGGGATTCGATCGTATCAAAGAGCACCTCGCCGCCATCAGTCGACCGGTGCACGCGTTATGTGCAATGGAGTTACGATCCCCGCGGCCGTTCACATTTCAGGGCTTCAACGATTTCAACGCGGCTTATATCCAGGTTCTTAGCCGTTGGGGAATTTTTACGGACAACGTTAATCCCATCGCACGCACCAATGTGGCGCCTGAACTCCATGCGCCAACGAGCCCGTCTCTGTATGGATTCAGCTACACGATTCCATCTCACACAAAAGTGAAAACGTTCGTCGTCGCTGGTGGCGGCGAGTTACCCGAGGGTTCGCTCGATCCGCACGACGTTATACGCCGTGGAGAAACGTCATCCGATGCCGTTCAGCAGAAAGCCGAGTTCGTGATGACGCTGATGACGGCGAGGTTGAAAGCGTTAGGCGTGAATTGGGATGCGGCAACGGCTGTGAACGTGTATACGGTACATCCTATTTGCGGGATTATAAGCGACAGCATTGTCCGGCCTATTGGCGCTTCGGCCCTGCATGGGGTGACGTGGCACTATTCCCGGCCGCCAATCGTTTCAATCGAGTACGAAATGGATGTGCGGGCATCTCAACACGAACTCGTACTGAGTTGACGATCAATCCTCCTCGGTACAAGCACTTACATTCCGATCTTATGCGACTTGCCGCACATGAGGCAGACTTGATGCCCATGTATCGGCCAACCGAGTTGGTGAAAGCTGCGACACCACCAAAAAGCCATACGTCTGATTTGGAGTTTCCATCCGTGAGTCTGGGACTGCGACCCGTCCGGGTACAGTTTGTAAGAATCGGCCGCTCGGCCCGAGGATCGCGACGAGGTTGCGGAACCTTCCGGACCGGCTGGATTGGGATCGCTGGTTTGTGGCGCCAGTTTTGAATCCACGCACAACTCCTATCGGGAGTAAGGTGGCACTCTAACAACGGCGGGTTAGAGAAGCGTTCCGATCAACGTACGGCGGGCTTCACTCCACTATCTGTGGACCGGGCCACCGCTCTTCTGCAGACAGTATACTCCCAGAACGCGTACGGGAACCTCTCGATTTCCGAGAAATCGCAGAGTAACGGTGCCGGCTGAAGGGATCTCGGTTGGCAAATGATACCAGCCTGGCGCTTGCTCGGCGCTTATCGCACCAAATCCACCAGTTTGCCTGCAGATTCAGCAGCCGCGGCGATGTTCCCGGCTTCGTATGCCTCCGCAAACTCTTCGATAAGCCTTGCGTTCTTCCAATACTTGACGCTGTCGCCGAGAGTGAATCCGCCATCCACCGGACCCGGGCGTGAAAAGACGTTGGCTGTTCTTTGCTGGGTTCAGGTTCGGATACGGACCGGAGCTATCGCGCGAGTAGAAAGCATCCCGGGCTTTCAGAAAGTACATCTCGCGCGCAATATCGAGACAGTATCGCTGACGTTCATGCGATTCCGCCTTAGCCGCCTCGGACTCGTATGCCGCCGCCAGTGGATCCTGCACCGCCCGTTTCAGAACAGCGATCAAGGCTTGATTTTCGGCGATCGCATCAGGCAGCACCCGATTGTTGTACTCAGCTTGCAGTGCTTCACGATCGAGTTTTACTGGCTTCGCGCTCACATTCTTTTGCCGGCTTACACGCACAGGAACGGGATTGGAGCCGAGGAGGACTTGGGTGGTGTCCAGATAACCGTCGCCGTCCGAATCGAAATAGCGAAACTCGAGATCCTTCTGCTCGTTGACGAGGTGGCCTACCTCCAGCCAGCCTTCCGTCGCGCCGTAGAGATGGTAACGTTTGTCGACATCGGAGAAGTACAGCTTACGCTCATTCGATGGTTTGGGCGAGAACTCACGCCGCATGTTCCAGCGCATCGTCGGTCCGCCGGTATTCGGCATGTAAACTCGTTCGAAGATCCAGAATTGGCCTTCCCAGCGGAACACGGTTCGCGCTTCATCCCAGGTGAACCCGGTCTCTTGCGCCGGGTAATGCAGTGCAATGTCGATCCCTTGGTCCTCGGGAATGCGTACCACCGTCTGCGGCGGCCGCCGGCGAAGATTTGTGTAGTCGATATGAGGGTACGAATACGGTTGAGCGCCCACCAGGTTGAACCCAAACGTGAAGTGCGGACGCTTAGGTGGCTCGCGCCGCGGCGCTCGGGTCGATGTTGTAGCTGAAGCGGACATTCATGTTGCCGGTCTCGCGTAGCGGCGTGGCCTCGGGCGCCCACATGTACTCGTAGTGATTCGCGTAATCCGTGTCTTTACCCGTGTTGCTGCTTAGCGGAGCCGCGGAGACCCGCAGCACGACCTCGCTGTGGCCGTCGTGATCCTTGTCCCAGAAGATGAACGGGCATTCTGAAAGCGGCACCCACCCGTTGGTCTTCGGATCGAACTTGTTCAGATAGAACTCCACGTTGCCACGGAACTTGTTGCGGAAATCGTTACCGCCAATGTAGCTCCAGTTCTTCAGGATGAATATATCGGCGCCGTCGTGATCGTAATTTTCGCTGATCCACGCATAACGCAGATATCCATCCTGGTAGTGCCGCAGTTCTGTCTCATCCGCCTTTCCGTCGCCATCGTTGTCGATGTATACGAGCATGCGATCCACCAGACCAGTGCCTTTCAGGCTGACAACGTAGGCAGCGCTGCTCCGGTTATTCGCCAGATCTACGGCGCGCCCGCTGTCATCAATGATCTCGACGATATTGCCGTCCCTGCGCTGTATCAGCGTATCGGGGCGGCCGTCGTGATTGAGATCGAGTGTAAAGCTTTGTCCTTCCGCGAGCCTCTGAGCGCGCGGCCACCACGGTTTCTCCAGAAACGTGAGGCGGCCGTTGGCAGACATTGCAGTCTCCTGCATGTACCAGGGCAGCGCAGCAGCCCCGAGTTGAACCGCAAGCAACACCAGTAATGAGCCAGTACGGGTCATGAAGCACCTCTTGTATTCCGGAAATAGGCGCACACCTTTGCGATCGCGGCCGCTATTTGCTCCACTTGTGCTTCCGTGTAGTTCTCGTTCCAATGCACTGCGACCGTTCGCGACAAAGCCAGTTCCGCATTAGGACAAAGCCCCTTCTCAAATCTCTGGCCACCCCATTCCTTGAATGGATATCCAGACGTCCCGTAGGTTTTGGGCTTAGCGAAAATCGGAGAGGTATAGATCGGCTCAATGATGTAACGAACCCAGGCGTGGATGCCTTCCGCAATCAATGCTTCACCGAAGGCTTGCGTGGTGACGCCGAGAACCTCCTGATCCACCTGCAGCATGTACAACCACCAGGAGTGCGTTGTGTTCTCGGGAACGCGCGGAGCCGAGACGCCTGGAATACGCCTGATCAGCGACGTGAGTTGGGCGGCCCGTGAGCGGCGGCGCGCCAGCACTTCGTCCAGCTTATGAACTTGGGCCAGCGCCACCGCGCCTTGCAATTCCGAGAGGCGGTAATTCTGAGCAAGAAACAAGAACCGCGACGATCCCAACCCGCCTGCTTCGCGGGGCCACGCCTTATCCGAGAAAAGCTCCGCCCGGCGCGCAAATCCGGCATTGGAGGTGGTCATCAGGCCGCCTTCGCCGGCCGTGATGTGCTTACTCTGCTGCAGGCTGAAACAAGCCATGTCGCCGAATGTTCCCACTCGACGGCCATCGCACTCGGCCCAGATACGCCTGGGCGCAGTCTTCGATGAGCACAATTTTGTGTTGGTCCACTAGTGCTCGCAGTTGGCGCATGTCACACGGCTGTCCCGCGAGGTGGACGGCGATGATGGCGCGCGTGCGAGGCGTTATCTTCCGCGCTACATCGGCCGGATCAAGAGTCATGGTGAGCGGGTCGACGTCCGCAAACACGGGCACGCAGTTCTGCCATAAGACCGGGACTACTGTCCCGAGGTCGGTGATCGGTGGAACGATGAACTCATCCCCCGGCTCTGGATCGAGTGCCGCGACGGCTAAGTGTACGGCCGCGGATCCGGACGAGCAGGCCACCGCATGAGCAACGCCGAGCCGCGAAGCGAACTCGCCTTCCAGACGCTTGACCATAGTCCCGCCGTTCTTGCTGAGGCACCCGGACCGCAAGACCTCCAGCACCAGAGCTTCTTCCTCAGGTCCAAACGTACGTCCAGCGCTTTCGAGAAAACGGGGCAGCGGATCGTAAACGGCCCTCTCGCCGCCATGGAGAGCTAACGTGCCGGCTGCCGTCCTCATAACGGTATCGTCCAGTTTGACGATGCGGTGTTCATCGGCGGCCTGGTACGCAGCGAGCGCGACTTGAACGGCTGCGCGCCCGTCTTCTCCGGTCACTGAGGGATGGCGGCCTTCGCGGATGCTATTGAGAAACTCAGTACCTTGCCGGGCATACGCCTCCAGGCGGACCGGATCGAGCATGCCCTTGCCCTTGAAGTCGATCGGCGCCTGCTCGGCGATCGTTTCCCATTTGCCGTCGCGTCCGAGCCTCAGCACGCCGTAGGCATCCAAATCCAGCATGCCCTTATCGCCTACCACCCGCGCGGAAAACCCACTCTGCGGAAACCCCGGCGACGGCAGAGTCCAACTGACCCACAGTGTCGCCGTCGCGCCGCCCCGGAGTCCGAGCAATGCCATGGTCGACACCTCATTATTCGACGGCGGCTCGACGTTCGATCCGCGCCGCCACCGTCGAGACCTCGTCACCGGTGAACCAGCGAATCTGGTCGATGTTATGGACGCCATGTCCGAACAAAGTACCCAGGTTCTCGGGCCGGCTTTGCCACGGCGGCAGCGATGCCAGTCCGCCGGTATTCAGCGCATAACTGTGGATGGCATGAACCGGCCCGATGGCCCCTTCCTGAATCAGCCGGTGCGCTTCGATGTTGACCTTCCGGAAGCGCTGTCCGAACATGATCATCAGATTGATTTTGGCGCGCCCTGCCGCCCGCGATGATGCCATCACATTCCTCTACGCTCGCCGCCATGGGTTTATCCAGCAAGCATGTGCTTGCCGCGCTCAGCCGCCGCGGTTGCGTTTGCGCAATGCTCGCTGTGAGGAGTGCTGATGAACACGGCCTGAATATCGTCGCGGCTGACCAGAGCCTCGAACGCTGGGCGCGCAATCGACGTTGTACTCGGAGGCCAGTTGCGGAGCGCGGCTGCCTCCGGCGATTGCGACCAGGCGGGCGCCGGATAGATACTTGTTGACC
Organism: uncultured Acidobacteriota bacterium; assembly: GCA_963850575.1. Lineage (GTDB taxonomy): Bacteria > Acidobacteriota > Terriglobia > Bryobacterales > Bryobacteraceae > TMP-7. Next base: position 44,718 of record CAWKLV010000021.1, on the reverse strand, counting down.
GTTTCAGCGTTGGTCCGGCCCATGAAGCCGGCGCCGATCAGTCCTATCCCAATCTCATTCATAAGTTCGTAGATAGCTGTAATAGTCGAGCTGCATTGCCGCCGAAGATGGCCTCGCGAGCTGCATCGGAGATGCGGGCGTGCAGGAGTTTGCTGACGTTGGCGGCGGCGTTCTGTAGCAGCATGCCCGTACCAAACAGCAGCCGATCACTTCCGCACTCGTCGACAATCTTCCGAATGGCCTCAAATCCCTGGATGCAGGAAGTCTCCAGGTAGACGGTGGGATAGCGGCGCATCAAATCTATTCCTGTCCGCAGCTCGTGGAAGTAGTTCAATCCGGTCAGAATCCAAGGCACCTTGGGATGGCGCTCGACGATGGCAACCATCCATCCGATGTCGAGCATCGGCATCCCCCAATTCATCAAGACGCGCAACGGAAGTTGAACCGGCAGGCTCCGCGCCGCCGCCTGCTCGCAAAGAGCGTCGATGAACGGCTCATACAATAGGTGATACGTGTGATACTGCGGAAACAGCCGAAGTCCCTTTGACGCTGGGTGCCGGTCCCAATCCAGCTTGGGACCGTCGAGCGTGTGGCTCAGTTCGGTGGGACCGGCGCAATCGAACGCGATCAGGCGGTCCGGGTATTGCAGACGCCGCATCGCGCGCCTCGGCAATTGCCATCCTTCCAACTCGTAAAAAGACTTCGCGTGGAGGTAATCACCGCGCGGTCGATCCCTGCCGCATTCATCTGCGTGAACCAGATCGGACGCACTCGACTGCGGCATGCGGCCAGTACGGCCACTTTCCGATATATCCGTGAACGTCGATGATCATGAGAGGCCGATTAGCCGCGCGATGTTGCCGCCCAAGATCAGATCGCGGGCGATCGGGCGTAAGCCTGGTCTCGCGAATCTTCGCCAGTTGCGTCCACGGGTCGAGAAGCGGAGTATCGGTGCCGAAGATGATCTTCTCGGGACCCAGCGTGGCAACCGCCGTTTCGACGAAGTTAGTGTCGATGGTGGAGCTGGCGGTTTCCAGATACAGATTCGGAAAACGCTGCGCCGCCATGATCGCGCGATTCCAGTCGCCCTTCGCAAACGGCTGCCCACCGGCGTGCGCCATCATGAAACGGCATTCCGGAACGGCGGTCATCAAGTACTCGCATTCGGCGGGCGTGGTGTGCGCCAGAACCACGAAATTCAGCTCGACACACTTCTCGAGGATGGGGATCATCGCCGGCTCCGCTATGGTCGCCTCGGGAGTGGAGTAGATCTTGAGCCCCCGCATTCCGTAATCGTGGCGGCAGCGATCTCAATTCGTCCAGCCCTTTCTGGCCGAAGCGCGTGGAATGCAGGCTGGCATAGCCGATGATCCGGTCGGGAAACCGCCGCATCTCGTCGAACAGCAGCCGGTTGCCCTCCTCCATGTCGTAGAACAATGCGGTCAGATCGGTGCAGAAAATGCGCTCAATGCCCAACTCGTCGGCGGTCCGCACCAGCAATTCTCCATCCGCGTCGATCTGCAGACGGGTGGATTTTCCGATGTGCACATGCGCGTCGATCAACATGAGGCCTTTCGCGCCTTCGGGCAGTCGTCTGCTGAGCCGGCTGGTTGGCGCGAGGAACTCGGGAGATCACAGCACTCGCATTTTTCAGTTTCCTCGCCACCTCGGCGGTGGTCTCGAGCAACGCAGTGGAAGCAGCTGTCAAATGCGCCGAGTTGAACCTGACGTTGGGACCGGCGATGCTGATCGCCGCCACGGGACGGTTATGGCCGTCCAGGATCGGAGCCGCCACACAGAATCCGCCGAGCATGCTTTCCTCGCGATCAACGGCGAACCCTCGCTCGCGAATGCGCTCCAACTCGGTCTTCATGCCGCTGAGAGAAGTGATGGTATGCTGCGTAATCCTCGGCATCCCGTAGGTGCGCAGCAACTGCCGCGCCTCCGTCAAAGGCAGGAACGCGAGGTGCGCCTTGCCCAATCCAGTGCAATGCAAAGGATCGCTGCCGCCAATGGTTTCCGCCAACCGGAACCGCTCGGGGCTTGCTTTCACGTCAATGTAGCGGATCTGGCCTTCCATGATCACGCCTAGATTCACGGTTTCCCGGAACCGTTCCCGCAAGGCCTCCATGTACGGGCCGGCGATCGAGATCAGGTCCGGATTGCGTAGCTTCGCGTTCGTCAGATCGAGCAGCTTCGAGCCTAGTTCGTATTTCTTGTTTGTCTTGACAACATAGCCATGCTCGGCAAGCGTGTAGAGCAAACGGAAGCTCGTGTTCGCACTTTGGTTCAGACGCTTCGAAATCTCTTTCAGTGTGAGTTGCGCTTCGTCCTCGTGGATAAACACCTCGAGAACATCCAGGGCCCTTCCGACCACCTCGATGTAGTACACGTCTTTCTTGGCGTTTTGCATCAGATTTACTCCCGCTTACTGGGCTTCGGCTTCCACCTTCTCCGGGCGAGGCGTCCGCGAGAAGACGAACTTGCTGGCTTGCACCCGGCGCCGCAACGGCGGCGGCCAGCTCCGGTCAGGTACCGGCCCGGATCATCGATTCCGCTGCCTTTCCATGCAGCCAGCCACGGCATACTCGCCGGTCACCGTCTGGCCCGGGCCAACGCGCGTTTGGCTGATCACTACCTGGTTCATCGATTCAGTGGTGCGCACGACGGCGCTGCCGGAAACACAGCCGGGATCGTAGTACAAGCCGAGTCCGATCACGCCGTCTCGCTCATTCTGTTTTCCGACGATAATCAGGCGACCGCTGGCCGACGCGATCGACTCGAGCAGGCAGGTCACGAACGCCGAAGCCGACCTCGTACTCGTGTCCCTGGCGCAACCCGCACCGGTACGACTTCGAATGCGCAGCGCACGAACGGTTCTCCCTGGTCAATGGAATATCGCGCCCTCAAGTTGATCAGATCGCCGTCTACATCCCAGTTGTTCAGCACGGCTTCGACAATTGCCCGCAGCCGGCCCCTGTGAGATTACGCGATAATGCGGAACCATGTCGGGCGATGGCTTGTGCGCGTAGGTGGGAACATTCATCGGCGGTTGATACAGTTTGCCGCTGCGGCGCAGGAATATGCCGCCGAGGCCGAGACTGTCTCCGATGTGAAATACATCGCGCCCGGTCCCCAGATCGCGATCGAGGGGAACGTATCCAGCGGCGTCGTTGTTCAATCCCGGACGGCCGGCCAGCCTGGCCATCACGTCGAGAAAGAAGCCTCCGTAAGTGCGATACCCGATCAGCTCCGATTCGAATGCCGCAACCTCGCGATTATAGCCGTAGCCATGTTTGGCATGGACGCGTTTGGGCCAAGTGATAGTGTCGTCCAACGTCGTCGAGTAGTAGATATCGACGCGCCGCCGCTCGCCGGGGGCCATGACCACCGGAAATTCGAATTGATCCGCGGTGCCGTCGCCATCCAGATCGTCGCTCTGCGAAGCCACCACGGCCCCCGGCGCCGGCGAACCCGGCGGATTCAAGATCACTGCTATGGCCAGGCGGCCCGGGAAATCAGGAGCAACCGATCGTACTCGGGATACGGGCAGAGTGGCCAACGCATGAACTCCTGTTTCCCCCGGATTCGAAACTTCCAGGCTCACACGGAGCGCCAGATTGGGAAGCAACCAATCTCCGCCATTCGACGCAGAGCTCTGTCCTGCGAGCCCGTGCGCAATGGTTAGAAAGACAAGACCAATCCCGCCTGCGGTCATAGGGTAGTCGAATACTCTCTCTGGAGCGCCTCCTTCTTCACCATCACAAAGCGGAGTCCGAACACGGCAAGTGCAGTGCCCAAACCAAAGTCGATCCAGCGAGCCCGCGCCGAGCCCGAAACTAATCCGGCCGTGATGAGCAAGGCTCCGACGACTATGGTGGCCGCCCCTAACGCCGGCCGCGCGGACCCACCGCTGGTGCCGCGGACTTCGGAGGGCCCGACCGGTGTATCCAATGCACGGAAAAACGCCGAGATCCGTTCCTGTTCCGCCGCATCCCGAGCCGGAATGACGCTGCCGAGCCACAGCCCCAGCGCCGTCACGCCGATGTTCACCAAAATTGAAATTCCTTCAAATGTATAGCCCAGCGAATTCCGCCGAGATCCCCGATACGTGCGGCAAATACCAGGTCTTGATAGAGAACATCAGGATTCCGCTCACCAGCCCCGCTACAAACCCGGAAAGTGCTCCTTTCCAGGTAAGCCAGCGAACCGTAAGACCCGCCAGAATGGGCATCATCGTGGGAGCCAACAGCAGGCCGAACACCGTTACCATGGCGTGAAACAAGCGATTCCTGATGGCTCACGGCAATCCACAGGCTCAGTCCGATCACCACTATCCCGAGCCCTAATGTGAAAAGCCGTCCGATCCGTACCAGCGTTCGCTCGCTGCTGCCGGGTCTCAACATTCGAAGGTAGAAGTCTCGCGTCAATACGCTCGCGAGCGCATTCAGATCGGCGCTGATCGCCGCCATGGTGGCCGAGAACATGGCTGCGACGATGATTCCGACCATCCCGGCCGGGAAGTAGCTTCAGTACCAGCAGTACGTAGGTGTCAGCGGTCCGATGCTGCGCGATCAGGTCGGGCAGCAGGTTGCGTCCGATGATGGCCGGAAGCAGCATCAACGGCGTGCCGATGAAATTCAAAGCGGCCGATAGATAGGCCGCCTTGCTCGCCGAGACCTCATCCGGAACGGAGTAATATTTCTGCGCCAGCGCCCAGGTTGCGTTGTAGCTGATGATGATCAGTAAAGTGAAACTGGTGAGGTAAGTCCATCCATACGGTCCACCAGTGAGGTGCAGAAAGCCACGCGGTAGACCCTGGAAGGCCCGAACCGGCCCGCCCGCGCTCCACACAGCAAGCGGAAGAAGAAGCACCATGGCGGCGATCTTCATCAGGAACTGCACATAGTCCGTCACCACCAGCGCCCACAAGCCTCCCAGGAGCGTATAGGTGACCGTCACCGCTCCGCACACAATAATGGCGGTTTTCAAATCGGCTCCGACTCCCGCCGACAAAATCAACGCGGTGGCGAAGACCTTCAAAGCATCATCGAAGATTTTGGCTGGAATGCCCGCCCAAGCAAACATCTGGCGCAGCGGCGCATTGAATCGCTTCTCCAAGAATTCGACCGGCGTGATCACCCGTGCCCTGCGCCATCGCCGGGCGAAGATCAGTCCGCCCATTGCGCAGGCGGGAACTGTGGTCCAGAACAACGTGATAGCCACGAACCCATACATATACGCCATCTGCGAGTACGCGATGAACGTGAACGCGCTGAAACTCGACATGTAATGAGAGATGCCGGCCAGCCACCAGGGAACTTGCTGGCCGCCGGCGAAGTAATCCTGCGATGCCACCTGGCGCTTGTTGAAATACACGCCCACCAGCAGAACGACGACGAAGTAGCCAAAGATGACGATGTAATCGGGAAACGTGAGGCGGAGTCCGCGCAAGGTCTTACCCCACGAAATGCCGTACACGATTCTGGCGACAGACTCGAACTGTAACGGACCGCATCGGTAGATTCGACCTTAGCCCAAGTTCTACTCCCAGTCAACGAATATTTGTTTTAAGCAATGTTGATTTGTGTGTGCCAATCGTTGCTCTTGCGACGTTTTCAAATTCAGCGAATTTGTCTCTGTCAAATATAGGTTTTCCTTGACAAATTGCGGAGGCCCGATTTAGAATTCCGTAGGTCTCGAAGGAGGAGTTCTCGCATGCGCTTGTGCTTAGTCTGTCTGTTTTGTTTGATCTTTATGAATTTCGCTGTTTGGGGCCAAAGCATCACGGGATCCATCGTCGGTCAGGTGAGTGACGCATCTGGTTCGGCCGTTCCCGGCGCGACGATTACCGTCCTCAACGAAGGCACTGGCGCCACCGCGGAGGCCGCCGTCGATCAAAGCGGCTCTTTTACGGTTCCGAATCTCTTTGCGGGAATGTACACCATCACGGTCCGTAAGCAGGGATTCGAGACCATCGACATCCGCCACGTCCAACTGCTCGCTTCGCAAACCGTCCGGCAGGATGTATCGCTGAAGGTTGGAGAAGTGCGCCAAGCCATCGAAGTCAGCACGGCCGCGCCGTTGATTCACACTGATAACCAGACCATCGGGAGCACTCTCGTCACACGCCAACTAGCCAATCTCCCGTTGGCCACGCGGTCCATCGATGCTCTGATCCAGCTCGCGCCGGGCGTATCCACGGCCGGCAACAACCCGCGCATTTCGGGCAGCTCCTACTGGGGCGGCAACAACTATACCCTGAACGGGGTCAGCGTGAACGACATCGGGAACGGCGGCGCCGCCTATACGTCGGGCGTCTCGAATCTGGGGCTGGCGAATATGCCGGCGCCGGATTCACTGCAGGAGTTCAAGATCGACAGCGGGAACCAGAACGCCGAGTATCGCGATGTGGCCACCATCACGATGGTCACCAAGCAGGGCACCAACAGCCTGCATGGGCTGGCCTACGAATACCTGGAAAACACGAAGCTGAACGCGAACCAGTTTCTGTTGAATGCCACCGGGCAGCCCCGCCCAACTTATAATCTGAACCAATTTGGCGGCGATCTGGGCGGCGCGATACTCAAGAACAAGCTGTTCGCTTACGGCGCTTATCGCGGCGTGCGGCAAAAAACCTCCAGCACCGCGAGCCTGGTGCTTCCGTCGATGGCGATGCGCAGCGGGATTTCTCAGCGCTTTGCACGACCTTCGAAGCGGGGTTGTGCACGAAGGGGACCCAACTTTACAACCCGTTCACCGGCCAGCCTTTTGCGAACAACCAGATTCCCGCAAACCTGATTACGTCGCAGGCGAAGACTCTGCTGCCGTATCTGCCTACGCCTACTAATCTGAGTTCCGCAGGGCTTCCCAATGGCTCGCCCAACTACATCGCCGCGAAAACGACAAACGTCGGGATTAATGGCGTGGACTATCGTATGGACGGTATTCTTTCGTCGAGCGATTCTGTTTACGGCGTGTTTCACTGGTCAAAGGGTTCGCCGTGGTATCTGGCCAGCGGCAGCTACCCCAGCAACTACGGCAACAATCCGGATTACGGCTACACGGATTTCGCGATCAGCGGGACAGAAACTCACCTGTTTGGGCATACCGCCGTGAACGAGTTGCGCGCTGCCTGGGTTGTGCACGCGTCGGTGCGAACCGGTCAGAACCTCGATTTCAAGCCGTGGTCTCTGTTTCCGCAGTTGCCGGTCAGTGATAACGGCGGGTTGCCGACCATGTCCATGTCCGGCTACACTGGCATGTTCTACGATTACGGCAAAGGCTACGCGTTTCCCGAGTACGACATCGAACTGCAAGACAACTTCACGAAGGTGGTGGGACGCCACACATTGAAGTTCGGCATCGACGAAACTGGATACAAGAACTACATCCGGCAGGGAGGCCCCGCTCTGTCAGCCTCGCTTGGGAATCCTCTGGGCACGCTCAGCTTCAACGGGTCGTGGACCGGAAACAAGGGATGGCCAAACCAGCCTAACTCGCAGGGCAACGCATTTGCCGATTTTCTGCTCGGGACTGCCACATCGACCAACTTCGCCGGTCCGCTGACCGAAATCGTGACGTACTCGCGGGATTGGGAGTTCTACGCGCAGGATACGTACCAGGTTCATCCGAAGCTCACCTTGAATTACGGCGTCCGCTACATGTATCAGGCACCATGGCACGTTCGCGACGATCGAGTGAGCTATTTGGATCTCGCGAACAATAAGCTCGCGCTTCCGCAAAACTCGAGCACGGTAACAACGCCTCAACTCGCGGTCGCGTCGCTCTTGTCGGCGTATCCCTACGAGACAACGCAAAACGCCGGCTGGCCGACCGACTACTACATTAAGGACAGAAATAATTGGGGTCCGCGATTCGGATTTGCGTACCGGCCGTTCTCCGGCAATAGGACGGTGATTCGGGGCGGATGGGGCATCTACTACAGCTTCATTCCGGGCTTCATCGGCCAGCACGAGAACATCTTCAACCCGCCTTGGCGCACAGGTTCGAGCTTCAATTCCGCGCTGCCTGGAAAACCCACAGCGCCCTTTCTGCCGGACCTGACCTTTAGCAATCCATTCCCCACCAATGCCCAAAGCGGACCTCCGGCGAATCCGCTGGTCTACATGACACAGCGTAATATTGTGAACCCGATCGTGCAGCAGTGGAACCTGACGGTGGAGCAGCAGTTCGGCAGCAATTGGGCAGCCCGGGCCTCCTACGTCGGAGCGCAGACCCATCATCAGCTTTACTATGCCGGCGATATCAACCGCCCCGGCGTTCAGCAGCCCAACGTTCCTCTGCAACAGCAAAGGCCGTATCAACCCTGGGGGCAGATCAACGACACGCACACGGACGGAAAGGTCAATTTCAGTCAGCTACAACTGGAGTTGAACAAGCGCTTTTCATCCGGTTTTCTGATGCAAGCCGAATATTCGTTCACTCGCAGCCTGGATAACACACCCCTCGTGGGAGGGGTTCAGAACGTACAAAATTACAACGCGGATTACGGACCCACAGACGGCGTGCCGCATCACATTCTGACTGTGAACTATCTCTATGATGTTCCCTTCGGGCGTGGGCGGAAGTACGAAGTCCGCAATCGGATATTAGACGGCGTCGCGGGTGGATGGTCAGTCTCGGGCATCACGGTGTACCGCACGGGCTCACCCTTTTCGGTAGGCTTCTCCGTGCCTTCCAGTATCGTTGGCTGGTGGGGAGGCCGCGCCGACGCCGTGGCAGGCGGGAATGTGTATGCCGGCCAGCAGTCGGGACACGACATAGTCAGCGGCGTGCAGTGGTTCAACCCGAACGCCTTCATGGCCCCGGCACCCTGGCAATGGGGCAATTTGCAGCGGAACAGCATTTTTGGTCCAGGCTTTTGGAACTGGGATATCGGCGTGCAAAAGACGTTTTCGATCACCGAGAAGCATCAACTGCAGCTTCGCGGCGACGCGCTGAACGCGTTCAATCACTTCAATCTCGGAAACCCGAACGCGACAGTCGCCGACACGCGCGATGGCGGACTGCCCGTTCCGCTGGCCGGCAAGATCACGTCCGGCAGTGGTAACCGCATTATGCAAATCGGTCTGAAGTACATGTTTTGAAGAGAATAATGACCGAAATGTCCAAGCTTGCAATCGCGGGAGGAACCCCCGTCCGCACCAAGGCTTTCGCGCGCTGGCCAGTGTTCGATGAGAGGGAGAGAGCCGAGCTCATCGAAGTCCTGGAAAGCGGCATCTGGGGCGGTTACAGCCCCAAGGTGAAGCACTTCGAGGAAGCTTTCGCGCAGTTTCACGAGACGAAGTATGCAGCAGCGGCTTCGAATGGGACGGTCACGCTGGAAGCCGCTCTTTCGGCCTCCGGGATCGGGCCGGGCGATGAAGTAATCGTTCCGCCAATTACTTTTGTCGCGACTGCGGCGGCCGTGTTGCGGATTGGAGCAACGCCGGTGTTCGCAGATATCGGCTCCGATTACAACCTCGACGTGCAAGCGATGACTGCCGCGCTGTCTGGACGCTCCCGAGCTATCATCGCCGTCCATTTCGCGGGGAGACCGGCGGACATGGACGCGATCGGGGAGTTTGCCCGGCAGTACGGCCTCATTGTGATCGAAGATGCGGCCCACGCACATGGGGCTATGTGGCAAGGCCGTCCAGTCGGTAACTTCAGCGAGGTTGCCTCGTTCAGCTTCCAACAATCCAAGAATGTGACCGCCGGCGAAGGTGGAATCCTGATCAGCAACAGTGCCCAACAAATCGAGGCCGTCCGATCGATCTTCAACCAGGGCCGCGTTGCTGGCGGAGCCTGGTATGAGCACGAAAACCTGGGAACCAATCAAAGGCTAACGGGCTGGCAGGCCGCAGTTCTGCTCGCGCAACTCGAACGTCTGCCTCAGCAACTGGAACGACGGGCGAATAATGCGAAGTTCCTCGACGAGCAGCTGAAAAAACTCGACTTCATCGAGCCGCTGGCGCTCGACCCCAGGGTGACTCGCCACAGCTACTATCTCTATACGGTGCGCTTGCGACTGGATCGCCTTCACGATGTGAGTCGCAATGCCTTCATGAAAGCTCTGGCCGCCGAAGGCATTCCCGGCATCGGCAGCTATCCTTACCCGCTTTACCGAAACCGCCTGTTCGAGAAACATTTGTTTCGCAGCACGGAGTGCCGCGAAGCTGAACGGATGTGCCGCGACTCATTCTGGGTTTCCCATGAGATCCTGCTGGCCGAGCCTGAGGACCTACAGGACTTTGTTGTCGCCGTGTCCAAAATCGCGCAGCACGCCGCCCAGCTGTGCCCGGCAAGGTCCAGTCAATGACGCCGGAGAACACGCATCGAGAACGAAGGAAGGCCGTGCGCATCTGGCATGCTCCGGCCATGCCGTCTTTGTCCTTGGCCGCGTTTGATTTCGAGGCCATGCGCACGCAATACCGGCGCGATCTGTTTGAGGACTACCTGCCCTTTCACGAGCGCTTCGTCATCGACCACGAACACGGCGGGTTCATGTGCTGGGTGCGGCCTGACGGAGAGCGCGTCTCAACGGAAAAGAAAACCTGGTTTGAGGGCCGCGGGATCTGGGTCTACTCGTTTCTGTATAACCACATCGCACGCGAACAAAAGTACCTGGATGTGGCGGAACGCTCTCTGCGGCTGGTGGAGCGTACGAAACCGAGCGATCCGAACCAGTTCTGGCCCAAAGCGCTGACCCGGGAGGGCGCGCCGATCGGGCCGCCGGACAACGAAATTTACAGCGACATGTTCATCGCCGAAGGCATGGCTGAATTTGCGAGAGCTACCGGAGACCGCCGCTACTGGGACGAAGCGCGGGCCATCGTGCTCAAGTGCGAACGCGGCTATGATCGCCCCGATTATCATCCATCCATAGGCGAGACGTACCTGGGTTCCTCAGCCAGGCCTTTTCCGGGGGCACGAGTGGGCGGCGCCTGGATGGTGCTAATGCGCGTCGCCGGTCAGATGCTGGCGTTGCAGCCCGACGCCGAGCTCCAGCGAATCTCGGATCGGTCGGTCGACGCGCTGGTCAACTATCATTTCAATGCTCGGTTCGGCTTGCTGAATGAGCTGATCAATCACGACCTCTCGCGTCCGGACAACGAATATGAGGAGTTGGTGTATGCCGGTCACGCGGTCGAGATTCTCTGGATGCTGATGGACGAGGCTCTTCGCAGGAACGATCTGGACTTGTTCGCGAAAACGGCAGCGATGTTCCGGCGGCATTGCGATGTGTCTCAGGATCGCGTGTACGGCGGCATGCTTCGCGCACTAACGAACGTTGACGAGAACACCTGGACTTTGGATAAAACGCTATACGTGCAACAGGAAGCGCTGATCGGAGCCCTGCTACTAATGGACCAGACAGGCGATCCTTGGGCCGCAGCTTTTTACGCCGATCTCGACCAATACACGCGTGCAAGGTTCCCAATGGGGCACATCGGGTCGCCGCTTTGGCAAGTGGTAGGGAACCGGCAGGTGGACCTCACTCCCGACATGGGACGCGCCGAGAACTACCACCATCCTCGATTTCTCATGCTGAATCTGTTGGCGACGGAGCGGCTGATCGCGAGGAAGGGACTGCCGGCGCGTGCTCAATGAATTGCTGATCGGAACTGCCAGCCAGCGGATCACGCCTGCCCCCGGTTGCCAGTTGGCGGGATTCGATGCACGCAAGGGCACGGCGACAAGCGTGCACGACCAGCTGTATTCGCGCACGATTGTGCTGGACGATGGCGCTACTCAGATCGCTCTCGTGAGCTTAGAGGTGATCGGCGTTAGCCGGGATCTGGCCCGCCGTATTCGCGCGGAAGTGACCCAGCGCACTGGAATTCCGTCGGCCAACGTGATCATTGCCGCGACGCACACGCATTGCGGTCCCGTCACCTTCAATCACTTCTTCAATCCAGGGCAGGTGCTGGATGAGAACTACCTCGCCCAACTTGTAATCCGAACCGCGGCAAGCGTGGAATTAGCATTCATGTCGCGAAGCAAGAGGCGGCTTCGTACCGGATTCGCAGAAGTTCATGGGATCGCGGTAAATCGCAGAACCGCGGACGGCCTGCCCACGGATCCGTCGGCGGGGGTCCTTCTCGTCGAAGAGTTGGACGGCACACCCACGGCGGTGGTCATCAACTTCGCCTGCCACCCTACCGTGCTAGGACCCAACACGCTCGCGATCACGGGCGATTTCCCATACTATACGGGCCAACAGCTGCGGAGCCGGTTAGGCCAAGTCGAGACGTTGTTTTTCAATGGCGCAGAGGGGGACATCAGTATCGGCCACCGCAGCGATCTTAGCGCGGTAGGGGTGATTGCGCCTTTTCGAACGTTTGCCAAGGCGGAGGAATTGGGTTCTCGCCTCGCCGACGCAGTGATCGCGGGATTCCAACAGTTGTCCCTTGCGAACGGCGTCCTCGCCGTGGCATCGCGAACGGTGCCCTTGCCGCTCAAAACGTATCCGCCCCTGGCCGCAATGCGATCCAGGCGGGAGCAGGCTATAGCCGATGCCTCCACTCTCGAAGCCCGGCAGTGCAGCTTGTATAGCCGTATCGAGGAATACTACGCAGGATTGTACGAGGCACAGCCTGGTCCGGAGCCGAAGACGCTCCCGGCGGAGCTGATTGCCATTCGCATCGGCGATACCGCCATGATTTCCTTTCCAGGTGAGGTGTTCATTGAGATCGCTCTGGAGATCCGCCGCCGTTCCCCGTTTCCCACCACGATGTTCTTAGGATTGGCCAACGATTATATAGGGTACATACCCACCGCTGACGCAACCGCCTCGGCCGGGTACGAGGTGGTGGCCGCCCGCGTCGCAGCTGAAGCCGCTGCTATTCTCACGGACGGCTGCGTCGAACTGCTTCACGAGTTGTGCGATTGAAACTGAAGCTCTGCGGGCCCCTGCTTATTGGAGTACGGTCAGCTGCGGAGTGCGCGGCTCCGACGTCCTTGTGGAGGACGACCAGACACCCCCAATCTGTATCGATGTTCGGAAGAGAGCGCCCACCGGAATGACACCACCGAGTTTGTGTGCCGATACGGCGGCAAGTGCCATGGAGGCGACGCAGCCGCAGGATGAACAGTCCGGCTTGCCTCCGTACTGGCACGGCGTAACTTTGGTCTTGAGATCGGCGGTGAGCGTTTGGGTAGTCAGAGCAAAGACGCACTCCCGCGGACTGTGCGGTGGCGTGGCGAACTGACGGATCAGAGCTTCAGGCATATCGAGCTTGGGAAAAATCTTCCGTAAGAAAAACATCTCTCGGATCGCTTCAGCTCGCTCGACACCCGTCAGCATCTCGGGAAGTTGATCGCCGATCTGCGGAGTGAACAGGCTGAACCAAACTCTTTTGATCTCCGGACGGGGAGCCCAAAACTCCATAAATTCGCGAAGGTAGCCTGGACGCTTCATCATCTGACCGGTTATCGTGCAGTGGATCGTGATGTTCTGCCCTGCGATGTTCTTCAGAACACGTTCGTAGGTAGCGGGTGTCCGCCGCGCATCATGCTCCGGCTGCAGGCCATCGATCGACACTACGACATTCACTTTTGACAAGCGGGCCCATTCCGGCGCGATAGCCCGAAACGCACTTGTGACCACTTGCACGTGTACTCCACGCGCAAGCAGCAACGGCACCAGGGCTTCAACTTCCCGGTAACGGACCAGTGGATCTCCGCCAACTAGCGACAGATGCAGCGGTCGCATGCGGTCGACTACCTCAAGAACACCATCAATAAGAGCTTGCCCTTTCCGGTCGGTCAGACCCCGGAGTGTAATATCGCCTCCCAAATGGCCATCGTCATACGCGTAGCAGCCCGGACAGCGTAGAGGACATTCCTTCGTTATTTCGATGGACAATGAAGGCTGCTCGCCCTTCAAAATTTTGCCCCAAGCTCGTACCACCTCCGAAGTCTTCAACTCTCACCTTCCTCTTGCGGTGTTAAGCAACGACGTCGCAAACACGTATTGCGCGTAGCTCAGTCGCAACCTGGTTCAGCCCTGGCCTGAATGAGTGAGATGCGTATGAGTGAATTTCTGAATCACTTTTCGGAACTTAATTCCGGCACCGCGAACTAACGGTATCACAGCGAAATCCCGCCTCTTTTCGGGGCGTGATTTGTGCACGAGAACAACATGTGTGGAACCGGGTTTCGCGGGCGTCACAGGCCGCATCGCCTGCGAGTATCGAGCTGCTCGTCGGGCGCTTGCTGGCCATCGAGCCCGCCACGGAGCACAGTTCGCAAGAAGGTGTATTTTAGGCTATTGACACAATAAAAAAACGAGAGCATATTATTTCCAGAGGGTGATCAAAAGCATCATCCTTCAACTCGTTAAGGAGGCAGTCCATAGAGAATCAAGAGAACGACCACAGCCTTGGGCGGCTACCGACTTCCTGGAACAGATATCGTACGTTAACAAATTAGCGCGCAGAATGATTGCGCGGCTAGCGGTGCCTAACTGCGATTACGCGAACGAATCCGGCCAGGAGTTGGCGGTCGCCCGATTACTTTCAGGACCCTCGAATTGACACCCCTCCAACGTCTCCTATAAATTTGCTGTAGTGGCAGCCATCGAGTTTAGCGGCGTATCCAAAAGCTACTCGATCTATCGTTCCCCGGGCGATCGTCTCAAAGAGTTGGTAACACTCAATCGTCGTAAGTTCCATCGCGATTTCTGGGCGCTACATGACATCTCGCTGGAAGTTCGCCGCGGAGAGACGTTTTGCATCGTCGGCGAGAATGGCTGCGGAAAGAGTACACTGCTTCAGTTAGTGGCTGGCATTCTAACGCCTACCCGTGGAACAGTGGCTGTGGACGGCCGGGTCTCCGCTCTGCTCGAACTGGGCTCCGGGTTCAACCCCGAGTTTTCCGGCCGTGAGAACGTTTACCTGAACGGCGCAATCCTGGGCTTCTCCGCTCGCCAGATGGATCGCAAATATCAGGAGATCATCGACTTTGCGGAGATCGGTGAGTTTGTTCATCAACCCGTGAAGACGTATTCGAGCGGCATGGTGGTGCGGCTCGCCTTCGCCGTCGCGATCCATGTGGATCCGGAGATTCTGCTGGTCGACGAGGCTCTGGCAGTTGGCGATATCTACTTCCGGCAGCGATGCATGCGCAAGGTGCATGAGCTTAGGGCGCGCGGAATCACCATCCTGTTCGTTTCCCATGCAACGGGCGACGTAAAGGCCCTCGGTGACCGCGCGGTCTGGCTGGATCACGGTGAAATGCAGGAGATCGGCGACGTTGACAAAGTCGTGACGAAGTACCTGGCCGCGATGGCACGGAAAGACTCGGAGTATCTGGCGCATCAACCTGCCGACGAGATCCGCTCTGCCTCGCTGAGCATCGCGCCCGAGATCGCAGACCGGATTCCCAATGTGGATCACCGTTTTGGCGATGGACGCGCCGAGGTCATCGGAATTCAAGTGCTCGATGTTGCAGGTTTCCCGCTCATGGTTCTGGAACCTGATTCCTCGATTGTCCTGCGAGTCAGCGTGCGTGCTAAGCGAGAGTTGCGGCTGCCCATAGTGGGGTTCATGCTTCGAAACCATCTAGGCATGGACTTTGCCGGCACGAATACGACCCGCGAAGGCTATCAACTTCCGGCCATGTACCCCGGCGACATTCACACGGTGGACTTCCATCTGGAGCTGCCGGCGCTTTACGCCACTACGTTTTCATTTTCGCCCGCAATCGCAGACGGCACGCTCGATCACTACTCGATCTGCGACTGGGTGGACAACGCGATCGCTCTTCAGATGATGCGCACGGATGCGCCCATTTACGGTCACATGCATCTACGCTGCCGCGTGGAGGTGAATGCGCGCCTGAGCGAATCGCACCCCGTGGTGGTGAACGGTGAATGAGTTCACCGGAGAACGCGTAATCCCCGGCCACGTAGAAGTCGACCTCTGGAATGAGCACTTCGCGAGATACGCATTCGCGGCGCGGTTCGCCGCCGGTAAGCGCGTACTCGACGTGGGCTGTGGATCCGGTTACGGCGCAGCGGAGCTTAGCCGTACTGCACGTTTTGTGGCAGGGCTCGATGCCTCCCTCGACGCCGCAGAATACGCTCGCCAGCACTTTCCACTGGACAATCTCAGCCTCGCTGCCGCGTCCGCCTGTTCGCTGCCCTTCCACTCCGCGGCTTTCGATTTGGTTACCGCCTTCGAAGTCATTGAACACCTCTCCAACTGGGCGGACCTCATCCGGGAGGCCCACCGGGTGCTTGCAAACAACGGCAGGCTTCTCATTTCAACCCCTAACAAGAAGTACTATGCCGAATCGCGAGGACCCGAAGGCGACAATCCGTTTCACGTTCACGAGTTCGAGCCTGCCGAGTTCGCATCCGAGCTCTCGGGTATATTTCCCCACGTAACGCTGCTGCTGCAGAACCGCTCGGAGTCTTTCGTCTTCTATCCGGCCAAGAGCTTCTTAGACGCACAAGCGCGCATCGACTCGAGCGGCGGCTCGCAGGATGATGCCCATTTTATTCTCGCTCTCTGTTCGAACCAGCCGATTGAGGACCTGCACTCATTCGTCTACGTTCCCCGCGCGGCCAATGTATTGCGTGAACGCGAACAGCACATTCGCAAGCTGCAATCCGAGTTAGCGCTGAATCAGAGCTGGCTTGAGGACACTCGCGCCGAACGGGCACAACTTCTCGCCTCGCTGGCTGCGCAGAAGCTTCATCTCGAGGAGCAGAATCGCTGGGCTCTTGGCATGGAACGAGACTTGCACGCGGCGCAGGAGCGTATCATCGAACTCCAGGATACGGCGGAAGCCGATGCCCAGCACTACAGCCAGAAGGTTGCCGAGTTAGAGGAAGAGAATCGCCGAAAAACGGAGTGGGCTCTCCAAAGCTCAGCGGAAGTCGATCAGTTTCGGACGCAGCTGGCGGACACTGTGCGGCTGCTGGATGCAGCCGAGAAAACAGTAGTAGAGCGAACCCGGTGGGCTCTGGATGTGCGGGACAGGCTCGAGCGGGCGGAACGCCAGATCGCGGGTGCGAAGGCGTCGCGCTGGGTTCGCGCCGGCCGGATGTTCGGCGTCGGGCCGGAGTTGTAGCCCAGTGTCCCACATCCGCACACCAGACGCGCTTCCCCTAAACGCAACGCGTTGATTCTGTTTGGCGAGCGAGTGGCGTACCGGTTGCTCCTGATCGGGCACTGGAGACGGGTTACATGGGACGGTTTGCCACTGTTTTCTTACTGACAATCGCTGCGGCAGCCACGTTGTTGGCCAGGTCAAACGCGGGCGTCGAGCCTGCGGCAGTGATCGACATGCAACAGACCATCTTCCCAGCCGGTGGACTGCTGGAACTGACGGACTCTCTGGGCGAGGTAGAGATCGTGGGATGGGATCAGCCCCAAATCGAAGTGATGGTGACGAAGTCCACGGACAAGCGGTATGCACCTGAACAGATGGATAAGGCAACCGAGGATCTGGATCGAATTCTCGTCAGCACTCAGCACCTGACGGATCATCACGTCGTCATCCGGACCGAGTTCCCAGGTCGTGGCATTCTCCGCATGCTGGGCGGCAAATCGAAGGTACACCTGGTATACAGGATTCATGTTCCCCGGCAGACCCGATTGCTGGTAAAGCAGCAAATGGGAGAGTTGAAGATTCACGACGTCACCGCGAGCATGATTCTGAGCAACCGAGTGGGTGACATCGAGGTGACTTTGCCGGCTACGGAGAAGTATTCGATTGACGCGAAGGTTAGGGTCGGCGATGTCAATTCGGAGTGGTGCCCCAACGAGGAATTAACCAACGACGGAATCGCGCCACACCATGTACAACTCCGTGTCGATGTCGGCGATATCACTGTCCGTAAGTCTGCCGTGGAGAGTGACAGCCTCGTCTGAGCGGAGCCCAACGTTTGCAGCCTCGTCTCACTAATTGTGAACGTGGGACGAAGACGCCTTAATGCTTGACTTCGCCAGCGGAAATCGTGACCTTCACGTAGCCGCGTAGCTGCCAGGCAAACGGTCACTGGTCAGAACGAGAGCTTCAGTGCTAATTGCAAGACGCGCCAGCTTTCACCGTTCTGATTCGTAGTGGACGAACTCGCGGTCGATAGGGTAACGCAGCACGCCTGGCCGAACACTCCCGACGTGATTGCAGGGCTCCCCACACTCGCGTCTCGCGGATTGCGGAAATTCGGATGGTTTAAGGCGTTGAATGCCTCGGCGCGGAAGACCATGCGAATGCCTTCGGTGATGCTGAAGCCCTTCGCCAGGCCAGCATCCAGGTTCCAATAGCTCGGCCCCTGGAAGATGTTACGTCCAAGCCCCAGTTCTCCTGGTCCCGGGAACGTGAAGGCATCGGGGTTTTGGAAAAACACAGGACCGACGACGCCGTCCTTCGATTGCAGTTGCGCCTGAGGCAATGCGACGCCCGGTTTCAAAGCCGCCCTCGACTGAGCGCTGAAGTTGGCCGTCAAGACCCCCGAGCGCACCGAAAAGGGCTCGCCCGACTGGTCCGTATAAATGCCGTTCATGCTCCATCCGCCGATCACGGCATCTACCAGGCGATTCGGGTTGCCGAGTAGTTGTTTTCCTTTCCCGAAAGGAAGCTCGTAGATGCCCGTGACATTCACCACGTGGCGCTGGTCGAAGTCGGAGCGGGCGCGCTCGTTCCGATAATTTCGCCCATCAGCGGGAGTACGGGCATTGGTCGTGGTCAAGGCGCCGCCCACGCTCGCCAACACCGGATCGATCGACAAATTATCAATCGACTTGCTCAGCGAGTAACCGGCGTTGAGCAATAGTCCAGCTTTGTCGTACCGCTTGCGGAACGTGAACTGCGCCGCATGATAGTTGGAGTCCCCGCCATTGTCGATCATCAGGATTTGCGCGAATTGCTGGTTTGGGCGCAAGTGGGCAGCCAGCGTGGTCTGCTCGATCCGCCCGGCGAAATTGCCGGCGCCATTCTGGCTCAGGTCCGTTTGCGTGGTCGAGGAGTTCACAAACGTCGAGTTGACGATACCCTGCTGAAGAATCGGCACCGCAGCTGCGCCGGGACATGAGGACCCGTTGGCCAGCGTTCCATCCGGCCGGCAACCGCCGCCGAGATTGAAGTTCCGCTGCATCGCCAGAAAAGACGGCAGGATGGGAGTTGCGTCGATCTGGTTCGCGTCCCACGAGCGGTAGAGCCGCGTGCCGCGGCGCCCCACGTAAGCTGCCGATACGACGTAGCCCGCCGGAAGCTCATGCTGTACGGTCAGGTTCCACATGTGAACGGTGGGCAATTGCAGGTTGGGATCGAACACGCGGGTAGGCGGAGCGTTGCTGAGGATCTGCGCAGGGGGCGTTAGAAAACTGGACGGCTTCACCGTCGGAGGCGCCATTTCGTTCGGGAAACCGTTGGCCAGCCGCACATCGCTCACAGGTTGGCAGCCGGGAGTGGTGACCAGAGCGCCATTGGTTCCGCTAAACGACGAATTGCAGGTGAACGTCTCACCCGGGACCGCTGTCGCTACCGAGGTTACCTGGAAACTATTCAAGGGATCAAAGGCCATACCGTAGCCGGCGCGTACAACGGTGTGTGTGGATTGATCGGGCGACCATGTAATTCCCAGCCGCGGGGCAACAGCGCCCCAATTGAAATTCTGATACCAACGTTCCGCGTGGACGAACGAGACTGGTCCCTGGCCGCCGTCGATGGCTTTGTTTGGAACATAGACCCGGCCGCCCGCCTCAGACGGAGGCGGATTGACTTCCCAACGGAGGCCGTAGCTCACGGTCACATTCCTTCGCAGCTTCCACTCGTCCTGTGCGAAGAAGTTGTATTGCTTCGAGCGCTGGCCCTGAGCCCACAGCGTGACGCTCTTCTGGCCTGAGCGAAAGGGCAGGAAGGTGTCGTTCTTTACGTCGCCCAGGAACACTTGGGTCAAGCCGGCCGGGATCCCCAACAGGTCGTTGATGGTGCCTTGCAGGCGATTCAGGTCAGTGGACGAGATTCCGGGGACTGTCCCGGTGCCGACGGCGGGCAGGGCAAAGCCGGCAGGAGGGCGGGTGATCCGCGAAAGGGAGATGGCGGGCGTCAGGCTGGTACCGCCGACATCACCGCGCTGATCGTTGTGCTGGTACATTCGGATGTTCGCCCCAAAACGCATCACGTGATTGCCGGTGAGATAGCTGATGTTCTCGACGATCTGGGGTGTGTTCACCGCACGATAGGTGCGGGGATTGGAGGTGTAATCCACCGTCGAATTGTTGAAGGTGAACCGTGGCACATTCGGAAATAGCGGATTGGCTTCGCCTTGCGTAAACAAAAACTGCCAGCGCGAATAGCCGAGCGTCAATTCGTTCACGGCGCGCGCGGAGAGGACGCTGCGGAACCCGATAGCGATATTATTTGCGGGGCGAAACACCTCGCCGCGCGGCGGATAACCCGGCAAGATGATCGGGCGGCCGTTCAGCGGATCGCCGTTCAACGTGTCCTGCTCGCCGCCTAGCCAGCGTCCAAATACAGTGTGTTTAGAGTTGAAGTTATGGTCGATGCGCAAGAGGTACTGCGGTCCGCGGACCTGGAATGGCGTATTCCACTGATACGCTCCGAGGTTTAGTCCGTCGCCTGCATTGAACGAATTCGGAGCGGGGTAGCCGCCCAGCACCGATTTGACCGCGGCATCCAGACCTCTCGTCGACGGATCTGCACCAAAAATGTTGTATGCGGCAACGCAATTGCTATCTCCCGCACCCGCACAGCTCCGTACTCCCGGCGCAAGCTGTCCCGTGCGTGGATCCACAAGGAGCGTGCTGTTCTGTGTAACCCTCTGCCCGTTGATGACCAGGGGGCTAGTGGGATTCGCCACCCAGTAGCGATAGATGCCGGCCAAAGCCGCGGGCGTGTATAGGTTTACGGGCGCACCGAAATCCTTGTCGATCGGATCTGCGAAATTCACCTTCTGCCCTTGCCAGCTACCGAAGAAAAACGTCCGGTTCTTGATAATGGGACCACCGACTTCAAAGCCGTACTGGTTCAACTGAATGACCGGCTTTGCGACGCCCTGCGCATTGGCATAGAACTCCTGCGCGTTTAAAGCGGTATTGCGGAAGAATTCGAACACCGAACCGTGGATCTGGTTGGTACCGGAACGGGTCGCGATGGAAACGTTCGCTCCCGAGTTGCGCCCTTCTTCCGGCGTCGGATTCGACGTGGTGACCTTGAACTCCTGTACGTTATCGGGATGCAGTCGGAAGATGTTGTTTGTCGGGTTGGGGTTCGTGGACTCATTGGCTTCTATCCCGTCAATGGTCACGTTCACGGCAGTCGCCCGAGACCCGTTGACATTCACCGTGTTGCCCGAACGCTGCACCACCCCCGGCTCATAGATCAGAAGATTGAGCGGATTGCGACCGTTCAAGGGCAGCGTACTGATGGCCTTTTGCTCAATTACGTTGCCGATGGTGGCAGATGTCGTCTGCAGGACCTCGGCAACGGCGCTGACCTCGACTCTTTCGGATGACGCGCCGACTTCGAGAGCGACGTCAACCGTCACGGGTGTGTCCACTTGAATGGTGTTCCCGGTCTGAACGAAGGACTTGAATCCGCCGGCTTCGGCGCGAATTGTGTAGACACCGGCAGGTATCGAAGGGAACGCGTAGACGCCGGCGTCGGTTGTATTCTGGGTCCGAACCACGCCGGTTGCCTCATTCGTGATCGTGACAATTACGCCAGGAACAGTAGCTCCGGTAGCGTCCCGCACGGTGCCCGATATCTGAGATGTAGAGGTCTGGGCCGCCGCTGTGATTGAGTAAATGGCGAGGAGAGCGAGGCAAGTCAGAGACCGGAAGCTGGTCATTTTCGAACCCCTTTCCAAAGAGATACTTGGTCCGTAGTATAGGACAAATGCCGCGGAGGGGGTGGGTCCGGCGATGACCCCAAGCTCCCGCTCCGGGACGGATAATAGTCGAATGAGTACTCCTACAACCCGATCAGGCAACATGATTGCCCAGAGTTTACTCCCCGAGTTCGACCAAGAAATGCCGAACACTCGCAAAACACTGGAGCGCGTTCCAGACTCCAAGTTCGACTGGAAGCCGCACGAAAAATCCGGCACTCTCGGGTGGATGACCACGCACTTGGCGACTCTTCCGATGTGGGGCGAAATGACTCTCCACAGCGACAGCTTTGATGTCAACCCTACCGAGGGACAGAAATTTGAGATGCCGAAACCAGCCACCACCGCAGAGGCAGTGGCACTGTTCGATAAGCATGCTGCGGCATTCCGGGCTGCATTAGAAGGCGCGAGCGATGCCGTGCTGATGAAGCCCTGGACGCTGCTTGCCGGTGGGAAAGAGATATTTACGATGCCGAAAGTGGCAGTACTGCGCGGAATGGTGTTTAATCACATAGTGCATCACCGCGGGCAGCTCACGGTTTATCTGCGACTCAATAATGTCCCCGTTCCGGCCCTGTATGGACCCTCGGCCGACGAGGGGACGATGTAGGTCCGTTAGGAAAGGCGTGGTGCGCCGGTTGGCGGTCTCTTGCCCAAACCGGCGCGCTATGCCAGAGCAATCGGCAGGCGCAAAAACGAGCGTCTGTAGATCGTGAAGGGGAGGCTGCTTAGAGCGGCCCGAGTGCCACTTCAGACCGCGGCCCTATTCTTGGCGCAATGCCTTAATAGGGTCTATGCGGCTCGCGCGGCGCGCCGGGAGAAAGCTCGCGAGCAGGGCGGCAGTCATCAGGACGCAAATCATGATGAGGAAGGTCAGCGGCTCAGTGGCCCGCACTCCCTCTACCAAGCGCACTAATAGACGGCCTGCTGCTAAAGCTGCGAACGTACCCACGCCTATGCCGGCCAGGGTCAACGCGAGGCTTTGTCGCATGACGAGCCACAGGACCGCGGGAGCGCTCGCGCCTAGCGCAATGCGCACGCCGATCTCCGGCACGCGCTGGCTGATCAAGTACGCCAACACGCCGTAAATTCCGACGGAGGCGAGCAGTAAGGCCAACGCCGCGAATACACCGAACAGCAGCAAGAGAAAGCGCTGGCGAGCGAGCGACGCATTGGCGAGCTCCTCAAACGTGCGGATTCCATATATCACTTGATCCCCGGTAGCTCCGCGCACTTCCCGGCGCAACGGCTCGACAATGCTCAAGGGATTGACGCTCGTTCGAACGGCGAGCGACATGAGCTCGGACCAACGCCGCAGGAGCGGGTCAGGAACTTGAGCGAACGGGTAATAGAGTTGCGCGCGCACCGGGGCTTGATCGTCGGCAGCGAGCCCCCATTGACGGACGTGGCCGACGATGCCGATCACCGTGACCGGGTCGGGAGCGATACCGATCCAGACGTGTTTGCCGATAGCGTCCTGGCCAGGAAACGCTTGTTGCGCCATCACGTCATCTATTACCGCGACGGATTGTGTCCCCTGGCGGTCATCATCCCGAAAGAAGCGCCCCGTCGAAGCGGGATGCCTGTGACTCGTAGATAGGCCGGCGTCACGCTGTTTGCCAACACTACCGGCTGCTTGTCTTCCGGAGTCGCAGCCGCGGTGATTGAATAACCAATGGCATTGCTTCCCGCGCGCATCGGCACGGTGTCGACAATGGCCAGCGCTTCGACACCGGGAACGCGGCGGCCGCGGTCCAGGACGTGCTGCCACGCGGCCCGCGTCCGGTCGGGGTTGGCAAGGGTGGCGGGCGAAAGCGCCGTTCGCGCCGTCAGCACGTTCCGGGTATTTACGCCAGGATCAACCGAAGACAAGCGCAGGAGGGTTCGCCCCAGAATCCCCGCCGACACCAGCAGCACTACGGTAATGGCGACCTCGGAGATGACGAAAATGCGGTGCAGGCGATGAGCCCCTCCAGTGACCGTTCGCGCTCCGGCGCGTAGGGTTTGCTCCAGGTCGCGCGCGGGCGCCCGAAGCGCCGGAGCCAAGCCGAACAGAACGCCGCTAGCCAGCGAAACGGCCGCCGCAAACAGCAGCACATTCCAATCCAGTTGAAGCTTTTGGGCGCGCGGCAAACCGCCCGGCCAAAACGCCGCGAAAGGACGAATACCGCCTGCGGCAAGCACGACGCCCAGGGCGCCTCCGGTGAGCGCCAACACGGCGCTCTCAGTCAGAGCTTGCCTCGCCAGGCGGGCTCGGCCCGCTCCTAGCGCTACGCGCATGGCTAGTTCACGCTCGCGAGAAACAGCGCGCGCCAACAGTAAGCTGGCGACATTCGCACACGCAATCAGCAGCACCAGGCTAACTGCGCCCAGCAGCAGCCAGAGAGTGGGGCCTGCGTCCCCAACATCGGGACGTAGGGACATGGCTATGAACGTACGTCCTCGATTCGTTTTCGGGTATTCCTCCGCGAGGCGGCGGCCGACGGCAGAAAGCTCAATTCGCGCTTGGGCCAGCGTTGCCCGAGGGCGGAGCCGGGCCCAAACACCGAACCCGTGCGCCTGGCGATTCTCCATTCTGGGTGAGGTGTTCTGACCAAGGGGCGTGTAGACGTCGAACTCGGAATCGTCTAAGCGGAAGCCCGGAGGCATAATGCCGACAATCGTGTACGTTACTCCGCCAAAAGTCAGCTGCGACCCGATGGCTGCTGGAGTTCCGGCAAAGCGGCGCTGCCACAAGCCATGGCTGATGATTGCGACGCGCGAAGCTGCCGGCCGGTCCTCTTCAGGCAAGAATGTGCGTCCCACGGCGACGTTTACACCCAAGACGGGAAATAATTCTGAGGACATATCCAGCCCGTCGACGTATTCGGGCCGGGAGCACTGACCGTGCCTCTTCTGACAGTCCATACCGCCATCTCGAGAGACTGAATCTGACGTTTGCAATCGAGGTAATTCGGGTACGTGAAACTCCATGTGTTGCCCTGGGGGGTGCTCCAGTCGGTCTGTTCCTGTAGCGTGAGCAGGCGGCTGGGATCGCGATAGGCAAGTGGTCTAAGCAGCACGGCATTTACAAGAGTGAAAATCACGGTCGTCGCGCCGATCCCGAGAGACAGCGTCAGCAGAGCGACAAGCGTAAATCCGGGCCGCTGGCGAAGCGTGCGAAGCGCATAGTGGACGTCCTGTAGAAAATCCTCAAGCCAGCGCGTTCCACGTGACTCGCGGCAGACCTCCTTAACCTGCTCCGGCCCGCCAAAACTGAGTCTGGCCAGCCGGCGCGCCTCGCTAGGACTGTGGCCGCGAGCAACCAGGTCGGACGTATGCTGTTCGAGATGGAAGCTCAGCTCGTTTTCGAGTTGTTCCTCCATCTTGCTCCTGTGCAGCAATCGATACAACCACGTCATTCGGCACCCTTCGCGGACATCGTGAGTACCAGCCCGATTGCGTCCACCAGCCGGTGCCAGTTCGCCGTTTCCGTTGCAAGCTGCGTCTTTCCTCTCCGTGTCAAACGATAGAACTTCGCCTCCCGCCCGGTCTCAGTCTGTTTCCAATCCGCGGTCAGAAACCCGCGATTCTCGAGCCGGTGCAAGGCTGGGTAGAGCGAACCTTGCGGGACTTGAACGACCTCTCTGGAAACCTGCTGAAGCCGCTGCGCGATCGCATAGCCGTGTAGCGGCCCGATGGCCACAACTTGCAGGATCAGGAGGTCCAGCGTGCCTTGGGGCAGGTCCGACTTGACAGGCATAGTGACACCTTACTCTTCTGCATATGCTAACCGCAAACGAGCAGAAGCGCAAGGTACGCGGGCCGGAACACGCACTCCCAGAGGCGCCCAGACCCGACAAAGCGGAATACCGCCATCGTTACCCCCGTTGAAGTGCGTGACGTAGTAATTGGCATCTTGAAACGTCCCTTACACGCAGGGGTTCGCGACGAACCCCTACGAAACATCACGATGCAGGACACCGGTGGTGAACACTCCATGCTCATAACCCCGGTACCCTGCCGGTTGCAGGCTTTACTTCTGCCGTGAACCAATCCGCTCCACTCGGAGTGATCATTATTCGGATTCTGTAATCAAATTCGAAGATGTAGCAGTCAGCCTGTACCCATGCGTTAGTTACCGTAGTGCCGACCACCCTCTTGCGAAGATGATTATTCTCTTCGCTTCCGTTACTCACACTTGCCTTGCTGATATTCATTGAGATTTTCCTGGAATTATCGGCTCTCGGTCAGACCTAGCCCGACCAACTACTGCTTTTATATAGTGGAGGCGAAACTAGAATGTGACTCTAGCCCAGGCCACTTTGGATCCATCAAATGTGTCATCCTCCAGGTCAGGCGTGGAGGATGACACCCCGCACAGAATGAATTTATCTAAGGAGTTAGATTCATGGTGCAGGCCTTCTGAAGGTCATGACCGCGCGGTCCGGTACTTGGAGCTGCGCCTATTAATTCAGCGAAGGTTTGGAGTTGAGGTCCACCTAGAGCACCTATCTCGGGAATCTCCACCATGTTGTCCATCGCTTCATGCTGGAAGCGAGGATCTGGAGAGCCATTCGGCTGCAAGTTTGGCGCCTGGAGCGTCTTCTCCCCATCAGGCACACATAGTTGGGGATGATCGAATGGGGCCCGCTCGAACTTCACCCGGTCATCGCTTAACGCATGCATGAATTCCACCAGAGCTAACTGATCCGACGAACTCAGACCAAGGGTCTGAATTCCCGGCCCTAGATTGTTTCCATCTTTGGGGAAGTCGCCGCCTCGGTTGTAGAAATCCACTACCTGGTCCAGAGTGGCCATCCCGCCGTTGTGGAAGAAAGGCCCGGTGAATTCGGTATTGCGCACCGTCGGAACCTTGAAGGCAGCGTTGACGGCCGCGGTACCTGGGCTTTGTTGTACCGCGATTGAGAGCGGGTTTCCGAAGCCATCATTGCCTGCGACGCCACCGTCTTCAGCGGTCGGGCGCACGCCTGTGCGGAAGAAGCCGGTGTCGGTCTGCACCCCCCCAGACAGCCCCTGTAACGGTCCCTGCTTATTTAAAGCGGTGTAGCTGGCACTCGTGAATTCGGCACCGCTATGGCAGGTTTGGCACTTACCTTTTCCCTGGAAGACATTCAACCCCTGTACCTGAAGCGGCGTCAGGGCGTTTCGATTGCCTCCGGCAAATTGATCGAACGGCGCATTGTCGGAGACCAGAGTCGCCTCGTAGGCTTGAATGGCCAAGCCCCAGAACAGCGCAAAATTATACTCTATCTGGCTAAACTGGCCCGTGTTCTGAGGTGCTCCGCTGAGGCCAATGTCCGCGCCGCTGGCGTCAACCAATCTGGACGAGCCCCAATACTTAGGCATGAATGCTTTCTGAATTAGCGATGCGTAGGAGATCCCGGATTTTAGGCCGGTTCCTGCGCCGTTGGCGTAGGACCCAAGTACACTATCGCTCGGATGCACGCGTTGTTTGGCCAGAGGCGGACAAGCAAGCATCTTCTTGCCGAGCTTCGGCCAACTCCGGCCCGCCGACGACATTTCAACGGGGTTGTTCGGAGGTCCGACAGCCTGGGAGGCTAAACTTGAATTCTGTATGTGGACATTAATCGCCTGCAGCTTACCATTTGAGTCCACTACGATATTTGCGTTCGGGTCCGAGTTGCCGAAGGGAGTGAATACGGAAAAGGTGTCCTTGGCACGCCCGTCCCAGAAGTTTCGAACGTTGAAAACGGAGTTGACCACGCTCGGCGCATTTCTGCCCGTTACGCGCCGGACGCCGATTCCGCCGATATTGTAGATGGGATCGACAATGGAGAAGCCATCATCTGAAGCGTCTCCCGTGACGATATCGGAGAACTGCCGGCTCGGAACTCCGGCGGATCCCGCAACCTGCGCGCCGTGGAACGGGAAATCCAGCGCTCCAAGCGTGTAATTCACTGCGAACGAGGTGCCCTTCGGGTTGACCTGATTAGTCCTGCGATGATCGGCTCCCGCGTGAAAGTGGCAAGAGGCACAGGCCTGCTTTCCATCGTTTCCAGTCTGCATGTCCCAGAACAGAGCCTTACCCAGAACTACCAGACTCCCTCGGTCTGCGACATAGCTGCCCAGGTCTGGCGGTGTCGGGATGGGGACGGCTTTCAGCGAACCCGGCGTGCCCCCACCTCCGGCCGCGAGACTACCCGTGCTTGTTGCGATTGTGAGCAGGGCCGCAGTGAGCACCCCTACTTTAGAAGGTGATTTCCAGCCCTGCTTTATTTTTTGTTGCATGCACTCTCCTTTGTTACCCACCGTACGTTTGCGTTGGGAGCGCAGATATGGTAGACAAGGAGAGGGAAAACCCCTTGGGTCGTTCATACCAACGCTCCAAGAAAGCTGGCCCGTGTTGCAAGCACGGGCCAGCCTACTCTACGCGGAATTGCGCAGAGATATCGTAAAACCGCTTAATCTTCTGCCGAACACCTAAAGTTACTGGGAGGCCCCGGCGATGCCGTCCTCGAAACCTACTTTGCCTAAGAACTTTACAATGTTTTTACATGATGTATATTCACACATGTAAATGTCTGCCACGTATCCGTTAAAACCCTTAACAACCATATGGGAAAACCCTGCAACGGTCCCGAGAGTGGGTCAGCAGTACTGGAGCGACGGCTGATGCACCCAGCACCGAAATGTCGAATTTTACATATTTGTAAGATCTGTAAGAGCTTTTGTAAGATCTGTACGCGCTTCAGATCTGTATACCGTTTTCGACGGCTACACCCCATACATTCTTAAGCGGGATCTGCGGAAGTCGAATAGAAAGGCCGGCAGCGACTCGCTCGCACAAAGGCCCCCGCCAACGACAACCGGCTGAAACACGCCGAAAGACATGCTGATTGCGGATGCAGTACGCGATTGCGCCAAGTGAGGCCGAGATGTGCAGGCGGCACAGAGACGCCAAAGCTACGTCGATGGCGCGCACGAATTGTTTTCACGCCCGGGCCTTCTAGTTGTTCTCCTCCTCCCATACCTGGCGGCGGCTCCGTCGAAAGTGGTTCTTAAACACCTGCTCTGCCTGCCGAGAACTGCGCCGCCCTCCATGGGATGATGAAATGCAATCCCGCCAGGATGCGCGCCCAATACAAGTCCTCGAACCACTCGGCGGTGTTCGAAAGTATGCGTGTGGACGCCAGCGCTGAACGTAGTGTTGTTGTCCACCACGATACGAACTTTACGGGTCCGAAAAGAGTCCTCCACAAGGCTTGAGAATCCGATCACGCGCTTCACAACGGTATTGATTGCTTGTGGCTACTCTAAGTGCCACAGCCGATACCCGTTGCTATAGGCCTCTTCCTTAATTCCCCATTGCGCATACCGCAACAGCAGATCGTCAGCGAGCAGTTCCCCATCCTTGAAGACGATCCAGTGGATACCGTTGCCTTCGAGTTCCTCGGTTGCGGCCCGTCGCATGCGCTGTGGCCAGGGGATCTGTTGTGCCACTGATTTGTCGGAGAGAACGGCGCCATCTGCTTCAACGCGCATGGTTGCCCAGTCCAGATTGCGGGGAACATCGATCGCTACAGCGTCCACCAGTTGGAGTCTCCCGAAGTCGATCTGAAGATACATGCCAGGCTTGGCATCGCGATCGCTGGTCCACACGGTGATGGGGCTGTTATCAAAGGCTCGCTGTACCTCCCATGGGTCGACGGAAGCCCGCAGGCGCCAACTGGGATCTCGTTGGAGCTCGCGGCCTCCCTGGAAGGCACGCACTTCGGAGACGACCCAGGGCCTGGCTCCGTTATTGGTAAGTACAATCCTGATGCGTCGCACCTGACGCGGCGGGAACGCGAAAGAACTGCGAAGGGCGGGTTGCATTTCACGCATCGTCGCTCGAAACATCACATCATAAAGTTGCTTTCCAAAAACCGACTGATACGGGACCACAATCCTGCGCGAGTGATAAGCCTGATTACCCATGGCGGGCGACAGCACTGGCTCGTTGGCCGGCACTTTGCGATTGAGTATCAGACCCATATCGTAATCGGGGATGTTATCGCGCAGGTACTGTTCTTCGGGAGTTCGGCGCAAAGCCACATTCCACTGAGAGCCGTCGAGACGCCACGCGTACTCGTGCGCATATCGAGGAATCACCCGCGGCCACGAGATAATGCAATGCGCCAACAGGATCACTGCCGCGACGGGAGGCAACATCTCCAGCGTCAAACCGAGCGCAAGCGCAACGAAGGGGACTACGGGCATCAAAAAGCGCGTCCCCAAATTGCCAAAATACGGCAACAGGAATATAGCAGCGGCGATCAGCAACTGTCGCGCATACGGGAAACGCAGGACCAACAGCGTGAGCGGAGCCAGCAGGAACACAGGGCCGAGCAGGCCTTGCAAGCGAAAGCCACGGACCGTCGCTTCGATGGGAACTTCAGCCAGCGTCACTCCGTTGAAATGCCGGAGATCGTCTACATAGCCGTCCTCAAACGATACATATACGTACGGGTTCGGGAAAATCCGGTTGAAAAAGGGCGAGACGGGGTTCGCCACTTCAATGACGTTCTTTATCATCCACGGCGCCATCACCGCGAACGCGGAGAGCGCGGCTAACAACGCGGGTCTCAATTCAGGGCGTTTTCGTTTCCAGCACACCAGCCAGACAGCCAGCACCGCATAGATTACAGCGATCCCGAGCGTATACTTGATCGCATAGGCGAAACCCGCCAGGACGCCAATCAGCACCAGAGTACCTGTGTGCATTTCGGCGCGCCAGAGTTGGATCGAATAGAACAACGCGAACACGACTGCCGCTCCGGCCACATCGTTATGCGCGATGGTCCCGACGCGGCCGAAGATCGGCGACGCATATACCAGCCCCGCCGCGACCACGCCGGCAACGGGGTGCCCAATTCGCCGGGCATAGCACAGGATGCCGAACGGCAGAGCCAAGAGGAACAGGAACTCGCACATCGCCGCGGCTGAATGCTTGCCGATGGTGAAGGCATATAGGAACAGCATCTCGGCGCCGGCGGACAGGCTGGCATACATGTCCGTAGTGATGCGAGGGAAATGATGCTCGCGCGCATACCGCGCCACCAGTGCGAGATGGTACGACACCGCATCGGCGCTCACCTCCGGCGCCAGCGCATTGCCAAGGTACAGCCATGTATAGACGACAAACATCGTCCAGAACACCAAATTCCAGAAGATCGGGATAGGCGGGAGCGGCTCGCCCAGGGGCCGGTGCAAACGCCGCGAGACGGCTAGCGCAATGATTGCAAACCCGGCCAGGTAGAACACCCACTTGCGAGCCAGCCCACAAGCAGTCAACAGGAACACGAGGGTGCTGAGGCACGCGCTGCCCGCTATAAAAGCGAAGAAGCGCTCCTCGCAGCGGTACAGTTTCAGCCGCAGCGACCGGAGCAGGAATGCGCCGAGCGAGTACGAAACCGAACCGGTGAGAGCGGTGGCGAGCAGGATGTAGAGAACGACCTTCATTGATCGCCGGCTCGTTTCAGCCCAATCTCCTGGAGTAGAATGCCGAGTTTGACACCGTCGTTCGGCGAGACATAGACGCGATCCAAATCCAGGGCGATGAAATTCGGTTGCTCCGGGTTCAACATCTCTGGAGGAACTGCCTTCACGAATTCGTACTGCTGCTCCTTGCCGAATACTTGTGTAGCGAGTATGTGATCATTGACGCCGAAGCGGATGGTGATGGGTCCAGTCTGCTTGAGGGTAACGCCGGGGAGTGTGAACTTTACGTGCAAGTTCCACCCCTCGGCCCCATGCACCCATACTTTGACTCTCGGGTGCTGGTTGGTCCAACGCCAAGCCGAGGCCGATTGCTGTTGGACAATTTCCTGGACGATACCGGCGTCAGCGGCGGGACCGCTCATCCGGATGAAAGTTGCGGATGGTAGTGGTTCATCTCCCACGGGCATCTGCTTCTGGGGAGGAGGAGGAAATTCGGGCGCGGGTGCGCAGGCGCTTAGAAAAGCCGTGAGGAAAACTAGCGCTTGCGGGCGACGAACCATCGGGTTGGCAAACACCACAGGAAGCTAAGGGGAGACTTCTGGACCAGTTCTGCTCCGTTCTGCTCCGCCACCCGGATATAGTCGCCAGTATGGAGGATATCGAAGATGGCGAGGTGTCCGCCCGGTTTCAGCACGCGCAACATCTCGAGAATGGCTTTCTCCCGATCGCCGCTCTCGGGAAGATTGTGAATCGCCAGGCTGGACACAACCGTGTCGTACGAATTGGGCTGATACGGCAGCTTGCGCATGTCGCCGTCCTCCACTCGGACACGCTCGGCCACACCCTCCACCTTGGCATTCCCCATCGTCGCGACGGCACTGTTGCCGCTTATATCGTCGGTGCTCCAGACATCGATGCCGGTTGCCTTGCCCGTTTTCAGCCGCTTCGCCGCTCCAATCAGAAACAGCCCGCGGCCGCATCCGACGTCCAACACCTTCTCATCGCCGCGCCAGGGTAGCGCATCCAAAATCCGGTCGCGATATTGGAGTTTGGCGACCCGGCTGGACCAATACATTACGCCCGCAGCAGCCAGAAAGCCGAGACCAACACAGACCAGGGCGAGGAATAACGCTGCGGCGCCGTTTGGAGCGTCCGTGCGGTTCATGACAAAGATCCCAACGCCCAGTAGTACGATCAGGGCTCCGCGCCAGATGAGACGCCGAACCTGTTTTGGCGCATCAATGCCGTAGTCGGCACGCAGAGGTACAGGTACAGCGATCTTGCCGGCCATCCTTAGGCGCTGACCTTCTCCGGTACCGGTTCCAGAGGCCGCTTATGCTTGCACTCCGGGTTGGGACACTGCGCGAAGGCACCCGCTTTCAGATACTTCTCGATCATGTAGCTGGAGCCGCACTCCGGACACTTCTCCGGAATCGGCTTGCCCCAGGCCACAAAATCGCACTCGGGGTAGCGGTTGCAACCGTAGAACGTTTTGCCACGTTTGGAGCGGCGCTCCACGATCTCACCCTGTGAACAATTCGGGCAAGGGACGCCGATCGTCTTCTGCTTGACAAACTTGCAAGTCGGATAATTGCTGCAGGCCGTAAACTCGCCGAAGCGCCCGCTCTTCAAAACCAGGTGATTGCCGCAATTCGGACATTTCTCCTCAAGCGGAACATCGACCTTCTTCTGCTCGCCTCCGATCTGCTTGGTAGTTTTGCAGTCGGGATAGCCGGAGCAGGCGAAGAACTGGCCGAAGCGCCCCTTCTTCAGAACCATGGGGCGCCCGCAATTCTCGCAATACTCAGTGGCGTCCTGCTCGCCCAAATCCGCCTTGTCGACATCCGGAAGATCCACGGTCAATTCGCGGGTGTTGGTGCACTCGGGATAGCCGGTGCAGGCGATGAAGCTGCCGTGCTTGCCCCACTTGATCACCATCGGCTTGCCGCACTTCTCGCACAAGAGGTCAGTGGGACGCTCCATGCGCTTGATGTCGGTCATGTTGCGTTCGGCGTTGGAGAGATCCTTTTCGAACCGCTCGTAGAACTCCGCCATGGACTGACGCCAGTCGATCTTCCCGTCCTCGATGCCGTCGAGTTCCGCTTCCATTCGAGCGGTGTAGGTCACATCGAAGAGGTCGTTGAAGGCTTCGAGCAGCAGATCCGTTACCACCATGCCCAACTCGGTGGGGACGAACTTACCGCCTTCCTTCTTAACGTATTCGCGCTCCTGGATGGTAGACAGGATCGAGGCATAGGTCGACGGCCGGCCGACGCCGTCGGCTTCGAGTTCCTTCACCAGCGTCGCTTCCGTGAAGCGGGGCGGCGGTTCGGTGAAATGCTGTTCCGGCTCGATCGACTTCAGGCGAAGAACCTCGCCCTGCGTCACGGCCGGCAGCTTGTGCTTCAGTTCCTCGTCTTCCTCGTCCTTCTGATCCTTACCCTCCTCGTAGACCTTGAGGAAGCCATCGAACTTCTGAACGCTGCCCGTAGCGCGGAAGACGTACTTCGCGTTGTCCTTGCCTTGCGCGGCAACGTCGATGGTGGTCTGATCGAACAGCGCCGGCATCATCTGCGATGCGACGAAACGCATCCAGATCAGGCGGTACAGCTTCAATTCGTCTTCGGCGAGAAATGTCGCGACGGACTCGGGCGTGCGCAGCACCGAGGTGGGGCGGATGGCTTCGTGCGCGTCCTGCGCATCCTTCTTGCTCTTGTAAACGTTGGGCGATTCCGGAACGTACTCCTTGCCGTAGCGCTCCCGAATCAGACCTCGCGCTTCGGCGATCGCGTCGTCCGAAACGCGCGTGGAATCGGTACGCATGTAGGTGATGAGACCGACGGAGCCCTCGTCACCCATTTCGATACCTTCATACAAGCGCTGCGCGAGCATCATCGTCCGCTTAACGCTGAAGCGCAGCTTACGGGCGGATTCCTGCTGCAGCGTGGAGGTGATAAACGGCGGGACGGGGTTGCGCTTCTTCTCGCGATTGGAGACCGACTGGACGATAAACTCGGCATCCTGAACCTGTTCCACCAGATTCTTTGCGGCGGCTTCGTCGCCGACCTCGATGGCTTCGTCGTTCCGCTTCTGGAAGCGGGCCGTCAGGACGGGCGGCTTCTTCGCGTTCAAACTCGCGTCGATGGTCCAGTATTCGCGCTTGACGAACGCGCGGATTTCCCTTTCCCGGTCGACGATCAGACGGAGGGCGACGGTTTGGACGCGGCCGGCCGAGAGGCCGCGGCGGACCTTATCCCACAGCAGCGGCGAGATCTTGTAGCCCACCAGCCGGTCCAGAATGCGCCGGGCCTGCTGCGCTTCCACCAGGTGCAGATTCACCGCCAGCGGGTTTTCAAAGGCCTTTTGAATGGCATTCTTGGTGATCTCATTGAACATCACCCGGAAGATTTTAGCGCCATTCTTCTTGTCCTGCAGTTCTTCCTGCAGATGAAAGCAGATGGCCTCGCCTTCGCGATCCGGGTCAGCCGCGAGGTACACGGAATCGGCGCCCTTGGCCGCCGACTTCAGTTCCTGTATCAGCTTCTTCTTGCCTTCGATGACTTCGTATTTCGGTTCGAAACCACGGCCTACATCTACCGCCAGGTCCTTCTTCGGAAGATCCTTCACATGGCCCAGAGAGGCCTTGACGAGATATTGCTTACCGAGGTACTTGCCGATCGTTTTTGCCTTTGCGGGCGACTCGACGATCACGAGATTCTTCGCCATAGTTTTATGTACGTCTGTTAACAGTTAAAATTGGAATGAGAACACCGGAATCTTACCACGAGGGTTCCGGAACGGCGCAATCAACCTCGTGGGCCGTCGGCCCAAACCTTTACGAAATTCTTTCCTGGAAGTTGCCGGATGAGGCCCAACATCTCGAGTTCGAACAGCGCTGCAATAGTCTCTGATGAGGAGTACAGGTCGAAGGATTCAAGCAGGGTGTCCAACTGCAACGCGGCATCTATCTTCAGCATAGCCAACACTGCGCGGCAGATCTCGCCCATGGGGCCGGATGGCAGCGGAGCCGGCCGCGGGGCGTCTGTATCTTCGGGCAGGTCCAGGGCCTGCCGGCCTTCCGCTGCAAGACGGCGGCGCATTTCGGGCTCCAGCTCGACCACGACATCGTTCCACTCCTGGACCAGTTTGGCTCCTTGCTTGATCAGCAGATTCGGTCCCCAACTGACGGGCGAGGTGATGTTGCCCGGAACGGCGAACACCTCCCGGCCTTGATCCAACGCCAGCCGGGCGGTGATCGCGGAGCCGCTGTACTGCGCCCCTTCGATCACCAGCACGCCGACGCTCATGCCGCTGACGATCCGATTGCGGACCGGGAAGTTCTGCGGATAGGCGGGAGAGCGCATCGGGAATTCGGACAGCAGAAGGCCTTTTTCACCGATCTCGGCCGCGAGCTTCCTGTTCTCAGCGGGATACACGTTGTCAACACCGCAGCCGAATACGGCGATGGTGTTGCCGCCCGCCTTGAGCGCGCTTTGATGCGCCACGGTATCGATTCCTCGCGCCATGCCGCTAACGATGGTAAGGCCGGCGCTGGCCAAGTCGCCCGCGAGCCTCTCCGTGGCAGCTTTGCCATACGTGGTCGGGCGGCGAGTCCCCACTACCGCGAGCATTAGAGTATCGAGCAGTTCGAGGCGGCCCCGAGCGTATAAGACCAGAGGCGGATCGTAAATGGCCCTCAGCCGGTCGGGGTACGCGGGTGACGTGAAGGGAATGAGTGTGGTTCCCATCTCGGCCATGCGCTCCCG
The DNA here is from genome assembly GCA_963850575.1 of uncultured Acidobacteriota bacterium. GTDB lineage: Bacteria > Acidobacteriota > Terriglobia > Bryobacterales > Bryobacteraceae > TMP-7. The sequence continues at coordinate 8,637 of CAWKLV010000021.1, read as the reverse complement.
CTGGAGAACAGCATCTTCAAAGGTGCAGCCGCTGGCGATGCTTTGCGCGACCGCTCCGGACAGCCCGTGACCTTCCAGCTCGGAGCGAGAGGCGCGAAAAACAGCCATGGCGGTATGCAGGCGCTCAATGATGCGGACCGATTTCCGGGTACCCAGCCCTGGGATGAGGCGGAGAGCCAGCCAGTGCAGTTCTTCCTCAGGTGAAATGGTGCGAAGCGGTTCGACAGTCGGGCTCACGTCATGTGGTGGCTTGGAGGGAGCGAGAATCTCAGGATGTGTGGAGCCGTGTTACCTCGCACTATGGGCGTTGTCTGTAGAAGGCAGGTCGGCAGCCACCCTCCGCCGGTCCGGAACCGGTCGCTTCGCGATAGACGCCTACGTTCTGATCCCCGGGTCAGTATCGCAGGTTAGGTTCCCTGATATCTGCGGTGTCCAACCGCCGCCTCGCGTACTGCACGGCGGATACTATGTGTTGCTCGATGGACAGCAACGGCCCACAGCCGTGGCGGGCACTGTTGTGCCTACCGACACGGGAGGGCGGGAGAATCCGCCGCCCCCGATCTGCGGGTTGAACATCGACAACACTCCGCTCGGGCGGGGAGAGGTCATGGCGCTGCAACTAGGCGGTCCGGATGTGGCCGAAAACGTTGTTCCAGCAGTGGCAACAGACGGGCGCGTCATCTCCACGCGATTCCGGGTCTGGTTGCTGGCGAGCGGTACAAATCCGGGGGCAAATATCGCGGCGACCGCTGGGTGCTCGCCGGTTTTCGCGGAGTTCACGGTTACGGCGATGCCCCAGGAACACCGTCAATTCTGGATGCAGAACCAAGTGGCCAGGGCAGTGGATAACAAGGGACGACGTGAGGCAGCGGCTGGAGGGCTCAACATGGCTGGTTGCCGCATGAATTGAACATGTATGCGTCCAACAGCCAGCTGCTGCAGGCGGTCTTCCATGAAAAGCCGCTAAAAGCACGAACGCTGAAGAGTATAAAACTACGCGAGGACAAGTACCGGACTCTCACACTGTCGGGGGGAGTGAAAAAGGCAAGCCAAGTGAAGCAGATGAAGCGCTTGAAGCGAGGCCTGCACTAGTAGCCATTTACGTACGTTGGGGACGTGGCCCAGCCTGCTGTGACCTTGTATACCCCACGGACTCTGCAGACTTCAAACGAACCCGAGTTGACGGACGCCATCGCCGGCACCGCGCAGATTCGCGAGCTTCATTTCGGAGTACTTGCGAGATAACAGTACGCCATCCGCTCCGCCCCGAAATGCCGCGAGCACAGCGGCTTTGGTGCCATCGGGAGTACTCTTCGAACTGGTGGCGGCCGTCGGGATGTCGATGTCGATGCCAGGCCATAGCAGCGTCTTAGTGCCCTGCAACCCGGCGCGGGCGCGCTTTGTCTCGCTGAGGACGTACTCCGCAGAAAGCCCGCTGTTCGGGATTTCGGCGAGGCTCTTCTCATGCCGGTAATCCATTATCCGATAGTGGAAATCGAGCAGTTCCTGTTTCGGCAAGTCACCGTAGATGGTCTGCCCGACGCTGTCCACATAACTGGCTAACCGTTCGCCGCCGCAATTGTGATAGATCACGATCTTCAGAAAGTCGGATACGGACGCGATGGCTTGCAGATCCTGCTCCGCGCGATAGATGGGGTTGAAGGAGTTGTTGTGCCAGATGTGCCAACCCACCCCGACCGAGGGCTTCACCTCTTTCGCTGCGGTGTAAATGGCCTTGTACGTGTCGCGCAGGCTGTCGGTCCACAGCATTTCCCACGAAAGCAGTTCCGGATACTGAAGCATGAGGCGCCAGAGGGTCACGTAGTAGCCGTCCACCGGACGCGTTCCCCCCGCCCCGCGCGGACGAACTTCTCCAGTTCGAGTGTACCCGCGCTTGACGCGTTCGAAGTTGATTCCGCGCTCGCGGCCTGTCTTCTGGCAAAATTCACAGAAGCAGGTCACCTTTCCTGGATCCCGACCTTTGCCGCCGTGTGAGGCGCCGAGCGCGTTTGAGAAGGCCCCCTGACGCTCCGAGCCCCACATGATTCCATCGACATCGTAGGACTTCACGTAGTCCCTGGCGAGTCCCGTCAGGAACTCGCGATGATCCGGGTTGTTGAAGCACATGGTGGACGATGTGCGACTGTACAGATCCTTTTCGGCGAGCTTCGAGACGTTCGGCACGTCGTTGCGCCAGACGTCTTCGTACCAGCAGATCGTCTTCATGCCGCGCTTCCTGGCGGCAGGTAGTACCGTGGCGAGGACGTCGAAGTCGCCGTGATCGGGAGCGCGGAAATCCTTCAGCACGGTGTTGCGATAGAACTCGGGATGAACGGCCGTGTAAGCGCCGCCATGGAAGTTGGTGTCGTACTCGTGCTTGCCGTGGTCCGGGAGCGGTTGCCCGGGCACCTGCCGGCCCGCGATGCCGCGCCCATAAGTGAATGTCGCGACAAATAGCGTGTTGACACCGCCCAACTGCTGCACATTGTCCAGGACCGGTTCGACACCCTCATCGACGAACGAGATCGCGCCAACCTGGATGCCGACCATCTTCTTTGAGGATGGCCACTGAAATGGGGAGTCTGCGGCCAGCGGCGCCGCTGCCGCACCGGCGACGATTTGGGAAAAAGTTCTGCGCTGCATGGTTAGCTGATTACTATCACCTCGTGATCCAGTATCGACGGAATTTCAAGTGACGCGACACCCTGCGCCATCGACACGGGTTGCCCAACGTTGCCCACCAACAGACGCGCGGATTTGTCTTTGGGGGTATGGGGCATTCGGATGTGCACTTTAATGGGTCCGACGGGTATTAACTCTTCGAGCGGCGCTCGCCAGGTGTTCGCGCTCGTCAGGTTGACCAGGTGAAGGAGGACACGATCGCCTTGGCTGTAGAGGTGGCAGTCGATGAGGCCCGGTCCTTCGACTGTGAGCGGAACTCTGCCGCCGGCTGCCCATCGAACGATGTTTGCGATGAGATCGCCGTGGTCGGGCAGATGCTCCCTCTCATATCTGCGGTCGATGTCGGCGGGCATGTAGGCTACCCGGGACTTCCCGTGTTCGGTCAAGACTAGGCCGGGTATATCGGTTTTCGGCTGCCGCATCCAGGCCGTTTCGGGCGGATAGGTTGGGAACGGTGGGATGAAAGTAAGGGGAACATGGGCTCCGTTGGAGATGCGCAATGGCGACAGAACTCCGCCGAAGGGCAGAATGTCCGTTTCGTCGAAACCTTTCAGCACGGGATGGCGCGTTCCGCTAACAGCAGGCTCATCGGTCGCTTTGGGACCATCCACTCGCGACCGTAGTTCCGGTGTAAGCCGCAAGTACGTGTGGGCGTCAGGAGCAAAGCGATCCGTCGACGGCCGCCGCTGCTGACCGGCTCCGGGAAGCGGCGGGATTTTCTCAATGCGGTGCGCACCGAACGTGTCCGCTAACGCGAAATCAGGCCGCGCATCGCCCCACTCGTCATAGAGACTCGTATCGCCGGTGGCGAACAGAGAGCCCCCGCGTTCGACGAAGCGCCGGATGGAGGCTGCTTGCTCATCAGACATCGCGCCGAGACTCGGCAGGATCAAGACACTGAGATCCTGGCGCTCGAGATCGTCGATGTGGATCGGCAAGTAAGGAATGCGGGCACGCACGAGAGCATGCATCATGCCGGTGTACGGCCCATCGACACGCTCTGCGGCATCGTTGCGGCCGTAGAAATCGGTGTTGCGCTGCGACCAGACGAGGCCCACCGTGGCGATCGGCTGCCGGTTTACCAGGAAGCTCTCGTTGGCCTTGCACCAGTGCATCACCGGCTCGGCGGTCTTGTACATACGCCGGTCTTCGTGATACGCGCCGATGTGATGCCACCAGGGCTGGATGCCGCCCGCGAAGCCCTCGATCATCCACATGCGCGCTTCAGGCGCGGGCTTGCTGGCGAGGCGGAATGAGCCCGCGACCGGCCTGGTACATCGCCATGCTTTCCGGAGCCAGCTTGTCCCAGCCCAGAATGCCGTGGACCAGCTTGCCGGTGTCGCCGTTCTGCTGAAAGCCGGTGTTGTCGTCGCGTCGCTGATGATCCAGCATCACCATCTGCGCGCGCTTCGAGATCTCGCTTGCAGTCGCGGAATGACCGGGCTCTGAGCGGTGATGGAGCCGCTGTTCATGCCGAACCAGAGGCAGTCCGGTCCGCCGGCCGCTTTGTGGTCGCGTTGTTCAAGTCCCAGACTTCGATGCGGCGATCGTAGTTCCACTCGATCCACTCGCCGGTAGGCCGGGTCGCTCCAATTCGCGCTCAGCGCGGCAGCGCCCGACCGGTTCTGTCGCGAGAAACTTCCGCTCGCAGTTCTCGCAATAGCAGATGCTGTCGCGACCCAGGCCGGCTCCAACTGTTGTCGGTGAAGCCTTCCGGATGGCTGCGCTCGATGATCTCGGTCAGCACCGCGGGCAGATACTCGTCGTAGTACGGACTGTTGACACAGGTGATGTATTTGTCGGCCGCGCGGTACGGATCGCCGTTGCTGTCGCGCGCGAACCAGTCCGGGATGCGCTTTGAAGAAGTCCTCGGACGTGCGGTTGGAATCCATGCGCGCGATCACGAACGAGACCATCCTGCTGCGCGGCCTTGGCCAGTTCGCCATACAGATCGCGCCCGTTCAGGAACTCGGCGCGATGCTGCAGGGGATATTTGCTCGGGATAGTAGGCGACGATTCCACCGGCGTTGATGATGACGCCTTGGACCTGGGTGCGCTTCCAATACTCGCGCCACCAGGCGATGTCGTAGCGGACAGGATCTTTCTCGGTGATGTTGGTCTGGCCCCAACGGTATGCGCGGCGATACCACGGCAGCTTTGCAGGATCGCCAGGTCTTGTGCGGCACGGACGGCCAGAGCCGCCCCGCCGGTGAGAAGCGATCGGCGCGAAATACCGGTTTTGCTGATCAAGTTCAGAGCCTGTTGCGAATTTTAGAAGATGTACTTAACTGCCAGCTGCATGCGCCTCGGTCGCCGCTCTTTGCCCGTCACCAGGCCGAAGGACCCGCTGGTCGGGTCTGCAGTCGGCACCGCCCCAATTCGGATGGTTGAAGACGTTGAACACCTCGAAACGGAACTGCAAAAGCTGGCGCTCAATTACGGGAAATTCTTGCGGAACGCCCCGTCCACATTCCAGAAGCCCGGGATTGCGAAGGAGGTTGCGGGGCTGCTCGCCGAACGTTCCGGCGGCGGGCTGCGGCGAATGCGGCCTTGTTGAACCACACGGCCGAGTCGGTAAAGCGCAGTGACGGCCGCGCTCGGATCGCCAGTCAGATTCCAGAACTGGTTGCCGCTGCCCGCGCCGACGCCCGCGTAATCCACGTTATTGCGCACCGAGAACGGCGTGCCGGATTGCGCCTGGATACACGCCCGAGAGCTCCCAGTTTCCGAGCAGTCGGCGCGTCCACGTGATGTTCTCCTTTCAGAAACGGCATTTCGTAAATGCTAGTTCACGATGAACACGTGGGTGCGGTCGAAATCGGAGAGCCCGTAATAGCCGCGATCGTCGTAGGCATTCGGGCAGCACGTCGGTAAGCGACGAGCCAGTTGTCCGTCGACTTCGAAAGCGTGTAGGCCATACCGAACTGCAAGCCGGTAGCGAATCGCCGCTCGATGCTCACCTGCAGTCCATTGTAGATCGAGACGCCGGAGTTCTCGGCGAGGCCGAGAATGCCCAAGCCCAGGATACGGCCGCAGCGCGTTGACGTTCACACCGGGGTTGGCCTGGACGGTTCCGGGCAAAGCTGATTGATGTTGCGCTTGCGCTGGTTGTGCATGCCGCGGCGGCCGACGTAACCGACCTCGACCGTCGTTCCCCAGCCGATCTCGCGCTGGAAGGTGGCGTTCCAGTTCCATGCGACGGGAATCTTGAACACCGGGTCCTGGCTGGTCAGCGTGAACGGGAACAGGCGGGGTGTCGCTCCGGCGGGAGCATCGGCGCTGCCGTTGATCACGGTGGTCTGCGGCTGGAAGGGCGCATTGCCGCCCAGAGCGGTGTCGCGATTGATCGCCGTCCGGTTCGCGAACATCCCGACGCCGGCGCGCAAAGCCGTCTTGGGAGTCAAGCGCATACGCGAAGCCGACGCGGGGCTGGAACACCAGATAGTGCGTCTGCGCCAGACCTTCGGGAAGGCAATGATACAGCGATCGAACTGGCCGGTGTGCAGGACCGGGAAGCGGTTGCCCTCGGCCGTCGGCACGCCTGCAGCCGGGCAGGACGATGCCGTCATACGGGTCGCCGCTCGCGATGAAGCCGCCTGCGCGGGTCGACCACCGGCGCTTTCGCCGGGATCGTAGAACTGCGGCAGAAATTCCGCCAGGCTGCCCCAACGGCTCTTCCACGGCGGCCAGATCGAATGCCGCACGCCATACTCGAGCGTCAGCTTTCTCGTCGCCTTCCAACTGTCCTGCGCGAACCAGTCGAAGGCCGTGGCCACCCAGGGAGTGATCGGCTTTGCCGCCCAGTTCCGAATAGTCGCTGAACAGTCCGAGCAGCGCGTTGCCGATGCCGACGCCGGTGACGCGTGCCCGATCCAGGAAACGGAACGAACCGTTCTCGTTGATGGTCGCCGGCGCACGCGCGGTGGTGAACTGGATGTGGTCGTTCTGGCCGGAGCGCTCGATGAACACGCCGAACTTTAGGGTGTGATTACCGAGCATCTTCGTCAGTGTTATTCGACCAGGCATACACGAAGCCGGACCACGATCCCGGATAGGGACCGTTATCGATGGTGGTCAGGCCGTTGACCGTGATCGACGGGAGTTTTCCGGGGAATCGATCTTGGTGCCGGGATAGATGAACGGATAATTGATGCCGTAGGTGCTGCGGCTGCACGGCGCTCCGCACGCAGGATCGCTATCGATGGAGCCAACGCCATCCGAACTCGCCGAGAACGTGAACTCATTGATCAGTGTCGGCGAGAGGGTGCTGGTCAGGCTGAGCGCGGCGGTGCGGTTCGGCCTCGACCAAAGCGCTCGATACACGTCCGAGCGTTCCTTCGTTCGGGCTATTGAACTCCCACGGGATGTGCGTGCCGCGGAACGTCAGACGCTCGTTCTCGGTCAGCATGTAATCGACCTTGAACGTGTCTTTCCGGGTGTCGGAGTAATGCGGGTAGCTTCCGATGAATTGCTGGTCCCTTGCAGAAATCCGGGCGTCGGCAGCGGATATGAATTGAGCAGAGCCTGGCCGTTCGGGCTGATGCGGTTGGACGGGATGATGTTGCCGGGGAACGGCTTGCCGGTGGCAGGGTCGTTGACAGTGCAACGGCTTCTTGAAAGAACGGATTGGCTGGGTTCAGCAGTTCGCTCAAATCCCCATTGCGCATCGCGAGCGTCGGCACGGTGCCGGTGGTGGTATGCCCTGATCGCGCCGCTTGATCCACTCTTCGGCGTAGAAGAAGAACAGCTTGTGTTCGGTCGCGTTGCGTGACCTGGGAACGAAGACGGGACCGCCGATGTCGAATCCGAACTGATTGAAGCGGAACGGCGCAGGCCGCAGTACTGGTCGCGCAAGCGGACTGTGATTGCGCGTCCAGTCGTTCGCATCGAGCGCGGAATTGCGGAAGTTCTCGACCAGATCGCCGTGGAAGTTGCGGCGTGCCGCTCTTGGTCACGAAGCGGATCTGCCCGCCCGAAGAGCGGCCATATTCGGCGGTGTAATTGGCGGTGAGGATCTGGACCTCCTGGACCGTGTCGACGTCCTGCGCGCCCAGCATGGAGCCGGAGGAGCGCGTGCGCGTGGCGACCGCGCCGTCCACCATCACCACGTACTCGTCGGACCGGCCGCCGTTGATGTTGAAGCCGCCGTTCGAGACGCTATCGGGATCGAAGGTGCCGATGGAGCCGCCGGTAACGCCGGGCTTCAGAAGCGCGAGGTAGATCGGGTTGCGGCCGTTGAGCGTGAGGTCCTGGATCTGCTTGCGTATCGACGACGCGGCCGACCTGCGCTGCTCCGTCTGCACCTGACTGCGGAGGCCCGCACCTCGATCGATTCGGTGATCGCGCCCACGGTCAGGCTGAGATCGACGTTGAGCTTCGCGGCGGAATCCAGCACGATGCCGGTCTGAATGGATTTCTTGAAGCCGGGCGCCTCGGCGCTTACGGAATAAGTGCCTACAGGAAGGTTCGGCATCACGTAATACCCGGTCGGGTTTGCGACCGTGCGGCGTTGATCGCCGGTCGCCTCATTGGTGGCGGTGACGGCTGCGCCCGGAAGAACGGCATCGCTTTCATCCTTGATGAATCCGGCGATCTGGCCGGTGTCAAATTGCGCAGGGGCGATTTTCACGAACAGCATGCGTCAGTACAAGCAGTGTGCTGAATCGATTCATAGACTCCTCAAGAAGAGCTGCCGGTGTCCGGCGCTCAAGATGTTCGTAGCTCTTGACCGTTTCGGCTTAGTGGCTCAGAAGTTGTAAAGAGATCGTCGCCTATTACAATGAACCTGCCAATGACAGCAAATAGCATACAGCACTTGAGCCTGAACCGGAACCATTCCTGATTTGTTCCGACGTACGCAGAGAACGTTTCAGAAGGCGAATGCCTCGCGCGAGTTTATTCTGGAAGCCGCTTGGGGGTAGCGTTGGAAAAAGGCGATGCGTTGCGCATGCACTC
>CAWKLV010000020.1:0-257770 GCA_963850575.1 uncultured Acidobacteriota bacterium | reverse complement strand
GCTGGCCAATCTGTTTCTGCACTACGCATTCGATCTGTGGATGGGGCGAAACTGGTCTCATCTGCCGTTGGAGCGGTACGCGGACGATATCATCGTCCATTGCAGAACAGAGCGGGAAGCGAACCTGGTGCGTTTTAAAAATAGCGGCACGGTTGAAGCAGTGTGGATTGGAACTGCATCCGGAGAAGACGAAGGTGGTCTATTGCAAGGATGCCAATCGACAAGGGTCTCACCCGAACGAGAAGTTCGATTTTCTGGGGTACACATTTCGGCCTCGGAAAGCGGACGGTCGGAAAGGGATCTTTTGTAGTTTCAGCCCAGCCATTTCGAAGAAAGCGGGACAGAAGATTCGGGACGAGATTCGAGGGTGGAAGCTGCATCGCTGTACGGGGCAGTCCCTCCAGGAGCTTGCCCGGAAGATCAATCCCAAGCTTCGGGGATGGTTCAACTACTATGGGCGCTTCACGCCTTCAGCGCTCCGGCCCATCGAGCGGCATGTCGGCCAATCGCTGGTTCGCTGGGCTTGTCGAAAATATAAGAAGCTACGCAATCACCGGAGTCGGGCATGGGCTTGGCTGATGGGCGTTCTCGATCGTCAGCCCACCCTGCTTGCGCTCTGGGAGCAGCAGCGTAGTCGGTTTATCACCATAGGAGCTGTATGAGTGGAGACGCTCACGTACAGTTCTGGGAGGGCCTCGGGGTGCGATTCCCCGGGGCTACTTAACTGTGGCGCAACGGGGAGAGAAGACACTCGCCGGGCGGTATTGACCGCTTGCTGTTGATGCAAGTGACCTGGGGCATGCTCCCAAGGTACTTCGTCAATTCTGTTCGCAAATAGGCGAAAGAGTGCCACCACGATAGAATAGGCATTCGTACCTATGAAGAAAACCTTCGTGGAATCCACCCGCGACTTCGTCTCCGAGTGGACTGTGACGATTCTGATCCTGCTGTTCGGCACGACAACGCTGATGCAAGCCTTCGTGGTGCCGACGTCGTCCATGGAGTCTACCGTTCTGGTAGGGGATCACATGATCGTCGACAAGCTATCCTACGCCCCGGGCGGGACTTTTTCCAGCATTTCCTGCCTTATCGAGATGTCCAGCGCGGGGACATCATCGTATTTCGCTGGCCTCCGGATCCGCGTCAGAATTACGTCAAGCGCGTAATGGGTGTCCCCGGTGATCACATTCGCGTTCAGAACAAAGATGTCTATTTGAACGGCAAAAAGTTGGTTGAGCCGTATACGCAGCACATCTTTCCGAACATCGAGCCCTACCGTGATAACTTTCCGGCGGAGCCTTTCGGGCCGCTCGATCCGCGGGGCCTAGCCATGCTCGCCGCCAATGTCGTGAACGGCGAAGTGGTGGTGCCTGAGGGCCGGTACTTTGCCATGGGAGACAATCGAGACAATTCGCTGGACAGCCGCTACTGGGGTTTTGTGCCGCGTGAAAACATCATCGGCAAGCCATTCGTCATCTTCTGGTCGTACGACGCGCCCACCGAAGATTTGGTAGATTTCACCGCGAAGCACTTCATCGACCTGGCGCAGAACTTCTTTACCAAAACGCGATGGAACCGAACCCTGAAGCTGGTCCGCGGGCGACGGGTGGGTTAAGACGCGATGGCAGCTTCGAATCGCTACGGCCTAATCCTGGCTGGAGGCCGTGGAACCCGGTTTTGGCCCCGCAGCCGCCGCGCCCGCGCCAAGCAAGTGCTGAACTTTTTCGGCGAGCGGTCGCTGATTCAGGAGACTGTCGATCGCCTGGCTCCCGTCCTCCCCCCGGAGAACATCTGGGTACTCACCAACGATCATCTGCGCGCGGAAATCGTCAGGCAACTTCCCGAGGTCCCGAAACGCCAGATCCTTGCGGAACCGGTGCAGCGCAACACGGCGCCCGCAATCGGACTCGCCGCGCACATCATTCAAGAAGTCGACGCGGATGCCGTGATGGGCGTCTTTCCAGCCGATCACATCATTACGAAGCCCGCCCGCTACGTACGGCTGCTGCGGCCGGCGTTCAAAGCCGCGGAGCAGGGCAAGATCGTGGTTCTCGGTATTCAGCCGCGCTGGGCGGAAACCGGCTATGGGTATATCGAGTTTCCCAAAGGCGTCCAGAACGGGTTGCCCATTCCGGTAGAAGTAAAGGCATTCCGGGAAAAACCGGATCTCGCCACGGCGCGCAAATTTGTGCAGGCCGGACGCTTCTACTGGAACGCCGGCATGTTCTTTTGGAAAACGTCAGTGCTGCTGGATACGCTCCGGCGCTTCCTGCCCAAAACGGCCACCCTGCTTGCCTCCGTGCCTCCGCTTCACAATCGGAATTTCCAGGCGACACTGAGCAAGACGTTTCCTCTGTGCGAGGACATCTCCATCGACTATGCGGTTCTCGAAAAGGCCGAGGGTGTCGTCGGGATTGCCGCGGACGATATCGGATGGAATGACGTCGGAAGCTGGAATGCGGTATATGAACTTCACGGCGCGGCTCCCGAGGCGAACGTCGGCCGCAAGGAGATCCTTGCGCTGGATGCGACCGGTAATTACGTGGATGCCGAAGGCAAGTTGGTGGCGCTACTGGGGGTCAAGGATCTGGTCATTGTGGACACGCCGGATGCCCTGCTGATCGCAGATCGCCGCCGAGCGCAGAACGTCGCGGACTTGGTGAAACTGCTCGAGAAACAGAAGAGGGATGAATTGCTATAAGCGCTACAGAACCTTTTGGATTGCAGCTTCCAGATCTTTCAGCGGAGTCTCGCCCACAAACGACCGCACCTCGTGTCCGGCCCGGTCATAGAGGAAAAGCGCCGGCAATGCGCCGCCCCACTTCGGATCAACGAAGTTGATAAATTTATCGTCATCCTTCGCCTTCCGGATATACGCATTGCCGGGAACGTGCATCTCCGTTACGAATTTTGCCGCAGCAGCTTCCTGTTCGGGCTCGTCCGCGGATATGGTAACCAGCTGAAAACCACGCGACCGCAGCTTCGATTCGAGTGCCACCAGCCGGGGCGTTTCGGCGCGGCAAGGCTTGCACCAGGTCGCCCAGAAGTCGACCAGCATAACTTTACCTTTGAAGCCGGCTAGGAGTTTGCTGTAGGCGGGTTCATCGACAGGGATCAGTTTGCTCTCCGCAGTTGCGGCTAACGCCCCGAACAGAAGCACAACGACGGCACGGAAGGGCATCAAGTGCTTCTCCTTACGCGCTTGATGCTACATCCGAACGCCTTGGTCCCGGCAAGGGGAACGGGACTGCCCGCCAGCACTGCTTCCAGGGCCGATCGGAGCGCCCGGTTCTTCACGCGGGCTTCGTTGGTCGAATCCTCAATGTAGCCGTGGTACCGCAGCATTCCGCCGCTATCCAGCACGTAGCATTCAGGGGTTGCCATCGCGCCAAACCGGTCCGCCGCGATGTTAGCGCTGTCCTTGTACACGGGGAAGGGGAACCCGGCGCGGGTGCGATGCTCGGCCACCGTTGACGCCGTCTCGTTCGCGTTGGCATTAATGAAAACGAACTGGACACCCTTGCGAGCATATTCGTTATACAGCGCCGTCATGCGATCGTTGAAGGCATTGGAAATGGGGCACTGTGCGGAAATGAACGTCACCACCGTCACTGCTCCGCCCCTGGCGTGTCCAGTTATGTGTTCGAGCACAGAGTCGAACTCCTGCCCCGCCAACAGCGAAACCGTCAAGAATGCGGCGGCCATTAGTCGCATCGAAATCTCACTTCAGTTTCAAGTTGATGCTCGCCTGTTTGCGGCTGTCGAAAACACTCAGTGTTTTGGCGCCGCTGGTGGAGCCATCGTGGTCGGCTTTCACCTCGTAATCGACGTTGGTGCTAAGTCCCGCGAAATGGTAGGCGCCATCCGCCTGTGTGATGAAAGAACGCACCTGTAAGGTCTTGGTGTCTTTCAATTGCACGACCGCGCCGTTTACCGCCTGATCACTGGAATCCACCACGACGCCCTGGAGCGTCCGGGTGTTCGAGTCCTCATTCTTGCCCTTCTGCGCAAAGGCCGAACTGAGCGTAACAGCGAGCACGACGGCCGCTAACGTGATACTGCGTCTGGTAGTCATCGAGGAGTTCCCCTACTTACTTCGATTCCGGCTCCAGCATGAAAGTTGCGTCGACTCGCTCCTCGCCGTGTACCGAAACTGGTTTCTGTTGTGATTTTAATCCCTTAGCAGTGACCGTGACGGTGTATTGGGCGGGCAGCGGAGGTACCCGGAACGCGAATTCACCTCGCGCATCCGTCACTCCCTTCATGGCCTTGGCCTTGAATCCTGAATTCTCTCCTCCCGCCGGAGCAAGCTGAACCGTCGCCGCCGCCACCGCGAAACCGGGCTCCCGGAACACACTAATCGCGATCACTGCCGCTGACTCGGGCGTTGTACGTTTGGTCTGCTTGGCTCCGGCCGCCACCGCGACACAGACAAGGGCGATGGCGACGCGAGGTACTTTACTTCCAGTCCTCGTCTTCGTCCTCCTCTTCCTCATCCTCGTCGTCGTCGAAATCGTCCGCCTCTTCATCATCCTCGTCCTCTTCATCGTCCTCGTCGGCCGACTCGATTTCGATCGGTGAAGTGCTTGTAACCGTCAAAGTGGAGCCGCACTCTTCGCACGACAGAGTGTCACCTTCGTCCAGGTCTTCCTCTTCCACGTCGAGCACAGAATCACATTCCGGACAGTTCACCATCTGAATCTTCCCTCCATGGCTGCAAAGAATAGGTTATACGAATTCACCGCGCCCGCAGGTGGACGCTCCAGCCGACATTTTGTTAACACCGAAAGCTTGAAACTACGTCGTTTGATTCCCTCGCATTCATTGTCGGTTAGGGGCTATTGCATCTGCCGGACAATCGTTAATCGCCCGAAAAGCCAAAAAATTGGAGTTGGCGAACGCAACCGTTACCTTACATCGAATCGCGACCATTCACCTGTCCATCAGCGTCACATGTGCACGGCCTGGACTGTGGCCGGTAGGAGGTGATGAAAATGACTATGAATAACGGCCGGGCTACTCAGCGGGATGGCGGAGAATGGCTTGCGAACGGGCTGGGTTGGTTCAGCATCGGCCTAGGTATTGCGGAGCTCGTGGCCCCGAAGAAGGTGGCCGATTTGATCGGGGTTAGCGACGGCGATAAAACACGAACTCTGCTGCGCACTTACGGAATTCGTGAGATCGCCGCGGGAGTCGGGATTCTTTCGCAGACCCGTCCAGCCGGGTGGCTGTGGGGACGCGTGGCAGGCGATGTCCTCGACTTGGCTTCTCTCGGCTCCGCGCTAAGCTCGGGAACTTCAGACCGGACGAGGGTCCTCGCGGCAACGGCGGCAGTGGCGGGCGTCACGGCGCTGGATGTTTTTTGCGGAACCCGGCTGAGCGCGGGCGATGAAACGTCAAGCACCAGCGGCCCGGTTCATGTCAATAAGTCGCTGGTCATCAATCGGCCGGCTGAGGAGGTGTATCGCTTCTGGCGCAATCTCGAGAATTTGCCTAAGTTTATGAATCATCTCGAGTCGGTGGAATTCATGGGCAGCAATCGGTCGCACTGGAAGGCGAAAGGGCCAGTAGGCGTGACCGTTGAATGGGACGCCGAAATGGTGGATGACCAACCGGACGCTCTGATCAGTTGGCGTTCGCTGGAGGGTTCCGAGGTTCAGAATTCCGGGACCGTTCGGTTTGAGCGCGCGCCGGGTGGGCGAGGCACCATCGTCCGGGTAGAAATGCAATACGCTCCTCCAGGCGGTGCCTTGGCAGCCAAGATCGCAAAGCTTCTGGGATCCGAACCTGGGCAGCAAGTCGAGAGCGACTTACGTAGGCTAAAGCAACTTCTGGAGGTCGGTGAAATCGTGAAGTCCGACGCCAGTATTCATTCGGGTATGCACGCCGCGCAACCTTCTGTAGCCAGCGCGGTCTGAGATTTGGAAAAGGGGGAGGCTATGAAAGCAAATTGTTGGATCGGCAAGAACGACGTGCGAGTGGAGCAGGTTCCAGACCCTAAGATTCTGAATCAGGGCGACGCCATTGTGAAGATTACTTCCACGGCTATTTGCGGATCCGATCTGCACTTGTACGGCGGCTTTGTTCCCACCATGGAGAGCGGAGACATTCTCGGCCATGAATTCATGGGCGAGATCGTGGAGGTGGGCAGGGGAGTTAAGAAGCTGAAGAAAGGAGATCGGGTGGTGGTCCCGTTCCCGATCGCCTGCGGCTCGTGCTTTGCTTGCCAACACTCGAACACTTCGCTGTGCGAGAACTCCAATCCAAACGCCTGGATCGCCGAGAAGTTGTGGGGGCACTCTCCTTCAGGCGTGTTCGGATATTCACACATGCTGGGCGGCTACGCCGGCGGACAAGCGGAGTACGCGCGCGTGCCGTTCGCCGACGTCGGCCCGGTCAAAGTACCAGAGAATTTGACCGACGAGCAGGTCCTATTCCTGTCCGATATCTTCCCGACAGGGTACATGGGCGCCGAGATGTGCAATATCCAGCCGGGCGATTTCATTGCTGTCTGGGGATGTGGGCCGGTGGGACAGTTCGCGATGAAAAGCGCTTTCATGCTGGGCGCTGAACGCGTAGTGGGGATCGACCGCTTCCCCGATCGGCTTCGGATGGCGCGCGAAAAGGCCGGTGCGGAAACCATCAATTACGAGGAGACGAACGTCCAGGAAGCGCTCAAGCAGATGACCGGCGGTCGAGGTCCCGACGCTTGCATTGACGCGGTCGGGATGGAGGCGCACTCGCCCGGATTGCAGTACGCCTACGATCGCACCAAGCAGGCGATGATGCTGGAAACGGACCGTCCAATAGCGTTGCGCGAGGCAATCATGGCGTGCCGGAACGGCGGCACTGTGTCGGTGATCGGCGTCTATGGTGGATTTATCGACAAGTTCCCCGCCGGCTCCATGATGAACCGTTCATTGACCATCAAGAATGGCCAATGCCACGTGCATCGCTACATGCGGCCGCTGTTGGAGCGGATTCAAAACGGGGAGATCGATCCGAGCTTCGTCATCACCCACCGAATGCGCCTGGAGGATGCGCCTGAAGGCTACGCGATGTTCAGAAACAAGCAGGATAACTGCATCAAAATCGTTCTGAAGCCGCACTAGAGGCGCGCGCCGCAATCCGCCGAGTGGCGGCGTTTCTGGGAGGCGGCTTCCCACTCCCTCGAACGCCGCGGTGGGGAGGTGCGTTACTTTTGCCGGCCTTCTATCCTGGTCGTGGTTGTGCTGGGCTGGGGTTTGATACTGACCATCGTCAGTTCGCTCCGCTGATGGGTCAATGCCCCACGATTTCATTTCAGAAACGGACGCGGGCAGCAGCTTGGCTCTGGCGGGACCTAGCGACTTCGCTCCGTAACACCTGCTTTGCGCCTGGTTCAGCTGACCAACTCGCTAACCGCATTTCAGTGATGATACGGGAGCTCACTACATCCTGCAGTCTACATTGCGATGAGGCACCGAAATGCACTCGCGTTTGGTGACTCACCTTCGGTCAGGTTCACCTTCCGGCCTTTAGGAGCCGGACGGCTTCAATCGAACGCCGGCCGGACTCAGGCGGCTGCGCCAAGTGGTGTTGAAGCTCCCGCGGCATCTCATTGAACAGCGCTATTCCAGTTCTGCCCCAAGCAAGACTTACATTAAGTAAGCTCAAGCTCATTGACCTGCTCGGCTACCTCGTACTAAGATTCAGTCACACCGTCCGAGGACTTTAGTTGGTGGCTGGTGCCGGGGTCGACTCCACGCTGCGCGTCTGCTCTACACCTTTATAGTTTCGAGAGTTGCGGAAGGTAACTTACATATGAAATTCGCAAGACCTAGCTGTCTCGGCGTTTTGCTTCTCGCCGGCATTGCTTTATTTAGCCTGCATGCGCAAACTAGCACCGGATCCATCTCCGGTACAGTGACCGATGCAAATGGGGCTCTTGTGCCCGCTGCAAGGATTATCGCCACGCATGAGCCTACGAATCGCAGTTTCGAAACGGTGGCTACAGAAGCCGGCCTGTACGTGTTTCCCAGCTTGCCGGTCGGTCCGTACACCGTGACCGTGGAGCATCCGGGGTTCAAGAAGCTCGTTCAGGGACAATATCGAAGCACGTGTCGGTCTCCGCATTACTCTCGATCTGGCACTCGAAGTAGGAGACGTGCAGCAGAGCGTCACGGTCACGGCCGAACCGACTTTGCTCGAGACTGCCAAATCCGAACGCGGACAGAACGTCAGTCCGAAGTTGATGAACAATCTGCCGCTGTTTAACGGAAACCTCCGAAATGCCGAGGCATTCGTCGGGTATATGCCCGGCGTGAATGGCAACGGCGAGGTGAGTATCAACGGATCTAATGGTCGCGCCAAGGAAATCGAGATCGACGGGGCCAGCCTGACGATCCCGGAATCGGGGGGCGTGTCTTTCAACTTCCCGGGCTTCGAAGCTTACAGCGAATTCAAGCTGGTCACCGCGACGTTTAACGCGGAATATGGTCGGCTGGGCGGCGGCTTGGAGCAGTTCTCAACGAAGTCCGGGACGAATGGCTTCCACGCTGCGGCGTTTCTCAATATCAAGCGTGATGTGTTGGATGCCGACGCGTGGGCGAATAATCAGAATCCTGCGAATCCGAAGGGATTCCGCCCCAAGGAGCGATTCAATGAAGAGGGCGGCACGGGCGGCGGTCCCGTGTGGATTCCCAAGCTCTACGATGGCCGCAACAAGAGCTTCTTCTTCTTCACGTACGCGCAGATCGTCCAGCCGGCGGCGATTGCTATCAACAGTGGTGAGACTGTCCCGACGGCTTTGATGAAGCAAGGAAACTTCTCGGAAGTCGCGCCGATTTACGACCCGCTGACGACAGCCGGCGGAGTGCGAACGCAGTTTCCCGGCAACATCATTCCGCAGAGCCGATTCAGTAAGGTAAGCAACGCCATCCTGCCGTTCATCCCCGCCCAAAATCTTCCCGGAATCACGGGCAACTATACTTACACGTCCCTAACCACAACCGATGATCGCATTTGGACGTTGAAGCTGGATCATTCCATCAGCCCTAGAAACCGGGTTGCGTACTGGATGTCGCATGAGAATCAGCTTACCGGTACGGACCAGTATTGGCCGGGACCACTCTCTAACGGACTCTTGACCTACCAGTTGCCGGACAACTATCGCGGGAATCACGATTTCGTGTTCAAGCCCACGCTTCTGCTGCACACCACGTTTGGCTTCACGCGGCAGATCCAGAACTGGACCAACCCGCTGCAAAGGGGGTTTGCCTCGAAGATCGGGCTGCCTAAGACCGGCTTGGCCGACGCTACTCCGATCATTGCCTTCGAAACAGACCTCCCCTCACCCGGCGGATTGAACGGAGGCTATACGACGTGGGGTATGAACCAGGGCAAAGTAGACCAGGGAGGCCAGAGAAACTGGACAACGATGGTTACTCAGCAGTTGAGCTGGATTCATGGGAAGCACGAGGTGAAGACCGGTTGGGACATCCGTCGTATGCGTACTTTTGGCAACGACTGGGCGGGATCCAACGGCACCTACAATTACTCGCGTCACCAGACGGCGCTGCCGAGCGCACTCAACACAACTGGAAACGCCTTCGCGAGTTTCTTGCTGGGTGCCGTAGACGCCGCCAGTTCCACCGCTACACCGGTCACTGGTTATCAGATACGCTACGGATATCACGCGGCATTCATCCAGGACACCTGGAGAGTTTCATCGCGGCTCAGCCTGGATTACGGCATTCGGTACGAAGTGCCGATCGGGTGGCATGAGGTGTCTGGGAACTACACGAGCCTGGATCTCAACAAACCCAATCCGGGAGCGAACAATTTGCCCGGTGCGTTGATCTTCATGGGTTCGGGCGCCGGACGCACTGGATACAATCGGCCTTATCCAACCGACTTCACGGACGTGGGGCCGCGTGGAGGCTTCGCGTACCGCATCGGCGACAAGACTGTTCTACGCGGCGGATACGGCATCTATTACCAGGCCCTGGGCAATGGCGGTTGCGGTTGCACGGACGGATTCAACGGCAGCTACTCCCAGGCTTCAGACGGCGTCAATCCGGCCTTCAATTGGGACAACGGCGGGGTGACGCCACCTCCTACGTTCCGCCCGCCACCGTCGCTGGATCCCAGCTTCGACAATTTCAATGGCGGCATCTATCACATGGGACCGAATTACGGGAAGGCTGCTCGGATCTACAACTGGAGTTTTACGATTCAGCACGAGCTGAAGAACTGGTTGTTTGAAACGGCCTACGTCGGCAACCGGGGTCACGGGCTGAGTTCGACGGTGTTTTTGAATACGCTGCCGACCAGCGCTTTATCGTTGGGCTCATTGCTGACCAAGAACATCTTGGATCCGGCGGTTGTCGCGGCCGGGTATAAGGAGCCGTTCCCTGGATTCGCCGCAGGCTGGGGTGGTGGCGCGACCCTGGCTCAGGCGCTACGGCCGTTCCCGCAGTATGGAGCGGTTTACGATTCCAACGCCGGCGTCGGCCGGACCTGGTATGACGCTTTGCAGTCCAAGGTCGAAAGGCGCTTTGGTACTTTGAACTTCATCGCTAGCTACGTCTGGTCCAAGACCCTCTCACAGATGACTTACCGGCAAATCTTCACCCAGGGATCTAACGCGAACACGCAGGACTCTTACAACATTGCGGACTCCAAGAGCCTGGCCTTCGAGGACTTCCCGCACTTCCTCAACATTCTCGCTACCTACGACTTGCCCTTCGGGAGAGGGCGGCGATTCATGAACTCGGCATGGGGTCCGGTGAACGCGATTTTGGGCGGCTGGACCATCTCCGGAACCGGTCAATACCGCAGTGGTTCCCTAATTCAGATCGTGACGCCGGGCAATCCGCTGGGTACCCAAACCTTCGCGGCTGTGACTAAGGCGAACGCTACCGGCGCTCCGATCCGTACCGGAGTCTCGGTTACCGACCTGGATCCGAACAACCCCAACGTGCGCTGGCTGAATCCGGCGGCGTTTGTGGTCGCTCCGGCCTATACCCTGGGTACGGCGTCGTATTACAACACAAACGTCCGCAATCCCTGGCTTCGATCAGAAAACTTTTCAGTGGTGAAGACCTTCGCGCTTTGGGAATCTGTTCGAGTTACCTATCGTGCGGATATGTTCAACCCATTCAACCGGACTGATTTCGGCTTTATCAACGCCACGGTCGGGAATGCTAACTTCGGGCGTCCCACTGGCGCTCAGCTCGGGCCGCGCAACATAACCATGGGTCTGCGCGCCGAGTTCTAAAGCGCTTATTCAGCTCTGCACGGCGGTGGTGTATAGATTGCACTCACCACCGCGTGATGCATCGAAGACTATGTTCCGGAGTAGTGATTGTTGCCGTATTCACTTTCGTTCCAGTCGCTTACTCCGGTAAGGTAAAAGGCAAGCCACGCAAGAAGAGCTCGGCGGCGCGGGTAAAAACTAGTCGTCCGGCGAGTGCTTCGTTTGATGTGGCAGCCATCAATAATCCGCTCACAACCGATGCCGTTGCGCCTCAGTCGGAGGGCTCCGCCGTATTACGAGCGCAGATTCTACTGGACCGGGCGCATTATTCGCCGGGTGAGATGGACGGACGTTACGGCGACAACCTTCGCACTGCGATCGAGGGCTATCAGGCGGCTCGCAAAATGCCTGTCACCGGCGTCGTGGATGGCGCGACATGGCAATCGCTCAACGCCGACCTGAGTCCCGCGCTGGTTCCGTACACGATTACGCCGGAGGACGTCGCAGGGCCTTTTGAACCTGTCCCACCGAGTATGATGGAGCAGGCTAAGGTGAAGTCACTGGGATATGAGTCGCCGGCAGAAGAGTTGGGCGAGAGATTCCACCTGCAGCCTAAACTGCTGGAGCGGCTCAATCCGGGCAAGGCCCTGAGTAAAGCCGGCGAAGAAATCCTCGTTCCCAATGTTCAACGGCCGCTCGGGGTGGTCCAGGCGGAGCGGTTCGCTGTTAGCAAAAGCAAGAAGGCGGTGACGGCGTTGGCTGGCGACGGCACAATCCTGGCGCAGTATCCGGCGACCATGGGCAGCGAGCATGACCCCTTGCCGCTGGGCGAGTTCAAGGTCACAACGGTGCAACAGAATCCGGTATTCCACTATAGCCCCGAGTTGTTCTGGAACGCGAATGCGACGGACTCGAAAGCGGATATCCCGCCGGGTCCAAATAATCCCGTTGGCGTAGTGTGGATCGGCCTGTCTAAAGAGCATTACGGAATTCATGGCACTCCCGATCCGGGTACCATCGGCCGCACGGAATCGCACGGCTGCATACGGCTTACGAATTGGGACGCCGAGGAACTGTCGAGAATGGTAAAACCGGGCACTCCAGCCCTCCTGCAGGAGTGACGCCGATGCACAGCCGGTTCGCGTGGTTTATGGCAGGCGCATTCTCTGGCGCGGTAGGCCTTTACATTATTCAGTGGAATGGCGGAGTGTTTGCGCCGTACATGGCTCAAATCCGCAGTGGGACCTCCGCCGTGCCGCCTCCGGCAGATAATCTGCTTGGCCCCCAAACATCGACGCAGGACTTTGGGCAGAGTGCTTCGTCACCTCCGAGGGTGCCCAGCGGGGCGATCGTTGCGCCGATCGAAAATCTGAGAGCCCCCGATATTCGAGATACCTTCAGTCAGCCCAGACCAGGGGGCCGTATACATGAAGCCGCCGATATCATGGAGCCTCGCGGCACCCCCGTTCACGCGATGGTGGACGGCGTGATCGAAAAGCTGTTTCTCAGCAAACCCGGCGGGAATACGATCTACGAGTTCGACGATGCTCAGCAATACTGCTACTACTATGCGCACCTCGATCGTTACGCCGATGGCATTCAGGAAAAGCAGCACGTCAGCCGCGGTACCGTGATCGGCTACGTTGGAAGTACGGGCGATGCTTCTGACAACGCTCCGCACCTGCACTTAGCGATCAACTTGATCGGGCCCGACAAGAAGTGGTGGAAAGGCACGCCCATCAATCCTTATCCGATTTTGCTAAAGGTTTCGGGCCAAAATGGTCCTTAGCGATGGCGAACGCAAGGTCGCTGGTTATCGGGGGAGTCTCGATCCCCAAAGTCCCGCCCGAATGATGGCATTCCTGCTCGCCCGCGGAGACGCCGTCAGCCGTATTCCAGGCGGTCACGCGATAACGGCCTGCGTCCAGCCCCGGCACCTCGACGCGAACCTGAATAGATTCAGCATCGCGCCGTAGCATGCCATCGTGGCCGACTGTATCGGTGCGAATCAGCCAAAGCATGGCCTGCGCGTCGTCACCGGCACCGATGGCGCGAACGGCTGGTTGTGATACGGCAATCTCGTCGTTCAGGTTTTTGCGTCGGAATCGCCGCCAATCGATGAGCGGCAGGAAGGCGGAAAGGCCGCGCTGGGCGACGCGCATCCCTATAGTAAGGCTGTGAGGTTTGCGATTCGGCCAGCGCATGCCGCCACCGGCGCCTCCCGCGGCGAAATGCGCCCACTGCATATGACGGAAATACTCGTCATCGAAAGGTTCCGGCAAGGTGCGGTGGTGATCCTTGAAGGTATGGATCGGGCCGCTCTCGCTGTCGAAGAACGGCCGGCAGGGCGCAGTCTCTTTCAGCGAATCGCGCATCAATCTGCCGACCGCCAGCGCGGCGTCCACCGTATTACGCGGAAAGTCGATGGTCCCCTCTTCGTAGAAATGAGTGCTGGCAAAATCGAGCAGAGGGTGGCGGAAGATCGAGTCCGGAATGCGGGGATCGAGCACCAGATGCGGCCCGAACATCGATACTGTTTGCGGATGTGCCCGCCCGTAGAGACGCATCTCGATCTCGCGCAGGTGCTCACTGAGGTCTGTGATGAAATCGGTAAAACATTCGGCGCTATTCTGCGCGTAGGCGGGGTGGATTTCGTTCCAAAGGTCCCACGCGAACAACACGCCGCTCCCGCCCCAACGCTCGGCTGCGAATGCGAGGCGCGCCTTGATCACCTTGCGCGTTTCGGGACATAACAGCAGTCCCGCGCGAGCCGCGCAGGGGCCGCCGTTCCTGGCGTTATAGGGATGCTTGCCCCAGCGCCTCCACATCCAGAAGGTGTCGTACGGCGTCATCAGAATGCGCAGCCCCCGCGCCTCGCACATGGAGAACAGGTCGTCCCACAGCCGCAGCATCGAGGGCTGATAGCGGCCTGCCGGCCGTTCGAAGTAGCGCGAGCCGAATTGCGCGTATTCCATCATCAAGCGCAGAACGGTAACACCGTGGGAGGCCAGCAAATCCAGATACCGCTCGGCGGTCGCCGTATCCTTGCGACGGAATAAGCCGTTCAACTCGGGCCAGGTAATTGCGTCATTCTGACCGATCGGCGTCCAGGCGCGGCCGTCCTCGGTCATGAAGTATGGCGCGCCAGCCTGGCCCGGCTCCGCCGGGTACAACGCTACCCACGGCAGTTTGCAATCTGTCTTGACTTCCGGCGGTGCTCCAGCCGGGTTAACAACTAACATTCACTTACTTTAGTGATGCTCGATCAAAACAGCATGTTTCAATGTACTATCCGCTACCACGGGCGATCTAACGATTATGGCGAAGGACCCGGTGTGCAAAATGGACGTCGACGAGAAGGATGCCGCCGCGACGACCTCGTACAAAGGCGACCACTTTTTCTTCTGCTCGCTGGAGTGCAAGCGACGCTTTGATGGCGATCCCGAGCGATACGTCTCCAGGAGCGAGCACAGCCAGACTTAAGGCTTGGCTTCTTTCAGTTCGAAGGTCGGCCCGTCTACGTCGTGGAGGCGCAGCGTGAGGCCCTTTCGTCTCTCGATATCGCTTTCGGGGAGAGGTGCTGTGGCTGCGATCATGCGGTCCATCGTTTGTCCCGCGCCCACTTTATCCCGCATGATGAGGGTCTCATTGTACTTGGGACCGAGCATCTTGTAGTATCCGAAGATCCGGTTTACGTCCGTTCGAGCCACGGTATCGGCTTCGATGTCCTTTCCTTCTGCCGTTTTTACCACCACCACCGCGTCCTTCACCACGAAAGTCTGTTTAGTAGCTTGGTTGGTGACACGAAAGTCCACCACAATCAATGCAGTCTTCTCGTCCGTGGGCAGCGTCCGAACCTTAAGAATCTTACCTTCAAGATTCAAGTGGGCGCCTTGCGTCCCATAGAATGTGACGCCCAAGCCAATGGCGATGACAGCCAAGCCGACGCCCAAAAAAACGAGAAACTGCCGATTGATCATTGACCGCTAGGTACCGGGACGAAAGGCGGGATCGACAATTTTCATAATAGCTCTCATCGATTCGTGCGATTTTGCGACCTGCATCTCGCCGAAGATATGCGTCTCGAGCCCGATTTGGTCGTTGTAATTGTCCCTGCCCAGCGTATTGAAGATCGCCGCCCAATCGAGCTTCTCTGGGTAGTCGAGAATCGTACGGCCCTTAATCTGCACGTTGTGCATGCGCTCCTTCGGCAGCAAGGCATAGCCGTCGGGCAGGGGATTCTCCTTCATTGACTGACCATTCATCACATCCCAGTTCAGTCCGATGGCCTCCGACCGCACGAGTTTCAGGAACGACGCCAGTTCGGAGCATTTCGCGACATTGCAGGAGGTCTCGTTTTCGACGAGCAGCTTCACGCCTTCAGCTTGTGCGATCTTGCCGAAGGACTCAATGATTTCTGCGATGCGGGGAAAAATAGGCTCGGGTTCGGCCACGCGGGAGAACGTGAACACACGTACGTACGGGCAGTCCAGAATGTGCGCGGATCGGATGCACTTGCGGAGATCCTGTTCGCGCTGTTCGAAGCGCTGCTTATCGCGGGCAAGACGTTTCTCCCTGATGTCGGATGCCTCGGGGGTCCGCCGCGACGGCTCAGTGTCAGGCAGGCCGAACTTCAGCAGGTTCGTGTTGAGGAATGAGATCCGAATGCCGTTACTGGAGAACTGCTTTGCCGCCTCGCGCAGCGGCGCCTCTTCCATGAAGATAGTAATTTTGCCCTTTGGCTCCAGGGACGTCGCGGAGTTCCAGCCACTTCATCCCGTATTGGTGCGCGAAGGCGATCGCGTCCTCCGGTGAGCGCGCGATTTCATCGGTGATTGCTCCGATCCGGGATCGATCAATTTTGGTCCCGGCCCACAGCGCGGGCGCTGCGAGAGAGCCGATGAGAATCTGGCGGCGGGAGAGGTGGTTCATTTAATCCCCTAAAAGCTTGGCGTACGGCTTCCAGTCGTCTACGTTATCACACACCGCTTTGATGCCCGCCGTGATCGGAATGCCGAGCACCAGCCCAATGCCGCCCCACAAGGTGCCCCAGAACATCAGGGCGATGGTAACGGCGAGCGGATTCAAGTGCACCCGCGACCCCACCATCTTGGGATACAGCAGGTTCAACGCCAGTAGATGCATCAGAGTGACCACCATCGCGATGACGATGTACATGGTCGGCTGAGTGTACACCGGTAACGCCGCGAGCATGGGAGGCGCGATGGCCAGCGGGATGCCAACATAAGGGACGAGGCTCAGGAAACCGGTGAGGGGTCCGATCAGCATGGCGTAGGGAAGCCGAATGATCACAAAGAATAAGGCTCCCGCGACGCTGATGAGCACGCCAAGCAGGAAATTCCCGAGCACGTATGCGCGAGCCATCTCGGCTACGCCTTCCCAGCTCCGGCCTGCGGCCTGACGGTCCCCTGCACTGAACATGTACAGGAAGCTGCGGCGGACGTGATCGCGCCAGCTCAGCAGAAAATAAACCAGAAAAGGCACGAATGACGCCATTAGGAGGACGTCGTAGAAGGAACTCAGGTAGTTGTATAGATAGGTGAACAGCGGGGCCGGTTCGGGCCGGATCCGGACCTCCTGTACGGGCGGTGGCGGGGCTGGAGTGTCGGCCGCTTTACGCCCGCGCTTCGCTTTGGTCGTGCGGCTGTGCAGTTTCGGGTGGGGGAATATTGTCCCGGTAACGTTTGGGCACGACGAGGGCGTAAGTGCTTTTTTCCAAGTCGTCGATCTTGGCCCCAACCGCGTCCACCACCTGGCTGATCCTTTGACTATATGCAGGCAAATCATCGAGAAGATGGAGCACTTCCGTATAAATACCCAGGCCCATCAGATAGACCAGCAGGAGCGCAATGCTACAAACCACAAAGCTGGCTAAGGGGCGGGGTAGCCGGAGGCGGATGAAGACGCGAACAGCGGGGTCGAGCAGGAACGAGAGGATAACCGCGATCAGCAGAGTGATGAGGAATACCCTCCCGAAGTACAACAGCGCGATGATGGTCCCTGTCGCGATGATGGTGAGCGCAGCATTGCCTGATTTGAGAGAGGGGGAGCTGGGCGCGAGGACGGCCACGGAGTTCTTGGGGGCTGCTGGGCAGCGGCTTCTGCAACCTAGTGTAGCGCTGGCGGTCGCGGCGCGTTACAGCTAACGAGCCGCGACTATCCGCCAACTATCTCAATTCCAAGCCGAATTCGCGAACTGCCATATCTCGGTTGTAAAGACGAACCCAGTACAAACCCGCGCTAAGCGACTTATCGACGTCAATGGCGAGCCCGTTAGTCTGTCGATTCGGTGACCCGCTCCAGACTCGCGAGCCATCGCTGTTGACGATTTCGGCTCGGTACGTCGGAGTCCCCGGGGCTTCCGGCATGTTGAGCTGCAAATGCAGGGGCCGCTTGGCGGGCGCCAGTGTTGCGCCGCCCTCCGCCGCCCCACGTAAAGTATCCAGCCGGACGAGAGCGGGTGCACTGTTCCCGGTTTGATACATTGATACTGGAATCGCGATCGCCAGCGCAACGGCTGCGAACGCTCCGGCGAATACAGGCCGAGTGGGTATCGCCAGCACTCTGGTCCAGAAACCGGCGCGAGTCGGCTCAGCTTGACGTTTCAGTGTTTCGCAAGCCTGTTTGATTTCCCGGATTGAGCAGTCGATGGAAACCAGCTCGTTCTGGCAGTGCTCACACACGAATAAATGGTTTTCAATGCGTTCTAAATTACTGCCGGAGAGCCGGCCGAAGGAATAGAGTTCCAACACCTCACTGGTGGGGTGTTGCTTAGGATCTAGTGTCATCAACGCCTCCACGGTGATACGGTTACTCCGCCACCGTCACTCCAAACACGTCTGACACTCTAGTGGGCAGTGGATGTCGAAGCTCTCAGGAAAATCCCAACAATCGGCCGTTGCAGTCTTTTCTTGCCGACTTCGGCGAACCGCGCTTTGGCGCGCGACTTCAGCAACCTAAATTGCGTGTCAGTAAGGGACATTTCCTCGCAAATCTGCTCGAGCGGCTGCTCCTCGAGATAAAAGCGGGTTAGGATCTCGCGGTCGCGACTCGCCATTTTGCGCAGAATGGACAGCACCAGCTCGCTGCGCTGCTGCTCCATCGCGTTTTGCTCCGGGGTCGATCCGTGGTCTACTAACCGGGATCCGGAATCAATGTCGGCCTGTTCACGGCGGCGGTGGACCGCATCTTCTATGTAGGCTGCCACCTGGCGTCGTACGATGGTCCGAACAAACCCCATCAGACGATCGGGTTCGCGGAGGTCGCCGCGGCGAATCGCCTGCACCACGATCAAGAAAGTGTCGTGGACTTTGTCGTCCAGTTCCTGCGGGCCGAGCTGCCGGCACAGGTAGAATCTGATACCGCGGGCGAAGATCTGGTACAACTGCGCCATTGCCTCTTCGTCCCCCACCCGTATCCGGCTGACGAGGCGGGTCCAGTTCACCGGAGGGGAATCATAACGATCGTCGGTGGAGGGTGTGCGCTCCTCGGTTGGGGCCGGCTGTTGAGCGCTCCCATCCCCGGCGGCGTCATGGACGCCGCTATTCGGTTTGGCGTCTTGGCTTTCCGGCATGGTCTTCAATTGCTCCTTCCCGTGATCTGATAAGCAGCCCAATACCGCGGCTCCGACCGCCAGGTGCCGGAGTGAAGCATATCCACTTGAGCGCGGCGTAGGGCCTCAGCCGGCGCCAGAGTGTCTCCGCGTTCCGAGTTGCGAAGATGCTCGTAGAACCTCAAGAATAGTTCGCCGGTGTCATCCGGGGCCGGCCATTGTGTCGCAATCACTGCATGAGCCCCAGCGGCTAGCCAGGCGCGCACTAAACCCAGCAGCCCGGCGGCCGGCACGACTTGGCCTGTTACGGAACTGCAGCCGCTCATGACGACGATGGAACCAGGAACGTGCAGATTTGCGATATCCTCTGCTGTCAGAACGTCTAACCGCGCGCGCCCGGTGTGGTCGGGTTTCAGCCCCAGGGCGATAGCGGTTCTTTCGCCCGACGGCTCCGTCAAGAAGTGAGCGGCAACATGAATGACTGCGGGTTGTTGGGACACCGCGGCAAGAAAAGCCGCGCGGTTCATCGCCGCTCCGGTCAGAATCGTCGCGGCCTCTCCAGTTCTTCTCGCACACTGCTCTACTTCCATTCCGCTGCCGATCAAACGGGGTAACTGCAGCGCTTTAGAGTTGTTCGAAAACAACGCCGGCGTAATCCCTTTCAACATCGGCCGGCTCGAAGCGTCCGCGCGATAGCGCGGATCCGCAGTGTTGTAAATTCCGTCACCCATTCCCACAAATCCTCGTTCCCCTAAATTTCCTTCCTGCCGTCCGATTGCCCACGCGCCCGCTACAAGTTCCACCGTCTTCCGCTCAATCAGATAAACCGGACGCCCATTCTCGTGGCCGGTAATCAGTGCGGCGATGGGAAGCTTGAACAGAGAATCGTCGAGCGAGATGAACCAGCGATCGCTCTTGCCATTTTGGAGTACGCCGGAGAAAAGGTCGGAATATGCTTTTTCGCCCTCGGTTATCGAGTTGCGAGAGGGGTCGCGCAAGGCCTCGCGCAGCCGCGCCACATCGCCCCCGAGTTCCCGCTTTCCAGGCAGCACGCTCAATTCAAACCTTCTTTCCGAAATGACCCAACGATACGAAACCTCGTCGCCTAAGCAAAAGCTTATAAGCGTACGAGAGTTCCCTAAAACCTTTCTTATGACACTAAGTGAAATCCTATCTGCAGAATTCTCGTTAAATTTTGCGGATTCATTAGAAATCGAATGGGTGATGTCAGGCCCCGCATTGGAGGGGGGTGGGTCTTTGGACTCTTCCGCTTGAGCCCGCGCTTCCATCTCAGCCAGATGCATTCGAACCCGTGTGGCTTCTTCGGAACCGGAGTCCACGGATCGATTTTGGGTTGCAAATTGTTCTGCCTCAAGGGAATGGAGTTGTTCGAGCAGTCGCCAATATTCTGGTGTGACATGGCGCGTCCATCCGCGGCCCATGACTACCAGTTCACGCAAGCTGGCAGCTCGGATGCGCTCGCTCAACTCCCAGGCGAGCACAGCATATTGTTTTTGTCCGGACTGCCGGTAGAGTTTGGCCGCAGTATCTATTGCGCCTGCGTACACCTCGTTCATGAGCGCATCCGTGCTGATACGAAAGGTGTCCGCCAGCAGTCCTTCTCCCCGCCAGTCGTCTACTGCTTCCGTCGCATGCAAGTAATCCGCAAGAGCGAGCTTTAATCCGCCCTCGGAACCCCGGATACGGGCGCGAGTGAGATACATCAGGTGTTCCGGGAGTTGCAATCGATCGTGACCTCTGTGCGCAAACGCCGCATCAATGAGCTGGCTCGCCGCAACGACGTCGCCCTTCTTCCAGTTGAGTAGCGCTAAATGGTGTTCCGTCACGAACAGGTTGCGGTCCCCCGTTCGGACGCGCAAGCGCAAGGCCTCGTTAAGTGCATTTTCCGCACGCGCAAGATCGCCAGCAACCAACAGCTCCCAACCCATCTGATCCCACGCCAAAGCCTCCGATGGCGCGTCCCTCACACGGGATGCGGCGCGTATTACCTGTTGAAATATCGACGTTGCCCGCGCTCCTTCCCCGCAAGTGAGGAAAACTCTCGCAACGATGACTAGGACTTTGATTCGCTCCGGCGAGTCTTTAAGTTGTGGAACAATCCGAAACGCCTCGCGCGCGGCCGCAAGGGCTGAAGGTTTGTCGTATACATGGAGGTAAAGTGAGGATAGATTACTGAGTGCGAGCGCTGTTTCCGCCTTGAAGCCGGCATGCAGCGCCACATCGCGTGCCGCCAACCAATCATCCAAGGCTTGACGATATTCCCCGAATGAGTTGTGCGCAATTCCCAGAGCAGTCAGGTACCACCACATAGCCCAACGCTGTTGCCGGCGCACCGCATCTAGGTATCCTTGCTGGTAACGGGCGATCGCCGCAGGACCCGGATTCTCGTTCCACAGATCAAGTGACTGACGCGCTTGCTCTCTGGCCTGGAGCGAACCCCATCTCCACAAAGCCTCGTGATCGGCGGCACGCGACGTATGCGGACGAGAGACCAGCGAAAGCATGGCAACGGCTAACATCGCAATGTGCCGATTCAAGCGCAGATGTCCTCGCAGGTGATTTGAGGTGTCGCAGACGGGACATCCCTATCAGCACTAGTTTGTTCACTGGTACTAATAGGGATGGTAGCAAATCTCTCTATCGGAGATGACCCTACCTAGGTCGTGGCTCAAGACGCGCGCTCGTAGCGCAACCGGAATCTACTGCAGCTCAAAACGCTGGCGGAGGCAGAATTACAACTGGTTCAGGCATTGCTTTCTCCTTCTCTTCGCATCGGATGTTTATTTCTCGAGCTGTAGTCCGGTCAGGACTAAAAGCAAGGCGGGGGTAGGATCACAACAGGTTCCGGCATTTGAATTTCTCCTTTGCGCACTTGGGCTTAGCAATTTCTTGCTTTCCCAACTTCACGCTACCGGGGGAAAACGAACTTCTAGCGAGTCCGGACGGAGTACAGGAATGAAACTAAAGGAGATAAAAAGTTTTATTTGCCGTGAACGGCGAAAATGAGGTAGGAAAATTCGGAGGATGGCACACGGACACACCTGCCCGTAGCACGAATCGGAGGCGGGCGAGAAACTAGGGCTGCAGAATTACCTTCATGAGATTCGGCTCATGCCCGTAGAGCCGCTCAAACCAGCGGGCGCCATCCGACAGTGGTACTCGCGCGGTGATTAGCGGATCGACCTTGATCGCGCCTCGCGAGATCAGATCGATGCAGGCGGGGTAGTCATTTGCCGACGCACACGAACCCTGTAGCCGTAATTCACGGGTCACTACAGCCTGTAATGCGAGATTGATATTCGGGGAGAAATTGCCCACCAGGGTGAGAGCACCACCCTTCCGCAAACAGTTGATCGCTGTTGCGATGGGGTCAGTTGCACCCACCGCCTCCATCGCGAGGTCCGCGCCGCGGCCATTAGTGCGCGCAAGGATCTCCGCTTTGACATCACACGACTTCGCGTTGAACGTCTCGTCTGCCCCTAACTCTCGAGCCATACCGAGGCGAACATCGTCCAGATCTACTGCAAAAATACGTCCGCAACCCGCTAGACGGAGGGCTTGAATGATGAGTAGTCCGATCATGCCGGCGCCGATCACCAAAGCGGTGTCGCCCAGACGGATTTGCGTCAGGTTCGTCGCGTGCACCGCTACTGAGACTGGCTCGACCATAGCTGCATGTTCGAAAGACAAGTTCGGCGGCAGCTTGAACACGATGTGTTGCGGCACCACGACGTACTCCGCGAAAGCTCCTTCGCGCCGGAACTCCGTGCATGACACACCCAACACTTGACGGCTATCGCATAAGTTGGCTGCCCCGCGCCGGCAATAATCGCATGCGGCGCACGAGATCATCGAATCGAACGTCACGCGCTCGCCTTCTTTGATGTTGCGAACGCCCGATCCGACAGCCGCCACCACGCCAGACGCTTCATGCCCCATGATGATCGGCGGAATTCGGCGGCCAGTGCTGCCGTCATACCCGTGTATATCGCTGCCGCAGATGCCGCACGCATAAACACGGATCAAAACTTCGTTCGCAGCCGGCTCTGGTTTCGGGACGTCGACTAGGTCGAGCTTCTTGTATTCGCTGAGGAGAAGAGCTTTCATGATGCGGTGGCTCCCAAAGGCTGAGCATACACCAAGTCGGCTGTGGTCGGCGGTCAATGGGGCGAATCAGGATGTGCGCGGCAACGCCGCTTGCTGTCCCATCAGTAGAGCGTTGGTGACACGTCGATTCGCATTCCTGCCTTCGACATACTTGTTGAGAGTAGCCCGGGGTCACGGCTGCTCTTTCCGGAAAGGAGATTCACGATACGATTCCCGAGTTCGTAAAAGCAACAACAAAGACTCAAGAGCAAGGACCCTCGACGCGAAGGGCAAGTCTAACTAAAAGAGCGCGTTGACTTCGAAGCGCGTCAAGTTCTCAGTAGGGATCAGGCGTTCGTGACTTGAAAGATTGTATGGCCGTTTTCGCAAGGAGATGCTTCCTTCGCGAGACGCTTCTCGATGGGAGCCGGTAACCGAGGGCATCTGCTCCGCCGACCGGCCATTGCAGGCAATTCGGCGAGTCGGCGACAGTCAACTTGTAGTGCTTCCGGGTATATTTCCAACAAGCCGGAAGCCGCCGTTAGGATTACTTGGCCGGACAGCTCATATTTCGAGGTCGTTAGCTTTGCGCACGCAAGAATGAGTGCGTGAAGGGTGTTGACCTACAGGTTCTTGCGCGCATCAGACTTGCGGAGGTGCCGACCTTCCAGACGGCGCCTACTACCTTGCTAGCTATGCGGTCGAATGCGCATTGAAGGCCTGCATTGCAAAAGGAACCCAACGTCACGAATTCCCAGACAGAAAGAGCGTCGACGGAGCCATACGCACAATCTGAGAGACTTGGTCAAAATTGCTAACCTGGAACTAGAGCGTCTGGAAGAGGGAAAGAGAAATCCCGTTTTTCGCGACCATTGGGACGTTGTACAGCAGTGGTCAGAGCAGAGCCGCTACCGCAGACATGATTCCAAAATTGCACAGGCACTGGTCCGAGCCGTTGCCGAACGTAACCATGGAGTGATCAGATGGATAACAAAGTGTTGGTAGAGGCGGACTTTGCGGCCGGAATAAACTTCTTCCAAGCTCTTGATCGCTCCGACCTGTCCATTAGCGTGGCGCTCTGGCTCTACTCTGCCGAGCATGAAGACTGGCGATTTGTGCTCGCCTCACGCCGGCTAGACGCAGCCGAGCCTTCGCAAGCCTACGGCCTGATTCATCGTGCGTTTGAAGCCGCCGGTATATCGCCGGAACAAACGCCAGCCTTAATGGTTTTGAGGATGTCTGATCCTTTCATCCGCGCCCTGCGACGGATCTTCGTCACGAAGAGTGTTGAGGGTATGCGTTTGGCCGGCCAGTTTCTAGGGGATCGATTCGTACAGGACGCTCTGGTGTACCGCATTCGTTAACGGTGCCAAGGGAGAAAGGATTGGCGCGGCAGGCTCTCCGCGCATCCGCAGTTGCGTCCGCACCAACCTGAACTTGGGCGTTTTCGGCGTCAATTTGCCGGTAACGCCCGCTCCTGACATGTGCGGCGGATCGTTCAATCCAATCCGCCTTCGAACCACGCTTGGTCGGTGTACTGAGGGCCAAACGATGCTTCTGATTCTGCATTTCCGTCAACGGATAACCGGCCTGCCGACGGGTGCGGCCAAACGATGCTCGGCCAAAGGATGGTTCAAGTCGCAGAGTTGATCGATGCCCCTTCTGGCTGATGCAGGTCAAGTCTAAGCCGAGGCGAGCGGCTGGGGTTCACGCTGTCCTGCTCCGTAGGTTCAGGGCGGGATGCCGAAATCGAGATTCGCCAGGTTTTTCAGGCACGAGAACTGCACGTCCAGAGACATTGTCTCCCGAACTCAAGCCGTGCGGAGCAGAGAATACGCGATGCACCGCAGCGGAAGTCCGCGAAAGTGATAAGCGCAAGCATGTTCTGAGGCTATCGCCTCAGCAACGGCTCCAACGCGCGCATCACGTTATCCGCCACCCTTCGATTTCCTTCCGCCGTCGGATGCAGCCCGTCTTGCTGCATAAGAGCCGGGTTGCCGCCGACGCCGGCCAGCAGAAATGGAATCAAGGTCAGCTTGTATTTTGCAGCCAGGCCGGTGAAAACTTTCTCGAATGGTTTGATGTAATCAGGGCCGTAGTTGGGCGGCAACGTCATCCCCGCCAGCACGGTTTTGGGGCCTGCGTGCTCCAGGGTAATGATGATCTGCTCCAGATTCTCCCGTGTAGCGTCAACTGGGATTCCGCGGAGTCCATCATTCGCACCCAATTCCAGTATGACGATTTCAGGTTTGTATTCGAGCACCCCGGGTAGGCGCGCGACTCCATCCGTGCTGGTGTCTCCGCTGACCCCGGCATTGATGACGCGCCAGGGATACCGCTTCGCCTCGATCAGGCTTTGCAAATAGTCTGGATAGCTGGCGCCCGGTGCGGCTCCTAGTCCGGCGGTAAGACTGTCTCCGAATGCAACCAAAATATGTCTTGTATCTGCCGGAAGGCCTGGCTTCGTCACACTCGATGAGGACTGCTGAGCGGCTGGTTCCGTCTTCGACGTAGAACATGCGGCCAGGAAAACAAGGAGAAAAGGGCTCAGATATCGCACGGTGACATAATAGAGGATGTCGGTCGAGCCCCCCTCGTTTCCCAATGATTAAAGTCTCCGCGCTCAGGAAAAGCATCGCTACGGCTACGCATCGCGTCGACATTCTGAACGGGATCGACTTCGACGTGCCGAAGGGCCAGTTCATCGCCATCATGGGGCCGTCCGGCAGCGGGAAATCGACGCTTCTCGGGTTGCTCGCCGGGCTGGACTCGCCCACCTCCGGCAGCATCGTGCTTGACGGTGAGGAGATCGCCGGCTTATCCGAGGACCGGATGGCTGCCGTACGCGGGCGCAAAATCGGATTCGTGTTTCAGTCCTACAACCTGATCCCGACCCTCACCGCCGAGGAGAACGTTCTTCTGCCGTACGAACTATCGGGCGCGAACGGTGGTGGACGGGCGAGGGCGCGCGAACTTCTGCGAACCGTGGGAGTACTCGATCGGGCGGATCACTACCCGGTGCAGTTGTCGGGAGGAGAGCAACAGCGCGTGGCGCTGGCCCGGGCCTTCATCGTGCAGCCCCCCATCCTGCTGGCGGACGAGCCTACCGGCAACCTCGACACGGCGAACGGCCAGCTTGTACTGGAGTTGTTGATCGACATGAACCGGCGGGAGAACACAACGCTGGTTTTGGTTACGCATGATGTCGAACTCGCGTCCCACGCGGATAGGATCATCACGCTACGCGACGGTCGAATCGTCGCCGATGAGCGGCGTTCATGAGTGGCCGGAATCTATCGCTTCAAACGTCGCTCAAGATAGCTTGGCGTGAGGCGCGCGCATCCAGCATCAAGTTCCTATTCGTGATCCTCGCCGTTGCCGTTGGCGTCGGTGCCCTTACCGGAGTCCGGGGGTTCAGCCGTGCTTTCCATACGATGCTGGTGCGCGAGGCGCGCACTCTGATTGCGGCCGACCTCTCCGTTCGAACCTTCGCGTTAGCGACTCCGGAGCAGGATGCTGTGATGCGTCGGCTGGCGCGGCGCGGCGTCGATCACACCTGGATCACTGAAACGATTTCGATGGCAGCCGTGGAAGGGAAGCCGCCTGTGCTCGTTTCGGTGAAGGCAGTGGATCCCTCGCAATATCCGTACTACGGTAGTGTGCGGCTGGAACCCCCGGCTCCTCTCGGCACTGTCCTGACCAGCAACTCTGTGGCGGTGTCTGAGGATCTTCTGCTTCGTATTGGAATAGGGGTGGGCGATCAGATTCGCCTCGGCGGGCAGCCGTTCCGCATTGTTGCGACGATCGCGAATGAGCCGGATCGGATGTCCGGATCCATGAACGTCGGCCCGCGGCTGATCATCAACCGCGAGGGGCTGGAACGCGCAGGTCTCATGTTACCTGGCAGTCGCGCGGCTGAACGCTACCTGTTCCGCATTCCCCCCACGACCAATGTTGAGGACGTGCGTACGTCGCTGAAGATTGCGTTCCCCGAGTCCATGATCGCCGACTTCCGGCAGGCTCACCCCGCCATCGAGAATGGTCTACGGCAGGCAACGACGTTTCTCAGCCTTGTCAGTTTGATCAGTCTCATTGTCGGCGCGTTGGGCGTTGCCACCGCTATCCGCGCCCACCTGGATCAACGGCTGGATTCCATTGCCGTGATGAAATGCATGGGCGCACGATCCGCCGACATCATGCGCATTTACGTGATTCAGACCCTCGTGCTCGGATTCATCGGGAGCGGCTTGGGGGTGCTGGTGGGCATCTTCGTTCAAGCCGTATTCCCATCGCTGATTGCCAAATACTTCAACGTGCGGCCGGGTCTGGTTCTCGACTGGGTACCAGCCGCACAGGGTATCGTTATCGGCCTGCTGACATCCTTGCTGTTCACGGTTCCGCCGCTGCTCAGCATCCGCCGAGTTCGACCGAGTCTGATTTTCCGGCGCGAGATGGCGGAGACCAGGCCGGCGTGGCGGGAACGCCTGCGCAATGGCCGGCCCACCATCGTGGCGGGGGCTGTTCTGCTGATCGCTTTGGGAATCATCGCAGGGCTCCTCACGGAAGCGCCGTTTCGAGACGCGCTGCGCATCGGAGGGTATTTCGCCGCCGCCGTAGTCGTGAGCCTCACAGCGCTCACGGCGGTCGCCTGGGTTCTGCTGCACGGGCTGCGCCGCCTGACTCGGCACATCAGCCGATTGCCCACTGCGATCCGTCATGGCGTGGCCAATCTCTACCGGCCGGGCAATCACGCTGAAGCGATTCTCGTCGCCCTAGGCGTGGGGGTCATGTTCACTCTCCTGGTCTACGTCATCCAGCGGGGAGTCATTGCTGAAATGACGCGTACCGCTCCACCCGGCATGCCCAATGTTTTCTTCCTGGATGTCAAACAGGCCGATCGTAACGCGGTGCTCAACCTTGTCCGCTCTCAGAAGGGTATTGAGAAAGGGCCGGATCTGATTGCCACCGTCGCGGCGAAACTGGCCAGCATTAACGGCGAAGCCTTGAGCAACGAAAAGATGAAAGGCTTTTCGCGTCGGTTTCTGTACACGCGGGCAGTCGCCTCAATGGACTCGAAGCCTCCGTTTGTTGATGTCCTCAGTGGCGCTTGGTGGAAGCCCGCCGAGGAGCCCAGCGTGTGCGCTTCGGAAGACGCAGCGCGTACCCTGAAGCTGAAAGCCGGTGATCGTCTGAACTGGGCGGTGGGCGGAAGGAACATCACCTCCCGGCTGGCGTGCATAGTCCGCATAGATCCTATTCACTTGATGGGCCGCCTCGATTTCCTGTTCGATGAAAAGATTCTGCGCGGCATGCCGGTGATCTCCTACGGCAGCGTACGCATCGACCCGCACTACGTCGGTCCGTTGCAGCTGGCAATGTATAAGCAATTTCCTACCGTCACCGTCATGAACGTGGCCGACGTACTGCGCATCATTCAGGAAGTGGTGGACCAGATCTCCATCGAAGTGCGTTTCATTTCGGCGTTCGCCATTCTCGCGGGTATCATTATTCTCGCTTCCAGTGTGGCGGGCACGCGGTTCAGGCGCATTCGCGAGGTCGTTATTCTGAAGACGCTCGGGGCGACGCGAGCGCGGATCGCCGGTATCTTCTCGGTGGAGTTCCTGATTCTCGGCGGTGTGGCGGGGACAATGGGCAGCTTGTTGGCGATGACATTCGGGGCAATCGTCATTAAACGCCTGCTCAAGGGTAATCCCCACTTCGAGCCAGTCGTCTATCTCACGGCCATTGTGGCCACCGCGCTGCTCGCGAACGCTGCCGGATGGCTCGCGAGCTTCCGGATCCTCGGGCAAAAGCCGTTGCAAGTGCTGCGCGACGAGTGATCAGTATCCGCATATTCCGCCTCAACGATCTGGCTGGCATCATCCGCATCGAGAAGGCGTCGTTCGGAATCGATGCTTGGCCCGCAGCACTTTTCCGGTACTACGCCGGCGAATACCCGGCACTATTCTATGTGGCCGTGGTGGACCGCCGGATCGCCGGTTACGGTATTACCTGCGTGACGGGAGAAACGGCTGAAATCGTTTCCATCGCCGTGTTACCGCGCTACCGCGGCCGGCGAATTGCCCGGATGCTGTTACGTAAGACCATAGCTAAGGCGCAGCGTCTAGGTGCGACATCCGTCTGGCTGATGGTGCGGCGCGATAACCTGGTCGCCATCCAGTTGTATAAGAGTATGGGCTTCGCTCGCACCATTACGATCGGCCGGTACTACGAGGATGGCGCGGCCGCCTGGCGGATGCGGATGCCCCTTGGCGCGGGGCGGCCGGCTTGAAGTAGATCAGCCGGACAACGGAAGCACGGGTCTGTTAATCTCGCGTATCCTTGTAGATGAGATACAATCGGCCTGTAACCGTCTACTTGCACCTCAACCGATTGAAGTAAAACAGAAGTAGTTCTGCCCGGCTGCCAAACTTGGTTTCATGAGTACCACAACCATAGTTTCCCGAGCTCTAGAATTCCGCGACCAGTGTGCCAGGCGCGTGCTGGTGGCGGACGGGGCCATGGGAACCATGCTCTACGCCAAGGGCGTGTTCATCAACCGCTGCTTCGATGAATTGAATCTCTCTTCCCCGTCGATCGTTCGCGAGATTCATCAGGAGTACGTTAAAGCCGGCGCGGAGATCCTGGAAACAAACACCTTCGGCGCCAACCGCCTCCGCTTGGGCGCGTTCGGGCTCGCTGAAAAGTTGAAGGACATTAACCGCGCCGGAGTACGCGTCGCGCGCGAGGCCGCGAGAGAAGGTGTCTTCGTGGCGGGAGCGATCGGTCCTCTAGGCGTTCGCATCGAGCCGCTAGGTCCTACATCATTCGCCGAAGCGCGCGCCTATTTTCGCGAGCAGGCCGAAGCGCTGGTGGAAGGCGGCATAGATCTGCTGGTGCTTGAGACGTTTTACGACCTGAACGAAGTTCGTGAGGCGATCTTCGCCGCTCGTGAAGTAGTGGGCACGGACATGGTCATCATCACGCAAGTGACCATCGACGACGAGGGCCGTATGCCCGACGGCACTTCTACCGAAACTTTCACTCAGCGGCTGGACGAATGGCCGACGGACATCATCGGCCTGAATTGTTCGGTCGGTCCAAAGACCACGCTCGACACTATAGAGCGCATGATGCGGCATTCGAACAAGCCGATGAGCGCTATGCCGAACGCCGGATTGCCCGCGAAGGTGGAGGGGCGGAACATCTACTTGTGCTCGCCGGAATATATGGCGCAGTACACTCGGCGATTCCTGTGGGCCGGTGTAAAGGTTATCGGCGGCTGCTGCGGCACGACCCCAGAGCACATCAAGCTGATCCACTCCGAAGCCCGATCACTGAATCCAGCACACCGGTCGTTGAGCGTCACCGTCGAGGAACCGCAGGCCAAGCCGAAAGCCTTGCCCAAGGTTCCGATCACGCAAAAGTCGTCTTTGGGGGCGAAGCTCGCGGCGGGCAGGTTCGTCGCTTTCGTGGAGATCCTGCCGCCCAGGGGCGTGGACGCCACCAAGGAAATCGAGGGTGCCCGGCTATGCGCGTCCAAAGGCATCGACTGCATCAACGTCCCTGACGGTCCTCGTGCCAGCGCGCGTCTCAGCGCCCAGGTTACTTGTCAAAAGATCCAGCAGGAAGCCGGGATTGAAGCCGTCCTGCACTTCTGCTGTCGAGACCGCAACATTCTGGGCATCCAATCGGAGTTGCTGGGTGCGCACAGCGTTGGCGTTCGCAACCTGATCTGTATTACGGGCGATCCGCCAAGGATGGGCACCTACCCTGATGCTACGGCGGTATTCGACGTGGACGCGATTGGTTTGACAAACATCGTGAATAACTTGAACTGTGGCCTGGATATTGGTGGAAATCCAATGGGTTCCCAGACGGCATTGTTGCTCGGTGTGGGTGCGAATCCAGGCGCTTTGAACATGGACGAAGAAATCCGTCGCTACGAATGGAAGATGCAGGCCGGTGCCGAATACGTTGTCACACAGCCAGTGTTCGACCTCGATTTGTTGGAAAACTTTCTCCGCCGGACCGCGGACTTCAAAGTGCCTGTCATTTGTGGCATCTGGCCTCTCACCAGCTATCGAAACGCCGAGTTTATGGTCAATGAACTTCGGGTACCTGTGCCGGAACACTACATGGAACGAATGCGTCGGGTCGAAAACGCCGAGGCGGCCCGTCAGGAAGGCGTCGCCATCGCCCGGGAGATGGTGGAACGCGTACGGTCCATGGTTCAGGGAGTGCAGTTAAGCGCCCCATTCGGGCGTTATTCGATGGCCATAGAAGTAGCAGCCGTGTTGAATCTCGACCAACCCGAGGCAGGGTAAACATTGGCAACTGACTTGATTGAAGTGGACGCTGAGAACCCGTCCACGGACGCGATAGCCGAGGCTGCGGCTGCGATACGACGCGGTAACATCATCGCCATACCGACAGACGCCCTTTATGCCTTGGTAGCGGACCCGCTGAACCTGAATGCGGTCGTTAAGGTCTTCAAGGCCAAAGGCCGCGAACTACACCGGGCTCTTCCCCTGTTAGTGTCGGATGTCCACATGGCGGTCGACCTCGCGAAAGATGCCGACAGCCGCTTCTATCTCCTGGCGCGCCATTTCTGGCCCGGTCCGCTTACGCTGATATTGCCCGCTTCGCCGAAGGTTCCATTGAGAGTGACGGGCAATACGGGGCGCCTCGCTGTCCGCCAGTCCCGATCGAAACTCGCGCAGGCGTTGCTTGATTACCTGGGGCAGCCGCTGATTTCCACCAGCGCGAACATCTCAGGACAGCCCACCTGCCGCAGCGGCATCGAGGTATTCGGGATGATGGACGGCCGCGTCGATTTGGTAGTAGACGGCGGCTTGTGTACCGGGACGGGTAGCACCACCATCGATATCACGGAACCCTATTGGAAAGTGATCCGCGAAGGCGCGATTTCCCACAAGGAAATTGCGGAGTGCCTGCAGCGCCTCTGACCGCCCGCCAGAAGCGCAACTTCCATGGTGGCGGTATCCTATTGGGAACGTGATGAACCTTTGGAACACGCCGTTTGTAGCCTTGCTCGCGCTCGCTTTATGCTCCCCGCTCCGCGCCGGCGATGCGCGCATGACAGCGGAGGAACGCACCAAAGTAACAAAGTGGCTCGCCGAATCCCGCACGGAGTTTCTCACCGCTATTGACGGCCTGACGGCGGAGCAGTGGAAGTGGAAGCCGGCCCTGGACCGCTGGTCTGTGGGCGAAACTGCGGAGCATATCGTGCTCGCTGAATCCTCGCTCTTCGGCAACGCGCGCAAGGCCATGTCATCGCCGCCGAATCCGGAATGGCCAGAGCAAACGAAAGGTAAGACCGAGTTCATTGAGCGAGTCATGGCTCCTCGTCTGGGAAAAGCGCAGGCGCCGGAGGCCATTGTCCCCAGGGGCGAGTTGACGCAAGCGCAAGTGAAGGACCGGTTCGAGGCGCAACGAGTCGAGATAGTGAAGTTCGCTGAGAACACGAATATAGCCTTGAAAGAGCACACGGCCGAGCATCCGTTTCCGGTCTTCGGCACCCTGAACGCGTATCAATGGCTTATCTATGTCCCGCTACACACCATGCGGCACGATAAGCAGATTGCTGAAGTGAAGGCGACAGCCGGGTATCCCACCAAGCCCTGACTACGTTCTAGTACCTTCCAGTACACGCACGTTCGCGGTGCCCGATTTTGATGGTGCGCCGATCGTGAACAAATCCAGCGAATCTAACTCGTGTCCGACGACGGGCGTTAAAGCTAGATCCGTGTAGTTACCAGCGTCAGGATCGCGCTTTAGCGCCATTCGGAATCGCCCGAAGCGCCACACCAGTTGCGCCAGCTTTACGTGCTTGTAGACCAGGTCGAAGGCGTAACGGAGATGGAACAACACCGGAGGCTCCATCGGCAGGGTGGGCCGCCGGTCCTTGCGATACTTGCGCCGCAGATAGCCGCCCTGCAGCGGATGAATCCTTTCGAGCGTGATACAGGCGTAATACCAGATCAGCAGGAACAGCATGTTGCCCGGGTTGCTCCTGGTCGCAACCGAGCGGCGCATCACGGTCTCCATGTGCTCGGGGGTATAAAACGTCGTCCACGCGTCCTGATAAACCTGTTCCCATTGCGCCGTCGACATCGTAGAGTGCGTGGTGGTCACGTGCTCCAGATCGTACTTGTTGAGATCCGGATCCAGGTACGCGCCCGCTTTGTGGAGGCGCTGATGATCCTCCGAGCCGGGCAGCGGCGTCAGGCAGTGGAACTCCAGCAGATCGATAGGCAGCTCGCGCTGTATCGTCTTGATGTCGCGGATGATCGATTCGGGCGTATCGGACGGAAAACCGAGGATGTATCCCGCAAACACGGTCACGCCTGCATGCTTCCAGGCCAGCAGCATCTTGCGGTACTCCGCAATCTTGTTCTGTTTCTTGCGGGCGCCCAGCAGGCGTCCGGGTTGATGCTTTCGAGCCCGATGAATACGCGCGCGACACCGGCCCGGCCCGCCTTCTCGATGAAGTGCGGCAGCCGGTGGCACATCGTATCCACCTGAATGATGAACTTGATGTTCAGCTTCTCCTTCTCGCGCATGGCGATCAGGCGGTCGAAAATGTTTTCCCAATCCGTATTGCGAGCGAAGTTATCGTCGGTGATGAAGAACCGGTTGATTCCCTGGGCGAGATTGCGCCGGATAATCTCTTCCACATCGTCGGCCGAGCGCCGCCGCGACTTCCGCCCCTGCACGTTGATGATGGTGCAGAACGAGCACAGAAACGGGCACCCGCGGCCGGCATCGAAGCTGGTCATGCTTGCCGCCGGTGCGCTTGATTCGCGAGGCCGGCAGGATCGGCATGATGGCGCCGTCGAGCGACGGCAGATCGTCCATGTAGTTGTAGAGCGGCTGCAGCGCGCCGTTCCAAGCATCGCGCAGAACCTGCTCAAAGCGGCCTTCGGATTCGCCGGCAAACAGCGAGATGCCCAGGTCCATCGCTTCTTTCAGCTCAGGCGGCAGCTCCGGCAGCATCGACAGGCAGCCGGAAACGTGAAAGCCGCCCAGGCAAACCTGGATACCCGCCTGCGCGAAACATGCGCGCCATATCCATGGCGCGCGGGAATTGGTTCGACTGCACGCCGACCAGGGCCACCATGCCGCGGGCGCCGGCAAGTCTGCCGCGCGATGCGCTCCGGCCGGACGTGAGTATTGGTCTCGTCGTAAGCGGTGATTTCGATCTCGACATCCTCGCCCAGCACTCGGCGCTCTTTGCAATCGAGCGCGAGGCCGTTCATCACCGCCAGCGTGTTCGACGGAATCGCCGAACGGAGCCACTGGATCACGTAGCCATCGTCGTCGTAGTGCGACGGCTTGATCAGTACCAGTGAGAATTGCTTAGACG
The DNA here is from genome assembly GCA_963850575.1 of uncultured Acidobacteriota bacterium. Taxonomy (GTDB): domain Bacteria; phylum Acidobacteriota; class Terriglobia; order Bryobacterales; family Bryobacteraceae; genus TMP-7. The sequence continues at coordinate 223,462 of CAWKLV010000020.1, read as the reverse complement.
GCACGTAACTCAAGGATATCGCAGGTCCAACTACGGGGCGCGAAGAGCTTTGGGTAATTGCGCCGTACTCGCCCAGAATTCGATCAGTACGCGCAGGCGGCGGCGATATTCTTCCAGGTCCGGCCCCTTCACCACCCAGCAACTGGCTTGAAGCTCGTAGCCCCGCAACACGTGTTCGTCAGCCGCGGAGGAACTGAGGACAATGATGGGAATCGGATGCAGATCGGGGTCTGCCTTGATCGCCGAAAGAACCTGATCGCCATTCTGACGCGGAAGATTCCAATCCAAGATGATGATTCGGGGAATCGGCGCATTGGCAAAGTGTTTGTGCCGGTAGAGGAACTCCAATGCCTCCACGCCGTCGCGAACTACGTACAATTGACATTCCGGTTGTACGTCCTGCAGCAGCGTACGAACCAGCAGCGCATCGGCGGGGGAATCCTCGATAAGAAGGATCTCGAGGTGCCGCGGATTCCGCCAAGGCTTGACGTCGGCCATCTCCTCCACTCCGTGCGTCATCGATTGTTTTGCAAGCTGCATCGCTCAACTCAGCGAACCAGCTCAACTTCGAGCTAGCTGCTATAGTGATTCCAACGAGAGTGGAATCGTTTCAACCTCGAATTGAGGGATATGCAAGGCCGCGCCCCGCGTAGGCGTCCACGCTTTGGGTCCCGCCTGCGTCATACTGAAAGAAGTCTTACATGCGTGCGTTTCTCCTCTGTCTATGCTCTGTCCCGGCGTTTGCGGGAGAATATGCCGTGCTATCCAACGGCTTCCGTGTGCACGCTGACCGCCATGAAAAACACGGTGATAAGATCCGGTTGGAGACTCAGGCGGGCAGCATGGAACTTCCCTTAGATTCCGTCGTGGCATTCGAGGCGGAAGAGTACGTGCCGCCGGCGACGGCTCTAGCACCCGAATCGACGCCTGTTACTCGGCCGAAAGTGGCTCGAACCCCTCACCAACTCGTCGAAGCGGCGGCGCACAAGGCGGAACTGCCGCCCGCCATCGTACACGCCGTAGCCAAGGCGGAGTCCGGTTACCGCCAGAACGCGATCTCTTCCAAGGGAGCCATCGGTGTAATGCAGCTCATGCCTCTCACAGCGAAGGAACTGCAGGCCGACCCCTACGACTTGGAACAGAATACCCAAGCCGGGGCACAGTACCTGCGGGACCTGTTGGTGAAGTACAAAGGCGATGTCCCCAAAGCCCTGGCGGCGTATAATGCGGGTCCGGGCGCAGTAGACAAGTACGGAGCGGTTCCGCCCTACCCGGAAACGCGCTCCTACGTGAATCGCGTGCTCAGCAATTACAGAAAGCTAGGCGGCGAATAGCTTCCGCTATACCGCAGCGGCTTCCAGCCGTCGAGCCGACTTCCGCTGCTTTCTCTCCACAACCCAGGTCTGCAATCCCGCCATATACGTGTACACCACCGGCGTCAGATACAACGTCACTAACTGGGAGAAGAGCAGTCCCCCCACCACCGACAGTCCGAGCGGCTGGCGCGCTTCGCCTCCGGCTCCGAATCCCATCGCGATCGGCACTGCGCCGAGTAGGGCGCACGCGGTCGTCATCATAATTGGGCGGAAGCGCACCACGCAGCCTTCGTAGATGGCGTCCAGCGGTGACTTGCCCTCATTGCGCTCCGCGGCCAGCGCAAAATCGATCTGCATAATGGCGTTTTTTTTCACGATCCCGATCAGCAGCACCAGACCGATGAAGGAGTAAAGGTTCAGATCGAGCTTGAATAGCCACAGCGTCAATAGCGCGCCGAACCCGGCTGACGGCAGACCCGACAGGATGGTAATTGGATGAATGTAGCTCTCATAGAGCACGCCAAGAACGATGTACACCACCAGCAGCGCCAGCACCAGCAACAGCCACAGGCTTTTGGTCGACTGCTGGAAAGCCTGCGCCGTACCCTGGAACGTGGTCGTAATGGTGCCCGGAAGGACGCGGAGGGAAAGATCGCGGATCTCGGAAACCGCGTCGCCCAGCGAAACGCCCTGTCTCAGGTTGAAGGACATCGTCACCGCAGGCAGCTGGCCCAGGTGGTTGATGGTCTGAGGTCCCACGCTCGGCTGAATCCGGGCCACACTGTCTAATGGCACCAGCTTTCCGGTACTCGACCGGATGTACAAGAGCGACATCAGTCCAGGGTCAGCCTGATACTTAGGCTCCACCTCCATCAGCACTCGATACTGATTTGTCGGCGCGTAAATGGTCGAGATCCAACGCTGTCCGTACGCGTCGTAGAGTCCGTTTTCAATCTGGTCCGCCGTCACTCCCAGCGCGGACGCCTTATCGCGATCGATGATCACCGTCGCCTGCGGAGTCTTGATCTGGAGGTCGCTGGTGACGTCCAGGAACCCCGGCAATTTCGCCATCTCGCCCTCGAACTCCTGAGACACGCGATAGAGCTCTTCAGTGTTCGGGCCCTGCAGCGTGTACTGATATAGGCTCTTGGTGAGAGTGCCGCCGATCCGGATGCTTGGCGGATTTTGCAGGAATGCACGCATCCCTGGATAACGGTTCAGCTTCGGGCGGAGTTCGTTGATCAACTCGTCCGCGCTCAAACTTCGAGTTCTCCGGGGAACCAGGTGCAGAAACATGCGTCCGAAGTTCGGTCCGCCGAGCGATACCGCCCCGCCGCCGGTGCCCCCGGCGCTCGACATGAATTCCTCGACGTTTGGATCCTCGCGCGCCACCTCGGCGATGGCTCGTATGTTGTTCTGAACATCCGTATGCGAGGCCCCCTGCATGGCCTCGGTGATTACCAGGATCTGATTCGTGTCTTCGCTGGGGATAAAGCCTTTCGGGATCTTTACGAACAGCCATGCCGTGGCCAGTAGAATTGCGGCTGAGATGGCCATCGTCGCAGGCCGGTGGCGGAGCGTGAATTGTAACGTCCGCTCGTAAATGTGGAGTAAGCCGTCGAAGATGCGCTCGGTGAAAAGAAACAGCCGGCCGGGCCTGCGTCGATGATCGTGCGCTTTGAGAAAGCGGCTGGACAGCATCGGCGTCAGCGTGATCGACACCAGGCCAGAGATCAGAATCGAGACCACAATCGTTACGGAGAATTCGCGGAAGAGCCGGCCCAGAATCCCACTCATGAATAGTAAGGGGATGAACACAGCCGCAAGCGACATCGTCATGGACAAGATCGTAAAGCCGACCTCACGCGACCCGGTCAACGCCGCTTGCATCGGCGTTTCACCCTCCTCCAGGTGGCGCACAATATTCTCGAGCATCACGATCGCGTCGTCCACCACGAATCCGATCGCCAGGATCAGCGCCATCATCGATAGGTTGTCCAGACTGTAATTGCACAAGTACATCACCGCGAACGTGCCAATAACGGAAAACGGCAGCGCGAGGCTGGGGATAATGGTCGCGGGAACGTTGCGCAGGAACAGAAAAATCACCATCACCACCAGCCCCAGCGTGAGCATCATCGTGAACTGAATGTCTTTGAAAGACTCGCGGATGGTGTCCGAGCGATCGTACAGTATTTCGAGCGCGGCAGTCGGAGGCATCTGTAGGCGGAAGGTAGGAAGCAGCTGTTTGATTGCGTCAGATACCTCCATGGTGTTCGTGCCTGGCTGTTTCTGCACAGCTAGCACGATGGAGCGGTCGTTACGTTGGTGGGTGTTGAACCACGACGCGGTCTTGTCGTCCTCGACGCTATCGATCACCTGGCCCAGTTCGCCGAGGCGTACAGGCGCTCCCTTGCGATAGGCGACGATGATGGGCCGGTACTGCTCTGCGGTGGTCAACTGGCCGGTGGCTTGAACCGTCAGCATCTTGTCCGGACCGTACAGAACGCCCGTAGGAATGTTGACGTTCTGCTTACGGACGGCGCTCTCGACTTCGTCGATGCCGATCTGCCGGGAGGCCAGCGCCTTCGGGTCAACCTGCACGTGCACTGCATATTTCTGCGCGCCGAACACCTGCACTTGGGCGACGCCGGGCACCATCGAAATTCGCTGCGCCATCATCGTATCCGCGTACTCGTTCAGCGCGTACAGCGGCATCGTTTTCGACGTGACGGCGAGGAAAATGACCGGCTGGTCGGCCGGATTCACCTTGCGGTACGTGGGCGGACTCGGCATACCCGGCGGCAGCAGCGGCGATGCCTGCGTAATCATCGCCTGGACGTCCTGGGCGGCGGCATCGATGCTGCGGCTCAAGTCGAATTGCAGGGTGATTGCCGTTGCGCCCAGAGCACTGGTGGAGGTCATCGAATCGATGCCGGCGATGGTCGAGAACTGCCGCTCCAGCGGCGTGGCCACGGCGGAGGCCATGGTGTCGGGATTTGCGCCGGGCAGGCTGGCGGTCACCAGGATAGTCGGAAATTCGACGTTCGGCAGATCGCTCACCGGCAGCGAGCGGTACGCTACGACGCCAAACAGCGCGATCGCGAACATCAGCAGCGATGTGGCAATGGGCCGCTCGATAAACGGTCGCGAGAGATTCATGACAACACCTTGATCCGCGACCCGGGCGCGAGGCGAATGTGCCCATCAGTGACGACCGTCTCCCCCGTCTGCACTCCTTGCTGCACTTCCACGAAGGCGCCGGCGGTATCGCCGGTTACTATATTGCGCAGCTCAACCGTCTGATCCGGTTTCACCACGTATACGAAATTGCCGCTCTGGCCAATCTGGACCGCCTTGGCTGGGATCGCGACAACGTTGGGACGTCTGGTTCAATGTGAGCACCACATCCACAAATTGTCCGGGCCACAACTGTGAGCCGGCGTTCGGGAAAGTGCCCTTCAATTTAATCGTGCCCGTGTTTGGATCCACTGAATTATCGATAAAGGTCAGCGCGCCTACATCGGCGGCAGTGCTGCCCTGACGTACGGCCCTCACCGCCAGTCTGCCGGACCGCATTCGTTGCCGGATATATTCGATACGCTTCTCCGGAGCGGTGAAGGTGACGTACACCGGTTGGATCTGCATGATAGTGACCAGCTCGATATCGCTGGCCTTCACCAAGTTCCCTTCTTTCACGCTGATGTTGCCTGACCGCCCGTCAACGGGCGAAGTGATGTAGCAATAACTAAGCTGGACTCTCGCTGTGTCGAGGGAAGAGCGGTCCGCCACGATGGACGACTGCGCACTCTCAATCGCTGCCTTGTCCGCGTTCACCGATGCGGTCAACGCATCGGCGCTCGACGTCGCTTGTTCGCTTTGCTCGCGCGAGAAGATTCCTTGTTTGGCCAGGTCGACGTATCGTTTGGACTGATCGCGCGAGAACTTCTCTTGCGCCGTATCGCGGGCCAAATTCGCTTCGGCCTGCTTCAACAGGGCAGTATCGCGCGCGAGGTTGGCCTCCGCCTGCCGGATCGCTGACTTGTAGGGGCGCGGATCTATTTCAAACAGGACTTGATCTTTGCGGACGGGATCGCCCTCCTTAAACCGAACCTGGATTAGATTCCCTGTCACCTGCGATTTGACGCTGATCGTTTTGTAGGCTTCGACGTTGCCGATGGTCCGGACCTCCACGGGCAGCGTTCTCGTCTCGGCTTGAGCCACGCGCACGGGAGCCGGCGGCGGTCCGGCCGAAGCCTTGGCGTTAGTGGGTTTAGAGCAGCCCGACAGTGCCCACAGCAGTGTCGCGGTGGCCGCCAACGCCGCGCCATTTACTGCTCGTGACATCCGACCCCCTTCCAGATCATTTCGAACAAGAATCCTGCATCGTCGTCCACACTGGCCTGAGACCAACCCAATAACCGCTGTGCGATCAGACCGCGAGTCATGTCGTAGATAATCCGTGCCGATGCTGCGATATTGAGTTGCCGGATCTGATGGCGCTGCACCCCGTCCGTCAATACCCGTTCAAGTGCTTCGGCCTGCCGGTTATAGAGATCCTGGAACTCCTGACGCACGTGCGCCGGGTGAATCAGCATGTTGCTGAATTCCGTATAGTAGATCCGCATGAAATCGCGGTTGCGTTCGCTATAGGACAGACGCGTCCGTATGAAGGCGAAAACCTTGTCTGCGGTATCGGACTCAGCGTCCATCTTTTCGCGAACTTCTTCGTGAAGCCCTAACGTGCCCTGGCGGAGAGTCTCTAAGAAGATCTCGCGTTTGGAGGGAAAGTAAAGATAGACGGTCCCTTTCGCGAGTCCGGCCGCCTCAGCGATATCGTCCACCGTCGCGTCGTTGAATCCCTTGCGAGAGAAGACGGCGCGCGCGGCTTCAATTATTTCTGAGCATCTAAACTCAGAAACGACACGTTTCTTCGTCTTACCAAGAACGGGCATGAGGGTTGACCCAGCCTGATGACTGGATAGTCATCTCATTATACGCTCGGAACAAAACGCCGAAGCGAGCTGGTGAGCTTGTCTAAAATTACGCCGGCCGTGGTTGACTCTCTACGTCGAATAGTTCCTGAATGATGGCTTGTGCCAGCGCCGGGTAAATCGTCCCCGGCACTTCAAGGAATTCATCCGAAGCATCTCTGGAGTCTCTCGTCCCGTACGCTTCCCGCCAAGAGCCTTCAACCAATCGCCGCCGCTCATCCAGGTGGCGATGCCCGTCCGGCAAGCGCGCCTCGCGTACTTCGGGGCGTACGGCCCCCGTTTCCGGCAGCACGTAAATGCGGCGGGCGGATCCGGTTGCAGCGAAATCCTCCCAGTCTCGCCGCTCTTGCCTGCCGATGCATATCATGCAAACAGCCCTTTCAAGAGCGGTCCGGCGCTCCGGTTCACGCCACGCAAGCGCACGATCCAGCCAGAACGTCTCATCCGTTGTTCCCTCCCCGGAGGGCAGGATCAACACGGTTGGACGCGAACGCCCACGCTCGGGACGTTCACCCTCCTCGATGTCGTCTACTACAACGTACTCCCCGGCCACCAACGAGACAAGATCGATAATGGCCGGATCGTCATTGACCAGTAGCTGTCCAGACTCGGCAACGATGGCGCGCGCAAAACTCAGGATAGCTTCCTCGCGCAACAGCTCCTGCTCGTCAGGCTCGGGCGGTAGAGCGTTCTCCAGGAGATCGCGATCATCTGGCAGGTCCGCAGGTGATGTTCCACAGAGATATATGACTTTGTGGTCCAGGCGCGATTCACCATGCGGCGGCCATTTCATATCGGGGCTCCTTGACCGATCTGTTGCGCCAGCTTCAGCAAATGTCCTTCATCCCAGAAACCAATTCGCGACTGTGACGCTACCCATTGGAGAGCCGCGCGACGTCCTGGCTCTAACGCATCCACTGGTCCGACGACAGCCGAAGCTTCCTGTGCTTGCCGGTTCTGATCTACCGCGAAGAAGTCAGGCAGCTCGGCAGGACGTGGCACAAGAAGGAGTGCGTAATGCTTATGGTTGGGGCCCTTTATATTGACTCGCATCAAGCCGTCCGACAAGCGTTGAACCGGGCTAACTCCGGCCCAGAGAAGCGCCTTCGCGAAACTCTGGCGAAGGTAGGCGCCACGCTTGACCAGTGCTCTTTGATGCCGCACCCGAATCTGATGTACAACACTACCGAGCTCGGCAGGGGGCAGGGAAGAAGCGCTCGTCACCGGCATCCGCATGTGTTTGCGGATGCCCGGCATCGGGACTGCGTGTGGAACGGATAGCGCAAATAGCCCGAGACGGTTCTTGCTTGCATACGCGATTTCCAGGCGGGTCCACTGGGACCTGATCGTGTTCTGGGACTCGAGTAAGAGAACCATGGCTTTATCGGCCAGCTCCTGACGCAATCGGGTCTGAAAATTTTCCCCGGGCTCGATCGAGAAGCGATCCAGAAAAACATCGAAGTTGGCTTCAGCGAGCGCGTGAAAAATAATTTCGCAAGGTTCGGGTATCGTCACGCTTGTAGCTGATGAAAATGCGGTAGTTCTCGGGGGGGTTAGTCCGCATGCGGCAAGGACATCCGGCACCACATCCTGTACACCGCTTCGCCAGGAGGCGATTTGAAGATGAGCGAGCTCCGGTGGCAACAAGCTCGGTTAGAGGGGCAGACAGGGAGGATTCTTGCAGAGGGGAGGTGCTGCAGCCAATCTGAAATCAGGGGGCTCGATTGGATCGGTACGCCTGTATCACCGATCAGCACCAGTAGTTTGTTAACACCAGAACGGGTCGCAATCGGGCAGTCCCGCACGGGGTGCACGATGTGACGCGGGGTCTGGATCGGGACGACCTTACGTGTTCCTGGACCTAGCGAAAGCAGTTCCCACGCGAGTTCGCTTCGCAATCGCTGAATCAGAGGCTGAGCTTGCTGATCACCACATGATGACGATCAGGGACGGCCTCGCTACTGGAACGCCCGAGAATCCCTGACATTGAAACCGCCACCGCTTTCCTCCGTCTGTACGGTTATCTCGGATTAAAGTGAGTTCATCATCCGCTCTAACCTCCGATACCACACTCGGGAAGTTATTGCTACCTTCGCGCACGTCTACGCGAGAACTGAAAGCCGGTGGTTGCCTTGACCCAAACAAACCTGACCGATCTTCAAGATTCCTAACAGCGGAGAAAAAGGCACGCTTGATTACTCCGATTTGCCCGCTGCTGACATGCCCATACTGCCGATGTCCCCCCGACTGTTGATGTTCCCCACAGGCCGATGTTCCCCATACCGCCGATGTGCCCCAAACGGCTGATGTCCCCCACACGGCTGATGTTCCCCAAACAGCCGATGTCCCGGAGACCGTGGTCGTGCCCCACACTGCCGAGGTCCCCCATACTGCCGATGTTCCCCAGACTGCGCTAGTGCCCCACGCGGCTGACGTGCTGTTGAGCAGCATTCCCGCTCCCGTTGTGGGCGTATAGGAGATATACGGCGATGCGGCGCTCCCTTGGGCCACGTCTGTGTTGTTCAAAACAGCCGCAACGTCCAGATATCCGGCACCAACGGTGTACAGATCATATGTGCTGACGAAGGTTTGCCCGGTGGTCGGATCTGTCGCCGTGCTGTATGTCGGGAAGTTCTTCGAAGCGGTTTTCATCAAACGAGCTTTCACCGTGTCCGGTGACAGGCCGGGAGACTTCTGCAGCATCAGCGCTACTGAACCGGTCACTACTGGCGTGGCCATGCTGGTTCCGCTGAGCCGGAAATATTGAGAGCTGGTGTTAGTCGCCCGCGAATAATAGGACAGCGGCACGATGCTGTCGGGGTAGGTGGTCGCCAGCGTCGATCCAGGGACCAGGAGAGAGGCCGAGAGATTACCGGGGGCGACCAGGTCAGGCTTAGCAACTAAATCTATGTACGACGGACCTTTGGAACTGTAGCTCGCAATATTATCGTCACTTCGCGTCAGTGTTCCCATCGTTTTCATCGCGCCCACAGTGATCACTAGCGGATCGTTGCCCGGCGCCAGCACCGTCGCGTAGCCATTGCGACCCAGATTACCGGCTGCGACGACCACCACGATGCCATTGCGCCAGGCCGCTTCTACTGCTTTGCACAACGGGTCGAGCTGATAGGTTTCAAAAATCGGACGCCCCAGTGACAGGTTGATCACCCGGATGTGGTACGTGTTCTTCAAGGCGATCGCGCGCTCGATCGCTGCGATCACCGCGCTGTCCGTACTCGCGCCATTGGCGTCCAACACCCGGAGGTCCACCAAGTTGGCCTTCGGGGCAATACCCATGAAGGTGCGCATGGATAACGGCCCCGTCGATGAATGGCCGTTTCCCGCGACGATCCCGGCGACGTGCGTACCGTGCCCGTACGAATCGCCGGCCGCCTTATCGATGAAGTTCTGGTGATATACAACGCGCGACTGCAGGTCAGCATGCGGCGCGATGCCGCTGTCGATCACCGCGACGCCGACGCCGGCGCCATCCCAACCAGAGCGCCATGCCAGGTCAGCGCCAACGCTCGGCGCCGTCGTGTCGAGTAGCGATGTCACCTGACGATCTAAAGATATGTAGCTGACATTGGGCTGATTTGACAATGTAACGACGTCGCCCAGGTTGATCGTCGCGGCTACTGCATTCACGACGCTGAACACAGTGTTAACAGTGCCGCTGAGCACATTGACCGTCGTGCACACCAGCTTGCCCAGCAGCCCAGCTGCACAGGTTTGTGGTGCCGCGTTGTACTGGATAACTACGTTCGCGGTTGCCTGATTTTGAGCTAATAGTGCCTTCAGATCCGGCGAGATCTTAGAATTATCCGCGTTCGCGGTCGCTGCCCCGATGATGATCGATATAGCGAGTATACGCAGTGCGGCGTACCGCGCCTTGCTGTGTTTCTGCATGCTTCTTCTAAAGCACATAATTCGCCATTGCAGCCGATACCGTTGACATCGTGCTTTGAACAGCTTGGGAGTAGTGAGACGACCGTCTGGGCGCCCGCCCCAGGACAAGCTGTCACCCTCAAATGGACAACCTGTCTTCTTTCGAGAGGCTCTTGAGAGGTAAGGCTACATTTCTTGATGAGCCGCTACGATGCGTCCCCGGCACTCGCCGAATCCGATTCGCGTGAACCCGTCTCGCTCGCAGTAGCCACGAAAGGTGACTTCGTCTCCGTCCTGCAGGAAGCCGCGCTCCTCGCCGGTTGGCAGCTTCAACAGCTTTGCGCCGCGGGACGTCAATTCGAGCAGGCACCCCCGCTCCTCGTCGTGCGGTCCGGAAACAGTTCCGCTCGCGATTAAGTCGCCGGGCCGCAGATTGCAGCCATTACTCGCATGATGTGCCAGCATCTGGGCGGGCGTCCAATACATCCCGGCGAAGCTGCCGCGGCTCAGCCGTACCGGCTCTATTTCTTGCGATCGCATTTGCGCGGTGCACAGATAAGCCTCGAGCGTGAGGCCGATGCCGCCCTGCCTCTGATCTTCGGCCGAATACAGATAAACTAGCGGAGCGGGATCACCATCCGGGCGCTTGGACGCCGGAATCCGAAAGGGCGCCAGGGCCTCCATCGTCACCACCCATGGCGAGAGCGTAGTCGCGAAGCTCTTGGCAAGAAACGGACCGAGTGGCTGGTATTCCCAACTCTGTAGATCGCGCGCAGACCAGTCGTTCACCAGGCAGGCCCCGAACAGGTGATCGGCCGCTTCTGCGATGGGGATCGGCACGCCAAGCTGATTGCCTTTCCCCACCAGAAACCCGACCTCCAGCTCGTAATCAAGTAAGCGCGTCTCGGTGAATCGGGGCGGAACATTCGCATCGTCGCGAACCTGCCCGTGCGGTCGACGTACATCCGTGCCGCTCGGAATGATGGATGAGGCGCGCCCATGATACCCGATGGGAACGTACTTATAGTTCGGCAGCAGCGGATTTTCCGGGCGGAACATGCGCCCGACGTTTGTGGCGTGGTGAATGGAGGCGTAAAAATCGGTGTAGTCGCCGATGTCAGCCGGTACTTGCATCACGGCCTCTGTCATGGGCACCAGCAACTCAGGTTGCGGAGTGGACGAGGCGTTGAGTAATTCGCTTACCCGATGCCGCAGAGATCGGCTGGCCGTTGGGCCCAGCGACATGAATTCATTAAGGCCGGCTCCACGACAGGTCTCCGGAAAATTACACCGTTCCACATCCAGGATCTGATCTCCTATGGCGACCCCGATGCGCGGCGGTTCTCCGCCCCGCCGGAACACTCCAAGGGGAAGGTTCTGAATCGGGAAATCGCAGCCAGGCTCGTTGGCCGTCTCCACCCAACTCCGCAGACGCGCGTCGTGGGTGCCGTCGATTCGAGTCACAACAGGCCTCGACCCCTCAGTTCGTTGACGGGCTCTTCGAAGGAGCAGGAGCCGAAGCTGATGAATAAATGCTGCCGCGCATCCCGGATCTGCTGCGTGCTAACGATGTGATTGCGCCAGCCGATTCCCGCCGGTGTGAACGCAAACGTCGCATGCTGTTCCCCGAGCAGCGCCGTCACTTCCTCGGCATGGGTTCCGGCTGACAGGAAAACCGCCGCAAGCACTACATTCAAGAAGCCGTGCATGGTGCAGGTGGACGCATCCGGTTCGTCGGTCAGCGCGTGAATGCCGCGAACAGCATGGTGCAAACCAGCAGTGGCTTTGAATGGTACCTGGGCCGCATGGCAGCCGCGAATGAAGCCCGCCAAGTCGTCGGTGCTTGGGAAGGAGTGCTCCTGCAACCCGCCGGTACGCACCTTCGCGCGGCCATTCACTTGACCGATGGTGTGCAGCAGGGGCGAGAGATCGCCATCATGGGCGACCTCAAAATAGGTGGTAAATCCTTCGGGCACGGCGCTCGCAGTGGTACGAATCACCTCCGGCGATTCAGCCTTTACCTCCAGCGAATCGACGACGGCGTATGGACTGTGAGCGTTGAATGCGAGCACGGTGGAAACAGCGCCCATCAGGTCGGGTCCCGTCAGCACGCTGACCGGGATCTTCTGCGTAGGCGGGTTAGAAATGAGAGCGGACTCGAACTCCGGCAGCCGCGAGGCCGGGACGATATATCGGCCCAGCAGCCAGGCATCGCCACTCGCGACATACCGGCAATAGTTCGCGACCGCATCCGCCATCCCAAGCTCAGCCGGCGGAAACAATCCGGCGTAGTCGATCACGCCAGCTAACAGCGCACGTGTAGATTCAACCAAGCGATTGTAGTGTGGCACAAACCGCTAACGAATTCGGAAGCCGTGCACGCTGGAGTCGACTATATCCTCGCGCGAGTTAACGCCCCGCACCTCCGACCAGTTTGGACCTTTCCACAATGAATCCTCGAGTTGCGATAACTGCTCGCCGGTGCCGGCCAGCGTACACCTCAACCGAGCCATCCTCCAGATTTTGGGCCCAGCCCACGACCCCGAGAGGGAGAGCCGTATGTTGAACAAATGCGCGGTATCCGACGCCTTGAACCCGACCTCGAACAATATATCGTCTTGCGAGTTTCCGGCTCACATACCGAGTATCGCCGTAACGCGACCGTCCCGCAGCTCGATCACCGCTAAATCTTCTCCGCCCGAGCGGAACCGGCAGCGCTCCACATAGTGGCCGGCATCGGGCATCCCGATCGAATAGGACGGCTGGCCGAGCGTGGCGAAAACCTCGCGTCGCGTCGCGCCATTCTGGAGAACTTCTAAGCCTTTCATGATTTCCGCTCGCGTGCGAGCGGGCTGGGGCTCGGCGATCGGAGGCGCGGCCGGCACAGGAATCTCCGGAGTCACGTGGACTAAAGCGGGAACCTTGAGCACGGGAGTCGAAACTTCCGGCGGCTCAGGCGTATTCTGAAGGGGCGAACCCCTGAACGGCGCCATTTGCCGTTTCCAAGCCACGCCGGGTTGCCGTCCTGATACGGTCTGACAAACCGCAACAACTGAGAATAGAAGGAAAACTGAAAGAACTCGCATCTGGACTCCTCAGGTTACTCTTCGGCAGGCGACACCCTAAACTAGAACCATATGGCATTCCCCATCCACCGGAAGCGCCGCCTGCGCGCGACCGAATCGCTGCGAACCCTGGTGCGCGAAACCTGGCTCCGCCCCAGCCAGCTTGTTCTTCCTCTGTTCGTAGTACCTGGCGAAGGCATCCGGAAAGAGATTGGATCGATGCCCGGCAACTATCAGCTCTCTATCGACGAGCTGGTGAAAGAGTGCGCGGATGCGCATTCGCTCGGAATCGGCGGCATCATGTTGTTCGGTATTCCCGAAACGAAAGACGATATGGCTTCGGGCGCCTACGACGACACGGGCATTGTGCAGGAAGCGGTTCGCGCGGTCAAACAGTCCTCTCCGAAGTTGGTCGTCATCACGGACGTGTGCAATTGCGAGTACACGAGTCATGGCCACTGCGGCAAAATCGTCAACGGTGACGTTGACAACGATGCCACGCTCGAGTGGCTGGCTGCATCTGCGGTTTCGCACGCGAGAGCCGGGGCGGACATCGTAGCGCCTTCGGACATGATGGACGGACGCGTGGGCGCCATCCGCGAGTCGCTGGACCAGAACGGGTTTCAGAATACGCCCATCCTGTCCTACGCCGCCAAGTACGCATCCGTGTTCTACGGTCCGTTTCGCGAGGCTGCCGAGTCCGCTCCGCAGTTTGGCGACCGCCGCAGCTATCAGATGGATCCTGCCAACGGGCTCGAAGCGATCCATGAAATGGAGCTGGATCTGGATGAAGGCGCGGACATGCTTATGGTGAAGCCGGCTCTGCCGTACCTGGATATCATTCACGCCGCGCGCGACCGTTTTCCCGTGCCGATCGCGGCCTACCAGGTGAGTGGCGAGTTCAGCATGATCATGGCGGCGGCCCGGAATGGCTGGATCGACAAGGATCGCGCCATGTTGGAATCGCTGACCTCCATCCATCGCGCCGGGGCCGATATCATCCTCACGTACTTCGCTAAGGATGCCGCGAAGTTAATCGGCTGACGATCGCGCGGGGCTGCGCCGCTAGCGGTAGATTCGCTCCACTGCATGCCGGATAGCCTCCGGTACCAGATGCTGCCACGGCTCGCCTTTGCGTAAGCGGTCACGGACTTCGGTGGACGAAACCTCGTCCAGGTCGCGCGGCACGTCCAGACTCCTGATACGGTGGGCCAGATGGGCCGGCGGTTCGTAGTCGCCCTTCCGTGCGGCTACCAACAATCGGAACTCTTCCAGCATCCGCTCGATCGCTCCAGGCTCGTCGTAGTTCCACTCCACGATGCGCTCCGCGGCATCGCGTCCGCAGACAAAGACGAGGTCGGCATCCGGGCCGTATTCGAGCCGGCACTCGCGAGCGATGTCGATGAACAGGCCCCGATCCACGACGGCGATCGAGTACGGCATACCAAAGGGCTCCAGCGCCTCCAGCATGCGTAGGCGGTCATCGAGCGTTGCGCCGTGATACAGTTTGTGCGGAAACACGCGCGGCACCACGCACAATACTTCATCCACATGCGGCGCTGCCGCCTCTATCAGCCCGGTGTGGGCGTGAGTCGGCGGATTGAAGCTGCCGGCCAGGATCCCCAGCCGCCGGGGAGCAGCGTCGGAGCGGCGAATAAAGTGCACACTGGTATCTTAAGATCGAAATGAAAATCACGCACGTCGAAGCGATCGCGGTCTCCATTCCTCTGCCCGCGCCGGTGTCGGATGCCGTACGCCTCATCACGCACCGCGATCACCTCATCATCCATATCCGAACCGAAGACAATATCACCGGAACCGGTTTCACCCTCGGTTACGACAGCAGCAAGGCCATGCTGGACCTGGTGGATGCGATTTTCCGGCCGATCCTCATGGGCCGCAACGCCTTTCACACCGAATATCTATGGGGCGAAATGTACCGTCAATCGATCCAGGCCGGCCGGCGCGGGGCGGCTCTGCGCGCGATCAGCGCCATCGATATCGCGCTATGGGATTTGAAAGGCCAAGCTGCGCGAATGCCAGTGATGGAGTTGCTGGGCGTGCACTCCACTCGCCTGCGCTGTTACGCAACCGGTGGATACTACCGGGCCGGGCAGACGATCGACGATTTGGTGCGCGAAATGTCCGGTTACGCCGCGAAAGGCTTCACGGCCATCAAGCTGAAGGTGGGCAAACTCGGCGCGCGCGAGGATGCGGCGCGAATGCGCGCGGTGAGGGCCGCGGTCGGCGAGGATGTCGATCTGCTGCTCGACGCCAATGGCGGTTGGCCCGATGCTGCCACTGCGATCACCGCCATGCGGCGGCTGGAAGAATACCGGCCCTACTGGATTGAGGAGCCGGTCCGCGCGGACAACGTGCATGCCATGGTGAAAATCGCGGAGGCGCTGGATACACCCGTGGCTACGGGCGAGCTGGAATCCACGCGATGGGCTTTCGCCGACTTGATCGAGCGGGGAGCGGCGGACATCGTGCAGCCGGATGCGACGGTGGTGGGCGGAGTGGGAGAGTGGATGAAAGTCGCGCATACCGCGGCCAGCTTCGATGTGCCGGTGGCGCCGCACTATAACTGGGACATCCATTCCCAGCTGGTGGCGGCGATTCCGAATGGCATCTTTGTCGAGTACTTCCTGCGCGATTCGGGCGTCAAGATGTTCGACGATCTGCTGGAGACGCCGTTAGAGGCTCACGATGGTTACATCACGCCGCGGCAGGAACCTGGCTTTGGCGTGCGCTTCCGCCCGGAGAAGCTCGCCGAATTCCGCATTGGTTGAATCGGGGCTTGTCGCCGGGCTCCGACCATACCCCGATCAACCAAGACCCTTTGTCTTCCTACGATAAGGTGACGAACACGATCTTCGAAGGATTGAAGAGACCTGTGAATTGTCCAGTAAACTCGAGATGCCCAGTGCCTCGATCGACCCCAAACGTGGTGATATTGTCGCTATTCGAGTGGCAAATGTACAGAAAATTTCCATCCGGTTCAAGGCCGAAATAGCGAGGATAATCGCCTTGAGTCCAGAACTCCTTGGTCCACGTGACCGTTCCGTCCACTTGATTGATCGCAAGCAGGGCAATTGAGTTGTGAAGCCGGTTGAGGGCGTAAACAAAGCGTCCATCCGCCGTGACGTGGACCTCTGAGGTGTAGTTCTTTCCCTGGTAGCCTGGCGGCAGTGTCGAAAGAGTTTGCTGAATCGTCAGGAAGCCTGAGCTCGCGTCATATTGCATAAAGTCCAGCGTGGAGGCCTCTTCGTTCAACGAATAGAGCCAGCGCCCATTGGGATGGAAGTCGAAGTGTCGCGGACCCGCCCCTGGGTTTGCCTGAACCCAAGGCTGTAACCCTTGATTCAATTTGCCGGCTGTTTTGTCGAACTTGTAGATGTAGATTCGGTCGGTTCCCAAGTCGCTAAGTAGGAGGTAATTCCCGGCTGGATCGGTCTGGGCCATATGCGCGTGCGGCGCGTCATGGCCACTGTCAGCGAAATCGTACGGAGGGGCATCACTATTCACGTCCTATCAAGGGTAGTTGGGCGACCGAGGGGGGTGGCGCGCTGATCAACCAAGCCAGATCGATGTCCTGCTGTGGCTGGCGGGCAACGTCTCCGAAGTCTTCGGGTACTGGCAACTGGGTGCGCTGCATAAGATCGAGTCCAACTCCTAGCCGATATTCTTATACGCCTGGGCGTGTTTGTGCGAAATCGCACCCGTACCGATGATGCCAACTCTCATATTGTGATGATTAATTACCCGGTCAGACCATTATTACTTCCGCAGACAAACACTTCCAGTCCCATATGCTGGAAACGCAGCGGCCTTGGCCGCCAGTGCGCGATTTGCTCCGGCGGCGTCGGGCGCGTAGGCGACCTGAATGTGATTGGCTTTGTGACGGGCCATGAATTGGTCGCGCGAGACGCCGTACGTCACGGCATGCATTAAGGGCCATTGCGGAGTGGTGATACGCCAGCGGCGCTCAGTTTCTTCGCGCGGCAACTCCACCACCTTCGCGCGCCCCACGTCGGCTTTCAATGTTGCCGTTGTCGACAAAAACGCGGCTCCAGACGATCTCGCCGGGTTTGCTGACGCCCTTCACGGTTCCGCCCCCGTAGGGGAAGTACATGGGCGGCTGACGCTCGCTGACGGTACCCGCGTATCCGCCGATGAAATGTTTCGGCGGCGCGGCGCCGGAGATCTCGTAAACCCAGACGAACTCGCCGTTGTAATCTTCGCCGTAACGAACGTCGTGCAGGGTGGTTTCGGGATCGAATCCCAGCCGCCGCCACACGCGATTCGTAACCAGCGCATCCAGCCCGGCGCATTCGTCCACTTCGTTGAAGTGCGGCAAGGCCAGTCCTTCGTACAGCACACGGCCGTTTCCGGCGGCGGAGACTGGAGGACGATCAACGTTATTAAGCAGCCCTTCCACCAGATCCGAGGCCGGGGCCAGATCCTTCAAGCCTTGCTGATACTGTATGCCGATCGCGTCGCATCCGAATTCATCGGCGATGCGCAGGGCGGCAATGTACATCTTGCATTGCTCGAGAATCTGCCGGTCCGTGAGATCCGTTTCAGGGTTCGGCCCCGTGATGAATCGCATCCCCTTGCGCGTCCAGCCATCTTCGAATGGCGAGCGCTTCCTCATCCGGCACTTTGCACATGGCCGCATAGAGGGCAGATTGACTGAGGCGTTCTTTGAAAACACCCGTAGGATGGAGAAGCTCGTCCGGGATGATGGCGTTGTACATCCCCATGCAGCCCTCGTCGAAGATGCCGAGAATCGCTTTATCGCGCTGCAGTTGGGCGGCGAGTTCCCGGCCAAGAGATGACGGCGTCGGTCGGTAGTTTCAGGCTCGCCAATGCGTGCACGTGGCTCGCATCATGTGAAACGCGTTCACCCTTCAACCACTGGCGCAGACCCCGGACGAAGAAGTCGTCGGTGAAATCGATCGACCACAGCGAGTCGTAGCTCACCCCGGCTTTGGTGAGGGAGCCATTCAGGTTCAGCATGCCCACCAACCCCGGCCATTCGCCGCTCCAGTTTGCCACCGTGAGGATCGGTCCACGATGAGTGTAGAGCCCGCTGAGCACGTGATGGCTGTACTGCCACACCGCCTCCACCACCAGCAGCGGAGCCTCGGGCGGTATCTGGCGAAAGATCTCCATTCCGCGCTTCTGGCTATCTATGAAGCCGTGGCGTTTGTCGGGATCGTAGGCATGGCCGCGGCGGACGTGCCGGCCTTCGCGCTCCACTGCCGCGATCGACAGCCTGCTCCGTGCGCTCCTGCGCGGGCCAGCATTTTTGATTTGCCGAGAGTCGCAGATCGCCGCTCGCGATCAGATAAATGGCTTCCTGCATGTATCGTTCTTGATTGTAATTCAGCGCCGCCGCGCATCCTGCACCCGCCCTTTCCAAGCCCCCCCAAGCCCTCGCCAATAGCGCAACGCCGACCGTACAGTGGCTCCGGTGTAGAACGCAGCTACAACCGGCAGGAACGGAGCCCACAAAATCGATTGCCCATAGAATCGCAGGATGGGCGTGTACGCCAGAGTCATCAGCAACCACGCTACAGCGCCGGACCACATGCCGAAAGCGGCGGCGGCTGGCGGAACGACATAGATCAGCAGCATGCCGAAGACGGTCCCGATCAGCAGCAGCGTCGAGTGGCGCAGTTGCGTGAACGCCGTACGGGCGATCATATCCGCGATCTCCTCAAACCCGCCATACCGGCGGAGGCTCCGCGTGCGGGATGTCAGCCCCAGCCACACACGGCCGCCCGATTGCTTGATCTCGCGCGCTAGTGCGCAGTCGTCGATGATTTCTCCGCGAATCGCTCTCGACGCCGCCGATGCGTTCGAGTGCCGCAGCCCTTACCAGCATGCAACCGCCCGCCGCGCCTGCCGTTTTACGTCCGGATTTTGGATCCACGCCGGGGGATACAGCTTCAGAAAGAAGAACACGAACGCCGGTATGGTCGCACGTTCGGCCAGAGTTTCATTCCCCAGGCGAACCATGTAGGACACCAGATCGAACCCGCCAAGTTCCGCGCGCGCGACTAGCGAATCGACGCTGTCGGGCGAGTGCTCGATGTCGGCGTCGGTCAGCAGCACGTAATCCGGCGCGGTTTCGAGCGCGCGCTGCAAACCTTGCGACACGGCCCACATCTTGCCCGTCCATCCTGGAGGCAGCGGCCAGGGCTGGAATCACAACGACATGGCTTGAGGCCTGTCGCGCCTGGTCGGCGGTCAAGTCGCTGCTGTGGTCGTCTACAACGAAGATCTCCGTACATTCTGGTCGCGCCAGCGAATGGACAGCGCGGCCGATTACGTCCGCCTCATTCCGGGCGGGAATGACCACCGCGACCCGCCGGGCTGGGCCCGTTACGAAACAAACCCGTTTCGTCGCGCACGCGCCAGAATCCGCCATGGAAGAGGACCAGGTAAATCCACGCGATCAGAGAGAGTGCGCTGGCTCCACTGAGAATGAGTACGAACAAGCTTGTAGAATACGAGACAATGATTCGAATTTTCCTGTTGCTCGCCGCCGTCCCGGTGCTGGCCGCCGATATCCGCATCGGCATCATCGGAACCGATACGTCGCATGTGCCGGCATTCACCAAAGTGCTGAACGATCCTTCTGACCCGGCGCATATCCCGGGCGCGCGAATTGTCGCGGCATATAAGGGCGGCAGCCCGGACGTGGAATCCAGCCGGACGCGCGTGGACAAGTTCGCCGAGGAGATTCGCACCAAGTGGGGCGTGGAGATCGTGCCGGACATCGCGACGCTTTGCAGCAAAGTGGATGCGGTTTTGATTGAGAGCGTCGATGCGCGAACGCATCTGGCGTCGGCTCGCCAGGTGTTCGCGGCGAAGAAGCCGGTCTTCATCGATAAGCCGCTGGCCTCCACCTACGCCGACGCTCGCGAGATTGCCCGACTCGGCAAGCAAGCAGGCGTGCCGTGGTTCAGTTCCTCCAGCCTGCGCTGGGGCGAGATCGCGGAGACCATGAAATTTCCCGACACTCTTGGCGTGCACACTTGGGGACCGGGACCCATGGAGGAGCATCACCAACTCGATCTGTCGTGGTATGCGATTCACCCCATCGAGGTGCTCTTCACACTGATGGGGCGGGGCTGCGAAGAGGTGACGCGAGTCTCCGGCGCGACTGCCGAAGAGGTTACTTGCCGCTGGAAGGATGGCCGCATCGGCAGCGTCACCGCGCTCCGGCCATATGGGACCTATGGCGCGGTGGTGTTCCGGAAAGGCGCCGTTGTGTTGAGCCCTGAAAAGCCGAAGGCCGGCTATGAACCATTAGTCCGGGAGATCGTCAAATTCTTCCAGACCGGCAAACCTCCAGTCTCCAACGACGAAACGTTGGAGATCTTCGCGTTCATGGACGCCGCTCAGCGCAGCAAGGAGGCTGCCGGAAAACCCATGCGCCTCGCCGGAGCAACTGCCCAATGAATAGCTTGTTGGAAGTTGTCACGAACGCAAAAGTGTACGATCTGGCACAGCCGCTGTACGCGGGAGTGCCGCATTTCCCGACCCACCCGCCATTCGCCTTCAGTTTGTCCAAGTTGCACGGCGAATACGTCTTGAAGAACGGAGGCAGCTCAGCGTCTGAGTTGATCGCGATGGGCGGCCACACGGGAACTCACATCGACGCGCTGTGCCATTTCTCCTGCGGCGGAAAGCTGTTCGGAGACGCTGCGCTCAAGCAATCCGCTGCGGGCGGTATTGAGCCGCATTCGGTGGATACCATTGCTCCGATCGTGCGCCGCGGCGTGTTGCTGGATATTGCGGGGCAAGCCGGAGTGGACGTACTCGCCGACGATTTCATCATCAAGCCCGAGCATCTGGATGCCGCATCGGTGGCGGGCGGCATCGACGTTCGCACCGGCGATGTTGTGGTGTTGCGCACCGGCTGGGGACGGTACTGGCACGATCAGCATCAGTACACCACAGGCGGCAAAGGCGTCAGTGTAATGGGACCTGGGCCCGAAGAAGCCGCGGCGCGAATGGCTGAGCAGACATCACGTGTTCGCCGCCGGCTCCGACACCATGGCCTTCGAGCGGGTTCCCTCGTCGACGATGCCGGTGCATGTTCATTTGCTGGTTGGAAAGGGTATCCACATCATCGAAAATCTTTATCTGGAGGAACTTGCGCGGGATCGGGTAACCGAGTTTCTCTTCATTGCCACGCCGCTCAAAATTCGAGGCGGAACTGGCTCTCCATTCAGGCCCATTGCAATGGTGGCGCCTCACTAGAGGCAATGGCGAATTTCTGGACCGTCCTTCGCGACAACCCGAATTACCGCTACACCTGGATGGGCCAAGTGGTGAGCGAAATCGGCGACCATTTCAACAGCATCGCTGTGCTTAGTCTCGCGGTGCATCTGACCGGCTCCGGCATGGCGGTCGGCGGAGTCATGATCGCCCGAACGGTGTGCGCCATCATCGCCGGGCCCATTGCCGGCGTGGTGCTCGACCGCTTCGATCGCAAGCGGATCATGATTGCAAGCGACGTGATTCGGGCCGTGATCGCGGCCGGGTTCGTGCTCATCCTCACTCATCAGCAGCGCTGGCTGTTGTATGCCTTAAGCGGACTCCTGATGTTCGCGTCGCCCTTCTTCACCAGCGGCCGTTCGGCGATTCTGCCGCGCATCACCAGCGCCGAAGAGCTGCACACCGCTAACGCCCTCACGCAAACCACGGCATGGCTCACGCTTGTCGTTCGGCACATTGTTCGGCGGCATCAGCACCATGCAGTTCGGATATGAATGGGCCTTTGTCGTAAATGCGTTATCGTTCGTGTTCAGCGCGTGGGCCATCTGGCAGCTGCGATCTCCTGAAGGGCATTTTCGGCCCGACCGGGCCAGGGCGGCGCACGACAGTCACAGTCTTCGCAACTTCTGGGCGGACTTCGCCGATAGCCTGCGATACATGCGCTCGACGCCCTTAGTCCTGGCCATTGCGCTCGCCTGGGTGGGATGGGCGACGGGCGGCGGAGCCGCGCAGATTCTGTTCACGTTGTACGGCGAACTGGTCTTCAAGCGCGGACCGGCGGGCATCGGCATCATCTGGTCCGCTGCGGGATTCGGGCTCGTGGCGGGCGGATTTTTCGCGCACTGGCTGGGCAAACGGCTGAGCTTTCGCCGGATACCGCCATACCATTTCGATCGCCTTCTTCATTCACGGCGCCAGCTACATACTTTACGCAGTGATGCCGACCATCGCGCTGGCGTCATTGTTCGTCGGCATCTCGCGTGTAGCCATGGGCTGCATCAACGTCCTGAATCGCACCATGCTGCTGACTCATGTGCCGGACCGTTACCGCGGCCGTATTTTCTCCACCGCGGAGACGATGATGAATGCGACGATGATGATCTCGTTGACTGCGGCGAGTATCGCCACGCAGTCTGTTCCCATTCGAACCATCGGAGTGGTCGCCGGTTGTCTGAGCGCCTCAGTAGCCTTCGCCTGGCTTGGGGCCGACCTCACCGGTAAACTGCGGGAGCCGAAGCCCGAACCGGAATCCGAAGAGACGTTCGAGTCTCCGGTTACGCCGGCTTGATCGAGTCGCAGGTCCGCTTCTAGCGCGGCCAGAAACTCGTCCCGGCTGGATTGAAGATAGAAGTGGCCGCCCTCGAACTCGCGGTGCTCGAATCGCGAGGTGGTTTGTTCGCGCCAACGCTCCATGTGCTCTGGCCTGACGTTTGGATCCGCACGTCCGGCGTAAGTGAATATCGGGAGATGCAGCGGTGGTTCGGCGTGGTACACATACCGGCGGTATAGCCGGGCATCGGCCCGGAGCGCCGGCATGAGAATCTCCAGGGCCTCAGGCTGATCCAGCACAGTAGAGGGTAAACCTTCCAGGCGGCGCAACTCTTCGAAAAAGTCCGAGTCGGCAGGATCGGGAGCCGGCGTGTAATTCTTGCGAAACTGCGGGGCGCGCGCTGCCGAGGTGAATAGTGCCAACGGCATCTGAGTACCCGAACGGCGCAGCGCGCGAGCCAGTTCGAACGCAATGGCTGCACCCATGCTGTGGCCGAAGAACGCGAACGGTACATCCAGGTACTCACGGATTTCACGCAACTAGGGCTTCCACCACCGCCCCCATATCGTCAAACGGTTTTTCTTTGATTCGCTGCTCACGGCCGGGAGGACAAGCGGGAGTCACAGAAGCGACCGGATTCAGCCGCTCGCGCCAGCTTCGATATAGAAGAGTTCCGCCGCCTGCGTGGGGAAAGCAGAAAAGGCGGAAGCGCGCGGCCTCGATCACGGGAAACCACTTCGAAGTGGATCTCTGCTTCAAACGTAGCGCCAGCAATCTGCGCTTGTCGTCACTGAGATGATCTGATGCCGGCCGCGCACCGGCGCTCTCGCGTTTCGGGCGCCTGATCGCATCTTGCAGCAGAGATTCGAAGGGCTCCACAGTCAGACTGCGCAGATACTCCAATGCCGCCGTGCGCGACCGGCTCGCAATATCCCGCCAGTGCGCCTCGTCGGTCAGAAGCCTGCGCAGTGCAGTAACCCACGGGCTGACGTCCTGTGGAGGAACATCGGGCACGGGCACCATGTTTTCGTCCACGGACGACTTGTAACCGCGCACCGGGTTCACCGGCAGCAGGTACGGTACGCCGAGTTTCGCTTCGGGAATACCGCCGACATTGCTGGCCATCACCGGTATGCCCCGCAACATCGCTTCCACAACAATCCGGGAGCGCGCTTCGGCCCACACCGAGGGTACCAGAAGGACGCAGGTTTGCCGAAACAGGTCGTCCATGTTATCCACCGGTGGAACAATCGTAACGTTTTTCTGCGCGCGGAGAGCGGCCATATCCCGTGAGTTTGTGCCCCATGTCGGCACGGCCGCGAAGGTCACGTCCGGCATTGCGTCAGCCATTGCCAGGAAGATATCGATGCCTTTCACTGAGCACGGATTGGCGAACGTCACGTAGGTGTTATCGGGGCGGCCAAGATCCGCAAAATCCCCGGGCTCCATCAATGAAATGGGAACGTGGAAGGCAGGTATGGCGCCATATTGACGAACATAGCGTGCCACGTACTCGCTGACTCCAACCACGGCATCCGCTCGGCGAAGCATCTCCGTCCTGGCTGCGCTGGGAGTGGAACTGTCGGGTCCGAACGGGACCGCGATCGTGGCGCGCACCAGATGTACCACCCGCGCGCGCGGTGCTCGCACTGCAATCTCGAACAGCAACTGCGCCGGGTCGTCCGTGGAAGTCAAAATCACGTCGGGATCGAAGGCCTCGATTTGGGCTGCGAAGTACGCCCGCATTTGTGGATTCTGAGTCAGCGTATGAATCTCGACACCGCGAAGTTCGAACTGCACGTCCGCGTTCTCCTCGGCCGGCCTGATGCCACGCTCAGCCAATCCGGCGAGGAACCTGCGATGCGAGTCCATTCCGAACTGCTCTACACGCGCTACCACTCGCACGTGGTGCCCCCGCGCGGCAAGCGCTTCCAGTAACAGGCGGTTCGACTTATCGCCGCCTCCGTAAGAAGGGTAGTACAGAGAGTTGTGGGCCAGGAGGACGCGCATCCTGTTAACGTGATGATTATTGCACGCAGTGGTCACCGTTACGAAGCGAGATACAGGGTCTGCCGGACTCGTCCACATACTAGGAGAAGTTCTCAGTAGAACGAAAGGATGTACCATGTCACGTTTTGAGAACGATTGGGATAGAGACCGCGAACGGGAGCGCGACCGAGATCGGGAACGTAGTTACGATCAGGAACGGGGCCGTCAGCAATTCGGACCCCATCGCGAAGGTTCTGGCGAACAACGAAGAGGCCCCGACATCGGGCGTAGCAACGAGTATGGGAGCCACGCCGGCTGGGGTGGCCAGGGATTCAATCAGGGCAGTTTCGGCAGCTACGGCGGCCAGGGCGAGCGTTTCTACTCGCAACATGGTGGCCAAGGCTTTGGAGCAGAGCACGGGTATTCTGGCCGAGAAACTGGCGGCGGAATGAGTACCTATCAAGGGCCCGGCAGCGATCAAGGCTGGAACGCCGGAAACTTTGAACGGGGTCGTGGATCAGAGCGCTGGGGTAGCCAGTACGGGCAGGGCAGCGAAGGCTGGCGATCCAACGAGCATGAACGCGGCGAGCCAAGCCATAACCAGCGTTTCAGCGGAAGGGAAGGCGGATGGGGCGGTTACGGCAGCTACGATCGGGAGCCTGAAAACCGCAATCAGGGATGGAGCGGCAGTCAAGGTTGGGTAGGCGGGCAGCGCGGGTACGGTCCCGGCTCGACCAGCCAGAGCGGCGAGTCTCGCGGCAGGCATTACGGCCGGGGTCCAAAGGGCTGGCAGCGTTCCGACGACCGCATTCGCGAAGACATCAGCGAGCGGCTGGCCGATCATCCTGATGTTGACGCCTCCGAGATAGAGATCGAGGTGAGACAGGGTGAGGTGATCCTGAAAGGTTCCGTGGATGACCGTCACGCCAAGCGGATGGCGGAAGATATCGCCGAAAACGTTTCCGGAGTGCGCGACGTGCAGAACCAGATCCGCGTCAGCCGTGGTTTCTGGGGTGCCGTGAAAGATACATTCACTGGCGGCGATTCGAGCGACGACCGGCAGACTGCGAGCGACAGGATGTCGACTAGTCAGAGCGGATCGTCGGCACACACGATTACGCCGAATCCCCGGGAAACTACTCCGCAAAGCGGTAGTAGCGGTAGTAAGGAGAGCCAGCCAGCAGGTGGCACCCGGAAGTAGCGATCACGTTTCATAAGACGGTGTAGCGCGATGGCGCAGTCTCCGGGTTAGTCACTCCTCCCGGGGATTGCGCCTTTTTATCAAGGAGGCAAATCGAAGCACCCCTCTACAATGGTTGTGTGCCGTTTGCTCCCGTCGAAGAACAACTAACCTACCTCAAGAAAGGTCTTGCCGAGCTTATTCCAGAAGAAGAACTGCGCGCCCGCTTGCTGACGTCTTTCCAGACCGGACAGCCCTTGCGTGTGAAGGCCGGTTTCGATCCGACGGCGCCCGATCTTCACCTCGGGCACACCGTCCTGCTCCGGAAAATGAAGCATTTTCAGCAGCTGGGGCATACCGTCATCTTCTTGATCGGCGATATGACCGGCCTCATCGGCGACCCGACAGGCCGCAACATCACGCGTCCTCCGATGACGACCGAGGAACTGGCCCGCAACGCCGAGACGTACAAAACTCAGGTTTTCAAATTACTTGATCCCGCGAAAACCGAAGTACGATTCAATAGCGAGTGGTTGGAGCCGCTAGGCTACGTCGATCTTGTCCGGCTATGCTCGAAATACACTGTTGCGCGAATTCTGGAGCGCGACGACTTCGCCAAGCGGTATAGAGAAGGTACACCGATCTCCGTGCACGAACTGCTGTATCCGTTGGCGCAAGCGTATGATTCCGTCGCGCTGAAATGTGATGTCGAGATGGGCGGAACGGACCAGAAGTTCAATCTCCTTGTCGGCCGCGAGATCCAGCGGGACTTTGGACAAAGGCCTCAGATCGTCGCGACCACGCCGATTCTGGAAGGCACTGACGGAATCGAGAAGATGTCCAAGTCCAAGGGCAATTACATCGGTATCACGGAACCGCCTGAACAGATGTTCCGAAAAATCATGCTGATCGGCGACGACCTGATGTTCCGCTACTACGAGTTGCTCACTGACATGCCGCTGAGCGAAATACACTCGCTCCGCACCAAGGTTCAAGACGGCAACTATCATCCAAAGCAGGCGAAAATGGAGCTCGCAAAACGGATTGTCGCCGACTTCCACTCCGCCGCTGAAGCGACCGAAGCCGCGGAGCGATTTGAGCGTGTGCTCAGCGAGAATAAGGGCGCGGAGACCGGCGACCGCTTAGCCGTATCGGATTGGCGCGCTAACAAGCTGTTGGTCGAAGCGGGCCTGGCCGGTTCAGTGCGCGATGCGGAGCGTTTGTTGAAACAGAATGCGGTGTCCATCGCACCCGCCGGCGGCGACTTCCGTGTGATTACAAGCCCGTTGGAGCGGATTGAGCCCGGCCAGTACACGCTGCGCGCTGGAAAGAATTACAAACACATCCGGCCATAGGCGGCCATGCTCGACATCCAAGATAACCTGTTGCTGAGCTTCGACGCGTTGCGCGCGCACAAGCTGCGCGCCGCGCTCACGGTGCTTGGCCTGACGATGGGCGTGGCGACCCTGATCACCGTCATGACTATCGTCCAAGGAGCGAATCTGTACGTCGAGCAGAAAGTCGCCAATCTCGGTACCGACGTGTTTCAGGTGGCGCGGACGCCGTTTGCAGCCACCGATTTCAATCTGGTGATCAAGGCGCTGAAGTTCAAGCACATTGAATACGAGGACTACCGCTCGGTGGCCGAGACCTGTACAGATTGCGACGCTGTAGGCGCCTCGGCCACGTTCACCGCTCGCGTACGATACGGCAACAACGAACTACAGGACATCAACATCATCGGACACACGGCAAACATGGCGGAAATCGATACGCGAACCGTCGCTCACGGCCGTTACTTCACGCAGAGTGAGGACGAGCACGGCGCTAACGTATGCTGTGATCGGAAGCGCGCTAGTGGAGCAGATGTTCCCTTCGACGGATCCGATCGGGAAGCTCGTAAGGATTGCGAATGACGAGTATCGCGTGGTGGGAGCCTTCGAAAAGATCGGAAGCGTGCTGGGCCAGGACCAGGATAGCTTCGTCGTCATCCCGATGCGCGACTTACTGAAAACCCGAGGCAATCGCTCCAGCCTCACTGTCAACGTTCGAGCCACCGGGGGCGAGCAGCGGATGCAAAGGGCGCAGGACCAGGTCCGGCTTCTGCTTCGCGCGCGCCGCCACCTGAGCGGGAGCATGCCGGACGACTTCTTCATCGCCACGAAAGACAGCTACATAGCGCTGTGGAAGAGCATCAGTTCGGCCTTCTTCGGCGTATTTATTCTGGTGAGTTCGATTTCCGCGGTAGTGGGCGGCATCGTGATTATGAACGTGATGCTGGTAAGCGTGACCGAGCGCACCAAGGAGATCGGCATCCGGCGCGCGATGGGCGCAACGCAGCGGGATATCCTGCGCCAGTTCCTGACGGAGAGCGTGATTCAGTGCCTGATTGGAGGAGTAGTGGGAGTGGCCGCCGGCTTCCTGTTCGCGCTCGCATTGCGTACATTCACGGCGTTTCCGGCCTCGGTGCAGACCTGGGTGGCGATTCTGGGCGTGGTTCTGAGTTCGGTCATCGGGTTGTTCTTTGGCATCTATCCCGCGACGCAGGCTTCGAAGCTGGATCCCGTTGTGGCGTTGCGGGCGGAGTAGCGCGAATATGATCGACCTCCGAGAAAATCTGAATGTTGCGATCGACACCTTGCGAGCGCACAAGGTACGGAGCGTGCTGACGGTGCTCGGAATCGTGATCGGCGTGACGTCCGTCATTTCAGTAGCGGCGATCATCAGCGGACTGAACGGATTTATTCAGGACAAGGTCAGCAAATTCGGGCCAAACACGTTTTTTATCGCGCGCATTCCGCTCGGGCCACAGAATTTTGGCCGTCAATCCGAGAAAATCCGCATGCGCAAGTACCTGGACACGGACAGCGCAGCCAAGCTGCGGCAGATGTGCCGCTCTATTGAGAGCGCTACGATATTTGGAACGCGGGCGGCCTTCTTCGGCGACACGAACCAAATCCGTTATGAAGGACGCTTGGTGGACAAAGCGATTTTGCGCGGCGCGGAACCCGAGTACGTCAACGCCGTTCCCATGTTCGCCGTCGAGTTCGGACGCTTTATCTCGCGCTACGACAATGAGCACGCCGCACAGGTTGTGGTTCTGGGCGCCGATATCGCCGACTCGCTCTTCCCGACCTCCGATCCCCTGAATAAAGCGATTCGACTGAACGGTCAGAACTACGAGGTGATCGGCGTCTTCGGCCGCGAGGCGGGCCTGTTTGGAGGGCCGGGTGTAGATCAGTTTGCGATGATTCCTTTTTCTACTTTCCGCAAGCATTATCCTGAGGCGAAGGAATATATTATCGGCGTCACTCTGCGTCGCGATCTGCCCAAGCAGTCCGCGCTGGACGAGTTGACCGAGACGATGCGGCGCATCCGGCGGGTGCCGCCGAAGAGCGACGATGATTTCGACATCATTGCCTCCGATTTTCTGAGTACGCTGTGGGATCAGCTTACCGGGGCGTTGGTGATCCTAACCGGCGTAATCAGTTCTATTGGATTGCTGGTCGGCGGCATCGGTGTCATGAACATCATGTTGATCTCCGTGACGGAGCGGACCGGCGAAATCGGCGTCCGCAAGGCTGTGGGCGCCCGCAAACGCGATATTCGGATCCAGTTCCTGATGGAGGCTACGATGCTGACCCTGTCTGGCGGCGCCATCGGCATCGCGATTGCCGGGTTTCTGGCCCTCTTAATTCGAACGCTGGTACCTTCGATCCCGGCATCCCTGTCGCTGCTGTGGGTGACGCTGGGCGTGGCGATGTCGGTAAGCGTCGGGCTGTTCTTCGGCTACTATCCAGCGAACCGCGCCGCGAATCTTGATCCGATCGTTTGCCTGCGCTACGAGTGAATGCGAGCCGGGTGCGTTACCCTGGATCTGCGACATGGTCCGTAAACGATTCGAGTGGAAGCTTCGCGCGCGCTCGCTGATTCTCGGCGACCGCACTCTTCTGATGGGTGTCCTGAACATCACGCCAGACTCCTTTTCCGATGGCGGCAAGTACGCCGATCCGGATCGCGCCTACGCACGCGCTCTGGAACTTGAAGATCAAGGGGCGGACATTATCGATATCGGGGCGGAATCCACCCGGCCCGGTTCTCATCGCATCTCGGAAGCCGAGGAGTTGCGGCGTCTGATCCCGGTTCTGAAGAAACTGCGAGGCAAGCTGAGGTCACCGGTTTCCGTGGATACTTACAAAGCTGCGGTGGCGGAGAAAGCCCTGGAATATGAGGCGGAGATCATTAACGATCCGAGCGGGCTCACCTTCGATGTGCAACTTGCGCGCACCGTGGCCAACTCCGACGCGGGCCTCGTCATCAATCATATGCGAGGCTCTCCGGAGACCTGGGCCAAGCTGCCGAGCATGAAAAATGTATTGGGCACCATCGCGCAGGATCTCGAAGCGGGCATTCATCGGGCGCGGCGCTCCGGCATGGGCCAAGATCGAATTGTCGTCGATCCGGGAATCGGTTTTGGAAAACGCCGCGAACAGAACTCTGAGATCCTTTCGCAGCTGCGTGAATTGGAGCGGCTCGGTTGTCCAGTACTGGTGGGTCCGTCGCGCAAGCAGTTTCTGGCGCAGGGAGACGAGCGCGAGACCGAGTTCGCTACAGCGGCGGCTGTTACAGCGGCCATTCTTGCGGGCGCGCACATTGTTCGCGTCCACGACGTGAAGGACATGGCCGTGGTAGCGCAAGTGACCGATGCCATTCTCGCCGCCGAACCGCCGGAGCCCGAGCCCGTGGAACGCGAGCAACCTCGCCGTCGCCCTGCCGTACGTCCGAGCCGCCCTGCCGGTCAACGCCGCTGACAACGCGGGCAGTAGTGCGTGCCGCGCTGTGAGATCAAGATCTTACGAATCGGAGTCTCGCACACCGAGCACGGCTGGCCTTCCCGGCCGTACACCTGGTGCAATAGCTGAAAATTGCCTTTCTCGCCCGCGGCATCGACGTAGTCTGATATCGACGATCCTCGATGTGCGATCGCGAGTTGTAGTGTTTCTGTGATGGCAGTGTGCAACTCGGCAGCGCGGCGGCGGCTCAGGCGCGAGGCAAGAGCACGCGGGTGAATCCGAGCCTTGAACAATACTTCGTCGGCGTAGATGTTGCCGAGCCCGCGGAGGAATCGCTGGTTCAGCAGTAGAGCCTTCATACCGGCATTTCGCTTTTTGAGAATCGACAAGAAATCCGCGAGCGATATTCCGAGGGGATCGGGACCTAGTGCGGCAACCCGGGAGGGCAGCGTTCCACTGAACTCGATGCGCCCGAATTGCCGGGGATCGTCGTAGATCAGGGTGCCTTCATCCAAATGAAAGATTCCGTAACTGTGGGTAGTGGCCGGAGCGTCCAGAAGCAGTTTGCCGGTCATACCCAGATGAACCACCAGCAGACCGAGATCCAGTTCCAGCACAATAAACTTCCCATGCCGCTGAATCGTTCGAATCTGGCGGCCGGCAAGTTGACGCGCAATCGCCGCTCGATCACCGGGAGTCACGAATTTCGAGTGAAGCTCGGCGGATAGGATCGTTCGTCCCGGCAGATACGGGGCCAGGGAGCGTACGACGGTTTCGACTTCAGGGAGTTCCGGCATCAGGTGGGTACGTCGATCAGAATATCATCGCCGTCGATCCGCACGGCATGTGTAGCCACTTTGATCTCAGGGTCGAAGTCGTTCTCACCGGTGCGGCAATCGTACTCCCAGGCGTGCCACGGGCAAACCAGCATGTGATCGTGCAGCGCGCCCTCACCCAGGGGGCCGCCGGCATGCGGGCAAATTCCATCCAGCGCGTGAATGGAACCACCCGCGTTACAAACCGCATAACTTTGGCCTGCCACTTCGGCCTGCATCACCGAGCCGGGTGGAAGGTGAGACAGTGATCCGATTTTGACAAACGGCATAGGAGGACTCGACTACCATGCTACGACGCTGTGACGGTGTCTTCCGAAACAGGCGCCGGCGGTCCCCATCTAAAGGTTATGACGTTAACAGAGAAAGTATTGGTACGTCGAGAGGACGTGGGACAGGTGAACACGATCGCGGCCGGAGTGGCCGGCATGCAGATCGTGATGGTGAACGTCTTCTTCGTGGGCCAGCCCGACGGAGAATGGGTGCTGGTGGATGCGGGCCTGCCCTTTTCGGCCGATCGAATCCGGGCTGCGGCCGCCAAGAAGTTCGGCGCCCAGAGCCGGCCCGCGGCAATCGTTCTTACTCACGGGCACTTTGACCATGTCGGGGCTGTAAAGGACCTGGCGGAGGAGTGGGACGTTCCCGTGTACGCGCACCGGCTCGAGCTGCCCTACATCACAGGCCGATCGAAGTACGCCCCGCCCGATCCTATGGTCGGACGGGGATCGTTTGCGCTGCTTTCGCCCCTTTATCCGAGGGGCCCCATCGATATAGGATCCAGGGCCCAGGAATTGCCGGCCGACCATTCCGTGCCCCACATGCCGGGATGGCGATGGATTCCTACACCGGGCCACACGGCCGGCCATGTGTCGTTGTTCCGCGATGCGGATCGCACGCTGATCGCTGGCGACGCGTTCGTGACTACAAAGCAGGAGTCCCTGTACTCAGTGATCACGCAGAGGCCGCAGTTAAATGGTCCTCCGGCTTATTACACCAGTGATTGGGACGCGGCGGGCAAGTCGGTCAGGCGCCTGGCAGAGTTGCGCCCCGCGGTGATGGCGTGCGGTCATGGCCTGCCGATGTCAGGCGATGCGGCGGCGGATGAATTGGAACAATTGGCCCAAAATTTCGACACCGTCGCACGTCCGAAATATGGCCGGTACTCGAGGCAGGGCGCGGTGGCGGACGAGAGCGGCGTTGTCTACGTACCCTCATGGATCGGCAGCCCTGCGGGCAAGTTGGGTCTGGCGATTGGCGGCGGCCTGCTGGTGGGGGCAGCAGTGGCCGCCCATCAGCGCCGCCGAGCTAAGGTTTAGAAGTTTCCCGAGCCGGGCCGTTAGCGGAACGACTTCTTATAAAAGAGGTCAATTCCGAAGCGGCCCGTTTCTTCGCGGGTCGCGATCGCCGACCATTGAGGGTTTACGGCCCACTCCACTCTGATAATCTGCGAGTTAGTTTGCGTCACGTTTGTAATGTACGTGAAGGTGATGTTACTTGAGATCTGCTGCTGCAGCGTCAAGCGCGCCTGCGGCAACTCGGATCCGCTGGTGAACGTCGGATCGATCTTCAATTGACTCACTCCGAACACGCGCTGGAGCCGGCTGGCTACGGGATTCGCGATTGCCTGGCTGACAATTGCCGATTCCCCCATCTGCTGCAGAGATTGCGGTGGTGTGGCGGGCTGCTGCGCCACCAGGTTGGGATCCGACGTTGGAGTCCGCCCTGTTGCCAGTAGCGCGACGATCTCGTTGAACTGCAAAGGCGGATCGGATCGGTGAGTAAGCTTCATGTTGTCGATCGGACCTGACACGTTAAGATCCACCGTGACTCCCTTGGCTACCGTCTCCAGATCGATATTGAGAACGGGCTGGATGCGGTTCGGCTCGTAGAAGTTGATGCTGCCTTGGTTGACCGTATACTTGCTACCGAAGAAAACGAGATCGCCTTCCGTGATGGTCACCCGCCCGATCATACCGGGCTGTTCGAGTGTCCCCCGCAATCTCAGATTGGCCGTCGCCTGCAAATTCTGCGCCAGCGACGTTTCAAAGGTGACGCTGGGCGATGTTCTGATCAGGACGTTCAGCCGCATTCCAGCAATCGGACCGCTGGGCGCGGAGGGAGCCTGAGCCGGCTGCGAAGAGCTCGATAACATCGAGCCGAAGTCCGACTTTGGGCTGAACCCAAGCTTGTCGATGGTCGCAGTTCCCGCCAGCAGACTTCGCTGGCTGGTTCCAGTCAGGTTTACCTGCGCGCTAGCGACGATGCTCGCGCCCGGAGGATACCGCACTCGAACGGATTCTGCCGTCGCCTTCAATCCATAAGCCAGGGCCGGCCCGCCGTACGAAACAAAGCCATTGGCCCCCAGCTTGCCGCCTCCGGATTCAGCGGTGAGGCTCTGAATCGTTGCGCTGTTGCCGTTGAACAGAATGAGACCGTTGGCTTTTGAGATACCGTTCGGGAATTCGATGTAGTTCATCGAGGCGTCTTTCAACTCCAGGCGGCCATTCACCTGCGGCTTGGCCATGGTCCCGCGCACGGCTGCCTGTAGAACAACTGCCCCCGAAGAGTAAATGTCTCGGCTCATGCGCTGCAAGAGGCCTATGTTTGTGTTCGCATTCAAGCTCAGATCCAGAGCCTGACCAGGTTGAATTCCAGCGGTTCCCGCCAGGACGATATTCGTGTCCGGGCCAACAATGCGTGCATGCTCCACTCTCACCATGGAGCGATCGAGCGCAATCACGATAGGACTATCGTTCTTGAGCGCCACGTTCTGGAGGCCGCTCCCGGGCGGGTTCTTCGTGGTTACTTCCAGCCGGCTGACGCTGAATCTGGCAGACATCGCCTCAGTTTTCAATACGGGACCATTGACCGCAATTTGGGCATCCGCGACGGCTTCGAACAGCGGATCGGCGGACGATTCCTGAGAAAGCAGCGGGCGTAAGCCGGAGTATGTGACGTTGGCGAGGCTGAGCTGAGCCGTGGTTACGTAATCGCCCTTCAGCGTGGTTTCCCCGTGTCCTTCAATCTTCGAGCCTGCCAGGTCGGAGTTCACTTTGTAGGAAAGCCTGTCCCCGCTAGTCGTGGCAGCCAGGCGCAGGTCCCCGAGTTTTTGCCGATTGACGGCAAGTCCCGTGGCGTTTACGTTGGCGTCCAGGGTCGAGAACAGCACTTCCGGGGATCCCTTCGACTGCTTGCGAACCGTGGCAGCGCCGTTCGCCATCAGTTGCAAAGTACCGGCGAGCCCCGGGCGGTATTTCTGTACGTTTCGAATCTGCGCGAGAGATACACCAGTGCTTGTAAGTTGGAACTTGGCTTGCCCATCCTCGAGATCGTTCGGAGCATGCGAATAGTTAAGGCTGCCCTGGATTGTCGCGGCGCCATCGACGATCTCCAGCCGCGGTACATCGATCAGGCGGTCCGTGTAGGTAGCGCGAACCGCGACACTGTCCAGAGGTTCGTCGTACACGACAGCTTTGGCCAAAGCAAGGTCCACGGTCGCGTTGGGATTTTGCACCGTACCGCTGACCTTGGCCGTACCGGACAGCATCCCCCGCGCGGGAATGTCCTTTCTGCCGGCGAGCACAAGCAAGCGCTCCATCGGCAGCGACTGAATGCTAGCGTCCGCCGTGGTCGGGTAGTCCGGCCGCAGTTCAGTCCGCCCGTTGACGCGGATGTTGGAGCCGGCCAGATCGGAGTTCACCCGGTACTCCACAGTCGAGCCGGTCGTGTTGGCGGTGGCCGTCAGATCGCCGTAGTTCTGCCCTTCGGCCTTCAGCCCGCGAATATTCAAGTCTGCGTTGACGGCGTTCAGCTGGAACTCTGTTTCCTTTTTTACCTCTTTTAGCGAAGCCGACAACTGCGCGTTGGCCTGCATCGAACCGCTCAAGCCAGGAACATTCTTATCGATGGCTTGGAGCTGGCCCAGTTGGATCTGGTTCGTGCTCATGCGAGCCTGAATCGTACCCGCGGAGAAGCTTTCCGCGGGATGGTCAAACGTGCCGCTCAGTTGCGCCGTTCCGCCGGGCGTCGTTACCGCGGCTGAGGACAATGTCACGCGCTGATTGGTGAATCCGATGTCTGCCTTCGCCTGCTGAAAGGGCTGATCGTACGCCACACCGTCGGTGACGGTCGCGTTCGCCGACCCGACCGGATTCGCGACCGTGCCTCCCAGATGCACGTCGGCGTTCAGAGTGCCCGTAATCGGCACTTTCGGCTGTCCGGCTAAGGCCAGCAAGTCCGCCACATCTCCGTTTCTGATCGTCGTGTTCAAGTTCAGTGGTTGACTTGGCAACGCCTTCCAATCGCGTAGGCCGATATTCGCAGAAGCCTGAATCTGCATTCCGCCGCGGGTGAGCTGGGCATTTTGCAGATTGGCTCCAGACTTCGATGCGGCGACATCAGCCGCCAACTGGTCGAACTTGCGGCCTTCCACACTGAAGTTGTTGACGGCCAGATGACCATGTAATTGGGGAGCCGTCAATGCGCCAGTGATGGCTCCGGTGAATGACGCCGTCCCATTCTGCAGAGCGACGGGGAGCTTGTCCACGGGCTCTTTCGAGGTGGCTCGCATGGCAGGCAGGAAGTCATTCAGGTCGGACGAGCGAAACTGCAAGTTGACTTGCTGCCCGAGATTACCCGCCAGTTCCAAGCGCGAGTGCGGCAGAGCAAGGAAGGTATCGGCAAGCTGAACCGTGTCGTTCGCGCCGTTATAGAGGGCGTTGATGCGGCCGGAGACCGGCACTCCATTCCCGTGCGGCGCGATGCTGAGCTGCGCATTGGCTTGGATTCCCGTTGTGCCCGGGGCTTTCAAATTACCCTCAGCCTTTACTGGCCCGGAGACCACGCCCGCATACCCAAGCGGCTTGCCCATGAAGGTTCGCGAAAGCGTGTTTAAATCGAAATTCCGCATCTGACCGTCGAGTCGGAAGCGCTCCATATTCTCGACCGCCGCATTTCCAGAGAACTGGCCGCCCAAAGCGTCTAACCTAAATCCATTTAGCGCAACGCGATTTTGATCGGCGGCAATGGCCGAGGCCAAGTTGACGTTCGAGAATCGCTGCCCGCCTTGCGTGAACGAGAGTCCCTTCGCCTGTATATTTCCGGCAATCTGATATCCTGCGGAACCGCCGAGCTTGGCATTGCCGTTCACGTTCACGGCGCCGTCCGGCCGCGCTGTAGAATTCAGCAGCGGCGCCAACTCTCCCAATGCGAGATGGGTTTTGAAGTCGAGACCCGGCGGATTACCGCTGGGATCCTGCAGAGTGCCCGATGCTTCGATGGTCGATTCGCCCACAGCGACGTGTAGACCCGAGACTTGAATCCGGTTGTCCGCCATCTCGAAGGCAACGTCGGCGGTGGCTGCCTCGGGAAGTTTTTTGGCGGCTTGCGCCGATACCTTCATCCCCGTCGCGCGCTCTAACTCCGCTAGCGCGAGTTTCGCGTTGGCGTGGCCCGAAATGCGTGGGGACACCAGATGATCGACGGCGCCAGAGAGGGTCAGTTGCGAGTCCGCCGTTGCGATTTTGGCATTGTCGAAGCCGATCCGATCTTTCTCTAGGGTCACAGGCAGCGTGACATCGATATTCAACGGCCGATTGTGTCCATAGGTCAGCAGCAGCGGCGCGATCGCGACCTGTCCCTGATAGTTCTGCTTCAAGTGGTTGAAATCCAGTTGAGCGCGCAGATTCTCGCCGCGTGCGTCCAGAACCATCTTCTTGTCCGCGAAGAGCAGGCTACCTTTGTTCAGCTCAAAGTGTCCGATCGCGAGATCAACAATCGTCTCGAGAGCCGACGTATCGCTGGGCTTTTTCACCTTGGGCGCGGGCACATTCGTGGTGCCGTCCGGATTGACGATAACGTTCCCCCGCGGCTGATCGATAATGAGCGAACGTACGTCGACGGTTTTCTTCAGGCCGGAGAATAGCCGAATATCCACTTGCAGCCGGTTAGCGGAGAGCAGCGGCGGCGCGTTTTTCGGCTCTGTCCCATGCAAAACGAATCCATTTAGCGCGGCGCGAAGATGCCACAGGTCGAATTCGAAAGATTGAATGTCGACGCGTCCACCTGTACTCTCTTCCGTGGTGGCAATGATCTTCTCGCGGACAAAGTTGCGGAACCAGTTGGTTTGCACCGCGATCACGGCTGCAATCAATACAAGTAGAACCAGTCCCGCAAGCGATGCGCCAACAATTTTTAATATTTTTCGCTTACTCGCCATATCAACTCCGCGTCACTTCAGCTCGGTCTCCAGATAGCGAATCTGCGCCTCTTTACGCGCCTGCTCCAGCCAGTTGAAAAAGTCGCGATTCACCCGCTCACCGGACAGCTGCTCTTCGATGTTTGCTCGAACGTCGTCAAGAGTGACCGGCTTGCCTCCCGCTTGGCGGCGCAATTCGGCGGCGTGGCTGTCAAAATACTTCTGCACTTCCTCATCGGGAATCATTACGCCCGGACGGAAGCGCTGCTCAATGAAATGCAGCACGGTAACCTGCCAGGCGACTTGGCCCTTCAATTGTTCTTCTGTGATGCCGTATCGCGCCAGCGCCGCCGTGTACGCGCCGGGCTGCGAGTAACGCTGCTTTCGCACCTCAGCGAGCAGTTGTTGACTTTCCTCGGGCTTTGCCGCGGCATACTGCGCGACCTGAATCTCTCGGCGAATCAATGTCTGATCGATGATGCGGTTTGCCGCTTCTTTGCGGGCCTCCTGGCCAAGATCGAGCCGCACGCCATTCAGGAAGTCCGTCACACGAATATCGCGATCAATGTCGCTGTCTTTG
This sequence comes from uncultured Acidobacteriota bacterium, assembly GCA_963850575.1. Lineage (GTDB taxonomy): Bacteria > Acidobacteriota > Terriglobia > Bryobacterales > Bryobacteraceae > TMP-7. The sequence goes on along the minus strand of CAWKLV010000020.1, from coordinate 185,060 downwards.
ATGATCTGATTGTTCACGACAATCGCGATGCGGTCGAGAATGGTGGCTGGTGAAGCGGGGAGGACTGCGATCAGGGCCAACGTGAAGGCGCTCATTCGCATTCAGAACGTCTGCCCTATAGAGAAAAAGAATTGGAAATGCCCAACGTTTTGCTTGCTCCCCTGGCACTGGGATGGCAACTGACTGGCCGGCAAGTTCGGGTTGCACTGTAACAGATCTGCATATGTGCCCTGGAATCCGATGAAGCTCGGCGGGTTGATGCTGTAGGCGAGATCCAAGCGGATGGGTCCCACGGGCGTGCGATAACGGATGCCGAATCCCGCGGCATGCACCATGTAATTGAAGTCCTGAGGATTGCGCTGGCTGGCGCGAAATGAAATGCTGCTCAGGTTCTTGTAGACGTTTCCCATGTCATGAAACAGAACCCCGCCTATGTTATCCCCGAGCAGAGGAAACCGGAGTTCAACGGTGTTGAAGAAGACCGCATTGCCGCCGAGCGGAAAGCCGGTCGGCTGGCTGGCGGGTGCGCCGGGGCCTGCCGGCGCGCCGATATCACGCGGACCCGCCTGATTCTCCGGAAAGCCGCGATGGGACACGTTGCCGCCGCCGAAGAAGCGTTCCGGAAGTGGAATAGACTCGTCTGACGTCACTCCAGCCGGGACGCGGAAGGGGTAGAATGACCCCTACCGTCGTTTCTCGCGCCAGCACCCATGTTCGCTGGTGAATAGGATAGTAAGTCGCGTTTTTCACGAGTGTGCGTAGGAAGCTACGCTGCGATCCGAACACATTGGACGCCAGGCTGATGTCCGCGGTGGTGTAGATGCCGCGATGCGCATCCGCAGGATTATCACGCCGGTCGTGCGCGATGTTGGCCGATACGAATCCCAGCCGGACCGGCTGCAGCAAAAGGGGTACGAGCAACGTCGGGATCGCCACGTTCGACGTGCTCACCCGCCGGTAGGTGACGCGGAACAATCCGGTGAGTGCCTTCGTAAATTGCTGCGAGATCTGGACCGACGCCTCTTCACGCCGGGATGAAAAAGTTCGGACGTTGTTCGACTTGTCGTACAGCAGCGTGAGGTGATGTTTCGTCCATCGACGCTCTGGAATCGCGGGAGCAAATAGTTCAAGGAACCCATCTGCTCCAGCGTGGATACGCGCCCGCGCAGTGTGACGACGTGGCCGCGGCCGAGAAAATTCAGACGCGAAAGGTCGAGAGACAAGCGCGGACTGAATCCGGTGCCGCCTACCGGGGCGCTGATCGAGGTCGTGGTTCCACCGATAGAACCCGCTTCCGCGCCGATGCCCATGTTCACCGTGTAGCGGTTCGCCTCCTCGATGTCGTACAGCACGTACTTGTACTGCGTGGTTCCCCCCGGATTCTGAACACCCGTGTCCACCTTGGCAAAAATGCCGAGATTGTACAGATTCTTTTGCGCTTCGGTCATAGCGTTCAACGACAGGGGATCGTCCGCTTTCAGAGTGAGGCCATTCTGGATCAGTTCCAGCTTTGTTCGCTTTGCACCGGTAACCAGAACGTCGCGGACGTATTTTCGCTCGCCTTCGGCAACGGTGTATTCGAGATTGACATGATCGGGCTGGTCAGAGGGATACGAGCGCCAGACGAAGTTGGCGGCCGGAAATCCCGCGGTGTAGTAGCGAGTGAGGATGGCATTCCGATCCACCGCGACGTTCAGTTCACTGTAGGGCTGTCCGGGGAGGGAACTGAGAACGCTCTCAATTTCGTCACGATTCAGCTGCTGTACGCCTTTCACTTCAACCTTGTCCACGAACTTCTGGGGGCCTTCATCGATGCGTATGGCGACCGAGATCTGCCCAGGGTTTCCCTTATAGTCGCGAACCGTTACGGACGTGACCTTCACGTCTTCAAAGCCGTTCGATTTATAAAGATTAGTGATGTTCTCCTCATCCTTTTTCTTCATGGCTTCACTGTAGCGGCCGTGCCGGAAACGGAACGACGAAGGCTCCAGAAACATTCGCTCGCGAATTGTTTCCGTGCTGAAGTACTTGTTACCTTGCACTTCGAGGTCGACAAGCTTAAAACGCTGACCCCGGCTGATGACGTACTCGATCAACTGCTGATCGGGACCTTCCGGCCGCTGCCTGATCTCGATCGCCACGTCGTAGTAGCCTTGGTTCTGGAAATAGTCCCGCAGATTTCGCGCGCCTTCCACCAGCAGATCGTTATCCACGCGCCGTTCATCGTAAATTGGTACGTACTTGCGAAGCGTGCGCTTCGAGACTTTCGCTTCCACCGCCCGGACTCTGACCTTCGGGCCGCCATTTACCTCGAGTGTCGGCTTGACACGCCGCCGCTGCCGATCGTATGCCAAATCCTTGATCTGGGCGGTGGCCATCAGACGGTCGCGGCTCTGGTACTGCTTAAGGACGCCGTTAACGCCGCTGCGGGTCAACGATTCTGTGACTTGACGGTACCAGCCGATGAAACGAATGCGCCACCCTGTAGCCCGTATGATCGTCTCGTCGGGAAGCAGCGGGTTCCCAGTAATCACTGGACGCTCGTACTTGGCGCGCTTGCCCGTCTTCAGATTGAACGTGAAATTCAATTGCTGGATATCCGGCTCGCGTCCGATGTTGGTGTTCACCTTGGCTTCATAGAGGCCGTTATCGTGAAACAGGCGCAGAATCGTATCCTCGGCTGCATGCAACGCCGTTTCATCGAAAGGTTGGCCCAGAGTGAGTTGAGTACCGTTCGTGATCTGTCCGCGATTGGGAGGAGTCGACAACTTTCCTTCGGCGCCGACATGGCCGATAAACCAACGCGTTTTCGTGACGAAGCGGACCACGACGCCGCCGTCGCCCGGCTCGGCTTCCGCCTGAATGTCGTCGTAGTATCCCGTCGCATAGAGCTGATCGATGGCAGTACTGACCGCTGTCAGGCGTAGCGGCTCGCCTTTCTTCAATGTTTGCGCGCGAGCGAGATCGCGGGGATCCAGCGGCTGCTTCGCCGGATCGTATCGGATGTCGAGAATGCGCTGCCCATCAAAGCCTTTGTTCTGCGCGCCGTTGTTCTGCGCGGTCGCGACCGGTAAGATTAAGAAAACTAAAGCAAGTAGTCGGCTATACACTTCAGACCACTTACCTATGACCCGCTCCGGGCCACCACGTTTCAATCTTCTTACTGTCATGTCCGAAAACGAGTGGCACCGACGCCGTCATACCCCTATTCTGGACGCATGACGCTCGATCACGCTTCTTATCACGCCGCAGTCCGGGCCCGCGATGGACGCTTTGACGGCAACTTCTATACGGGCGTGAAAACCACCGGCATTTACTGCCGGCCCATCTGCCCGGCTAGGACGCCCAAACCTGAAAATTGCGTCTTCTTCAAAACGCCGGCAGCGGCAGAGGCTGCGGGCTTTCGGCCTTGCCTGCGGTGCCGGCCGGAACTCTCGCCGCCGGCCCACGAGGCGGCAGCTGGTCTAGCGGGACAGTTCGTAAAAGAGGTACAACGCGACGGGCTGTTCGGCGAGAATCTCGAAGCGGCGGCCCGACGGCTCGGCGTCTCGTCACGACATTTGCGCCGAGTCATCGAAGAGGAATGCGGTGTCACTCCATTGCAGGTGGTGCGAACCACGCGCCTTCTATTCGCGCGCCGTCTGCTTTCCACCACTTCGCTGCCGGTTGCGAGAGTCGCGTTCGGCTCCGGGTTCAACAGTCTTGCCAGATTTAATCAGTCTTTCAAAACGCATTACGGAATCGCGCCGTCTGCGTTTCGGCGTCAGACGCTGAGTTCCACGGGCAAGAACCTTGGACTTCGGCTTTCGTTGACCTATCGTGAACCTTTTGCCTGGGGCGAGATGCTTCGGTATTGGAGCAAGCGCGCGATCCCCGGGGTTGAATCGGTGAGCGAAGGACGGTATTGGAGGACGGTGCGGATTGGGGATCGCTGTGGGTGGTTTTCGGCAGGCGTAGACCGCGAGGGAATGCTGGACGTGGAAGTGTCCGACGACCTTGCGACACATCTTCTGCCCATCGCGGGAAGAATCCGGTCGATGTTCGACCTGGACGCCAATCCTGAGCCAATCGCATCCGCCCTGAGCGAGGATGCCGCACTGCGGCCCATGGTCGCGAGGACTCCGGGCCTACGTGTTCCCGGCGCCTTCGACGGTTTCGAGGTGGCTGTGCGAGCCATTCTGGGTCAACAGGTAAGTGTTGCTGGCGCGAGCACTCTGGCCGGCCGTATGGTTCAGCGATTCGCAACGACGGCGGCCGGTCTGCCGGCGGGACTCACACACTATCCACTCCAGGCGAAGGCCCTGGCGGAAGCCGATGTCAACAATATCGCCGCGGTCGGGATGCCCGCCTTTCGCGCGGCAACAATCCGAGGGCTTGCGCAGGCGGTGTGCTGCGGGGATGTAGATTTCGATCGGCAAGCAGGGACTAGCGAGGCCTTGGCTAAAATCCCCGGTATTGGCGAGTGGACGCGCGATTACATCGCCGTACGGGTGCTCCGCTGGCCCGATGCTTTTCCGGCCGGCGACCTGGGTTTGCGCAAGGCGCTGTGTCCGTCTACTCCTCTTTCGCAGCGCGCGCTAGAAGAAAGATCGCAAGCCTGGAGGCCATGGCGCGCCTATGCGGCGTTGTATTTGTGGAACAGCTTATCGGAGAAGAAACTATGACGACCTACTATCATTTCATGCCGTCGACTATCGGAGGGCTGCTGTTAACCGCTACCGAGACCGGGTTGTCCGGCGTCTTCATGGAAGACCATGACAAGGGACCCAGACCGGATTCCGGATGGGTATCCGATCCGGGCCGCCTGCGCAACGCCGTCACGCAACTGGAACAATACTTCGAAGGAACGCTGCGCGAGTTTGACCTCACGCTGGATCTTCGAGGAACTCCATTCCAGCTCGGTGTGTGGGACGCGCTTCGCTCGATCCCGTACGGAAATACGGCGAGTTATCGTGATCTCGCCTCCACTATAGGCCGTGCAAAAGCCATGCGAGCGGTAGGTTCCGCGAATGGACGCAATCCCGTTTCGATTATCGTGCCCTGCCATCGCGTGATTGGGGCCGACGGTTCTCTGACCGGTTACGGCGGCGGACTTCCGCGTAAGCAGTTCCTGCTGGAGCATGAGGCTAGAGTGTTGCGAGGCGCGGGGGTCGCTGCCCAAGTGGGCGGTGCGGCCGTACCCTGGGCCGGCCGCCTCTTCGAGTAGCGGATTGACCCTGTGTCAAGAGCGACGGCTCGTGCGAGTTTTCACGCGTGCAGAAGCTTGCGCACCACGGAACCGAGGCGCATAAATTCATCGAGGTCAGCGGTAGGTTTCCGAAAGACCGACGCACTCAGGGCCGCGATAAACGCATGATCTCGAGGCGCCTCAGAACCGGTCAAGACAATAATGGGGATGTTTCCGTATTTAGGGCTGTTCCTTATACGCTGCAGCAAGTCTGCGCCATTCCCTCGGGGGAGGTTCAAATCGACCACCGCCAAATCCGGAGGCTTTAGACTCTGATCGGTATCGGCACTGTCAAAATATGCCAGAGCCCGCTCACAATCGTCTAACACCATCAAATCGAATGAAATGCCGTGCTGTCCCAGAGCTTCTCGAACCAGGAACACGTCGCTCGGATTGTCCTCGATCAGTAAAATTCGACTCTTGTCAGTCATCAGAGGATCTCGTCCGTTGAACGAGTCTTTGAATTATACCTCGTCCGGGGCTGATCGCCCGGAAGTGCGACTTCTTTCATCAAACCCCGCGGGCGACCATTTGCAGTTGCTGGATCCGATCGCGGATGGCGCGGCTAAAGACGTCGACGTCTTCAGCAGTGGCGCCGCTGGCGGCCAGACCCCGGCGAATCTGAGCATCAGTGATACGCCCCAGGTACTGCAGGAGCCACTGGACGTCGCTGACATGGATACCCTTCGAGATATCGGCGCCGTGAGTGCCAGCGTAGCCCCATTGAACCTCGCCGTTCTTCAGACCCTTGACGAAGTCCGGTGTCTGGGCGGCGAATCCCTTGCTGTCCCACTTGGTGCGAAGCGGTGGCACGGGGGACCACTTGCCCAGCGTCGCTCCCCAATCGCTCACGAAGTACAGATATGGACGATGCTTTCCGCTTTCCTCGAAAATCGCCAGATTCGAGTCTGCCCTGCCGTGTCCTGATCCGTCGTCAGCAAAATCGCGGGCGTCCTTGGCGTCCCAGTTGGACACCAGCATCATCAGAATGCGCAGGCCGTTAAATTCGGGCGTACCGAGAAAGGGGTTATTAGTCCATGCCCAGTTACTCTCCTTCACGAACTTTGGAGACTTCGAGCGGAGCTGAAACCGGCCATCGATGAACGACCCATCGGCCTTCACATAAGGTGCGGCGCGCTTGAGGTCGTGTACGCTCAGGATGCGGCCACTGGGAAGGAAATACTCAGTTTCGACAATGTAACCGCAGGCCCAAACCAGATGTGAACTGAAATTACTGGCATAGGCTTCCGGCCCCCACTTTATGATCCAAGTGGTGCCTCGGGAATCCTTCACTTTCACCTTGGGGCTGGTACCCGCAGCCTCCTCTTCGACGAAGTGAAAAGGTGCCCGCGGACGGCCCGACGATCCTCCAGGGCCATAGGCCAGGTCCCGGTGGCCGATCTCGCCAGGATCGCGCCACAACACCTCCTTCAAAGCGTGCGGCCGGCTCTTGGGTTTAGCCTCCAGCGCCGGATGCAGCGTCAACGCGCAGACAAGTCCGGCCCCCATGACAAGGGAGTTTCGCTTCACCTGGCACCGCTACGATTGCGTTTGGAATCTATATCAGTGGACATACTTAGGGAATTGATTGTTGCTCCATGGATCGTACTGAGAGGCAAAGCGCACACGGTCGCTGATGGATGGGTGGTTGTAGAGCCAGAACTTAATGAACTCGCTCGGATTCGGATCGTCCAGCCCCACCTCTCCAAGAATCTGAAATGCTCCCGCGGCGGATTCAGGCGAATTTGATACGATCCCATGAATTACTTCAAGACCATAGATATCCGCATTGTGCTCCAGCGTTCGGCTGAACCCGTTCAATACCGGTTCCGCCAGAAATCCGAATATCGTCAGCACTAATAGCAGGACGGGCAACGACGCCCAGTCATCCACTCCGTGGATGGAGAAACTGACGCCCCAACGCGCCAGCGCCCAATTCATCGCATGGTATCCGAGAAAAAGAAACACGAGAACCACGACCGCGGTCATCGCGATGCCGGCCCAGATGTGATGAAGAACGTAATGCCCCATTTCGTGACCGAACACGAACAGGATCTGCCCCGGGTTCATCTTCTGGATCGTTGTATCCCAGACGACCACTCTCTTCGAGGCGCCCAGTCCCGTGACATAAGCGTTCAACGAATTTAGCTTCTCGCTGGCCTTCATCTCGTACATGCGGCTGGTTGGAATATCGAGGCCGCCGCGCGCAACTACTCTCTCGATTTCTGCTACTAACCGGGGTTGCTTGTCCGCAAGGGGCTCGAACTTGAAGAACAAAGGCTCGATTACAACGGGAGTGAGGAACATCAAGAAAACTATGATGGGAACAGCGGCGAGCCAGAAATGGAACCACCACCGTCGCGGACTTCGCCGCATGATGGCATACAAGATCCAGAGCAATACGCCTGCCAGAACGAACGAAATCAGTTCGCCCTTGGTCCAGTCCCAGAACCACGATCCCCATCCCTGAATGGATTGCTGGTACTTAAGAGACAGGTGGTGATCATAGGCGGACAGCGGGAGCTGCAGGACATCGGCAGTCAATAAGAACAGCGGTCCGAAGGTGTAAGCCTGTACAATGCGGCGGCGGGAAATTCTATGGGCGAAGTCCCGGTAACGTGGACCTACGCGCCAGCACAGCAGAGCCCAAAGCACGACAACTCCGTAGGCGACTCCCAGAAAATACGCCCGATGGCGTGATTTGGCGAACTCGACAGCTTTTTCGAGCTTGTCCGCAGGAAGGGTGTAGGTCTGAGTGTTCCGCTCCTGTTTCTGTGCGGGCGGCGGCGCCGGATCTGGCGTTTGCGCTACTGCCGCGATCAAGCACAGAGTCGCAAGCAGGAATAAACGTCGAAGCACGCGTTCACAGTATACCGTCGCGCTTATATCCGGTGGCAGCGAGGCGGTAAGATTTGTGGGACGCGGTTTCCGCGGCCCGAACGGAACCTCTCTACCGGTTCTTGGCCTCCAGCCTGGCGATACGGTCGCGAGCGGACTTGAGCAGTGCTTCCTTCCGGGAGGCTGGAGTGAGCTGATCCACTTCCAGCAACTTCAAGGCTCGGCGGGAAGCCTCAATCGCGGCGGCCTTCTGACCATTCGCCTCCAGCACCTCAGAGAGACTATCGGCCAAGGCCCCCGACGTCGGATAGACCGACTCGGCGTATTCGAGAACCTTCGCAGCCTCCTCTTTCTTGCCCGCGGAAAGCAGTTGGTATGCGAGCTGGCTCAGCGATGGTTCGCGCGGAGCCACGGCTTCCGGATCATCCCTGCGGGCGACCTCCAGAGACTGCTTCGCTTTCGGCCATTCGCCGGACTCAATCGTGTGATACAGGCTAGCCGGGCTGGGAGTCCAAGGCTGGAACGATGATTTCACCGTATGCTTTTCCTGTGCCACCGCCAACAGAGCGGGATAAAACTGAACGAACGTATTTTCGACCGCCCCGTTTGCAGTGTGGCAGGCGAAACATCCCGCGTCTCGACCAAGAGCCTTGGCCGACTTGGCGGCTACCCCACCGCGCGTCGGGAAATCGAAGTACGCCCACTTGTCGGGAAATCGCTGTTCATCTTTAACAGCCATCTCGATGGCGGCGACGTCCGTCTGGAAATATCCATTCTTGTTGATAGAGCCGTGGCTTTGGGGAAAACGAATCTCGAGGACGAACATCGTCTTGTCCGGCCAGTGACCCGTCTCCGTGAAAGCGTGATAGGCTTCGCGGGTGACAAAGACATTGTCGAAGAAGGGGGGGAGATCACGAGCCCGCGCCGCGGCCGGACCGTATGTCATGCCAACTCCCGCGGTCAGGAACATCCACTCCCGGTAATCCGTCGGACGCGTTAATTCACCCGCGTGGTTGTAATTCGGAGCGCTCGCCCCTACCGAAATGCTGGCCGTCAGGAGAGGAATTGCCCAGGGACGCATATCAGCCAGCGTAACCGTTTGCGAGGTGCTTCGTCTTGTACAGCCATAACGTACGGTAGCGCCGCGATGTCGTGAGAGAACTCCAGGCAGGGTGCCGGGGGAACTGAGTTCAAACTACGGCGTTCTGAAGTCGATGAGACCTTCAGGAAGTTTGAGTGCTAACCGGAGAAGTTTCAGCCCGGGCCGGCAAGTATGTCACGTTTCAACTGTCGCGACAGTATTTCGCGATTCGTTCGGAATGTGTACGCCACATCCTGCCTGCCATTGATATTCGCGTTTTGCCAGGACGGCTGCCGTCTCTGTACGGCTGCGTGGCCTCCAGCGGGCGAATGATCCCGGTTCTCGACATAAGAGAGCAACTCGGGCTGCATGTCCGCCCCTTGCGCCCGGGGGCATCCATCCTGGTGATCAGTCTGGACAGGAGTTGTCCAGTGGGCTTGGCCGGACTGCTCGCTGATAAGCTTAGCGAGATCGTGGAGTTTCGCGCTGGCGAGATCCGGGGGTCAACGGCGCAGCTTCGGATTGAGGGGCGCCCCTACGGCCGTCCGAAGACGCTTCTCGAATTGGAAGAGCTAGTATCCCTCGATCATTGGGCGAAACTGCGCTCTATGGCGTTGTGACCGTCCGTGTTGTCGACGTCATTCAGCCCCGAAGACCCTCGAATGCCTGCTCGATTTCCCGCTGAGCGGCAGAACACACGGGCGTAAGTGGAAGACGCGGGGGGCCGCCATAATAGCCATTCAGATCCATTGCGTATTTCAGACCTGGAACGCCGTACTTGGTCGTCACTAGCTGGGCGGCGCGCGAAATGCGGTTCTGCCAGTCCCGAGCAGCCTCGGCGTCCCGAGTCCGGTGGGCTTCCCAAATCGTGATTGTTGCGTAGGGTGCGGCGTTGGCGAACGCGAGCACTGCGCCTACGGCTCCCACGGCGAATGACGGCCACAACGTTGGCGCTGATCCCACCAGGACCTGGAACCCCGGCTTCACCTCGCGGATCATCTGCATCACTTTCTCGAGGCTGCCCGAGCTTTCTTTGATAGCGATGATATTAGGATGCTCCGAACACAGCACGACAGCTTCCGGGGTGATGTCGATGCCGGTGGCCTGCGGCCAGTTGTAGATCATGATCGGGATCTTGGCCTGGTCGGCTACGGAACGGAAGTACAGGACCTGGGCCTCAGTTCGATTCAAGAGGCTCTTGTAATAGTGCGGGGTGCGTACCATCGCCGCCTTATAGCCGATCTCGGCGGCCCGGTTTGTCAGCGCCACCGTCTCGCGAACACTCTCGACGCCGGTACCGGCGATGAGGAGCTTGTCGGAAGCGGCATACTGGGCTACCCATTCCCAGAGCTGGATCTTCTCTTCCGGCGTGAGCATGACGCTCTCGCCAGTGGATCCGCACACCACGTATCCTGCGAGCGTGGTCTGATTCCATTTCTCGATATTATGCTGAACCTTTACTTTGTAGAGATCGCCTTTGTAATCGAAGGGTGTGGCAATCGGCGGGAAGATACCTTGCAGCTTCATAAAAAGTTATGTGGCGCACGAGGGGGGTGCGCCACTCAGGAGCGGAACTACTTCGTTTGTGTTGTAAACGTGATGACTAGCGTATATAGCGCCAGCGATTCAATGAGAACCAGGCCGAGAATCAACGCAAAGCGGATCCCTGCGCTGGCGGCTGGATTGCGGGCCATCGCCTCTGTCGCCCCGGCAACGGCTTTACCTTGCGCCAAGCCGCAAAGACCCGACGCGAGACCCATGCCAAGTACGGCCGCAGCCGGTTGCCAGTTGGTGGTTCCAGCCGTGCTACCCGGGGTCTGTGCAAAGATCGGGGTGCTCAGCAGGAACAGGGCCGCTAAAAGCAGAATGAGCTTCAATTTCACTTCTGTCTCCTTTGTATGAAATAGGCCTCAGGAGGTGGTTGACGGCGTGCCTTGGGAGACCGCCGCCCTCACACTGGGCCGCATGATGCCGAATTTAATGCTCGTGCGAAACAGCACTGCTCACGTAGATCATGGTCAGCAGCGCGAATATATAGGCCTGTAGAAAAGAAACGAATACGTGCAGACCCATGAATACGGCCGGAGCCACCAGGAACGTCAACTTCAGGAATGCGACGGTCACTTGCTCACCGGCAAACATATTGGCGAACAAACGAATGGTCAGTGACATCGGACGCGCCAGGTGACTCACGAGTTCGATGGGCACCATCAGCGGCGCCAGCACCGGCATGGGCCCAGCGAAGTGCTTCAGATACGGACCGGCGCCCTGCTCGCGAAATCCCCAGAAGTTGTAATACACAAAGGTCGCCAGCGCGCATCCGGCCGGCACCGAAGGAACCATGGTCGGTGATTCGAAACCTGGGATGACGCCGATCAGGTTACAAATCAGAATGAAGAAGAAGAGCGTCGCGAAATAGGCTAGATACTTGCCCGGATGATGAAGACCCGCATCCCGGGCCGCCTCGCTCAAGAAAGCCCAGATCACTTCCACGAGGTGCTGCATCTTGCCGGGCTTGTCCACCGAGAGTGTGCTGCGCAGGACGGCGACGCCGACCATGATGAGCAGGACGACCAGCAACTCCATGACCAGCCAGTTTTCCCACGGATGAGCGGGATCGTTGGCGTGAAGTCCGAACAGTCCGAGGATGGCGTTCGCCGGTCCAGCCAGATATTCATTAAACAGGCGTGTGAGCCAGAGTTCGTGTTCTTGCATTTACCGGGTGAAGATCAGTTCGTAGATGATTTCAATCAATACAGCGGCGACCGAAATCAGTAATCCGGAAAATACCGCCACTGCGCTGACTCCGAAGTACTTGATTATAACAAAGCAGAGTAGCCCCAGCACCAGAAACCGCAATCCCGCCAGGACGGCCGAACCCGCGCTGCCCGGCCTTCCCAATCGCCCCGCCAAGGCAGTCAAGCGTCGCAGATTGTAAATGGACGCGATCGCCGCAATTCCGCAGCCGAGCGCGGCCGGAAAACCCTCTCGTAGGAAGAATAAGAGCACCGCGAGGACCCCGGTCGCCATGGCGATCCGGTCCATTCGCGCCAGAGCCCGGTCATAGAAGCCGGAATCGTCTGTCACGATTCTTTCGCGTCCTGGAGCAGACTGCGAATTACCTCGATAAGACCCCCAGCGATTCCGAGGATCAGGCAAACGATCCGCAGGAACGAGGTCCCAAACGCCTTATCCAGCAGGTATCCGATGATATAACCGGCGATCGCTCCGGCCGGGAGGGTGAAGGCCAGCGAGATGTACTTGGCGACCTGGGCCATCGTGTCGTCGCGCCGCTCCGGCATTAGTTCCTCTTACGCGCCAGCAACGCTTCGCACTGCTCGGCGGCCTCCTTAACCAGAAATCCCATTTTGGGATGCTGCGGTGTCATATCAGGGTGGACGCCGAAATCCTCCAGCGTCTCAGTCGTGGTGGGGCCGATGGACGCCACCATCACACGCGCGAACGCATCACGAATTTCGGCCTCGAGCCCCAGCTCCGATGCGATTCTGAACAGGTGTACCAACTGCACCGACGTCGTGAGTAGGACGGCGTCGAACTCGCCGGCCGCCAGCTTGCGAACCGCCTCGCGAAGCGGACCCGTGTCCTCCGGCAGATCGTATTGGTAGACGCGGACGGGGGTCACTTGGGCTCCGCGCTTTCGCAACCCATCCAGCAGGTCGACGTTGCTGGTTCCGTACTCCTGTACAGCAATGCGCCGCTCCGGTCGGCCTTCAGTGGCGGCGAGAAGTTCACGCCAGGTATTCGGTTCGGGAACCATGATGGCCGGAGTCACCCGCAACTCTCGCAGAACGGCGGCAGGCTTGGGGCCGCGCGCGACGACTGTGATGGCGCGGAGCGCATTGGGGAACGCATCCTCGGGGTACCGCGATGCTAGTACGCGGTTCAGCACCCGCGTGCCAACTCCTGTGAGCAGGATCATCATGTCGAAGGCGCCCTCGAAGAGCTTGTCAGCAAACTGGAAAGCTTCTTCGTTCGACTCCAGGGGTAACTCGCGCATGGATGGCGCGATGAACGGGTCGCCGCCTTGGCGGCGAATCAACTCGGCCATCTCGGTCGCGCGCCGGCTCTCGAGCGCGAGCACCTTCATTCCGGCGAACGGCATATGTCCAATGTAACAGCCGCCGCAGCTAGCACTGAATTCAGAGTGGGGCAGGCGCGAGGGGAAAGAAAAAAGCGCTCCCGGTTGTTTAGCCGGGAGCGCAATTGTTGGTGAAGCTCGAGTGATGCTAGAAGCGGAACTCGGTCCTGAACTGGATGTCGCGAGGTGCCGACTGGCTGCCCACAAACGCTCCGAAGATGCTCGTGGCCGGCGATGTAGTCGAAATGATCTGCCCGAACTGATCGCTCGCGAGATCGTTGACGGGCTGGTCGAAGTTCGGGTGGTTGAATAGGTTGTAGAAGGAAGCACCGATCCGGAATTGGAAACGCTCCCGAATCGCGAAGTTCTTCGTGACGTTCAGATTCACATTCGTGAAGTTAGGTCCGCGGAATTGATTACGACCCTGGTTGCTGAAGCCCGTCGCGTTCGTGAAGGCGTTTGCACCGAAGCAAGGCGTATCCACCGCGGATTTGCCGCAGACTTTCTGCGGATTACCCGCGATCTGAGCGAAGATGTCACCGGAGTAGTTCAGGATACCACCGGCTGTATCGGTATCGAGAACCGTGAACGGTAAGCCGGTGCGGTGAAATACGTCGCCTGAAATCGTCCAACCGCTGAGCAGTACGTTCGGTCCTCCGTTAAAGATGTGGCGGACTGCGTTGTCCCAAACATAGTTCGCAGTAAAGTTATGGCGCACATCGTAATCCGAATTTCCGTACATCGTTTTGCGAATGTTGTAGGGGTTCGAAGCGAACGTTTCGCTCGTGTTGGTACTGTTAACGAACGGGAGACGGCCGCCATTCGAGATTTCATCGAGCGCGTGGCCGTAGCTGTAGTTGAAGTTGAAGAGGAATCCGTGCGAGAAGCGCCGGCTCAAGCTCGTCGTTACGCCCTGGTAGTTGGATATTCCGGAACTCTGCCATTCAACGATCCGGCCGAATCGATTGTCGGGGGCCGCTGTCGGGAGACCGGCGAAACCGCCGCAACCGGCGATGGGGCAATAAGCGTTCAAACCGGCGTTGCGAAGTAACAGCTTGGAGCCGTGATTGCCTACATAGTTGACGCTAAGCACCATATTTGCGCCTAGTTCCTGCTGAACTTGAAGGTTCCATTCGTAGTAACGCGGCGTGCGGAGCGGATCGTCCGCGGTCGTCAAACGGGGCTTGCTGAAATTGGGAACGGCGGTCGAGAGCTGGGCGAGCGTGGCGCCGCTCGAGAACTGGCTTTGGAAAGCCTGATTCGCCGCGGCCGCGGCTGCGGAACAGACCACCCGCCACGCCAGGCGCAATGGCTCCTCCAATCGCGCGTGCGCTAAAGAGATTAGGCGCGTTCTGCGAAATCGGGACCAGTGCTGTCAGTGGAATGGAGTCGCCGAAAATGCCGGCGCCGCCCCGGATCACCGTCTTCTTCGAGAATCCAGGCGACCACGCGAACCCTAGTCGCGGCTCCCAGATATAGTTATCAATCGAGGGCAGCGGATTTTGCTTCCCTGTCGAGATGGCCGTGTTGTAAGGAACGTTCACGTCGTGGACAAGTGAATTGAACGGCAGCAGTCGGGCGAAACAGTTGTTGCTGCACTCTAGGTTACCGTTGTGATCAATGCGCAAAGCAATATTGATCTTCAAGTTCTGCGTCGCTCTCCATTCATCCTGGATGTAGGCGCCGAACTGATTGTACGTGAAGTCGTTCTGCGGAGTGGTCGGGAAGGCCTGGACGAGATTCGTCTTGGGACCACCGATGCCGCTGTAAAAATCCTGCAATGTGCCAACAGTCAGGGTGCCCACATTGTTGGACTGGTTTCCGATGTCCGTGAACGGGTTCCGGTGATAGTTAATGCCGGTCTTGATGGAGTGCTTGCCCCAGACCTTCGAGAAATCATCAACGTACTGCCACTGCTTCACGATGCGTCCCTGCGGATAAACGCCGATCGGGGCGAGGGTAGTGAAGGGGCTTCCCGTAAACTGGAGTTGATTCGGAAACGCGTTCTTGGCGGCATTGTAATCGGTCTGCCCAAAGATCGCGCTGTAGTAAAACCCAGAGAACAGGAATTGGTTCACAGCACTTGAGCCGAAGGTGTGCGTCTCGCTCAACTGACCTTGGTAGGCGGGTTGAGGGCTGAACGCGTTGAAAACCGGATTGATGGCGTCGGTTCCCGTGGCCTGAAGACCTTGGTCGTCGTAATAACGGCCGTACAATCTGTCATTCGCTCCGATCTGTTGATCGATGCGCAAGGACCAGATTCGTTCGCGGGTGAACGTATTGCTGGTCTGCCGGAACTGCAGCGCACAGGGTACGCCGGGACCGAGTGCGGTAAACGCAGCCGAACCAGTCCCGCATCCTCCGCCGGGCACCGGGACAGCAGCTCCGCCCTGTAATCCGCTCGGGCTGTTATACAGATTGAAAGCTTTTTGATAGTAGGGGACCTGCGCACTCTGGCCCGTCGCATTCAAGTTGGCGAGCGTGGCCGCTTCAAACTGCGGACTCGGTATCTTGATCAGACTGCTCGCCGCGGGAAGGATAATCCGGATTCCTTCATTGTTGAAGAAGAAGAACGTCCGGTTCTTCCAGATGGGTCCGCCGATGCTGTCAGCCCACTGATTGTCGTTGAAGAAGGTTTTAGGAGTGCCCGACTGGTTCGCGAAGAAATCGTTCGCTGCCAGCTTTGAGCCCGCCCAGTACCAGATTGCGTTCCCGTGGAACTGGTTGGTTCCGGACTTAGTCACTGCATTGACCTGAGATCCTGCCATTTGGCCGTACTGACCAGAGTAGCCGTTGTTGATGACGCTAACCTCCGCAACTTCGTTCTTCCCTAGAGTGAGGTTGGTGGCGCCGCTGTTGTTCAGGTTGAGGTACGGGTCCATGTTGTTCTGGCCGTTAGTCGTGAACAGATTCGCTGTTCCGGGCAGACCGAACGTCGAGAAGTTGCCATAACCGCCGCCTGTATTCTGAAGAACACCCGGAGCGGTCTGCGCGATATAAGTGATATCGTTGCCGCCATTCGGAAGCTCCGCCACCTGCGTAGTGGAGAACGTCGTCGTAATATCTCCATTTTCAGTTTGAATGGCGACCGACGATTCAGCCACTTCAATGGTCTGTGTGGCTGCGGCTACGGACAGCTGTATGTTGGTGGTCACGGCTTGCCCGACCAGGACATCAACCAACCGTTGTGATTCTCCGAATCCAGGAGCCGCAACGTTCAGCGAGTATCGGCCCGGGCCTAGAAACGAAAAGCGGTAAGCTCCTTGGCCATTTGTCTTTGCAGTCTGGGTTGCGCCGGTCTCAACATTTTTCAAATTGACCGTTACGCCCGGAAGCACTGCCCCGGAAGGGTCGGTGACGACGCCGGTCAAATCGCCGGAGGTGATCGTCTGCGCGAATGAAGTCGTTGTCAGCGTTGTGGAGATGAGCAACAGAGGTGTCGCCATCAAAACCAACACTAAAATTTTCTTAAACATGTCTTCTCCGTAAAACGAGGAACATAACGTTGAAGGGTCCCAAGCCGCAGATTGAGGGTGCGTCGGGGGTGAACACACGCCGAAGCGTCCGTCGCGGGATTGGTGAGGGATTCGATCCTCCAGAAGACTTAGTGCATCCTTGATGCCAAAGGGACTTTCTTAATCCCCTCAAAGACTTGGATGTAGGACACCGCTAGCGATCTTTGGATTTACGTATCCCGATTATGATTTCTGGACGCAAAGCGCGCTACTAAGTGTCGACTTAAAGGCGAGCCGGAACTGGGGCAAAGTATCTACTTAGGATTTTCGGCGAGAATGGGGCAGAAACCGGAACTGTGGATAGGAACAAACATGTGGGCGCCGAAGCAATTGATCACGCATGCTGCGGCGCCACACCCGGAAGTTGAACAAGCTACTTTACGGCAATGAACGAGCGACCTTGGCTCGAGTACCCGTTTGGCGACACTACAAAGACGAGTCGCGTACCCGATGCGGTCCCGGCCGGGATTTGTGCATTGATCTGATATAGACCCGCGTATCCGGGCGCAAGGCCCACGTACGAAACCGGCGCCACCAAACCACCAATTATGACCGTAGCGCCACCGTTCACCGTCGATAACGGAGTGTTGGGAGCAATCGCGCCGGCATTCACGGCCGGCGTCACTGCGCCCAGTCCAGTAGCATAGAGACTCACAAAGCTCCCTGCCGCGGCAGGGTTCGTTGTCGAATTCTGAGCGCCGTCCTGATTGAGCGCAATCACCTGTCCGCGGCCGTTCGAGGTTACCGTATATAGCCCGGCAACCGACGAGAGAACGTCAACCAGCACCGCACTGCTGGGGCCTCCACTGGTCTGGATTTGAATCCTCGTTCTTGTGCCCGGCGTCAGCGAATACGGAGCTTGCACGTTTAGTTGATAGAACGATGCATAGAGTATCGGTGCCGGGACTCCGTCAAAAGTCACGGTCGTGCCACCCAGCGAAGTCGGTGCGGCGCCAGTCCCCGCCGGGACGCCCTGTTGCGGCCCGAGAGCCACACCGTAGATCGAGATCAATTCACCCGGCGCGACGACGCCCCCGTCGAGGCTGGCGCTGTTCACCACCGCGTCGGCTGTGAAGGTCGGCGTAGTAACCGGGGCGCCTGTGATGGTGAGCGAGAATCCGCGCAGCAGTCCCGAGTTGCGATCACTCTTAGTATTCCGCACCACCAGGTCCCAATAACCGACTGACAACTCGCCGACGGAGTTTGCAAGAGGTTGATCCGGACGGAAGGGTCCACGGCCGGCTTCTTTCGGGCAGAAGTCGCTGTATTTGGTAGTGGCTTTATCGTCGAACGTGGTGTCGATATTGACTAGTCCCCCGCAGTCGTTTCCAAGCAGAATCGACCGTGTCCCATTGGCCGAAAAAAGGTAGACGGTGAGATCACTCACGTTTGGATAATCGATCTGCACTTGCGCGGTAACACTGCTGATGGTAATTGCAGTGGGTACATATATCTCGGCAACAGCCTGCGCGTTCGCGGTATCGACCGGAATTGAGAGTGGAGCTCCGCCGTAGCTGAAAGTCACCGTCTGAGTTGTATTCTGGCCGGACGCTAATACACCTAAGAACAGGAAACAGACCGGCAGATGAGTCGTGAGACGAGTCAATTGCATTTTTCTCCTCAACTGTTGTTCAAACCGTGTGACGCCGATGCGTGTCGACTTAGTTCCCCGGTACTTTCCCCGGGACAGGCCCCGTTACGACCACGATCTGCTGGTTCAAACGCGACCCGAACGCGCTACTTTGTGAGTAGACTGTGAAGCGCACCATTCCGAAGGAGCACGCGTGAAAAGGCTATTACTGACACTCGCATTGAGTGCCGCGGCTTTGCATTCTCAGGATGAAGGTCTGTGGCAGGGATACGACGGAGAGTGGGGTCATGTATCCAAACAGCTAACGGCGCTGGCGCAGGCGACGCCCGCCGACAGGTTTTCGTGGCGACCTGCAGCCGGGGTGCGATCCATGGCCGAAGTTTATATGCACATCGTACTGACGAACTTCTATCTTCTGAGTGTCACGGGCCCCAAGATGCCTGCTGAAATCAAATCGGATGCCTTCGAGAAGACGGTGACCACGAAGGACGACGTGATCGCGTGGTTGAGGCGGTCGCTCGATGCCGTTCAAACCGCCCATGCGGCCGTGAAGCCGGACGATCTTCAACGCAAGGTCAAAATCGCGGGCAGGGACGCGACGGTGGACGGCATGTATCTCAGAATCATCGTTCACGCCAACGAGCACATGGGTCAATTGATCGCGTACGCCCGGATGAATGGCATTGTGCCTCCGTGGTCCAAGGCCGGAGTCCAGTAGCGGGCCTGGGGCCTGATGCACACCAGGACCGCGTTACTGCTCGGATTCGGCGGACTGATTCTCTTGCTCGTGGTGTCCGGGTTGGACTCGGTCCAAGTCCTCAGTCAGCTGCGCACTTCGAACGAGGAGATTCGGCGTGAGTTCCTGGTGCGCACCAAGCAGCTGGAACAGATCCGATCTGCCGTTTACTTGTCCGGAACCTACGTTCGCGATTATCTACTAGAGCCCGATGCGGCGGCCGCCGAGCATCATCGCGACAGCCTGAAGGCGATACGTGCGCAGATTGAGTCGGAATTGCAGCGCTACGAAACCTTGCTGCGTCCTGAACAACGCGGACCCTTTCAGGCTCTCCGGAATGAGTTGGGAGCCTACTGGCGTTCGTTGGATCCCGTGTTGAGCTGGGACGTCGGGCAGCGGCGCAGCAACGGGTACGCCTTTCTGCGCGATGAAGTTTTCCGGCGCCGGATGAGCATGCTGAGCATCGCCGACCGGGTTGGCAATGTGAATGAGGAGGAACTCGCGGCCGGTGAACGCCGGGTCAACGAGATGTTTGCCCGCTTTCGCAACCGTTTGCTCCTGGTGCTGGGAGGGACCATCGGTCTTGGCTTGCTCCAGGCCACGGCGACTATCCGGATGATTCTCAAGCTGGAAGGCCAAACCCGGGAACACCTGCAGCAAGTCACTCACGCTCGCGCCGAGCTGCGGGAACTCTCCGCCAAGCTGGTGGAAGCTCAGGAAACGGAGCGTAAGGCGATCTCCCGCGAGTTGCACGATGCCGTGGGTCAATCGCTGTCGGCGGTATTGCTTGAGTTGAGAAATCTGAGCGCGACATTACCGCCCGAGCCCAAGTCCCTGAACGAAAACGTCGGGACAGTTCGAACCCTTGTGGAGTCGTCGGTTGGGATGGTGCGCAACATGGCGCTGCTCTTGCGCCCCTCCATGCTGGACGATCTCGGCCTGATGCCGGCGCTGGAATGGCAGGCCCGGGATGTCTCGCGCCGGACGGGTATGGTGGTCGATACCGCGGCTGACGAACTACCTGACAACCTGACCGACGATCAGAAAACCTGTATCTTCCGGGTGGTCCAGGAGGCGTTGAACAACGTCTCGAAGCATGCGGCGGCGCAGACAGTGCGGGTTACGATTCGAGTTAGCGCGGACTCGATTCTCCTCTCGGTGCAGGACGACGGAACAGGGTTCGAAGTCTGCAAGCAAAGGGGACTGGGGCTGATCGGGATTCAGGAGCGTGTGACCAATTTGGGCGGCACGGTTCAAGTGGAATCGCAGCCGGGGCAGGGTACTCTACTGCTGGTGAAGCTGCCTGTGTGATGTCGTGCTGCGCGACGCATCCGCGATGCACAATCTACCAGTTTGTAATTGAGCCATCCGGACGAAAATAAGTCTGTGCGCGGTTCGTCGCGTATTGCGTAATCTCCGTCACCGGCTTAAGCTGTTTCATATCCACTTCAACACCCAGGCCGGGCCTGTCATTCGCATAGAGCTTGCCGTTCTTGAAGTCCAGGCACACGGGCAAGTGCGGGAGTGTCTTCCCTTGGAAGTTGTACTCCATCAACACAGGACCCGAGAATGTTCCCAGCGAATTGACTAACGCTGCGGTAGCGATGGGTCCTGTGAAATGCGGGATGATACCGACAAAATGCGTTTCGCAGATCGCCGCGATTTTCATCATCTCCGTGATGCCTCCGACGTTGGGTAGTGTGGCGCGGATATAGTCAATGTCGTGGTTTTCTACCAGCTTGTTGAAGTCCCACCGATTGCCCCACTCCTCGCCCGCGGCGATGGGCACCTTGGCCATACGGCGCAGCTTCGGCAAATCCTCCAGAAAAGCCTCAGCACGAACCGGGTCCTCGACGAAGTATGGGGCGAGGTTCTCGATCAGGCTGCAGCCGCGAACAGCTTCCGAGAGGTCGAAGCGTTGGTGGAAGTCGACGCACCAATCGCCGTTCTTGCCCACGCCTTCGCGCGCTTGTACGCAGTCCTCATAGAGCTGGTTCAGCTGTTCATGAGTGTTGTATACTCCATTGGCCGGTAAGTCCGCGGCGCCCATGCGGAAGGCGCGGTAACCCGCTTCCACGGTCAAATGCGCCCGCTCCTTAACACTCATTCCCGGACGGACGCCCGGAATGGAGCCGGCGGTGTTGTAGCATTCGCAGTAGTTACGGACCATGCCCCCTAACAGGCTATGAACAGGCAGGCCGTGCACCTTACCCTTGAGATCCCACAATGCAAGGTCCAGCGCGCCCAAAGCGTCCACCTTCTCGCGTCCGGGCGGGTAAAAGTAGGAGCGCGACATGTCTTGCCAGAGCCGCTCGATGTAATGCGGATCCTTGCCGATCAGCCGGCCGGCGCATTGCTCCAGCATGTCTTTCGATCCACCCTCGCCGATGCCGGTGACGCCTGCGTCGGTGTCGATCATCACCACCAGGTCGCTCTGGTTGAAGAGGGGATTAGGATTGGGTGGCGAGTACACCCGAACCTTGGTGATCTTCATCTTCGCCATCGCCGCTCGAATTGGTGGCACGGCAGTAACAGCGGCAGCGGAAGCTGCCGTCAGCGATGTGAGAAATCCGCGTCGATTCATGTGAGTTTACTTCCCAACTTCAGGCTTCAGCAGCTGCCTGACTTCCGGGGTGTCCAAATCCGCTTTACGAATCACGCGCGCATGCAGGTCGATGCGCGCCGCCGGAGTCTGCCCGTTCAACTTTTCAACTAGCGTGTGAACCGCCTCGAAGCCCATTTTGAATGGATCCTGCACCACCATTGCGTCAATGACGCCATTTTTCAGATCTTCTACCATCGTGTCGCTGGAGTCGAAGGCCACAAAGCGGGTTTTGCCGGCGCGGCCCATCGATTTCAGCGCAAGCGACGCACCCATGCTGCTGGGCTCGGAGGAGGCAAACAGTCCGTTAAGACCCGGATTTGCGGTCAGGATGTTCTCCGTGGCGGCGCGGGCTTTAGCGCGGTCCGCCATGCCGAATTGGCGTGCCACGATGCGTATATTCGGAAATTCCGATTTGATCACGTCTTCGAAGCCGCGTTCCCTATCCATCGTGGACAGGCTGCCCGGAGCGTGTCCCAGGATAGCGACGTTCCCGCGTCCGCCTATGAGCCCGGCTAATGCCCGCCCGCCGAGTTGGCCGGCTTCGTAGTTATTGGTGGCCAGAAAACTGATGTAATTCTTCGAGTCAACACCTGAGTCGAAAACCGTAACGGGGATACCGACCGCGGCGGCGTGATCAATCGGTTTGACCAGCGCGGTACGTTCCGTAGCGGCGAGTGCGATCCCATCGACATGCCGCGCCACCATTGAATCCACAATCTGGATCTGGCGATCGTACTCGGTCTCTTGGGCAGGACCATTCCATAAGATGTCGACGTTGAATTGCTTTCCTGCGGCCACCGCGCCCGCCTGCACGGACAACCAGAACAGATGCGATGTCGCCTTCGGAATTACAGCGATCAGCTTCCGGCGGGTTCGATTGCAGCCATCCGCGCTGAGGAGCGTAGATAGCAGAGCCGCCCCCAGCAGGATTCTACTGCGCACACCAGCCCCCGTCGATGAGGATGTCCGTTCCGGTGATAAACGACGCGCCTTCTGAACATAGAAAGACGGCGAGCTTTCCCACTTCGTCAACTTTTCCCCATCGGCCCAGGGCCACCTTCGACATGAAGAATTGATTCAATTCGGGATTTTCGAGCAAAGGCGTGTTCATCTCTGTGGCGAATGGCCCTGGGCTGATGGCAACCACGGTGATCTGTTCCGGGGCCAGCTCGAGAGCGAGGGCTCGGGTCAGGCCTAGAAGGGCAGCCTTGCTGGCTGAGTAGGCGGACCTTTGCGGCAACGAAACGTGACTCATGGTGGAGGTGACATTGATCACTCGTCCGAAACCCCGGCCTTTCATGCGGGGCACGAATGCGCGGCACATCAGGAACGCGCTGGTGAGATTCGTAGCGATGACTCGCTCCCACTCCTGCAGCGTGAATTCGAGAAGCTGCTTGCGAATATTGATTCCAGCGTTGTTGATGAGAATGTCGATCGGCCCCAGAGTGTCGGAAACCTCGCGCTCCAGGGCGGCAACGTCCGCTTCGGAAGCGACGTCGGCGCGGAACACATTACCTTCGGCACCCAGCGCGGCTATTTCGCCCGCGGCGGCACGTAGAGCATCGACGTCTCGTCCCACCAGGGCGACCCGAGCACCGGAATCGGCGAGCGCCAGTGCCATGGCCTTTCCAAGACCGCGGCTCGCGCCAGTGATCAGGGCGACGCGGCCGGACAAGTTGTCATCGAGCATTCAGGAAAGATTGTATCAGCCGTTTAGCCAAGCGCTGTCTGATACCATTGCTTGCGGGGGCGATCATGCATCGAATCATCTATGTGACGGGAGTCGCGGTGCTGTCAAGCACGGCGTTGTTGGCGGACTTCCAGTACCAGCAAACAACCAGGATTACGGGAGGAATGGTAGCCAGCATGGCGCGGTTCGCCGGCAAGAAAGCGACTGAACCCCCGCCCACCACCGTTGCGGTCAAGGGGAACCGCATGGTCCACGTATCGTCGAATACGGGTGAAATCACAGATCTCGATAAGGAGACAATCACACATATCGACTTCGACAAGAAGACCTACTCGGTGATGACCTTCGAGCAGATGAAACAGGCAATGCAGGACGCGATGAAACGCATGCAGGAAAGCAAGCGATCGCCCGAACCGGCTCCGGCAGAGGGAGCTGACAAGGCCGAGCTTTCGTTCAAGGCGTCGGTGCAGGAGACCGGTCAGAGCAAGCCGGTGAATGGGGTGGATGCCAAGGAATTCATTCTGGTGATGCAGATGATCGGGACGGACAAGCAGAGCGGCCAGAGCGGCGCAATGAACATAACAAATGATATGTGGATGGCGCCGGAAGTGAAGGGCTACGAAGAGATCCGCGATTTTGAGCGTCGCATGGTGATCAAGATGGGTTCCATGCTGGGCCCCGGCGCCGCCGGCGGTGTTAACCCGATGGCCATGATGCGCCCGGAAATGGGGAAAGGCCTGGCGGAAATGGCCAAGGAGATGTCGAAGTTGAAGGGCATCCCGATCATGCAGATTACCAGAATGGGAGCGACCGCCGATGGACAACCGCTTCCCGCCGCGTCACAAGCGCCGGAATTAAGTTCTCAAGGTCAGATGCCAAGTGCCGGTGATATGGCCGGGCACGCGGCTGGAGGCGCGGCGGCCGGGGCGGTGGAAAACCGTCTGGGCCGGATTGGGGGCATAGCGGGTGGTTTGGGCGGACTTGGCGGATTAGGACGAAAGAAGAAGCAGGACCAGCCCCAGGAGCAAGCCGCTGGTTCTCCCCAGCAGCAGGGAGCTGCAGCAGGTGGGGGATTGTTGTTCGAAAGCACCAGCGAGATGTCGGGTTTCTCTTCCGCCCCAGTAGACTCCGTCGAAATTCGAAGTGCCCGCCAGCTTCAAGCAGGTGGAGCCGGAGATGACCCGACGCCGGAAGTAGGTCATAAATAAAATGGCACTGACTTCATGCAGGAAGCCAGTGCCACGATGGAGGTGAGATTATTCCACTTCTTTGTTGCGCTTCTTGCGGTTCCGCTTGCGAGCGAGAGCCTCTTTCGTGCGGCGCTTCTCGCCGGGTTTCAGGTAGAAGGAGTGACGCTTGATCTCTTTGATAATGTCTTCCTGCTGCACCTTACGCTTGAAGCGCCGCAGAGCGCTCTCCAAAGTTTCGCCGTCCTGCACATGTACTTCAGCCAATTAAGATTCACCTCCTCGCGGCCACGTTGCGCCAGCCCAATCGCTTAGCTGGGTTACGATGGATGTGTACTGATCCACGTCGCAACGCGTTCTTTTAGGTTGAAACACTGTGGCGTGAAAAACACACCATCTCCCAGCATACTTCGCATCGCCCTAAAATGCCAAATGTCTTAGTTATTCTCCTGGCTGGCGGCGCAGGAGAGCGCCTCTTCCCGCTGACCCAATATACGGCCAAGCCGGCCGTTTCCTTCGGCGGTACCTACCGGATCATCGACTTCACACTCTCCAACTGTCTGAACTCCAATTTGCGAAGAATCCTGGTGCTCACCCAGTACAAGTCGCTCGAATTGGCTCGGCATCTGCGAGATGGGTGGGACCTCTTTTCCAGCGACATCGGCGAGTACATCGAGGTAATTCCGCCGATGAAGCGCATGCACGACGATTGGTACCTGGGCACCGCCGACGCGGTGTACCAGAATGTCGAGAGTATTTCCTCCATCGCGCCCGAACTTGTTCTTATCGTCTCCGGCGACCACATCTACAAGATGGATTACCACGAGATGGTGAGCTGGCACCTGCAGCACAACGCCGATGTCACTATTGCCACCATCCAGGTGGATCCTTCCGAGGCGGTGCGTTTCGGAATCACCGATATCGACGCTGAGCATCGGATTCGGGCTTTCGACGAGAAACCCAAGCATGGTCATCCGGTGCGCTCGATCTTCAATGGTGAGATGGTGAGCGCCTCGATGGGCATCTACGTTTTCGATGCCAAGGTCCTGGTGCGCGCACTGGTGGACGACGCGGCGCGAGAGGACTCATCGCACGATTTCGGCAAAGACGTACTCCCCAGTCTCCTCCATGAAAGAAAAGTTGTGGCGTACGACTTTCGCGATTTGAACGACAAGTGCGCGCGGTATTGGCGCGACGTCGGGACGTTGGATGCCTACTACGAAGCGAACATGGACCTGGTGGCAGTAACGCCCGAGTTCAACTTGTACGACAGGCGATGGCCGCTTCGAACCCGCACCGTGCAGGCACCCCCGGCGAAATTCGTTTTTGCGTCTGAAGGACGCCGGATGGGGGTCGCACTCGATTCTATCGTCTCAAACGGATCGATCATCTCAGGCGGTCGCGTGACGCGAAGCGTCCTCTCCCCGGGCGTACGAGTAAACAGCTACTGCGAGATCGATAACTGCATCCTGATGAACCGGGTCGAGATCGGACGCGGGAGCCGTCTCCAGCGCACCATCGTGCCGGCCGGAGTTGTTTTCCCTGAGAACAGCGTTGTGGGATTCGATCTTGATGCGGATCGCGCGAAGGGGTACACCGTCACTGAATCAGGGATCGTGGTCATCCCGCCCCCGGTACCGATTCTTGCGATGTAATGTTGTCTAAATAGGTAATGATCCGCACCGGTCGAAATGCGCTCCGGTTTGTCGCTGGCGCTCAATTCTCGGCAGGAAGACGGAACGGCACGCCCTGATCGCCATTGATCTGCTCGCTGAGGCGACGGTCGATCGAGCTCACGGGCGCGTCCCTCATCGCGTGATCGAGCGTGACGTAGTGTAGCCGGCCATCCTTTACCCAATACGCCAAGGCGGATACCGTCCTGTGATCCTGAAATGCAATCTTGTAGATCGTGGGCCGGTACGGTTCAGGCGCGGATGCAGAGTCGCCTCGATCGTGCTGACGCTCTCGATCTTCACGGTATGTGCGCTCAGGCGGGCGATCCATCGGCGGTGGCGGCCCGTAGGAAGGCGGTTCCTGATTGTTGACGATCACCACTGGCGAAGGCTGCGCGACACCGCCGCCGTATCCATACCCGTAAGAATATCCCGGCGCACCATATCCGTAATTGCCATCGTAATTGTTGTAGTAGGGATCGTAGGCGTATCCGAAGCCGTAATAGCCGGGCCAGTAGTAGGGCAGGCCAAAATATCCGAACCCACGCCAACCGCGACCGTAAAAGCCCCGTCCATATCCGTAACCGCCGAGGAATCGAAGCCCGCCGCCGTATCCACCACGGAAAACTCCTCCCCCCCGAAAGGCTCCGCTGCCGCCACGAAAAATACCGCTGCCGCCGCGAATGTACCACCGCCGCCGCCGCGAAATCCACCACCCCCGCCGAAGTGTGAGCCGCTCATCCCTCCGCCGCGTAATCCGCCGATACTACCTCCGCGGGCGCCGCCGAATCCGCCCGAGTGTCCGCGCTGAGCCGAGAGGGGAATAGCGATACCAAGAGCGAGTACGAATACGAACAAACCCCGCATAGTTGCCTCTATGACGGAGCTTACGCCTAATTTCGATACGGATCAAGCAGGCCATCCCGGATCATAATAAACACATGACTCACAGGATCGCGGCGGCGCTTCTCGCCCTGGCCGCAGCTGCCCTCTCCCAACAGCATAGCGACGGACCCCAACCACGTGTCGTTGATCCGGGAGGCCCCGGCAAAGCGCCATCCGATGCCGTGGTGCTCTTCGACGGCAAGGATCTCTCGCACTGGACGGTGCAAAACGGCGGACCTTCTAAATGTCTGGTCCAGGACGGGGCTATGGCTTGCAAGTCGGGATCCGGCGACGTTTTCAGCAAAGAGAAGTTCGGCAACGCCCAGATCCACGTCGAGTTCGCGATCCCGAATATGCCTGATCAGCATAGCCAATTGCGGGGTAACAGCGGAGTCTTCCTCCAAGGACTGTACGAGATCCAAGTTCTCGATTCCTACAAGAATCCGACTTACGCCAACGGGTCCGCAGGCGCTCTGTACGGCCAGTACGCGCCACTGGTGAACGCCAGCCGACCACCTGAGCAGTGGCAGGCGTACGACATAATCTTCCACGCGCCGCGATGCGATCCGGGTGGAAGCATCATACAGAAGGGCACGCTCACCATTCTCTATAACGGAGTTTTGGTACAGGACCATGTCGAAATCCAGCACTTAACTCCGGGTAGTTCCGAAAAAAATGCATGTGCCGCGGGTCCGCTGAAATTGCAGGATCATAGCGGCTTTGCCGGGGCTCCCACCACCACCATGCGCTTTCGAAACATCTGGTTCCGTGCGCTCGAATAGACGTGAACAAATCGGCTGATGTGCTGGTGATCGGCGCGGGTCCGGCGGGGGCCACCGCTGCCCGGCTGCTCGCTGCATGGGGACATTCCGTCCTCATGTTAAATGCGCCTCAACCAAGAATAGCCATCGCCGAGAGCCTGCCGCCGAGTATCGACAATGTCTTCGAGGTCGTTGATATAAGCAGCGAAATTGCGGAAGCGGGATTCTACGCTGATTGTGGAAACACGTGTTGGTGGGGAAATTCGACGCCGCGCATCGAAAACTACGGCCACGAGCGAGCCGGATATCATGTCGATCGCCGCCGCTTCGACGCGTTGCTGGTCTCGCTCGCTCAGCGCGCCGGCGCCGTCGTACAACAAGACCGGCATGCGCCTCGAATCGCATTGTCCGACGTAAAGACGTCATTCATCCTTGACGCATCGGGCCGCGCTGGAGTGCTCGCTCGCCAGGTGAATCGCCTCCAAGACACTCGCTATCGAACCATCGCGCTGTGCGGTTTTTTCCGGGCGAAGTCGCCTTGGCTCCCTGACCCGCATCACACCCTGATCGAGGCTTACGATCGTGGCTGGGCTTGGTCGGTTCCACTCGATCGCGATCGCCGGCAGGTTAGTTTCATGGTGGATCCGGAGTCCGTTCACGGCCCAACCAGAGACGCCTTCCATGCAGAATTGGCACGCACCACTCATTTCTCGAGATTGTTTGACCACTGCGAACTCGAAGCTGAACCGGTAGGCCGTGATGCCAGCATGTACCATGCCGAGCGTCATGCAGGACCGAACTGGATTCTGGCCGGAGATGCAGGCTCGTTCGTTGAGCCGCTTTCGTCATTTGGCGTTAAGAAGGCGATGGTGTCGGCCTGGACCGCCGCGGTGGTGGTGAACACATGTCTCAGAAGGTCGGACATGGCCCAGGCCGCGATCGAAATGTTCAACGCGCGCGAATCCGAGGCTTGGCTGGATCACGCCCGTCAGGCAGCACAATATTTCGGCGATGCCGCCGCCGTGTTTGGCACTTCATTCTGGCAGGCCAGGGCGAAGCCGCCGGCCACGGTGCTATATCGCAACCAAGAACTGCAAGAGGCGCTTCAGCGTCTGCGCGGGGCTGAGTCCGTAAAATTTTGCCTATCGGAGAAGGTGCGCCGCGAAGAGAGACCAGCCATTTGCGGGCGTGAGGTCAGAATGCTGATGCGCGCAGTGCTCCCGGGTTTGCCGAACACTGAATACATGCAGGGAGTACACCTGACGACTTTGGCGGAGATGGCCCAGTGCTATTTGAGCGTCGGCGAGTTCTATAACGCCTATGTGGAGAAGACCGGCGAGACGCCGCTGCCCAACTTCCTCGCGGCACTCTCTCTATTGGTTGCCAGAGATGTCCTACGGATTCGCGGATGACAACGCGGGCACCTCATCCGTTATTACCGCGAAGCTCCGCAGGGGAGCAGAACCGAATGAGGTGGTGATAGCCACATCAGCGGCATCACGTCCCGTGGCCATCAATACTCGTCCGATCCGCGCCATGTTGAAACGCGCGTCAAACGTCCACCATCGATCTCCCAGGTAGACCTGAAACCAGGCGCTGAAGTCCATCGGGGAGGGCGACGCCGGAACACCGATGTCACCCAGGTAGCCGGTGGCGTAGCGCGCCGGGATGTTCAGCGCTCGACAGAACGTAACGGCCAGATGTTGGAAATCCCTGCAGACGCCCACGCGTTCTGTGTACACGTCCAACGCCGTTCGTGTTGGCCGGGCGAAGTGGTATCCGAAGGTGACCTTTTGGTGTACCCAATTGCAGATCGCCTGAACGCGCCCCCATCCAGGCTGAGTGTGTCCGAACAACTCGACGGCCGTATTGGAAAGCAGGTCCACCTCGCAGTATCGGGACGCGAGCAGGAAGCGCAGCACCTCCGGCGGAAGGGTTTCAGGAGGCACCTGAGGCGCATCGAGAGCTGCGACGTCCGGCAAGCCGGAGTCTTCGATCAACGTCAGGTTGTGCAGGCGGATGCCGCCCGCCGGAGCGACGAAACGCGTACACACGTTGCCGAACGAATCCGTATATGACTCAATGGGAACCGCTGGATCGGTTCTCAACACATCGGGTTCGCGGAGGTCCGCAGCCCGGGACGGATGAACATGAAGCATCGCCACAATTGGCGCTGCAATAGGGATGTCAAATTGAATGTCGTAGCCCAACCGGATTAGCACGTGATTGCCCCGAGTAAGATAAGCGATGGCGTGTTGCCGGCGTGGCAAGTGAGCGACGGGGTTCTTTTCCCGCCATCCATCGTATTCTACCTCAGCCTCCGAGTTCGACTCGCAATACGTCGGCTATGCTATGTGCCAGGCGCTCCACTTGCCCACGTTCCGGGCCTTCCACCATCACGCGCGCCAGCGGCTCGGTTCCACTAAAACGCACCAGCACCCGGCCGGATCCATGGAATTCCTCTTCAGCGGCTCGTATCGCGTCGTTGACCATGGTCAGTTCCGAGATCGGACGCCGCTGCTTCACCCGGACATTCACCAGTAGTTGAGGGAAGACCACGAACTCAGTGGTGAGATCGTCCAACGACTTGCCCGCAGCCCGCATGGTCTCGAGGACGCGAAGGGCCGTCAGCAGTCCATCCCCGGTGGTTGCGTAATCGCGGAAAATAACATGACCGGATTGCTCACCGCCGAGCTTAGCTCCCCGCCGTTCCATCTCCTCCAGCACGTACTTATCTCCCACCGGGGTCCGCAGCATAGTAATGCCGTGGCGCGCCAGCGCCCGCTCCAGTCCGAGATTAGACATGATGGTGGCCACCACTTCCGGCGCACCCGATCCGGACTGCAGATGTCCGGACTGCTTCATAGCAATGCCGGTGAGCAGCATCACGGCATCGCCATCGACGATGTTTCCCGAATGGGACACAAATAAAGCGCGATCAGCATCGCCGTCGAATGCGATCCCGATATCGGCCCCAGAGCTGAGTACTTGCTCACGCAAATTCTCAAGATGCAGCGATCCACAGTTCAAGTTGATATTGCGGCCGCTTGGCTGGCTGGCGATGGAGGTAACTTGCGCGCCCAGGCATTTAAACAGCTTGGGGCCTATATACGACGCTGAGCCGTGGGCTGCATCCACGACGATCGACATGCCGTCGAGCCGGCCTGGGAAGGTGGAGGCAAGATAACTCAGATACTCCGCTTGCAGACTATCGTCTACCGGAAGCGTCAACTCACGCGAAACGAGGCCCGCCTCTATGGTGGCAAAGATCTCCTGCTCGATTTCGTGTTCCAGGGAATCGGGGAGCTTGAAGCCGGAATGGTCCAAGACTTTAATCCCATTGTCGCTGTACGGATTGTGCGACGCGGAAATCATCACACCCGCGGCGAACGGACCGGTTCGCGCCAGGTACGCGATTCCAGGCGTCGTAATCAGCCCCGCAAAGCGTGCCTCAACGCCGCTGTGCGCCAATCCCGCTGCCACATGACCGGCCATCCAAGGCCCGCTCTCGCGCGTGTCCATCCCGATAACGATCTGGACATCGCCGTGCTGCCGCCGAATCCGATCCCCCAGCGCGACACCCACAGCGTACACGGTCGGCCTATCCAGCGGATACTCGCCCGCTACTCCGCGTATCCCGTCCGTGCCGAACAGTTTTCGATTCATGTCTATTGGTTATTTCCCTGGGTTGATCTTCTCGACCTTTACTCTGACCGTCACGATGGATGGGCCGTCAAAGCGGACTTGGGGATCGCTGACGAAGGCATGCACTCGGAAATCCGCACGGCTTACCACGCCACTCAGATCAATAGAATCGGTCTGGGCAAATTCCACCCGTTCGACCCGATTCTCCGGTCCAGCAATCTTCAACTTGCCGGGACTGACCTCCTGTCCAACGATGCGGTAACCAGCGGGTTGCGGCACTGAGATGCGAATTTGCAGCGGCACCTCCTTGGATGCCACCCGATCGAAGGTGACACGGAGTTGGGAGGGGACCGCACGCAGGAAGGTGACTCCACGAGGCAGATTCAGGCTGGAGTATGAAACGGTGAACGTGCGTTCACCCGCGGTCTGCACCGGCTTAAGGTCGAACACGACAGCAGTATCGGCCAGGCTCGCCGGCGTTAACCTGCTGGCAGGCCCGCGAATCTCAACGTGAACGCGATCAGGCCCATCGGAAGCTATCTCCAGTTCTTTCGGCAGATCCTTGTAAAAGATCGGTACCGATTGCGAAGTAACTAATTCCGGCTCTCGCACGACAACGAACCAGAGCCCCAATGCGATCAGCAACGAAAGCAACTTCCAGTGCAGGTTATCCAGCATCCAGCGGATCATAACGTCTTTGCTTGACGCGCATTCCGATCCTCTGGAACATGGTCGCTCTCCGGCACTCGGCGCCGCAGATCGGTGGCTGCTTCCGGTATGGGCGAGGGATCCCTCCGGCGCGCGTGACTGGTCAAGCGTAGCTCCAGGCGCGCTTCCGTTACGCCGACCTCCAGCTCACCGAATGCCGCAACGCTGATCTCGCCAGTCTCCTCCGAGACGACCACGGTCATGCAGTCCGCTTCTTCCGTGATACCGATGGCGGCCCGATGACGTGTGCCCAGTTCTTTCGCCAGCAGCGGATTCATCGTCAGCGGCAAGAAGCAAGCTGCCGCCGCGACCCGATCCCGCTGCACGATGACAGCCCCGTCATGGAGCGCAGACCCGGGTTCAAAGATCGACATCAGGAGATCTCGGGAGACCCAGGCATCCAGTGGAATACCGCTCTCGATGAAGGTCCGAAGCCCGACGTCCTGTTCTAAGACAATCAGCGCACCAGTCTTATTAGCAGCCATTTTCGTAACCGCCAGCAGGATTTCCTGGGTTGCCTCGCGGCGTTGGAACCGGCCGCCTAAGGCCAGCAATCGGGTCCTGCCGATCCGCGCCAGAACGCGCCGAAGCTCGGATTGAAACATCACGATCAGGGCGAAGGCTGTGTACGGAGCCAGTGCCGCCAGCACGGTGCGCAGCAACTCCAATTGCGCGTACAGGGCCAGAACATAAACACCGCTGAGAACGGCTAGTCCTGCGAGAATCGGCGCCGCCCGGCGTCCCCGTACCATCATGAGGAACTGATAGATGAGAGCCGCAACAAGCAGGATATCGATCGCCGATGATATGGTCAGCTTCGGCAAGTCAGGCACAATGCTAAGCGTGAGTTGGAGCATACGCGGACTTGGCGCAGTAGTCACCATGATATCCGGTGAGGAGAACCTGAGTCTCAGCTCAGAGCAGTTGGACGGTTCACAGGCATCCTTTACCTCTGGTTGCTAACTGGGCTCAGCGATAACAAGCGCACGCCTGCCGCCCGGAGCCGCGCTGCTACGGCTGCTGCGATCTCTGGCGCCCCGGGCGTGTCCCCGTGAATACAGATCGTATCCGCAGTTTCCTCGGACGCGATACGAAGCGCCTGCTCGGCCGCCTTCTCCGGATCACGAATCAAGGCGTCCTCGAAGCGGCGGGCGCGCAGGCTCCCGTCTTTTTCATACCGGCGATCGGCAAAGGCTTCGGCCGCCACCGTGAACCCGGCATTGCGGAAAACATCGATCATCGGCGACCCTGCGAGTCCCATCAACACGAGCCTGCGATCGAAACGCGCCACGCCCTCGGCGATGGCTTGTGCCAGCTCGTGGTTGCTGACCGCCTGGTTGTAGAGCGCGCCGTGGGGCTTAACGTGGACCATCCTGGCTCCGGCCCGGTCCACCACGGCGGCTAGCGCGGCCACTTGGCGGCAGACACTCTCTGCCAAAGCATCGCGTGGCATGTCGAGTTCGAGCCGTCCAAAGTTTGCTGCGTCGGGATAACCCGGATGCGCGCCGATACCCAGCCGGTATCGAATGGCTTGGTTGACCGTTATCCACATCGTATTCTCGTTGCCCGCGTGGCCGCCGCAGGCGATATTAACAGATGTAATATTCGGCATCAGAGACTCCTGCGTGCCGTCCGCGATGGCTTCGGGCAGCTCGCCCATATCGCAGTTAATATCGATGTGTTTCACGCCAGTTGCTCTCCTTTGGTCTCCGGCAGCAAATTCACGAGCAACGCGCCCGCCCCGAAGAACGCCGATGTCATGGCAAGTCCGGTCGCAATCCCATGCGCGTCGGCAATCGCTCCGATGGCGATCGGAGCTCCGGCACTCACGGCCCGGCCGAAGTTGTAGCACAGGCCCTGCGCAGTGCCTCTGACAGCGGAGGGGAATAACTCCGCGAGCATAGCCCCAAATACGCTGAAGTAGCCATGGCCGAAGAAGCCGATCAACGGCCCTAGAGCTAACAGAACAGCTGCACTGCGATGCGGTTGAGCGTAGAGCGGAACCAGTACTGCAGCGCCGATGGTGAATACGATAAACGTGGGCCGTCGGCCCAGCCGGTCGGAAACAAAACCGAACAGGTTGTATCCGAAAAACGCGCCTACCTGAACCGCAATCACCCACCCCGATGATTTCATGATGCTCATGCCAGCACCTCCACGTTCGACCGGGGCCGCCAAGTAGGCGGGAATCCAGGTGAACAGCCCCCAATACGCAAACATGACCAGCGAGCAAACCAGGGTCGCGATGAACACGCGCCAACGCAATGGCGGGCCCATTAATGTATGAACGATGCTGCCGAGACTGGGCCCGGGGGCTATCAGCCGCCAGTGTTTCCACATCTCAGGCTCTTCGATATCTCGGCGCACCCAGAACGCCAGAATCGCCGGTAACGTTCCCGCGAGAAACAGCGGTCTCCATCCGAAGCGGGGCAGCACGAAGGCTGCCAGCACGGCGGCCAAAATGTAACCGATGGCCCACCCCGATTGCACGAACCCGATGGCTTTTCCCCTATGCTGGGCGGGCCAGGTCTCGGCCACCAGCACCGACCCGGCCGCCCACTCCGCGCCCAGCCCGATGCCAACCAATGCGCGCCATATCGCGAGCTCCAAAAAGCTGTGCGAGGTTGCTGTAATGCCCGTGAATACCGAGTACACCAGAATCGACCAGACCAGCACGCGTGCCCGGCCAAACCGGTCGGAAAGGTATCCGGCGGCCGCTCCTCCCAGAGCCGACGTGATCAGGGTGGCCGAGGCGAGTGCGCCAGCCATGGCGGACGAGAGCCCGAACTCCTTCTGGATGGTGGTAAGCGCAAAGGCATACAACATCACGTCCATCCCATCCAGCATCCAGCCGAGCTGTGCGGCGAAAAGCGTCTTCCACTCGCGGGTGCTGATTGCTGGTGACAGAGTCATCACAGAAAGAGCTCTTCCGGCGTGAGTAATCGAGTCTGCTCCCGTAGCAGGCTGCGCGCCGTCTCGATGCAAACCCACTCGAAGCGGATCTCGTCACCGGGGCGAAGTTGTCCGACGCTCGCCAGATCCGCCGAGATCACGTTGGCAATCTTCGGATATCCACCCGTGGTCTGCTGCTCGACAAAGAGAATGATTGGCTGACCGGTGGCGGGCACCTGCAACGCTCCTAGCGAGACGCCTTCGGTGATCATATTCGAGCTGTCCGCACCTGGGATCGGCGCGCCTTCGAGGCGCAGGCCCATACGGTTGGCCTCCTGCGTCACGCGATACGGATCGGTGGCGAACGCGGCTCTCTGCCCATCCGTGAACCAATCGATCTGCGGGCCGTAAGTGACTCGAAGTGTTTTGCGCGGGGCCAGGCGGGCCAAAGTCTCGCGGCGGATTTGGTGGACTGGTCCGGGTGTCGCAGGGTGGACCTCCAGAATATCCCCCTTGCGGAGAGCGCGACCACAGAAGCCGCCCAGCCCGGTCATGAGATGCGTGGAGGCACTGTCCAGGAACATTGGAACATCGATCCCGCCGGCGACGCAGAGATATGCGCGCGCG
Source organism: uncultured Acidobacteriota bacterium (assembly GCA_963850575.1). GTDB lineage: Bacteria > Acidobacteriota > Terriglobia > Bryobacterales > Bryobacteraceae > TMP-7. The sequence goes on along the minus strand of CAWKLV010000020.1, from coordinate 149,300 downwards.
CCCGACTGCGCCGAACCTATCTCGAGCAGCCCTCCTGCCTCAATTTCGAACGCGGTCCAAGGCTCAACTAGCACGCCGTCGAGCTTACCTTGCAAAGCTGCCCCGGTGAGCGCCGCAACCGCAGACCGGCGGAAACTATAGCGGCCCCCGATCAGAGTCATCTCGATCGCCGCCGCCTGAGGCAGATTCCCCACCAGCAGATTGCCTCCCCTTAACGCCACTGAATCCGCGGCCCCGGATGCAGAGACGCCCAGGGCGCCGTAACCCGGACGGCCAAGATCCTGAATCGTAGTCTGGAGTCCTGCTGATTCCACCCGGATCACCGTGCGCGCTCCAGGTACTCCTGTGGTGTGATCGGTATGAACTTCACCAAATCGCCGAGTCCAATCAGGCTCATTGGGTTGCGCCCTGCCTCAAACATCGCCAGGGGAGTGCGCCCAATCAGCCGCCAGCCTCCCGGAGTCTCGAAGGGATACACTCCGGTCTGAGCGCCGGCGATTCCTACGCTTCCCCGCGGGACCTCCTGTCGGGGCGAGGCGAGCCGGGGAGCCTCGATCTCTTTTGGAAGTCCGCCGAGATAGGCGAAGCCGGGTACAAATCCGACGAAGTACGCGATGTACTCGGCACCGGAGTGCAGGGCGATAATCCGCTCCGGCGTCAGGCCAAGCTGTTCAGCGAGGGTGTCGAGATCGGGGCCGTACTCACCGCCATAGCACACCGGCAGTTCTAGCAGGCGCGGCTTCTCCCTCGAGTTAGCCGCACGGGAGTCCAGACGCTTCGTAGCCTGGGTCAGTACGATTTCGTGATCCGTCTTGAGCGGATCGAAGACGATCAGCACAGAGCAATATGCGGGGTGGATGTTCAAGACCCCTGTGATGGGATTCATTTCCAGGCTCCGTGTAAATGCCGCGACCCGCCGGTGTATCTCGATGGAGATTGCCTGCCCGAAGGAGACTAGTAGCGAACGGTCGCTGGCGGGGACAAAACTCGGCGTCATTATTGCGAGAGTACATTATGCCGCGCTCAGTGTCTCAGACCGTTATCAATCCGAATGTCGTCGGTTTCGAGAGCGAATGTGAATCCCAACTGGTACTGGACCTATTCCGGAGCAGAGATTATTGCGTGCGCGCAACCACAAGACCGGAGTAATATAGGTTTACCCAAAACAGGAGGGTTCGAAAATGCTACGTCGATTACTCACCATCGCCATTACCGCGTGTGCGCTCAGTTTCAGCGCTTACGGCCAAGCCGCGAAAGCCGCGAAAGATAGGGTCACCAGCGACGCCAAGAGCGCCGGTACCAACGCAAAGAATAAGGCCACGAACAACGCCAAGACCGCCGCCGGCGATCTCGTCGATATCAACTCCGCAAGTCAGGCGCAACTCGATGCGATACCGGGGATCGGCAAAGCTTACTCCAAGAAGATCATTGCCGGCCGGCCGTATGCCAACAAGACACAACTTGTGTCAAAAGGAGTCCTGACTCAAAAGGTGTACGACAAAATCGCAGATAAAATCATCGCCAAACAGTAAGAGCACTCGGCGAGAGGCGGCGACGTGGCCGGGGCCGCCGCCTGATCACACGTTGGCTTCCAGCATCTGCGAGATCTCCTCCCACTCGCTGACTCGTTGGGCCAGCTCCGCCCGCCGCTGTTCCAATGCCTCGGCGGTACGGATACTCTCCTCGGCGCTTCGATAATCCGACAGTGCCGCCTCCCGCTGGGCAATGTCAGCTTCGAGTTCAGTGATGGATTCCTCTAACTCGCGGCAGCGGTCCTGCAACTTCTGTAGCTTCATTGGGTTCAAACGTTTCTGTTTAACCCCGGACTGCGCCGATTCGGACTCAGCGGAAGATTGGGTGACATGCATGCCGTTAACGGCAGAAGGAAGCGTGAGATCGATATGGCTGCCCTCTTTCCGCCATAGGTAATCTTCATAGTTGCCGGGGAAGATGTGTACCTCGCCGCCACCTACTTCAAACACCCGCGTCGCCAGTTTGTCGATGAAGTAGCGATCGTGTGAGACAAAGACGACGGTGCCCGTGAACTTCTCCAGCGCCTCCAGAAGTACGTCCTTCGCCCGCATGTCCAGATGGTTCGTCGGCTCGTCCAGCAGCAGGAAATTAGAGGGCCGAACCAGCAACTTAGCCAGCGCGTAACGATTCCGTTCGCCACCCGATAAAACTCCAATACGTTTGAAGACGTCGTCTTCAGAGAACAAAAAACAACCCAGCAGGCTGCGCAGCTCAGTCTGCGACGAATGGCCTGCGCCGCCTGCAAGGTCATCCAGCATGCGGGCGTCTGGATCGAGTTCCTTGTACTGATCCTGTGCAAAGTAATCCGGCTGTACATTGTGTCCGAGCTTGTACTCACCCGAGGTCAGCGGCTCAGTGCCCGCAAGCAGCTTGATCAACGTCGATTTACCCGCGCCATTGACGCCAACCAGCGCGACCCGATCCCCGCGTTCGATCATGAAATTGACGTTACGAAAGACTTCCAAAGAGCCGTAGCGCTTCGAAACCTTTTGAAACTCGGCCACCACGCGACCGCTCGGCTTGGGCTGCGGAAAGCTGAAGTGGATCGCTCGCTCATCAGGCGGGATCTCGATCCGTTCAATTTTGTCCAGTTCTTTGATTCGGCTCTGCACCTGCTTCGCCTTGGTTGCCTGATATCGAAAGCGGCTGATGAATGCCTCTAGTTGCTCAATTCTTTCGCGCTGGTTGCGGTATGCCGATTCCAACTGTTCACGCCGCTCGGTCTTCTGCTGAATGTACTTCTCGTAGTTGCCAGGATAGAAGTGGAAGCCTTTATTCCAGATCTCGACGATTTTGTCGACAGTTACATCCAGAAAGAATCGATCGTGCGAGATGAGCACGAAGGCGTTCGGATACTCGGTGAGATAGCGCTCAAGCCAGTTGCGCGCCTCCAGGTCCAGGTGATTTGTCGGCTCGTCCAGCAACAACAGGTTCGGCTTTTCCAGCAGCAGTTTCGCGAGCGCGATGCGCATCTGCCAGCCGCCGGAAAATTCCTCGGTACGCCGGTGCCAGTCCTCCTTCTTAAAGCCGAGCCCGGCCAGCACCGTACCTACCTGAGCCTCTATCGCATAACCATCGCGCGTGCGGAACTCGGAGTCGAGGTGATGAAAGCGCTCCGTTATTGCGGTGTACTCGGCGCTGGACGGATCGAATTCCGCCATCTGATGCATCAGCGTCTCCATCTCCTGCTCCATGTCACGGAGATCGGCGAACACCGACATGCACTCGGCAAAGACGCTCCGGCCGGAGAGCGAGAGCCCGTCTTGGGGCAGATATCCGGCCGTGGTTCCCTTGGTGCGCGCAATACTTCCGTAGTCCAGGGTATCCAAGCCCGCAAGCACCTTGAGGAGGGTGGATTTTCCGGTCCCATTCGCGCCCACTAACCCGGCGTGTTCGCGGGAGGTGATCAACCAATCGACCTCGTCGAAGAGGAGTTTGGGGCCGAACCGCTTACCGGCCGCTGACAACTGAATCATGGGTAACTACCTCCATTCTCGCACCGTAACCGGAGAATCGATTTCAACGTCCCACCACCCAGAGGGAAGTGTATGTATAGGTTTTTGTGCGCCGTCGCTCTGACCGGCGCTGCCGTACTATCTGGCGCCACCGCCCCTGACCCGACGCCCGCGCAAGTGGAAGAGATCATTACGAAGTTCGCCGCTAAAGAGTCTGAATTCCAGAAGGCTCGGGGTAACTACACCTATCGCCAGACTGCGCGCGTGCTGGATCTGGGGGACGGCGACGCGCCAGTAGGCAAGTGGGAGATGGTGTCCGACATCGTCTTTACGCCGGAGGGTAAACGTACTGAAAAGGTGGTGCGAGCGCCCGTCCCTACGCTGAAGAATTTCTTCCTCGACCCGGGCGACGTGCAGGATCTCCGCGATGTGCAACCGTTCGTGCTTACTACCAACGAACTCCCTAAATACACCGTGCGCTACATCGGGCGTGAACAGGTGGACGAAATCAGTTGCTACGTTTTTGCGGTGAAGCCGAAGAAGCTCGAATCAGGCCAGCGTTATTTCGAAGGCCAGGTCTGGGTGGACGACCGCGATTTGCAGATCGTAAAAAGTTACGGTCGCGGCGTCGGGCAGTTGAAGAAGGGGTCGGATAACAAGTATCCGCGATTTGAGACGTATCGGGAGCAGATCGACGGTAAGTACTGGTTCCCAACCTACACGGTCGCCAACGATACGTTGCAGTTCCAGAACGCGTCGGCCAAGATCAAGATGACCGTAAAGTACGAGGACTATAAGCAGTTTAAGAGTGACGTCAACATCAAGTACGGTGACGAGGTGAAGGACTCCGACAGCGCCAAGAAACCTGAACCCCCGAAGAAGCCGTAAGTTGGAGGGAGAAGCGAGTGAGCCGCACAACTTCCTGCCCCGAATCTCCTCATTGCAAACCGTCATAAGTCCTTGTGGAGGCCTTGATTCAGGCGTAAACTAGGCGACATGCATCGACGATACTTCCTAGGCTCCGCTATCTCGGCCGGCGCGGCACTTCGTTCCAGCGCCCTCGCCAGTGCCAATGACACCGTGCGGGTCGCGTGTGTCGGGGTCCACGGGCGAGGCCGCAGCCACATCCACGCCTACAGCAAAATGCCCAATGTCGAAATCGTTGCCATTTGCGATGTCGATGAGTCGGTGCTCAACTCTCGGGTAAGCGACATCGAGAGGGCGAAGGGGAAGCGTCCCGCGGCGTACACGGATTTGCGCAAACTGCTCGAGGACAAGTCGATCGATGCGATCTCCATCGCCACTCCCAACCATCACCACACTCTTCAGACAATCTGGGGTTGTCAGGCAGGCAAGGACGTGTACGTCGAGAAGCCCTGCTCGCACAACATGTTTGAGGCCCGGCAGATTGTAGCTGCTGCGCAGAAATACAACCGCATGGTGCAGCACGGAACGCAGCAACGCTCAGCGATCGGCCGCGAGGCCGTGAAGCAGATGCAGGATGGCCTGATCGGCGATGTGTATATGGCGCGCGGACTATGCTACAAGCGGCGCGACACGATTGGGCGCAGGCCAGTCGGGCCTGTCCCTCCGGGAGTGCATTACGACCTCTGGCTGGGACCCGCGCCGCAGCATGAGTTCACCGCGAATCGCTTCCACTACAACTGGCACTGGTTCTGGGATTACGGGAATGGCGATTTAGGTAATCAGGGAGTGCATCAGGTCGATATGGCCCGCTGGGGCCTAGGTGTGAAGTATCCGACGAAGGTCAGCGCCATCGGTGGTCACTTCATGTTCGATGATGACCAGGAAACACCCAATACTCTTACCGCCAGTTATGAGTTCAACGATGGTGGCAAGAAGAAGGTGATGACTTTCGAAGTCCGGCACTGGATCACGAATCACGAAGCGGGCGTTACCGAGAGCGATTCCAACACAGTGGGTACCATCTTCTACGGATCTAAGGGCTACCTGACGGTTTGGAGCGAAGACTTCGGAAAGTATAAGTCATTCCTTGGGCGTGAGCAGAAACCGGGGCCCTCCGGTTCGGACACCGGCAATCACTGGCAGAACTTCATTGAGGCCGTTCGCAGCCGGAAACCCTCAGACTTGAACGCGCCTATTGAAGAAGGGGCGATCTCGACCACCTTGGTGCACCTGGCCAATATCTCCTATCGCCTGGGCCGCACGTTGTACTTCGACGCCGATACGTACTCTTGTACCGGAGACGCCGAAGCGAACCGGATGTTTACCCAAAATTATCGCAAGCCGTTCGTGGTTCCCGAAAAGGTCTGATTCTCCGCTACGCGGCTCTCAGGGGATGGCTGCGTACTTTTCGTAGAGTGTCGCTATCTTCGCGGCCTGAGAATCGCCTGGATGCACGACTACCCGGTATCGGAAAGTGATCGTTTCGTTACGCTGGAGGGTAAGGGCCCCGTTCAGGCCCGGATTGCGCTCGAATGCGCGAATGCCGAAAATGTTAGCAGCCAGCAAACCATAGCCTCGCACGTGCCAATAAGTGGGGTGCCGGGGATTGCTGGGGTGATCGAAGATTGCGATCCCCAGTTTCTCACCTTCAACCTCTCCCGACACGTCCACCCAGTTAGCACGTTTGCCCCAGCAGTTGGGTTCGCCTTCCTGACCATTGGAGTTAACCATTTTGCCGGTTCGCTTGGGCGATGGCGGCGCTTTCGGGCCGGGCGCCTCAAGAGCAGAAGCGACCCGCATTCCGAAGGTTCCTTCTTTTGTGTCGTTAAACGTGACTGTTTCCAGGGCCCGCAAAGTAACATCGCAATCGATCACTCGCAAATCCGGGTCAGAGTGGAAGAGCATCGTGCGGGTCTCATCTATCAGCGGCTTGCGTTGCGGGTCCACCCATATGAAACCGGCTTTCAACGATCCCACTTTGTCGCCACTGGCCAAGCTGATCACTCGGTCCAGAACGATAAACCCACGGTTCTTGGTTGTATAGCTCAATTCGTTGTCCCAAAAATCAAAGCCGTTGACGTCGCCGTGACTGAACCAGAGCCCGCGCTGATGCTTTTCATTGCGGAGTTCGCCTTCCACCATTTCCATCGGATAGCGGCGAGTAACAATGGTTCCCGACGCCGAACGGATAGGATGCAGGTACGGTTTCGTCGTCTCTGCTCCCGTGATGTAAAGCGCAGTGAACGGCTTCCCCCCAACATCGACAGTGATGCGATCGCCGTCCCGGGCAACTTTGACTTGGGAAAAGGCCACCATGCCTCCGAGCAGGACAATCACACATCCATTCATTGACTTCATGCATTCTCCGTTTCAGATTATAGCGGCTGGACCTCCAGTGGTTGATTTTCTCTTTACACGGCCGCAGAATGTGCTATAGTACTTTTGTATTTGACAGTTCCGCCGATTAACGCACAGTCCTACATAGTCCGGTCTTGCCGCCTTTGTCCGATCTTGCCCGATTAGCTGCTCTGCCAATTCAAAGGAAATCTAAATGAAGAATATTTTTGTAGGAAACCTCAGCTTCGGTGCGACCGAAGATTCTCTCCGTTCGATGTTCGAATCGTACGGAACCGTTGACCGGGTCAACATTGTGACGGACCGTGATTCGGGTCAGTCGCGAGGCTTCGCTTTCGTCGAAATGAGCCAGGACGCCGAAGGCGAGCGCGCCATCAACGGCCTTAATGGCAAAGATCTGGATGGCAGAACGCTAAATGTCAATGAAGCGCGTCCCAAGACTGAGGGCGGCGGTGGTGGCGGCGGCCGGCGCAGTGGCGGCGGTGGCGGCGGTGGCCGTCAGCGTTGGTAGGAAGTCTAGTCAGCAATTTCAGAAAAGAACGAGAGGGCGGCACGAAGTGCCGTCCTTTTCAGTTTTCCGCGCCTCCATAACCCCTCACCTCAGCCATAAACCATTACCGCAGGGCCACATCAACGACAAGCGTTGATCAGTGTGCGACTACAACGTACCAGGGTCGAGCGCTGGATGCATTTCACGGACCTTCGCAGTTCCCTTCGATACGGTGATCGGTGTAGTGGAGGATAGCGCGGCTCTCTCCGGGACAGCGCGACCTGGGCCGGAGCTCTATTTGCCCTACACGCAAAACATGTCGGGTGCACAGGTGACGTCGTTGGTGGTGCGAACGGCATCAGATCCTCTATCCGTCGCGCAAGCGATCGAAAAGACAGTTCACCGGCTCAATTCCGACCAACCCGTTTCGGAGGTGAAGCCGATGACTGTCCTGATCCGGCAGGCCACCGCCCAGCCGCGCTTTCAAACCACGCTGCTGAGCACATTCGCTGGCTTTGCACTGCCTTGCCTTGAGCGGAATTTTCGGGGTGGCGGGCTACAGTGTGGTTCAGCGGACTCGCGAAATTGCGGTCCGGGCGGCGTTGGGCGCCAGGCCCAGAAATATCTTTCTCTGGTCCGTTCGAGCATCGTTCAGGCCAGTGTTATGGGGTATCTTCGCCGGGCTGATCGGTTCGGCGTCGTCGGCGACGGCCCTTCAAGCCGGGTTCTTCGATATCGCATCAATAGATTCGCAGGTACTTCTCGGCGCGCCTGTTGTACTTGGCGCGGTTGCGTCCATCGGCGCGCTCCTACCGGCACTGCGGGCAGCCCATATCGATCCAGCCCGCATCCTGCTCAGAGTAGAATGACGAAAGGAACCGAAACCAATGCCGATGATATCCGCACCCGTGTTGAATGCCGTGCAGCAATTGCTGCAGGAGCGTGGTATTGAGAAACGTGACGACGAGCGCCTTGGCGACTATGTGGCTCGTGGGTTGAACGTTTCGCGCGCGAAGGCAGACACGTTACTGGAGGCTCTCCACGAGGGCAAGACTCTAGAGGAAGCCCAGGTGGAAGCCGGTATAGTCCCGGGCGAGGCGCCTGGCTTGTTAGTCGATATCGCGAAGGCGATTGGACTCGCGCTGGGCCGTGTAGCCGGTGCAGCCGGACCTACCTCGAAGACCTAGCATTCGCTCTCGCCGTCCGGCCGATTTGGCCCACGTCTGGGCGGCGCCCGCGGCGATCGTTGAGGTGACCGGTCTCGAGTACCCGCAGCATCGTGTCCGAACGTGCTTCGAAGCCGCCACTCCGTCCCGCTGCTTCCATCTGATCCAAAGCACGGACCGGGCGGGGCACCGATTCCCTGGACGCCCGTTAACAGGCTAAAAAGAATTCCATCCCCGATCGCGAATACTGGACCGGCGGCTTCGATCTGCTGGGTGCAACCATAGATCTGCCGTGATTGAAGATCACCGCTGGGATCGGCCGAGTGCCTCGGGGTTTGTACAGGATGGCATGGACCTTTAGCGCTCCGTCCGGAAATGTCACGATTTCGGCGGTGGACAGGAGCCCACTACCTGCGTAAAGCTCTTGACACGCGTGTGGCCTTCGATAGAATAGAACCTCCACATGCATTGGCGTTGGGTCCCTGCTTGGGTCTTCGCTTTGGCTGCTACAGCGCAGACCGTCGGGTTAACTCCGGAACTACTCACTCTGGCGCGCATCAAGACCGCCATGTCGCAGACCCTTGGCAAACAACCAAATTACACCTGCGTTCAGCAAATTGAGCGCTCCCACCGCCGTATACCGAAGAGGAAATTCGAACTGCACGATCTGTTGCGCCTGGAGGTGGCGCTGGTGGACGGCAAGGAAATGTTTGCCTGGCCGGGGGCGGGAAAATTCGAGGAGGCGGATCTTACAAAAATGGTGTTGGGCGGTGCGATCGGAACCGGCGATTTCGCGATGCATGCTCGCGCGGTGTTCCAGACCTCGGCGCCACGGTTCAGGTATGCCGGTGAGTCGGAGCTGCGCGGACATAAGGCGACCCGCTACGATTTCGTGGTGCCATTGCTCGCGAGCGGGTACCGCCTCAAAGCGGGTGAACGCGAGGCCACGGTGGGGTACCATGGCAGCCTGTGGGCCGACGAGAGTACGCATGAACTGCTCAGCCTCGAGGTGAACGCCGATGATATACCCCCCGAACTCGGGATCACATCGGCGCAGGATGTGATGGATTATGGCCGCGTCAGGATCGGTTCGTCGGACTTCCTCCTTCCTGTCGGTTCGGAGCTCTCCTTGGTGGATCTGAATGGCAATGAAAGCCGTAACCGGACGCAGTTCAAGTCTTGCCGTCAGTACACGGGTGAGTCAGTTCTTACCTTCGCAGAGGCTCCGTCCGACGAGGGCGACTTGGATACTGTGTCCGCCACCACCGAGTCGGCACGAAAACAGAGTCCAGCCATTCCTGCGGACATGCTTCTTGAAATCCGATTAACGACTGACGTAGATTCGGCGAGTTCGGCCGTGGGAGATCCTGTCAGCGCCACACTCGATCGCAATTTGAAGTCGAATCGAAGCCTGCTGTTCGCGAAGGGCGCCACGCTGTTGGGCCGCATTCTGCGGCTTGAGCGCAACGGTGACTTTACGACTCTGGATATTCAGTTTTCCACGATCGAATCGGACGCTGGCCGGTCGACTCTACTGGCCAGGATTGATAGCATGACCGCTGTGTTCGCGAATCACCCTGGACGATCGTTGTTCAACGCCCCTGAAAGCGACTTGTCGCCCCAGGGAGGGTTACGAATCCGGGGAAATCGCATTCATCTCCGTCCAGGATCGCAGTTGCGGTTGCGAACCGTCGCGGTGGCCTCGCGTCAGTAGACTGAGTAGCCACGGCCGGAACGCGGAGGTTATGGTCGGATACCATGGAGTGAGTTCAATTCATGATCCGATTTAGCGTTGAAAACGGTCAAGCCTTCGAGGAAGCGTTCACATTCGCTCAGGAACAAGTACGCAAACTGATCGAGAAATACCCCGACTTCTATCCCATCTATACAAAGCACGGACGTTGGAAACACGAAGGCCCAGCGTGGACGCACTGGTGCGACGGTTTCCTCCCGGGCATGATGTGGATATTCAACCGGCGTGCGGAACGGGATTCGCCCGACTCAAAATACTGGTTCGAACAGGCGGTCCGCTACACGAAACCGCTCGAACCGCGGAAAGACGATCGAGAAGTGCATGACCTCGGGTTCATTTTCCTTTCTACGTACTATCGGTGGTATCAAGCGTCGCGGGATCCAGCGTTGAATCGAATTCTGATCGAGGCGGGCAAGACGCTGGCGCTACGTTTCAACGAGCGCGGTCAGTACCTGCGCTCGTTCGTCGCCGAGAATTCGCTTTTCATCGACATCATGATGAACGTCGGGATCATCTATTATGCGGCTCGCGAGACGGGCGACCGGCGGCTGCGCGATATAGCCCTGCGGCACTCGTTTACAACCCGGCGATACCTGGTTCGCGGCGATGGATCCACCGCCCATGAAGGTCTGTTCGACCTGGAGACGGGCGCTTTCCTTCAACAGACCACACACCAAGGTTATCGCGGAGACTCCTGCTGGTCTCGCGGCCTGGCTTGGGCATTGTATGGGTTCAGCACTTCGTACGAGTACAGCCGCGATCCACGTTTCCTGGCGACTGCTGAGGCCTGCGCTGACTATTACATCGCCCATGCTCCGGCAGACGGGGTGGCGCCGTGGGACTTCAACGCTCCGCAAGAGACGCGCGTTCTCCTTGATACGTCGGCAGCGGCCATCACCTCCGCCGGATTGCATCGTCTGTGCCGGCTTGTTCCGGATCCTATGAAGGGACACTTGTATTGGTCCACGGCACAATTCATCTTGCGTTCGCTATGCGAGAAACATTTGGCAAAGGGTCACGCGAAATGGGAAGGAATTCTGAAGGGCGGGGTATACCACGTCCATAAAGAACTGGGCGTGGACGAGTCAGTGATGTGGGGTGAGTACTTCTTTGTCGAGGCGTTGGACAGGGGCATGCGGCCGTTCTGATCGCAGACAGTGCGCGGGACGTTGCCGTCCCGCGCTTTCCTGACAACAACCACCCTAACTAGGGGCGTGGGGATTGGGGCGGCACGCTTGAGACCGCACCTTGTGACTGCCGGCCGATCGCTTCTCCCGAAACCACCAACTCCACACGGCGGTTCCGCTGACGGCCAGCGGCGTTGTCGTTCGATGCTACCGGCTGCATCTTGCCAAAACCACGAGCCGTGATGGAGCCTGCATTCAAGCCTTGTGCGGCCAGGTAGTCGCGAACAGCGGCGGCACGTTGTTCGGACAGGCGCTGATTGTACTCATCGCCTCCGACGTTGTCCGTATGGCCTTCCACCTCGAGCGATAGACCAGGATGAGCCAGCACAATGCCTGCTACGCGCGCCAATTTCTCGCGAGCGCCTGGCTTGAGGGTGTACTTGCCCGTGTCGAACAACACGTCGGACATATTCACAATCAGACCGCGCGCGGTCTCCCGGGTTTCCAAAACGGCGTTCAATTGCTGTCGTAGTTGCTCGCGCAAGTTATCACGATCAGCAATGGCCTGCTGCCTTAAGCGGTCAGATTCCTGAATCTGCTGGCGAGCGCGCTCGGCGTCCGCCTGCGCTTTCTGCTGCTCCAGGAGGGCTGCCTGACGAGCGGCTTCGGCGTCGGCCTTAGCCTTTTCCGCGTCGGCCATGGCTGCCAACCTGGCAGCTTCGGCTGCTGCGCGCTGCTCTGCCGCCTGGCGCGTGATCGCGTCGGCCTCAGCGCGCGCACGCTGCGTCATCGCTTCCGCATCAGCCTTGGCCCGCTCAGCAGCCAGACGATCTGCGTCGGCCCGCGCCCGCTCGGCTTCTGCCTGAGCGCGTTTCTGGGCTTCCAGGCGCTGCTGCTCCTCGGCAGCGGTAGCCTGCGCTTTGGCGTGCGCTTCACGTTCGGCCGCAGCCTGGCGCTCCTGGGCCAGACGCTCCTCGTCCTGCTTCCGAATCGAAATAATACGGGCGTCTTCAGCGGTTTGCACAACCTGCCGCGCTATGGAGATGACATCTTTCTTCGGGCCTTTGTGACTATTGAAGCCCTCAGCGTTGCCCATCATCACCTGAGCCTTTTTCAGGGTGTCAGACGCGTACCGGTCAGCTCCACTCCAAATGGCGATTTGCAGGGCGTTGCGCGCCTCGCGGATCTCCAGGGGCGCCCGAGCATCGGTCACCGCTGGACTCACGCGATAGGCCTCGTCTAGGGTGTACTGGCCCCGGCGGAGAAGCTCGTACTTGGCGTCGATCGTTTCGATTCTACCCGTCGTGTCCTGGCGCACGATGTTCTCCATCACCACGACATCACTCGGTTGCGTGACAGCGAAATACGGCTCGGCCGTAACGATCAGGCCGAAGGCTTGCAAATCGGAGGTGACGTGCAGTTTGCCATGACGGCCGTCGAGTACCACCTCGCCCAGGTTCGTCGCGCGGCCTTCCGGTGTCACCGCCCAAAGGACATAAGTCAGGTACTCGGGTCCGAACTTGCCCGGCGCGTCCACATTCTCGAACTTTGCATCGATGTCGCTATAACCTTTCTGACTTTTCACTTCGGCTTTCCCGTGAGACTGCGGGAGCAACTCGGTGCCACGGAAATCGATGTTAGTCTGTCCGCTTCTGTGGCGGTAGTTGATGGCCGCCGTCGTTCGTTGAACGACAGTAATCCGGTAAACCGGTATCGACCCACCCGATGTTCCGGGCTGCGGTCTTTCACTTTGCGGTACGTTCTGAGTCGGATTGGGCACCTGTGCAAAGGCCCAGCCAGTGCACAACAACAGTGCGGATATCTTCTTAATTTTGGTCACACCACACCTCACCGTTACACTTCAGCAATCCGCGTTCCAATCGCAGGTCGCTGTGATTTCAAAAGGTTAGTTCACTTCGCTCTGCGGAATGAGGGAAGTTCTACACGGTTCTATGCCGTTGGGACTCGGTCGCAGGCACTAGGAGGGTTTGGGATGATGTCAGGACCAGCGTAAGTAGCGCGCCCAAATAGCAGACGCCGCCCAGCACCAGGGTCAACCTTAAACCAATGTAGATCGCGAGAAAAATGGCCGCGGCAGATCCTAGCACGCTGGATGCGGCGTTCAGTGACCAGGCCCAGCGAACCGACGCGCTATGCATCTGCTCGAGTCGCGCCAGGCCAGTGGGAAACGGCATGCCCATAAGGAAACCTGCGGGAGCAATGAGCACAGCCGTAAGTACGATCTTAACGGGAAGAGGGAGTCCGACGAGCAACGTGGTTACAGGAGCTGCAATGAAGGCAAGGGTGGTGATGAAGAGCGTCACTCCGCCAAGCACGAGGCGCCATTTCGCGTGGTCGTCCGCGATCACCCGGCGGCTGAAGAAGCTACCCAGGCCGCTCGCGACCAGCATGGAGAAGATGATCACCGTCAAGGCATAGGTAGGGTGGCCGAGAAACAACACGAACTTCTGAATTAGCGCGACCTGCGTCAGGATGTAGCCTGCTCCGATAAACACGAAATAGAACAGGAATCCGAAAACGTGTTTGTCCGTTGGGAGACGGCTGCCTAGCAACAACCGCGGCAGCACAAGGATCACTGCCGTCGCTAAAAAACTTACGCCGACCACGCTGAACAGCAGCGGCACCGCGCGATTAATCTTGTAGTCGGCGCTGAGTTTTGAGGCTGTCCCGACGAAATTCCAGATATCGCGCGGCTGAACGGTGTAGAAGAAGAATGGCCGGTCGTCGCCAATCGGGGTGACGTCGTAGGGATACCTTTCGAAGAACGTGTCCACATCGGTTGCCCGAAGCAGGCCTGCAAACGAATTGCCCGGCATGTCTCCGGGCAGATACACGGCCTCCATGCGGCTGTCCCGGACGCCGGCGCGCGCCCGGGATATATCTTCGGCGCTGAACGGCTTGCGCGAGATCAAGACGGTGTCCTGCGCTCCCCAACCATGGATATTGGCCGAGTTCGCACGGACCACGATGACATGCCGCCAAACCTGTTTTTCGCCGAGCCGCTGCAAGGCGTCCATGGCCAGCGATATCAGACGTAGCGACTCACGCGGCGGCTCGAATCCCCAGCGCGTGAAGGCCAGAAAGCCGTCGTCGGTAAGATGTGTCAGGTAATCATAAAATGCGTCGGTCGTGTAGAGATTATTTTCCGACAAGGCGAAGGCGCCCGCCGCCGTGGACGCCCAGGTGTCCACCAGGGTCGCCTGAAGGATTTGATACTTTTCCTGGCTGCGCCGCACGAAACTGCGGCCATCCTCCACGTGAATCTTCACCTCCGGACGGAAATACAAGCGCTGGCTCATCTCGGGGAACCGCCGGCGCATGATGGTGGTGGCGATAATAGGATTGATCTCGACGCCAGTGATTTGCTTACTTCCGGACACTAGCGCCCGGCCAACGTCCCAGCCGCCGCCAGGTCCGATGATGAGCGTCTTCGCGCCCGGGCGGAGCAGGTATGGAAATCCTGGTCCCTCATGGAGCAGCGTGGACCGGGTGGCTTCATCAATGTGATCCCAATCATAGGGCGGAATCCATGTAGTTGCATCGGCGTCGATAACGATGACCGGAGTCTGCGTATCCTTGTCCAGCGTCAGGCCAATTCGCGAGAAGCTGTTCCATTTGACGAATAATTCCTTGGGAATGACCTGTCCTTTGGCCCACTTGACGTCGATGAAGCGATAGGCCCCGTTTACGAACATCAGGACCACCAGGGCCAGCGCGAGCAGGACGCCGGCCACGCGGGCAAGGTTTTGGCGGCCGATGTTGTACCAGATTGCCGCCGACACCGCGAACAGAACCGCTGCGGCGATGACGGTGTTCGGTCCGCCAAAAAGGTCCAGGAAAGGGATGAGCGCAAGACACCCCCCAGAAGCCCCAAGCAGGTCGAAGAAGTAGACCTTTTCCACGCGTTGGATGGTTTCGGAAATCGCCAGTGATATAATCGCGCCGGCCAGGAAAAACGGGCTCGCACTGGCGAAATAGACCAGGGCGAAGGTGCCATTTCCGGGCTGGCCGGTCCTGGTCATAATGAGGGTCAGCGCCAGTACGATAATGATCGCGTTCGCAAACGCCATCATCCCGAGTTTAGACCACGTAGGTCCCTCGCGTGCGGCCACGACGTAGGAGAACACACCGCCCGCGCCGAGTCCGAACAGCGCGATGGAAATCGCGAGGAATGCGAAGTGATAGTAGAAGACGACGGAGAAGATCCGGGTCAACGACAGTTCCAATACCAGCGTCGCCAGCGTGGTTATTGCTACGCCGGCATACACGTTATTCCAGTGCACGTCAGGCGCACTCTGAGCTGAACTGATGCGGGACAATACTCCATCTTATCGAGGGGCACCATTAAACGCGAAATCGGCGATCTCAGGTTGATTGAGAACCTCGCCCGCGAGCCCGCCGGCAGCCGCGTGTTTTCGTATGAGAAATTTCTGGCACCGGCGAACTTACTCCCAGGACGGGGTATGTCATCCGTTTTTCATGATCTCCCTCAAGAAGTTGCTGGACCAGCCTTCGGATCGCGAGGCGCGCTCGGAGGCGGTCGCCCGTTTCACCGCGTTGTTGTTGCAAGGGCTGGAAGAGAGTGCAATAGATTGTGATCCTACCGAGATCCAGCACTTCCGCACTGATATACACGGCATTGCGGAAAAGCTCGAAGCTGAAACGCTTCCGAAAGAGATCGGCGGTCTCGCGGACGCCGTAGTTAACGCTCTTCGACAATACAATTGCATAGTTACGGAATTTATAAACCAGCAAAGATTTGAGTATCAATCTATGTTGGCGATGCTCACCGATACGCTCGCCAGCCTATCTATTAACTCGGATCAGACCATCGCGAAGCTGCACGGTCTGGAAGAACAACTGGATCGAGCCGGTTACATCGAAGATATTCAACAAGTGCGGTTGCAATTGGCAACCTTTTTACTCGAACTGAAGAGCGAATCGGCTCGCCAAAAGGAGCAGGCCACGAACGCTATAAATGCGGTGAACCTGCGGCTGGCGCAAGCCCAACGGCCCGCCGAGGCGGTCGATTCTGAGACGAGGTTGGTTGATGAATTGACTGGTTTGGCGACCAAGCCGGCGGCCGAGCACGAGATCGCTTCTGGGGTCCAAAGTACTGCAAACATCTACGCGGTGTTGTTCATCGTCGATCGTGTACAGCTTGCGACCGGACGTTTTGGCGCTGAAGTCGGAGATGCCCTGATCCTGACTTTTGTTAGGCACCTGGCGGAGAAACTGCCGAAACAGGATAGGCTGTTTCGCTGGGGAGCCGCGTCTCTGCTCGTCTTGATGGAACGCACCCCGGATTTTGCGAACGTCAGCGCGGAGATCCGGCGCGTCTTGGGCAGTAGACTGGAAAAGACTTTTGACATCGGTCGCAGGTCCGTGCTGATGGCCGTCACCTCCTCGTGGACCGCTATACCTCTGTTCGGCGCCAGTAGTGCTGATGACGTGATCCGGAAGCTCGAATCATTTGAGTCGAAGGGCGGGGCCGCAGGATAACCTCGGCGTCCGCTCACTCAGCCAAACGTGCCAGCGTCCGCGCCAAGACGAGCGTCCCCCTCGCGATGTCCTCGGGAGATGCGTATTCCTCGGGCCGGTGACTGTAGCCCTTGCGGCACGGGATGAATAACATGCCGACGGAGGTAATTCGCGACATAAATAGCGAGTCGTGGTAGGCGCGGCTCACCATAGGCGTAAATTGGAACTCTGCGCAGGATTGACGCAAGGCCTCCACAATTCCCGGACTGCATCGGGCGGGAGCATCGGCGTTCACCACTTCCTGGCGAATCTCGACTGCGCGGCGGGCGGCGATCACTTGGCAGGACGCTTGCAGCAGTTCGAGCGCGGCGTCCCGTCGCGCAACATCCGTATCCCGGAAATCCACAGTCAGGCGGACTCGGCTGGGTATGCTGTTCACCGCGCCGGGGAAGACATCACAGACTCCGACCGTACCTACTGTATCGATAGACCCGGTCGACTTCGCGGCGGTCTCGACGGCAAGGGCAATCTCCGCGGCCGCCACTAGAGCGTCGTGCCGATCGGGCATCAGAACCGCACCGGCGTGACCACCTTCGCCCTGCACCGTTAGGCGGAGGCTGGCTGGCGCCGCAATCGCAGTGACTATCCCGAGTGGCGTGTGTTCCCGTTCCAACAACGGACCTTGTTCGATGTGCAGTTCGACGAATGCGGCGTAGTATCCGTCGGGCAGCGCTATCTTCATTAACGAACCCGGAAATCCAGCTCTGGCGCAGATCTGGTCGAGAGAGGCTCCGTCTGCGTCCTTCATCTCTCGCGCCGTTTCCGGACTCAGGGTTCGTGACAGTAGCCGGCTTCCGAGACAGCCGATGCCGAAGCGGGTGGGCTCTTCGGAGGTGAACATCAACAGCTCGATCGACCGCCTCGGCCGGAATCCGCTGGCTTGCAGGGCTCGAATCGCTTCCAGGGCGCCGAGCACGCCTACGGTTCCGTCGTACCGCCCGGAGTACGGTATGGCATCGATATGCGACCCGGTGCCGACGGCTGGCAGATCGGGAGTTGAGCCTGGCCAGCGCGCGAACGTGTTGCCCACCGCGTCTTCGCGCACAGTGAGTCCCGCGGCGGTGAAGCGGTCCTTCAACCAAGCACGCGCCTTTTGATCTTCCGGTGAAAACACAATCCGCGTGACAGCGGGTGCGGGCACCTCCGAAAACGAAGCCAGTGTCTCTAACTCGTGCGACAGGCGCTTGGAATCAATGGACAGCTGCATTGGGTTCAGCCCAGCGGATGCCGGTTCCAATCTTTGTATATGAGGTACTTCGCCGGAGTCTTACCCAGAGCACCGAACCACTGCGGGCAGTACGGGCCCATCCAGATGAAATCTCCTGCCGTTACGGGATACCAGCTGTCGCCCAGCCGGTAAATGCCGCCGCCAGCCAACATCAAACAACCATGCTCCATGACATGGGCCTCTACCATGGGCAGCGTCGCGCCTGGCTGATAAGTCATCGTATTCACGGCGAAATCGCAAGGCGGATCGCCGGACATCAAAACACGTACCTGAAGCCCGGCATCACCCAGTAACGCCTGAGAGGCGACGGATGGTTCATCACCCACCCGAAGCGCAGGCCGGGCGGATCCCTTCAGCTGTTGATACGACTTTTCGATCACCGCGAGCCTGCTCTGGGTAATTGCCGAGATGCGTCCCGATGCGGTTTCAGGTGCAAATACGTATCCGTCCCTGGCCAGCCTGTGCTTCTTCCGATTCACTTCGAAAACGACCTCACCCTCGATCACATACACAAACCGCTGAGCACTGGCCGGCCCCAGTGCTCCGCCGGGCTCTAACTCGGCTGTGTACTGCGTGAAAGCCGCCCCCATCGCGGGCGCCACGTGGACGATGGCAGTGGCCTTCTTCATGCCCGGTAGTGGGGCGCGAACGAACGTATCTGGGGTGATCAGAAAGTGGTCGGCTTGGAAGGAGCTACGCGTGTGTCCCAGGTTGTACATGATGTCCTAGTGAAGAGTTGACGATCTTTCCATTCTCATAGATCGTCTGGCCGCGAAGGATGGTTCGCCGCACACGTCCTCGAAAGCTGTAGCCGAGATAGGGCGTGAGTTTGTGCCGGTAGAAAAGATGGTCGGCAGTAAGAGTGACTCTCTCGTTTAGATCTACCAGGCTCAGGTCGGCGTCGTAGCCAACCTCGATCTTGCCTTTCCGCGTGATCCCGAATCGGCGGGCCGGCCTGCCAGCGGTAAGGCTCGCGATCCGTTCCAGCGGGATTTGTTCGGAATCGAGCAGGACCTGCAACGTCGTTTGCACAGCGGAGATGCCGCCCCATACTTGAAAGAAGTCGCCAGCCCGCTTCAGGTCCGGCGACGAGGGCGAGTGATCGGAAGCGACAATGTCCACCAATCCGTTGAGCAGGACCGTCCACAGCGCCTGGCGATCGGAATCGTGGCGCAGTGGCGGCGCACATTTGGCGGCTGCACCGATGCGAACCATATCCTCTTGATCGAAGAACAGGTAGTGTGGACAGGTCTCGATGCTAACGTCCACTCCGCGCCGGCGGGCTTCTGCCGCCAGGGCTACCCCTCGACCGGAACTGACGTGGACAATATGAAGCCGAGCGCCAGTTTCCTCTGCCATCAGCGTCGCCCGTTGGATGGCGTCGAGTTCCGCGAGCACGGGCCGGGAATCCAGGTAGTCGCGGATGCCGGTACCTGCGTTTCGCCGCTTCGTCAACTCCTCGTTCTCGGCATGTACGGCGACGGGAAGTTTCAGGCGAGCGGCTTCGCGCATTCCATCGAGAAGCGTCAGGTCGTCCGCCCGAGGGAATTCCGGCAGTCCCGAATCTGCCATGAAGGCTTTGAATCCGATGACGCCTCGCGCCGCCAGTTCCTCCATGGCGAGGAGGTTGCCGGGCACCAACCCTCCCCACAATGCGAAGTCGGTGGCCGAGCACTGACTCAGCGCCTGAAGCTTGGCGTCGAAGCTCTGGCCATCCAGCGTACAAGGCGATGAGTTCAGGGGCATGTCGAAGAACAACGTGCCGCCGCCAGCGGCCAGAGCCCGGCTACCCGTCGCAGACCCTTCCCACTCGTCTCGGCCGGGTTCATTGAAATGCACGTGAACATCGATGAGGCCAGGGAACACGGTCAGTCCCCGAGCGTCGATCTCCTGTTTGCAACCCGGCAGTTCGGGTCCGATCGCCGTTATTTGCTGATCCTCGATTGCGATGTCGGCCGTCGCAATGCCGGCCGGCCTCACGATAGAACCTCCGCGAATTACCAGATCAGGCATGGACCTTTTCCATCAGTTCGATAAAGCGTAGCCCGGCTTGGAGCGCCGCGTCGATGTCATCGGGGTACACGTGTTCGTCAGGATGATGGCTAATGCCGCCTGGGCTCCGGACGAATAACATTGCCACCGGAACCCTTTGAGCGAGAATCATCGCGTCGTGCCCGGCGCCGCTTACCATGCGATGCGCAGACCCTACAGCCTCAGCGAGAGTATCCGTCAAGGCAGCATCGCAGGCCACGGCAGGCTGCTCAAGTTTGGATTCATATTGGACCTGTAGGTTGCGGCCCGTAGCGATCTCATGAGCTGCTTGCAAAAGTCGGGATACCGCATTCCCCCGCACATCATCAGACGCATGCCGGACATCAAGACTCACCTGTACCTCGCCCGGGATCACGTTTCCCGCTCCCGGAAGCGCTTCGATATGGCCCACTGTCGCGACCAGCGCCGGAGTGCCGTTTGCGTGCCGCTCCACCCAACAGATCCAGTCCGCCGCGCCCGCCAGCGCATCATGTCGCAGATGCATGGGAGTCGTCCCGGCGTGATTTGCATGTCCACGAAAAATTAGGTTGAAGCGGCTCTGGCCCGCAATCGCCTCCACGACTCCGAGCGGCAGACCCAAGCTGTCCAGCACCGGCCCCTGCTCGATGTGAAACTCGAGATAACCCGCTACGCCCTGGCCCAACACCGTTTCAGAAAGCGCCGACGGATCGAGACCAAAATCTCGAATGGCTTTGGCGAGCGTGGTGCCGTGCGCGTCTTCTTTGCTCAGTAGCTCGGAATCAATACTCCCCACCAGGGCTCGGCTGCCGATAAATGGAACGCTGAACCGCACCCCTTCTTCTTCGGAAAAGCCCAGCACTTCGATTTGGAATGAAGGGCGCCGGCCATGCATGCGCTCGATCAACGCGATTCCCAGCACTACGCCGAGTACGCCGTCGTACGCCCCCGCGTGAGGAACGGTATCCAGGTGTGAGCCGATGAGTAACCGTGGCGCCTCCGCGTAAACGCCAGGATACAACCCGTGCAAATTGCCGGCCGCATCCACCCAGACTCGCATCCCGAGCCGTTCCATCCAGGTTCGCAACCGCTGGTGAACTTCCCGCATGGGAGGCGAGAGAAACGTCCGAGTGGTCCAACCCGTCTCCTCGCTTAACGCCGCGATCGCCTGGCACCAACCGATCACGTCACTCGAGGTCATCACGATCCCCGGTAGGTGCTATAGCCGTAGGGCGAAAGCAGCAGCGGCACGTGATAATTCCCCTGCGGGTCGGAGATTCCGAAGCGGATCACGATTTCGTCCAGGAACGGCGGATCGGAAAGTGGTATACCCATCCCTTTGAAATAATCAGCCGCATGGAAGATCAATTCGTAAACACCGGTCGAGATTTGATCGTCAGCCAACAACGCTTGATCTGTGCGGCCATCCTTATTCGTCGATACCGTGGTGCAGTGCTGAATATCCGCGCCTTCCCATCGATAGAGATCGATGAGCACGCCGGCGGCCGGCTCGCCGCGAGAAACATCTAAGACATGCGTCGATAGGCGCGCCATATCAACGCCGCAACCTCAATCCGAGGCAGCCGAAGGGGGGTCTTGGGTCAGTGAACACGCCCAGCGATTCGTCGCATTCCGTAACCATGTCCCAAGTACGATTGTTCGCCTCCAGTCTCACCTCGGCGATCTCGCATATCTGGCCCAGCATCTGGGTCCCGAGTTGATAAATCACCTGCTGAATACTGCCCGACTCGAAGCCGTGAAAAATATCATGCACCATTTTGCGGACCCTGGCCGTAACGGATCCAGCACTGAAGGCTGCATCTAGAGACTCATACGTCCAATCCAAGTCGAGCCACATATGCAGGGGGCGGTTCATGATATCCGGCAATGTTGTGTATTGATCGCGTACGAAGCCGTGAAACGCACTACCGCCGAGGCGCAAAAGCTTGAATCCCTGAATTCCTGATTTTACGAATGTCTTGCCATCGCGCGTCAACTCCAGTTGAGCGTTGGCGCGGTCTGGACCGCCTGGCGCGAACGCGACATTGCTGCCCCCTATGCTCCGGTAGGGAATTTCCTCTGCAGACACCTGGATCCCCTCAGTCTGCGGGTAAGTCGCTAAAAACTTTTCAGAAAGAAACCGGCAATACGACTCCAAATCGTAGCCTCCGAAATTCAGAGTTTCCCTTTGAATGAAGTTTTTCATCGAGTCTGTCGCGATCAACGAACTGTTATCGCCGGTGGTGTACGTCGGCCAAAACGCATCGCCATACAGCAGCATTACTACGTTTGCGCCGAACACGGGGCAACAACCGTCGGGAGCACGGCCATCGCGGTTCAAGCGATAGACAGTAACATCGCCTTTTCCGTAGTAATTGCGTTTAGAACCGGTGTCGAATTCGCGCACTCACTCTCCTTGGACAGCTTCTTCCAGCCGAAAGCGGGCGATGCGGTAGACGTGCTGCAAGGCACATTCGAACTCCGCGTCCGCCGTGCACGACAGACGCTGTTCGAGATTCCGCAGGATGTCGTCTCTGGTGCGGCCCTTGACAGCGAAGATAAAGGGAAACCCAAATTTCTCCTTATATAGCATGTTCAGCCTGTTGAGCTGCTCGGATCCCTGGCGGAGTCCGGCAGCGGTCTGTTCCCCCGCGAAACGTCACTCATTCTGGCGCGGGTTCCCAAATCTGGATGCGCGCGCAGAAGGGCGAGTTGATCGTCGCGATTCGCGAGTTGGAGAGTCCGGGCCAATGCCGCATGGAGAGCAGCGACGGTTTCAAATGGCGCGCACCTCCAGGTACGTTGCGCCACCCATGGCGAATTTTCAAATATCCAGCCTAGCGCTGTCACGAATTGCGACTCGTCCATTGCATTCAGCTTGGACAGGGTCATGGGTACACGATGTCGCCTGCCACTCGGACCTCGCGAACCGTTTCGGAGGAACCGAGAGTGAACAATGCTGCGAGGACGCGATCGTGATCCTCGGCGCGCTCGATTACGGATGCCAGTGGGCTGCCGGACGTGGCTCGCAGGTACACGAAGTCTGCTGACTTACCGGGACTGAGATCGCCTGTCTCGCTCTCGATTCCTAATGCCTCGGCTCCGGCACGTGTCGCCAGATACAACATGTGCCCGGAGGTTAGGGGAAATCCACTCGGGCACAACCGTTGCAGCAGGTAAGCTTGCAGGCCTTCCTTCAACATTCCGAAGCCCGTTCCTCCGCCGACATCCGTTCCAAGCGCAAAGTGAACGCCCGCGTCAAGGTGAGCCCGAATTGGGAAGAAGCCACTGCCCAGTGCCGCATTGCTACACGGGCAATATGCAACCGCGGACCTCGCAGCGGATAGCCGGGTCATCTCCGGATACGTCGTGTGGACGCTATGCGCGAATGTGCTGCGAGAACTGACCAGCCCGAATCGCTCGTAGACGGCGAGGTAATCCTCTGCCCACGGAAAAAGGCTCGCCACTTGCTCCACCTCGCGGTCATTCTCGTTGAGGTGAGTTTGAAAGAGAAGGTCCGGATGTTCGGTGAGCAATGCGCCGCATACCTCGAGGTTAGACTCTGAGCACGAGAGAGCAAACCGGGGCGTGACGGCGTACCCCAGTCGCCCATTTCCGTGGAAGCGAGCAATCAGGGTTTTGCAATCGCGGTAGGCCGCATCGGGGGATTGGTGGAGCTCCGGCCGCAGCATCCGGTCGGCAAGCACCATCCCGCTGAAAATGCGTATGCCCGCTTGCGCCGCCGTCTCGAACAGTACCGCCGTTGAAGGGCGGAAGTGCGACCCAAAGACCAGCGCCGTGGTGGTTCCGTGCGAAACCAGTGCCCGAACGAACTCCGCGGCCACTTGCGTTGCATACTGCACATCTCCCAGACGAGCTTCTTCCGGTAACGTGTGCTGCTCCAGCCAGTCCAGCAGCGTGTACCCCAAACCTCCCAATACGCGCACCTGCGGGAAATGCGTATGTGTATCGATGAAGCCTGGCAGGATGAAACCTCCGCGCAGATCCACTATGTGCGCAGCAGGATGTGCGCCTTGAATGTCCCCGTAATCGCCGACATCGAGTATTCGGCCCGCTTCCACCAGCAACCCCCCATCGCCGAAAGCTGCAAGCGCGTCCTGGTCGCGAAACGGATTTCGTGGGGTGTGGAACAGAGCAGAGCGGAAAAGTTCCTGATGATGAGCCACTATCGGTCCTGGCTCACTTCGACGGCCGCAGCCGGGACGACAGCGTGCGATGAACGCGCACGTTCAATGGCCCAGAAGACTTTTTCGGGCGTTGCGGGAACATCGATCTCGCAAGATCCGCCGGTGCCGAATGCCGCGATGGCGTCACGGATCGCTTCTCGAACGGAGATGGCCAGCATCAGCGGAGGCTCGCCCACGGCCTTACTGCCGAAGATGACCCCGGGCTCTGCGGCGCGCTCGAGAAAGTTGACGTTGAAGATTTGCGGAAGCTCCGACCAGGAAGGCAGCTTGTAAGTGGAAGCGCTCCGCGTGGCGAGGCGGCCTTGTGAATCCCAAAGGAGTTCTTCCAGGGTCATCCAGCCTAGCCCCTGGATGAAGCCACCTTCCACCTGGCCACGGTCGATGAGCGGCGACAAAGAATTTCCAACGTCGTGGAGAATGTCGGTGCGAAGAATCCGGTACTCGCCCGTGAAGCCGTCCACTTCAACTTCGCTGGCCGCGGCGCCGTAGGCGAAATAGTGGAAAGGGTGCCCCTGGCCTGTCTTCGGATCAAAGTGGATACCGGGTGTACGATAGTAGCCCTGAGCGAAAAGCGGAACCCGGCTATGGTACGCCGCCTCGACAACTTTGGCAAAGGGCAAGCCGGCGGGGGCAAAAGGCTCCAGACGTGGCTTTGAGCGTGCGGCAAGCATCCTCCACGGCGGCTCCGTTCAGATCACAGCCGGACGACGCGGCGGTTGCCGAAGTGTTGGGTACTTTGTCGGTCCGAGTCGGCATGATACGGATGGCCTCCAACGGCAAGCCCAAGGAGTCGGCGGCTATCTGACGGATCTTCGTGTGCAGCCCCTGTCCCATTTCGGTGCCGCCATGATTCACCTGCACGCTGCCATCGCGGTAGATCAGCACCAGGGCTCCGGCTTGATTAAACGACGTGGCGGTGAACGAGATCCCGAACTTAACCGGCGTGATCGCGATCCCGCGCTTGGCGTTGCGGTGCCCGGAATTGAACGTTTGCGATGCTGCGTGCGACGTTCGTCGAAGTCGCTGCTGTTCTTCAAACCGCGCCACAGCAACTCGATGCGGCCTGCGTCCTTAACTGGCTGGCCGTAGTGAGTGATATCGCCATCGCGATAGAAATTGCGCTCGCGAATGATCTCCGGCGCCACGCCCAGCGAGCGCGCGATGCGATCGAGAATGTCCTCGATCACCAGCATCCCTTGCGGTCCGCCAAACCCGCGAAATGCGGTCTGCGAAGTCTTATGAGTCTTGCAGACGTATCCAGTGATTTCGAACGCCGGAACCAGGTAGGCGTTGTCGGCATGAAACATAGCGCGCCACAGGACGGGTCCCGACAGGTCCAGGCTCCAGCCGCCGTCCGAGTATAGCCACAGACGGACAGCCTGGATACGGCCATCGCCGCTGTACCCGCATTCAAAACGCGCTAGAAAAGGGTGGCGCTTGCCTGTGAGCACCATGTCAAGCCGCCGTGGAAGGTGGACCCGCACCGGTCTGCGCGTCTTCCAGGCTCCCAACGCAGCGATACCGGCCCACGCGTTCGCCTGTACTTCCTTGCCGCCGAAGGCGCCGCCCATGCGCAAACACTCCACCGTAACCTGATGTCGCGGAATGCCCAGCACACGAGCCACTATCTCCTGCGTTTCGCTCGGGTGCTGAGTTGACGATTGAAGCGCAACGCCGCCGGATTCATCCAGCCATGCAATGGCGGATTGCGTTTCCAGATAGAAATGTTCCTGGCCTCCGATCCGCAATTCGCCTTTCAGTCGGTGCAGGCTTTCCGCATAATCCGCTTGGGCATCCCCGCGCTTCAGGCGAAACGGGCCATCGTGGAAGCTTTCCGACGCGATCGCGTCGTCAATTGTCAGGATGGCGGGCAGCGGATGGTAGACAGCCGCGACGCGTTCTGCACCTAATCGCGCGGCTTCGAGAGAATCGGCCAGCACCCAGGCGACAGCTTGGCTGTGATGTACAATCTCGATCGGGAACAGCGGCTCGTCGTGCCGGTTCGGTCCGGAATCGCCCTCGCCGGGAACATCGCCGCCGGCGAGCGTGGTGACTACGCCCTCCTGTTCATGGGCAGCACTCACGTCCAAGCTCACCAGCATGGCGTGCGCATGCGGCGACATCACGGGCCAGGCATGCAGCAGGCGCGGAAAACGGTTCAGCAGATCATCTGTGTATAGCGCCTCGCCCGTAACGTGTCCGTGGGCGCTCTCATGCGGAATGGCTTCGCCCGAGGCCTTCATACCTCGATCCCCTTGCCCGACTCCGCAAAAAACTTCTCGAGAAGGTTCTGGGCTATCGCCAGGCGGTATTCCCCACTGCCGCGATGGTCGCTCATGGGGCGTACGGCTTGAGAGATTGCTGCTTGCGCGGCCCGTACCGCCTGGTCACTCCACAACCGTCCCACCAGCTCATCTTCGGCGTCGTAAACCCGTACCGAGGTGGCCGCCACGCCTCCGTATGCCAGCCGTGCCTGAGTGACGCGGCCCTGGTTATCCAAGTCCAGCGCAAATGCCGCCGCAACCGTGCTGATGTCGTCCAACCGGCGCTTCGCTACCTTGAAAAATCGAGCGAGGGAAGGGAAGGGCTTCGGCACCAGGATCGAAGCAATCAGCTCGCCTGCGTCCATCGCAGTGCGACGGTACGAAGTGAAAAATGACTGAAGCGGAAGGTGGCGCTCCCCACGAGTGCTAACCAGCTTGAGACGGGCGCCCAAAGCGAGCAGCAGGGGAGCCGCATCGCCGATGGGTGAAGCCGTCCCCAAATTCCCGCCCAGCGTTGCGCGATTACGGATGAGTGGGGAGGAAAACAGAGGAAACCAATCGCGTACGATCGGGCGGCGCATTCGACCAGCGCCGTTCAATGTCGGTCAGTGTCAGCGCCGCGCCGATCTCCACTTCGTCCTCAGTCTCACGGAATCCGGTGAGCTCCGGTACGCCCTCGATGCTCACCAGCAAGTCCCACCGCCGGTCCAGTAGATTGGATTCAACTGCCAAATCTGTAGCGCCCGCGACGAGCCGAGTGTGGGGGTTCTGCTCGAGTATCCGGAGGCAGGCTTCAAGAGTATTCACCCGCGCAAAATGTTGTCCTTGATAACAGTATTCGGTAGCTTCCCACGCAGGGCCTGGTTGCGACAAACGCGCGCAAAACGCATCTTGCGGGGCGGCCTCGAGAGACAATGCACTGTCCAGAATCGGGCGATATCCGGTACAACGGCACAAGTTCCCGGATAGGGAATGAGGTTCGCATTTGCCGCTTCGTTCAGGCCGATAATACTCGGCAAAAAGACTCATCACGAAGCCCGGCGTGCAATATCCGCACTGTGATCCGCCGGATTCAGCTATCGCCCGTTGTACCTCGGAAAGGCGTCCGTTCTTCGCGAGTGCCTCAACCGTAAGTACTTCTTGACCCGCCACCATGGGCAGAAACATCAGGCAACTATTGAACGGGACGTACTCAGCGCCGGACGCTCCGTTTTTCACGAGCACGATGGTGCAGGCGCCACACTCGCCTTCTTCGCAACCTTCTTTCGCTCCCGTCAGTCCTTGCAGACGGAGAAAATCGAGCAGAGTGGTTTGAGGGTGATGGCCTGCGCAATCGACCACGCGGCCATTCAGCGTAAATGCCTGCCGCAACGCCGACATATACATTAAGTATAGTCGGCGCTTGTTGGATTTACTGTCCGGCGGTCGCGTCGCGCTCGGTAATGGAAACCGGCTCGCGCAAACGGAAGCTGACTGGTTCCTGCGTCCATAAGACGGCGGGCTTGCCGCCGGTCAGAATGGCACCGCTGGTACCAATCACGCCGTCCACGAGCGAGCCAAGAGCTGAACCGGGGGTGCGGCCCGCAACCGCTCCCACCACAGCGCCAACCGTGGTGGACGCACCTTTCTTTACGCTTTGAAGGCCGACAATGTTCTGACCCTCTACCTCGACAGGGTACGAGTTCAAACTCAAGTGCTGGCCACCAGATGCGTTCAGGGCCGTGAGAACGACGCTCAGGCGCGCGAGTCCCCTGATACGGCTGGAGCCTTCGGCTCGGGTAATACGCCCTTCGACCTTGGCTCCGCGCTCTGCAGCAACAAACCCGTTAACAACGATGGGCTCTGCCAGCACGCCGCTGAACGTCTGTCCTGCACGATTGTTCCGTGTTGAGATAGTCTGGTCCAGGCGAACGACAATGGGAGTACCCGTTCCAAGCACTACCGAGTTGATCACTCTCGGCGGCGGGGGAGTTGTCACCTTAGGCGTTGTAGGCACCGGAGCCGGGGCGGGCGGGGTGAACTCCGGCTCAGCGACCCTGGGTGGGGCAGAGGGAGGAGAAGCAGGAGCAGGAGCCGGAGCAGGAGCCGGAGGCAGAGTCGACAGCCCACTGCCGTGGGCTGATGCATTCGGCGCTTCTGGTGCTTCATGCTTCGGTTCCGGATTTTCGCTATTGGGTTCCACAGCCTCGCGCTGTGGTTCCGGTGTGGACTCGGGGCGAGGAGCTGAATCGCTGCCTACTTCAGGAACCCGCGACCTCTCCTCCAGCGCCGGCTCAGCGGGTTCTCGCAAGGGATGCGCACTTCCCGGCGTCGGCAACGGCGCTACCTTTCTCGGCTGGCTTTCCGTATTAGCTGAAGCGATCTGGACATCTCTTGGGGCTTGCTGGTGATCTTGGATCGCCAGAACAATAAATGACGCAACCAGACCCGCGCCAATGAACGACAATAAAGCGCGTATGTAGATGTTCCGCAGCACGGCGCTCCCTCCAAAATTGGATGTCTACAATCACGGTTTTGTTTCCTTGACGGTAATTGGAGTCCAATTCAAAAGCCGTCGTGCATTTGCGCTGTACAGACTCTCGAGAACGGGGGGCGGTAGTTCCAGCCCGTAGTATCTCCACCAAATGCGCCCCGACATGAACTCGTCGTCGCTCTCCAACAGTCGCCACCACGCGTGGAACATGCTTCGCTCACGTCCCATGTCGGTCCCAAATAGTACACGGGAATGGAACCGTGCGAGGAACTTGGCCGCCGTACGCGGAGCCCGGCCGACTTCGTAATCGCGAGCCGCGATGTCCACGTACAGGTTAGGATAGCGGTCCAGCACTTTGGCCAGAGCCGTCATGTCGTGGCCTTGATTGCCGAGATGACAAGCGATGAACGTAGTCCTCGGGTGTTTCGCTACCGCGCGGTCCCGCATTGCAAGCAGCTCAGCATAGGACGATACGTCTTTCCCATACTGATTGAAATGTTGATAGTCGGGCGTTCGCTCCTGATACACGTCGAGCGGCTGCCAGCAGGAGGGGTGATCAGCGATATGTGTGTTTACCGGCAGCTTCAATTCCGCGCACTTTTCCCAAAATGCATCGAGCCGCGGATCATCCGGGTGCAGGCGTTGGTTGCGGGGCAGATCTGTCGCGCGGCTGTAGCCAACACCTTTATCGGTTAACTCGCCGACGCCCCGGGCTCCTTTGCGGTAGCAGCGCACCAACTCTGCGACCGCACGGTCCGGGTAGTCCGGCTTGTCCATATCACGCGTATCCAGGCCGCAGTACAGTTGAAAGCGGCCCGGGAAAGGCTTGAGATATAGATCCACCAATTTGTCAAACTGGTCTCCAGTAGCCCCAGTCAAAATCACGCTGGTCCGGATCCCGACTTCATCCATCGTTCGAACCCACTCGCGAACATCCGCGGGAGTCTTCGCATTAAGGTGCGTATGAACGTCCACGGCCGGGTACTTTGCCTTTAGTATGCGCGTCTCGGCGACTTTCAGCGATGAGTTGGGTGCGTAATCTTTAAGCAGTATCGAGTCCATCGGACCCGGGCGAGGATCTACGCCCGGCCCTCCCCAGTTGCCATAACGGACCCTTATCCATCCGGGATCGGTAGCCCAGTTCTTCGCGGCTGGACCGGCCAGGAGGGCGATTGCTGCCGCCGCCACCACGCACCACAGCACAAGCTTGCGCGTGATACTTGTCATCCGTCTATTTCCCTGCCTTGTACTCGTTGAATAGTTCGGCGATATGCGCTTCCTTGACATCGCCCGGATGAATGATTACCCGGTAACGAAAGCGGAGCGGGTGCCCGGGCTCCACCGTCAAGCTGCCGTCCTTTGATTTGTCATTCTCGAAATCATGAAGGCCAAAGGGGTTTGCCGCGAATAGTCCGTACGCGCGTGAATGCCAATAGGTCGGATAGCGCGGGTTAGAGGGATCATCGAAGATCGCGACGCCCACTGTCTTTCCATCCACCGGGCCGTAGTAATCGACCCAGGGAGAGCGTTTGCCCCAAACCTCTTTTTGCGATTGGCCGCCCTCCGCGTTCACCATTTTGCCGCTGCCTTTATCTTCGGTCATGGAAGTTGCCAGACGGATTCCGAACGTGCCTTCTTTCGTATCGCCAAACGTTAACTTGTCAAGCGGATCGATCTCGATTTCGTAGTCGATAATCCGGAGTTTTGGATCGGAGTGAAACGTGATTGTGCGCGTTTCCCTCATGATCGACTTACCGCTGGAATCCTGGCCCTCAAACACAGCGCGGATGGTTCCCGACTTCTTCCCGCCTTTCAACTCGGTCACCTTCAGTAGTTGCATGCGGCCCTTCTTCGGCGTATTCAGGTTCGGCTCTGTTGCCCAGAAATTATAGCCGTTGATGTCGCCATGAGCGAAGAAGAGTCCCCGGTGATGGGGGTGATCTTTTGTCTCGCCGGGGAACTCTTCCATCGGGAAATGCCTGGTTACGACGATACCCGCCGCAGTGCTGAGCGGGTACAGATAGGGCTTGTTGCCGCCTGGCGCGAGAAAGAACGAGGTGTAAGGCTTTCCGTCGATCTCCACATCGATGCGGTCCGTTTCCTGCTTGAACTTCACGTCGGCGCAGAGCGGCATGAGCACAGCCAGGAACATCGCTGTCATGTATATGAGCGAGCGTTTAGTCACTAAACTTTCTCCGGAACAATGAAGGGGGCGCGGTACGTCCTTGTGAACATCCGGTTGGCCTCCGCGTCTCCTTTGCAAGTCATTGTGTCGGCATCGAAATTCAACGTGCGGCCCAATCGATAGGAGATATTCGCGAGGTGAATCAGCGTAACCGACGGCACGCCCTCATCGATCGGGGCATTCAGGTCGGCTGCGTTCCGGCTGCGGACGGCCTTGATGAAGTTGGCCCAGTTGTCGCCTCGCTCCGTGGCGCTGGGGGCGGGCCCGGGCTGCTGCTCTTTGCCCAAGAAGATCTTGAATCCATTGCCGGTGCTCAAATAGCCCCTGGAACCGTACACGATATTCCCGATGGCGTTCGGCGCTCCAGCCCCCGATGCATCGCCGCGTCCACCGATGCCTGCTTCACCGTTGGTCATCCAATGCCGGACCTCGAACACGAGCAGCCTCTTCCTCCCGCCTTCGTTGAACTCGAAAGAGGCGGTCATGGTGTTTGGGGTCTCTTGATCGTCGTCGAACATGAAATGCCCGCCCATGGCGCTGATCTTCGTTGGGTACTTAACGCCCAGCAGCCAGCGCGCCGCATCAATCTGGTGCACACCCTGATTCCCCAGATCGCCGTTGCCATAGTCCCAGAACCAATGGAAGTTGTAGTGAAACCGGTTGCGCGTGAATTCTCGTTTGGGTGCCGGCCCGAGCCACAGATCATAATTCACTCCCGGCGGCACCGGTTCCACCGGGGTCCGGCCAATGGTGTCGCGCCATTTGAAAACCAGCCCGCGCGACATATAGACGTCGCCGATTACGCCGTCGCGCACCCTCTGAACCGCCTCCTGCATCGCGGGGGAAGAGCGGCCGTTGGTTCCATGCTGCACCATGCGGTTGTACTTGTGCGCCGTCGCCAGAAGCTGTCGCGCCTCGAAGATGTTGTAGGCGCATGGCTTCTCTACGTATACATCCTTGCCGGCCTGACAACCCCAGATCGCCTGCAGCGCGTGCGAGTGGTTGGGCGTAGCGATCGAGATCGCGTCAATCGACTTGTCCTCCAGCACCTTTCGCAGGTCGGTGAAGCCGGCCGGACGCTTCTTGGTAAGCTTCTCCGTGTCCTGCAGGCGTTGCTCGAGAACTGACTCATCCACGTCGCAGATCGCCGCAATTTCCACGTTCGGCATCTTGCTGTACGCGCGTAAATGGCTCTGACCCTGGCCGTGAACGCCTACGCAGGCGACTCGAACAGTATCGTTTGGGCTGGCGAGCGAACTGGACCGCATCGCAGTCGCAACCGCGGAACTCATCAAAAAATGCCTTCGTTGCACGCTATGTTCTCCTTTGATGCCGGGCCGGTCGGGAAAAAACGGAAACCGAGGAGCATTGTACTACGCCGGGCCCTTATCAGCCGTTGTTTCGCGACGGAGCGCGGCAATGGCGGCGTCTGTTTCAGTTTGCAATAGTTCAACTAACTGAGCGGCCGAGGTGCGCCGCGCCAGACGAAGACCTTGTCCCGCCCATAGTGATAGATAGTCTGCGCGATTCTGACGAGTGGATTCGGCGCGCAATGGACGCGTAAGCGCATTCTGCAATGGAAATGGCAGGATAGCCACCTCGTTGGGCTCCATCGCTGTCAGGAACCGATTCGCGATACCGCGAGCCGGGCGCCCGGAAAATGCCCGTGTCAGCCGAGTTTGGTCCTCGCGTGAGCAGACCAGGGCGTCCTTGTAAGCGTCGGCAACGCCGGCTTCATCGCAAGCGAGAAACGCGGTCCCTAATTGCACCGCGGAGGCGCCAAGCACGAGCGCGGCGGCAATGCCGCGGCCGTCCATAATCCCGCCCGAGGCAACCACCGGCAGCGACACGGCATCGCAGATCTGCGGCACCAGCGAGATTGCGCCCACCATCCCGGCCGCGAAGTCTCCCGAGAACGTGCCGCGGTGGCCACCGGCCTCGCTGCCTTGTGCCACAACGGCATCCACGCCGAGTTCAGCTAGGGCCTTCGCTTCGTCCACTGTGGTGGCCGTGCCCATCAGTAGCATTTTGCGTCGCTTAATCTCCGCTACTGCTCGACCAGGAAGAAGTCCGAAGGTGAAGCTGAAAACCGATGCGCCGGTTTCGAGACACGCGATGAGCTGGTCATCGAAGTTCAGACCAGAACTGTTGTGGGCCAGCGGCGGAGATATCCCGAGTTCTGCAAAAAAGGGAGCGAGGGCGCCGATTGCGCGTTGCGTGTCGTCAGACGACACCGCAGGCCTGTCGATGGGAGCGAACAGGTTGATCCCAAAAGGCCGGGAGGTGGCGCCGCGCACCGCCCTGCCGCGCTCCGTAATCTGCTCGGGCGTGAGATAAGCCGCGCCAATCGATCCCAACGCTCCGGCGTTCGATACTGCCGCCACAAGTTCAGCCGTATCGCCGCCGCCGGCCATTGGAGCCTGAATAATGGGGACTGAGATTTGTAAAAGATCTGCTAAAGCCGTTTGCATAAGAACCTGGTGGCCAATGGCTGGCAGGCGGGCTGTTGTGCATTGAAGCCTCGCTTCCTTATGATACTTGCGCTGCTGCGGATCGCGATGCGGGAAAGGAATTTTGAGCTCGCTGTCCGCCGCACTGGAAGAACAGCGAGATGGTAGATTCAGTTCATAACCCCTGACTTCCAATGTCGAGTTTGGCAATCGATCAAGACAATAATTACCTGGAGCTCGCCAGCGCCTGAACGACCCGCGACCACTTTCGATTCGGTTGAAAATCTAGTTTTTGAAGAGGAATGATGTTTCGATTTGCACTGACTTTCGCCGGCTTAGCCGCCGTGCTTGCGGCTGCCGATGCAGACCTGATCTTCCAAAATGGAAAGATCGTGACTGTCGATAACCGCTTCACCGTGCAGCAGGCGGTAGCCATCAAAGCCGGGAAGATTGTCGCCGTGGGATCCGACACGGCAGTTCTGGGATCCGAGCGCGGTCCCAAGACCGAGGTCCTCGACCTGAAAGGGCGTACCGTCCTGCCGGGGCTGGTGGACGCACACGTACATGCGACGGAAGCGGGCCTCAGTGAGTTCCGCGGCAAGCTCCCGCCGCTGAATTCCTACGATGCGGTGAAGGCGTATATCAAGCAGCAGGCGGCGAAGGTTCCGAAGGGGGAGTGGATTGTGGTGCCCCGCACTTTTCCGACCCGCTTGGAAGAGTTGCGCATGCCGACGCGGGAACTCCTGGATGTGGAGACTGAGCATCCTGTGCTGTTCGACGCCAGCTACATCGTCATCCTGAACTCCTACGCGCTGCGGAAGTGTGGTATCACGAAGGACACTCCGAACCCGCCGCAGGGAGAAGTCGTGAAGGATTCTCGCGGCGAGCCGACCGGAATTCTGAAAAATGCGCAGTCTCTAGTCAAAGGGCTGAACCGATCCGAACACTTCAGTGAAGCGGAAAAGCTTGCCGCTTTGGAACAGCAGTTGAAGCGGTACGTCGCCGCGGGCCTGACCACGGTGGGCGACCGCGCCGTCAATGCCGAGCAGATCGACCTGTACCAGAAACTCAAGGCAGCCGGACGATTGCCGCTTCGCGCTGTGCTAACCTGGCGTCCCGATGCAAACCGGCCCACTTCGGTCATCCAGCACGAAATTGAGGCGGCAAACTTCCATACCAATGTTGGAGACTCTTGGCTGAAGTTCGGAACGTTCAAGCTGACCTTGGATGGCGGGATGACGATTGGGACGGCGTACCAACGATATCCGTACGGACCATTCGGGAAACAGCTCTACGGCAAGACAAACCCCGACGACCGCGGCCAGTTATTCATTGCGCCCGAGAAGTTGCTGGCTGTGATGCGGACCGCCCGCAACCGTGGCTGGCAACTCACAACGCACGATCAGGGCGGCGCGGCGATTGATAATTTCCTCGATACCCTGCAAGCACTGGACGGCGAGAAGCCGATCGCGCCCACCAGGTCGCATGTGATGCACGCCAGCTTTCAAAGCCCGGAGGCTATCGCCCGCATGAAGAAGATGGGCGTGCTGGCCGATGTGCAGGCTCCCTGGCTGTATTTGGACGGCCCCGGGCTCGAGAAGGTTTTCGGGTATGACGGTATGAAATACTTCTATCCCTTGCGATCGTATATCGATGCGGGCATTATCATTGCGGGCGGGAGCGATCACATGATCGGCCACGATAAGAACAGCGCTGTGAACCCTTATAATCCGTTTCTAAGCATGTGGACACAAGTCACGCGGCTGACGGATCAAGGCAAGATCATGCATCCGGAGCAGCGTATTACACGAGCGGAAGCGCTGAAGACCCATACCATCTGGGCTGCGTATATGCAGTTTGCGGAGAAGGAGCGGGGCACTATCGAGCCTGGCAAGCTCGCGGATCTGGTGGTCATTGACCGCGATTACCTAACCTGCCCCGAGGCTCAGATCAAGGATATTCAGCCGCTTATGACCATTATTGACGGCCGTATCGTGTATCGAGCCGCCAGCCCCGGCGGCGCGATTTCAAGTCCGGTAGGCCCGTCGCAACTCTAATGTATATGCGCACAATCTTTCTCTTCGTTGCCTTGACTGCCTGCGCGCTCGCGCAGCGAACAGAGGAGTGGAACTTCCTGTCCTCCGATTCGATGTTCCAGGATCCGCACGGAATGTTGAGTGCGTATCTAGACGCGAAGGCAGAGGCATTACTGGAACAACGCCGGCAAATCACTGGCGGAATCAGGACCCGGGACGATCTGAAAAAACGCCAGCAGTATTGGCGCGAAACTATGTGGCGCGACCTGGGCGGCCAACCCGAACGAACACCGCTCAACGCACGCGTCGTCGGCACGCTTGACCGCGGAGATTACCGCGTGGAGAAGATCATCTTCGAAAGCCGTCCGCATTTCTACGTCACGGCGAACCTCTATCTGCCCGCCCGCGGCACGGGTCCGTTCCCAGCTATTCTTTATCCGCTCGGACATGAGGAGGGCGCGAAGGCGCACTTTGCCTGGCAGTATACTCTCGCTAGCTTGGCCAGGCGCGGGTTCGTTTGCCTGACGTGGGATCCAATCGGGCAGGGCGAGCGGATCCAGTTCTACGACGAGGACTGGCACGATTCCAAGCTCCAGGCCTCGACGTCGGAACACAACGTGCTGGGCATGCAGTCACTCCTGATCGGAACGCATGTCGCGCAATACACGGTGTGGGACGGCATCCGCGCGCTGGATTATCTGTTGTCTAGATCGGAGGTGGATCCGAAGCGTGTAGGTATCACCGGCAATTCGGGCGGCGGCACGCACACATCCTACATTGGCGGCCTTGAAGATCGAATCCAGGTCGCGGCGGCGTCCTGTTACATCACTTCCTGGCATCGCATGCTGCAAAGCATTGGCCCGCAGGATGCCGAGCAGGTTTTCCCGTCCTGGTTGAAAGACGGCCTGGATTATCCGGATTTTCTCTACGCCTATGATGGTAAGCCATTTCTGATTCTCTCCGCCATTCGCGACTTCTTCCCAATTGGCGGCGCCCGCGCTAGTTACGACGAAGTGCGGCGAACATACGCAAAGCTCGGCTTGTCGGATCGGATTTCGATGTTTGAAGCCGACGACGGGCACGGGTACACGAAACCACGCCGGGAAGCGGCGTATAAGTGGTTCACGCGATGGCTGCAGGGAACGGAAAACGATACACCCGAGTCGCCCGTGCAACTCGCGACCGCTGAGGAGTTGCAGTGTACGTCAACCGGCCAGGTGAAATCGGCATTTCCGGACGGAGCCGATGTGTACTCTCTCAACCGGGCTCGTGCGGAGCAGCTCCGCGCGACGCGACGGGCTTCGCCTGAAATAGTTCGAACGCGGGCCGCCGAGCTGATTCATTTCGAACCGCAACAAGGCCCCGTGCACGTTGCGTCTTTTGGACAGATAACGCACCCTGGACTGACGATCGAGAAGTTCACGTATCAGAGCGAACCGGGCATCTCTGTACCGGCGCTGTTGTTCATCCCGTCGGGAGGCGCCGCAAGAAGGCCCGCGATTCTGTTGGCGGATTCCAGAGGCAAGGCGGCGAGCGCATCTGATGCTGAGGCGCTCGCGGCTCAGGGTAACGTGGTGCTGGCGGCGGACCTGCGAGGTTTCGGAGAGACTCGCCCCGTGATGGCAACCGGAAACTACACGCGTTATTTCGGGGATTACAGGAATGCCATGACCGCGCTGCTGGTGGGCAAGACCATGACTGGAATGCGGACTCTGGATGTGGTTCGCGGCGTCGATCTATTAGCGGCCCGGAGCGAAGTCGATCCGGCCAAGATCACGGTTGTAGGCCGGGGTTCCGCGGCTGTATCAGCGCTCTACGCTGCGCTTTTCGACAGGCGCATTGCTTCTGTCGGTTTAGACGGGATGCTTAGTTCATACGATTCGGTTCTTACCGAACGACTCGCCGTCGGTGTCGTGGAGCAAATTGTTCCGTCTGCATTAAAGTACTTCGACCTGCCGGATGTGATTGCGGCCCTAGCGCCGCGGCGCGTGATTGTCACCGGCACTGTTAATCCCCTGGGCCAGAAGCTGAGGACAGAGAGCGTTCGCCACGAGTACGCACGAGCGACGACGGCGTTTCAAAAAGCCGGTGCGCCTGACGCTTTCCGCATTGTGACTCGGAACGGCGACGAGGAATCCTTTTCTAAGCTATTAATTAGCCTTCTACGGTAACGTCGGCCCGGCCTCGATGATTGTAAGCATCCGGTTCATCCTCGGATTGGATACCACTTGTACGCGACCGCTGGGCCATTGCACTTGGATCT
The DNA here is from genome assembly GCA_963850575.1 of uncultured Acidobacteriota bacterium. Taxonomy (GTDB): domain Bacteria; phylum Acidobacteriota; class Terriglobia; order Bryobacterales; family Bryobacteraceae; genus TMP-7. Next base: position 111,315 of record CAWKLV010000020.1, on the reverse strand, counting down.
CGCGGATCCCACCCGCTTCACTGAAACCAAAATGCAATCGCGCATCATTGGCTGATAAATAACTGGAAGCGGTGGAGACGTAACCGAATTGCATGCGGCCCGATGCCGTTGTCACGCGCACGCGTGCTCCTATTCCGTCACGGTTACTCGCCGTGCCAATCGTCCGGATCTCTACCCAATTGCGTGGTGCTGAGCGCGGAGTGTTCCTAAGAATCAAGGGGGGCCCGTCGTTCGTGTTGATCACGATATCGAGCCAGCCGTCGTTGTCCAGATCTCCGAAGGCGGCGCCGCGAGCGGCAATCGCTTTTTGGAACGGTTCACCCGCGCGGTCTGAAACGTCGGCGAATCCGCGCTGCGTGTTGCGCAGCAGCACGGGCTTCTGCCGGTAGGAGAGGTGAGGCTGATCGAAGGAAATTGTATCCATGACGTGACCCTGCGCGACAAACAGATCCTTCCAGCCGTCATTATCGAAGTCCGCGATCTTCGCGCCCCATCCGCTAAATGGATGGCTAATTCGCGTCAAACCGGTTCTGTCGGAATCATCATCAAAAATTCCACCTGTGTTCCGAAACATCAAGTACCCTTGCAGTGAGAGAGCGTTGATGAAGATGTCCGGCTTTCCGTCGTTATCGTAGTCCGCAAAATCGACGCCCATTCCTGCAAAGCTTTGTCCATTGCCGTTGAAGGCGATTCCCTGTTCGAGCGCTACATCCGTGAACGTCCCGTCGTGGTTGTTGTGGAATAACTGCTGCGGTTCGGAGTCGTTCGCCACCACGATATCGGGCCAGCCATCCAGATCAAGATCGTTGATAGCGACCCCCAGGCCCTTTCCTGGAAAGCCGGCAATTCCCGATTCCCGGCTCACGTCTCGAAATCGCCCGCCGCCCTCATTGTGAAAAAGCCGGTGAGTGGCGGCAGGGAAGACGTTCGGATGACAGTATCCGCGCTGCTTACCTTTCTGCGATGCGCATACGGGGTTTTTCTGCGGGGTCCATTCCAAGTAACGCGCGACGAACAAATCCAACCGGCCGTCACGATCGTAGTCCACAAACACGGCGCCAGTCGACCACCCGCCTGTAGCAACCCCTGCTTCAGCGGTCACATCGCGAAATCTCCCGCCGCCCTCGTTATGGTAGAGAAGGTTCGCCCCGTAGTTGGTGACGAAGATGTCCGGACGGCCATCATTGTCGTAATCCGCGACCGCCACGCCCATCCCGTAGCCGGCGCCCCGGACTCCCGCCGATTCAGTTACGTCTGCGAATGTGCCGTCGCCGCGATTTCGATAGAGGCGGTTCCAGAAGCGCGGATCGGACTTGTCGAAGTCCGCCACGGTTGCGCCATTCACGAAGAAGATGTCCAGCAAGCCATCCCCGTCGTAGTCCAGAAGTCCAACCCCCGATCCCATCGTTTCGATCAAATATTTCTCGGGCGTGTGTGCCGCGGCGTGCCGAAAGCGAATCCCTGAGTCAGGAGTATGGTCGGTGAAAACCGGCGCCCAAAGGGCTCCTGCCGCGAGGGCGCAACAAAACCACCAGCGCATCTTCAGTGTCTAACGCGGGAGCATCCATACCGGGAAGTGCAAAGGCGTTGGCTTGGCCATCGGTACCTGCCCGGGGATCGACAGAACAAGGCGCCTGTGGCGTACCTCGCACACTTCCGATGAACAGGACACCGCAGCCGTGTTCACATTTGCTCCTACGTGCTGACGGAAGATGAGCGTAAAACCCATGACATAGATCCGAATATACACCCGTCCACACACCGCGTCGTCGCGGAAATGCTGCTTGACAACGATTTGAATGCATGAGAAGAATAGCAGATAGCTTTTTGGGGGATGCAATGAAATTCCATCACGTTCGTAGTGCCATACTCGGGCTGCTCATAGCGGCCTGTGCCTTCGCGCAGTTCACTACGGCCAGCCTTTCCGGCTCGCTTCTGGACCCTTCGGGAGCATCGCTACCCGACGCACAAGTTACGGTGCGTAACGTGGATACCGGTTTCAGCCTGACGATCAAGAGCGATGGGGCTGGAGCATTCCTATTTTCGCGGCTGCCCGTCGGCACGTATCAAATGACGGTGGAAAAGCCGGGCTTCACGACCTACGTGCAATCCGGAATACAGCTCAGCGTGAATCAAAACGCGACATTGACCGTTACGATGCAGGTAGGCCAGCTGTCGGACAAAGTGACGGTCGAAGCCAACGCAGAAGTGGTGGAGACCCGGTCGGCTACCAGTGGGCAACTCGTGAACGAGCGGCTGGTGGTAGACCTGCCGCTGAATGGCCGCGGGGCGCAAAGTCTTGTCTTTATCGCGGCCGGAACAGTGAATCTCACCGGGCGGTACTGCGGGGTAGATTGTCACGGCGGGGTGTATCCCGGCGAACAGGTAGCGGGTGTCAACGGGGCCGGATCGGCGCAGGTCAATTACCTGATGGACGGCACCGACCACAATGACACGTACATCAACATGAACCTGCCGTTCCCTAATCCGGATGCGCTTCAGGAATTTAATCTGCAATCGAGCAACTTCACCGCGGAATACGGAAACGCGGGGGGCGGCATCGTCAACATCGTGACGAAATCTGGTACGAACGAGATCCACGGCAGCGCTTTCGAGTTTCTTCGTAATGGCGCGCTGAATGCGCGAAATTACTTTGCCGCACAGCACGACACGCTCAAGCGCAACCAGTTTGGCGGTACCATCGGCGGCCCCATCGTCAAGAACAAACTGTTTTACTTCGGCACCTATCAGGGCACCCGGACCACCAGCGCGCCGGGCAGTGTTATCCAGCAGGTTCCCACGGCGGCCGAGCGCGCTGGCGACTTTTCCCTTACCAACAAGCAGTTGATCGACCCCGTGAGCAAGCAGCCATTCGCGGGCAATCAGATTCCTTTGAATCGCCTCAGCCCCGCGGCACTATTTTTTCTCAAGCAGATCCCCGTCCCGAACGGATCCGGCCGCAACCTCAACTATGTCGGCACGCCGAGCAGTGAGACCGAAAACCAGTTCCTTATTAAGTCCGATTACTATCGTGGAAACCAGCAGGTTAGCGGTAGTTACTTCTTCACCGACTACAAGCGGCCCCCGGTAATCCCTAGTGGGAATGTGCTTGCATCCACCAGCAGCGGCAGCCAAGTCCGTGTGCAGAACGTCTCCATCAATCATACGTATACACGTTCGCCGACTCTGATCTTTGTCAGTACCTTCGGCCTGGCCCGCCAGCGGGGCGGATCACTGTCCAGCGCGCCTTTCGGCTTCCCGGATGCCGGCATTAAGATCGCCGCACCTTCCCCGCCTGAGCTGAGCCTTTCCGTCTCCGGTAACTTCAGCATAGGGACCAACCATATCGGTGATTTCGACCGCAGCGACTTCACATTCCGCGAAGTGGGTACAAAGCAGGCGGGATCTCATGAGCTGAAATTCGGGGGCGAAGCGGTCCGGCTTACCAATCACATCATCAACACGTTCCAGATGGCCGGCAGTTTCACTTTCAACGGCCAACTCTCTGGAGACGCCGTGGCCGATTTTCTTTTGGGGCGCGCCTCCGCCTTCAAGCAGGGTGGTGGCGAATTTAAGAACCTCAAAGGGACCAAGTGGGGATTCTTTTTGCAGGACAATTGGCGCGTAAGTTCGAGGTTCACGTTGAATCTCGGCGTCCGATGGGATCCGTTCCTGCCCTACTGGGATCGGGAAGGACGTGTCGTGTGCTTCGCGCCAGGGCAGCAATCCGTGAGGTATCCTAACGCGCCCGTTGGTGTGATCTATGGCGGGGAAAACCATGATCCGGGTTGTCCGAAGGCCGGAACGAATTCGGAGTGGCTCAATTTCGCTCCGCGTCTGGGCTTTGCCTACCGCATCACCGCCGATGGGAAGACCGCCCTCCGCGGTGGGGCCGGGTATTACCTCACTCCTCCTCAGGCCAGCATCTACAACCCGTTCGCGAATATTGCGCCGTTTGCACCTACTTATTCCTATAACGACGTCGACTTTACAGACCCGTTCGGCAGTGTCGGAGTTGCGAATCCGTTCCCGGGCCAATATGGCCCGAAAACTCCCGGGAAGGAAGCTGTCTTCACCGTTCCGAGCGACCTGCGGGCTAGCTTCCCAAGTGGCTATCACATCCCGCAACTGTTGGAGTGGAACCTGATGATAGAGCGACAGCTCTTCAAGGACTGGCTGGCGCGCATCGGCTACTTCGGGAATAAGGGTACCCATTTCTACGGCAACGGCTCCGGTCCCGACCGGCCGTTGAACGCCGCCATCTACGTACCGGGAAACTCCACGCTAGCTAATCTTCAGCAGCGCCGTCCGTACCAGAACTTCAGTAATGTGGGCATCATCGATTCGGGCAATAACACTCATTACAACTCCCTCCAGCTCAGTGCCGAGAAACGTTTCGGGCGTGGGCTCTCCGTTGTGACGAACTACACGTGGGCGAAACGGATGGACGACGTGGGCTGGACCAATCCGTTTAGCCGCCGCTTCGATTATGCAGTGGCTGATGATGACGTCACTCACGTATTCCATCTCGCCAATGTCTACCAGTTCCCCGCCACACATTTCCGTGGTCCGGTGGGCAAGGTCGTGAACGGCTGGTCGGTCAACTCCCTGACGACTTGGCAGGGGGGATTCCCACTCACGATCACGAGCGGCATCGACAACGCGTTCGCCGGCTCCACCGGAAATGGCAACCGGGCGGACTACACCGGTGGAAAGGCCGACCTTGGCAACTCGGGCCGCCCACATGCGGAGATGATCCAGCAGTTCTTCAACACTGGCGCATTCGTGGTGAACGCCCCGGGCACGTTTGGCAATTCAGGCCGCAATATTCTTCGCGGTCCGCGCCTGTTCGACACGGATTTCTCGGTGTTGAAGGATACGCATGTCACGGAGAGGGTCACGTTCCAGTTCCGGTCCGAATTCTTCAACGTGTTCAACAACGTGAACTTCAACAACCCGAATACGAATCGGAGTTCGGGCAACTTTGGCCGGATCACCTCGGCCCAAAGCCCCAGGATCTTGCAGTTTGGAGCCAAGATCTTGTTCTAATGTTGTGTGCCGCCACGCTTGCGCTCTGCCTGCTCCTGGCCGACCGCGGCGTTTCCGCGCGATTGAATGAGGAGGGCCTAAAGCTCCTTGAGGTTGGACGAGCGCACGACGCCGAGCAACGGTTCCGCGACGCGGTGATGGCGGACCCTCGCAATTCCGAGGCCCTCAACAATCTCGGCGTCCTTCTCAAGCGCGAGAACGACTATCCTTCCGCCGTCCGATTTCTACGCAGGGCCGCCCAGTTCGCTCCGAAAGATGCGCGCATCCACAGCAATCTTGCGGGTGCGCTGCGGGGTTCGGGCAATCTGGCCGGAGCCGTGACAGAAATCAGGGCAGCTGCAGCGCTCGACCCCGGAAACAAGACTATATTACAGACTCTCGCTTTGTACTCGCGCGACTATGGCCTACAGCTATACCGGAAAGGCGATCTCGACCAAGCCTTACTGCACCTTCGCAGAGCCGCTGAACTCACACCTGATGACCCTGCCCTTCATGTCCACCTTGGACGCGCACTTGCCAAACTGGGGCGGAAGGAAGAGTCCCTCGCCGAGCTGAAGATGGCTGAGCGGCAGGATCAGGCATCGAGGGACCTTGTCCGGGCCAAGGCGCTGAACAACGAAGGCAACCAGTTGCTACAGGCGGGCGATCTGGGCGGCGGTCTCAGGAAACTGGAAGACGCGGTAACGCTGGCTGCGGAGGACGCCGTTTGCCAGTACAACTACGGCGTTGCTCTTCTGCTGGCCAACCGCGTGGATGAAGCGCATCGAGCATCTACGCACGGCGGTTCGCCTCGATCCTGCTCAAGAGAACGGCTATTACTACATTGGCCGAGCCCACATCCTGAAGCAGGACTGGCGTGCGGCCGTCGAAGCACTCCAGCAGGCGGTTCGCCTCAATCCTGGTGATGATTCCGCCCGACGCGCTCTCGCCGAAGCTCGGCAGCGCGCGCCCGGTCAGTAGCTCCAGAGTCATCTGGTCAGCGGTCGGAAACAGGGGCAGAACAGTTTCGTGCGTCGCCATTCTTCCACCAATCTGGCGCTTGCGGGCTCCTCCGGGAATGCCCAGAGATCTCGACAGGGAGGCGGCTGGAGACGGCGCGAAGCAGAAGCCGAAGTCGGCCACCGCGCTGGTTCCACTTGCAAATATATAAATTAGTGTGGACCCCCAGAACAGAGTCAACGAGGCTTGGTATGTCTGATGCTGACATCAGCAGGCGCAACCCATGCAAGCAGCTCGGCGTCCGTGCTGCGCATCTTTCGCATTTGAGCGACGGACTTTGCGGCTTGTGCGCTGGTTTCCACCCAAGCGGCTGGGAAATCCTGGGAGACGTTGTGCAACAGCAGCTTGTCCTGCGTGTCGAGCACTGCGGCGCCCCGGAAATCGCCGGCCTTTCGAATTCCTGGAACAAAAAATCTGTCCAGGAACTCCTGGTCGGTCTCGGGTCTGAACTGCCCTAAGTCGGCAGCTAAATTCACTCGGGGCCCTGCCAGCGCTCGCGCAAAGTAACTCCAGACTCCAGCCATTTCTAATCCCACCAGATTTACGGCTTTCGCGCGGGATCGGCCCTGCAGATAGGCGAGCGCGGTCAGGATATCCTGCACCCGGTTAGCGTCGTCGGTCTGATTGAAGACCGTGAAAGCGCGCTTGCTTCGATCTCTGGGGGCCTTGGCGCTTCCGGTCTGGAATGCATCGATCCCCAGGACGGCTCCGCCGCGATCGAGAATGCGCTTCACCAGTCCATCCGCGCTCTGCGATGAGGAGATCACCCACGTCATACCCTCGGGATGGACGACTAGAGTCGGAGGCACTTCTAAATTAGGCCTTGACGGGGCCAGCCAGACGGCGGGGATGCGATCGCCTCGCCCTGCCCGGGCCAGCAGCAGTGTCTCGTGGCCGGCCAGGACTCTCCTTCTTCTCCGAAACAATCTCGCCGAATGATGGTTTCACTGCAAGCATCGAGAACGTCAGGCGCTCGAAGAAAGCAGCGCGTGCCTTGTCCAGCGCCGTCCGGTCATGCGGCAACAAGTGCTCTATGTCTTCATTGACCTCACCAATACGGCTTGCGACGAACTGCTCCATGGTCACAGCGTTCGCGGGGCGCTCCTTTCCGAAGAACACCAGCAGATCCTGCAGCTGCTCGACTTTGGCCCGCTGCTCGGCCACGGGGCCTTTGACGCCCAGCAGTCTGTTGGCGAAGAACGTGTACACGGCCTCGCGGCTCTCTTTGCTGTAGTTATGCGGCTGATCGATCTGAACCGCCTCGACGTTCTCCGGGACTCCCAGCAGTCGATAGATGCCCTGCACCGCCGGAAATTCCTCTCGCGGTGTGTTGCGAGTCCAGTCACCCGTCGCTGAAACCATCAATAAGGGACGCGGCGCCATCATCGCGCCGAACATCACGTTAAAAGCGCCTACTCTCAAGTTCGGCGCCTCCTCGCAATCGTTACCCTGCATGATCGCGGAAATCATATTCACGGGCGCGGCGACTTTGATCCGATCGTCTACGGCCATCAGCAAGAACGTCTGAGTGCCACCCCCTGAGGCCCCCGTGGCGGCAATACGGTTCGCATCGACGTCGGTCAGCGAGCTGATAAAGTCAACGGCCCGGATGCTGTTCCACAGTTGGAGGCCCATCACATTGATGCTCCACAGATCTTCGCGACCTCCTCCCAGCCGAGGGCCGCTATCCCCGTGCGGAAACTGACTGGTGTCGTTGTAGCCCACCATGTCGTAACTGAACACAACAAATCCTTGCCGTGCCAGATTGATGCAACGGGCCGGTACGGATGCCAGAACCGTATTCTCCAAACGTCCGAAAGCCCAATGCCCGTGGGGCGTCACCACTGCTGGAAACGGCCCCTGCTTGCCGAGTGGCCGGTACAAGTTGCCGCCCAGATAAAAACCAGGATACGTTTCAAGCAGGACCTTCTCCACGGAGTAGGCGCCACGTTCTAACTTGCCGAAAACCTGCGCGTGCAAGGGTGTCTTCACTGGCATGGGTAGGAGACCTGCACTGGAGAGAATCTGATTGCGCAAGAATGCAGCTTTCTCCAACCAAGCTTCCCGGCTGGCGAAAGGCGGCATTTGGAAATGGGTATCCATGTCCGGGATCGAAGTGTTGCGAGAATCCTGCTCAGGAACACTCTCAGCGGCGGGTGCTGCGAGGCATAGCGCGAGAAGCGCGATGGTCTTAATCATTCCGGCACATTATAGCGGGAATCTGCAAGTGCAATGGCGGGGTTTCGGAGGGGATGCTTTACCGGACGACTTCACCGTGGACTTCGATGTCGTCCGGATCGACGCCCAGCAAGGCCGGCTCTTGCAACCGTCCTGCCCAATTCGCCCAGGCCCAAAAAATCGCGGTGGCGCTGCTGAGCAACCCGGCGACTGACCCGATGATTCGTGGGCTGTAGTGCTGGGATGCGATGCCCGCGCCAGTCATCGATAAGAGCAGCGTGGACCACACCATTGTCTCCATGGTCGAGAACACCCGGCCGCGATACTCGTCGGCGACATGCCGCAGTAGCTGCGAGAAATTCAGCACGGAACTCACCGCAACCGCGGCCCGCGAGATGCCGATGAATAGTAAGGCCAGGCCATAGTTGTGCATCTGGCTGAACACCACGTACGAGACTCCGTGGAGGACATAGCAAGCGGAAACGGTCCACTTGTAAGTGTCAAAACTGATGCGGCGGCCCAGCCAGTGGGCAAAAATTCCCCCGATCACCAGGCCGACCCCGGCAGCCCCCCAAATCTCGCCGATGCCTTGAGCACCACGGTGAAACACCAGTTCGCCGAAAAGGCTGAACAGGATCTGCGCCGCGCCGCCTCCCGTGGCCCAACCGACGCCCACCAGTGCGAGAGCAAGAATCAGCGGCGACGCGCGCATGTAACGCAAGCCTTCCATAAACTCGTGCCACGGCCGCATGACGCGATCCTCTGAAAGATCGGTGCGCTGCACCCGAAAGGGGCCGTGCTCCGCCTTGAGCCTCGAAATGCACCACGCCGAAAATAGGAACGACAAGGCATTGAAGACGAATGCGGTCTGATAACCGAAGCGCACCACGCTAGCGCCGGCCAGGAAGGCTCCCACAGCAGTGGTTGCCCACTGCGTGGTCTGCGTAACCGAGTTCGCTGTGTGCAGTTCATCTTTACTGGCGATGGTCGGGAGAATTGCCGCGCGCCCGCTGGTGAAGAACGGGGATGCAAACATCAGCGCGGCGCTCAGCAGGTACAGCAGGGAGGCGCTGGAATTCCCAACGCACAGAATAAAGCCGAGAGCGGCGAAGCTCCGCACCAGATCGCTGACGATCATGATGCGCTTACGATCCATGCGGTCCAACAGGATGCCTGCGATAGGGCCACCCGCTACAACCGGTATCGCGCGCGCGAGCATCACGCCCGTCACCACCATGCCGGAGCCGGTCAAGTGCAGCGCGAGGCTGAACACCGCGATATTGTTGAAGTGGTCGCCCACCTCGCTGACCACCTGACCCACCCAGGTGTAGCGGTAATTGCGATTTTCCCGGAGTAGCTGATAGAACCCCGCCATCAGCGCCGTTCCGTGACGTACACGCCGCCAAGCACCAACGCGGCGCCTGCGGCGAACGCCAAGCCGGGTTGCTCCCCGAGAAACAGAATGGCGAGCACCGTCGCCACCACCGGCTGAAAATAGGACACGCTCGAAACCGTGCTCGCGGGCAGATATCGGAGGGCGTTCGAATAGATCATGTACCCGGCGATCGACGGAAAGAGCGCCATGTATAACACTCCGATCCAAGCGGCGGAACTGATTCCCGTGATGTTGACTCGCGATAGCTCCCAAAGTGTGTACGGCAGCAGCAGCAAGGCACCACCCACAAACGCGAACGTGTTCACGGTGATGGCGCCGAACTCCGATGCCAGGCGTTTACCGAAAACCGTGAAACCTGCAAATGCCATACTGGCGACCACCATAATGAGATCGCCAGTTAACGTTGCGCCGCCCGTGTGCGTCCGTCCGAGTTGCAGAGCAGCCACGCCGCATGCGGCGATCAGCATGCCGGCCGCCTTGCGAACCGTGAGCTGTTCGATGCCCGTGAGCGTCGCCCCCAACAGCACGAACATAGGACCCATCGCGGTGATAACGGAGCCGTGAGCCACGCTGGTGCGGCTGACCCCGATCACAAAGAGCGCCTGATTGCCCAGGACGCCCAGTATGCCGAGTGCCAACAGCATCGGCGCGTCTTTCGCCGACCACTTCCGCATGCCTGCGTCCATGCGCTGCTGGGCAAAGGCGTACACCGGCCACATGAAGAGCCCCGAAAACACAGTCCGCAGACACACGGCCAGAAAGGCGGGCATCTCGCGAACCGCGATTTTGGCGAATATGAAATTCGCCGACCAGAACAGCAGCATGACCCCGAGCAGAGCGTACAGCCGCGCATTCGAGGGCCGAACGCCCGCCGCGATCAAGTCAAAGTCTCCTCGCGAACCGTGATCTGCCGAATGTATTCGAGATCGAGCTTCGTAGCCGAAACCGGGCTCATTGCGCACCTCGATCGTGCCGTGCGGAGTCACTTCAACGGCCGGCTGGATAATGTCGCGCTTCCAATATCGCTTGCTCGCTGAAACGTCGCCGGGCAGCACGAAATTCGGGCAGCGTCGAGAGTGCGACATTGTGCGCGCGGCCGATCCCGGCTTCCAGCATCCCGCCACACCACACCGGAACCTTAGCCGCCTGGGCCACGTCATGGACTCTCTTTGCTTCGGCGAATCCACCGACGCGGCCGAGCTTTGATGTTGATGATGCGGCACGCGCCTAAGCGGATGGCCTGCTCGGCCTGATGCGCGGAACGGATGCACTCATCCAGGCAGATCGGCGTGCTCAGCGCCGCCTGCAATTCGGCATGATCGATGATCTCGTCGTGACCCAGCGGCTGCTCGATCATCATCAGATAGAATTCGTCCAACTGCCGCAGGTGCTCGATATCGCGCAGCGTGTAGGCCGAGTTCGCATCCGCCATCAGCTTGATCGCCGGGAAACGTTTCCGCACTTCGCGAATGACGTCCACGTCCCAGCCGGGCTTGATCTTCATCTTGATCCGCTGGTACCCGGCGTTGATCTCGGTATCGATTTTCTGCAACAGCTGATCGACGGAATCCTGGATGCCGATCGATACGCCGCACGGGATCTCGGTGCGAGCACCGCCGCCGATCTGCTTCCACAACGGCTGGCCGTGCATACGCGCTTCCAGGTCCCACATGGCAGCCTCCAGCCCGCCGCGAGCCATGTTGTGCCCGCGGATGTGCGCCGATCGCTGAGCCTACGCTCGCCGCCGAATCGAACTCATGGCCGAGCACCCGCGGGGCGACGTAATCGCGGAAAATCAGCCACGCCGATTCCGTCCATTCCTCGTTGTAGAACGGATTCTCTCCAGTGGTGACCTCGCCCCAACCGGAGAGGCCGCCCGCCGTTACTTCCACCAAAACGATGTCACGCTCGTATGTCCGTCCGAAGCTGGTTTCGAAAAAATGAACCAGCGGCATCCGGATCTGGCGAAGTGTGATCTTTTCTACGATGATTCCCATTTCCCGATGAGGTACACGCCGGCTTCAGGCGTTCTTTCAAAACCGATAACGGCCAACCCGCCCGTGAAGCACTCGTTGAATTCTTCGCCGATCCTGAACTGAATCTCCCGTGCTCGTTTCGGATCGCTGCTCCGGATTTCTGTGATATCCGCGGGTACGGGCACGCGTGCTTCAACCAGCGGACGTTGAAAAGGGTGGCCTTCAACGATGGATGTCGCGCGCGGGCTGGCAACCCACCACTCGGCCACCAGCCGATCCGTCGGCAAGCCGCCATGCAAGTGGCTAGTGGTCATGCCGTACTGGTTGGGCAAATACCGGCGCATGATGGCGCCAAGACGTTCGATGTTGAAATAGGCGTTCTTGATCTCGAGAGGGTCGAAGGTCCACTCCACAAGATCGATGCCGCGGGCGATGGCGTCCTTGCGCTGTTCGAGCTTTAATAGCCGGCCCACTCCCGCGTTTCGGTATTCAGCGGAGACTCCCAGCATGTGACTGTGCAGATAGTAGCCGCCTCCTGGCTTCATTCCCGGGATAGCGAAACAAAATCCGGCCATCTTCTCGCCGTCGTAGGCGCCGAACGCGTGACCGCCTACTTTGGTGGCAACCACGAACAGCCGCACGGGAAGCACTTCAATATCCGCATAGCCCCAGATCTCCTGTTGCAGCCGGACGGCTTCCTGGAACTGTGACTGCTCGGTGAGGGGGCGCACTTGGATCAGAGGGCGGTTTTGGCTTGCTGCCACAGACCCTCCATCTCGTCGATATTGGAATCGCCGAGGGTCTTACCCGCCTGCGCGCAACTGGTCCTCGATGTAGCCGAAGCGCTTCCGAAATTTGGCGTTCGTCTTCCGCAGCGCCTGCTCAGGATCCACTTTCAGGAACCGCGCTATGTTGACCAGAACGAAAAGGATGTCGCCGAATTCATCCTCGATCTCTTCGTGAACCGCGGAGTTGCGAGCGTTGGCGAGCTCATTCAACTCCTCGTGCATCTTATCGAATACCTGGTCCACGCTCTGCCAGTCGAATCCCACCTGCGCTGCTTTCGAGGTGATCTGCTGCGCCTCTACCAGCGCCGGCATCGATCGGGGCACGCCCTCAAGAAGATCCCGATCAGCCTCGCCACGGCGCGCCTTCTCCTCGTTCTTGATCTGGTCCCACTTGCGCTTCACGTCGTCGGGTGTCTCCGCAGTGCCGGTCCCAAATACATGCGGATGACGCCGGATGAGCTTGGCGGTGATCGCCTCCAGTGAATCCGAGATATTGAAGAGATCCTGCTCCGACGCCATCTGGGCATAGAAGACGGCCTGAAGCATGAAATCGCCGAGTTCATCGGCGAGACCGGGCCAATCCCGACGGTCGATCGCGTCCAGAACCTCGTAGGTCTCCTCGAGGGTGTACGGTTTGATGGTGTCGAAGTTCTGCTCGCGGTCCCAAGGGCAGCCGCCGGGGCACGAAGGCGCGCCATAATTTCCACCAAACGTTCGAATTTCTGGCCGGTGCTGTTGCCGGAAGAGTCTGACATGTTGCGAAGCGAGGCCGATTTTTCAGCGTAGCATGCTACTTGAGAATTTCCGTCAAAACACGGCCATCCACGTTCTTCATTTCGAGTCCCAGGAGCCGTGCTGCTGTCGGCGCTATGTCGATGTTGCGGACCTCGGATAATGCGGCTCCCGGACGAATGCCGGCACCCCATGCTACGAAGATCGCACGCATATCGGGCATCGCGCGGAGATATCCGTGATTGCCGGCCACCGACCCCGCGGGCACGTCAGTGACGACAGCGTCCGCAGATTCGCTGCCGAATGCATAACCATCTGAGGCGGCGAGCACCAGATCCGCCATTCGCGACTGAGGACCCGGGGAAGGGAAGCCATGCTTCGAATAGTCTTCGGGGCCGATAATCGTCTGAATACCTTCGACGCCTTTGAACATTCCGCGCAGCTTCGGAGTCAACTCCGCGCGGCGGGCTTCATTGGTGATGTACACCATGGCAGTGCCGCCCTCCGGGATAGCCCATGCGTCGCAGTCCTGCCCACGGAGCAGGCCCTCACGCCGCAGCACAGCATTCGCGTGAATCAGCTTCTTCGCATTGTGGAAGCCGTGATCCGATACGACGAAGATGGTGGTGCGGTCGAGCATGCCGGTTTCCTTCAACGCATCCAGCAGTTCCTGAAGGTGTTTGTCGGCAAGCGCCAGCGCGGTCTGCGCAGCCAGAGCTCCCGTGCCATAGCGATGCTGAACGCTATCGGTGGTCAGCAGATGAAACAGCAGGAAATGAGGCCGGTGTTTGCGAAGAATGTACAGCGCGGCCTGCGTCCAGATCTCGTCGCGCACGCCGATCGTCAGGCGCGTAAAGCGCTGAATCTGGTCCGCGGTCACCATCCCCGCCGCGGTCATCTCGCGCACGACTGTGCTATCCGGTTTTGGGATCTCGAAGAACGACCAATTAATAGTCGGGGCGTTCTCGATCGCCACCCAATCCACCTCGGCAGTCTTGAGTCCCGCCTCATGGGCCAGATCGTATACCGTCGGCGACAGAACAAGTTGAGTCTTGGGGACAAAGGCGTCGATGCGCATCGGCTTACCGGGCGTGCGTACCGGTAGTCCGTTGTACAGCAAGCCGTGGCGCGAGGCATCGACACCCGTCACCATCGCCGTATGATTCGGCCACGTGACCGTCGGATTAACCGGCCACATGCCGCCGCTCGCGCTCGCGCCTTCCCGCATCAGCCGCCGGATGGTGGGGACGGGCGTATCCGGATTTTGCAGCGCTACGTTTGCGAACCCATCAATACTCATGATGATGACGTGATGGTCCGCAGGCTGCGCACAGGGACTCAGAACTGAGAGAACAACAGCAATAGAGAATTTCATCGAAGGATGGACCTGGCGAGCTTCAAGAACTGCTCCATTCTACCTCCGGCTCTCGAACGTAAGCTGAGCACGAGGTTCGATATACTGCTCACGATGTGGACTCTTCTCATCGTTCTGACGGCGGCGCTCACTGTGTTCACATCCTGCGGTCCTGAACCGAAACCCGCCGTGGCCGAGAGTCCAAAGAAGGCCGACAATCCCAAAATCTTTGACGAGTATCGACGCTTCCCTAAAGCGAATCTGATCGATACCAAGATCGTCCAGAAAGAACTCCTGGATAAGCCGTTCATGCCTGGCGGAACGCTGGCTCGCTACAAGAAAGGCAAGACCGAATACCAGATGTTCCTGGCGCAGCTACCGAGCGCAGATCAAGCCGCATTCCTGCTGCTGGACTGGCAGAAGGCGCTGAAAGGGGCGCATCTGTTGCCGTCGTTTGGCGGCTACTTCGGCGAGGATGCCGGGCGTAACGTTTTCGTTTTCTCCAAGGGCAGGTGGATAGCGGGGGTTGTAGGGTTGCCGAAGAAAGAAGCCGACGCGCAAGCTCGTCTTCTCGCCGGTCAGATTCAGTAAAGGGAGTTTGCTCCAAGATGAGACCAGGAATGCTGCGCGGCGTCATCCGCTGCTCTAAGCCTGACGCGACTTCAATGCGGCCGCCCCTTCCCCCGAGCTTGACACTGAACTCCGACGATGCCGCCATCGAGGGTACACGGACCCAACTCGGCAGCTACATGCTGCAACTGACAGCCATCGATTCCCAAGGCGATTTCGCCTTCGCGAGCGTTAGGATTGTCGTGGCTCCAGAAATCGCCATCGCCAGTCCGGACACGCTGCCGCCGGCTCCTCCGGGTCCACCTTACGCGGTGCAACTGACGGCATCGGGCGGCGCCACTCCATAGACCTGGATGCTTGCTGGCGGGTCGCTTCCGCCCGGGTTCCGCAGGGATAGGCGCGGAATCGTGGGCGGCGTTGGTACAGCCTGCTGTGAACACCGCCGGCTATCGGCCGGGCCTCGCGCCGGGTGGGTACGCCACGATCTACGGCACGAATCTCAGTACCACGTCCGCGTCCCCGAACGGAGTGCCCTTTCCGGAGACTTTGGGCAACGTGACGGTGACGTTGAATGGGACACGTATGCCGCTGCTGCTGGTCTCGCCCACACAGATCAATTTTCAAGTTCCTTTTTCAATGGCGCCGGGGAACGCAACACTGGTCGTCACGTCGTCGGGCTTTTCGACCCCAGCGGCCGTCGTGGACATCCTCCCTATCGCACCAGGTTTGTTTCAGACGACGGGCGGCCACATCACCGCAGTGAACCAGGATGGCTCCTTTAACTCCCCGGTGAATCCTGCTCGCACGGGCACCGTGGTGGTGCTTTATGCCACAGGAACGGGGGCGTTCGCACGTGCTCTGCCCTCCGGTGGTCTAACGCCGCCCGATTCCCTCGATACGATCAACTCTTCAGTGACGGTGACAGTTGGTGGAACGGCAGCCGAACTCCTGTTCGCGGGCGCAGCGCCGGGGCAGGGTAGCGGCTTGGCACAGATCAATGTGAGGCTTCCAGTAACCCTGAGGCCGGGCGAACAATCGTTAGTGTTGAACGTAGCCGGTCAACCGAGTAACATGCCGTTGATCTCTGTCGCCGCGCGATGACAAGCTGAAGTCACCGTTTCCATTGATATGCGCCACCATTCGCCGCGTCACACCGATAACATCGCATGGCGAACGGAATTCCTCTGCGTCCTTTCGGCCAGACCGGCGTCCAGGTCTCGGCACTCGGCTTTGGCGGACATCAGCTCGGCGATGCAGCCGATGAGAGCGCTGCCATCGAGTTGGTACACCGTGCAATCGACGGCGGCATAACCTTTCTCGACAATTGCTGGGAGTATCATCGCGGGAAAACGGAAGACTGGATGGGCAAGGGCCTGAAGGGCCGCCGCGACAAGGTTTTCCTGATGAGCAAGGTTTGCACCCACGGCCGGGACAAGGATCTGGGCATGAGGATGCTCGAGGAGTCGCTCCGCCGCTTGCAAACCGATCATCTCGATCTTTGGCAGGTTCACGGCGTCTCTTTCGAGAACGATCCGGATCTCTTTATCCGGCCCGGCGGTGCCGCGGAAGCTTTACGCGCCGCCAAGCAGGCGGGGAAAGTCAGGTTCGTAGGCTTCACGGGCCACAAAGATCCTTCCATCCATCTGAAGATGCTCGGCACTGGATTTCCGTTCGACTCCGTGCAGATGCCCCTCAATCCTTTTGATGCGAACTTCCGCAGTTTTGAAAAGCAGGTTCTGCCCGAACTGAGTAACCGCGGGATTGCCGCGCTCGGAATGAAGCCGCTCAATGGCCGCGGTGAAGCCATCAAGAAAGGATTGTTGTCTGCGGAAGAGGCACTGCGCTACGCAATGAGCCTGCCCGTGGCAACCACCATTACGGGAATCGATAAGGCCGAGATATTGGATCAGGCGCTTCGCATCGGTCAAACCTTCGAGCAGATGTCCCCTGCGGAGATGCAGGCCGTGCGCGATCGTGTGAAGCAGCAGGCAGGCGACGGCCGCTTTGAAATGTACAAGGTCTCTCTCAAGTACGATAATCCGGAGGCACGTCTCTCGCACGAATTCCCATTGGATATGAAGCAAAAGGAAGTCCAGGAAATGATGAAGGCCACGGAGAACACAGGCCGGCCGTTTCCGAAGGTGCGGTGATGGGCGGGACGACGCGAAGGCGCTTTCTTCAATCGGCGGCGCTGACGGCGGTAGGGGGTGCGATGGCTCAAAATGTGAGCGGAATACAGAAGAGAGCGCTCGGCAGGACGGGACTACAGGTATCCATACTCGGGATCGGCGGCTTCCACCTGGGTTCCTCAAAGGACGAGAGTGAAAGCACCGCGATCGTCCATCGGGCGCTCGACGCGGGCATCAACTTCTTCGACAATGCGTGGGAATATCACGATGGCCAGTCAGAGACACGGCTTGGAAAGGCGCTGAAAGGCCGACGCCAGGACGCAATCGTGATGACCAAGGTCTGCACGCACGGGCGGGGCAAGGACGTTGCGATGCGCATGTTGGAAGAATCGCTCAAGCGGCTGCAGACCGATCATCTTGATGTCTGGCAAATCCATGAAGTCGTCTATGAGACTGATCCCGACCTGATTTTTCAGCCCGGCGGCGCGGCGGGAGCGCTTTCCGAGGCGAAGCGGCAGGGCAAGGTCCGATTTATCGGATTCACGGGTCATAAGAGCCCCGCTATCCATCTCCGAATGCTAAAACACGGCTTCCCGTTCGACACAGTGCAGATGCCGCTCAACTGCATGGACGCGGAGTTTCGCAGCTTTGAAAAAACGGTGTTGCCGGAAGCGAACCGGCTGGGTGTGGCCGTCTTTGGCATGAAAAGCCTCGGCGGAAGCGGCGAGATGGTTACCCACGGAGCCATCACGCCAGCCGAGGGCTTGCGCTACGCTATGAGTCTTCCGGTGGCGACAACGATCAGCGGAGTCGAGTCGATGGGCGTACTGGAACAGAATTTGAGCATCGCCGCGGACTTCCACCCTATGAGCGAATCCGAAATGCAGGTACTGCGGGATCGATGCCGCGTGTACTCGGCCGACGGACGGTTCGAGTTGTACAAGACCACGGTGAAGTACGACGGCAAGGAAGGCCGTCAGCAGCACGAATACCCCAGTGAGGAAGAAGTTCCGGCATAAGCGAGCAGGGCCTGGTGGTGTTTACTGGTCCGCCCTCCCGGTTAGGTCTCGAATCAACTTCCAGGTCAACTCGATGTCCGCATGCGTGGTCTTGATATTGCCGATCGCCAGCCTTAGCACGAAGTGACCGTGGAGAACTGTATGCGATAGGAATGCCGTCCCCGAGGCATTCACGGCATCCATCAGGCGCCGGGTCGCCTCATCTCCCGACCTCAACCGGAAACAGACCAGCGACATCGGGACCGGCGCCATCACCTCGAATCGATCGTCTGCTCGAACCCAGGTCGCAAACTCACGCGCCAGCCGCACATGCTCGCGAATGACCCGCGACACGCCTTCGCGTCCGAAGTAGCGCAATACGAACCAGAATTTCAGGGCTCGGAATCGTCGTCCGAGTTGCACGCCATAGTCCATCAGATTGACAGCACGTGGATCCTCGGCGGTCTTGAGGTATTCAGGGACCAACGAGAATGCGCGGCGCAAGACATCCGGCCTCCGCGTGTATAAGATGCTGATGTCGATGGGGGTGAATAACCACTTATGTGGATTCACCACCAGCGAATCTGCACGCTCAGCGCCCTCCAGATAATGTGCAAACTCAGGGACGATACTCGCCGGTCCGCCGTATGCGGCGTCTACATGGAGCCACAATCCGAACTTCTCCGCCAGATCCGCAATGGCCGGTACGGGGTCGATGCTCGAGGTTGAGGTCGTCCCCACTGTGGCTGTTACAAAGAATGGTCTCTTGCCATCCGCCAGGTCCTGCTCAATCGCGGATTCCAGTAGCTCCGGGCGCATGCAGAAATCGCGGTTGACTCCGATCTTTCGCACGTTGTTCTGTCCGATGCCGAGCGCAATGGCTCCCTTCTCGACAGAGGAATGCGAGTGCTCCGAAGTATAGATGACGCCATCACGCCTTCCGCCCTCGGCTCGAATTTCGGGGAACGCCGCTTCACGCGCGGCGCCGATCGCGTGAAAAGTGCTGATGGAGGCCGTATCGTAGATCAGTCCGAACCATTCCTCCGGCAATCCCATCCACTTGCGCAGCCAACCCATCGTTACTTGTTCGAGTTCTGTGGTTGCCGGTGAGCTCTTCCAAAGCATGCCATTGATGTTCAGCGCCGCCGTTAGCATCTCGCCGAGAATACCCGGCCCCGATGCGGACACCGAGAAGTATGCGAAGAAGCGGGGATGATTCCAGTGCGTTACGTCAGGCACAATTTGTTCACGGAAATCCGCGAGGATGCGCTCAATGGGTTCGCCTTGCTCGGGCGCGACCGGTGGCAGGGCGTCCAGCAGATGGCCCGGCTGGAACGAGGGCAGAACGGGATACTCGCGAACGCCGGCGAGATAATCGGCGATCCAGTCCACTACTTCATGCCCCGCACGCCGAAACTCATCCGGCGGCATGTCGAAGTTCATGGTTTCAGCTTAACTGGATCCTTGCACTCGCCCTGTACTGCCGGCAGCCATTCGCGGAACCAGGCCTGAAAACGACCGAGTGCGGCGGTCATGTCCGCGCCCAGCGGGGTGGAGTGGGGGCCGGCTTTGATGCCGCGCGTTCCGACTGCAGCCTTCACCCCGATCGGCGCAGGGAACTGCTCGATTTCGTCGATGAACTCCTGCACTCGCGAGTCCAGTTGGGCCGCCCGCTCCATATCCCCGCCCTGCATCGCGAGGTCGAGCGCCACCATCAACTCCGGGACCGCGCAAGCCACGCCGGACACCGCTCCGTCGGCCCCGGCCTGCCGTGCACGCGCGAAGATTCGATCGTTGCCGGCCAAGACTGTCATAGGATACGACTGCCGCAGCCCCAGCAATTCCTGCATGAATTCCTGATTCCCGCTCGAATCCTTGATGCCGGCGAACATCCCCGTGGCAAACAGACGTTCGACAACCGCCAGTGGAATTTCATTCGTAAATGCGGGGATGTTGTATAGGAATATCTTCACCCACTTGGCGACCTGCGACGCGAACTCGAGGCAGAACGCCTCTACCGCCTCTGCCGAATAATGGAAATAATAGGGCGGCATCAGCAGCACTGCGGCGATCCCCGCGCCCGCCGCCTCTTCGGCCATCATCAGGGCTCCATCCAGCGTCGAGTGCGACACATTGGCCATCACCGGCACCCGGCTGCGCTTGGCCAGCAGCGCGACGTACCGGCTCCGCTCCTCGATGGTGAAATGCAGGAATTCGCCCGTGGTTCCGAACAGGGTTATGCCCTGCACCTGTTGTGCAGCCGAGAAAGTCCACAATTCCAACATTGCCCCGAGGTCCACTTCCACCTCGCGGGCCCGCCTGGGAGTGATCGCCGCAACATTGATGCCGCCGATGACAGCGGGCTCGTTCTCTTTGCCGCGCTTCAACATTTGCACTCGCGAGGGTTATACAATGATGGGCTAACCATCTGAGATACATCTGCCAAGGGGGCAACGTGAATAGGATATCCCGAAGAGCTTTGATTGAAAAATCCGGGGCGGTCGCGGCCGCCTCCACGTTCATGATCATCAAGCCTGAACTCGTACGCGGAGCAGGCAACGAGAAGCTGAAGGCGGGTCTGGTGGGCTGCGGCGGACGCGGCACTCAAGCCGTAGTCGACATGATGCGCGGCACCGAAAATGTTGACCTCGTTTCCATGGGCGACATCTTCGAGGATAAACTCGAAGCCTCGCTCGGGAACATCCGCAAGCCAGAAGGACTTCGATACCTACAAGGACCGCATCAAGGTCGATCCCGAACACCACTTCATCGGATTCGATGCGTACAAGAAAGTGCTGGCCTCCGACATCGACATCGTCATGCTGGCCACGCCTCCGGGTTACCGTCCTCAGCACTTTGAAGCCGCCGTCGACGCGAAGAAGCACGTGTTCTGCGAAAAGCCCTTCGGCGTCGACCCGGTCGGCGTGCAGCGCTTCATGCGCGCGGCGAAGAAATCCGAAGAACTGAAACTCACCGTCATGTCCGGCGCGCAGCGGCGCAACGCCAAGGACTACATGGAGACGGTGAAGAAGATTCAGGACGGGCAGATCGGCGACGTCGTGGCGACTTACGCCTACTGGGTGGGCACGCCGGTCTTCCCCATCAAGAGCATTGCGGATCGCAAGCCGAACTGGGGCGAGATGGCGTGGCAGCACCGTCAATGGTACAGCTTCGTGTGGATCTGCGGCGATCAGATTGTCGAGCAGCACCTGCATAACATCGATGTGTGCAACTGGGTGATGGGCACCCACCCGACCGAGTGCGTGGCCAGCGGCGGGGCCGCGTGGCGCAAGCCGAACGAAGATCCGGAGTTCTACGGCAACATCTACGACCACATCAGCGCCGACTTCGTCTACCCGAACGGCGCTCACATGTCGAGCTATTGCCGCCAGTATCCGCGCGGCTCGGCGCAGAACATCAGTGAGTTGATCATCGGAACCAAAGGCCGCAGCAATGCTCATGATTTGGGCAGCGGCACCGGCCAGGACGTCCGCACGGCGTTCCAGAACCAGCGCGAAAACCCGTACGTACGTGAGCACACGGCGATGGTCGCCAGCATTCGCGGCGACGGGCCGTACGTGAATCATGGCCATGACGGTGGCGGAGACCACCATGACCTGCATCATGGGCCGCGAGGCCGCCTACTCCGGGCAGAAGCTTACCTGGGACATGATGATGAACTCCAAGCTCGATCTGCAGCCGAAGGAGTTCGACTACGACAAGAAGATGGATATTCCGCCGCTGCCCGTGCCCGGCGTGTACAAATTCGTATAGCGCTGTTCCGCGCCTTTCAAGTTGACCTCTGCACCAGACTACGGCAGCGGTATTCGAAACAGGTTGCGATGAGCCACTTTTTTGGTGAACGCGTAGATTGAGGGGCCTGGGCCAGGGGTCAGCGGATCGGTTCCCAGCACCTGGGCGCCAGCTAACGCCTCGGCATCGTGAGCTTCTAGACCGCCGGCCGGAAGCGGAGGGAATATTGTGCCGGCCGGCAGCGGTATGCGAATGCTTCGCCCGCCGCCCATGCCCGTGGTCCCGCCGGGAAGCCATAGATGAAAGTACCTGGCATCCGAAGACCAGTTCGCGCTGCATCGGGGGCATATTCGAACAGGAGGGCCGCCGCCCACCGGGAACGCGAGGTGCGCACTAGTGGCCGAGGACGACTCGGGATCCTGAACGGCCGCCCACGCTACAACCCACTTTCCGTCCGGGGACACTCCATCGATGTCGAGAATGGGTTGCGATGAGAGCTTTCGTCTCTCTGCACCGTCTGTCAGCGAACCATAAATATAGTTGAGCTTTCCCTCGGTGCTTCGAAATAGCAACCCGCCGTCAGCGCCGAAGTGAACCCTGTCATCGGTTTCCGCGAGTATCTGGTAGGGAGGCTTTCGCCGGTCTAGATCGGCGATCCAGTTGTGGGGCTTTCCAGCCGCGTCCACTCTGGAAACGATTGCGCGTTTCTGGTCACGGGAAATGTCGTAGTATCCTACCATCTCCCCTGGTAACAGCCGCTCACTCCGTCCTGAATCGAGTTCGGTCGCCCATAACTCGCCTCCTGCGCCGTAACTCTCCACTAAACTTTGTAAGTCTCCTTTGGAAACCAAGTAATACATTCTCTTGCCGTCCACAGAGAATCGAGGTAGCGAGGAGGACCCTTCTGCGGCGATTTGATGCTCGCCGCTCTCATCGTGGATCCACACTGAGGTTTGTGTGTCACCGACTGCGGAGATGACCGACCGATTGTCCGGCGCCACCGCTATGCCCTCCTGCTCTGTTGGACCGAACGTTATCTGCTCCGGTTCGCCTCCATCAAAGCGCTGCCGCCAGAGGTGGAAGCCAGTCCCACCGACGTTGACACTCAAATACATCCATTCGCCATCGGGCGACCATGCCGCACTGGTGCATCGTCCTTTCTCGGGTCCTACGCGTCTGCCGGAGTTATGGCCGTCAAACGAAATCAAACGGCATTGTAGCCATCCCCCGTTCTCCATCTCCACCACTAAGACGTTCTTGCGGTCGGGCGACAGATAAGAGCGATGCGCCATCCCGCGTTCGTGCGCAGGAGTGTAGATTGTTCTTTTCCCAGCACGGCTTTCATCCGCCGTGACCAGCGCCATATGCGCACCGGATATGATTTCT
This sequence comes from uncultured Acidobacteriota bacterium, assembly GCA_963850575.1. Lineage (GTDB taxonomy): Bacteria > Acidobacteriota > Terriglobia > Bryobacterales > Bryobacteraceae > TMP-7. The sequence continues at coordinate 88,007 of CAWKLV010000020.1, read as the reverse complement.
GAAAACAGCAAGGTGCGGTTGCCGATCCACGTGAGGCCGGAGGCGTTGGGGAGCATGGGCCTCGATTCACCACCCAACGCCGGTACCACCCACGTGTCCCAAACCCAGTTCGGCGCGATCGCTGTATACGCGATACGCGAGCCATCCGGTGAAAAGGCGGGACCCATCTTTGCTACAGAATCATTCGTAATCTGCCCCGACTCGCCACCGGATAGTAACTTGACATAGATCTGTCCTGGAGTGTAAAATGTTCCGGGGCCGCGGATAAATGTCAGCATCTTGCCGTCCGGAGAAACGGCGGGCGAGGTCGCCGAATCCATGAAGCTGGTGATCTGCGTCCACTCCGATTTCGAAACCGAAGAGGTTTTGCGCCAACGCGGCCACAGGATCGCAACTAGCAACAGACTGAACGCGACGATCACGGCCGCTAACAGCCACCTCGTGGTTGCCGGAAGGCGCCGGGGAGCGTGTGCCTCGACTATCCTGCTGGACCCCGATTCGATGTCGCGCTTCAAGCGCTTCAAGTCGGCTCGCATATCGGCTGCCGATTGGTAACGAACATCCCGGTCTTTCTCGAGGGCCTTATCCATGATGTTCGCAAGACCTTCGGGGATGAGTGGATTAAGGTGCGTACACGCGGGCGGGTCTTTGTGGAGAATCGCATCCATTGTCGCCACCGGCGTGTTTCCCAGAAACGGCCGTGTTCCGGTCGCCATCTCATACAACATCACGCCAAAGGAGAACAGGTCACTGCGCGCGTCCAGTTCCTGGCCCAGGGCCTGTTCCGGAGACATATACGCCACCGTGCCCAATGTTATTCCCGGACTCGTCAAGGGCTCATCGGCAATTGCGACGGTGTTGGCGGCATTGCCGGCCTGCGAAACAACGGCTGCCATCAGCTTGGCAAGTCCAAAGTCCAGTATCTTAATGCGTGGACGCTGGCTGTCGGGCCCGGACGTAGTGACGAAAATGTTGGCCGGCTTGATGTCCCGGTGAACGATACCCTTCGCATGAGCTGCCGCTAACGCATCCGCGATCTGGATCGCTTCTTCCAGCAGCTCCGCAATGCGAAGAGCCTTACCGGCGATGAGTTCGCTGAGCGGCTTTCCTTCCAACAGTTCCATCACGAGAAACGGCTGTTCTTGGAATTCACCAACGTCGAAGATCGTACAAATATGAGGATGACTGAGCGAGGAGATGGTCCTGGCTTCGCGATCAAGCCTCTGACGTAGATCAGCGGACCCACTCAGATGAGGAGGCAGCATTTTCAGCGCGACTGTACGATCCAATCGCGTGTCTAGCGCGCGATACACCTCGCCCATCCCGCCGGTGCCGATCAGAGCAACGACTTCGTAGGGACCTAAACGGGTCCCAGCGGTTACAGGCATATCGATGGATCAATTCTAACCCTATTGGTCACCAGGTTCTGGGACGGTTATCGCGTGTCCCAAAGGGATGTGAGTAGGAAGGAGGGGCTAAGCCGCGGCGTACACTCGTTCGCCACCGACGTAGGTCTCCAACACGCGTAATTCACCGCTGGGCTTCTCGATCCTGAAGACAACGAGATCCGCCCGGTCGGCTACGGAGATACCTCGATGACGCGAGCTGATGCGTCCTATGCGTGCGGGATTCACCGTCGCCATGGTGATCGCCTCACGCAGGCTGACCTGCGCGGACCGCATCACATTCGAAATCGCCCGGTCCATGGTCAGCGCCGACCCTGCCAGGCGAGTGCCCCCTCGCAGCCGCACGCTGCCGTCTTTGTGCAGCTCCACTTCGACTTCCCCCAGCATGTAAGGGCCAGGCTCGCACCCCGCAGGCATCACTGCATCGGTTACGAGAATCGACCGTTCAATACCCTTGGCTCGCAACGCAACTTTGAGGAATGCCGGCGCCAGGTGAATTCCATCTACGATAAAGCTCGCCGCGAGCCGGTCCTGCGCAAGCTGCTCCCAGATATAGTTCGGATGTCTGGGCAGTACCGAGTGCGCACCGTTGCCCAAATGTGTGGACATGGTTGCGCCCGCATTCACAGCAGCCTCGATCTGCTCCGCCTGAGCACCCGTGTGGCCGAGGCTGACCACCACGCCTCCACTCACCAGACGCTCGATATACTCGGGTGCCTCGGGCCACTCCGGTGAGATGGTCACCAGCTTGACGTTGCCCTGGGCCGCCTCCTGCCAGCGCTCGAATTCCCCGTAATCCGGCGGCCGTACCCAGCGCTGCGGATGCGCGCCGCGGGGTCCGTCTTCCGGCGAAATATACGGTCCCTCGACGTGGAATCCTTCCATGGCTACGCCTTCTGGAATGCTCTCCTTGGCGCGAGCCAGATTGCGCAGCGCGCCTGCCATGTTGTCTGGAGAGCCGGTGATCACGGTTGGAAAGAATCGAGTGATTCCTGTCGCGTGCATCATCTTCACCGACCAGCCGATCTGTTCGGCCGGCGCCTCCGGAGAACAATAGTCCACGCCGGCGAAGCCGTTTACCTGCAGGTCGATGAATCCCGCCGCAACGAATGGCAGATTCGACGGCGGTGAGATCAGATCATCCACGCCGTCGATGACAGCGCTGGCGGAAATCTCCACGGCGGAGCCAGTCATTACATCAATGCCGATACATTTCATCGCAATTCCGTTTTATTCACATCTTTGTCACAGCGCCTTGGTTGTAAGCGCCTGACCTGTTTAGAAAAACAGCTGTTGATATTAGGTCCGAAAAGCCGGCTTCGCGCTGGCGTAAACACCCCGCGGCTGGTACAACAGTCACAGATCCTTCGCAGGTGCGATTCGAGCGTAGAATCTCGGGGGAGGTGGACGTTTGGGTCGTCACCTGCGGATCGATCCTTAAGCGGTTGGAGGGTGCTACTTCACGCCGGCGGCGACTGCAACCGGAGTAAGCCATCCAAATCGATCTGCTTTCGTGCCTTCCACAATCGCGAAGAACTCGCGTTGCAATTGTTCCGTAATAGGCCCTCGGTGGCCCTTACCGATCGTGATCCTGTCCACCGACCGAATTGGCGTAACTTCCGCCGCCGTCCCTGTAAAGAAGACTTCGTCTGCAATATATAGCATCTCGCGCGGAACCGGCGATTCTATTAGAGGAATGCCCAGCGATGTCGCGAGTTCGATGATGCTCTGGCGGGTGATTCCCGGCAATACGGACGCGCCAAGCGGCGGCGTGATGATCTTGCCGTCACGCACCACAAACACGTTCTCACCCGATCCTTCGCTTACGTACCCGGAGCTATCCAGCGCTATCCCTTCCGCATAGCCATTCACCTGGGCTTCCATGCGAACCAGTTGTGAGTTCATGTAGTTGGCCCCGGCTTTCGCCAGTGCAGGCAGGGTGTTTGGAGCGATGCGCGTCCAACTTGAAATGCAGACATCCACTCCCTGCGCCAGCGCTTCTTCGCCCAAATACTTGCCCCACTCCCAACACGCGATATACGTTTCTATGGGATTGTCCTTGGTCGGCAGCACTCCGATATTTCCGTAACCGCGGATCACGAGCGGACGCAGATAGCAGGATTCCATTTGGTTCACGCGGATCACTTCCAGCATTCCCTCTATGAGTTCCGCGATACTGTACGGCAAGTCCATCCTATAGATCTTGGCGGAGTCAATCAGACGCCGCGCATGCTCACGTGCGCGGAAGATTGCGGGACCCGATTCGGTCGCGTAGCACCGGACGCCCTCGAATACCGAACTGCCATAGCTGGTAACGTGCGAAAGAACGTGGATGGTGGCAGCATTCCAGTCGATCAATTTTCCATTGCGCCAGATCTTCGCGGTGGGCTTTATCATGAACAAATTATAGCGTATGGAGTTTGTAACGCTTTCGATTGGAAAGGCATCCCATGGACGGATATACATGTGTAAACCGCTGAGCTTATTGATACCGTTGGCGCTCAACGCCGTGGGTTTTGCGGCCATACAACAGCCTAAGCCCGGGTGGAACCTGTTCTCTGCGAAGCAGGACGTTCAACTCGGCAAGGAAGCCCAGGGCCAGGTGGAACAAAAGATGCCGGTCGTTCATAACTCCGAAGTCAGTCAGTATCTGACCTCGATAGGGCAGCGGCTGGCGCGGTCTCATTATGCCGCGGATTGGCCGTTTACGTTCGGACTGCTGGCGGACAAGAACGTGAATGCGTTCTCTCTGCCGGGAGGTCCCATTTATGTGAATACGGGGACCATCGCCGCGTGCGATAACGAGGCTCAACTCGCAGGCGTGTTGGCCCATGAAATGTCGCACATCGTCCTGCGCCACGCCACCAATCAGGCCAGTAAACGAAACCTCGTCCAACTCCCGGCTGTGTTAGCCGGCGCCGTGATGGGCGGCGGTATGCTGGGCACCCTGGCGCAAGTAGGCGTAGGCTTGGGAGCCAACTCCGTGCTGCTGCGGTTTTCTCGAACGGCCGAAGCCGAAGCCGATTACAATGGAGCCCTGATCATGGCCGATGCCGGCTATAACCCCATCGAAATGGCTCGCTTTTTCGAGAAGTTGCAGGCTCAGGCCGGGAAATCGAGCGTGTTGCAGAATTTTCTCTCCGACCATCCGAATCCAGGAAATCGCGTCAAAGCCGTCGAGGACGAAATACGCCAGATGCCGCAGCGTAATTACACAACTGATTCGGGACAGTTCGAACGTATCAAAGATCTCGTCAGGCATCTCCCAAATCAGGGCCAATTGAGGAGTTCGTTTACTGACCAGCATCCCGCCGCTCCGCCGAACATCCGGCCTTCTAGCAAGTTTAAGGAGTATCACACCAACGCGTACGCCATACAGTACCCGGATAACTGGGAGACATTCGGCGACCAGAGTGCGCCGGCAGTCACCATCGCTCCTCGCGACGCTTTGTTTCGGAACGGTAACAATGGCGTTCAGATCGGATACGGTGCGACGATCAGCTATTATTTCCCGTCAGGCGACCGGATCGATCTACCACGTGATACCAAGGCTCTCATCGCCCAGCTACGACAGCAAAATGCGGGTATGCGCGTCGAAGGCCAGCGCAACATCACGGTTGATGGCCAGCCTGCCATCGTAACGACTCTTGTGTCTGCATCGCCTTATCAGGGCGAACAGGAAGTGGATTCGGTGGTGACAGTGCCCCGGCCGGAAGGTCTGTTCTATCTCATCTTGATTGCGCCTCGGAGCGAGTTGAGCACGGTGCAAAGCGTATTCGACGAAATGTTGCGCAGTATCCGCTTCCTGACGTCCTAGGCGAGTCGGGGCGCTTTCGGTCACAGCTATACCGGAGCCCAAGCTCCAATCCGGCTTCCCGGAGCCGTTGTAAGGAAAATACTCAAACCTCCCATAGCCCAGACGCCCGATTTACGCTAATATAGAGTTTCATTCCTTCCGTTACATCGCTTCCTAATTACTTCGGCCACTGTCAGCTGGAGCGTATCTCGCAATACGTATTATGGTCAAGAACGACAAGAAAAAGATCTTAGCCGTACTAGAGGATCTCTTATTCACTGTGAAAATTCACGATGCCGCGAAGCGAAGTGGACTCGATGTTGAGTTCCTCAAATCCGGTAAAGACGTGCTCGAGAAGGCGCGGAATCATCCGCTGCTGATCATTCTCGATCTGAATGCAAACTCGGTTGAACCACTCAAACTGATCTCTGAGTTAAAGAGTGACGAGCAAACCAAGGGCATTAGTCTTATTGGTTACGTATCGCATGTTCAGGGAGAATTAAAGCAAAAGGCACACGACGCCGGCTGTGATATGGTAATGGCCCGATCCGCGTTTTCCACAAACATTCAACTCATCCTGAAGCGCCACGCCGGCAGTACGATGTAGTCAGAGATAGAGCCGGGCTGGGGTAATCACTGGTATTCTCAACGAAATCTTAGTTCTACAGTCAGAATCGCTTCAAGTTACGCAACATGGCCTCGGCATTCCCGCTGACCGAGTGGACCACCTTCCAGTCCTTATCCATGGACCCGATGTAGTGCATGTCTTTGCGGTCGCTGCCCATGAGGACAATCGCAATTCCTTGCTGCGAATAGACCAGGCGGCGGTATTGGATCTCACCTTGATCGGAGCGCCACTTATCTTCACTGGGTGGTCCAAGCTTGTTCACGATCGAAAAGTAATCGTCATTACCGGTGAAACCGAGGTCGGTTTGCATCACGGCGTGATAGCTGACGCGTTTCCCGCTGCTGGACATGAACGCGACTAGCGCGACACAGATGATGATGCCCACCGCGATTGCGCCGGCGAGCAGTCGTCCGACGTGCGACTCCGCCCCGCCCTCCAGCCGTATGCCGACAATCGGCGCTGGGCGCGGTTCCGGAGTCGGCTGAGGCGAGAGCGGGATATCGTTCACGGCGCGCGGGATCTCGATCACGCGGCGCTCGTGCGGCACGATCATGCCGCCCTTGTACTCGAGTTCCTTGGTCAAGCCGATAATCACCACCGGCTCGTCAATGCGTGAGACCTCGCCCACAAACCGCCGGGGTATCCACACTTCCTGTTTGGAGGTCCGATTGAACACCAGCATCTCCGACCAGGTGGAGCGCCTGAAAACCCACTCATTGTGATCGACGCCGATGATGGCAGGATAGAAGGAAAACGGCCGCTCCCCCAAATGTTCAATGGATGCAAAAACCGGCGCGGCCATAAGCCACTATTGTAAAGGACGGAACTTCAACGCCCGGAGATCGTAGTACTTGGAGATACTCACATGAAAACTGCATGTAATGTTGTCCTCCCCGCTCTTTGTATCGCCGGAACGATGCTGGCCCAGCAACCGCCGGTCATCGACCGCGAACTGTTCTTTGGCGACCCCGAAATCTCGGGCTCTCAACTCTCGCCCGACGGCAAGTACATCGCCTTCATGAAGCCGTGGAACAAGACCCGGAATATCTGGGTGAAACGCGCAGAGGAGCCGTTCAGCGCCGCGCGCCTGGTTACCGCCGATTCGAAGCGGCCGATCCCCGGCTACTTCTGGAGCCGCGACGGAAAATATATCCTGTTCGTCCAGGACACCGCCGGCGACGAGAATTACAACGTGCATGCGGTGAATCCCGCGGACAAGCCCCCTTCCGGCGCGGAAGCCCCGCAGGCGCGGAACATCACCGAGGTCAAGGGCGTCCGGGCCGCCATTTACGCCGTCCCGAAAAGCCATGCTGATCTTATCTATGTCGGATTGAACGACCGCGACAAAGCCTGGCACGACCTGTACGAAGTGAAGATCTCCACTGGAGAACGTAAGCTGCTCCGTAAGAACACGGACCGCGTCACCGGGTGGGTGTTTGATAATAAGGACGAACTTCGGCTGGCGACCAGGTCGGCGGACAATGGCGACACTGAGATTTTGCGCGTCGACCCGGATGGGTTCAAGAAAATCTATACCTGCGACGTCTTCGAAACCTGCGACCCTGTCGCCTTTCAGAAAGATAACAGACAGGTTTTTCTGATGACCAACAAGGGCGACGTCGATCTGATTTCGCTGTCCCTTTTGGATCCGGAGACGGGTAAAACGCAGATCGTCGAAAGCGATCCGATGAAGCGGGTGGATTTGTCGCATCCCATCATCTCCGAGGTTACGCACGAGATCATTGCGACTGTGTATGATGACGAGAAATCCCGCCTGTACTGGAAGGACAAGAGCTGGGAGGCCGACTACAACCGCCTGCGCCAGCAATGCCCCGGCAAAGAAATCCGCTTCGGCTCCCGTACCGCGGACGAGCGACAGTTTTTGGTCTCCGCCTTCAGTGACACTGAGCCGGGGGAGACCTACCTGTTCGATCGTACTTCAAAAAAGCTAACCCTGCAGTACCGCATTCGTGAAAAGCTGAACCGGTCCTATCTCGCCTCGATGCAGCCTATTCGTTACGAGTCTTCGGATGGCATGGAGATCCCTGCCTACCTGACATTGCCGAAAGGCGTGGATCCGAAGAACCTGCCGGTAATCGTGCTTCCGCATGGAGGTCCGTGGGGCCGCGACATGTGGGGATACAACAACCTAACGCAGTTCCTCGCAAACCGCGGATACGCTGTTTTGGAGCCAAACTTCCGGTCGTCCACCGGATACGGCAAGAAGTTCTTGAATGCCGGGAACCTGCAATGGGGACAGAAGATGCAGGATGACGTGACCTGGGGAGCCAAGTATCTCACTCAGAAAGGAATCGCCGACCCGAAGCGCATCGGCATCATGGGCGGCTCCTACGGCGGTTATGCGACGCTGGCCGGCGTTGCCTTCACTCCGGATATGTACGCCGCCGGCGTAGATATTGTGGGGCCCTCCAACCTGATCACTCTACTCGATTCCATTCCACCGTACTGGGAAGCCGGCCGCACGATGTTCTACAAGCGCATGGGCGATCCTCGCACTCCCGAAGGCAAGGCTCAACTCGAACGCCAGTCACCGCTGAACTCGGCTTCCAAGATCAAGACTCCACTGATGGTAGTACAGGGCGCTAACGATCCTCGCGTGAATAAGGCCGAAGCCGACCAGATAGTGATCGCGCTGCGCGACCGCGGATTCCCCGTCGAGTATCTGGTAGCTCCGGACGAGGGCCACGGTTTTGCGCGACCCATCAATAATCTCGCCATGTTCGCGGCAGCGGAGAAATTCCTGGCAAAGCACCTCGGCGGCCGCTACGAAGAGAACATGCCCCCGGAGGTGGCGGCCCGGCTGAAGGAGATCACGGTGGATCCCAAAACGGTGGCCTTGGTCAAGAAGGTGGACGCAGCTTCAGTCAGTGTCCCGAAGGTTGTCGCGCCGCTCGTGCCGGCGACCTATAAGTATGCTGCCAAGATCCAGATGGGGCCGCAGACCATGAATCTCACCATCTCAACCGAGGTCAAGAAGGTGGACGCCGGTTGGCAAATTACCGATACCATGAACACGGCTATGGGAGACGTCACGGATGCCACTACGGTTGACAAGGACTCGATGGTGCTGGTGAGGCGTGCGGTGAAGCAGGGACCCATGACCATCAATCTCGAAATGAAAGGTGACAAGATTTCAGGGACGATGAATGACAAACCGATCGCCGCCGACGTCGGAGGTCCCTTGTTCGCGGAGGGCGCCGGGGCCGGGAATGTCATCGCGTCCCTTCCCCTGGCCGAAGGCTACACCGCCACCTATCGGAACTTCGATATGCAGAAGATGAAATCCAAGCTACTGCAATTGAAAGTAGCAGCATCGGAAACCGTCACGGTTCCAGCCGGCACGTTCGATGCTTACAAAGTGGATGTGCGGTCGGCCGATGGCGGGCCCGACAACATTACTTTGTGGATCGCCAAGGACACCCGCAAGCCGGTGAAAATGTCCGCTGTGATGGCGCAAATGGGCGGGGCCACCATGATTGCCGAGTTGCAGTAGTAACCCACGGCTACTGGACCGGCACTGTCACCTGCGTGTGGTACGCGTCGTCTGTAGATATGTCTACAAATACGTCGCCGGAGCCGACCGCGGCGGGGACAACAGCGTTCACTTGATACAGTCCTGCAAGACCCGGTGCAAGCCCGGCGTAGCTGACCGTGGCCTCATAGCCATCGATGAACACCTGCACTGTCCCCTTCGCTCTGCTGAGCGGATTGGACGGCCCCGCGGCCCCCTCCGGATTGCCCGGCGACACTAGGCCTAGCCCCGTCAGGAATATTTGAATCGTCTCGCCCTTGGTTGCCAGATTGTTGCGGGATGCGACGGTGAAATCCTGCCGCAGAATCGCTCCTGTACCCGTGCCCGTCTGGGATTGCGAGAATATGCCCGGCGAAGTCGGTGAAGTGTAGGCCTGCACTACGTTGGATTGAGCGCCATTGTTAATCAGTTGAATGTTTGCGAACGTGCCGTCCGCCAGGATCGAGTACGGCACAATGACAGAGACCTGTGTCGGGCTGACGTAATAGATCGGCGCGCTGGTACCGTTGACCGTCACTTGGACGCCTCCCAGGGTGGTTGGGAAGGGAAGGCTCGGGGCGACTGTCAACCGCGTGGCCAGTCCGCTACCAAATAGGGTGATTAACTCACCGGGTGCGATCGGATTCGTGAACGGCGCAAAGCTCGCGGCGTTCAGCACGCCCGTGGGATCCAGGAACACGCCGCCCGGACTCGTGAAAGTTTGCGTCCGGACACCAAGATCGATCTCATAATTGCCGTTTATGCCCGTACCAATAAACAGTTGTCCATTCGCCCCAAAATAATATTGAGTGTTACCGGAATCCAGAAGGCCGCTCGACGTCAGAGTCGCACCCGTTTCCGCGAGCGTCTGATCGAAGGCCGTGTACCCGTCCTGATTCAACCGAGTATCGCTGATAAACGTCCCCTGCCCGTTAGCCTTGACGGAGCCCGAGTAGCCCTGCAACTGACTACTACTCGCGATATCGCCCTGGGTGTTATCCAACTGCAATCCACCTAGGAAATACAGGCCTTGGTACGTGCTCGCGGAGCCGTTACCGCTAAGCGCCTTCACTCCAAGAATCATGTCGTACCCGTTCGCCGATCCGCCCAGTAGCAGTGAACCGTCCGAGGTCGTGTATAAGGTCTTGTTACCTGTGATCAACTGCGAACCGGGGCTGCCCGAGGTAGGCAACGTGAGCGTCCCTGAGCCGTTACCTGTAAGCGCGTATGTCGCCCCGGTGATGGTCTGACTGATCGTCGTCGCAGTCTGGTCAGCGGCCTTTCCCGTGATCGCCAGGTTACCGAGGCTACCCTGTCCGTTCGCGGCTGCCGTAAACGTACCGTTTCGCACCGACGCACGTTGGCCGCTCAGGAAGTCAAAGGAGACAAAACGGTAGTTACCGTTCAGAGTCCCGTTGCTCACTGTCTGGCTCATCGGGATGGCAACCAGCAGGTCGAAATAGAGGGATTCGGTTGCGCTGGCAACCACGATATTGCTGGCTAAACCTCCGTAAACCGTTTCTGAGTTCGCAATCAGGCTGGTCATGGAAAAAATCCCGCCGGAGGTGACGGTGTACGTTCCGCTTAAGTTCAGGGTCTGGGCTGTCGTGGCTGCGCCCTTCGTATTATTGATGCCTGTACCCTGGAACGTGTACTTGCCGCTCCCATCGAAAGTCACTGTTCCCTGGGCGCTGTAAGCGTAGTACGTCGGTGAACCATCCATCGCCAACTGGCGCACAAAGTAAGCGCCCTTGAGGCTGCTGTTACTGAGTTGAGCTGCCGCAGGTATAGAGAGGAGTCCGGCGATGCCCAGAGCAAGAATCATTGTTTTGCGATTCATATCACCTAAGCCTATGTTTGCATTTGACAACCCTGCGCTGCAGCGGCTGCTGGTGAATAACTGGGTACGAGCCGAATGGGGCACCTCTGGAACGAATCGGAAGGTTCGGATCTACACGATCACGCCCGAGGGCCAGAAACAGCTCCGGCAGGAAATCGAGGAATTTGGGTTTCTCATGGCCGGCATTACCCGTGTTCTGGAGAGCGCAGGAACAGCTTTCTGAATCGGTTCCGGTTCTGGTCCACTCGAGAGCGGCTAAATGAGGGACTTGCCGCGAGATGCTGCTCGTCACGAGGAGCTGCGGCAATTTGGCAACGATCTCAACCCCCGGGAGCAGAGCAGAGATGAAATGGGGCTTTATGTGGATGGACTCCTCACTTCGCAATTCCCGGTTTCCCGCCGCATCCTGCATGAGCCGCTGCTGGCCGCGGCCGCAGTCTTGACGGGCGCGCTCGGAGTGCGCGCGAACACAGCTATTGTGAGCGTCCCCAAACCTGCTGTTGAACCCGCTGGTATGCGCGATGAGGGCCGGGTGATGGCAGCTACGGTGCGCCCGGACCGGCTGCAAATGCGCAAGTGTCGGTGTCCGCGGTCGAACTTCGCGAACTGCAATCTATGGAGGATGCGTTCTCATCGGTGGCCGCTGCGAAAACCGGGTCTGGACTTCCGTGATGAATGGCGAGCCCGCTCGAATGTTGGGAACGGCCGTTACCCAGGGCTTCTTTCAAGTGTTCGGGCAGGCTCCGGCGGTCGGACGCTTCTTCGTTACTGAGGCCGCGAATCTTTGCCTCCGCGGGCTTCCGGTTTCCGGCGACCGCATAGGCGTGGACGCCGCTGGTTCAGACGACCGGCCACCTTAGAACAACGCGGTAAAAATATGACTCTCGCGCTTTTCGTTCGCTGAAGACCGGTGTCGTGCCGGCGCAGGCTATCTATCGGGTGAACCGATACGCGGCATCTCTGAAGGCAGGCGGCGAGGGTCGGGACTTGTCCAAGCTGGGCTATCGAACTCGACTCGTTTGCGCTGTATGTCGCCGGCGACCTCCGGCGGGCTGTGGGTGCTCTGGGTGGCCGCCTTCATTGTGCTCTTCACGGGCTTCGCCAACATTGCCGCGCTCCTGTTATCGCGCACCGCCGGACGGAAAAGAGAGATGGCGATCCGGCTCTCCGTGGGAGCTGCAAAATGGCAAATTGTGCAGCAGTTGCTGGTCGAGAGTGTTCAGCTGGGCGTGTTGGGCAAGCCGCGGGGATCGTCGTCGCAGAGAACGCTCTCTCCTTCTTCACTCGCTTGGCGATTCCCGGTAAACAGATGTTGGCTCTGGTGTCGCTCGATCAGGGACTCATGCGGTACGGTTTCGGCCTATCCGGTGCTGATCATCAGCACCGGGCTGCTGTGCGGAGTATACGGGTTATCGAAGCGAATAAGGCCCGGGTTCGACGCTGAAGACGTCACCACCGCGTACCTGATCAAGCCCAAGAACGATCCCGGCTTCATCGAACGTCCGGACACGAACCTGCGTTCGACCGCCGGCGCGTAGTCTGCCGCACTCGCGTTTCCGGTCCCCTTCAGTGGCGGCGATCTGACCAGCAGGTTTTCAGTCGCAGGACGCTAGCGCCAGGCGGGCGAGCCGGAGTGGCACGGAGAAGCGTATTTCGTTTCGCCACGTTACCTCGACACATTGTGGATTCCCTTGCTGCGGGGCCGGCCCTTCTCTAATTCCGTTGGGCCGCAATCTCCCGTCGTTTGCGTGATCGACTCGAAGCTTGCCGAACGGTTCTTTCGCCACCAGGACCCCATCGGGCAGGAGATCGCAATGTATCGGGGCTGGGCGCGCAGTGTCGGGGTCGTAGCCGCCATCTGCGGGACAACCCTGGAAGAAGAGTCGCGCCCGGTAGTCTACCATCCACTGGTGCAGGTGCCATTCTTCCCACAGTCGGCCGGCATCCTTCCCGTGAAGGACCGGATCGCTGAGTCGCTCGGCATACGGCGCGTGCTGGCGTCGCTGGTCTCCATATTCGCGGCAATCTGCCTTCTGCTAGCTGCCGTGGGGCTGTACAGTGTTGCGGCCCAAGTCGTGGGAGAGCGCACTCCGGAGATCGGAATCCGTCTCGCGCTGGGCGCGCTGCCGGCGCAAATCCTGACTCAGTTCCTCAGGCAAAGCCTGCTATCTGGGGCCCTAGGGCTGCTTGCTGGCCTCGGAGCGGCGTCTTACTCACAACGGTGGCTCACGGGGATGCTCTACGACATCCAGCCATTCGATCCCGCCACTTTCTTCACGGCGTGTCTCGGCGTGATGTCCATGCTGACGCTGGCAGTGCTATGGCCTGCCCGCCGCGCATCCCGCATCGATCCGCAGACGGTCCTGCGCTACGAGTGACCTGTGTTCGTTGTAAAGAGTAAGAATAAGCCGCATCGGATTCGGGCTGGTTGAAGGTGAAGATGATTCCCGATTCCGATGCGGCCCGCCCTGGGAGGGGCTTGGATCCGGGCGTCAGCGTTTGCCTGATCAGAAGATGCTTGTCCTTCCGTCCGCGCGAGGCCCGCGTCCAAACATTCCTACGACACGAACGCCAGGCAGCAACTGAAACCGAAGATCCAGCGGAGAGAGCGTTAGAAGCTTGGAAAGACCAGTATCGATGCCCTCAGAAAAAACCCCTCTGTTGCAACATGCAATCCAGAGAAATGAGCGGTTCAAAAATCTCGAAAAGACCGACTCCCGCAAGCACGCTGAATCCAGCCGCTCGCCTCTCCGTAATGCCCGTTGCAAGCAGAGGGCAGGTTTTAAAAGAGTAACTACATCAATTCGTCGTTCACATGTGCAATTGACTGGCCTGGATCCCGGGCTAAGATGTTCAATGACTTAGCGGACCGCCCCTGAGTGGAGAACGCGGTCCCACCGGTCATGACTGTGTCCCTATGACACAATGGGCAACGGGCATGGTGTTCGTCTCCAGACTTTCCTTCCTTCTACTCATCAATCTCGCGGTTTCCTCCGCACAGACCGGCGAGGAGTTCCGCGTTTACACGGAGCAGCCCCGGCTGTTATTACGGGCCGAACGTATCAAGCGGCTAAAGCGCGAGCGCGACCGGCAGTCGATGCGTTGGGAGCAATTTAACACGCTCATGAGCGGGCACGCTCAGATGCCCGAACCCGGTTTTGCCTCCGCGCTGTATTACGCGGTCACGGGTGATGCCGACGCGGCGAAGAGCGCCATCCAGTGGGCCTCCTCGGCGACTGACACGCGCCAGATTGCCGTTGTTTTCGACTGGTGTCAACCGGCAATGACGGCTGCACAATCCAAAGCCATCGGGGCGCGGCTCACCCGGGCCGTCGCAGCTCTCGCAGGAAAAAGTGATCTGAACGCCGTCCGCGATCGGGCATTTGCGGCTATCGCCATCGCCGACCTGGATCCCGCGGCCTCTGAAAGCGCCATGCGCGACGTCGTTCAGAACGCCTGGCGCAAGCGGATCGTTCCGCCGTTGCGCGACGGCGTGATACTGCCGCTAGATAACGAGTTGTTCGCACTTTATGAGTTGCTGCATGTCGTTCGTGACAACCTCAACATCGATTTGCGAGACGATGTGCGCGCGTGGTTTAAAGAACTGCCGCCGCTGCATCTCTTGAGCCACTATCCTGCTCCGTACCCTGCTCCTGAAAATGAGTATCATGTCCAGGCGTACGATGCCGAAGCGGCGCCAGACCTGCGGCGGGCTGCATTGTCGCGCGCAACGGAGCTCTCCATGGTGGCGTACGACAGCAACTCTACGGATAGCCAGTTTCTGCAAGGCTGGCTAATCCAGGACCGCTTTTTATTGCGCTCGGCGTTCGGCATTACTTACGAATTTCTCTGGGCGAATCCCTATCAGCCGGGTTTGAGCTACTTCCACTTTCCCCTGGCGCACCACGACCCTAAGAGCGGCAGTCTGTTCGTACGGTCGTCCTGGGATGACGATGCAACGTGGTTTGGTAAGGTTGGCCGCGAATGGCAGCTCTTCCAGAACGGGAAGATCACGGCGCTCGATATGAAGCGGGCGAGGGAGCCCATCGTAATCGGCGAAACCGCCATCTTCGTCGCCCACGAGCCGGTCCGATTCGACGTGAAGAATGCCGTCCGCGCGTATGTGATCGGCCTGAAGCCTCGCTCCAGGTACGAGATCGAAGTGGACGATGAGGAAATGCGTGAAGAGGCGACGGACGGCGCGGGCACCCTGGAATTGGTGTTTCCGCCCGAGACGTCTACAGGCGTCCGTATCCATCGCCCCGCGCCGGCACACGACCCGATCGGGTCTCCTACTTGGAGACTGAGCCGATCATCTGGTCGAAGGCTTTCTGATTGGCCGCGATGGTTTTCGATGGCCCGGTGAACTTGAAGAATATCGAGCCCTCGGGGCCTTCGACAATCGCTCCCAACAGGCGGTATCCGGGCTTGGAGGTCTTGGCCTTGGCCATGGGCCCGCCCATGCCCGTGTAGGTCCCGGCAGCATCGATGGTGGTTACCGGCAGTCCGTGCACCGCCTTCTTCTTCACCTCGGGCTTGGCGCCTTCAAATTGTGCCGTCCAGCGTTGAATATTCGCCTCTACGGAGCCGCCTTGGCCCTGCCCGAAGTAGTAGGCGACGCACTCGCCGCCTTCTTGATCGCCCGCCGACGCAGGAATGGCGTAGGTGGCGGCGCGCATGGGACGGCTGCCCTCTTCCTTCTTCCAGCTGGATGGAGCCGTCCACTTCAGCGCGGCGCCGCTATCGGCCCAAGCGAAAGCGCAAATGGAGCAGGCCAGAATTATAATCCGATGCATCGATCTTCAGTGTAGACCGGAACCGTGACAACATATTAGAGCGGAGCAGAATTCCGCTCATTCATGCGAATCACATCCAAAGCGCCGTGCCGGGTCGATCTTGCGGGCGGCACGCTCGACATCTGGCCGCTCTATCTGTTCCACCCTAACGCGGTGACGGTGAACTTTGCGGTGGACCGGTACACTTCCTGTGTCATCGACACCCGCAACGATCGCGAGATTCACTTGCACTCAGACGATTTGAACGAGTCCGAATCTTTTGGCTCGCTCGGCGAATTACGTGGGACCAGGAAATATAAGCTTCCGCTGGCAGCGCAAATACTGCGCTTCTTCACGCCGGAGACCGGTGTCGATGTGCGGACCGCATTCGGAGGCTCCGGCGGGGGCCGGCATCTCGGGATCGTCAGCCTTGATCATCGCCACTGTCAGCGCGTTCAATAAGCTGACTGGTGCGGGGCATCCGCTCGAAAAGCTGCGTGAGATCGCGCAAAATATCGAGGCCCAGATCATTCGGGTTCCCACCGGCTGCCAGGATTACTACCCGGCCATGTACGGCGGCGTAAATGCGATCGAAATTGGAGTGGCCGGCGTGCATCGCGTCGAGATCAAGATCCCACACGAGGAATTGGTGAAGCGCATCGTGCTCGCCTACACGGGCGAGCCTCGCAATTCGGGCATTAACAATTGGGAAGTGACCAAGGCTCACATTGACGGTGACAAGAACGTGCTTAAGAATTTCGAGAAGATCGCAGCCATAGCAAACGGAATGCGCGGCTCCATCGAACGCCAGGATTGGAAGGAGGCCGGGCGGCTACTGCGCGAGGAGTGGACCAATCGGCGGAAGAACGCCCCTGGCATTTCTACTCCGCTGATGGATCAACTGGTGGAGGTGACGCGCCGCGCAGGATCCACGGGAGCGAAAGTGTGTGGTGCGGGCGGCGGCGGCTGCATGCTGTTTCTGGTGGAACCGGACGCGAAGAAGAGGATCATCGATTTGATCGAACAGGAGGGCGCCAAGGTTCTGGATGTGACTGTGGCGCCTCGTGGCGTCCGAGTTCAGGTGGAAGAGAATCCAGCCCGGCAATCCGCCCATGTCCGTTGAGGCAGGGAACCCTAAAGTCGACAGACTGGCGGTTATTCTCCGTGTGGGGCTGTATCTGTTTCTAGCCGTTGCGGGAATGGGGATCTTCCCGCGTTTAATGCTGTGGTCGCCGAACATGATCTTCGTCGCCGGGGCGCTGGGTATCTTTGCTGCCGCCGCAGTGGCCAACGCGGTAGCGCTGCGGATTTACGAAAGCGGACAACTGGCAGATATTGGCATGGGTTGGACGGCGGCATCGCGAAGGAATTTGTTGATTGGCATTGCCGGCGGTTGCGGGGCGGCCCTAGGAGCCGTGCTGCTTCCCATCACCCTACGCGTCGCCGATCTGGAGCGATTGCCCGCGGGAAGCCTCCGTTTGGGATCCGTGTTCTTCGTTTCGGTTGTGCTGTTGTTTGGTGCGATTGGCGAGGAAATGCTGTTTCGCGGATACGCCTTTCAAGTGCTGCTCGGGTATCTCGGACCCTTCGCTACCATCTTGCCGTTCGCCGTTTTGTTCGCGTTTGCTCACCTGGGGAACCCCGGCCAGGGCGCTCCCGTGGTGGGCTATGTAGCCCCGGTGAACACCGCACTGTGGGGAGTCCTGCTGGGCTACGGATTCATCCGCAGCGGAGATCTGTGGCTGCCGATTGGCCTGCATTTCGGCTGGAACTGGCTACTTCCACTGCTGGGCGCGAACCTGAGCGGATTTACAATGGGGGTGACGGGGATCGCATTCCGGTCCCGCGGCGCGGATATGTGGACTGGTGGCGCGTACGGTCCCGAGGGCGGCCTGCTTACAACGATCGTTATCGTCGCTCTCGGCTTCGCTTTGTACCGCGCTCCGGTGGAACGACAGACACCCGCGCTGGTGCGATCCGCGGAGGCTTGGTCATGAAGTATGCCGTTCTGCTCTCGTTATCGCTCGCCTGCAATTCGGGTTGGGCCACCGATAAACTGACTGACGAAGATCGCATAGAAATCATACGCGGGTTAACGGCCGAGTATGCGACCGCCAAGATAGCTTTGCCCCGCTCTAAAAAGGCGCTTCCGTTTGAAAGCAAAGGTACGTGGGACAAGGCCGCATGGGCCGAAGCCGGCAAAGAACTGGGACCGGCGGCGCGCGTCGGCGATCTGGTCCAGGTGACCAAGGTCACCATCGAAAACGAGCGCATTGTGCTGGAGATCAACAACGGCGTCAAGGGAAAGAAAAAATGGTACGAACGTGTCGAGGTCGGTATGGGCGGTTCGACCCGGCCGATCGGGACCGATCAGAACAGTGCGGCTCCGAGCGGGACGTACATCGCTGTTCTGTTCGATAACCGGGTTCCGATCGTGAAGGCCACCGAGATCAAGAGGATGCTGGCGCCGATTCTGGATTTCGAGAAACACAGTGCCACCGAGCAATATGTAGAGACTCTACCCGAACCTGTGAAGCAGGCCATCGCCGCCAAGCGCGCGATTGAGGGTATGGACCGCGACCAGGTAATCTTGGCCATGGGGCGCCCCGTGCGGAAGACCCGGGAGACAAAAGAGAGCGTGGATCTGGAGGACTGGATTTACGGACAAGCTCCCGGGAAGATTACGTTCGTCACGTTTGCTGGAGCGAAAGTGGTGAAGGTGAAAGAAACTTACGCGGGCTTAGGTGGTACAACGGCAGAGACCCCCACGCCGGTCCCCTGAAGTAGAGGCGGTCCTTGCGGACCGCCCCGACGATCGCAGTTAGTTGTTATTCACTTCTACTTTTATCTGGCGCGGCTTCGCGACTTCCTTCTTGGGGAGGGTCACAGTCAGAACGCCGTTCTTGTACTCGGCCTTCACGGCTTCAGGGTTCAGCGTGTCCGGAAGCGTAAAGTAGCGCGCGAACGATCCGTAGCTACGCTCTACGCGATGATAGCCGCCTTCCGAAGTCTGGTTCTCGAATTTACGCTCGCCTCGTAGCGACAACGTGCCGTTCTCCAGCTGAATGTCGATGTCCTTCATCTCCACCCCAGGCAGATCGGCTTTCAGGAACAGCTCGTTTTCGGTTTCAAAGATGTCGACGGCCGGAGCCCACGGACGAGCAGTAGCGTCGCTCAGTAGGCGATTGACGGTGTCCTGGAAGACGCGGAAACCGTTACCTGATTCACTGACTTCGGCGAAAGGATTGTACTTCATCACTGGCATGGTGTTGTTTACCTCCTATAATCTCTATCCAAGACCAATATAAAATCTTAGCGTTAAGTTGTCAATACCCTTGTGAGGCTTTTCTGCGTCCTACTTGGGAGACCCGCGCTGACCTTCGGCTCGAAAGCGAACGCCTGCTGCTGGCCGCCCTCGGCCGGGTGCCATGCGAAGCCTATGTGGATCGCCAATGTATGCTGGTTCTGTGGCCAATATCCTGCCCCAACTCCGCATGGATCTAGATTTCCGCCTGTCCCCCGCGGAAGATCGCCCTGGACTGATGATCCGTGATCCCTATCAGTATTCGGACGCAATACTCATCGTTCCGCCTCCGCTCGTGGCGTGCCTGGAGTGCTTCGACGGAGAGCAGACGGAACTGGAACTGCGCAAGAGTCTCGTCGAAGCTACAGGCGATCTGGAGGTCGGTGAGTTGCAGGAGCACCTGATCTCTGCCCTCAGCACAGCTGGATTCCTACACGATCACAACTTCGAACAACTTCGGGCCGATCGCGAACGGCAATTCGCTAGCGCGGCGGAGCGGGTACCCTCGCACGCGGGAAGCGCCTATCCCGTCGAGGCCGGAGAACTTCGGGCGACACTCCGCAACTACATGGGCCAAAACACCTCCACTGCTGCCGCTGACGGACTCGTCGGCATCGCCGCGCCGCATGTCAGCCCCTTTGGGGGATGGGAAGCCTACAAGGCCGCCTACAGCATCCTATCCGAGGTATACGCGGATCGGATTTTCGTGATACTCGGGACATCACACTATGGCGAACCGGATCGCTTCGGCCTGACACGCAAATCCTTCTTAACCCCTTACGGATCCGCACCCGCGGAACTCAGGCTCGTGGATGAGCTGGAACGGCGCGCCGGACCTGCCGTGAAGATGGAGGATTACTGCCACTCCTTCGAGCATTCCATTGAGTTTCAGGTCCTTTTCCTGCAGCACATGCTGGGAGCGAACGTTCGCATTCTCCCGATTCTATGCGGATCGTACGCGCACAGCATTTATCGCGGCGGTCTTCCGGAAGACAACCCGCCCGTCGCCCAATTCATCGACGTGCTGGGCGATATTGCCGCTCGCGAAGGAAAGCGTCTTCTGTTTGTTTTGGGCATTGACATGGCCCACATGGGACGGCGTTATGGAGATCCGTTCTCCGCTCTGGCCGATGCCGGGGAGATGGCGGATGTGGCCGGACGGGATCATCGCCGCATCGACCGGATTACGTCCGGCGATGCGGGCGGGTTCTGGGAGGAGGTGCAGCGAAATCAGGATGATCTGAAGTGGTGCGGTTCGTCTCCTCTGTACACTTTCCTGAAAGCGGTACCGAATGTTCGCGGCGAACTGCTGAAGTACCAGCAATGGAACATCGACGCGGACAGCGTCGTCAGTTTCGCCGGAATGAGCTTTCACCAATAGCCTTGGCTTGGTTCCAGTACTGGACGCGCGGTCTCAGTACGTCAGGGGTGTGTCCCTGCACATGCTTTTTTCTTATTCTTGGCTCAGCCGAGAACGAGTGGTTTATCATCCTTTCGTTGTGAACTTTGATTGACTAGGCCGACCCCCGGCCTAGTCTTTTTTTTCCTTTCGCCCCGGAACTTTTTGCCGAACGAACTTACCTCTATTCCTGCATCAATAACTTAGGGAATGCGTACACGCGTGCACTGCATTGTGCATGCCTGAACAAAATAAAGTAGCAATCGTTGTCGCCGATGGGTTCGAGCAGGTCGAAATGACCGAACCCAGGAAGGCTCTCGAACAAGCTGGATTCAAGACCGAACTGATTTCTCCCGCTGAAGGAAAGGTGAAGGGCTGGCAGCACACCGAGTGGGGCGATCAATTCCCGGTGGACAAGTCGGTCAGCCTGGCCAATGCCAGCGATTACTGCGCGCTGCTGCTGCCCGGCGGCGTAATGAATCCAGATAAGCTTCGGCGGAATGAGAAGGTGCTGAGTTTCGTTCGTGCATTCTTTGATGCCGGCAAGCCTGTCGCTGCAATCTGTCATGGACCCTGGACTCTAATCGATGCGGGGCTGGTCCGCGGCCGCAAGATGACGTCCTACGAGACTATCCAGATGGACCTTAAGAATGCAGGCGCCAACTGGGTGGATCAGGAGGTGGTGGTGGACCAGGGTCTGGTAACCAGCCGCAAGCCGGACGATATCCCTGTGTTCAATCGCAAGATGATCGAAGAGTTCCAAGAGGGGCTCCATGGCGGTCAGAAGAGACCGCACGAACACATGCGGGTTCCGGAAACGGTAAGTTAAGACGCGAAGAGTGCGGTGACACCGGCCGATAACATCGGTGGTGTCACCGACAGCAGGCTTTCACAGTTTGGGCTTAGGCGGAGGCAAGTCGCGAGCTTGGCACAACGATTCGAATCCACTAACCCCATGCTGGCCATCACAGAAGGGCTTATTGGTCGACTTACCACACCGGCACAGCGATATGACGGTGCGTCCGGCCAGACCGAATGGCTGCCCGACGGCGTCGACAATCTCGAAATCTCCTTCCAGACGAATAGGCCCGTTGTTGATTACGGTGACTTTAGTTGGCATCGGAAAAATGGTAGCATGCGTTTGCTTTATCTCGGCGTGATTAACCCACCCAGCTTATCCTGTTCGCTTGCTGTATTTCGCGGAAAGCGCGTCGAGTAAGCCTCAAGGTATTTCAGGCCGGCGCCGGTGTTGTATAACACGATACGTTCGTCTGCCTTAAGAAATCCGTTGCCGAGCAAGGTCCGCAGCGCCGCGACGCAGGCTGCACCTTCCGGTGCCGCGAAAATCCCTTCTGTAGCGCCGAGTTCTAAACCAGCGTCCAGCATCTCTTCGTCAGTCACAGCAATGGCAGTACCGCCGCTGTTGCGAACAGCATCCAACATGAGAACGTCGCCCAGGGGCTTCGGCACACGTAGCCCACTTGCGGCAGTATGCGCATTCGCCCAGAATTCAGTTCGCGACTCGCCACGTTCAAAGGCACGAACCACGGGCGCGCATCCTGCGGCTTGTACGACGATCATCTTCGGACGCTGGTTCCCGATCCAGCCGAGCGCCTCCATCTCCGCGAATGCCTTCCACATCCCAATCAATCCCACACCACCGCCAGCAGGGTAGAACACCGCC
The DNA here is from genome assembly GCA_963850575.1 of uncultured Acidobacteriota bacterium. Classification (GTDB taxonomy): domain Bacteria; phylum Acidobacteriota; class Terriglobia; order Bryobacterales; family Bryobacteraceae; genus TMP-7. The sequence goes on along the minus strand of CAWKLV010000020.1, from coordinate 65,643 downwards.
TCGGGCAACTCCCATCGGAACTGCTCGGCGAGTTCGTAGCCCATTGTTTTTTTCCCCTCGATCCGATAGGGCTCCTTCAGTGTGCTGACGTCGAACCATCCTTCCGCGTCCTTGCGCTCACCCACGATACGCCCGCAATCGCTAATAAGACCATTTACCAGCGTTACATGCGCACCGAACGCCTTACACTCGATGTAGTTGGCTTGCGGAACGTCCCGCGGCATGAATATGTGCGCCTCCATCCCGGCCGCCGCCGCGTACGCCGCCATGGCACTCGCTGCATTTCCTGCCGAAGGGATGGCCACTTTCCTGATTCCCAACTCGTGGCACATGGAGATCGCGCACGACAGACCACGGGCCTTGAATGAACCCGTGGGATTGATGCCCTCGTCCTTTACCCACAACTCGCGCGCGCCCAACTGTTTCCCGAGGCGGTCGGTGCGAATTAACGGCGTCATGCCTTCTCCAAGCGAGACGATCGAGCCAGGCTTGCTCACCGGAAGGACGGGAGCATAACGCCACATCGTGGTGGGGCCGCTCGCAATCCACTCGCGATTCCAGCTTTGACGCAGCTTGTCGAGATCGTAGCGGACCAGTAGAGGGCCGCCACACGAGCACAGGTTATGCGCAAGTCCGGCCTGGTGCGTCTTGCCGCACACGCTGCACTCCAGGTGGGTAATGGTAGTCATTTTGGGGGTCGCCCCCAGGATATCGCGAGCGCGGCATCGGGAGAATGTGTCACGCCGCGACAGGCCGCTCATCTGATAGATGCACCGTATGGCGTACCAGAATGTCTTTCGATTTCAATGCTGCTGCTCACGACGGCGGCCGCGCTGGCTGTCGAGAACCAATGGACGAAGGTGTCGGAGCCAAAATCCGGTACCGAGCTGCGCGTGTACAAAGTGCCGCAAAAGCGCCCATCCTCGCCACGTTAGATGAGGCTAACCTAAAATCGAAAGTCGGCGGCGACGGTCAGCAGCGGGCCTCCACGCCAGCCGCGATTCTTTTTATCGCAGTGCCAGAGGCGAAAGACAACATCGAGCCGGTGTGATCACCTCAAGCCTCCCGAGACGGTGTCCGGTTTGCCGGAACGATACAATCACACATTGGGTGAGGCGCGGAATCCGCGAGCCGTGTCGGAAGACTTTCACGATTTTGCCGATTGGCTGGCGCCATCGGCGTCTTTACCCTGCACTGCCTGCAGCAAGCCTGTGATCACATCGTTGCCGGCGACACTGCCGAGCCAGCCGTACCGCACTGTAAGAGCCGATTGCACTTACCCGCAAACTCAACCAACTGGATAACGGGCATAGACTGGAACGCGACTTCTCGCTCATGGATTAGTCCCGGATTGCTGACGATCCCTGAGTTGAGCGGTTTCTGATCCGGCAATAAGGAAGAACTTGCAGCCGCGTCTCAGCCATCGCAATAGATCTACTATGAGGGGTGTGTTGAAAAACAATCTTTCCAGTTTTCGCGACGAGAATTCCTTACGACTGCGGCCGGTGCCGGCGGTGCGATGCTGGTGGGCCCGCATGGCTTAATGCGCGCGATGAGATTGAGGAGCGCGTTGCCCAAGTCATGTCCGGGACAATTAGCATTGACATGCACAACCATGTCTATCCCGCGGGGACGGAACCGCATCCGCAGCGTGGTCAACCGCGGCGGCAGGAGGAGCAACAGCAGGCACCCGGTCTTTCCCTGGCCGAAGAGCTCAAAGAATCAGGGCTTGCCGCCGTATGTGCGAGCTTCGTGCTGGATTTCGCGGCAAATGAAAAGACAGGCGATGCGCGCGACAACTTCCTTCGCTGGCTCACGGCGATCGATGCGGAGTTGGAAAAGGGACACATCCGCCGCGCACTGAAACTGAAAGTTTGCAGGCCGCCCATGACCATGGTCCACCAACAATCGTCCAAACGGTCGAAGGGGCACACTTCATCGAGGGGCCCCTGGACGGGGTACAAGAGGTGTACAAACGCAGTCTTCGGCACCTTTAGCTGCTTCACGATCGAGGCGACATGGTGTCGCCCCTGGGCGACACAAATACGGGGCGCGCTCACCTCGGTGGTTTGACCGCGTTTGGCGCGGAAGTCGTGAAGGAGTGCAACCGATTGGGCATGGTGGTGGACCTCGCTCACGCCAGTCACCAGACGGTGCTCGGTGCGTGAAAGGTGGCCACACAGCCGCTCATTGTGTCCCATACGAGCTCGACAGCCGAACGGGCGGAAACCCCAGAATGGCGGAGATGATGAAGCCAAGGTTAATCAGCAAAGAACACGCGAAGGTGGTGGCGGACGCTGGCGGCGTAATCGGCGTGTGGACTAAACTGGCCGACTTGCCGAAATTATTCGTAGAGAGCATTAAGGCGATGATGGACGCGGTTGGTGTGGATCATGTGGGCTTGGCACCGAAACAGATCTTGTCTCCTCGCGTGTTGGCCAGGGCACGAACGAGGCCTGGGCTGGACTGACGGGAAGATTTTTCAACGTGGTTGTCGGCGAGACGTTGCTGCAGGGCTTCACGCCTGGCGCTATCGGCAAAGTCGGCGGCGGAAACTTTTGCCGAGTTTTTGGCAAGGTTACGACTGGCCGCGCCTAAGCGCTACCGAACCGGTCGTCCATCTGGGAGCGCCCGCATACTTGGCCGGCCGCTGGCGGCCAAACGAAAACAAGCGTCGCGGTCAGGTCGCGGCCGCCGCTGCCAGGGCCGAGTTGAATTTCGCCTGTTCCTTTTCGCATCTCTCATCACGGGGAACTGCGCCGCCGGTGACTTGCAGACCGAGGCGCCGGCCGTCTACGGTGAGCTTCAAGTCCTCAAGAACTCCCGCGGCATACGCCTTTCCTTCCGCCGTGGAGATCGTACCGTCGGCATCCGTATCGATGGTGTGGATCACGAACTCTGATACCGCAACGCCGGGCGTCAGCATCACCTCCGCGGACACGGTTTTTTCGACCTCGACGATCGTGGCCTCCAGGTATTCGGCCAGCCTGACCATCATTTCGGCGCGAGCTTCCGGCCGTAGTCGTTGGTGGGATCGCGATACGTGGTGTGGCCCTGCAGCGCGGGGTCGCCGCCCATTTCTTGCGGCGAGCACTCGATCACCAAATGTGGTCCCTGGATGCGATAGTATGCCGTGATGTTCTGCCCCCGCTCGGCAGCTGCCGCTCCGCTCCAGGGAACCACGTTTCACTCACATCTGAGTTTGGGCTCCGCCATACGGGCCGCCGCCGCGCTTTCGTGAACGATACCCGCCCATTCGGAGATCACGTCGAGCATCATGTCGCGCCGCTTCCCGGTCATATCTGAGGCCCGGAGCCCCTCGGGTTGTATCGTCTTCCCGTACTTGCCGGGCCCTAGCACCAGATCCGGCACGCGATCGTTCAGAATCGCCTGCTTCTGCTGGCCCTCATCCAGGGGTTGAGCAGCGCCTTATGGCTCTCGCGGCCGGGCGGCCGGACGGTTTGTCCGTTGCTCGTGTAAAGGGCAGGTTGAGCGCCGGTTAGGGTCGGCTCAGAATGCCGCGTTCGCCGGCGATGGTGACGTTCACCGCAAGGTGATGTCCGCCGAACGAATAACCGAGGTCCTTGCCGAACATAAACGCCGCCTCCTGGCTCGCGGCCTCCTCGATTGCGGCCTGGAGCGCCGCCCCTAGCAGGTTCATCGCAGCCGAAGGTTGTGCGGGAGTCATGTCCTTCATGGCGACACCCGCGCGGGGAACGATCGAAATCGGGAAGTTCGACCAGCGTACGCGCTGCTCTTCGTCGCCGAAGGCGAACAATACGTTCTGCCTCTCCTTTTCGTCGAGCGTCGAAAGAAAATGTTAGATTAACGAGGCTTTAACAATTCTTAAAGAACAGGTTCTCCCCAAGGCTCATCCAACGGACAACGCGTTCAGAAAACATTTTCCGGGAGTGTCTCTATAGTGATCAAACACTGCCCTCTAAGAAGCTCGACGAGCGTTGGAACGCCGCCAGCACGGTTCGGGCTGGTTTTCTTGTTGGCGTTCTGGCTCAGTCCACGGGCCGAGGCTCACTTGCAGCCGACGACGCTGGTGGCACTGGAGATCGGCCAGGATCACGTGGCGATGCATCTGCACATTCCGTTGAACGAACTGGAACTGGCCTTCGGCCACGACGTGACTCTGCGCCCGGAACAAACGAGGGCGGCATGGGAAGCGCCCCTCCGCGCGTACCTTGAGCAGCACATTCGCCCCCTCACGCCCTCCGGGAAGGCGTGGACCGTGCAAGTGCTCGACATGAAGGTAGAGCGGGCAGAGCAGACCCGGAGCCGTCCGTTTCAGGAGGTCAGTCACGGTCCATGCCTTCCTCATCCCGCCCACGGCCGACCTGAGGGACTTCGTTTTGCGCTACGACGTCATCATGCATCAGGTGGTGAGGCACAAGGCCCTGGTCTCCGTGCAGAACGATTGGGCCGCGGGCGGGGTCGAGCCCGTCCAAGTCGGCACCATCGCGGTGGATACCGGCACTACCAGGATTGAGCCTTTAGCGATCCATCTCGGAGAGGGCAGTTGGCAGGCGGGCTTCCAGGCCATGGTCAGCCTGGGTATGCGGCATATTCGGGAGGGCACGGACCATCTCCTTTTCTGCTCGTCCCCCTGTTACCGGCGACCTTGCGGGTGAATGGCCGCGAATGGGGAGCCTACGGAGGAAGTCGCTATAGTCTGGTTCGCCTCACGAAAATGGTGAGTGCGTTCACGCTGGGCCATTCAGTCACTCTACTGGCCGGGACGCTGCACTGGCTGACGCTGCCGCAGCAGCCGGTTGAGGTGCTGATCGCCTGCTCCATCCTAGTGACCGCGATCCATGCAATCCGCCCGCTCTTCCCGGGACGCGAGCCGCAGGTGCAGCCGGCTTCGGTCTGGTGCACGGGCTCGCCTTCGCAGCCGTGCTGGCTGACTTGCATCTCTCTGCAGGTTCGATGGCGCTGAGCATTCTCGGTTTCAATGTCGGCATCGAAGTGATGCAGTTGTTCGTCATCGCCCTCACCGTGCCGTGGCTTATCCTGCTGAGTCTGACGCTGGCTCATCAATGGGTGAGAGTCGGCGGCGCGGTGCTGGCGGCAATCGCCGCGGCAGGCTGGATCGTGAACCGCGTGTCCGGCGAACCCAACTGGATTGAGCGCGGCATGACCGCGATCACCCGAATTGCGCCGTTGGGCATTTTGATCCTGGCAATGATCGCCTTTGCGGCCTATTTCGCCAATATATACCGACCTGGCGCCGCCTGCCTGAATGAAAAGGAAACTCAATGAGAAACAAAACCAATATCTTGTGGAAGCGGGCCATGGGGAGCCGCCGGAGAGAACTCTCGGGAGTCCGAATTCTGCTCCCGGTTTGCGGCCTGCTGTCGCTGGGGTTCGCCGGCCATTTTCTGATCAGCTTGCGGGCGCAGGACCTCGGCTCGAGTAATCCGATTTTCGTCGCTCACCGGGCCTTGACGGCCCGCCTGAAGGAGGCCAGCACCTTTACGCCGCGGGCCGCCGCCAACGATGTTGTGAGCAAGGCCTTGGCGTTCAAGGCCATGTTGACGGACTCGCAACAGCAGGTTCTGCAGCAGACCTACACTACCTCCCTGGCCCAAAAGTGGTCGAATCTGCCCTGCGGCGCCACCTGCCGCAACGGCATTGGTCTGGGTACGCTTACCTCCGACCAGCTTGCGGCGGCTCTCGCTGTGATACAGGCAGCTCTGGGAACCGCGGCGAACGAGGGCTTCGACGAGTTTCAGCAGATCCGGATCGCGGACGACGTGTTGGCCGCCGCGCAAGGCAGCGGGGGCGGCCCCGGGGGCGGAGGCTACGGCGCAGGCCTCTATGATCTGGCTTTTCTCAACACGCCAAGCAGCACCGGTGCTTGGATGTTGCAGTTCGGGGGACACCATTACGCCGCCAACATCAGTTTCAACCAGGGGCATGTCGTCTTGCTTGCGTCGCTCAGCTCCACGCAGCTTGCTACCGCCAAACTGTCGCAGACTTTCAGCGACGCCACCATGATTCCGGGCGAGACCAACGGCGGCAACGGCTCGTTTCCGTCGACTAAAGTGGTCTCGCCGTTGGCACCCTCTCGGCCGCCCAGAAACAACTCGTGCTCGACGCCATGACGCCCTGGGTCCAGGACATGGATGCCACCGTCGCCGCAAACCTGCTCGCCATTTACCAGAGCGAGCTGGACGGTACCTATGTTGCCTTTACGGGCAGCGGCACGTCGGGCGACGCCAGCTCGTTCCTGAATTCCAATACTAATTACGCCCGCATCGACGGGCCGAGCGTCTGGATTGAATTCGTGTGCCAGAGCGGCGTCGTGTTCCGGAACCAGATCCATTACCACACTGTGTGGCGCGACCATGTGCGCGACTATGCCAAGGACCTTAGCCTCACGACGCCGCTCGATTCGACGACGGCGGGAGCACTCACAGTCACCTCCGCCGCGAGCTACGCGGCCGGGTCACTGGCGCCCGAAGCCATTGGCACGTTGTTCGGCACTGCGCTCGCCTCCGGCGCGGCGTCCGCACCGACGATCCCCCTGCCCACCACCCTGGGTGGCATTCAGGTGCAAGTGACGGACTCCGCCGGAGTCACACGCAACGCACCGCGCCTGTATGTCTCGCCCACGCAGATTTCGTTCCAGAATCCTCCCGACACGAGCATCGGTTCGGCGACCGTCACCGTGCTGCTGAACGGCTCAAACGTAAGTCAGGGCGCTGCGGTGGTGGAGCAGGTGACACCAGGGCTGTTCGCTGCCAATGCGAATGGTCAGGGCGTGGCGGCTGCGATTGCGTTTCGCGTCAAAGCGGACGGAACTCAGACGGCCGAGCCCGTTCTGCAGCTCAACTCATCCACAAACCTTTATGAGTCGGTTCCGTTGAGCATCGGCGACGGCACGGATCAGCTCTTCCTGCTCGCCTTCGGAACCGGATTCCGCAACCGCACAGCACTTGCGAATGTCACCGCCACCATCGGAGGGGCCAGCGCGGAAGTGACCTACGCGGGCACGCAGGGGAGCTACGTGGGCCTGGACCAGGCGAACATTCGCATTCCCACCAGCCTGGCTGGTCGCGGCGGTGTGAATGTCGTGCTGACGGTGGACGGCAAGAGCAGCAACCCCGTGGTTATCAATCTGAAGTAGCCGTCCGGCGACTTCGGCTAGCTGCCGCATAGACGTGAAGTTTACCGCCGACCCGGGAACATTGGGCCATGGAATCAGCTTCCGTCAGATGAAGCGTCCGGCAAGAGAACGGCTGCCGCGGTCAGGTCATTTGGATGGAAACCCGTTCTTCGTTTCCCTGTATATCGCTGGATTGAAGAAGCAATTTCCGGAGTTGTTCGCCGAGTGCAGGCCGACGAAATAGGGATCACCGTTCTTCGTGGCAGGTGCCACAGTCATTGTGGGCCTTCGACGCGGCATGACACGCCATGCAGGAACGCATATCGTTCGCCACCTCTTTGGTGATGACGTCGCGCTCGCGAACCGGTCCATGGCAGGTCTCGCAGGCTGCGCCTGCTTGCGTGTGCACACGATGGCTGAAGTAAACGAAAGCCGGGAGGCGGTAGACTCTGACCCAGGGAATCGGCTTCTTCTCTTTGGCCGCGGCGGCGAGCTTCTGAATGTGCGGACTATCGGCTTTGACGGCCAGGTGACAGGTCATGCAAAAACTCTCCGCCGGATACGCCATGAGTTCACCCGGTTCAGGATTCTTGTGACACGCGCTGCACTTGAGTCCAAGGGCCAAGTGTGTTTTATGGCTGTAGGGAAGCGGCTGCTGCTGGCCGTACAATCCTGCGGCCAGCAGCAACAGCCCGGCAAATCGAAAGATCACTGTCGTCACTTCGGCGTCAGGTGGATCAGAGCGCCGGGATTGGCGTCTTCCAGCATCCACAGCGAGCCGTCGGGGGCTTCTTCCACATCGCGGATGCGTTTGCCGATATCCCAGCGCTCGGCGGTCTTGGCTCCGCCTTTGCCGTCGAAGATGATGCGGACGAGCGACATGGCTCGCCGAGGCCGCTGACGAAGCCGCTGCCGTCCCATTGCGGGAAGGTCTTGTTGCCGCGGTAGAACATCAGGTTGCCGGGCGCGATCACCGGCACCCAATAGAGCACGGGCTTGGCGAACTCGGGCCGGGTGTCGTGACTGGGGATGGGCACCTCGTCATAGTTCATGCCGTAGGAGACCACCGGCCAGCCGTAGTTCTTGCCCTTCTCGATCAGATTCAGCTCGTCGCCGCCGCGCGGGCCATGCTCGACCTCCCATAATTCGCCGGTGGGCGAAAACGCCAGGCCATAGGGCGCGCGGAAGCCGCTAGCCCAGGTTTCGGCCGGCGTCAGGTTGGGGCCGGGAAAGGTATAGGTGCTTACCACCTTCGCTGTTTTGGCAGCTTCGGTGTCGCGCGGCGGATCGATCAAAGGGATGGTGGCGGCGCCGGTTTTGCCGAAGTTGGGATTGCCGGGGGCGGGTTTGCCATCGAGCGTCAGGCGCAGGATCTTGCCCACGGGCTGGTTCGGATCCTGGGCCGGGGTCATGCGCTGGCGGTCGCCAACGGTCATGAACAGATACTGGCCGTCGGGCGAGAAGGCGATCTGGCCGCCGGCCTGGCCGCCCTTGCCGCGGGGCATCTGGCGCCACAGCACTTCGAAGTTTTCCAGGCGGGGGTCACGTCCGGCGTTCAGCTTGGCGCGGGCCAACGCCTGGCCCCCGCCGTAATCACCCGGCTCGATATAGGTGATATAGATACTCTGGTCGGTGGCGTAATGGGGCGAGAGGAAGACGCCCAGCATGCCGTTCTGGCCCTGCCAATAGACGGGTGGCGTACCGGCCAACGCCGCGATCTTTTCTCCCTCCGCGGATACCAGCCAAATGGGCCCGATCTTTTCGGTGACCAACATGCGGCCATCGGGCAGGAAGGCGATCCGCCAGGGCAGCTCAAAGGTGGCCGTTGTGGTCATATTAAAGGGCAGGGTGGCTTCGGGTTTCTGTTCGCCCACATTGACCTGGGCCCAAGCCGTCGCCGCCAGGGTTAGAAGCAGCACCGCTCTCGCCAATTTCATCATGATCCTCCTCGTTTATCTTCCACAAAAGGCAGCCCAGTATTCCAGGCGATGGTCCTCAGAGTACTACGATTCTGCACCCAAGCGCCCAGATTGGTTAAATCGACGCTAATCCAGGACGAGTAGAACGCGCTCAACGGGTGGTGTGGTTGATCACGTCTACAGACTATTGTTCTGGCAAGTCGAGAATCGCCGTAAGTTTGAGTGGTGAATCCAACGGCACTTTCCGATAGCGGCTGGCAGGTCCCCTTGCGTCCCACGATCCGAAACCGCTCGGGTGAGGTGACAGGCAGTCTGGCACTCACCGATTCACAGTGTTGTTGACATTCGACACCAAAAGGCGTCAATATTGTTGTAGAGATCCTACACTATGGCGCAACCCTCTCGCCTTGATCTTTTACAGGGCACGCTGGACCTGCTCATACTCCGAACACTCCGCTCGGGCGACGCCTTGCATGGCTGGGCCATTTCGGAGCGCATACAGCAAGTGTCTGAAGACGTACTCCGCGTCAGCCAGGGTTCGCTATATCCCGCACTGCACCGGCTTGAGCACCAGGGCTGGGTCAAAGCCGAGTGGGGTGTATCCGAGTTAGGGCGCCGCGCGCGCTTCTACCGCCTCACCGCGGCCGGCCGCAAACAACTCCATCAGGAATCCGATGACTGGGCGCGCCTCGCGGCCGCCATCGGCAGAGTCCTGGAACTCGCCTGAGGCGGCGTCGTGACGTTGACAGATGTTCTGCTGCGTATTCGCGCTCTGTTATTTCGCGCGCGCGCCGACAGCGACCTTGACGATGAAGTCGAATTCCACCTCGCGATGTCGCAAGAGCAGTACATCGCCGCGGGACAATCGCCAAGTGAGGCCGCCCGCCTCGCCCGCCTGGACTTCGGCCGGATCGTCGCCGTGAAAGAAGACTGCAGGACGGTTCGCGGCACGCACTTATTCGAAACTATCGTTCAGGACGTGCGCTACGCCGCAAGGAGCTACCGGCGAAGCCCTGGCTTCGTGCTCACAGTGGCCGGTACCATCGCTCTGGGCCTTGGACTGAACCTAGGTCTTTTCACGCTGTTCAACGCATATGTTCTGCGCCCCGTCTCTGTCCGCGATCCTTACGGCCTGTATTCCTTTTCCTGGACGGATCGGTCCAGCCGTTGGCACGCCTTCACATGGGACGAATTCCGGAATTTGCAGAAAGACCACCCTGCGTTTTCTGAACTTGCGGCCGTAGAATACTTGTCCACACGGGCGAACGGTCGCGCATTTCAGGGACAACTGGTATCGGGGAACTACTTCCAAATGCTGGGCGTTGGCGCCGCGCTGGGGCGAACGCTGATGCCCGACGACGCCGCCGTGCCCGGCAGCGACGCGGTGATGGTCATCAGCTCCCGGGTTTGGCAGAGCATGTTTGCCGGCCGGCCCGACATCATCGGTACAAAAATCGTGATCCATGGCCAGCCGATGCAGGTCATCGGAGTCGCCCCGCCGGAATTTCAAGCCCTGGGCGAGGAGCCGCGCGATTTCTGGGCTCCTCTAACGATGGCAGCGCAACTGGAGGATGGGACCGATCTCTTCGGTAAAGAGCGGCCGGATCGCCTTCGCGTGATTGGCAGGATCGAGCAAGGCAAGAGCGTGAGGTATGCCGAAGCGATGTTGGCGGAGTGGTCCCGCCGGATGACATCGCAACTCCCGGAGAACCGCAAGGCAACGGGTATTCGTCTGCAGTCGAAGGCGACAGCCATCCCGTTAACGCCCGAACTTCTTGCGATCTTCAGCCCTCTCTCAGCTGCCTTCTCGCTTGTGCTGCTATTGGCGTGCACGAACGTCGCGAACATGATGTTAGCCCGCGCCATCGCGCGCCGGCGGGAGATCGGTGTTCGGCTTTCATTGGGAGCCGGCCGGAAGAGACTCATGCGGCAATTGCTCACGGAGAGTATTCTCCTTTCGATCCCGTCTGCAATTCTCGCGTTCGTCGTCTCCCGGTTCGCAATAAGAGGAGCGGTTCGATTGATGTTCGCGACCATTCCCGCCGACGCCCTCGAAATGCTCCACGACGTGAACGTGAACCCTCCGGTAGATTGGCGAGTGGCAGTTTTCGCGGTCTGCACCGCGCTCTTGTGTTCGTTGTTGTTTGGTCTCGCTCCCGCGATACAAGCCACCCGCGCGAATCTCGTGGCGGCCAGCCGCGGCGAATTCGTATCCGATGTGAGGCCGGTCCGCGTTCGCGGCGGACTCGTCATAATACAGATCACGGTGTGCACGCTCCTGCTGGTCGTCTGCGGCGCGCTGATCCGTACAACACTGCGGATGAGCGGGCGTGATATTGGCTTCCGCACTGATGGTGTCATCGCAATGAGCGTTATGCAGTCCGAGCGTGGGCGGGTCCTCGCTGCCTTAGCGTCCGATCCAGCGGTCGATGGGCTCGCGGCCGCTTCCTCAATTCCCCTCGGCGGCCTCGTGCCGGCAGTAACCGCAACCACGCAAAGCGGGTCGTCGATCCGCACGTCCTACAATCGCGTATCGCCAAACTACTTCGAAATGCTCGGTATCTCCGTCATTCGCGGACGGAACTTCACGACAGAGGAGGGGGCCTCCGGAGCGCCCGTGGCTATGGTCAGTGCGGCCGCCGCGCAACGGCTATTTCCGCACGAGAATGTTCTGGGCCAAACCATACACGTCGCGGAAAAGCCGGAGCGGGACGTCCACGTCGTCGGCGTTGTTGCCGATATCGCGACCTGCTGCATTCACTACGGAAAGGATGCGGCGCTTCTCTACTTGCCGGCCAGAGCGTCCGCGACAGGCTCCGTATTGTTGCGGGTCCGGGGAGATGTCGAAGTCGAGAAACGCCGCCTCGACGTGCGACTGGCAGCAGTTGCGCCGGGAGCCGTCATCGAACTCCATTCCCTCGATCAGTACCGGGCGTACGGCATCTATCCGTTTCGCATGGCATCGATGATCGGCATCGCCATTGGCGGACTCGCGCTGCTGCTCACGCTGTCGGGCATTTACGGCGTCGTCTGCTTTGTCGTGACGCAGAGGACGAAAGAGTTCGGCGTACGCGTGGCGCTTGGGGCGACCGCCGGCAGCATCACGCGGCTCGTGCTGACGCAGTCCTTGCGACTGGCGGCGATCGGCGTCAGCCTTGGCGTGGCACTCGCGTTAGGGCTTTCCCGGGCACTCGCATCTGCGATGGTCTTCATGCAGGTCTTCGACGCCGCCGCGTTCTCCGCAGGAGTGTTGGTGGTGGTCTTGACAGCGCTGGCGGCCGGCTACATGCCGTCGCGCAGAGCCGCGACCGTCGATCCTCTCGACAGCCTTCGTTTCGACTGACCACACCCGGCGAACTGCGATGCTAAGCGGTCAAATGCTTGCAAACTCCGCTTACTGGAAACTGGAGGCCGGCGGTCGCACGGCCCATAGATCCTGGTCGCCAGCAGTGCGCCCGCGCAAGGGCTTGGCCTAAATGTGTTCGCACTATCATCCGAATCCTACGGGCTTTGAACCAGCCCGTATGACTCCCTTTGCAAGCTGCCTGAGGGCGAATCAACCCGGCGATTTCTCCTGGGAGGCGAACGCCCGCAGTGACTCCTCATACGGCGCTCGCGCGACGCCCCGCTCCGTGATGATGGCAGTGACATAACGAGCGGGCGTGATATCGAACGCCGGATTCTCGACGCCAATGTTCACAGGCGCGACCGGGACTCCGAACACTTCCGTCACCTCTGATGCAGCGCGCTGCTCGATGGGGATCTCTCCACCTGAGGCCAAAGTCAGATCCAGGGTTGAGATGGGGGCAGCTACATAGAAGGGGATAGCGTTCTCCTTAGCCAGCACGGCTACCGAGTAGGTTCCGATCTTATTTGCCACGTCGCCGTTCGCCGCGATTCGATCCGCGCCGACAATCACGCATCCGATCCGCCCGGAGTGGAGAAAATGTCCCGCCATGTTATCCGTGATGAGGGTGGTCTGGATGCCATCCTGCTGCAACTCCCAGGCAGTGAGTCTGGCGCCTTGCAGAAAGGGACGCGTCTCGTCGGCGAATACGTCGATGGTCTTCCCTGCGCTTACCGCTGCGCGAACCACGCCGAGAGCCGTGCCGTAACCGGCGGTGGCCAGGGCGCCCGCGTTGCAATGTGTTAAGACCGTTTTCCCGTCGGGCACCAGCACCGCGCCGTTGCGGCCAATGGTCTGGCAAATCGCGATGTCTTCCATACGGATCTGGCGGGCCTCTTGTACCATGCGCTCCACCATGGCCTGACGCGGCGTGCCGTTGAGGGAGACATACAGACGGCGCATCCGGTCAATGGCCCAAAACAGATTAACCGCCGTAGGACGTGTCCTGGCGAGCGTGTTGCAAACGGTCTCGAAGTCGGCGCCTTCCATAACGCCGAGCGCGACGCCCATGGCCGCGGCCACACCGATGGCCGGCGCGCCACGGATCACCATCGTCTTTATCGCGTCCGCAACCTCGACGTATGAGCGGCACGTAACGTAATTTTCCTCGCGGGGAAGACGGGTCTGGTCGATCATCACGACTCCGTCCCCGGTCCACTGAATTGTTTCCACCATATTTCAAACTGCTCCAGCGCCGGCGGCAAATGCGGCGAAGAATGTGAGATTGTACGTGCTGTGCATCATGGCGCTGGCCAGCGTGGATCCCGTGTAGTAACGCATGGCGCCGAAGAGCGCGCCGGCGAATCCGATGAGCACGACGTATTGCCAGGTCCATCCATATTCAGGACCGTGAAGAAGCGCGAAGGGCAGCGCAGATATCAGAATTCCAGGTAAAACGCCTGCCGAACGGATTGCGAGCGGCATCAGGAATCCGCGAAAGGCCAGTTCCTCGCTAACGGGCCCCAGTACAATGCTGAACACGCCGAACAGGACCATGCCAAGGCGTCCTTCGATGAGTTTCTGAATGGGCAACTCTTTATGCGGAGTATGCAAGAGTAATCCGAGTGCTCCTACGGCGAGGGCGATGATCGGACCGCTGAAGATACTGGCGAGGGCTCCCCGCCTCGGATACACCCAACCGAGCGAGCTCCAGAACGGCCGGTTATAGCGCGTTTTCAGCAACAGGAACAGCCCGCTGAACCAGAGCATGTAAAACAGCAGCATCGCTATCCACGGCTTCGAGGACTTAAGAAGCGGAGAAATCCAGCCCAGCACCTGCGCACCGGCAGCTCCTATCAAGAGGCACGGCAATGCCAACCCGATGAACAGCGCAATGTCGGACCACGACCAGAAGGGTGTGCCGGACTCTTCTTGCGGACTCATGCGGACCGCTCGATCAGCGCCGCTGCCAGAAGAGGAATCATGATCTCGTGATGCCCGGTAATCGCATATCCATGGCCTCCACCGCCGGCGTGGGGCCGTTGCACGACATTCGCGGTAGGCCGGTAATGCTGTATGAAATCGAAGTTGACCGTGGTAAAGTTCGAAAGCCCATGGCCCAGATTTCGCACAACCGAGACCGCCTTCAGAAACACCTCCGGCATCACCACCGCAGAGCCGATATTCAGGAACACTCCACCATCGTGCAGGCCTGACACGAGGCTGCACAGCAGACGGAAATCGTGATGCGTCGCCGACCCGAGAGCGGCGGGATCAACGGCCGGATGCGTATGAGGCGTATCAGTGCCGATGGCGACATGCACCGTGACAGGTATACTCGCCGCGTACGCCGCGTGGAGCAACGAGCAGCCGGCGAATTCGGGTCTGGCGATCGCGTGCAACCTGCGTCCGAGGGCTTCGCCCATTCCGATGCCGTCGCGGGCGCCCTCGCGGATTGCGTCGTTCATCTCGCGGCCCGTCTCTTCCGCCGATCCGAAACGTCCGTCGGGCAGCACCGCCTCTACGTCTTCGCTGGTTTGCACCCGCGATCGCGATTTCGAAATCGTGGATCGCCGCCGCGCCATTCATGGCAAACGCGGTGACGAATCCGGCATGCGCGAGTTCGGCCAGCACGGGAGCGAGTCCGCACTTGATCACGTGGCCGCCGATACCGCAGATCGACAGGCTTACCAGCGGAGCGAGCTTTCGCGATCGCATCCACCACCGCGCGAAACGAATCGCCGGCGAGGATGTGCGGCAGCGCGTCCAGCCATCCTGTTAGCCCGGCGCCGCGTTGATATACCCGGCCGAAATCCTGCGTCCGAACCTTTCCGCCGCGCTCCGCAATCGGGATGGTGCGCAGACCATCGAACGACAAGAGGCTCGACCGGATACTTGCTCACGCAGCATTCCCGTTCCGCATCACCTTCGCGAGAGCCCGAGCGGTGTGGCTCTTCTTGTTGCGAATGACCTGCTCCGGCGTTCCGAGACCACCACCTGACCGCCCTTCTCACCGCCTTCGGGACCCAGATCGATAATCCAATCCGCGGACTTGATCACATCCAATTGATGCTCGATCACCACGACTGTGTTGCCCAGATCCACCAGACGCTGGAGGACGTCCAGCAAGCGCGCGGATGTCTTCGAAATGCAAGCCCGTGGTCGGCTCATCCAGGATGTAGAACGTGCGGCCGGTCTGCCGCTTGCTCAATTCCTTGGCCAGCTTGATGCGCTGCGCCTCGCCGCCGGAAAGTGTCGTCGAGGATTGCCCGAGGTGAATGTAGTCCAGGCCGACGTCATGCAGCGTCTTCAGCTTCGGCCTGGATCTGCGGGATGTTCTCCATCACCTCCAGCGCTTCGGCCACCGTCGCCTCCAGCAGATCGGCGATGGAGTAGCCCTTGTACTTCACTTGGAGCGTTTCGTAGTTGTAACGCCTGCCGCGGCATACGTCGCAGGTGACGTACACATCCGGCAGGAAGTTCATCTCGATACGCTTGAGGCCGTCGCCCTGGCAGGCTTCACACCGTCCGCCTTTCACGTTGAAGCTGAAGCGCCCCGGCTTATAGCCGCGCTCGCGCGACTCCGGCAGCATAGCGTAGAGGTCGCGGATCGGCGTGAACAAGCCGGTATAAGTGGCGGGATTCGAGCGCGGCGTACGGCCGATCGGGCGATTGATCGATCTCGATGATCTTGTCGATATGCTCGAGACCCGACATCGAGTCGTGCGCGCCCGGGCTCGTCATGAGAGCCGTAGATCTCGTGCGCCAGAGAGCGGTACAGGATGTCGTTGATCAGCGTCGATTTCCCACTTCCCGATACGCCGGTGACGACGATCAGCAGGCCGAGCGGGAACTCAACGTCGAGATTTCTCAGATTATGCTCGCGTGCGCCATGCACGATGATGCTTTTCCCGTTGCCGGGCCGCCGGGTTTCGGGCGCAGGGATCTCGCGCAGGCCCGAGAGGTACTGACCGGTCAGCGACTTCGGATTCTGTTTGATGGACTCCGGCGTCCCTTGGGCCACCAACTCACCGCCCAGACGCCCGGCGCCAGGTCCGAGATCGATGACGTAGTCCGCGCGTTCGATGGTCTCGGCATCGTGCTCCACCACGAGCACGGTGTTCCCCAGGTCCCGGAGCCGCGTCAGAGTATCCAGCAAGCGATCATTGTCGCGGGGATGCAAACCGATAGAGGGCTCGTCCAGGACGTAGAGTACTCCGCGCAGCTTCGAACCGATCTGGGTTGCAAGCCGGATCCGTTGTGCCTCGCCGCCGGACAGCGTCGCGGCGGACCGCTCCAGACTGAGATAGTCCAGTCCAACGGCCGTCAAAAAGTCCAGACGGTTTCGGATCTCCTCTACGACGCGGGCCGCAATCTGCCGCTCACGCTCGGTTAACTCCCATTGGTTCACGACCGGCAAAGCCTGGCCGATCGATTTGGCGGTGAATTCGCTGATGGACAGACCTTTCACCCGGACGCTGAGACTGCTCGGCTTCAGCCGGCGGCCCTTGCAGGCCGGACAAGTGGAGGGCGACATGTACTCCATCAACCAATCGCGGTAGGTATCGCTCGCGTTCTCGAACGAATCCTGCAGCAGCCCGAGGATGCCGGGGAATGTGCTGTTGCCCTCCAGGAGCGCAGCGCGCGCACGTTCGGTCAAATTCTCGAAGGGCTTGCCGAGATCGATACGCAATCGCGAGGCGGTTTCGGTGAGCGTGGTGATAACGAAACTTGAATTCGCGCCGGGGCCGAGCGCGCCTTCGAGCAGCGGCTTGGAGGGATCGACAATGACCTTGGCCGGGTCGAAACTCCACTTGCTGCCGAGGCCGTTGCAAACCTCGCACGCGCCGAAAGGACTGTTGAAGGAGAAGGATCTCGGCTCAAGCTGGGGAACGCTGGCGCCGCAATCCGGGCAGGCGAGCTTCTGCGAGAACATCCGTTCTTCCCCGTTCACGACGGCGACGATGACGATACCGCCGGCCAACTTGGTCGCGGTTTCAATCGAGGCTTCCAGCCGCGTAGCAATGCCCGGTTTGACCAGGAGCCGGTCGATTACGACCTCAATGGTGTGATTCTTCCGGCGATCCAGCACGATCTCTTCGTCCAGCGATCGCAGCGCGCCGTCGATGCGTGCCCGGACGTAACCTTGTCTGGCGAGTTTCTCGAGATCCTTCTTATATTCACCTTTTCGGCCGCGCACGATGGGCGCCAGGATCATGACGCGTTCATCCCGCCCGAGCGACAGCACCTGCTCGAGAATCTGTTGGGTAGTCTGCCGCGAGATTTCGATGCCGCAATTCGGACAGTGCGGCACTCCGATGGATGAGTAGAGCACTCGCAAATAGTCGTAGATCTCGGTAATGGTGCCTACCGTCGACCGGGGGCTGCGGCTGGTGGTCTTCTGCTCAATGGATATTGCGGGACTCAGTCCGTCGATGGAGTCCACCTCGGGACGCTCCATCTGATCCAGAAACTGCCGCGCATAGGGCGAGAGTGTTTCGACGTAGCGACGCTGGCCTTCCGCGTAAATCGTATCGAAGGCAAGAGAACTCTTGCCCGATCCGCTGAGCCCGGTGATGACTGTCAGCGTGTTACGCGGGATCTCCACATCGATATTTTTAAGATTGTGCTGACGTGCGCCATGCACAGAGATGCGGTCGAGCAAGGTGTAGTTTCATTGTCCCACGATTGGCGGCTGACGCCGCGTGCTGCCTAACGGAGGGGCGCAAAGTAAACCCGGCTAATTTTCGTCTTTGGTGAATACGATCTGCCAGTTGGAGGCTCCATTCATATAGAACCGAGCCACACGACCTGCCTTCGCGTCAGTGCCGTTCTGACCGTTACCCAACACCTGGGGGTACCAGGATCCTCCTTCGAAAATTCGAGACGGAGCGGTCCACCCCGCCGGGTTTGATAGATCGTCGTTGAAACTGACGTAAACGCCTTCCTGCGGCCACCAAGGCGAGCAGCAAGAGCGATTCAGAAGCATCACAAATTTTTTCAGGTAGGTATTAAAATGTACGGATGGGCCCCAGAATGAATCCGCATTGGGGGATTCCCACGGCACCGTGGCGGAGAATATGGGGGTGACGAGCCCTCCGATTCCCGGCTCCAGCCAAGCTCCGCTGTGATACTTCTCAACCGAACCGTGAGGAGAGTGCCTGCGGTGGAATGGCATTCGCGCGATGGCTACACCCTGAGCGTCGGTGGGGCCACCATAGTTACTGAACAGGAAATAGAAATAGTCGCGCTTGCGACCTAGAGCCACGGTGAAGTCCCCGTTTCCTCCTGCGAAGTAGCCATTCTGGGCGTCGCAATTGTTCGCAAAGCCGCTTGTGATTATGATTCCAAGATCCTCGAAACTGTGACCGCCATCCCGTGATATCAGCGCTCCGATCTCGGGCGCCGTGAGCCGTGAATTTTTGCAAACAGGAGGCGGTTCATGGTGATACCAGGCGAACACGGTTCCATCCCCATCGCGCCAGGCGGACTCGATCCAGTAAGGCTTGTGAACTGATTGCCCAAGCACGACGGGTTGCGAGGCACTCAAATCGAATTCGTCCGAACCTGTACTTCGGACCGGGCCAAGCCCCGTCGAGTTGTACAGCACAAGTTCGTGATCATCCCAGAAAGCGGGACTATTGGAGTCTGTCTCCGAAGGAAAGCGCACAGTCGGCGCAGGCCGTAGCGCGACCTGCTGCGCGAAGCCGACACCCACGAGCATAAGACTGCTGACCGTTCGTACGATAGTCACAAGTTGGCCCTTAGAGCAGACGACCAGAGTTCCGCGTCAGGTTACAAGACTCCAGAAGCAGAGCCCTTACGGGCGGGCCGATGTCCCGGCTGTGGCCTGCGGTTCACTTGCGGTGAAACCGTGAGTCCGATATAAAGGATGCAACGGGTGAGCGGGGTAGCGGTTTTCTGCGGAGTGTTCATCGCGCAGAAGCGGAGCGGGTGTTCTTCGCACCGCTGTATGTCGGGCTGCTTCTGATTTGTTAACGGGGAGAGTAGAGTTTGAACAACAAGGTTCCGTCGCTCAGTGCGTTTTTTCCAGCGTACAATGACGCGCCGTCCCTGCCAGGGCTGATCGAGAAGACGTTCGCGGTATTGCCACAAATTGCCGACGTATTCGAAGTCATCGTGGTAAACGATGGTAGTTCCGATGCTACCGCCAGCGTTCTGGGTCAACTTCAGGACCGGTTCGGGCCGTCCCTGCGGGTTATTGAACATCCCGAGAACAGAGGGTACGGCGGCGCGCTGCGAACCGGCCTGGGTGCGGCGCGGTTCGATTTCGTGTTCTACACCGACGGCGATGGGCAGTACGATGTGGACGAACTTCCGCTGCTGATACGCGAAATGCAGGATGGCGTCGGGCTGGTGAACGGGTACAAGCTGAAGCGCCACGATCCTTGGCATCGAATTTGCATCGGCTGGGCATACAACAGGTTTGCTCGAGCGCTGTTCGGCATTGTGATCCGTGACATTGATTGCGATTTTCGTTTGATGCGGCGTGGAACTCTGCGGCAACTCAGCCTCCGATCCACGACAGGAAGCATCTGTGTGGAATTGGTACGAGGTATCGAGCTGAGCGGATGCGGAGTTCTGGAAGTGGGCGTCCACCACTATCCACGCGCGTATGGCCGGTCGCAGTTCTTCCGGGTTCGTTCACTACTGACCACCCTGCGTCAGTTGATCGATCTGTATTGGATGCTCGTGCTGCTGCCGCCCATGCGGCGGCTTCGCACCACACTATCCTTCGTGCGATGATGCAAACCGCCGCTCGGCCACGCGCTGCGGGGCTATCGAGTAGAGCAGAAAAAGCCCTCTGGCTGGTGGCGTTGTTGGCAGCGCTCGCCTTCTCACGCGGGGTGCTGGAGCCGCGCTATCTCATCACATTTGACGAAATCAACTTCGCCCATTCCATCGGCCAGTTCAACCCGGCTCTCGATCAGCCGCAGCCGCCGGGATACCCAATTTTTGTCGGGCTCCTGAAGTTCGTTTCTCTGGCTGTTCAGAACGTACAAATGGTATTTCTGGTCTCCGGACTCGCGGTGAGTGCGACCGCACTGCTGCTGGCGTGGCGGCTCGGCGAACTCATGGTCCCCGGACGCGGAGTGATCAGTGCGTTGCTGCTGTTATTTAATCCAGCCTTTTGGCTGGCGGCACTTACCAACCCCGTGCGCTTATGCCTGGCAGCAGGGGCTACTCTGGTCGCACTCTGCCTGTGGCTGGCATGCCGGAGTCGTTCGATTCGCTGGTTCTCACTCGCAGCCGCAGGACTCGGTTTGTCCGCCGGTGCGCGTCCGGAACTGGCGCTGCTGATGGCGCCCCTGTTGCTTTGGACGGCAGTGCGCATACGGCTACAATGGCGCGGCGCTGTTGTGTCGGTGCTGTGCTATTGTGTTGCGGCGAGCACATGGCTGCCGAGCCTGCTGAGCGCAGCCGGGGGCTGGCAGAAATATCTACGAATGCTAGAGGGCTATTCGGGCGCGCAGTTTGCCGACACATCTCCGCTATTCGGAGCCTTTGCCGCCGACGCTGTGCGGATGGCGTGGCGAGCTCTCGTTTGGTCGTGTCTAGGGGCTCTCTCGTGGCTGTGGGCCGTGCCGATCGTCATGCGTCGGGCGAGCAGCAAAATGGATGCGTTCTCCATGCGCTTCCTGGCGGTTTGGTTTTTTCCGGGACTCGCTTTTAACGCCATTGTCCATACTGGAGATCCTGACCACATGCTGTCCATCATTCCGGCGACCTGTGCGGCTGGGATGATCGTCATAGCCGCGTTGACGCGCGAGGCCTCACAGACCAAATACGTCCTCACCATTTCAACATGCATTCTGCTGAACCTGCTTCTATTCTTCAAACCGATCAGCAAAGCCACCAAGGCGAGCACATACCCGCCGGTGCGGTGGATGGACGGCTATATCGCCGACATCATCGACGAGGTACGCTCGTTGCGGGAAAGCGGTCCGGTGACGGCGGTGTTCGCAGAATCGACCACGGGCTGGAGACAGCTCTCGTATTACGAGCCGGCTGTGGATATCATTGTGCTCCAACCCGCGAACGGCGATCCTGTCACGACACGCCACATACTTGGGAAGCAGGTCGTCATGCAGAGCCATGACGACCGGATTGTGAAACTTCCATCGCGGGGAGCGCTGGTGTGGGTCGATCCGCTCGGGCCACCGGCGACGAGGGGGAGGATTCCGATGCACTCCATTCACTCGCGAGTGTTCTCCACGCGGGCGGCTTCGGGCGGCTGGTTCGAGTTCCGCGGTGCTTACTTTTCCGCGCCCATTGAGGCATGCGCTAAAACGACAATAGCGGAAACCAAATCAGGCCGGCTCCATGATGAAGGACCCGGTCTACCGTGCAAGCGGCGCCTGCAAAATGGATGTAATTCCCCGTAGCGGGATCATTGCCCACTCCGGCCGGTCACTGAGCTCAGTGACTGTTTCCGACAGCGCCTTAGAGAGTAAGTAAACTTCGAGCAACCGTTGCACGTCCTTCAGATCGGGTGGCAGGAATCCCCCTTTAGCGGCGGCGGGCAAGTAGCCGGCGAGGAAGAATGCCCCAGCCCACGATGCCCAGAAGGCCGCCCAGGCGTCATATGCCGCCATCAGTTCCGGCTTGGGCGTTATGCCAGGCACAAGTCCGAACAACACCGCATAGGCAGCGTAGTGAAACGATCGCAGCATACCAGCCACATCCCGCAGTGGAGACCTCTTGATACTCCGCTCGCCGTAGGACCGCGATGGCAATCCTTCGAAATCGATGATGACGAAATCTTTGCCGCAGTAGAGAACCTGGCGGAGATTGAGATCGCCGTGAATGCGTATCCGTTTGGTGGTGAAGCGTTGATCGCGAATGGGCCGGAACCTGGCGCGAATCGCTTCGGCTTGAGTCAGAATTTTTTGGGCTTCCATTTGCACGGGCGGGGCGAGCCCCGGTATAGCCTGCTGCAATGAAACCAAGGCCCGGTTCGCCTCGCCGATGAAGCCGTGGTACAGCCCCTGACGGTAATGATCGGTAAAAGCCTCCGGCACGAACTCTGGAGTACTTCCTGAGGCCAGCACGACATGCAGCTCGCCAGTACGGCAACCCATCAGCCGCGCCGCCTCGGCGTATTCGCCCAGGAGTTCGCTTACCGCCTCTGGAATGGTGTCGGGTAAGGACAACAGCGGGATGGGAGGCAATCGTTCGGTGTGCGTCAGGGCGGATTCGAAGAACCGACCCAGAGAATCCAGTGTGTAGTGCCATGCGCTGCCCTGATTGGGAACGAAAGCGTGCAGGATTCCGACGCTCATCGACTCGCCGGCGGCCGAACGATACTCGAGAGATCCGCCCACCTGCGGCGTATTGCGGTATCCATTATCGGCCAGAAACGTACTGATCTCGACTTCCGGATTCATACCGGGTTCGACGCGCCGGAACAGCTTCAACACAAAACGATCGCCGAACGCAATAGACGTATTGCGCTGATCCGCCCGCAGCACCGAAGACTTCAGCGAGGGACGGTCAGTCCCCCAAATACCCCGGAATGCCCGGGTATGCGATCCGATCAGTTCTCCAGAGCGCCCGCGAATGCGACGGCGGCGCGTTATCGCGCCCAGCAAGGCTTCTCCAAACTGGCGATCCCAAACCGCGCTATACAGAACACCCGTTTGCCCTTCGTCGTCCTGAATCCGGGCGAACACCAGATCGGGAGCTTCGGCCATCAACTTATCAGCGGCTTCACCAAGAGCTATGGAGCCAGGCATCAAGTAGATATCCGGATCGCCCTCGGCGTACTCGACCCGCACCAACGCGAGAGTTGCCGCGGTGCCCGGAATCGCGATGACATCCTCCACTTCGAATTTCAAGATGGTGCGGTCCTTGCCCAGGAACCAGCGCCGGGTTTGCAGGAATTGTGGAAGCAGATTCAGGACTGCCGAGGGAGCCCTTGCTTCCGCGAGTTCCGTCCACGCTCCAACGTGGATGAGCTGTTTCTCCGATCCAGAAGTATCGGTCTCGATGGATACCTTCGAACGCACGCGGCTTTCCAGGAAGAACCAGTAGAAGCTGTAAGCGCCGAGAGTGACGACGTAGGGGTTATCGCCAATCGTAGGGAATGGCGCCCGACCGAACATTTCAATCGGCGTGAGGCCCTGAAAGCGGGAGAGATCGAGTTCGGCGTGCTGCGGAAAGCGGGACAGATTAACGACGACAAGAATGCTCTCGCCCTCAAACTGGCGGACGAAGGCGAGAACGCGGCGATTGGAGGGCGCCAGGAATTCGAGCGATCCCCGGCCGAATGCTTTGTGGCGCTTGCGCTGCTCCACAATACGCTTCATCCACCACAACAGCGAATGCGGATTGTTCTGCTGACCTTCGACATTCACGGCCTCGTAGTGATACTCGGGGTCGATGATGACGGGCAGATAAAGCTTCTGCGGATTGGCGCGGGAGAACCCGGCATTGCGGTCCGCGCTCCACTGCATCGGAGTGCGAACGCCGTTCCGGTCGCCGAGATAAAAGTTATCGCCCATGCCGATCTCGTCGCCGTAGTACAACACGGGAGTTCCCGGCATCGAGAACAGGAGCGCGTTCATCAATTCGATCTTGCGCCGGTCGTTTCCCAACAGGGGTGCAAGGCGGCGGCGAATGCCTAGATTGATGCGCATCTGACGATCGTGGGCGTAGACGCGGTACATGTAATCGCGCTCGTCGTCGGTGACCATCTCGAGCGTCAATTCGTCGTGGTTGCGGAGGAAAATGGCCCACTGGCAGTTCTCGGGAATGGCCGGCGTCTGGCTCAGGATTTCGAGGATGGGGAATCGGTCTTCCATGCGGATGGCCATGAACAGACGCGGCATCAGCGGGAAGTGGAACGCCATGTTGCACTCGTCGCCGTCTCCAAAATAGGCGATGGCATCTTCGGGCCACTGATTTGCCTCGGCCAGCAGAAGACGTCCGGGATAGTGGGAATCGATATGGCGCCGCAACTCGCGCAGATAGCCGTGCGTTTCGGGCAGGTTTTCGCAGTTGGTGCCCTCGCGTTCGTAGAGATACGGGATGGCGTCCAGACGAAATCCATCAACGCCCATATCGAGCCAGAAATTCGCAAAGTCCTTGACAGCTTCCCGCACCTGCGGACTGTCGAAATTCAGATCCGGCTGATGGGAGTAAAAGCGGTGCCAGTAGTACGCTTTGGCAACCGGGTCCCAGGTCCAGTTCGACGTTTCGAAATCCTTGAAGATAATGCGGGCATTGGCGTACTTGTCGGGCGTGTCGCTCCAGACGTAGAAGCCGCGGTACTTGGAGCCGGGCGGCGCTCGACGCGCGCGCTGGAACCAGGGGTGCTGGTCGGAGGTGTGATTCACGACTATCTCAGTGATTACGCGGAGGCCGCGACGATGCGCTTCGCGCAGGAAGATTTGAAAGTCGCGCAGCGTTCCGTAAGAGGGATGAATGCCGGTGTAGTCGGAGATGTCGTATCCGTCGTCGCGCCAGGGTGACGGCATGAAGGGCAGCAGCCACAACGCGGTGACCCCCAGATCCTGGAGGTAATCCAATTTCTGGGTGAGGCCGCGGAAGTCGCCCATTCCGTCCCCATTAGCGTCGGAGAACGCCCTTACGTGCAGCTCGTAGATGATGGCGTCTTTGTACCAGAGCGGGTCGGCGGCGGAGGCACCGCGATCGGACGGATGCATGGGTTAATTAATTGTAGGGTAATCAAACAAGAACCCGGTGAACAGCACTTAATGTGCCGGTCACCGGGTCCCAACGTAATATTTAGCGTTGACCGATTTTAGTCGGTCGAATGCTTTACTTTGTCGCCAGCTTCCTTCAATTTATCGCCGGTCTTGTGGGCAGCGTCCTTGCTCTTGTCAGCGACTTTGTCCGCTGCGTCTTTGGCCTTGTCCGCGCCTTTGTCGATTTTGTCCTTTACGTCGTCGCGATCCATGTTGGCTCCTTAGTACTTCTTGGTCCCGTAGTCCGTGCCCCGCACGTCGTCTACGACATCGTCCACTTTGGATCCGACCCTGCGAGTGGTGGATCCCACACTTTGGCGCGCTTCGTCTGTCGCGCCGTGTGAGCTGACAGCCTTTTCTCCGGCTGAGGATATATCCTGCGCACCAGTTTGCTTCAGGACGTCCTTCGCGCGGCCGACTTCCTCGGAACTATCGCAATGGACCGAAAGAAGGACGCCGCCTTCCTTCATGTGACCTTCGTACCGCTTGGCTTCATATTCGGGAATGCCCATGCCGACGAGGGCTCCCACTAATCCTCCAACGGCTCCGCCAACGCCCAAGCCTGCCAGGGCGCCCATGATGGGACCGGCCGCGATGAATGGGCCAACTCCCGGTATCGCGAGCGCTCCGATGCCAGCCAGCAATCCGAGCGTTCCGCCCACCGCTCCACCAGACACCGCACCAGTCGTTGTGCCTTCAGGAGCTTTGGTGTTCTTTTCGTGAGCAAATTCTTTTGAGCTCTGCTGATCCGAGAGCAGAACTGAGATATCGGAATTCGAGAACCCGGCCGATATCAGCGAGTCGACAGCTCGCTCGGCATCCGCCCGTGACTTGTAAATACCAAATGCTGCTGTGTTTTTTCCTGCCATGCTTGTCTCCTCTTCCTCTTTGCTTCTGCCTACACCCTATGGACCCTCACAGAAGCTAACGGTTTCAAGGCATATTTCCGAGCGCTGATTTCGGCTGCGGGCCGGCAAGAAGGTATTTGAGGCGAGAGACTCGTAAGTCATTGTGCTCGTAGAGGATGGGGGGACGATATGCTTGCTTTACAGATTTCGCCGAACCAATGAACCGTACGGGAGATCCAGGATCGCCGTATGTACTCACCGGCGTCCGTATCCGATCTCGTGGCGGTTGTAGGCTTCGCGCATCCCGCGAAGCTGATCTAAGTCCTCAAATAGCGCCCTTCGATCACGATCCGGCATACGATTGTCATCTACTACATGCTGGATGCTCGAGATGGCTTCATCGAGCTCACCCTTATCGAACCGGCCGCGGTCCCATTTCTTGGCGAAATCGCGGAGCTTGTGCTCAGCGTTGTCCAGTCGTTTGCGGTCGCCTTTCGAGAATCGCCACCCCTCATAAGAGCGGTTCAGATCAGCGTGCACGCGATCGATGACACCGGAAACAGACCGCGGCTCGTACATCCCCCCTGGGCCGTACTGCGCCTGGGCGAGCGCACTGCAGAGTCCGAGTGCCGCGGCTATCAGTGTTCCTCTAAAACGATGCTGCATGGTTTGTTATTCCCTCTGCTCAGATTAACGTAGCAGGCCGATGAACGGCTTCGCGCTTAGTGATATTTAATTCGGCGGGCTCAAGAGCCCTTTCTCAACCTCCGTTTAGAATCCAGCAGGCCGGCGATTTTCTCGTTCAGCTCTCGAGTCTGCTTCAGGTCGCGCTCCGCCCAGTCTAGATATGCATTCGCGGCGAAAAAAAACGTTTTGGCGTTTCGTATGTCGCCCTTGCGCAAACTCTTGAGAGCCTTTCCGGCATACGCCTCAGCCTCGGCGTACTCGCCATCCAGAAACTCAGGCAGGCCGCTGTCCCTCTGGATGGCATCGCGCTTTGTCGTGATCTGGTTCAGCAGTTCGACGATTCTGCCCTCTTCCGGGGTCAGGTTCGAAACGCGGTCGCGGAGGAACTGAGCAAACAGTGACGATACGCTCTCGCCCAGTTGTTCCTGGGCTCTATCGAAGAGCGGGAGATCGGCGTCCTTGACGTAGATAGTCTTGTTGGGCATCATTCTATGAGTATACGCTATACGTATAGGCGCCCGGTTTTCCGAACCGCGATGTTTGAGTGCGCGCGGTTACCAGATCATTTTGGTTACCAGATCATTTAGTGATTGGAGAACCGACGAATGCCACTGGTTGATCCAGAGTGATGGGCGGAGTAGCAATGATGTATAGCAGCTCGCCGTCGAATGGCGCCCGGACCTGCGCCACTTCCCTGCCGAAAAAGTCGGTGATGTGGGCCAGCACCTCGCCTTTTTTCACCGTCTGGTCGCGCTCTGCATGAGGGTGAAGCATCCCGGTGGCGGGCGCGGTGAGGACCTGCGCGGGATCCAGATAGACCGGCTTGGACACATGCAGAGGCTGCCCATCCATCATTTTCAGGTAGCGCATGACGCTGGTCACGCCGGTGATGATCTGCTCAATCGACTTCGGATCGGATGTGCCAAGAAACCGCTCTCGACGGTCATGGCCGGCTTGCCGCGAGTCACGGCGGTTGTGGAGCAATACAAGGAACGGGCGGGATCGGTGGGGCGATCGCGCGTGATGACGATGTGATCCAGCCCGAAGGCGAGGGCGAGTTGCGCCATGGTGTCGTCAAGTTTCTTATTGCCGCTGATGTCCTGGTAAACGTACGGCCGGAGTGACTCATAGCCGCCTCCGCAGTGCAGATCCATAACATAGTCGGCCTTGTCGATGACTTGCTTTGTGATTTCGAATGCGATGCGCTCCGAGACGGTGCCCTCCGAGCGGCCGGGGTAAACGCGGTTCAGGTTCTTGCCATCTATAGGGCTGAAAGAGATGGTGCGGCCGAGAAACGAGGGCATGTTGGCAACATGCACCATCAAGACGGTGCCCGCGAGTTTTGCGGGATCGATGATGTTTCGTAGTTTCTGAAGCGCCAGAATTGGAGTGTATCCGTAACCGTGGTTGCCGGCGATCAACGCCAGCGTGGGCCCGGGCCTTGCGCCATGGACGGTGGTGACCGGGATCTCCGTTCCGGCGTCGACGCCGCGCTGAACCACGATGCTGCGGGAGTCGACCTGGGCAGACAGGGGGAGCGTCATTATGGCGGCTAGAAGTCGTGCATTCATGCTGGATCTCGCCAGCTTAACATCGCGCTAGCGAAAGCTTTAGCTGGTTTGGCTTTGTTTCGTAATCGGCGTGATGCGCTGAAATGGGTTTGTTTCGTACGACGGCCTCCCCGGCAGTGAAAACCCACACGATCGTCTGTCTGGCTGCACTCTTCATGGCGTCCTGAGTGTAGCGCGAGATAAGCCGCATCCAGCCCGGCGTAGCCGGACCTGAACAGCGCTAGCCGGTTGAAGGAAATTGACTTAGGACGTCCGGCAAAGTTTTAATCCGAGCGTGAACGCGATTTGGAAAGTGAGTATTAGCGCTAACGAAATATACCCGCGGCGCATCGTACACCTGTGCCCCATTTCTCGCCACTTTGTGCGCTTACTCTACTTCCCGCTGCTTTTGCGGCCACTCAAGACCCGTCTCCCACGCTGCGCCTGGACACGTCGGCCGTGCCGACACACTACTCGGCCCAACTGAGCATTCAGCCCAACAATGACAGGTTCCGAGGGAGTATCGACATCGATGTGTCGATCAACGAGCCGCGTCCGGTGATCTGGTTGAATGCTCTGGAACTCGAGCTCAAGAGCGCGCAGGTTGGCGGCCAGAGCGCGAAAATCCTTGCCGGCCACAAGGGTTTTGCCGGACTCGAGCTGGATCACCCCATTGCACCCGGTCCTTCAAGAATTCATATCGAGTACACCGGAAAGATCAGCCGCGGCAGCAGTTCGGGCATCTTTCAACTACAGGATGGCGGGCGCTGGTACGCGTATACGCAGTTCGAATCGACCGACGCCCGCCGCGCCTTCCCGTGTTTCGACCAGCCTGGATTCAAGACTCCGTGGGATATCGCGCTAAGCGTGCCGTCCGATCAGAAAGCCTTCGCGAACACGCCCGAGATGTCGAGTACTCGGGAGGAAGGCGGAACGAAGCTGGTTCGGTTCGCGACGACGCGGCCGCTGCCTTCGTACTTGGTGGCGTTCGCGGTGGGGCCATTCGATGTCGTGGATGCTGGAAAAGCCGGACAGCATAAGACCCCGCTGCGCATTGTGATGCCGCAGGGTCACTCCGGACAAGCCAAGTTCGCGGCGGACTCAATTCCGCAGTTGCTGACGCTGCTGGAAGACTACTTCGGAATGCCCTTTCCTTATCCGAAGCTGGATAGCGTGGTGATGCCCCTGAGCAACTTTGCGATGGAGAACGTGGGCCTTATCACGTACGGCGCGTCCGTTCTGCTATCGGATGTCAAGAAGGACTCCATCGAGCGCCAGCGGCTTTGCGCGATCATCACCGCGCACGAGATGGCGCACCAGTGGTTCGGCGATCTTGTCACCACGGCCTGGTGGGACGATATCTGGCTGAACGAGGCATTCGCAACGTGGATGGAGGGAAAAATCGTTGAGCGCTGGCGCCCCGAGTGGGACATGAAGGTGGAGGCCGCTGAGAACATGCTCGGCGTCATGCGCCAGGACCGGCTGGCCAGCACGCGCAAGATCCGGCAGCCCATCGAATCGGAAAACGACATCGCCAATGCGTTCGATGGTATTACGTACCAGAAGGGCGCGGCGGTGATCAGCATGTTTGAGCATTGGGTGGGCCCGGACAAATTCAGGAATGGCGTGCGGCTCTATTTGCGGGAGAATGCGGACAAGACAGCCACAGCTCAGCAGTTTCTGACGGCTCTCAGCAGGGGCGCCGGAAGGGATGTGGAGCCTGCGTTTTCATCTTTCTTGAACAAGGCCGGTACGCCCGTTCTCGCCGTATCGCTCGAGTGCGGGAAGGGGACCCCGCAGGTGAATCTGCGACAAGCGAGGTATGTGCCGATTGGGTCGAAGGCCGCGACTTCTCAACTTTGGTCGGTCCCGGTTTGCGTGCGCTATGAAGTGGACGGAAAGGTTCAGAGCGAATGTACATTGTTGACGCAGGCGGCGGGCGAAATCCCCCTGAGGCGCGCAACTTCATGCCCGGCATGGGTGCTGGGAAACGATGGCGAGGAAGGCTACTACCGGGTGGCTTACCAGGGGAATTTGCTGGACCACTTGACGGCGAACGGCGCGCGCGAGCTAAGCACAGCCGAGAAGGTCGGCATACTCAGTGATGTAAGAGCGCTGGTCGACTCCGGCGCGGTAACCCCTGCCGCAGCTCTCAGCATGGTTCCGGCATTCGCGGGGCAGCCGCAGAGGCAAGTTGTGGATGGCACGCTGGGGCTGGCCAGTCTGGGTACCGGTACGTTCATCGATGACCAGACTCTTCCGTTGGGCCGGCAGTTCATCCGTATAAATTACGCTCAGCGCGCAGAGAAAATGGGATGGCGATCCCGGGCCGGAGATACCGATGATCAGAAGCTACTGCGAGAAAGGCTAGTCCCATTCGTAGCGGATGAAGGGAAGGACACGGTATTGGCTGACGAAGCGGGGCGCCTGGCGCGCGCGTGGCTGAAAGATCACTCCGCCGTCGACCCTGACATGGCCGGTCCGGTACTGGTCACCGCGGCTCAGTTTGGCGATGCATCGCTGTTTGAAGCGTATCTTGGAGCCGCGAAAGCCGCGACGGACTCTAAAGAGCGTCGTACGATTCTGGCTGGGCTCGGCTCCTTTGCGGATCCCGCTCTGGCGCAACGCGCGATGGGCCTCCTACTCACCAAGACCTTCGATCTGCGCGAGGCCTTTTGGCCCCTTCTGTTCTCACCACTTCACGAGCGGGGCACAGAGAAGTTGCCGTTTCAATTCGTACGACAGCACATCGACGAGTTGATCAAAGTGTTGCCGGGCGAGGTTGGTTCGGACCTGGCGGCGCGTCTGCCTGCTGTGGGAGGCGCATTCTGCGATGCTTCTTCCCGCCAGGAAGTCGACTCCTTTTTCCGCGATCGCGTGAAGAGTTATGTCGGCGGCCCGCGGGAGTTGGCCCAGGTTCTGGAGCGGATTGACCTCTGTATTCAGCAGAAGGCGAGATTAGGACCGGAGATTGGAGCGTACTTGCGAGGCCACTCGAATGAGAGCCAATAAGGGTTTCGCTCCGCCGTTTTTTGGGATAGAACTGAGGGATGCTACTAAGCGCGCTGTCCACGCTGGTCCTGGTGTTTGCAGCAGCCCAGGGTGGGCCCATCCACCGCGATTGGAGTAGGCATCCGGCTGTCGTTCAAATCGACACTGCACAAGACATCTTTGTTGTCGGAGACCCACACGGGGATCTGGAGCGACTGACGGCAGTGCTGACCGGCGCCAAGATCGTCGACGGGAAGGGCAGTTGGACGGCAAGCAAAGCAGTAACTGTCTTTACGGGCGACCTGATCGACAAAGGGACCAACTCGCTCGGCGTTATCTCGATGGTGCGCGCGCTGCAGAGCGCGGCCACTCAGGCAGGAGGGCAGGTGATCGTCACGCTGGGCAATCACGAAGCTGAGTTTCTCGCCACCCCCGAGGAGAACAAGGTGGCGGAGTTCGCCGGCGAGTTGAAGAAGGCCGGGATAAACCCGACGGACGTCGCGGCTTGCAAAGGCGATCTGGGTGATTTTCTCTGCTCTCTGCCCGTTGCGGTCCGCGTGAATGACTGGTTCCTGTCACATGGCGGCAACACGGCCGGGCGCTCGATGAATAAGTTGATCGAAGACCTGCAGAGTGGGATCGATAAGGTTGGGTTTGCGACACCGCAGTTGATCGGCGATGACTCGATCCTGGAGGCTCGGCTGGGCGACGCCCCGTGGTTCCAACACGACGGGGCCGACCCGAAGCAGACGCTCGCCAACTATGCCTCGGCACTCGGTGTGGCGCATATCGTTCAGGGTCACCAGCCGGGGCATGTCCTGTTTTCGGATCAGACCAAGCGAAAGTCAGGCGAGATGTTTCAGCGGTACGGGCTGATCTTTTTGGAAGACACGGGGATGAGTCAGGGAGTGAACGATAGCCGCGGCGCGGTTTTGCGGATTCCGGCGGGCGGAGGCAAGGCGATCGCGATCTGCTTCGACGGGACGGCCACGACGATATGGGATAAGAACGAGAAGGCGGATCTCGGGAAGAATCAAGCCGTGCTTGCCGGCAGGAACGCAGCAGGCAGTGAGGGTTTTGCCATGACGAGGCTCCCGGGAGGTCCCAGACAGACCAAGTTGTGATCAGCTTGACGGGCCGGAGGCAGGTTCCCTAGCGAGTTGGCTATGCCGCGCTGGATCGTAAACACTTCCTCCTGAGGCTCGAGAGATTGTGGCGAGCGTTCTGGCGCGCCCGTGCCGGCAGGCCTGACCTGATCTTGTTGATGAATTGCGCCCTTCCGGCCCCTGCCGGGTACACCGGCGTCATGCTTCCCGAAGGAAGCCAGCAAAGCAACAAAGGCGAGTTCGCTGCAACAGACAGGTGAGGTTAGTAATTCCACCGTCCGCATCGTTCTGCTACAGAAATGCCGCGCTCGGGTTCCCGAACCATGTTGCCGAGCAGCGCCGAAGTATCCACGGCTCAGTCCCGGTGATATCGGCAACTACCCAATTACCATCGCAGCAAATAAACCGGAGCAAGTGCCGCGAGTGCAGCACCGAGTTGCGCTGCCAGGACCGGCAGAGCCGTTCTCGGAGCCCGCGGCAGCCATTTGAGCGCATAGAAGGCTACAACCGGAACCTGTCCAGCCATGAGTAGCTGCCAGATATGGGCCGCGGCACCTTCGTCAGGTTCGCGGGCAATTCCGAACATGGCAATGTGATACAGCACCGTGCCTAGTGCTGCCAGAGACATGCCGATTGGAATGAAGGCGCTAGGCTGTCTGATCGGTGTTAGGCTCATTTATAACCCTCTTCGATGCAGGAGGACGCTATCACTTTCAAAGTACTTTATTTTACCAACCGCGAGCCCCTTGTCAGTAACATGTGATTTGTCCGCCTCAATTAACAAGTGAAATGTCCGCTTGAGGAGCGGGTGAGAAAAGCTGGTCGGTGTGGAAGCCACCAAACAGCAGATCCCAGCCGCAGAAATGGAGCGGATGATGAAAGCACAGGAAGTGATCTTGAAGGCAGCGGCCGGCAAGCTGAAGTGGTGGGAAGCGGCCGAGGTCATGGGGGTGACAGACCGCACGATGCGGCGGTGGCGAGAGCGGCTACAGGAGCACGGCTACAGCGGCTTGTGGGACTACCGCAAACGTCAGCCGAGCCCCAAACGGGTGCCCATGGCGACAGTGGAGCAGGTGTTGCATCTATATCGGGAGCGGTACTTCGACTTCAATGTGCGGTACTTTCACGAGAAGTTAGGGGAAGAGCACGACCTCCAGCTGAGTTACGGGTGGGTAAGCAGCGCTGCAGACGGCAGGATTGGTAGCCAAGCGCAAGAAGCCGGGATCGCATCGCAAGCGGCGGCCGCGGCGAGCTGTTGCGGGAATGATGCTGCATATCGATGGCAGTGAGCATCGCTGGTTTGGCGACGAGCGGTATTACGAGTTGATTGTCATTCTGGACGATGCGACCAGTGAAATTTATTATGCCCAGCGGGTGGAGGCGGAGTGCACGCGAGCCGTGATGAGAGCTTTGCGTGAGGTGATCGACAGGAAAGGTTTGTTCTGCTCGTTATACAGCGACCGAGCGGGGCATTTCTTCACCACGGTCAAGCGCGGGGAACCAGTGGATGCGAGCCGGCCCACGCAGGTGGGACGGGCGCTTCAGGAACTTGGGGTGAAGATGATTCCTGCCTATTCGCCCCAGGCCAGGGGCAGATCGGAGCGGAACTTGGCAGTTGGCAAGGCCGGTTACCGCAGGAGCTGAGACTGCATGGCATCACGGACCTGGAGGAGGCAAATCAGTTTCTCCGCCAGAGTTACATGGGAGAATTCAACCGCAAATTTACGGTGGCGGCGGCGCAGAAAGGCAGTGCGTTCGTGCGTATCCGACGCAAGGACCTGGACTGGATCTTTAGCGTGCAGGATGAGCGTATCGTTCACAACGACAATACGATTGCGGTAGCCAATCGGACGTTTCAACTCGATCAGACCCGTAGGCGAAACACCCTGGCCGGGCCAACCGTGGTCGTTCACGAACATCTCGATGGACGCATGCCGATTCGCTATGGTCCGCATGTGATCGCGCGCTATGTGTCGGATCAACTGCCACCACAGGCACCCCGCCGCCGTGGTACCCCGCGACCACCTGCCGGCAGAGCGGCCTAAAAAACTTGGAAAGGAGTCTTTGATGAACATGGAGGCGCTGCCTCCATACCTCCGGGATTTAACGCTTTGCGCCAGAACTGCTGGATCAGGAGCAAGCCGTGCTGGTTTGCTCCCGCAGTCCCGGCCCTGAGTCGGCGCTCGAGTTGCGTCCCCGCATGGCTTTACCCTCCGCCCAGGCAGGTTGAGCTTAGCGGATATCGATGCCGCCTGGCAACACCGGACATTTCACTTGTTAATTAAACCGGACATCTTGACGTGTTACCGACACCGCTGCTGGAACTTGCACCCTCTTCCGTCTCTTCGCCATCCAACACTCTGAAGTGGCCTTGGGCTCTGGACCAAGATGTCGTACGCCCGAATGGCCCTCCCGAATAAATGAGATCTGCCCAAAATCATCGCCTTCGTCTGTTTGCGCTGGCTTACACCGCGCTCGCTGCTTTCGCTTTCAATGCGGCTTGCAGCTCTCAGGCACAGAGTCCAAACCCCGCTTCGGCCGCTCCCCCGCCCGTCGAGGTCATACAGGTCTCGACTGCCAACGTCCCCATCTTCACAGAGTTTTCTGCGCAGACCTTTGCCCGCAACCTCGTTGAGGTGCGTGGACGCGTCAGCGGATATATCGAGAAGTGGCTGTTCCGTCCGGGATCCCAGGTAAGTGCGGGTCAAGTTCTTTATGTCTTGGATGCGCGGCCATACCAGGCCTCCGTCCAGCAGGCTAAGGGCAATCTCCGGCAGAGCGAGGCTGACCTTGAATTCGCGCGCCAGCAGGTGTCGTTGCTCCAGGCTCAGGCCAATCTCGCCGCCGCCGAGGCGAATCTCAAAAAGGCTCAGCAGGACTACGAAAGGTTGAAGCCGCTGGTGGAACAAGATGCCGCCTCCAAGCAGGACCTCGATGCCGCCATTGCCGCGCTGCACGCCAATGAAGCCAATGTAAGGGCTAGCAAGGCGAATGTCGATCAGGCCCAGCTTTCCACGCGGACCCAGGTGCAGTCTACAGAAGGCAAAGTGGAATCGTTGCGCGGAGCACTGGAGAGCGCGAATCTGAACCTCAATTACTCTACGATTCGCGCCCCGATCGGCGGGTTGATTGGGGATACTCTGGTGCCGGTCGGCGGTCTGGTGAATTCCAGTTCGGCGCAGGCGCTGACCACCATAGTCCCATTGGACCCGATGTTTGTGCGTTTCAAAGTGAGTGAAGCGCAGTACCTGGCCTATCTTCGGCGTCGTGGAAAAGAGCCGGAGCAAGCCGCGCCGCTTGAATTGCTTCTCGCCGATGGTACCCGCTTCCCGTATCGCGGTCAAATTGAGAATGCTTTAAATCAGGTGGACCCCAAGACCGGCACATTGGAGCTGCAGGCGCGTTTCCCGAATCCGCAGCGCTCCTTGCTTCCAGGCCAGTTCGGCCGCGTGCGGTTCCGGACTGAGGAACGGCGCGGCGTCATCGTCGTACCGCAACGTGCCGTTCAACAATTGCAGAGCATGCAGACAATATTCACTGTGGGACCGGATAACAAAGTGCAGGCCCGAGCTGTAAAGACCGGCGATCGCGTCGGTGAAGGCTGGATCATCAACCAAGGTCTGAAGGAAGGCGACCGGGTGATCGTCGAAGGCCAGCTCCGAGTCCGTCCCGGCATGGTAGTGCATCCAACTCCATACAAACCTGCGCCAACTGAAGCTGCGAAGGCGGAGGACTGACCGGACATGGCTCGCTTCTTCATCGATCATCCCGTCTTCGCGATGGTGATCGCCATCGTCATCGTGATTCTCGGCGCGGTTTCCATTCCGAGCCTTCCCATCGCCACGTACCCGGAAGTAGTGCCGCCCGTCATACAAATCACCGCCAACTATCTTGGGCGGTAATGCCACCGATCTTGAAAAGACCGTCGCTCAACCGATTGAAGAGCAATTGGTGGGACTCGACGGCATGCTTTACTACCTGTCGAATAGTGCCAATAACGGCGCACTCACCATCTCGGTGACATTCAAGCTCGGCACCAATCCCGACATCGCCGCGGTGCAGACCCAGAACCGGGTCAACGTCGCGTTGCCCCGGCTGCCTCCCGAAGTGCAGCGTCAGGGAGTGACGGTGAAGAAGGTCTCCAGCGCATTCCTGATGGCCATCGGCCTGGTCTCGTCCGACAACCGGTACGACTCGCTGTTCCTCGCCAACTACGCACAGATTAACCTCGTAAACCAAGTAGGCACGCTGCCGGGTATCGGCGATTCGCGGCTCGGTTCATCGGAAATCTACTCCATGCGCGTCTGGGTGAATCCGGACAAGATGGCCAAGCTGCAACTCACGGCTACCGACATCAGCAACGCCATCCAAGCCCAAAACCGGCAGAACCCGGCCGGAGCCATCGGCCAAGCGCCTTCGCCCTCCGGTACGGATTTTCAATATTCGGTAAATGCGCCAGGACGCCTCACCGATCCCGATCAGTTTGGAAGACATCGTTCTTCGCGCGCAGCCGGATGCTTCGCTGCTGCGGCTTCGTGACATCGGGCGCGTCGAGCTTGGAGCCCAGACCTACACCGGATTTAGCCGCTTGAACGGCCGTCCGTCCTCGAACACAATCGTATACCTGGCTCCCGGCGCCAACGCCGTCGAGACCGCGAACGGAGTCCGCGCCTACATGGAGCAGGTCAAAAAGTCGTTTCCCGCGGGCATCGATTACGTCATCCCGTACGATTCGACAATGTTCGTTCGCTCCGCTATTTCCGATGTGGTGGTCACGTTATTCGAGGCCATCGGATTAGTGCTTTTGGTGGTGTTTATCTTTCTGCAGAACTGGCGTGCGACCCTGATCCCGCTGCTGACGGTTCCCGTCGCGGTAGTGGGTACTTTCGCGCTGTTCCCGCTGCTGGGATTCTCCATCAATATCACCAGCATGTTCGGGCTGGTGCTGGCGATCGGAATCGTCGTGGACGACGCGATCGTCGTGGTGGAAGCGGTGCAGCGCAATATCGATGACGGCATGTCGGCCCGCGACGCCACCATCCGCGCCATGGACGAGGTATCGGCGCCAGTGGTCGCCATTGCCTTCATCCTCGCTGCAGTATTTATTCCCGTGGCCTTCCTCGGCGGAATCAGCGGACAGATCTATAAACAGTTCGCGCTCACCATCGCGGTATCCGTCCTGTTGTCCGCTTTCAACGCTCTATCATTGAGCCCCGCGCTGGCTGCCCTGATTTTGCGGCCCAAACGCGAGACCCACGGGCCACTATCATTCCTATTCGGAAAGTTCAACAGCGCCTTCGGCTGGACCACGAATCGCTATCTGTCATCGGTGAAGTTCCTGGCTCGCCGCTCGGCCCTCGCGCTATTGGCCTTGCTGGTGTTCGCCGGCTTCGCGGGATTGCTTTTCAAACATCTCCCTGCCGGCTTTCTGCCCGATGAAGATCAGGGTGCATTCTTTGTTTCCATCCGCCTTCCCGACGGCGCTTCCACGCAACGTACGGATGCAGCAACGCGGAAAATCGAGGACATTATCGGTAAGTTGCCTGGCGTGGCATCCTATTTCGTTCTCGGTGGATTGGATATTGCGACGGGTACATCGAACTCCAACGTCGCCACGATCATCACAACCCTCAAGCCCTGGGATGACCGTAAGTCGAAAGATGAGCAGTTGACGGCCATTCTCGGTCGCGCGCAGGGACAGTTTGCCACGGTCCCGGAGGCCTTTACGTTTGCTTTTGGCCTTCCGCCCATCCTGGGCCTCAGTACCACCGGCGGCTTCCAGTTCATGATGGAGGACCGTTCCGGCGGTGACATCCAGAGCATGTCGCGAGCAGCCGATGCGCTGGTAGAAGCTACGCGCCGGCGTCCAGAGCTAGCCAATGTCATCAGCACCTTCCGCGCAAACGTGCCGTCCTACAGCATCAAGATGGACACGGATAAGCTGCAGACCATGGGCGTTCCCGTTGCGGATGCTTATAACGCATTGCAGACCTTTCTCGGGGGATTGTACGTCAACGACTTCAATGCTTTTGGACGTACCTGGCAGGTATTGATGCAAGCCGAACCCGAGTTCCGCGATTCGCCATCCGACGTCGACCGCTTCTACTTGCGGACCGTCGACGGCAACATGGCGCCGCTTGGCACCTTTGCCAGTATTCAGTCCTCCTCAGGTCCGGATGTGGTGTATCGGTACAACCGGTTCCGCGCGGTACAGTTGCTAGGCGGTCCCGCTCCGGGCCATTCGAGCGGAGATGCGGTCCTCGCGATGGAGGAAGTTGCCGCTCACAATCTTCCTTCGGGCTACGGGTACGAATGGACCGGAACCACTTATCAGCAGAAGCTCGCGCAGGGCAATGAACTGATCATCTTCGGCTTCGCGGCCGTGCTCGTCTTTCTCTTTCTCGCGGCATTGTACGAGAGCTGGACCATACCGTTCGCCGTCGTGTTCGCATTGCCTCTGGGCATTTTCGGTGCCCTGCTGGCCGTCAATGCGCGCTCCTATGCCTACGATATCTATACCCAGATCGGCATCGTCACGCTAATTGGTCTCGCCGCTAAGAACGCCATTCTGATCGTGGAGTACGCCAAGGAAAGCCATGAGCCACGGCAAATCGGTCCACGATGCCGCAATGGAGGCGGCTGAGCTTCGGCTTCGCCCGATTCTGATGACCTCCTTTGCGTTCATCCTCGGCGTGCTG
This sequence comes from uncultured Acidobacteriota bacterium, assembly GCA_963850575.1. Lineage (GTDB taxonomy): Bacteria > Acidobacteriota > Terriglobia > Bryobacterales > Bryobacteraceae > TMP-7. The sequence continues at coordinate 26,647 of CAWKLV010000020.1, read as the reverse complement.
CCCCTGGTGCTTGCTACGGGAGCCAGTTCGGCGGCCCGGCGATCCCTGGGTACCGCGGTATTTGGAGGAATGTTGGCAGCAACGATTCTCGCTATATTCATCGTCCCCGTGCTTTATGTAGTCATCGAGAGCATGGTCGAAAAACGGCAGCAGCGCGGGACTCAACCGGTTTTGGAGCCTGTCCGATGACCGGCTCAAGATTTCAGTCCACCGCCCTGGGTCTGACCGCCCTGATTCTGACGGCCTGCGCGGTGGGACCTAATTATAAGCGGCCGAAGGTTCCTGTGCCGGAGCAATTCCGGGGGGCGCCGGCTGCCGCATCACCGCAATCTTTCGGCGATACGAAGTGGGTGGATGTGTTTGGCGATGACGCGCTGAAACAGATGGTCACATCAGCGCTCGATCGCAACTTCGATCTGCGGATTGCCGCGGAGCGAGTGGAACAAGCCCGTGCTCAACTGGGCATCACGCGTGCCAATCAGTTTCCGTTTCTGGATGCGCAGGGCTCGTTCAGCGCAGCCCGAAGTTCTTCACTGGGTTCGTTCCGATTCTTGCCGGCGGGTACCAATCTGAGCGCCAGCTATACCCAGGTAGGAGCTGCTCTCTCCTGGGAAGCCGACATCTGGGGCCGTTTAAGACGGCTCACCGAAGCCGCCCGCGCTCAATATTTGGCCAGCGAGGAAGGACGACGGGCCGTGGTGGTTGCGCTGGTGTCGCAGGTGATGACCGCCTACTTCCAGTTGCTGGAACAGGAGGCGGAACTCGCCATTAGCCGGCAGACCAGCGACATCGCCAAAGATAGCGTGCGCCTGGTTCGAATCCGTCATGACCGGGGCGCAACTTCGGGTCTGGAAGTGCACCAGGCCGAGCAGTTCCTGTACACGGCAACCGCTCAGATCGCCGCTGTCGAACGCGCTGTCGGGCAGACTGAAAACGTGTTGAGCCTGCTGCAGGGCGATGCGCCGTCATCGCAGCCGCACGGCCGGAAGTTGGAGCAGGTTCCACTGCCCGCGCAGCTCCCGGCGGGATTACCCTCGTCGTTGCTCGCCCGGAGACCGGACATCCTGCAGGCTGAGCAGAGCCTGATCGCCGCCAATGCCGAGATCGGCGCAGCGCGGGCGTTGTACTTCCCACAGATCTCGCTCACGGCTTTTGCCGGCGGTCAGAGTCGCGCGCTGTCGGAGATAGCCACCGCTCCGGCGCGGGTTTACTCGGCTGCGCCTGCCGCCCTCCTGCCCATCTTCCGCGCGGGGCAGATCCGCTCCCAGGTCCGCTTGGCCGAGGGCCAGCAGCGTGAGTTGCTGATCGCCTATCAGCGCTCCATCTACACGGCGCTTCGCGAGGTGTCCGACGCTCTGATTGGCCTGGACGGCACACGCCAGCAACGGACTCAGCAGGAATTGCTGGTTCGGGCGCTGGAGGACACGGTACGCCTCTCCAACCTGCGCTATCAGGGTGGCCTGGAGAGCTACCTCCAGGTTCTGGACGCGGAGCGAAACCTGTTCTCGGGGCAGTTAGTGCTCTCCCAACTGCGTCTGCAGGAACTTTTGAGTGTGGTGCAACTCTATCGCTCTCTGGGCGGCGGTTGGCAACAGCCATAAGAGCAAGGTGGCGCACGCTCTCAGCGGGCTGCATCGACACATTCATATTATTCTCTCTGTAACGATTCGCCATTTTGCTGCACTACCCAGCCGAGTGACGTCTCCCAGCGATTGCGCGCCAATGCGGCCGGTCAGTATACTTACTTCACCCCGCGTGCGCGTATTTTATGAATTCGATGCCTTTTATTGCGATCGCTTGCGGGCAGGCGACCCCGAGACAGAGCGGCACTTTGTGGCCTATTTCGCTCCGCTCCTCCTGGCCAAACTGCGCCGCCGCCTGCGCTCCGAAGCGCTGATTGAGGAGATCCGCCAGGAAACGTTCTTGCGCGCCTTCCGCGCCATCCGCTCCGGCGACACAGTCCGGCGGCCCGAACAACTGGGACCCTTCGTTCACGGGGTGTGTGAGAACACAATTCGCGAGTACTTGAGATCCGACAAGCGTACCGAACCCATGGTGGACGACGCCGACCACTGGCCGGGTGCGCTTCCAAGCCCTGAACAGCAGATGGTCACCAGAGAGCGTAAGTCAATCGTGCGCGCTGTCCTGGAACGGCTGCCGCCGCGCGATCAGAAGTTGCTGCGGGCGATCTTCCTGGAAGATCAGGATAAGGATGAAGTCTGCCGCGAACTGGGAGTCGACCGCACCCATCTGCGTGTTCTCGTGCATCGGGCGAAACTGCATTTCCGCGCGCAGTTCTCGTCAAAGGAGGCAGCAGCGCTATGAATCACGCTGAAGCGAAAGCCACGGGAGCTGTGGACCGCTACCTCATGAAAGAGATGACCGACCCGGACGCCTTGCGCTTCGAGGAACACTACTTCGAGTGTGCGGAATGCGCGGAGGAAGTGCGCGTCTCGACCATATTCCTGGCGAATTTACGCGCCGTGCTGCAGGAACCCTACGCCCTGACGCGGCCGGCCGATAACATTCGTCGCTCCAGGGACCAGGCGTGGATGCCGCGGGTGGCGATGGCGGCTGCGCTGGTGCTTGCGGTAGCCGCCGGATATCAGGGCTTCGTCGAAATCCCACGGCTTCGGCACGAGGTGGAAACGGCGAATGCCATAGAGAGCCCGCCCGTTTATCAACTGCTTCCGGAGACACGATCCAGCACCGACACCAACCTGGTGGTAGCGCAAGCCGGCATGCGGCACGTATCATTACTGCTGAACAACATCCCGGGCAAGGTGTATCCGTACTATGAATGCCGGGTTCTCGACCAGCAGGATCACGCAGTGCAATCCTTCCGAGTGAAGGTGATGAACACGGCCGAGCAGTGGTGGCAGGCTCCCCTGGCGCTGCCGGGGCTCACCAGTCAGAAATACACGCTGCAGGTGCGAGGCGCCGCGGATGCGTCCGGCCCGGCGACTCAGGATGTGGGCGAGTACCATTTCCAGCTAGAAATTCGCTAACAGGAGGCAACACTTGATTAAGGATCAAGACAGCAGGTATTTCTTTGGCGCGCAGGGCGGGGCACTCGGCGGTTTCCTCGCCACGCCGGTACACGGGCCGATCGAGACGCAAGCGGCTGTAAGTCTCCCGGCCTCGGGCGGCATCTCCTCTTCGAGAGTCGCGCATATCCGCCCGCATAGCGTGTTCTCGTTCAAGTCCGCCCACAGCTATGCGTTCGGTCACAAATCGGCCGACGGCCAGCGATTCGAAACCCTTGTCACCTCGGTGGTGGAGGGCCTGAATATCTTGGATGTTGTCACCGCTGAACGCGTCGTGGCGCGTGTCGCCGTAGCGCATCCGGACAAAAACGAGACAGCGCCCACGTTTACATTATTGGGAAGCCATTACGAGGATCTGCGGATCGGGGGGCAGCCCGTGCAGTACCGGTGGCTCGCTGACTATCTCAAACCCCAGGAAGGAAGAGACGAACAGCAAGCGTTCGTTCCCACCCCGCTGGTCGCAGACGTCCGCTTAGGCGAGGAGTCCTTCAAGCAGAACTTCGTTCAAGTCCCGGGATTTGGCAGAGTATATCTGGCCGAGATGATCGTCTCGCCCCGCAGGCGGCGCCTCACAATGCTCCGTGTAGAACTCGGCTGCCCCGTGGAGGGCCGTATGGAAGTCTCCTACGTTGAGGGTGAGGGCCATCGAATGCCATGAGGGCGGCAGCGCTCGTGTTGGTGCTGATTGTGGGCTGCCGCACTCAGCGCGACCCAGCGGATTTCGCCGAGCGATACCGTCAGGCTCGGGCTCTGCTGAACGCCGGCGAACTCGAGCGCATTGGAGAGATTTCACAACGGGCCGCTCATGAAGCTCGGCGGAGCGGATCGGCCGGATGGGCAAGCGCATTTCTCGTTCTCGATGGCGAGGCCCTCGCGTTCCAAGGCAAACGCGAGGAAGCTATCAGGAAGCTGACCGCCACTGAAGCGCCCGCGGCACGGCCCGATGTTTTCGCGCGGCGTAATGCCACTCTGGCCATGGAGATATGCATACAGGCGGCAAACGGAAAGGCGCCGGTTGCGTCCGACCTGTTTCGACGGGCGGCCGTGTTACTCGAGGAAAGCGAGCGCGCCGCCGCGCAAGCGGGACCTGAGGTGCAGGGCGACTTCGAGATGCGCCGCGCCAGTTGTCTGATCGATCAAAATCAACTGACGGGCGCTGAGCAGGCGCTTCGAGGAGTGCTCGACCTGGCGCAGGCGAACCACCTCAGATTTCTCGAGGGCAGCGCCTTGGTGACGCTCACCTACGTTCGACTGCGATCCGGGCATTATGAGGAAGGCGTTGGCTATTCCAAGGAATCCTTAGCCATCGCGCGGGAAATCGGATCGGATCGGCTGCTGGTCAAGAGCCTCGGCAATCTTGGGCTGTGCTATTCGCGTTTGGGAGATTACGACAACGCGCTCGAATACCTGAAACAGGCCGAGTCCCTGGCTCCCAAGCGACAGTTCCGCGACGATCTTAGTACCGTCTTCCAGAACAGCGGAAACTTGTACTATCTTCTCCACGATTACGACGGCGCCGCAGCGTATTATCGGCGTGCGCTGCAGTTGGCCGACGACCGGTTGTCCAGGGCGCAGCTGACCGCTAACTTGGGCGCGGTGGCGGTGGAACGCGGAGACTTCGAAGCGGCCGAGCGGTACGGTTCGGAGGCCCTGAAATTGAAGCGCGAGCTGGGTGAGCCGCGTTCGATCATCCGGTCGGAAGAACTGAACGCGCGTATTCTGTTCGGAAAGGGTGATCTGGCCGCAAGCGAAGTGGAGTTCCGCCGGCTGGCGGCGCCGGACAGCCCGGAAGACGTGATCTGGGAATCCCACGCGGGTCTCGCTGAGCTGTACCGCAAGCAGAGCCGCAAAGTTGAAGCTGAACGTGAATATCGGGCGGCCATTTCCGTTATCGAGAATTCACGCGACGCCCTGAAGCTTGACGATTCGAAGATTACTTTTCAATCTGGCCTATCGCGGCTGTACGACAACTACATCACGTTTCTCGCAGGCAGCGGCAGGCCACGAGAGGCGCTTTCCGCGGCGGACCGGTCGCGCGCGGCGACCCTGGCGCAGCGTACCGAACAGGACAGCCCGCGAACCGCGGGAGAGCTGCCGTTAAACGCTCCAGCCCTGGCCAAGACCGCTCACGCGGTGCTGCTGAGTTACTGGCTGGCTCCTGAGGCGTCCTTTTTGTGGGTGGCGACGCCCTCCCGCGTGGAACAGTTCACGCTTCCCGGGCAGGCCGAAATCGAGCGCCGCGTCGATGCCTATCAGCGCATCGTCGAGAAGCCGCGCGACGCTTTGCGGGAGGCCGGGCAACAGGGGATTGAATTGTGGCGTATGTTGATCGGACCCGCGGAGCAGTTGATTTCTCCAGGGGCGCGAGTTCTGATCGTACCCGATCGCGGTCTGCATCGCCTCAACTTTGAAACCTTGGTCTCGCCCGCTCCCATTCCCCACTATTGGATCGAAGATGTAACGATTACGGAAGCCCCCGCGTTGCGAGCGGTCCAGACCAAGCCGCCTTCGCTCGCGCGGGATTCGATCCTGCTGATGGGTGATCCCGCGGCAGCCGACCGCGACTTCCCGCCATTGCGGTATTCCGCCGACGAGATCGCAGGCATTGAGCGGCTATACCCCGCTGCGGATCGAGTGGTTCTTACCGGCGTGAATGCGACACCTGCCGCCTATCTGGATTCCACGCCGCGCCGTTTCCGCTTCATTCACTTCGCCGCGCATGCGACGGCGAACAAGGTACGTCCGTTGGATTCGGCTGTCGTGTTCGCGCGCGGGGCGGGCGAATACAAACTATTTGCCCGCGACGTCCTCACTGCGCCGCTGGACGCCGAACTGGTGACCATCTCGGCCTGCCGCAGCGCCGGGACGCGTGCCTACGCCGGCGAGGGACTGGTAGGATTCGCGTGGGCCTTCTTAAGTGCCGGAGCACGCAATGTGATTGCCGGCTTATGGAACGTGGAGGACGCGTCGACCGCAGAGTTGATGATGCAGCTGCACCACGAATTGCGCCTGGGGCGTTCGCCCGCCGACGCACTGCGAAATTCGAAGCTCGCTCTCTTGCATAGTGGGGCCACGTACCGCCGGCCGTTTTACTGGGCTCCCTTCCTGCTGTACACGCGAGGTATCTGAGGGAGGAACGTGGCGCATCCTCTCAGCGCGTTGCGTCGGCTCTCCAGCCGGCGCCCTTAGCGTGCCTACTTAACAAAACCCGAATCCGTTTCCCGCCCGCTCCGGTACACCGCATATTGCAGTTGCCCCAACTCCGAAACCGCCTTTACGGTTTCGAGCGCGCAATTGCCGGCCACCACCAACACCATGCGCTTCGGATCCAGGGGATTGGACGCCGCGAATTGCAGCGCTTCGTATTCCGACGGGTGGTCCGTCGCATCAATCCGAAACGCGGCGCCGTCGTACTCCAGGCCGATCTTCTTCGCGATGACAGCCAAGGCCGAGTTCGATTCAGGGCGTCCAATGAACACCACATTGTGCGTCCGCAAGTCCTCATCGGTCAGTTCGAAATCCTTACGAATCGGCGCCGCACTCTCAAACCAGTCGAGCGCGTGCCTTTGCAGCTGTTCCGCGGCGTATCGGTTCGCGCCCGCATCCTGCATGGTCCCGTAGACGATCAGCGCCGAACCGGTCCGGCTCCGGATGTCGGAGGCGACATACGCCGGTCCGCCGTTGTCCCCGGGCAAGCCGGTACCGTCCAACCACCGATTGAAGAAATCGCCAAGCGGCTTGCCTGCAGCCTTCTCGGCGGCCGCTCGGAACGAAGCGGCGGTCACCCTCTTGGTGGTGTTTGCGTCGAACCAGCTCTTCATCATCAGTAGAAACTTGTCGTCGCCCATCTCCGTCCGGAGCGCGTCCAGCAGCAGGGCCCCTTTCACACTCACGATCTGATTCGAATTCCGTGACATCGTGTCGCTGACGGCTCTCGAGAGTGGAACATCACCCTGCAGCGCAGCACTTCTAAATGCAGTGCGAAGTGCATCCACATCGCGGCCCGGCGCCTTGCCCGACAACACGCCATAGTACGTCGCTGAACCTGCGCTCAGCCAGAGGTCCGCGTCCGAAGCAGGTAAAATCCAACCCTTCCAAAGCCGTTCTGCATCGATTTTCTTTGTCTTGTCAGCCTGCGATTTGGACTCGGGCTTGGATGCCGCCCGCGCGCGTTCTACCTCGGCGGCCATCGAACGGAAAGCATCCGTCGGCACGGCGCTGAACAGGCGGTAGCCTGCGGGATAAAGGCCCTCATTCCCCGCATACTGATTCCGTTTGTTGGGAACCCACTCGCGTTGGTTCGGCTTCCCAAAGGCCGCCCACACCATTAGGTTCGACGCCATCTCGGCGGTTGCGACCTTCGCATCCATGGCCGACGCGCTCACCAGCGGAGCGGTCCGGAAAGCCAGAAATCCGAACTGCTCGTCGATGTTGCCCTTATGGTCCCGGTACATTTCTTGCCACGCGATGTCCCGCGGGGCCGGCACGAATGGCAGGTGCTCGGGCCGGCCTTTCGGATCGGGCACATATTCCAGCCGCACGTCCAGATCCTTGGCGTTATTGCAGCCCCAGTAAAAGCCTTCCGTGCCGCCGAACCATTCATTTTTCGAACTGCGCCACAACTTTGTCCTTTTGGTCCCCAGCTCGAACATCGCGATCTCGTCATTCTTCGCGTCGCCGATCAGCCACTCGTTCGTGTAGAGGCCGTTGTTCTTCGTCGAAAGGTGCTCTACAACCTGGTCGACGTTGTCCCCATATTGGATCGCCTTGCGCGCGCGAAACGCGACCGGGGTGCCGTCGCGATTGAACGGACTCTGCCGGATCGTGGTCTCCGTGAGCACCACGCCCGCATCGTTCTGATACCAATCAGTGCCGCTCTGGATCCCCCCGGGGTAAGCCTGCATTAGCACACGATGTCCTTTGGCGGGCTGGACGTCCAGCATGATGTTCGTCTGCTCCGCGAGCGTCAACGGCCACCACGTCGTGTGTGCGATTACCATGTGCCCGTCCCGCGTCGCTTTTCCCGTTGCCGCGAAGGCACTGCACCTATCCATCACGCCGCTTTCGTGTTTACTACGCGCGTAGTCCGGCGGCACCAGGCCGAGCCCTTCAAGCCCCGTCGGGGTCATGCGCATCGCCGGCTGCAGCAAGCTCAGTTCGGTGATGGTGTTCGCCGCGACGATATCCATCAGATCAACCGTGCGGCCCTCGTATTTCGCGCCTGCCGCGGCAGCGCCATCGGCGATTCCTTTCAGCTCCTCGAGAATCTCTTCATCGAATCCGCGCAGGAACAGAGCATCGGCGGTGACGCGGCCATTCTGCCACGCATTCATGCGCGACTTGGAATCCAGTTCAGACGCGCAGCGATCAATATACCGCTCGATCTCCGGCGCCAGCAGGTACCCGTGCTGATAGCCGCGCTCGTACGGCTTGCCTTCAATGTGCATATAAATCCAGCCGCCTTGCGGGTAACGATACGCGGGCCCCAGCGTCTTCAGAGCGGCGCGCACCGGCCACCCTCCGGTGGCCGACACTTCTTCAATGCTCACCGCATCAAACCAGGTCTTGCCGCGAGCCGCGCCGCCATTCCCTGCGCTCAGGGCGACGGCGTCCTGCGACCGTGTGGCCGTAAAGAGCAGTTTTACGTGGGTCCAATCTTTGGTGCCTGCCAGGGATTCCGAATGGACATCGAATGGCATGGACGCCATCGAGAGCGTAGCTCCGGTGGCGATCGGGCTGCGATCCGTATCGCGAATCTGCAGACCGTCGGTGCGCACCCACCCGCTCAATTCGTAGTGCTTACCTATGCGCAACGACACCGGTGCGGATCGCACATAAGCGTCTCCGTCCGGGGCTGGATCCAGGCGCAGCGCCTGACGGCGCTCATGCGTAACACCCGCGTCCACCTGCGCCGTCCCTCGTGCGGCGGTCCACTTCCTCCAATCGGCGTCGGAGGAGGAGTTAAACAATGGCGGAGCGCCGGCAGCAATGGCGGCAAGCGCCAGGAAGAGAGCGGAAATGCGCATGGAACCTCCAGCGATGTGCTTAGAAATTAGTGTCGCACTAACCGCTTACCACCGCCGACTACTTCTCATCCTCGAACAGGCTCTGGCGATGAATCCGCTCGCCCTTGAACAGCATGGTCGAGATCCGTTCCGTCGCCGTGATGTCTTTCAAAGGATCTCCGTCTACCAAGAGGAAACTAGCCTCGTATCCCTTCTTGATGAGGCCCATGCGTTGGTCCGTTCTCAGCAGACGCGCCGCATTCCAGGTGGCGGCCTGCAGCGCCACCGCAGGTGGGATTCCGGCTTGCACCCATAGCTGCATCTCACGATGTACTGTCGGCCCGTGAATCGTCAACATATTTCCCGCATCGCTCCCGGTGGCCAGCGTGACACCATGACGATACGCAGCCATCAAGTTCTTATTAGAGATGTCCATGTTCCACCCCATTGGGCCGAATTCCCCTCGCGCTTTGGTGCCGTCCCGCGATTGCAGAAACTGCTTTGTACCCGCGATCAGCTTCGCCGGGCCCACCTGCTGGACCAGTGAGCGCTCCAGCGGATCCGATTTTCCGGCCGCGAACGCCATCACTCCTTCAAACACCATCAGCGTCGGATCATACGCAACGCCGTGCTGCTTCATGCGATCGAAGGACTCATCCGGGATGATTTGCCGCGCCGATCCGTGCTCGATGGAATCGGCGCCGGCCGCGATCGCGTCAGCAACATCCTGGGCATCGCCGGTGTGAACCGAAACCGGCAGCTTGTCCGCATGGCCCGCGCTAACGATCGCATTGAGAATGGATGCATCCATGCGATTGAACAGCATTCCCGGTCCGCCCGCTTCCATCACGGCCTTGATCGCGTCCACGCCGCGCTTCTTCAGTGCGTCCACCTGCTCCCGAGCCTGCGCGGAGTTCTGCGGCGTCCGAACAAAATCCTCCATCATCATCTTGCGCGCGCTCTCGGGCATCTGCTTCATCCACTCCGCCTTGAGGTACTCGGTTCCATGCCCGCCTTCCGCCGTGAACAGGGGCCCTGAAACGAAAAGTTCCGCGCCAAGATGCACGCCGGACCGATTCTTCTCCCGTTCCTCCAACACAGCGCCAGTCGCATCGCCCACGCTCTTGACGGCCATCACGCCGCTGTACAGATAAGAGGTCAACGTGCGTCTCAAGGTGCTCTCGGTTCTGTAATCCTCGGGCTTTTCGTAGATCCCGCCCGGAGCCCCCAAATGCACGTGGACATCGATCAGGCCCGGCAGCAGGGTCTTACCGGCGCCGTCGATCTCGGTCGCCTTCAGGTCCTTCGCCGAGGGCGGTTCGCCCGTGTACACTTCCGCGATCTTGCCATCCCGCACCAGCACAGATCCGTTCTCCACCACACTGCCGTCCCCCGTGAAGATTCGCGTATTTCGGACCAGGTACGCGATCCGCCGGCTCAGGTCGCGATCGAAGATCTTGTTTCTCGCAATGTTCTCCTTGCTGTGGGTCTGATACATTCCCATCAGCACAAACGGAGCGAGTACACCCAAGACCCAGAGCTTGGCCGAACCGGCCAATTTCTCGTCCTTCTCCCAGCGAAACAGCTTGACGCCTATGAAACCGCCCACCAGCAAAGTGACAATCAGCGCAATAAAAGGAATCAGGTTATGGCGGATGGACTCGCCGGCGCCCAGAATGGATTGCATGCCCGTGAACAAGTGCGTCGCAGGCAGGAACTGCGCGACGGTTTGCACCCATTCCGGCATAATCGTAACCGGAATCGTCGCGCCGCTGAGAAACAGCATGGGCATGTACAGGCACTGAATAAGGATGTTCGCTTCCTGCATCGAATTCGCGACCGACGCCACCATCATCCCAATGGCACGAAACGCCACCACTCCGGCCAGGACAAACAGGGTGAGGGAAACCAAGTTAGCCGGCATCGGCATCCCGTATAGCCGGTTCGACAGCACCAGTACCAGAATGTAAACCGGGAGAAAATTCAATAGGCCTACCACAAATGAAGCCACCAGAATCGGCGCGGGACTGATTGGCGCCACTTTGAAGCGCCTCAGGATGTTGGTCTCCCGGTCGGTCGTGGCGCGGAGCCCGGCGCCGAACAGTCCGGTTCCCAGAATTCCGATGGTAAGCACCATATTCACCACCAGAACCGCGGTCCCGCGCTCGGCGTGCATCATCTGGCTGAACATGAAGAAGAAGATCAGGGGCATTAGGTAAGCGAAGAACAGCGCCGCCCGGTCGCGCAATGTCAGCAGCAGATACGTTCGTGTCAGCGCGATATAGCTGTTCATGTCAGTCCCTCAGCTTCTTGCCCGTGAGTTCGATGAAAGCGTCCTCCAGCGTTGGCCGCTCCAGGTGGATGTCCACCACCTCGAGACCGTTGTGATCGATCCACTTCACCAGTTCCACCAGGGTCTTGGCGGGCCGCGCCGATTGCAGCGTTAACCCCGTTCGGTCGGGTGTAAATACCGCGCCATCCGTCCCATCGAACTTTGGGATGCGGTCGGCCGGAAACGGTGCACTCACGGTCACCTCCACGCGAGACTGGCCCAGAGTGCGGGCCTGTATCTCGCGCGGCGTGCCGATGGCGATGATGCGGCCTTCATCGATGATGGCGACGCGGTCGCACAAACGTTCTGCCTCTTCGATATAGTGCGTCGTCAGGACGATGGTACGGCGATTGTCTTTCAGTTCCTGAATGAGGCTGTGGATCTCGAGACGAACCTGAGGATCGAGGCCGGTAGTCGGCTCGTCAAGGAACAACAGTTGCGGATCGTTCAGTAAGGCCAGCGCCAGAGCGACGCGCTGTTTCTGCCCGCCCGACAACTTGGTATAAAAGGTGTTCCGCTTATCCCAGAGTTGAAGCCGCTTTAACAACTGATCGCGATCGATGGTGCGGTCGTAGAACGCCGCAAATAGGCCGAGCGCCTCGCGTATTGTGATCTTATCCGGCAGATTCGTAGCCTGCAGGCATACCCCGATCCGCTGCTTCAGGGCGTTGACCTGAACTCCGGGATCGTGGCCCAGCACCGCCACCTCGCCGCTCGTACGCGGCCGCAAGCCTTCCAGGATCTCGACCGTAGTAGTCTTGCCGGCGCCGTTCGGGCCCAGCAACGCAAACACTTCGCCTTCGCCGACTTCGAAATCGATGCCACGCACGGCCGCGAAGTCGCCGTAGGACTTATGCAAGCCTCGGACGGAGATTGCGTTTTCCCTCATCTTTGTGGGTTCACTGCTACTTTGCCTGAGTGCGCCGCGTTCCGCAATGCGGCAACCAGTGGATTCCGCGCGTAGGCGGACGAGCGGCACTCGCCCACCGGTGAACGCCAGCGCCGCTCGCCCCGATCTGCGGGACAAGAGTGCATGGACCGGCGGTCATCCGAGATCCTGAAATCATGCATGGCACGTTCGTGTTCCCCGCAACCCGTGCGGACTCTATGCGACTACCTTGAGGGTGGGGAAACACTCGAAGGCTTTCTCTCGGCTTTTCCGACGATTGCCCCCGATTTGGCAATTCAGGCGTTGGACGAGGCCGAAAATCTCACAGGATTACTCTTGGTTGATTACTGTCGACCCGCTGCTCGTAAAATTGCGCTGCTTATCCTCTGCGCTCCGACAAACCGAAATCGCGATCTGAACTCCGCAACACGTGTCAGACCCGGTACAAATCCGGACGCCAATCCTTCACCGCGCGCTTGATGTCGTCCGGATTCAGCCCTTCCTCCGCCGCCCGACGCGCAAGCGCAGCATATTCCGATTCGTTGGCGAAGCGAAGAGCGATGATCTGCCGGATACTCAGCCGGCTATCCAGCAGTTTCCCCGTCATGACGTAATGCCGGAGGTTCTCCTCCGCACGGATAGCGCGGTCTTGCGCCCTCAGCGGAAAAAAGCGCGCCAGGAAAGAAGCGATGATCAGGCACACGGTAAGTGCTACGATCAGCGATGCGCTATATAGCCGCTCGTGATCGCCCAACGAGTTGTACAGGTTCACCAGGGATCCGATCAGAGTCAACAGCAGCAGCGGAATCAAGACATAATGAAACAGTGGGAAGAACTGGCGATGGTTGGCGTAATTCTGTGTGGGCACGATGCTGCCGATTGTACCAACCCGGCACTACAGGCAATCGTGCCCAGAGTTCTAAAGTGAGTCGCGCGTGTGAAGTCTAGTTGCCCGCCAGCCTAGCTGGCTTTCACCATTTTCAGACTTTTGACAGTGATGGTGTCGCCGTTCAAAGCGCCACTGATCCGCACCGTATGACCCAGGTGATCCTTCACCTTATCGGCGCCATTGATCTTGTAGACCTTATCATCCACGACAAATACGGGGTCAGCGCCGCCCTTGACGCATTTCTCAACGCATGCCGCGTCGGGTTTCGCGGTGGTATGCTTGGCCCCGCAATGCGCGTCAGAAATGTATCCTGTCCAGCTTGCAGCGAAGGCGTTCGCCCCGCAAAGCAGCAATCCGAGAGATAGATTCGAGATAGTTTTCTTCACGTTGGTCCTTCCTAACCGGATTACATCCGTGCATCGACTATATAGCAATCGCGACGTCAAGGGCTATACCGGACTCCAGACGCCGTTGCCCCGGAGTGCGAAATTCGCCGCATGACCCGCTCGCGCCGCCGCTACCCCAACCTCCACCGGCGCGTTCGGTGTACCCCGCGAACGCACGCAATCCAGAAAATTCTTCATATGGTCGAACGTACCGTCGCGCGTCGACTTCACCTCGACTGTGGGGTTTTGCGGTTCGAAAGTCTCACTGTATCTCGCGACTTCTGGGTAGATCGCGAACCCGCTGCGGTGCAGGCGCATGGCGCCCTTGGTGCCGCGAAGCATTAACCCGCCGCCTTCGATGTACCCCAGCAGCGCGCTATCGAATTCCACCACGGCGCTCGGATAGGCCAGAGCCGCGCTCATTGTATCGGGCGTTTGACGCTCCTTCAAAATCGCGCGTGTTCCAGTGGCGGTCGCCCGCGTGGGCGTATCTTCGCCCAGCACCCAGTGCGCAACATCCACCCAGTGCACAAACAGGTCAGTCATCGCGCCGCCTCCGAAATCCCAATACCAGCGCCAGTGCAGAAACTGATCGGCGACGAAGGGACGATCGGGAGCCGAGCCCAGGAAGCGCTTCCAGTCCAACTTCTCCGTATCCACCGCCGGCCCGTTGTTCTGGCCCGCAACGTGGTTCTGATACCAATAGGTGCGGATGAATGTGACCGTACCCAGCTGCCCGGATGCCACCGCTTCTTTGGCCTGCGCGAAGTGCTCCCAACTGCGTTGCTGCGTTCCCGTTTGCACCACCCGCTTCGACTCGCGAACGGCCGAGATCAGCGGCTCGCCCTCCTCCATGGTGTGCGTCACCGGCTTCTCGCAGTACACGTCCTTGCCGGCGCGCACTGCCTCCATAGTGATGGGTACATGCCAGTGATCCGGAGTCCCGATCACGACCGCGTCTATGTCATTGCGCTGAAGCACTTCGTGATGATCGGAGTAGTCGCGGGCCTCCGGCGCGTACTTCGCCTTAGCCTGTGCGCGCCGCGGCTCATATACATCGCAGACCGCGACGATGTCGTTGGCCCCGATCTTGTTCAGTAGAGAGAGCAGATATTGGCAGCGGCCGCCGGTGCCGATTGCGCCGACCTGGATACGATCGTTGGCGCCGAGAATGCGCCCGTAGGAAGCTGCGGTAGCGATCGCGCCGCCAATGAAGCGCCGGCGGTTGGTGGTGTCCATTGAGGACGATTATAGGCTTTTATTCCGCTGCGGGCTCGGTCGCCGGCGCCGGTGCGAACACCCGCTCTCCCATGGCCGTGACGAGAACGTCCAATCCGTCGCCTGTAACGGCCGAAATCTTGTAGAACGGCAGTCCCGCCTCTGCGGCCTTCTGCTCGAGCGCGCTCACTCGTTCAGGATCCTGCGCGGCATCCATCTTCGTCGCCACCACGATCATCGGCTTCTGCGCCATCGATTCACTGAAGCCCGCGAGTTCCTCCAGAATCACGTCGAAGTCGCGGGCCGGATCGCGGCCGGAGCTTTCGGATACATCCACCAGATGCACCAGCAGACGCGTACGCTCGATGTGCCGGAGAAACTGGATACCGAGTCCGTGACCCAGGTTCGCGCCTTCGATCAGGCCGGGAATATCGGCGACGACGAACGTCCGGTCGTGCAAGCTGACTACGCCGAGATTCGGTTCGAGCGTGGTGAAGGGGTAATCCGCGATCTTGGGCCGCGCGGCCGAGATGCGCGAGATCAGCGTGGATTTGCCCGGCGTTCGGGAATCCAACCAGCCCCACGTCGGCCAGCAGCTTCAGTTCAAGCCGTACGCGCCGCTCGACGCCCGGATGCCCGGCTTCATGCTCGGTCGGCGCCTGGTGAGTAGAAGTTGCGAACCGCGCATTACCGCGGCCGCCGCGTCCGCCTTTGGCAATTACGATACCGCTCGCCCGGCTTGGTGAAATCGTGCAGAATTTCGCCCGTCTCCGCATCGTAGGCGATGGTGCCCACGGGCACAGGCACTTCGATATTATGCCCGTCGTGACCGGTCCGGTTACTGCCCTCGCCATGCCGGCCGCGCTGCGCTTTGTGTTCGGGATTGAAGCGCAAATGGAGCAGAGTATTGTAGTGCTCGCTGGCCACCATCACGACATCGCCCCCGCGTCCGCCATCGCCGCCGCTCGGCCCGCCGCGGGGCACAAACTTCTCGCGCCGGAAGGCGAGACAGCCGTTCCCGCCATCACCGGCCTTGACTAAAATCCTGACTTCGTCGATAAACATGAAAAAGCCCGCAACGCAGTGGATCTACTACCCACGTTGCGGGCCGATACCTTGGCGAAAGAATAGCTAACTGGCTGAGGGAACCGCTTCCGGAGTTTCCACCCGGACACTCACGAACTTGCCCATCTGGCCGCGGTCGCGGAACTCGACGATGCCCGTCACCTTCGCGAACAGAGTATCGTCCTTTCCCCGGCCAACATTTTCGCCCGGCTTCAATTTGGTGCCGCGCTGGCGAACAAGGATGGAGCCGCCCGGTACCAATTCTCCGCTGAAGCGCTTCACGCCCAGCCGCTGTGCATTGGAATCACGGCCGTTTTTGGAACTGCCTAAGCCTTTTTTGTGTGCCATTCGGTGAAATTCTCCGGATTAAATCACGATCTCGTTGATGGTGACCTTGGTGCAGTTCTGGCGATGGCCAATCGTGCGCTTATATTGCTTTTTCCGCTTGAACTTGAACACCAGAACTTTGTCGCCGCGGTCGTGGCCCGTGATCGTCGCGCGTACCTTGGCCGAGGCGATACGGTCGCCCAGCAGCATCTGCTCATCTTCGCCGACTACGGCCAGCACGCGCCCCAGTTCGATTTCAGAGCCGATTTCGCCGGCCACGGTTTCTACTCGAAGGCGGTCGCCGGGTGTGACGCGATACTGTTTCCCACCGGTTTCGATGACAGCGTACATAACTTGTTTCCTCGTTTGGAATAAAACGGAAGGGACCAACGGAGGCGCACACGGACGGCGCGGTACGTCCAGACCCAAAACCTTATAATACACCACGCCGGTGGCCTCCGCCAGCAATTGTCGTGGAGGGCGTAGCTGATTCCCGGACGGCTCAGTGTCCGGCAGCTTTAAACAGCGCGAAAATTACCAAGAGGACCACCACCACTCCTCCGAAAACGAGCAACCAGTTCATGATCGGGCTGCGCTGCAGCCGTGGACCACCCGCGCTTCCATCTCCAAGATCGTCAAATGCCATAACGGTCTGATGCGGATTAGGCGTGCTTCGCGTCATAATCTGTCCGAATCGCGTATGTCTCCCGGTTACAAAAAGATGTATGGCTATGATTTGTCTCATACTCGCGACCGGGCTGGTAGTACACTGACGTGTTGCGGCCAGCTATCCACCGACTCCTGTGGCTCCTCGCGACAGTCCCACTCCTCGTGGCGCAAGTTCCTGCCGCCAAACTGCTAGGCCGTTGGCGATCACTCGAAACCTCAAGCGGCGGCATCGGCGCGATGTTCGAATTCCAGCCAGGAGGTGCCGTTGACTTCAGCCCCGGCGCGGTGGTCGAAGCCAAGTACCGGATCGAAGGCGGCCAGCTCATCTTACCGCCCCCCGAGCAGACTGGTTCCGAGCAGAGGCAAGCAATCGAATGGGTGGGCGACGACAAGATTCGGCTCAAGGTCGGCGACAAGCCGGCGGAAGAGCTTTCGCGCAAGGGCCCTCGCACCGATGCAAACAACCCCATCATCGGCGAGTGGAACGGGTATCGCGACATGGGAAAGAATCGAGTCGAACTGCGATGGTTCTTCTATCCCACAGGTAAGCTGCTGCTGCTGATCCCCTTCACCACCCAGCACGCCCATTATTCGGTGGACCAGCAGACCCTTCGTATCGACCTCTCCGACCGCAAGGTGGAAGGCAAGTTCGATGTACAAGGGGACGTGCTGACCATCCCGGGCCCCAGCGGCAGCGGTGAATCTCGATTCGCGCGATACTGAGTTGCCCGGATCCGGCGGTGAGGAAAAAAGCCGGCTCTAGATCGTTTACGATCGACCAACAGACCAGGCCCTCGACTCCGGAACATCCCCGCATGGATCACGCGCTATCGTACTTGCCTACATCGGCACTTCCACTCACGTTTCATGACGAGTCCAGATGGAGCCGTTCGACTTGCCTGCAGTTTCCGGCGGACAGTACGTGATGCCCATAACTGTGGACATAAAGTGGGTTTATGACTGGCAATCCGATGGAGCATGCGTCAACAGTCTCTTGATGTTCAGAGCGTTGTCAGCATATCGCGTCTCTAGAGACGTCTCTGGATTCAGCGGCGGTATCTCCATTTTACGGCGGTGATCTTCGAGCCCTGTCTCGGGTGGCCTCGGGCTCCTCTCGTTTCATATGGGTTGTCTGGATGGGGGCGAACGCGATTCAGCGCACGGGTGAGACTTACCCGCCACTTGCTATAACATACGAATGCGCCTACACGATTACGCGCCCCGGCCCGCGCACCTCAAATGGCTCCTCGATTCTGACCCGGCCATCCGCTGGCAGGTCATGAGGGACCTTACCGGTGAAGCCCCCGACGCGATTGCAGCCGAGCGGTCTCGCGTCGCAACCGAAGGCTGGGGAGCCCAACTTCTCGCCCTCCAATCTCCTGCCGGCAACTGGGGCGGAGCCGAAGGGAGGACCGAGGCTTGCTGATTACCCTCTACACTCTCGTCGTCTTGAAGGACCTCGGTCTCGACCCCGCCAGCAAGCAGGCTCGCAAAATGATCGACCGCGTCGACAAGCGGCTCGTGTTTAAGCCGCTCAACAACCGGCCTTTCCTTCACGGCGAAACGGAGCCCTGCATCAACGGCAGAATCCTCGGCCTCGGCTCGTATTTCAAAGAACCGAACGACGCACTGGCCAATCAACTCCTGGGCGAGCAGCTCGAAGATGGCGGCTGGAACTGCGAAGCACCCAAAAGCCGGCGCTCTTCGTTCCACACCACCATCTGCGTGCTCGAAGGACTGCTCGAATACGAACGGGCAGGGCGCAAATCGGCGGCCGTCACCAAGGCCCGCAAGAGGGCCGAAAACTATCTGCTCGAGCGCCGCATGTTCCGCTCGCTTCGAACCGGCGAAGTCATCGACAAACGCTGGCTCCGCTTCTCGTTCCCGACGTTTTGGCACTACGACGTCTTGCGCGGACTCGATTATCTGCGGAATGCAGGAATCAAACCCGACAGCCGCGTCAGTGACGCCATCGAAATCGTGATTGAGCGCCGCCACCAGAACGGGCGCTGGCCGCTCAACCTCCTTCATCCCGAACATATTCCATTGGAGATGGAGACCGGTGTCGGCAGGGCAAGCCGCTGGAACACACTGCGCGCTCTCCGAGTTCTGCGTTGGTACAACAACTCAACGCAGTAGCTGTGAGTTGGGCCGGCTCGCGCGATGGGCTCGGGTAAGAAAGTTGCCGCGAATTGCCCATGCTAGATCCCTATCGGAAGCGGCCCGGCGAAGAATGGCTGGGGTAGCACCGAAGAGGCTGACGCCAGGCCGGTTCGGACGCTGCTCGCGAGAGAGTATAGCCGGGGGCTCCGGCATTTCGTGCGAGCATGGTTGAACGGGTGCGCAGCGAGCAATGCACACCCCGATAGGCGGTGGTCTTCAGCGAGCAGGTACACGCCGGGTAAGGCGTTGCTGACGCCACATACGGTGAACGAAAGCGGCGACAATTAATAGCTGTCTAGGCGTTCCACCGGGCGGGCTTTGCGCCCACTTCAGTGCGCCGGCGGTTAGCCGTTTGACGACTCGCATCGGGCCCTGACAGAGAGGACAGACCCAGAGTACAGGCGCCACAATTTGCCTTTCGGAATCGGGGCGCTTGGAGGCTTCATAGCGCACGACAGAACGTGAGTAGCGCTCCGCGGCGTCGGTTGCAAGCAACCAGAAGTACCGGATTCGGGGAATCCGCGAGGCAAGACATGCCGCAGGAGATGGCCAGCGTCGCTTTTGGCGTAGACGACCCAGCTCCTCGTCGCTTCGCAGTCCCGCTACGGAAAACCCCCCGCGAAAACCCGCTCAGTACTCTCACCGGCAGGAAGAAGTGATTGGGTGCGCGGATCCAATATCGATGATCCGGCGACAATGTTGAGTTTCCGGTGAGCGTGCGTGACTGAAGGCATCAGAACTTGCTAGCGTCAGCAGAGGGCGGAGGCCCAGGTGAAGATGCGAGTAAGCCATGAAAGCAGCTTCGATGATGTGGAAGAGCTGAGAAAGCGCTTTGAAGAGTTTCGGAGCCAGCACGAGCCACGGACGCGACTCCCAGAGGAGCTATGGCGGGCTGCCGCGGAGATCGCCGGACGGCGCGGAACGAATCTGGTATGCCGGTGCTTGCGACTGGACGCGAATAGCCTGAAGAAGTGGATGGGCAAGAGGAGTCAGGCGAGTTCGGGCGAAGTTCGCGAGGAGAAAGCGCGCGGCAGTGACGCCCCCGGCAACTTTCATGGAACTGCTGACGCCCGCGCCGCAGTGTTGCCGCGAGTTGCATCATTGAAGTCGAATCGCAGCGTGGCGGCAAGCTCCGTTTGGAACTGAAAGGCATCGCAACCAGCGAGATTGCGCAGTTGATTCAAAGCTTCGCAGGCCAGTAGGCGATGCTGCAGCTCACGCCGCAGATGCGTATCCTGGTCGCGCTGGAGGCCGTAGATGGAAGGAAAGGGGTGGATGGACTTGGCGCAACTGTGCCGCGAGAAACTGGCAAGCGATCCGTTTTCTGGCTGCGTGTTCATATTTCGAAGCCGCAGCGCCAAGTCGATCCGACTATTAGTTTATGATGGTCAGGGCTTTTATTTGGTCCAGAAGCGTCTCTCCAAAGGGACGGTTTCGTTGGTGGCCGAGCGGCGACGGAGCCGCACGATCGGTGGAAGCCTATCAAGCGCAGTTGTTGCTGGCCGCCGGCGATCCGGACACCAAAGCCGCCCCAATGTGGCGAAGAGTGAGTTAATCTTAGCCGCGAAAAAGATGCGTCAAAGGGCTTGCGTTCAAACAGATTTTCTGTCACACTGCTGCTGTGCCGGCAGAATGGCGATATCGAGGACGTGAGATTCGCAGTGCGGAGATTGCTTTTCTTCGAGAGCTGATCAGCGATCATCCTGAACTCAGCCGCTATGCCTTGTCCAAGAAAGTCTGTGAGGCCTGGCAGTGGAAGCAGGCCAACGGTGAGTTGCGCGACATGGTGTGCCGGGGCCTGCTGCTCATGCTGGATCGTGCGGGAGCGATTCAGTTGCCTGCGGCCAGGTGCGGTTCGCGGAACAAGCCAGGGGGACGAGAACGGCCCGAACCGTTAGTGCCGGACAATCGGCCGGTGCGTGGTCCTTTAGGTGAGTTAGGCGTGCTGGAGTTTCAGCAAGTGCGGCGCACACCGCAAGAAGCGCTGTTCAACAGCCTGATGGAGCAGTATCACTATCTTCAGATATCAGCAGCCGGTGGGAGAACACCTGAAGTATTTGGTTTCAGCGAAAGGTCAAGCGATCGCATGCCTGGCGTGGTGTTCGGCGCCGCGACACTTAGCGAGTCGCGATCGTTTCATCGGCTGGAGCGCGGAAGCGCGCAAGCGCAACCTGCGTCTGCTGGCCTACAACACGCGTTTTCTGATTTTGCCTTGGGTGCAAGTACCGCACCTGGCCTCCCACATTCTGGGCCGCATGGCGAAAATCGTGCCGCGCGATTGGCAGCAGATGTACGCGCATCCGGTGTATTGGCTGGAGACCTTCATCGACCCGGCGCGTTTCAAAGGCACATGCTATCGCGCGGCCAACTGGCAGTGCCTGGGAAGCACCACGGGCCGTGGACATAATGCTCCTACGAAGAAACGTACACAG
This sequence comes from uncultured Acidobacteriota bacterium, assembly GCA_963850575.1. Lineage (GTDB taxonomy): Bacteria > Acidobacteriota > Terriglobia > Bryobacterales > Bryobacteraceae > TMP-7. The sequence goes on along the minus strand of CAWKLV010000020.1, from coordinate 5,225 downwards.
CCCGTGAAAGAGTTATTCGGTTTAGCGTTGACCCCGCGCTTTCGCGAGCTACTGAGTCAGCTATGAAGAAGAACACGGCACAGCGGCGGATCGAAGTGAATCTGGAGGAATTGGATCGGATTATCGATCACGGCACTCGTGCGCCGCTCAGTGAGTCAGATGGTCAGAAGATTAAAGTTGCACTGCATGCCATGGCGGATCGGTTAACTCCGAAAAGGAGCACGGAGAAGACTAGCGCCGTCCTGGCGAAGCCCGCTCCGAAGCCTGTTGTGTCAGCAGATGGTGAGGGCGGTTCTGCTGCCGGACACGGACGAAACGGCGCCGCGGCGTTTGTAGGCGCAACCAGAGTTTCGATCCCACATGCCACGCTCCAGTCCGGCAATGCTTGCCCGGAATGCGGCGCGGGAAAAGTCTACCGGCAAAAGCATCCGGCCACGTTAATACGCATTGTGGGGCAAGCGCCGCTGAAGACCACGATCTTTGAGATGGAGCGACTCCGTTGCAACGCCTGCGGGGAGGTTTTCACCGCTGACGAACCGGAGACGGCGGGTCCGGCGAAGTACGACGAGACGGCTGTAGCCATGATTGCCCTGCTGAAGTACGGTACTGGAGTGCCATTTAACCGACTTGAGAGAGTGCAGGGCCAACTGGGAATGCCTTTGCCCGCAGCCACGCAGTGGGAACTCATGGCGGCCGCCGCGAAACTACTCCGGCTGGCACTGGAGGAGTTAATCCGGCAGGCGGCGCAAGGCAGCGTGATGCACAACGACGACACCAGCATGCGCATTCTACGATTGATCCGCGAGCCCGGCGACAAACGGACCGGGATCTTCACCAGCGGCATCGTATCGCTGGTGGGTACATGGACCATCGCGCTATTCTTCACAGGGAAAAAGCACGCAGGCGAGAACATCGCCGAGGTTCTGAAACAGCGAGCACAGGGACTGCCGGCACCCATCCAGATGTGCGATGCGCTGTCGCGCAATACACCGAAGAGGGCGTCGAAACCCTAGTGGCGAACTGCCTCGCCCATGGAAGGCGGCAGGTGGTGGAGGTGGCAGAATCATTTTCCAGAAGAATGCCGGTATGTGCTGGAGACGTTGGGCGGCGTTTATCATCACGATGCCGTGTCACGGGAACAGGAACTGTCGCCGGAAGACCGGCTGCGCTTCCATCAGGAGCACAGCGGACCGCTGATGAAAGGGCTGCATGATTGGATGGAGGCGCAGTTGGCGGAGCATAAGACGGAACCGAACTCCGGGACTGGGCAAAGCGATCTCCTATTTACTGAATCACTGGACGAAGCTGACGCTTTTCCTGCGACAGCCGGGCTCGCCCATCGACAATAACATCGTTGAGCGCTGCTTTGAAAAAAGCCATTCTGAACCGCAGGAACGCACTCTTCTACAAGACGCTGAACGGCGCCGGAGTCGGCGATCTGTTCATGAGTCTGATTCATACCTGCGAACTGAACGGAGCCAATCCGTTCGATTATCTGACCGAGTTGCTGCGGCACGCCGAGGAGTTGAAGCGGAAGCCCATCGGAGTGGATGCCGTGGAACTACCGCGACACATTGGCACGGCTCACTGCAACCGCCGCCGCGTAGTATGATGAACCTTCGTGGCCGAAAAGGATAATCTTCGGCCATGCGGACCGGGCATGCCGAAATGGCCGTAAAACGGGCATTCCGAGAAGGCAAAATCCAGACAGGTTTTTGGCCAGCGACGAAAGCGGGCGAAAATGTTCCGGGTCGGCCTGTATGCCCGTGTCTCCACGCAGGACCAGCAAACGATTCCACTGCAGATGCGCGCAATGCGCGAGTATGCGACCACGCGCGGATGGAGCATTACCAAGCAGGTGAAGGAAATCGGCTCCGGCGCATCCGAACGCGAACTGCGGCAAACGCTGATGGATGCTGCGCGCCGGCGTGAGATCGATCTCGTGCTGGTGTGGCGACTGGATCGGTGGGGTCGGTCGCTGCCGGATCTGGTGACCACGCTGGAAGAACTGAATCACCTCGGCGTCGGTTTCGTGTCGCTGACCGAAGCTCTGGATCTGACCACGCCGACCGGTCGGGCCATGGCCGGCTTGCTCAGCGTGTTCGCTGCATTCGAACACGAGATCCTGCGGGAGCGTGTTCGCGCTGGTCTCGCCCATGCCCGGCAGACCGGCAAACGACTGGGCCGCCCTGCAACGGCCGCCGCCAAATCAGTCGAAATCCGCAAGCTGCATCGCGCCGGCATCAGCAAAGCCGAGATTGCACGGCGGCTCGCGATCGGACGCACGTCGGTTCGCCGCATCTTGGGTGCAACGCAATGAAGAAGCCGCGCAAGGATCCGGTCCGCGAGAACCGTATCCATGAGGAAGCCATCGTCGATGCTTATGGGCCTGAAGAGAAGGCGATGAGCTGGTACTACTATCTGGAAGACAAATTCACCTTCCCGTTCCGCGCCAAATGCACGGTACCGAAGATCACCTCACCGCTGCAGAAGGGTGAAACAGTCGACGTGCTCAGCATGGCGCCGGACGAGGCGTGTACGACTGACATGCTTGTTATGGTCCGTTGGCATCGCCGCAAACTGGCCGTGCCACTAGCGCAGCTCACCGCGATTGAACCGGACGAATTAACCGCCGAAGCAATCGGCGACTGGCATTACTGGGTCACGCAGGGATATCTGTTCTGACTTCCAACACCGTACGCATCGCTGCCGAAAACTCACCGTACTTCCGGCAAAGTAAAATCAAACAGGGTTTTTGGCTAGGCACGCAAACCGACGAAAATGTTTGGGCGGGGCTCTACGCGTGTTTCAACGATCGGACCAGCAAACGCTGCCCTTGCAGATGCGCGAGATGCGGGGGCCACCGTCGACAATCGACGACTGAGCGACGGTCACTGGCTGAAAGGTTGCGGCGAGACTATCAATGTTGTCAGGGTTGGTTCCGCGTTGCTGCAAACGCTGCTATCAAAGAGTTGAATCTGTCGGACTCGTCAATGAATAGAGCATGGCCAGCATTCTCAAATATTTCTATCTTCGCTGAAGGCACTTTCTCCTTTAACGCCTCAGCCTGATCTTTCGATGTTGTACTGATCACATACAGTACTGGTTTATCGACCTTGCTCAGCATTGGCCGCCAATCTCGTCCACTTGCATAAGCGTTGAGAATCAACAGAATTGCACTGTTTGTCGGCACACTCATTGCTGCGTCAGTGATCTCTTTCAAATATGCATCACTTTGCGGCTTCTTGTACATTGAGCGCACAAACTTAGCCGTCCACTCCGCACGCCGGACCTGATACTCTCTCGCCTGCGCCCACAGGTCGGCGATGCGCTTGGGATCAGGATCATGGCCAATTTCTCCATCGACTAGCACAAGGTTGCGCAGACTTGAGGTGCCGAACTGATCGATATAGCTGAGAATCTCGACAACGCCAAGGGACCACCCGACCAAAGTGACTGGCGCGAGTTGTAGTTTGTCGATCACTTCCTTTATGTCCTGAGCTCGGCGCTCGGGATAGTGACCATCCGTCGGCCTATCCGACTTCCCTTGCGAGCGTGGATCGAGTGCGACGACGCGAAAGTTCTTCGAAAGCGCATTGATCTGGGGCTCCCAGATGTTAGCCGGCATAGTCCAGCCTGGTTGCAGAACGATGGAGGCACCAGACCCAGCCTCAATATAGTGCAGCCTAACACCATCGCTGGTTGTTATGAAGCCGTCCTTCCAGGCCGCAGCCGAGGGCAAAGCAGCAAGGGCCAAAAATATAAATCGTGACAGTAAAAGCATTTTGTAACTGTCCTGGTATTCTATTCGATTTTCCGGTTCAACAAAGCTGCCCTAATAAGGGGCGTCTTCCGGACCCAACTCGGAGTTGGCTGTCATTCAAGTGAATGGAATCGTCTGTTCAAGTGAGGAGGGAAGTACAGTCGCGCACAGTTTCCGACATGTTCCCGCCTCGCCACGAACGAATCCGATTCGGAATCGCTCGCCATCGCGATAGAGTTGCCGGATCATATGACGGGGATTGCCACCGTGCCTGGTTCGGCGTAGCATCCAATCGCCGAATATTAGCTCAAAATAAATCCTGATTTTTCGCCTTTACGCACGCTCACCGCAAACTCCACGGCGAGCCGCAGCCAACGGCAGCCGGAAAGGACGGTGAGCCGGTGGGGTAGCGAGAATGGTTACTGCGTAGTAATGGGGCAGAAGGTTCAGTCCAGACAGCCACGCGTACGGACAGCTGAGGATAAGGAAGTCCGTTTAGGTAGTTATGAATTGTTCCACCGCGGCGAGCCGCTGACGGAAACGGTGTGGGAAAAGTTGATGCTCGGTCTGAGCACGAGGAAATACGGCCAGGCGGTTCGCCAGTTCACCGAAGCGTACGGCTTGGAGAAGAGCGCGGTCAGCGAACATTTCATCGAGGCGAGCCGGGCGAAGTTGAAGGACATGATGGAGAGCCGGCTGGATAAACTCCGGCTCTGCGCGTTGCTGATTGATGCGACGCCGTTCGAAGGACAGCAGATGGTAGCCGCGTTGGGAATAGGCCAGGACGGGCGGAAAACGATCTTGGGCATTCGTCAAGGAGCCACAGAAAACGCGACGGTAGTCGGTGAATTGCTCGGTGATCTGGTGAGCCGCGGACTCGATTTCACCGAACCGCGACTCTACGTTCTCGACGGCGGCAAGGCCCTGACCGCTGCCGTGAAAAAGTACGCCGGTGAATCGGCGGCGATCCAGCGCTGCCAGGTCCACAAGCGCCGGAATGTGCTGGATCATCTGACCGACGAACATAAACCGGCAGTGGCGAAGAAGCTCAATGCGGCCTACGCCCTGGAAGACTACGCCGCTGCCAAACAAGCGCTCAACACGCTGCATCGCGAACTCATGGAGCTCAATCCGAGTGCGGCGCGGAGTTTGGGTGAAGGGATGGAGGAGACCTTGACCGTGCATCGGCTTCACGTTCCGATGCAACTTCGCAAGACCCTCGCCAGCACCAATGTAATCGAGTCTGCGTTCTCCATTGTGGAGCAGGTTTGCAAAAACGTGAAACGCTGGCACGGCGGCGACCAGCGGGAGCGCTGGGTGGGCTCGGGTCTCTTGGTCGCGCAAAACCGTTCCGCCGGGTCAAAGGTTACAAACAGATTCCGGCACTCATCAGAGAATTGCAAGCGTTGACGCCGCTAAGCAGGAAATTGTCAAGCGGAGAAAGGCGTCGTAGAGTGGATTA
>CAWKLV010000019.1:0-32102 GCA_963850575.1 uncultured Acidobacteriota bacterium | reverse complement strand
TCTTTCCATAACCCCGGGGTCGGCCTTTTCCCAACGATCCTTATACACCCGCCCCAACAGCCCGTACGTTTCGCTACTGGGCCCTCGTTCTTTTAGCAACTGCTGCAGCACCGCTTCGGCGTCCTCGGACTGGCCAAGACGATTCAGCGCGAACGCGAGTTGCTCGCGAATGAGGACCGTTGCCGCGAGGCGGGCAATCGCCCGCCAGCCAACATGTCGGCCATAGCTTTCGTCGCACGGTACGACAAGAAGAGATCAACCAACACCCCGCTATCGCAATCGGCTATGTCGTGAAGTTGCTGTTCGACCTCTCGCACAGCCGCTGGCCCCGACTTACGCGCGGTCGCCATTCTTCTTCACAGACTCCGAGTAATCTACCTGGGTTCGAAACACGTCGGTTTTCAGGTGCTCGATATTCGGTTGAGGCAAGCCGGCAAGTAGCTGGAAAATGGGGCTGTCGAGTGCGCCCTTGCGAGCCTCCAGCAGAAATTGCGCGATAGCGTTCCTGACCGCCGGCACGCGCGCGGGATCGGGTATCCCATCCCCGCCCAGCTTGTAAGGAATCGTCCGGAGCATCTGCACATCAAAAGGTAGCCGGCTTCCCTCGGCGATCAACTGGACCGTAGTCGACGGACGGAAGGCGTGACGCACGCCGAGTTCATAGAACACGTTCGCATTGGCGAGAGTTAAATCGGCCACTGCAAACGGACACAGAATCAGTCGTTCAAACATGGGTTTGTGGATGATGCCCCCGGTGGTCTCCTGGTCGGCTCGGATGGGCTCCAGCTTCGCGTCCGCCACCGCGGGTGCGATGAGGTCCGAGTAGACTTTATCGAAATCGATCACGGACCCGTCCGGAGCTGGTTTTTGGCCGAATGGCATCAGGATGAAGCACAGCGGTAGCGCTCCCGCCGGCGTAGTTGGATTCTGCGGTGCAGTGCTCATTCGTCAACGATACATGGAAACGCCAGACGAAATCTGAGGGAAGGTTACACTGGTTTCATGAACCGGGTCTGCCTCGCTCTCCTCATAATTTCATCTGCAATTTGGCGCAAGAGCGACGGGCGGAATCGATGCCGCCAGCCTGGATCGATCGGCAAACCCGTGCGTTGATTTCTACCAATTTGCGTGTGGAGGCTGGCAAAAGGCGAATCCGATACCGCCGGACCAGACCCGATGGGGGAGATTCGATGAACTCGTTGAGGGCAACCGGCAGGTTCTCGACACATCCTCGAGGCGGCCGCAGCCGACGATCCGAAGCGGAGCGCTGTGGAGCGTGAGGTCGGGGATTTCTATACGTCCTGCATGGACGAACCCGCCATCAATAAGCAGGGCGCAGAGCCGGTACGGCCGTTGCTGAAGCAGATCGCCGCGATTCCGACAAAGCAGGGCCTCACTGATGAGCTGATCGCGCTGCATCACCGCAACGTTGACGCATTCTTCTTATTCGGTTCCACGCAAGATGCGAAGGATGCCACGAATATGATCGCGGAAGTTGACCAGGGCGGACTCTCGCTGCCGGATCGCGATTACTACCTCAAGACTGATCCGAAGAGCGTGGAGCTGCGAACGAAATTCGTCGCTTACGTCGAAAAAATGTTCGAATTGCTCGGCGACAGCTCGGATGTCGCCAGGGCTAAATCGCAGGTAGTACTGAGATTGAAACAGAGTTGGCTAAGGGATCGCTGGATTTGGTGGGGCGGCGGGATCCTAACAAGATCTACCACAAGTATACGGTCCCGGAATTGATCTCGTTGAATCCGGGAGTTGACTGGCATAAGTTTTTCACCGGACTGGGCCTCAGCGGACTGTCATCGCTGAATGTCTCGTTTCCGCCCTTTGTGCGCCAGATCGAGTCGGTGCTGGTCCAGAATCCGCTGGACAACCTGAAAACATATCTATCCTGGCACGTTTTAAATTCTGTCGCTCCCTGGCTCTCGAGCCTTTCGTCCAGCAGAACTGGGTCTTCGACGGCGGACGCTATCTGGCGCCGAGCAGCGGCGTCCACGATGGAAGCGCTGCGCCGACAGTGTCGACCGACAACTGGGCGATGCCCTTGGACAAAAGCACGTCGAGAGACTTTTGGCACCGAGGGAAAACAGCGTACGCTGGCTATGGTGGACGACATAGAAGCGTCGATGGGGGCGACATCCAGGCTCTGGACTGGATGTCGGACACGACGAAGAAGCAGGCTTTGATCAAGCTCCACGCGGTTACGAATAAGATCGGTTATCCCGACAAATGGAAGGATTACAGTGGCGTCGAAATCGCGCGGGACGATGCATTGGGAAATCACCTGCGTTTCTGGGAATGGGCCGTGAATTATGACCTGAATAAGATTGGGAAGCCGGTGGACAAGGGTGAATGGTCGATGTCACCGCCGACCGTGAACGCCTACTACAATCCGCAAATGAACGATATCAACTTCCCTGCCGGCATCCTACAGCCGCCATTCTACAGCAATCACCGGGATGAGCCGGTAAACTTCGGCGCGGTAGGGGCCGTGATCGGCCACGAGCTGACACATGGATTTGACGACGAAGGACGCCAGTTCGATGCTCAGGGAAACCTGCGCGATTGGTGGACAGTTGACGACGCTAAGAGGTTCGAAGATCGCGCGGCGTGCATCGCCGACGAATACGCCGAATTCACCGCTATCGACGAATTGAAATTGAACGGGAAGCTGACACTGGGCGAAAACGCCGCCGACAATGGGGGCGTCCGCCTGGCCCTGATGTCGTTACGCCGAGTGCTGGCGAACAAGGCTCCGGCGCGGCATGGACGGATTCACCCCGGAGCAACGCTTCTTCCTCGGCTTTGGGCAGATCTGGTGCGAGCATTACGTCCTGAGTTGGCCCGGATGCTTGCTACCGTGGATCCGCACTCGCCCGGCCGCTTACGAGTGAATGGGGTTTTGTTGAATACCAGATTTTCAAAAGGCGTTTGCGTGCAAAACGGGTCAACCGATGGTCAGGGCGAACGCTTGCCGGATCTGGTAACAGCTGCAGCGACTTCACGTTCACACGACGCTGCAGCACGAGTGCGTGCGCCGTTTGCTATTCTAGATACGTGTAACCGTTCATGCCGTCTTCGTAGAACCGGAGCAAACGGCCCGACTCTTCGTAGCCGATCTTTCCGTCGCGCAGCGCCGTTTCGACGTCCACGCGGAACTGCTCGATCAGCGACTTAGCGTTGAACTGCACGTAATCCAGGACCTCGCGAACCGTGTCGCCCCGCATCACGGTGTTCAGGACCACTTCGCCATTTCGCCCAGCGCACGTGTACCGCATTGGTATCGCCGAACAGGTTGTGCAAATCGCCCAGGATCTCCTGGTACGCGCCCACCAGGAATGCGCCGAGGATATACGGTGTCGCCGTTGAACGGGTGCAGCGGCAACGTCTTCTTGACGTCGCGGCGGTCGATGAACTGGTCGATCTTGCCATCGGAATCGCAGGAGATATCGCCGAGGATGCCTGCCGTAACGGCTCCTCATCCAGACGATGAATCGGCATTACCGGGAACAACTGCTTCACCGCCCAACTGTCCGGCATGCTCTGGAACAGCGAAAAATTGCAGAAGTATGTGTCGGACAACAGACTGTCCAGACGGCTCCAGCTCTTCCGGAAAGTAATCCAGCTCCTTCGCCATCTTCTGCATGCGGCGGCAGATCGCCCAATAGAGATTCTCGGCGATGCTCCGCTGCTTCGAGCGGCAGATAGCCCAGGCTGAACAGATTCAGCGCGGAATCGAGCGCCTGCTGCGCATCGTGAAAGCTCTCGAGCAGATTCTTCGAACTGAGCGATCGTGACGTCTCCAGCAGATCGATCAGCGGCTGTTCCACATCTTCCGGAACAGTCCCTTGGGCGCTTCCGCTTCGCCGAAGCCGGTCACGCCCAGCACGTTGAACACCAGCACGCTGTGATACGCCGCGATTGCGCGTCCGCTCTCCGTAATGATGTTCGGATGCGGCACTTCGGCCTCGTCGCACACATTCTGGATGTGATAGACGACGTCGTTCGCGTACTCCTGCAGCGTGTAGTTGACGCTCGATTCGAAGTCGGTCTGCGAGCCGTCGTAATCGATGCCCAGTCCGCCGCCGACGTCCATATATTTCAGCCCGCGCCGGCGCGCTTCAATTCCACGTACACGCGCGCCGCCTCGATCACCGCGCCCTTGATCTGGCGGATGTTGGTGATCTGGCTGCCCAGGTGGAAGTGGAGCAGCTTCAGGCAATCCTCCATGCCCACCGCCTTCAGCTGCTTCGAGCGCGCGCATCGATTCGGTAACTGTCAGTCCGAACTTGGACCGGTAACCGCCGGAAGATTTCCAGCGCCCCGATCCGCGGCTGGCCAGTTTCACGCGCATACCGATGACCGGCCGCACGCCGACTCGCTGCGAATGCTTCATGATCAGATCGAGCTCGGTGTACTTCTCGACGACGGGAATGATCTGGCGGCCGATTTTCTTGGCCAGCATCGCCAGCTCGATGTATTCGTCGTCCTTGAAGCCGTTGCAGATAATCGGCGTGTTGTTGTCAGCGATGGCCATGACGGCCAGCAGCTCCGGCTTCGATCCAGCCTCGAGACCGAATCCATACGGGCGGCCGAAGTGGAACACTTCTTCCACGACCTGGCGCTGCTGGTTCACTTTGATCGGGAACACGCAGCAGTAGCTACCCTTATAGTTGTGCTCCGCTATCGCGCTCTGAAACGCGCCGTGCATCTCGCCCAATCGATGCTTCAGAATTTCGGCGAAGCGGATGAGAATCGGAAGATAGATGCCACGCAGTTCGAGTTTCTCCACCAGTTCCATGAGGTCGATGGAGCGGCTCGAGTCCTTGGTAGGGTGAACCAGAACATGGCCGTTATCCCCAACGGAAAAATACCCCTTACCCCAAGCGGCCACATCGTACAACTCCGCTGCCTCGGCAGTGGTCCAACGCTCGGCAGGCTCTCGGACTGGGGCGCTCTCGGCAAGTTTTACCGTCAATTATCCATCCTCCCTCGACTCTGTGGGCCAATTCGTAAGACGTGGGCGTTACACCCGTAGCATCCGGAACGTTTACCTGCTCATTTTCTTGAGCACACAACTCGCCAAATAAGAACCTGACTCGAGGGCGACTGCGGCCGCGGAGGGTCCGCCCTGCACACTTCGAACCTTCAGTGTCCTTCGAATCCGATCGAGCAGCAAGTAGCTGCAAAGATTAACGCTCCTATGCACGCCAAACGAGCTGTGTTTACAATATTCGCATGGTGCTAGACGGCAGGACGGCCCTGGTAACGGGCGCGAGCAAGGGAGTGGGTAAAGGAATTGCACTCGAGCTGGCGCGTTCTGGCTGTAACGTTGCGGTGAATTTCAACACTGACCAAGCCGGAGCGGATGCAACCGTAGGAGAGATCCTCGCGCTGGGACGCGAAGCGTTTGTGGTGCAAGCTGATGTTGCAGTCGCCGCAGATGTGGATCGCATGTATCGCGAAGTGCTCGGCCGAGTTCCCCGCGTCGACATTGTGGTGAACAACGCGGGCGTACAAACCTGGAAACCGCTACTCGACCTGGAAGAACATGAATGGGATCGCGTGATCGACACGAACTTGAAGGGCTGCTTCCTGTGTACGCAGCGCGCGGCGCGGCTGATGAAGGACGCGGGCGGAGGCTCTATCATTAACATCGGATCCGGCTGCAACAAGCTGGCGTTCCCGAATCTGGTGGACTATACAGCAAGCAAAGGCGGGATCGAGATGCTCACCAAGGTGGCGGCGGTGGAACTCGGGAAATACGGGATCCGAGTGAATTGCGTAGCTCCAGGAGCCATCGAGATCGAGCGTACCAAGCAGGAGGCGGGGGATTATGCGGGTACCTGGTCGAAGCTGACGCCCTTGGCTCGCATCGGGCTGCCGTCCGATGTCGGAAAGGCTGTTGTGTTTCTGGCTGGCGACTCCGGTCAATTCATCACGGGGCAAACCATTTGGGTCGACGGCGGCCTGTTCAGCATGCCTCAATGGCCGTACTGAACGCTCCACGGGGTTGCCAGCGCGAGCCGTTTACGCGAGCCGTAACAGGAAGCACACAAGGTTGTGTCCAGCCCCGAAATTCGGTGATACTGGGGCTTCTCGTCATGCGCCTGCTCATTTTCTCCGATATCCACAACGACAAACGCGCTCTTGAGCGCCTCATGGAAATCGAAGCCGATTATTATTTCGCGGCTGGCGACATGATCACTTGGGCTAAGGGCGTGGAGCAGATCGGGCCGCTGCTACAGAGGCGAGCCGGCAGGATGTTTGTCATCCCGGGCAATCATGAATCTGAATCCGACGTGAAATCGATGTGCTCGCGCTATGGCCTGTCAAATTTCCACGGACGTAGCATGGAGGTTTCCGGAGATGCAGGGGCGTACCGGATCGGCGGGTTGGGTTACTCAAATCCCACACCGTTCAACACACCAGGAGAGTACACGGAGCAGGAACTCGCGCGGCGGTTGGAAGACTTTGTATCACTGCGGCCGTTGATTATGGTTTGCCATTGCCCTCCCCTGAGGACCGCGCTCGATCAGGTGCGAGACGGCGTTCACGCGGGTAGCACGGCCGTGAGGGAGTTCATCCAGCGGGTACAGCCCAGGTATTTCTTCTGCGGCCACATCCACGAGGCTGAAGGGGTGAGTGTAAAAATCGGCGAGACGCAGGCGGTCAATGTCGGAAAACGCGGATATTTGCTGGAGTTGTAGGACCCTACATCCGCGGTGCGTAATAGCCCTTGCGCGCCCGCACCACAAGATCTTTCCGGCCCTTAATGCGGACATCGATCGAGTGCCAGAGGCCATCCGTCTTCAACGGCTCCGGCCGGTACAGAATGTTGTACTGATGCCGCAATTCGTTCGCGATGTTCTCGAAGGACTGCGCTAGGTCCTGCGTTTTGAAGGGGAAAAAGGCTAACCCACCGGTTTCACCAGCAAAGTACCGCATCACCTTGTCCCCGTCCGTAGGAATACGGCTAATGTTGGTCGAGATGGAATAGATCACGACATCGGCTTTCTGCGCCATCTCGAGTGCCTGGTCGCGGGTATAACGGCTCTGGTTGTCGTCGCCATCGCTGATCAACACCATGGCGCGCCGGAACTTATGCCGTGGCTGATCCTGCATCAGCTTGTCGCGGCAAGCAAAAAAGACGGCGTCGTACATCGCCGTCCCTCCGCCCGGGCGCAGTCCGCGGATACCCTTGGCGAGTACGTCGGTATCTCCTGTGAGATCGGTAACCAGCTCGGCCGCCGTATCGAAGCTCACCACAACAGCCCGGTCCTCGGGACGCATCAGAGAGTTGATAAATTCAACCGCGGCTTCCTGTTCGAACCGGAATCGCTCGCGAATGCTGTTGCTGGTGTCGATGAGGATGGCCAGCCGGAGCGGCAAATTCGATTCAGCGGTGAACTCCAGGATATTCTGATCCTTTTTGTTCTCGATGATGGCGAAATCATCCTTTTTGAGATCGGTAACGAAACGGCCCTTCTTGTCGGCCACCGTAAACAGAAGGTTTACGCGGGTGACATCCAGAACAATGCGGTTCGGATCCTGCTGCTCCTCGGCGGTCTTCTTCGCTCCCTGCTGAGCGGACGTGGTGGCGAGAAACGCCAAAGCGCCGATAACGGGCAAGAAGACAGCTTTCATGGGGCTCATCCATGATTATAGTTCCATGGCGCGACGAAGGCGGGTTGAAGCGGTATTCTGGTGGAAGCCTCGCGACCCTGCACCAAGGAGAAATGCGATGAAGTTGTTGATAGCGTTGTTAATTTTCGTCGGGTTCAGCGCCATGGCCGCCGATGTCAGCGGCAAGTGGAAGGGAACAGCCGAGACGCCGAATGGCACGATTGAGAGGACATTCCTTTTTAAAGTGGATGGCGACAAGCTGACGGGGGAGACCGAAAGCCAGCTGATGGGGAAGTCAACCATCACTGATGGCAAGGTGGACGGTGACAATATCACGTTCACGATCAACGTTAATTTCCAGGGTAATGAGATGAAGCTCAACTACAAGGGAGTGGTGGCCGGGGACCAGATCAAATTCACTGTCGACGTACCCAACGCCGGTCAGACAATCGAGTACACGGCAAAGAGAAGTTCCTGAGCGCAGCTAGCGCCTCAAATTGCTGAAGTAACTGCAGCGGGGCCTGCGAGTCCGAGTTCGGCGGCGCGCGCCGCCATGGCGTCGATGCAAAAACCGATGTGCTCGTCCAGATCGACACCCAGTTCACGCGCCCCATTGGTGATGTCGTCGCGATTGACGGCACGTGCGAAACCTTTATCCTTCAGCTTTTTGCGAACGCTCTTTACCTGAACTTCGCGGATGCTGCGACTGGGCTGCACGTAGGCGGAAGCGGTCAGGAATCCGGCCATTTCGTCGCAGGCAAACAAAGTCTTCTCAAGCAGAGACTCGCGCGGCACACCGGTGAAATCCGCGTGGGAGAGGATTGCGCGGCGAATCTCCGGATCAACTCCACGCGCCGCCAGAATGGGCTCGCCCTTGATTGGATGGTCCGGTAATTCGGGGTGAATCTCCCAATCGAAATCATGTAACAGCGCGGTGACCGACCATCGCGTCTCATCTTCGCCGAATTTGCGAGCGTACGCGGCAACACAGGCTTCTACGGCCAGCGCGTGCCGTCGCAAACTGTCCGTCTTAGTGTACTCGCACAGCAGTTCCCAGGCTTGTTGGCGATCCATATTGCAGGCTCTATTTTCAGGATATGTTATATTGGCGTTAGATCCTCAGCGAGGGCCTGTGGCGCAGTTGGGAGCGCGCTTCCATGGCATGGAAGAGGTCGTGAGTTCGAATCTCACCAGGTCCACCAGACCAACACAAACAGCCAAATAGATACGCCCGTGGCTCCACGCCACCGGGGCATACTAATTTTCGATTTCGAAAGACGAGCAATTTAGTACGCAATCCATGGCCCCGGTTGTGCCGGCAAAGTGACGCAAGTTACTGGTCACCAGCGTAGAAGCCCGTTCATAGCGCTGGCTGAAAACTTCGAACAGCATTTCGGCGCCGGTCTTCGACAACGGTACGAAACCCAGCTCGTCAACGATCAACAGTTCCTGTCGCGCCAGGTGTTTTTGACGCCGTAACAAGCGCTCTCATCGCGTGCTTCGATCAACTGATCGGCGACAATTAAGACTCCCGGCCGTGTTGCCTCACGTAGGAATGTTACCGAATCAGTAATCGTCGTTGGCGAAACGCTGTAGAACCTCGCGGATATCCTCTGCTGTCATTTGGTCCAGCTGCAGACTCTCCGCTAACCGAATTACCTGCACGGAACAGTGTGGCTGTAATCTGTGAGCGATCACCTGGCTCGCCTTCCGGCCAGTCGAATCGCCGTCTAACAGGAGAATCACGCGGCGGAATCGCTTCAGCAGGATTTAGCGCTGGGGTTCGTAAAGAGCAGAGCCCATGAGTGCCACGACCGACCGAATGCCAGCCTGACGCACTTTCATACAGTCGAAGAAGCCCTCTACCACCACCACTGAGCTGTCCGTCCCGGCGGCGCGATGCATGTTGAAAATAATCTCCGACTTGGGGAAGCCCGGTGGAACCCGATACCGTGGTTGAGTGTGATCCACGGAGCGTCCGCAATACGCAATCAGTTCGCCGGAAGCAGTGTGGATGGGAATCACCAATCGCCCATGCATCAGCCCCGGCCCCACATAGAAACCCACGCCAAACTCAAGCGCCGTCTTTTCTGCGATGCCGCGCTCGGCCAGATAGGGATGCGAATAGTCGATGCCAGTCAGCTTGAACTTCAGCGGCGCAATGAATCTTTTTCTTTCCGTAACCAGTTTTTTCTGATTCGATGTCACTGACAGGCTCGACATTGCTTGCAGTCTCCGAGCGGCTTCGAACAAAGTACAGCCCTCCATCGCAGCCACGAAGTCCAACACCGTTCCACCGGCGCCGCACGCAAAACAGTGAAAGATATTGCGTTCCAGATTCACATGAAAGGCGTCTCGTCCATCGCCGCCATGGATCGGACAGCATCCCCGATGTTGGTCCTTTCCGCCCTTTGCAGCTCCACCTGGTAATGCCGGAGCAGAGACTCCAGCGTTACCCTGCTTTTGATCGATGGGAGGTCCAGGCTGCGGATCATGGACGCTCCCCTTCGGAATCGATAGCGGCGAGGCCTGCCGAACATAATTCCTCATCCACCGCCGCTTGAGACTCAACACCCA
Organism: uncultured Acidobacteriota bacterium; assembly: GCA_963850575.1. Classification (GTDB taxonomy): domain Bacteria; phylum Acidobacteriota; class Terriglobia; order Bryobacterales; family Bryobacteraceae; genus TMP-7. The sequence goes on along the minus strand of CAWKLV010000019.1, from coordinate 21,887 downwards.
GCACCAATTGGCGTGCCATCTCACTGCGCCACTGTTTGACTCGGCGTTAGAGAGTTCGCAGTTGCCCAGGCGGGAAAGTGCCCGGCATGCTTCCCTGCAAACGGAGGAACAGATCTTTGGCATCGGCGTCGGGCTGCTCGTTGAGCCACTGCTGAACCTGTGGCCAGACTGCGTCAAACGGGTCCGTGCGGGTGCGCCAGGTTCGCGGCCCACTGCTGCTGTTGCGATGGGTTGGACGCACTTCGCCATCGCGCCACACCGTCGAAAGACTGGCCACGAAACCACTCAGTTCCTGGCCCACTGGAGGAGCTTCGACGTCACTGGATCCGGTGCGATTATTGAGCGGCATTCGAGAAGCCCAACGAGTGCTGGCGCAACGTGAAGTGAGTGTGGCCAACGTCGCGTCCATGTACGCCTCACTCGGTAATATTCGCGAGACCATGGCATGGCTGGACAAAGCGTATCGCGAACGCTCGCCCAGCATCAACTTCATCAAGGTTGAGCCATGGCTGCAGAAGTTCTCCCAGCAACCGCGTTATAAAGAGATTCTGCTCGCCATGCATTTCCCGCAATAGCGACACACCTGAAAGCGCTGTCGCGGCTCACCCCCAGCGATGCCGAATGCTGGCTACTGCCCGGTGGGCTTCTCGGTAGCTGGCGCCGCGGTCAGGGGCTCGGTCGCCCCCCGGTGACAGGTGTAGCAGCTGACGTGCATCTTGCCGTCGGGGAACTTGGTGTTGATCTCCTGCGTCATCACGATCATCCTCCGCGCGACATCCTTGTTCGGATTCTCATCGCTGGCGAAGTCGCCCTTGACATGGCATGCGTCGCACTGTACGCCCAAGGCCGCACGGAAAGCCTGCATAGTCTTGATCAGGTTCTCAGGCGGTAGCACCTTCAAATTCTTCGGAGGTGGGGGCGGCTGCCGTTGAGGTCTCGGCTGGGCAGGCGCCTCTTGACCCAACATACAAACGGCTAAGAACAGCGATATCATCAGTGGTTTCATCGATTCTCCTTGTCAAACTCCCTGAGTGTAAACAAGAATAGCGCAACATCTGCCGCAAAGGTTACACGAGTTACAAACTTAGGGGGCGAACCGGTATCCGACGCCGCGCACCGTATGAAAATGCTTGGGGGTTTGTGGATTGGCCTCGAGCTTTTGACGGAGCCAGGCCACGTGCACGTCCACGGTTCGCGACGAAACCGAGGGTTGATATTCCCACACGTTTTCCAACAGTTCGTCGCGCGAAACTACGGTGCCGCGCCGGTCGATCAAGTAGCGAAGCAGTTGTAGTTCTTTCGCAGCCAGGCTGACGGGCGACCCATCGCGAAGCACCTCACCACTATCGAAGTCGGCCTGAACGCTTCCGAACTGAAAGCGGGTTACGGGGGACAGCTTCTCCTTCGTCACGCGCCGTAGCAGCGCTTCTACACGAGCCAGTAGTTCCGTAGGATCGAATGGTTTGGTGAGGTAATCGTCCGCACCCAGTTTCAGGCCCACGACGCGGTCGATGACTTGTGTCCGCGCGGTCAGCATGAGCACGGCGACATCGCGGCCTTGCTGCCGAAGCTCCTTACATACCTCAAAGCCGCTCTTGCCGGGCAGCATGACGTCCAGAACGACGATATCGAATTCTCCAGTGAGAGCCTTGGTCAGACCCGTGGGACCATCCGGCGCGGTATCCACCTCGTATCCTTCGCCTCCGAGTAGATCCGAAAGCGTCAGCACGAGACCTGGCTCATCCTCAATTAGTAGAATTCGCGAGCTCATGCTCTTTTCCCACGAGCGCGGCCGGGAGGCGAACAATGAACTCCGTCACCTTCCCAGGATCGCTGCGAACCGCGATGGTTCCGTTGTGGGCCTCCACGATTCTCTTGGCCAGGCTCAGACCCAGACCCGTTCCGTGAATCTGGTCCTCCGTCGGCTTCTTACCGCGATAAAACGGGTCAAAGATGTGCCCTATCTCTTCCGCTGGAATCCCCGGACCATGGTCGGCCACGCGAATCTCCACTTCCGAGCCATCCCGACCGCCGGGGATGGAGGCGGCAATGCCGATCCATTTGCCACTCCCTCCGTACTTGACCGCATTCGCCAAAAGATTCTGAAGCACATGCTGCAATGCCGTGGCATCGGCCAACACCGGCGGCAGCCGAGGGTCGATATCCGATTGCAGAACGCACCCCGACTCCTCAATCAATTTCCGATCGGCCTGCACGGCGCTCTCAATCACACCCCCGACGGACACCGGTTCCAGCGCGCCGATGACGCGGCCCGCGTTAGCATTAGCGAATCGCAATACCTGTTCCACAATCGCGGTCAGTTTTTCGCTCTCCTGTTCAATGAGTTCCCCATAACGCTGAACGCGGACGGGATCGTTAGCCACGCGGCCTCGCAGATTGTGCCCTGCTGTCCGCATTACGCTGAGAGGTGTCCGCAGTTCGTGCGATACGCCTGCGACAAATTCCATCTGCAGCTCCGCCAGCCGCTGCGCCCGCCGAGTGAAACGTACGAGTGCACCCATCGCAGCCATCAGGAGTATCAGCAGGCCCGTAGTGACTGCGAGATTCCTCCATCGCGCGCGTTGGACCACGGCTTCCAAAGAGCCGGCCCGATGCCGCACGGACATCAGCCAGCGTCCCCGATCGGAACTCATTTGTTGCGGCCCGCGACGTGCCGCCCCTCGCGCATCTGGACGGCGCATCAGTAAGTCCATGCGAATGTCGAACAGTCGTGTGGTCGCGTCAGCGTGTCGGCCGATATGCTCCCTTTCCCGCGAATCGGACGCATAAATGACGGTGGTCGGATTCTCACCCATCACGATCTCCGTCTGATAATCACCCGTTGCGCCCGCGCCCAGATCGCGCTGCAACAACTCTGGGATGACTGCGCTACGGATATAATCCAGGTCCAATCGGATCACCAGCCATTCCGTCTCGCGCGCAAAAGGACCTCCGCTTCCGTGAACTGGTCCGAAGCGTGGCACCTCGATCAGATCGGCAAACTGCTCGGTAGGGCCCATAGGACCGGGGCCGCGCCGGGGATCGCGGTTCGATAGTTTTTCTACAAACCAGCTTCGAACAGGCAACCAAGCGGGCGGCCACTCCGCCGCCTCGAAGCGTCCCGTCGCGGGGTCCAGTGTTCGCAATATAAGGGAATCTCCGGTGGGCACGGCAAGTGATACGGACTTGATCATTCGAGCATGGCGCGCTGTATCGCGAGCCTTCAAATACTTCGCGGCGTACTCGGCCTCGCGAGCGGCTGCAATGGAATCGCGGCTCGCATCGTCTGGCGCCAGAGCGCTGCAGGCAGAGGCGAGTTCCCAGTTGAAATCCTGACTGAGCCGATTGAGACTCGCTTGCAAGCTAGCACGCAAACGCTCACGCTCAGCTCTACTGACCTCTCCGATCCAGCGGTATTGCATCAAGCCCAAGCAGGCGGACAGCACCGCCAAAGCCCCGACAAAAAGCCAGGACAACCAAGCACGCTGGGGATTATTGTTTGGACCCATATTCAGCCATCACCTCTGAAGATACCGCCTGGCGCGCATAGGGTTGTAAAGGGGATGTAAAGTTCGAATTAAGAAGGTTAAGATCCAGGTGGTGAATCCACCCCAAATTGTTAAGAACGTTAAGCTTCAGGCTGCTGCGTAACTACGGCGAGGAAAGCACGTCGTTTCGTACATGGACGAACCCCGGTATCGCTGGTTGAAGGTTTCGCTAGTGCTGGGCGGACTTCTCGCCCTGTTATTGCTGGTGAATTCCGTGGTGAGTTACGTGTTCATCTCCCGGCGCATCGTGGTCGAGCAGTTGCGGCGAGAGATGGGCAAGCACGTGGTCGCGCTCGAAAGGCAGTTTCGGCAGGCGCCCTTGAAAGACAACGCTCATCTGGCTGTGCTGATCGAGGAGTTGCGGAAAGATCACAAGATCGCGTGGATCGACGTGCGCGACCGCCAAGGGCGCCAGTTGACGCATGCTGGGCTGAGGGCCGCGGCATCCTTCTCCGCGGCTCAGATTCACACCGGCCTCGCCAATCACGAACCGATCACCACGGTGCGCGGCACGGATGCCGGCCAGATGGTGGTTGAGATCTTTCCGTTTCATTTGCCGCCCGATCCACGAACACAAGGCCCCGGATTCGGCGTCGTGGAGATGGCCATGTCTCTGGACAGCGAGAGTGCCTCCGTGTGGCCGTTACGCAAGAACCTGATTATCGACTGCTCGGCCGCCCTGGCCTTGTTCCTGTCGCTGGTTGTCATTGCACTGCGGTTCCGCTCGTATCTGAAAGGCAAACAGCTGGAGCAGCAGGTGGAGATTGCGCGCCAGGTGCAACTGGATTTGCTGCCGGCTCCGAATCAAAAACTGCCGCACGTGGAATACGCGGCGGAGTGTATTCCAGCCTGGGGTGTCGGAGGTGACTTCCACGACATCTTTGCGGTGGACGGCAATGGTTTGGCCCTTGTGCTGGGCGATGTGTCCGGCAAAGGAATGCCCGCAGCCCTGCTGATGGGAGTGATTCACGGCGCAGTGCGATCGAGCAGTTGGGCCGAATCGGCCTGGCGCCATGAAGACTGTTCGCGAAAGCTCAATCATCTGCTGTGCGAGCGGGCCTCGGGCGCGCGCTACGCGAGTATGTTCTGGTCCTATTACAATGCGGATTCCGGCAATCTGCACTATATCAACGCGGGCCACTGTCCGCCGCTGCTGGTGCAAACGCGCGGCGGACGAACGGCTATCCGGCGCCTTGAGGAAGGTGGACCGGTGCTGGGGCTACTGACTGGGGCGCGTTATGAACAGAGCATGGAAGTGCTCGCCGAGGGGGATCTGCTGGTCCTCTATTCTGACGGCGTTGTCGAAGCTTCGAATGGAGCGGGCGAGGAGTTCGGAGAAGACCGCCTGATCGAGGTGCTGGAAAGATACTCGATATTGAGCGCGGACGAGATTCGGTACGAGATCACTGCGGCAGTGCAGGATTTTATTTCTCCGGCCAAAGCGCATGACGATGTAAGCCTGGTGGCGGTGCGGTTCGGACGTGCGGCGAACAGCATTCTCCAGATCTCGAACCAAAGTGAGGTGGCCGTTGCATGATGACCGACGTTCAAACTGAAGTGGTTCGGAGGGCCAAAGACGGCGACTCCGCGGCTTTTCAGGAGTTAGTGAACACCTGGAGGCGTCGCATTCTGGGAATGGCGTCGCGATTGACGGGCCGGCCCGAAGAAGCCGAGGACATCGCTCAGGAAGTGTTCGTCCGCGTTTACTTTTCCCTCGACAGGCTGCGCGAACCCGGGCAGTTCGAACCCTGGCTGTATCGCATCGCGACGAACTCAGCACTGGACTTTCTACGGCGTCACCGCAGGTGCCGCGTCCGCCTGTCCGATCTCTCGGAGGAGCAACTTGTGACCGTAGAGCGAGGCATGGCACTGCGCGAAGCGTCTGATCGGTTGCAGCAGAACGAAGTGGAGGACCTGGCCGGGCGCGTTCTCGACATGCTCAGCCCTGAGGACCGTTCGCTGCTGGTGCTGAAAGAGATCGAAGGCCTATCGGTCAAAGAAATAGGCGAGGTTTATGGGGTTCGGGAAGAGACGATCAAAGTGCGGCTTTTTAGAGCGCGCCAACGCATAATCCAGAAGCTGTCACACACGGCAGACACAGGTCTGGCGCGCGAAGCGGCGGCGCGAGGATGGTTTAACTCGCATGTGGCCGCGACAGCTTAGCTGACAAGCCGAGAATGGGACGAGGCCCTCGTACGTCAACGCTAGTGATGCCGTGTTTGTTCCAGTGCTGGATCCGCAAGGCTTGGTTTGAAAACAAGTTGAAGGACGCAGATCTGAGTGGCCGGCGAGCCGTTAGACTCCGAGGCCGGCTCAGAGATCACGAAGGGTGCGCCAACGTCGAGACATGTTGCAGCTCGAGTTTCGAACCACCGGAACCGGGACGGACAATCTTTCGAACATGATGTGAGTTAGACAGCGTCTCAGCGGCGCTCGAAAGCGCGCAGCCTGCCATCCGGAGTCTTTTGGACATAGGCTTGCCGGTCTCGTTTGAACAGAAACAGGCCTAAGCCGGTTACAAAAGCGATCCCGCTGGACAGGTAATGTAGCCAATGAAATGGGGTTACTGCGAGAACATGAAGATATCCCGAGCGGCGCACGAAGAAGCTGTAGAACGGCAGATTGAGCAGGAAGATACCCAGCGCGCACAATGCAACTACGAGCGTCGCACGATGGGTGGGCATTTGGCTTGCAATCAGAAATGCGCTTACAGCCAGATAAACAGCGTAAAGCCGCCCTGTAATTACCCTGGCCCGGTACGTTGAGAAAAAGAAGCGCCGCCGCATCAGCAACAGGAGATACCCAAGAGCGACGCTCCCAATCACCACGGGAGACCGGTGCTTTACCGCATACGCAGCGAGCGAGACCGCAAGAAAGGTAAGGGTGATCCGATCCCAGTATGATTTCCGAGTCGAAATCCGTTGTAGCCAGAACGTGCCCATCATCAGCAGGACGACGCCTAGGGAGCACGCGAGAAACTGCCCGCCATCCGATGCGGTGGTGGCCAAGACGATCAGAAGCATCAGACAACCGAGGGCAACGCTAAGCCGATGACTCCACCGCAGGTTCAGATCGCACGGCATGCTTCCCTCGCGCAGGATCAGTCGTGTCCAGGGGACGGCGCGATGGAAGAACTCCGTACTAACCAGTCGTCTGACGCCCCAAGCCTTGAGGTGGGTGACCTGGATGCTCGGCAGAAGCGCGATCTTGCAACCCGCCTTGGTTAACCTGACACCCAGCTCAATGTCCTCAATACCCGGCTCAGTATATGATTCGTCGAATCCTCCGTGCTCCAGAAACACTGTCCGGCGGATTGCGCCGCAGCCAGCCCAGAAGCTCTTGGCATCCTGATTGCTTTCGCGGTGGATAAAGCTATGCAGCAGGTTACGATATTGTGACAGAAGATCGGGAGCCGTAGGCTTGTCGTCATAACTGCCCATCAACGCATCCAGATCGGGATTCTGCTCGAATTCCGCGACGATCCGTCCGATGGTGTCAGGATGAACACACACATCCGCATCCAGGAATAACAGTAAGTCGCCTTTGGCATGCCTCGCGCCCTGATTGCGTGCGTGGGCCGGCCCGCTCTTGGATTTCGTACTGATGACGCGAGCACCGAATTCCCTGGCGACCATTGCGGTGCCATCCTGGGAACCATCATCCACAACGATCAACTCAGTAGGGGCGACTTTGGACTGTGAGAGTGCGGCCAACGCTGCTGCGAGGTCTTTTTCGGCGTTGTAAGCCGGGGTGATAATCGATATTGACAACCCCAGCGCGCTGGACTGCAAATTTCCACCTCAACGGATGTCCTGCCCAACAACACGCCTAGACCGTCATGCTGGGCGACAGCAGATCGCTTGCTGCCATTATGTCATACCTAATGCATCGATCGAGCCATGAAATGTGAGGAGGTATGACTCAGCAGCGTAAGTAGGCAAGGATGTCTGCGACAGATTCGAATTCGAGCGTGCGGCCCAAAGGTCCGGCGACATGGTTTTCGAGTATGTCAGCGATCTACACATCGATCCGGGCAGCGGCGACAGTAGGCTGCCGGCCAGCGACGTGCATCACACGATCGAGCTTGTCGCTCGTAAATAAAAATAAATCCTGGTCAACAATGTATTTACAATCAGCGAGAAATGCTAGATTGTTCACGATATATGCTTGAATGTCAAGCTGTTCTTAGATCAAAGCAACAAAGCTGGATCAAAACTCGAGATCGAGTCTGCGGCCAAGGCTGTTAATGCCGACACTAAGCTGGTGCTTAGGATTCTTATTGGCCGCACCTGTGCGGTAAATCGAAAGTGATCCTCTCAGGTATCGCTCGGAGCTATCGACTGGTATGCGAGCGACCAGCGGGAATGAGATACTTGGCATCCCAAAGCTTGGCGAGGTCTGATAAACAACGTAGTCCACGCCATAAGCCTGCACAAATTCATCCAAGTGATTTGAGTCGAAGAGACTTCTGGGTAACTTATCGCCCCGGATGACGACTGTTTGTAGTGTCGGATCCAAAGTCCTCACGTCGAAGATGAAGTGTCCGTTAGCCACCCCCGTGTACAGAATTCGTCTCGCACCCGCTCGAACCAACAGAGTAGCCGCTTCCCGAGGGCCGCGCAAGTAGTTCTGTGGATGAGCCTCTGCTACTACAAACACCATACTCGCTGCTACAAGCAAATAGCCGGTGGTTGTGGCTGAGAACTTTAGCCGCAGGAGCCGAGATGTGGCGTCAAGCAGAATTGCTACTAAACCAGGAAATGCGAAGAACATGTAACGCGCATCGTAGGCGGGGACAACCACCGCGACCAGGACGCACGCGATAACGAGAGCGAGATAGACTGAATTCTGCCGTATGAAATCGCTGCGGAGCAAACTTGGCTTCGCCAGGAGCACGACGGAAGTAGCAAACGTGAGTAGAATGCAAGTCAGCGTCAAAGGGTTGATCAAGGAGTAATATCGCAAGTTGAACAGGAACTGGGCCCAGATGCTTCGCTCAGCCCAGAAGGCCCCCATGCCGTTCCATTTCAGGCCGAGCAGCATACCTCCATACGCGCCGACTGCGAGGCCGAAAATCCCGTACCATAACACAAGCCGCCTAGTTAGAATTGCTGAGAACCGTCGCTCTAATATGAGGGCGAGAAAGGGAACAATCCCAATGAATATGGTTTGCTTGGTCCAGCAGCCTGCTCCTGCAAGCAATGCCGATATAGTGATCAGCCGCGGCGATAACCTCTCTCCTGATCGTACGAACGCGTAAATCGAGCCTAAGACAAGCGCCAAGGCAGGAAACTCCAACATCACCTCACCGCCGAGATATTGGGACAGAGGTACAAACGCAAAAACGACGACCGCGCAAACGGCCTGCAGTCTGTAACCGTGAGTCGCGAAAATCAGGCTGTACAAGAGGAACGTACTAACGGCTACAAAGAATCCAACAGCAATGCGCGCGGAGCTTCCACTTACACCAAGACCGGCGTACATTGCGGCTTCAAACAGAGGAAACAGAGGGGGATGATACGGCAGAGATAGCGCCGGTAGATGGCTGAAGTACTGTTTAGCGAACGGGACTGCATCCGTGATGTGGCCTAGACGGACGCAATCGAACAGGAACGCCCCGTTCAACGCATGCCTAGGCGAGTCCATGTCGAGCATCTCATAATTCGAAAAGCCTCGGAGATCCCAACAAGCGATCGCCAAGGATACGGCGATTCCAACGACAAAGGTCCTGGATGCCCTAGTACCAGTCTTGCGTGCTCCAGCCTTCGGGTTAACGCAAGTGTAACTCAAGATTCCCTGCCGCCTATGATAGCGTAAAGTCGTAGGCGAGCTTTTGGAAAAATCTTGAACTGCGTAGTAACAGGTGGAGCGGGTTTCATCGGGAGTCATCTGGTTGACCGGCTAGTTGGCCGTGGGGTCAGGCCTAGGATCCTCGATAACCTCTCGCGAGTGTCTTACGATTTTCGTAAACGCACGAATCACGTTGATTTCATTCGTTCAGACATTAGGGATGCGGCTGATGTTAAGCGTATCTTCCGTGATTGTAGGATCGTTTTTCATCTCGCGGCCCAATCTCATGTCGTCGCAGCGGAACAGGATCCGCAATACACGCATGAGACGAATGTAGAGGGTACCAGAAACGTATTAAGGGCGGCACGGGAATGTGGTGTCGAACGCGTCATCTTTTGTTCCTCGCGAGAGGTATATGGTGACCCCGACCATGTGCCCGTTGATGAGAATCATCCCTTTCGGCCGAAGAACGTGTATGGGCGATCCAAGGTGGCGGGTGAGCGAATGTGTCAAGAGTTTCGAGCGCGCGGACTTCGAGTCTTGGCGCTGCGGCTCGCGAACGTCTACGGAACTCGGGCGAGAACAGGCGTCATCCCTTTATTCATGCGGACGGCCTTGCAACACAGACCCTTGTCACTGTTTGGGGGCGGACAGATTCTCGATTTTGTCTGGGTCGGCACAGTAGTGGACGCCTTGATGTGCGCGGGCTTCGATGCTTCTGCTCCGGAGATCTTCAATGTCGGTTCGGGACAAGGTACATCGATCGCGGAACTGGCGACCAAGATCATAGAGCTCGCACACTCGTCATCACGCATCACCATGATGCCGCAGCGGCCCCTAGATGTGACCAGGTTTATCGCTGATACTAACGTTCTTTGCAGCGTTCTGCGTGTGCCGGAGCTCGAGCCTAGTCTGGCGCGCCTCCCCGATCTCATCCGACTGGCCCGGGAGGAACCCGGCACCGCCGATCCAGAGCGGCTGGTAGGGACGTGAGCGTTTCGAGCCATCGTTATTCCGTCGCTCAGACGCCGGTGTTATCACAACGGGATCTGGTGTTGTATGTATTACTGAGCGCGATATTACTCGGCGCCTCACTGATATCCGTTCTTAAATGGCCGTTTAGGGGCGTGTATTACTACGATCCGATCGCCTGGGCCGGTTTCTCTGTGTTTGCCTGTATCATCGTTGCGAATCACATTGGACGCTGGGCCTTGCTGGGCTTCATGCGCCGGCCCAGTCCGCCGCCGCCGCTACTGCCGGTGCGAATTGCGGCTGTGACCGCTATTGTTCCGGGCACCGAGCCGCTAGCTATGTTAGAGCGCTCGCTTAGGGCACTGGTGGGACTCAGCGTCGCGCACGATAGCTGGGTTCTCGACGAGGGCAATGATCCGGCGGTACGGGCGCTTTGCGAGCACTACCAGGCTCGGCACTATACCCGAAAGGACAAAGCAGAGTTTCAAACCGGGGCAGGGAAATTTGCAGCCCGTTCGAAGCACGGCAACTACAACGCATGGCTGGCGGAAATCGGATTCAGCCATTACGACATAATCAGCGCCTTCGACATTGACCATGTACCCTCGCCGACGTTTCTCTGCGAAGTCCTGGGCTATTTCAACGACCCGAGTATCGGCTACGTTCAGGCGGCGCAGGCCTATCGCAATCAGGATGCGAGCTTTGTTGCCCGGGGAGCTGCCGAAGAGAGCTACGAATTTTATTCAGTGGTCCAGATGGCAAACAACCGCCTGGGTTATCCGACAGTGGTTGGATGTCACAATACACACCGCATGAAAGCATTAGCCAGCGTAGACGGGTTCGCTGCGCATGATGCGGACGACCTGCTCATCACGCTGCGATACCGTCAGGCTGGGTGGCAAGGTGTGTATGTACCACGCATTCTGGCGCGGGGTGTCGCGCCGGCTGATTGGCGCACCTATCTCAATCAACAGCGACGGTGGAGCCGCGCTGTTCTGGATCTAAAGCTACGACGGCAATGGGCGTACATCCGCCATCTGAGACCGCTTGTGCGCGTTGCGGCTATGCTGCACGGGCTCAACTACATTCAGCCTGGCCTTCTTGCCATACTGGGAATCGCGTTGCTCGTGTGGATGCTTTTGCACCAGAGCGCGTCTATATTTCTGACCCGACTCGACGTGTGGGCAACGGGTCCGCTGGCCCTTACGTTAGGGCTTTGTCACATTTTCCGCCAGCGGTTTTTTCTGGATCCAATGACAGAGAGCGGAGTCCCGTGGAGGGCCTGGCTGTTGCGTTTCGCGAAGTGGCCCTTCCTGCTGTTGGCGCTGATTGACGTTTTGAGGGACAAAAAGTTCAGTTACGTGATGACACCGAAAATTCCAAGCGGAGGCGGAGGCAACCCTTTGCTAAGTGCGCACGCTCCTGGGCTGGTGCTCGTCGCCGGCGCCTGGATTTTCTCTATCTCTCGCGGGGAACCCGTCTCGCGTCCCGCCCTACTCCTTGCCACGATGTTTATGGTCATCACGCTCGGCCTAATTCTATCGGCGTGGACCCCGGTCTCGTCTCTCTTCAGGCCTCAACTCCTGGACAGGCTTGCTGAGAAGTCACGGCAAAAACTTCGGGTCACGGCCCGAGCCGCACCATGAGACCACGGATTAGGACTCTTAGTATGGAGGTGGCCGTAATCAACATCGAGCTTGCATACGGTATTCGGGACGTGTCTGGGCTGGACGGGTTCAGTCGGGCTCATGTGCTGGTGCGTTTCCGCGGCGAGCCGTTGTGCCGTTTTGAAATGCCGGTAGCCGGCGGAGTCATCAAGGGCAGCGAGATTTGGCTTCGCGCGTGTCAGGAGTTTCCATCACCGGGTCCCAGCCGCTCGGTAATCAACGCCCTGGCTCGCGACTACTTCTGGAACTCACCGGACGAGGCGCCCCCGCAGCTTCCGCCCTGCTCCATTTTAGTGTGCACGCGAGACCGGCCCGACGATGTTCGACGCTGTCTGAACGCGCTCGCGCCTATTGTGAGCAACGACGTGGAAGTGATCGTGGTGGACAACGACCCTTCCGATGACGCGACGATGCTCATCGCCGCTGAGTATCCGGTCCGCTACTTCCGGCAGTCGCGCAAAGGTGTGAATTGGGCTCGCGCGCGCGGCGCCCGCCTGGCGCACAACGACATTCTCTTGTACGTCGACGACGACGTCGTAGTGGACCGAAATTGGGCAGACGAGATGCGCAACCCGTTTCTCGATGAACACGTCGGGGCGGTCACTGGAGCGGTGGAACCCCTCGAACTCAGTACGCAGGGCCAGTATCTGCACGAGGTCTTCAGCAGTTTCTATCGCGGGTTTAACCGCACGGTTCATAATCTTCTCACGTCATCTCCAGCATCGGCCGGCCGCGTCGGCGCGGGGGCGAGCATGGCTGTCCGGCGGAGTCTTGCGCTGGAACACAGAATTTTCGAAGCAGAGTTGGACGGGGGCACAGCTGCAAAATCGGGCGGGGATGTCTACGCCCTGTATAAGATCCTCCGCGCGGGGTATTCCATCGTTTACGCGCCAACGGCCCTGGCGTGGCACCGTCATAGAAGAAGTTTCGAAGAGTTGGAGCGCATGCTCTACGGTTATACCGTGGGCGGCTACTGCGTGCTATTCAGCGCCTTGACGCGGGATAGGGATTGGGACGCGGTAGTGATCGGCATCAGGTGGTTTTTTGAATATCATTTGACTGAGCTTTGGCGCACGCTACGCCGGCGCCCTGGGTCGCGTCCGTTGCGCCTGATTCTGATGGAGATCAAGGGTGCGCTGGAGGCGCCTCTGGCATACTGGCGGTGCCGGCGGCATGAGCGTACTCTCGGTCCGTTGCCCGACGATCCGGTGGTACAGAATTCATGATTCCGATCAGCGTCATCATTCCGACCCACAATCGGGTCGCCGCCCTCACCGCCACGCTCAACGCATTGTGCGAGCAGACAGCGGCACGCGATGAGTTCGAAGTGGTTGTCGTTGCCGACGGGTGCACGGACAGCACTGTGGATCTGCTGCGCCGGTATGAGGCGCCGTTTCCGCTTCGATACTGCGAGAACAGTCCGGCCCGAGGCGCTGCCGCGGCCAGGAATGCGGGTGCGGCACGGGCGGACGGTCGCATTCTTCTGTTCCTGGATGACGACATGGAAGCCAGCCATACGCTGATCGCGGTCCATGTTGACGCGCATCGTGATTTCTCGGATAAGGTTGTACTCGGGTATTTCCCGATGCAGCCACCCGCGGCCTGACGACGGTCCGTTCACCAAGGCTGCCCGGTTGTGGTGGGCGGAAAAATTCGCAGCGTTGTCCGAGAGAGGATACCGATATACGCTCAAAGATCTGTGCACGGGGAATGTCTCCCTCCCGCGCTCGTTGTTCGAGCGAATGGGGGGATTCGATGAGCAGATCGACAGCCGCGCCGCCGGAGAAGACTACGAACTTGGGTACCGGCTCATCGAGAGCGGAGCGCGATTTGAGTTTGTACGAGAAGCCGCAAGCATTCATCACACCAAAGTCCCGATGAGCGTTAGCCTTCGTCGCGCGGAGCAGGAGGGTTTAGGACAAGCGATTCTCGTCCGGCGGCATCCCGAACTGTTTTGGGAGTTCAACGTCTCACGGCTGAGCAGGATCGCGCACCGTCCCGCCCTGCGCCCTGTCTGGCGATTGATGTGGGCATGGCCGGGCTGGCACCGGACTCGCAGGCACCATTCTGAAGAATTTCGTCTCGGTGCTCGCGTCCCACGAGATCTATGGTCTGCTGTGGCGCTTCTACGGGCCTTTGCGAGGTTACTATTACTGGAAGGGCGTCCGTGCTGGATTCGGCAGTCTTGCGGCCTGGGAGCGCTTAGCGCAGGACGCTCCCGTCGAGAAGCCGGGGCATCACGAGATCGATATTGACCTGCCGGGCGACCTGCACAGGCTTGATTTCATCGCGGCCAGACAGCGGGCTGACGCTGTGCGCATTTGGTGCAAAGGAGTTCCGGTCGGGCGCATCCCGCCGTGGGCGGGTGCCGAACCGCTGACCGGAGAACAAATACGGTGTCTGCTGATTCAGCGCTTTAGCGGAGTTATGTTGGGCATCATGATGGAGGAGTTTGCGAAGGCGAAGGCGAGGGAAGCGGAAACTCAATCGATGGCCTACTTAAGCGCCGCGACGAGAGCTTCGGAATGAGCGGAAAGACACCAGTGCTACAGCGGTTCGCGTATATACGCGACCTTGTCAGTGTGCTCGTCGCACGCGATCTGAAGCTACGCTATAAGCGATCGGTCCTGGGCGTGATCTGGTCGCTGCTGAATCCGCTGCTCCAGTTGCTGGTGTTCTACTTCGTGTTCAGATTCATACTACCGGTTACTACCGACCACTTTGCGATGTTTCTGTTCACGGGACTGCTGGCGTGGAACTGGTTCAGCAGTTCGCTCCAATTTGGATGCGGAGCCATTACCGATCAAGCGTCGCTGGTCCGCCAACCGGGGTTCATCCCAGCCGTCCTGCCGCTGGTAACGGTTCTATCAAATCTTTTGCACTTTCTAATTGCACTTCCCATCGTCTTCGTGGGCATGTTCCTGGCCGGACGGTCCGTGGGCATGCCGCTTCTTACATTGCCGCTGATCATAGTGGTTCAATTTCTTTTCACGTTGAGTCTGGTGTACGCTCTCGCGGCGATTCATGTGAGCTTCCGGGACACGCAATACCTCCTGACAGCATTTCTCCTGCTCGGGTTCTACGTCTCGCCGGTGCTGTACTCGGCCAGTACTGTGCCTGCGCGGTTTCATTGGGCTTATATGCTGAATCCTCTCGTGCCGGTGTTGGAGGGTTACCGGCAGATTCTCATCCGAAACGAGTACCCGGACAGCCGGTCTCTGTTTCTTGTAGGACTGTTCTCCGTGGCTAGTCTGGTCATCACCTATTCACTTTTCGATCGCGCGAGCCGCTGGTTTGTCGAGGAGATTGGAGTTTGAGGGCGATCGAGGTGCACGACCTCGGGAAGAAGTACCGCCGTTTCGACGCCCGGCGGCCGTCGACCTTGCAGGAAGCCGTGCTATCGGGATTCAATCATCTCCAGCGGGGCGACGCGCGCTGGAGTTTGCGCCATGTCAGCTTCCGGTTGCTGCAAGGCCGTGTGCTGGGAGTGATTGGAAGGAATGGCGCAGGTAAGTCAACGCTACTACGATTGATTGGCGGCGTGCTGCGCCCGGATGAAGGCTCGGTCAAGGTGTGCGGCAAGCTGGGCGGGCTTCTGGAACTTACGGCGGGATTTCATGCAGACCTGACGGGAAGAGAGAATACGGAAATCGGAGGAATCCTGCGCGGGCTCACCCGGGCTGAGGTGCGTCGCCGATTCGACTCCATAGTAGACTTCTCCGAACTGCAGGAGGCGATTGATCGCCCGCTCCGGACATATAGCACCGGGATGCAGATGCGATTGGCATTTGCTGTAGCCATTCACTGCGAGCCCGACGTCTTGCTCGTAGATGAGGTTCTCGCCGTTGGTGATGCCGCATTTCAGAGTAAGTGCCTGGATCGGATACGGCAACTACGGTCGCGAGGCTGCAGCATCCTGCTGGTCTCGCACGATATTTCGCTGGTGCAGCACATGTGTGACGAGGCGTTGTGGCTCAAGGACGGTTCGATTGCAGCCTCGGGATCCGCAGGCGAAGTCGCCAACGAGTATATGGCTTCGCTGCGAAACGAAACGGTTGCGAGGACTTCGATCGATGCGCAGCCCGCGGTCACCTCGCAAGGCGTCGTACTACGCATGGGCCACAACCGTTTCGGAGCGCTCGAATTTGAGATTACGGATGTCAGAGTTCGCACGGCATCCGATGCTTCAGGATTGGAACTGAGCGACGGTGATCCTTTGAGCGTCGAAATGGACTACGTCGTCAATGAGGCGGTGGATCTGCCTATTTTTTCAGTGACCGTTATTCATGACGACGGCAGGGTTTGCATGTCGGCCACCACGGAAGAGATTGCGCTTAGAGCTACCCGCCAATCGCTCATCCGGGCACATCACTGTCCGTTGGTCCCAGGTCGCCGTGGAGCCCGGAACGTACTTCGTCGAAGTCGGCGCCTATCGTAAAGATTGGGCATACGCCTACGACTATCACGCTCGGAGCTATCCGCTGGTGGTCCGCCAGCATTCGTTAAGTTCCGGGCCTGCCCGGATTGCCGGACGGGCGTCGCGCGCTGAGTGGATTTACAACGAAGTGAGCCAGCTTTCGTGAACTTGCTTGGAAGCTTTAAACGCATGTCGTTGAAGCCATCGGAGTGATCCGATGCGCCACTTGGCTTTCCCCCAGGGCACTTCTATTCTCCGATTCCTTCCATTCCGTCCGTGCTCTATCGTGAGTCTCGCGTTTTCGAAGTACCTGCCGAGATTCCGGGCCTGAATCTAAACATCGAAGGACAAACCGAAACAATCAAGGCCATTGCACCGTATTGCGTTCAATCACAGTTTGGACGTTCCGAGAACGTGCGATTCCATACGCCAAACGACAACTTCAGTGCTGGCGAGGCGGTGATCTACTTTGGCATTTTGAACTGGTTGAAACCTTCCATCCTCATCGAGGTGGGCTCGGGGTACACGACCACTGTCGCACTGGATGCGCTCGATTTCGCGCAGAAGGCTGACACCATTCTGTGCTGCATTGAGCCCTTCCCGGAGCTGCTCAAGACCTTGTTGAGGCCGGGTGATGAGCAGAGACTTCGGATCATGCACCAGGAATTGCAGGATGTGAACCGCGGCGTGTTCCAGCAACTGCGTGCGGGAGATGTTCTCTTCGTCGATTCGACTCATGTCTCCAAGATCGGCAGCGATGTGCATACCCTAATTTTCGAGATCCTGCCCCTGCTCGCATCCGGGGTGTATGTGCACATCCACGACATTTACTATCCATTTGAGTATCCGCGCGAGTGGCTTTTGCAGGGGCGTGCCTGGAACGAAGCCTATGTCGTGCGCGCGTTTCTGCAATACAACAGTGCATTTGAGATCGTCTTCTTCAACTCTTACCTGGCGCAGTTGCAGCCCGCCTTGTGCGCTTCTATTCCTCAATTTCCGCAGACGCCGGGGTCCGGATTGTGGCTTAGGAAGCGGTGACGATGAGAGTACGCGTCGGCGAGTTCGATCTCGCGCACCCCGTTCCGCTATGGGGGCTCCGCTACTATTCGGCTGCCCAGGTGCTAGCGCGGAATGATGGCCAGCCTCTGGGATGCGTCTGGGTGCCGAGGGAGGGATTAACAGATGTTCTCGATACCCACGTACTCAGGCAGGCGGCCCTCGATCAGATCCGCGAGTTGCCTAACCGCGCCAAGCCTGCTCCTCGTGAATCACCGGCCATCAGTGTGGTCGTGTGCACGCGAGACCGGCCCATCTCGCTCCGCCGCTGTCTCGAGTCGCTAAAGAAGCTCAAATACCCGGCGTTCGAGGTCATCGTCGTCGACAATGCTTCAAAAAGTCGCGACACTCGAGAGTTGACGCTAGCCGCTGGATTCCGCTACGAGCGCGAGGATCGTTCGGGTCTCGACCCTGCTCGCAACTGCGGCTTCCGCGCCGCGCGGCACGATATCGTCGCGTACACCGACGACGATGTACAGGTGGATCCCGATTGGCTCATCGGTGTGGCGCGGGGTTTCGCCGATCCCACCATCGCGTGCGTCACGGGTCTCATCTGCCCCCTTGAACTCGAAACTCCTGCGCAGATCTTGTTCGAACACTATGGAGGTATGGGTAAGGGATACTGGCCGAAGATATTCGATCCAACGGCGATGACGCACCTGGATCTGATCGCGGCCCATCACGTGGGCGTCGGCGCGAATATGGCATTCCGCCGGAACGTGCTGGATTTATTGGGGGGGTTCGATCCGCACCTCGACGTCGGTACTCCTTCGAACGGAGCTGGGGATCTGGATATGTTCCATCGCTTACTCGTGAGCGGTTTTAGGGCGCGTTACGAGCCCACGGCACTCGTCTGGCATCAGCACCGCCGCGCTACAGCCGGGCTCTACAAACAGATCTACAACAACGGTCGATCCTTCGGTTGTTATCTTCTGAAAATACGTAAGCAGCGCACCGTACCAGCCTCAACCCTGGCGCGATTCGCAATCTGGGATTGGATCGGAGCATGGCTCCTTGGATCGTTGTTCCGCCGCAGAGCAGGGCGGACTTTTCCCCTCATTGTCGCGGAAACATGGGGTGCGCTGCATGCGCCTTGGGCTTACCTGAAGACTTACGAAAGGATTTAGTCAGAGGCGGTTTAATTGTGCCCGGATTGCCGTCACCTGTTCCTGAGGGGGATTTTTCTGCAGCGCCGTCTCAAGTTCCTGGCGCGCTTTGTCCCTGTTTCCATGCCGTACTAGCGCAGTCGCATAGGCCAGCCGCAGTCCGATGTCAGTTGGATTTTTCAGGATCAGGCTCTGATATAGGCTGACAGCTTCCACGTGACGGCCTGTCAGTGAGTACACGAGAGCAAGATTGGACATCACTTCCTGGTCGGTGGGCCTGAGTCGGGCGGCACGCTCGGCCACGGTCAGGGAATCCAGCGGAGTGGCACCGGCCTGGAGCATCAGTGTTGCCAGCCTGGAACCGGCGGTCGCGTTATCCGGATCTGCATTCCAGACCAGCTCGTAGAGGCGCTTCGCTTCTCGCGCGTCGTGCTTGAGATCCATCGTCAGTTCAGCCTGTTGCATCATGAGCACGGGATCCTTGATGCCCGCTTTTTCAGCGGATTGAGCCTCCGTCAGAGCCGAGCCCGTGTCGCCCTTTCCACGGAACGCTGCCACGAGGAGCCTTCGTACGGTCGGGTCCGCGGCATACTCGGCTTTGAGCGGCATGAGTTGGGCTATTGCCTCGTCAAAGTTCCCGGCCGAGTTGGCTGCGCTCGCGTAAGCCAGCCTCAGATCTTTGGAATTCCGGCTGCCGGCCATCGCTGTTCGCAGGATCTGCATGGCAAGCGGATATTTTTCCTGCTTTGTATACACTTCGGCGAGCCCTAAAATGGCTGGCTGACTGCCCTTATCGGCGAGTTTCCGGAAGCGGGTTTCGGCGTCGTTCCACTTGCCCTCGTGCATGTCCACGCGAGCGAGATGGTACTCCGTCTCAGCATCTCCGGGCAGCCTTTGCAGAACTTCTTCCAGGTCGCGCCGAGCCTCGGCGTCCCAGCCTGTGAAGCTTTCGGCGATACCGCGCACCAGGATCGCGTCAACATCCTTTGGGTTGCGGTCGGTGGCGGCGATCGCGGCCTCACGCATGTGAACGAAATCTGCCTTAGCCTCGTTCCAACGCGCGATGGCGATCTGCGGCTCGGCAGAGTCGCGCTCCAGGTTGGCTCCGGTCTGCAGCGCTTCTCCGGCCTTCACCATCATCGATTTCGCCTGATAGGCGCGGCCGAGTTCAAGTGCAGCGCGGCCGTCCGCGGGCATGCGCCGGCGCAGTGATTCCAACTCGCGCAATGACGACTCTACCCCGCGTGGATAACCCGAATCCGCCAGCAACGCCTGCTTCAGCAGTTCTGCGTCGGGTAGTGCTGCCCCGGCAGGATCCAGTTTGTCGATGAGCTGCAGCGCGGCCGCGTACTGATGCTGTTTGCGAAGCAGTTGCGCCTGCTTAAGACGTAATTCGGTGCGCCGGTTCGGTTGCCTCGACTCGCTCTCCTGATAGGCTTGGACGGCAGTCCTGTAGTTGCCTAGACGCGTGTAAAAGTCCCCGACTTGCTCGGCGCCTTGCGGGAAAGAAGCCCCGTCCGTTCGCACGCGGTCGAGAACACGATCGGCGTCGGCGGATTTGCCGGTTCTGTAAAGCAAACTCGCCAAACTGAATTGCGCTTCGGCATCCTTCGAGTTCACTTCTGCGCTACTTCGAAGAGTCGCTATGGCCTTGGGCAGTTGGTCGTGTTTCTCGTAGTGTTCGGCAAGGGCCTCGTAAACTTGTTTGGCATCAGGCTTTCGCGCCGTGTACGATTGCGCAAACGCCTCTGCTTCGGCGACCCGCCCCTGGGCGGTGAGTGCACGCACCCTGTCGGCTGCTACGGAGTGCGCCGATGCCGGGGGTGGATTTTTCTGAAGAGCCGCCTCGAACAAGGATGCAGCCTTCTGATACCCCCCTGAATACAACGCTGTGTGTGCTTGGATCGCAGATGCTCTCATACGACGTGTCGTTGAGCGCGATCAGGCGCGAAGAGATGTCATTCATCTCCTGCAGGTACTGCTTACGCCACTTCGGGTCGCGATGATGCTGATATGAGAGCACAAACAGCTGTCCGAGTTTCTCAAGCGCATCGAAATTGTGTGGATCAAGATCCAATGTCCGCCGAAGATTCGGCTCTAAACCTGAACCGCCAACGGTCCACTCCAGCAGGGCCATCCGGTAATACGCTTCGGCATTTCTTGGATTTTGATGTATCGCCTCGCCGAATGCCTTCTTAGCGTCATCGAACTTACCTTGTTTGAAGAGTTGCTTCCCGAGCTCAACTTTCCGCTGTGCCCGACCCGGGTCTCCGTCGTGGCAGCCCCCGAGCAGACCCAGGGACAGCAATATCGCAAATAATAGATACTGGGATTGCACGCTTGTCTGTAGACGGCCGTTTCCGGTACATCGTTTCAGTACCAGAGTGTTTGCTCAGCTTAGCAGCCATTTGCGGCTCGGCCAGCAGATGCGCGAAAGCCGGGCCATAACGCGTTGAGTGGTTTGGCGTCCCGTGACCTCGCTCACGTACGGTCGCGAACCCGGAATGTTGCGTCAGTTCACGGGCCAGATTCTTTTGAGGTCTCCAGGAAACGGCAAACTTCAACACCCTAGCATGCTGAGTGTCTGCAGACTGCCGTCTAGTCTTCCAGTAAGTCCACTGCATAGTGTCTCTGATATTGTCTCTGCGCTGTATTGCTATATCTCGTAAGCGTCTCGTGAATCACCGTCGCTCTAGCGCTGGAGTTATGGTAGTGACCGCAGGCTTCGCAGCTCAGGCCTGACCGGGGCAGGTCGTGGGGTTTCCAGTTGTGGGGAAGCAGTTCGCCCAGCCGCGTTATGGAGTGCGCGGGAATGCGGGAGAGCACATCACGGAACCCCGCGAACGGCTCGACGCCGCACCGTTTACAGGAAGCGATGAAGCTCCGCAGCACCGCCGGCGTCTTGCCGCCGTTGTCGCTGCCGAAAAAGGTCCAGTTGCCGCGTCCGAGCGCAATGTCGCGATTGGCTGGGTCGGTTGCGCCGTTGTCGATCTCCAACTCGCCGTCCTGCAGAAATCGTCAGCGCCTTCCACTGGTTCAGCGCGTAGCGTACTGCGGCCCCGGACGGACTCTTCGGCAGCACCGCCGGCTGCAACTCGAGCAGATACTGATGGAGCTTGTCGGCCAGTTGCGCCGACACGCGCCGGCGCAATGCCAGCCGTTCGTCCGCTGACAGCGACAGCGCCTTGGCGCGCTCCTCCACTCGATACAGGCGCGCGATCAGGTGCAGCACCGGCCCCATGTGCGGCTCATTGGACGATGCGACCAGCACGAGTCAGGCATTGTTTATTGCGCAAGAGACCATCCGGGCAGCGGCCAGCGTAATGGGTAA
>CAWKLV010000018.1:0-190358 GCA_963850575.1 uncultured Acidobacteriota bacterium | reverse complement strand
CAGCTGAACCGGAACAGCATTCCGAATTTAGATCATCAAGTGCCTCGGAGGCAGTTCCGCCGGCAGGCGCTCTATCGCGGACCAAGACCCATCTTCAGATCACGCAGCACGCTCAGCACGCCGGGCACGAGCGTAATGATAAACAGCACCGGCAGAATGAACAGCACGATGGAACAGCATCTTGATGCCGGCTTTGCCCACCTCGGCTTCGGCCCGTAGCCGGCGGCGCGTTCGCAGCGCGTCGGCGTAGACCTTGAGCGCCTGGGCCAAGCTGGTGCCGAAGCGCTCGCTCTGCACGATCATCGCGGACAGGCTCTTGATGTCCTCGATTCCGGTCCTGCGCACCAGCTGCGAAAAGGCTTTCGCACGCTCCTGCCCGGCCTTCACCTGCATCACCACGGTCCCGAACTCAGCGGCCAACTCAGGATAGATGTACTCCATCTCCTCACTTACGCGCAGCATGGCCTGATCTAACGCAAGACCGGTCCCTAAGCACGATGCCCAACAGGTCCACCGTATCGGGAAGCGCATCCTGCAGCTTTTTCCGGTAGCGCTTGACCAGTCGGTGCAGCACCTGTTTCGGCAGCAGCCATCCCAGCAGGAACGCAGCGATCAATCCGCCAAATTTCCCTGAGATCGGGTTCCCGCGCTGCAGCCACAGCATTCCGCCCACCATTACGAGGAAGAAGAGCAACTGAAAAATCGCGTATAGTCCGGTGGCTTCTTTGCGGCGAATGCCGGCCTGCGCCAGTTCGCGCTCAGTGTCTTGAATCCAGTCGTCGCCCCCGGGGACGACGCTCACCAGGTAAGCAGGTTGTTGAAGAAGCCGCCCCCTACTTTGCGACGGCGGCCCCGCGTCGTCGAGACCAGCGCATTGGCCTGCAATTCATCGAGCCGGTCTTCCAGTGGATTCTCGCGAGTGCTGAACAACTCGATGCCGGACCATACCAGCGCAACAAGCGTGAGAAGCGCGAACAGAAAAAATAGGACAGGGGCTACCATGATCTAGAACTTCGGACTCGCGATTTTGCGGATGATCAGAATACCGACAAGTTCGGAGAGCACGGCATAGGTCAGGAACTTCTGGCCGGTCTCATCGGTGTACAGCAGCCGGATGTATTCGGGCTTCAAAATCCAAAATCCAAAGCCCACGACGACCGGCATAGCGCACAGCAGGCCCGCCGAGAACCGCTGCTGTGCGGTGGACGCTTTCATTTTCGCGGCCAGGTTCAGGCGCTCGCGGACCAGCAGAGCAAGATTCTCCAGCACCTGCACCATGTTTGCGCCGGTTTGACGCTGCAGAATCAGACCGGTGACGAAGAACTTGAGATCGATCATCGGAATACGTTTGCCCAGCCCGTGCAGCGCGGCCTCAATCGGCGAACCGAGCGCGAGTTCCTCGATCACTTTCTTGAACTCCGAACGGACCGGTTCCACCGATTCGGCGGCGACGGTCTCCAAGCCTGAATGGATGTTATGGCCAGCCTTCATGGAGCGGTTGAACAGATCGATGGCGTCGGGAAGGTTCTCTTCGAATTTTCGCAGCCGCTTCGAACGGACTCGGAGAATATATGCGATGGGAGCGAATCCGACCAGCAAGCCTAGTCCCGCGCGGAGTATCAGCATGGACATGCCGAGCAGCTGGAGGGCAAAGTACGTCACCACCGCGAGCATTACGCATAGCACGAACACTTCCGTGGCGCGGTACTTCAGGTCGGCCTGCTGTATGTACTGCTGCAAGCGCCGCAACAATCCGATCCACTGGAAAAAATCGCCCAGAAACGCGAGCTGTCCGCGTTTCTCGCGGCGCAGCAGATCGGGGGCGGACCGTGAGCGTCCGTGCTGGAGCGAACGCGAAGGTCACGCAACCGCGCTCCCAGGACATCTTCGGCGTGCTCCCGAGGAACGGAAAAGACGAAGTATCCCGCAACCATCAACGCCACCGTGAAGATGAGGAAGGCTACAAAGAGGAACAACACTAACGCTCTTTTACCTCCCGCACTTCATCGAAGATCGAGTTCGAGAGGTGGATGCCGTAGGCCTTCAATCGATGTGCGCAGAGTGGCCGCACCCCAGTTGCGGCGAACCTGCCAAGCACGTGCCCGCGTCCGCTGACGCCCGTGCGTTCGAACACGAAAACATCCTGAACCGAGATCTGATCGTCCTCAATCCCGCTAACTTCGGTGATGCCCACCACCTTACGCGTACCGTCGGTTAACCGCGCACAGTGCACGACGATGTTGACCGCGGAAGCAAGCATCTGCCGGATCACCTTGTCGGGAATGTTCTGGCTCGCCATCATGACCATCGTCTCCAGGCGCGAGAATGCGTCGCGAGTGGAGTTCGCATGCGTGGTGGTCATGGAGCCGTCGTGCCCCGTGTTCATCGCCTGCATCATATCCAGCGCTTCAGGCCCGCGGCACTCACCGATGATGATGCGATCCGGGCGCATACGGAGGGCGTTGATGACCAGGTCGCGCTGGGTAATCGCGCCCGCGCCTTCGATGTTCATCGGCCGGGTTTCGAGACGGACAATGTGCTCCTGCTGCATTTGCAGCTCCGCGGTGTCCTCAATGGTGACGACGCGCTCGGACTCCGGGATGAATCGCGAGAGCGTGTTCAGCATCGTGGTCTTGCCCGAACCGGAGCCACCGGAGACAACCACGTTGAGCCGTGCCTCAACACATCCGCTTAAAAAGTCGAGCATGCCCGTCGTGAAACTCTCGTTCTTGATCAGATCCTCGGTGGTCAAGAGCTTCTTGCCGAACCGTCGTATCGACATCACGGGTCCGATCAGCGATAGCGGCGGGATCACGGCGCACATGCGGGAGCCGTCCTCCAGCCGCGCGTCCACGATTGGAGACGAATCGTCAATACGTCGTCCAATGGCGGAGACGATGCGGTCCATGATCATACGGACATGCGCCTGATCCTTGAATCGGACGTTGGTCTCCACCAAGCGGCCGCCGCGTTCCACGTACACGCTATCGAAGCCGTTCACCATGATGTCGCTGATACTGGGATCCTTGAGCAGCGGCTCCAGCGGCCCCAGGCCGAACACCTCATCGAGAACTTCCTCGATCAGCCGCTCGCGCTCGCCGAACGTCATCGGAATATTCTCGTCGGCCACCAGGCGTTCGACGACGTTGCCGATCGTGTCGCGCACGCCCTCCTTGTTCAGCGACTTCAATTGATCGGGGGTCAGAGAATTCAGCAGCTTCGTATGAATCTGCGTTTTCATCTGAAACCAGCGCTCGGAGCCAGAGCCGGGCCGGGGTGTTGTGCGGGTACCCATGTCTCAGTGTTCAGCTCGCTTTCGCCACCTTGGCCGCGTCGTCTTTCTTCACTCCGGTCGCCTTATCGACGAACGCTCGGAAAGCTCTATCCAGGTCCGGCGCGCTTTGGCGGTCGGATACAAACGGCCGTCCCTTGTTGATGGACCCGAGGACGACGGGGGATTGCGGGATACCGTAGAAGATCTCCTGATTCAAGGTCTGCTGAATCTGCTCTCGGGTGGCGAAGTTCGGATTTGCCCGCTTCTGAAACTCGTTCACCACGAGCTTGAGCTGATCCTGGCTGAACCCGAGACGGACCAGGGCGGACATGTAGCGCTGGGCATTCCGAATGGATGGGAATTCCTGGTTGACGACCAGGAAGATGGTCGAAGAGCTTTGCAGAGCACCTAACGTGACCTCGTCGGACATGGAGCGCCCGGCATCGATCACCACCGAGTCGTACTTCTCTACCAGGAAGGTCGCAAATTCACGAAACATCGGCTCCGTGAAATAGGCGCGCTGCTCCAGGGAGTCCGGCGGCCCGACGAGAAAGAAACCGAGTGGATCGCGGGTGACGAATCCTTCAAACAGCGCCTGATCCAGACGTGCAAGGTTTTCTCCCACCTCGTTTAGCGTGTACTGCGGCGACGCTCCCACTTGCATCGCGCAGTCGTTTGCGGCCCAATCGAGGTCCAACAGGACCGCCCGCTGCTTGCGTTGAGCAAGCACTCCCGCAAAATTGACTGCCAGGGTTGTTGTCCCTACACCGCCTTTGGCTCCGAGAAAAGTGTAGATGCGCCCGAGTTTACTGCTGCCGGTAGCCGCCCGCCGGGGCGCGTGCTCCAGCCGCGCGATGGCGTCACGAAACTCCATGCGCTTGACCGGTTGTACGAGGTAATCGTTAGCGCCGGCCCGGACCGCCGCGATGATCGCCTCGCCGTCGCCGGTGTAATTGGTGGCGATCACGTACAGATCGGGCGCAGCCTGCTTCACGCGCTCCAGCACCTTAAGGCCACCCTCGGGATCGCTGGCCAGATCGATGAACAAGCGCCGCGTCGGGATAACGCTCCAGATCCTGCAGGACACGGATATACAGGTTCGCCGAGACCTCAACGGATACTCGGCGGCCACCTTCGCATTCTGGACGTTCAGGAGGTTGTCGCGAACCAACTCGCGGACGTGCTCATCGGACGATGCTACCAGAAAAATGATGGACATTGTGATCTCACGCTTCCATTGCCCGTGGGCGCGGCCTGGTAGCCGATGTTAGCAAGCAGTGTCATGGCACACATATTCCCTGCTCCGGATCGCACCCAGCGCTCTCCATGGGTACTGTAGTTTGGAAATCGGGCATCGCGATCGGCGGCAAACCAAGGTACTGCAGAAAGGGTCCATATCTGTAATTGCGAACCGCGATGGTTACCGTATCGGGGACACAGCTGGTGCTGCATTCGGAATCGCACGCAAATTGACTTAACTGGCCGGTGTCCGGATCCTTGGCGAAATACTGTATCGAGAGATCTACGGTTCCGTCGCGAAACTGATTCTGGTCCACCATCGCGGGCACATTGGTGCGCATCCAACCCTGAACGTTGTCGCCGGAAGCCTGCCAGCAGTGGGTCGATGCATAGCGCGCCGCATCGCGGCTCCAATCGCCTACGGTATGCCAGATCCACAGCAACTGCGCGGTAAAGACAATGCCGAAGGTGAGTGGCAGAATGATAGCCGTGAATGCCAGCGCCCACTCGATGGTGACCGCGCCGGATTGGTTGGCCTTCCCACGAGTGTGAGCGCTGCATGCACGAATGCGAGCGCCACGAGGTCTCATGTTCCCCCATATGGCACGCGCACGTGCGGCTTCAGCAGTATCGGATCCACGCTGAGTCCGAAGAACAGGGGGCGCATGGGATAGCCGTTGGGCATTTCCGCAACGATGAAATCGGGCGGCAGCGCGCCATTGCCCGTATCGCAGCCGCTCACCGAGCAATCGCACGCGGCCAGAGCCTGGCTATCCGGGCTGCTGCGTTCCACGCGCACCGCAATCATGTCCGCGGTGAGGCCGGCGATGATCGGGTTCGGAGGTTGCATCCAGCGTTCCGGTGATCGCCAGGTTCTTAGCGGCCTGCACAGAGGCATCCCGCATCGCTGCAGAAGTTTACGCCCTGCTGGGTTCCCACGTAGCGAGCCATGAGATACATCACTTTCTGCAGCGCCTCGTAAGTGTAAATGACCCTGCCTAACTCGATCATGCCGACCAGCAAGGCCAGTAAAACCGGCGTCAGCATGACTGTTTCCAGCATCACCGCACCGTTCTGCGATCGCAATTTCATTGGTGCAAGACCACTTTGCCCGGACCGGCCGTCTGCTGGCAACCCGAGAGGTGCCCCTGCCGAAGCGGGACCACGCTGCCGATGTACAGGCCTACGAACCGGCCATAAGTGTCGTTGGGCGTGATATCAGTCGCGCCCTGGCTTGGTTCAATCAGGAACTGGCGGAACCCGAGCACGATCATCGTACCCGCCGCGCTGAGCGTATCGACGATAGGAACCGTAATGATGCGCCGGCCGTTGCCCGTGTATTGGGTGTAGTCGTCAAGATCTGTGATATCCGTGTCCGGAGAGTAAATGGAACTCATCGTGTCCACCTCCGGGATCGCCGAACACTGCGACGGCAACGCACTGTCGAATCTCGTAGTGACGCCGCAGAGCAGCGAGACAACGGAAGCGGGCGGGGCGGCGGCGGAGCACTGGCCGGGCACCGCGGTCGGCCCAAACCTGCTCCGGATTATTGACGGTGAAGCAGGCCTGGGATTGCTGGGCCGATCCCGGAAGGTTCTGCGCGCCGATGCGGAACAACTGCGACTGCTCGTCTGTGAAGACAGTCGGGTTCGGATCGAGACGATTGAGTAGAAGATACTGAACCACGGCTGGCGCCCCGGCCAGTCCGCTGGGGGCCGGATTGCCGTTGCAGACGTAAGCCAGCGTGTATCTGGACAAGATGGTGAAGCCGAAATCAGTGGTGTCGCCGGAGTTCCGGGCAGCCACCGCGATCGGCTGAATCGCACAGGCCGTGCACAAGGGCGCACTCATCCCGGCCACGGCGGCAGCCGCGATACTCACTTTTCGATCCGCGACGATGGGGAGAAAGCTCCAGAAGGTGAGCGGGGCCTCCGCACTTACCTGAACGCGGGCGTGCCGGGCTGAGGAGCCATTCACGGACCCTCCTATGTCTCCGCCTTT
The DNA here is from genome assembly GCA_963850575.1 of uncultured Acidobacteriota bacterium. Taxonomy (GTDB): domain Bacteria; phylum Acidobacteriota; class Terriglobia; order Bryobacterales; family Bryobacteraceae; genus TMP-7. The sequence goes on along the minus strand of CAWKLV010000018.1, from coordinate 183,844 downwards.
GGCGTCTATCACAGTCGAGAAATAACTCGGGTCCGGCGCCTCGCTGTTAAGAGAACCGTTGCTCTGCCCGACGAGTAAGCCGCCAAAGTCGTATCTTGTTGGAAAAGCCAGTCGCGTTGTTCAGAGTAAGCTGGGCGCTGGCATTGGCTGCGGCCGTGGATGCGTCTGTTCCGATCAGGCGCTCCGCGGCGGCCAGAGCCATGGAATTAGCCGCAGCCTTCAGCTCGCCGCGTACTATGTACAGGCGGCCGAGGTCGAACGCGAATCCCATCATTCCGAAAATTACGGGTACAAGGAGGACCAGCAGGTAGGCGGAGGCCGCTCCGGCTGTGGAGCAGGCGTTTACACGAGTGTGAACGCGGCACGCATTAGTGCGTGCGCCACGCGGGCCGAGTTTCCCAATCGATGACAACTATTTCGGCTCCTGGTGTCCCCTGGGCCCTACGAATTGGGGCTCTTTCGATTTCTTCTTTTTCTTCGCGTCCTTTGCCGCCTGCTCTTCCTTGACGGTAGGCAGGAAGGTTTCCACCGTGTCCGGGAGCTTGGCATTGTCGGTGGGCGCGAGCGGACGGACAAAGCGCGGAGTGATCACAACCAGCAACTCGTCGGTCGACTTCTTCGTGGACCGGCTCTGGAACAATTTGCCGATGATGGGAATATCGCTGATTCCGCGCACGCCGCTCAACTGCTGCTCGACGCGATTGTCAATCAGCCCCGCGATCGCGAAGCTCTCGCCGTCACGAAGCACCACCTCTGTGTCCGCCCGCCGCGAGGAGACCGCTGGGATAGTGAACCCTTGAAGCGTTACGGCATTGGCGAAATCGAGCGAGCTCACCTCCGGCGATACCTTAAGATTGATTGCGCCGTTGGCGGTCAGCGTCGGCGTGAAATTCAACTGGATGCCGAACTTCTTGAACTGCACCGTGACTACTGGGGCCGTGGAACCGCCGGTCGGCGTTGCGGTAAGCGTCGGGAAGGGGAACTCGCCACCGGCCAGGAAACTGGCCTCCTTGCCCTCGACGACGATCAGGTTCGGCTCGGCAAGGATCTGTAGCAGGTTGCGTTGAGCCAAGCGCCCGGATTGTAGCTCCAATATTCAGGTCCGGCCGAAACACGAAGATGTTCAGCAGGTCGGAGAAGTTGACCGTCGTGTTAGAGAAATCCTGGTTTTGAAATTGAAGCTGGCTGAAACGCGGGCCCGCAAACTGTTCCGTCCCGGTGGTGCCCAGCAGCTTGTTATTGCGGCTGAAGAAATTGAATCCCAATTCGGACAGTCCCACGCGATCCACCGTGGCGAATTTCACTTGCAGCAGGATCTGCCGCAACTCGGAAGGAGGCACCTGGATGAGATTCACTACCGTCTTAGCGTGACTGGAGGCCAGCGCCTGCGCCTGCTTGGACAACTCCCCCGATGCGCTGCCGGTTAACACGATCGTCTCGCCGTTCCAGCTGTAGTTCACCTTGGAGCCGGGTAAGGCCTGTAATTCTTGCTCTAGGGCGTGGCGCGCGTTCGATGCCTCCGTAGTGTCGGCAGTTACGCTCACTTCATACCGCACTGGTTCCAGAGTGCCTTCCCAGATGACGAGCGTCGTGTTCCCCGGCGCCTTTGCATTCACCATCACTTCGCGCGGCGAGACGACAATGGCATCGGCGATCTTTGGCTCCGAGATCACCACCCGCGCGATGTCCTCTTTGAATTGCAACAGCTCGCCTCGCCCGGCCATCAGCTGTGATGGCTGGAGCGGGCACGGTATCTCCGGGCAGGACGGAAGTCAGACAAGCGCAGAGCATCAGCGAGGTGGTCCGGCAAAGCCGTCCGGGGCGTCTCATTGAAAGACTTCCTGAACGTGCTTGTCTCCGCGAAAAACATCCACAACGTTGCGCGGCTTGGGAGGTTCCTTCTTCTCCGGTCTCTTGGTATCCTGTGCCGTCAGATCGTTCCAGGCACGATTGTCGTGAAGATTCAGCGACCGCCGGCCCACGTACGGACCGATGTTCAGATCCTCGGCGGTGGTGGCGGACCTCGCGGAGCGCACGCCATGATCCAGAGGATTACGAAGCGCGAGGCTGATCTTACCCTGATTCTTTGCGAGTTCGAGTTTTCGAGCCTGCTCCGGTGTCACCAGCAGCGTCGCGGCTTGGGTTTGAGGACGCACGGCGCGCGGATCGCCAGGGCCGGATTGCGCCTCGGTATTGCGGCCCATCGACATCACCACAATATCTTCAAGGATGGTGGTGGTGACCGCTTCGGCCATCGATCCAGTACGAGTAAACAGGACATCCACGTGCGCGCGCGGCTGAATCAACCCTCCGGCGCCGCTGGCATCGGTAACCGGCACCGATACGGCCCGCTTACCATGTTCGATTAGAGCGGGCAAACCCTCGGGTCCCGCCAGGGTGGCTACCTTCGGCGTAGTGAGCGGCTCATTGGCATTCACCGGGAACATCAAAGGCCGGTCCACGACGAGTTGGAGGTCGCGGATGGCGGTTTTCGGCAGATCCCTTTCCACAGCGCTGACCATCTTGACATCCGACCTCTTGAGCCGGGTGCCGGCGGGCAGGTCGCGGGCGGCCGCCACAACGGGCGTCATCTTCTCGGTTTTGGGCGCCTTGGTATTCGCATACAGGAACCACGTCAGCAGCGCGGCGGACACCCATGCCGCTCCGAAGATCATCAACATCCGATTTCGATGCATTTGTCATTCGGGGGCGGCCAACAGAGCCGCTGTCCCGTCCTTATATATCTCGCGCCATCCAAGGCCTTCGAGCGCGGCCAATAGGGAGCTGTCCTTCGGCAGCAAGGCATGCGTGAAGCGATAACCGGCGATACCATCCCGCCAGCCCGGTCGCACTTCCAAGAGACGAAGGTACTCTTTCATAAAGCGGGCGCCGTAGAAATCGCTACGCCCATCAAAGAAGATTTTGCGCTGCCCCTTAAATCTGTAAATGAGATATCCGCCGAACTTGTCGGGGGCGAGGAGGCGCGCATCCAATGGAAGCCGCTCCACGGCCACGGCGGCGGCCACTGGGAACTGATCCGGAGGAAACCCTGTGCTGGCGGCGACGGCGGGCGACCGGCTGATCAGAAAAACCACGAAGAGCACCACCGGCACTATGGCCCAGCCAGACACTCCGGCGTCGAGCACCCGCAACCGCCCTGAGTACTCGAGCGCCGCATCGAGGCGCGCTCGCAGCCACGGCGTCAGTCCACGAGCTTTGCGCAACGCCGCGGCGATATTTGCATTGGCTATGGGCAGGACGCAAAGAGCCACGATTGGCAACGCGCGAGCGGATCGAAGCGCTAGCGCGACAAAGAACGCGGAAACAAAGAAATGCTCCAGCTGCCGGTTCCCTAAGGCGAGAACCGCCCCGAGCGCGGCTATCAAGAGAGTCGCCAGGATCCAGCCGGAGCCTGACGCATGAAAGTTGTAGCTTTGAAATTCGCCAATGCGAGAAAGCAGTTCGGCGTCGTTGAGATACGAAAACACGTGGCGGTGCAGTTCTATGCCGTACGGGTTCAACAGGGTACCGAACGATGCAAAGAACGCAGCGGAGGCGTACCAGCGCGATTTGTGCCGCCCAGGCGTATCCCAAACCAGCGGAGTGGCGGCGGCTCCAAAAGCGTAGAACAACGCCAGGAGCGGCGCGAAGAAGAAACTGCCGTGCAAGTTCGCCCAAACCGCGCCGATAGCGGATGCGGTCAGCGCGTGCCGCCCGGTGAAAACCCCGCCCCCACGTTCCATCCACCACATCCAAATCAGTAGCAACACCCAGCCGAACACATGCGGTCGCGCGAGCCAATGCATGTTGACGGTGGAGAGCATGGGGATGGCGAGTAAGCAGGCTAGCAGAAAATCTCCACCGGCGGACCAACTCAGCCGGAACCACAACCAACTGCATACCGCAATGGACGCCGCGAACAGCAGGGCCACTCCGGGCAGGCCATCAACGAGGTGTGCGGCTCCCGACAGGACGTCGGAAGCCCATTCCCAATCCAACCAGGGCGCGCCGGGGCGGCTGAAAGAGAACGAGTCCGTCCGCGGCAGAACGTGATTTTTCAGGATCGCCTCACCGGTGAGGATATGCCAGCCCGTATCGGAGTCCCGAAATAGTTTACGCCAGCCATCGAATAGAAACAGTACGTACGCCAAGGTCAAAACCGCGACGAAAACAGCCACGTCCGGCATCCAGACCGCGACCGCTCTCGTCGGCACAGTTTCTACTGACCCGAGGTTCCGATACTGGCGAGCCCCTGGGTGATGCTTGAATACAGACTGACGATGGCCCCGGAGAGCTGATTCACCGTAGTGATCAACGCCAGGCCGACGGCGGCCACGATCAGTGCGTATTCGACGAGATCCTGGCCTTGCTCGTCCTTTGCCAGGCGAACAAAAAACTTCTTCATAGCTTGCATGTCTACAATATCCTCTTCTAAAGCTAGTTCGCTCCTAGCACCTTCCGAACAAGTAAGCGACATACGGTGGCGCGCAGTCGACGTGCCTGGCGCCGCGGTAGCGCTCTTACCGTCCAGTTCGGCCACCAATTTCAGATTTTCCAGGGCGGCGGGGTACTTGGGAGAGTACTCGAGCGCCGCTTGAATTTGTTGTCTCGCCTCAGCGTACCGCTTCTGCTCGATCAAGATCGCGGCCATGTTGCTGTGCGCCGTGGCTGGGCCGCTGATCGACTGCCATTGCAATATGGCCTGCGTAGGGTCTGCCGCCAGGGCCACACCGAGGTTGTTTCTCGCGATTTCCGACCGGGGATTCAGTTCCAGTGCCCGCCGGAACTCTGCGGCAGCTTGATCAGCCCGCCCCTGCAACAGTAGATTGTATCCGAGATTGTTATGCCAAGCATCGAGACTCGGTTGCCGCAGGATGGCTGCCTGGTGCCACGGTTCGGCACTTTCGAGATTGCCCGCCTGGTCCTCGAGTATGCCCACAAATGCGAAAAGCTCCGCGGGTCCATCCGGATTGCGTTTACAGAAGGCGACAATCACGTCCTTGGCTCCCTGGTTCGCGTTAGCCGCATGGAGGGCTTTAGCTAAGGCCATGGCGGCGGGCGCTGATGCTGGAAAGCGAGAGACGGCGAGGCGATAATGCTCGATCTCAAAGTCGGGAAAGCCGCGATCGCGATAATGCCGTCCCAAGGCCAGCCGCGCCTCGACGTCATCGGGGGCTGCCATCACCCTCGCGCGAAGCTGACGCAGATCGAAGTCGCCTTCACCCGCATCCACGGCATTCAGAACCTGATGCTGCATCACGGCTCGCACGGCGGGTACGGGCGGGGGAAGCGGATCGTGAACCGTAACGACGCGGCGAGTGCAGGCGCAGACCAGGAAGGTGGTCAACAACAGCAGTGAAGTGTTGAACGGACCCGCAGGTCCGCGTACGGCCCCGTCCGGCTTGGCAGCAGTCGCCCGAGCGTCGCCCGAGGAGGCTTCGATTTCGTATTGCTCGAATTCCAGCTGATCTCCCACTGCGGTCCCGGTCGCGAGAATTGTACCTGCGGGCAGTTCCAGCACCGAATGCGCCAGCAGATCCAGTGCTATGCCGCGGCGCGCCATGTTGCTGCGAATCTTGCGAACCACCTTATGCTTACTGAGAAAAACTACGTCGATCGCGAACTTCATCCCGAACGTATGCACGCCTTCGCACGGCGCAATCCACAAGCCGTCGCCGGGCTGGAGCGCCGTGTGCTTCAACAAGCCGGCGCGGCGCGTGGAACTGGTATTCGCAATCGAAGCGAATTCAGCCAACGAAACGCGACGCGTCTGGTTGGTGACCCTGAGCTTTGCTAACCTAGATTCAACCCTCAAGAGCGCTTGGAGTTGCGCGGGTTCCCCGCCCGGTGAGCAACTTTATGTTGTCCTGAAGGGTTAGAGTAACTTACGTAGGAGTATACTTGCAATCCCGTCATGTTGCCGCCCTTGTGCCAATGTTGCTGGTTTCGGTTCTAGTACCAGCCTTCGCCGAATCTACTGGGGCGACGTTCGGAGAAGTGGTTCAACTCGGCGGCACGCCCAGTGACATCGTACTCGACGAGGCTCGCGGACGCTTATATTTGGTGAACTCATCCGCGAATCGCGTGGACGTGTACAGCTACAACGAAAAGAGGATTCTCGGTTCCATCGCAGTCGGGCAGTCGCCGCTGGCAGCCGCGCTCTCCATGGACGGAGGGTTTCTCTACGTGACGAACAACGTCAGCTCGACGCTGAGCGTGGTGGATTTGGGAACCGGCATCGGCAACGTGCAAACTACGGTGAGTCTGCCTGCACGTCCGGAAGGCGTGGAGTCGGGAGTTGATGGGCGAGCGTTGATCAGTACGCAGGGCGCCGGAACGAATAGCTTAACGAACACGCTTTTGATCTACGATCGGGCACAAACCTCCGGCCAGCAAGTGATCCCAGTACAGTTCCCGCCGCCTCCACCGACGCCTACTACTCTGCCCGCCTTGTTCACCCGGCCGACGACAACATTTCGCGGGAAGCTGCAGCGCACACCCGACGGGACTTTAATCGTGGGGGTCAGCGTAATTAACAACAATACGCAGACCATCCTGTATGTCGTGGAGGTCAGCTCTGGACAAATTCTCAGCAGCCGCACGGTGACCGGCCAGTCCTCTGTCCTGGCGATGTCGCCGGATGGCGCGAAGTTCATGGCGGGATTCTCGCTGTACGAGACCGCAACGCTGAACGTGCTGGCGCAGGAGAGCACCGCGAACGCTCCTTTCACCATGTCCGGCAGTTTCAATACGCCGCAAAATGTGGGCGGAAGTGCGTTCCACCCGGATGGATCGCAGGTGTACGCCGCGTTTAACACGCAGCCCAGTACTACTCCGCCGTCCCGTCCGCAAGCTTCCACGCTGCTGATTGAGGAACCCACGAATCTGAGCATCAAGCTGGGTATTAAGCTACCGGAGAGCGTCGTGGCCAAGATGGTGATCACCGCCGATGGAGCCAACGCGTGGGGCATGTCGGAGTCCGGGCTGATCTACCTTCCGCTATCGACACTGTATGACTATCCCATCCTGCTGCCGGATACCACGAACGTGTTTCTGGCCATGGACGATTGCCACCGCGGGATTGCGAGTTCACAAGTGAAGATCAACAACGCCGGTGGGGGCAAGCTGACGTTTGCGGTTCCGTCCACCATCTCGGGCGGCTCCGCGGCGCTGATCGTACAGGCTTCCAGCGGGCTGGCCCCTGCGAATTTGACATTCACCATGGATCCGGGTCGCGCCGGTGTAACCCGATCCCCGGGGACAAACCTGTACACAGGAGCCGGGACCAACAATACCGGTTTCGCTGTCAACCTGGACCTGGTGTCCAGCCAGGCCATTAACATTCCAGCCACGATCCGTGTCTATATGAACTTCCGGCAATCGGACCAGCGAGGGATGATCTACCCGATCCCGACCGCTGGAAACAGTACGGCGGAAGGGCTGCGCGATATCGTTCTCGATGAGCCTCGCGGCCGGGTCTACCTGACCAACTCCGGCTACAACCGGATCGAAGTCTTCGATATCCAGAAGCAGAGACTGCTCACTCCGATCCCGGTCGGACAACTCCCGCATCAGATGGCGATGGGCTTGGATGGGAATACCCTGTACGTCGGCGATACCGGCGGCGAAGTGATCAACGTCGTCGACCTGGACGCCGGCCAGGCCATCGATCGGGTGGTGTTTCCGCCCACTCCGCGCGCCGGCAACACCACCCCAGTGACGCCGTCAACGCTCGCCATGGGGTTATCCGGACTGCAATTCATGATGTCCAACGGAACGTTGTGGAAGGTGGTTGGCGGGCCACGCTCTGCCGCGTCCGGCCAGTTCCGTCATCAACGCAAACAGTGCGACGACCCAGGTGCCCATCGCGACTCCGGCGCAGAGCCAGATGCTGAACTCGCCCGACTTCGCCCGCATCCTTCTGCTGGGCGGGAACGGAACTGCGTATCTGTACGACGCGCTTTCGGACTCCTATACGGCGTCGCGGCAGTTGTTCACCACACCGATCATCAGTTATTACGGTCCGCTCGGCGCGGCGCCCACCAGCAGTTATCTTCTGGCGAATGGTTTGGTGCTGAATGCGTCACTAACTCCGATCGGCGGCGCGGCGAGTCCTGGCCAGATCACGGTCGCACCTCCTGCCGGACCCGGACAACCGCCGTCGACCAGTGTAGTCAGCGCGGGACAGCGCAACATTGCGGCCGTAGCACCGGTGGATGAATCCAGGTTCGTCCGCATGACCACTCCCGTGCGTCAGAACCTGACCGCAACGACGCGCGACGACCCGCGTACGACACTCGAGACGGTCGATGTCACTAACGGCGCAATTTCGCTAGCAGGGGTCATGCCCGAGAACCCGATCTTTGAAGTGTTCGGGACTACGCGTCAGTTCGTGCCAGCCCGGCAAATGGCCGTTGATTCGCTGGGCAATACCTATACGATTACAATTTCAGGACTCAGCGTCGTTTCATTAGCACCTTCGAGTGCCGCAACCAAGCCCCAAATAGCGCCAAACGGCATCAGTTCAGCAGACGGCGCCCCAAACTTCAGGCCCGGCTCCTTCATTTTCGTGAACGGTTCGAATCTCGCGTCGTCCGCCGTTGCGGATACGCTGCCCGTTCCCACCGTGCTGGGCGGATCGTGCCTGGTGTTCAACGATGTCGCGGTCCCTTTGCTGCAGACCTCCAGCGATCAGATTTCGGCGCAGATTCCAGACACGGTGCGTCCCGGACTAAATGTCGTGCAGGTGCGATCGCTGGCAGTGGCGCAGCAGAGCGATCCGCTAGTGGTGACTGTTAGCCGCCCCTAACACAAACGCTCCCTGACGCGAGAACCCGATAAATATTCGGGGTGCGGCAGGGAGCGTTTAAATTAAAATGACAATGGTTCCAAGTGACCCGCCGAACAGTCCGTCCACCAACCGGCTAGCGCGGTCTAGACTTGGCATTCGAACCGAGTGTGACGTATTTCGCTTTGCTCCCCGCACCGGGTTTAGTCCGGCACGGATCATAGCTCTACGAAGCGTCCGCAACTCAGAGCGATAGAAGCCAGAATCTCGATACGGTCTTTCGCTCGCCCGCGACGATCTCAACTTTGCAGTTCTAACCACAGCGGGGTCGGCGCTCCCGACCTGTATCTTCGATCCTTTCCGGACTCTTCCCATGACCCGTTCGGTCTCGTACTCCTCTCCTCGTGCCCAGTGCCCTGAGCCGGGGAGAATCAATGTCCGACACCCGTTGTCCGTTCCGAATCCGAAACTTCGAATCTGATGCTTTCGGCTGCCACTCCCCGAGTGGGTGCTTCCACCCCTCCGGCTCGATGCGCTCAGCCGAACCTCAGTCCCGAAAGCTTACCTTGAAGAACCACCCGATCGCCTCTCGCTCCCCGTCCACGCCACGATCACTCTAGGTATCGACGGATCATCGTTCCAGGCTCGCTATCGTTCATCCGGCTTACTGCTCCTTGAACCTCTTGGAACCAACCCAATCATGCGCCAAAGCGGTTTGCGGGTCAACTGAATTCTCCGTGTTTCAAATGAATTTCCTCAGTCTTTTTTTAATTTATTTTGTTAGACTTACAGACTCCAGTTTGTGGAGGTGTTGTGTATAAAACGGCAGTAGCAGGATTTGTTTGAACTGGAAGTTGGTAGATGGTTAAACAACAGAATGGGCACCACGCGACATCACCGGACGGCAAACCTGAGCAGACACTGAGCTATTTCATTTCCGCAGAGATTGAATCTTCGAACTGACCGGCGTACCTATGCTGTCTGCCGGTGACATCTCCACGGCCGAAGTAGCAGCAGGATTCGCCTCCGTTGGAGGCTACTTCGCCAGTCGAAGAATTTGTCCCATGTCCGTTGCGACCCACGCCAGTTCTGGACTCACTACCGCCAGCATGGCGCGCGTGCCGAAGGCTCGATAGTCGACGTTCATATCGCTCCATTCCGCTAAGTCATCGCTTTTCAGGACGTGCAGCTTGCCCGGAATCGGCAGCTGTGCGAGCCGGCCGGGGGGCTCGATGGCGACCAGCATTGCGCGGGTGGGAGTGAGCCATCCGACATCGGTCACGACGCGATCCTTTTCCCTGTAGACGCGAGTGCTTCCGCCTTGGGGCTTTACCATATACACCTCGGACGGCCAATCGAAAGCATTGCTGAAGCGCAGCAGGACGAGTCCGTAATGGTCGGGCTTCATGCGCAATCGGACGGTCTGTCCGAAAGCCGGCGCCGTCTGCGGCTTCCAGACGGCGCCCCCATCCCGTGTCTCGAGCGTGATGTTCAAAGAGGGCCACTCCCGCCGCTTGGATGCGCTCTCCGGGTCCATCCATGCGGGCTGATTGTCGCCCGGGCGCGGCGGGATGCTGGATCCTACTATGATGCCGGTATCCTTGTCGATGAACTCGATCCAATTGTACGAGGTGTACTCTGGATTCGCGTTGACGCCCTTGGCGGAAGCCACTTCGCTCCAGCTCCGGCCGCCGTCTTTGGTTTCGAGCACGAGTTTGCGCTGGCAAACGGCCCACCCATGGTCAGCGTCACGGAAATACACGCGGTTCACGTCGGTGTCCTTGGGCAGCTTAAACTTCTTCCATTCGCGGCCCCCTTCCTCGGTTCGCCAAATGGCCTTTTCACCCACCAGCCAACCTAGCGAATCGTTCAGAAAGAACACGGACAGGCCGACATCGGGCAGCGGCTCCAATTCCCACTTGCCGCCTCCGTTTCGCGTGACGGCCGACATCGGCTTCGGCTTGCCCTTCTTGTCAGACACCCATCCCACCGCGATGCCGAAGGACGCCGAGCTAAATTGGAAATCGTTGATGTTGAACGTCTCCTGGTTCTTGTCGTAGAAGTACTGCAAAGCCCAACGCGGACCGGAGGACTCTATCTTCCGCGGCGGAAGCGGCCGCCGCTCCAGCCAACATTTGAATGGCCGTTCGTCTATTCAATTACGTTGCGCCACGGGTCCCGACGCTAAGACGAGATCCACGTGATTCGCCTCCTCCACTGCGGTGGGCGGCATCCGAGATAGAACCAGCAGACATCCGACCTGCTCGCCGACCGTAGTCAACAATTCCATCTCACTGCCGGAGTGCGCGTGCGGCATGCGGTGCTGAACGTTGATGACGCCGACCACCCGGTTGCGCGCGATCACGGGAGCAGAAAGGAACGATTCAAACGTGTCCTCGGGCAGATCGCTGAAGTACTTAAAGCGCGGGTCGTTGTAGGCTTCGCGCGAAATGGACAGCAATCGCCGTTCCCGCGCCACCCAACCCGTCAATCCTTCCGACATCTGCAACCGCACCTTCCCCACCATGGCCGGATGCTGCGGGTTGGAGGCGCACATCACTAACTGGCCATTGTCGATCAAGTACAGAAGGCACGAGTCGCAGGCCATGAACTCGCCTACCAGTCCGACGATGCCGTGCAGCACCTCTGCCAGGCTTAGTTCACGCACCATGAACCGGCTGATCTTCTGGAATAAACGGAGTTGCTGCTCGGTTCGCTCCAGCCGCAGCTCGAGGTCTTTCAGGCGGGACACGACCTTATTATCACAGAAAGGGCCCGAGCCGACCGGACCAGCCTTCCATGAATCTTCCGGGGATGCCCATTCATCTGCTAACCTTGGACCGTTTGATGGACTCTGGCTGTCTTCGCCAAACGCAACTGCCCCACACTACTCGTCTTTTCGAGGATTTCAGTTATCACTTTGACCGCGTTTCCCGGTTCTACGGCCACCGGCCAAACTCCCCGGAGTGCATACGAAAGGCTGCGGCGGAACTGGATTTCCCAGATGAGCGCCGGGCAGCCCTGGTTGAGGCGCTCCGTCACCAGAATGAAGATTCTCCAGCGTTGCGTGAGCTCGCGAAACCGGGCACGGTTGCGGTAGTCAGCGGGCAACAGGTGGGGCTGTTCTCAGGCCCCGCTTACACCATCTACAAAGCGCTGACGGCCGTTCGGATAGCCCACAGGCTTCGCGACGAGGGTATTCCCGCAGTTCCGGTATTCTGGCTCGCCACGGAGGATCACGACTTCGCAGAGGTGGACCACAGCTGGGTATTCGGAACCGATCATCAGCCGCTACTGCTCCGTGCGACGGCGAATCCGGGTCCGCAACAGCCCGTGGGCGGAATTCCGTTGCGCGATGTGCCGCTGGATTTGTTGCGCCAGAGTCTGGCCTCCTTTCCTTTTGGAGAGGAAGTTGTTGCGGAGGTCAGTAGAGCGTACGCTCCCGAGCGCACGATGGGCATTGCGTTTCGCGAGTTGCTCAAGAGCCTTCTGGCGAAGTACGACCTGCTGTACATAGATCCCCTCGATGAGCACGTTCGCCGTTTGGGGGCTCCGCTGCTCCGTGAGGCGGTTCGCTCCGCACCGCAATTGAAGGCGCAATTACTGGAGCGCGATGCTGAATTGCGCGCAGCCGGATATCACACTCAGGTCCACCTGGAACCACAGACATCACTGGTTTTTCTGCTGGATGGCGACCGCCGGATTACGCTGCGCAGCCAGAACGGCGAGTATACGTCCAAGGACGCCCGCTATTCCAGCCAGGAGCTCATGGATCGCGCCGCACATCTTTCGCCTAACGCACTGCTCCGTCCCGTGATGCAGGATTACATGCTGCCCACGGTGGTGTACGTCGGAGGTCCCGCAGAGCTCGCGTATTTCGCACAGGCCCAGGCCATTTATCGCGAACTGCTGGGACGGATGCCGGTGGTTGTTCACCGGGCCGGCTTCACGTTGCTGGACGCCCGCGCCAACAAGCTGATGTCGCGCTATGAGATCGGGTGGCCCGTCGTGTTCGAAGGCGAAGATGGCATTCGCGACCATATCGCCGCGCGCCTTGTTCCGCCGGAGTTACAGGACTCCGCAAAGCACGTGGAGGCCGAAGTGGAAACCGCTTTGGATGCCTATAGCGCGAGCCTGAAAAGTTTCGATCCGACCCTGACGGCCGCGCTCCAGAAGAGCAGGCGCAAGATGCAATATCAGCTATCGAAACTGGCGCGAAAAACAGCCAACGAGGCTATGCGACGCAGCGATCGTGCCCGCCAGGATGCCGCCTTTCTCGCTGGATCGCTGTATCCCAACAAGCATCTTCAGGAGCGGCTGTACACGATTTTGCCGTTCTTGGCGCAGCATGGTGCCGGGTTAATCGAGGACATCCACGATCAGATTCAGCTGGACTGCCCGGATCACCAGGTCCTGGTAGTTTGAGCCGGTCTGCTAAACATCCAAACCCGCTCGCTCCAGCGCGGATCCGATGCGAAGCAAGTTCTTATCGGCGAACGCGGGAGCAATAATCTGCAGACCCACCGGCAGTCCGGCGGCATCCGTCCCACAAGGCAGCGATAAAGCAGGGACACCCAGCAGATTGATCCCGCGGACCAGCCGCGTCGTGGCCAGGCGGACATCTTCGTTCACGCTCCCCACATCGATTTCGGTATCGCCGATTTTGGGGGCCGTGGTGGGCGTGGCGGGCGTGAGCAGGCAATCCACTTGCCGCCATATCGCGCGAGCTTCGTTCACCAGGCGCGACCGGATGCGCTGGGCCTGGATATACATGGTCGCGGGAAGCAGGCGCCCCTGATCGAGCAGCGTCAACACATCCGGACCGAACAGATCGCGCTGGGCCATGTGGGGCTCCAGTGCGGCCGAGGCTTCGGCAAGCAACACGACCCGGGCGACCGCGTTCCACTCCTCTACATCGGGGACCTCCAGTCGAATGATTTCGGCGCCCAGGCCGGCGGCCAATTCGAAACTCTTCTCGATGCGGGCGGCGACCGCCGGCGCCAGGCGATCGAAGTAGAAGTTCGACGGCCGTCCAACACGGACGCCGCGCAGATCGAAAACTACTCCCGGCCGGTAATCCTCGCCCGACGAACGCGCCATCACGTTCATCGTAATAGCCGCGTCCTGGACTGTCGCGCAAAGCGGACCGACGTGATCGAGTGAGAAGCCAAGCGGCAGCACGCCTCGCTTGCTCACGCGTCCGTAGGTCGGCTTGAATCCGACGCAGCCACAGAAGGATGCGGGAATCCGAATGGACCCTCCGGTGTCCGTTCCAAGCGCCATCGGAACGATGCCCGCAGCAACCGCCGCGCCGGAACCACCGCTGGATCCCCCAGGAATGCGGTTCACATCACAGGGATTGCGCACCGCGCCGTAATGCGGGTTGTTCGAGGTAATGCCATAGGCCAGCTCGTGCAGACCGGTTTTTCCAACGATCACAGCCCCTGCCTGCTCCAGCAGCTTGACGCAATCAGCATCTTCGTCCGGGATCAAATCTGCGAACACGCGTGAGCCGGCGGTGGTGTGGAGGCCGCGCATGTGAATGAGATCCTTCACGGCGATCGGGATGCCGTGCAGCGGGCCACGATCTGTCCCCTGCGCCAATTCGGCGTCGACCTCAGAGGCGCGCGTTCGGGCCGCCTGGGCCATCACCGTAATGAATGCGTTGAGACGCGGATTCAGCTCTTCGATCTTGTCGAGCGCGCCTTCTACGAGTGCAAGGGACGTGGTTTCATGACTGCGTAGCGACTCGGCCAGCTTCGCGATCATGCGGCGGGTTCCTCCGGAGCTGGATCGAACACTAAAGCCGGATCGAGATCGGCAGTTACGGTCGCAGCGGCGTTCCGAAATGCCGTTTCCAGTGCCGACAGCGGCGCTACGGTGCGGCTCAAGTCGTCTTCGGACAATTCGAGATTCGCTGCGCGGGCCATCAGATTCCAGTCAGTCACTTTCCAGTCAGGCATGGGAGAAACCATCATACAATTGATCCGTATGATCGAGCTGGATAACTGCTCCGCCGCTCCGCTAACGCGGCTAAACGAAGAAGAGCTGATGTTTCAGTCCACGATCCGGAAGTTCGCGCGCGAGCAGATTCAACCCCACGTGCGAGAAATGGATGAGGCGGGCGTTTTCCGGAAAGACCTGATCCGGCAATTCTTCGAGATCGGACTCATGGCAATCGAGATCCCGGAGGAACACGGCGGCCAGGGAGGAACGTTTTTCCAATCCATTCTCGCTATCGAAGAACTGGCCGCAGTGGACCCTTCTGCAGCCGTCATCGTAGATGTGCAGAATACTCTATTCATCAATGCAATCCTGCGGTGGGCCACCGAAGAGCAGAAACACCGCTACCTCCCCGGAATTGCGCGCGATCTGCTGGGATCGTATGCGCTTTCAGAAGCGGGTTCGGGTTCGGATGCATTCGCCATGCAGACCCGCGCGCGAAAGGACGGCAGTTACTGGGTTTTGAACGGGCGCAAGTTATGGATCACTAACGCGGCCGAGGCTGGGCTGTTCATGGTATTCGCGAATGCCAACCCGGAGGCGGGATACAAGGGAATTACGTGCTTCATGGTGGAGCGCGACACGGCCGGGTTTTCAGATCGGGAAGAAAGAGGACAAGCTCGGGATCCGCGCCTCATCCACTTGTGAGTTGATTTTCGACGATTGCCGCGTCCCGCGTCGAACGTTCTCGGCGAGGTCGGGAAAGGGTACAAGATCGCGATCGAAACCTTGAACGAAGGCCGGATTGGGATAGGGGCGCAGATGCTGGGGCTGGCTCGCGCCGCGCTGGAACATGCGCTCGCCTACGCCAAGCAGCGAAAGCAATTTGGTAAGCCGATAGCGGAGTTCCAGGGGATTCAGTTCGATCTGGCGCAAATGGCAACCGAGGTGGAGTGTACGCGCTTGCTGGTGTACAACGCGGCACGCCTACGCGAAGCGGGGCTGCCCTTTCTGACCGAGGCGGCAATGGCGAAATATCATTCCTCACAAGTGGCGGAGAACGTCGCTTCCAAGGCAGTGGAGATCTTCGGCGGGGTAGGGTTTACGAAGGATTATCCCGTAGAGAAGCTGTACCGGGATGCGAAGATCGGTCGCATCTACGAAGGCACCAGTAACATGCAGCGATTGACCATTGCGAAACAATTGCTGGGGTAAGTGGGCGTCATTTCCGCCGGGCGATACACTACAGCATTGGGTATCTCGAGGGTCTTTCTTCCCACCGCAATGCTCTGGCTTGCCGGAGGGCTTGCGCTTTCTCAGAAGCCGGACGCCGGCCCGCGGATCTGCTTCCGGGACGAAGCCGCCAAATCTGGAATCGGATTCGTGCTGCAAAATTCGCCCACTCCGGAAAAGCACATGATCGAGACGATGCCTGGGGGCATCGCAGCATTCGATTACAACAACGATGGACTCCCCGACTTGTATTTCACCAACGGTGCGAGCAGTCCGGGCCTGGTGAAAGACGGCGAAAAGTACTCGAATCGCCTCTATCGGAACGACGGCGGGATGAAATTCACCGACGTCACAAGTCAAGCCGGAGTGGCCGGCGCCGGATATTCGATGGGAGTGGCGGCAGCGGATTTCGACAACGACGGCAACGTCGACCTGTTCGTTACGGGCGTCCAGCACAACATCTTGTATCGCAACCTGGGCAATGGGAAGTTCGAGGACGTCACGGCCAAGAGCGGTATTAAGAGCAACGAATGGAGCGTCGCCGCCGGTTGGTTTGACTTCGACAATGACGGCTTGCTGGATTTGCTGGTGGTGAACTACGGTAAGTGGTGGCCGGGATTCGATAAGTACTGCGGCGACGCGTCGCGTAAGTTGCGGGTCTATTGCCATCCCAAGTGGTTCGATCCGAGGCCTAATCAGTTGTATCGAAATCGCGGCGACGGCACCTTTGAAGACGTGTCGGTGAAGTCCGGGATTGCTCATCATTTGGGGCGCGCCATGGGCGTCGTCTTCGCGGATTACGACGGCGATGGACGGATCGATGCATACGTAACAAACGATAAACTGCCCAACTTCCTATTTCACAACTTGGGCGCAGGTAAGTTCGAAGAGGTGGGACTACTGTCCGGCTCGGCACTGCTGGATCACGGCAAGCCCGTCTCAAGTATGGGGGCCGAATTCCGGGATTACGATAACGACGGCCGTCCCGATCTGGCCATGACTGCGCTGGACGGGGAGACTTTCCCGGTGTTCCACAACGACGGCGGAGGAATCTTTCACGACGCAACCTATGCGACGCGCATGGGCCCCCTCTCTCTTCACCACGGGGGCTGGGGCGTTGGGCTTATCGATCTCGATAACGATGGTTGGAAGGACCTGTTCACGACGAATTCAAATGTGAACGACCTGGTGGAGTTGTTCGAGCCCGCCGTTTACAAGCAGCCGAACATGATCTTCCGCAATACGGGGAACGGTAAGGTTGAGGAGGTAAAGTGCCGTGATCTGGACGCGGCTGTGCGCGCGCATCGCGGGCTGGCGTTCGCCGATTTCGATCAGGACGGCCGCATCGACGCCGCTGTTTCGGCCTTGGGAGAACGCGCCGAGATCTGGCATAACACCAGCCCCAATACAGGGCACTGGCTCATTTTGAAGTTCCGCGGCACAAAAAGTAATCGGGACGGTATCGGCGCAGTGATTCGCATCGGCAAGCAGATGAATCACATGACGACGAGCGGCGGCTACGCCTCTTCGAGCTATGCGGGCGTCCACTTTGGGCTGGGTGCGATGAGCAGCGTTGCGAAGATCGAGGTTCGTTGGCCCAGCGGCGGTACTCAGGTGCTGGAGAACGTGAAGGCCGATCAGATCCTGATGGTTGTAGAGCCGTGAAGAGGTCTTTTCACGATTCCGTTTTGGTAGTGTGGTTCGTTCGGATCATCGACACAGAGCGAGTTTTCGAACGCGCCGTTGGCGTGCGCATGACATCCGCGATTCGCAGATGGGCAGATGGAATGACTCGGATGCAGTTCAGCTTGCCATAGACTTTTGTCCCTAAGCGAAAGAGCCGCATTTCAGTAATAGAGGTACTGGGACTGGTGCGCGTCAGCAGGGGAGGTCTTGCGATAGCATCGCACGGCGGCGGCAGCCTGGGGGCTGCAAAACTCGCACACGACTGAAAAATTTAGTCACTCCATGGTGACTTCGTAGTATACTTGCTCAAATTCGCATAGTTGGACCGAGCAGTCTTCAACTCATCGTAGAGGGGATTATGAAACTCAGACGTGTTGTCGTGGCTTTAGCCCTGTTGTCGATTGTCAGCGGGCTAACAATGGCACAGGTCTTGTACGGGAATCTCGTCGGGACAGTGACGGACCCGCAGCAAGCCTCCGTTGTTGGCGCGGCTGTCAGCATCAAGAATCGGGCCACCGGTTGGTCGACGGAGGCAAAGACGGACGATCGCGGATCCTACGATATAGGGAACATCCCTCCGGGTATCTATGACGTCAAAATAGTCGCATCCGGTTTTAGCACTTTCGAAGCTAAAGAGATTGCGATTCAGGCTAATAACGTGGCTCGCATCGACGCCCCACTCAAAGTAGGAAGCGTGAGTGAGGTGGTCACCGTTGGCGCCGAGGTCCTGGCTCTTCAGACCGATAAGTCGGACCTT
Organism: uncultured Acidobacteriota bacterium; assembly: GCA_963850575.1. GTDB lineage: Bacteria > Acidobacteriota > Terriglobia > Bryobacterales > Bryobacteraceae > TMP-7. The sequence continues at coordinate 165,437 of CAWKLV010000018.1, read as the reverse complement.
CACACAGATATTGAATCGAAAACACTGACTTCCCTTAGTGTCGGCGGTTATCGGAATTTCCAGTCACTCCTGGATCTGGTGCCGGGAACGACTCCCGCGCAATTCCAGAATGCGTCCACTGACTCGCCGTCCCGTGCCTTAACTACCAATGTCAATGGCACGGCAAGGAACTCCAACAACACTCGCATCGACGGGGCCGCCAGCGTGTTCACGTGGCTGCCGCACCATGCTTATTACATTCCTGCATTGGAATCAATCGAAACAGTAAACATTTCCACCAACAACTTCGATGCCGAGCAAGGCATGTCGGGCGGCGCCGCGGTTTCGGTGTATACCAAGTCGGGAACAAATTCGATACACGGAGTCATGTTCGAGTATCACTCCAATCACAAGTGGGGTGCGAAGAACCTGTTCTTCAATCCCAACACTCCCGCCGGTCCGGGCACGCCGCAGCGCATCGATAACCAGTACGGAGGCACGTTGGGTGGAAAAATCATCCGAGATAAGTTATTCTACTTCGCGTCTTGGGAGGGCACTACGACGGCTGAGCGCGGCAATGCGCTTCGCAGCGTCCCGACGCAGCAGATTCGGGATGGCAACTTCGATGGACTCACAACAATCTACGATCCGCTAACGGGTAACCCCGACGGTACGGGACGTTCACCCTTTGTAGGCAACATCATTCCGAAGGCGCGCTATAGCCCGCAAGCCCTGGCACTCCAGAATCTAATTCCGCTACCGAATACCGGCACCGGCCAAACCAGCAACTACTTCGCTTCCGTGCCGTATTACTTCAAGCGTGACCAGGTGGATGGCAAGCTGAATTGGACGCCGAATTCGAAGATGAATCTCTTCGCGAAGTATAGTGTGATGATCGCCCCCGTTTCCGCCACCGGCGCGCTGGGTGAAGCGCTTGGCGCATATCCGGGGGGCGCCGCCGGCGCCGCCGGCATTGGTACCGGCCACAACAAGACCGATATTTATAGTGTGGGCATCAGCTATGTCGTCAGTCCCACGATTATGTTCGACGCGAACTACGGCGGCACGTTGATGCACCACGATACGCAGGGTCCGGACTACGGCAAGAATATCGGGCTGGACGTGTTGAAAATTCCCGGCACTAACGGTCCGGACATCCGCCAAAGCGGGTTTCCGATTTTCAACATCAGTGGCTATACATCTCTCGGGAACACAGATAACTGGAGCCCGGTGGAGCGGAACGACCGGCTTTACACCTATGCCGCTAACATGAATTGGAATAGAGGCGCCCACAGTATCCGCTTCGGTTTCGATCTGCTGCATCACCAGATGAATCATTGGCAGCCGGAGTTGGGGAGTTTCAGCCCGCGCGGAGGCTTTAATTTCGTCAACGGCGTAACGGCGCTGAATGGCGGCCCGTCCCCGAACAACTTCAATGCGTACGCTGCATTTCTGCTCGGACTTACGGGTCAGTTTGGAAAGGCATACCAGTTTTACGATCCGATGCAGACGCGCGAATTAGACCAGGGCTATTACATTCGCGACAACTGGCAGGTCAGCCGCAAGCTGAATCTCAACCTGGGACTTCGCATGGAGCATTTTCCGATCATGAATCGCGGCGAGTTCGGCATCGAAAGGTATGATCCCGTAACGAACAAGGTCTTCGTCGGCGGAAGGGGCAATGTTCCCCGAGATGCGGGCACTCAGGCCATCCCGGTGATGTTCGCCCCGCGTGTCGGATTGGCGTATCGCATTACTGAGAAGACCGTGTTTCGAGCCGGCTTCGGCATCACGAACGATCCCTATCCGCTCAGCCGCCCGCTGCGCAGTCCATACCCGGCCGTGATCGTTGATCAATACGACCAGCTCAACTCGTTCGCCCCGGCCGGCTCGCTGGCAACCGGAATTCCCGCGGTGAAGTTCCCGGACCTGACAACAGGTATTCTCGATATCCCGAACTCGATTTCGACAAATTCGCTGCAACCCGGCAAGTTCCGCCGAGGCTACATCGAATCCTTCAACGTGACCCTCCAGCGTGAATTGGGCGCGGGCTTCGTGCTCCAGACGGGTTACGTCGGTACGCGCTCCATCCGCCAGGCCGTGACGTACTTTGAGCTCAACGCCGGCTTAATTCCCGGCGCAGGCGCGAATGGTCGTCCACTGTACGGCCAGTTCGGCGTCAACGTGAACCGCTCGTTCTTCATCCCCATGGCGACACAGCGGTACGACGCCTGGCAAACGAACCTGAACAAGCGTTATGGCTCCGGTCTCACCCTAACTTCTTCCTACACGTGGTCGAAGTCGATCGGAATCAATGCCGGCAACAGTGACAGCGGTCTGCGGTTCTACGTACCCAGCCAGTTCTCGAAAAACAAAGCCGTATCGGATTTTGACCGTACGCACAGCTTTGTAACTGGTGCGAGCTACGAATTGCCCTTCGGACGGGGTAAGCGCATGGCTACGGAAGGCGTGGGCTCGGCGATTCTTGGCGGGTGGCGCATCAATCCGACCTTCGCGTTCTATACGGGGACGCCGTTTATCGTGACTGCGGACGGTTCATCTCTCAATGCGCCGCAGAATACGCAGGTGGCGGACCAGGTGAATGCCAACGTGCAGAAGCTTGGCGGTGTGGGCGCCGGTATCCCATTCTACGATCCGACGGCGTTCAAGGCGGTCAGCGACGTTCGCTTCGGCAACATGGGACTCAACGCTTTACGAGGTCCGTGGTCCGTCGGTGGGAACCTCGGTTTGCACCGGCAGTTCAAAATCACGGAGCGGGTGGATCTTCAGTTCCGCGCGGAAGGATTGAACGTGACCAACACGCCGGCTCTCAGCAACCCGAACTCGAACGTGTCGTCACCTTCCAACTTCATGCAGATTACCAGTACGAACAGCAACGTCGCGGCCCCCCAGCGGACCATCCGTTTCGGACTTCGCCTGGCGTTTTGAGCAGTTGATTCGTATCATCCTGACCGGCGCGGATTCTCAACTACTGAGACCGCGCCGGTTTTTCTTGATATCGGCTTCGAACGCGCGTTGCAGATAGGCTTGAGTTTCCAGTATGATGCCCACAACTCCTCGAGAACGCTACATGACACCTGACCAGAATCGCCGCAAGTTTTTGAAAGGCGCGGCCGCTACCGCCGCCTTCACCATTCTTCCACGACATGTCTTGGGAGGACCTGGCTTTGTTGCCCCCAGCGACAAGATCACGCTCGCATACATCGGGGTGGGCACTCAGGGCTTACGTGAATTGCTGCCTTTGCTCGCGGTTCCCGAGATCCAGATCGTATCCATTTGCGACCCCTCCAGAGAGGCCATCGGCTACCGTGACTGGAATCGAGACGGCCTTTTGAAATTGATTCGAAGGACGATCGAGAAGCCGGATTGGAAACCGGGCGGCGACAACGTGATACCAGGAGGACGGGAGGCCGCAAAGGACATCATCGAGACCTATTACGCAAGCAAGCGGTCGACGGACAAATTTAAGGGATGCTCGTCCTATGCGGATTACCGGGAGTTGCTGGACAGAGAGAAAGACGTGACTGCGCTCAAAATCATGACGCCGGACCACCTGCATGGGACCATCAGCATGACCGCGATGAGGAAGGGCAAGCACGTCATCATGCACAAGCCCATCGCCAACCGCCTCAAGGAAGCGAGGCAAGTGATCGAGACCGCGCGTCAGACCGGTGTTGCGACACACTTCATGCCCTGGGATAGCAACGGGAAGATGGATCAGGTGCTGGCGTGGATTCACGGAGGCGAGATCGGTACTCTGCGAGAGGTACACAATTGGACCAACCGCCCGATGTGGCCCCAGTACGCCACTATCCCAACCGACACTCCTCCGGTTCCGGATGGCTTTGATTGGAATTTGTGGCTGGGACCCGAGGCGGAACGCCCGTACCACCCGAACTACACGCACATGGTGTTTCGGGGATGGTACGACTTCGGGGGCGGGTCCATGGCGGACATGGGCCACTACAGCCTGTGGACGGTATTCAATGCCTTGCAGTTGGGGTCGCCGGCGAGTGTCGAGCCGATGCTGAGCCACAACCAGGTGCTGAAGGATGGCGTTGCCTCCACCGTGATGAACGACTTCTCTTTCCCCACCGCCAGTTCGGTCCGGTTCAAATTCCCCGCGCGAGGGGAGCGGCCGGCTATCGACCTGATCTGGTACGAGGGTGGAATGCGACCGCCCACGCCGGACGAATTGGCCGAGGATCGCAAGGAGTTCTTGCCCGAAGGAATGATGTTCGTCGGCGACAAGGGAAAAATCTTAGCCGGGTTCCGCGTCGACAGCCCACGACTGATTCCCGACAAGAGGATGCAGGGCAAAGCGGTTCCTGAAGCACCCGCGCGCCAGCAGCGTCAACCGGGTCAGGTTTCACCGGGGATTCGGCAGTGGATCGCCGCTTGTAAGGGGGGACAACAGTCGCCCGGCAACTTCACGAATGCGGGTCCGATTTCGGAGGCCGTGAATCTGTACGCTGTCGCGTTACGAACCGGGAAACGATTGCAGTACGACGCGGAGAACGTGAGTATCACCAACGTGCCCGAAGCGAACAAGTACTTATCGCGCGAATACCGCAAGGGCTGGGAGCCCGCATCCAGTTAGAGGACCAACGATGCTATCAAGACGTCAGTTCATCAGCCGAAGCGCATCCGGCTTTGCCGTAGGTGGCTTGCTCTCTGGCGCGCTGAATGCCCAACCCCTGGGACTGCCGATCGGATGTCAGACGTATCCCGTCCGAGAGGCGCTTGGGAAGGATTTCGCGGGCACTCTTCGGCAGCTCGCAGAGATCGGCTACCAGAACATCGAGATGTGCTCGCCGCAGGGATATGCCAAGTCGGGCTACGGACCCCTAGTCGGATTGAAGGCGTCCGAAATGCGGCGCACCATCAACGATGCCGGTCTGAAATGCGAGAGCTGCCATTTCCACTTCGATGAGTTGAAACAGAATCTGGACGAGCGGATCGCGTTTGCCAAAGAGCTGGGCTTGACACAGATGATCAGCTCCACGCTGGGCGTGCGCGCGGACGGAACTATGGCGGATTGGGTGCGGGCGGCCCACGACTTGAACAAGATCGGAGAACAGACCCAGAAGGCGGGCCTTCAGACTGGCTTCCACAATCATGATTTCGAGTTCAAGCAAATCGATGGAGTGCTGGTCTACGACAAGCTCATGAGCGAGTTGGATCCGAAGCTGGTGAAGAACCAGTTTCAGGTTTCCGTGATTAGTCTCGGCTACGACGCGGCCACGTTCTTCACCAAGTACCCGGGCCGCTTCGTGTCGATACACCTGCAGGATTGGTCCCCTGCCGAGAAGAAACAGGTACCCGTCGGGCAGGGAGTAGTGGACTGGAAGAAGCTGTTCGCGGCAGCGAAAATCGGCGGTGTGAAGAACTACTTCGTCGAGTTAAGCCTGGACGCGCTGAAGCCCAGCTACGAATATCTTCACAACCTCAAGGTATGAGGGCGCGCCTGCTCTGCCTGGCGGTCCTGGCATCGGTTTTTGCGACCGGAGCCGAGTTGAAGGATGTCGAGTTCGCCCGGCCCGCAGGCGTGTCACTGACCCTGGATGCGAATATCCCGGAGTCCGCGCAAACGCAACCCGCGGTGCTGCTGGTTCACGGCGGCGGATGGGAGGCCGGCGACAAGCGGACCTACATCAATCCCTGGTTCGCGACGCTTTCCCAAGCGAAGATAGCGTGGTTCACTATCAACTACCGACTGGCTCCGCAATGGAAGCACCCGGCCGCCGTTGACGATATCGATGCCGCCCTGATCTGGATCCGATCCAATGCGCAGCGGCTGGGTATCGATCCGGCGCGCATAGCGATCATGGGTGAGTCGGCGGGCGGCCATTTAGCGGCTCTCGCGGCTTTACAGAATCGCAACAGGGTTGCCGCAATCGTGAGCTTCTACGGCATTTACGACATTGCGTTATGGATCCGGGAACGGGGTGAACTGCCCAAAAACATGGCGCAGTATCTTCCGGACAGCAAGGCCGAAACCATTTCTAAAGTTTCACCGTCCGAGTGGGTACGACGCGACTCGCCTCCGATGTTGCTGGTCCACGGCACGGCGGACAAAGGGGTCCCTTATCAGCAATCTGAACGCATGTGTCAAGTAGCCAAGGCGGCCGGCGCGGCTTGTGAAGTGTTTCTGATCGAAGGCGCCCCGCATGGCGTTGAAAACTGGGAGCGCGATCCGATATTCCAGAGCTGGAAACCGAAGGTCGTGGAGTGGCTGCGTCAGGTGCTCCAATGAAGCGAGTTTTCCTGGTGCTTGCGCTCGGCAGCGTGCTCGCGACAGCGGCGGAATGGTTGAATCGCGGCGGAGATCCTCAGCATAGCGGCTGGCAGCGCCGTGAGAAGTTCTTGAACGTGGGGAATGTGAAGGAGTTGAAGCTGCTGTGGAAGAAGCAGCTTGAGGGAGAATCGAAAGCCCGGAACGCATTGAGTGCGCCGGTGATGCTGGGGAACATCATCACTCACCGTGGCATTAAGGAGCTGGTGTTTGTGGCCGGGGCTTCGGACAATTTCTACGCGGTCGACGCCGATCTCGGCCGGATATTCTGGAAGCGGCATTTCGATAGTGGAGCAGCACCCAAACCGCAATGTGCTGCAGGGCTGACCGCCGCGCCTGCGATCACGTACGTTCAAACCAATGAAGCCGATGATTGGTCCACTCCTATCCGGCCGATCTATGTCCTTGCCAGCGACGGGAACCTGTACGCCATTCGTCCGTCTGACGGCGAGGACATGGCCCCAGCTTCCAAGTTCATTCCGCCGAACTCGATTGCAGGCGATCTGAACCTCGTCGCGAACATACTTTATACGACGACATCAGGCGGATGTGGAGCAGCGCCCGATGGACTCTGGGCGACCAAAGTTGGCGGTGGGGAGAGAAAGACGAATTTCTTTGGCGCGACCCCTACGCCCGGTGTGTCCGCCGGTTCTGATGGCACAGTGTACTCCAGTGCAGGAAATACGCTACTCGCGTTGACGCCGGAACACCTGAAACTGAAGGAACGGATCGACGTTGGGACTTCGTTGCACTCTCCTCCGATGGTGTACGAGTGGAAAGGGCGCGAGCAAATCGTGGCGGCCGGCAAGCAACGCCTGTTGCTGGTAGATTCGAATCAGAAGCTGCACGTCGCGCGTGAAGCGCGTGGCGAGTTCACCGGCGCTTTGGGCACTTGGGAAGACGCTAGCGGAAAGCGGTGGATTTACGCCGCCACCTCGAGCGGCATTCAGGCCTACGACGCCGAGTTGTCACCACTCTGGAAGACGAACGATAGACCCGCGCCAGTTTCGTTGGTGGTGGCGAACGGACTCCTCTTCGCTCTAGCGAATGAGAAGAGCCGCGCTGTCCTCTACGCCCTGGACGCTGCGACGGGCAAGGAACTATATTCCAGCGGCGACCAGGTTTCGTCCAGCCAAAACGCGAGCGGCCTGGCGGTGGCGAATGGGCATGCGTGCTTCGGGACATCGGACGGCACTCTATACTGCTTTGGGCTTCCTATGGAGATCTAGCTAGCGCTCCAGGAAGACGCCGAACGCGTACAAAGTCTTATCGTTGGTGGTGAAGTAGACTCGCCCGTTTGCGACCGTCAAGCCATTCAGGTTACCCGGGGCCGCCACCTGATCACCCGTCGAATAGATCTCCTTCCCGGTGGTCGCATCGAGTGCGTACAGCGTGGCGTGCGTGGAAGCTTTCGCATCTCCGGCTGCGAGCACGAAGACGGCACCGCTGGTGATGACCGGCGGCACCGGCGAACGCATGTCTCGAGACACCCAGGCCGGTGTCAGCACGGGTTTGCCATCATGTTCTTCCACTTTGAACGCGACCACGGAACCGGTGGGCGCTTCGCCGCTCGTTGCGAACGCCTTCAGTTCCGAACTGACCGGTCCCCAAAGCGGAGCGAGCACCCAACGTGTGCCATCGCCATCTTCCCAGCTGGAAAGACCACCCCAGATGCCGTGATTCGCAGAGGTGGCGGGAGAGGTCTGATACAAAGCCGTCTTGTGGTCCGCTCCCCCCAGGGACTGCGCATCCAGCAAGTACAGGGTTCCCTGCTTACCCGCCGAAACGACCATTTCCCTGCCCTTCCACGTGAATACAACCGGCGTGACGGCGCCGCCCTGAACCGAGAAGGATTGCTTCAGCTTCAAATCTTTAGGGCTTAGAGCAAGCAGCGCCTCGGCCGTTTGCACAAACACGGTGCCATCAGCTCCCACGGCGAACCCGCCGATGCCTTCGACCGAGCCGGTTTTCGTTTCAAAGGAGACCGGCTTAGGATCTGCGTCGTGCAAATTGATGGCCCACACCCCATTTGGACCACCACAGCTTGCGCTCGTAGCGGTATACACGACGCCCTCGTGAACGGTCAGGCTGGAGGCTTGCACTCCGGGCGGGATGAACTTCAGTGGAGGAAATTGATCACTACCGTCAGCGCTGTTGAGCTGATGGAGCTGACCATCGCCGGCCAGAACGAAAACTGAGCGAGGATTGCCGAAACCAGTTCCGCCGACGCGAGGCGAGGTAGGCCGGGGAGGCGCGGGCGCCGGAGCAGCGGGTGGGCGCGCACCGGCGGCCGCGCGCGGACGTCCTGCTCCAAACGTCATCGGAGGCGTAAGCGCCGGCGTGGCTGTTCCCATACATGAAGAAGCCCCAGTGGGCATATCCCGCGCATCGATATGCCGCTTCCAGAAGAGTCTGTCCAGATCCGCGTCGATCGACCAGATGTTATTAGAACCGTCGGCGACAAAAGCTAGTTCTTTGAAACCCTTGTAGGAAATCAGATTGCCGATGATCACGGGAGGAGTGAGCGCTTGCGCGTCCGTTCCGCTGCTCTCGACCTTGTGTTTCAACACCAGCTGGAAATCCTTGATGTTGTCCCTGGTAATCCGCGAGTCGCTCTTCTCCCATCCGGTGCGCTGTGCATCACCGCCATAGTTGGGCCAGTCAATCGGACGGCCCTGCCCATTCGCGACAGCGGCACCAGCTAATGAGATAAATGCGATAGCCAAGAAGGTTTTCATTTCAATCTCCGCTAGTGTCCAGGTAGTCCAAAGCAATACAGAATGCTGTCAAAGGTTCCCAGATAAACCCGGCCGTTCGCGACCGAAAGTCCGCTGAAGTGAGCGAATGACTTAATCTGATCTCCGCTCGAGTACAACTCTTTACCGGTTTCGGCGTCCAACGCATAGACCACAGCGTGACCCGACGCCTTGATCCGCAACGGACTAAAGTCGGCGAGTCCACGGTCAGCATAGGCCTGTCTCGTATTTTCTCCATTGCCGTAGGAATAAATCACGCCATTTGCGATCACAGGCGGCTCCGCCTGATCCATGTCGCGCGACATCCAGACTGGGTTCAGCACGAATTTCCCAGCATTTTCTTCCAGCTTGAATGCGACCACCGCGCCATGCGTGACGGGACCGTAGGATACGGGGACTTTGAAATCCGGATGCACTGGACCCCAGAAAGGCGTCAAAACCCACCGGGTCCCTTTCGAATCCTCCCAACTCGCCATGCTGCCCCAGATTCCCGCTGACTGGAAATCCGTTTCCTCATTGCAGATCAGCGGCGTGCGATACAGCGGAGTTTGATGGTTGGCGCCGCCTGCCGACTTGGTGTCCAGCAGATACACGCGGCACTCCTTACTGGCGGTGGTCATCACTTCCCGGCCCTTGTACTTGAAAATGGCGGGAGTCACCTGCATATCCAGATCGCGTTTTTGGAGCCAAACCCAATTCGAGGGGATAAACCAATCCTCGATCTTCAATTCCTTGCCTTCCACGCGCGCGCCGATGAGGCCGTTACCGTAAACCTGGTTTGCTGGATCGTATCGCCCGTCCCCAGTAGGAGCCCACGCCATCCCTGACGAATCGATCGCAGCTCCTGTGCGGCCCCACAAGCCGCCGCTCTTCGGATTCGCCGTCATCACCTTGTGCTCCGGATCGGTTATGTCGACCGCCCAAATCTGATTCGGATTACCAGCGCAGCCCTGTGAGGTAGTGGTGTAGATGACGTTGTTCCACAGGTTTAGAGCATACGATTTCCCGTTAGGGTATCCGAACTTGAATGGCGGTTTTACGTCCTCGCCATTGGCGACATTGAGCGAGTGAATCTGTCCATCGCCGGCCAGCGCGTACAGGGTTCTCGCCCCTGAACTGTCCGCCGGACCGACAACAGGCGTTGCGGTCTGTCCAGGCGGGCATAGTGGATCGCCGGGGCGGCCGCGGCGCTCCGGAATCGGGTATTCGAAATGTTTTTTCCAGATGATCTTACCGCTCTCCACATCGATGGCGTAGATGTTATCGGAGATGCCGGCCTCAATGGCAACCTGTTTCGGACCTTGGCTGGTATTGACCTTCTCAAGAATCAACGGCGGGAAAAGCGAATGCATCTCCTGAGGGACATTGTCCAATTTGAGCTTCCAGAGAACCTGCAGGTTCTTGGCGTTGTCTTTGTTGAGAATTTTCTCATCCTTTTGCCAGCCAACGCGTTGAGGGCTGCCGCCGTCGGTCGGCCAGTCCGCGGCGTTTAATAACGCGCAAGCCGCAGAGATCGAGATCAGAATAGTTCTTTTTCCTATCATGGACTAACTCAGCATACCGCTTCGATGAACGTTTCGCAGGTAGCGCCTTTCAGCCAGGGAAGTGCGTCGAACCTCGTGCATTGGTGGCACCCCCGCAGGTTCATTGCACTCCAGATTGGCAATTGTACGTAGGCGCGACCGGGAGCGCTGCTCGAGCGCTTTAGCACCTTGCTCCGCAGGCTCGACGTTACGTCGTGGCTGGACCGGAACTGAGGGCTGCAAAGGCCGGAGGCGAAGAAGCTGCCGGGCTGTGGAACTACCGCCTTATTCTTGCGAACGACGGGTTAAAAAGCGAGTCTATTCTTGTTCGCCTCAATCTTGCTAACGTCGATGCCAGGCACCTTTTTAAGATCGTCGACAGACTTGAAATCGCCTTTCTCTCCGCGATATTCCACTATGGCTGTGGCTTGCTTCTCAGGGAGCCGCAGCGCGTTTTGGAAATCTTTGGCGGTTGCCTTATTCACGTTGATTTTGACGACCGGAGAAGTCTTGGAGAGATTCGTGGAGAGGTAGTCGAGCACCTCGAGGAACTCATCCTCACTGCCCTTGGCGCCCCTCTGGATCATGTCCTCGATAATGCCACCCCAGCCCTCGCGGCTCTCTTGCCGGCCTACCATGATTTCAGCGCCGTGACACGACCCGCAGACTCGCTGCGTAGTCTCCTTACCGGGAGCGTCAGGCAGCTTCAACGATTGCGCATTCACGAGTGCGGGCGCAAAGGCCAGCCAGAGAGCCACGCCCAAGCCGTAGTGTATGGATAGCATCCAAGTACCTACAGCTATTTTATACCCCACTCACTTTGCGGACGCCGTCTACCATTGCTTTCAACTTGCGCCTGGCGGCCCAGCGGGCGGTCTGGCTAAGCCCGCAATCCGGGGCAAAGATAGCTTCTCAGGCGGGGCAAACTGCAGGCACCGGCGAACTCTCTCGACGACGTCCTCCGGGGTCTCGATATAGTAACTCTTCACGTCGATGATGCCCACGGAAACCTTCATACGGCTCGCGATCTGCTGAATGATCCGGAGCTCGGCGAATTCACGGCTGGCCATCTCCAGGTGCATCTCTTCCACGTGCAGTTCGAGGAACGCGGGGAACAGCGGCGCATAGCTCCTGGGCGCCACCGCTCGCGCCTTGTAATTGCCGAAGCACAGGTGCGTAGATACCGTGCAGCGGTTAAACACAGGCTCGACGGTGCGGTTGAAAATGTCCACGAAGCGGCGTGGATCTTCACGGTAGCCGTAACAGCTCATGGATGGCTCGTCGACGCAGATACGATCGCAACCCGCGTTGTGGAGGGCCCCCAACTCCCGCCGGACCAGCGGCAAAAGAGCTTCGGTGACGGCCCACCGATCCGGATATTGAGAGTTCGGCTGCAGACGTCCGCTCAAAGTGTAAGGTCCGGGTACACTGACTTTGAGTTCTTGGTTTTTGGGAGCCAGACGCTGCAGGCGCTGGTATTCGGCGACGCAGCCCAGTCCTCGCGGAGCACCGAGTTCACCGGTGATCGCGTGTTTTCCCCGTTGATCGTGAGCCGGCGGACCGAAGCGGCGCGCCGGGGCAGTCTCCATCGCGATTCCGTGCAGGTGCCCGTAGAACGACAGATTGAAGTCGAGTCGCGTTTGTTCACCGTCGGTGATCACATCGAGTCCGGCAGCCACCTGATCGTGGACGGCGGCAACCACTGCATCGTCCTGCATCTCTGCGATATCGTCACTCCCAAATTCGTCGAGATGCTGCGAAGCAAATTCGAGCCATCCCGGGAACGGGTAGCTGCCGACGACGGTCGTCAACATACGCTCCAACCCCCATCGACGGTCAACACCGTGCCCGTAATATGGCGGGAGCGTTCGCTCAGTAAAAACAGCGCGGCTTCAGCGACATCGGCGACCTCCAGGATTCCGGAACTGAGCGGCTGCTTATCCGCGACGAAGCGCAGAATGGCTTCATCCGTCTGAGCGCGCGCCGTCATCGGGGTGCGGACCAAGCCGGGCGCGATCGCATTGACTCGAATCCCATGCGGCGCGTAGTACGAGGCCATCGCCGTGGTGAGCGATAGGATGGCTCCTTTGCTGGCAGCGTAGGCGTGAGTCGCGAAATGATGCGGTTCGGGCGAGAAGGCCAGCACGCTCGCCATATTGAGGATTGCGCCCGAAGTGCCGTCGCGCATCCAACGCCGCAGAACCGCGCGCGACATCAGGAACGTCGTACGGGCATTGTTATCCATAGTCGCCTGCCAACCCTCGAGCGAGCATTCATGCAGCGGACCATCGCCGAAACGCCGGCCGCTGATTCCGGCGACATTGAACAGAGCGTCGATGCACCCATAGCGTTCGGTGCAGCGCTCCACAGCCTGCTCGCTGACCGCCTCTTCGCGGAGATCACCGTCGAGATCGCCGGCCGACGACGAACAGCTGATGACCTTGAGAGGCGGCGAGCACTGCGGTGGCCTCCGCGATACCCGTAGATCCAGTAATGAGGAGCACCATGGTCAGTATTCGACCCGAACCCACTTGCCTTCGCGCATGGATTCGTACCCGGCGTCGAGGATGCAGTTCACGGCATATCCGTCGTCGTAGGTCTCGCGCGGGACTGCGCCATCCCGGACGCATTCGACAAAGTGCCGCATTTCAGCCTGGTAGCCGTACGCGAAAGCCTCTTCGGGCAAGGGACGGGTCCATCCGAAATCGAGATCGGCTTTCTCGACGATGTAGCCCGCACCCGTGGTCGTGAATGCAGAGATCGGCGTGCCCGCGCGTAACATCGGTAAAAAGCGACCCCTCCGTCCCGTGAATCTCGTTGCGAAGATCGAGGCCGCCCTTCGTGGTCCACGAAAGCTCGCAGTGTCCGATGCCGCCGCTCTCGAATTTCAGAACGAGGAGTGCGTTGTCTTCGCCCTTGGTCTTATCGTGGTGCACCAGGCGAGCGCCCCAGGCCATCACTTCCATGATCGTGTCCTGCTTGCCGAAGAAATATCGAGCCGCGGCGATGCAATGACACGCAAGATCGTTCATGGCTCCCCCGCCGGTCTTCTCGACATCCCAGAAGTGGGGGCTATGCGGGCCGCCGTGCGATTCGCGTGAGCGGACCCACAGCACGCGCCCGATGCCGCCCTTCTCGATCACGTCGCGCGCCTTCACAACGCACGGTGCGAACACTTCCGTTTCGGCGTAACCGTGCAGTGCGCCAGACGTCGCGCCGCGTCCAACATGCTTTTTGCTTCGCGCCGGTCGCGGGCCAGGGGCTTCGTACAGACCTGGTTCTTTCTTGCGTTCGAAAGTTGAAGCGATACCGGAAGGTGCGCCTCATTGGGCAGCGCGATGATGTACAGGTCAATGTCAGTGCGGGCGATCAAGCTATCAAGATCCGTGCCAGGGTGCGAGATCGACCACTTCCCGGCGAATGTCCTCGCGCGCTCGCCATCGCGGGAGTAGTTGGCCACCACCTCGTGCCCATTCACATTCGCGAGGCCCTGCATGTAAAAATCGGCCACGAATCCGGAGCCGAGCATCGCGATCCGTACATTATTCATACAGGTGCTTCAGACTGCTGCGATAGGCCTCGTAGAAACGCTCCAGTTGTTCTGCCGCGCTGGTGTTTCCAACGAATTGATGACTGGGCAACAGCTCCGGTTTGTGTCCGCGTGCAAGCAACCGTTCGGCGACTTCGCAGCGCAGCATGTTCATAATGGTGGCGCCCGTGACCGTGGAGGAAGGGCCGGTGCGCCACTCCAGGCCTTTGAGTTCCAGAAGACAATCACCCGCCGGGCAGTGATTATCAATCACAACGTCGGCCACGTCGATCAGCTTCTTCCCGGATGAATGCGCGGGCGTGGATTGCTCGCAATGTTTACGCGACACGATGCCGACGACGGGTAACCCCCGCTGCTGCGCCCCCATCGCCATTTCGACAACCACCGGCCGGATGCCGCTGGTGGAAATCACGATGAACGCGTCATGCGCGCCGAAGTGAAAGCCCTTCAGGATCTGTTCCGCATAGCCTTCGTACTTCTCCAGATAGAGCGGCGCACGAAGTCCATTGGTGCCGATGATATTGGCGTGGTTGGATAACGCGAGTTCGACCACGGCGACGAACCCGGGGAAACATCCCTGGCGCGGCGTCATCTCTTCGCACAGCATCCGCGAGTGGCCATTGCCGAACAGGAACACGAGGCCACCCCTGGCGATGGAGTTGGCGCAGATCTCCGCGGCTTTCTCGATGTTGGGTAATTCGTGCGATCGAACGTCTTGAAGGAGTTTTGAAACTCGGTCGAAATAGGTCAGGGCGGCGTTCATGGGTGAGATGGAACTACTAGAATATAGTAGCCGCGAATGAACCCTGCGCTTGGCCTCGATATCGGCGGGACTCAGATCAAGGGCGCTCTCGTCGATCCGTCGGGCACCGTTCTCCGGTCGGCGCGAATGCCGACGCCTTTGCAGCTGGACGCCCTTCGAACAGGGCTACGAAATCTGATCAAAGACCTCATTTCCGGGCAATCGCTGGGCGGCGTCGGCGTGGGATGCAAAGGCATCATCGATCCCGCGACAACCCGCATCGAGTGCCAGCCGGGCGTCATGAATTATCTCGAAGGCTGCCTGCTCTCCGAACTGGTGGGCCTTAATGTGCCGGTGTACGCGGATAACGATGCGCGCGTCGCGTTGATGGGTGAATGCGTGTGGGGCGCGGCTCGGGGGAAGCGGGATGTGTTGATGCTGACTCTTGGCACCGGCGTGGGCGGCGGCATCCTCTCGGATGGGCGGATACTACGCGGTCATCGAGGGATCGCGGGACACATCGGCCACCTGACCACAGATCCGGATGGGCCTCTCTGTATCTGCGGCAATCGCGGCTGCATCGAATCGTTTTTTTCGGCGCGTGTTCTCGAGGCCGAAGCTTTCTCGGCCAGGCATCGGGGACTGACCACCACATTGCCGGAGAACGCATCCTGTGCCGATCTGTTCGCGGAGGCTCGCGCCGGTGATCCCGTAGCACAAGACATTGTCGGCACTGCGATCAGAAGATTGGGCGGCGCGATCGCCGGACTGCTGTTTGTCTTCGATTCCGAGATTGTCATTCTCGGCGGTCAGGTGGCGCAAGCCGGCGAGGCGCTGTTCGCACCGTTGCGCACTGAGATTGCGTGGCGCACACACACGCTGCTGCGCCGCGAAGTGCCGGTGGTTCCAATTCAGGTCGACGATTCCTCAGGGGTCGTTGGCGCAGCGGCTTTGGTCTTCCATCATGAACACACGACGGACATTTCTTAAAACCACTACGGCGGCCGCACTTTCGACGGTTGTCTCGGCGGCGGCCGATAGCTACAGCACTCCGCCGAATTGGTTCGACAGGCCGATGCGCTGGGCGCAGTTGGTGTTCGTCGAAGACGACCCCGGCCAATTCGACCCGCAGTTCTGGCTCGATTATTTCCGGCGCACGCATTCCGACGCCGCGTGCCTGGCCGGTGGCGGGTATATGGCGTTCTACCCGACGCAGATTCCGCTGCACCACCGCAGCCGCTTTCTCGGGAACACGGATCCATTCGGCGACATGGTGAAGGGTTGCCGGAAGCTGGGGATGAACGTGATCGCACGGACCGACCCGCATGCAGCCCATCAGGAGTTGTACGATGCGCACCCCGACTGGATTGCCGTAGACGCGCAGGGCCACAAACGGCGCCACTGGGCCAATCCGGAGCTGTGGGTGACGTGCGCCCTGGGTCCCATGAACTTCGAATTCATGACGGACGTGACCAGGGAGATCGTCCAGTTGTACGGCGTGGATGGCGTGTTCAGCAATCGATGGGCGGGCAGTGGGCAGTGCTTTTGCGAACACTGCCAGAGCAACTTCAAGAAGTACTCGGGGCATGAACTGCCGCGCTCAAGCGACCCGCAGGATCCTGCGCGCAAAGCCTACATCGTCTGGCATGAACAGCGGCTCTTCGAAGTTTGGCGGCTATGGGATTCGGAGATCCGTAAGATCAACCCGAACGCGCGCTTTATTGCAAATTCGGGTGGCGGCGCGCTGAGTGAACTGGACATGAAGACGGTTGGGGATATGTCCGACATTCTGTTCGCCGATCGCCAGGCGCGCCGCGGCGTCATGCCGCCGTGGGGCAACGGCAAGAACGGGAAGGAGTATCGCGCCGGAATGGGCCGGAAACCGATTGGCGGCATTTTCAGCGTTGGCGTCGAGGAGCCGGCGCGCTGGAAGGACTCTGTGCAGGACGGCGCTGAGATCCAGCTTTGGGCCGTTGATGGTATTGCCAACGGCCTGCGCCCGTGGTTCGCGAAGTTCAACGCCAAGCCGTTCGACAAGCGCTGGCTGCGGCCGGTGGAAGAGATCTATCAGTGGCATTTCGAGAATGAGAAGTACCTGCGCAACGAAGAGAATCTTGCGCGCGTGGCGGTGGTGTTCTCGCAGCAGACCGCGAAGTTCTATGGTGGCGAGCAAGCCAGGGCCAAGGTGGAGGACCGCAGTCGACGGGTTCTACCAGGCGCTGATTGAATCGCGGGTTCCCTTCGAGATGGTGCACGATCGGAAGCTGGGAGCGGATGAGATCGCGCGATACGATCTGCTGGTTCTGCCGAATGTGGCGGCGCTTTCGAACACGCAGTGCGAGCAATTACGCGCGTTCGTGAAGCGCGGTGGAAGCTTGATCGCCACGCACGAGACCAGCCTGTACGACGAGTGGGGCGTGCGCCGTCGTGACTTTGGGCTGGCGGACGTGTTCGGCGCAGCGGTTCGATGGCAAGGTCGAGACGCCACATCCAGAACTCGTACATCAACCTGCAGCCGCCGCATCCGCTGTTGCGTGGTCTCGAAGACGCAGCCGCATCATCAATGGAACGTCGCGCGTCCACACCCGGTCTTTGCGCGCGGGTACGAAGCCGCCGATGACGCTGGTCCCTTCGTATCCGGATCTGCCGATGGAGGATGTATATCCGCGCGTGCCACGCACCGATATTCCGGCTGTGCATCTATCCGAGTCCGGCCGCTCGCGTGTGGTGTATTTTCCGTGGGACATCGACCGTACATTCTGGGACGTGCTCGCCAAGGATCATCTGCTGCTGCTGCGAAACGCGGTGGAATGGACGACGCGCGGCCAGGCGCCGCTGACCGTGACGGGCCGCGGCATTCTGGATGTCACGGTGTGGCGCCAGCGTGGCAGCGTCACCGTTCATCTGGTCAATCTTACGAATCCGATGATGATGAAGGGACCGGTTCGAGAGGTGTTTCCAGTGGGGCCGCAGAAGGTTCGTGTTCAATTGCCGTCGAAGGCTCGTTCGGCAAAGTTATGTGTCGCCGGGCGAGCCGTTGAATTCCGCAGTGAGGGGAACGCGATCGAATTCGACGTGCCGTCGATCGAACTGCACGAGATGATCGCGATTGATTTAGCGTAAGAAGTCCAGGATTTCGCGATGCGCGCGCTCCGGCTGGTCGGTGGTGAAGATATGACTCGCGTTGGGCAGCATCACCATGCGCGCGCCGGGTATCGACTCGGCGATCAGCTTTCCATTGCCGGCTGGAACCAGACGGTCGGTCTCGCCATGGATGACCAGCGTAGGCGCGCTGATCTGACTCAACCGTTCGTGTGACTGCCATCCGAGAATACCTTTGAGCTGCGCCATGTAGGCGTCGCCGCTGGGGAACGTCCGGCGGCGGATTTCCAGATCCTGCTCAATGCGCTCGCGAGGCGTGGATACGTCGTAGATGAACGGAACCCCCGCTGCAATCGCCTCATCGCGAGGCAGGGAGCCTCGCGCGAACAGCACATCCGTCGCCTCCGGCTCGGCGCGCACCGCCTTGGGACCGCCGCAAGCCGTGCAGCCGAGAACCAGCTTCCGCACGCGTTGCGGATACGCCAGCGCGAATTCCTGGGCGATCATGCCGCCCATCGACAGGCCGAGAACATTTGCGGACTCGACTCCGGCGGCATCCAACACCGCCGCCGCATCATCGGCCATCTGCGCGATCGAGTACGGACCCGCCGGCTGGTCGCTTTTCCCGACCCCCCGGTTATCGAACAGGATGAGGCGGAAATGGCCGGCGAGAACGGGACGGGTGCGATGCCACATCTCGTGCGAGTAGCCCAGCCCCATGATCAACAGCAGCGGCTCGCCGGAGCCATCCTGCTCCCAGTAGATCTTGGTCCCGTGACTGTCGGCGTAGGGCATGCAGAGTCATCTTCGCATGGGAGTTTGCGGTCGGTGTGATCAAGACCGTCCTCGAATTTGAACTCGTGTTTATTCCACAACGTGGCCGAATCCTGTAAGATACTTTGATGATCGTAGAACTTGCTGACGCCCGGGGAGAAGGCACGCAAGACTGCCGCGTTGGGCTGTCACAATGACCAAAGTAAAGATTCGGCAGGTCCTGTCGCGCACACGTTGGCAGCTCGTGACATTTTGCGGAAGAGCGGGAGGCGAATCGGTGGGAGTTGTGGACCTGCTGGCCGTCCGGAAGGACCACCGCAAACCCCTGGCAGGGACTAAACGAGGCGACGCACTGCAAATAATCCTGATTCAAGTGAAGGGAGGCAAGTCGGCCATGCCGACAACCAGCGACGGAAAGAGATTGAGTGCTGTTGCGAAGCAGCTACATGCCAGAAACATTCTGCTTGCGACGTGGAAAAAGGGATCTGCAGCGCAGTTTTTCAGCTACCAACCAAGAGCCACGGAAAAGTCGCGCGAGTGGATCGAGGTCACGAACCTAAACCAGGTCTTCCGATGAACGTGTGTTCTCGATGACGGCGTGGGGCGATCGCCGATCGCCTGATCGGCGCTACGTCACAGTTGTGCTTTCACCGGTTTGAGGTTGCAAGTTCGGCCCTCACAGCCCCCATGAGAGAATAGCTGCTAGATGCTTCGAAGGAAGTACTGTATTCCGACTCTGATCCTCGCCGCAATCACCTCCGCAGCCCAAACTCCGCCTGCACAAAGCGGTGTGGAATCCGAGTGGGATCTCCAAAAGCTGCTTGCCGCGCTGTCAGCGGGGACACGCCGCATGAAGCCGATCATGGATCAATGCAATCCGCAAACCTGGCGAGACACCGAAGCCGCCCGCTCCTACTCGCCGCAGTGGAAGGGCGCTCAGAACGAGCTCCAATATCTAACCCTCACCGCGGAGAAGCTGGCGCGAGACCCCGAACGATTGCCGGTGGCTCTCGAAACATTCTTCAGGCTGCAATCGCTGGAGACTTCGGTCTCCTCGCTCATCGAGGGCATCCGCAAGTATCAGAACCCGGCCGTCGCCGACTTGCTGCAAGGAGCGCTGGTGGAAAATCAGAACAATCACGAAAGGCTGAAGCAATATTTGACAGAACTGGCGCAAACCAAAGAAGACGAGTTCAAAGTCATGGACAAGGAGGCGCAGCGCTGCCGTGGAGTGATGAGCAAGCAGCCACCCAGCGCAGTCAAGCCAAGGAGTAAGCCGTGACCCCGACTCTCACCTTTACCTGCAGTATCTGCGGCGAGCCTTCGGTTTCCATCTGCGTCTATTGCACCAAGGATGCGTGTCCGAACCACTTGTGCGATCGATGCAGCCGGTGCAGCGATTGCTGCGAATGCGACGTGCGCCTGGACGAGCACCCCGAGCACGTACCACTGCAAGAAAACGCGATGGAACACCCGATGCAGCAGTCTGTCGTAGATGGGCTGGTGACGACGCCCGCGCCATCGGTCTCGCCGGAACAGTGGGCCGAGCCTGAAGCCGGCCACCTGGCGGAGGCTACGCCTGCTACTCAAGAAGTCGAATTTGTCGAGGAGTCATCCGACGCCCCTGCGGGCGAACTTCCCCCACCGGACTCCCCTCTTTCGGAACCGCCGACGTCCGACCCGCCTGCATCTGAGGCGATGTTGACCGAACGGCCGAGCTCTGAGCCAGAGGGTTCCGAGCACCCAGATCCCGAGCCTTCAAGTCCCGAGCAACCGGACTCCGAGCCGCGACCCTAAGCGAGCCGAATGCGGCGTCTGATCCTGATCGGCTTTGTCGTCCTCATGACCACAACCGCGGCTCATCGACACATCCTGGTCCATGGTCACCGTGGCGCCCGCGCGCGCTTCCCGGAGAATACGATTCCCGCATTTGAGTACGCGATTGCCGCAGGCGTCGATGTCCTGGAACTGGACATGGCTGTGACGAAGGACAACGTCATCGTCGTGTCCCACGATCCGATTCTGGAAGCGCCGGTCTGCACCGGGCCCCGCCCATCCGCCGTCATCCGCGAACTGACGTTAGCCGAAGTGAAGCAGTGGGACTGCGGCGCAATGAGGAATCCGAAATTCCCGGATCAGAAGCCCGTACCCGGAACGCGCATTCCAACTCTCGACGAGGTCTTGTCCCTCGCAACCAGGGGCAAGTTCGAGTTCAACATCGAGACGAAGATCTTTCGCGATAAACCGCAGTACACGCCCGGGCCACAGGAATTCGCGCAAATGGTTCTGGATCAAGTCCGGAAGCATCGTTTGGAAGATCGAGTGATTCTGCAATCCTTCGATTTCAGAACGCTGCTGGCGATGAAAGCGCTGGCTCCCCAGATCCGGCTCGCAGCGCTGACCGAGGACGACGCGCGAGTTTTTCCCTTGATCGCCAAGGAAGCCGGCGCGAGCATTATTTCCCCTCACTATAGCCTGGTGACTCCGGCGAAGACCAAAGCTGCTCATGCCGCGGGTCTACAGGTTGTCCCCTGGACTGCGAACACGCCGGCCGAGTGGGAGCGATTGACGAATGCCGGAGTGGACGCGATTATCAGTGACGATCCCGCCGCACTCATCGCCTGGCTTGAGCAGCGCGGATTACGCTAATCAGGGCAGGAACGCTAAGCCCAAGCGCTCCAGAATCATCCGAAATCTGGGCTCCTGCCGCAGGCTGTCGTATGCGGGGTGGGTCCCCACGCTGGTGAGCGGGAACTCGCGTTGATCGATGCCCAGTTCCAGCCATTCCAGCGCCCTTTCACGTTCGCCCAGGCCGAGATGGACAAGAGCGAAGCAAGTGGACGGGACATAACGACCCCGGCTCATCTCGTTCAGCCGATTTAGGATGCGCGTCGCTTCAGCGCTGTTGCCCTCCAGCCCATAGGCTTGCCCCATGGCGCCCAGAATACTGGGAAGCTCGCCGCCCATCTCGCGAGCCTTCTGGAGGTGCTCGATCGCCTCACGGTACAGGCCCATCTGCAGCAGCGTCCGGCCTAGCGAGGTATAGGACTTATAGAAGTTAGGATGCGCCGCACGCATTAAGCGGTGATGCGCAGCGGACTCCTCGTACCGGCGCGCCAGCATATACAGGTATCCGCGGCCTTCGTGAATGATCGGCGAAAGTGGATCCAGCTGATGCGCCACATCGATCTCCGTGAACCCTTCGTCGAGGCGGCCCACCAGAGCCAGCAGATCCGTGCTCAGCCAGTGATGCGCCGTGGCGTATCCCGGGTTTAGCTGCAGAGCGCGCCGGAAATGCGCCTCCGCTTCCGCCCACTTCCATTCGTACAAGGCGGACAGCAGCCCCAAGGAGCTATGCGCTTCAGCCAGCGACGGGTCCAGCTCCAGCGCGCGTAGCGCAGCGCTCTTGGCCGTAGGTATTACGTCGGCCGGCCGTTCGTATCCGTAGTCGGCCAGCAGAGCGTGTGCGTCGGCGAGCCCTGCGTGGGGCAGTGCGAACAGGGGATCGATGGCGTTCGCGCGGCGGAAGTATTCAATGCTGCGCTGAATGCCGCTGAGCGTTCGCTGATTCCAATGTGCGCGGCCATGCAGGTACATCTGGTACGCCTCCAGGTTGTAGCTGGTGGCGGCCCGCACGGGTCTGCGCGCCAGGCCCAAGCCTACTTCCAGTCTGGAGACGATGGCATGCGCGATGTCATCCTGGATTGCGAAAATGTCCTCCAGCCGGCGGTCGTAGGTTTCAGACCACAGATACACGCCCGTGGATGTACTCAGAAGTTGGGCGACGATGCGGAGCCGGTCGCCGGCCTGGCGGACACTCCCGGTCAGCACAGTGCCGGCTTTCAGTTTCGCTCCGGCGGCGATGACGTCGGCTGACTCGCGAACCTGCGACGACGAGGTCCATGCCACCACCGAGATCCCCTCAATCCGCGTGAGCTGGTGGATCAATTCCCAGGTCAGCCCATCGCTGAAAAATTGTCCATCGGGAGAAACGCTGAGATTCTGAAACGGCAGAACGGCAATGGTGTTCGGGACCTGTGCCGCCACACCCAATGCGCCTTCGTCACGG
The DNA here is from genome assembly GCA_963850575.1 of uncultured Acidobacteriota bacterium. GTDB lineage: Bacteria > Acidobacteriota > Terriglobia > Bryobacterales > Bryobacteraceae > TMP-7. The sequence continues at coordinate 142,626 of CAWKLV010000018.1, read as the reverse complement.
CGGCGGAATACAGGAGCATAACGGCCCTTGGGAAGCTCGATGACAATGGAATCTTGCCGCCCTTTGCTCTCGTAGTAGTGTTCCAGCTTTGAGCGGAGCCTCCGCGCCTCCACTCGTACGATGGGGTCGGCCCCGGGGTCAAACGAGATAGGGCGGTCGAAGACTTCCACGCCGATCGCGTATTCTTTCAGGCGGGAGGATCGTCCCTCGATGGCTTCAGTGACAATCAGCCGGAGGAAGCGGCGCATGCGTTCGGCGTTGACGAACTCCGTGCTCGCCAGGATGCGCGCGAGTTGCAGACGGATGGCCTCGAACTCAGGCAACTTTGGCTGGATTGGGATGACACACGGGGCGCCGACGGGACCTCTTACTATGTTCGCTGTGTGTTGCCCGTCGGAGCAACTCCGGACTGCTTCGGACTTTGAATATAGCGGCGGCGGCTGAGGGACGTGATCCTCGCCAGCGGAGTCCGGAAATTAAAAACGGCGGGAGTTTCATCCCGCCGCTTGAAATTCGGATATGATGCCGATCTACAGCAACCGGAAATTCACTTCAATCCGAGCCGTGACAGCAACCGGTCTGCCGTCCTTCATCCCGGGCTTGAAGCGCCATTTCTGGACCGCTTCGATAGCCTTCTGATCGAGACCTAGTCCCAACGCCCTGGCGACGCGTACATCCCTGGGATTGCCTTTCTCATCGACGATGATATCCAGAAGAACGACACCTTGGAACTTTGCTTTTCGGGCCTCTTCTGAATATTCCGGCTCTACTTTTGAGATCACTTCGGGTTTTGAGACACCGCCTCCAATCCTATAAACACCCCCGCCTACGCCGCCGCCCGAACCCGGACCAAAACCAGCGCCGCTGCCCGATCCGACGCCGCCGCCTTTGCCGATGCCAATCCCACCATTTGCACCTGGCCCATTCGACGGCAGACCGAGCTTCGCCAGCGGATCTCCGTACTGATTCATGTCGACTTTCGGCAGCTGGGCATCGGGCTGCGCGATGATCGTCGGCTCCATCACCATCTTCGGGTTCTCATTGCGAATCACGGCAGTCGGAGGAACAAACTGCTTCTGGGCAACGCGCGGCAACTTGCCCTTACTGGGAGGCGTGGGTGAACGGTCCCCGCCGCCACCGCCGCCGCCCATCGTCTGCTTCTTCACGTCGTTTTTGGGCTGAAAGGGAGCAATATCCGGCGCGATCAGCAGCACATGCTCCTTCACCATGTTCTGAACATGCTGATTCGTACCCAGTAAGAACAAAACGGCCACCGCACCGGCATGGATCAGCACCGAACTCAGACCAGCGGTTTTCTCCTGTCCCCCGTAAAAACCCCAGATGTCCTGCACAGGCACGGGTTTTGAGGTCAACTCGAGAGGCGGCAGTTTCTGGGGATGAATGATCTCCTTGATGTTTCCGATGAGGGACTTATACCACGGGATCTCCGTCTGGGAGACTAGGAGGCGTTGGAGGTGCAGGTCGGCATCTGTCGCCGCATCCTGTCCGGCGTTGCTTGTGTTCACCGATGTTGGGTTCCGTTCGATCGTGCTCTGTTCCATCGCGCCTCTTCAGCCCTTCTAAGATGAGGACCTACTCTTGCTGATGTGACGCTTCCAGAATACGCCAAGTTGCAGGTTTTGGAATATTCTGGATTTCGGGTGCTACACAAAGTGTAACATTCAGACGCGGCACGTTTTTTGAGACTCCCAAATATCATAGCGGGGAACAATCACCGCCGAACTCCCAGGAATTCAGCCGTGTGTTCCCACAATTGCGCGGTCACATCGGTGAGCTCATGACCGGACGGCAGCAACACCAGGCGGGCGCTCGGCCGCAGGCGGGCAAACTCCTCGGACAGGCTCGCCGGAACGACGTCGTCCTGAGTTCCATGTAGGATCAGCGTCGGTTGTAGTACTTCTGGATAGTCCTCGTACGTCGAGGCATCGGCGATCAGGTCATACGATAAGGAACGATCGCGTCCTTCGCCGTAATGAAAAACCGTTCTTCTCCCGGTCTCTCGCCAATGCTGCATGGCCGGGTCACCCAGGACCTCCGGCCAACGCCGCGCGAAAGCAAAGGCTGGAGCCAGGAGTACCAGGCGCACCACCTCAGGATGCCTGGCCGCGTACAAAGCAGCCAGGTACCCTCCCATGCTGGACCCCATCAGCGTGACCGGACGGCCCGACGCGGCGCGGGAAAGTACCTCCAACTGTCTGGTAAACGTCAGTCGCTCAAAGTCTCCACAGTCCAGAACCGGGATCGTGATTGAAATGCCACGCTCTTCAAACTTCTCCCGGAAGAAACGAGCTTTGCTCGAATTAGGGCTGGATCCGAAGCCGTGCAAATAAATCAGTTCCATCAGGGCTGTACCAGTTTGCTGAGGCGGCGGAAAGGGGTGTAGGTGAACAAGTTCTCCGCTATCAGTTCTCCATGGCGGTATTCCCGATGCGTGATGGAGACTGGTACGTGAACGCCGAAGGAACTCATTACGTAATCCACTTCGGCCTCATCGCGAACGGCGGAAGCCGCTTCGCCGCGGATCGCTTTGATCGTGACACGCAAGATGTCATAGTTGTCGCTGGAGACCCAGATCTCCCCGGACGCCCGCGATTGCACGTGAGCCTTACCCTCCCAGATCGTCAGTGAACCCGGTCCGTCGTGCTGAGCGTACGCGAAGATACTGCACCGCTCCGCGCCCAGTAGCCGCTCGCCTCCAAAGGAGAATTGATAGTGTTCCTGATCGGCGCGATCAAACAGCAGAAGCAGCTGGCCGAAATCGGTCACCGTGCCGATCAGTCCGTGCTTCTCGAAATCTTCGAGCAGCCTCTTGCGGGATGCATCCGAACCCGCCTGAACACCGCGCAAGAGATCGGACAAGCCTCGCTCGCCGGCCGCCACAGGAACGCCGTCGACGGAGATTACTTTGCGAATCTCGCGAATAGCAGGAGGATCGCCGACCGAGGCAAAGGCGTACGCAGAGAGTATTTCGCGAGTCTGCCACTGCGGCCCGCCGGGGTCGATGCGGGGCCGGAAGTGATGCCTCTCCACTTTCTCGGCCCGCTGGCGCAGGCTCTCCTCACTGACCAGATCTGAAGCCGTGTGTTGGAAGGTCTCAGCCTCGTGAGCTAAGCGCTCCAGCAGCTTCTGAATACGCGGATCGGCTCGCGCCGGCAACGCCGCCGCCAGAACGACACAAAATGCCACGAACCGCACAAGGCCAGCATGACATGCCGTGCTACCCTGATGCCTTAAAGAAGAATGCTGCACCTATCCGCCCTGGAAATGGCGCTCGCCGCCATCCTGATCATTATCTCCCTAGCCTTGTTCGCCATCCGCTTCAGCCACGTGGTGAAGAATGTATCGAAGTCCAAGCCGGAACCTGGGTACGCCATCCAGCCGATTGGCCGGCGTATCTGGGATTTTGTGTGGGAAGTACTGCTGCAGGGGAAAGTAATCCGTCAAAGGCCGCTGCCCGGGATCGCGCATGCCTTCGTGTTCTGGGGATTCTGCGCATTCGCTCTGATCACGCTGAACCACTTCGGCGCGGGATTCGGTTTTCCCTTCCTGTCCAGGGAAGGCGCCTTCGGGCGATTCTACTTCTACTTGGCAGCTCTCTTCGCGGTCACGGTCGCAATCTCCATCGCGGGCCTGGCAATTCGCCGCTTCATCGTGCGGCCCCGGTGGCTGGGTGATAAGTTGTCCTACGAATCGGGGGTGATCGCACTACTTATCTTTATATTGATGGTCACGTACCTGGCCAGTTTCCGGGTTCACGAGGAGGGTACGCCGGGTAAAGCCCTATGGTGGTCCCATACGCTGGCCCTGCTGTTGTTCCTACCGCTGATACCGCATACCAAACATCTGCACCTGGTACTGAGCCCGATTACCGTTTTCCTGAAACGGCCCGAATTCAGCCAGATTCCCCCGCTGCAGGGCGATGAGGATTTCGGACTCGATACAGGGAAGGATCTGACGAATATTGTGACGTTGCAGGCCTACTCCTGCGTCGAGTGCGGCCGCTGTACGGAGCACTGTCCCGCCACTCTAACCGGCAAGATCCTCAACCCCAAGCAAATCGCCCTCGGCATGCGCGGCTACCTGAACGAATTTGGACCCGGTTCAGAGGAACCGCTCATCGGCAAGCATCAATCGCAGGAGGCAGCCTTTCAGTGCACTACCTGCGGCTCCTGCGAATTCCAATGCCCGGTGGGCATCCAGCACCTGCCGATGATCATCGGTTTGCGCCGGGGCGCGGTGAATACCGGCAAGTGGGAAGACGATTACGGCACCAAGCTATTCCTCAATCTGGAGCGCAATGGCAACTCACTCGGCTTCGCCTCGAGCGAGCGCGATAAATTCATTCAGAAGCAGGCATTCCCGATTTTTGATGGCACGCAGGAATATTGTCTGTGGCTGGGTTGCATGGGATCCTACGACCCCCGCGGCCGCGAGATCATCGCCGCGTTCGCGAAGGTGATGACCCATCTTGGAACCAGCTACGGCGTACTCAAGAAAGAGAAGTGCACGGGTGATCCCGCTCGCCGCCTGGGTAACGATCTGGTGTTTCAAACGCTTGCAGAGGCAAACCTCGAGACTTTAAAACAGAACCAGGTCAAGAAGATTGTCAGCATCTGCCCGCACTGCGTCCGCACGCTGTCTGTCGATTCGAAGGAGTTTGGCGATGCACCGCCCATCGAGCATCACAGCGAATTTATGGCCCGCCATGCGGAGCGGTTGCCGTCCAGCGCCGGCGCCGGAGAGGACATCGTCTTCCACGATCCTTGCTATCTCGGACGTTATCGCGGCTCCTACGATGAGCCGCGCGAGGTGGTCTCAAAGTACGGCAACCTCGTTGAGGCGGAGCGCTCACGCGAACGAAGCTTTTGCTGCGGCGCGGGCGGGGGTCTCGCCTTCCTCGGCGAGGAGAAAGGCAAACGTGTAAGTATCGAACGCGCGGAACAACTCGTAGCGACCGGGGCAACAGTGGTCGGCGCCGCTTGCCCGTTCTGCAATACGATGTTCCGCGATGCACTGGTCAGCGTCTCTGCGACGCCGCCCAAACTGCTGGACATCGCGCAAATCGCAGCTGCTTCGATCGACGTGCAGTCTACATAACAATCAGCAGCCCGATGATCCCAATTCGCAATCGAGGAACTGGACTAAAGATTTTCCGGTTAAATGACGTTATAATTCCGGGCACAACGTCACTATCCCTACGAGGCGAACGCTTTCGTGTATCGTTTGTTAGCTTACATATTCGCGTCCACGACGCTTTCTGCCGCTGTCTTGGTGTCTCGCTCCGATAAGGGGCTGGAGTTCACCAATGCCGCGACCGTGAGCATCCATGGCAAGAACAAGGTTGTGAGTCTCGGCCGTCGAGCCAAGATCGAGGGCCCGATCGGGAAACTCCCTTCCACAAAACTCGGTGGGACGCTGTTGATGGACAAAGACTCGAGCGTGATCGCGCTTTACGAATCTGGGAATGTTGAGTACATCCTGCCCCAGGGTCTTCCGAAGAATACTCCCAGTGATCCCGCTGCCATATGGCGTGCTAGTCCCGTCACCTATAAGACTTCTACATCGGATAAATCCGGGACCGACCTCCCTGTCGAGAAGTTCGTGGCTTTCCTGGCGGAGGGCGTGGAGGAGCTCGCCAAGTTATGCACGGATGACAAAGCCCTGGAGTTGATCGCCGGCAAAGGAAAGGCCTTTCCAGCTCAGGTGGAGTTGCTCTCGGCCGTAGTCAAAGCGTACCCGGCCGAGCCCGCCGTGGCGCCGCTCGAGAGATACGTAGAGGACGCGATGCGCCGGCGCTACGACCAGTTTGAGAGCGGCACCGCGGGAGTGGACATCCTTAATGAAGGCCTGAAGTTTTCCGAGTTGTCATTGGCCGCGTATCCGGCCCGGCCTGAACAGGAGAGGTTGCGCAAGGCGCTTGCCGATCGAAAGGCGTGGCTGAATCGGAGGATCGCCATTCTACGGGCCTTCGAAGCCTCGGAGCAGTGGGACACATTCCTGTTGGCCGAGCGTGACTTCGAGCGCTACGAACGGGCCTATCCCGACATGCTGAAGAAGCACACGCAGGCCCTGAAGCAAAGTGTGGAATTTCACAAGAAAGCCGCCACTGCTCGGCTCGCCGATGCGGAATATGGGGCGGCCTTCCGGGAATTCCGCGCCGCCACTTTCCGGCAGCCTTCGGATTCCGTGCTGCAGGAAGAAGCCAGACAGGCTTGGACGGAGTACTCCCGGCGCGTGGCTATCGATCGTCAGGGCAAGCGGGAGAGGCTCAACACCGGACAGCACGATGCGGTCGAGCGATATTTGTTCTTCGCGGACCAGAACAAACAATCCAAAGGCCTGGAGGAGGCGCTCAAGAACGTTATCGATGCGGAGTCGATCCTCAAGAAATCGCTCCCGCCGAACACAGTCGCGCCCGAATCCTTGAAGGTGCTGTACAAGAAGGCAGACATCCTGGGGTCGCAGGGTAAGGTATCGGAAGCCCTCACTATTCTGGATGAATACGATCAGAACGCCATCGACGAAGAACGCCAGCCTGCAAACCAGCTGCGGAACCAGCTCTTGTTCCAGTTGGACAAGAGTCTGAAAGATGTCACCGCCCAGGTGCAGAAGAACTGGTCGGAATCCAACTTTCACCGGGCCCGCGAGTTGAGCTTACAAGGGTTGCACGTGAAAAGCGACGATCCGGAACTGCTGTTCAATGCCGGCATGACTTCTTTGATCACCCGGCATCCTAAAGAGGGCCGGGCCTACCTGACAAAGTATCTGGAGGTTTCGAATACTCTCGACGCCAATGCCGACCAGCGCCTTCGCGCGAGGCGTCTTCTGCCGGGGATCCTCGACGAGAGTGCTTCGGAGGCTGGAGATCCGAATTGGTTATCCGGGAAAAAGCTCGCCAAGGGCATCTTCTATTGCCCGATCAGCCTCGCGTTTCAACCGAGAGTCGAACGTATTGACGCCTCCAACAAAATGCAGGTCGGCTTCGAATGGAATGGAGACCGATTGAAATCCATTACGCCTGCCTTCGACAAGCCGGAGCACGCGACGGGCGAAAAGAGGATTTCATTCGGCTACGACGACGGTGTTCCCCAAGTGGCCTCCATCGGCTACGATGCCGACGCTCGCGGCATCACCGCATCCGATCCGGACGAAGCCATCAAGCGGTTCTCTTTCGTTTTGCCGAACAACCGTTTCGCGGATCCAGTCGCACTGGAGAAGGTGACCGGCAAGAGCGTCACGGCTGGTATCGCGGGCAATCGATTTTTCCAGCCCTTCGTCTGGGAGAAGATTTACTTCTTCCGGTTCACTTACGACGACCAGGGACGAGTCAGCGAGGCGCGTGAACTGAATGAGCGGGGAACGCCGGGTGATCTCGTGGTGCGATTCGATTGGAACGGACTCCAACTCACGGCTCTTCGCGGATATCAGGGAACCGACGAATCCCATCGGACACAAATCTACGAACGCACGATGCAATATCAGGAAGGAAGGCTGGTGTCGGAAGAGATTCAGGGCCAGGGGAAAAACTCGCACATCAAGTATGTCTACAACGGGAGTAGACTCGTATCCGCTAGTTGTGAGAAGGACCCGACCTTAGATAGCCGTTCCCGGCAGGTCACGTTTTTGAGCAATTCGCCTTCCACCCAGGTGAAGTAGGGAGATGTACATGGAGCGAAATAGGAGCACATCCCGCTGCCGCGCCGGAGTTGCGGCTTTCGGGCTGTTTCTTCTCGCAACCGCGATACCGGGCGCCGCCGCGCCCCAGGAAGAGGGTAAGCGAATCGCGCTGATCGTCGGCAACGACGCTTATTCGATAAAGCCGCTGCGGAATGCGGTGAACGATGCGCGCGCTATGGACAAGGCCTTGCAGTCCTCCGGATTCCGGACGATTCTGGTTGAGAACGCCTCCAAGGATCAAATGGACGACGCGCTCGGGGGATTTGCGGATTCTCTCGGCCCGGATGACGTCGCATTGTTCTTCTATGCGGGCCATGCCCTGCAGATTGACAACGAGAACTTCCTGGTGCCGGTCAATTTCAAAGCTGCGAACGGGATTGCCCAGACGAAGACCCGGTGCTTCTCTTTGACGCAATTCTTCGACGAATTGAAGCGCGCCCGGGCGAGAGTGAAGATCGTAGTCCTGGATTCCTGCCGCAGTAATCCGGTTGCCGAATCGAACTCACTGGGGTCTGGGTTGGCGCAGCCCACCAACGCCGGTAAAGAGACCTACATCGCGTTCTCGACGGGTCCGAACCAGGTCGCGGCGGACAATCCCGACGGCCGGAATAGCTGGTTTACGGAAGCACTGGCCGACGCGCTTTCGCAAAAGGGTCTTACCATCGACATCAACGAGGTTTTTAACCGGGTCCGGAAACGTGTTCAGACCGAGACAGAAGGCCGGCAGACACCATGGTCGACCTCAAGCCTTACGGGCAACTTCTATTTTCATGCGCCGGATGCAAGCAGCGCCGAGAACGATCCGACGCTGCTGGAAAGATGGTTGAACGATGCGCTGAGGCGGGAGCAGCGCGAGGATTGGGGCGGGGCGATTGAGCTGGTGAACCAGGTGCTGAGTAAGAAGCCCGGCGGATCGCTGGAACAAGCGGCGAACGCCAAGCTGCCCTATTTGATCGCCCGAAGGGACGCGCAAGCCCAGTTCGACAGCTCGGATTACGGCAAGGCCGGAGAACTGTACGACCGCGCTGTCCAGCTCGATCCGTTCTCCATCGAAGCCGCATTTCAAGGTGTGAATAGTCACCTTTTGAACGAGCGTTTTCCGGACGCGGTTCGGCTCTTGAAAGCCATCCGAATCCGGGGGACCTCCGCTTCAATTAAGAAAGCTGACGCGATGCTGCAGGAGATCGCGACCGTATACCCCGAAGCCGAGGCGGAATTGAAGGCCGGTATTCCGCAGCCCCCCGCGATCGAGGAGGTGTTCAGTGGGATTCAGTTCGGCACTCCGGATTGGGACGCCGCAAGACGATATCTGCAATCATCGCCCGTGGGGCTGACACGCTGGGTCAATGACCTGATCGCGGCTGCCGCTCCACCCGTGGTTGTACTCCCGATTGCCGTCGCTCCGGCTGTAGTTGCCTCGAGCGCGTCGAGCCAGGCTCCGACGGCCGCGCCGCAACACGGATTGACGGCGGCAGCCATCAACGAGCAGATCTTTCACGTCGAGGTCATCTCGAAGACCGAAACTCGGGAGTTTGACATCGACGATGTCACCCAGAAGGACAAGGACACGCTATCGATCCGCCGCCAAGGCTCTGGGCGCAGGAAAACAGGACCAGCCTCCAACGCCGCGTTCGGGTTTGTGCAGTTCGATGATAATGCGGGCGACACCGCGGTGCTGGTGGACGGCAAACCGGTAACCGAGCCGGATCGCCGTAAGCTCCAGCTTCCCGCCGGCAAGTACGAAATCCGCGCCGTCCAGGGAGGCAAAATCGTGCGCACGCAGGAAGTGGAAGTGAAACCATCACTGACCACGGCAATCAAGTTGAAGCCTTAGCATTATGACCCGACACGCCGTTTCGAAGTTTGGGGCGATCCTGCCGCTGCTGGCCGCTTCAGTTACCGCCGCGGTATGGACCGATCGCAGCGAATACGATCTGGCTTTGACCATTCGGGCCGAGGCTGCCCCGAAGAAGAAGCTCGAATTGCTGGATCAGTGGAGGGCCAAGTACCCGAAAACCGAGCTGAGCCAAATGCGCCGCGAGCTGTATCTTTCGGCCTATCAGTCGCTTGGTGAAACGGGGAAGATGCTCGACGTTTCCAAAGAGATCCTGGCCGAACAGCCGGCCAACCTAGTGGGACAGTACTGGTGTGTCGTTTTGTTGCCCGGTGTGAAGGATGCTTCGCCGGAACTGCTCGACTTAGGCGAGAAAGCCGCCCACGGATTGCTCAGTGGCTCGGAGCGATACTTCAGCCCCTCCCGAAAGCCTGCGGCGATGGCCGACGACGCATGGCAAGCACAGAAGATCGCCACGGAATTGCTGGCACGTCGCGCCGCAGGGTGGATTCAGTGGCAGCGCGGCGAGTTGGCGGGGGCCGAACAGGAATTCACGAAGTATCTGCAGCAACGGCCCAATGCGGCTGAAGTTTCGGCTTGGCTGGGCACCGTGTCAGCCCTGCAAAAACAGCCGGAGAAACAACTCGCCGCGTTATGGTACCTGGCGCGTGCAGCGGCCATTCGGGGCGAAGGAGCCGTAACCGACGGACAGCAGCGGCAGATCAGCGGCCTCGCGGAGCGCCTCTACACCGCCTATCACGGGGAATCGCAGGGCATCGACGAACTACGCGCCGGCACTACAGCGGGTCCCTTCCCACCCAGCGATTTCAAGATCGAAACCGCCGCCGCGCTCGCTGCTCGAAAGCGGCTGGAAGACCTGGACAAGACCAATCCTGAGTTGGCCGCCTGGCTGCGTATGAAGAGCAGGTTGGAAGCGCCGGACGGAGAAGATTATTTCGCTCAATCCATTCGCACGGGTCCGATGCCGAAGCTCAAAGGGATACTGCTCCGGTCGACGCCTCCGAAGCAACCCACCGAACTGGTGCTCGCTATCAGTGATGACGTTTCCGAGGAAGTCGTCCTGAAGCTGAATGCCCCGCTGCCCAACGGCGCCGAGCGCGGCACTTCGTTAACCTTCGAAGGCACTCCCGATTCCTTCACTCAAAAGCCTTTGAAGCTGACCATCCTGGTCAACCGCGAGAAGTTGGAGGGGTGGCCGCAAGCCGGGCCTCGTCCATGAACATGCAGGTTCCAGCGCGCATTGGGAAGTACGAGCTGGAGCAATTTCTCGGCGGAGGCATGTCGCACGTCTATCGTGCTCGCGATACCGTGATCGGCCGGACTGTCGCGGTCAAGATCCTCACCGAAGCCGGGCGCGAAGATGCCGACGCCAAGGCCCGCTTCCTCGCCGAGGCTCGCATGGCTGGGAACATCGCTCACGACAATATCCTGAGCATTTACGATTTCGGCGAGGACGAGCAGCGCCGTCCGTTCATGGTCATGGAGTACCTGCGTGGCGAGGACTTGAAGCAGGCGATCAAGAACGGGCATACCGGGGACCTGAAGCAAAAACTCCTCATCGCACTCCAGGCCGCCAGAGCCCTGGGGCATATACACGAACTGAAGATCATCCATCGCGACATTAAGCCCGAGAACCTGTACATCACCACTGCCGGAGTTGTGAAGCTCATGGACTTCGGGATCGCGAAGAACGAAGACATGGCGCTCACTCGCGCGGGCTTCGTGCTGGGGACCCCGCAATACATGGCGCCGGAGCAGGTCACCGGGCAGGACATCACCCAACAAGTCGATGTCTATTCGTTCGGCATCTTGATGTTCGAGTTGCTGTCGGGTGTGAAGCCGATCGGAGGCAAGACGCTCCAGGAGATCTTTTACAAGATCCTGAACGAGCCGCTGACATTTGAGGCATTAAACGAAGTAGCCGTTCCGAAAGAAGTCCGGGGATTCATCGAGAAGTGCACGGCCAAGGATCCGGCGGCACGGCCGCAGGGTTTCCGTCCGATCTGCCAGGAACTGGAGCGGATGATTGCCGCACAGGAACCTGCGCCTACTCCGCCACCCGCGGAAGCACCGCCAATAACTCCCGCCTTGGCTCACATTATTTGGATTGCGGGCGCGGCCGTAGTTGCGCTGCTCGTATTGGCCGGCGTGTACTGGCTGGTGCACTCGAGCAGAGGCGGTCCAACGCTCGCCAAGAAACTCGTTACCTCGACGGGTGAAATGGTGCTTGTTCCCGCTGGTGAGTTCGGATTCGGTGAGAAGAAAGACCAGGTCAGCCTGCCGGCTTTCTACGTGGATCGAACCGAGGTCACCAACGGCGCTTACTCGCAATTCTGTGCGGCGACCAAGCGCGCCCTGCCCCAGGATTTTCAGCGCGATCAGCCGGACTACCCTGTCGTGAACGTCACGATTATCGACGCGCGGGAGTATGCGAGTTGGGCGGGCAAAAGGCTACCGAACGCTCGCGAGTGGGAAAAAGCAGCTCGAGGCTCGGATGGGCGAACTTACCCTTGGGGGAATCAACAGGACGCATCGCGCTCGAATGTGGGCTCAGGTAAAGGCAAACCGGATCCCGTAAACGCATTTCCGACTGGTGCGAGTCCGTATGGGGCGTTGCAGATGGTCGGCAACGTTTGGGAAATGGTGGAGCAGTTGACCACCCCTGGGCCGATTGCGTTGGGTAGATGGAAAGAACTGAAGCCCCCGCCCACAGCGAGCGAGGCCTGGTACCTGATTCGCGGCTTGGCGTTCAGTCAACGGGCGCTTTCAGACCACGCGATTTGGGACTCGACATCAATACCGGCGCGCGCCAAGCGCTATGACATTGGTTTCCGCTGTGTCAAGGACGCGCAGTAGCCCGCTTCAAGACATACTCGGTTAACTCTTCCATGCGATCGACGAGTAAGTCGGGGTTCTCTGTGCGGAGACTCTCGGGTTGGAGACCCCAGCTCACTCCGCAACACGGGACTCCGGCATTCCTAGCGGTCCGGACATCCACTGGACTGTCTCCGATCATCAGCGTCCGATCCGCAGCCGCGCCGGTCTCCTGCCGGAGAACGTCGATTCCCATCGGATGCGGCTTCTTCTGGTCGAAGCTGTTGCCGCCATACACTTGGACGAAGTGGCCGCCGAGGCCCAAACCGTCCACCAGCGTTTGACTGAATCGCACGGGCTTGTTGGTAAGCACTGCCATCTTCAAGCCGGCGTCGCGTAGCTGGTCCAGACCTTCGCGAACCCCTGGATACAGAACCGTATTATCCAGCATGTGGTCTCGATAGTAGGCCAGAAAATACGCGAGCGCGGTCTCGACGTCCGCTTCGGATGCCTCTCTACCCATAGCGCGACGTATCAGAACGGGCGCGCCATTGCCAACCCACGACGATGCCACCTCATCGTCGATCGGTTCTCGGCCCATGTGGACGCGCGTTGCATTAACTGAGTTCGCCAGATCGCGCTTTGAGTCGATCAGGGTGCCATCGAGATCGAAAATCAGGAGGTCGAAGGGATGCGTCAGTATGATTCTCCTCGCAGCTTCTGCGGCTTCTTCGAGAAATTGACGCCATCCCACAGGCGTTGAAGTTTTGCCCGGCTTGAACGGTAGGATTCCTTCATATCATGCGGCGCGACAGCGGCGAAAACGTTGCCCGCCGCCGTGGCATATGGCATGATTTTCGAATCCACGATGAACCGCGGCGGCGGATTCGGGGCGAACGCCGTGATGACGGTAACGACGGCTACGGCCAGGAACGTCCCGCGAACGAATCCGAATCCGGCACCCAATAGCCGATCGAGCCATGAGAGTCCGGCCCATTTGAACATCGATGATAGGAGCCTGCCCAGCAGACCGCCCGCGAGCACCGCTGCCGAGAACACCACAAAAAACCCGAGCAGGTTCGATGCAGTCTCGGATCGCAAATACTCGTTCAGGAAGCGTGCCGGAATTCCGTAAAACCAAAAACCGCAAAAGACGCCGACGATGGTGGCGGCGAAGCCGATGCCAACCCTCGCCAGTCCGGCCATGAACCCGGTGACCACCGAGTATCCGACGATAATGATGAGCAAAAAATCGAGTAAGTTCAAAGCTTGCGACCTGTCAACGTCTCATAGGCCTGTTTGTATTTTCCGCTGGTGTTCAGGGCCACATCCTCGGGCAGCGCCGGCGCGGGAGGCTGTTTATTCCACTGGATGCTTTCCAGATAATCGCGGACGTATTGCTTGTCGTAGGACGATTGAGGGCCGCCCGGCGAGTACGTTTCGGCGGGCCAGAAACGCGAAGAATCCGGCGTCAGGACTTCGTCGGCCAGAATCAATTCGCCACCGACGAAGCCGAACTCGAACTTGGTATCAGCGATGATGATCCCGCGGCCGAGAGCATAATCGGAGGCGGTTTGATAAATGGCGAGGGTCAGACGGCTCAAGCGCTCGGCAAGATCCGACCCGATCAGGCCCACGACGGTATCGAGCGAAATGTTTTCATCGTGGCCGGATTGCGCCTTGGTGGCGGGGGTGAAGATCGGTTCCGGCAAACGGTCGCTCTCTTTTAGCCCATGCGGAAGCGGGATACCGCACACGCTCCCCCGCGACTGATATTCCTTCCAGCCCGAGCCCGACAGGTAGCCGCGAGCTACGCATTCAATGTCGATCATCTTCGCCCGCCGCACCAGCATCGAGCGGCCTTCGAGTTGATCCGCGTAGCTTAGCAACTGCGGCGGGTATTCGGAAATGTCGGCGGTGATCAAGTGATTGGGAACCAGCTCACGGAGCCACTCCAGCCAGAACAGCGTGATTTGATTCAGCACTCGGCCCTTGTCGGGAATCCCGGTGGCAAGGATATAGTCAAAAGCCGAAATGCGATCCGTGGTGACGATCAACAGATCTTCTCCGACGGTGTAGATATCGCGCACCTTGCCGTGGCCGAGCCGCTCCAGGCCGGGCAAATTAGTGTCGACCAGGACTGAGTTCATGAGTATAATTTGCTGCCTGTGACTTCATCCTACTCGAACAACACTGGTTAGATTCTGGAACGAGAGTTGCAACAGATTCAGCGAGGGCAACATATGAACTGGGACACAGTTGAAGGCAATTGGAAGCAGTTCAAAGGCACTGTCAAGGAGAAGTGGGGCAAGTTGACGGATAGCGACGTTGATGCGCTCTCTGGTAAGAAAGACCAGTTCCTCGGCAAGCTGCAAGAACGCTACGGGTACTCTAAGGATGAGGCCGAGCGTGAGATGGACGAGTGGGCACGGACCCATAGCGAGCCCGTGAACACTCGCCGCTAACTGACACGGAGCCGCTCTTGTCACTGAGCGGCTCCTATTCTTCATCCCCGCCACCCAGATCCGCCGTCCTATTTTCAAATTTTGTCGATTCCTTGAGAAACACCAGTTTGATGACGCCGGTGGGTCCGTTGCGCTGTTTGGTGAGCATAAGATCCGCCAAGCCGCGCAGGTCCTCACGTTCGGGTTTATATACTTCCTCGCGATAAATGAACCCAACCAGATCGGCGTCCTGTTCGATCGAGCCGGATTCGCGTAAATCGCTGAGTTGCGGCCGGTGATCCCCGGGGCGCTGTTCGGGACCTCGACTTAACTGCGAGAGCACCAGCAAGGGGACGTGCAATTCGTTGGATAGGAGTTTCAGGCCCCTCGACATGGCGCTGATTTCCTGATTGCGATTTTCGGAGCGGCCACGGCTGCTCATCAACTGGAGATAATCCACCACGACCAGCGCCAGCCCGTGTTCATTCCGCAGCCTGCGCGATTTTGCGTGGACATCCATGATCGTGGTGCCTGGCGTATCGTCAATGAACAGCGGCGCATCGATCAGTTCTTCGGCGGCATGATGCAGCTTACGGCGCTCCTCCTGATTGAGGTAGCCGGCGCGAAACTTCTGCTGATCCACGCGGGCGCCCGCACACATCATGCGGGTCAGCAGCGACTCCTTCGACATTTCGAGCGAGAACATCGCCACGGTTCCTCGTAGGCGCGTCGCCACGTGCTGGGCGATGTTCAGTGCCAGCGCGGTCTTCCCCATCGATGGCCGGGCGGCCAGAATGAACAATTCTCCAGGATGCAATCCACCCGTCATTTCGTCGAACTTCGTGAACCCGGTGCTGATACCTTTGATGCGGCGGCTGGGATCGAGGAACGCATTCAACCCGCCCTGAAACTCCTCGATGATCTGAGCCGGGTTAGCCAGCGAGTTCGTCGCACGAGACTCGCCGAGCTTCAGCAAACCTTCTTCGGCTCCGGCCAGAATTTCGTCCGGAGTGTCCTCTTGCAGCGTGGCGCGGTCGATCGTTTTCTGGGCAGTGAAGATGATTCTGCGAAGAAGCGACTTATCCTTGACGATCTTGACGTAGCCGTCCAAGTTTGAGATTCGAGGAAGGCCGTCGTCCAGGGAGACCAAGTAACTCAGTCCATCGCAGGATTCGAGCTGATTCTGCCGCATCAACTCTTCAGCCAACGATACGCGATCGATGCGCTCGCCGCGCTCATAGAGATCGCTCATCCGCGCAAAGATGCGGCGGTGTTTCTCAAGCGTGAAGTCGTCGGCTTTCAGCGCCGCCGCCACCGGGAGAAAGACGGCGTCGTCCATCAGGATGGACCCGAGCACCAAACGCTCGGCGTCGAGGTTCACAGGAAGACCCCTGTGCTCAAGGGACATGTCGGTGGCAGCCATGATGACGGTTGAAACTATACCCTAACGAACCGGACGAGTTCAAACAAGCGCGCATTCCGGGCCTTGTTTTGTTGTTCCTAGCCTGTGGATCTTCCGGTGGAAAACTCCCTCGGGGACCGACCCCTGTAAAGCGTTGAATGGGTAGACCGGCGCGGGACTTTTCCGAGATTTTCCACAGAACAGGAGCTTACTTACTTGTTTTACAGGATTTGTAGCGGAGAGGAAAGCTTTTTCCGGTGAGGCACACGAGAGAGCACGCCCGCGGCTCTGCGCCGACCGCAAACAGAGCCGCGTCCGTCAACGACCAGTATTAACAATGGGCATGATTGAACAAGAACCACAGGACGATCAACCCGCCGGGGACCCCCAACATCCAAGCAGCCATATATTTCATTGTTCGTCTCCTCCAGCCTAAGACGAAGCACTCGGAGGGCCACAAGGCAAACCTGAATTTACAACGTATGCGACTGAGGAGGTCCTGTAATTCTTACTTACGCGATTACGGTGAATGGCTGTCTCACGCCCGTATCCTTGGCCCGCGGTACTTCGAGTTCCGGCATTGGTTTCGCATGGAACAGATGCTGGAGCGGTTTGGCCAGCCAGCGGGCCCACATGCTGGACCGGTTCCTGCGCGCGCTATCCGTAGAGATACCAGTATTCGCGTACATCTGTCGATAGAGCTTGGAGATGAACAGGAAAGCCACGCGCGAACGGAGGGTCGGGGTACAACTGGATCGCTTCCAGATCGCGCCCAGGCTGTAGAACTTGTCCCAAACGTTTTGCGTGCGCTGGCGGATCTCGTCGGTGCTCATGGTCGGATGCGCCATGAACATTTTGGGCCTGAGGTGGGCCGGTATCAACCAATGGCGGGTGATCGGGATTCCAGCCACCACTTCCGGATTCGGGCCTTGGGCTTTTTCCCACTTCTCGAAATCGACGGTTCCTGGAAACGGCGTCAACATCACAAACTGCGCGAAGGTCACGCCCGCATCGCGCGCCAGCTGCTGTGTCGCCTCGAATGTGTTGGCCCGATCTGTGGGAAGGCCGAAAATGAACGATCCCAGAACATGTACTCCATGGTCCGTAAAGGTCCGGAGCTGGGCTACGAGTTTTTCGCCGGAGTAGTTGAAGTCTTTAAAAACCGCCTTCAGACCCTCAGGTGTGACTGCCTCAACACCCACGAGCGCGCCTTTGATGCGCGCCTTGTGCATGGCTTTTAGGAACTCAGGATCCTCGGCCGCTTCCATCGTGATCTGCGTAAAGAACACCATGTCCTTCGGCAGCTCCGCCAGGCGTTCCATCAATTCGAACCGTTCGGCTCTAATGCCCTGCAGTTCAGCAACACGATGCTGATTGCCCTGGCGTTCCGCGAGGCGAATGTCTGTAAGGCTGACCGGATAGAAATTATCGTCAGCCAGGGCAATGAAGCGGAAGCCCCTGCGACGGAGATCCACGATTTCCTCGATCACCGGGTCCGTTGCGCGCTGCCGGGGACGCTGTCCGTCAGTCCGCCACACCGAGCAGAACGAGCAGTGCTTGGCGCAGCCGCGGACCGTTTGTACCGAAGCCCACATGTACTTGTCGGCCGGCATCAGGTCCCAACGAGCTGGCAAAAAGCGATCCGCATCGACTCGTCCGCCCTCATACACGCGGACGGTTTTCCCGTTACGGCAATCCTCGAGAGCGCGCTTCCAAACGACGTCGCCATCGCCCTTGACTACGCTGGTTGCGCCACCGAGCTCGAAGGACTCTTCCGGATACAGGGTGGCATGGATTCCGCCGAATATCACGTGCGCGCCCCGTTCGTTGGCCATGCGCCCGATCTCGTAACCGCGCAGGGCATTGCCGGTATGAATGCCGATTCCGACTGCGTCCCCAGCTTGGAGGCACGCTGGATCGAAACGCTCCAGGGTCTCGTCGCAGATTTGCGGGTCGCCGAAGGATGCAGGCGTTGCCGCAGCCAGAACGAACAGCCAGCGCGGCGTGATCACCGCGCTGCCGAAGGATGTATCGCTAGGATTTACCAGGTGTACGATCATTGACTCTCACTTTCATCGCCAACAGGCCAGGTCGCGGTCAGCGAGTTCCGGTGAGAACAGTGGAACGTGGCACCAATTGGGCATTTGAAGTATAACACTCACTGTTACAGGAAGACGCCCGAATCGTATGTTGCCCAGCGGATTTCACGCAACTCCTCCGTTATGAACATATTAGCTTTGTTTCGTTCCACCAGCGGCGTGCCGGCTTCCGCTATGATCGATGGCTTTGTTTCGTAATCCGCCTCACGCGGCCTTAACGTTTGCGGGTCAACACCTTAGGTTGCCAACCTGCATTGTTCTGTCACCTGATTCAGGGTTTCACGGGTCGAGAGAAGAGAGTTCACGAGGCGCCGCGGATAGCAGTTAAGCGCCGTAACTCGAGTTACATAGAAATTTTGGGCAGTGCCGGGAACGCTCAGCGTTGCAGGGCTTATTCTTGCCCAGTGCCAGTGAGGGGTCCGCAGTGGCACGCTCCTCGCGGGAAGCCAAGCCGCGCACCTCCTCTCGCGAGCAGCAGGAATTCCGGCAGCCGAGAACATGGCAAGATCCCTGGGGGGTCCACGGCATCGGGAAGTATATCGGTCAAGGCCCACGATCACTCCGCAGGCGAGAACCGCCATGCTGTCTTTGATGGCGGCCCAACGATGGTCGAGCGGGCGGCTGCTACCGCAGCACGGATTGCCAATTGACGTGAGCGCCGCCGTGTGGCGTAGGGGACGCGCTGTACAGCCCGGTAAGTACCACCAGCAGGCCGAGGCCGTCAAACCGTCCAGCATCATCTCGCGAACGACGCTGTGTATCGGGACGTGGGCGCCAATACCGAGCGGCAACGAAGCAACGCAACCCGCGGCGAGCGACAGTGATTTCCAGAGCCGCGTGGTTCAGGTCAGTCCATATCGGCCGCCCCTCCATTGTGACGCGACGCGGAAGGCAACATGAACTCACGGCTGGTACTAGCACTCTAACTCTGCGCGTGTGAGTACGTTAAACTTCCATCACCGTACGAAAGAAACTTGAATATCGGACACGGCGTCCCTATAATCGGGCTAAGCTTTAACGACCTCGAAGTCGATATACAAAAGGGGCGTATATGGACATTGTGGGCAACACTAAGTTCGTCGAACTCTCCGGTACCAAGACTCACGAACTGCCGCCGCTGCTGGTTCGATCGGCGCCGAACGTCAGGCGCCTGGACAAAGTGATGGACATGGCGGCCGGTATCATCGAGTCCGAGGACATGATTCCCGCCGCCCCGCTAGAAGATCCGAATCTGCAGCTCGAGTTCGAGCGCCGGCGCATGGACCTGGCGATCAATCTCGTCGATCAGTACCTTGGATTTGTAACGCACTGGCAGTGGGGAGACAGCGTCCTCGAGTGGATTCGCCAATGCGAGATGACATTCGACATGCGAGTGGATCTGCGAAACCTGCTGCGCGCCGATCTATGGCCCCATGCCGGCCGGATCAGCTTTATCAAATTGCTTCGCGATAAGTGCGTTCCCATGGACGGCATCGGCCTAGAGAAGGCCGTCGGAATGCGGCTCACGTTTCGCCAGCCGCCACCAATTCGCTGCTTCTCGAACCAGTTCCTGTTTTACCTGAACACTTCCGTCGCCTCTACCGCTTACCAGACTTGGGCCAGCATGTCGCCCGACCCGATCTCGGCGCTCCCGCCGGAGCGCTTCAGCTTCGAGGTCGTAAACATGTCCTTGCAGTAGAACCCGAACGTTTACAATACGGACAATGTATCGTATTGGCATTGCGGCCCTGGTGTGCCTGCTGGCGACCGCATTCGGACAAAGCCGAACGGTGTCCGATGACGAAGTGATGCGGGTACACCGTTCAGCCCTCCTCATAGACACGCACAACGACGTGACCAGCAAGACCGTCGACGGCTTCGATATTGGAAAGCCGTCGGCGAGCGGTCACACAGACCTTCCCCGCCTGCGCGCGGGCGGCGTGGGTGCGCAGTTCTTCGCCGTTTATGTGGCGGGCAGTTACGCCAAGGACGGTCACTCCGCAAACCGAGCGCTGCAGATGATCGACACGGTGCGGCACGATATCATCGGCCGCTATCCCAATGATTTCGTGTTCGCGCTAACGGCCGATGATATCGAGTCGGCGCATGGCCACGGCAAGATCGCCGCACTGATGGGGCTCGAAGGCGGCCACGGCATAGAGGACAGCCTCCGCCTTCTCCGCGACTTTTACGCACTCGGTATTCGCTATATGACGTTGACCCATGCCAACACGAATGACTGGGCTGATTCCGCGGGCGATGTAGACCGGCCTGAGGTCAGGCATCATGACGGGTTGACTCCCTTCGGTAGAGAGGTGATTCATGAGATGAACCGGCTGGGGATGATGGTGGACATATCGCATGTTGCGGACAAGACATTCTGGGACGCTCTCGAGACCAGCCGCGCTCCTGTGTTCGCGTCACATTCGTCGTGCCGCGCCCTGGCCAATGTTCCACGCAACATGACCGATGACATGATCCGGGCCATCGCTAAGAAGGGCGGCGTCGTTCAGGTGAACTTCAGCTGCGGCTTCCTTTCCCAGCGCTATGCCGACGCCACCGCCAGTATGCGGACGGCCGCCGTTCGGAATATGCCTGTGGAGGACCGGCGCAAGATGATGGCATCCACTCCCGCGGCGACGCTGCAGGACGTGGTCGCGCACATCGATCACATCGTTAAGATCGCGGGCCCAGGGGCGGCAGGTATCGGCAGCGATTTCGACGGTGTCGTTTGTACTCCCGCGGGTTTGGACGATGTTTCCAAGTTTCCGAATCTGACGCGGGCGCTGCTCGAGAAGGGCTATTCCGCCGAAGACGTTCGTAAGATCTACGGCGGGAATTTGCTCCGGGTGATGCGTGCGGTGGAGCAGGCCAAATGAGGTTACTCGGGGCTCTCCTGATTGCCAGTTTCCGATTTGGGGTCAACAGCGGGGACCCCTGCTGATCGACTCTCATAACGACGTCACCAGCCGAACGGTGGCAGGCTTCGACATCGGATCGACCGGCGGTGACGGCCAGAACATTGCGCGGATGCGAGCAGGCGGTGTGGGGGCGCAGTTCTTCGCGGTGTACGTCGCGGCGGACTACGAAAGGACGCATCAATCGGCCCGGCGTACGCTCGAAATGATCGACACCGTCCGACACGTTATTATTGAACGCTATCCAAACGCTTTTGAGCTCGCCCGGACCGCGGATGATATCGAGGCTGTACACCGGCGGGGGAAGATCGCAGCCCTGCTAGGGATTGAAGGCGGTCATGCGATTGAGGACAGTCTTCGTCTGCTGCGCGATATTTACGATCTCGGGGTTCGTTATATGACTCTGACGCACGTCAACACGAACGGATGGGCGGATTCCTCGGGAGATCAGAACAAGGCGGGAATCCAACACCATGGCGGGCTCACCCCGTTCGGCAGACAGGTGATCGCAGCGATGAACCGTCGGGCATGATGATCGACATCTCCCACGTCGCGGATAAGACGTTCTGGGATGCGCTCGAAGTCAGCAAGGCTCCTCTGATCGCCTCGCACTCGTCGTGCCGCGCACTCACCAACGTACCGCGCAACATGACGGATGAGATGATTGCGGCGATGGTGAAGAAAGGCGGAGTGATGCAGATCAACTTCAACTGTGGATTTCTGAACAGCGCCACCGCTCGCGGCGAAGCGGAGTTAGAGAAGACGCTGGCGAACCCGAACGATGAAGCAGCCTTCAAGCGGGCCTATGAGACGGGCCAGATCCCGCGCCCAACGCTCGGCGATGGAGTGCGAAGCAGGACGGCTACATGCCTTTTTTGAGATTGATCGTCCCCCGGCAGTTCGGCGACCCACATGCACAAGGCACATGCTCGACATCGGGTGAAAAGTGATAGTCGATGGTCAACTCCTCACCTTTTTTGATCGAACGCGCCGAGTAATACAGGATGTGTTCCTTGATAATACGCGAGACGAGGTTCGGCTCGCATGAATGATTAATGTACTCCGCCCCACTGCCGCCCACCGACCCATCGATAGTCCAGTAATTATTCAGGGTGAAGAGGTAATTGAACTCGCGTTCGTTGGAGCGGCGCTTCGTCTCCACTCGACTGATGCGCTCACCGACATACTCGATGACCTTGCGATTCGCAGGGATCGTTTCCAGGGCATAAACTCCCCACCGATGAATGCTGGAGCGGCCGAGTCGCAATTTAAAGCCGCAGTACTTGGGATTTATTGATGGTCCGTCCGGCATTTATTAGAAATCGTCTTCCGCCTTCGGCTTTTTCTTACGCCGCAGGAAGATGATCACCACACATATCACCAGAAGAATACCGGCTATAATCCGAACGAGATCTTGTCCTTCCACAGGGGTTCTTCCTTTGCGATCCTTTCAGGAATAACGACCATACCACAACGCGGCTAAACGGTCATCTTCTGCTTGATGACGTTGATCAACTCATCCACTGCCGCCGCGCTCTTATCGAGCTGAGCCTTCTCTTCAGCCGTGAGCTTCAGCTCATAGATCTTCTCGATACCCTGGGCGCCGAGTTTCACCGGCACTCCGACGTAAAGGCCATGGATGCCATATTCGCCGTCGAGATACGCCGCGCAGGGCAGCACCTTCTTCTTGTCTTTCAGAATGGATTCCACCATCTCCACGGCAGCGGCGGACGGCGCGTAGTAAGCGCTGCCGGTTTTCAGATACTTCACAATCTCCGCCCCGCCGTCGCGGGTGCGCTGCACCAGTCGCTCGAGCGCGGCCGGATCCAGAAGCTCGGATAACGGAATACCGGAAACGCTCGACAGGCGAGTGATGGGGACCATCGTGTCGCCGTGGCCGCCGAGCACGACAGCCGTTACATTTTCTACCGACACTTGCAGCTCCTGGGCGATGAACGTTCGGAACCGGGCAGTGTCGAGCACTCCAGCCATACCAATGACACGGTGCTTGGGGAACTTGGACACTTGATGCGCCGTCCAGCACATCGCATCCAAAGGATTTGTGACCAGAATCAGGATACAATCCGGCGAATGCTTCACCGCCTGCTCCGTCGCCGTCTTCACTACTTCGTAGTTGGCCAATAAAAGGTCATCACGGCTCATACCGGGCTTGCGCGGAAATCCGGCCGTGATGACGACGATGTCGGACTTGGCTGTCGGCTGATAATCATTCGCTCCGGTGACCAACACATCGTAGCCCTCGATGGGCCCGGATTCCAATATGTCAAGGCCCTTGCCTTGCGGCACACCCTCCACAACATCCACCAGGACGACATCAGCAAGTTCCTTGTGCGCCAGGTTTACGGCGCAATTCGCGCCCACGTTTCCAGCACCGACGACTGTCACTTTTTTCCGCATAGAATCACTGAGTATAGCGTGTTAGCGGGCCCTTGCGATCAACTGCAGGAGCCGGTCGCCGTCCTCCACTTCGACGCCGATTACGAGAGCATAAATTCGAAGTGGTGCAACCAGTTCAGAAGCGCCCTTGCACAAGTTTGCCAAATCCTTTTCGGTTGTCACCAGAGCCTCCACCCCATCTAGTTGGGCACGGCGCCCAAGGCGCCGGATTTGCCGGATGTTGTAACGGTGATGATCGCCAAAGGTCCAGCGGAAACGGGTTTTCACCCCTAACGACTCCAGCGTGCGCCAGAACGCTTCGCGGATTCGCAAGCCCGCAAAAAGCTCCCAGCTAACCTAAACGGAGCGTCTTCGAAGGTTTGTCCCGTAGCTCCGTCCATCCATCGGCGCGGCACTACATAGGATCGAAACACCGGCGCGGCCGGATTCCGCCGGTGCAGTTCGTTCTCAATCGCCTGGGTACTGACG
This sequence comes from uncultured Acidobacteriota bacterium, assembly GCA_963850575.1. Classification (GTDB taxonomy): domain Bacteria; phylum Acidobacteriota; class Terriglobia; order Bryobacterales; family Bryobacteraceae; genus TMP-7. The sequence goes on along the minus strand of CAWKLV010000018.1, from coordinate 118,531 downwards.
CCTGGTTCTACGCGTGTGATGACGAATGCCGAAGCACGTCCCAAAGCGGTCAACGGCTCCCGCAAACGGCCTCGCGGGAATACATGCCCACCGCCGAAGGGATCCAGCGCATCGATCAGCACTATGTTGAGATCGCGGGCAAGCCTCCAGTGCTGAAAGCCGTCATCCAGCAGAAACAGATCGACTGGCGGCAACAGCTCGGCAAGCTTCCGGCCGCAGGCGTAACGGTCCGTGCCAATCCCTATGTGTGCGAGTCCATGCCGAACGTAGGTCTGCGGTTCATCTCCGGTCAGATCCGCCGACGCAGTGGAGCCAGCGGCCAGGATGATGCAGGGCTCGGTCGAGCGCCGGCGATAGCCTCGCGTGAGTATCGCGGTCTGCAGTCCTTGTGACGATAACTTAGTCGCGAGCCAATCTGTAAGCGGAGTCTTTCCAACCCCGCCCATCGTGATTCCGCCGATGCTGATGACGGGATGCTCGAGCGTGCGCAGATTCTCCAGGGCGCGGTGGTAGCGGCGGCGTACGCCGAACTCCCACAAGCTGGCGAGTGGCGCCAGTAGCCTTGCACTTGGTCGCCGCGGCACCGTACTGTCATACATCGCAAGCAGTTGCTTCACCACCCGCTCGGTGACGCCGCGCCTCGATTGTGCGAGCCCACGCGCGCGCCGTCCGATGTCATCCCGCTCCGTCTGACTTTCAAACAAGCGGGTTATAGCCGGCGCTAATTGATCTCCCGCCGAGATCCGCACCAACGCGCCGGCGCGGGTAAACTCTTCAGCGATAGCCGAGAAGTTCTCCATGTGCGGACCGGCGATAACAGCTTTGGCGAAATAGGCCGGCTCCAGGATATTGTGTCCGCCCCGCCGCGCCAGAGTGCCGCCCATGAAAACGACATCTGCGATCGCGAACAGGCGGCTCAACTCGCCCATGGAATCCAGCAGCAGGATGCACGGCAGCTTCGGAACCGAACCCGTGCTGAGAGTCGTACGCCGCCGGTAGTGCACCCCGGAGGCGTCAAGTTTCGCGGCTGCGCTGGGGAACCGTTCAGGCCTCCGCGGCACCAGGATCATCAAAACGTCTGGGATGGCCGCCGCGACTTTTTGGAACTCGGCAATCGCAATGTCGTCCTCATCAACATCGCTCATGTCGACCGGCGGCATCGTGCTGGCAGCGATGCAGATTTGCCGAGGGTTCAAGACATTAATAAAGGTCCTGACGTCGGCCGGGATTGGGCCGTCGTTAGGGTTGAAATCATACTTCAGGTTGCCCGCGGCCTCCACACGCTCCGGCGAAGCACCCACGGCGAGGTACCGGCGGCGGTCTTCTTCACTCTGAACCAGGATCAAGTCGGCATGTCCCAGCACAGCGGAAAAGACGAATCTCCAGCGCCGGTAAAGGTGAAAAGTGCGGTCGGAGATGCGGCCGTTGATGATGGCCAAGGTAGCGCCCGATCGCTTCACCTCGCGGTAGAGATTCGGCCAGATCTCGGTCTCCATCACAATCACCAGCGACGGGCGCAGCCTGTTCAATACGCGCCGGACAAAAAGCACGTAATCGAGCGGGGCATAGAAGACCGCGTCGACGATGGCGCTTAGCTTGTCCTCGGCGATAGCCCGTCCGGCCACGGTGGCGCAAGACACGAATATTGGAACTCTCGGGTAAGATTCGCGAATCGCATTCAGCAGCGAAACAGCGGAGAGCACCTCCCCCACCGAGACGGCATGCAACCAGATAGCGCTGGCCGCCGTCGGCTCATAGGAGAACTTGAGCCGTCCCAAGCGTTCTCGAAATCGGCGCAGGTAACGTTTGTTCCGGCGCACGCGATCGAGGAAATACAATACGAGCAGCGGTCCGGCGGCAATGAGTAAAAGCCGGTAAAGGAAATAGATGAAGCGAGTCTGGGCTGGAGCTTTAGATCTTCTTGAGTATAACGACGGCCTTTGCAGGCGACAAGGACAAGCGGTTCTCGCCAGGTGCAGCCGCGTCCTATCCGACGAAACAAAGCCAAGGCAAGGTGACAGTGGCCGCGGTCCCTTACGTCGACGACGACGAGATCCGCTCGGCGTTCGGCAAAGCGAATCCGTACAAGAGCGGCGTGCTACCCGTGCTGGTTATCGTTCAAAACGATTCGGACCAGGCGCTACGGCTGGATTTGAAGGCGGAGTACATTGACGCGCGGGAGCGGCATATCGACGCCATCACTTCGAGAGAAATCCTGGCGGCCGGCCCCGCCCCGAAGCGCCCGAACATCGGAGTCGGCTCTCCGATTCCGCTGCCCAAGAAGAAAAATCCCCTGAACGCCTGGGAGATCGAAGGGCTGGCGTTCTCCGCGCGCATGGTCCCCCCGGGAGAGTCCGTGCACGGCTTCTTCTATTTCCAGTCGAGACTGGAGCCGAACGCGAAGCTCTACCTCACTGGGCTCAGTGAGGCGAAGAGCGGCAAGGAATTGTTTTACTTCGAGATTCCGCTCACGTCAAATCCGTAAGAAGATTTTGCGCCGGTACATCCAGTACAGGATCAACCAGAACATCAGCAACACCGCCGAGCCTTGCAGCAGCGGTTCCAGATTTTTTCCAAATAGCTGGAATACGTTTTGCCCCAGAGTGGATGCGGAACGAAGTGGCGATGAAACCCTCGAACAGGTGAGCGATCAGGTAGGCGGCGATGGAATTCATGCCGATTACCACCAGCGGGAAGGCCCACTTCCTCTGATCTTTCACCTCAATCACCCAACTGAAGGCGGCCAGGAGAAGGAAGCACACGCCACCGCTGAACAACGTCCAACCCGGTGTCCAGATGCGTTTCACGACGGGACAAATCCCAGTGAAGTGAAGCAGCAGACCCGCCGCGACACCCACGGCCCCGGCGATCAGGAAACGGCGAACCGGCACGCGCGGCGCATACGTTCGTACCCAACGGCCCGCTATCAAGCCGAGGATCATGGTGCCCAAGGTGGGAATGAAGCTGAGCGTCAGATAGCCGCCTCCGTTTGCTACAAACGGTTTCGAGCGGGGAAACAAATTCAAGAACCACTGATCGAAAGCGCTACCCAGGTTTGCGTTCTTGTTCCAGTGAGCAGCAAAGCCGGTGAAATTGTGTGGCCAGTCGGAAGGCGTCACAGGTACGGGGTACAGCGCCCATGCAAGCCAGTATCCCGTCAGAATCACGGCGAGCGCTGTCCATTGCCAGCGCGGGGACCGGAATCCCAGCAGGAACAATACAGGATATCCCAGACCGATTTGACTGAGCGTGTCCTCAAACGTGAAGTTCGTTTGGGAGCTGTGCATCGAGCGAAGGAATACGCCAAGCGCAACCAGTAACAAGGAGCGCCACAGCGCATGAGCGAACATCTTGCCGAAAGTGCCGCCCTTGGCCAGGCGTGCGGCAATGGAGAAAGGCAAAGCCGCGCCGACCAGGAACGAGAATGACGGTTGAATCATGTCGTGGAGCGAGCAGCCCGCCCATTCGACGTGACTCTGGTTGAAGGCAAGCACCCCCCACAACCAGTTGCCGGGGAAATTGCGCGCGACACGCGCGAGTTGCAGCACCTCAGCCATCATCAACAGCATGACGAAGCCGCGATACGCATCCAGAGCTACATTACGTTTGACAGCCGTTACGGGTGGCTGTACGGCGGAGAACTGCTGGCTAACTGGCGGAGATTGAACCTCGACCGGCACGCGTCACCTCCTGGTTCGATCAGGATAGACACCACGATAGCACTTGCCATATTCGGAGCGCCATGCGGGTGTATCGGCGTATGGGACACACTCATACGCCTGTGGCGTCTCACAGTCGATGCCGCTCGCCATCAAAGTTTATTCCGATTACGTCTGACCGTTTTGCTTTATAGCGGAGTTTCCGCTACGTGAAGCTACTCAGGGGCAGGATGTTGTTGTGACCTGGATGCCGTTCGAACTGCGTCCATACCCCGCACTCACCCTGCGTCCCGAAGATTCTTACCTGCAGAATGCATGGCGGAATTCTGTATATCCACTGGCGAGGCGTATGGGCATCGAGATACGCCTGCCCGGTGTCTCTCCTCAGCCCTATACGCGGCTGGCGTTCGAGGGGCTGGAGTTTGCCAAAGATCGCGGGGCCGGCGACAGCTATAACTCGGAAGTCATGCGAGCCTTCTTCCAGCGGAGCGAGGATATCGGGAAGATTGACGTGCTGGCCGGCGCAGCAATCAAGAGTGGTTTGGATGGCGACCAGTTCCGAGCCGCGTTGGAAACAGGACTGTACCGCGAACGTGTCCAGCGGTTGCTTCTGCATTCCCGGGAGGAGGTCCGCGTCACGGGCGTGCCGCTGTTCGATATCGGCGGCCTTCAACTGTCCGGAGTACAACCAGCAGACAGATTAAGAGCTGCGATCCAGCACGCATCCGTTTCCGAAGCGTCGCAATAAGCATCCAAGTCGCGTTGCCGCCGGACCAACTGCTCCGCTGACGATCGCACCTCGACAAGGCCGTGCCCCGGAAGCGACAATTTCTGAGTGCCTGGCAATTGGAAACCCAGCCCATCCACGCGCTCAAAGCTGTTCGGCTGGTGGTATGTCAGCATCGGAGCCGGCTTTGTGTTGCTAGCGGTGAACCGCCTGATCGTAGGCGGCGCACCGTGGCTGATTGCCATCCGGTTCGGGATTGCAGCTGGATTTCTCCTGCTCGGCTATTTTGAGTTACGCCAAGGCGGGAAGCCAAGTGCGCGACCGTGACCACTCACCTAGTAATCATTATTCGTCGCGGGTCGTAGCGGCGTGCTCGCCTTGGCGCCGCAACTTAGTTTTCTTCCCACTCTGGTCTGGGGCTTTGAGGTCTTTCACGCGTCCGGGCGGACGGCCTCGTCGGGCACTCTGTGCATAAAGGAGCCTTTCGAGGACGGCAATGGTCTCTTCGATCAACTCGTGCTCTCTACGCAGCTCGCTAAGAAATGCCTCGACGTTCATTATGCCTTTCGAAATCCCGGTTTGACTTTGGATGCTGGAGTCTTTCCCGGTTCAGAAAACAAACAATGTCCGAACCCCGGGGCCGGGCCGCGGTCACGACCGATTGCTCAGTATAGACTATTTAGTTGGAGCGAAGCTACGTAGTACAACCGAGAATACCTTTGTGATTTCTCCATTGCTGTAGTTTGCAGGGTACTCAGTCTTCTGCGCTAGAAACTTATCGCGAAGTAGGCCTTCCAACATACCCATCATGGCCGACCGGACTGCCTCCAGGTTCAGGTCCGCGCGAATGCTTCCGTCGTTTTGCATGTCGGTTAGGATCCCGTCAAACAGCTGTACGAAATCGAGGAAGGTTTTTGTGAGCATCAAGAAGGGTCCATCCTTCCGGATCCGCCTACCTTCCAACAGCATGAGAAGCTTGAGTTCCGGATCCCTGCTCATAACTTCTTCGACGGCCCGGAGCAGCATGCCTAGTTTCTCATCGGAAGAGCGACAGTTTTGCATCCCTTCTCGGGCCGCCGCAAGGATTTCTTGCCAACCGACGGTAAAAATGGCCTCCAACAATCCTTGCTTGCTTCCGAAATACTTCACCATCTGCGTTTCGCTCGTGCCGGCGATGCGCGCAATCGCAGAGGTGGTCGCGTGTTCATAACCCTTTGCGGCGAATAGACATTTGGCTGTTTCTAGGATTCGCGCTCTGGACGATTTGGTCGGGTCGGCAGTGCCGGCTAATTGCGCGGTTGCTTGCATACAACTATGATTATAGACCGTAGTGCTACTACTTCGAATGGCGTCAAACGTGCTCAGGAATAGCCTCGCGATGGGTCAGTAGTAGCACTACTCAACTTTGGAGGTCACAGTGCCTAAGAGTTCATCCGATATGCCCAAAAATTCACATGGCGAGATACAGTCGTGCCTGGAAATAGTGCTGAAACGGCTCTATGAGCGCAAGGCTCAACTAGAGCGGCTGATTCGGTCCGTTGAGCGTGGTCAGGTGAGCTGTCTTCCGAGAAGTGTGCGGGCCACGGCGGCCATCGCTGTGCGAAGTAAACGTGGCTGAAAGCTTGTCCCAATCAAGCAATTCGTCGTCCGCAGCAGGATATCCAGGAGCGTACGTTTTCAAGTGACTCGGACGGAGCACCTTGTGACGAAACAAGATCGAACGGATGTTCCGGCGGCTTGAGGTTCGTGGGCGCGGCCACCTAAACCCCCGGCTGCCGATCAGGCTGCTGACACGGCCTGTTCCTCGTCCCGCTGGAAGGTCCATTTGGTACTCGCCCGATGACGGCAGCCACAAACGCGACACGACAAACTCGGCGCGGGGGCTATTGCATTCGATTCACTTCTTTGGTTTCGCAGGACGGACTTCAACGCGGCTGACGAGAGTACGTTCAGGCATACGAAGCAGTGACATCACGATCTCCGCAATGTCCTCCGGAGCGATTTTCCAATCCGCACCACCTCCAGACGCGAACTCGGTGCTGACGCTTCCTGGCATGATATAGCTGACGCGGATATTGTCCTGACGGTGATCCAGCATCATAGCTTCGCTGAAGCCGTTGAGTCCAAACTTGGACGCGTTGTAAGCAGCGCCTCCTGCGAACGGGTTCTTTCCCGCAAGGCTACTGATGTTGATGATGTACCCCCCGCCCCGTTGCCTCATCAACGGAAGCGCCTCCCGGGAACAATAGAACACACCGGAAAGGTTGGTCTCGACGACGTCGCGCCAGTCCTCAATGGTGAGGTCGCCGGTCGGGCGAAAAACGCCGACCCCGGCATTGTTGATGATGATGTCCAGAGCCTGGAATTGGCTTGCGACGAATTTGAACAACGCGGCGACGCTTGCTGGATCCGCGACATCAGCCGCAGTACCAATCGCTTTGCCTCGCGAACTCAGGTCGCGAACGGCGTCGTCGGTGCCCTTCTTGCTCTTTCCGCAGATGGCGACCGATGCGCCCTCATCCAAGAGCCGTTCTGCTATTGCGCGGCCGATTCCGCGTGTACCGCCAGTAACCATCGCATACTTGCCGGTGAGGATATCCATATGGACGATGGTAACCCGCGTCTCTGTCCCGGTCGCGGTGGAGCGGGGGTAAAATGAGGAGCCTTTCCGGAGTCCTATACTAGGAAACGACCCCAATCCTGGCACATGAAACTCTCCGATAAGTTCACGCTGGAGAACGGCGTTGTATACCTCACAGGAATTCAGGCTTTGGTCCGCTTGCCTATCGATCAGATGCGCCGCGACCGCCGCAACGGCCTGAACAGCGGGGCCTTCATCTCAGGCTATGAGGGTTCGCCACTGGGCGGTTACGATCTGGCGCTGGGCCGGGCCCGCGATCTGCTCCGACAGTACAATATCCACTTTCAGCCGGGGCTCAACGAAGACTTGGCCGCCACCTCGGTAATGGGCAGTCAGATCATTGATGTACTCGGCGCATCCAAGGTGGACGGCGTGGTTGGATTCTGGTACGGAAAGGGTCCGGGCGTCGACCGGTCGGGCGATATCTTCCGTCACGCGAACCTGGCCGGCACCGGCAAAAATTCCGCGGCCATTGTCCTTTCCGGCGACGACCACAACTGTAAGAGTTCCACGATCCCTCACCAGAGTGATTTTAGTCTGCTCAGCGCCGGAATACCGTTCTTCTTCCCCGGAAACGTCCAGGAAATCATCGATTACGGTCTCATGGCGATCGCCCTTTCCCGTTACTCCGGGGCGTGGGTTGGGCTCAAGCTGGTTACTGACATTTGCGACGGCGGCGGTACTGTTTTCGTCGATCCGGTCGGCTCGCGCGTCACCCTGCCCGCCGGGTATCTCAAGCACACCGACGCCCGGCTTATTCCGCCGATCACGCTGGACCTTGAAACGGAAACCAATGTTCGGCGTCTGAGACGCCACGCGCGATTTCGTTCGCGCCAATCACGTCAACAGCTGGTATGGAGCGCGCAACAACGCGTGGCTTGGGATCGTGAGTGCGGGTAAGGCTTACTACGATCTCGCCCAGTCTCTGCGTGATCTCGGCCTAGCTGAAAGGGATCTGGATGCCCTGGGCATTCGCGTCGCCAAGTTCGGGATGACCTTCCCACTAGAGCCGAACTTCGCGGTCGAATTCGCCACCGGTCTCGAAACCGTGCTGGTGATCGAGGAGAAACGCAGCTTTTTAGAGATGCATTTGAAGGACGCGCTCTACTCCATGCAGTCGCGGCCCGTAGTAATTGGCAAGAACGATGAGCACGATGCGCCGCTGCTGCCGGCCGTCGGGGAACTCGATCCGGACCGTATCGCACTCACGCTCGGCGAGATCATTGCGCGTCGGCATCCGCTCGACAGCATCATGGCGCGCCTCCGCCGGCTCCGCAGCGCGCAGGAACGTCCGAAAGAGCTATTCAGCGTACGCGCGCCCAACTTCTGTTCAGGCTGTCCGCATAACCGCTCCACCCTGCTGCTGGACGGACAGGCCGCGGGAGGCGGAATCGGCTGCCACACCATGGCGTTGCGGTTGGCGGACTCCAATCGGACATTTTCATTTCTCACTCAGATGGGCGGCGAGGGAGCGCCGTGGATTGGCATGGCCCCCTTCGTCGGTCGCGCAGCACGTGTTTCAAAACATCGGCGACGGGACGTTTTTCCACTCAGGTCAACTGGCTGTGGAGGCGTGCGTCGCTGCGGGCGTCAACATCACTTACAAGATCCTGTACAACGGTCACGTCTCGATGACCGGCGGTCAGGACGCTGTCGGCGCGCTTCCCGTTCCGCAGTTGACGAAAAAGCTGGAAGCCGAAGGCGTGCGGAAAACCGTTGTGTTGGCCGAGGATGTCACCCGGTACGAGGGGCTTACGCTCGCCGCCAATGCCGAGCTACGCGATCGCGCGGAACTTGCCACCACGCTCGCGGAGTTGGAGAAGGTGCCCGGCGTTACGGCGATCATCTACGACCAGGAATGCGCGGCCGAGAAACGTCGAAAACGATCGCGGGGCAAGCTGCCCGAGCCGGTCATTCGGCTGGTGATCAACCAGGAAGTTTGCGAGGGCTGCGGCGATTGCGTCAAGCAGTCGAACTGCATGAGCCTGAATCCGGTGAACACCGAATTAGGCCAGAAGATGCGAATCCACCAGTCCTCATGCAACAAGGACTATAGTTGCGCGCTGGGTGATTGCCCTTCCTTCGTGACGGTCAAGATCAAGGAGGGTACCGGCCTGAAACGACGTCCAGTTCCCGGCGCTTCCGGAAACGGACGTCCCCGCGCCGCAGTCGAGTCGCTGAGATCGGGGAGGGCGGCTACCGCATTTTCCTGCCAGGCATCGGTGGAACCGGTGTGGTGACCATCAACGCTCTCATCGCGACCGCCGCTTGGATCGATGGGCTGAACGTCATCACCCTCGACCAGACAGGGACCGCGCAGAAGGGCGGAGCGGTGGTGTCGCACGTGCTATTGAGCAAAGCCCCTTTGGCTGCCCCCACGCGCACTAACCTCGGCAACGCGGACCTGATCCTTGGGTTCGACCTGATCGGCGTGGCGAATCCAGAGAACTTGAAGGTCGCCGATCCCGATCGCACCATAGCAGTCATCAATACGGATCTGGCCCCCACGATGGACTCGATCAAGAGCCGGGCCGTCCTGACCGGGGCCGAGCAGATGTTGGCGCAGGTGGGTCAGGTAACGCGCCCAGGATACAACGTCTGCGTAGATGCGAATCGCATTGCAGAGTCGCTCTTCGGTACACACCTGGCGGCGAACGTATTCCTTTTAGGGGTGGCGTGGCAAGCTGGATTGGTCCCGGTGACGCTCGAGGCAATCGAACAGTCCATCGAACTGAATGGAGTGGAGGTCCAGAAGAACCGCCAAGCGTTTTTGTGGGGCCGCAAGTACTATCAGGACGCGCGATGGGTGGAGCAATACCTCGCCCCGAAAATCGTACAACCGGCTTCAGCCTGGGATCGAGTTGCCGAGCTCACATCGTACCAAAATGCCGCATATGCCGCGGGTTACATAGCGTTCGTTAAAGAAGTAGATGACCGTGCCCCCGAGCTGAAAAGCACAGTTGCCCGATATCTTTATAAGCTGATGGCGTACAAAGACGAATACGAGGTCGCCCGCTTGCTAACTAAGCCGCAATTTGAAAACGAGCAGCGGGAAACGTGGGAATCGATTGAGTCCATCTCCTACAATCTCCATCCGCCGATGCTGCGCCGGTTCGGGTTTCACCGCAAGCTAAAATTCGGCTCCTGGTTCCGCACGCCACTCCGCGATCCTGGCAAGCATGAAGTCACTGCGCGGGACTCCGCTGGACGTCTTCGGGTGGAACCCGCATCGCCGTATGGAGCGTGAGTTGATCGAGTGGTACAAGGATCTGATCCGCCGCGTGATGGACCAATACGATTCTTCGAACGCGCGGACTGCGCTCGAAATCGCGGCACTCCCCGACCAGATCCGCGGATATGAACAGATCAAAGAGCGGAGCGTGCAGGCAGTAAAAAAGGCCGCCGAAGAAAAGTTGGCGGCCCTGAAGGCAGCGGCGCTGGAAACTTCTGCCAGGTGAAGTCCCGCGCTCATTGCTGCAAAATCGAGTTACTGTAATCTTTCGGTCACCGTCACCGGCTCGGATAGCCGGAAGCTCACTTTTGTTTCTACGCGAAGCTCGGCCGCCTGGCCCCGGGTGAGGGCGACATCACCGGCACCCGCAGCTCCGCCGACACCTGCGCCGATGGCTGCTCCCTTGCCGCCGCCCGCAATCGCGCCGATCGCCGCACCGATGGCCGCGCCCGCTCCTACTTTCATCGCGTCCTTGTTTCGCGTGGTCTCGGCCGTCTTGCTGAATGCGGACGTGTTGATCTTCACGTTCTGCCCGTCCGATGTCTTGATCTGGGTCAACTCGAGGGCGATCTTGGCGACGCCCCTCACTTTCCCGGATCGCTCCAGTTCTACGATTCTTCCGTGCACCCGCGAACCTCGTTCCGCAAGGACGAAGCCCTCCACCACCAGCGGCAGGTCGAGCACTGCAGTGAACTGGTCGCCGGGTTGATTGCGTTCGGTGGATAGAGTCTCACCCAGCCGTACCGTCAACATCGCGCCCCTAGGGATCGTCACCGTGTTCGGCTTAGGAGGCGGCGGCGGCAATGTTGGAGCCAAATACGGGGGCGGCGGCTCGGCTTTTGCCACCTCCTGCGCAGGGGCTTGGGACGGCGCGGGGGCGGTACTCTGGACACCAGTTGAGGATGCGCCGGAGCTTGGCAGCGGATCTGAGGGTGATGCGGGTGCCGGGCGCATGAGGCGCGCGGCGCGATCCGTTCGCAGAGCATCGGGTTTCACGCGCGATGTCCGCGGAGGCGGCTCCGCCCGCGTCTTCGGAGCCGGGGCAGGCTCCGGCGGAGGCGCGGGCTCGGCAGTAATCGGTTCTGCTGCGGCGGCTTTCGCTTTGACCCGTGCGGCGGTGATGGCCGGCAGTTCCCCTTGCGCGACGGGCTCCGCCGGTACCGCCGCGCTACGCTTCATCGCGATGTAGGTAACTCCGGAGGCGACGATCAGTCCGCCCGCAAATGCCAGCAACATCTTCGAGTTCATAACCGCCTCATCACTTTAAACGCGGACTGGACCCCGCGCGTTTCTTCCAGTGTATCTCCGCAAGTTAGAATGACCTTAGATGCAGGACGTTGCGGCTCAGAAAAGGGTTGAAAACAACCAGGTACTCTCGCGAGAGGCAGCGGTCGCGAGGCTGGCGAGCCCATTTTCCATCGGCAGCGTCTGCATCAGCCCTGCAACCGTACTCGCGCCTATGGCGGGCGTTACAGATACAGTGTTCCGGCGCCTCATCCGTAATCAGGGCGGCTGCGGTCTGATCATGACTGAATTCACCAGTTCGCATGGTGTCGTGAATCTCAGAAGGCAAAGAAGCCGACCCGCGCCTTCCGCTATCTGTATTTCGAGCCCGAAGAGCACCCCATCTCGGCCCAGCTATTCGGCTCCGACCCGAATGTGATGGCCGATGCGGCGAGCGTCTGTGAAGACCACGGGTTTGACATTGTCGACATCAACTTCGGTTGCCCGGTGAATAAAGTAGTGAAGTGCAACGGCGGGTCGGGACTGCTGCGCGATCTGCCTCTGGTAGAACACATTCTGCGGAAAGTACGCGCCGCGATCTCGATCCCTTTCACGATGAAGTTCCGCGCCGGATGGAGTGATCGCGAATTGGTGGCTGTTCGCATGGCGCAACTCGCCGAGGATTGCGGGCTCCAGGCCGTCGCGCTGCATCCCCGGACACGCGAGCAAGGCTATGCCGGTCACGCCGACTGGTCCCGGATCGCGGAAGTGAAAGCTGCGGTGAAGATCCCCGTGATTGGGAACGGCGACATTCTTAGCCCCGACGACGCGGTTCGCATGATGCAGCAGACCGGCTGTGACGCTGTGATGATCGGACGCGCCGCCTCCTCCAATCCTTGGATCTTTCGACAGATCGCTGAATACGTAAATGGCGGGGAATATTTCGTACCGCCGGAACGGCAGCGCTACGACATCATGCGCGATTACTACTCGATGCTGGTGGATTTCGCGGCTCCGGACGCCGTGGGCAAGATGAAGCAGTTCGCGACCTATTTCACGCACGGGGTGCGTAACGGCACTCGCTTACGGTCTGAGATCTATCGCGCCAATTCGGCTCCGGCGATATTGGATCTCGTGGACGCCTTCTTCGAGGTGGAGTTGGCGGTCGCGGGCTGAGTCTACGGCAGGTAATCGTAATCCAAGAGCTGCTCGATCGAGTAGGGGCAAGATGCCGGGAGTACGGATGGGTTGATTCCCATTTCAACGGCGGTCAGCCGGACGGCGGCCACGTAATCCTTTGACAAGAAGTCCACGAGATGAGCCTTGAGACTGGGACTTTGGTCCAAAATAGGCTCGATCTCAGTTCTTGAGTTAACGATGGTCCTCTGCCAACTGCGGGATCTTCGCTGGGGCTGGAATTGCCATTTCAGCAAATGGGCGATTAGATTTGTCGAGTGTGACCCGAGCGAGTTCCGGAGGCTTTTGCCCAAGTCCTCGATCTCCTCAGCGATGTTCTCTATGTCGGCCTCGTCGAACCGGTGATTGCGAAGCAAGTCAGCATTTCGGGCAGCCCACTCCACGAGATCCCGATCGTAGAGAGTATCCATAAGTTGAGTGTAGCGCCTCAACGCTTGAGACTTGCAATCGGCTAGGGCAGATAATCGTCGTCGAGCAGCTGGTCCATCGAATACGGACACATGGCCGGGAATCGGGAAACCTCAAGGCCGGTTTCCAGGGACGCCAGTTTGACGGCCTTCGGGTACACTTTGTTCAGGATTCCGGGAAGACGAGCTTTGAGGCTCGGGCTCTCGTCCAGGATTTGATCGATATCGTTTCTGGAGTTCAGAGTGGTTCGCTGCCAGCTGCGGGATCGCTGCTCGGGCTGAAATTGCCACTTCAAAAGGTGAGCGATCAAATTTCTAAAATGCAACGCGAGCGAACTCCGCAGGCTCTTGCCCAAATCATCGATCTCCTCGGCGATGTTCGCAATGTCGGCTTCTTCAAAGCGCCGGTTTCGCAACAAGTCGGCATTTGTCGCCGCCCACTCCACGAGGTCCCGATCGTAGAGACTACCTCATAGAACGAGTCTAACTCGCCGGCAAAACTAATGACGGGGCAAAACCACTTGCTTGGGCGTCGGTACCTGAGGCCGCTCCATATTCGCTGCAAGTTGCCGGTCCCGCTCAGCGCCGGCGCGATCCCCGAGTTGCTCTTTGGAATTCGCTCGAGCCCTATATATCGCCGAATTCTCGGCCTTCAGTTGACTCGCGTTATCGAAATCCTGAATTGCCTTTCGTTGATCGCCGATCGCCGCCCAAGCGAAGCCGCGCTGCAAATAGAACTCCATGGATGGATCGCGCTCAATCGCGGCCGTGAAATCGTCCAGCGCTTTCCGCGGCTGCCCCAGCTTGAGATAACACAGTCCGCGGTTGTTATAGGCCATCGCCGACTTATTCAGCTCAATCAGGCGTGTGTAATCTTTGACTGCATTGGTAGGATCTTCGAGTTCCAAATAGGTCTGCGCGCGAGTATCGTAGTTTGCCGGATCGTCCGGACGCAGCTTAATCACGCGTGTGATATCAGCCAGCGCATCCTTGGGCTGATGCATAGCCCGCAGTATAGCCGTCCGAAGCTGATATGCTTCTACCCGCTTGGCCTTATCCCGGGTTGCGGGCTCGACAGCCGCCAGAGCATCGGCGTACTTGCCGCTGTCAAATAGCTTCTTAGCGTCGAGATAGTTGTTCAGCGCAGTAGACGGTATGGACGAACGATACAAAAAGGAGAGGATCACGAGCGCAACGATAGCTCCCGCGGACCCCCACTGAATGAACTTCTGCCGCCTCTGCCGTGCAAATTCTTCAGCTGGCATGGGCACGAGATTGTCACTCGGCCGGGCTACAGGCACACGTTCAGTTGCCTTCGCCAGCTTGTCTGGACGAAACCTGGACATCGTTGTCTAGACTCGATATCAGGTTAGCGTGATCGGTCGTGTGCGGTCCACTCCGGACGAACCCGGTATCCTGGTTAGCTTGGAGATGAAGCGAGTGAGACTAGTCACCGACGGCGCCTGTCTGGGCAATCCAGGTCCGGGTGGATGGGCCTGCATCCTGATCTATAAGGACCTAAAGCGCGAGATGTGGGGCTCCGAACCCCACACCACGAACAATCGCATGGAGTTGACCGCCGCCGTACGCGGGCTGTCCGCCCTAAAGGAGCCTTGCGAGGTGGAAGTGGTGACCGATTCGGAATACCTGAAAAATGGAATCACAACCTGGGTACACAACTGGAAGCGAAATGGCTGGATGACCAAGGCTAAGAAGCCTGTCGTCAACCAGGATTTATGGGAGCAACTCGATTTTCAGAACGAAAAACATCATACCGTCTGGAGCTGGACGAAAGGTCACGCTTCTCATGCGGAGAACAACCGGTGCGATGAACTAGCGTCCCGCGCAGCCCGGGAGCAAAGCCGCAGCGCATAAGCCCAGGGCCTTGAATTTCGGTGGCTCGCCAGTGTCCGCCAAATCAAACCCAGTGATAAACGCCAGTTTGAGAATCTTGACCATCTTTTCGTAGTTGATCTTTTCCGCGGTGTCGGTGATCTGGTGATAGTCCGGATGAAAGCCGGTGAACCACCACAACGCCGGGATCCCGTGCATGGCAAAAGGGTAATGATCGCTGCGGAAAAACACGTTGAGCGCAGGTTCCTCATCCCACTTGTAGTTCAGCATCAAACCGACCAGATTGTTCGCTCGATCGATCACGGCCCTATAATCCGGACTGTAGTTGGCGCCGACCAGGTTCAACTCGTTTGAGGTATCCGGATTGATATGGATAAGGTCCTTGGTTTGCTCGCTCGCTGTTTCGTTGCGGCCAATCATATCGAAGTTGATCACAGCGCGGGTCGTATCCAGCGGGCGCGTGGGATGCGCGACGTAATAGTACGACCCCAAGAGCCCGCGCTCCTC
Organism: uncultured Acidobacteriota bacterium; assembly: GCA_963850575.1. Classification (GTDB taxonomy): domain Bacteria; phylum Acidobacteriota; class Terriglobia; order Bryobacterales; family Bryobacteraceae; genus TMP-7. The sequence goes on along the minus strand of CAWKLV010000018.1, from coordinate 103,083 downwards.
GGCTGCAAAGATGGCGAACAACAGAGAACGCCGCGGCTTGACCGCATTCTTGGCGAAGGCTCTCGCCAGGTCCACAACGCCCACCGTCCCTGAGCCATTATCGTCGGCGCCGTGATAAACACCGCCATTCGGCGCAAGCCCGTCATGATCGTAATGAGCGCTGAACACGATCGTCTCGCGGGAGAGAGCCGGGTCGGCGCCCTCCACTAATCCAAGCACGTTGTAGGTAGTCGCTCGCCGGCGCTCCGAGTTGACGATCCTTACATCAGCCGTGAAGCCCGGAAGCTCCCGGGACTGCGGCTTTAACGTCGTATCGATGGCTGTCTGCAACTGCTTACCCTGGCCGCCGAGCAGGTCGGAGGCGATTCGATCGTTAATGGTATAGATCGGAATCTTGATGTCGCTCTCTTCCAGCGCCTGCAAGGGAATGCGCGCGCGCAGATTCATGCCGCGAACGCGCGCCAGCCGTTCCTGGCTGGAAAGGTGTGTGCGGTTCGGCTCAGCCACTACCAGGACGGCAACAGCCCCGTGCTGCTGGGCGGTGAGGGCCTTCATGTAAGAACCGGCGTAGCGCGTGTTGCCTTTGCCGTTGAACACCGATTTCGGATCCCGCTCCTGCGGCTCATGATCGAAAATCAGGACGACCTTTCGGCGGGCGTCGATATTGGCATAGTCGTCATAGTTCAATTCGGGCGCGGTAATCCCGAAACCGGCGAACACAACGTGCCCGCTCACGGAGACATCGTTCGGAAACGAGCCGGAAGCGTCGGGACTACGATACGTCTCAGACTTCGACCCATTGTGGATGGTCAGGCCGGAGGCATCGCGATCTGTCCTGTATTCGATAAGTGGAACCGGTTGGAGATAGGAATCTCCCGTGCCCGCCGGTTTCACCCCGGCTTTCTCCAACTCCGCAACCAGCCACTTGATCGCGATCTCAGAACCGCGCTGCAGCGACAGGCGTCCGTCCAGTTCTCCCGAGGACAAGAACGTCAGATCCGCCCTGAGGTCCGAAGCTTGGATCGAGTTCAAGCCGTCGGCAATCCGTGACTTCGTGATTGACTGCGCAACAACACTCAGCGACAGCGCTGCCATTAGAAACAACCGCATGTAGAAGATTGTAGGACAGCCGCTCTTTGGCCTTGTTACAGGAAGGGGCAACAAATCTGCAGAGGTGTTAGTTCGGACCGGCATTCCGAAACGCGAAATCCAGTTCGCGCTACGGATATGCTTTTAGAGATGACCAGAAGAACGCTACTAACCGGGGCCGCCACCGCAGCCCTTGCGCGCCCCCAAACGGCAGCAAGAAAACCTAACGTCATCGTGATCCTCATGGACGACCTCGGCTGCCGCGATCTGGGTGTTTACGGCGCAACGGATCTGAAAACGCCGAACATCGATACCCTGGGCCGGTCGGGAGTTGTGTTCGACAACTGGTATTCAAACGCCCCGGTTTGCGCACCGGCCCGGGCGGCTCTGATGAGCGGGCGCTATCCCTATCGCGCAGGCATGCCCACCAATGGCCTGAACCTGCCAACCCGTGAAACGCTGATCCCAGCCCTTCTGAAGCCCGCCGGCTATGCCACCGCCGCCATTGGGAAATGGCACTTGGGCAACACATCGGACACGGTGCCCAACGCGCGCGGTTTCGACTATTTCTACGGATTTCACTCGGGCTGTGTCGACTACTACTCTCACCGCTACTACTGGGGCGAGCCGCGCACGCCGAACTATCACGACCTCTGGCGCAACCGCGAAGAGATCTTCGACGACAGCCAGTATCTTACGGAGAGAATCGCAGAGGAGGCAGTGCGGTTCGTCGAAGCCAATCCATCGAAGCCCTTCTTCCTTTATGCGGCCTTCAACGCCGTACATTATCCGATGCACGCTCCGCGCCAGTACGTCGAGCGTTTTGCAAACCTCGGTCCGGAGCGCCGTATGTATGCCGCCATGTTATCTGCCGCGGACGACGGCGTTGGAGAGATTCTGAAAACTCTCGACCAAATCGGCCAGCGTCAAAACACCCTGATCTTCTTGCTGGGTGACAACGGAGCCACCACGGAGGCCCGCGCGGGATTGCGCCAGCAACCGGCGACAGCGGGGAGCAACGGAGTGTTTCGCGGGTTCAAGTTCAGCCTGTTCGACGGCGGCATGCATGTTCCTGGCATGATGAGCTGGCCCGGGGTGATTCCCGCCGGGCAGACCAGCCAAGAGCTGGTGATGACAGCCGATATCCTGCCCACAATCTGCCGTTCCGCCGGAGTCGAGACGCCGCGCGATCGCACGATCGATGGGCGGGATGCTCTGCCGATCGCTAGTTCACGCGCTAAATCTGAGCACGACTCCATCTTTTGGGGCAACGGTGAGCAACTTGCGGTAAGGCGAGGCAAGTGGAAACTAGTGATCAACGGGATTACGTACGACCGAACTGCCGAAGGCCGCAAGCCTCTGGCGGGAGACGACGCGGTGTTCCTCTCCGACCTGGACAACGATCCTGGAGAGACACGCAACCTGCGCCATCAGAACACGCAGCTTGTCGATGAACTGTCGACCGCTGTCCAGAAATGGCGGAAAGATGTAGAAGGGAACTAGGTTGCTTGGACGGGCGCGCAAGTTTTGGCTAGATCGCGAAACACCGTCGTGGCGGCGATTGCAACCCGTAGCTCTGCGCTTATTTCGTTTTGATGTCAGACAACTCCAGGCTGTAGTCATCCACGTAAAGATAGTTCGGGCCGGCGCTTTTCCACGCCCAAACGCGAAGCTGCCTTGAGTTCATGTGGAGTTACGAACGTTACCTCGCAAGCGCCATATCCCAGGCTCCGCAAAGAACACTGAAATTTTTGCTCCTTGCGTCGTACGTCTGTGAGCGTGACGGCGACCCACCCATCCTCGCCCGCCCGAGTACGACCGTCAATCGATACGAGCCGGGCCCATGCCCGAAACGATAGCGGGTTCCCGACCGCAGCGGGACCGCCTGCCAGGAGCCACCTTGTCCGATTCCAATCTTCACCGAGTTCCGCCCGGTGTGCGGCTCTTCCGAAACGGTTGCGGAGGTCCCTCCATTCAACCAGCAGACACTTCCGTGCTCAAAGCTGGAGTTGAGGATGAGATTTTTCGCATTAACGAGGTCCCGTACTTCGCTTTTCTCGGCAGGGCCACGGCTCAATTCGTACACACTGACTACATCGCCTGACCACAATAGCCGGTGCGACACTTTGCCCAACGGACGCTCGAACTCTCTAAGATACGGTCGAGGGACTGATTATAAATGCCCGACTTACGACAACGATCAAGCGATTCCAGCAGTTCCGATCAGAAGTCGCGAACTTGGTGATTGAGTACGCATTCAAGACCCCGCTTTGATCCGCGATGAGATAGTCGTCGGAATATCGTAGTAACTGAAGTAGTACTCTAGCAGGATGCCGAAAAAGGCGTGATTCCGATCCTAACTCTTCTTTCGATAACTGCCTTGAGTGTGAGTCGGAGGACATTACTTGCCTTACCTTCGACCCTATACGGCTCGCCCGTGTGCCTGTCTGCCCTTTTCGGGCAGTACAGACACACCACTCCTCAGGCGCTCGCCTGGCCAAACGCCAGTTCCGAATGCGCACGAGGTTGTAGGTAGTGGCCACAAATGTGAATACCCACCCCGCGCGCAACAAACCCTTGTGTCGGGTCTTGCGCAGCATCCCTACCGTCTTCAACCAGCCGAAGATTTCTTCAATCCGCTTGCGCTTTTGCTGACTGATCACGTAGCCAGCTTGCCGTGTCGTGCGCGCGTCAAGAGCGCTGTGTTTTTTTTGCGCCACGTGCGGGGTTACATTCCGATCGCGCTATTGCGCTACGTGGTCTTTGGTGTCGTAGTTCTTGTCAGTGCCCAGCGTCACCCGTTCCTGTCCAGGGATGTCGTCCACCATCTCGATGGAGGCCTACCGCTCACAAGCGCCGGTCGCCAGCGTTACGCGCGGGTTCACCACTAACCCGTTCCGACTCTCCATCAACACGTGTGCGCCGTAGCTCAGTTTCGCTTCCTTGCCATCCCCTTTGCGCGCCAACAGCGCGTCCGCATCGGTCGTCGAGGCGTGCGTACGTTGCTGCGTTTGTCGGCGTGAAAGTTCACCGTTGCATTCCCTGGGTCGGAATCGCTCGGCCCGGCGCCCGTTCCGTCCTTTTTGGGAATTCTTCAGTCCCGCCCAGGCTTCGATCAGCGTGCCATCCACCGTGAAGTGCTCATCCGATAGCAGGCCTAACTGTGTAGCTTCCGCCAACACTTCATCGAAAAAGGCTTCTGCCACGTCGCCGGGTAACAGCCGGTCCCGGTTCTTGCTGAATACCGTCGGCACCCATACTTCCTCGTCCATGTTCATGCCGACGAACCGCCGGAACAGCAGATTGTAGGCCAACTGCTCCATCAACACCCGCTCACTACGAACTGAATACAGGCTTGTAGCAACAGCGCCCGCAACAACTTCTCCGGAGCGATTGAGGGACGACCGATGACCCGAGTACATCTGTTCGAAGCGAGCATCAAGGCGCGCGAGCATCCGGTCCACCAACCCACGAATGGGGCGCATTGGATGCCCGGCCGGCACGTGGTCTTCCGCTGACACATAACTGAACATTGCTGCTTGTTGGGTGTCCTTCGCCGCCCATCGCCTTAAAACAACTTTACTAAGATATGTTCCACTCGCCAAGGCCGTTCATGCCTTGTGTCGCGGTAGGGACGCTGGTTGCCCGGCGCCCCCCGCACAGATCCGTACGTGCAGGATTACTGCATACGGCTCCTACCTTGGATGAATGGCGTCGAAGCGCACATTCGGATGCGGATGCAGGATCTTAGCACTGGGAATCCATCGATCAACCAACGGCCAGAACCGTTCCCAAGTCATCTTGTCGCGCTGGCTCCGACGCCGAAGCGCCCGATACCATCGCCAGATGACCTGAGCCCGAAAGCTGTTCAGACTATCCATATTGCCGGGTACTGCATGGTAGTTGAAGTAGCCGCGAACGACTGCCTTCAACCACTTCCCGACCTCGGCCACCGGCTCGTGCCAGCGACGTCGCAACTCGCCCTTCAGCTCCTTGAGCTTTGCGGACAGTCGCTTACGAATCGTCTTTCGCTTGACGATGAACCGGCCGGTCTTCCGGGTCTGCCCACACATGTGCGTGAACCCCAGAAAATCAAACGTCTCCGGCTTATTCTCGCCCCGCTTCTCCCGGTTTTCGGATGCATGACGCCCGAACTCAATCAGGCGCGTCTTGTCCGGGTGCAACTCCAGCCCGAACTTCTGCATGCGCTCTTTCCACTCGGAGAGAAAGCGCTCCGCGTCGGCACGATTTTCGAACCCCACGACGATATCATCGGCGTACCGGACAACGACCAGGTCGCCCGAAGCCTGATGCTTTCGCCAATGCTGAATCCATAAGTCGAAGGCATAATGCAGGTAGACATTCGCCAGCAGCGGCGAAATCACCGCTCCCTGAGGAGTCCCTACATCCGTCTTCGACCACTTCCCTTCCTCGGATATTCCCGCCCTCAGCCATTTTCGGATCAGGCGTAATACCCTTCGGTCGGCAACGCGGTGCTCGACAAACTTCATCGTCCATTCGTGGCTCATGTTGTCGAAGAACCCCCGAATGTCCGCGTCAAGCACCCAGTTCACTTTCTTCCGCATGATGCCCACCCAGAGCGCATCCAGCGCTTGATGCTGGCTTCGCCCCGGACGGAAACCATAGGAGAACCCCATAAAATCCACTTCATAAATCTGATTGAGGATCGCCGCCAACGCTTGCTGAACGATTTTGTCCTCCAGAGCAGCGATGCCCAGAGGTCTCTGCCGTCCATCGGCTTTCGGTATGTAGGCTCTCTTTGAAGGCTGCGCTCGATACGTTCCCAGATGCACCCGGCCGTGCAGGTTCGCCAGCCGTGGCTCCAGTTCCGTCTCATACTCTTTCCACGTCAGCCCGTCCACTCCCGGCGCAGCATCACGCTTCAAAGCGTGATAGCTGTCCCGCAGTAAACCGACCGTTACATGGTGGAGCAGCGCGGTGAACTTCGTTCGCTTCTCTTCACGTGCAGCTTTACGCACACCGCTCAGGTCGCTCAACTCGCTGGTCCGGCTCTGAGTCCGGGGCGCGGTCGCCTGTGCCGTGTTCTCCTTGGCCAGTCGCCTTCCCTCCATGCCCTCCGCTGACGGTTTCCCGCCGTTGTTCGGACACTTCATCGGTACTACGCAACCGTCCGACTCCCCATCGACGTGCATACTGGACTTCCGGCTCATGGCCTTCTCCAGCCGGCCCGCCGCAAACTGCACGATGGGCGTCGATGGGTTCTCCCGGTTCCCGTGCGCGGAGTTTCCATGCATGCGAGGGGTCTCAGACTGCGCGGGGTCCAGCGGATGCTCGCGATTACGCACCCGCCGGTGTTGCCTTCCGCCATGCTGAACGGCGTCGGCACTCCGGTCGCGATTATTTCGCAGCTCAATACCCTGCCTGCACTTTCCCCTGTCAACGCTTCGAGGGCAGCCTTACGGCTGGCCACGCATGACTCGGGGCCAGGATGGCTCGCTACGCCTTTCCTGTATGACTCTTTCATTCACAACTCCACGCCGGTTTTATCCCGGCGCACTCAGCATCCTGCTAGAGGTGCATCGGAAGGCGCCTCTACCAGCACAGCATCTCCCGGCCTGAGATATTTACTGAAATGTGCCGCTATTGTTTGGCCTCCTGGAAGTTCTTGCGAAGTATATCCATCTCCGCTGGTCTATAAATTCAAACTCACTGAACCCACAATCAGTGTCTCGCAAAGGACCACTGCAGAGCGCGCTATTGCCGGTCGCACCGTCTTCGCGTACCGCAGCTTGGCCGCCGCAATTCTTAGAGACCCGCGACGAGGACAGCCGCACCCAGACAGAAGTAAATCGGAATCAGATAGCTCGTAATTCGAGGAAAAGGCATGTTTCGCACAGCAGGGGTAATCACAACGAACGCGAGCACAGCAGCAAGCAGGTCTCCTACTCCGAGTTTGTCGCCGCACCCTTGCGCGCGCAACTGCTCGTCATAGAGGGAGCGCATGCGGCTGAGCTTGAGATTCTTCAGTAACTGCTCGATCTCGTGGCGCTTACTCAAACCGCTTCCGGAAAGCTCGAGCGTGGCGAACTGGATGCCATCCCGGAAGCCGTCGAAAGTCTGGGCTGCGGGGCTGAACGTGCGCTTCTCCGGACGCCCCATTGCAGTCTGCCTGGAACAGAAGCGCGGCGCCCTGGTCTATATGCTCGCTAAGTATGCGCATCTGGTGATTTTTCCGGTGCACCCGAAGACGGCGGCTCAGTACCGGGAAACATTCTGCCCTTCCGGCGCCAAGAGCGATCCCGCGGACGCCGCGTGCCTACTGGATCTGCTGCTTCGTCATCGGCAACAGTTGCGGGAACTGCGGCCAGATACGCCGGAGAGGCGTCTTTTGCAGCATTTGACCGAATACCGCCGGCGTCTGGTGGACGAAGCCACTCGCCAGAAAAACCGCCTGACGAGCTGCTTGAAAATCTATTTTCCGCAACTGCTGGGATGGTTTGACGATATCGGGTCCCCCGTGGCCGGTGCGTTGCTGGAAAGATGGCCTACTCTGCCGGAACTGCAACGGGCTCATCCGGGCCACGGTGCGGCGCTTTTTTCACGAGCACAACTGCCGGAGTGAGGAGCGTATCCAGGAGCGCATCACCTCCATCGCCGCCACCGTGCCTGCGATCCGGGACCAGGCCGTTGTGGAAGCCGAGTCGCTCCGAGCCCGCAGCCTGGTCGCGTTGCTGGCGAGGTCGTACAGAACCTCCATGGCAGCCTCCTTCTGCCGTACGGCGGAGTCCACCTTCTACCGTTGACGCCTTCTCGGCCGATAGATTTTGGAGCGAGCGGAGAAGACCGGGAGCCTCAGGATTGAGTACCCAGGCTGCCTCTGGCGCGGAGCCATCGATCAACTCGTTCAATACGTTCAACAGTGCGTTGACAACTTCGGCCTGAGCCATTGCGACCACTATCTAAACGTCCTAAGCATACGCTCACCGGAGAAGCGCGTGCCGCTCAACCACCCGTTGCGGCCCGCATCGAAGCGATCACGGACGAGATCTTGATCCGATTATCTAAAGCTTCACCGAGATTCGCAGATCGGTAGGCTTTGGATCGCCCCCGTAGAATTGCTTCGGGCTCTGCTGCGCAGGTGTAAATTGATGCGCAGTCAACGGATGCGAATGGAGCAGTTGGAGTAGAACCTGCTGTTCCATGGTTGTGGGTCTGAACTTGGACGATGCCGCCCGGGACCTTACGGTGTTCACAAGGAATCGGAATCGGCTGCTGAGAGCGGACATTGCCAAGCAGTTCTGCGTTCGGACGAGCACTTTACGGTAGACGGGACATTGTTGGAATGCTGCGCCAGCTTGAAGGGCTTCTAGAGGATGGATGGTTCCGGCCAGAACCCGCCCGATGATCCGGGCAACCCCATGGTGAACTTTCACGGCGAAAAGCGGCCGTGTCGATACGCATCAGTCCACGACCGATGCGGATGCGATGCACGACACCGATGCACGACACTAAGGATAACGTTGGGGAAAGCCGGCACGTGAACCTGACACCGCACGTGGCGCAAGACAACAAAGGAAGATTCGGCATATGGGCCGGCTGCATGTTTACCTTCGTCGGTAGTGCCCATAACCTGTTGCTATTCGCAACCTGTCCACCGCAGTTGCTACAGCAACCGTATGAGAGGTGGATCTACCTGGTCTGATAAGGCCCTCAGTACCGGCCTGTAACGGTCGGAAGTGGATGCAGGATCTTCGCACTCGGAATCCATGAGTCCCCCAATGGCCGGAGCCAGTCCCAGGTCATCCGCTTACTCCGGCTCCGCCGCCGAAGCACACGGTAACATCGGCAGATCACCTAAGCCCGCCCTCGGCCACTGGCTAATGCCAGGGCCCCGAAGCGCCTCGTTCAGCTCGTTGAGCCTAACGGAAAGTCGCTTACGAATCGTGTTGCGCTTGACGCTAAACCGGCCGGGCTTCCGAGTCTTCCCCACATGTGGGAGGCCCAGAAAGCTCAAGGCTTCGGCTTGTCCTCGCCGTTCCGGGTTTTGCTGCGTGACGACCGAACTCGATCAAGCGTGTCTTCTCCGGATGTAACTCCGACCCGAACTTTTGGAGGGCGCTCCATCCTTCCTGGAACTCCGCGTCGGCGCGGTATTCGAATCCCCAACGGTATCATCCGCTAACGGACGACGCTTAGCTCGTGAGCGTTACTGCTCCCTGAGAGCACCTACTCCCTCCGGCTCGGTTCCATTCACTAATTGAAGGCCAATCCCATTTGCCTGATACTCATTCGCCCGCCGTCGAGGCGGGAGCTGCGCTCTGACACCTACGCCGTCGCGCTCACCCGCACCTGCTTTGCCGAGGAGACATGTCCCCGGTAGGAAACATACACCAGCATGATCAGCGGCACCACGGTCAGCGACGGCACCCATCCAGCCGAGCGCATAGTCGCAATCATCAGACCCGCTCCGGCGCCTCCCACCATGTAATACGCCAGCGACCAGAAGTAGCATTGCTGCCAGATCGTGCTCAGCGCCTTCTGCTCGGCCAGGCAGATCACGATCGACACCAGCAGCGAATTCGCCGTGTAGGTCACCAGCACGGCCAGCGGTAACACGATCGCCACCGGTGTCTGCAGCGGGGAGGACGACAGCCAGCCGCAAATCACATGCGCCAGGCTCGCACTCACCACCAGCGTCGACATGTTAAACACCACCTGGTGCAGGGCTGGCCGCCGTGCCGTCTTCCACACGGATTGCACCGCGCCCATCGCCGCACACAGCAGCGCCGTTTCCGCCAGACTCAGCTCGATAATCGATACCAGCACAACCACGAAGCCCAGTGAGATCGTGCCCACCATTCCCGGCAAGCGCACTTTCCACGTCGCGGCCACCACCGCCAGGGCTGCAAATCCTGCAAAGCGCACCGGGTCAGCCGACGTCCATTGCGCGACGGCGTAGGCCAGAACCGCAACCCCGAGTCCCACCACCACCCCGATGAAGGCCTTGGCCGCCACCGGTAAACCGGATTGCGGAGCAGCGTCATCGGATACTGTCGCGGCCCCCGGCCGTCTTCCGATCGACAGGCCGTAGAAGAAATGGACCAGATACAACAACGGCAAAACCACCAGCCAGGCCTCGACTCCGACGGTCCGTGTGCCGGCTGCCGGCAGGAACCCGAGACAGGCCGCGCCGATGAGAAAGTACGGATACGACCAGGAATACCATTCCCCCGATACCTCAGAGAGCCGCTTGCCTTGCAGCAGCGAGAGAATGCACGAAACCAGTCCCGTGTTGATCACGAAGTACACCGCCGCGCTGAAGGCCAGCAGCGCCGGACGAAACACAATGTTCGATGCCAGCAGCCCCCGGTAGGCCAGCAAGGAGGCCCCCAGGCTCAGGGCCACATTGGCCGCATTGAAGCCGATCTGCATCGCGTTGGGCCGCTTCTTCGTATTCAGCACCGACTGGGCCAATCCCGAAACGGCGCCCGCCAGCAGCACCGAGGCCGCATCGAAGTGCAGCACACCGAACAATAGCACCAGGAAATTGCACGAGTACGTGCCGGTCAGCCCGGGTAATCGCAACTTCACCACGCTCGACAGCACAGCCGCGAGCAGAAAGATCGCATAGCCCAGGTTCCAGGGCAAACCCGGACCCGCGATCAGTGAACCTGTGATAGCCGCCGCACCGGCCGCCATCACTGCGTAAACGTAAAATTTTGCTTTCGTTGGCATTGTAATATCCGTAGTGTTTGTCCGACTAGTCACACGAATCTATTTCCGTCCAGTCCGATGTCAGGATCGGCGAGAAGCCAGGTGTTTCAGGTTAATTCTCCCCATTAATCAACGTGCTGATGGTCTCGGCTCCCGTAGAGCTTGAGGTGCCCCATACGGCCGAGGTACCCCACACTGCGCCGAAGCCGTTAAGCATTGAGGTACCCCATACCGCGCTCGTCCCCCACAGCGTGCTAGTACCCCACACCGCGGACGCTCCGTCCACCCAGACCGATGTACCCCAGACCGCGCTTGTCCCCCACACGGCACTGGTCCCCCACACCGCGCTGGCACCGTTGATGTTCCGGACCGTTACGGTCCCTGCCGTGGAGTTATAGATCGCTACTGGCGACAGCGCCAGGCCACTCGCGACGTCGGTGTTGTTCAACGCCGCCCACACGTCCAGATATCCAGCTCCAACCGTAAAGATGTCGTACTGGCTGGTATAGGATTGACCCGTGACGGAATCGTAAACGGTGCTGGAGCTGGGAAATGACTTGGACGCGGTCTTCATCAGTCTCGCCTTCACTTGATCCGGCGTCAGGTTAGGATTCTGTTGCAGCAGCAGGGCGGCAGCGCCACTCACCATCGGCGTCGCCATACTCGTGCCGCTCAACTTGTAGTAGTCAACAGACATACTTTGGCCTGTCGTATTCAAGTAATAGCTCACGGGAATCAAGTTGGCCGCTGTAGACTTGGATTGCAGAACTCCCTTGGAGGCAATCAGCGAAATGATTCTGTTCCCGGGTGCGACAAGGTCCGGTTTAACGATATGATCCACCTGCGTAGGCCCTTTTGAGCTGTAGCTTGCAATCAAATCGTCAGCACGGCTCGTAGTGCTCATATCCTTCATCGCCCCGACCGTGATGACAAACGGATCGTTGCCGGGCGCCATGACTGTCCCGTACCCATTTGTTCCGTGAGTGTTATTGCGCCCCTCGTTTCCTGAGGCTACAACCACGGTAATTCCTGCTTGCCACGCACTCTCCACGGCTTTGCACAGCGGATCCAGAGTGTAGCTCTCGTATACGGGCCGGCCCAGTGAGAGATTGATGATCCGGATGTTGTACTTCGACTTGAGTGTGATTGCCTGTTGAATGGCGCTGATCACCGCGCTATCAGTTCCTTGGCCCTGACTATCAAGGACTTTAAGATTAATCAGATTTGCGTTGGGAGCAATACCGATAAAGGATCGGGTGCTCCATTTGGTGGTTGAGTTTGTGCCGTTGCCAGCCGCGATTGCGGCTACGTGAGTTCCATGTCCATAGCCATCGGTGGTCGACGTTGAACCCGCAACAAAGCTCTGACTATAAACTTCACGGTAAGAAGAGGTGCCAGGAACTTGTAAGTCACTTAGAAGCGTTATTCCGCTGTCAATGACTGCAATCCCTATGCCAGTTCCCTTGTACCCGGTGTTACGCGCAATATCGGCGTAAATTGTAGGATTGGCGTAATCCAATGTGGCGCTGAGTTGCCGATCGAGAGAAATGTAGGTGATGTCCGCGTCGCTTGCAAGATCTTCAAGCGCACTTGCAGGAACAGTGTATAACCCGCCCTTCGCCGAACTCAGATCAGCTTTGAAGTCGCCGCCCTTGTGTCTGATTTTCTGGTGGTCAGCCTCTGCGGGTTGATGATTGAACTGGATGATAACATCCACAAAGCGATCATCATTCGCGTTTGGCAGATCGCTCGCGAGTTTTGGACTTCTCGCGAACGCCAGCCCCAAGCTGAGCACGAGTATCGGCAGCCAGCTGAGGGCCGAGCCGAACTTTGTGATCCATTTTTGCAGTTTCAATTTATGAACTCCGTGCTCGTTCTATTGCATGGCGAGTTCCAACCGTAACTTGTGGACAACACTCGGAATCGCTAGCCCCACGTGGACACATTGGCGCTGGGACAAGGTGTATTGAAGTACTAGGGAAAGTAACTCGGCGGAGTCTGCTGAAGAGGACTGGAATCGACGGCAGGACCTCGCACCGGCAGTAATCCAAAACTACTAGACCTAACGTCCTACCAAGATAGAGTTCGACGGTACCAATTACCAGTCGATTCCTATCCATGGCGGTTAGAAAAGTGACTAGCGACACAGTGATGTCTGGGATAATTCCGATGACAAGCTGTCATCCCGTAGTTCGGCGGATGCCAGCGCATCCAGCATGAGGATTGAGCTCTCGCGTGCATTCCGTTGGAAGACTGGAAACATCGGTGGAATCGGACTAATTTGAGAGCTGGAACGAGCGTAACGGCGGGCGGTGCTTGGTCGCTTTGAACTGGCGGATTAGCCTTTGCAGTTTTGCTATGTAAACTGACTCCAAATAAAACGATCGGCCTTCGATTCACCAATCGAAGGCCGATCTCATTGCCTGACTCCGTCCCTGAGTCGTTGCCTTGCAGCAGCGAAGCGCCTCGGGCTCAGCGCCACATGGCCGCGTTGAGGCCGATTTGCATCGCGTTAAGCCGCCTCTTCGTGTTCGCACCGACTGGGCCAATCCTGAAACTGCACCCGCAATCAGCACAGGCTTTGGGTCGAAATGCAGCAGCCAAGCAGCAGCACCAGGAAGTTACAAGGAGCAAGTACCGGTCCGACCCGGTAACTGCTGAATGTAACTTTTCACGTTCGTAGACATTGTCGTGCCCGTAGTAGCTCATCATGATCCAGTAGTCGCATATCTATTCGCCGCGAATCGACAGTGCCTCGGAGAACGGACTGCTGGTGCCCCAAAGGATGGTCGTCCCCCATACGATGCTGTAACCCTTCATCGTGCTTGTGCCCCATACGATGCTGGTGGGCAGAACCACCGAGGTGCCCCACACCACATTGGTTCCCCATATGACGTTCGTGCCCCACACCACGTTGGTTCCCCACACAATGCTGGAACCTTTGACGAGTGATACAAGATCCGCGCTATTGGTCACCTGGGGCGACCTGGCGGTCTGAGACAGAGGAAGGCTGTCTGAAGCGTTCAACGCGGCCCACACATCCACATATCCAGCGCCCACCGTGAACAGATCGTAGTAGCTGGTGTAGCACACGTTGGTCACTGGATCGCAGGCCACCGAAGAGGCCGGGAAGTTTTTCGTCGCCGTCTTCATCAGCCGGGCTTTGATCGTGTCCGGCGTGAGCGTAGGATCCTTCTGGAGCATCAGAGCTGCGGCGCCGGCGACCATCGGCGTCGCCATGCTGGTCCCGCTCAGTTTGAAATACCAGGACGATGACTTGCCTGGACCATTGCCCTTGTAATAGTTGATGGGCACAACGTTGTCCGGATACTTGGTCACAATCGTGCTTTTAGCCGCCAGCGTGGAGATGATGGCATTGCCCGGGGCCACCAGGTCCGGCTTGGCGAGTTGATCCACGGGTGTCGGCCCTTTCGAACTGTAGCTGGCCAGGACATCGTCTCCGCGCCCGGATGTACCCATGTCTTTCATAGCTCCCACGGTAATCACATACGGATCGTTGCCCGGGGCCGCAATAGTCCCATATCCCTGGGTACTGTGGGCGTCATCCCGGCCGTCGTTGCCTGCGGCCACCACCACCACGATTCCCGCCTTCCAGGCGCTTTCGACCGCGGCACACAGTGGATCCAGGCTATAGCTCTCAGACACCGCTCGGCCGAGCGACAGATTAATGACGCGGATATTGTAGGTATCCTTCAGGCTGATCGCCGTATCGATTGCGTGTAGCACGGCACTGTCCGTTCCCACCCCATTGCTGTCGAGAACTTTCAAGCTCACGATTTTCACATTGGGAGCAATGCCGCGAAATGTGTGTACCCCACCGGCCGACATCGCACCATTGCCGCCGACGATTCCTGCCACATGCGTACCGTGACCGTAGAGGTCGGCGGTAGTGGTGTCTCCGGGTACGAAGCTCTGACTGTATACCACCCGGCTGTGTCCGCCGCCCGCCAGGTCAGGATGGCTGGGGAGAACACCGCTATCGATGATTGCCACGCCGACTCCCGTACCGTCGTAGCCATAGGACAGAGCGATGTTAGCGTTCATGGCCGGCTCAGCGAACTCCAGCATGGTCCCGGATACTTTACGGTCCGGGCTGATGTATTTGACGTTCGGATCGGAGGCTAAAACACTGAGTTGACTGGCGGAAACAGCCTCGTAAGCTGCTGCCGGCATCTTGTCGAATTTGTGCTTTAGCTTGCCGTTCTTTCCAGCCACCTTCTGGACGTCGGCATCGGTGGGCGCATTTATATATTGGATAATCACGTCCGATGTAGCGGTGGCACCTAGCCCGTCCAGATCTTTCGACAGTTTCGAGGATTGCCCCAGGCACGCACAGGCCCCCAACAGCAGGATGGGCACTATACGAGAGTGGAGAGCTAACTGGTTTGTCATTGTCCTTGATCTCTCTTGTAAATCTCGTACCAGATTGCGGCGGTTCACGTTAGTTCTCCCCTTTGAGCAAAGTGCTCATGCTCTCAACTCCCGTCGAGGCCGAGGTGCCCCAGACAGCCGAAGTGCCCCACACTGCGCTGAATCCCGCCGTACCTGAGGTGCCCCACACCGCGCTCGTGCCCCATACGGCGCTGGTACCCCATACTGCCGAAGATCCGTCCACCCAAATCGAGGTACCCCAAACAGCACTGGTTCCCCATACGGCGCTGGTTCCCCACACAGCGCTGGTACCGTTGGTGCTCTGGATAGTGACAGCGCCCGAGGTGGCATTCAACAGCGCTGTGGGAGAAAGCGCCGGTTTCATTGCGACGTCGGTATTGTTCAAGGCTGCCCACACGTCGAGATAGCCGGCCCCGATCGTGAAAATGTCGTACTGGCTGGCATATGACTTACCTGTGCTTGAATCGTACACGGTGCTGGTAGCCGGGAATGACTTGGACGCGGTCTTCATCAACCTGGCCTTCACTTGATCTGGAGTCAGGTTCGGGTTCTGCTGCAACAGTAACGCAGCCGCCCCGCTCACCATTGGCGCCGCCATGCTGGTCCCGCTCAGCTTGTAATACATGGGCGATACGTCGCTCGAACCGCCTTTGATGTAATACGACTGGGGAAATTGATTGGTCGACAGGCTCGAGTTGTTCATAAGAACAGTCCCGCCCTGTGTCAATGAGATGATGCGGTTACCTGGGGCAACCAGATCCGGCTTAACGATGTGGTCCACCTGAGTGGGACCTTTTGAGCTGTAGCTCGCGATCGAATCGTCCGCGCGGCTGGCCGTGCTCGCGTCTTTCATCGCTCCCACTGTGATTACATATGGATCGTTTCCGGGCGCCGTGATGGTGCCGTACCCGTTCGTTCCAAATGTATTGTTCCGCCCTTCGTTGCCCGCTGCCACCACGACCACGATTCCTTTTTGCCAGGCCTTCTCAACCGCTAAGCACAGTGGATCCTTGTTATAGCTCTCGTACACCGGACGGCCGAGCGACAGATTGATGACCCGGATGTTGTACTTGGCCTTGAGCGCGATAGCTTGGTTGATCGCGTTGATCACCGCACTGTCAGTACCGTTGCCATTCCCGTCTAGAACTCGCAGTGCGACTATCGTAGCGTTGGGGGCGATGCCGATGAAGGAGCGCGTCGCGTTCGGACCCGTTGACTGATACCCATTGCCGGCAACGATGCCGGCTACATGAGTGCCGTGCCCATAAACGTCTGTGGCGTCGAGCCCGGCGATAAAACTTTGAGAGTAGACAACCCGCGAAGTACCGGTCGTAAAGTTCAAATCGGGACGCCCTTGCAGACCGCTATCAATAACTGCCACGCCGACTCCCGTGCCGTCCCATCCATAGCTCCTTGCGATGTTGGCATAAACCGTCGGATTCGCGTACTCCAGCGTCCCCTGTACGGAGCGATCCGGCGAAATATACGCTACATTTGCGTCCTCGGCCAGGTCTTCCAGCTCCGCGGCGGACACCGAGTACACCGCTCCATGAATGAGCTCCAATGATTGCTTTAGCTTGCCGCCTTTCTCGCTAACCTTTCGGTGGTCAGCCTGCGTGGGCGGCTGTTTATATTGAATGATGACATCCACCATGCTGGTATCATCCGGCAGGTCGTTCGCGAGTTTTGGATGTTCCGCGTACGCCAGTCCTAAGCTGAGCGCGAGGACCGGCAGCCAACTGAGGGCCAATCCGAATTTTTTAAGCCAGGTCTGCAGTTTCAATTGTCAACTCCCTGTCATTTCTAGTGCAACGCGAGCTCCAAGCTTAACTTGTTGATAACATGGAGAATCACCAACCCCACGTGGACAAATTGGCCGCTGGGACCAAGTGTAATGAAGTACTAGGGCAAGGTAACTCGTCGAAGTCTATCGATGGGGACTGGAGCTGCGCCAGGACCCCGCACAGCAAATAATTCCCAAAATGACTGGACCAAATGTCCTACCGCAATAGAGTTCGAAGGTACCAATTACCAGTTAAGTCCTGTTCCATAGCGGTTAGAAAATGTCTAGCGGCAGGTGATGTCTGGGATACTTCCGATGACAAGCTGTCCATCCATAGTTCGTCACAACTAAGTGCGTCAGACGATGAGGAGACGAGCTCTCACCTGTATTCCGTAGAAAGGCTGGTAACCCGGGTAAGCTTCAGAAGTTCTGCAAAACGGAAATGGGTCATTGTGGACCTTTCAAGATTCCGTTAGGCGCGGAAGAGAGGAAAGAAAGAGATGACCCGAAAACAGGATAGCGCAAAGAGTGAACTGGAAAGAATTGATGGCGCAGCAGTGATCCAGGGTGTTTCTACCCGCAAAGTGAAAGCGGTGGACCGAACAACTGTGCGGTTACGAGGTTTCCGCCTCGACCGTCAGCCGTATGAATCAGGGGCTGGACGAAGAACTGAAAAAGGTTCGCCAGTCGCCTGCTGGGAGAACCTTACCCCTATCCGATCCTGGATGCCCGTTATGAAAAGGTACGCGAAGACGGAGTGATCCGCAGCCAGGCAGTAAAGATTGCCTGCAGCAACGCGCTTTATGATCTGCCGCGCAAAGCGGAGAAACATCCGGTGGGGTTGAACTGGTTGAGAGCTGGAACTAGCGTAACAGCGGGCAGTGCTTGGTCACTTTCAACTGGGGGGATAGCCTCTGTAGTTTTGCTATCTAGCCGGACCCAATACGGCGATCGGCCTTCGATTCACTCATCGAAGGCCGATCCATTTACCTACTGAGTCCAACACCGCCGCAGCGGCGGGTATTGCCTCTCCGCCCTACGCGGTCGCGGTGACCCGCGGCTGCCGGGCGGCCGCGACATGTCCCCGGTAGGAGACATACACCAGCATGATCAGCGGCACCACCGTCAGCGACGGCCCCCATCCGGCCGAGCGCATGGTGGCAATCATCAGGCCCGCTCCGGCGCCCCCCACCATGTAGTACGCCAGCGACCAGAAGTAGCATTGCTGCCAGATCGTGCTCAGCGGCTTCTGCTCGGCCAGGCAGATCACGATCGACACCAGCAGCGAATTCGCCGTGTAGGTCACCAGCACGGCCAGCGGTAACACGATCGCCACCGGTGTCTGCAGCGCCGAGGCCGCCAGCCACCCGCAGATTTCATGTGCCAGGCTCGCACTCAGTACCAGCGTCGACATATTGAACACCACCTGGTGCAGGGCTGGCCGCCGCGCTGTTTTCCACAACGACTGCACCGCCCCCATCGCCGCACACAACAGCGCCGTTTCCGCCAGACTCAGTTCGATAATCGCCACCAGCAGAACCACGAAGCCCAGCGAGATGGTCCCTACCAGTCCCGGCAAGCGCACCTTCCACGTCGCGGCCACCACCGCCAGAACAGCCAACCCGGCAAAGCGAAGCGGGTCAGCCGATGTCCACTGCGACACCGCATAGGCCAGAACCGCAACCCCCAGTCCCACCACCAACCCGATGAAGGCCTTGGCCCCCACCGGCAAACCGGGTTGCGCGGCAGCATCATCCGTGACTGTCCCGGCTCCCGGCCGTCTCCCGATCGACAGCCCGTAGAAGAAATGGACCAGGTACAACAACGGCAAAACCACCAGCCAGGCCTCCACTCCCACCGTCCGCGTGCCGGCCGCCGGTAAGAAGCCCAGGCAGGCGGCTCCGATCAGGAAGTAGGGATACGACCAGGAATACCATTCCCCCGACACTTCGGAGAGCCGTTTGCCTTGCAGCAGCGACAGTATGCACGAAACCAGTCCCGTATTGATCACGAAGTACACCGCCGCGCTGAAGGCCAGCAGCGCCGGACGAAACACAATATGAGATTCGAGCAGCCCGCGGTAGGCCAGCAAGGAGGCCCCCAGGCTCAGGACGATATTGGCCGCATTGAAGCCGATCTGCATCGCGTTGGGCCGCTTCTTGGTGTTCAGGACCGACTGGGCCAATCCCGAAATTGCCCCCGCAATCAGCACGGGCGCTGCGTCAAACTGCAGCAGCCCAAACAGCAGCACCAGGAAGTTACACGAGTAAGTACCGGTCAGGCCCGGTAATCGCAACTTCACCACGCTCGACAGCACCGCCGCGAGCAGAAAGATTGCATAGCCCAGGTTCCAGGGCAAACCCGGACCCGCGATCACCGAACCCGCGATAGCCGCCGCACCGGCCGCCATCACTGCGTAAACGTAAAATTTTGCTTTGGTAGGCATTGTAGTGTCCGTAGTAGCTCATCTAGTTCTGAATAGCCGAATCTATTCGCCGCGAATAGACAGAGCTTCGGAGAACGGACTGCTGGTACCCCAAACAATGGCCGTTCCCCACACGATGCTGTAACCCTGGGTGGTGGTTGTGCCCCAGACGATGCTGGTAGGCTGCACCGCCGAGGTTCCCCACACCACATTGGTTCCCCAGACCACGTTGGTTCCCCAAACCACATTGGTGCCCCATACGACGCTGGTTCCATTCACCAGCGATACATTGCCTAACGCATCGGTCGCCGTCTTGGGCGACATTGCTGTGTAACCCGCCGGCAGGCTGTCTGAAGCGTTCAATGCTGCCCACACATCGACGTATCCGGCGCCGATCGTGAACAGATCGTAGTAGCTGGTGTAGCACACGTTGGTCACCGGATCGCAGGCCACCGAAGAGGCCGGGAAGTTCTTGGTCGCCGTCTTCATCAGGCGGGCCTTGATCAGGTCCGGCGTTAACGTAGGATCCTTTTGGAGCATCAAAGCCGCGGCACCGGACACCATCGGCGTAGCCATGCTGGTTCCGCTCAGTTTGAAGTAGTAGGAGGAACTCTTCGTTGGACCATTACCCTTGTAGTAGCTGACAGGCACAACATTGTCCGGATACTTCGTCACAATCGCGCTGTTGGCCGCCAGCGTGGAGATGATGCCATTGCCCGGCGCCACCAGGTCCGGCTTGGCTATTTGATTCAGCGTCGTCGGCCCCTTCGAGCTGTAGCTGGCAATCAGATCATCGCCCCGGCCGGTGGTGCGCATATCTTTCATGGCTCCCACGGTAATCACATACGGGTCGTTGCCCGGCGCCGCAATGGTGCCATAGCCCTGCGTGTTGTTGGAATTATTCCGCCCGTCGTTGCCCGCCGCCACCACCACTACGATCCCCGCGTTCCAGGCCTTCTCGACCGCCGCGCACAGCGGATCCAGGCTATAGCTCTCGGTCACCGGACGCCCGATGGAGATGTTCATGATCCGGATGTTGTAGGTATTCTTCAAGCTGATGGCTGCATCGATCGCGCTCATCACCGAACTGTCGGTTCCCGAGCCCGTGCTGTCCAGCACTTTCAGGCTCACGATTTTGGCATTCGGAGCGATGCCCTTAAACGTATAGTTTCCGCCCAACGACATGGCGCCGTTGCCGCCCACGATTCCCGCCACATGTGTACCATGGCCATACAGATCGCTGGTGGAGGTATCGCCGGGCACGAAGCTTTGGCTGTATACCACCCGGCTCTGTCCACCGCCGGCCAGGTCCGGATGACTGCTCAGGACGCCGCTATCAATGATGGCCACGCCCACCCCGGTCCCGTCGTATCCATAAGACAGCGCGATATTCGCGTTGGTGGCCGGCTCCGCGAATTCGAGCATCGCCCCGCTCACTTTCCGGTCCAGACTGATGTACTTGACGTTGGCGTCAGAGGCCAACGTGCTCAGTGCCGTGGCTGGGACGGCGGTGAAGGCGGCGGCCGGAATCTTGCTGAACTTCTGCCTCAACTTGCCGTTCTTTCCAGTCACCTTCTGGACATCGGCGTCGGTCGGCGCATTGACATATTGAATGATCACGTCCGGCGTGGCGGTGGCGCTGAGCCCGGCCAGATCTTTTGAAACCTTTGAGGATTGCCCGAAGCACGCACATGCTGCCAGTAGGAGGATCGGCAGGCTGCGAGTCAGTGAGAATGTGTTTTTGGTATTCATTGTCTTTGTCTTAAGCTCTCGTTGTGACTGTCGTAACCAGGAATTCATGGGATTCACGTTAGTTCTCCCCGTTCAGCAAAGTACTCAGGCTCTCGGCGCTCGTCGAGCTCGAAGTACCCCATATGGCCGAATGACCAACCTTCACCACGTTCAAGGAGTGTTCTGACGCCTCGCCTGTGTTCGAAACCTGGTGATCAGCCGCTTGGCCGGGAGTGGTGAACTGAATCGCGCCATGTACAGACCGGCCATGGTGAGGCAGGTCCGTTGTAAATCTTGGATGAATTGAGTTCGCCAGACCCAAGCTGATGATGAGTACCGGGAACCATGCGCTGGCCGAACTGACTTTTTTGATCCAAGTTTGTGTTTTCACTTTATGAACTCCGTGTCCTCTCTATTGCAGCGCTGATTCCATTCCTAACCGATTGAAAACAAGCAGAATCCATTTGTTTGAGGGTGGACACATTGTCCGTGGCCCGACGTGCCTTGAAGTACTAGCGAGTGGTGGGCAGAACTAATTGAAGCGCTTCGATGAACCGCGGCCGCGCCGCGGTTTTGGCAGAAATCACAAGAGATTGGGTCGAGAGTACTACCAAGCGGCAGTTCCGCGGTACTAGATCATAGCCGGTATCTATTCCTTCGAGGGATACAAAGCTATGCAAATGAGTCCAACCAACACTGCAATGAACCGATGACAACTTGTCCACCTCCGACTCACAAGAACCTGTGTAACAGGCCACTGGTAAAATGTGAGGGATGCAATTGCTCTTGGCTCTCCTGGCAATGGCCGGCCTCGCCTTGCCGGTCTGCGGCGACACGTATCTCGTACTGCCGTTTTTCAATGCTTCTCGCGCACATAGCGTCGACTGGATCGGAGAGAGCGTTTCAGAAAGCGTTCGCGAGGCACTGGCGGCGCAAGGACTGATGACCCTGGGCCGTGAGGACCGACTGGAAGCCTATCGCCGGCTCGGCCTCCGTACGGATGTAAGCTTGACGCGAGCCACAGTGATCAAGATCGGACAGGCCCTCGATGCCGGTCAGGTCGTATACGGCGATTTCGAATTGCAACCGCCGCCCCCCAGCAGCGCAGACAGCAGAGGCTCCTTGAAGATCACGGCGCACGTTCTCGATTTGCGGGTCCTGAAGCAAGGCCCGGAATTCGCCGAGACCGGCTCGCTTGAGGATTTGGCCTACGCGCAGACGCGGGTCGCGTGGCAGACTCTAAAATATCTCAGTCCGCAGCGCGCGCCGCGCCAGGCCGATTTCCGCAGCCGATTATCGCATGTGCGCTTGGATGCACTGGAGAACTACATCCGCGGTCTGTTGGCTACCAGCCCGGATCAGAAGCAGAAGCTGTTCTCGCAGGCTGTCAAGTTGCAGCCAGATTTCGCCCCGGCCTGCTACGAACTCGGCATGCTGGCCTATGCCACCAAGGACTACAAGACTGCGGCTGATTGGCTGGAGAAGGTAGACTCAGCCGACGACCATTACCGCCATGCGATGTTCTACCTCGGCATCTGCCGTTACCAAGCCGGCAAATATACGGAGGCGCAAACCGCCTTCGAGGTGGTCGCGAAGACCGTGCCGCTTAACGAGGTGTTCAACAACCTCGGTGTCGTACAATCCCGACTGAACAGGCCGGAGGCCGTGGACAATCTTGCGAAGGCTCTGGAAGGAGATGGCAGCGATCCGCTGTATCATTTCAACGTCGGATATGCGCTATGGAGGCAAGGACGATTTGACGCTGCAGCCGAGCGATTCCGGGCGGTGCTCGATCGGGATCCGCGCGATGCTGAGGCCACACTCATGCTCGGAAAATGCCTGAAGAAGAACGGCCCGCCGCCGGAAGAAACGGGGGATCGTCTGGAACGCATAAAGACCACCTACGAAGAGAGTGCATACCGGCAGCTGAAAGCCGTGCTGCAGCCCGATAAACCATAGCGGAGACTGTCGTTTCTCCTTCGTGCCGCGGTGGCTCGCTCCGGAGGCTGCGCGGCGCGCGCGGGTTAGCTGTTGTGCGCAACCCTCGTAGATGTAGTGGATCTTCGAAGAACGGATATAATCGAATTTCTAATGATCGAGTCTTTCGGCCTCTCTGACGCCGGCTGTGTGCGAAAGAATAATGAGGATTACTATGTTCTCGCCCCCGAGCTCGGACTTTATGTGGTTGCTGATGGCATGGGCGGTGCTCAGGCCGGCGAACACGCTTCCAAGCTCGCGGCGGAGACGGTCCTCGAAATGGTGCTGCGAGCACAATCGCCCACTCCAGAGACGCTGTTGAAAGCCTTCGAGGAAGCCAATCGCCAGGTGCTCCACGCCGCTTCCGCTGATACCAATCTTGAAGGAATGGGCACCACCCTGGTCGCGGCCTTTGAGTCCAATAACGAGATCCTTGTCGCGAGCGTGGGGGACAGCCGCGCGTATATTTACGAAAACGGCGAACTACTCATCATTACCGAAGACCAGACCTGGATTCATGAAGTAGGCAGACGGCTCGGGCTCGACGAGGCAACTTTGAAGTCGCATCCCATGCGGCACGTGCTCACCATGGCCATCGGTGTCAGTGCGCAGCTCCGGGTTCACACCTACGCATTAACGCCTACCGCTGGCACGCAATTGCTGCTGTGCAGCGATGGACTCCATGGCGTCGTGTCCGAAGAGACCATCCTTGAGGCACTCTCAACCGGCGATGATCTCGAGAAAAAGTGCCGTTTTCTGATCGACTCGGCGCGGCGCGCGGGCGGCCCCGACAACATCACGACCGTGCTGCTGCGCGTTCGCAATGGTCAGCCCACCGTCGCCTGACCTAACTTCTTCTGAGAGCATTCCGCGCCGGCCAGACACTAACTCTACGTGATTCGAGTAGTCGCGTGCCTGCTCGCTGGTTGGCTCCCTTTGCCCGGAGCTGACTTCGCGATTCTGAACCTGAAGATCCTTGAAGGCGACGGAACGGTCTACGCTCCCGGAAGCCGTGCCACCCGCGGTTTGATGGTCGAGGCAACCGACGAAACCGGACGACCCATTCCCGGCGTCGCAATCAGCTTTCAATTGCCCAACGACGGCCCTTCCGGAGAGTTCATGAATGGCAGCCGCAGCGACATCGTAACTACCCGGGCGGATGGACGCGCTACCGTGTGGGGCATGCGCTGGAACAGGCTTCCCGGCACGGTTAGCATTCGCATCACGGCGGCCAAAGACGGCGTACGCGCCGGGATGGTCAGCACGCAGTATATCGACAAGACTGCCGTCGTATCGAACGGAACCGGCATGCACGTCGGCCATTCGAAGTTGATTCTGATTTCGCTGGCCATAGCCGGGGCGACGGGCGCCGGGTTTGCCGCTACCAGTCTTAAGAACTCGAAAACCGCCGCGGCCCCCACGCCAACCCTTACCATCGGAGCGCCGACGGTGCTGATCGGAGCCCCGTAATGCGAACCTTGTGCCTGCTGGTTGCGGCCCCCCTGGTACTGGCGGCCGGCGCCGTCGATTCTCCTTCCTCCGGCTATGCGCGCACCGCGGACGGAACCATCCTTCGCGTGTCCGGCATTGGCGGCGCTTTCATCACCACCACTACGGACCAGACCGGATCCATCGCGGCCGCTTTCTCCGAACGGCTTGGACTTGTTAAGCTGGCGACGGCCATCCGTGTACTAGACCCCGCCGGCGCTGTGGTCAGCGAGTCCGATGCTCCCGAGGGCGATGCGTTGCTCGGTTTCAGCAAGAAGGGCGATAGCGCCATCGTCTATTACGCTTCCACCCAGACCATCTCCATCTTCACCTCTGGCCAGTGGGTTCCAGTGCCCTTCGACGTCGCATCAACTTCAGTTCTCGCAGTCGCTGTTCAGGATTCGGATACGGCCCTGGTCCTTGTCTTGCGGGATCAACTGTCACTCGTCACTCTGCGAACCTCCGACGGCGCGGTCATCGATGAAAACGTCATTGGGTCCGGCATCGGTCCCGCCCTTCTGCTCCCGGACCGACGTATCATCTTCGTTCGCGATCGTACGCTTCTTTACCGAGATCCCGCCGGCGTTGAGCAAGTGCTCCAAGCACTTCCAGCCGACGTTACAGCCCTGTCCCGTATGGACTCCGAGTGGGTGCATGCCCGGACAGAATCCGGCCGTAATCTGGCATTCCGCCTGGACTCTGAGCGCCGTCTGTACGAGCTTCCCGGGGTCCCGCAATGATCGCGCGTTGGCTGTTACCGTGCGCGCTGGTGCCCGCCGCTGCGTTTGCGCAACTGCAGTTATTGACCTTTGACGGCACTGTGGAAAAGGCGGCCACGGCCATCACCGACGTGGGCACCGTGTCGGTCGGCGACTCTCGCGAGCTTCGGTTTCACGTACGCAACGCCGGCAGTGCTTCTATTTCGCTGCAGTCCGTCGCGGTCGCCGGACAGGGCTTCAGTATTTCTTCCGCTCCGTCTCTCCCCTTCAGCATCGCGCCCTCCAACTTTTCGGAGGTGCGCGTTCGTTTCTCCGCAGGAGCCGCGGGATCGTACAGCGCCATTCTCGGCGTCAACAGCCTGCAGACGCTTCTTCGCGCCACTGTGGTTCAGGGGGCCACGATTTCGGTGGTGAACAGCACTATCGGCACTATACTCACGTCCGGCTCGACGCTCGACTTCGGGCGCGTCCAGAAAGGCCAGTCGGGGACCCAGGACGTCCGGATTGCGAATGCCACCAATTCGAAGCTGAGCATCCAGTCATGCGCGGTTTCCGGATCCGCATTCTCCGCGCCGGCCCTGAAATGCCCCATGTCACTTGCGTCGGGCGATGCCATCACAATTAGCCTCAGCTTCAATCCCACGGTGGCCGCGGTTCAACAGGGGACCCTTTCCTTCGACGACCGCACATTCGCGCTCTCCGGGGTTGGATTCGATCCCCCGCTGCCGAAGCCAACCGTCAAATTCGACGCGCCACTGTCCAGCGGTACCCAACAGCGCTTGGCGATTCAACTACTATCCGTACCGGAGACCTCGGGATCTGGCACGGTCAGCCTGACCTTCCAACCTGTCCCGGGCAGCAGCGCATCCGACGATCCGGCAGTGATGTTCACAAGTTCAGGCGCACGCACGCTTTCTTTCCAGGTGAAACAAGGCGATGCGGCAGGCACTTTCCCCACCGGAGTCGACACGGTTTTTCAGACAGGCACTACGGCCGGCGCGATCGTATTCCGAGTGAGGCTCGGCAGTTACGACGAGCAATTCTCTTTTCCCGTCGCCCCAATCCCGATGCACTTGGATAAAGCCACCGCGGCGCGCCGGGTGAATGATCTCGACGTATCGCTTACCGGATTCGACAATACCCGGACCGCGGGCCGCTTCACCTTCACGTTCTTCGATACCAGCGGCCGTCAGGTGCAGCCCGGAGCCGTCCCCGCCGACTGGACCCAGACGTTCGCCGGCTACTTCGGCAATTCCAAAGTGGGCGGTAGCTTCACGCTGCGGGCCACCTTCCCCGTTTCAGGCGACGCAACGCAGATCGCGGGAGTCGAGGTGGAGATGACGAATTCCGCCGGTACTACGCGAACCTCGCGAATTCCGTTTTGAGCCCATACTATTATTCCGGCTTCTCGCCGCAATAGCGCACCATCCGGACTTGCTGCTGACCGAAGTCGCCGATTGCCATAGGCTCCTCATAGCGCACAACGCGCAGGTCTGGGAAGAGCTTCACTAGTTCGCCGTTGTCGAACACCACCGCGCCGCCGATCGATCGTCCCTTGCTCGCGTCGCGGTGAAAAGCTTCCATGACTACGATGCCGTTTGGCTTGAGAGCCTTCTCGATCTTGTCTGTCATTCCCCGGCCCCCAACGTAGCTAAGCAGGATCAGGTCCCACCGATTCTCGCCAAAATCGAACTTCTCCATAGTCGTGACTTCAGTCTTCAGCTTGACGCCGAGACGTTGGGCAGTTTGCCTGGCGAGCTCCACGGCTTGATCCGCCGGATCGAATCCTGTGACGTTCCAGCCTTGTTGCGCCAGCCAGATAGCATTCCTTCCCTGCCCCATACCGACGTCTAATGCGGTGCCCGGATTGCGAGCTTTCGCCATTTCCACCATGAAAGCATTCGGTTTGGTGCTGAACGCCGGCTTCTCCGCCGTGAGAATCCGGTTCCAGCGCTGCACCTCAAGGTTCGTCCCGCGCTCGATGACGAGCTTGATCTGCCCCTCGACATCTGCCTCAGTGAATCCTTGTGCTTTCAGATAGGCGCGGTACTTCTCTATGTGATCGGAACTACGCTGGACCTCCACTGGCTGCGTGGTAATCCAGAAACGGTATCGCTCGTAGGCGCGCTGGTCAGGAGGAAGTTGCCCGATACGGGTTTCCACCTGTTCGCGCGTTTGAGCGCAGATCGGGACAATGCACAAGATCATCGCGCCAACGGCAGAGATCGTTCGCATAGCAGGAAAATTATAACTCCCAGGCGCTCGAGCACTCTAGCCCCGCGATAAGAGTCAGCACGCCGAGGCCGTTAGACTCTGGTTATGATCTTCGCTTCGACGTCGGTCGTCGCTTGCATCCTGCTGTATGCAACCCCGCTATTTGCCGTGTCGCTCGATAAAGCCATCCGCACGCTCTCGCGCGAAATCTTTCAGCAGTTGGTCGAGATCAACACTACGGATTCGGCCGGCACAACCGTGGCGGCTCAGGCATGCAACAGCGCCTCCTCGATGCCGGTTTCGCCGCAAGCGACACGCGAGTGCTCGGCCCCAACAACCGCAAGGGCAATCTCGTCGCACGCCTGCGCGGCACAGGAAAGGGCTCCCTCAAGCCGATCCTGATCATCGGCCATTTGGACGTGGTGGAAGCGCGTCGCGAAGACTGGACCACCGATCCATTCAAATTCGTCGAGAAGGGCGGGTACTTCTACGGACGCGGTACGCAGGACATCAAGGTCAACGATGCCATTCTCGTCACTACCTTCATCCGCTTCAAGCGCGAAGGCTATCGGCCGGACCGCGATCTCATCCTGGCTCTCACCGCCGATGAAGAAGGCGGCAAATCGAACGGCGTCGATTGGCTTCTAAAGCATCACCGCGATCTCATCGACGCTGAGTTTGTGGTCAACATTGACGCTGGCGGCGTCACCACCGTCAAGGGCAAGCCGGTCAACGTGGACATTGAAGCCAGCGAGAAACTGTATGCCGACTTCCTGCTCACCGCTACGAATCGTGGTGGCCATAGCTCGTTACCCGTCCCGGACAATGCCATTTACCACATCGTCGATGCGCTTGCCCGTTTGGAGCGCGCCCCGTTTCCTTTCGAGTTAAACCCGATCACTCGGACATATTTCGAACGACGCGCCGCGCTCGAGACCGGCCAGACTGCGGCGGACATGAAGGCGATCGTCCAAACTCCGCCTGACTCCGCGGCTGTTACTCGTCTTTCATCCGAGCCGCGCTTTAACGCCACTATGCGGACCACCTGCGTCGCCACGCGGCTGAATGCCGGACACGCCAACAATGCGCTTCCGCAAATCGCTCAAGCCAACGTGAACTGCCGCATTTTGCCGGGCCACTCCGCCGAAGAGATCCGCCAGACTCTGATCCGGATCTTCGCGGATCCGAAGATTGTCGTCCGCTTTGACGATGGCACAGGAAACGTCGCCGACCGCGCTCCTGACAAGAAGTCCTTCACACCGGTTCTGCCCCGGCCCGACGTGTTGCGGGCCCTGGAGCACGTGGCTCAGCAGATGTGGCCGGGAGCACCCGTCATCCCGGACATGGACACCGGCGCTTCAGACAGCATCTACACGATCGCAGCCGGATTGCCCAGCTACGGCGTGTCTGGCGTTGCCATCGATCAGGACGATATTCGGGCGCATGGAAAAGACGAGCGCGTGCGGGTCAGTTCCTACTACGATGGCGTAGAATTTTACTATCGATATTTAAGAGCGCTGACGAAAGGTGATAAATTCTAATCGGTCGGGGCACAATCATATGACATCTGACGGCGTTTCGAGGCGACACTTCTTTTTCGGAGCCCTCCTGGCGGGAGCGGTGCCCTCCGCAGGTTACGGCTCCGTGCCGTCGCTCACAGCTCTGGGTTACAAGCCCTATTACAACAAGCTGAACGTTGCGGCGATCGGCTGCGGGGGCCAGGGTGGAGTGGACCTCGATGCCGCCGCTCAGACCGAAAATATCGTAGCTCTCTGCGACGTGGATGATGCCCGCGCCGCGCAGAACTTCCAGCGTTTCGACAAAGCTCCCAAGTACAAAGACTTTCGGGTGATGTTGGACAAGGAAGGCAAGGACATCGACGCGTGCACCATCGGCATCCCCGATCACATGCATGCGACGGTGGGTCTCGCCTGCATGCAGCGCGGCAAGCACGTCTACATCGAGAAGCCCTTGACGCGAACTCCATGGGAGGCGCGCCTGCTGTCGGATGCGGCTGCGAAATACAAAGTCGCAACTCAGATGGGGAACCAGGGATACTCGCATGAGAGCATCCGCGTAGCCGGTGAAATCATCTGGTCCGGGGCCATCGGCGATGTCACCGAAGTGCATGTCTCGGCCTCGCCCGGCACGCACCCGACAGGTCTGCAACAGGCGCCTCCCGAAGCGGCCGTTCCTGCCGCCCTGAATTGGGACCTGTGGCTCGGAGGCGGCGCGATGCGTGCTTTCAGCCCCGAATATGCACCATACAACTGGCGCGGCTTTTTCGATTTCGGTACTGGTCAGATCGGCAACTGGGGCATTCACACCATGGGCCCGGTGAACCTCGCGATGCAATTGGGCGCTCCAGTCAGCGTGGAATGCATCGCTGAAGTCAACAAGAGCAATATTACCTTTCCGGATCGTGCGGTGATCCGATTCAATTTTCCGGCTCGTGGTGAGATGCCCCCCGTTGCGGTGTACTGGCATGACTCCGCCCGTCCCGGCGATCCCGAGGCATACCACGTACCCGGCATGGAAAGCGAAACCATTCTCCCGCCCAGCGACAATCTCGGCGATAAGGGCCGCCTCGCGCTGGCAGACAGAACGGTGGCGTTGGAGGGCCGCGTACGCCGCGTCCTGCCGGTGCGCCGCGCCAGGGCGCAGGAGGACCGGGGGTTGCCGTCTTCGGCGAACCAAGTCCACCCGCGCAACCCGGGATTCTGACCGGGAATGGAGCAGTATTCGTCGGAACGAAAGGCATTATGACCACCGTCGCTCGCGGTGAGGGCGTGCAACTTCTGCCCGCGTCCAGGTGGAAGGATTACGTGCTCCCGCCGCCGCTCCTGACGCGCTCTCCGGGCCATATGCTGGACTGGGTCCGCTATTGCAAAGGCGGGGAGCCGAGCTGTTCGAATTTCAGTATCGCGAGTCCATTCGCCGAGTGGATGCTGCTCGGGGTGATTGCCTTCCGCGTGCCTGGCAAGCTGGACTGGGACAGCAGGAATCTACGCTTCACCAACAGCGCTGAGGCTAACAAATACGTGAAACCTGCGTTCCGCAAGGGATGGGAATTGAAACTGTAACCCTCCCGATTCGTCCAGCCCGTACTACGATTCTGACGGCGCGCCTTCCTTCAACAATTGCTTGATGCTCCGCGTCGCCTGCCGGGTGCGGTGATCGTTTTCAATCAAGCTGAAACGCACGTAGCCTTCCCCCAGCGGTCCGAAGCCGATTCCCGGTGAAACCGCCACCAGTGCCTTCTCGATCATCAGCTTCGAAAACTCGAGCGAGCCCATCTTGTCGAACGGCTCTGGAATTTTTGCCCACACGAACATCGTTCCGCGCGGCTTCTCCACATCCCAACCGGCGGCCCGGAGACCGCCCACCAGCACGTCGCGCCGCCGCTGGTACGTCAATCGAATCTTCTCGGTTTCAGCCGCGCACTCCCGCAGCGCGATGATGGCCGCTATCTGTAGCGGTTGAAAAATGCCGTAGTCCAGATAGCTCTTGATCCGTGCCAGCGCGGCAATCATTTTCTTGTTGCCGACGCAGAAGCCCACGCGCCAGCCCGCCATATTGAAGCTCTTCGACAGCGAATAAATCTCGACGGCAATGTCCTTGGCGCCCTCTACCTGTAGAATGCTCGGGGGCCGGTATCCATCGAAGCAGATATCGGCATAAGCGAAATCGTGGATGAGGAGAGTGCCGTGTTTACGTGCAAGATCTACGATCTCCTGCATGAATGGCAGATCGACGCACTGCGTAGTCGGGTTGTGCGGGAACGAAATCAGAATCACCTTGGGTTTGAACGTGGGCGACCGGTACAGTTCCTCGAGTGACTGCAAAAAGCATTCCGGCGTCCGCATGGGCAGCATACACGCGCGACCCTCCGCCATTAGGACCCCGTATTGATGAATCGGGTAAGCCGGGTTGGGTGACACCACGACATCGCCGGGTCCCACAATCGCGAACAACAGGTGCGCGAGAGCATCCTTGGCGCCGATGGTCGAGATCGCCTCCGTGTCTGGATCCAGTTCGACACCGTAGAGATTCTTGTAGCGATTCACGATCTCCTGCCTCAGCTTGGGAATCCCCTTCGACTGTGAGTAGCGATGATTGCGTGGATTCTTCACCGCTTCAATCACCTTGTTTACGACGGAGCGCGGCGAGGGTCCATCCGGATTCCCCATGCCCATGTCGACGACGTCGAACTGGGCCGCGCGCGCCTTCGCTTTCATTTCATTGATCACCGCGAAAACGTAAGGAGGAAGTTTCGAGATGCGATAGAACTGGTCGGAGTCGGCCATTTCTCTCTATTCTACTGGGCACGGCGGGGTCCCATCTGGGATGATGGATATCTTGCGGTCCTCTCCCCTGCTCCCGATATTTTTAATTGTCGCCGTCGACATCCTGGGCTACACGATTATTTTGCCGCTGCTGCCGTTCTACGCGGAGCGGCTCGGCGCATCGCCGGCGGTGGTCGGCATGCTCGTGGCGGTCTACGCTGTTTGCCAGCTCATCGCAGGACCCCTGCTCGGCCAGCTATCCGATCAGTTCGGCCGCAAGCCGCTCCTGATGATCAGTCAGGTCGGCACTCTAGCCGGGTTTCTCATACTCGCCTTCTCCAATACGCTTGCACTTGTTTTTTTTGCGCGCATCATCGACGGAGTGACGGCCGGCAATCTATCACTCGCCCAAGCCTACATCTCCGACGTCACGCCTCCGGAGCAGCGCGCGAAATCCTTCGGGGTAATCGGAATCGCCTTCGGAATGGGCTTCCTGCTAGGACCCGCGGTGAGCGGATTCCTCTCGCAATTTGGCTATCAATATCCAATTTTTGCCGCCGCTGCGCTCTCGGCTACCAGCATCCTGGCTACTGCCGTTCTTCTTCCGTCGAACCCACCCCTTCCCGCTGGCCACCAGGAGGGCGACACCGGACCCGGCGGCCGCCGTCTCTCCGTACTCGAATGGAACCGCTACACCGAGTACTTCCGCCGTCCGGAGCTCGCTCCGCTGCTGTTCAAATACTTCAGCTTCGTCCTGTCATTTGCGATGTTCACAGGCGGGTTCGCGTTATTCGCCGAGCGGCGCTACACATGGAATGGACACCCCTTCGGCCCCAAGGAAGTCGGCTACATCTTCGCCTACTCCGGCCTGATCGGCGGCACCCTGCAAGGCGGAGCACTCGGGCTTCTGGTGCGCCGCTTCGGCGAGAGGCCGTTAATGACCGCGAGTTTGCTGGCTTGCAGCGCCGGGTACGTCCTTCTGGCCTTCGCCTATACGATCCCGGTCCTGTTAATCTCGGCAACGGTAGCGTCGTTTGGCGGCATTTCGCGCCCCGTGCTCACCAGCCTCATCACGCAGGTGGCGACCCGGCGCGAACAGGGAACCGTGCTCGGGCTCACCCAATCCCTAACCTCAGTAGCCCTGATTATAGGACCGCTGATCAGCGGCATTCTCATCGAGAACAGGCTGCTGGCCGCGTCCGCTCTCGTCGCTGCCGGCGTTGCCCTCGGCGGATGGCTGGTCCGTACGCCGGATGCTTAGCTACTGATGGTCCCGGATATACCCTGCCATATGTTGCAGGAAATCGTCGATAAACCCCGCCCCGTTCCGCAACAGGTTGTCCTTGGTCATGTAATCGTCAATCACGTCGGGACGCACCCCGACGTTCTCGATGTAGCGGCTGGTCGGGTAATCCGCCGTTCCCACCCAATCCTTGCGGGACTGTAGCGCCAACGTCATCCCCGTCACACCTTCCGAATACACTCCAGCATCGTAGGTAGTGTTGTTCCCACCCGCGCCATTTGTCCGCATTCCGAACAGCACCGCGCGCTGGTTGTCCTGCAACATTCCCGCCACGGAGTCCGCCGTCGACGTCGAAAATTCATCCACCAGCAGCATGACCGGCTTCTGATAAGCGATCACGTTTCCGTCGCCGTCCTTCACTGGATCCAGATTCAGCGTCGATGTGCAGATAGGAATGGGATTGGTCAGCGTCCGGCCCTGTTGGCTGGCCGTGAGCATCTCGTTATAGACGGTCTCGTATTGCTGAATGATAGCCAGAGGCGCGCCATTTGCCTTGGCGCTGATCATAGCGTTGTAGTACGTGAGCACGCGTCCCCAGTATGGTCGCAGTTCAAAACCGGTGGCCCGGAACGGATACGGAATCAGCCGCCGTGCGACGTTCTCCCCAAAGCAGAGACTGCCGCCGGTATTCCTCATTTCGTCCACAATCAGGCCGTCCGTGTTGCCGTTCATGAAAGCGATTTCTTTATCCAATTGCTGTAGCGCAGTTGTGGTCGATGGTGGAGAGTAGTTCGGGATCCGGATGTACCCGATCGTGAGTTCGAACCACTTGAACGTACCTGAATAAAAGAAATCTGCGGACGTCCCGCCCAATCGCCTGGTGAACGTCGGTGGAAGACCATTCAGGAAAATGGGATTGCGGACCCCGTACCCGCTCAAACCGGTTTCCTCCGCATTCAGAACTCCGGACCAGCGTAGTTCGTTCAACGGTGCCATGTAGTCCGGTTCGGAACTTACCGGGATGGAGTAAGCCTTCTTGCTCTTAATACCGTTGGCTGCTTTCGGCGACGGCACCGGTCCCACTTCGATCGGCGTGCCGGTCTTGTTCCAGGGCACCGTGTATGTCTCCGAGTTCCCGTTCTGGCGGCGGATCACCACCGTCGCGCTCTCACCGATTTCCGCGGCGTGAGGCATCCGTGCCTGGATGCGCGTCGTGAGAAACACAGCCGCCTGCCGCCTGCCCGATCGTGGATTGCCCGCCGAGGCGTACTTCGTCAACCCGTCCAGCACCCGTTGCGCGTCCACTCCGTCGATCGAGATCAGTTCGTCTCCGATCGCGAACGGATAGTCTTTCGCAGGCAGAGTCCCGCGATTCAGCGAGTCGATGAGTAACGCTCCGTCGAAGATGTCGACGGTGAACCCTAGCCGCGCGGCGAAGTCCGATGTGAGCAAAAAGGAGTCATGTGTGTCGCGAAGGCTCGCGACGTAGTCCACGCATACCTCGTAAAAATCCAGATCCGTCTGCGTCTTGGCAACGCGATCCAGCCATGGCTTCACATCGAACAGATCGAAGCCGAAGAGCTGCTTCTTCCAATCCACCGGAGCATAGTAGGTCGAGAATAGGCTGGCCAGATAACGGAAGTCGGCTTCTTTCTGCCCTGGCGTGAGATTTTGAGCCGGCAGCGAGACCACCAACGCGATGGACGTGAGTAGCAGTTTGTTCATGACGGTCACCGGCTCCCCTGAATGTGGTCCACCATAGCAGCCGTAAACGCATCGACAAAGGCCTTGCCACTGTTGCTGAGATTATCGGCGGTCATATAATCCACTTGGATGTCCGGACGCACGCCAATATTTTCGATATAGGGAGAGGCCGGATAGTCCGACGTCACTAAGGGGTTCTGCCGGCCCAGCAGCGATTCGGTGACACTGATCACTCCTAACGAATAGCTGCCGCTCCACCAGGACTCTACGCTGCCGCCCGCGCCCATCGTTCGCCATCCGAATAGCGGACCGCGCCCGTTATCCTGAATCGTGGCGGCGAAGATCTCGGCCGCCGAAGCCGAAAATTCGTCGACCAAAACCATGAGTGGTTTCGTATACGCGAGTAGCGCGCCTTTGCCGTCTTTTGCGGGATCGCGGTCCACTGTGACGTCGTCCAGCGGAATAGCCTTGGTGCGACCATGCATCACCCGGTTCGCGGCAATCATTTCATCCCGAATGCCTTGATACAGATCGACGATATTCTGCGGCGCACCCGTCGCTTTGGCAAGCTCTAATTCGCTGGACACTGCAGCCACCCACTCCGAAGTCGCGCGAACCTCCGCCAATATGATCCGCCAGGTGCTCGGCATCAGGAAGCTGAGCAACTGGTTGGTGTAGCCGCCGTCGCCGCCCCCGTTGTGCATCTCGTCGATCACTAAGCCGTCCGTGTTGGCCTTAAAAAACGCAATCTCCTTCTGAAACGCCGTTACTGCCGCATCGGTCCCCACAGCTGGCGAAAACGACGGTATGCGGATAAAGCCGATCTTGAAGCCGCTGCTCTCGAAGACTCCGGAGAAGAACGGATCCGTAAACGACTTACCCAGCCGCTGAACGAAACTGTCCGGCAGTGATGCCGCGAATACTGGGAGCACCGATCCCAGACCCACCGTGGATGTATCTGGGATCTGATAATTCTGCAACCGGCGCAGTACCTGCGAGTACACTGGACCGGCAGGAGGCTGCGTATCCTCCCGATCGTCCTCTGCCAGCCTGACCCTGGAGTTGGTCATGGCGCTTTCGCCAACTCTTTGCGGCGTGTGATACTTGCCCACCGACGTCAAGGGCACGCCGGTTTTCGCCCATGGGATCCGATAGGACTCCAGATTGCCGTCCGGTCTGCGGAACACCACCGTCGAGATCTCCGGCACGTTTGGCGCAGAAGCGATGGTTCGCTGTGAACGTGTCGTTAACAGCGCCGTCGCGCCCCGCCGCGTACTGCGCGGATTGGCATAAACGCTGTACCTCGCCAGGCTGTCCAGCAGCTTCTGTGCGTCGACGCCATCGATGGACACCAGTTCATAACCCGAGAGAAAAGGGAACTCGGCAGCCGGTAACCGCTGCCGGTTCACTGAATCCACCAGGAGTTTTGCGTCGTAGATGTCTGCCGTGAAGTTGAGGGTGGCTACGAAGTTGGAAGGCAAAGTATAACGGTCGTGCGCGTCATTCAGGCTGGCTACATACAGCGATGTCACATCGTAGAAATCCAGATCGTTTTTGGTAGCTCGAACCCGATCGAGCCAAGGCGCAATATCCAGCAGATCAAATCCAAACCCGTCCCGCTTCCATTCATAAGGAGCGTAACGTTTCGCGTAAACTCCGGCCGTATATTGGAAATCAGAAATCTTCTGATCCATCGTAAGTTGCCCGAAACTGAGGATCCCACTTACAGCGAGAAGCAACGCGGATTGCCGCAAATGCATGCCATCCAGCATATCGGAGTTTTCGCTCGCATTTAGCTCAATGATTAGTTATGCTCAGTGGAGTTCCAAGTACCTGCCAAGTAGGAGAGCTATGCGAATCAAGTTATTGGTCTTTCTCCCCTTCCTGGGCCTGGCGTGTGCGCAAGCTCCGAAGCCAACTCCGTCGCACGAAATGGGCGCGAAGCCGGTTCTGCTTACGCCCGGCGATGTGAAATGGATGCCGGCGCCCGCTCAAACCGGAATCCCGTCAGCCGTGCAGATGGCTGTGTTGAGTGGCGACCCGTTCAAGCCCGGCCTTTTCGCAGTGCGCCTCAAAATCCCGAAATGGAGGAGTGGTCGCGGCGCATTGGCACCCAACTGATGAATACATTACCGTGCTGCAAGGGACCTTTGCGGCGGGCATGGGAGATAAGTTCGACCCATCTGCGCTGCGCGACTTCACTACCGGGTCCTACGCAATGATGCCAAAACGTATGCACCATTTCGCAACGGCGAAAGGGGAAACCATCGTTCAGGTGCATGCGATGGGCCCCTTTGTCCTGAACTACGTGAATCCGGCTGACGATCCTCGTAAGAACAAGCAGGGCAACTCACCCTCTGCAACGAAATAATGCATTAAGCGCTATTTGCGTGCGCGGCCGGCCGCTCGCGTGGTTTTAGCCGCCGTGCTTCGCGCCGGCGGCTTCTTCGCCATGTTCAGACTCTCCTGCAGAGCCTGCATGATATCGATTACGGCCGCCTTTTTCGGACCCGTGGGAGGTTCGTGTGCGATGCGGTGCCCTTCTACCTTTTCGGCAATAATCTGCTCCAGACGCTCGCGGTAGGTGTCCTTGAACTTCTCCGGCTCAAACGGCGTCACCATCGTCTCGATCAGCTTTTTCGCCATGTCCAGTTCGCGAGGCACGATGCTCGACGGATCTGGGCGGTACTCCTGGCCTTGTCGCACTTCTTCGGGATAGAACATGGTGTGAGCGATCATTCCCGATTTCCCGGGCCGGATGATCACCACGTGCTCACGGCGATGCATCGCCAGTTGCGCCAGCCCCACGTATCCGGTCTGGTGTAGCGCCTCCTGCAGCAGAGTGTAGGGGCGCTCTCCCGCTTCTTCCGGAGCCAGGTAATATGACGTTTCGAGAAAGATCGGATCGATTTCGGCCATGCGCACGAACTCGACGATCTGCATCTCCTTGCTCGTCTCCGCAGTGATGCTCTTGAGTTCCGTGTCCTCAAGCACGACATACTGACCTTTCTCGTACTCAAAGCCCTTGACCAGTTGCTCGCGTCCCACAGGTTCGTCGCCGGTTTCCGCAGTCACGGCATTATGCGTCCGGAAAACCGGCGCTTCCACCGCCGCCTCTTTCTCCTGGTAGGGAAGCTTGGCTTGCCCCTCATCCGCCGACCTCTGGTCTCGACGCGGCGGAGCGGCGGGCTCCAGCGGTGGCTTCCGCTCGGCGGTGGCTGGAGCGGGAGGAGCGGCAGGCGCTGCAGGCCGGTACAACCGCTTGAAACTCACCTTCTCCGCCCGAGCCGCCCGAAACAGCCGCACCGGGAACGAAACCAACCCAAACGCAAGATGCCCGCGCCAGACCGTGGAGGCCATACACTACATGGATGCGGCCCGCCGCTGGTGGTTTCCAGCCGTCAAACCCAGCGATAATGAGGTGGGTGGAGTCTACATCTATACAACCTGCCGCCGAACCGGAACTAGTCTATCAGTTGAAGGAGAGTTGCTATAGCAGCCACTCCATCCTCCTCCGGCTGTTCCCCCAAGACGGCCGGGGCGCCACCGTGTTGGACGTGGGGTGCGGCAACGGCTATGTAGGCGCGATTCTTGCTGCCAGGGGTTACCGTGTAGTCGGGCTGGAACGCTCGGGCGGCTACAGCGCTGACTTCCCATCCTCCGTCGAACTGATTGAAACTGATCTCGAGCGGGGGCTGCCCCGCCTCCACTGCGATTTCGATTACGTACTGTGCGCCGATATCCTGGAGCATCTACGCCGGCCCGAAATCCTCCTCCAGGAACTTCGGCGCGTCATGAAGCCGGGAGCCCGTCTCATCGTGTCGCTGCCCAATAGTGGTAACATCTATTTCCGGCTGAACGTATTGGTGGGGCGCTTTCCACAACACGAGAAAGGGCTGTTTGACCGTACGCACTTGCGGTTCTATAT
Source organism: uncultured Acidobacteriota bacterium (assembly GCA_963850575.1). GTDB lineage: Bacteria > Acidobacteriota > Terriglobia > Bryobacterales > Bryobacteraceae > TMP-7. The sequence goes on along the minus strand of CAWKLV010000018.1, from coordinate 64,387 downwards.
GCTGGAAGGCTGGCGTCATCTGTTGACCGCCCAGGGATTTCGGGTGCATGCACTGCACGTTACGGGCATTCCGGTGGGACTGGCGGCGCCGGCTTACGCACCGCCGACGGTGGTCCGCGCGCTGGAGCGCATCAGCTATGAGGTGGCCCGGCTGTGGAAAACTCTATTTGCATACCAGTTCGTGATAACAGCAATGGTGGATGATGCTTGAACAGCTTCCCGGGAAATCGAAAGTAGTGGTGGTGATGCCGGCCTACAACGCCGCCAAAACCCTGCACATGACCTATGCCGAACTGCCGCACGATATTGTCGATCTGGTCATCGTGGTGGACGACGGCAGCCGCGACGAGACGATTGAAATCGCGCGCCAGTTAGGCCTCGAGCTCTTCGTGCACGACCGTAATTACGGCTACGGCGCGAATCAGAAGACTTGTTACCGCGAAGCTTTGCGGGCCGGCGCGGACATCGTCGTGATGGTTCACCCGGATTACCAGTACGATCCGAAATTGCTTCCACAAATTATCCAGCCCATTCAGGCCGGCGCGGCTGATGTCGTACTCGGCTCCCGGTTGCTGGCCGGCAAAGTCATGCAGCAGGGTATGCCCTGGTGGAAGTACATCAGCAATCGCTTCCTGACGGGATTGGAAAATTTCATGTTCGGCCTGAGGCTCTCCGAGTATCACACGGGTTATCGCGCCTACACGCGGGCTGCGCTCGAAAGCGTCAACGTCGAAATGAACTCCGACAACTTCATCTTCGATCAGGAGATCATGGCGCAATTCGTCGGACTCGGCGTCCGGATCGCTGAGGTTCCCGTCCCCACCCGCTACTTCCCCCAGGCATCTTCGGCCTCGTTGGTGCAAAGCACGATCTACGGGCTGTCGATTCTTCGAGTGCTATTTCGATTTTGGATGCACCGGCACGGTCTCTTGCGGCGCCGCCAGTTTGAGAGCCTACAGCGGCGTTACTCGGCGGTCCGGCGCGCGAACGAGACCGCGTAGACTCAGCCCGGCAATCAATAACCAACACGCCGCGGTCAGCGTCCGGCCGGCAATCACCTCCCTCGGCGTTTGGAACGCGAACCGGGCGGAGTGCTTCCCCGGCTGCGCATCTACCATCATGAATCCGGCCGCATCCCGCGTGATGGTTTGCGGATGCCCATCCACCCAGGCGCGCCAGTAAGCGTCAAAGCTCTCCTGAACCAGTAGCGATTCCCCCGCCTGCAACTCGAAATCTACATCCAGGACGTCGCTGCCATGCCAGCGTCCGCGGGCGCGCTGAGGAAATGCTCCTGCCGCGGGGTTCAACTCCACAGCCTGCGCATACCCGTGAATCAGCGCCGGCTCGGCATCCGTCGGTAGCGGTGGCAGGGCTTTCACACGGCTACCGTCCACCACGCGAACAATCCCAGTGGCGCGGCGCGGGACGCGGTAATACCGATTGCCTTCGCCGTCGTCCCGCAGCAATGGGAAACGGCCTTGGTACATGTCCGGATGCGGGAAATCCTTGTAAACCTCCTGTGAAGCCGGTCCAGGAACAACTAGGATGTCAACGCCGAAAGTCTGCAGGCAGTCCAGAACACTTCCCAAATCAGTGTCGTGGATGATGCGCCACTTGGCCGCCGAGATCAGCGGATTCAGGATGCCTTGATCGGACCCGCCATCGGCCTGCTGCCCATCGTGCCAGACGTTGTACCAGAAACGGATAGTCCCGGTGACGAACACCCGCTCATCGGGAAAGTGTTCCGCCAGCCACGCCGGAGTTTTGTATTCGATGCGTTGCTGCCACTTGGGGTCGGATGGAAACTCCAGATATGCATACTTCAGGTACCGCCAGCTAGGCCGGAGACAGATGGCCAGCAGCAGCACCAGCGCGACGCGCGGAATCAGGCGCCACGCTGCGGCCGGCCGCCACATCCATAGCAGCACCGCAATTTGCACCGAGCAGAGGATTGCAAAAACTTCCAGTTCGGGGACCAACCGCAGCGAGTTCCCTGCCACCTGAAAACCCGCCCACCGGTACCCGAGAACATAAATCGCGAGGAACCCGAGGCTGCTGAAGATGAAAAAGGTATAAGGGCAAAAGAAACTCCGGCGTCGGATCCACAGGCTTACGGCCACGTGCGCAGCGACCATCACGGCGAACAACGGTACCGACCAGCTATTTCCCGCCGGAGCCACCAGCCGCAGGTTGCGCGACGTAATACCCAGATACGATGGCGCCAGCCACCATGCCGTCAAGCCATAGGATAGGACGCCGATGATCGCGGCATCGCGGAGGATTCGCCAGTCCAGGCGCTTGAGGAAACACGACCACACCAGCAGGGTGAACGTGATCGCCAACGCCGTCGCGCCATAGAAGTTGATTGTCACGACGGTCGCCGCAGCGCAGGCGCTGAGCACCAGCCATCTCAGTCCACCCGCATGGAATCGCCGCCATGCGCCAAGCCACGCCAGAGGCAGCACGGCCAGCGACGAGATGTGCGGTCCTTCCCCATACGTCATCAGCACATGCAGCCGCCACGGAACAAAGAAGGGCGTGTCGTTGCGGAAATCCGGTAGTATCAGCAGGGATGGCGAGACCAGCGCAACGCCTGCCGCCGCGAGCCACGCCGCCCCGCGCGATCGCGTGGCGGTGCGCGTCCAGAGATACACCGCGGTAATCCCCAGCACATAGAACAGCCCAATCGCGAGATGATACCCTCGGGCTGGGCTGATGTGAGCGATAGAAGAGAAAGCGGCGGCGGCGATGCTCAGTCCTGGCGGATAGACATAAGCCGCCCGAGTACCGCAGTACCACAGCGGCTGCCATAAATGATGAGGCCAGCTTTCTTGTAGCAGGCGCCCATCGGCGATGAACGTCGATTCGATGGACCCCCACCTGTTCAAATACTCGAGCTGGAACACCGGCCATACCAGTGCGGCGGTTAATATCAGCAGCACTCCCACATCCAACCACCAGTCACGAGTCAGGCGCATCAGACGTAGTATCCCAAGTTGAGGCCGGTAATCTGAGCCGCAACCCAAATGCAGCACAAGAAATATCAGCGCAGACCTGTGCCACAGTGTTTTAAGGGATGTCGAATGTCTCGCCGGCCATCTACATAATGCAGCGCGGAACCCTGTCGCGGCTGTGGTGGTTGTTCCGGCGTGCATGGGTCGCCGCCTATGAAGACAACTGCTTCGGCATCGCCAAAGGTGCCGCGTACTCCGCCCTTCTCTCCTCCTTCCCGGTGCTCACCACCACCAGCGCAATCCTGGTCCAGGCCAACGCCGAAGCGGTGTCGCGCGTGATTACCCGCATCCTGTTTCAGGTGGCGCCCCCAGGCACCTCGGAATTGCTACGTAACTATTTGAGCGCCCAAGGGCGCCGGCCCGCCGGATTGCTAGTCGTAGCCACCCTGCTCTCCGTGTGGGCGGCCTCCGGCGCCATGATGAGCCTCATGGAAGGTTTCCAGGCCGCCTACAGCCTGCCCAGCGGCCGTCCTTTCTTGGAGCAGCGCGCAGTGGCGGCGCTCCTCGTCCTGTGCGCCGTCGTTCCTCTGGTTTTCGGGTGCGCCATGGTGCTATTTGGAGCGCGTTCGGAAGCGGCGATTATCAAGTGGTTGGGCCTTTCCCGCGAGGGCATTGAACTCGGGGCCTGGGTAACCGTGTTCGGCCGCATCGTCCGCACCCTGGCTGCAGTCGGCTCCATCGTGGTCTCCGCCGCGCTGCTGTTTTTCCTGGGACCCAATCGTCCCATGCGTCTTCGCTCAGTATGGCCCGGCGCTTTTCTCGCGACACTTCTCTGGCTGTTGTCGACACAGATCTTCGGATGGTACGTCCGCTATCTGGCGAACTACAACGTTCTCTACGGTAGCGTCGCTGCTGTCATCGCACTTGTGGTCTGGATGTACGTCCTGGCGGTCGTCGCATTGGTCGGCTGCGAGTTCAACGCAGTGATCGAGAATGACCATGAAGTCCGTCGAGGCACCGTGACCATCACTTGAACTCGGCCCACATCACGGTATGGTCCGAAGCACCGGGCGCCCTCCGGGGTTCAAGATCGATATCCGAGTTCTCGCAGCGCTCCGCCAGCGGCGCAGTCGCCAGGATATGATCGATTCGCCATCCGAAGTTCCGCTCGAAAGCATTTCTGAAATAATCCCAGTACGTATATTGCACACGCTCCGGATAGAGCCTTCGGAACACGTCGATGAATCCCCAGTTGACGGCTTCTTTGTAAGCAGTGCGCGCATCGATGTGAAAATCGACATCGTTGCCGCGCCGGTCCGGATGGTAGACATCGATCGGCTCCGGAGCAACATTCAAATCGCCCAACCAGATGGCTGGCTTGCCAGGATCCAGATACGTCCCGAAGTATTCGCGAATGCGCTTGAACCAAGCCAGCTTGAAAGCGTATTTCTCAGAAACGATCGAGTATCCCTGGGGCACATAGCTGTTGATAATCGGAATGCCGTCTATCACGGTTTGCAGGATCCGGACGTCTTCATTATCTGGACCCTCGTGCAATCCATGCATCACGTGTTCGGGTTTTTGAAGCGTCAGCGTAGCCACCCCGTTGTAGCCCTTCATTCCACGAAACGTTGAGTAATATCCAGCTCGCCGGATATCATCGACTGGGAAGTCGTGGTCCTGGACCTTCGTCTCCTGCAGACACATTACATCCGGCTGATGGCTTTGAAGCCAATCCAGTACCAGCGGCAATCGCCTGCGGATCGAGTTGACATTGTAGGTTGCAATCTTCATACGCAACAATGCGACAAGCTCCTGGATACCATAAGCGTGGATCAAGTATTTGAAAGCACGGGCGCTGCAATTGATGCCCAACCGCGGAACCTCCGAAAGGCCGAACGTCGCGCAGCACGCCTGGCCGTCAGTCTCACACCTGACGATTTGACGAAGTCTGCTGCTTGAGACCGTCGACTGCTCGCACATTGCGAGCTCCAATCGCGGGTAGAATGGTGTTCTGCACGATCTCATGAACCTGGTCACAGCTCGGGACGCGTTGCGGTTCATCCTTCCAGGGGCCGACTTCAATCGAAAAGCTTGGCCGCTCACCGCTGATCCGAAGCCGCTCTTTGGCGTTCCAGATTGCCGGCCCGCCACGGCTAAACGGGATGCGTCCCTCCAGACAAAGCCCTTGTGGTTCACGCCTGACAGTGTCCCAATACCAAAAGTCGGCATCGTCCAGCGTTCCTTTGATTTCGGCCATAGTGCGATCGCACTCGAATTCATAACCTGAAGGGAACCGGCCTTTCACCTTTATCAACACCACCGGCTGAGGCTGCAGCGGCTTCCAAATCCTACCCCTGAGCGCGTCCAAAACCTGATCACGCAACTCACGAGAGGCGTACTCCAAGTCCTCCTCTTCTTCCTGCTGTTGGAAAACCATCGTCAATTGGAACGGGCCTGGGCTCTCGTACCGGTAAATAGTGACCGTGGACCGGGGGCTCTTTCCCGACACACGAACTTTGTCCCATGAGGAGTCGCCTTGGTCCCATTGCATGAACGGTAGTTTTGTTTCAAGCGTCGATCGGATGGCCGACTCGTCGGATAAGGGGGAGCAGACTCGGCATTCGAAGATTTTCTGTTTCAATTTTTCTCGCTCCAGGTGCTTCCAACGAATCAGTGTGGCGAAGGGCGCTCTAATTCTCCCACCCTGGAGTTTAGCCGAATGATGCCTACAGGCCTATCACGGCGCACGCCGGGACAACCGCGGTATTGCAACCGACTGGACAATTCCACCATGTGGCGCAACCCCGGCCATTCCAGATCGGCCCGAAGTACTCGCAAATGCGCTTGACGCACCTTAGCTCGAACGCATCCACGCACAAAGTCGTGGTTCGAAACCTTTCGAACGCGGGGTTGTATACCCGCGGTTTCGTAACCAGACTTCAGCAAGTTGTCAGGCCGAATCGGTTACCAGTTCAAGTCAACTCGACGCCGTAGAAACGGTCGACATTCTGCGGCGTAATCAGGCGGTGAGCGGTAAAGACCGCGGACGGCACCGGCTCATTCTTCAGCATCGACATTGCCAGTTTGATCACAGCGCCGCCGTACCGTTCGGGAAAGAACGCAACCGATCCTATCAGCCGCGAGTTCGGCCGCCGCATCTCCATCCGTGCATCGCGAACCGCGCCATGACCCACGGCAGCGCATTCCTCGTTGAGACCAGCCTCCTCAAATGCCCGGAGTGCACCGATCGCACTTGCGTCGTTCATTGCTGCGATCACGACGTTGCGCGGGCGAACGAATCGGACGAACTTGCGTACCGCCGCCATGCTGCCCTGCGAGGTATCCGCGCCCTCCAATCTGACGACGCGGTCGTCGGAAACCCCAGGTAGAATCTCGCGCAACCCTGCCAGCGACCCGTTCAAACGTAGTTGCGGAAGCCGGCCCGCCGCCGATAGCTCGATCAGGACCACATGCTCGACGTTCCCGTTCCAGTGCCGGGCCACCCATCGGCCCAACGCGCGACCTGCAATCAGGCCGGCTTCGTAATTATTCGCCCCGAAGTACACTGCGCCCGGGTGCGGGATATCAATGGCGATCATCGGAATGCCCGCCTGTTGCAGCTTCGAGGAGATGAGTGAAGCGATGGAATCGAAAGTTTGAAATTCGATCACCAGATTGACGCGCTCTTTCACCAATTTGTCTGCGTTACGCAGAGCCACCATCGGGCTTTGCCGGTTGTCGGCGAATATGAGTTGGACTCGGGCACGGTCGGCCGCCCGGCGTATGCTCGCCGTCACCTCTTGGGCGAATGCTGAAGACTCGGTCTGCGAAGCATATCCGATTCGAAACTCACTCGGCTCGACCGTTCGCACCAGCGATGTATAGCCGGACGGCTGAGAACGTTGCAGGACGCCGCCTTCGGCAAGGGCGGCGAGAAGTCTGGAAACCGTCGCTTTGTGCAGACCGGTGCGCTGCACGACGTCGCGAACCCGCAGAACTTCGCCTGGCGATTTGAAGCAGCGGAGTATCGCGCAGGCCCGAAGAACCGAACTGCTTTCATTTGCGTCGTTCCGCATTGTTGTCTCAGTGTAGTGGAACGTAATTCTGGACACTGCACAGGGCCAAGATTACTCGCGAGTTTCACGCAAGTCGCCCAGAAGCACGCGTTCTGCCCGTCTGTACCACTCCTCCGCTTCGTCTCATATATTAAGACATTTCACGGTGTCTTCAATCTTCTTGCCCGTGTTCCGGCGATGGGCGATGATGGGGTTCAGGATGTCTAGACACTTCTCGGCTGGTAGCGGCGCTTTGTTTTTGGGTCGCCGTAGCGCAGCAACCCGGACTGCCGAACCTGCACAACGCAAGGTTGACTACGCGACTGACATCGCTCCGCTTCTCGAGAGGCACTGCTACGGCTGCCACGGCCCCAAGGTGCAGACGAGCAATTTGAGACTGGACGACGGCAGCGCCGCGTTGCAAGGCGGCCTGTCCGGGGCTGCCATTAAGCCGGGCAAGAGCGCCGAGAGTCCTTTGGTTTTGAGGATCTCCGGGGCGACCGGCGTCAGTCCGATGCCGCCTTCCGGTGCCAGGCTGACGCCGAGGAGATTGGTCTGGTGCGCGCCTGGATCGACGCCGGTGCCATCTGGCCGGGAGTGGATACAACACACTCGGCCAAGGCGACCCCTTCAAAGACCGGACTGCATTGGGCCTTTCAGCCGATTCGCCGGGCCCATCGCCTGCGGTATCCGACGCGAAGTGGGTGCGAAACGAGATTGACGCCTTCGTTCTCGCCCGGCTGGACCAAGCCAAGGTCAAACCGTCGCCGGAGGCCGCTCGCCCGGTGTTGCTGCGCCGTTTGAGTCTCGATCTGACTGGACTTCCGCCGACGCCGGACGAGGTGAATGCATTCGTCAGTGACCCGAGCCCGGACGCGTATGAACGCCAGGTGGACCGCTATCTTGCCTCGCCGCACTTCGGCGAGAAATGGGCGCGGCAGTGGCTGGACATAGCGCGATATGCCGATAGCGACGGGTACGAAAAGGATTGGTTTCGCCCCTGGGCGTGGCGCTATCGGGATTGGGTGATCGATGCCATGAACAGCGATATGCCTTTTGATAGATTCACGATCCGGCAAATCGCGGGTGACTTGCTGCCCAATGCCACCGCGGCGGATCGGATAGCCACGGGCTTCAATCGCAACACACTCACGAATCGTGAGGGAGGCGTCGATAATGCTCAGTTTCGGTTTGACAACACCGTAGATCGCGCGAGCACGGTGGGGGTGGCTTGGCTTGGATTGAGCGTCGGCTGTGCCCAATGTCACAACCATAAGTACGACCCTATCTCGCAGAAGGATTTCTATAGCTTTTTTGCTTTCTTCGATAACGCCGAGGAGGTCGATATCGACGCGCCCCGCGCCGGCGAGTTGGGGCCCTATCTGCAGCGGCATCGCGATTACGAGCAGAAGAGACGCGCCCTGCTCGCGGAGTATCATGTCCCGGAGCTTCAGGCGGATTGGGAACAGCATCTGCGGCAAGCGATTGCGGAGCCCGGCAAGTTCACGGATTGGGACCTTGCCTGGGACGTCGTCAAGAAGCTGACTCAGGGCGGCGATGGGGAGAAAATCCTGCTCACGCCCGTTGAGAAGCGAACCCAGCGCGACAGCGACATCCTGACTGAGCACTTCATACGCAATTACTTTTTCGCAGTCGGTAATAAGAAGGCGCAAGAGGCGAAATTTCAGGAACTCGAAACCAAGCTGACAGCGCTGAAAGCCGAGTATCCGCAATTGAGCCAGGCGATGACGATGACGGAATCGCCCAACCCGCATCCGTCTTATTTGCGAGTCCGGGGCGATTATCGCACCAATGGTGTTCAAGTTATGCCCGCCGTCCTGACCGTTCTTCCCCAGCCTGCAAACAACGAGCACCTGACGCGCTTGGATCTGGCGAAGTGGCTGGTGTCACGGGACAATCCGCTGACCGCACGTGTGGCCGTGAATCGCATTTGGCAGGAGTTATTCGGTCAAGGGATCGTCAAATCGTCCGATGATTTCGGAACACGCGGCGAGAAGCCCAGCCACCCGGAACTTCTGGACTGGCTGGCTACGGATTTCCGGGACAACGGTTGGAGCCGCAAGGCGCTGATTCGGCGCATCGTGCTCTCTGCGACATACCGCCAGTCGTCATCCGCAAGGCCTGAACTGGACGCGGTGGATCCGACGAACGCCTTGCTGGCCCGCCAGGCGAGGCTGCGTCTGCCCGCCGAACTGATTCGCGATTCCGCGCTCGCCGTCAGCGGTTTGCTAGAGACGACGGTCGGCGGCCCCAGTATTCGTCCGCCACAGCCGGCCGGTGTCACCGAACTTGGGTACGGCAAGAAGGCGGGCGCCGGTTGGGAAGAGACGAAGGGCGTCGAGCGATATCGCCGCGGACTGTATATCCAATTCCAGCGGTCGACTCCCTATCCGCAACTCGTCAATTTCGACGCTCCGCGATCGGATGTGCCGGTTTGCAAGCGCGAGCGCTCAAATACCTCTTTACAGGCTCTGAACCTACTGAACGATCCGGTATTTATGGAGTCGGCAAGCGCGCTGGCGTATCGCATCGTAACCGGTGCTTCGACGCCGGCGGATCGCATTCGCTTGGCCTACCGCATAACTCTGGGACGCGACCCGCAACAGAAAGAAATCCAACGCATGCAGGCTTATCTGGATCAGCAGAGAGAAATCTTCAAACAGCATCCAGAGGATGCCGTGAAGCTGGCTGCATCTGGCGATGAACCAAGTAGCCACGTCGAGTTTGCAACGTGGACCGGAGCCGCCAGCGTGCTGATTAACCTTGACGAATTTATCACTAGAGAGTAGGCGATGAACGAACGAGACCTTGATCTGATTCAGTCGCGGCGAAAGTTCTTTCGCTCCTGCGCGGGCGGTATTGGGACCATCGCACTGGCCCAATTGCTGGGCCGGGACGGATACGCGGCCGAAGCCCGTCGATCCGCTAGCCCCCAAGAAGCCCCATTTTCCGGCGAAGGCGAAAAATGTAATCTTCCTGTTCCAGGAAGGCGCGCCCAGCCAAATGGATCTCTTCGATCCCAAGCCGGCATTGCGGAAATGGAGCGGCCACCCCTTGCCGCCGTCCATGACCAAGGACTTGAAGCTCGCTTTCATCAAGCCGAACGCCTCTATTCTTGCGAGCCCTCGTGAGTTCACGCGTCATGGCCAGTGCGGAATGGAGCTTTCCGACCTGCTGCCGCACACGGCCGCTTGCGCCGACGACATCTGTCTGGTGCGTTCCATGCAGACGGATGCGTTCAATCATCATCCCGGTCAATTGTTCCTTTTCACCGGGCACATGATCGGCGGCCGCCCTACCATGGGCGCGTGGGTGAACTACGGTCTGGGAAGCATGTCGCAGGATCTTCCAGGCTTCGTTGTGCTCACCTCGGGTGTCGGCACAAGCGCAGGATCAGATAACTTCACGAATGGATTCCTGCCGTCGACGTATGCCGGCACGGTGTTTCGTAACACCGGCGATCCGATTCTGTACCTTTCGAATCCCCCGGGCATCCGCGAGCAGAGCCAGCGCGCCCGGCTGGATGCCATTCGCGATTTGAACCAGAATCATGAGGCCGACACGGGCGACCGTGAAATCGCTTCACGTATTCACTCCTACGAACTCGCATACCGGATGCAGACGTCTGGTCCGGAGCTGCTCGATTTCAGCAAGGAGTCGCCGGCGACATTGGAGATGTACGGTGTCAATGAGGAGAAGACGCGCCCATTCGCCACCAACTGTCTATTAGCCCGCCGGCTTGTCGAGCGCGGCGTCCGATTCGTTCTGCTTATGCATGCCAGTTGGGACCATCACAGCGAGATCAACAAGCTGCTGCCGAAGCAGACGCAGGCCACCGACCAGCCCGCGGCCGCACTGATCAAGGACCTGAAACAGCGGGGCATGTTGGACGAGACCCTGGTAGTGTGGGGAGGTGAGTTCGGCAGAACACCAATGAGTGAGTTGCGGCGTCCCGAGGAAGCCGACAACGCGGGCCGCGACCACCATCCCGATGGATACAGCATCTGGATGGCAGGCGGTGGTATTCGTGGTGGTCAGGTGATAGGCCGTACCAGCGAACTGGCTCTCGGCATCGAAGAGGATCCTATCCATGTCCACGACCTGCAGGCCACCATACTGCACTGCCTGGGACTGGATCACACGCGGCTCACGTATCGGTATCTGGGCCGCGATTTCAGGCTGACCGATGTCGGCGGCAATGTCGTGCACAAGCTACTTGCGTAAAGCGGCCGCGTTGAAGAGATGGACAAGACAGAGATGAAAACAACTGGCACGCATGTTGGCACGTGGTACATCCTGGGCAGCGCGGCGAGTGTATCGGTGCTGTTCATCGCGGGATCCACCTGGATGTTTGGACAGCAAACCCAGAGCAGTCCGGATTTCGCTCGAGACATCCAGCCGATTCTGGCGGAAAGCTGCTACAACTGTCATGGCCCGAAGGCGCAGATGGGGCGATTAAGTTTGAGTGTCCGGCAATCTGCACTTGGGGGCGGACAGTCCGGCAAGGTCATTCAACCCGGCGATGCTGCCGCCAGCATTCTCTATCAACGGATCGCCGGAATCGGTGATCAGGCTCGGATGCCGATGGGCGGCAAGCCCCTTCCATCCGAGAAGATCGCCCTCATTCGCGATTGGATCAACCATGGCGCAAACTGGCCTGAGACTCCGGGCACAACTGTAGCTGAGGTGAAACAGCACTGGGCATTTGTCGCCCCAGTTCGGCCCGGGATCCCGACCGTCAGCAAGCCGGGCTGGGTCCACAATCCGGTGGACAATTTCATTCTCGCGAGACTGGATCGTGAATCGCTCGCACCTTCCCCGGAGACCGATCGAACCACGCTGCTTCGACGCCTGAGTATCGACCTTACGGGGTTGCCGCCGACGATCGATGAAGTAGACGCATTTCTGGCAGACCGGAGTCCCAACGCTTATGAGAAGCAGGTGGATCGCCTGCTGAATTCGCCGCATTATGGCGAGCGTTGGGGTCGCATCTGGCTCGACGCGGCACGTTACGCGGACTCCAACGGCTTCGAGAAAGATGCTCCGCGCGATGTCTGGTTCTATCGCGACTGGGTTATCCGCGCGCTGAATCAGGATCTCCCGTATAACCAGTTCGTCATCGACCAGATCGCTGGAGACCTCCTGCCCAAAGCAACTCAGGACGACATAGTGGCCACTGGGTTCCTCAGGAACTCGATGCTCAACGAGGAAGGCGGGGTGGATCCTGAGCAGTTCCGGATGGAAGCGATGTACGACCGCATGGACGCGATCGGCAAATGCGTACTCGGCGTCACGATTCAGTGCGCGCAGTGCCACAACCACAAGTACGATCCGCTGAAGCAGGAAGAATACTATCGGATGTTCGCCTTCCTGAACGACACACACGAAGCGAGTACCGTCGTGTACAAGCCGGACGAAATGATGAAGCGCGCCGCGATTCTGCGCCGAACCTCGGAAATCGAAGAGGAACTGCGTCACACCAATCCGGACTGGCAGAAGAAGATGGCGGCTTGGGAGGCCGGAGTTGCGCACAATCAGCCGGAGTGGACCGTAATGCATCCTGAGGTGGACGACATTTCAACGGGCGGATCGCGTTACCTTCCACAGCCTGATGGCTCATTTCTCGCACAGGGCTACGCGCCCATTTCCCACCGCGTGAAGTTTGCGAGCAAAACCACCGTCCAGAACATCACCGCATTTCGGCTTGAGGTCCTGACCGACCCTAACCTCCCTTGTGGGGGGCCAGGGCGGGCGTTGAACGGTCTGGGCGTGCTGACTGAATTTGAGGCCGAGGCCGCCTCTGTGAGCGAACCCGAGAAGACTACGAAGATCAAGTTCGTCAAAGCGTCAGCCGATTTCAATGCGCCTGCTGCGCCGCTCTCCGCCTATTACCAAGGCAAGAACGGAGTCGTAAAGATGGGCGGTCCGGCTGAGTTTGCCATCGACGGCAAGAACGAGACTGGTTGGAGCATTGATGCAGGTCCCGGCCAGCGCAACCAGTCTAGAAAGGCGGTCTTCGTCGCGGAAAAGCCATTCGGATTTCCGGAGGGGACGATTCTCGACGTTTATTTGAAGCAGGCTCACGGGAACGAAGACCGGGACGATACGGGACAGAACAGCCTTGGCCGGATGCGGCTGTCCTTCACCACCGCGCCCGATCCGGTGGCCGATCCTCTGCCCAAGAACGTACGAGACATACTCGCAACTCCCGCTGAGCAGCGCTCGCCGGCCCAGGTGCGGACTGTGTTCTCCTACTGGCGAACAGCGGTTCCCGAGTGGAAGGAGGCCAATGCGCAAATCGCCGACGTGTGGCGCGATCACCCGGAAGGAACCAGCCAGCTGGTGGTGAAGGAGCGGGACGAACTCCGTCCAACTCACATTCTGAAGCGCGGGGATTTCCTGCAGCCCGACCGCGAGGTGCAGCCGGGAGTTCCTGCATTTCTTGCATCCTCTGCCGCCGGGTGCGCCACCCAATCGTCTGACTTTCGCCAAGTGGCTGGTGGATCGAAAATCGCCGACAACAGCGCGCTCGATTGTGAACCGCGTTTGGCAGTCCTACTTCGGTACCGGCCTGGTCGCGACCAGCGAGAATTTCGGCACGCAATCGGAACCGCCTTCACACCCTGAATTGCTGGACTGGCTTGCGGTTCAATTCATGGACGATGGCTGGAGCCTGAAGAAGCTGCATCGCCTGATCGTGACTTCGGCAACTTACCGGCAATCGTCAAACGTCACGCCCGAATTGCTTGCCAAGGATCCGGCAAACCGGCTGCTGGCGCGAGGTCCGCGATTCCGGGTGGATGCCGAGATCGTCCGTGATATCGCGCTCGAAGCCAGCGGCCTGCTCAACCCGGCGATCGGCGGCCCCAGCGTCTATCCTCCGGCGCCCGCTTTTCTATTTCTCCCGCCCGCCAGCTACGCAACCAAGAGCTGGCCCGAAGCTCACGGCCCCGACCGTTACCGCAGAGCACTGTATACATTTCGTTTCCGTTCGACGCCGTACCCGATGCTTCAGGCGTTCGATGCGCCCAACGGCGATGCATCCTGCGTCCGAAGGGCACGCTCCAATACGCCGCTGCAAGCCCTGACGACTCTGAACGAGGTGCTGTTCATTGAGTCGGCGAGGGCATTGGCCTTGCGCACTCTTCGCGAAGGCGGAAACACGGATGCTGACCGTCTTTCTTACGCGTTTCGTCTGTGCGTAGCGCGTACTCCCAGTGACGCGGAGAAACAGGTGATGCTCGCGTTGCTGCGCAAGCAGGAACAGCGGCTATCTACTGGTTGGCTGAGCGCAAGAGAGATCACCGGGTTCTCCCTCACCGACAAATCGCCGCTGCCTCGCGATGTCACCCCCAACAACTGGGCGGCTTGGACCGCTGTCTCTCGCGTGCTGCTGAACCTCGACGAGACCATTACTAAGGAATAGCCATGAATTGCCAGGATCATTTGTATCGTAATTCCGACCCCAGGCAGATTACGCGCCGCTGGTTTTTCGAACAATGCGGGGTGGGCGTCGGCGCGGCGGCGCTGCACAGCCTGCTTGCTGAGTCCGGATACGCCGCCACGACGGACGCAGCGGATCCGCTTGCGCCCAAGCAGCCGCCGCTCGAAGCGAAAGCCAAGCGCGTGATTTTCCTGTTCATGGCCGGCGCGCCGAGTCACCTGGAGCTATTCGACAATAAGCCACAGCTCGCGAAATTCGATGGGACGCTTCCGCCTGCGGACCTTTTGAAGGGTTACCGCGCGGCTTTCATCAATCCAAATTCGAAGCTGCTGGGTCCCAAGTTCAAATTCCGCCGCTACGGCGAGAGCGGCACGGAACTGGGGGAGCTGCTGCCGCACACCGGCGAAATTGTGGACGATATCGCGATCGTCCGATCGATGACGACCGATGCGTTCAATCACGCTCCCGGTCAACTTCTCATGAACACCGGCACGATGCAGTTCGGACGTCCAAGCATGGGCGCCTGGTTGCTGTACGGACTCGGGTCCGAAACTCGGGATCTGCCGGGCTTCGTGGTGTTCAGTTCGGGAAAGAAGGGCCCGAGCGGTGGAGACAGTTGCTGGGGAAGCGGATTCCTTCCGACCTTTTACCAAGGCGTCCAGTTCAGGTCGGCGGGCGATCCGGTGCTGTACTTATCGAATGCACCCGGCGTGGATACCGAGCTGCAGCGCGATTCGCTGGACGCGATTCGTCAAGTCAATCAGATGCGCCTAAAAGCCGCCGGCGATCCTGAAATCGCGACGCGCATCAACTCCTTTGAGATGGCGTTCCGCATGCAAGCCGTCGCTCCCGAACTGATGGATCTCTCGAAAGAGCCGAAGAATATCCTTGAAATGTACGGCGCGCAGCCAGGAAAGCCTTCGTTCGCGAATAACTGCGTATTGGCTCGCAGACTGGTGGAAAAAGGCGTGCGCTGCGTGCAGCTGTATCACGAGGCATGGGATCAGCACTCGAATCTCACTCACGATATCGCGGAGAATTGCCGCGAGACCGATCGTGCAAGCGCCGCTCTGATCAAGGATTTGAAGCAGCGTGGTCTATTGAAAGACACTATCGTTGTGTGGGGCGGTGAATTTGGCCGGACTCCGATGGTTCAGGGCGGCTCCGATGGCCGCGACCACCACCCGAACGCCTTTACTATGTGGATGGCCGGTGGAGGCATAAAGGCGGGAGCGCGCATTGGCGAGACCGATGAATTGGGCTTTAACGTCGTGAAGGACAGAGTGCACGTACACGACCTGCACGCGACGCTGCTAAAGCTTTTAGGGTTCGACCATACCAAGCTGACTTATAAATCCCAAGGCAGAAATTTCCGCCTGACGGACGTGAGTGGGAACGTAGTACCCGCGCTGCTGGCCTGACTCGCGAAGTGGTCTTCCCAAAATTGCAACGCCGATGAGCTAAACGGCGCAGCCACACCCTGCTGAGAAACGAAGTCTTCAAATGCTGAAACGCTTTCTGACACTCTCCACGTCCTTAGGATCAGGAGGGCATCACAGTGAGCCGAATCCTTGTACGAGGTTTGGTGATTTCAAGTCTGTACGTGGCCGGCATCGCGGTCGCTAACGCGCAGTATTACTCCGATCGTGATGGCCGCTATCGGGATGATAGGCGGTGGCGCGAGGGCGATCGCTACTCCGATCCATACTACCGGGACGGAGAAGCGCGTAGCGACTATCGCAATTACGGCGACTATCGCCAGGCCTTCTACGACCGCCTAGAATTTGATCTCGAGCGCGCCGCTAACAACGGGTACCTTCGGGGAAGCGACCTTCGACGCTTCCAGCAGGCTCGTCATGAGATAGACGAGTTTCAGGAAAAGTGGGCACGTGGAAAGTACGATCGTCATGCCCTTGATGATGCTATCGGAGCTACGCAACGGGTCGCAGACTTGCCAGGGTTGGATGGACGGGATCGCGCCGCTCTTCAGCAAGACCTCTCAATAATGCGCCGGTTTCGAGGACGGATGAGCGGCAACTCGGGCTATGGCTATTGGAACTCCGGCGATTCTTACTATGACCGCCGAGATTGAGCCTGCTCATCAACTCGAAGAGGTGACAACCTCCGCTGATTCGTTTCCAGAGTGGTGTGAGTCATCTTCCCACGCAGTGACGATGCTTTCCGGTGCACGGCCGTGCTCAACAAAGATCACTCTGCCGCTGGTGTTCAGGACACATCATCTCCTGAAGGCCTTGTAACGCTCCGCGATCGAACACAACGTCCAGGTCAGGACAATCGTATCAATGCTGGCGTTTGCCAGCGGAAGTGATTGTCCAACAAGTTGGCGTGAAGACTTCGACTGGGATGCGTCCGAGTCTCTTGCGTGCCAACTGCTGCAGTTTCGACCGATGGATCGAGGCCAGACACCTCTGGACTCCACCGAATAGAACGGCAGGTTCAGACCGGAACCAATGCCAACCTCCCAACACTTGGCCTCGCGCCTGAGGAACCGAGGCTGCTTTTAAGCGTCTCGCCTCGGCGTTGCTCATAGCAAGGTTTATGATGCGAGGAAGAACATATTTAGCTTACAAACTCATATCCGCAGCCGGTTCCTACCCCTGAGGGGCGCGTCAGGGGCGTTGAAACAGGCCACGCCACTTACGAGCCGCCAGTTCAGCTATATTGAGCACGATAGCGAAGGCCAGCAGCCCCGGCCACAAGCGCAGCGAGGATGGCACCGAACGCCCGCCGCGATCGAATACGGACTTTGGATCGGGATTGAAATGACCGCCGGTAAAATCAGAGATTTTCCGCAACAAGCGTTCATTAGAACCGAAATCGCTCATCTCTTCTTCCTGGCGGTAGAATCCGACTTCAGGGAAAGCCTTCGATTCCGCTACAGGGCGGATGCGAAACAGTCCTTGCCGCTGCCCCACAGGAACGCGGCCGCGGTACGCTCCGTCCGCCAGTTTCACCACGGGTACCGGACGCTGATAACCGCCGGGCCCAAAGGCGAAAATCTCGGGTATCGCTGGTGTTTCTTTCGACTCCGCATTCATGCGGTAGTCCACTACCAGGTCGCCGTTCACGCGATCAAAGTCGATGCTGGTCTCGCCGGTATGCGCGTGCGGAAGAAGATCGCGCACCAGATTCATCCAGAACTTGTCATATCCCGGCCAGGTGACCCAATTCGTAGCCCAGCGGCTCTTCGCGTCAGAGGCGAACACCGCGGCGCGCCCCAGCCCATACTGCCATCTCGCGAGCAGCGGGTCTTTTTTATCGATGCTCAGGATCGTATCCGCCGTCGGCTTGGCGATAAATCTTACGTATCCCTTCAAGGCCGGTGCCGTCTCCATGCCGACGCCGTCCAGGATCTCTGTGCGCTTCACCACGGACGGCTGCAGGGGTTTCTCGACCGACGTGGACCCGGTATGTTCCATCACGTCCTTGAGCAGGATACGCTCCAGGCCGGCCGGGTCGTTGAGAAGGTACGCTTTGCCATTGGCGAGTGTCGCCACTTTTTCCAGGTACGCCCGATTCACATCTTGTCCCAGGCCGACCGTGGAAATCGTGATACGCTTCGCCGATGCTTCACGCGACACCTCCAGCGAATCGCCCTCTTCGGAAATGCCATCCGTCAGCAGCACGATATGCTTGAACGTACCGTTAGCCGCCGCGATCTTGCGGAAAGCTTCACTTAGCGCCGGCGCGATTTGCGTTCCGCCATCCGGAGTGATGCCGGCCACGAGCCGTTTTATTAGAGATCGATCCTCAGCTTTGCGCAGGGGCACTGCCCATTGGAACGAATTATCAAAAATAAGTACGCCGACGGTGTCCACGGGCCGCAAGTTATCAATCACGCCAATAGCTGCCAGGCGCGCCAATTCGATCTTCCGTCCTTCCATCGACGACGACTTGTCAACGATGAGGACGACGCAGGTACCTTCAGGAGAGCGGGGCGGCGCTACTTTCGCCGGAAGCGTCCGGTCCAGCGCATCCTCGACTTTCTTTCCTTCCGCGTACACGTTCTTTTCGCCGCCGATGACGATAACGCCGCCGCCGCGCTTGACAAAGTTCTCGATCTCGTCTTTGCGCGCAGCGGGGATGCTCTCCAGATCCCAGTTATTGAATACGATTAGTTGCACGTCATTCAGTTTCGGAGTTACTGGATTCGCTGCACGCTGCACATCGACCTGGGCTGCCGCCAGAGCCTGCATCAGGTTGGTATCTGTGCCAGGCGGATCGGCGGAGATATAGAGGATCTTGGGGCGTCGTAGCGTCAGGGCTTGGTCAAAGTGCAGATCGCCTAACCCGGGGGCCTGCAAAGTGATTGCAAAATCAACAGCGCCGGCCGCCGTCAAGTTGGCATGAGCGCGGATATGATTCGATCCGGGCTCCAGACGCACTTGCGTTTTTCCAATAGCTTTCGCGTCGGCAAACACTTCCAGCGTGCCTTGACCGGCGCGAGGCGAACTGACAATCAGGTCGACTGGGAAACGCTCTCCAGTGAAGGTGAGTGTGGGCACGCTCACCGCGTCCAGATGCAATGCCGACTGCGGGCGTCCAGCCATCGGCACCGTGTCAATCGGGATACCGAGTTGCTGGGCTTGGTAAGCGGCGCGTGCGATACTACCGCGATTCTCATTCCCGTCCGAGACCAGGACGATGCGCGGTACAAGGCCCTCCGGCATGGCAGCGATCGCCTCGCGAACGCCGGCCTCCAGATCCGTTCCGCGTCCCGCTTCGCCGGGGGTGTGCTTCAAGGCCCAGGCCTTTGGCTTCTCCCCATTTTCCGCATTTCTGCTCAACCGGGCGAACGGGATGATACGCGTCCAATTGCGGCCGCGATTGCGATCGATGGCTGTCGCCAGGTCCGAAGCCAGCGATAGATCCGCCTGGGTAACGCTAGCCGACGTATCCACCAGAACGGCAACGGCCATTTTCGTTTCGGAGATTGCAATCCGCGGTTCCGCGAGCGCCAATAGGATCGCCATGAACGTGATCGCTTTCAATAGCAAGCCAATGTGACGTGGAGTCCTACGCCACTCATATAGTGCCCACGCGAGAGGCAGAATCAGGAGGAATAAGGCCCAGGTGCGGTCAAAAGTCATGAGGCCTTCCTCTGCAACACCTTTGCGCGCGTATTTACGCTTGGACGCCGGACTGCACCGGCGCGGCGGCCACGCCCGAAAAGGATCCAGTCAACCAGAAGTCCCAGCGTTCCGGCCAGCGCCAGCCACGGCCACAATTCCGTAATGCGAGCATCACCTCCCGGCGTGTGCGGGATGCCCTGTACTGCTCGTGCAGGCGGTTCCCACCGAGTTTCACCCACTTCAGGCAGCGTCAGGGAGTAGGCGATCTCGCGACCCCCCGCCTGCACACGGTAACTTCCCGGCGTGCCGGCGAAGAATCGAATGTTACCGTTCTGCACAGTATAAGGGATCGCTCGGCCGTTATCCGCCGCCACCCGCACTGAATTCGAATCGATGTCCTTATCCAGATGCGCCTCCACGGTGCCCACCGTGCCCGCGTTCAGCTCCCATTGTTGGAACACGTCTGGGTTGATCCAGCGCAGGACATTCGCAAA
This sequence comes from uncultured Acidobacteriota bacterium, assembly GCA_963850575.1. Taxonomy (GTDB): domain Bacteria; phylum Acidobacteriota; class Terriglobia; order Bryobacterales; family Bryobacteraceae; genus TMP-7. The sequence goes on along the minus strand of CAWKLV010000018.1, from coordinate 44,323 downwards.
TAGCAGTGGCGTGGCGAGTTCATATTTCAACGTCGACCGGGAAGGATGGAAACCGAACACCACCGATTTTTGTGTCGACGCAGTTTGCGGCCGGGCCAGAATCACCGGGCCCGCATCGACGGATGCGATCGCGATATCGCCGTCAGCCGGCGCGAATACCGCCGCCGTTTCGAGTTCGAGATCTCTGGTGCGAAGACCGGTGCCGAGATCGTGAGATGAGTTCCAGCTCGCCAGTTTGGCGGAGTGAACGATCGTTCGGATGCGGACTGGAGAGCGCTGAGACGGGGGATCGATCCAGATTGCCGGAAGCATCGGGGCGGCGGAGGGGGCAAAACGGTCAAGAACAACGACGTCCGCTTTCACCCGCGCATCATAAGCGCTGGGGGAGCGGAACACAGCGGTGACGTTTGAGCTCGCGCTCAGCACTGGCCGCAACAGATCGGGCTCGTCGGAGTAAACAACAACTTTCAGCGTGCGTTGCGGCGGCACTTCGAGCACCGCGCGGTCGTCCTCCGGAAAAGCGTCGGTCGTAAGCAGTCGCGCCTCCAAAAGGCCGGCGCTGCGAGTCCGTAGAACAAAGGATGTTTCCTGCTCATCGCCGGGCTTCAGGTTCAGCGTGCGGTTGCCAATCGGAGCGCCACCGAAGTGCACGGCCAGTTGTAACGTACGAGGCTGCGCACCGTAGTTCTTCGTCGACACAAAGACCTGCCAGGTCTCCGCATCCGCACGGCGAAGTCCAATCTTTCGCAAGCCGCAATTCTCCACCGGCGCGGCGATGGGAATGATTCGCAGGTTCGCGGGCGATGGAGCGGAACCCTCGCCACCTGGAATCCTCCCCGCGCCGATATACACGACCTCGCCGGGATGCTTCGAGTGGAGCTTTTGTACCCGATCGGCGAATTCGAGCGCTTGATCCATGTGGAGCGCGGCCGATTGCGGTTTCGATTCGCGGATGCCGCGTTCGAGCTGGGTGCGACTCGTGATGAACGAAGTGACGGGAGTAGCCAGTGCATCCGCGCGAACAATCATCAACCGGTCGTCAGCAGGCAGACTCTTGAGGTACTTTAGCGCTGCGGTGCGTGCATCGTCCATAACAGTGCCCCGAGCGGTGCGGGCTCCCATCCATGCCGAAGTATCCAGGATCATGACGTGATCACGAATGCGCTTCGCTCGATCCCCCCACTGTAGCTGCGCTATGGCGAGGATCAGAAGCGCGAGGCTCAGAATCTGCAGCAGCAGCGACCAGGGCTGCTGAATCCGCCGTTTCTGCCGCATGGTTTGCACATTCTCAGCCGGTTTCCAGAACCGCAGCGTCGCCACCACTTGGCGGTGGCGCGACCGGTCAAGCAGGTACAACGCCACCACCACCGCTGTTAGCGTGCCAAGAAGCGCGATGACCTCCGGGAGGCTGAGATTGAGCAACGACACGAGTTTCCCTTAACCTAGACGCGCAGGATCACTGCAGGGTTCTGGTGTGAACGACGGGACCGAAGATCGCCTCTTCCAGCGGCAGCGCCGTAGAAAACCCGCAATACCGGCCACTGTTGCGAAGCGCCACACGTTCCAGCCGTTCGCTGTACTCGTCGAAGCCGGCCGTATACTGCTCCCGCGCGACATCATCGAAGCTGAGCGTGACACGGCTGCCCGTCTCTGCATCCTCCAGATCCAGTTCTCCGTCCCATGGCGGCGTACGGTCCTCGTCGGCCCACAGTTGCATGAGCAGTAATTCGTGCCCGAAATCGGCCAGGTATTGCAGGGGCTTTGTGCAATCGCCGTCATCCAGAAAATCCGAGATGATAATCAGCAGCCCGCGCTGAGGATAGTTGGCCACGAATTGCCGCGCCACCTGCAGAAAATCGGTTGGCACTCCGGCCGTGAGCTGCGTGAGGAATTCAACCGCCGGCATAAAACGATGGCGGCCGCCGCCGCACAGAAACGAGTCGTAAAGATGATCGGCAAAGGGCTGGAGGCAAATGGTGTCGAGGCGGACGAGTCCCACATACGACATGGCTGCCGCCAGTTTCTTCGCATATAAGAACTTGCTCGGGGAGCCGGTCTGCATGGAGGGGCTTATATCAATGAGCATGCGAACCGGTACTCGCGGCTCTACCTGGAACATTTTTAGAAACAGCTTCTCCAGGCGCATGTAGGCGCGCCAGTTTACTGCCCGTAGATCGTCGCCATGGTGGAAATGGCGGTGGTCCAGGAATTCGATCCCGGGCCCGGGAAAGTGGGACAGGTTATGACCGCCGACCAGGCCGGGGAACGATTTGCGCCAGCGAACCGTCAGCCGTTCCAGTTTATGTAGGAGATTGCTGTCGACCAGCGTCTGTTCGATAGCGGGCAGAATTTCGACCTCTTGGTTGAAGCGTAGCACGCGGGAGAATAGGAAAGATGTTAAGTCCGCTGGCGACTGTAGGCCTGATTGGGAACACCCCGATGATTCCGCTCACAGGTTTTGAGACCGGCCTGTGCGAGTTACATCTCAAGCTGGAATGCCAGAACCCGGGGGGTTCTATCAAGGACCGCATGGCGGTGGCCATGGTGGAAGCTGCGGAGCGTTCTGGCGCTCTTCGACCGGGTCAGACCCTGGTGGAGGCCACCGCCGGAAACACGGGAATCGGTCTCGCGCTGGTGGCGGCGATCAAGGGCTATCGAATCATATTGGTGATTCCCGACAAGATGTCGCCGGAGAAGATCGCCCATGCGCGCGGACTGGGAGCCGAGATCCGGCTCACCCGATCCGATGTTGAGCCCGGGCATCCTGACTATTATCAGGACGCGGCGGCCCGCATCGCGCGCGAGACCTCTGGCGTCTACCACATCAATCAATTCGGGAACCCGGCGAACCCGCTGGCTCACGAGGCCACCACCGGGCCTGAAATCTGGCAGCAGATGGAACACCGTGTGGATGCGATCGTGTGCGGGGTCGGCTCGGGTGGAACTCTGACGGGCTTGAGCCGATTTTTTGAACGCGTGCAGCCGGCTCTGGAGATGGTATTGGCCGACCCGGACGGATCTTCGCTCGCCGAATACGTGAGAACCGGCCGTCACGTCCCGTCGGGCAGCTACGCGGTGGAAGGCATTGGCGGTAGCTGCGTTCCCTCCGTTGCGGACCTGTCGCGCGTGCGGAAGGTCTACAGCATCGCGGACGTGGAGAGCTTCGAAATAATCCGCGACCTGCTAAAGTGTACGGGTATTCTAGCCGGCACCTCATCCGGAACCCTGATTGCAGCCGCACTCCGCTACTGCCGGGAGCAGAAAGAACCGAAACGCGTCGTGACCTTCGTTTGTGACACCGGGTCGAAGTACCTGTCGAAGGTTTTCAATGATTACTGGATGCTGGATCAGGGTTACCTCGCGCGTCCACGCTCGGGCGATCTGCGGGATCTGATCACGCGCAAGTACGAGGAAGGCGGCGTGATTACGGTGACGCCGGACGATACTCTCTTAACCGCCTTTCAACGCATGCGCCTCGCCGACGTCTCGCAAGTGCCGGTAATGGAGAACGGTGTGTGCATCGGTTTACTGGACGAATCCGATATCCTTGTTGCCACTCACGGCGATAAGAATCGATTCCGTTCGATCGTGCGCGGGGCTATGACCAGCCGCCTGGAGACCGTAGCGCCATCGGCTGGCATAGAAGAGTTGTACAAGGTTCTCGACCGCGGTTTGGTAGCGCTCGTCATGGAACACGGGCGCTTCTTGGGTTTGATCACTCGCTTCGATCTGCTCAGCTACCTGCGCCGTCAGTTGCAGTAGCGGCATCCAAATATCCACATGTCTCACCGTTTCGGAACACGCGCGATTCACGCCGGGCAGCAGCCCGATCCATCCACGGGCGCTATTATGACGCCTATCTACGCGACATCGACGTATGTCCAGGAGAGCCCGGGGGTGCACAAGGGGTTCGAATACTCACGCAGCCAGAACCCCACGCGCAATGCCTACGAGCGTTGCGTAGCCGATCTGGAGGGCGGAACCCGCGGGTTTGCATTCGCATCGGGGCTGGCCGCAATGTCCACCGTTCTCGATCTGCTGGACACGGGGGACCACGTGGTGGCGGGAGATGACTTATACGGGGGCACGTTCCGGTTGTTCGAACGAGTGCGCAAGCGCTCCGCTGGACTCGACTTCACGTTCGTCGATCTGTCAAAACCCGGTGCGCTGAACACAGCCGTGCGGCCGAACACGCGAATGGTGTGGGTGGAGACTCCCTCCAACCCGCTGCTCAGGCTCATTGATCTGACTGCTGTAGCGGACGCCGCGCAGGGACGGGGAATCCTTTGCGTTGTCGACAACACGTTCGCGACGCCGTATCTCCAGAGGCCTCTAGAACACGGTTTTGACATCGTGGTGCATTCTGCCACCAAGTATCTCAACGGCCATTCGGATATCGTGGGCGGCATCGCAGTGACCAAGGATGCTGCGCTCGGCGACAGACTTGGATTCCTGCAGAATGCCGTGGGGGCAATCGCCGGGCCGTTCGATTCGTTTCTCGCCTTGCGCGGTTTGAAGACGTTGCATCTCAGGATGGAGCGGCATTGCTCGAATGCACAGAAGATTGCAGAGTGGCTGGAGCGGCATCCCTCGGTGGAAAGCGTCACGTACCCGGGACTCGCATCGCACCCCGAACATGAGCTAGCGCGCAGACAGATGCCTGGATTCGGCGGAATGATCACGATGTTCCTGCGAGGGGGTATCGCTGAGTCGCGGAGATTCCTGGAACGCTGCCGTGTTTTCGCGTTAGCCGAGAGTCTGGGCGGTGTCGAGAGCCTGATCGAGCATCCGGCGATTATGACTCATGCCTCAGTCCCGGAGGCCCAGCGGCGGGCGTTGGGCATATCTGATGCGTTGATCCGGGTTTCGGTGGGCGTCGAGGATGTCGACGATCTGATCGCGGACCTGGATCAGGCGCTCTTGAGGTAACGCCGGAGTCAAAGCCCTTCAGAGCGCGGCACCGTGAAATAGAAGGTTGAGCCTTTCCCGACCTCGGACTCCAGCCAGATCCTGCCGCCCTGACGTTCGATAATGCGCTGAACTATGGCAAGTCCGATCCCAGTGCCCTCGATTTCCGAATTGGAATGCAGGCGTTGAAAAACTCCAAAGATCCGGTCGGCGTAGGTCATATCTATACCAATGCCGTTGTCGCGAATGGCGAAAATCCACTCGTCCTCTGTCGGCTTGGCCGTGATATGGACTTGCAGCGGTCTGTCAGAGCGGTACTTAATCGCATTGCTGATCAGGTTTTGAAACACCTGCAGCAGACGCCCATCATTGGCCTCCACCACGGGAAGCCGTTCGAACGTTATCTGCGCGCCGCTCTCCTGGATGGCTGCCTGCAGGTGGCCTAACGTATAGCTGACAAGCGCGTGGCAATCTGTCCGGACCCGCTGCTCCAAGGGACCATGGCTCACTCGCGAGTACGTCAGCAATCCGTCGATCAGCTTTTGCATGCGGCTGACTCCGTCCAGGACGTACTTCGTAAATTCGTTGCTGTCGGGATCGGGATGCTCCCCGGTTTTCCTCGCAAGGAGTTGTGTGAAGGAGGCGATGGTCCTCAGCGGTTCCTGCAAATCGTGACTGATGGCATAGGCGAAACGCTGCAGATCGTCGTTGGACGCCCGTAACTCCCGCTCAATTCTCTTCTGGCGCGTGATGTCGGCCAGCGTCACCACCCACCCCAGCGATTCACCCGCCGCGCCCTGCAGAGTACCGGCGCTGATGAGCACGTCCGAGCTTTCACCGCCTTTGACGATAGTGGCTTCTGCCGGACGGGTGAAACGCCTCACGCGCGGCGAGGTGCTGCCGGCGGGTCCCCACCCGATGTCTGAGGGAGTCAGCGTGAAGGCGGTATCGAACGGCTGCAGCAAAACGTTGCGTCCAGCAATCTTATGGGCCGCCTCATTGGCCCGAATGATTCTGCCGTTCTGGTCCAGCACGACCATAGGCTCGGTTGCAGCCTGCAGGATGGAACGCGCCAGGCGCTCGGCCGCCTGGATCTCCTCATTGTGCTTCTGCTCGGTGAGGTCGACAACCAGCACGCAGTGGCAGCGGACGTCTTCGGAGTCAAGCACGCCGGCCGACAAGTAGATCGGAACCAGCGAACCGTCGCGCCGCCTGAGCTGCAATTCCGCCTTGGGGCTCGCATTGGATCGCCCGTCCAGCAGTGCCTTGAAAGGGTCCGCCTCGCCTTCCGGCAAGAAGTCGTGGAAGTGTGAACCGATGACTTGCTCCAGGGGAGTGCCCACTAGAGCAGCGAACTGCTGGTTGGCGTAGAGCACATCGCCGTCACAGCTGAGGGTCACTGCCCCTTCCCTCATCTGCTCCACAAAAACACGATAGGATTCGTCCGCCCCTCGCAGCGTGTAGACGCGGTCACCATCGGCCGCGGACACCACTACTGCGTCGATTTCCCCGCTCCGTATGGCACGAAGAGTTTCCTCGCTTTCGGCAAGACGCTCCTCGAGCTCGTGGACTCTGGCGTTCAGCTCCTGAATGCGCTGAGCGCGCGAATCTGAAGCTCTTGATCTCGGTTTTTTCGTTGCTTGGCTCTGTTCCATGAGGCCGCGCCACTCATCCCGCGAGTAGCGGCGCCTTTGAGAGTCCTAATCCCATAACGACACGGACCTCATCCGACATGTCTCCAATGATTCTGCGGACAGGCAAAGGGAGACTTTTAATCAGCGTGGGGGCCGCAACGATCTGCTCATCGCGCGCGAGTTGCGGCTGCTGGTATATATCCACGATCCGCAGATCGTACCTGCCCGGCATCCGCTCTTCGCAGATGCGCCGCAGGTTGCGAATAGCGCGCAGCGAACAGGGCGTTGCACCAGTCACAAAAAGCTTTAGCGTGTAGTGGGCCGGCGGCCCACTAAGTAGGGCTGCCTCCATCCGTTCGGCCGCTGTTCGTTTCTTCCGCGATTCCACAACTCACCTCAAATACGCGGGCGCAGATCGAGACCCACCAGCACCCGTTCCGTGTTCGATAAATCGCCAATAATCTTACGGACGGGTGCAGGCAGCTTTCGAACCAGGGTTGGAAGTGCCAATATCTGGTCGCCTTTGGCCAGTTGGGGGTTCTCCAGCAGATCTACAACTTCGATCTCGTACTTTCCTGCCAGGTGCTCCTCACAGATCTTCTTGAGATTAGCAAAAGCCTGCAGGGAACGCGCGGTCTGGCCAGCCACGTACAATCTCAACATCCAGAACTCTGGATCGTGAGCCCTGGCCGCACCGGCCTGTTTGGCCGTTTCCCGCTTCCTGGTCATCGGCTCTTGCCTCTCTTCGATGCGGGCGGCTGATTCTCGTTGTTGCCAATTTTGCGGCTCCTGGCCATCAGTTCCCGAGCCTGCTCCATGCTCGTGCTTCGCTCCTGCTCATTGGCGAGCATCATACGGAGTTCGTCGGCGTCCGCTTCCAAGTCGCTGCGCAGCAGGTCTATCTGCACTTCCAACGCTCTGCGCTTCCGTTCCACCTCGCGCTGCTTTCGCGCGATCTCCTGCTGCCGTTCTGCGCGCGCCTGCTTCTCGCGTGCCTCATGCGCCAAGCGCGCCGATCCGCTTAGGCCACCGTTACCGCCCAGATAAGCTTCGGGCATCACTACGCCCTGCTTGGTCATCACGAACTCCTGGACCTGATTGGAATGGTCCATGCCGCGCGACTTTAGTATGAATGCGACCCTGTTGCGCTCGCCTGCGCACTCGAGATCGCGCAACAGCAGCCAGGTATCCACCAAAGACGAAACACTCAATTCGGTGGCTTCAGGCAACCGCCCGGCGTCCGTTAAGTGCGTCATATAGGCGGTGATGCCGCTCTGCTTGATAAAGTCGATCAGGCGCAACAGTGTATTGGTGACGTCAACTTGCGATCCTGCGGAGAGCAGGCTGGTGATCGGATCCACCACGACCGCGGATGGCTGGAAATCGACGATGGCCCGATGCATCGCTACCAGATGCGATTCCAGACCTTGCATCGTAGGACGCGCGGCGCAGATGAGCAACGCACCGCTCTTTCTACAAGTTTCGAGATCTATGCCCACGGATCGCATGTTACGGATCAGCTGGTCAGGAGATTCCTCGAAGGCAAAAAAGATGCACTTCCGCCCGTCCGAGCAGACCGCCTGCGCGAAATGGGCCGCGAAAGTGGTCTTCCCTGTTCCGGCGGTTCCTGACAGCATGACGCTCGAACCCCGGAAGAAGCCCCGCCCGCCCAACATCCGATCCAGACCGGGGATACCCGTCGAAATGCGTTCACTCGAGACGGGGTATCGCAATCCCAGCGACGTCACCGGGAGCACGGAGATACCCCGCTCGTCAATGAGAAATGGATAATCGTTGGTGCCGTGCACCGAGCCGCGGTACTTGACGATCCGCAGCCGTCGAGTAAAAATACCGTCCTGAACGCGGTGATCCAGTAGGATTACGCAATCGGAAATATATTCTTCAAGCCCATTGCGTGTCAGGGTGCCGTTCCCGCGTTCGCCCGTCACGACCGCCGTAACGCCTCGCTCCGTCAACCAGTGAAACAGGCGGCGCAGCTCCGAGCGGATGATGAATTCGTTCTTCAAACCTGCGAATAGCGTCTCAATGGTGTCGAGGAGGACCCGCTTTGCCCCGATCGACTCGATGGCGTGATTGAGACGGACAAACAATCCTTCGAGATCGTACTCGCCCGTCTCTTCGATGTAGCTGCGATCCATCTGGACCGTATCCACCACCAGTTTCTTCCGGGTGATCAGATCCCGCAGATCAAAGCCCAATGAAGCCACGTTGACCGCAAGATCTTCTGCCCGCTCCTCGAATGACAGGCACACACCTGGCTCGTTGAAATCAACCGCTCCACGGACTAGGAACTCCATCCCGAGAAGCGTCTTCCCACAGCCTGCGGCGCCGCAGACAAGAGTTGTACGACCGGTGGGCAAGCCTCCGCCCGAGACCTCGTCCAGTCCTTGAATACCGGTAGGCGTTTTTTGCAGACTTACGAGGGTCCGTTTGCGCGGCATGCGTTAATAATATGTCAGTTTCGTGGGAGCGCCCTTTGGGCCTGATTATTTTCTCGCGAATAGCTCCAGCCAGGAGTCGTCGAGAGCCGTCCATTGCTCGGCCTGCCGCCAGCTCGACAGCATCTCGGGGACGTGGAGCATACCGTGTCCCTCGATACAGACTAACTCCGTGCCCGCCCAGTTCAGCAGCAGGCACCCGGGGCACCCGACGTGCGCCGCCATTCCGAGTCTACGCAGACAAACCCGGCAGCGCCGGCGCTGGTCGTAGATCGACCAGGACAGCGCCCCCATACATCCTATCAAGAAGAGCCACGTGGATAGGGGCTCGGTCATCAAATCGGTCCCGCCGATCATAGTGATCGAGGGCGCGCGTGTGAACTCAAGGCCGGCGAGCAACACGGCCGTCACCAGCAATCCCGTTTTAACGGCGAAGAAGAGCGCCCGAGAACAGCCGGAACGCTCGAACCTCGGCAACAGCGAGCGCAATCCCGCGATCGCGATGATCAACGCCAGCACGAGTGCCAGGGCGAAGGACCAGAAGACGGCATGGACCCGCTCCTGGATCAAGGAGAGATCGACTAAGCTACCCCAGGCCGAAACTCCGGCTTCGTTGATGATGGAGTCCATTTCCGATTTTGCAAGTTTCGTTGTGACATCCGCCGCCAAGCGCACGACAACTCCCATTTTGGTTTTGGGCGTTACATCCGCCAGGGTCCAGACTCGGATGCGGCGCGAAAGGAACCAAAACGGTTCGGGCATCACTCCGATTACGCGATAGCGTCTGCCGCCAATATTGATCCGGCTCACTTTGTTGTGTTTCCAGAACTCGTGGCTCAGCACCGCGCAATCTAAGCAGGCGGCCGAATCGCCTCGATGGAATGCGCGGCCTCGACCGGCGGCTGCCCCCACCACGTTGAAGAAGTTCTCACTGACCTGCGCATATAAGTGCCCCGAGTCCTCTCTCCATCTGTACGTGGCTGCGGCCTCCACCAACTTGCTTTGACGCTGCCACAAGCTGACCCAATCTTCCGGTATTCCTGAACGGACCGCCAAAGACATTCCACCTTGGGATACAGTAGCCACCCGGTTCGCGTTGGCATATGGCACGGGCAGCAGAACGGCGCGGGTGGTTGAGAACCAATGGCTCGCCGCGCCGAGTAGTAGGATCAAGCCGGCGAGAGCGCCGAGACAGAAGCCAGGCGAGCGCATCCAGTTATGGGTGGTCCGGACCATCTCGTCGCGGTCGAACAGGTTGCACAGGTGCCAGGCTGCATCGGCGACGCAACCCTTGGAGAACTCGCGCAACTGCGAGCGCATGAAGACCGGCGTCTCCCCTCGCCCCCGCATCCCGGTCCATGCGTACCAGACCTCGGCTTCCCACTCGCGCCGCCAACCCTCACGTATATAGGCAGGCACCAGGAAGCTGGCGAGCCGTATCAAGAACAGGCACTGCCGGTACGCGTTCACGCATGCTCCTTACGGCCGCATCTGCTGCAATAGCGGATAACGCTGCATCGCTTTCGCGAGGGCTTGTTCGCCCAGGTTGGTCAGCTTGTAATTCCGGCGCGCCGGGCGCATCTGCGCCAGCGCTTCGCTGGCCTTTTCCCACTTGGACTGAATCAGCCCGAGTTGCTCCAGCCGCCGCAAAGCTGGATAAACCGTGCCGCTTGCCAAGCCGGTAGTCTCCATGATGTCGAAGCCATAGCAGCAGCCGGCCCTGACTGGTTTGAAGGATCAGCGCCGAGGTGTGCGTGAGCTTGAGGTCGGTAGCCATGGAGCCTCGAGTTTGTTCCACTCGATTCTACAACACCCTATTGTGTATTTCTACATAGGGTGGTAGACTCGCCTTGAATCATGTTCGAAGTTCGCAATCTGGTGAAGCGCTATAACCGGATTCCCGCCGTGAACGATGTCAGCTTCACCATCCAGCCAGGAGAGATCCTCGGCTATCTGGGGCCCAACGGCGCGGGCAAGAGCACTACGGTCAAAGTGCTCACAGGCCTGATCGAGGCCAGCAGCGGAGAGGTGCTGTTCTAACGGGCAGGAAGTCCGCTACGGATTGGGTCGCCTTTCAAGGCCGCACCGGCTATGTCCCCGAGGAGCCGCACTTATATCCGCAGCTTACCGGGCGCGAATACCTGCAGTTGGTCGGCCGGTTACGCGGTCTGCCGAGGCGGGTACTGGAAGCGCGCATGGACGAGATGCTGCGGCTGTTTGCGTTGTGGGAGGATCGCCATTCGCCGCTCTCCTCATACTCCAAAGGCATGCGGCAGAAGATTCTGTTGTCTGGCGGCGCTGCTGCACAATCCGGAGCTTCTGATTCTGGATGAGCCCTTCTCCGGACTGGACGTCAACACGGCGCTGGTGCTCCGCACGCTGGTGCGGGCGCTGGCTGCGGAAGGCAAGATGATCTTCTACAGTTCGCACGTGCTGGAGGTTGTGGAGAAGGTTTGCACGTCCGTGCTGATTCTGCGGAAAGGCAAAGTGGTGGCCTACGACGATGTGGAGCATCTGCGCGACCTGATGCAGCAGCCGTCGCTCGAGGGCATCTTTGCGCAGTTGACCGAAGCCGAGGATCCCGGACGTGTGGTTGGCGGAATCCTCGCAGCCATGCGAGGGTGAGCGCATGCTGGTCCTCCTACTGGCGGTGATTCTTTACTTCGCGCTCGGACGCCCGTCGCCGCGCTGGTTCGTGAAACGGCTGGAGCGGCTGCGCATTTGGTTCGAAGAAACGCATTCCCCAGGCTTCGAGCTGCGCCGGCATTTCTTTCTTCCGCTTCTTCGACAGCGAACTGATATCGTCACCAGGACAGTGGAAAGTGGTCGCGGGCGGGGCTTTGGCCATCGTGTTATCGCTCAGCATCGTTTACATTCAGGCTTACTTTCACAAGTACCGGCTGCTCTCGGAATTAGAGTCGCCGGAGCCGTATCGCCTGGCGGCGATGGCGGATCGTGCTGTTCCTGGTTGCTTTGTCCATGCTGTTGAGCGGGCTTTTCACCACGCTGCAATGGCCCTCGCTGTTTCCCGGCTTGCGCGACTACCTGGCATTGGCCGGGCTACCGATCCGCATGCGCGAATTGTTCGTGGCGCGGTTCACGGCATTGCTGGCCATCGCGGCTATCTTCATTACGGCCAGCACCTGCTGCCAAGTATCAGCCTGCCGGTCGTCATGGCCGGACGGCCATGGAACGAGTGCGCCCATTCAGATCGTCGCGCTATTCGTAGCGTGTTCCTTTGGCGGCGTGGTTCGTGTTCTTCTCTCTGGTGGCAGTGCAGGGCGTGCTGCTCAACGTTGCTACCGATCCGGCAATTCCCGCGGGTTTCTCTGGCCATGCAGGGGCTATTGCTTGCTGTACTGCTGTGTGGATTGCCGCTGGTGTTTTCGATTCCGAGTCTCAATAATCACATGAGCCTCCGGCCGCCCTGGGCGGTGTGGGTTGCCGGCGCTGTGGTATCTGGGTCTCGATCAGGTGATTGCCGGGAACAGGGAAGCGCTCGGCTTGCGGCTGGCCGGCATTGGGCTGGTGGCCGGGCCGCGCTCGGCGCTAGCGGCGCTGTGCACTTACTTGTGGAGTTACCGGCGGCACAAAGTTCGAGTGCTGGAATCGCAAAGCGTCGAGGGTGCGGCAGGCGGCTTTTGGCCCGCGGCCTGGCCGACCGGATCATTCCGGACTCGCGCGAGTTGGCGGTATTCGCATTCATCGCCAAGATCCTGGGACGCAGCCGCCAGCACCGTCTGATATTGACCACGTTCTCCGCGCTGGCTCTGGCGGTGATCGTGGAGAGCTTCGTCAGCCTCGCGCTAAGCCGGAGCTTTCGTGGATTTTCTGTGCAGACTCCGGCGCTCCGGCAGGCCGCGATCTCCGCGCCGCTGGCGCTTTCGCTATTCGTGCTCTGCGGATTCCGGTATCTGTTCCGGCTGCCGGTAGAACTCCGCGCGAATTGGATATTTCGTATGAACGAGCCGGGTAACCGCTTGGTGCTGCTGGCGGGCGTCGAGCGCTTCCTGCTGTACTGCGCCGTGATCCCGGTGGCCTTGATGACGCTACCGATGGAAGTGCTGCTGCTGGGTCCCGCTACGGGTTGCGCAGCCAGTCTGGTGTGCCTGCTGGTGTCGCTCACCTCATGGAGTTCCTGCTGATTCCTTCCGACAAGATCCCGTTCACTTCGTCGTATATGCCGGGGAGGCGGCCGTTGATCGAAACCGTCTTGCTGTACGGCATGGCGGTGGGAGCGTATGTTACCGCTCTGAGCGCCATCATCAGTTGGGGTCTTCAGAGCCGCGCGGCGACTCTGATACTGATTGGCATTCTGATGGCATCCTGGTGGAAGGCACGGCGCGTGCGAAGAGACGTTCGGAAAACGGGGCGGCTCGAATTCGAGGAGCAATTGGAGCCCGCCGTACAGATCCTGGGCATCGAACGGGATTAGTTCTGATGTCGCGTTCGCACGGGCCAGCTACTGCATCGCGAGTGTGGCTACATTGCTGCTTCTTTGACCGGAGAAGATCATGATCTGGGCCGCCGGGTTCGGGGGAATGCCTGCGGGGATTTGGCAGTTGATCTGGTCCAGGCCCTTATAGCCGGGGGCTCGTCCCGCATAGGTTACAGCGCATGGCCTGCCTGCTATGGTTACTGTCGGCTGCTGGTTGGCCCAATCGAGTCCGTCGCGATTGGTGGTTATACCCAGACCCGTCAGGAAGAGTTCGACATAGTCTCCCGCTTGTAGCGTATTGGAAGCGGATATCACCTGATTATTGCTGGCCTTCAAGGCGGAGGCCGGGCCACTGCCGGACCCGTCTTGGGTGAAGATGGCGGGTACCGCGGGTTCCACTAGAACATTCACGGTGTGAGCCCCGGCTGAGTTTTGCACCTTCACTTTCAGGAGTCCGGTGGCGTTGTCCGGGATGATTGCGTCAATCTGCCTGGGCGAAGCGAAGTAGAGGAGGGCCGGAGCATCGCTGACGAACACCTGCGCATCGGCCAACTGTGTAGGAAAGTTGATCGAGGCCGCCTGAGCCGTCGAGCCAGCCAGCGCGTCGCCGTAGATGGCTACGAACTGACCGGGGGCTACAGTCAGCGGGAACACCGCGCTTGCAGCGGGATAAACTCGACCGATAATGGGCCCCGGCTTCAATACCAGGGCCTTATAAACCGCGGGTGCGAGCGTGAGATCGCCAGTGGTGGTGACCGATCCGGAAACCGTCTTGATGCTAACCGCGCCGGCTGAATGGAGGTCGGTGTACGCCACATTCTTCATGGATACATTGAGGGCTTTCGAGTTAGTCGAGGCGGAATCCACAGCTAGGACAGCATCGGCCGCCGAACGCGTTTCCACATCGAGTGCGCCGTTCTTAGAAAGGAACGGATTATCTTCGGCAGCGGTTCCAATGCTCTGCCAGCTATTTGTGCCATTCAGAAAAGAGATCAGAATCTGCGCCTGCGGGTCGGCTGTACTCTGGATTTGAGCAATGCCTTTCGCACTCGCGTCGCAGAGGCCGGCGAAGGTGATCAGTCCCCCGCCAGGAATGTGACAAAAAGGAAGCACCCTCGTCCGCCCGGGGAGAGCGAATCCCAGTGAACCGCTTGTCAGCGGCACGAGTCCGTCATCGAATCCCGCCACAGTTGCTCGCCCAGTGCCGCCGTTACCGATGATGGAGAGCGCGTCAACACCACGCAGGTCGTCAGTCCCCTGATTCCAGGTAGCTAAGTCGAACAAAAACGGACTGCCGCTCGCTAGTTGTTGAACCTGAGTATCGGGGACCAGATCCGCCCAACGAGGACGCGACGGGTGTCCCAAAGTGCGGCGTCGCGAGGAAGACGGCTCTGCGTATCCCAGTTGCGGCGGGCGGCTGGAACGTCGCGGAGCCGGACTGTTTCCCGCTCAGATAGCTGCGGAGGATCAGACCGCCCATACTGTGCGTGACGGCGTCGACTGTAGTCACGGGCTGGCCGTCGTCGTACTTCAAGCCGGCTAGAAATCTTCCAAATGCGGTTCCCAGCTCCTCGATACTGGGCTTGCCGGCGACCGTACAGTTATCGAAGAATACGGTGACTTGCCCGTTACCCGAAAGGAGCTGATCAGCGACTCCGAAAGTGCTCGCGAAAGACGAGCCACTACAGTCGTTCTGGTACCCGTTCAGGAACACCACGGGAGGTTTATCCTTGTGCGGGATCGTCTGGGCGAACACGAGTGCCGGCAGGAGTGCCGACACGGCACGCAGGAGTGCGTGCGCCACGGTCTGCTTGAAAAGGCGCATGAGTTTACAATTTGGGCTTCTTAGTGTCTCGGATCAGCACTACATCACTGGTCGTCATGCCGCGTGAGTAGACCAGGCGGCCATCGAGCGACCAGTCGTAAGAGAACAACTGCCCCCAGGTGAAGGAGGTCAACTGACGGGCGGGCGAACCGTTAACGGGCTGCACCCAAAGATTGCCGATTCCGTTGCGGTTGTTGATGTAGGTGATGCCGTCGGCCTGTGGTGTCCATCGCAGCCTGGTATCGTGAATGGCCGTGCTCGGGACATCGAACAACTTAACGGGCTTTCCACCCTCCGGCGAAAGAATAGCAATCTTCCAATTCGGGTTTGCAGTGTCTGCGCTGTACCAACACGCAATTCTGCCGTCCTTGGGAGATACGGCGGGATGCATGGTCAATTCATTAGTCATCTGCACCGCTGGACCGCCCTCGGCCGGCGTTTTCCAGATATTGAACATTGCATTCAAGCCGGTGTGATGATAGACCACCCATTTCCCATCGGGCGTAAATTGCGGCCAGTTGCTGTCCCGCGTGCCTTCGGTCAGGCGGACGGACCTATCGGTTGCGAGATCCAGGCGCCAGATGTTCCAGTTTCCATCGCGATTTGAGTGAAAGGCAATCTGACGATTATCCGGCGATACAACCGGAGAGTAATTGCGGCCAGCGCCTTTGGTCAACTCGCGCTGGTCTGTGCCGTCCGCGCTCATCGACCAGATATTGGCGAAGCCGCTGGAGTCACTGGCATACACGACTTTGCCGTCAGACGACCAGCTTAAGTCGAAATACCTTCCGCCAGCGGGCGTGATCTGGTTCTCGGTTGGACCCGAGACATAGACCCTGGTCAGCGTCTGCACTTGAACCGACACGAGGGCGGAGGCGTCGGCGACCACGGCTAAGGAGTGATACTCGTTCAAATCGTTACTTAAACGGACGACCTTGCCGCGCGCGAGCGGCACGAACCAGATCTGCTGGAACGGAGAATCCTTTTCCTGTCCAATAACTAGAAATCCGCTCCCGTCCTTTAACCAGGCGATGGCGCCGACCCACTGCCAACGGGGAGCTTTGACCGGGCGCAAGGAGCCGTCGGGATCTACGATGACGATCGCGGCGCGGTAGCCGGATACGTCGTTACCTTCTATTGCGCAGGCCAAGCGTTGACCATCGAAGGACCACGACGGCGCAGCCTCCAATGAGAAGCGGTCGGGATAGCGCTGTGAGGCGACCTTGCGTTCGCCGGAGCCGTCGACATTCCGAATGTACAAATCGTCAGTTCCGTTGTGAGGATCGGGCTTGTAGTACGCGATCTTCGATCCATCGCGCGAGACCGACTCCGGACCGGGGACGCCGGACATCAACGTCTGAATAGCGCCTCCACCAATCGGCACGGCGCGCAGCGTGCCGTTGGCCGGTTCATTCACCAGATATTCCAAGAAAGCCACGTATCGACCTTCGCGTATGAATTGCAGGGAGTGGATCTCTCCATGAATGGGACCTGCCAACCGGTAGGCTGCACTGCCATTCAATTCGCGAACGAAGACATCGAGCTTGCCACCGCCCGCCGAGGTATATGCGACATAGCGGCCGTCTTGCGAAATGGCGGAGCGGAGCGCATTACCGGTGGTGGTCAGTTTGGTGAACGTAGTCTTCTGGAAAGGCGGCGGCGCAGGAGCCATCCGCCAGTAAGCCACTGCTGCCCCGAGCAAGACCAGAGCAAGGGCCGCCACGGGGAGAAACCGGCGCCACAACTGAAGATGGGCAGGCTTGGGAGGGGCGACATCCGGCAGACCCATGGCCTCGGATTCCGGCGGTGCAGTGGTCAACAGTCTGGTGAAGCGCGGGTTGCCCCGCAGCTCATCCCAACTGGGCCCGACGCCAATCCAGAGAACCCACCAATCCCGATCGCGCCAGGCGCGCTCCAATTCTTCGAGAGCCTTTTGCCGGTCCCGGCAGGCCAGATGCAAGAGCGCGAGAACGCAACCGGAAACATAGGCGGTCTTTGCGCGCGCGCCTGGACTTCGGTGAGCAGTGCCCTGGCTCTGGCCCGGTCGCCATAGGCGGCCTCAATCTCCGCTACCACGCACAGAGAAAAAATATCGTGGCCGGCCAGTTCAACCGTCCGCTCCGCAGCTCGAACGGCCTTTTCGCGCTGTCCGTCGAAGTGATAACTCAGCGCCAGCATCGAATAAAATTCAGAGTCCTCGCCGAGGGTTTCAATCGCTTTGAGGCAGCACTCGATAGCTCGGTTGTAGCGCCGCGCCACGTAGTTACAGAGTGCGAGATCGGCGGCGTAAATGGACCGATTGGGATCCAGTTTACGGGCGCGTTCGAGGCAGGCGATGGCCATCTCGGGCCGGCCGCGAGTGGAGTTCAGTAGACCCAGCCAGTGGTGCGCAGGAGCATAATCGGGATTCAACGCTATGGCGATTTGAAAATGATGCGCAGCTTCGGTCTGGTCGCGGTCGTAGCCCAAACAGCAAAGCCCAGCGAGGCGTGCGCTTCAGAGAGGGAAGGATCGATGCGCAAGGCTGTCGAGGCATACTCTTTGGCGGCGGCGAAGGATTCCGCGGGAGGCAGTCCGCCCCGAATGCCGAGTTGGACGTAGTAATCGGCAACGCCGGCATGTGCCAGCGCGTAATCGGGATCCTCGGCGATGGCCTGCATGAATGAGACCAGGGCTTGCGCAAGAGACTCCTCGGTTCCTTTATTCCAGTGCCAGCGGCCGCGCAGATAAGCCTGGTGAGCCTTTGGCGCTCGCAGTGCCGGCGCGAGCCAACTGCTTGCGCTCCTCACCGGTCAACTGAGGCACGAGAGCCTGGGCTACCTGTTCGGAGATGGAGTCCTCCATACGCAGCAGATCTTCGAATTGCTCATCGAAGCTGGCGGCCCATACGGGCGCGTCGTTCCGTACCTGGATGAGCTGGACAGTGACGCGGACCCGGGTGGCGAGGCGTTGAATGCGCCCTTCCAAGATGAACTCGACGCCCAGCTCGCGTCCGGCGATCCGCGCTCCGGCAGCGGTGGTGTACTTCATCACCGCGCTGGTGGAGCGTACCGAGATGCGGCCGATGTTGCTCAGCTTCGTGATCAGGGCGTCGGTGATGCCGAGGCCGAGATATCCCTCCGAGGTCCTCTCGCATCCGAGTAGGCGGAACGGCAAGACGGCCACGGAACCCGGCGACACCGGCGGCGAGGGCCTATCTCAGCGACGTCTCGGCACCGGCGTAGTTAGGAATCGTCTCTCCCGCCGAGGCAAGCCCGAATGTCGGAGGAGAATTCCTCGACCGAGAGTAGCGTTCGTTGGGATCGGGCTGGATGGCCTTGTGAACCACGGCGCGGAGTTGCCGGGAAGAAGGCGTGCAGAATCGCCGGAACCGGTTTCCGGAAGCGCGAGAGGATCGCTGGCCGGGTTGTGGAGGGCCTGTCGCCCGGCGATCAGCTCAAAGAGGATCACACCGAGCGCGTAAATATCACTGCACGCCGTTGCCGGCTCACCGCGCATCTGCTCCGGGCTGGCATAGGCGGGCGTGGCGATGCGAAAACCGGCCATGGTTTCCGAGAGCGATCGGCTGTATCGGGATCCAGCAGCTTAGCGATACCGAAATCCAGAAGCTTGGGGGTGCCGTCCTGTTTGACCAGGATGTTGCCGGGCTTAAGATCGCGATGGACAATCATGCGGCGGTGCGCATAGTGGACGGCCGAACACGCATTCAGAAAAATTTCGAGGCGGTCGCGCACGGGCAGCGATCGCGATTCGCAGTACTGCAGCAGCGGCTCGCCTTCGACGAACTCCATGACGAAGTAGGGCAGCCCGGCAGCGGTGGTGCCGCCGTCGATCAGGCGCGCGATATAGGGATGTTCCAGGCGGGCCAGAATCTGACGCTCGTTACGGAAGCGGCGGACGACTAAATTCGTTCTCCATGCCCACGCGGATCAGCTTGATGGCGACGCGCTTCTCGAATTCGTTGTCGGCGCGGACCGCGAGATACACGGCTCCCATTCCGCCGCGGCCGATTTCGCGCACAATCTGGTAGGCGCCGACGCGAAGCCCGGCCATCTCCGGCGGCTCTACGGGGACGTCGACGACATCCGTTACAGACACCACGGGCTTCTCCAGGAACTCCTCGCTCCCGTCGAGAGACTGGAGCAAAGACGCGACTTCGCGACGCACTTCTTCGTCGTCACCGCACTGCTCCGTCGAGGAACGAAAGACGCTCCGCGGGACTGACGTTCAGCGCCGACTCGAATAGAGTTCTTGACTAACTCCCAACGTTCGGTCGTCACAACACATCGTTCTCAGAACACACCAGTCTATCAACTGGCCTCTTGGAGACTGGGGTGCGAAGGGTCCCGGTCAGGCGGGGGAGCGTCGTGTGCCCGGAAGCCACGTTGTCGGAAACTGGGGACCGGAACTCAAAAACGTTTGCCAACGGCCGGAAAGTGGTATTAGATCAGAAAGTAGGGAGCCGTGACCACGCGTCAACACAAGGTTCACACTCAACTCGGCCGAGCCGCAGTCCAGATCTTTGCCGCCAATGATCGCATGAACCAGATTCTTATCGAACATCTTGACCCTACCGCCTGGAGAGCCAAACCGCCCGGCAAGGCCCGCACCATTGCGGCGATCTTCACGCACATGCACAATGTCCGCTCCAAGTGGGTCAGGCTTACAGCTCCGCACCTGAAGGTTCCACGACAGCTCAACCGCGCGCACTGCACGCCGCAGCAGGCCCGTGCGGGATTGGCCGAGAGCGCCGCTCGCTGCGCGGAGATGCTCGCTGAAGCGCTCGGCGGTGGTGGGGGCCGCGTCGAGAAGTTTCGCAGAGACGGCTGGGCTCCGCCTTGGCCGGTTGGCCTGGAAATGCTGTGCTACATGCTTTCTCACGAAGCCCACCATCGCGGGCAGGTGTGTATGCTCGCGCATCAGCTCGGATTCCCGCTGCCGAACGAGGTGGCGTACGGGATCTGGAATTGGGAAAAGCTGTGGAAAGAGTGCGGGTCGTCTGGCGGCCCGGGCTACGATTCTTAAGGAATCGGCTCCGTGTGGGAGGGCGCTCGCCGGAACGTGACGCGAGTCATAACCCGACGGCCCGGACCTTTGGACGTTCGTATATCCGTGCGTTCAGCGCAGCCGGCCGTGGCCGACCGTCATTGGCCGCGAGAGTCAGGCCCCGTTTGCGGCTTAAAATGGGTTATGGCCTCCACTTCGTTTGCCGCGGGCCTGAGCGGGCCTTCGGCGAGCGTTGAGCGTCTATTTCAATTCTCATTGCTCGGCATGGTTGCGAGCGGTTACCTCGCGGTGGCCGGATCGGGCTATCTCGATGCTTCCACGGTGGCGTTGACCGCGGCTGCACTTGTGGCGCGCTGTCTCCTGGTGCTGGGAGTGATTCGCATGCGGTTCTCCACGGTGCTGGTGAACGCGGCAACCCTCCTATACGTCGGTTTTTATCCGCTCGACTACCTCTATGTGTCGCGCGAGTTCCTGCCCGCGACAGTTCACCTGGTATTCTTTCTCACGATCACGAAGATCTTGACAGCTCAGACCGACCGTGACTTTACGTATCTGAAAGTGATCGCTTTTCTCGAACTGCTGGCCGGGTGCGTGTTGAACGGCGCTATCAACTTCTTCCTGTTTCTGGCCCTTTATCTGGTGTTTGCGGTTGCCACCTTTACCACTTCCGAAGTGCGTCGATCGTCGAATCGGAAGGTGCGCATTGTGCGTTCGGGACTGCGCCGGATTCCGCTCCGGCTCGGCCTGATGACACTGTTCATCACGGCCGGAATCATGTCGATTACGGGCGGCCTTTTCTTCTTTCTGCCCAGGACAGCGCGCGCCGCCTTCCAGCACTTCATCTCCGGACGGTATCGGATACAGGGATTTTCCAACGAGATCACGCTCGGGCAACTGGGTGAAATCAAGCAACAGTCCACGCCCGTGATGCATGTCCGCTTCATTCAACCCAGTAAGCCGTTGAGCTTGAAATGGCGCGGCATGGCGCTGGGCCAGTTTAATGGGCGAACCTGGTTCAACGGATCCTCATTCAAAGAGGAGAAGCTGCCTATTGGACACAATCGGTTGATACGACTGGTCGACGATCGACACCGGCCTCCTCCTGAGCGCAGGACGGACCTGGAGTATGAGGTCCACGTGAGGGACATCGGTAGCGACACCCTCTTCTTCCCGGGTATGCCGGAATTCATTAACATCGATGCGCCGCTGATCAACCGGTCGCCCGCGGGCTCGTATCGCCTGCCGTTCATCTCGGCAGGAGGCATTTATTATGTCGGCTACGGCTACTTGGATCGTCCAAACATGGCACCCGAAGTAGCTGTCGATCCTCTTTCCGCCCAGGTCCGTCAGGGATATCTGGAATTGCCTCACCTGGACCCGAGGATAGCTAAGCTCGCCGCCGATTGGACCGCAGGCGAGTTGGCTGCCGATGCGAAGGCGGCCGTGCTCGAACGCCACTTGAAGAAAGATTACGGCTACTCGCTGGTGCTTCTCAAGTCCGAGGTGGCAGACCCGCTCGCGCATTTTCTGTTTGAGCGGAAAGCCGGACATTGCGAGTATTTCGCATCGGCGATGGCGGTGATGTTACGCTCACTCGGAATTCCGTCACGCGTGGTCACCGGTTTTCAAAGCGGGATTTACAACGCGCTGAGCGGCTGGCAAGTGATTCGGGCTTCGGATGCCCACAGTTGGGTGGAAGCGTATTTGCCACAGCGGGGATGGACCACATTCGACCCGACCCCTCCGGACCCGAGCGTTACGCAATTGGGAATAGGGACGAGGCTTGCGTTGTACCTCGATGCCGCAGAAACGTTCTGGCAGGAGTGGGTGCTGAACTACGATCTCGAACACCAGTTAGTGCTGGCCACTCGGGTGCAGCAGTCCAGCAGCACAGGAACGCGATGGTTCGATGCCGCGCTCCAGTCCTTCAGCTCCGTCCGCCAACGCGCCACGGAGTTCTTGAAGCAGTATGGCGCCCCGGTTGCGGCGGTTCTGATCGTGACGGCGCTGGCCATCCTCTACGGACCTACATTGCGGAAGAGCTGGGCGCTGCGGCAACGCTTGAAGCGAGTTCAGCGCGGGCAGGTGGACAGGTCAGATGCCAGCCTGCTGTACTCTCGCATGCTAAGGATTCTGGAGCGCCGCGGGATCGAGAAGCCGGCGTGGGTGACGGCGAATGAGTTCGTCCGATTGATGCCGGCGTCGGAGGTGTCACCCATCATCGAAGATCTGACCGCGCTCTACTACGATCTTCGATTTGGCGGACAACATGACGCAGGGCCCCGCATGTTGGCCCTCATCGAGCAGCTTGAACGAGTGTAGCGAACCTCTATATCAGCGGACGAACTCAAGTTGGACGCGGTTAGGGATGAGGCCTGCCTCGAAGCCCATATCCAGCATCTTCTGAGCGGCCTTGGGAACCAGTTCTCCGCAATCGACGGTGTAGTGATTCACGTACATGCCTATGAATTTCTCGGCGAGAGCCGTCTCCATGTCGCGGGCGAACTGGAGAGCGTAATTCAGAGCTTCTTCATGATGGTCGAGCGCGTACTGGATGCTCTCCCGCATCAGGCGGCAGCATTCGGATTGAATCTCGGGCGAGAGACCCCGGCGAAGAACATTGGCACCTAGAGGAAGAGGCAGGTCGTAGGTTTTCTTCCACCAGCGGCCAAGGTCGAGAACGTTGTGAAAACCGCTTCGGCCGTAGGTGAGTTGCGCTTCATGGATGACTACGCCAGCGTCCACTGAGCCCTCGTCCACAGCTTCGAGGATCCTGTCAAACGGCGTCACCACAGCTTCGAAATCCGGTTGAAACAACTTGGTGGCGAGATACGCCGTGGTCCATTTCCCAGGTACGGCGATGCGTTTTCCCTTGAGGTCCTCGGGCTGCATCGGGTGCTTGGCAACGATCATGGGACCGTAACCATCGCCCACGCTAGAACCGCTGGCCATGAGGACATACTTATCCGCTATGTATGGGTAGGCGTGGTAAGAAACCGCAGTGAGCTCATACACGCCCTGGGCCGCTTTCCGATTCAAGGACTCGATGTCTTCAAGAACGTGGCGGAGATTAACCAGCTTGGACCTGATTTTCTTGGTAGCGAGTCCATAAAACATGAATGCGTCATCAGAATCAGGACTGTGAGCGCAAACGATTTCTTTTTCCTGGGTGGGAGTCATACTGCGGAATACCACACTATAGCAGAGCAGACATTCGGGAACTTCGTTGACCGAATCAGATGGCGTTGACAACGGTCAGGATCAACCGCCAGCGATTAGCATGCGGAGAGCACGCTCAAGCTGGATGCTTTGTTCTTTCAAGGTTTGCAGGGCGGTAGCCACTGCCGATAAGTCGCCAGCCCGACCCATGCGCTCCAGCGCGAGCGCAGCGTCGTACACCCGATCTGCGGCAAAGTTCGAGACACATCCTTTGAGGGTGTGAGCGGCACGGTGAAGAGCGTCAGGGTCGCCTGCCGCCGCGGAATCTTCGATCTCCCGCAGCATGCGCCCGGCATCACCGAGAAACAAGAGGGCGATCTCTCGAAACAACTCGCGATCACCACCCAACCTGGATAGCGCGAGTTCAACGTCCAGAGCGGGAGCACCGGTGTTTCGGCCAGTCTCTTGCATGGATTCCGATCTGGTCACAGACACTCCATTGGCTACCGTACTATTCTCATATCGGCTGGACACTGCACATCTCTAGAAGCTGTAAGTAAACAGACGCCGATCCCTTACTCGTTGCAATAGTTGTAGAATGGAACTTAGGCCGGAGGTGGATCTTCCCTAGTCCCCGGTTACATCAGGGCCCAATACGATTTGTCCCGGCTAGCGTTACAGCGGCCGTTAAGCGGACTCTCGCGGGCCTTTTTACGCTGGTCTTGCCGGATAACTGTCGCCTTTGCGACGCTCCCCTACAAGATGTTTCGCGAGTTCCAGTGTGTCGAGCGTGCCTCTCCGCTCCGGAACCCTTCTCAGCCGAGTATCAATGTGTTTCCTGCCACACTCCGTTCGTGACTTCGCATCCCATTGGATGCCGATGGGCAATGCGGTTTATGCCGTCGCGGGCTGAGCGGATTCGATGCGGCTTACTCGTACGGATCGTATGACGGGACGCTGCGGAAGCTGATCCAACTCTTCAAGTACGGCAAGGTTTTGACCCTCGCCCGGCCGCTTGGACAGTTGCTGGCCAACGCGGTCCCGCGGGAGCGGGTCTACGATCTGATTGTGCCAATGCCCATGCACTGGCGGCGGCGATGGTCGCGAGGCTTCAACCAATCCGCCCTCCTCGGGGAGGTGCTGGCGAGCCGTATGCATCTGAAGGTCAGTTCGGCCGTGCGCCGCCGGAAGGCAACGCCGCCGCAGGCCGGTATGACTGCAACGCAACGCCGGGCGAACATGTCCGGAGCCTTCGATGTACGCCGCCCAGGGGACGTGAGAGGCAAGCGGATCTTGTTAGTGGACGATGTATTTACGACCGGCGCCACGGCGGCGGCTTGCGCTCGCGCATTGAAGCGGGCGGGGGCGCTGCACGTGGCTGTTCTGACGGTTGCCCGGGCCGACCGGCGGATGCCCGGCATCGCCTTCCCGGCTGCAAGCGATTTCGCGACTCCACTGTTTGGGAGTTTAATGGATGCCCAGTCTGGACCGACTGCATAGACCAGTACTCGTTCTTAACGCGAGTTATGAACCCATCAATATCTGCGCCGCACGTAGAGCGCTGGTGTTGATTTTGAAAGGGGTAGCCTCCCCGGAGGAGCATGGCACGACCCATGTACATTCCGCCAAGCAGGCAGTTCGCGTGCCTTCCGTGATTCGATTACTGGAGTACCGCCGGATTCCTCATCAGACCAGGGCATTGTCGCGCAAGAACATCCTGATGCGCGACCGCTACACGTGCCAGTATTGCCACAAGGCGCTACCTTCGAATGAGCTGACCCTGGACCACGTGATTCCGCGATCTCGAGCCGGCGAGACGACCTGGGAGAATCTGGTGGCTTGCTGCCATCACTGCAACAACCGCAAGGGAAACCGGACTCCGGAAGAGGCCAGCATGCGGCTGGCACGGACTCCGCGGCCATTCAGTTTGCACACCAGCCGGCATCTGATGCGGTTGCTGGGCAAGGGCGAGGATCAGTGGCGTAAGTATCTGTTTTTCTGATCTAACGTCCGAAGATGAAGCGAGCTCTGCGCGGGTCCGCGGCTCCGTGCAGGACGCCTTCCTTCCTCAAAATGACGGTGGGCGCAGATCCGTTACTCCAATCACTGGTCAGTTTGATTTTGTGTCCCAGCGCGATCAGTTCATCGGCGACGGGCTTGCCGATACGACCTTCCAGATTCACGCCGCCGGGCGCGAACTCGTGAAAGGCGAAGGAGCTGTAGAAGTGCTCTGTCTGGAAGCGCGGCGACTCGGCCGCTTCCTGGGGTGTCATGCCAAACTCCAGGATGTTCAGCAGCACCTGCAGCATGGCCTGATCCTGATTGTCGCCGCCCGGGGTAGACATGGCGAGAAAAAGCTCCCCGTCTTTGGTGACCAGGGTCGGGCTGAGCGTCACGCGAGGCCGCTTGCCGGGGGCTAACTGATTGGCATGACCCTCCGTGACGACGAAGGATTGCAGACGAGTGCTGAGCGGAATGCCGGTGTCGCCCGCGATCACGGACGGCAGCCAGGCTCCACTGGGCGTGGCGGAGAAGGCGCTGCCCTCACTGTCGACCACGTTCACGCATGTAGTGTCGCGGGCATCCGAGATTCCGGCAGTCGCGGTGGGCAGCGAACCGGGCTTGTTCAACTCACCTGGACGGCTTTCCATGGAGGCCTTCGCCGGATCGATCAGCTTGCGGCGCTCGGCGGCGTACTCCTTGGAGAGCAGAATTTCCTCGGGGATCTTCGAGAACTTCGGATCTCCGTAGTAGCGGTCGCGATCGGCGAAGGCCAGTTTCACAGCCTCGATGACGGTGTGGAGATAGCGTGGCGTGTTGTGGCCCATGGCCTTCAGATCGAAGCCTTCGAGAATGTTGAGGGCTTCGAGCATGACCGGGCCCTGCGTCCAGAAACCGGGCTTATGCACTTCGTAGCCGCGGTAGAGCGTGGACCGCGGCTGGTCCGTTTCGGCTTTGAAACTGGCGAGATCCTGATACGTGATCAGGCCGCCATTGGCTTCTGAGAAGGCCGCAACGCGCTTCGCGATGGAGCCTCGATAGAATGCATCGCGCACGGCTTGAATCTTCCGGCCGCGACTGCCGTGGGCCTTCTTCTCGGCGGCGGCGAGTTCACGCAAGGTCCTGGCCAGAGCGGGCATGTGGATGAGGTCGCCACGTTTGGGCGCGGAGCCGGTGGGATAGAAAAAGTCGTGGGAGACGGGCCATAGATCAATGATGCGTTTATAACTGGTGAGGAGCGCCGCGAATTCCTCGGCGATGGGAAAGCCTTCGGCGTATTCGATGGCCGGCTGGGCGACCTGCGCGAAGCTCATGGTGCCGTACTGGAGCAAGGCCAGCATCACACCATCGAAGAGACCGGGGGTGATAGCTGCCCTGAATTCCCTCCCCTGGAATGGGCGCCATGCGTCCGGCATCCTCCCACGCCTCGGCTTGGCGATGGGTGAAGAAGTCCACGGTCGCGCGCTGCGGCGCAAGGCCGATGCCGCTGATCGCGATTGCGGGTTTGCCGGCCAGCTTGATGAGCAAAGGCATCTCGCCGCCGAGGCCGACGCGGCTCTGCTCAGTGACGGTGGCAGCCAGCACGGTGGCTACACCCGCATCCACGGCATTGCCACCCATTTCGAGAATGCGATACCCGGCGGCGACCTCCTGGTTGTTGGCGGCGCCAACCATGTGGCGCGTGCCGCGAACCGCGGGAAACATGGTGGGCGGATCGGCCCGCAATGCGGCTGCAGACGCGCCTAGCAGAACTACGGAGAGGACCCGCAAGTGGAGCTTCATAGGGTTCTCCTATTTTCCACCAGCGCACGGTACTTCCGCAGAAGTTCGTAAATGACTACGCCGCCAGCGGTGGCGACATTCAGCGAATGCTTAGTGCCGAGCATCGGTATGCGAACGTGGGTGTCGCACATTTCGAGCACGTGCCGCTGGACGCCGTCGACTTCGTGACCGAACACGACGCAGACCGGGAAGCGGGGCTGCCAATCGAAGAGATCCACGGAATGGACGCTGGTTTCTATGGCCGCAATCTCATAGCCGCGCTCCTGCAGGTGCTGGAGGGAATCGGGCGCGCGCGGGCGTGTGGATCCACGGGACGCGCTCATCGGAGCCGAGCGCCGTTTTCTTCAGAGACTTGTGGGGCGGGTGTCCGGTGATGCCGCAGAGATATAACTTTTCGATAGCGGCGGCATCGGCGGTGCGGAAAAAAGCGCCAACGTTGTAGAGACTGCGGACGTTGTCGAGCAGCACGCAGACGGGTAGCCGGCCGATGGCGGTGTAGGGGGTGGCGGCTGAGGTGGCGAGATAGGGGAGTCGCTCCATTCGATCAGAGTTTATCGGGGAAGTCGCCATTACCGGGACGGCGCGACGACGGAGAGAAGATGGTGTCGTCGTGGTGGTGCTCTGGATAGTGCGGTTCATCGCGCGGCGAGGTTCCCATGAGCTGTTCCCTGAGCCAGTTTTGGGCCTCGGTGGCTTTGTTTCGTAATTCACGCGAACGGGCCTGCTGGAGCTCGCGCCGGCTGCGGAAGTAGGTGCGTTCGGCGGCACTTGCGTAGCGTTGGATGGTGTTCAGCGCGTTGCCGGACTTCTCTTCCAATTGGAACGCGATGCACGCGTCCGGATCATCGACGGGGAGTTCGACACCGGCTAGCTGATTGAGGAGGTGAGCTTCGATGCGCCGGGCTCGGGCGAGCGTCCAGCGGGCTTGCGTCATCTGCTCGATCAGGAAGATCTCGTCGGGGGATTTGGGTTGGAATTCGGCGCGGTATTCGTCGAGGAGGTGTTGGAACTCGGCGCGGTCCTCGTGAGCGAGGATGGAGAAGCCTCCGGAAAGGCCGTGTTGGCGGGCGTTGTGGGACACGGCTGCCTTGCCCTGAGCGGTGCGAGGGCCGGTGCTTTTCTTCGAGTTTTCGCGGTTGGCTCGGGTGCGAGCGGATGTTGACGACATAGATGGACTCCCTACCTTCATGGGAACACGCGGTGTCAAGGGGTTTGGGGGTAAGTTGTTGAGGGGATTATGTTGAGGGGTGTGGACTGAGCGGCATCCGCTACCAAGATCCGCTGGGCAATTCTTTTGACTGTTGAGAGGCGAACGGAAAATACCGCGGCAAATTGCCGCTTGCCTGCACCGGCGGGTGGGAGTAAGATCCTCAATGCGATGAAGCTCCTCGTCTGCCAGATGGATGCCGGATCCAGCATCGCCGAATCGCTATAAATGAGCGGTATTAGAGCAGCCTACCAGGGGATGCAGGCGCGTTGACTCATCACTTTTGTTACCCGACGCGACCCGTTGCCTCATGAGAAATGTTACCCGTTCCAAGAAAGGGGGCGGGTGGCAGATTGAGGAGGCAACTGAGCGTGACGACGAGATGGGAACTGATGGAAGCGGTGGCGGCGCGCTATCGGAGCGCCGGCCGGAACGGCAAGAAAGAGATTCTGGACGAGTTCGTCAAGATAACGGGGTTTCATCGCAAGCACGGGATCCGGGTGCTGAAGAAATCACCGAGAGCGGAGAGTCGTGAACCGCGGCAAAGAGCGCGGATCTACAACGAAGCGGTACGGGAAGCGCTGACGATGGTGTGGGAGGCTGCGGATCGAATCTGCGGCAAGCGCCTGTGTCAGGTGATTACTGGGCTGATCGAGGCTATGGAACGCCACGGACACTTGAGCCTGGACCCACAGTCACGGAAAGCCTGCTGTCGATGAGCGCTGCGACCATGGACCGGCTCTTGGCGGTGGTTCGGGACACCGCCAAACAGGGCCGCCGCAGATCGAGCATCAATAACACGGCATTGCGAAAGAGCATCGCCGTGCGGACCTTTGGAGATTGGAATGATCCTGCACCGGGCTTCATGGAGATGGACATGGTGGTGCATTGCGGGAAATCGACGGCAGGAAGTTACGTGCACAGCCTGGTGCTGACCGACATTGCTTCGGGCTGGACGGAAGCCATCGCGATGGTGGTTCGAGAGCAAACACTGGTAACCGAATCGGTGAGCAAGGTACGAAGTACGCTGCCGTTCCCGGTTCGCGGGCTGGATGTGGACAACGACAGCGCGTTTATCAACGCCACGCTGGTGGACTATTGCCGGGACCACAAAATCAAACTTACCCGATGTCGAGCTTATAAGAAGAACGACCAAGCTTGGATCGAGCAGAAGAACGGCGCGGTAATCCGGCGAATGGTGGGCTATGGGAGGCTGGAGGGTGCGCAGACGGCAGCGGCGCTGAACCAGTTGTACGGCTCCGCGCGGCTCTACGTAAACTTCTTCCAGCCTTCCTTCAAATTGCTATCAAAAACACGGGAGGGAGCCAAGATCATCAAGAGGTACCATCCGCCGGCGACACCCTGTGAACGTCTTTTGGATCGGAAGGATGTTTCCGACGAGTGCAAGGAACAACTCCGGCGAACGTTGGGGTCACTGGATCCGGTGCGATTATTGAGCGGCATTCGAGAAGCCCAACGAGTGCTGGCGCAACGTGAAGTGGGTGTGGCCAACGTCGAAGCTCTTCCAGTGGGCCAGGAACTGAGTGGTTTCGTGGCCAGTCTTTCGACGGTGTGGCGGATGGCGAAGTGCGTCCAACCCATCGCAACAGCAGCAGTGGGCCGCGAACCTGGCGCACCCGCGCGGACCCGTTTGACGCAGTCTGGCCACAGGTTTCTCGCCTGGGCAACTGCGAACTCTCCAACGCCGGGTTAAACAGTGGCGTAGTGAGATGGCACGCCAGTTGGTGCTCGGTGTTGAGTCCGAAGCGGCGGTGGATGAGGAATTATGTTCGGCAGGCCTCGCCGCTATCGATTCCGAAGGGGAGCGTCCATGATCAGCGGCCTGGACTTCCCATCGATCAAAAGCAGGGTAACGCTGGAGTCTCTGCTCCGGCATTACCAGGTGAAACTGCAAAGGAGCGGAAAAGACCAATATCGGGGATGCTGTCCGATCCATGGCGGCTCCGGACAGGACGCCTTTCATGTAAATTTCGAACGCAATATCTTCCACTGTTTTGCGTGCGGCGCCGGTGGAACGGTGTTGGACTTCGTGGCTGCGATGGAGGGCTGTACTTTGTTCGAGGCAGCTCGGAGACTGCAAGCGATGACGAACTTGTCAGTGGCATCGAATCAGAAGGAACTGGTTACGGAAAGAAAAAGATTCATTGCGCCGCTGAAGTTCCAGCTGACTGGCATCGACTATTCGCATCCCTATCTGGTCGAGCGCAGGATCGCAGGAAAGACGGCGATCGAGTTTGGCGTGGGTTTCTATGCGGGGCCGGGGCTGATGCATGGGCGATTGGTGATTCCCATCCACACTGCTTCCGGCGAACTGATTGCGTATTGCGGACGCTCCGTGGATCACACTCAACCACGGTATCGGGTTCCACCGGGCTTCCCCAAGTCGGAGATTATTTTCAACATGCATCGCGCCGCCGGGACGGACAGCTCAGTGGTGGTGGTAGAGGGCTTCTTCGACTGTATGAAAGTGCGTCAGGCTGGCATTCGGTCGGTCGTGGCACTCATGGGCTCTGCTCTTTACGAACCCCAGCGCCAAATCCTGCTGAAGCGATTCCGCCGTGTGATTCTCCTGTTAGACGGCGATTCGACTGGCCGGAAGGCGAGCCAGGTGATCGCTCACAGAATACGGCCACACTGTTCCGTGCAGGTAATTCGGTTGGCGGAGGGCCTGCAGCCGGACCAAATGACGGCAGAGGACATCCGCGAGGTTCTACAGCGGTTCGCCAACGACGATTACTGATTCGGTAACATTCCTACGTGAGGCAACACGCCGGGACGAATAGTTGACGTCGAACACAGCACTCCCGGCCTGCCCCGGAACCTATCATGGAGGGCGAAGCAGAAATTCGAAGCATCCGACGTGCTTTTCGGGCAGTTAGTTGACAGGCGAGAAGATCATTTACACAGAACACTTGACATACCATGTCCAAATGCTTTGCATGGAGGCTCAACTCGCCAGAGAGTACATCGAGCTTCCCGAGAGTACCCGTCACGCCCTCGCTGTAGAAGACCTCGCCAAACAGCCCGGCCTGCTGCTCTTCTGCCGCTACGACGCCCGCGCCTCTCTCGAATTCCAGCGCAGCTTCAAAACTCTGCAGGACTTGAGAAAGTACGCCCCGCTGGCGCCGCCGGGACGCCCTCCAAAGCACTCCGGGGCACTTAACCGCATACCTCCAGCCTGCTGAGCCGCAAAGGAATTCCACACCCCAATCGCCAATACCGGACGAACCCATTCCCACTTTCGAACACCTCACACCCCGTCACGTGAGCCGCCCGCGTCCTATACTGAAGAAGAACCCCATCCACCTCCCCCAGCGCTCGCGGGATCTCGCGCGACCCGTCAGGATGGTTTGGCTGAATGTCTGATACGCCCTTCGTTCACCTGCACTGCCACACCGATTACTCGCTGCTCGACGGAGCCTGCGAAATCGGACAGTTAATGGATCTTGTCGCCGAACACAAGATGCCCTCCGTCGCCATGACCGATCATGGCAACCTGTTCGGAGCCGTCGAGTTCTACAACAGCGCCAGGCAGAAGGGTGTCCACCCCGTCATCGGTTGCGAAGTTTACGTCGCGCAGAAGGGCCACACCGTCAAGTCGGACAGCAATCGCTACAACCATCTCGTGCTGCTGTGCGAAAACCAGGACGGTTACCGCAATCTCATCCAGTTGGTTTCCACCGGCTTCCTCGACGGTTTCTACTACAAGCCGCGCATCGATAAGGACCTGCTCGCCCGCCATTCCAAAGGCCTCATCGCGCTCTCGGCGTGCCTTCGCGGCGATATCAACGAGACCCTACTTGGCGATCGTTACGATGAAGCTCGGCGCCTCGCCTACGAGTACACTGACCTCTTCGGCCCCAAAAATTTCTTCCTCGAAATGCAGGATCACGGTCTCGATCAGGACCGTGTCGTCAACCCGCTGGTCAATCGCCTCTCGCATGAAACCGGCATCCCGCTGGTGGTCACCAACGACTCGCATTACCTCCGCCATGACGATCCCCGCATGCACGAGATCCTGCTGTGCATCGGCACCGGCAAGACCATGTCCGATCCGAACCGGATGCGCTTCAGCACTCCCGATTTCTATCTCAAAAGCCGCGCCGAAATGCTCGCCCTCTTCGGCGAAATCGAAGAGGCGATGGATCGCACCTGGGACATCGCCCAGCGCTGCCACGTCAAGCTCGAAGAGGTCAAGGATCCATTCCCGAAATTCGAGGTTCCGCCCGAGCATTCCATCGACACCTATTTCGAATACGTCGCGCGCCAGGGATTCGAGAAGCGCCGTCCCCGCCTGGAAGCCCTGCGTGCCTCCGGCTTCCTCAAACACGATCTCGCCGAATATGCCGAGCGCCTGGATCGCGAGATCAGAATGATCCAGCAGATGCAGTTCTCCGGCTATTTCCTGATCGTCTGGGATTTCATCCGCTACGCGAAGCAAAAGGGCATCCCCGTCGGCCCGGGCCGCGGTTCGGCGGCCGGCAGCCTGGTCGGCTACGCCATGCAGATCACCGATATCGACCCGCTGCAGTACGGCCTCCTGTTCGAGCGCTTCCTCAATCCCGAGCGCATCAGCATGCCCGATATCGACATCGATTTCTGCACGCGCGGCCGCGGCGAAGTCATCCAGTACGTCACCGAAAAGTACGGCCGCGAACAGGTCGCGCAGATCATCACCTTCGGTACCCTGCGGCGCGCAGCCGCGATCAAAGACGTCGGCCGCGTGCTCGACATGAGCTTCGGCGACGTCGACCGCATCACCAAGCTCGTCCCCAACCAGCTCAACATCAAGCTCAAGGACGCCTTGCTCGCCGAGCCCGGCTTTCACGACCTGATGCGCCAGGATCCGCGCGTTAAGGAAGTTCTCGACGTCGCACAGAAGCTCGAAGGCATGGCCCGCAACGCCGGTGTCCATGCCGCGGGCGTCGTCATCTCGCCCGTGCCGCTCAAGCAGCTCGTCCCGCTGTACCGCACCAACCGGGATGAAATCGTCACCCAGTACGACATGGTCGGTCTCGAAAAGCTCGCGCTTCTCAAGATGGATTTCCTCGGGCTCACCACGCTCACCATCATTGACGACGCGCTGGAGCTCATCAAGCAGTTCCGGGGCGTGACGCTCGATCCCGAACAGTTCCCGCTCGATGACGCCAAGACCTACGAGATCTTTTCCAAGGGTCACACCAGCGGCGTCTTCCAGTTCGAATCCCCGGGCATGCGCGACATTCTCCGGCGCTACCAGCCCGTCGCGGATCGAAGATCTCTGCGCCTTGAACGCGCTGTATCGCCCGGGCCCCATCCAGGGCGGCATGATCGACGACTTCATCGATCGCAAGCACGGCCGCAAGCAGGTGCGCTACGATCTGCCGGAGCTGAAGGAGGTGCTCGAAGAAACCCTCGGCGTCATCGTCTATCAGGAACAGGTGATGCAGATTTCGAATCTCATCGCCGGCTACTCATTGGGCGATGCCGACATTCTGCGCCGCGCCATGGGCAAGAAGAAAGCCGAGGAGATGGAGAAGCAGAAGGCGCGCTTCATCCAGGGTGCGGTCCAGCGCGGCTTCCCGCAGCACAAGGTCGAAAAGATCTTCGACCTGATGGACCAGTTCGCCGGCTACGGATTCAACAAATCCCACTCCGCCGCGTACGCCTACCTGGCCTACGTCACCGCGTACCTGAAAGCGAACTACCCCGTCGAGTTCATGTCCGCCCTGCTCACTTCGGAAACCGGAAACACCGCGAAGGTCGTCAAGTACATCAATGAATGCCGCGAAATGGGCATCCCGGTGCTGGCGCCCGATGTCAATTCTTCGGGCCATCAACTTCACCCCGGAATACGCCACCTCGGACACATCCGGAGCCATCCGCTTCGGCATGGGCGCCATCAAGAATGTAGGAGCCACGGCCGTCGAAGCCATCGTCAAAGCCCGCGCCGAAGGCGGCCGCTTCAAATCCATCTTCGATTTCTGCGATCGTGTCGATCCCGCCGCCGTCAACCGCCGCGTTCTCGAAAGCCTCGTCAAAGCCGGTGCGATGGATTCGCTCCACGGCACCCGCTCGCAATTCATGACCGTGCTCGACTCCGCCATCGAAACCGGCCTCCGCGCCTGGCGCGACCGTGCCAGCGGCCAGAGCGGCCTTTTCGCCGACCTCCTCTCTTCCACCGATCACGAACCGAACACCCGCTGCCCAACGTCCCGGACCTCACCAGCCACGAGAAGCTGCCGGCCGAAAAAGAGATGCTCGGCTTCTACATCACCGGCCATCCGCTCGATCAATACATGGATAAAGTGACGGAGCTCGCCACCCACACCACCGACACCATCCAGGAACTCGAAAAGGGCGCCGAAGTGAAGATCTGCGGCATCCTCACCGGCATCCAGAAGCGCCGCAACAAGGACCAGAAACCCTGGGCCTCCATGACGCTCGAAGATCTGGTGGGCAGCGTCGAGGCCATGGTCTTCTTCACCCAGTACGAACGCGTCTGCCCATGCTCGAAGAGGACAAAGCCGTACTCGTCAAAGCCACCGTGCTGCCGGAAGAGAACGCCCCGCCGAAGCTCTCCGTTCAGGACATCATTCCGCTCAGAGCTGCCCGCGTGGACCTGCCCAGCGTGATCTCCATTCGGGTCAGCGTCGGGCCAAACGGCGTGGCTTCCAAAGCCGATCGAGCTCAACCAGCTGTTCCAGCGCAAACAGGGGCGCACCGGGGTCCGCCTCCGGCTCGAAAAGGCCCGCGACTTCTCGGTTATCCTGGATGTTCCGGTCAAAGTCCGCCCGGACAAGGAATTTCGCGCCGAGGTGGCCCGCATCTGCGGCCCCGAAGCCCTGGAAGTCGTCGCGTCGTAAAGCATGAGTCAACCCTCCCCGAACCCGACATCCCGGAACAGCAAGACGAGGCCGCTGTCGAACCAGCCCCCGAAAGCATAGTCGAGACGAATCCCGCCTGGGAGCGCGTCCAGCTTGCGCGTCACCCCAAACGCCCGCACGCGCTCGACTACATTCAGCGCATCTTCACGGATTTCCACGAGCTTCACGGCGATCGTGCATTCGGGGACGACCCTGCCATCGTCGGTGGCATGGCCTTCCTCGAAGGCAAGCCGGTGATGGTAGTGGGCCAACAAAAAGGGCGCGACACCAAGCAGAAGCTGCATCGCAACTTTGGCATGCCCAAGCCCGAAGGCTATCGCAAGGCCCTGCGGCTCATGCGTCTGGCGGCGAAGTTCGGCCGCCCAGTCATCACGCTGCTCGACACCCCCGGCGCGTATCCCGGCATCGACGCCGAAGAGCGCGGGCAGGCCGAAGCCATCGCTCTGAACCTGCGCGAGATGTCGCGTCTGGGTGTGCCGGTCATCGTCGTCGTCATTGGCGAAGGCGGCAGTGGGGGCGCGCTCGCGTTGGGCGTCGGCAACCGTATCGTGATGATGGAGAACGCGGTGTACAGCGTCATCTCGCCGGAGAGTTGTGCGGCCATCATTTACCGCGATTCCGGCAAGGCTCCGCAGGCCGCCGCCGCCCTCAGGCTGACCGCTCCGGATCTGCTCGAGCTGGGGCTCATCGACGGCATCGTTCCGGAGCCCGGCGAAGGCGCGCATACCGACTACGATGTGGCTGCAGCCAATCTGCGAGCCGCTCTCGAGCAGGCGCTCGAAAGTTTGCGCGTGTCCTCGCCAAAGCAATTGATTGACAATCGTTACGCGAAGTTCCGCGCCATGGGGAACTTCTTCACTGAGGCTATCGCTTGAGCAAACCGGTCATGGCGGCGCTTATTTTCCTGGTGGTCTTCATCGCCGTGCTCGTGTTTTCCACCATCGGCCTCACCCGGGGACGCAAGCGCGTCGAGGTCTGCATGCAATTCGCCGGACGCACCAACTGCAGCGTAGCGTCCGGAGCCTCGCGCGAGTCAGCGCTGCGGACGGCCATAACCACCGCATGCGCCTCGATCTCCGGCGGCGTCACGGACTCGCAGCAATGTGAGCACTCCACCCCCGTGCGCGAAACATGGCTGGAGAAATAAGCACCCTTCGTTCCCTTCCCTCTGTCGACGAGGTGGTCTCGCGCCTCGAAGGCCGCCACCCCCACCGCCTCTTAGTAGCAGAGACCCGCCGGGTTATCTCCGCCGCCCGCAACCAAATCCGAACCGGCGAGGCACCAACCGCGAGCATAGAATCCCAAGTTGAGACCGCTCTAACCGAACTGAACGCCGGCTCGCTGAGACCCGTAATCAACGCGACCGGAGTAGTCCTGCACACGAATCTGGGTCGCGCCCCGCTGCCCGAGATCGACTTCATTCGAGGCTACTCGAACCTGGAGTACGACCTCGAAACCGGCCGCCGAGGCAAGCGCGACATTCACGCCGCAACACTGCTCGAACGCCTTCTCGACCGGCCGGGCATCGTAGTGAACAATAACGCCGCGGCCGTATATTTGACGCTGAACGAATTAGCTGCCGGCGGCGAAGTGATCATCTCGCGCGGCGAACTCATCGAAATCGGCGATGGTTTTCGTATCCCGGACATCATGGCGCGCTCGGGAGCTATAATCCGGGAGGTCGGAACGACCAACCGGACGACGCTGGAAGATTATCGCGGCGCGATCACGGACCACACGCGTCTGATCCTGCGGGTGCATCCCAGCAACTTTCATATCACCGGCTTCACCGGAAAGCCGGCTCTCAGGGATCTGGCTGCGCTCGCCTTGCAGCATAAGATTCCGCTTTATGAAGATCTAGGCAGCGGCTGCCTGGTCGACCTGCGGCGCTTCGGCATCACCGAACCGCTGGTATCGGACAGCCTGGAAGCGGGCGCGAGCATCGTAAGTTTCAGTTGCGACAAACTTCTCGGCGGACCGCAGGCCGGCATCATCGCGGGCGACGCCGACCTGGTTTCGCGGATCCGCCGCAATCCGATGTTCCGGGCGCTGCGTGTGGATAAACTGATCTACCAGACCCTGGAGACAACGCTCCGCTCGATCCTGTTCGAGCGCTACGACGAGATCCCCGCCCTCCGGATGCTGTCCCAATCCCCCGCCGACATTCGGAAGCGCGCGGAACGCCTGCGCGGCCCCAATATGGAGATCATCAGCGGTGAGTCGGTCGCCGGCGGCGGATCAACGCCCGATCAGGCGTTGCCCACATGGCTGCTCGCAATCGAAGGCGATGCGGTGCGGTTGGAAAAGAAGCTCAGGCTCGGGACCCCGCCGGTAATCGGCCGGATCGTCGACGATCGTCTTGTTTTGGATTTGAGAACGGTCCTGCCCGGGCAGGAACAACAGCTCGCGGCCGCGCTTCAGGCTCTTTCCTGATACGTGCCGCCTGACGTGCTGACACGAATCTTCTCGCCTTCCGTGATGAACGGAGGCACCAGGACGACAAGCCCGGTCTCCGTCTTCGCAGGCTTGGTTACGTTCGAGACGGTGGCCCCCTTCAGCCCGGGTTCCGTCTCTACGACTGTCATGTCGACAGTGGGCGGAAGCTCGACGCCGATCGGCTTGCCCTCGTAAAACTCGATGTCGACGTGCAGCTGCGGGATCAGGTAATTGACTCCATCGCCCAGCAGATCCTTGGTCAGGTGCATCTGTTCGAAGGTCTCGATGTTCATGAAGTAGTAGTACTCGCCGTCGTCGTACAGGTACTCGAACTCATGCTCTTCAAGCGCAGCCTTCTCCACCTTATCTTCGGAGGAAAAGCGATGCTCTGTCATCGAGCCGGATCGCAGACTGCGCATTCTCACCTGCACAAATCCGCGCAAGTTGCCGGGTGTGCGGTGGCTCATGCTGAACACCGAGTACAACTCGTTATTGAACTTGATCACCATGCCCGGGCGCAGTTGGGTCGCAGAAATCATAGAAGTTTCAGTTTATCAGCAGTCATTACCAATTCATGGCAAGATCCACCATGGTCCGCACGCACACTCCAGAGGCACCCTTCGCCGCGAACGGCCGGCCCTCATCGTATGAAGCAGTGCCCGCAATATCCAGATGGATCCACGGAGTGTCCTCGGCGAACTCCCTTAGGAAGAGCGCCGCCGTGATAGCTCCGCCCCAGCGGCCGCCAACATTGGCTATGTCGGCGAACGGCGTCTTGATCTGGTCCATGTACTCATCGTCCAGCGGCATCGGCCACATCTTCTCTCCTTGCCGCTCCGCTGCAGCCAGCAGTTTGTCGCGAAACGCGTTGTTGTTCGCAAACACGCCGACATAGAAAAACCCGAGAGCGACCACGATCGCCCCCGTGAGGGTCGCCGCATCCACCAGGTGTGTGCAGCCCAGTCGCTTCGCGTAGGTGATCGCGTCGTTCAGAATCATGCGACCCTCCGCATCGGTGTTCAATACCTCGATCGTCCTGCCGGAGAGCGAAGTGACAATGTCGCCAGGCCGCTGCGCTTTGCCGCCCGGCATATTTTCGACGGTCGGTATCAGCGCTGTAACCGGGATCTTCGGCTTCAACTGAGCGATCGCCCGCATCGCTCCGATCATGGCCGCGCCGCCGGACATGTCGTACTTCATTTTGTCCATGTTCTCCGCCGGTTTAATGGAAATGCCGCCGGTGTCAAACGTGACGCCTTTGCCCACCAGTCCCAGGTGATCCCCAGTCCTCGCCGGTTCTGAGGGACGATACCGGAGCATGATCAAAGCCGGAGGCTGTGCGCTCCCTTGTGCCACTGCGAGGAGCGAACCCATGCCGATCTGCCGCATCTGATCCTGGTCCAGAACCTCGCATTCCAGCCCGACTTCGGCTGCCATTGCCCTGGCCCGTTCGGCCAGCGCCGTCGGGTTCAGCAAATTCGGCGGTTCGTTCTGCAGATCGCGCGCGAAGTTCTGCGCCTCGGCCACGATGCTCGCTCGATGCACAACGGCGTCGATGGCCGGGCCCCGGCCGTTTGCGCTCGGAACTACAAGCGTGCAAGCGGTTATTGGCTTGCGCTCATTCTTGGTCCGATGTTTATCGCTGTCCCAATTACCGAGGATCGCGCCCTCGCCAGCGGCGCCGACAATCTCGGCGGTCGCGCCCGGAATGTAGACCGCCATGTTCTGCGCTCCGGCCTTGCAGGCAGCACGTGCTCCCGCGCCCACTGCCCGTCGCACATCCGCCGCATCGATCTTCTTGCCGGCGCCGGCCAAAATCAACCTCCGCGCTTTTAATCCCGGCGGACGGTGCAGCACCACGGTCTCATACGCCTTACCTCGGAATTCTCCGGACCGATGGACCTCCTGGATCCACCCTCCGGTGGCACGATCCAGATCCTCCACATCGCCGATCATGGCTTCCGGTTCACGTTCGCTCGCCACTGCGATCAGCGCGTCTGTCTCAACGGTCTCGATCGGCGCAGATACCAGTTTCAATTCCATGTATTCCTTTTCCTATTGTCGATTTCGACGAATGGCGGCGCGTGCCTCGTTGGCGTCTTCCCGGGTGCGCTCGGCCTCGCGTTTATCGTGCAATTTCTTGCCCTTACCGACCGCGATCTCGCACTTGATCAGGCCGCCCTTCAGGTACATCTTCGTCGGGATGACGGTTAGGCCTTTTTCGCGGGTTTTCTGCTGCAGTTTGTCGATTTCAGCCCGATGCAGCAGCAGTTTACGGCGACGGACGGGTTCGTGATTCTCGCGGTTGCCGTGGGAGTACTGGCTGATGTGGGCGTTCACCAGCCAGGCTTCATTTCCGGCCACTTCGGCGTAGGCGTCCTTCAGTTGGATCTTCCCGCTCTTCGCCGCCTTTACCTCGGTACCGGTTAACACAATGCCGGCCTCGAGCCGGTCCGAGAGAAGGTAGTTATGCGACGCCTGCCGGTTGTCGCTCAAGATCTTGAATCGTGGTTCCACAAAATGACCTAAACGCTGGAAAAGCGAAGATCGTCAATCCTGTATAGGACCCTGGCAACGGTCTGCGACGCATGGTGGGGTACTGTCAGTGTAGCATGCGCTTCAAAACGATGAAAAGCAATAACTTAAGCCGCCTTCTGGCGGTTTTGGCGATGTTCTGATCAATGGCGGTTCGGTCGACGCCAAGACCCGAAAGGCGACAAGTACCTGAAAGAAGGCAAGGCCGCCGAGGCTCGGCAGCGATGGGACGAAGCGCTTGAGCTTTACGAAAAGGCGCAGCCACCGACCCTCCGACGCCGCCTATATGATGGAGGTGAAGCGGGCCCGGTTCCAGGCCGCGCAGCGCCACGTTGACGCCGGGCAGAAACTGCGGGAGCAGGGCCAACTGGAAGCCGCTGTCGAGGAATTTCAGAAAGCGATTCTCCGAGATCCTGGTTCGGCCATCGCGCTTCAGGAA
Organism: uncultured Acidobacteriota bacterium; assembly: GCA_963850575.1. Lineage (GTDB taxonomy): Bacteria > Acidobacteriota > Terriglobia > Bryobacterales > Bryobacteraceae > TMP-7. Next base: position 3,606 of record CAWKLV010000018.1, on the reverse strand, counting down.
TGGAAGCGCACCAGGAAATGCTGGAGAAGGAGAAAACCGGCAAAAAGGCCGAGGGCGCGGACCGGGGATTGACTCCCGTGGAACGCGCGCGGAAAGAAAGCCGACGAGCGCGCCGCCAGCATCCTCGCGCCGCCGGAACTGAAGCCCATCAGCCAATTGCCCGCGACGCTGAAGATGAATAACCAGCCGCCGAAGGTGCTGTACGAGACCATCGGCAAACTGGCCGGCATCAATGTCGTGTTCGATCCGCATTCACCTCGCCGCCGGCAAGAACTTCAACCTCGATCTGAGCAATGCGACGCTCGATCAGGCTCTGGATTACCTCGCCGTGCTGACCAAGACCTTCTGGAAGCCGATCTCCGCCAACACGATCTTTGTCACCGAAGACAACGTCACCAAGCGCCGCGATTACGAAGATAACGTGGTCCGAGTGTTCTTCATGCAGAACGCGACTTCGGTTCAGGAATTCCAGGAAATCGCGACCGCGGTTCGATCGCTGACCGAAATCCGCCGGGTGTTTACCTACAACGCGCAGCGCGCCATTCTGATGCGTGGGACGCCCGACCAAATCGCGCTGGCCGAGAAGCTGGTCCACGATCTGGACAAAGCCGAAGGCGGAAGTGGTGGTGGACGTGATCGTGATGGAAGCGAACAGCTCGAAGACACGAGACTTGGCGGCGCAGCTGATGTCGGGCGGCATTGCCGGGCTTGATCTGCCGATCGGGTTCACGCCGCGCAATCCGATTCTGGTGAACGGTACCGGAACACCGGTACGAACACGGCACCGAGCACTACCGGCGACCCACGCACCGAACCACCGTCGGCGGATCCTTGAGCACGGCGCGACGGCACCGCACCGCCACAGGCACGACGAGTTGCGAGTCTGATTTCTCTCGCACAAATGGCCATGTTCGACCAATGATTTTTCCACGACTCTCCCGGGCGCGCTGCTGAGCCTGGTGATGTCGGACCGGCCGACGCGAGTGCTGCAATCGCCCCAGGTTCGCGCGTCCGACGGTCAGAAGGTGACGCTGCGCATCGGCGACAAGATCCCTTATGCGACCGGGTCGTTGTCGGCCGGTGTTGGCGCGGTCGGTGGCCTTCCGTACGCGAACACCCAGTTCAACTTCGCCGAAGTCGGCGTGAATGTGGATATCACGCCGACGGTTCATGGGACGGACGAAGTGACGCTGAAGGTGATGATCGAAGTTTCGAACGTCGCGACCACGTTAGCATTGGCGGCATCGATCAGCCGGTTATCGGTCAACGGCGCAGCGAAACGGAAATCCGGCTGCGCGAGGGCGAGGTGAATATCCTGGGCGGTCTGTCCCAGGATCGAATACCAAGACGATCAGCGGCGTTCCCGGGTTGGTGAACATCCCATTCTGGGAAGATTCTGGGCAGCGAATCACCGATCGCGAGAGGGGCGACCTGCTGATCGCTTTGATCCCGCATATCGTGCGCACGCCGAACCTTACGCGATGTCGATTTGAAGGGCGTTCTGTCCGGTTCCGATCAGGTGGTGAAGGTTCGGTTCGCTCCAGCCCGTTGCCCGCTGCCATCGGCGCGCGGGTGCTCCGGCGAAGCCCGCTACGCCCGCGACTCCGGCCGCCCGCCGACTGCGCAGCCAGCTATTCCGGGTGTGCCGGCTCCGGGCCGGGCCCGCGACTGATCTTCTTGCCGCCGACGGTTCAGACTCCGCTCAGCGGAGCGATGACGTTGACGTTGCAAGCTGAGAACGTTCAGGATCTGTTCACGGCTTCGCCGTTACGGCTGAAGTGGGATCCAAAGTGCTGCGGTTGAACGAGATCACGCCCGGCGAATTCCTGGCGCGCGATAATCAACGGGTTACCAGCGCCAAAGACATCCGCAACGATGCGGGTGAAGCATGGATCACTATGAACCGGCTGCCGGGAGTGGGGGCGTCAGCGGATCGGGCGCGCTGGCGACGTTCTCGTTTTCGGCAATCGGAAAGGGTAGTACTAAAGTTACGGTTACCGATTTCGGCCTGAAGAATACCCAATTGCAGCCGATTGTGGTCACCGGGCCGGAAATGGACGTGAATGTTCAATAGATGGTTGTCGCGAAACGAGGAGAGCGCGGGCTAACTCTGATCGAGCTGATCGTGGCGTTTACGATTCTGTCGCTGCTGTGCTCGCATGGCGGTTCCGCTGGCCCGCTACGAGTCCAGCGCGAGCGCGAGCGTGAACTGCGCTGGGCGCTGCACGACATGCGGCAGGCGATCGACAAGTACAAAGACATGTGCGATCAGAACAAACTCGGCATGCAGAAAATCGATACCGAATGCTATCCGGAATCGCTGGAAATGCTGGTGGAAGGCGTGAAGGTGTCGGGTAAGGTCGACGCGAAGATCCGGTTTCTGCGCCGGATCCCGAAGGATCCGATGACGAATTCGTTCGATTGGGGGAAGCGCAGCATGCAGGACGATCCGAAGTCGACGAGCTTGGGCGGACAGAACGTGTTTGACGTGTATACGAAGAGCACAGCGAAGGCGGGCGATGGAACGCAGTATTCAGACTGGTAAGCGCCGCTCGGCTTCACTCTGATCGAGTTGATGATCGTGATGGCGATCATCGCGATCATCTGTCGATCGCGGTGCCGCATGTATCAGAAGTCGATTGTCCGCTCGAAGGAAAGTGTGCTGAAGAACAATCTGTTCACGCTGCGCACCGTGATCGACGAGTATACCTACGACAAGCAGAAGGCTCCGCAGACCTTGCAGGATCTGGTGAGGGAAGGCTATCTTCGCGCTGTTCCGATGACCCGATCACCGGTTCCGATACGACCTGGCGACCATTCATGGAGGACGCGACGAGTGCCACCAGCCAGAACGAGCCGGGCATCTGGGACGTGCGGAGCGGGTCGGACCAGAAGAGTTTAGAAGGTACTCCGTACTCGGAGTGGTAGTTCAGCCAGCATCTTACTTAGGCCGTTCCCGGTAAACTTTCATCCCGCTAGAAGACATTGCCGTTTCGAAACGGTAAGAAGTGCCTCTCCCTAGAACCTGTCGTTCCGAAGTCGCGTATTTTCAAAAGCATGGGAAATGGCACCCGATGTGCTTCAGATACATCGTGAAGAAAACGTCGGCAGCTCGAGGAAACCAGGCTGTTCCGCTCGATACCCCACACAAACGCCTTCAATAAGAATCCTAAACAGAACCCACCATACACCCCGCCCAGCCGGTTCCTCGAAGCGCCGCATCTTTAGCGGCGTTTCGCCATTTTCGGACTACCTTTCAAGAAGTGTGCGGTGTAGGAATTTTGTGCCTCGACGCCACCTGCTCAGGCGTCCCCTCGGCGACGATGCTCCCGCCCCCTTCCCCGCCCTCCGGCCCAAGGTCGATGATCCAGTCTGCGCTTTGGACGACATCGAGATTGTGCTCGATAATGAGGATGCTGCCTCCATTTCCGATCAGCCGTTGAAAGGCATCGAGCAGCTTGGCGATGTCGTCGAAGTGCAAACCGGTAGTCGGCTCGTCGAAGATGAAGAGTGTGCCGGCGCAACTGGCCTGGCACAGGTGCGCCGCAAGTTTGACGCGTTGCGCTTCGCCGCCCGACAGCGTGGTCGCGGACTGGCCCAAACGCA
>CAWKLV010000017.1:0-163566 GCA_963850575.1 uncultured Acidobacteriota bacterium | reverse complement strand
GATTGGCAGACTCGAGCGCCTTGGCCTTCAAATATCCGTACGACCTCTCGCTCAGGAGTTGCTCGGAATTTCGTCGGTCAAAGTAATCTGCACCAAGATCATAATAAGGTTGTTGATTTTTGAGCATGTGGAACACGATCACTAGGATGGTGTGACCCACGGCGACGATCGCGCGCTTGTTACCCTTGCGTGCGGCTAGCCGGCGGAACTGGGCCGACAAGTACGTATTCTTGGTGTGCGATGCTGCCCACGCCGCTTGGCACAGATTGCGGCGGAGCCAGACGTTTCGTTCCTAGCTTTCCCACTCCGGCGTTTGCCGGCACTCTCATTGTTTCCAGGACACAGGCCCGCCCAGCTTGCGAGATGTTGGGCCGAAGGAAACTGCTCCATGTTCAGGCCTATCTCTGCGACCAGGTTGGCGGCGGCGACAGCTTCGATCCCGGGAATCGTGACACACAGATCGATGGCCTTTTGATAATCGTGGATCTGCTCCTGGATTCTGACATCCAATTGCGCGATCTGTCGTTCCAAAAACATCAACTGCTCGCGCTGCAATCGCAACATCCAACGATGATGTTCGGTCATTCGTCCCTCCAGTGCGAGCTGCATCTGAGGGATCTTCTCACGCAGACGGCCGCGACAAAGCTCAGCCAGCTTTCCGCTGTTTTCCTCGCCGTCCAGCATGCGATTCAAAATACTTCTCCCGGATACACCCAGCCAGTCAGTGGCTACGGATGCAATCTTGACATTGGCATCTTCAAGAATCTTTTGCATACGATTGGCAACGGCTGTGTGATCCTGACGTAAGCTCGCCCGCGTGCGTGTTAAGTCGCGCAGTTCACGGATGGGAGTGGGTGGCACGAAACTACCTCTCAATAATCCGTGTTGCAGTAAATCTGCAATCCATTGACAGTCCTTTGCGTCCGTCTTCCGTCCTGGAACCGCCTTTACGTGTTGCGCGTTGACCAGCAATATTGTGCACGCTGCCTCAAGAATGTTCCAGACGGGCTTCCAGTATACGCCCGTGCTTTCCATGGCGACGTGCGTGACACCATTAGTTGTGAGCCAGTCTGATAGCTCTAGTAAATCCCGAGTCACAGTGCCGAAACGGCGTACTTCTTGTCGAGTCCCTCCCTGCTCATCCGGTGTCAATAAACAGGCCGTAATGCTCTTCTTATGAACGTCCAGTCCACAACAGCGTGGGTAAACGATGCGCATAAATCCTCCTGTGTGGCACAGGGGGCCGGACGCTATACGAAGAATACTCTCCCTCGCGTGCTTCCCCGTCGAAACGGGGGCAACAATCCGTTGCGTTCCAAAAAAGCGTCCCGGTTACACTGGTGCGCGGGCTTGCCTCGGCGCCAGAACCCAACAACCTCTCTGCTCCCCAGTGCTCATCAACATGTCTACCTCATTTTCATGATCCGTTGTGAGCGAAGATCATGATTCACTGGTGCAAAGTCGCGGGCCTGCCATGCAGGTGGTACCTGAGTTACAAACTGAATTCACGCGGTCTGTGGATATGATGGGCTAACGCGGGATCGAATTGGCCCACACGACCATTCTGCACTGGGTGCAGCGGTACGTCCCAGAATTGGAGAAGCGCTGGAGCCAGTACTCTCGTTCGGTAGGCGGATCGTGGCGTTGTGACGGGACACATATCAACGTGAAGGGCTGCTGGACATACGTTTATCGCTACGCGTGGGAAGTACGACTCGTTTTGCTGAACCGGGATATCGATCACAGCGCCGTGCTGATCGACCACCTCCCAAATTCCGAAACCGATAACAACGGTACGCACTGTCGGGCACTCATCCAGCATTTCATCCCCCCGGTATGACAGTGCCGTTCTGACAGAAGATGCACCTCGAGTTCGAAATGAAATGAAGCCGTGTTTAGAGCCCATTCCTTTCTGGGTCCCGCGAAGCCCTCCTGAGCAGCCTCGTGTTATCGTCTAGCCATGAGCGTCGGAACCCTCGTTCCATTGGCCGAATACCTGTCCACAGCATATGATCCGGACATGGAGTACGTGCCGTCGACGAACGGTCGAACAGTGGATTTCTTGCTGACGGTCGAGGGTAATGACCCGAGGCGTTCCGTTCCCATTCATCGCCTTCTCAAGGAAACGTTTGGCTCCAGCCACGTCCCGTTTTGCCGGTTCCCCGGCAACTCGCTATCTCAATAACCGGGCGGAGAACTCGCATCAACCCACCAGACAACGGGAACGACGCATGAAACGCTTCAAATCATGGGGGCATGCGCAGCGGTTTTCTGGAGGTACAGGGCATCAGCCATTGTTTGCTTCAGCCCTGCACGTCCGCTCTCCCGCGTGTAATTTGAAAGCGCTCTTGAATCGCGGCGAGTGAACAACTCCGTGCTTACTGGTCGTTAAGATCGTTGTCTTTGGCAGCTACGGAAGTGGATGTGAAACCACTGACGGCGATGAAGGCGCCTAGCTGCGACCCGGTCGGAGCCGATGGAGAGAAGACTCGAACCAGGATGACGGGCGCCATGCACGAAGCCGGCAAACTTACACTCTTCTCAATCTCAGCATTTCCGCCCGAACTGAGCGGTACGCCACCGGTAGACGCAACTACGGCGCCGCCGCTCCCACCACAGACGAGACTAGCAGCCACCATAAGGACCGAACCCACCGTGCCGACCACGTTAGCGGGTACGCCAGCAGCAGCCCCGATAAGCAGTCCTGCGACTTCAACCTTCAACTTCCCACCCTCAGATATTGACGCTTTCCCCTCTCGCATGGTCCACGGCGCTCCTCCGCTTTTTATACCCCCGATGGTGGTGCTCGGCACGGACCCGATGATACTTATCGTGAGCGGACTGTTGCTGTCGTTATTATTGTTCTTGTTATCGCCATGGTCCGCGAAAGCGCTCATCGAAAACAACGCAACCACGACACTAAGTCTCCACCAAGTTTTGGCTCGCATAATTTCTCCTGTTAGTAGTTCGTACAGATATAAGACAGCTTGAGTACCCAACCGGAACAGGTTTGAGCGGTGGCGTGCTGCAGCCGTAAACTCGCCGGCCCTCGAGGAGTAGGGGGCCGTTCGCTTCGGCGTGTCAGGTTCATCGGGAAACCGAAAACGTACCAGGTCTATCCATAATGATGGACATCCATGCTCTTTAGCGATCGCCCGCAACACGACGCTTCGGCCAAGACCGTCGCACACAAACCACAAGTCTCAGTTCTACTCCCCACGTTTAATCAGGCAACGTTCCTGCGCCGGGCAGTACGAAGCCTACTATTGCAAACGTGTTCTGACTGGGAATTGTTAATCGTAGACGATGGCTCGACTGACGAGACGCCGTCGCTCATCGCGCAATTCCGCACGGATCCGCGCGTTCGAGACTGGAGAATGCCTGCTAATGAAGGGTTGGGGGTCGCTTTGAACCACGCCCTTGCCGCGGCACGCGCGCCGTTGATAGCTTACCTTCCTTCCGATGATTTTTATTACCCAACGCATCTCGCATCGCTGATTGCCTGCCTGGATGCGCACCCCGATGCTTCGCTGGTCTACGCGGGCCTGCGCTATCACCAGCGTCGTATAGACCTAGGTCAGATAGAGGGGTTTCCCCTCCAATTGGTGCAGGTCATGCACCGGGTGGGAAATGAGCGCTGGGTGGAACGCCGGGAACTGGTCAGCGACGATCTGGACCGCTTGTTTTGGTCCAAGCTCCACCGCCGCGGCTCATTTACCGGAACGGGCGAGGTTTCTTGCGAGTGGGTGGATCATCCGCGCCAGCGCCATAAGGCAATCCGGGAGAATCTCGGAGGGGGACTGAATCCGTATCGGTCCCGCTACAAGGTCCAGCACCCGCTGCGATTTCAATCATCGGTGGGCAGTTACACCGATGAGGTGGCGCACTATACCCGTTTCCGCGAACGGCCGGATACTCCCCGAGCCGCAGATGGTCTCAAGATTCTGCTGGTCGGTGAACTCGCCTTTAATCCCGAGCGGGTACTCGCCCTGGAGGAGCGCGGCCATCAACTGTTTGGGCTATGGATGAAGAACCCCTGGTGGCTGAATACCGTTGGCCCCCTGCCGTTCGGCCACGTACAGGACCTGCCTCAATCGGACTGGCGCGCTGCCATTCGCAAGCTGCAGCCCGATGTGATCTACGCATTGCTGAACTGGCAGGCGGTGCCGTTCGCCCACAAAGTGCTCCAAGCAGACCTCGGAATTCCTTTCGTCTGGCATTTTAAGGAAGGACCTTGGCTGTGCCTGGAGCACGGCAGCTGGCGGGAAATGATCGATCTGCACATGCGCACGGACGGCCAGATCTATACTAGCCCCGAGTGTCGCGACTGGTTCGAGACCATCGTGCCGGGCTGTACGGCTCACGGCTCTACCATGGTGCTGGATGGCGACTTACCAAAACGCGAATGGTTTGACGCGCCGCCCAGCCCTCGTCTTTCCGAGTCCGACGGCGACTTCCATACTGTAGTGCCAGGCCGCCCTATCGGCTTGCACCCGGGGCTATTGCGGGATCTCGCGGCCGAGAGGATTCATCTGCACTTCTATGGTGACCTGCAGCATCGGGACTGGAAGCCGTGGGTAGAAGAGGTGCAACGCGTGGGGCCCGGGCGTCTGCATCTGCACCCCCATGTTGCGCCGAGCCAATGGGTGACGGAACTGTCGCGGTATGACGCAGGCTGGCTGCACTTTATAAAGAGCGACAACCAAGGCGATCTCGGGCGCGCTTTTTGGGACGACTTAAATTATCCGGCCCGCCTTACGACACTGGTGGCGGCCGGTTTGCCGCTGCTGCAGTACGACAACGCAGGGGCGATAGTAGCGACCCAAGCACTGGCACGCGACCTGGACATAGGTTTGTTCTTCCGGAACATCCCCCAATTGGGCGCGCACTTTCGCGATAAGAAGCGAGTTGACGAAGTCCGAAGTAACGTCTGGCGGCAGCGCGAGATCTTCACATTCGATTACCACGCGGATGCTCTCGTTGCATTCCTCCGCACCGTGATAGCGAACCATCGGAAGAGGTAGTTGTACAGTCACTTCGCCACTGCGGGCGATCATGTAACATTGATTTCGAAGTCAATTTCTCTTACTCTGGGGGGTACACTTATAGGCTCGAGTACCAATGCTATGTCGACTCACGTAAACGACGCTGCTTCCTTAGTGAGAAGAGGAGCCGAACCCGGGGTTTACATCTGGTCTTTTCCAGGTGCGCCCATTGAAGTCCACATCAAGTTGGACGTGGTCGACCGAGTCCGCCTGCAAATCTCAGCCACACATCCGCAACCCGGTGGAGTCCTGTTGGGCCGCGTGCAAGGCCCATTAATCCACATACATTCCGCAAAGCCTCTTGCCACACTCGATAACGCTTCCATCGAAGCTGTCTTGAAAGAGGAGAGCGTCAACAGGAGTACAGTGGTGGGGTATTACCGGGTGGACTCGGCTGAAGTGTTACGGCTTAGCGCCTACGATGCCGAACTCGCACAACGTTATTTTCCATCGCCTTCATCAATTATTCTGCTGATACGTCCGGGGAACACGGGAGTTCCGACGGCGGGGGTGTTCTTCTGGGACGCCGGGCAACTCTTCGGCGATTTCGCTTTATTGGAGTTTCCTTTCGATTCGGCGCTCTTAGCGATGGAGCACCGACAGAAAACACGCAGCGAGCCAACACTTGGATCCATCGACCGGAGCGTGACGGATGCGGACGACAGCGGGCGCGGCGACCCACCTCACGCTGGATGGCCACTGCGGAAAATCGCTACATGGAGCGGTGCAGCGTTAGCAACGGCATTGTTGAGTGCAGGGGCTGTGTGGATGCTCGCCAAGTGGAATGTCGGCCGCCATCAACCCGCTAATCCACCCGCGAATGCCGCGGCACAGCCGCGCCCGAAAATCGACTTGCGTGCAGAGCGGACGGGACAGGATTTCCGTCTGACATGGGACGCGAACTCGCCGCTCGTTGCGTCCGCCGTAGCGGGTCTTTTGTCGATCCAGGATGCTCGCGGCCGTAAGGAAATCTCACTACAGGCGAGCGAGTTGCGGAATGGAAGTGTCTTATATCAGCCTTATGGCGAGCAAATCCAAATGCAGCTATCGCTGTTATCCGTGGATCAAAGTGTTGCGACTGAATCCGTGATGATGGTCTTGCCGCCGGGCCGCGCACCGGTGTTGAATGTTCTTTCGCCTGCTCGCGTAACCTCGCCATCACGGCCAGCAAATACAGCGGCGCCTACAGTTCAGCAATACAGTGGGTGCAGCAAATACAGTGGGTATAGTGCCGGAGAAGAAGTTGGATAAATTTACAATGAACGAGATTACTCCGCCCAAGCTGGAACCCAAGGTGACTTCGAGTTCGCAACCGGCTATTTCCGAATCAACCCCTCCAGTACAAAACTCCCGAGTGCCGCCACGCCAGGAACCTGCATCCAGTAGTGACCCACTGTTGCGCAAAGCGGCCCCTGCGACGCCGGCTGACTCCATACCGCTGGAGCTACCACCCATCCAGACTGCGGCTGTTAAAGCGCCTTTGTCCCCGGCGATTACGCCACCTCCTCAGGTTCCTGCACCCAATCCCCCGACTGACGTACCCAATCCTCAGGCTGACGTACCCAAACCTCTCGCGCCGCTGCCGAAACCAGCCAGCCTTCGCAGGCTCGAGCTTTGAATTACACGCCACCCGTTGCGTCAGCACAGGTGATGCCGCACGCCGACGCAGCAATTCGGTCGATGCTGGTGAACACTGTCGAGGTTGAGGTGAAATTGCAGATTGATGCGCAAGGGAGGGTGATTAAGGCAGAACCCGTCCAAAATTCGAAGGGCTTCAATCAACACCTCGCACGAGCGGCCGTAGAAGCCGCCCTGCGCTGGAAATTCATCCCTGCTCAAATGAACGGCAAACCAGTCTCCAGCGTTCAGAACGTTAAGTTCTTATTTCAAAAGTAGGATCCGAACTACGCCTTTGGCGATGATGCACCGTCCGATTCGACGGAGTTAGATACGCTAACTGTAACACTAATTGCGCCAATTGCTGACTGCTTCCAGCACTGGTTAGCCGTGAGCAACCCATTGGCAGATGCATCGTGCGCCCCAACATCGCCATGATGCCCTCCTTACGTGTCGTGTCTAAATCTGCAGGATGCAAAATATACGAGCCGGTCCGCGCTGCGCCTTTAGTAGGTTTTCCGGCTTGGACCGCTTCAGGTCCGTTTGCGACCGAAATGGAGGTGATCTCGGGGGGGTGAATACGCGATTCTAAATTGCAGGGCAGCAGGAGCGATGTTTGAAGACGATCGTGTCAGCCCGGTGTCGCAGGGGTCAAAAGATCATCTTCAGAGCAAACTGCCATGACCTCGGTGGGTTCTGTCCCGTGATTACGCCAAAGGATGGACTGGTAGGGTCGGTGTTCGGGTCAGATAGATTGGGGTGATTGAAAGCGTTGAAGCACTCGCCGCGAAATTGCATTCTCACCCGCTCCGTAATACTGAAGTTCTTGATCGCCGAGAAGTCCCAACGCTCCTGACCCGGGCCGCGAATACCGCTGTAGCGCAACGGCATCGTGCGCACATTGCTTGCTAGTTGCTTCGAGGAGTCCGTAACGAAACCGGCATTGCGATTTAACCAGCGGTCGACGCTGCGCACGTCGTTGCCGAGGGAAATGTCGCTCAAGTTCCCGTTGAAAATCCGGTTTCCAAAGCCCAAGGGAGCGCCGCTCTGCTTTTGATACAGCCCATTCAGCTGCCAGCCTCCGGCGACAAAGTTCACTACTGGATTCCAGTGCGCTCCCCACGGGCGGCCCCTGCCGAACGGCAATTCCCAAATCCCGCTTCCCACCGTACGATGCGTCCGGTCGATTGCCGAAATCACACGGGACGGCGCCGGATCGGCTTCGTTCAAGAATTGGGTGGCCTCCATGGCCTTTGACCATGTGTACGAAACCTGTACGGAGACGCCGTGCGCGAAACGGCGTTCGATGCGGCTCTGCAAGGCGTGGTACCAGGCATACCCGACGGGCTCCAGCTCCTGGACACTTGTAAACTCCGGGTACGGCCGCAAGAGGTTGGCCCGTGAGATGGTCCTGGTGAAGATCGGGTTCAGCCCGAAGAATGGATTCGGTAACGTTTGGCCCAGATACGCGATCCGCGCGTCGTCCCGGACAGGCAAGGTGCTCAGATACTCGAGCGGAATCCCGTTCAGTTCACGACTCGTTGACAACCGTGTCGCGCGATTGCCTACATAGGCGGCGTCAATTACAAATGCGCCGGGAAGTTCTCGCTGTATGCCGAACAGCCATCGTTGCGAGTACGGCTGCTTGCGCTCGGCTGGGAATGCAGTAACGGCTTGCCCCAGATTCGTCGTGAGGCCGAGCCCTGAGCCGGCGGGTTGTTGCAGCCCGCTCGGGAATGGGTTCGCTGTGGTCGCGACATACGTCAGGCCATTGTCGAGCGATGCCTGAATCGGCGTCGTCGCGCTGAATCCGGTCTGCACCGTGTTCGAATACAGCACGCCGATGGAACCGTAAAAGATCCCATAGCCGGAACGCAGCACTGTCTTGGGATCGATCTGATACGCAAGGCCGACGCGTGGATTGAAGTGCCCACCCTGCCCACTCCAGTATTGCGACGGGCTGCCGTTTACCCCGGCATACAGTAAGCCGCCGCGTACACGGAACTGGCTTGCGGGAATTTCCGGAGTCGGATTCTTCGCGTAGTTGGCCTGTGCCTGCGCCTCAATCGGATTGGCTTGCGCAAACGCGAACTGAGTCGCCGCACGGTTATACCGTTCCGTGATGGGCGACTCGTGCTCCCACCGCAGCCCGATGTTCAGCGTCAGCCTGCGGCTCACCTTCCAATCGTCCTGAGCGTATAGCGCCCAGTAATAATCCCGCTCAGCGTAGCTCGCCGTTTTCCCCATCTGCCCGCCCGGAATTCCCAGCAGGAATGAAGCCAGTTCTCCGCCCACTTGCGGAGCCGCGGAGGTGTCGAGAGGCCCTCTCGTGTAGGTGGAGTTGAACACAAGCTGTGGTGAGACATCGAGGTTATAGCGATTACGAAACTCCGATTCAATCCGGAACTCTGGCCCAAACCGGATGCTATGATTCCCGATCGTCTTCGTGAAATTCGCCACCCATGCGTTGATGACACTGGATGTCGACCCATCGCCCGATTCCCACGGGCTGAGCGCGGATAAGCTCCCGATTTGCACATTTGGAAACGTGGCCAGGTTCTTATCCACCTGGCCGACAAGCGACGGAGAAAATCCCAGGCTCGCCAGATCGAAGCCACGGGTCGTGCGCTGCTCCGGAAACTCCTGAGCGGTGATGCCGTATCGAAGATTGAGCAGAAACGATGGACTGAACATGTAAACGTCATCGAAGGCCGCGCCGCGGTTGATGCGGTTGAGAATGAGTCCATCGATATTGTTTCCGAGCCAGTGGTTCTTGTTCTCCTGCCAGTAATCCCGGTCCATGCGCACGAAAATGCGGTGTTTCTCGCTGAAGTTTTGGTCCACGCGCCAGATCGTCGTCCAGTAATCCTCAAGCGCTTTCTGCGAGAGAAAGAAGTTGTTGCGGAAATCGCTGGTGCCGGGCTGGTTCGGCAACGGGTAAGCCTGGAGGATCTTCAATGCCACAGGGTCCAGGCGCGCTGCCGGGATAATGTTTCCCGCAAATGGCTGCCTGGTGTAGGTCCCCGAACTAGTGAGCGTGGTTGTGGCCGGATCATAAATCTGATAACTAGGCCCGAGTGCCAGCAATCCCGACAAATCGCCGCGCCGCATCGCCTCCGTTGGGACCGTCTGCGTGGATGCGTTATTGGGATCACCAAATTTGTTGGCTTCCCAGCTAAATAACCAGAACGTTTTATTGCGGCCATCATACAGGCGAGGGATCACCAGCGGACCACCCGCCGATATGCCGTACCGGTTGTCCTGGTAGATCGGAAGCTTCTGCCCCGCACGGTTTTGAAAAATCGTGGGCGAGTCGAACATGCTGTGGCGCAGCCATTCGTGCAGATCGCCGTGCAACTGATTCGTGCCTCCTTTGGTGCTCAGATTCACCACGGACCCCAGCGTATGCCCGACGGTGGAATCGAAGGCTGTCGTTTGCACCTTGAACTCACCGATGGAGCCCTGTGGAGGCGAGAATGCTACACGTGGCTGGGTGCCGTCCGAGTACAGGTTGGAAACGCCGTCAATGGTGAACTCGTTGTTGTAGTTGCCGCTCCCGTCGGTAGAGAACTGCGAAGGGGCATTGTTGAACGGCGCTTTGCGCAGCCGCATATCAGTTCCGTTTACGGTTCCAGGAGCCAGTTGGACCAGATCTAAAGCGTTTCCGGCGAACAAGGGCAACTCTTCGATCCGTCGCGTGTCCACCACCTGACCCATGGACACCTCCGCGGTCGAGAGTAAGGGCGCCTCGGCGGTTACCGTTACTGTCTCTTTGGCGTCTCCGACCGTGAGTTGCGGATTCACCTGGACGTTTTCGTCGGTCCGAACCTGGACGTTCTCCTGTACGAACTGCTTGAAGCCGGAGGCTTCCACGCGAATTGTGTAGACCCCAGGGGTGAGATAGGGCGCAGTGAAATTACCGGCCTCGTTCGTTCGCGCCGCGGTGACGACACCCGTAGCGGTGTTGGTCACCTGCACGGCGGTATTCGGCAGCGCCGATCCACTCGCATCTAACACGCGTCCAGAGATGGTCCCACGCGCATCCTGGGCATGAACGGCAACCAGGAAGGCCAGAAGGCAGATAGAAATGCGTATGATTCTCATTAATTCAGTTTTCAGCCACATCATTTTGATTGCCCAGTATATATCGCGAGATTGCGGCGCTGTGTTGTGCTGCAGACAAGTCCACAGCTGGGCACAGACCTCGATTTGCATTTTGGTCGGCAACTCAAGCTGGGCGTCGATGGTGGGCCGAGTGCTTCCTGGCCGAGTCACGGCCGGGAGAATTCTAGAAGCGTTTTGACGTTCGTAAAGACTTTCAACTCAGGGCTGACACTTGCGCCCGCGATAAAAGCAGGACGATCCCGTTCCCTCTCCGAAACCACATACCTGTATTTGGAATCCCGCCGTTAAGGTCCAGCCCCGCCTCGTTTGTTTCGCGTGTCCACCGTGCTGCGGTTCTGCCGAGAGTGCCGGTGATGGGTCCGGTCTTGTTCTCGATCCTGCGCATTACGAGGTTGCCAGCAGAAGACAGGGCGGCTTTTTGTAAGTTCTCCCCGCTGGCAACCTTACGAGCGAACGAAAGAGCGTCGGCCGCGTAAGGAGACTTTGGCAAGACCCGCCCGGCAGCAGCAAACGCAGCGTCCTGTAACTTCTTTCCTTGTGCAATCGCCAAGCCGGCATCGAATGCGGCTTGCGCCGCAGGTCCGCCAGGAATTCGAGCACGGGCACTTTCAAGAACTGACTGAATCAGAGTTTTGCCTTTCGCCAGATTCGTAGCCATGTCGAAGGCGGTCTGCGCGACCGCTCCTCCGGGTATAGCATTACGCGCCGCGGCGATCACTGCTTCGGTGATCGGTTGGCCGGATGCGAGTGCGTTCGCGGCGCCCAGAGCAGCCGCCACGCCGGTTCCCACCCCTGTAACAAAAGGCGCGACCATAGCGGCGAAGCGGAGGCTTTCACGCAGGTCGCCGATGCCAGCCTGTGCCGCCTTTTGCGCTGCTTTCAAAATGTTCTCGCCGCGAGCTGCGCCCGCAGCTGTATCGACCATGAACCGCATAGCAGGGTCAGACGCGAGTGATCGGAATGCGCCTTGGAACACGTTCTTGCCGCTTGCGGCTGCAGAGACGGCACCGATACCTGCACGGACTGCCATGCCGATGGGAGTGTAACTAAGCGTAGAAGTGAGCACTGATGTCGGCACGACTTTGCTGACTGTATTAACGACGTTGCCTGCTGTTTTCGCCGCACTCCCCACGGCTTTGCCAATGTCGCGCGCGGCGTGGGAGACGGATTTTATGATTCCACCGAGAAAGTTCTCAAGCTCTTCATCAGTGGCGTGAAAGAGAGGATATTCGAAACTGAGCAGGCCCTCATTGAATGGCTCCTCCGATTCGTACATTTCGCGAAGGCGCGGGTAAGAAACGTAGCTGTGTGCGGATTGTAAAGAGGTGCTGAGGGGATGCATGCCGCGATAGCCAGCATTTTTCAGGCCCCGACTATCTCACACGATGTCCTGTGTTCGTCATGAATTTCAAATTGCACGCACACAACGCCGAGATGTGAGGCGAAAGCACATGCGCTCTCTTGGTGTCCCGCGGGCCGTGTGCGGAAGAGATCTGCGAATGGCGAAGCTGCCTTCGTGGATGTCATGCCCCAAGTCAAAGGGCAGCGAAAGTCACTTCGGTTAACCCGGATTCTTCTTCCTTCATTTTCATGCATTTCTCCTATGGCCCCATCAATGCATCCGTCCCGGGTGTATCCGGCATTCGTCTCCCGGCGTGAACGGCTCAGATGATTGCTTGAGAAGCGGCGCCGAAGAAAGGAGCAGCATGAGTACCTATTCAAACCCGTTGACCGAGTATTCGCCCCAAATGGAGGCATTCGAGTTTTCTCAGCAGCCGGGCCAGGAGTTCGGGAGCAGCTCTGCCCAGGGCGTGTTCAATGAAAGCGATGAAGTTGAACTCGCGGCTGAGTTTCTTGAGATCACCAACGAGCAGGAGATGGATCAGTTCATCGGTGATCTGATCAGAAAGGCCGGTAGTGCGCTGGGCAAGGTAGTCCGCTCGCCGATTGGCCAAGCGGTGGGAAGCGTTCTGAAAACGGTAGCCGGCAAAGCTCTGCCAGTTGCAGGTGGCGCGCTAGGGGGAGTCATCGGGGGTCCGCTCGGGGCCACCATTGGCAGCGGTCTGGCGAACATGGCGGGGCAGGCGCTTGGTCTGGAACTCGAGGGACTGAGTCCCGAGGACCGTGAGTTCGAGGCAACAAAGCAGTTCGTTCGATTCGCCGGAGAAACGATAAAAAACGCGATTGAAGCGCCTCCGGGTGCGGATCCTGCAGCGACCGCTCAGGCGGCGGCGAAGCAGGCAGCGCGCATACATGCTCCCGGGCTATTCGATGGTGCCGCTGTAAATGGCAGCGGTCACGACAAGAAAAAGCGCACAGGACGCTGGATCCGTCATCACGGCCAGATTATTGTCATCGGTATCTGAACGTCACAAACATAAATCAGGAGAAATGCAATGCACAACTTGGATCGTACGCAGGTCGGCTTCGGCCAGGAAATGGGAACGTTCGAGTTCTCGTCAGGGGAAACGGTGTTTAACGAGAACGAGCAGGTGGAGCTCGCTGCTGAACTGCTCGAGGTCAGTAACGATGCAGAGCTGGAGAACTTCATCGGCGATCTGATTTCAAAAGCGGGGAGCGCCCTTGGAAAATTCGTGAGTTCGCCCACTGGTCAGGCATTGACAGGCGCGCTGAAGAGTGCGGCGAAGCAGGTTCTGCCCATGGCGGGCAAGGCATTAGGTGGATATCTGGGCGGCTCTACCGGCGCTCAGTTGGGTGGGCAACTCGCTTCCGCCGCGTCGAACCTGTTCGAAACCGAAGGCGAAGACCAGGAGTGGGAGGCCGCGAATACATTCGTGAAGCTCGCGTCTGAGGCCGTTAAGAACGCAGCCCAAGCGCCCCCGGGCGGAAACCCGCGCACAATCGCGCAAAACGCAGTGCTGCAGGCCGCACAAGCGCACGCGCCGGGTCTGCTGTCACAAAAGAGCAGCAACGGAGGGCAGCACGCGGCCGCAGGCGGCGAAGCTCATGGTCCGGAGCAGCAGCAGCGAGGTCACGGGCGCTCAGGCCGCTGGATCCGGCGCGGCAACCGCATCGTCTTGATGGGGGCGTGATCTCTTATGGCAGTGTCAGCCTTTGCGACGCGGATGCTCAAGGGAGAGGCTCGCGCCCTGTTGACCCGCCTGGTTCGCGTCCAGCCGTTCGCGTTACAGGAGACGATGCTTCCGGCGGCTAGTCTTTTGCCATCCGCGCAGGTGGCGATAGAGACATTTCTCATGGGCGGACGCAAGCACCTGCGAGCGCTGGTCGATGAATATGTGGGCTGGCTTCGATCGCCGGGAGCATCACTGGTCAACGCGGCCGAGGCACAGCGGCGTTTCACAATGCTGAAGCTGCGTTTTAATGCGGTACTCACTCAGTTTGACGTTTTTCAGAACGTTATCACTCAGCGCAGTGAGCACGACACCGGCGTCTGGCTTTCAGGACTCGATGTGGTCTCCTACGATGCCCTGCGCCTCCGCGGCGGCTACTACGATGCGCCGCCGACGGTCTGCTATCTCGACCGGGGTATCGGCGCCGCGATTCGTCGCGCACGCACAAGGCTGCCGGGAGGTGGCGATAATCCGATCGCGATCATTAAAGTACCGCGCGAGCGAATGGTCGGCAGCGGAATCGCCTCGTCTCTGATTCACGAAGTGGGGCATCAGGCGGCGGCACTTCTGGACTTGGTCGGGTCGTTCCGCCCTGTGTTGCGGGGGCTTGCGCGCGGCAGCACATCGGAAGCTCCAGCCTGGCAGCTTTGGGAGCGATGGATATCAGAAGTCGTGGCCGATTTCTGGTCCGTCGCTCGCGTCGGCATAGCCTCCACCATGGGACTGATGGGCGTGGTTAGTCTTCCACGTGCCTTCGTGTTTCGCATGACCCGAGAGGATCCGCATCCGGTCCCTTGGATCCGGGTAAAGCTGAGCGCTGCTCTAGGCCGTGCGTTGCATCCTCAACCGTTGTGGGATCAATTGATCGAACTCTGGGAATCGTATTACCCGCTCGAAGGTCTCGACCGGGAGCAACGGGAGACGCTCAGGATGCTTGAGCGCACGATTCCCGGTCTGGTCGCGGTGCTGACGAACCATCGCCCCGCCGCTCTACGTGGCAAGTCTCTCGTCGAGGCGCTTGAGCTGGATGAGGTCAGACCGGCACGTTTGCGGGCCCTACTAGGGCGGTGGCACAGCGTTCCCCATGAGATGTACCGCGCCCGGCCACTCCTGACGTTTGCGGCCATTGGGCAGGGAAGGGCGGAAGGCCAAGTCAGTCCGGAAGAAGAAAGCGCTGTTTTCGGGAAGCTCTTGACGCACTGGGCGCTGAGCAGCACCCTGCAGGCCGCCGCAGGATGTGTGGCCAGACCCATTCGTCCGTGTCAATGTGAGAGCCGCCTCCGGCGGGATGAAAAGATTTCAAGAACGACGAGGAGTATGTTATGGAGTTTTCAGTAAGGCGCATGCAAGGCTGCATCAAAGGCCATGTGACACACAGTAACCAGACGGGTCTCGTCAGAGACGCAGAAGTTTATCTCTTCCGCGTTGAGGCCGAGTCCCCGGACCGGGAGTCAATCTATCGGAACGAATCGGCTATTGCAAAGACAAGGACAGGGTCAGACGGCAGGTTTATGTTCGAGCAGGATGTTGAGGACGGCCGCTATTTCGTGCGCGGCACAGCTTTCGGAACCTCCACCGACTCACCCCATGTTCACGTCCGCGAAGGCAGAGCCGAAGACATCCATTTGGATCTCCATCTTGGAGTACGCCCCAGCTGTCACGGATATGGCGAAGGAAACCGGCTCCTGCCGGTTCAACGCGGTATTGTTGGCAAGCGGCTGGTGCTTCGATTCGAATCCGGAGTTGAGAATCGCATCGAGACCGTTCGATGGCTGCAGCCTCCCGGAATCAGCATCACCAACATGGGGCCGAACGAAGCAGAACTCATGGCGAGCCGTTCCGGGCCAACGCGGATCGAGGCCGTGGCTATTGATAAATACCCGAACTCTTTTGGCGGTCGAGCCGAGGCGGTGACAGCTATCGACGTGGCGATGTCTGAGCCGGACATTCAGATGATCGGCGGCAATGTCGGGGTGACAATGCATCGGACAGCTTCAGACGCGACCCTCGATCAGGCGCTTTGGGTAGCGATCCGCAACCGCACTAACGCGATCACGTTTCATCGCTATCGCGAATTCATCAATCGGGTTCTCCGGTGGGAAGAGGGTGAGCGATTTCCGGATGCGATCGAAAGAAGAATGAAAGATCTAGGAGCGAACCTCCACGGAGTGGGGGCGTACCAGATTCTGAAATTCGCCACGGAGGTGTTCCTTCTGCTCGAATGCGGCGTGCGAATCGAACATGAGCGCCATCGCCGCTTTCCGCTCGATCCTCTGGAGGAACGATCCCGGCTAGGTGAAGCTGCTACCCCCGAACAGATGCAGTCGCGCCTGCAGGAATATCTCGGCCGGCCGGCACAGTTGCCGTATATAACCCGCGTTGTTGAAGCGGCGTTCCCGGTTTACGAACAGGCATGGCCGAGCCGGGATCGCGTGCTGACGGCGAGAATCAATGAACCCTGCCTGATCGAGCTGATCTGGAATTACTGGCACGAGGAAGGCATGCTGAATCAAACGATCAATGCGATCAGCTACCGCTTCCAGAACGTGCGTGCGGCAGGCGATCGGGACCCACTCGCAAACATGGAGATCGATCCACTTCGACCGCTGAACAATCTTTTATGGGGCTACGTCCAGGACGAGGTGCAACGCTTGTCCGTGAAGCGCCGCGCTTACGAATACATGCATCAGTACGGCTTGGTACTGTACGGGAAGGCAGCTCCCGGGCTGCATGCCGCGGATAATCGATCGAAGTTCCTGGAGGCCTTCCACAACCTTCTGTACCAGGCGTCGGTGTTCTTCAAAGAAGATTTTCAGACCACGGTCATTGCGGATGGCTTCCCTCTGCTGAACTCACTGCAGGAGGTGCACATGGTGCTCGCCGAGGGAGCACACAACCAGTTCGGCGATCTTGCCTGGACTGCACGCGTGGAGATGATGTTGGGGTCACTCCTCCATTGGTCAAATATTGCACGCTAAGCTCAACACAGCGCCGTTCATGATGGGCTATGCCCTTGGGGGGCTATTGTCTGCGAGATTCTGACAGAAGTTGGCGTACGGCTTCCAATGCCACGCTGGGCATGTCGCCAGCGAAGGCGTGACTGCTGTTATCTACGATGACCTGTTTGCCGCGCGTCGAGAGTGCGGCAAGTTTCGGCTGTAGTTGATGCACCCAAATCTCGTGAAATTCCTGAAGTTCTCGGTCCTCTGCCGGATTGCCCGTCGTTAGCGGCCGACCGGCAGTCAAGACGAGCAGTGGAACGTTTCCAAGGGTCCCTGCGGCACGCGCTTGGTCTGCACTCTTTTCCCAAGCACGACATCCAGAGGAGGCCACGATGGCTTTGGGCTGAGATTCGAGTCCGTGCAGGACGGCCGCCTCGGACGGCGTGAAGCCGGACGGTATGCGTCGATCAGGCCCGGAAAAACTTGTCAGCAGCCGGATCAAACCGACATTAGCTGCAAGAGGCACTGCCCTGCAAAGCACAGCCCGGACTACGGCTGGCAAGCGGCTGACAGGAGCCAAGGTCGACCGCGGCTCGTATTGCTGCTGATCCTCCTGGACCGAATCAAGCAGCACCACGCCGGCAACTTCGCTTGGGTACGCCTTAGTGAACACGCGAACATCAAAGCCGCTAAACGACTGTCCCACTAAAATGTAGGGCGGAGCAATCTTTGCAACTCGCAACAATTCATGCAGATCGGCCGCAATCGTCGCGCTTGTTTGAGCCACAGGGCTGGGATCGCTCCAACCTAGACCCGCCCTGTCGAACCAACAAGTACGTGTCTCATTGGAGAAGAGCTTCTGAAGCGGCATGTTGCTGTAACCTGGGGCACTCCCGCCGCTGTCCAGAATCACCGATGGGCTTCCGCTGCCTGAGCAATAGATGTTGAGCGAGCGCCCACCAATGTCCACCGCTCGACCGATGCGGGATAGCCGCTGTTGGTCTCGTTGCTTGCCAACCCGTTCATAGATTACACCCGCAAGTACCCCAAGTACGAAAATGATCGCCAACCCTCTTATCACGGAGCGCATCGCTTCGAATGATTGTAGTCGTTTGCAGTTGAGCCTTAACCGGGCAAGCAGTCTGTGGTTGCTCCTCCCTTGTCGCGCAGTGCAGAGGAAACCGGTGCCGGACGCTCTCTAGGAGCGCTTCCTGGAACGTAGCAACCGGATAACCGAGGTGCGGCTAACCCCGAGTTGCCTGGCGATGGCCCGCTTACTGATCCCGTCCTTGCGAAGCTGTTTCATTTTGGCACGAGTTTACCTGCGGTCATTGGCCGCCCATGCGGTTTCCCGTCCTTTCTGGCTTGATCGATTCCCGCCTTCACCCGGTCCCGCAAAATATCCCGTTCGAACTCCGCGAACACGGCAAGCATCCCGGCGAGCGCTCTTCCGCTCGGGGTCGTCAGATCGAGCGCTTCGCTCAACGATACGAAGCCCACGTCGAGCGCCGTCAATTCCTGTAGCGTGTTAACAAGATCTACAAGCGACCGCCCCCAGCGATCAAGCCGCCAAACGAGGACTGAATCAATCTCTCGCCGCCTGGCCGTTTCGATCAACTTTTCTCGCAACGGGCGGGTGGTCGCCCCAGAACCTACGTCTTTGACTTCGACGGCGACGGTCCAGCCTCTCTTCCTGGCATAGCTCCTCATCGCCGATAGTTGCATCGGAAGCGTTTGCTGGTCATGAGTCGAGACGCGGGCATAAAGCCCGACACGAGGGGTTTTCCCCCTCTGTCCAAAAACCCCCTTGCGGGCGGGGGACGGAATCGTAGCTTTTTTCTGGGTTTTGGGCATGCGATAACAGTATGTCCGAAAACTATAGTTTATTCACAGGAGGATCGACAATGCCCTGGCCGGATCTTTTGTCTCCCAGCCCAACGCGTTCAGATCCTGGCGCTCCCGACCAGTCTGCGAGAGTACGAGGAGCTTTACACGCTCACTCCCGCCGATCTGGAGTTTGTTGCCGCGCACCGGACCGATCGCGAACCGGCTTGGTGTTGCAACGCAACTCTGCTTCCTGCGGTATCCCGGCCGTGCGTGGACACCGGAGGAGATGCATGCCCGCAGCGATGCTCCGGTTCATCGCGCTACAGGTTGGGGCGGAACCGGCAGACCTCGCCAGTTATGCCGAGCGGGATCAGACCCGGCGCGAGCATTAGTTGAACTGATGCGCGAGTACGGGTTCTCAACGTTCGGAGTTCAAGCCTACCGGACTTTCTCACCTGGCTGACTGAGCAGGCCCGTGGCACCGACAACGGACTGGCGTTGGTCACCTTGCTCATCGCTGAGATTCGCCGCCGCAAGATCGTGGTTCCAACTCTGCCCGTGGTGGAACGCTTGGCGCTGGCATGCCGCGCCAGAGCCAGACGCGAGGCATACGCGGCGCTCACTGCAGATCTCACGCCGGAGCAGCGCTTGAAACTCGACGGGTTGCTCGACTCGCGTGGGGAAACGCGGCAGACCTATCTCGGTTGGGTGCGGCAATCGCTCGGGGCAGCCAATCCGACGAATATCCTCTCTTGTCTGGAACGCCTGACATTTCTACGCTCTCTGGATATTCCGGCCTCTTGGTCCGCTCGTTTGCACCAAAACCGGCTTGTGCAGATCGCGCGTGAAGGCGCGAACACGGATGTGACGCACCTCGGGCGTTCAGCCAGGATCGGCGATATGGAACGCTTGTCGCCGGGGTTCTCGATTCAATGACGGTCGCTGATCGACGAGGCGCTGGAAATGCACGAACGTTATTTGGGTCAGCAGTTCAAGAAGGCGGAGCGAAGGCACCTGAGCAAATTTCAGGAAAACGGCAAAGCCATCAACGAAACGTTGAAGCGCTACGCCGCGCTTGGTCGGGCATTGATCGACGCCAAGACTCAGAATACCGATCCGTTCGCCGCTGTGGAAGGAGTCCTGCCTTGGAATGAACTGATCGGCAAGCGTGGCCGAAGCCGAAAAGCTTGCGCAACCCGGCGAATTCGACTGGCTGGCGTTCATCGACCAACAGCTATCCCGTGCTCCGTCGCTATGCCCCGCAGTTTATGGAGGCTTTCGAGTTCCGGTCATCCCCAGGGACGGAGGAGCTTATGAAAGCGGTGGAACTGCTTCGGGAGTTGAACAAGACGGGCGCTCGCAAGCTGCCCGACGACGCGCCGCGTGGATTTATCCGTCCCCGTTGGGAGCGGCATGTATTCACCAGCGAGGGTCTCGACCGGCGTTTTTACGAAACCTGCGTGCTGTCGGAGTTGGGAAAGAGTCTGCGTTCCGGCGATCTATCGGTTACCGGCAGCCGCCGGTATCGGGACTTCGATGATTACTTGCTTCCCGCCCAGACGTTCGCCGCGATGCGAACGGCGGGCTTGCCGCTGGCGATCGAAATCGATGCCGAAAAATATCTCTCGCAACGCATCGAGCTTCTTCATGCCGAATTCCTGCGCGTGGACCGTCTCGCCCAGACCAAGGAGCTGCCGGACGCCTCCATGACCAGACGGCGTGCTGAAGATTACGCCGCTCGACAATCAGGAGTCGGATGAAGCGGAGTTGCTGACCCGTCAAGCCTATGGGCTTATGCCACGGATCAAGATCACCGACCTGCTCACCGAAGTGGATAGCTGGTGCGACTTCGGGCGGCACTTCACCAATCTCCGCTCCGGGGACGCGGTGTCGGATCGCGCGCTGCTGCTCACCGCCATTCTTGCCGATGGCATCAATCTTGGACTCACCCGGATGGCCGATGCGTGTCCTGGCGTCTCGCTCTCGACGCTGTCGCGCATCGCCACCTGGCACATCCGGGATGAGACCTACGCGAAGGCGCTCGCCGAGATCGTCAATCATCATCATCGGCTTGAGTTCGCCGCGCACTGGGGCGACGGAACGACGAGTTCCTCCGACGGGCAGCGATTCAAAGCCGGGGGTAGCGGGCGAAGCCATGGGGTCCGTCAATGCCCGCTACGGCAACGAGCCGGGCGCGACGTTCTACACGCACATCTCGGACCAGTACGCCCCCTTCCATATCAAGCTCATCAGCGCCACCGTGCGGGACGCGACCCATGTGCTCGATGGGCTGCTGTATCACGAATCCGATCTCCGCATCGAAGAGCATTACACCGACACCGCCGGATTCACCGATCACGTCTTCGCCTTGTGTCATTTGCTTGGGTTTCGGTTTGCTCCACGCATTCGCAACCTTGGCGACACGCGCCTTTATTCCATGGAGAAGCCATCCAGCTATGCGACGCTCGCGCCGCTCATCGGTGGGGTTGTGAATAGGAAACAGATCACCGGCCAGTGGGATGAAATTCTCCGTCTTGCCACGTCGATCAAGCATGGCTCGGTTACCGCATCGCTGATGCTCCGCAAACTTGGCGCCTATCCCACGTCAGAATGGCCTGGCCGTGGCCCTGCGAGAACTCGGCAAGATTGAACGGACGTTGTTCCTGCTCCAATACATCAGCAGCGTCGAACTGCGACGGCGCATCCATCTCGGGCTCAATAAAGGCGAAGCAAAAAACGCGCTGGCCAGGGCGGTGTTCTTCAACCGCCTGGGCGAACTGCGGGATCGCACGCATGAAAACCAGCGGCATCGCGCCAGTGGGCTAAATCTTGTGGTCGCCGCCATCGTTCTCTGGAACACGGTTTATCTGGAGCGCGCGGTTGCCGCGATCCGCCAAACCGGCCAAATCGTGCCCGACGAGTCCCTCGCCCACCTCTCACCGCTCAAGTGGGAGCACATCAACCTGACCGGCGATTACCACTGGCGCAAGGACGCCGGGCTCCGGAACCGCAAATTGCGGCCCCTCAGGGCCAGCAAACCGGACCTCAATCCTTAGCGTGCAATTTTTGACCAATGGAGGAGTGACCCCCATGTTGACGGAGTACATGCTGGCAAGACCCGAAATCCGTGATTTCCTCCAGAGCCGGGCGATGGTTCCGTACAAAGAAGCATGGATGCCCCAGGTGGACACGATGAAGACTTTGCAGGGCTGGTCAGACGTATCGGTGGCGCACTTCCGTGACCTCGGCGTCTACGGCGAGCAGTTGCTGCTTTCCATCCGGTACGGCGATTGGATTCACGTCAATAACGAAGACTCAGCAAAGAACTGGGCACGGTACTGGCGGCCGGAGATTCAGGGCTATCTGCACTCATACCGCGTCGCGACCGGAATTGATCTTACAGCGGACACGATCGATGCGACTGTTCCAGCGGTTCATCTGCAGAAGCGCATTGCCGCGCAGCAGCCGCGGATGCTTCGGTCCTGACGTGCGGTGGCGGACTTTACTTCCGCGCTCTACCTGGGCCTTGAGCACGAATGGGGAAGTCTCCAGCGCTGGCCTCATCTCACGCTGGGTAAACCGGCAGCGCTCGAGGAACTTCCTGGGACTGCTTCAGTCGAAAGTGAGCTGGCAGCACTCGTAGGATGCGAACGAGCGTTGCTGGCTGCTTCGACGCTGCACGCCTTTCACGACCTGTTCGGGATGTTGGCGCAGCAGCGGGCCTGCTTTCTATTTCACGAGGATGCTTATCCGATCGCGCGGCTCGCGGCGGGTGTACAAGCTCGGGTAGAAACGTTCGGGAAGCGCGGCGGCAAATCTCTCTCGGAAGTTATTGAACGGGCTGGGAACGCACAGCCGGTGATTGTGACCGATGGTTTTCTTCCGTCCCGCGGTGTGCGCGTACCCTTGGCGAGGTACATGCAGTGCGTGGCTGAGCGACGAGGTCTGCTGGTTATCGACGACACACAGGCACTCGGTATTTTTGGATCTCAGCCTGAGCCGGCAGCCCCCTTCGGAAAGGGGGGAGGCGGCTTACTGCGTTATTCAAATATTGGCGGCGCGAATATTGTCGTTGTTTCATCGCTGGCCAAGGCATTCGGCACGCCTGTGGCGATGATTGCGGGAAGCGGTGAGATGATGACTCGCGTGGCGTCCAACAGCTTCACACGGGTGCATTGCAGTCCGCCATCTGCAGCTGTGATCGCGGCTGCAAGCCGTGCTCTCGAGGTAAACCGGCTGTATGGGAACGCGATCCGCGACCGCCTGGCGAGGCGGGTCGCGCATCTTCGTTGTGGGCTGGCACAGTTGCAACTGCTCCAGGTACCGGGGTTATTTCCCGTCCAGCCGATCCGTACCCGAAGATTTCAGGATGCCGGGGCGTTGCATGAATTGCTCTTGAAGAGCGGCGTCAGAACGGTTCTGGCCCGCGTATCCGGCACCGACGACGTGCAGCTTCATTTCATTGTGACTGCCCGGCACCGGATTGCTGAAATTGACCTGGCGCTTACTTTTCTGGCGCGTGCACTGGAGAACAGAGCGCTTCGAAAAACGAATAGCGACGAAAAGGGGGAAACACGCAATGGCAGACCAGTTCAGCTCTCATCAGAGCACGGACGTACCTCAACGGAAAACCAGCTCTGAAGCTACAGAAGCAGAATACCGTCCGTACTACGGAAAATCCAAGTATCAGTCAAGGTATGGCCAGCCGGCGTTCCGCAGCCCGAGTGGCATGGCTTCAAGGGGGCCGACACGAGCCTCGCAACGTCTCTATAAGCCGGCGCTATATAAGCCTGTGCAGAGCCCGTCTGTGTCAAGTTACCGGCTCGGAGGTTCGGGTTTGGGAAGCACTTATCGCGCCTCGCCCTCCCGGTGGGGATGGCTGGGCCGACGCTGGTCGTGGCTGTACCCGGGCGCGATCCCCTACGCGGACAGCACCGCAGCAGCACAGTCCATCAGCGGCAAAGTGCAGTCCTGCCTTGCACAGGTGGTCGGTTCGTGGGTTCCTCAAACCGGCGTTATGGGTCCGGCGACACGTCGTGCCATACGGATTTTTCAGCGACGGCAGGGGCTTCCCATGACTGGTCTCCTGGACCCTGCTACGCGTCGAGCTATTCGTTCCGCCTGCGCACAGCCGCCCCCAGCCGCTATGGATACTGCACCTCCGCCATTGCAGGAACCACCGGGACGAACCGAGCGCCGGTCTCGCAGAGCCGGAACCCCCGCCCCCCGAACCTCCCCCCGCAGATGCGGCCTCCGACGCGGATGACGGTGGGGCTGCCGCTCCTGATACCGGTGTTCCGGATTCGGACGCAGGCGAGCTCTCGTGGGGCAGCCGGTTTAGCCAAAGCGAACAGGAAATTACTGTGGCGGGTCCATGCACCCTCAACGTGAGGCTGCGGGGCCCGCTGCCCATCGACAGTGCCGCCCGCCTGGCCGAAATGCCGGCCGAACCCGGCGTGTACATCATTTATGACGGAGAGACCCCATGGTATGTCGGCGTGTCCACTACTTCCATGCGGAATCGCTTCCTTGACCGCCGGAAAGCGCTTGTCGAGTTGAATATTCCTCCCGAGATCCTGTCGAGACGATCCGTTCACTTCGCTACACTTATAAAACCTTTACCGACTTGCCCTATTTCAATCAAAACTCGTAAGGCATCTTCTACGGAAAGACCTGCGACAGGCCCGAATGCCGCGCTGAAAGTGTTGGAGCAATTCTTTATCCATCACTACAAGACAAACACAGGCAATCGCGGCAACCAGCGCGGAGATCCCATCAAAGTTGCTGGAACAGGACCGCTGACGATTTCCATTATGAAAAAAGGGGACACATCACCCACGGTCTACCCGTTCGCACCAAAATTCAGTTCTGGCAATCAGCCTGCGACTGTTATAGATACGCGCCGGCAGGCGATGACGCGATGAGGGGACGGCTAAGAGGGGGTACTCCAATCCGGCACGCTTGCGCCCGGTCCCGCAATGTGTGCAAGGCCGCATTCAGCAACGTTGATGATAGCCAGGCCACTGGAAGATTGTGGGGCTAAGATTTGAATGTGATTGGCAGCAAAAAGCGTGGATTCGAACGAGATCTTTTCTTGTAAAATCGATGTTCCAGTCCTCAACTCCGTGGGGCAGCAAGGGCCTGCAGGGATCCACAGGAGCAGTATGTATTCAACAGAAGCCTGGTTGCACTTCTGCGGTCCGGATCGATCATGCGAAATCGAGATAAGCGATGCCCTGGGCCGTTGCGGCCTTCGTTGCAGATCTCTAAATTCTGCGCATACTCTCAGTGCAACGGAACCGCATGGGATTTTATGCTTCAGCCACACAGGCGCGGACGTGTTCGAGACGCTCGATACCCTGCGAAGGCAAAGCCGCGTGATTGCGCTCGCTGCATCAGAAGACGCAGTGGAGCCATGCACCACTTGGCAACTGTTGCACAGAGGCGCAGCTGACGTACTGATTTGGGATGGAGTGACAACACCCAGTCATATCGCCGCCCGCTTTGAGCGCTGGCGCAAGGTGGACGAGTTAATGGAGCAGACGCTGGCAAGGGAAGGTCTGATCGGGCGCAGTTCGGCATGGTGGACACTGATAAGAAACGTGGTGGAGGCCGGCCGATTCGCCTCAACGCCTATATTGCTGACGGGCGAGAGCGGAACGGGCAAAGAACTGCTTGCACAAGTAATTCATGCAGTTAGCCGCAACGGAGAGCGAAAACTCGACCAATTAGTAACTGTCGACTGCAGCACCATTGTGCCCGAGTTGTCGGGAAGTGAGTTGTTCGGGCATGAACGCGGTGCATTTACGGGCGCGCATATGCTAAGAGAAGGTGCGTTTGCTCTTGCCAATGGGGCAACGTTGTTTCTGGATGAAATCGGCGAACTTCCACTTACATTGCAAACCCAGCTGCTTCGGGTTATACAGGAAAAAAATTATAAGCGTGTGGGCGACACAATACCTGGCACAGTACAGCTTTCCGGTTGATTAGCGCTACCAATCGGGATCTAGAGGAGTTGGTACGGCGCGGTCAGTTCCGCCTGGATCTGTACCACCGCATCGCAGGCTGTGTCTTTCGTACCGTGCCATTGCGCGAGCGTAAGGAAGATATCCCACTGCTTGCGAGTCACTTTCTTGCCAGAATTCTCGGTCACAATGTGCCGAAGATCGATACTGCTGTCCGTGAATACCTTTTGACCCGGGAATACCCGGGTAACATCCGAGAACTTCGACAACTTGTACAGCGAATGGCATACCGACATGTCGGACCCGGTCCCATTACTGTAGGAGACATTCCAGAGGAAGATCGGCCCGCAGTGGAAGCTATCAGCCGCACATGGCCCGATGAACGCCTGGGGCGGTCCATCGAAGATGCGGTTGCACTCGGCACGAGTCTCAAGGAGATCAATCAGGCCGCTGCTGAAACTGCAATCCGCGTAGCCGTTCAGTCCGAGCGCGGAAACCTGCGAAAGGCAGCCAAACGGCTTCACCGAGGTGCCCGAGACCTCTGTGGCAACCATGCCGGGTGCGGCGAGTTGAAGCGTAATTGGGGAAGGCGGTCCAATTCCGCCACCCATGATTGCGAGGACTTCGCCCGGGGAGATGGCGCCCGGTGTGAGACTGGCACCGTTTAAAACGCCGGCGCAATGACTGGCTGCGTATTGCCCGCTAGTCCTTGAACGACCACTGTCCCGGCGGCTCCGGAGATCGGAACCGAATTCCCGGATGGATCCACCGCCACTGGATTACTCAATTGGATTTGATACGATCCGTTCGGCGCATCGGCCCGCGCGCTGGCGAACAGGGTAACCACGCTGCCGTCCGATAGCGGCGTCTGGTTGAAGCCGATCACGATGGCCCGTTGGCGACCATTGGAGGGCGGGGACAGGTATAAGCTTTAGCGGCCGCCCGGATCTGCGCACCGGCCACGGGAGTCACGATCAGCACGGACGAATCATATGCAAGGTCGAACTGTAGACCGGCGGCCTGACTTCCTCCGCTGGCGAATGAGACGGTAAGGGATACGCTCCCGCCGGGACCCGATTGGGCGGATTCTATGGACATTTGCGCCGCTGGCGTGGTCAGAGCACCCGCGCTCACCAATACAGCAAAAACATGTATGTCGGCGGCATTTAACAAAGATGGAACCGAGTGGGCAGTTCAATGGCCATTTCGGGTTCATCCAGACCATCCCATAGCCCTATTGGCAGAGTGTGAACGACGCCGAAGGACTCACCCTAACCGTTCCTATCTTGTCGCTAGTATGTGATATGTCCGGTCCTATTCACACGTGATGTGTCCGCTTTGAAGAAAACGGCGTGACGCTGGGGAGGTGAAAGATGCCCAGCAGTATGCAGCCCGTAGAAATGGAGCGGATGATGAAAATACAAGACGTACTTTTGAAAGCGATGGCGAAGAAGATCACCTGGTGGGAAGCCGCCGAGATCATCGGGGTGACAGATCGGACGATGCGGCGCTGGCGGGAGAAGTTGGAGCAACATGGTTATTCGGGACTGGCGGATGGGAGGAGAGGGAAACCGAGCTTGAAGCGGGTGCCGCTGGCGGTGGCGGAGCAGGTCTTGCGTTTGTACCAGGAGACGTACTACGACCTGAGCATCAAGCACTTCCACGAGAAGTTGCAAGCCGAACACGAAATGGAATTGAGTTATACCTGGGTGCAACTGGCGCTGCAAGGGGCGGGGTTGGTGGCCAAGGCGCGCAAGCGCGGCAAGCATCGTCGCAGGAGAGAGCGGCGGCCGATGGCGGGGATGCGCGAGGTGATCGCCAGGAAAGGTCTGTTCTGTGCGTTGTACAGTGACCGGGGGAGTCATTTTTTCGTAACGGTGAAGGCCGGCGATAAGGTCGACAAGCATCGGCTGACGCAAGTGGGGCGGGCTTTGAAGGAGTGGGGAGTACAGATGATCCCGGCCTATTCGCCGCAGGCCCGAGGGAGGTCGGAGCGCAGCTTCGGCACGTGGCAAGGGCGCTTGCCACAGGAATTGCGCTTAGCCGGGATCCAGAGCGTGGAGGCGGCCAATCAGTTCCTGGGTGAGCGTTACATGGCAGAGTTCAACCGGCAGTTCACGGTACTGGCCAAGGAGAAGGGGACGGCCTTCCGCAAGACGGGCCGCTCTGATCTGGATTGGATCTTTACGATTCAGACCGAGCGGGTGGTGGCCAAGGACAATACGGTGGCGATTGGCGATCGAAGTTGGCAGATCGGGAAGTCGCGCTTCCGGAACACGCTGGCGGGATGCACGGTGACGATTCACGAACATCTGGATGAGACCGTGTCGATCCGCTTTGGCCCACACGCGATAGGACGGTTCAATGCGTCGGGCCAAGCCTTGCGCGGTGCCGCAAAGGGAGAGCGGGCGGCGTGAAGCGAATGGCCTGCGGCGCAAGGAATTGGAACTCCCCTTTCCCGTTTCCCCTCCGGGGCAAGCCGGGGCGGGCGGGTTCCCCCCACGCCGGGAGCACGCTGCGCGCCAGCCAAAGCGCCGGCACGCATCGATGCATCCGGCTCCCCCCACAAGAGGGCTGCCGCCCCCTTATAGTTATTCCGTGATGGGTTGTTTGAGGGAGGCATACAGCAGCCGTCGTCGGTCGGCGGGCTGTGGAAATCTGCTCGCGACCACCCTGATTGCATTGAACAATTAGGCGTGAAATTGTATTGGCGAGCGGGCATCCCGCGGGTACGAATATCGCCCCCTGGCTGGAAAGCCTAACACAAGAGTTTCGAACCGCGGGATGCACTTTGTTTCCAAAACGAACACTCAGATGTCGTCTGGCAACAGACTCTACTATAAGGCTTTCGCGGCGACAAAGTCCTGCCTGCTCAGCTCGTCACAATCAGGAGCAGTCATGAACGAACCCTCTCCGTCGTCACCAGCAGCGGACCCCCAGTATGCTGCCTTCATCGGCCTGGATTGGGCCGATCAGAAACACGCGTGGGCACTGCAAGAAACCGGATCCCAGCGCGTCGAACAAGGACTAGTCGAAAATACCCCAGAAGCCATGGAAACCTGGGTCACCGAATTGACCAGCCGCTTCCATGGCCAGCTCATTGCCGTAGCTCTGGAACAAGTGCGCGGCGCGGTGATTGCCAAGCTGAGCAAGTACGCCAATCTAGTGCTGTATCCAATCAATCCCAAGGCGTCTTCCGATTACCGGAGTGCCTTTCGATCTTCTGGCGCTAAAAGCGATCCCAGTGATGCCATCCTATTGCTGGAAATGGTAACCCGCCATCGGGACCGGCTGCGGCAACTCGACCCCGATACCCAGGAGACGCGTATGTTACGAATCCTGGTGGAACGACGGCGGGACTTGGTGGATCAGCAGACCGCCTACACTAACCAACTCACCGCTGTGCTGAAGCAGATCTTTCCGCAAGCTCTGGATTGGTTGGACAAACTCAACACTCCGCTGGCCTGTGATTTCCTGGAGCGTTGGCCAACGCTGGAATCGCTGCGCAAGGTCCGTCCACAAACCGTGCGTGATTTCTTTCAAAAGCACAACAGCCGCAACACTGAGCGCATCGAACAACGCATCCAGCAGATCCCTCAGGCAGTGCCGGCCACTGAGGATCGGGCCTTGATCGAGCCTGGGATTCTATGGATCCGATCCGTGTCCAGGCAATTGGTCCAGGTGGTCCATGCCATTGCGGAATTCGATGCCAAGATTGACGAAGTCGCCAAAGCGCATCCGGATTTCAACCTGGTGCGTTCGTTTCCGGGGGCCGGTCCGGTGATGGCTCCGCGGCTGTTGGCCACACTGGGAACTAATCGCGACCGGTTCGGCTCCGCCGATGAATTGCAGTGCTTCACCGGGATCGCTCCGGTCACGGTGACCAGCGGAAAGCAGAAATGGATCCATTGGCGCTGGGCCTGCTCGAAATTCGACCGCCAGACCATCCATGAGTGGGCTGGGTACTCGCGGAAGAAGTGCGAGTGGGCCCGTGAACATTATCGGCAGCAACGCGCCAAAGGCAAGGGTCACCATGCGGCCATTCGCTCGGTCGGCTACAAATGGCTGCGCATCTTGTACCGATGCTGGAAAGATGGCGTGCCCTACGACGAAGCGCGCTACGTGAAGTCCCGGCTACAGCCCGAGAGTGACCCTCCCCAGATATCCACAGGGGATGTGAATATACGTTGGAAATCCTGTGCAGGTTTTTCCAAACCTTCAAGATTTCCACTTGACGGAATAACTCAGATGTCTTGTGTATCCCCCGCGCGCGCACCCCAGGCGCTGGACTCAACGATTCTCTTTGTGCTTTAAAGCGGACAGATCACTAATTACTAAAAGCGGACATCTTGACAAACTACCGACACCTAACCGTTCCTATCTATTTACAGCTGACACGTCATACAGTATACTCGTCCTTTCTACGGCGAATCCTCGATCGCTATCCTGACTACAGGGTGTATCGCGGAACAAGAGGTTGTGTGTGCATTGCGACGCAGTTCAACTGGTTACCTGGGGTTGGCTGAACGCGCTACCCTAAGGCGACTGAGGGCGTCAGCTTACCTCCATGTATACGCTCAGCTTCGTTGGATTCGCGGCATTAGTACTATCTTTCCTGCTGACGCCTCTGGTCCGCAACTTGTTCCGGCACTGGGGCGCAGTGGACCATCCCGATCAGGCGCATAAGCTTCATCGAAGCCCTGTTCCACGCGTAGGCGGAATCGCGATCGCGCTGGCCTATGGCCTGTCCTTTTGCCTGCTTCTGATCGTGCCCCTAAAAGGGAGCGATCTCGTAGTAGAAGCGCTGCCCGCCACATGGCGTCTTCTCCCCGCGGCGATTCTCATCTTTGTAACCGGTCTTTGTGATGACCTAATCGGGCTCAAACCTTGGCAGAAGCTGGCCGGCCAAATCGCGGCCGCCTGCGGAGCTTACTGGGCAGGTGTACACTTGACTGGCTTTGGAGGCTATCACGTCTCAGAATGGTGGGCTCTTCCACTGACGATCTTATGGCTGATCGCTTGCACGAACGCGCTCAACCTTATTGATGGTGTCGACGGTTTGGCCGCCGGTGTCGGTTTGTTCGCGGCCTGCACCACCTTGATCGCTGCCCTGCTCCAGCAGAATATTCCACTTGCACTGGCCACCGTACCACTCGCTGGCGCTCTGCTGGGTTTCCTGCGGTTTAACTTTAATCCAGCGACCATCTTCCTAGGCGATTCCGGGAGCCTCTTTATCGGATTCATGCTCGGCTGTTATGGCGTTCAATGGAGCCAGAAATCCGCCACAATCTTAGGAATGACCGCGCCTCTGTTGGCCCTCTCGATCCCCCTCCTCGATACGGCCGTGGCCATTGCTCGCCGATTTCTACGGCAGCAGCCCATCTTCGGCGCCGATCGGGGGCACATCCATCACCGGCTACTTGATCGCGGCTTCACTCAGCGGAAGGTCGCGCTACTGTTGTATGGATGTTGCTGCATCGGAGCCATCTGCTCACTGACCGTCGAGCACAACAATTTCGCCGGGCCGATTCTTATCCTCTTCTGCCTGATCACCTGGATTGGCATTGAGCACCTCGGATACGTGGAGTTCGGTGTGGCAGGGCGCATGTTCGTGGAAGGAGCGTTCCGGCGCTTGCTCAGTTCCAATATTGCCTTACAAAAGTTCCAACAAGAGCTGGCTGCTGCGCGGAGTCCCGACGATTGCTGGGTTGTAATTCACGCCGCATCGAAAGATTTCGGATTTCATCACGTTGAAATGTTTCTGGCGGGCCTGAAGTACGAATACCGCAACGAACTCGCAAGCGACCAGTGCTGGAACGTACGCATTCCGATCTCGGATTTTGATTACATCGAACTGACGCGTGAGTTTGAGAGTGGCATACAAGCCGGAGCCGTCGCTCCCTTCGCGGACGTGCTCCGCAAAGGGCTCGTGCCCAAGCTAGCGGGGTTCGCCTGTATCCATCCTGAAATTGTTTCAGGAATACATTTCGAAGCAATCAAAGCGGGTTCCCACTCGGAACCCGACCTCGCGCGCACGGCCTCTCAGAATCATTAGCCCTCGAACAATCGAGCGTCCCAAACCACTGGACGGGGGAGTGTAGCGCGCAACATCATAAAGTCTTCATGATCCTGATTAATCAGGATGTTTCGCCCCATTCCGGATGTAACCACCGAGGGCACTACGAGGATGAGACTCCGCCGGCTCTCATGCCAGTGATCACCGAACTCGCGAGCACGACTCGACTCCTCGGCATCCCAGCCCGGCACGTCCCGGGGACTCAGCTCTTCTATCGAAACAGCCCGGGGAACCTTGATCTCGATCCAAGCCTGCGTCCGTGGTACCTTGCCAATGCGCGCGTGGACCAGCACCTCAAGGATTGCGCCCTCGACCGTCTCGGCGGCGTAGATGACCCGGCGCTTAGGCGAATTCCAACGCGCTCCGTTGAGAAAAGCGCCCATACCGTCGAAAATCTCGTGGCGGACATCCGCGATTCGAAACGCCCGGTCAGGCCGGGAGCCCATACAGGATGCGGTCCAACAGTACCTCGACGCGCCGTGCTCCCAATTCCGTCATGGCGCACTGAATAGGCGCGGTGTTATTGATTTCAGGATGGGGTGTCCGCAGCCACTCCCTGGCCTCATCGCGGTCGTTCCAGACATATTCAGCCCCCGCGATCACGCGGGCTAGGCGTTCGGTGCGTTCGCTCTCTTGCGGGGTCAGGCGAATGCGCCGTTTAAACGTCGCTTCAGGAACCACTTTGACCAGGAACTTAGAGGCAGCTCCTCGTTCGACAAACACCCTACTCACAGTTCGGCTGAGTGCCGCTTTGGGAAGTCCCCTTTCCACCACACGCGACAGGTCACCGAGAGTGGTGGCCCTGACGCCCAGGATGTCGGCCACACGATCGACATCTATCATATAGATCATTATAGCTAATAAGTGGTATCACGTGATCCAAACCAGCGCGGATGATGATGGAATACCGGCTTTGTCAACTTACGACGAGGTCTGGACAGTCACCACAATTCGGCGCGCGATCGGAGACGTGGGAACGCAGTTCGGGTTTAGTCGAGGGCCGAAGCCCCGGCCACCAACGCCGAACCGTTTCGTAGCTGATCAGCACTCCGCGTGCGGCCATCAATTCTTCCACGTCACGAAAGCTCACACCGAAACGAAAATAGTGCCAAACGCATTCCGAAATGATTTCTCTCGGGAACCGATGGCCCCGGTATAGACTGTCTGACACTCATCCAGCATCGCATCCCATCGGATGCGCGCCAATGTGACAATGCCACGCCGCGATTCTTGGGTGCCCTATTCGCACCGCTTGTCCTTCCGCAATATGCCAACTATACGTCCAGTACTAAAGTACGTCCGGGCTGCCCAGACCTCTCGTCTTACACGAGCTGCTATCTAATAACGGTGCGCGATCTCGGATGGGTCTCCGCTTCAGCAGCATCGCGAATCTGCTGCCGCAACCACACGTGCGCGGGGTCATGCTGCCACTGGTGGGCCCACAGCATCCGGGTCACAAACCTGGGAAGTCGAATCGGCAGAGGACGAATTGTGAGACCCATCGCACGCTGGAACTCTTGGGCGAGTCCGGCCGGCACGCAGGCAATCAGGTCCGATTCAGCGACGGCCTTCAGCGCTGTGAGAAAGTGCGGTGTCGCCAGCCGCAAACGGCGCCTGAGCCCGTGTGAGGCCAACTCCTGGTCGACGATTCCCCACGGCTCCGCCCGGTAAATGACTGCTGCATGATTGAGCTCGGCGAACCGCTCCAGGGTGAGCCGCTTCCGAAGAGCCGGGTTGCCGCGGCGACCCACCACAACGTTGTCCTCCTCGAACAGTGTTTCCGAGAGTGTACCCTCCTCAAGACTGCGCGGGTCCGGAAAGAAGCCGACGGCTGCGTCCAAAGTGCCGTTCCTCAGGTCGGCCTCAGGAACGCCGAACAACGTATCCACACGCCGGACCTGCACGCTCGCCCCGCTCGATGGGCCACATGCCCGCTCGATAATGAGGGCTTCAAGCCGCCACTCGGAATAGTCGTTCATGGCTAGACGGAACGTCCGCGCGGTAGTCGCGGGATCAAACGCCGACTCACCTGAAAGAGCAGAGCGTGTGTGCGCGAGTGCTGCACGCACGGGTCCGGCCAACTGTTCGGCCCGCGGCGTGGGCCGCATTCCGCGCGCAGTACGAATAAACAGAGGATCACCGATTACTTCGCGCATGCGCCGAATAGCGTTGCTTAGCGCCGGTTGGGTCAGGCCCACGCGCGCCGCCGCGCGGCTCACACTCCGTTCGTCGAGCAGTGCTTCGAAGAGCGGTAGCAAGTTCAGATCAAAGGTGCTGATATTCACGCCGTGAATGACTCCCGTCACTATTATCCATGGCACAGAATAGGTGCTCGTCCGTATTGGTCTATATATGCGATACGCAGCAACTCTACTACTGGCGTTGGTGACCTGTGCCCGTGGTGAGAACCCCATTCCGGACACGAAGGCAGGTCTCGCGCTTCGTTCATGGCTCGAGGCCTTCAATTCCGGGGACCGCGCCCGAGTCGTGACTTACTACGACAAATATCAGCCCGACCAAAAAGAGCGCGTTGATTCGACAATGGCCTTCCGTGACCAGACCGGCGGCTTTCAACTCATTCGCGTTGAAAAGAGCGAGCCGCTCCATATGGAAGCTTTGGTGAAAGAGCGCGAGGGCAGCACTTTCGCGCTCGCGAAGATCGACGTCAATGATTCCGACCCACCCACGGTTAAACAGTTTGGCGTCAGAGTTGTCCCACGGCCACCAGATCAGCCGGAAGTCGCACGGCTCACGATGGCAGAGGCAATTAAAGGCCTCGACGGGAAGGCAGCGGAGTTGGCCGGGCAGGATCGGTTTTCCGGCTCGATCCTGATCGCACGCGGTGAGAAGATGCTTCTGGAGAAGTCGTACGGCAGCGCCAACCGCGAAAAACACACCAGCAACACAACGGACACTCAGTTCCGCATCGGGTCAATGAACAAGATGTTCACCGCCACAGCTATCCTGCAACTCGCCGGCGACGGCAAGGTAGACTTGGCCGCTCCGCTCGGCAAGTACCTCCCCGATTACCCGAACCGCGACGTGGCAACGAAGGTGACCATTCGCCACCTGCTCACTCACACTGGCGGCACCGGAGACATCTTCACGCCCGAGTACGAGAAACACCGGCTCGAGATGCGCGAGCTCACAGATTACGTCAAGCTGTTCGGTTCGCGCGAGCTGGCATTTGAGCCGGGATCGAAGTGGTCGTATTCGAACTACGGCTTTATTCTGCTGGGCGCCGTCATTGAAAAAATATCAGGCTCCTCCTACTACGAGTACGTCCGCAAACACATCTTCGAGCCAGCTAATATGCGCGCTACGGATTCGCTGCCGGAAGAAGAAGCAGTTGCCAAGCGCTCGACCGGTTACATGCGAAAAGACGGGAAATGGGTCACCAACGCCGACACTCTGCCGTGGCGCGGCACTTCGGCGGGAGGCGGATACTCGACAGTGGGAGATCTGTTTCGCTTTGCGCGAGCGCTTTCCGGCGGGAAGCTCATCAAACCGGACCTCTTCGCCGCAAATGACATCGAAGCAAGCGGGTAGCCCGCAGATGCCGAATGGCACGGGATACGGGTTCGGGATGATGGTTTCTGATGAGCCGCAAGGCAAGCGCTTCGGCCACGGCGGCGGCGCGCCAGGTATGAACGGAGAACTGCGTGTCTACGTTCGCTCCGGGACGATTGTGGTGGTGCTGGCGAACCTGGATCCTCCCGCCGCTACGCGGCTTGCTGACTTCTTCGACGAGCGTATGCCGGTCGACGGCTTGTCAACTTACGACGCTCACGCGTCGGTTGATGAGAGTTCTCAGTCCGATTGTTCAAGTACCGATGTTGTCGATGAGCAACGCCGGGCATCACGACCCGTTTTGCCATTCCGTAGCTGCGGAGCTTGTTCGTAATAATGACGCGCGGTTTGCGACCACGTCCCGCAACAGCTTAAGAAAGAATCGAATAGCGGCAAACCGATCCCGCTTTGGTTGGCCAGAATATCCAGCACGACGCCGTTCTCATCGACGGCTCGCCAGAGGTAGTGGGTGACATCGTTGATCTTCAGGAAGACCTCATCTAGATGCCATTTATCGCCAGTGCGAGCACGCCGTTTCCGCAGGCCGTCGGCATACTGTTTGCCAAACTTATCGCACCAACGCCGAACCGTTTCGTAGCTGACCAGCACTCCGCGTGCGGCCATCAATTCTTCCGCGTCGTCGCGAAAGCTCACACCGAAACGGAAATGGTGTCAAACGCATTCCGAAATGATTTCTCTCGGGAACCGATGGCCACGGTACAGGCTGTACCGTACAGGCTGTCCCGTACAAGCTGTCCGACACTCATCCAGCATCGCATCCCATAGGATGCGCGCCATGTGACAATGCCTGGAGTACGGTTCTGTAACGGCTATATGGAAGTAAGTGGGCTACCTTGGAAGAAGTAACCATGCCACTTCCATCCGACGAGAAACTCATAGCGCTCAGTGAAGAACTGCTAAAGCAGTTCGATACCATCTTCGGGCTGCACCCTGGCTTTCGCGCGGCTCACGCCAAGGGCCTCCTGCTCACAGGCACGTTTACTCCTTCTCCCGAGGCAGCCACGTTGACCCGGGCGCCGCACATCACCCGCGAGTCCACACCGGCGATCGCCCGGTTTTCCAATTCTACGGGGCTTCCGCTGGTGCCCGATAACGACTCCAAGGCAAATCCGCGCGGAGTGGCGATTCGGTTCATGCTCGCCGAGCACGTTCACACCGATATCGTCAGCCACTCCACCGATGGATTCCCGACCCGGACCGGCCAGGAGTTTCTCGAACTCTTGCGCATCGGCGGCGACCCGTCCCGGCTTGACGCATTCTTCCGCACGCATCCTGCAGCGCTCGCCTTCGTGCAAACACCAAAGCCGACTCCCTCCAGCTTTGCCAGAGAAGCATACTTTGGGGTTACGGCACTCCGCTTCACCAATAAGAATGGGCTCAGCCATTATGGGCGCTACCGGATCATACCGGATGCGGGCATCGAGCATCTGAACGACGAGAGTACGAAGAGCAAAGACGTAAACTTTCTCTTCAATGAGCTTACGAAACGGATCGCGGACGGCCCTATCAGCTTCCAGATCGTAGTGCAGGTGGCCAACGACAACGACGCCGCAGATGACGCAACAGTTCATTGGCCGGAGGACCGTCCACTGGTTCAGTTGGGCAAGCTCGTTCTCAACGCAGTGAGTCCGGATAATGCACATGAGCAGAAAAGGATCATCTTCGACCCTATCCCACGAGTAGACGGCATAGAGCCATCAGAGGATCCTCTGCTTGAGCTGCGGGCCGCGATTTATCTGCTCAGTGGACGACGGCGCCGTTCGGCTCCCGATAGTAACCCGACTCAGTAATTGAGCTTCAAGCCAAACTGAATCTCCCGGGAATCAATACGGGTTGCCGTGATCTTGCCGAAGTTCGAGGTGGAACTTCCAACCGTGCCGCCGGGCTGACCAAAAATCGGATGATTCGGCAAATTGAAGAATTCGGAGCGGAACTCGAGTCCACGCTTCTCTCCAAAACGCCAGTTCTTCGACACAGAAGCGTCGACATCCACGAGCGGCGGGCCGATCAGGTTGTTCCTGGCATTGTTTCCGTAGCGGTACTGCGGGAGGTTCGGGTCGTTGATGCGGTTCACGAAGTTGGATGTATTAAACCACTTGTTAGGACCGCGCTGATCGCTGGGCAGACTACTGCTGCCGCCAAGGTTGTCGGGATAGCAGTTGTCTCCGCCATTTTGAACCGGTCCACTACCGCAGTACAGGGTGAAGGGGAAGCCGCTTTGCAAGGTCACGATGCCGCCTAGCTGCCAGCCGCCGAGAATAGCGTTCGTAAAGACGTTGGCATCGTTCAACAGTCCTTTACCCCGGCCAACGGGTAATTCGTAGAGGAACGATGTCGTCGAGCGATGGCGGAAATCGAATGCGGACAGTCCTCGATCCAGCCGGAGATTGTAGTCGTTGGATGGAGTCAGTGAATCGCCATCGGTGGTCCTGACGCCACTCCCATTGTCTATCGACTTACTCCAACTGTACGAGCTTAAGAGCGTAAAGCCGCGGCTGAAGCGCTGCTGGAAACGGGCCTGCAGTGCTTGATAAGTCGAGTGACTCGGATCGGCCATTACCTGAAAAGTGCCGCCGTAAATCGGGAACCAGGGCCGTCGATTGTTGACGTTGGTGGGAGGTCCAGGAGTGGCCGTATTGTAAGTCATCAGCCGTTGTAAGTGCACGCCCGCCGAGCCAAGATAGGAGACCTCGATAGAAGCGTTGGTGGTGACTTGCCGCTCGATTCCAAAGGACCACTGCGCGATGTACGGCGTATGCTGGTTGAACTGGTTCACCAGGATAAAGGAGGGAGCGGCATTCTGTACAAAAGGAACCTGCCAGTTAAGCGTTGGTATCAACGGTGACTGGGCATTCTCACTGCGCCGGGTGGAATAGGGCGCATTGCGCACCAGGTCGAACTCCGCATTGCCAATCTCGCGTACATAGTAGATACCGGCTCCGGACCGGATCACTGTCTTCGGGTCCAGGCTCCAGGCAATTCCCAAGCGGGGCGCCCAATTGCGGTAATCCGTTTGATAGGCACGCCGGCCAAACCGTCCATCCCGCACGTAGGGCACGTTGGCGGGTAAGCGGAACGGCGGATTCCCCTGATACGGGTCGCCCGTGCCTGCGCGGACATAAGTCGGAAGCATCGTGTTATCCCACTTGAAGTCGATGTTCACGATGGCATCATGCGAGTCGAGGAAGGGCGGCTCAAGTTCATACCGCAGGCCGTAGTTGATGGTGAGTTTTGGCGTGAGCTTCCAGGAATCTGCCGCGTAGAAACCCAGCGAATAACCCCGAAAGTTCGCGATGGGAGCTCCGGCCTGTCCCTCCGATGTCTGCATGTAGCCCAGCAGGAAGTCGGCTAGCGAATTCTCGGCGGGCGGACTGCTGATGGACGGATTAGCGGTATACGTGCCATTAAAGGTGAATCGCCCGCGCGCCACCACGGCGCCGATCTGATTGAAGCGCATACGACGGTCGTCCGTACCGAATTTAAAGCTGTGCTTCCCGTGAGTCCAGGAGAACGTATCGGTCCATTGGAACGTGGTGTCCCAATTCACGAATGGACAGTCGCTGCATTCGCCCACGGTGGAGATGGTACCCCCGCCAAATTGAACCACGGGGACGCCCCAGTAAAGCGGAATGTTGGTCGGAATGCCGCCAATTCCCAACTGGCCGACCACGTTTTCTTGACCCGCCCGCGGCTGTTGATTCGCCGCGACTAACCGGCTGATGCCGAACTTAAATTCATTGACCTTGTTCGCCCCGAGAACCAGCGTGTGGCCGATCATGCCCTGATGCACGCCAACATTATTGTTGTAGCCCAGCCCTGGCGTGGTCAGCGGCAAGTAGCCGGCGTCGGTGCTGTGGCTGTATCGAATCTGGAAGCTGGAATTGGAACTTTGAATGTAATCGCCCCGCGCGGTGAGCTGGTCGCCATCGTTTCTGCGCCCTTCGTTATCTACAAAGTTGCTGACGTAGGAACCGGGAGAACCTTGATTGGGCAGAGGGAAATACTTCTGCAGCAGGGTCGATGAAATCGTCGAAATCCGGTTGGCTGGGATGACATTTCCCGGGAAAGGCGCCTCTGAGATGACGTTTCCGTTCGCATCGACAGTGCGTGTAGCAGGGTCGAAGATGACCGCGCTGGAGCCGGAGAAGTCACCGGTACGCTGCTGTGCGGGCGGCATATTAAAAACGGCGGTTTGCGCTTTGCGCTCACGCAGCCCTTCGTAATCGAAGAAGAAGAACAGCTTGTTCTTGCCGTGTATGATCTTGGGGATCCACACCGGCCCGCCAGCGGTGGCGCCGAATTGATTGCGCTTGAAAGGCGCGATGGGTCCAGCGGGATCGAAGAAGTTTTTCGCGTCAAGCTGCGAGTTTCGAAGAAACTCGAACAGAGCGCCATGGAATTCATTCGTGCCGGCCTTGGTTGTAATGTTGATCTGGCTGAGACCGCGGCCGTACTCCACCCCATATGTGCCGCTTTCTACTTTGAACTCCTGCAGGGCGTCAACGGATGGCAGAAATAGATAGGTGTTGAAGTTTGGGTCCGTATTCTCGATGCCGTCCAGCGAGTAATGATTGAACTCCACGCGCTGTCCGCTTACGTTCAGCGCGAAGGCGTTGCGTTGCCCACCCATACGCTGCTGTCCTTGCGAAGACGCAGGCCCGTTGGTAGTGGCGCCGGGAGTCAGAGAGACAAGCTGCAGAGGATTGCGCCCGTTCAAAGGCAGCTCCACAATGCGCCTATTCTCGATGACCGTTCCGATAGTTGCATTCTCGGTTTCGAGAATGGGCGCGCCTCCCGCTACCTCCACCGTCTCGCTGACATTGCCCACCTGCATCGTAAAGTCGATGCGCGCCACCTGTCCTACCTGGAGATCGATATCCCGCCGCTGGTCCACCTTGAATCCCTTGGCTTCTACCCGCATCGAGTAAACGCCTGGATTCAGCCCCGGCAGGCTGTACACTCCAGATTCATTGGAGGTGACGGTGCGTTGCGCACCCGTCGCGCTGCTGGAAATGGTGATGACGGCGCCTGAAATAAACGCGCCGCTTGGATCCGTTACTGTTCCAGTGATGTCCCCGGTGGGAACTTGGGCGAAAAGCGATCCCGTGAGACAGAGTGCCAAAACCCTGGTGATTCGAAGCATACGCGGCTCCCCTAAGTGTCTTGCTATTGTACTCAGGTTGTCTGGAGCCAAGTCAAGGATGCTGGTTCGAAGACACGCTTTAGGCTCCGGCTCGCCGGTGAGTAGGCCGGCGGATCGGTTTAGTTAACTTACTAACTGACTGATGACTTGCCCGTGTACTTCGGTCAGCCGTTCCTTGCGCCCTTGATGCAGGTAGCTCAAGGCATCCTGATTCAGACCTAGC
This sequence comes from uncultured Acidobacteriota bacterium, assembly GCA_963850575.1. GTDB lineage: Bacteria > Acidobacteriota > Terriglobia > Bryobacterales > Bryobacteraceae > TMP-7. The sequence goes on along the minus strand of CAWKLV010000017.1, from coordinate 122,920 downwards.
TGATTCAGCATGGTCGTATGGATATCCCGGATATGGCACGGGTCTTTTACCGCGCGCAGCCCAATGTCATCGGTGGCCCCGACTACCTGACCGCCTTTGATGCCGCCACCGGCCATCCACATCGAAAATCCGAGATTGTGGTGATCGCGCCCCTTGCTGCCCTGGGATTCGGGGGAACGCCCGAATTCCCCGCCCCACACCACCAGGGTCGAATCCAAAAGCCCGCGCTGTCTCAGATCCTTCAGCAGTGCCGCCACGGGCTGGTCCGTCTGAGCGGCCATGCGAACGTGATTTTCTTCAATATCGTCGTGCGCATCCCATTGCAGATTGCCGGGTCCGCCGCCGGAGACGGGACATACGAAGCGCACGCCTTTCTCCACCAGCCGCCGCGCCATCAACAGCCTGCGTCCGTAATCATCGGTCTCGGGCTTTCCGATCCCGTACATTTCCAGAGTCTTCGGTGACTCGCTGGCCAGGTCGAAGATCGCCGGAGCTTCGGTCTGCATCTTGAAAGCCAAGTCATAGGAATCCATGCGGGCCGCCAGCTCTGAGTCGTCAGGCTGCAGGTCGGCTTGGTCCAAGCTCTTGATCAAGTCCAGCATACGCCGGCGTTCTTTCAAGGTGACGCCGGGAGGCAGGTCGAGATTCAGTACCGGCTTGCCGCCCGGCCGGAATGCCGTCGGCTGGTAAACCGCCGGAAGAAAGCCGTTCGAGTACATCGGCTGTCCGGCTTCGAGCGCCCCATGCGGATCGGGCATCACTACATAGCCTGGAAGCGAGTCGCTCTCCGATCCGAGGCCGTAAAGCACCCACGATCCCATGCTCGGGAACCCCGGAATGATGCGTCCTGTAAACAACTGGTACTGAGCCGCCGAGTGCACCACCATATCTCCATGGCAGGACCGGATCACCGCGATATCGTCGATACATTCCGCGGTGTGCGGCAGCAGATCCGAGACTTCGATGCCGCTCTGGCCATACTTCTTGAAAACGCGCTTCGTGCCCAGCAACTTGGCATTATTGGTCACGAACTGGTATTTCGCCTCGCCGAACTCAGCCGGCCTCTTCTGTCCATCCAACTTATTGAGCAGCGGCTTCGGATCGAATGTCTCAATATGACTCGGGCCGCCCGCCATGAACAGAAAGATTACGGACTTGGCCTTGGCCGGCTTGTCCGGCGTCTTTGGCGCGAGAGGATTCGTGCTCAGGGTGGCCGCGCGCGCCTCGCTTCGCATCACCAGGTCAGCGAAGGCCATGGCTCCGAAGCCGCAGAAGGCATCGCAAAGAAATTCGCGCCGATTGCGTGTAACTCGAACGTGTTGGGACATCGCGATATAGTCTCTCTCTAGTTCAGGTACAGGAAGCCGTTCAGGTTGAACATGGCGAGCGCAAACTGTTCCCGCGCGGCTGTCTCGGCTTCTTTCGATGGCGCTTGCAGAAAACGGAGCGCCAACTGCATTTCGTCCGGTTTCGGGGCGCGCCCTGTCGCCAGTCGATAGGCGAGATCTACCTGCCGGCGGTGGCTTGCGCCTGCTTCTCGCAATAGCCTGGCAGCCAGGATCTTGGCCTGCTGATTAGCGAGTGAGCCATTCAGCATCTCTAACGCTTGTGGCGCATGCGTGCTCGATTCGCGCCGCGGACAGCTCACCTGCATATCAGGCGCGTCAAACACCTGCATGAACGGCAGCTGCAAATTTCGTTTAGCAAGCAGGTAGACGCCACGTCTGTTCCACTCCTCGGGATCCTTCGTCACCGCCCACTGCGAAGGCTTATATAGAGCATTGACAAGAGATGGTTCGATAGGAACGATAACCCCGGGGCCGCCCGCCTTCTCGTTCAGATTCCCCGCGATGCTCAGCATGGCGTCGCGGATCTCCTCCGCTTCCAACCTCCGCCGCGGGAACCGTTCGAGGAACTTGTCCTCGGGGTCCTTCTCCTTAGCGGCGACAGTTACAGCCGAGGATTGCTGATAGGTGTTGCTGAGCAATATTAGCCGCTGTACGTGCTTAACACTGAAGCCGCTGGTAACGAATTCGTTCGCCAGATAATCCAGCAGTTCCGGATTCGTTGGTCTCTCGCCCATGCGCCCGAAATCATTCGGCGTCGCCACAATGCCACGGCCAAAGTGGTATTCCCAAATGCGATTCACCATTACCCTGGCGGTTAAAGGATTGTCCGGGTCAGTGATCCACTTCGCCAGTTCCACGCGCGGCTTTTTTGTATCTTCGGGCAGTTCCGGGGTATCCGGAGGCAATAAAACGCCTATGGGCCGCATACCCACACTGTCGCCTTTAGTCTGATAATCGCCGCGCGCCAGCAGGTGAATTTCCGATTTCCGCGACGGGTCGTCCTGTACCGAGTAGATGGAGGGCAGCGGCGCGGGCATCCGGTCCTCTTCCTCTTCCAGTTGTTTTTGCAGAGAAGTAAGGCCTTCGCCGCCCTTATTCGCTTTGATGGCGGCCTTCAGCCGCTTCATCTCGGCTTCTACCGGCTCCGCCTTTCGCTTCCATTCCGCAATTTCCTGCGGAGTTGCTTTGCTCACGTCGTTCGGATGCACGGCGGAAAAATAGGCTTGTAGACGGTAATAATCGGATTGCCGGAAGGGATCGAACTTGTGATCGTGACACCGTGCGCAGCCGAGCGTTACACCCAGCAGTCCCGCGCCCACGATGTTCGTCATTTCCGTTAGCTCTTCATTGCGGCTGCTGGCCACTTCCTGGTTGCCTGCATTCTTCCGCAGCGGCGCCAGCCGGTTGAATCCTGCCGCGATTAACGTTTCGTCTTCACTGGGCGCAATCTCGTCACCCGCAATCTGTTCCTGCACGAAGCGGTCGTACGGCTTGTCGTTGTTGAAAGCCCGGATCACGTAGTCGCGATAGCGCCAAGCGCTGAACCTGTGGGTATCGTATTCAAAACCATCCGTATCGGAATAGCGCACTACGTCCAGCCAATGCTGGCCCCATCGCTCGCCGTAGTGTGGACTCGCCAGCTTGCGCTCCACCAGCGCCTCCCACGCATGCGGAGAACGATCGGCCACGAACGCGGAGATTTCGGAGGGAGTGGGAGGTAAGCCGGTGAGATCGAACGACAGTCTACGAATCAGCGTCGCCCGGTCGGCCATCGGCGCATGCGACAGCTCTTCCTTTTTCATCTGCGCGAGTACGAAGGCATCCACCGCGGCTTTCGCCCAGGCTTGGTCGGCTGAATCGGTAAACGTAGGTACTGCCGGATGGGAGCGTTTCTGAAAGGCCCAATGCTTCCGGTCCGTAGCTGTATATTTGCCGAGGGGAGCTGTCGGAGTGACCGCCAGGAGTGAACCCGCTAACGCCGGCAGAAGTAAGGCGTAGAGGCGTCGTGACATGAATAAAGTCTGGCCTATATTTTACCAAATGCGTGACCGGAAGGCCGCGCTCGCCAGCAAAATAGTTGTTCATAGTCTTGTGACCACAGGGGAGAATGAAAATGTTCTCGCAGGGGTATAGAGTACAGAATGCCGTATAGCGTTCTTCTCACAGTAATCGGCTTGGGTAGCAATCTTCTCAGCAGATCAGGATTGGAGGTCTCGAAGCATCGTAAGCATCTGACTAGTTTGTTGATTTGAGGCTGATCGAGTTTGTCCTGCTGTCTCATCCAGCGCTTCTGGTTTAATCAAGAATACTCTTTCCAACATTCGCGCACGCCCTCGCTCACAGCATTGGCCGGTTATTTTGCCCAATTCAGAGTAGCGAAATCATTCGGAATCCGCGGGGGCAGGCCCTTTACAAGGAACGGCGTCATGCCGACCCAGCTTCCTCGAAGGTGTCAACGTTTGCTCGCGGCGGGCGCGCGCGGAGTTTTCGGGTGGGTACTTCCAATGGACAAACGTCAAGTGCCGCCAGTCTTGAACATCAACGACCGGCTTATGTGCAGCGGCGCGCACTCGCTGATATCGACCACTTCACACCTGCTTCAACGCTGCCACGGGCCGGCGCGTAGCCATGTCGAAAGCTAGTCCGTCGCACAGGACATGTAACCGTACATCGAGCAGACAAAGCGTGCCTTCCGGTCCGCTCTCCGACGCATTCGTGTGAGATATGGTGCTACCGTCCGCTACGTACACCGCCCCGGAGCCAATCACCTTCAAACAGGCGCCATTGACGATTACCGCGGTGTCTTCGTCTATGCCCACGCCGAGCACGCCAGGATTCTCAGCCATTGCACCGAGGAGTCTTTCAATTCGAGCACGCTGGGCGAAGTGCTGATCGATCACCATGTCGCGAATGAACCCCAAACCCCGGGCCATGATGAAGCCACGTCCAAGTTTGTGCTTGCCCCGGCCTTCCACTTCGGGCGACATCAGCATCATGTGGCCCATTGCGGCGGCTCCTGCGGAGGTTCCTGCGATGGTACCACCTCCACTCTTATACAGCGCCCGAATGGAATCGTATGCCGGCGTGCCGCCTAATTTTGTTGTGATCCGTAGTTGGTCACCGCCGGTGAACAGCACGGCTGCCACACCATCCATCAGAGCGCGATAGTCCACCGCAATCAGATTTTCGCGGTCCGGGGCACCGAGGTGGCGGATATCCTTTATGCCCAAATCGTGGAAGCTGACTTCTATTGCATCATTGCACTCAGGGCCAGCTATTGTAACCCTGAATTGTACCAGCCAGGTCGATCAGAATAGGCCTCAACCCTGAGATTCAACCCTGAGATTCAGTCGAGGCCTCGTCCGCTCTCCTGCTTCCATGCTGGAACCGGTTTGTTTTAGACTCGGCGTCATTTGGTGTATGTGGACGTGTATCCTCCTGTTGAAGGCTCTCACGGCCGGCTTCTGTGGACGCCTTTGCCAGACGACATTCCCCCTCATGTCCAGCGAGTTCACCAGCGGTGTTAAAGTATCGGCCGCACGCGCTGCAGCGGAACTGGTTTGTACCGGGCGCCGCATTTCGGCCCGTTACAGCATGTGAATCGTCGTCTCCAAAAGCTCCCGGGATTGCACGGGCATCTCGACCAGCCCCGAATTCCGGCCGCGAGGCGGCCAGTTTTTCTACAGATGAGTGTTTGCCGGACTTGTTAGAGGTTTGGAGACCTTCGACCTCCAGATCCGTCGCCTCGGCAGCGTCTTGCCCCTCATCGGAAGGTGGTCTCCCGCCGCGAAGTCTCATCGGAGTCGGGCAGGTTGGTTTTTCGTGCATCAGGCATATTATTTCCACTTAGTTGGCCTACTTCACAAGTAGCCTACTTCGAATCCTTTTGCTTTTTCGGCGGTTTAGTTTTCTCCCCGCCCTTGTCTTTGTTTTTCCTGGCCAAGCTTTCACCCCATATACCTGACAACCAAACGAGTGTTTCGGTAACACGATGTTACCGTGATGGCACCTTCAAGCTAAGGCTTTCTGCGCCGCGCGGATCTTCAACTCGCAAAAACATGTCGCTCTCCGCGAGAATCTGACAGCACCCCAGTTTTTTAAGCAGCCTTCCCCACCCACTGCATAGCGAGAAACTCGACGTTGGTCACCGCCACCCGCTTCGCCTTCAGCAGCAGATAGCGCAGTTTCTTATAGCCACGCCCGCGCCTTGATCAGCATGCGTAAGTTGGCGTTGACCGCCTCCACCACTCCGAAGCGGACTTTCGTGCGGCAGTAGTTCGCGATGCCTTCGGCGTGGCCGACCTGCGTCTGGGCAAGCTTCTCGAAAGGCAGTAAGCGTTGCCATTTCAGCTGGTCAATCCAGTTGTTCAGATAATTGAACATGGCCCGGCATAGCGGTAATCCCATAACTGGTCCAGACTTTCTTTGAGCATATAGGCCTTGAATACTCTTCGGTTCAACCCGAACAACTCGTTCAACTGCCCGCGTTTGCCATCGCTGAGATTCCTCCAACGCGTGAGCAGCAGCCATCGCTTGCCTTGGATAAGTTCCCGACCTGGTTTGCCTTTGCGGAAGAACTCCGCACGCCTCACTTCATCCACGGCGTCGTTGGCGTGCTGCATGATATGAAACTCGTCATAGACGATTTGGCATTGCGGCGCCCATTGTTGGATGCTCAGCCGAAACGGTTCCCACATATCCACGCAGGCCCGCCTCGATGCGCCGCCGCTACCGGCTATTCAGTTCAGTCCGGAAGAATTCATCCAGGGTCGAGCTGTGACCGCAAGTGTTAGCGTAAACCGGCAACTCTCTTACCGCCCCGAAGGAAGGATTCTTTCATGTCGATACCTACAGAACCGGTCGGGTCACTTCCACGCCCCGCCAAGCTCCAGGCCGCGCTCGCCGATTACGACGCGGGCAAGATCTCGCGGGAGGAACTCACGCGGGACAAGTGCCCGCATGTCGCGACTGCAGTTAGCGCATAGAGGCTACCGAAGCGCCCTTGTTTCAGACGACGAGCAGCGCGCATCCAGCTTCGTGCCGCGGTTCTCGTCCGCTTATGCGCTGCCGACCTGTGATGCTCACGCTATCCCACATTAAAATGGGAGGGGATGTATGGTTTTCAGGCCCTTGCGGCGAGCTTGGCCGTGTATGCATTGTTTGCCGCGGACCTACACTCCGCTCGGATGCATGTTCAGAAAGGGGAGCTCTTAGAAGGCCTACGGGAGATACAAGCGGCATTGCGCTCGGCCCCCGATGATCCCGAAATACAATTTGCAGCCGGGCAGCTCCTTCGGGAAATTTCAGCCCAACACGCCTTGCGATTACAGCAACTGGCGCCAGATTCCGCCGAGGCTCATCAGTTGCTCGGGCGCTCGCTGGAAGCGCGTCAACAACTGGATGGCGCTCTGGTGAAATACCGCGCTGCCCTGCAGAAGAACAAGGCGGCACCTGGCGTCCACTTTCTCATCGGAAACGTACTCTGGAAACAGCGTGATCTCGAAGAGGCGCGTAAGGAGTTTGAAGCTGAGCTTCAACTGAACCCCGATCATGCGCTCGCCAATTTACGCCTTGGCGACGTGTTGCTCAATGCCGGCGAGCCAAAGGCGGCTGCTGAACACTTACGCCGCGCCGTCCAGGCCGATGAATCATCCGTCAGCGCGCATCAAGCGTTGGGTAAAGCATACCGCGCCTTGGGACGTCACGCGGAAGCCTTGCAGGAATTTCAGTTCGTCGCGCGCCAGCGTCCGAACGACGAATCCATACACGCACAGCTCGCAGGTGAATATCGTGCGGTCGGTGATCTCGACAATGCGAAGAGCGAGATGGAACGGCATCGCCAACTGCTGCAGGCGAGGGCGGCCGCGGCGCAGAAGAAATAGCCTCAAGCAAAATGTGGCTGACGGTGATCGTGGTATCGGGCAAGCAGTGGTAACGGCTTTCCTGGTCCGGTACGGAACTGGATTTCGCCCCGTTATCTGCCATGGCGTTTATCTACGAACATAACCCTTCAGACGCTCGATAGCTTCCTCAATACCGGGCCTGTTCGGCTCGCGCTGCTGCAGTTCGCGATACACCTGCAGCGCCGCATCATTAGCGCCCTCGAATTCCAACGCCTGCGCGTGCACTTCGAGACCCGCCGGACTGTTCGGATACACTTCCGCTACTTTGTTGAGCAGCGTGGCCCCGAGTGCGTCGCAGTTTTCAGCTAACAACCTGAGGATCTCGAGATTGTTGGGCTGCTGTTGCAACAGCGCTTCGAGTATGTCCAGCCCCGGCATGAAGTCTTTGAGCGCCAGGTGCGTTGCGCCAAGCCAAAATTGAACTTCGAAGTTCTTGGGCTGCAGCTTATCTGCGCGTTTTAACTCATCCAGGGCGCGAGCGAAATCGTTGGTGCGATAGTAATCGATCCCGAGAAATAGTCGTGATGCCCACCGGTCAGGCTGTAACTTGAGGGACTGTCTGAATGCGGGAATCGCTTCGACGAACTTATTCTGCAGATGCCGAACCAGTCCGAGCCGCTCATACGTCGCGGCGTCCGGCCGGGTCGCCAGCGCTTTCTCGTATTCGCGCTCAGCCGCAAGCAGATCTCCGGAGCGCTCGGCCTTGGAGGCAGCCGCAAGATGCGTATCCGGCGACTGCCCCAGAAGAGAGGACGCAACGATCAGCGCAACAGTGTACTTCAATAGACTAGCTTCAGCCCAAACTGGATTTGCCTCGACCGGGTCTGTGTTCCACGCACCTGCCCGAAATTCGGATCTCCGAGCGTACCATTCGGATTGCTGAAATTGACATTGTTGAACGCATTGAAGAATTCACCGCGAAATTGAAGCCGCATGCCTTCCCGCGGAGGAATCGGTATATTCTTGAAGGCGCCTACGTCGGTGTTGACCAGGCCTGGCCCGTGGAAGGCATTGCGGCCCAGATTCCCGAACTGATAACGCGGGGCCACGGCGAAGGCCGACTTGTCAAAGTACGCGCCACCTGGACCAAACGTCTGGACAAACCCGCTAGGGAGCGGATTCCCAACCAAGTTGGGCCGTTGAAAGTTACCGCGAGCCCCGACATTGGCATTGTCGAAATTGATACCAATGTTGTAGACGCGACCGGTTTCGAGCGTCGTGATGCCGGCGATTTCCCAGCCGCCAACCAGATAGCGGGCTGCGGGATGCCAGCTTGAAAACGTCGGGACGGTATATATGTAGCTGATATTGGCTACATGTCTCTGATCGAACCCGGAGTTGCCAAGATCACACTTAATGCATTGATTATTCTGCGGAGAGCTTCCGCCGAATTCCGAATTTAAGTCGATCGAATGACTATACGCGTAGGACGCGAGCACGCTGAATCCCCTGGAAAATCGCTTTTCCAATTTTGCCGTGAGCGCTTCATACCTGGACGTGGCAATGTGTTTCAACTCGCTGATCGAACCTGCAACAGGGAAGGGACGCCGCGGGTCCGGATCTCCAGGGCCGGGCAGCGGGTCGTTAGTGCTGAGAAAGCTGCCCAGGTGGGTTCCTTTTGATCCTTGATAATTCAGTTCCAGTAGAACGTCCTGCGCGATCTGATGCTCGATGCCAAAGTTCCAGTTCTGCATGTAGGGCGTTTTCACATCGCGCGACACCGTGTGTTGATTTTGCGGGACAACCTTCTTAGGATCGAAGCTTTGGAACAGGCTTTCCGTAGGCGTCAAAGTAGTACCAGTGTTTAGACCTGTCAGGCTGTCCGATATCGAGAACGGCCAGTTCCCACGAGAATCGCTCCACTCCCACGAGAAGTTCGAGTTGTAGAAGATCCCATAGGCCGAACGGATCGTCGTTTTCCGCCCGAGCCGGTAGGCGAAGCCGATGCGGGGAGCGAAGTTCGCGTAGCGAGGATCAGCCACCTCCGGGCGCACGTTGGCAGGCTGGCCAGTTACCGGATTCGTTGACGCCCAGAAGAACTGCCCGGTTATCGTATCGAACCCAGCCAGACGTCCACGGATGTGGTGAGGCCATTGGTCGTACTCCCAACGAAGTCCCAGGTTCAAAGTTAGCTTGGAGCTCACTTTAAAGTCGTCCTGAATGTAGATATGGTGCAGATTCTGTCTTAAATCGAGATCGGTCTGTCCGACGATGCGGTTTGCTGTAGAGGGAAGGCCGAGCAAAAAGCTCGCCAGCGCTTGCCCGGAGTTGCTCAGGTTCTGCGGGTCGGCCGTCGGCACATTGTCATAGTTGAACGTGCTGAATACGGAATCGTGGAAGATCCGCAGCCGCGTGTAATCGTAACCGAAGACCAATGTGTGGCGGCCAATGGTCTTATTCAAGCTGATGGAACTCTGATACGTAAAATCGGGACCGTTGACCAGATTTCCTAGGCCAGGGCCGGTGTACCCGCTAATACCGAAGTTGATCGGATAGTCGAAGTTGCGGAAGTTGAGTGGCGTGTTGGTGAGTCCTGCCTGGCGATAGGTATCGATAAATTGCTCGCCCGGGCCCTGGCCCAGGTTGGCGCGTAAATAACCAAGACGGATGTTCAACAGCGTTGTCGGATTAAAGATATGCGTGTCATTCAGGACCGCGCCCACGTACTTGTTGAACGTGACCTGAGAAGCTCGCGGCAGACTGGCGGGATCCGTCTGCCCGAGATCCGACCAAGAGACTCGTCCGAATAAATTATTGCTATCGGAGATCTTTTGATCGATTCTGGCGTTGATCTGATCGTCGTTTCTCGCCGTGGGGTTGGTGTTGATGAAGTTGCTGGTCGTATTCGGGATCAAGTTGGTTGGGAACCACAATTTGGCGTAAGCGGCCGAATACGGCTTAATCAGATTCGAAGGGATAATGTTGCCGGGAAATGGATCGCGCACGACCTGCCCATTCACAACCCGCGCGGTATAAGGATTATAGATCGTTGCCGCCGCGGCTCCAGTCAACGTTTTTGACAGATCACCCGCCAGCATCGCCGGGGTAGGAATGGTTTGGAAATCGCTGTGTCCCGAACGAATGCGATTGCCCTCGTAATTGAAGAACCAGAAGGTCCGATTCCTGCCGTTGTAAATCTTCGGAATCGCCACGGGCCCGCCAATGGTAAACCCGAACTGGTTCTGACGGTATTCGGGCTTCGTCGCAGCGAAATAGAGCCGCGAATCGAGCTTGTCGTTGCGGAGGAACTCATACATCGTTCCGTGGAAGGCGTTGGTGCCGGACTTAATCATCACGTTGATGTTCGCCCCGGCCGCCGCTCCGTATTGCGCGCTCGTGTTGGTTTGAATCTTGAACTCCTGGATGGCGTCGACCGACGGGTGAATGGCCGCAGTTTTGAAAAACGTGCCGTTGTTGAACATGCCATCCAGCGAATAGTAGGTATTATCGCTGCGGTCGCCCGCGACGGCGAAGGTCTCGCCCTGGATCGTTTCGGCGCCGTTACTGGTACCCCGAACAGCTCCAGGCGTCAGGCGAGTCAAATTATTGAAGTTTCTGCCGTTTAGTGGCAGCTCTACCACCTGAGCGTTCTCGATCACGGTGCCAACATTGCTGTCGTCCGTCTGCAGTAATACCGCTTCTGCCGTCACCTGGACTTGTTCCGTAACCTGACCTACGGTTAAGTGAAAGTCGAGTGTTACGGAAGCGCCGACGTCGAGTTTAATGTTGCTCTGAAGCTGCTTCTGAAAACTCGGCGCCGTAACTTCCACCGAATACGTGCCGGGTACAAGGGATCGCGCCGCGAAGTTGCCTTGATTGTCGGTCGTGACCTCGCGGGCCACTCCCGTTCCCGTATTCGTGACTTTTACTTTGGCACCGGGTACCGTCGAATTCTGCGGATCGGTCACCGTCCCTAGAATGGTTCCGAGTTCGGTGGCTTGGCCAGCTAATCGGGTCGGGTTCAGGGTGGAAATTAGCAAAAGGCCTAGTGCTATGGGACATGCATAGCAGGCTTTTTTAAAATTGAGCTTCACGCGTAGACTCCTCCTACTCCCACTAATAGATGGAGAGTATCACCAAGCATATACAAGATCAAGGGGAGATAAATGCGGGATTTGCATGCATTTGTCTTAAGCTAAAATAAGAGCCGTTGCAGCTCACGCGCCTTCGCTTCAACGTTATCCCGCTGGTTATTAGTGTCATAGGATACAGTCAGACTCCCGAGCAGGTATACAACAACGCCTATCGACTATTCGAGGCGCGAGACTTAAATGGCGCTCGGCGGGAGTTCTCGCGTCTGGTGCAGGCGGGTCCCCTTGCATTGAAAGCCCGTTATTTTCTGGGCCGTATCGCTCTGCTCGAAAGCAAACCAGCGGAAGCCGTCCAATGGCTCGAGCCCGTAGCCGGCTCCGATCCGCCGGTTTTCGATGTGGACGCACAGTTAGTCAAGGCTTATCTCGACACGGGGCAACTCGAAAAGGCGAGAACCCTGATCGAGCGTGCGATTACCCGTACGCCCTGGGATGGGGCGCTGCATTACCGGCTAGGACGGATTTATCAGCAGATGGGTGAGAGCGATAAAGCCAGCCAGGAATTTGCGGCGAGCGTGCGCCTGAAGACGGAGGATCGGGAATGGGTGCAGCTTCTCCTGGAATGTTCGCGGCACATTGCCGGCGGTGAACAGGCGGAAGCTATACGTGTGCGCGACGTACTGCTTGCGAATCAATCGCTCGATCCAGACGTGTTGGTAGCAGCCGGTCTGGCATTCGCCGCTGCAGGAATGCACCAGCAGTCCCTGGAGCCGTTCGAGACAGCGGCTAAGCGCGATCCCGCTTTCTTTCAGGCCCAGTACAATACAGGGCTGGCGCTGCTGAAGTTAGCGCGGGCGGGCGATGCCGTTCCGCCACTGAAAGCTGCCCTGCGGCTTAACCCTGACTCAGTGGACGCCAACTCAGCTCTTTCGGTCGCCTATGTGATGGGGGAGCGGTACACTGACGCTCTGCCTGCCCTTGAACGATGGCACGAGCTGCAACCCGCAAATCCGCGAGCCTTCATCATGCTGGCGCTGGCACACCTGCGCACCGGTTCGCCGGGTAAAGCAGCCCTCTTGTTGGAGAAATTGCTGTCCACGCCGCAAAAAGATCCCAAGCCGTATTTCCTGCTGATTGAGGCTCTCAATGCTACAGAGCAGCAGAAGCGAGCACTGGATGTCGCCGATGAAGCTGCCCGGCGCTTCCCTGCGCTTCCCCAGGCGCATCTCGCAAAAGCACAACAACTCGCGCGAGTGGGACGCTACGCTGAGGCGGGCCCTGAATTCGCCCGCACGCTAGAGGGGGCTCCGAGCCAGATGGATGCGATATTAGGGCTAGGCGAAGTCCAACAGAAGGCTGGTGAGTACCTGGCGTCTTTGCAGACCTACCAGCGAGCGCTGACCCTGGATGCCACGAATCCCACGGCGGCACTGGGGGCAGCCCGCGATCTGGTTCAATTGCAGCGGGCGGCCGAAGCACGGCAGTTATTAGAGGCATCCATCGGAGCCCATCCGGAAAACTCCCAACTGCACTTCGAGCTTTCGCGCGTTTACGCCAGGCTCGGGGAGCGCGATCTCGCGGCGCAACAGACGCGCCTCTTCAATCAGCTGCGGGCACAAGACGCCAAGGCGCCATGACGCGCTTCGCTGCTCGAGTTAGTATCCTCTTGGCCTCCATCCTGGCCATCGCGCAAGCACCCATCGTTCAATTCAAAGACGTAACCCTCAAGGCGGGTATCAATGCCCGTATCGTTTCCGGCGGTACGGAAAAGAAATACGTACTCGAAGTGAATGGCAGCGGCGCGTGCTGGTTCGATTACAACAATGACGGTTTTATGGACCTGTATCTCGTCAATGGATCCACGCTGGCCGAGCTGCAAGGCAAGAAGCCCACTTCGGCGCATCGCAATTACCTTTACCGGAACAACGGGGACGGCACGTTCACGGATGTGACGGAAGCCGCGCACGTGCCGGGAGCCGGCTGGGGATTCGGCTGTGTCGCCGCGGATTACGACAATGACGGCAATGCCGACCTGTTTGTGACGAACTTCGGACCGAATGTTCTTTATCACAACAATGGCGATGGCACCTTTTCAAATGCGACCGCCAAGTCGGGACTGGCCGGCGGCGACATCTGGCATTCTGGTGCGGCATTCGGAGATTATGACGGCGACGGCTATGTGGATCTCTACGTGGCTGGATATCTGGATTTCGACAAGGATCATCCGGAGTTGAAGACGTGCGAGTACCGGGGCGTGCAAGTGCATGCCTGTGGGCCGTTGGGCTATAAAGGCGCTCCGGATGCGCTGTATCACAACAACGGCGATGGTACCTTCACGGACGTGACCCACCAGGCCGGCGTCACGGATAAGGGCCTGTATTTTGGGTTCACGGTGATCTTTGACGATCTGGACGGCGACGGGAAGCCCGACATCTTCGTTGCGAACGACTCCAATCCGAACTATTTTTATCGGAATAAAGGCGACGGTACGTTTGAGGAGATCGGCGTCCAGTCCGGCGTCGCCATGAATGCCGATGGCAAAGAGATGTCCAGCATGGGCGTTGCCGTGGGCGATTACGATCACGACGGCCTCATGGACTTATTCGTGACGACGTTCGCAAACGACAACTATGTCCTGTTTCACAACGAAGGCAAGGGATTCTTCTCCGATGTATCGTACCCGTCCGGCGTAGGCGAGCCAACCATTCCATGGCTCGGCTGGGCCACGTTTTTCCTGGACTACGACAATGATGGCTGGCCGGATTTGTTTGCGGCCAACGGGCATGTCTATCCGGAAATGGAGGGCAAGAGTCTAGAGAAGTATCGCCAGCCTTTACAGCTCTTTCGGAATCTTAGAAATGGTAAGTTTCGTGAAGTTTCACGCGAATCGGGGGTCAGCTCGCTGCCTTGGAAATCAGCTCGAGGCGGCGCTTACTGCGATTTCGACAACGACGGCGATATGGACATCCTCGTCTCTAACATTGATGACCATCCGCAGTTGCTGGAGAATGCGGGTAACGGGAAAGCGAAGTGGATCGAGCTCAAGCTGATTGGCACTAGAAGCAATCGCGATGCGATTGGGGCACAGGTCAAAATCAGGTCGCGTGACCTGGTGCAATATGATCACGTTCGCGCGGGTGGCAGTTACTTATCGAATAACGATCCCCGGCTTCATTTCGGTTTGGGTGAACACGCGGTGGTTGATCGCATTGAGATTCTATGGCCAAGCGGCCTGAAGGAGAGCCTGACCGGCGTCAACGCTAATCAGATTATCGCGATTAAAGAAGGAAGCGGTATCTCGCCATATGTATCGAAGCCGTTTCACAGCAAGCCTGGAAGTACCCGCTGATGTGACGGTCGATTATCCACCTGCTCCAGCCCGTTGCGAGGCTTGCGCCCGCGCCGGCGCTGGCTGCCGGATAACATTCCCTTTGAAAACGCGGAGCATTACGTTCGGCCGCATCACGCTGGGGGCTGGCGCCAGCAAATTCGCGACCTGAAAGAACGACATTGCGGGGACAGGGTCCGCGTGCGCCGCCTTGTGGAGCTTCGTCATATACCAGTTGATGAAGTTCACACCGGCGTTTCGCGGCCCCACGGCTTCGGGCATGCGAAGGTCGTTGCCCACCGAGACGCTCCAAGGCGTGTCCACAATCTTGGATGCCCTGCGGAAGAAACGACGGGCCAGATCCCTCGGGCTTTGTTCGAGTGTGGCCGCGAGTTCCATAGCCTCCAATGCGGCCACCGACATGCCTTGTCCATAAATCGGGTTGAAGCTGGAAATAGCGTCGCCGAAACCAAAAACCCCTCGGGAAACCGCGCGAGCTTCTCGTAGCGGCGGCGCGTACTCGCTGGAAAACGCGTCGAAATGGGTTCGCTCACAGGTTCGGAGTCTGCAACACCTTGTAGATATACGGCGCAGGGATTGTACTTGCGTATCGGACAAATCCTTCCAGATCGGACGGTGCCTGTTGACCGAAGTGTCCAATCAGCGTCACAGTCCAGCGATCGCCTTCCTGCGCCAGCATGACGCCGCCGCGCTTGCCGTTCGGCGTGGGCGGAATGATGACTGCCACATCGCCATTCAGGTGCCGCGGTGCCGGCGGAAGAACCTTGTTGTGTAGGCGAGATCTATTTGCACGCGTTGTTCCACGGGTTTGGGATAGCCAATCGCTTCCAGCCATTGTGGAGTGCGCGAACCCCGGCCCGTCGTATCGACGACCAGATCCGCATGTAGCTCACTGTCCCCGCCTTTAACGCCAATAACGCGCTGCCGATCCTCACTCACGGCTAGTCCTTCTACGTGGAAACTCTGGCGCACATCGACGTTTGGCAACTAGAGCAACCGCTGGCGAATCATCCCCTCCAGCAAAGGCCGAGTCATCAGCAAGCCGTTGAGACCGCTTTTGAATCGCGCCAGGCATGCACCCTCGTGAAACCAGCGTGAGTCCTGGACAATATCGCCGGCAACTGCGCCAGCAGCGATCAGCTCGTTTGAGATACCTGGAAACAGCCGCTCGATCACGTCTCGGCCGCTGGCTAACAGACCATGTGTATGCCTGCCTTGCGGCACTCCCCGCCGCTGCACACCAATCGGTGGAAACTCGTCGCGTTGGACAGTGACCTGTTTGTAATAGCCGGTCAGCACCCGAGCGGCAAGCAGGCCGCCCATGCTGCCACCTATAACAATGGCGCGATCTGGCTTTTGCACCCCAACGCCCATGGCTTCGTGGCCTCCAGTGCATTCAAATATACACCGGTGAGCTTATAGTCAACACGAAATGACCATTTCTCTTTTGTGTTGATACGGCGACATAGTGTACCCAGAACACTGTTATAATGTGTTTGCTAGCTTAAGCTAGATAGATTGAAGAATATGCAGGAAATAGGAGCTTTCGAGGCAAAGAACACGTTGGGGGCTTTGCTCGATCGTGTTGAACGTGGCGAAGAGATCATCATTACCCGACATGGCAAACCAGTAGCGCGACTGGTGCCAAGCTCCGGTGGAATCGATCGAGAGCAGTCGCATGCCGCCGCGCAGAGGCTCCGTACGCGGGCCGAAAGTCTGAAGCTCGGCGCGTTCGATTGGGAGGAGTTAAAAGCTGACCGGGATTCTGGTCGGCCGTGAGCTTAGTCCTCGACAGTTCGGCCACCCTGGCGTGGGTCTACAGCGAAGAGATCACGGAGGCGATTCGCCAAGTATTCGATCAGGTCACTGATAACGGTGCTTGGGTTCCGGCGCTCTGGCGTCTCGAAGTTGCTAATATCTTGGAAATGGGTGTTAGAAGGGGTCGCACTAACGCCGTGTTTCGAGACGCCATCCTGGCCGATCTTGCTCTCCTGCCAATTAGCCTGGATCCGGAAACTCACCTGCACGCCTGGAATGCAACCGCGAAGCTCGCGGCGCGTCACCGGCTGACATTGTACGACGCGACATACTTAGAACTCGCGCAGCGGCGTGGACTTCCACTCGCCACCCTTGATCGTGAATTGCGGGCCGCCGCAGGTGCCGAGGGAGTCATGCTCTTGGGGGCCGGCTGAAGGATCCGTCAAGAGCCGCTGGTGCGGGGCGTTAGACGGCGACCAATTCTTCTACTTCCTTCCATTCGGCGGCGCTCAACCTCAGGTTCGAAGAAGCGACATTCTCTTCCAGGTGCTGGACGCTCGACGTCCCTGGAATGGGCAGCATCACCGGCGAGTGGTGTAGCAGCCAGGCTATCGAGAGCTGCGCGACGCTCGCGCCGCGGCGTTTGGCGATCTCATCTAACGGTCCGCCCGCTCGGGCGAGTTTGCCGGCTGCGACGGGGAACCACGGTATAAACGCGATATCGTGCTGCTGGCAGTACTGCAATACGGGCTCATGAACGCGATCGGTGATGTTGTAACGATTCTGCACGCTGACGATGGGAAGGAACCTCCGCGCGCGCTCGATGTCATCCACGTCTACTTCGGAAAGCCCGACATGTCGAACCTTACCCTCGTTCTGGAACTCTTTAATGGCGCCCATCTGCTCCTCAAAGGGAACCTTGAGATCGATGCGGTGCAGTTGGTAAAGGTCGATCCGGTCTACCCGGAGCCGCCGAAGGCTAAGCAGAAGTTGCTGTCTCAGGTATTCCGGACGACCTACCGGCGCCCACTTGTCCGGGCCCTGCCGTGTCAAACCACCCTTGGTCGCGATGACTAGCCCTTTCGGGTAAGGAGCCAATGTCTCCCCAATCAATTCTTCGCTGACTCCGGGTCCATATGAATCAGCAGTATCTATAAAATTAACGTTGAGTTCGATCACCCGCTTTAATACGCGTCGCGCCTCGCCGGCATCCTTTGGAGGGCCCCAGATGCCAGGGCCCGTTAGCCGCATCGCTCCAAACCCGAGGCGGTGAACCGGAAGGTCACCGCCAAGCTGGAAAATACCGCTTGCGGCCGCGTCGGCCTTTTGTGTTGTTACCATTTATCGTTAACCTTTCTTATTACTCTCTCTTCACTTGATTCGTGAAGAAGCGATAAGGTAGCGGATGATTTTGACTAGATTCTTTCCCTCATCGATCATCGGATAACATAATCGTTTCGGGCCGGCGAGTCACAGGAGCAGGCCCGGGTATGGCGTCCTCGCAAACTTTTTAGGAGAACCAGCTGCCCGACCTACGGTCAGACATTATTGAACCCGCCCGAAATGCGGAACCCATTCGCTCTCGCGTGTTTCTCAGCTACAGCCACGGCGATCGCGATGCGGTCCGGGCCTTTCGTTCGCTCCTCAACGACGGCGGCATCTCTACGTTTCTCGACGAGGAAATCCCACCCGGGGGCGACTGGCTCAAGATACTCGATCATGAGATCGCGGCTTCCGCCGCCGTAATCGTTTTCATCGGCCGTGATGGCCTTGGGGGGTGGCATGAGCGCGAAGCCTTTTACGCGCTGGATCAGTATGTAAATCTCAATAAGCAGAACATTCCTTTTTCGCTCGTTCCGGTACTTCTGCCCGGTGCGGATCCGATGCTCATACCTGGGTTCTTCCGGCTGAACAACTGGATCGATCTGCGTACAACGGAGCCGGCCATAACCCACGTGGAAGCCATAAGAGGCGTGCTCGCCGGGGCCGGCCTGCCGGCTTCTCCGGTCAGCGACATCTCCCCATTCCGCGGGTTGCTGCGCTTTGAGCCGCAACATGCCGGTTTCTTTTATGGACGGCAGACCGTGGTAGATGACCTGGATGCAAAAGTTAGAACCGGGCGCTTTGTTGGCGTGGTGGGAGCATCGGGCAGCGGGAAGTCGTCGGTTGTGCTCGCCGGCCTGATTCCTTTGCTGCGCGCGCGACGCCCCTTGCAGGACACAACCTGGGTTGACGTAGTCTCGAATCCCGGCATCAATCCCTGGCGCCGCATGGCTGACGCCTTCGCGCTGGTGACGGATCGGGCCGACGTGAGCACGCTCGCATCGGATCTCCAGGCCGGCAACGGGGCTCTTGAAAGCGCGGTGGAGCGTGCCCGAGCTTCGAACGGAGCCAGCCGCGTCCTCCTGGTTATCGATCAGTTTGAAGAACTGTTCACGCTGACGGACCCCAAGTTCCGGCAGCCATTCCTGCAGGAACTGATCGCGATCACGCGTCTGCCCTTCGTCTGCGTCCTGATCACGTTGCGCGCGGACTTCTACGGACAGGCTCTACAAATCCCCGGCATGCTGGATCTCCTCAAGGAAGGTCAGGTCAATGTCGGCCCGATGAACGATAAGGAGTTGCGGGACGTTATCGAGATGCCCGCGCGCCGTGTAGGCCTGCGCTACGAAGACGGTCTGATGGATTTAATCCTGAAGGACATCGCCGGTCAAACCGATGCGTTGCCACTACTGGAATACGCTCTGCAGTCGCTCTGGCAGCGGCGGCAGAACAGTATGCTCACGGTGAAAGCCTACACCGAGATCGGGGGTGTTGGTGAAGCTATCGCCAAGCGGGCCGACGACTTGCTCGCCTCGCTCAGTTCCGCCGATCAAAAACACGCGCGCGATCTGATGACCCGCCTGGTTCGGGTCGCGCGGGGCGGTGACGAAGGCGCGGACACTCGCCGGCGGGTGCTCAAATCGCAACTCAACCCTGGGGCCTGGACCGTCGCGGAAAAGTTTGCGGATAAGGACTGGCGTCTACTGACCATTAAGGCCCCGCTGGACGCGAAGGAGTCCGAAGCACCGGCTGAGCCTGCTGTGGAAGTCGCCCACGAGGCACTCATCCGCGTGTGGAAGACGCTGAGCCACTGGCTGGAAGAAGACCGCAATTTCCTCATCTGGCGTCAGGAACTCGATTTCGATGTGTCGCGCTGGGTGCAATCGAAGCGCGCTGACCCCACTCTCCTGCTCAACGGGGAACGACTGCACACGGCCCTCGCGCAAAGCAGCAAGAACCGGGATCAACTCAGTAAAGAAGAACTGGCTTATATACGCGCCAGCAACCGGCGTTCGTTTAGCCGTGCCTGGATGCAAAGGATCGCTGTGGCCTCCTTATTATTGATCCTCGCAGTGTCTGGTGCGTTGTATTGGTACACCCGGACTGAGCAGTATCAGATCCGAAGCATCCTGTTGGACGCGCTCTCGATCGGCTCCGGAGGGATTGGCGGCAAATGGCAATCCGATTTCGTCACCGCTGCCTCTTTCCTGGGGCGGCCGTTCTATTTCGAGCGCCGGCCCACGCCGCGGGATTGGACCGAACGGACGGCTCGCGCGGTGGAAGACATCGTTTTGTGGGTGCAGACCAGCACACCATACACGTTTTCTCCGGAAGCCATTCGAGGGTTGGCCCTGGCCGGATATAAGGATGAAGCCCTCGGCCTGGTAGCTGGGGGCAATTCATCCAGTGTGTGTGGATATGCCGCCCTTGCCTCAGTTGCGTTAGAAACAGGCGATCAAGCCGTAGCGCGGACATTCACGGCCAATGGACTTGAGAAACTCAGCAACGCGACCCGGTGGCATGATTGGTCACAAATCCAATGTCTGCTTCCGCCGGCTACACAGACTGACCCGAAGTTCATTGCGGGGCTCGCTGCGATCGCAGTCCGCTGGTCCACCAAGTCTGATGAATTCAACGCCTATTTGGCCACGGATATTGCAGCCGTCCTTGAAACCGAAGGGTTACACAAAGAGGCCCAGGATCTCGTCCGTGCTTCAAGGCGGGACGTAGAGTACCGAAGGGCCCTCCTGATTGAACTCGGCCGCAAGGGCGATCAGACGCGTGTGACGGATTTGCTTCATTCCATCCCGGACCCTGGCCTCCGCAGAACGGAAGAAGTAGCTGTGGTGAATGCATTGGTGAATGACGCTCATCCCGAAAGAGCTCTCCCGTTCGTCAGTGATTTCCACCCGGATGAGAGCGGAAAATGGCAGCGCGGCGAGGAATGGGCGGTCACAAGACTTGTTCAGGTTCTCGCTGAGCCAGGCCGCTTCGAACAGGCCTGGAGCGTCCTGAGGCAGACGAAAGGCATACCCATCGATCCTTCCGTCCTTCTGCCTCCACTGCTCAGGGCCGGCAGGATCGACGATGCTCTCCTGGTGATTGCAAGCACTACCTATCGATACCTCCCTGAGCAGCACGTGCCTATCTTGGCTTTGATGCTGGAGCACAACCGCGATACGGACGCCGACCGGTTGCTGAAGAGCACGGGTGACCCTTGTCCTACCTGTTCCAAAGCCGCGGCTTGGCTCGCCCTCGGAAATTACGACCGCGCAAACGAGCTAAAGAAGCTGAAACCCGACGACCAGACCGCGAACGTCAATGCGGCGAAGGCGCTGCTCACTCTTGGGCGTCGGGCGCAGGCACTCTCGCTGGTAACGCATCTCGGTGACAATAGCGACCTTTATACGCGTCAGACAATTCTTCGCGAGATCGCGCTCGATGATTTGCGCAACGGACGTTTCAAAGAAGCCGCCGGCCTGGGACAGGAGAATCGTCCTCCTATCCCGGAACAACTCTGGCTGAAAAACGTGGCAGAAAATCTGGCTCAAGGCTCCACAACGAGTGATCACGTCGCCAAATGCGCACCCGTCGTGTATTCGCTGATCAAGGGCGGCTATCCGGACCCCGCAAACTGGTTGCTCGCTACCCTGCGTCAAACCTTTACCGACTGGCACGGCAGCTCCGAGGAACAGCGGTCCAAAAACCTGGCGGATATCGCAGCCATTTACGCCCGGGTTCACAATTACCGGGAAGCCCGAGCAACAGCCCTGCTTTGCAACGATGCGTCCGAACGGCTGTATGCCTACTCCGTGATCCTCACGGAATATGCCAGGGCTCACAATCCCACTTTGCAGCGAAATCTAAACGGTCGATGGTTTCCAGTTCGTTCCAACCTGGCCTACTAACCCGGTAGTGTTGCAAACGCGGTTGAGATGTTCTGATACGCTTGCGCTGGATGAGACGGAACCGGCCGGCGCTGTTCAAGGGACGCCATTTTGAGGCTGAGATTATCGTCGTGTGCGTCAGGTGGTATCTCCGATTCGGACTTAGCTTTCGAAATCTTGAGGAGGCTCATGGTCGAGCGGAACGTCACTGCCGACCACGTCACCATCTGGCGCTGGGTCCAGAGATACGCACCGCAACTGCACCGCCGCTGCCGATCGGAACTGCGAACGAAAAACCGCTCGTGGCGCGTAGTGAAACTTATCTTCGCGTTGCCGGCAAATGGACCTATCTATATCGAGCAGTGGATTCTACGGGTGCCACGATTGACTTTCTACTGTCGACCAGCCGCGACGCAGGCGCTGCGAAGCGCTTCTTCCAGAAGGCGTTGCGGTCGGTTGGTCACCCACGCCCACGGGTGATCAACGTAGATGGGAATCCGGCCTACCCGAAGGTCATTCGAGAACTCAGCGCGCCGGTGAACTCGGGCGACGCTGCCGCTGCCGGCCGATGCGCTACTTGAATAACATCGTGGAGCAGGACCACCGTTCAATAAGATTTCTAGTGAGAGCTTGTCAGGGCTTCCGGTGCTTCGCCTCGGCGGCGCGAACGATTGAGGGTATCGAGACGATGAACACGATCCGCAAGGGCCAAGTGAGGTGGCTGGCCAAGAACGACATCGCGGGGCAGGTCGCGTTCGTTGCAGGGCTGTTCGAGCTCCCCAACATCGGGTGATCGCTTCGGCCAGGCCCCTTCCGCACTCTCTCATTCAGGTTTGCAACACTACCCTCGGCGATCACTATACCTTGATTCGTGCAGCGAAACTCCACGAGCGCAGGATAAGACCTATTTGCGTCAGGTATCCTAGTCGGAACCCTGAAGCGGTTCGGGATCATGCTGCTTGCGCAGCGTAAAGGTGTTCAGGTTGCCTGGAACAGCGAAAAGTATCTCGATTTCCCTGCCGCTGTGCACGATGATAAATTTTCCCACCGGCTGGAATGCTGGGGAAATATTTAGCTGGAGAGTACCGGTCCCATCCGGATTGACCTGATACGTTCCGCTGTACTGTCGTGGTACGATCGCGCCATTTCTGCTCACAGTATCCGCTCCATCCAGCGTTCCGTTCCCGTGAAATTCGTAGTAGCCACTAACCGCAAAAGGATTGCTTGCCCCCAATGTATTGCTCGGGTCGAGTGAAAGTGCAAGGACATGAAACCCGTATTTGTCATTCAGGCTCTGGTTACTAAAAACCTTGTGCGAGTTTCCGTTTCCTTGTGCTCGGGCGCGGATTGTCAAAGTCAAACACGCAGCGAGCATCATCGATACGCAAGCTGCCGACAGAATGATTCGCTTCATTGTGATTCCTTTCAGTTCAAGATCGTGGATTTAACTTCCGCGGATGAGTATACATCAAACCAAATTGGCGAGTTTATAACGGTTCACTGGTGCAAACTCTTAGCGGCGGCGCAAGTCGCGTCGGAAGATGACCCCGGAGTCATTATGCAGCAACCACGGCCGTCCAGATTGCCGGAGTTGTCGTCGGCGACCTGCCGCTGCACGGACTTTAAAAGTTGGTAAGCAGAGTAGTACGCCAGGTGCTCCTTAACCGCCTGCGTGAGTGAGCATTCGGACTTGGGAGTGGTTGACTTCGCGCCCCAGCCTGGTACGACGGCATAGGGCTGCCGGGTCTGCGGAGGCGACCCGGCGCTCAGGCTTTCACGCTGTCTGGGGAGCACCGCCAGACGCGACAGGAAAAAGAAGTCCTAGGTGTCGTCCCGGAAGCGGCGCTATGACAATTACCGCTCAGGGCCATCTCTGTGCGCCGTGCAGGATACGAAGGATCTGGATGACCTTGCCGGTGATGCGATAGACCACTAGATACGGCAGCGGAAAAGCACCAGCTCGCGCGTTCCCTGCTTTTTGCCCGATCGGCCTCGATACGGAAAGGTAAGCAATGCGGCCGGCGCGTTGTAGATCCAGCGCACCAAATCCCCTGCCCGCTCGGGCGTATTTTCAAACAGGTAATTGGTGATCTGCTCTAAATCGGTGACGGCGTCCTCTGTCCAGCAAAGCTCCGTCACGCGCGAGGCTGTTTCTCGGCAAGCAACTTTTCGAGGCGTGTTCCAACTTCCTCATGGGAAAGCAGCTCTCCCCGGTCGGCGGAAGCAATGCCCTTTTCCACTTCGCGTAGGAACCATTCGTCATAGTCCACAAAACGCTCGATCGCTTCTCGGGCGAGCAACTCGGCATCGCTGCCACGATCGGCGGCGAGGCGGGAAAGCTTGGCCACGATATCAGGGTTGAGGTGGACTTCCATGCCCCAAAGGTAGGGTTTTTACGGTTTTGTGTCAACTCCGGCAACTGGCGAGCATCCGAAGAACAAAGACGCGACTGCATCAACTCTCTGTTAGGGGCACTGTCACACCGAGCAGATGAGATCCTGATTCAGTGCCTGTCAACCCTTACCGCGGTTATCGCTTCCCGGAGGAGATCATCTCCCAGTGCGTCTGTCTGTACTTCAACTTTTGTGTCAGCTTGCGAGACGTGGAGCTGATGATGGCCTTCCGGGGAGTGGAGCTCAGCTACGAAACGGTCCGGCGCTAGTGCAACAAATTCGGGAAATCGTACGCGGACAAGCTCAGACGAAAGCGGCCGAAGCCGGCGACAAGTGGCATCTCGACGAGGTGTTTCTGAACATCAACGGAGTGCAACATTATTTATGGAGGGCAGTCGATCAGCACGGCGCTGTGATCGATATTCTGGTCCAGCCAAAACGTGACCGCTTCGCTGCTATGCGCTTCTTTCGTAAGCTCTTGAATCGCACACGGCGACACCCGCGCGCGATCATCACGGACAGGTTTACGAAGCTATGGGGCAGCCAACCGAGTCGTACTTCCTCGCGTAGTGCACCGACAATCTCGCTACCTCAATAACCGGGCCGAGAACTCGCATCAACCTACCAGACAACGCGAGCGCCGAATGAAGCGCTTCAAATCACCCGAGCATGCGCAGCGGTTCCTGGAGGTACAGGGCATCGTGGCGCAGCACTTCCGACCCAAGCGGCACCTTCTCCGAGCAGCCAGCTATCGACGTCAACGAGACAGACGATTTCGACTCTGGCAGGAAGTAAAGCACGCCGTCGCTGCCGCCTGAGTGGACTCCACACACGCGCGCATCTCGCGCCAATCTCCGCTTCAGCCCCGCACGTTTCGTTCTCGCACCCGTAATGTTCCAAAAAACACCAGATCCCATTTGTTTATGAGAGCCAAATTCTCATTCAAATGGAACCATGTATACTAACTTCCAATCCGGCAGCCGAAACCTCATCCAAGTGCTAGAGGAGTACCATAATGCTTGCTCGCATCGCTGTTTTCGCCACCCTCGCCGCAGCCGCTGTATGGTCCCAGACACGCGACACGGCGTCGATCTTCGGATCCGTCGTAGACGCCCAGGGCGCAGCAGTTCCGGGCACTGTTGTCACCTGCACCAATATCGCAACCGGCCAGTTCCGTTCAGCCACCAGCGATGACGCCGGCCGCTACGTATTCAATCTCCTCCCTGTCGGAACGTACCAGCTCTCGGCTGAGCAGCCCGCCTTCCGGCGTTACGAGCGGACAGGGATTCTGCTGCAAGCCAACGAGAACGTTAAGATCGACGTCACGCTGGTAGTCGGCGACGTTAAAAGCACGGTTTCGGTAGATGCCGCCGGTACCCAGGTGGAAACCCAACAAGCCACTCTCAAAGAAACAATTGACCGCGCCCGAGTTGTCGACCTGCCGCTGAACGGCCGCGATGCGGCCAAACTCGCCCTGCTAGTACCCGGCGTTGTCGCCGGCGGGTACAGTACGGGTGTCGCCGGTCAGGATTCGTTCAGCATCAATGGCTCCCGCAACAACAACGTCCGGTTCACGCTCGACGGCGGCCAGAACATGGACAACCACTACAACATGAACGTCCCGTTTCCCTTCCCGGACGCGGTTCAAGAGTTCTCCGTCCAAACCAGCAACATGAACACGGATCACGGCAGCAGTTCCGCCGGCGCTGTGAACATCGTGACCAAGGCCGGCACCAATCAGATCCATGGTGACGGCTTCTGGTTTGTCCGTAACTCCAATTTCAACGCTACCAATTTCTTCTCGCACACCCCCGACAACCTCAAGCGCAATCAGACCGGATTCACCCTGGGCGGCCCGATCCGCAAGAACAAGCTGTTTGCCTTCGGCGGGTTCCAGCAACTCTGGATTCGTTCCGCACCCGGCAGCCTGCGCGCCCAAACCCCAACCGCCGCCGAACGCCGGGGTGACTTCTCCGCGTCGTCCATCATTATCCGGGATCCCTCCACCGGTCAGCCCTATCCCGGGAACATCATTCCGCAAAGCCAGCTCTCTCCCGCCGCCCAAAATCTTCTGACCGTAGTCCCCTTGCCTGGCGCCGACGGCTTCTCCAACTACTCCGTCTCTCTCCCAGAGAACGGACGTCAGTACATTGGCCGTATTGACTACGTTATTAACGATCGACACACACTCCTGTTACGTGCCTTTCGCAACGAGCAGACCAACCCCTTTCACTCCGCGCCCGACAATATCATCGCCTCCCGCCGCGGCAGTGAGACGCCGTCTACCAGCGGAACCCTGGCCCACAACTTCACGGTGAGCCCCAACATGATTGCCCATACCCAGTTCAGCGCCACCCACATGATCGAGCATGGCTGGACCGATTTCCCTAAGGGCTATCGGGATTTCGGGGTAGATGTCTATACTCCTGGCAGCGACATCGCGATCGGCATGACCAACAGCGGTGTGTCGCTCAACTCGCCCTACCAGCGCCTGTTCAAACGCGCTTCCCAGGAAATCATCCACGACTGGACCTGGACCAAAGGTGCCCACACGCTGGCTTGGGGCGTCCAGTTTTCCTGGGGTCAATATAATGAGGCTACTCTGTGGCACGCCTCCGGAGGATTTCAATTCGACGGCCACGTCACCGGCTTTGACCGCGCTGATTTTATGATTGGACGCTTTTCGTCCTTCGATCAGAATAACGGCGAATACGAGAACCGCCGCCAGTTCCTGCAGGGCTATTATGTCGCTGATACCTGGCGCATTACTCGCCGCCTTACCCTCAACCTCGGCCTGCGCTATGAGCCGGTCACGTTCATGAGCGACACCATGAACCGCAACCAGACGTTTGACCTCGGCAATTTCCAGGCTGGCACCAAGTCAAAGATTTTCCTGAACGCCCCCGCCGGCCTGCTCTATTACGGTGATCAGGCGCCCAAGGGATATCCCTGCGGCCCGAAGATTCCGCTCCAAGTCACTTGCCCGGACAAGAATAACGTCGCCCCGCGCATTGGCCTCGCCTGGGATCCTTTTGGCGATGGCAAGACCAGCATCCGCACCGGTTACGCCATCTTCTATGATGTCCCGATGACCCGGATCCAGAACAATTCGAATGATGTTTCGCCGTTCAGTTATGGAGTCCAGTTCTATGATGGCTTCCTGGATAAGCCCTTTCTTGGCCGCGAAAGTCTGAACCGCTATCCACTGACCAGTTTCGGGCCCGACAGCCCATATCCCAGCCCGCTTCAGATGTACGTGCTCGACAGTAAGTGGGTCACCACGTATACCCAGAACTGGAACCTCACCATCGAACGGCAGGCGATTAAGGATACCCGCGTTCGCGTCGCGTATGTCGGGACGAAAGGTTCGCATCTGTCCGGCTTCTACGACCAGAATGCGCCGATTTACAACCCAAATCTCTCACCCGCGCAAAACCGGGCCACGATCGACGATCGGCGCCCCATCCCCGGCTTTGAAAACATCTATCGTTTCATGCACGGCCTCAATTCCACTTACCACGCGCTGCAAGTCTCCGTCGATAAGCGCTTCAGCCATGGCCTCAGCATTCTCAGTTCTTACACCTGGTCCAAGAGCCTCGACCTGGAATCCGTCAACGACGGCATCGGTGGATTTCCCGCCTCCTATCCCTTCAACTTCAATCTATGGCGCGGACCTGCCAATGCCAACGTTCCGCAACGCTTTGTCACTTCCTTTGTCTGGGACCTTCCCGCGCCAGAGTTCTCCTCGGCCGCGGCAAAGTATGTGGTTCGTGATTGGAAACTGAGCGGCATTCTGACTTTCCAATCCGGCTTGCCTTTCACCATCGGTGCTGTGGGCGATCCGCTGGCCGGCATCCCCGGCGACACCGCCAACCTTATCGGATCCGGCAACCCCGTACTGGACGCTGGACGCAGCAAAGGTGAGAAAGTTCTTACTTACTTCGATAAGTCCCGGTTTGCCAACCCGGGCCCCGGCATGATCGGCACCCTCGGCCGCAACGCCTTGGAAGGGCCCGGCACATCCAATGTGGATATGTCGCTGGCGAAAATACTCCCCATTCGCTATCTCGGGGAGGCCGGTCGCGCCGAACTTCGCCTGGAGGGATTCAACGTCTTCAACCGGACCAACTTCAATAACCCGGTCACCGGACTGACCAACTCCAAGTTTGGCCAGCTCACGAGCGCGGGCGACCCCCGCATTCTCCAGATGGCAATCAAAATTGCTTTCTGAAAGTTGGCCGAAAGTTTTAGAGCGAAGTCAACTCTCGCAAAGGATTGTTTGGCAGAACCGCTTTACACGATAATAAAGACGTCGACATAAGAATGGCCGAACCCGCCGAATCCCGCCTGGACCGAATAGAGCGCGCGATCGAGAACCTTGCCATCAACATTGAGGCGCAGCGCGTCAACATGGAGGCGGAACGCGTCAATATGGAGGCGCAACGCGTCAACATTGAGGCGCAGCGCGTCAACATGGAGGCGCTGCGTGGTAGCGTGGAGGCGCAACGCGTCAACATGGAGGTGCAGCAGGTGAACATCGAATCGCTTCACTCCAGTGCAAGCGAATTACACGCCGCGAGCCAGCGTCACGAGGCTGATATTGCACAATTGCTCGCCACCGCACGCCAGGACGGAGAAAATATCCGCGCTCTGGTCCGTATCGCAGAAATCCACGAGCGCCGCCTGTCAGACCTCGAAGGCGAGCAATCCTAACAGATTCGCCAGCACCGGATTCATCAACTCCGCTGGTACCCACCCCCCAGCGCTTTGATTAACAGCACCGTCGCATCCATCCTGCGCCGAAGTATATCGACAGCCGTGCGCTCGTTGGCCAGGGCAGTGCTCTGTGCGGTTACCACCTCGAGGTACGTCACCAGTCCACCCTGATATCGATTGGTCGATAATTCAAGCGACCTTCGCGCGGCGATCACCGCATTCTGCTGAGTGGTCTCCTCCTGGCTTAGAATCCGCAGCGCCGCGATATTATCTTCCACCTGCTGAAATGCGTCCAGTGTCGTCTGCCGGTAGCTTGCGACCTGAGCGTCATAGCCGGATCGCGCGATATCTGAATTCGCCCGACGCCTGCCTCCATCGAACACCGTTTGCAGAACCGACGGACCTACCGCCCACAGCCGGCTCGGCCAATTGAACCAACTCGTAATGGATCCACCTTCGAGTCCAAGCGCCGCACCCAAAATAACAGTGGGATAGAATGCGGCGCGAGCGATCCCAACTTCCGCATTGGCTTCGGCAACACGACGCTCCGCAGCAGCGATATCAGGCCGCCGCTCCAGTAGTTGCGAAGGCACACCCGCGGGCACGGGCGGAGGAGGGCCGGTCAACGGATTGGGTGCGAGTGTTAGTGCGGCCGGCGCCTTCCCGGTCAGCACTGCGATCGCGTGTTCGTAACCAGCGCGAGCGACGCCGACATCCGCGGCCTGCGTGCGAGTGGCCTCCAACTGTGTCTGCGCCTGAGCCACCTCCGCACCGGACGCGGCACCGCCCTCGAACCGATTGCGCGTCAACTCCAGCGCTCTTTCGTAAGCAGCAACGGTATCGTCCAACAGTTTCTTCTCGGCATCAAGACTGCGCAGTTGCAGGTGGTCGCGCGCGAGTTCCGCATGCAGGCTCAGCCGGATGGTCTCCAGGTCCGCAGCACTGGCCTGGGCCTCCGTCCGGGCGGCTTCCACCTGATTCCGAACACGCCCGAACGCATCCACCTCGTATGAAAAGTCTATAGGCAGTAGAAAATCGCCGAATGTTCCGATGTTTCGAATGACATTCCGATTCGTCGTGATGCTGCCGCCAATTGTGAGAGTAGGAAATTTACCTGACCGCGCAACGCGGACCAGCGCGCGCGCCTGGTCAAAACGGGCGGCAGCCGCCTTCAGGCTCTCGTTCGAAACATTCACCTGCTGTTCCAGCGCATTCAGTTCGGGGTCGCCAAACAGCGTCCACCAGTCGGTACGCAGCACTGTGTCCTGAGGCTGCGCCACCTTCCAGTCTTTGGATTCTTTGAACTGCTGCGGCACTGGAGCGGGAGCGGGGGCATGATACTTGGGCGCTACGGAACAACCTGCGATCCACACACACGCTATTCCCACAACCGCGAAACGCGTACGCATCAATCTCCTCCCGTCACCTTCACCTCGGCCCCGGATAGCAGCGAGTCCGAAGGATTCACGATGATCTCGTCCTTGGTCGAGAGTCCGGATACTACTTCCACTTCGCTGCCATAGTCGCGGCCGATTGTGATCGGAATCAACTGCGCCTTGCCCGATCGCACCGTGGCCACCCGCAATCCTTCCGAACGGAACAGCAGCGTATTTACCGGGATCACCACGGCACTCGCAATTTTGGCGGGCAGCTTCAAGTGGACTGCAATGTAACTGCCCGGTAGCAACTCCCCACCTTCGTTGTTCAGATCCACTTCCACCAGCAGCGTGTGCGATGCCGGATCAATGGCGTTCGCATTCCTGGCGATCACACCTGCAAATGAGCGACCCGGAAACTCAGTGATCGTGATGCGAGCTCTTACCCCCGGAATCGCCGCGCGCCGATAGACCTCCGGGACACTAACGTACGCTCGCATCCGGTCGAGCGCCGCCAGGTGATAAAGCTCCTTGCCCGGCCCCGCGCTGATCAGTGCACCCAGATCTGTGTTACGCGCCGTGATTACACCGTCAAACGGCGCGTACACTTTCTCGTAGGACTGCAGCTCCTCGAGGCGCCGGACATTCGAACCGGCCGAATCCACCATCGCCCTCTTTGCGGCAAGATCGCCCACCTTCTCTTCGGTCTCCTGCTGCGATACCGATTGCGTTTTCACCAGGTTCTGCCAACGGTCCGCCGTGGATTGAGCGAGCTTCAAATTAGCCCGTGCTGTTTCCAGATCCGCGCGTGCCTGCTGAAGCTGCTGATCCACTTCGGGCGTTTCTATCTCGGCCAGTAGTTGCCCCTGTTTTACGCGCGCACCGATGTCCACGTACCACTTCTTCAGATATCCGTTGGTGCGCGCAAAGATCGGTGAATCCGTGAAGGCCTGGACGTTGCCGGGCAGCACAAGTTCCTCGGTGGGCGCGCTCAGCTTGGGATGCAGCGTCGAGACCGGCAGCACAGCCATCTGTTTGGTCTGCTCCGTTAGCGCCGTTTCCGCGTGAACGCGCTCAGTGATACCTGCATGAATCAGGTACGCCACTGCCCCGCCCGCAACGGCAAGCACCAGCAGAGAGCCGAAGCCGAAGGTAGCCGTCTTCCGCGGCTGATGGATGGAGGTCTCTTCTTTTTCTAAAAGTTGCTGGTTCATTGTTCTTACTCGTGAGCTGGTTGAAGGTCGTGAACGGCGTGCGGCGACGCGTCCGCCGGCTCGCGTCTGCCATGGACAAGGCTGTAGAGCGCCGGGACAAAGAACAGCGTGGCGATTGTCGCGCACAGCAGGCCGCCGATTACCGCGCGGCCCAGGGGTGCATTCTGTTCGCCTCCTTCGCCGAGGCCGAGCGCCATCGGGACCATGCCGATGATCATCGCCAGCGCAGTCATCAACACCGGACGAAATCGTGTGAAGCCCGCCTCGATAGCCGCCAGCAGCGGATCACCATGATGCAGCAGCCGGCCCTGGGCGAAGCTGACTACCAGGATGCTATTGGCCGTCGCCACTCCCATGCACATGATGGATCCCATCAGCGCCGGCACGCTGAGCCGCGTGTGCGAGAAGAACAAGAACAGAACGATTCCCGCGAGAGCGGCCGATAAAGCGGTGATGATGACGAATGGATCCACCCAGGATTGGAAGTTGACCACAATCAGCAGGTAGACCAGAACGATCGCGGCTGCCAATCCGCCGATCAGTCCTTTATAGGACGCATCCATGGTCTCGAGTTGGCCCCGGACCGTTACCCGCGATCCGCGCGGCAACTCCTTCTGACTATCGGCGACAATCCGGTTTATGTCGCGGCCCACCGCACCCAGGTCGCGCCCGGCTACCGAGCCGAAAATGTCGAGAATACGCCGGATGTTATAGTGCGATACCAGCGCCATGCCGGTACCTCGCGATACACTCGCCACATCGCCCAAAATCTCCGGACGAATCATTTTCTGCCCACTGATCGGAATATTCTGCAGATCCTGCAGCGACTGTATTCGGTATTCCGGCGATTGCGTAACTAGGTTGTAGTTCACGCCGTTACGCGGATCCAGGTAAAAGGTCGGGGTCGTCTGAAAGCTGCCACTCAGGGAGACCAGCACGCTGCTGGCAACGTCGCGAGCCGTATAACCTCCCTGCGCCGCCTTTGTGCGATCAATGTTGACATGCAGCTTCGGCTGATCGAACGGCTGCTGGATCCGTAGATCCGCAAGGCCCGGGACGTGATGCAGCCTATCCATCAGCTTCGTGGCGAATTGACGATTGCCCTCAATGTCCGCGCCTTCCACCTGGACGTCTATAGGAGCCGGTGCACCGAAGTTCAGAATCTGTGTCACCATGTCAGCCGGCAAAAAGTAAAACATGGCGCCGGGAAACTCGCGATTCAGCTTCACGCGAAGTTGGCTCTCATATTCCGGCGTGGGCCGATGATTTTGATTCAGTGAAACGAGGATGTCGGCGTCCTCGGATCCGATCACGCCCGAGTTGCCATACGCCGTGTTAATACCCGAGTAAGGCAGACCGATGTTGTCCAGGACGCTTTCCAATTCCTTCGATGGAATGCTCTGCCGGATCGATTGCTCCACCAGGTCGCAGAGGCGCGCCGTCTCTTCAATTCGAGTACCGGTTTTTGCGCGCACGTGAAGGCGCATCTGACCGCTGTCGGTACTCGGGAAGAAGTCCTGCCCGAGCCATGGAATCAGCGTGAAAGTGGCGGCGCACAGCAGCAGGAACACTGGGACGAAGACCAGACGCCGGTAGACAGCGGTGGTCAGCAGCAATTGATAATTGATGCGCAGGCGCTCGAAGCCTCGCTCGAACGCGCGTTGGAATAGCGTGAAGGGATTCCGCGTCCTCCCTTGGAAGTGGCGCTTCACTTTCAACAGGTACATCGCCAGCGTGGGGACCAGCGTTCGCGACAGAACGTAGGACGCGAGCATCGCGAACACCACGGCTTCGGCCAGCGGCACGAACAAGTACCGCGCTACACCGCCCAGGAAGAACATCGGCAGGAACACGATACAGATGCAAAGCGTCGAAACCAACGCTGGAACGGAGATCTGCGCGGCTCCCTCGAGAATGGCCTCATGCAAACCGTGTCCCTCTTCGAGGAAACGCTCGATATTTTCGATCGTCACAGTTGCGTCGTCCACCAGGATTCCCACGGCCAGCGCCAATCCGCCGAGCGTCATGATGTTAATCGTCTGATGCAGTGCGCTCAGGCACAGGATGGACGTCAAAATCGACAGCGGGATGGAAACCGCAATGATCAGCGTGCTGCGCCAGCTTCCCAGAAACAGCAAAATCATGAGACCAGTCAGGCAGGCTGCAATAATGGCCTCGCGCACTACGCCGCTCACTGCGGCACGGACAAAGACGGACTGATCCGCAACCGGCGCAATCTTCAACTCCGGCGGCAGCGTCGCCGCTACCCGGGGGATCATCTCCCGCACTCCTTTTACTACATCGAGCGTCGAGGCGTTGCCGGCCTTCAACACCGTCACCAGCACGCCACGGTGTCCATCCAGCCTGACAATGTTGGTCTGCGGCGCGAAGCCATCGCTCACCTGGGCTACGTCACGTACGTACGTGGTGGAGTTGTTCACTACCTGAATTGGAAGGTCATTCAACTCCCGGATCGTTTGGGGACTCGAATTAAGATCCACATCGTACTCGAATGAACCGATCTTCGCCGTCCCCGAAGGCAGAACCAGACTTTGCTGGCCAATGGCATTCACCACGTCGGCCGGTGAAAGTCCCTTGGCCTGCAGCAAGGCCTGGTCCAGCGATACCATGACTTGCCGCTGCTTGCCGCCATACGGATACGGCACTGCCGCACCCGGTACCGTGACTAGTTGTGTGCGGAGAAAGTTCATGCCAAGGTCATTCAGTTGCTGCTCGGAAAGGTCCTTCCCGGAAAGTGCGAGCTGAATGATGGGGACCGTAGAAGCGTTATACGTTAGGATGAAAGGCGGCACGATGCCTGCCGGCATCTGCCGCAAAATGGACTGCGACACCGCCGTAACTTGCGCGATACCGGCGTCGACGCTGGCATTCGGTTGCAGGAAGATTTTCACCACCCCGCGCCCGTTCACTGTCATGGATTCGATGTGTTCGATATTATTGACGGCAGTAGTGAGAACGCGCTCATAAACGGAGGTCATCCTCTGCTCGAGTTCTTCGGCCCCCAGACCGGTGTAGTTCCAGATGACAGCAATCACCGGGATATCAATGTCAGGAAAGATATCGGTTGGTGTCCGCGAGATAACCAGCGGGCTGGCGATCAGAATCAGAATCGCCATAACGATGAATGTATAAGGGCGTGAGAGTGCAGTACGAACAATCCACATTCGGTGTATCGTCCTCCGACGGACGGCAAACTGATTTAAGGATGATTTACGAGACTGTCTGGTTTCGAAATTCGTCCAATCCATTGGATTCGACTCATGGGTGAGTGCAAAAAGGGAAGGCCCCGGGACGAGGATGTGCGACTACGGCTGCTGGCGGCGGCGGCGAACCTGATTGAGGAATCGGGCTCGGCAAATATCTCCGTCGACGCGATTGCGGCCTTAGCCGGGTCGGGAAAGGCGACCATCTACCGCTGGTGGCCGACTAAGGCCGCGCTGCTGATCGAGGCATTTCGGCGCGCAGTGGAGAGCGAACTCACCTATACATTTTCGGGCTCGCTGGAGACCGATGTGGTTCAGTGGCTCCTGCAGTTCACCACGATGTTAAACGGCCCGCGTGGGCGGATTTTCGCTGCCTTCGTCGCCGGCGGGCAAAGCGATCCTGAAATCGCATTGGCCTTCCGCGAGTTCTGGATTAAGCCCCGCCGAGCGGAAGCCAAAGAAGCGTTGCGCCGTCACTGCGCCACGGGCGAACTGCCTGACGGAATCGACCTCGATCTGGTGGTAGAGATCCTTTATGCGCCCCTGTATTACAGGCTGCTGACGGGCTGGGGTCCTTTAACACCGGAGTACGTCGAGGCACTCGCGCATCTGGCACTGCAAGGAATCGCCGTCAAGGCACAAACACCTACGAGAGATAACAATCTACAAACATCTCTCGTATAGTTGAACCCGCATGGTTGTTAAGAACTGCGGGGCTATGCTCCGCGATCGAAAGGCCGGTAAGTCCTCATCGGAGGCCGGTCTGCGTTTCACCACCACTGGCTTTAGCCTTTGGAATGCGTCACATTATGATGTATGACAAACAGGCTGCACTTGGTAGCGGTGATTGGATTGTTATTGGGCCCGCAACTAGCGATAGCGAAAATACGGCGCAACGGCGTATATGTTATGACAGCCTATTCAACCCGCGGTACCACCGCTTCCGGTGAACAAGCAAAGCGGCGGTTGGTAGCAGCGGATCCGGATGTGCTGCCGCTAGGCTCACGAATTCGAATTACGAATGCGGGGCGATATTCGGGCGAATATGAGGTGGGCGACACCGGCTCGAAGATCCAAGGGCGCAAGCTTGACCTTCATGTTGCAAGCGACGAGGAAGCCAAAAAGTTTGGGAAGCAGCGCGTCAAAGTAAGAGTGATCAAGCTGGGGGATCAGACCAGATAGCCTGGGTGGGCAAACCTGGGGACGTGGTCGGTTTGAATTGCCGCCCTGGTCTTTCCGATGAGCAAAACGCTAAGCGTTTTCTGAACAGAGGTGTAGTAGATTTGGAGTTGATCCCGCTTCTTTACGGGTCCCAGTCAGCCCGGAGTCTTCGATCTGCGCCGGCTCTTCGCCATTCGAGATCCGCGACGGAACCCCCAGGTGAGCGGCCGCTTCCATTCGGTTTGAAGCTGATTTCTAATTGGAGACAATGTTGAACTTGTATTGCAAGGCTGTTATGGGGCTGATGTGTGCAGCTGCTTCGGTGCTCGCGCAGCAAGGCGACAAGCCGTTTCCGGAGCACCACGTCATTGGAAACGTCTTCTACGTAGGCTCGACCAACTACGCGTCCTATCTGATCACGACACCAGCCGGCCACATTCTCATTAACAGCAGCTTCGAGAGCACGGTCCCGTGGATTCGAGCCAGTGTGGAAAAGCTCGGGTTCAAATTCCAGGACATCAAGATTCTTCTCACCAGTCACGCGCATGCGGATCATGTCGCCGGCAATTTTCTGGTTCAGGAATTGACCGGGGCCAAGGCCATGGTGATGCGGGGCGACGAGGATCTGGTCCGTTCCGGTGGCCACCACGATTTCAATTACGGGGATAGTTCCAGCTTCAAGCCATCGCGCGTGGATCACGTGCTGCACGACGGCGAAGAAGTAAAACTTGGCGGTACCGTCCTCACCGCTCATCTCACTCCCGGCCACACGAAAGGCTGCACAACCTGGACCCTGCGAGCGCACGAAAACGGGAAAGACTACGATGTGGTGATCGTCGGCAGCCCCAATGTGAATCCGGGCTATAAGCTTGTGAAGAATGCAAATTATCCAACCATTGCCACCGATTTCGCACACACCTTCGATGTGCTGAAATCGCTGCATTGTGACGTGTTCCTCGGGGCGCACGGCAGCTACTACGATATGGAAAAGAAATACAAATTGCTGCAGGCTGGCAGTGCGGCGAATCCGTTCATCGATCCTGATGGGTATAAGAGGTTCGTCGCGGACAGGGAGTCAGCTTACCGGACTGAACTAGACCGTCAGCGCCGCTGAGGGCATCAGCACTGTCGGTTTCGTGCCGGCGGATCTATCGCCCGGTACTCGCAGAGTCGCTCGCCGTTTCGCTACGACTATGATCCTCACGGCAATTGGGTGACGAAAACTGTCGAAGTGCGTTGGGGAACGGACCAGGACTTCACCTTATCCACTGTTGAGCGGCGCATGATCGAGTATTTCGAGTAGAAGAAGCGATTTAATGCGACGCTCCGAAAATGTACAGTTCGACGCCTCCGACCACTCCACGCTTCGGCTCGGCGAGTAGCGGAATATCCTGATAAACCGTGCTGGTGATATTGGTCAGTTGTATAAACGGACGCACGTGGCTGGAGCCCCAAGCTGCGGATGCATCCCACACTGCATAGGGGTCGCGGGCTATGCGATCCACGACGCCGATCCGCGTTCGCGCGATGATTTTCTTCGCCACCGTTCCTCGCCATTCCACGACCGCGCTATGGATCGGATAGTTGAAAGTATACTCACTCAACAGAACGGGTGAAGAGGCGTTCAGGCCGCGCAACGCGGTGAAGCTGGCAGAAAAGTGCTGTGCATGTGGCTCCCATACGGCTGATGCCTCGACGCCCGTGAACCGCAATTTATCGAAATTAGTGGCCTGCCAGATATCGTTCCTGGTGGCCCGGACGAAATCAATCCCATTTGAATCCCGCCGCTGAAATACCGTCATCGCCTGCGTGCAGATTGTGCCTCAGATATGCGTCTAGTCCGGCCTCGTAGCTGGCCGCACTCTCGGGCCTGAGACCGGCATTGCCAATGGTGCCGGGGGCGGAATAATAGAGCTCGGTGTAGGTTGGAAGGCGGAAAGCACGGCTGGCCGCGGCACGGAGTTTGAATCGCGAAAGCAACCAGGCGGCTCCGCTCAATGAGGGACTAGTGGCGATAGAATGCGCCCCATACACCTCTTCCCGAATCCCCGCGGACAAGGAGAAGCGCCGCACCGAGCGCAGATCGTAAAACACGATAGCCGCTGCCTCGGACACGGCTGTGAATTCCGAGGTTCGTACTATTGACCGATTGAGCTAGTCCTTCCCCGCCATAGCTGATTACGCCGTGCAGGGGCAGGCGGTCGTGCCGCCGGAGATCACCCTGCCAGCTTTCGTCCATGTGCCGGTTTGTGTAGTAAGAAGGATTGTCGCGGATGAAAGACATAGAGGTCGGTGTGCTTGCGGTAGGCGAAGCTGGCTTCGGTTTTGTCTCCGATGTTCTGATGCGCCGAAGTGAACCAGGTTTTCGTGCGCTCCCACTGGGGTGCAACGACACCATAAAAATCGTTTGCCCCAAAGGGACGGTCGCTGTATGCGAACAAAAGGCTGGTGGCTCCCAGGCGAGATTTGAGCGTGGTTAGCGAACCTAACGCCAGATTGCGATAATCGCGATCCGGTATGAATCCGGAAGAAAAGTCGCGCGCCAAAGCGAATTCCTGCTGCAACCAGGGCTTTCCGAACGTAGCGATGGCGTGCTGCTGGTTGACGCCGAAATTTCCGAGTCCGGCGAGCAAGCGAAGTTCACCTGGAGAAATGGGCTCGGAGCGTACATTGATGACGCCTCCGATCGCATCGGATCCATAAAGCGCCGAGCCGGAGCCTTTCAGGACTTCAACGCCGGAGATCATTTCGAGCGGAAGGGGAAGGTCGAGATTGAAATGCCCGGTCTGAACGTCGTTGATCCGGAGGCCGTTTAGAAGTACAAGTGTCTGCCCGAAGGTTGCGCCGCGAATGGAGAGGTCACCTTGAAAACCACCGGCAGTGCGTTGCTGGAGATCCAGCGCGGGATCGAATTGTAACAGGTCGAACCACGAATAGTAGAGTGGCCGTTGCTTTTCAGGGAGTCGGACAACGCTGATATCGCGATCGGCTTCAGCAAGGGGGATGGGTTCTGCAGTAGCAGTAACGGTGATGCTTTCCTGTTGCGAAGGAGGTGATTGCTGTCCCCCAAGTAATCCCACCATGAAGCATGCGGCGGCACCCAATTTCATTGGACAAGTTCAACGTTAACATCAACCAGACGTCAAGCGCCGAAAGGAATGCCTAGGGCGGTCCTCGTAATCGCGCCGCCAGGTTCGCTCTGCCTCGGCATCCAACCCGGTGCGATACCCCACTCGCGGTGCAATGATCCAATGATGCTTCATGGGCGCATTTTCGCGCTCTAGCCCTATCTTTAGCAGACCCCCCTTTGGCGCTCTCCCTGCTCTTTCGGGTCGTCGATACTCTGTTTTCCCGGCAGCATGCGTTCATGGAGGGTGAATGATGACTTCGTTGCCGGCCAGACGATCGTGCGTGCACACATTCAGGTCATTCCACGCCGTTTCCGTATTTCAGGCGGATTTGCCCGCGAACACTTCCTCGCGGGTGAGCTCGATCCCATCGGCGGTCGCGAGCGTTCCGACGCTCTTGAGATCGCCGGCACGGTAAACCGAGAGGAGCTCCAGGCGGGGATCGACGAGCCAGATGTTGGCAACCCCGGCGGCTTCGTACTCGGCAAGCTTCTCGAGCACCTGGCTCATGCGGTCGTCCTCGGACAGGATCTCGATTGCGAGGTGGGCGGCCGCGAGCAGGAACCGGGTTCCCGGAGGCTGGAGTAGGACCGAGACGTCGGGCAGCCGGTAGCGGGTCTCCTTCGTGCGGGAGCGGAGCTCGGGCACGGCAAACAGGTGGGGGTATTTTCGGCTCAAGGCAACAATCAGGTTCCGTTGGATCAAGCTGTGCAGCCAGTCTCCCACATTGCGCTCCACGAGCACGCCGTCCACGTACTCCACATCCGGGTCATACGCGGTAGCGAGGTATTCGGCCAGCGGAACGAGGGTTCCGACGCTCATGGCTCGACGATACCACGAGGTCTGCTGCCAGGAGGGCTTCGGCGGAGGCACACCCGGCGGATTCATGCACGAAACTGTCCAGCACTACACATTAAAAGATCATGCGCTGGGCGCTCATCGGCCTGCTCATCTTGCACGGTCTCATTCCATCAGATCGTCCAGCCTACGCGGAACTGCCACATCTCACGAGGGGTTCTCCCTCGAAAATCATTCTGGGTTACTCTGATCCTGAGCGAGAGGTCGTACGGATATTTGAAGGCCAAGGCGCTCGAGTCTGCGAATCAGCGACCGTTTGAGTTGCTCGGAATTTCGTCGGTCAAAGTAATCTGCACCAAGATCATCATAAGGTTGTTGATTTTTGAGCATGTGGAACACGATCACTAGGATGGTGTGACCCACGGCGACGATCGCGCGCTTGTTACCCTTGCGTGCGGCTAGCCGGCGGAACTGGGCCGACAAGTACGTATTCTTGGTGTGCGATGCTGCCCACGCCGCTTGGCACAGATTGCGGCGGAGCCAGACGTTTCCGTTCCTAGCTTTCCCACTCAGGCGCTTGCCGGCACTCTCATTGTTTCCAGGACACAGGCCCGCCCAGCTTGCGAGATGTTGGGCCGAAGGAAACTGCTCCATGTTCAGGCCTATCTCTGCGACCAGGTTGGCGGCGGCGACAGCTTCGATCCCGGGAATCGTGACACACAGATCGATGGCCTTTTGATAATCGTGGATCTGCTCCTGGATTCTGACATCCAATTGCGCGATCTGTCGTTCCAAAAACATCAACTGCTCGCGCTGCAATCGCAACATCCAACGATGATGTTCGGTCATTCGTCCCTCCAGTGCGAGCTGCATCTGAGGGATCTTCTCACGCAGACGGCCGCGACAAAGCTCAGCCAGCTTTCCGCTGTTTTCCTCGCCGTCCAGCATGCGATTCAAAATACTTCTCCCGGATACACCCAGCCAGTCAGTGGCTACGGATGCAATCTTGACATTGGCATCTTCAAGAATCTTTTGCATACGATTGGCAACGGCTGTGTGATCCTGACGTAAGCTCGCCCGCGTGCGTGTTAAGTCGCGCAGTTCACGGATGGGAGTGGGTGGCACGAAACTACCTCTCAATAATCCGT
Organism: uncultured Acidobacteriota bacterium; assembly: GCA_963850575.1. Classification (GTDB taxonomy): domain Bacteria; phylum Acidobacteriota; class Terriglobia; order Bryobacterales; family Bryobacteraceae; genus TMP-7. Next base: position 82,162 of record CAWKLV010000017.1, on the reverse strand, counting down.
GTTGCAGTAAATCTGCAATCCATTGACAGTCCTTTGCGTCCGTCTTCCGTCCTGGAACCGCCTTTACGTGTTGCGCGTTGACCAGCAATATTGTGCACGCTGCCTCAAGAATGTTCCAGACGGGCTTCCAGTATACGCCCGTGCTTTCCATGGCGACGTGCGTGACACCATTAGTTGTGAGCCAGTCTGATAGCTCTAGTAAATCCCGAGTCACAGTGCCGAAACGGCGTACTTCTTGTCGAGTCCCTCCCTGCTCATCCGGTGTCAATAAACAGGCCGTAATGCTCTTCTTATGAACGTCCAGTCCACAACAGCGTGGGTAAACGATGCGCATAAATCCTCCTGTGTGGCACAGGGGGCCGGACGCCATACGAAGAATACTCTCCCTCGCGTGCTTCCCCGTCGAAACGGGGGCAACAATCCGTTGCGTTCCAAAAAAGCGTCCCGGTTACACTGGTGCGCGGGCTTGCCTCGGCGCCAGAACCCAACAACCTCTCTGCTCCCCAGTGCTCATCAACATGTCTACCTCATTTTCATGATCCGTTGTGAGCGAAGATCATGATTCACTGGTGCAAGTGACATTTGGATTAAGAAATATCATTTGCTCGCCCCCCGAGACGTGCCTTGGGGCTTCCCACCAAGCCTGTATTGCCTTCATACGCTCCTCAGTACTGCCCAGGTAGCGCTCGCAGGCCGCCTGCCGAACCAGTCGGACACGGTTCGCCTTCTGGTTCTAGGGCGCGGGCGTGAAGAGCGTATCGCATACAGCGCCTATGGTTCCAGCACCTTATCGGCGGGCTTCTCGCTGGCCGAGTTGTAGCGGGCCAGATTCCAAGCCTCTGAACAAGCTGTTCGAGTTCTGGAGTGAAACTGTCGTAAGCGCGTTCTCTTTCTATTCTGCTGGCGGTCAAACGAAATGAGAGTCCAGACCCGAGGAGAGTTTTGCTTGACGACCTGTGTCGGAGTGGCTGAGCGGCCACGCATTTGGGCTTCGGGTAGCACTCGGTCGCAGCAGACGCTCTATGTCCTCGATCGTGCGATCGCCGTACCCTTGTTGCTGGCCGCCACCCCTATCATTTGCGCTGCGGCCATCACTGTAGGTTGCCTATCCCGCCGGCCGCCATTCGTCGCCCATTTGCGGGTCGGCCGGTTTGGGCAGCCGCTCTGGATCCTGAAGATCAGGACCATGTGGGACGAGACACTGCCGCGGATCTCGTCCGGGGTCGCTCTGGTCGAGCGCCTGAGGACCGGGCACACCGAATGCAAAGCTCCGGACGATCCTCGCGTCGCGAGCCGGTTCGCGCGTTTCTGCCGTAAGTACTCCATCGACGAATTGCCCCAACTCGCCCATGTGGTGCTCGGCGACATGTCGATTATTGGCCCACGCCCGATCACCGGGAGGGAGTTGGAGACGTATTACGGCGACGCTGCGCTGGAGGTGCTGGGATTACGGCCGGGCCTCAGCGGCCTTTGGCAGGTGATGGGACGCAACCGCTTGACTTATACGCAGCGCCGGAGGCTCGATACATTTCTTGTGCGCCACTTCACTTTCGGCTTGTACTTCCGCACTCTCCTGCGAACCATTCCAAGCACAATCACCGGCCGGGACGCGTGGTGATTATTGGATCGCCATCTTCACGACGTCGGGAGTGGTGATTCCTCCCGCCTGCAACTGTAACGGTACGGTTCCAGCGGCGACCCCGGCAGGAACGATGAAGTTCACTTGATTGACGCCGGGGAACTGCGGCGACAAGCCCGAAAAAACGAGAGTGCCAGATTTCCCACCGACCAGCACAACCGGTTTCACAACGGTGTTACGGAGTTTATCGAGTGAATTAGCGCCGTTAGCGATCGGGGAATCGACAGCTCCCATGCCCGTCGCCAGAATCGCGATACCATCACCGGCAGCCGCTGGATGCGTGGCTATCCCTGGAATCGCATTCGCCGGTGCAGCCAGGGACCCATCGCCGTTAATGGCAATGGCCCATCCGCCCGCATCCGGTAGATAAAAGATGCCCGGCGCTACCGGAACGATATTTACGGGCTCAGCGGGAGACGGTGCTCCGCTCCGCGTGACGACCGCAGACGCGGTACCCGACGTGTTGCCGGCCGGCAATACATCCCAAGGAATCTGAGCGTTGATTTGCCCCGGCGACACGAAATACAATCCCGCCGGGATGTTGTTTATCTTGACTGAGACGTTACTCAGCGTCGTCGAGAGAGGCACGGTGTCATTGGCGCTCAGGCCCGCGGCCAAGTTCGTTCCGAAGATGGTAACCAGCGAGCCGGGCGCAACCGCCTGTCCTTTCGTAAAGCTTGCGCCATTCAGTACCCCGCCAGGAAAGATGGCGGGAGTCTGAGCGCTGACAGTAGTAGCGAGCACTGCCAGAATTATTACCAGCGTCCACTTTTTCAAAGTCATAGAGATTTCTCCAACGTGCGTGCCACTTCGGCGTCTTTGCCGCCGTTCAAATTTACCGCCAGCCGCCCTTCGGATGCTGCTTCGTTCAATCGTCCCTGCGCGGCCAATAACCGCGAGAGGGCCCAGTGCGGTTTAAACCAGTTCGGCGCCCAGAAAATTGCATTGCGAAGGCTGCGTTCGACGTTCGCTGCATCGTTCTGGGTAGCGAAGAACATCGCCAAATTATAGAAAGCGTTCTGCCGCTCCTCGGACGTGCTGACGGCTTTAGTGGCCGCACGGAATGCCGGCGTCCAGGTTTGCATTTTTACTCGGACATCAGCCGTGCGGCGGAAAAGATTCGCCAACTCGCGCGACGCGTAGAGATCGGCCGAGGAACCAGCGGGCTCCCATCGCTGCGCGGCTTCATAGTGCGCTAACGTCTGACCGAGGTCGGCGCGCTGGACCGCGTCGCGAACCATGGCCAGTTCACGATCGGCGATGGCGAGCTTGCCGGCGTAGGCCAGAAACACAATCGCCGCTGCGGCGGCAATCCATCGGGGCCACATCCGCGCGGGCTGGGCGGTGACGGCAATGTCATGGTGCCCACTCACAATGAGTGCAATAAACAGGTACGTCGCCAGCGCGGTGGGCACCGTAAGTGCATTGAATTGTTGAGCAACAAGGCCACCGGCCAACGCTGCTCCCAGTACCGCATTGCCGTTCGCAGAAAAGGAGCGATGTAGCGTAAGGGCAAGAATAGAGGCCAGGATGATCAACGCGGGAAGACCTTGCGAAGTCAGGATATCGAGGAAGACATTGTGCGGCGATTCGTGCTGAAAATCGGGGAACACCCTGGCCAAATCGGCCGATTGGTATCGAGGAAATTCGGTTCCGAAGGTCTCTGGCCCGAAGCCGGTGGCCAGCCGGTGAGAGGCCATGTTGAGAGTATCGCGCCAGAGCAGTGGGCGCGCGCCTCCCAGCGGCTCTTCAAGCGACCAGTGCACACGGCTGCGCAAGCGCGCACCCGGGGGGGAGAGAAAGAGCGCGGCCATACTCGCCAGGAATACAGCCGCGAAGACTGCGTATCGTTTCGCCCGGAAGTCCGGGAAACGGACGAGCAGAACGACACTCCCCACCACAAGACCGGCGAAGGCAGCTCGCGTACCACTCATGATCATGGCCGCGGAGCAGATGAGAAACGCGGAGCCGCCAACAATTTTCCATGTGCGAAAGCGATCGCTGATCAGGAGTCCTGCGCCGGCAAGTGCGACGTACACGAGGTATGTTCCGAAATAGCCTGCGTGGCCCAGAGTGGCGGGTGGCCGCACAATGGTGAACGGCGCCTCGCCTGCCTGATACGACGCGGAGGGCAGCCACGGGTCGAACCCCAAATATTGGGCGATGCCGTAGGCGGCGATGGGTATCCCGGTGGCGACGATTGCGCGTAGATAATCGTTGATACGAGCTGGCCGCCCGGAGCAATCCGAGATTACCAGAAGCGCGTAAACCAGCACCGCGACGTTTACGATTAAGCCGAAGCGCCGCCAGTTCCCTCCATTCAGGGAAAGCGCCGGGTGGGTGGAAAATGTCGTGGCGACCCCAAGCCACAACGCCTCCACCCCGAGTAAAGCAACGACCCACCCCACGTCTCCGCGCAAGCGAGGCATTGACCCATTCCAGGCGGCCAGCACAAAAGCCGTGCCGGCGAGCAGTAGCACCACTTTGGGAGTGATGTCGAAATAGAAAGAGACGCCCGGAACTATCAGCGCTGGAACCAGTGCCGCCACTAGCAGCAACAGCAATCTCACACTCGTGTAGACCACCGGAACGCCGGCTGCGGAACGTTCCATGCCCTGTGTAACAGCGGTCTCAACTTTAATGGAAGTCGGCTCCGGACCAGGGAGGTCCACCCCACGGCGATTATGCAGGCCAGCTTTGATGCTTTCGAGTATTTCGACTACCTCCGGACGCGGTGGGGGTTTATTGGTGGGTGCTGCCTCACGGCCGTAGTCCTGGCCGGTAGCATCACTTTCTTGCTACCCAAGCGCTATACGGCTACGGCTAGTATTCTCATCGATGCTCCAGCGGGCAACGATCCCCGGGCCGCGACGGCGGTTAGCCCTATTTATTTGGAGTCCCTCAAGACTTACGAGCACCTCGCCAGCAGCGACAGCCTGTTCCTTCGCGCGATCGAGCTTTTTAAGTTGCGGGACGAAGCGGGATCCACCCCCGCAGACGCTTTGAAGCGCCGTGTTCTCCAGGTCACGAAACCACGCGACACCAAGCTGCTCGAAATCAGCGTGACTTGGGCTGATCCCCAAAAAGCGCAGGCTGTTGCGCAATTCATAGCCGAAGAGACGGTGAATCTGAATCGATCCCTGGCCAGGCAGTCGGACGACGACTTCACTACCGAAGCCCGGCGCCAGTTGGAGGCAGCGCGTTCCCGGCTGGAACAGGCCGAGAAGGACCTGCTGGAAGCCGGCAAGCGGCCGGTGGAAGCGCTTCGGTCGGAGGTGGAGGGGCTTTCCCGTGTGAAGGCGGGATTACAGCGTGAACTCATCGCAGCGAGAATCGATTCAGCCGATCCCACGGCTATCGCCGGCTTGGGCTCCAGGATCGGAACCCTTCAGCACGAGATCGATTCGCTCGATGTTCAGATCGCGACGAAGGAAGTGGAACTTAACCAGCGCCAGTCGCGGCTGGACCGGTTGAGCGCGGACCGCCGTACCGCGCGGGCCTCTTACGATGCAGCCGCGACGCACGTGAATGATGCCGAACTGGCGATTGGGGCGCGCGGCGAGCGGTTGAAAATCATCGACCCCGGCATTGTTCCGCAGCAGCCTAGTTCGCCCAACTTGACGCGAAACATAGCGGCTGCCTTGCTGGTGGCGCTAGCGGCGGCCATCCTGTACCTGACGGTCACATTCAGCGCGCAGTCTCGATGGAGGATTCACGCCGCGCGGCCCGCTTACCGATGAGTTTCGCGATCGATCAGCCGAAGCGGAATCAGGCTCTGATTGCCGTTCTGCTCGGATGCTACGGATCCGCTGTCGTAGTGGCGCCTGGCTGGGAAACCAAAATACTTCTAATAGCCCCTATTCTCTGCAGCCCACTCGTATGGTGGACCATCTCCGGCGCGCAGAGGTGGTTGGCGCTATTCTTTGGGGCCGCGATTCTCCTGCCTCCGCTTCCTATCGCTCTCGGCGACTCGGGGCCCCATCCCGCACTCGCCTTGGCTGCACTTGGAGTGTTCATAGGCTTAGCCAGGTTGGCGGAATGGCGGATCTCCATCGATCTGATTACCGCAGCCCTGATCACATTCTCGGGCGTGCTGCTCGTCAGCACCGGTTTCGCACTTTGGTATTCCGGCGGGGCTATCGCAGCGGGCAGCATGGCCCGTGTGGCTTTGTTTGGAATTGGGGTTTACGTCTACATCTATTCGTCGCACGGGCCGGTTACGAATTCGCATACGGCTCTGCGGGCGATGCAGTTGCTGTTTCTGGGCGCAGTTATCGCAGCCGGGTTCGCCTGCCTCGATTTCTACTATCAACTGCCCGCACCCGCAGGGTACGGCCCCCAGTTCGTATGGCTGGACTCCGGAATCTTTCGACGCGCTCAAGGCCTCTTTTATGAAGCAAGCACGCTCGGGAACTTCTGTGCGTTCTTTGTAGTGCTGATCGCCGTCACGCTATTTCCGCCGTATGGAGTAAGGCGCCTGCCTGGTGTATGGCTCTTCGTTGGAGGGGTGGTTCTAATCACGGCTTTGATCTTCTCGTATTCCCGGGCTTCGCTCCTGAACGTAACCGTATCTTTGATGGCGCTCGCCTATATCCGCCAGGTTCGTCTGAAGCGTCTTGCCGTGACCCTGCTGCTGTGCGGGGCCACCGGGGCCGCGGTTGTCTATACTGCGTTTCCTAGCTTTGCCGTCAGTTATTGGATACGGCTCACTCTGTCGCTCCAAGGGTTGTGGTCATCTCCGGAGCGTGTCCTGTCCGGCCGCGTCGAAAGTTGGCGAGTATTGATCGGCTTTATTGCCGATCACCCTTGGCATTCTATCTTCGGGATCGGCTATAAGACACTTCCCTACTCCGACTTTATCGGACGCAAGGTCATCGCGGACAATACCTACCTCAGCCTCCTGGTAGAGACCGGCATTGTCGGCATCTCTGCTTTCTTGCTGTTGAACTACGCCATCCTCCTCGGCGGATTGAGGGCCGCCCGCAGCACCGCACCGACAGCCGCCTTCTTCGGAACATGGATCTTTTGCTTCTGGACCGGAGAGATGGTTCAGATGTTCTCGGGGGACCTCATCACGTACTGGCGGGTCCTGCCCCTGTACTTCTGGGTGCTCGCCGTGGCTGTGCGGGAGACTCCATGAACATCCTCCTGCTGGATCAATTCGGAACGCCAGGCGGCGCACAGCAGTGCCTTCGCGACCTGGTTCCGGCGATAACCAGCCGCGGCTGGACAGTTCATGCCGGCGTACCGCCCGACGGGCCACTCTCCGCACAACTGGCCTCGCTGGGCGCGGTTGCGCACGAGATTCCCTTAGAACGATACACAAATGGACGGAAAACCGCGGGCGATATGCTGCGCTTCGCTGCGGAGACGCCCCGGCTTTCGAGTATCATCCGCCGGCTTATCCGTCAGCACGGCATCGACATCACCTACGTGAACGGCCCCCGGATGCTGCCCGCCGCAGCACTCGCTTCGGGCAGAATCGTATTTCATTCCCATAGTCTTATGGGGCCGCGTGTGGCGACATTCGCCGCAGCCATGTCGTTGCAAGGCCGCCGTGCCGGCGCGATCGCGGCATCGCGCTTCGTCGCCCGGCCTCTCGTACCTTATCTGCCTCGCGAAAGGGTTCGAATCGTGTATAACGGCGTTGCGGACCACGGCGCAGAATCGGGCCCCCGGTCGCGCCGGGGCTGGAAGATTGGCATCGTCGGCCGGATCGCGCCGGAGAAAGGTCAGGCGGATTTCGTGAGTGCCGCCCGTCTGCTGGTGAAGCACGTCCCCGACTGCGAGTTTGTCATTTGCGGAGGTTCGTTGCACTCCACCGGTGGTTATATGGAGTCGATTCAGAATGCCTCACGGGATTTGCCCATTGTGTTCCGGGGATGGCAGGACGATGTTGGGCCGGTGCTACGTGAATTGGATGTCCTGGCGGTGCCTTCGACGGCTATCGATGCAACGCCGAGAGTGATTATAGAAGCGTTCTCAGCCGGTGTTCCCGTGGTTGCCTATCCATCCGGCGGGATTCCTGAGCTAATTGAAGACGGCTGCAATGGGATACTCACCGCCGTATCCTCGCCGGCATCACTGGCCGAAGCCATTCGCGCACTTCTGAATAATCCCGCCCAGGCAGAGCGCCTACGCGCCAATGCCCGGTGCAGCTATGAGGCTCGGTTTACTCTGGAGCGATTTCGGCAGAACGTCGTCGCAATCTTAGAAACGCTACACCCGCGAGCACGGCGGTGAGCGCGGCGGCCATCGCCACCGCGGAATACCCGAAACGACGAACGCCAAACCCCGCTGCGGCCGCCGCTACGGCCTGTCCGCCGAAGACGACCAGGAAATTCAGAGCCGACGCTCCGCTGCGCTCCTCTGGAGCGACGGACTCCATCAGCAGCGTATAAATTCCGGGCTCGCTCATATATTGAAAACCCATATAAGCAGCGTAAACCGCCCCGGCGAGCCATCCTCCCGGGCCTAAAGCGAGGGCGGCCAGAGCTGCCGCGGTGCAGACCTGCATGCTCATGACGCCTGATATCGCCCCGAGCCGGCGCAAAACGATCGGCGCCAGCAGAACCGCGAATACCTGAACGATTTGCGCCACCGAGAAAACGACTCCGATCTGGCTGATCGGCATCCCGAGCCGCTGTGCAAAATAGACGTTGAAGAATGGATTGAAGGCTCCCGTTGCGAGATTCCATATCAGGAGAGCGGCCAGAATGCGCTTGAAGAAATCGCTGCGCGGATAGACGCGACGTTCGGGAGTGGGCGGTAGGCCGAAGCGCAGGCGCGAGGCGGGAAAGACGCCCAGCGCGGCGATGACGCAAGCGATCATTAGAGCCGGGGCCATCCCGCCGCTCAGAAAACCTGGCAACTTTCCACCGATGAAGACTGCCGCGACCGTAATCCCAATCCCCACCGAGAACACCAGGCTGAATCCGAACGCCCGTGAATCCTTGGTGGTTAACTGTGCAACTGCTGGAGATAGTGCAACCGCATAAAACGAGAACAAGCAGCCGCCAAAAAAAGACGCTCCGATCAGCACCGCTGGGGGCACGGCAAGCACTCGAATCGCGCAGGCGACGGGCACTCCCGCAAAGGTCAGCATAAACACTTTGCGCAATCCGAACCGATGAAGAATGAGGGCGGCCGGCAGCGTTCCCGCTACGCTTCCGACGCTCATCGCTGAAGCCAATACGCCCAAGAAGTCTTCATGGAATCCGCGCTGAAGCAGAAACACATTGAACAGCAGAAAGAAGACCGCGATACCAAAGTTGAAGAACGATGCCGCGGCAAGAAATCGCAGGAACTGAGGGTCCAGTTCCCTTCCCGACCACCACCATCGCAACCCATCGTTAAGTACCGGGGCCGTCGAACGCAGATGATGGAGAACGCGGGCAAACGTGAACCGAAGGTGATAGATCCGCCGCTCCAATTGAAGCTGCCACGTAGTTTCCGATTGGGGGACGTGAGCGGCGTACGCGGTCCGATGGCCTTGAACCGGGAGCAGCCGCCGGGACAGCACCGGCCACCTGTCGCGCGAGGAGTTCAGAAGGGCGAGGTGCAGCCAAAGCTCGTTCTTATTCGGCCGTGTCTTGGCATCCACGGGAGCCATTGCAAACAGACTGAACCAGCGCTGCACCGCATCCGGCTCGCGTTCGAACTCCTCCCGCAGCGCCTCAGGAACACGGCAGTGAAACCAATGCGCCGCAAGCCGCAAACCGATCGATTGAATGGACCGCAGAGCAGCGGGATGCGAGAGTTGCCACAAGTTCCAAAACGCGTCGTCCCCGGCACTGCGCTCCAGAAAGTGAGCCAGTTCGTAAGCGTGATACAGACGAAAGTCTCCGCGCAGCACGTGGCGCAAGAGATGCAGCGAAGCGTAGGCCAGTGTATCGATCGGGTCGAGGGCCGGGCAGCAAAAGTGGTTGAGGGAACGGCGGGTCCGACGGTCCCAAAAGCTATCCAGTCCCGGGATGACGATACGTTCTGTACCTGTATCCCAGAGCCTGAAGTGCAGTTCCACGGACAGCGGAATATCGACATCGAAGTAGTCGCCCTTCCAACGCCAACCAGTCCTACGGATCATGGGCGGAAGGTGATCCACCGGCAGCTCTCCGAGTCCGGTGAGCGTCTCGTATCCGAGCCCTTGCAGAGCATCGCGGGCCCGCTGCAGTTGATTGGGCTGGAACAATAGGTCCAGATCGTATTGCGGCCGGTGTCTCGGGTCGAGCGAATACCCAGGCCAGTGCGAAAAACCTTTCAACACGGCGAAATCAATGCCAGCTGAATCGAGGGCGGCGGCGATATCCGCGTAGACTCGTGTGGTTCTGGCGAATCGCTCGGCATTGGCTGCGAGGTTGTCGCCGATCCGCGACTGAACCCATTCGGGCAGCGCGGCGCCGAAGCGCAAGCCCAGAGCGAGGGTGATGTGCTCGCGGTCGGCAAAATCGAGAAGCTTACGCCATTCCGCCGTACTGAGATTGCTCAGCGCACCGGGTTCCGCCTGATCGAACCGCAGCGCCCCCAACAGCGCCCGGGAATTCACCTCAGAACTCGAGCCTCAACGCGAACTGCAAACGCCGTGGCTCGCCGGTGCTGAAGATCTTTCCGAAAAACGGGCCGAAGTCCGGATACTGTCCGGGAATACCCCAATTCGGATGGTTCAAGAGGTTGAACGATTCGGCGCGAAATTGAAGAGCCGTACGCTCAGTGATCGGGAACCGGCGGTGTAACGACAAGTCGACAACGGCGTTGCCGGGACTGGGCAGGATGTTTCGTCCGGCGTTGCCGAAGGTGAACGGCTTCGGATCGGTAAAGGCATTTCGATTGAACCATTCATCCGACGTCCGCTGGTCAGGTGGCAGATTGACGTTCTGGCCGGGAACGACATCCGGCCGATTCGGGGTGCCGGAGTTTGCGCTGTCGACGCCGAAGTACACCGGGTTCCATGGCGACCCGTCTTGAAAAGTGAGAATCCCGCTGGTACTCCAATTCCCGAAGATCGTCTTCAGGCGTTGAGCCGCAGGCAAATTGTATACGAAGCCGGCGCTCAGCCTGCGGCCGACGTTGAACGAGGACAGGCCACGCTCGAGGCGCAAGTTTCGCTCGTCCTGTGCGCCGAAGCTATCGCTCAATCCGGGTATCACGGTGTCGGCATCGTCGATGGATTTAGACCACACGAAGCTGGCAAGAAACGACAGCCGGCCGGAAAATCGCTTCTCGGCTCTGAACTGGAGTGAATGATAGGACGAGTTCGCGATGTGTTGCCGCTGGAAGATCGGACCCAGTTGCGGGAAAGTGCGCAGCGATTGCAGGTCGCCTGGCCGGGGAGGCAAATTCTCGCCGGTCTCTACATGCAGCGGCGTATTGAACGTTCGGAAGCGGCCTAGTTGGGTGCCTTTACTGCCGACGTATGCAATATCGAACAGGACGCCGGCGCTCATTTCGCGTTGGAAGCCGCCGTTCCACTGCTGAACATAGGGCGTGCGGGCATGGGGGTCGAGGCCGTAGTAACTGGGGAAGCCCGCCGATGAGTTTACGGGGAACCCATCCCGCAACGTCAGCACAGGAAGGGACCCGGTGGTTTCGTTGATCTCGTTACGTAAATTGTTGCGGACCAGATCGTAGGCCTCGACCGCAATTTCGGGGCTGTAGTAGATCCCATAACCCGCGCGGAAAACGGCGGCATGAGAGGAACCGAAGAATCGAGGAAGCTTCCATGCCAGCCCGGCGCGCGGCGAGAAGTTGGTCCGGTCCGGGTGATTGGCTTGTTGCACCGATACGAGCAGCGGGGCCTTGGGCAGCGTCGAATAATCAAGATTGATCAGCCGGTTGCGCGCTTCAGTGTAGGGTGTCGTGTACTCATACCGCAGCCCAAGATTCACGGTCAGATTGCTTCCGATGCGCCACTCATCCTGGACGTAGCCGGCATAGCTGTCCTGCCGCAGGTAAGCCTGTGGAGAACCGGAATTACGGCGAGTTGCCTGCGGGAAGCCGAGCAGAAAATCCGCAAACGCATCGCCTGTAAACCCGCCATTGAAAATGTATCGCCCTCGAGCGAAGTCGCTCTGCAGGTAATTCAACTGGAAGTGCAACCATTGAACTCCCACCTTCCACGTATGGCGGCCACGCGTGACGGTGAGGCCATCGGAGAAAGCCAAGGTATTATCTCGCTGCGTTTGTGGGACTCTCGTTGAATCCGTGACGGTATCGAAATCGCTCACCACGAAAAACGGCAGCCCGAAAGCCGCTGGGTCCGTGGGCGCCGAGGCGATTCCCAGATCGCGAATCACGTTAGCGCCGAACGCGCTCGCCGAGACATCGAAGACTCGCAGACGTGTGAACGAGGCTCGGGCTTCGTCCAACCAGCTGGCGCCGGCGAAGGTATAACCCAACCCGGCCTGCTGGGCACGCAGATCTTCCGTCGTTGCCCGCTCCGGAAAATTGCCGGCCAGCACCGCGCGATCGTCGTTGATGGTGTAACGGGCGAACAGTGTATGGTTCTCCCGGAACTGGTGATCGACGCGGATGGATCCACTGTCGTTGTTGTTCACATTCGGCGTGGCATCCAGATAATTGCTGGAGGCACCCGGGGCTAAATTCGGCAAAGGCTCGTACAACTGCAGATACTTGTTCGCGATTGGATCGATGCGACTCGCAGGGATGATGTTGTTCGGAAAAGGCTGTTGGGTGAACGGATCGACAATCGGACCGCGGCCCGTGAAGTCGCCCGTACGCACCGTCGCGTCCGGGACGAGATGCAGCGTGGATTTCGCCGATTTTCCGCGGAGGCTCTCATAGGTGGCGTAGAAGAAGGTGGCGGGCAGCGGCAGACGTCCGCCCAGCGATCCGCCAAACTGGCTTTGCCGGAAGACGGGACGCGGCAAAGTGGGATCATCGAAGAAATTGCGAGCGTCGGTGGCTTCGTTTCGAAAGAACTCGAACGCGTTGCCGTGGAACAACCGGCTGCCGCCCTTGGTGACTACGTCCACTACCGCGCCGCCGGACTGGGCGAACTCGGCCGACCCAAGCGAGGTTTGTGTTCTAAATTCTTGCACCGACTCCAGCGGCGGTATAACTCCGACGGCGAACGTGTTCCGGTCCGTATTGTACACACCGTCCAGAAGATAATTATTCATCGTCGATCGTGCGCCGTTCACCGGGGCGTTCAATGCAACGGCCCCTCGGGCGGGCTGCGCGTCATTGATGACGTCGTGCGTGAATCCGCTCAAATGTCTAGGTATTGCACCCGCGCTAAGAGTGACGAGCGAGATCACATTCCTTGCCGCCAGCGGAAATTGTGTGATTGCCGTGGACCCGAGATGCGAGCCTTCGGACGAGTCCTCGGTTTGTAGTGCGGACACTGAGGAGATGACTGTTACACTGTCGCGTTCGGCCCCGACTTTCAGGTCGAAATCGACTCGTGCGCGCTGATTGATTTCGACCACTGCGCGGGAACTGGTGATGGTGCGGAAGCCGGGCTTCGCGGCTGAGACGTCATACACACCCGGTGTGAGGTCGGGGATATGATAGCTGCCGAGCGCCTCCGACACGGCAGTTCGAACGAATCCGGTGTCGCGGTTTCGAGCCGTGATTGTTGCACCCGCCATGACGCCGCCGGATTCATCGCGGACGTCGCCAGACAAAGCTCCCGACGATACCTGACCCAGGGCAGAAGCGGCAGCCAGAATAGCTGCAAAAAGGATGATGAGCATCTACGCTCCGGTGCTGACCAACTCTCGCAAGCGCCGTTCGGCCGCATCCTGGTCACGGTACGTCAGCTCGAGTATGGGCAGGCGTAGCAGAGCATTCAGGGCTTGCTTTTGTGCCTCGCGCACGTACTCCTCACCGGAACACAGCGGCGCATGGAACCATTCGTCTAACCCTTCCCGCGGCATTTCTGCCAGGCGCGTGGGGCCCTGGCCTCCGCGCCGGAGAAACACCAGATAGTCGGCGCGGGTTTCGCAAGCCACGGACTGAAGGCCCAGGTCTGCAGTGCGAACCTCAATATCCAGCTTCCCGTTTGCGCGGTGGACCGCGGGATAACGGGCCAACTCGGGAAAGATCTCGACCGCCGACGAGCGAAAGCGGATACCGTAGGGCCGGCCTAGAATTCGACGATGGCTATCATCCCGGACCAACTCGCTTGCGTCGTCAGATACATACGTCCAACCTCGACGCGCACAGGCGTAGGCCAGCGAGGTTTTGCCGGCCCCAGAATCGCCACACAGGAGTACGCCCGCGCCATCCAGGGCAACGCACGCGGCATGAACCGGTGCAAGATACAAAGATTGGAGCATGAAATACACCAGCGGCTCGATGAAATGATATCGAAGGTGTCCGGCATCGGACGTCACCGCTTCCGTAAGCCAGCCAAAAGCAAAGCCGCGGGCCATGTCCCCAATCAGAAAATTATCGGCGGAATGCATGAACGTGACTAGATGGGCCTGACCCGTCGGCATTACGGCCGGCGGCCGGTGCGCTGCAGTTCCCTTGGTCACACCGATACGCAGCTCCAAAGGCACACCGCCAAAACGATCCGTGTACTGGCCCCAAACATCTTCGGCAGCTTGCAAGATGAGCGTCGAATTGGTCGATATTCTGACGGGGAATCCCATCGGGTAATAGCTGCCTTCCAAAGGGAGCGAGACGTGGTACCGAAGTGGGTCGGCGAATGGGGCGTGCGCTTCGGACATCCGATCACAATTATCAGTCTGAACGAAGGCCGGCATTCTCTCAGGTGATAAGACCGGATCAGCGCAATCGACGGAACGTTAGCACGCCTACATACATCACCCCGATAGCGTGTACCGCCGTGGTGGAAAGCGCGATACCCGCGACGCCGTACCAGCGCATCAAGATCAGATCGAAAACAACATTCGCGGCCAGGCTCAGAATTGCCAGATTCAGCAGGAGCCGATTCTGTTTCAGGGACGACACCACGCGGACGAGCAACGCAAGAACTACCGAGAATGGAATCTGAAGGAGCGAAAAAGACTGTACGATTGCGACGGCATGCGTGTCCGCCCGAGTGAATGCGCCGCGTTCGTAAAACAGCCGCACTAGCGGTTCGGAAAAGAAGATTAGCGTGGCGGTCGCCGGAATCGTGGCCGCGATACTCAAGATGCCGTAGGTCCGAATCATGATCCGGAACTGATTCCAATCCCCGGCTGCGGTTAAACGCGAGAGCCGCGGCAGGATCGCGGTGCCGAGCGCTGTCGGTCCTATCGCCAGCACTACCTGAACCAGGCGCGTGCCGTAGTTCAGCGCCGATACGCTGCCGGAACCGAGCGTGGCCGCCATCATCTGGTCGACCACCGAGGATCCGCCCATGATGAGATTGCTGGATGCCATCGGCACGTATTGGGAAATCACGCGACCGGAGGCCGCAGATCGCCTCCAAGGCGGAAACACCGGTATCCCGGATGCCCGCACAGCCAAGCCGACCGTCACGATTTCGAGTACAACGCCCGCCAGTGTTCCGATCGCGAGTGATTCGACGCCCCAAGCCCGGCCAAATAGGACCACGAACACGATCAGGATGACAGGCGTCAGCACCGGCGCCACTGCAGCTACAGCGAAGCGGTGTTCCGCACTCAGGAGAGTTCGCCACGTAATATTTAAGGCACTCAGCGGGAGGATCGGGAGCATGATCAGCAGCAGCGATCGTGTGAGCCGGATCTTGGCGACGCTGAAGCCGGAGGCGATCAGACTTAGTAGCGGAGCCGCCCCGATGGCTACCCCGACAGCGATAGCGGACAGCAATACCAGAGACCCCCATAGGACATTCGAGTAGAGCTGCCGGGCTTGCTCGGGTCCCTCCGATTCGCGAACCTCGAAGAAGACCGGCAAGAGCGACTGAGTGATGGCGCCGGCCAGGACATCGCCGGCAAAGGCAGGGATCAAGAATGCGATCAGGTAGGCATCCAGCAGGTCACCTCGTCCGAAATAGCGCGCAATGGTAACCGCCTTCAGCGCCCCTACCAGTTTTACCAGAGTAGTGAGCGCACCGATCCTGACGGTATCGGTGATGATGTTCCGGTGCGTTAGCCGGGACTGTCTCATTCAGTGGAGTTACTACAGTTTGGGCGGATGCAAATGCGCGTAGCCATTGTGCACTATTGGCTGCTGGGCATGCGCGGCGGCGAGAAAGTAGTGGAGTCGCTGTGCCGGATGCTGCCACAAGCCGATGTGTTCACTCTGTTCTACGATCCCGAGCGTGTCTCGCCACTGATTCGTTCCAAAGTTGTTAAGGCTTCGTTCCTGAATCCTGCCCGCCGGTATTACCGGTCGCTGCTGCCGCTGATGCCGTTCGCTCTCGAGAGCCTGGACCTCAGCGGGTACGACCTGGTGGTCAGCAGCGAATCGGGGCCAGCCAAAGGAGTGATAGTTCCGGCAACTGCGCGGCACGTGTGTTACTGCCACACACCCATGCGGTATTTATGGAGCCAGTATCCGGCCTATCTGAACGAGTTCACGAACAGCAAAGTTAAGCGGGCTTTGATGGCTCCACTGACAAATTATCTGCGGCTTTGGGATTACGCCTCGGCTGCGCGGGTGGATGAATTTGTGGCCAACAGTGAGAACGTGCAGCAAAGAATCTGGAGAGCATACCGGCGCGAATCAGAAGTTATTTACCCGCCGGTGGCGGTAGAGGCCTTCTATTGCAAACCGGCTGAAGATTTCTACCTCATCGTGTCGGAACTCGTGCCGTATAAGCGATTGGACTACGTCATCCGGCTATTCGCCACGCGACGCAAGCGGTTGAAGATCGTCGGCGACGGGCCGGAGTTGCGACGCCTGAAGGATCTCGCCGGGCCATCGATCGAGTTCTGCGGACGTGTCTCTGAGATCGACTTACGCGGATTGTACGCGACCTGCCGTGGATTGATCGTACCTGGCGAAGAGGACTTCGGGATGACCATGGTGGAAGCGCTTGCAAGCGGCAAGCCCGTGATCGCTCTCGGCCGGGGAGGATCGCGGGAGATCGTCGGTGGAGGTTGCGGCGTTCTCTATGACGAAGCGGCGGAGCCAGCGTTGCACGCAGCGCTGCAGCGGTTCGAAGCCTGCACGTTCCAGGAGGCGCGCATGCAGATGATCGCTTCGCGATTCTCCGAAGCTGAGTTCGTGCGCAAGATGCAAGTGGTGTTGGAATACCCCGCCGGGCCGGTGGACGCCATCCGGCGTGGAGATCGGTTTTCGGCGATATCCAAGGTTGTGTGAAAGACCTGCGTTTGCTCCAGCACACCCCTTTTTGCCGGATCGCCGCTGCGGTTCGTGACAGGTCGGCCCGCCGCAGGCCGAGATGCCTCGCGAAACGTATCAAAATCCAGGTTGTCGTGTAGTCGCGCCGAGATTGCGCAGTTCGTGAAACTTCTTCCCTCGCTTTCTTCCGACGCGGAACGCAAGTATCGCACTTCCCTGCCCCGGCGACTGGCTGTTCGGAAACCGGACCTTTCCCCGAAGCTCATGGCCGACTGGTCTCGCTACAACAGCGGCAGCTGTCGGTTCTGTTGGCACCAAACACTGAACGAGGGTAATGAGCCTTCGTCCTGAACATCACGTTTGAGGAACTGCAGGGCGATCGTTTCGTGATGCTGTCCCAGCATGTTGCGGAACCGGTCATCCTTGCTAACCCGCTGCGCGACGATCTCTCTGATTTTCTTGTTTAGCGCTTGGCCCGGGTACCGCTTTTGAAGCTCTTCATCCACCCGTTGCTCGACCCACTCTTGGTAGCGCATGTGCAGTTCAATCTCTCGCGCTTCGGCGGTCTGCTGCCGTTGGGCCAGCGCTTCTCGTTCTCGTAGCCTGCGGCTAGTAACGAACTTGGTTGGAACGGGAACCTGGTTCTCTATCGTGTAGATGAGAAATCCGGCGGGATTATCGATCTTCCCCCGGTGATCCCGACTAATGAGGTATTCGGCGTACTCCACTTGGTCCAGAATCGCTTCCGCATCATAAAAACGCGCGAGCGCGTTGGCTTTCGCCGGGCTGATGCCGCGTTCTACCATTGCGCGGACTGCGATCTGTTGGTTCTCGGTGGGCTGGAACTGGCGTTCGACGGCGCTGTCAATCTGCTTTCGCTCTGAAATTGCGAGCACGTGCAGGAGTTCCTCGCCGGCAACGAGAACAAGCTTGTAACCATCCTTGGTCAGCATGGCGCGAATGTCCCATTCGGAAAGGTACCCTACTGAAACAAGTTCGTCCAACGACCGTCCCATGGTTTCTTTGATCTTCGAGGTGTGGCGGTAAGCCGGAATATTCAGGAGGACGCAGAGATCTCCGTAGTTCTTTTCGATCGGCTTTCCATGGCTCGCGTGAAACCAAAGGTGCAGGTACCCGAAGATGCCCTTCGCTGTCGGCCGTTTCAGCTTGCGATATGCATTGAAATCCTCAGGAACGACGTAGCTTTGGTTGAGATTCTCCAGAAGCCAGTCCTCCAGCACAACCTCGTAGGATTCTGTTTTGCCGGTGTCATCCAGGTTGCTCGCTCCAGCGCGAGTGAAACTCCGAAATACATGAACGGTCTTGTTCGCGTACTTCTTTCGGGCCGCCAAATAGATGACCTGCTCAGACGTGATGGTGGTATCGGCCATGCGCTGTCCCCACCGGTTAATGTCTTCATAGTTTTCGCCGGAAAAGGTAAGGCCGAGCTCCTTCAGGAGCCGGTAGCCGGTGAATCGGATGGGGTTAGAGAGTTGACCATGCTTAGCGCGCTGCTGCATCGCGATTCTCATGAAGCCTATGTACTTGTCGCGATCGCTGGTTGACGGCAGTCCGAATTGTTGAGATGCCCGAAACTCAGCCGCGACCTTGATCTTCTGGCCATCCCTGTTAACGATCTGCTCGATGCGCCGCGTCGATTGGCTAGTGTGGCGAGTATCGTGGGCGCCAAAGAAACCGATCTGCAGAAGATTTTTCTCAAAACGAATCAAATCAACAGCAACAGGCAGGGGAAGTAGCGGTTGCGAATTGTTCTTCACCTTGGGCGTCTTGGTCGTAGTCATGCTGTAGGCTGCTGATGTTGGAACGTCTAGAATACTATGAGCAAAACAGGACTGTGGGGTCTTTAGACGCCTTGGGATTGGGTATCCCGTTGCAAGCAGACGGCTTAGGTGTCATTATTTTCCAGCCGGGTGCGATGTTTCTGCCAACCGGGTGCGAGTCTTGTGCCAACCGGCTGCGTGGAGTGCCTTCCAACCGGCTTCGGTAAACGTTCTTGCTGAGTGCGAGGTCTGTTCCATCCAGATGCGACGTATTTCCAACCAGATCCGGTATTGATTGCCAGCCAGGTGCGGTATGTGGGGTTCGGCAGGTCATTCGGCGAGGGCTCAGTACCTATATTTCCGAATTTGATAGGTCGGTATCGCAGTCGGTTGGAAACGGAGGCCGTATGCCGAGGTGGGTCTCTGGTCAAGAACGAATCTAACGACCGTGTTTACCAACCGAGTGCGATAGTCAGTTTCCAACCGGGTACGATATCGTAGGCTGGTTAGGTAGATCATATGACTTACGCTTAATATGGTCATACGTAAGGTAATATAGTCACACGACTGCATTACCGTACCGTGTTTACGGGTCGTCCGCGTCTGACAGAAGCGCAGAGCCCCAGGCATTCAATGGGTTAGGTGGGAGCTGTTAAATTACCGATTGTATGACCACATGGTAATATTTCTTGTCTTACGGGTCATCTGCCTGTACAATCGGCCCAATGGCGTACGTTATCTCGCTAGCCAACAACAAGGGCGGGACAGGGAAGAGCACCACAGCCATCAATCTGGCCGATGGAATCGCACGTGAGGGCAGGGAAGTGCTGCTCGTCGACGCTGACTTCATCTCCTCGTCAGTCTCCCAGTGGGGAAATGTGCAGCCGGATCGGCCCAAGAGGTTCGAAATTGTAGCCTGGCGTACTCCGAATTTGGCACAGAGCCTCCCGAAGCTGCTGGAAAAATCAAAATACGAGTTCGTGTTGATCGATTGCCCACCGGGAGGACTGGACAAAGAAGGCGGCCTGATGACCCGCTCGGCGCTATGGACCAGCCACATGCTTATCATGCCAGCGTCACCGTCTGGACTGGATTATTGGGCGACTGAGCCAATGAAACAACTGGTGAGGGAGCTAAACGTCGTTTCCAAGGCGCCGATTTTAGCGCGCTGGCTGATCAACCGCAAAAACGCCAACACGCGACTTGGAAAAGCGGCTCGCGAGGGCGCGGTGGATTATGCCGAAGACATCCCACTGTTTAAGGCCGAGATCTCACAACGGGCCTCGATCGCGGAGTCCCTGACGGTTGGTTTAACAATTTATGACTTCGAGCCGGGCGGCTTGGCCGCCTATGAATACAACAAGCTCGTAGAGGAGACACTCGCATGTCTGGAAGCCGGTTCCCCAAGCCAGCCACTCCAAGCCGCGGCGACGGACGCGCCTTCATAACAGGCTTTGGCACCGAGGCGCCTGAGGCTCAGCCCGCTGCTGAATCCGACCCCCCCGCCTTCGCTCACGCGCCGGAACCGGTGACCCCCGATGTGCCGCGGCCGACGGGAAGCCGACGCAAGCCCAAGGAACTGAAAATCCCGATGACGTACAAGCATCGGGAGACGCACTACAAGCGCCTGAAGCGCATCAGCCAAGCTTTGGAGATCCCGATGGGCGAACTCCTGGACGAAGCTCTGGAAGCCAAATTTGCGGATTGGGAAGCCGAACTTCGCCAGGAAGCAAGGTAATATTACCCCATTACCTGATTATGGCCGCCTGATCCAGGGCAAGCTGCTTCTATTCCGGCTTGCGTAGCTGTCATTTGTCACGGATGCTGCGAATTGACAGAGATCGTGCGACATTCTGACAGAGATGTTGCGACGGGATCCTCGGCGGGCAGGGGATCGGACCAGTACAGCGTATTCCGGTCCAGGCTGTCCCACATCTCCCAACTCACGTCATGTTTCCAAGAAGGGGGATGCAGTTTGGTGACAATGCCCCGCCACCAAGGCCGACGGAGAACGGCTGTGGAGCGATGCACCACGCCCAGCAGCCGGGGCAGCCTTTTACGGTCCCGCCAGTAGCTATCCAGAAGCGCCAAGCTGGCCTCCTGCACCCCAGGGTTCGCGCTGCCGGGTTCCTCGCACCTGAGCAGGTCGAGATAGTCCTGGAAAAGCTCACGGCGTACGGTTTGCAGATCGCACATCGTTTCGGCGGTCGCGGCCGCGAGACGGTAATCGATTTCGGCTTCCGGCCGGCCGGAATGGCGAGAATACGGAATCGGCTGAAGGCCTCGCTGGGTGTGCGATTGCCATTGGCATCCCTGCGATTCCGATAGTTGAGCGGCGGCTTGGCGGGCGCGGTCACGGTCGAGCAGCCGCCAAAATTCTTGCGGCAGGGCGGGGAACTCGGACTCCAGCAGGAGAGCGGCTGCAAGCCGGGTTAGGAAGGCAGCCTGGCGCAGCCGAAGATCACGCTGCTTCGGCGAGGTCTCGGCGCAATCCAGGACGGAATGGGCCGCGCCCAGCACTCGCTCCGGCCTGTTTCCCTTTCGGGTTAGTCCCTTGGAATGGCGACCCGCTCATCGAACGCCTGCCGGTTTTGGCTGATGGCCATGGCCAGCGCCATCAGTTTCCGCAGCGCTTCGTCGGGTTCTTGAAAGCGCAGGGTAATGCAGCCGGGTGCCAGTTGTATGCCATCCGGCAGCCCATCCAAGTCCTGCAATTCCAGCCGCCGGAGTTGAGCATGCGGGACCTCGACCAGCACCGGCGGTCTGCGGATCCACTCCCGCCGGGCTGCGGCGAGTTGGGTCCACAACTGTTTCCTGCGCCGGCTGTCGTAATAGGCTTCCTCTCCGGCCGCGAGTCGTTTAAGATGGGCGACGACATCGGCGCGGCCGGCCACCAAGCTGGTTCCGACGCGCCGTTGGGTGACGGCGGAAAGAATTTGCTGAGCGCGGCGACGTCCGATGCCGAGGAGCGTTTCGAGGGTGGGGCGGTCGACCCAGGGGTCGAAGGCCGCTTCGAGCTGGCGGATGGCTTCGGGGAGGCGGTCGAGCCAGAGCGGTTTATCGGGCATAGAGTGAGCTGAAATACGCGGAAACCGGCTGCACCGGTAAGTTATAGAAAATGCAACCCCGTTTGCATCCAGGGTACTGAAAGCGATTATGCGCGATTGCGAAAGATGAGTCAATAGCTGACAGCTGATAAGGACAGATTCTCAGACCTACTGCCATTGCGCTACTCTGAATCGTGGAAATCGGCCTTTTCGAAGTCTCCGCCGCCGCGCCCGCCCGGCAAACCCCTGACCCCGGCGAACTCGCCCGGCTGACCAGCCAGGCCGCCGAATACATTCAGGCCGGAAAAACCGACGCCACCCTCCGCGCCTACCGCGCCGATTGGCGGCACTTCGAGAACTGGTGCCAGGCACACGGATTTCCAGTGCTGCCGTCGAGTCCGGAAACGGTAGCGCTGTACCTCGCCGACTTCGGCGGCCGTCAGGCGTCGGCTACCCTCACCCGCCGGCTCACCTCTATTAATAAGGTCCACCGTGCCGCCGGGCATCCGGCGCCCGCGCTGATGGAACATCTCGCCGTGGGCAAAACTCTCAAAGGCATCCGCCGGACTCACGGGACCGAGCAGAATCCGAAACAGCCGCTGTTCACCAAGGACCTGCGTGCCATGGTCGACCGCCTGCCGCAAACCATTCTCGGGCTCCGCGACCGAGCGTTGTTGCTGATCGGGTTCTCTGGCGCGTTCCGCCGGTCCGAGCTGGTGAACGTCCGCCTCGAAGATGTGACCGAAACCGAGGAGGGGCTCGTGATTCGCGTCCGGCGGTCGAAAACGGACCAGGAAGGGAAGGGCAGGCAAGTCGCCATTCCGTACGGATCTTCGCCCGATACCTGTCCCCTCCGTGCCTGGCGCAAATGGATGGAAACCGCCCAGATCACCTCCGGCCCCCTGTTCCGGCGAATCGACCGGCACGGGCACGTGAACCACCGGGCGCTGCACCGGGATTCGGTCGGCGCCATTGTCAAACGCGCGGCCGAGCGCGCCGGACTAGATCCGGACCTGTATGCCGGTCACAGCCTGCGCGCCGGGCTATGCACCCAAGCCTACGTAAACGGCGCCCGCGAACTCGACATCATGCGGCAGACGGGTCACAAGTCGCTGGAGACGGTGCGGAAGTACATCCGCGGCCGCGGGCTGTTTCGCGATAACCCGGCGGCCAAACTGGGGTTGTAGCAGAACCGGAGCGCATCTGAGAGTGCCCTGCTATTTCGCCGTGCCCGTGCCGGACAGCCGATTCTCGATGTGGAGCTTCGGCACCCTGACCGATCGGCATCCGGCATGTCCGTCCGGAATCGCCGTGGTGGTCGGTCTCGACAACGAATTGTATGTTCCGGAAGCTTGCGGCCGTGTCGAGGTGTTCGATCCCGGAGATGGGGAGCCTGCTGTTGTCAGACTGCTCGACCAGGCAATCGCCGCCGGGTACCAGGTGCGGAAACGGCGGTCGGTCACGGGCGATGAGCTGCCCAAACCGGACACCGCGGTCGAGCCATTCGTCGTCCACCAGGACTCGCTGCTGGCCGCCCATCCGGAGTTGCCGATCTTTCGCTTGCTCGCCGGGCCTGACCGGATGTATGAGGGCCACGACGGCGAGCTGTATGTCGAGACCGTCAACGGAGGCTGGTTCCACTACCTCGATGAGCGGATTCTGAACGAACTCCAGCGATACGGCCGGTGAGCCATGAGATTAGATCAGAAATGCGGCCAGCCGCCGTTGGATCTGAATCAGTTGGACCGCGCTCTGACCCGTGACGGGACGCTGCTGACCGCGGGACAGATCCTCGCCGCAATTCCGGCAAAGACAGATGCCGCGATCCGCGGGAAAGAGGTCTTCGAGCCGAACCGCACTCCCACACTGGCTGCAGGCGTCGAGCAGAGCGAGGCGGTGCACGTCGCACACGCACCAGAATGCCAACCGCCAGCTCCGCCGAAAATAGGGAACGGGTTCGGAAAGACACGCCGGGCAGAACTGCAGTGCGGCTCCGTTCCAGTTCTGGTGCAGAAACTCGGACGCCTCGGCCCCGAGCTTCAGTTGCAGGGCAGCTACAACGCCGAACGGCTGGTCCGTTCGCGCCGCGAGGAACGTCAGCAACCCGGGTTCGGCCGCCCAGTCCAGCGTCGTGAAATCGCAGCCGTCCGGCCAGATGATCTCGATAAGATTCGCCGGACGCAGTCCGAGGACGTGAGCCAGCCGGGCGATCCATGAAGTCAGCAGTTCGTCGGGCTGTAGGGCGGGCCGTAACGGCCACAATCCCGTCCACATCAGACCAGCCGTTCGACGTGTTGTCTTCGCTCGGAGGGACGCACCCATTCGGTCATCGCGAGCACCTGCTCGTCGATTCGCTCGATCCCTTTCCGAATGGCCGTTTCCGCCGCGCGGTTCAGCAGCCGTGACAACTCGCCAATGGTTCCTTCGCTCCACGATAGGAGCCTTCTCGCCACCGGCTCGCGATCAGATGCGAGCGCTCGCGCAATGGCAGCAATCGCTCGAAGCTGGCGAGCAGAACCAGAAACTCCTTGCTCCACTGCCAGCCTGACAGCGCGATCGGATCGAAGCGGCTGGCCACCTGCGGCTCCGTCTGGACCGCGCGCAGTGCATCGAGCGTGCCCACGCCGACCAACGGAATCTGCAGTTCATTGCCGAGGTACTTCAGCACGTTCAGGAACCGCCGCTGTTTGGCATAGTGACCCGCAAGAAGGTGGTGGACCTCGTCGATAACGAGCATCTGAAGTCCGATGCCGCGTAATAGCCGGAGGACCTGTACCTGCCGGCGTGCCGCCGTCTCCTGCGGACGGTAGGGAGCGTTCAGCGCCCTCGAGGATGCCAGCATAGAACCGGTTCTCGTCCGGAACCGGCGGCGCCTGCACCATCAGCACCGTCCGCTTTCCGTCGGCGGAGACGCAATACTGCCGGGCGAAGCGGCTCGCCAGCATGGTCTTGCCATTGTTTGTCTCCCCAACCAGCAACAGGTTCGGCATTCGCTGAACTTTGGGATGACGCAGCGCAGCCTCGAGCTGATCGAGAATTTCCCGCGCGCGCGGATAGCCGACCCATCGCGGCTGCCGCAGGAAATCAATGCGCTGATCCGAGGTGAGCGCCAGAGCGTCGCGCGCGAATGGTTCGAGATGTTCACCGTCCATGATCACCAGAGCTCGATTTCGTCCGAAGGCAGAATCTCGCCGAAGTCCTCGGCCAACGGCCCGGGCGCACTGCTCGCAGCAGCCGCTTTCTCCACCGGTGGGGCGGGGGGCCGGAATTTCTGCCGTCGGGCCTTATGCGTGGCGTCCACCGCGCCCTCCTGAATCGTCTGCATGCGTCTGTAAGCCTGAAAAATCAGATCCTCGTTGATGTTCCGTTCGCCGCTCGCAGCCAGGCGGCGGCATACCTCGTGGAGTTCCCACAAGGTGAGCGGCGGGCGGGATGTGTCGCGGTACGGGATCTCGAAATAGCAGTTCAGCTCCGGATCGAAGAAGAACACGACGCTGATATCGCGCGGATCGCGCCTCACAATGAACCTTCTTTTGCCTACGTTCTCTCCGCTGTTGTCCCCGATCCAGCGGCGGAGCACATCCGAGTAGTACTGAATTCCATCCAGCGAGATCCCGTAGCGCTGGACGGAGCGCTCCGCATAAGGCAGGAAATCGAGGCGGAGCCGGTGCAGGTCCGGCGCCGGCCGGTGTGGCTTGCGCGCGAGTTCGTACCAGCGCAGAGGAGACATGCCGAGCACGCTGTGATTTCGCTGATGGTATACCTCGACAACCAGCGTCGCGAACCACTTTTCGAACTCGGTGAGCGTGAGCGCGGCTTTCTTCTCCGAGGGATACGAACCGCGCTGTTCCGGATTGGAAAACGTGGTTCCTTCCAGCGCGTTGAATCTCTTTGGCGAACGTCCCCAGGAGTCGTTCGATATGGCCGCCATACCACGGCGACTTCACACGCCGGAATGTCAGCTCGATGCCGTATTGCTCGCAGGCCTTCTTCAGCATTTCGCCCCGGAACTCACGCGCATTGTCGCAGTGGATCCGCCGCATAAAACCCTGGATGGGCCAAGCTGTCGCAAGCCCGCGCTTGCTGAGCCAGTCGTCTTTGGGACGGATGGCGTGCAGCAGGCACAGACCGACCGAAACAGCGCTGGGCTTCTCGAATGCCAAGGCAAAGCCAGCCACCATTCGTGTATAAATGTCGATTGCCACGGTGAGCCAGGGCCGGCCAACCGGCAGCCGGTGTATGTCATCGACCAGAATAAGATCCAGAGGCGTGTGATCGATCTGGATCACGCCCAGCGGTTCGTCAACGCCAGGAAATCCTCCTCGCAGCGGCGCCAGCGATTGTGCCGCCGTATATCCGAACCTGCGCCGCAATTGAAGCTCCACCGGCAACTCGGCAATGCGCCGCCTGATCGTCCTTTCGGACGGAACGGGCAGTCCCTCTTCACGGCACCTGAGCTGTACGTCGCGGGCGACGTGAACTGGCGACAGACGCTGGCGCGTCAGAAACCGGTTGTTGAGAGCCGTTTCGATCACGTTCTCGATAGCCTGTGATAAGTGATGTTCGCCCGCGCGCGGTCCCGGCGGTTGTGGCAGCAGCGACGCGAGCGTGTGCTGTTTGAGATACCGCTGCAGCCATCGGTACAGAGTCGAGCGGTGAAGACCACATTCCGACGCTCGTTTCCCAACGGCGTCGGCGTCGAACGTGCGGGCTTCGATTAATGGCTTGAGCGCGGCGAATCGCTCGCGGGCGACAGCCCAGAGTTCCTCGGGAATGGCGGCTAGATCAGTGGACCCGGCAGCGGCGGCGGCCGATGCACCTGGCTGTTGAGGCTGCAGGTCGACAGAACCGGCTGGTGTGGGTTCGTCCAAGGCCTCCCCGGCATATCAGCAAGAGGTGAATTTTGATCGCGGAAGATGGAATTTGTCGCACGATCCCTGGCCGCGTGTCGCAGCATCCGTGTCAGAAACCGGCGCTAATTGCTGATTTGCGGTGCGTCCTTGTCGCAGCAATTGGGTCAATTGACAGATACGGTAGCGTCGGCCTTAAGCGGTAATCTCCGAACCGGCTTCGAGTGTGAGAACGGCACTCATCGCACCTGCGTTCGGAGTCGAGGATATCACTCCATGCAGTGGAGCGGAAGCCCAGTCGCACGAATTATCCGCGGATGCTTGCCTGTCGCAGGAATTCCGCGCTTTTGTCGCGCGCATTCTGCAAAGGAGAAACAGCTAAGTGAATGGTTCTATTGGAAGGTTAGTCGCACGAATTGTGCAACCCGACAATGAAGACCAGCCGGCATACCCGCCGCGCCTACGACGCCTCGCTGATTGGCAGACTCGAGCGCCTTGGCCTTCAAATATCCGTACGACCTCTCGCTCAGGAGTTGCTCGGAATTTCGTCGGTCAAAGTAATCTGCACCAAGATCATAATAAGGTTGTTGATTTTTGAGCATGTGGAACACGATCACTAGGATGGTGTGACCCACGGCGACGATCGCGCGCTTGTTACCCTTGCGTGCGGCTAGCCGGCGGAACTGGGCCGACAAGTACGTATTCTTGGTGTGCGATGCTGCCCACGCCGCTTGGCACAGATTGCGGCGGAGCCAGACGTTTCCGTTCCTAGCTTTCCCACTCAGGCGCTTGCCGGCACTCTCATTGTTTCCAGGACACAGGCCCGCCCAGCTTGCGAGATGTTGGGCCGAAGGAAACTGCTCCATGTTCAGGCCTATCTCTGCGACCAGGTTGGCGGCGGCGACAGCTTCGATCCCGGGAATCGTGACACACAGATCGATGGCCTTTTGATAATCGTGGATCTGCTCCTGGATTCTGACATCCAATTGCGCGATCTGTCGTTCCAAAAACATCAACTGCTCGCGCTGCAATCGCAACATCCAACGATGATGTTCGGTCATTCGTCCCTCCAGTGCGAGCTGCATCTGAGGGATCTTCTCACGCAGACGGCCGCGACAAAGCTCAGCCAGCTTTCCGCTGTTTTCCTCGCCGTCCAGCATGCGATTCAAAATACTTCTCCCGGATACACCCAGCCAGTCAGTGGCTACGGATGCAATCTTGACATTGGCATCTTCAAGAATCTTTTGCATACGATTGGCAACGGCTGTGTGATCCTGACGTAAGCTCGCCCGCGTGCGTGTTAAGTCGCGCAGTTCACGGATGGGAGTGGGTGGCACGAAACTACCTCTCAATAATCCGTGTTGCAGTAAATCTGCAATCCATTGACAGTCCTTTGCGTCCGTCTTCCGTCCTGGAACCGCCTTTACGTGTTGCGCGTTGACCAGCAATATTGTGCACGCTGCCTCAAGAATGTTCCAGACGGGCTTCCAGTATACGCCCGTGCTTTCCATGGCGACGTGCGTGACACCATTAGTTGTGAGCCAGTCTGATAGCTCTAGTAAATCCCGAGTCACAGTGCCGAAACGGCGTACTTCTTGTCGAGTCCCTCCCTGCTCATCCGGTGTCAATAAACAGGCCGTAATGCTCTTCTTATGAACGTCCAGTCCACAACAGCGTGGGTAAACGATGCGCATAAATCCTCCTGTGTGGCACAGGGGGCCGGACGCCATACGAAGAATACTCTCCCTCGCGTGCTTCCCCGTCGAAACGGGGGCAACAATCCGTTGCGTTCCAAAAAAGCGTCCCGGTTACACTGGTGCGCGGGCTTGCCTCGGCGCCAGAACCCAACAACCTCTCTGCTCCCCAGTGCTCATCAACATGTCTACCTCATTTTCATGATCCGTTGTGAGCGAAGATCATGATTCACTGGTGCAAAGTCGCGGGCCTGCCATGCAGGTGGTACCTGAGTTACAAACTGAATTCACGCGGTCTGTGGATATGATGGGCTAACGCGGGATCGAATTGGCCCACACGACCATTCTGCACTGGGTGCAGCGGTACGTCCCAGAATTGGAGAAGCGCTGGAGCCAGTACTCTCGTTCGGTAGGCGGATCGTGGCGTTGTGACGGGACACATATCAACGTGAAGGGCTGCTGGACATACGTTTATCGCTACGCGTGGGAAGTACGACTCGTTTTGCTGAACCGGGATATCGATCACAGCGCCGTGCTGATCGACCACCTCCCAAATTCCGAAACCGATAACAACGGTACGCACTGTCGGGCACTCATCCAGCATTTCATCCCCCCGGTATGACAGTGCCGTTCTGACAGAAGATGCACCTCGAGTTCGAAATGAAATGAAGCCGTGTTTAGAGCCCATTCCTTTCTGGGTCCCGCGAAGCCCTCCTGAGCAGCCTCGTGTTATCGTCTAGCCATGAGCGTCGGAACCCTCGTTCCATTGGCCGAATACCTGTCCACAGCATATGATCCGGACATGGAGTACGTGCCGTCGACGAACGGTCGAACAGTGGATTTCTTGCTGACGGTCGAGGGTAATGACCCGAGGCGTTCCGTTCCCATTCATCGCCTTCTCAAGGAAACGTTTGGCTCCAGCCACGTCCCGTTTTGCCGGTTCCCCGGCAACTCGCTATCTCAATAACCGGGCGGAGAACTCGCATCAACCCACCAGACAACGGGAACGACGCATGAAATGCTTCAAATCATGGGGGCATGCGCAGCGGTTTTCTGGAGGTACAGGGCATCAGCCATTGTTTGCTTCAGCCCTGCACGTCCGCTCTCCCGCGTGTAATTTGAAAGCGCTCTTGAATCGCGGCGAGTGAACAACTCCGTGCTTACTGGTCGTTAAGATCGTTGTCTTTGGCAGCTACGGAAGTGGATGTGAAACCACTGACGGCGATGAAGGCGCCTAGCTGCGACCCGGTCGGAGCCGATGGAGAGAAGACTCGAACCAGGATGACGGGCGCCATGCACGAAGCCGGCAAACTTACACTCTTCTCAATCTCAGCATTTCCGCCCGAACTGAGCGGTACGCCACCGGTAGACGCAACTACGGCGCCGCCGCTCCCACCACAGACGAGACTAGCAGCCACCATAAGGACCGAACCCACCGTGCCGACCACGTTAGCGGGTACGCCAGCAGCAGCCCCGATAAGCAGTCCTGCGACTTCAACCTTCAACTTCCCACCCTCAGATATTGACGCTTTCCCCTCTCGCATGGTCCACGGCGCTCCTCCGCTTTTTATACCCCCGATGGTGGTGCTCGGCACGGACCCGATGATACTTATCGTGAGCGGACTGTTGCTGTCGTTATTATTGTTCTTGTTATCGCCATGGTCCGCGAAAGCGCTCATCGAAAACAACGCAACCACGACACTAAGTCTCCACCAAGTTTTGGCTCGCATAATTTCTCCTGTTAGTAGTTCGTACAGATATAAGACAGCTTGAGTACCCAACCGGAACAGGTTTGAGCGGTGGCGTGCTGCAGCCGTAAACTCGCCGGCCCTCGAGGAGTAGGGGGCCGTTCGCTTCGGCGTGTCAGGTTCATCGGGAAACCGAAAACGTACCAGGTCTATCCATAATGATGGACATCCATGCTCTTTAGCGATCGCCCGCAACACGACGCTTCGGCCAAGACCGTCGCACACAAACCACAAGTCTCAGTTCTACTCCCCACGTTTAATCAGGCAACGTTCCTGCGCCGGGCAGTACGAAGCCTACTATTGCAAACGTGTTCTGACTGGGAATTGTTAATCGTAGACGATGGCTCGACTGACGAGACGCCGTCGCTCATCGCGCAATTCCGCACGGATCCGCGCGTTCGAGACTGGAGAATGCCTGCTAATGAAGGGTTGGGGGTCGCTTTGAACCACGCCCTTGCCGCGGCACGCGCGCCGTTGATAGCTTACCTTCCTTCCGATGATTTTTATTACCCAACGCATCTCGCATCGCTGATTGCCTGCCTGGATGCGCACCCCGATGCTTCGCTGGTCTACGCGGGCCTGCGCTATCACCAGCGTCGTATAGACCTAGGTCAGATAGAGGGGTTTCCCCTCCAATTGGTGCAGGTCATGCACCGGGTGGGAAATGAGCGCTGGGTGGAACGCCGGGAACTGGTCAGCGACGATCTGGACCGCTTGTTTTGGTCCAAGCTCCACCGCCGCGGCTCATTTACCGGAACGGGCGAGGTTTCTTGCGAGTGGGTGGATCATCCGCGCCAGCGCCATAAGGCAATCCGGGAGAATCTCGGAGGGGGACTGAATCCGTATCGGTCCCGCTACAAGGTCCAGCACCCGCTGCGATTTCAATCATCGGTGGGCAGTTACACCGATGAGGTGGCGCACTATACCCGTTTCCGCGAACGGCCGGATAGTCCCCGAGCCGCAGATGGTCTCAAGATTCTGCTGGTCGGTGAACTCGCCTTTAATCCCGAGCGGGTACTCGCCCTGGAGGAGCGCGGCCACCAACTGTTTGGGCTGTGGATGAAGAACCCCTGGTGGCTGAACACCGTTGGGCCTCTGCCGTTCGGCCACGTACAGGACCTGCCGCAATCGGACTGGCGCGCTGCCATTCGCAAGCTGCAGCCCGATGTGATCTACGCATTGCTGAACTGGCAGGCGGTGCCGTTCGCCCACAAGGTGCTCCAAGCAGACCTTGGTATTCCTTTCGTCTGGCATTTTAAGGAGGGACCTTGGCTGTGCCTGGAGCACGGCAGCTGGCGGGAAATGATCGATCTGCACATGCGCACGGACGGCCAGATCTACACCAGCCCCGAGTGTCGCGACTGGTTCGAGACCATCGTGCCGGGTTGTACGGCTCACGGCTCTACCATGGTGTTGGATGGCGACTTGCCAAAGCGCGAATGGTTTAACGCGCCGCCCAGCCCGCGTCTTTCCGAGTCCGACGGCGACTTCCATACTGTCGTGCCGGGCCGCCCTATCGGCTTGCACCCGGGGCTATTGCGGGATCTTGCGGCCGAGAGGATTCATCTGCACTTCTACGGTGACCTGCAGCATCGGGACTGGAAGCCGTGGGTGGAAGAGGTGCAACGCGTCGGGCCCGGGCGTCTGCACTTGCACCCCCATGTTGCACCGAGCCAATGGGTGACAGAACTGTCGCGGTATGACGCGGGCTGGCTGCACTTTCTAAAGAGCGATAACCAAGGCGATCTCGGGCGCGCTTTTTGGGACGACTTAAATTATCCGGCCCGCCTTCCGACACTGGTGGCGGCCGGTTTGCCGCTGCTGCAGTACGACAACACAGGGGCGATAGTAGCGACCCAAGCACTGGCACGCGACCTGGACATAGGTTTGTTCTTCCGGAACATCCCCCAATTGGGCGCGCACTTTCGCGATAAGAAGCGAGTTGACGAAGTCCGCAGTAACGTCTGGCGGCAGCGCGAGATCTTCACGTTCGATTACCACGCGGATGCTCTCGTCGCATTCCTGCGCACCGTGATAGCGAAGCACCGGAAGAGGTAGTTGTACAGTCACTTCGCCACTGCGGGCGATCATGTAACATTGATTTCGAAGTCAATTTCTCATACTCTGGGGGGTACACTTATAGGCTCGAGTACCAATGTTATGTCGACTCACGTAAACGACGCTGCTTCCTTCGTGAGAAGAGGAACCGAACCCGGGGTTTACATCTGGTCTTTTCCAGGTGCGCCCATTGAAGTCCACATCAAGTTGGACGTGGTTGACCGAGTCCGCATACAAATCTCAGCTACACATCCGCAACCCGGTGGAATCCTGTTGGGCCGGGTGCAAGGCCCATTAATCCACGTACATTCCGCAAAGGCTCTTGCCACACTCGATAACGCTTCCATCGAAGCCGCCTTGAACGAGGAGAGCGTAAACAGGAGTACAGTGGTGGGGTTTTACCGAGTGGACTCGGCTGAAGTGTTACGGCTTAGCGCCGACGATGCCGAACTCGCACAACGTTATTTTCCATCGCCTTCATCAATTATTTTGTTGATACATCCGGGGAACACGGGAGTTCCGACGGCAGGGGTGTTCTTCTGGGATGCCGGGCAACTCTTTGGCGACTTCGCTTTATTGGAGTTTCCTTTCGATTCGGGGCTCCTAGCGATGGAGCACCGACAGAAAACACGAAGCGAGCCAACACTTGGGTCCATCGACCGGAGCGTGACGGATGCGGACGACAGCGGGCGCGGCGACCCACCTCACGCTGGATGGCCACTGCGTAAAATCGCTACATGGAGCGGTGCAGCGTTAGCAACGGCATTGTTGAGTGCAGGGGCTGTGTGGATGCTCGCCAAGTGGAACGTCGGCCGCCATCAACCCGCTAATCCACCCGCGAATGCCGCGGCACAGTCGCGCCCGAAAATCGACTTGCGTGCCGAGCGGACGGGACAGGATTTCCGTCTGACATGGGACGCGACCTCGCCGCTCGTTGCGTCCGCCGTAGCGGGTCTTTTGTCGATCCAGGATGCTCGCGGCCGTAAGGAAATCTCACTACAGGCGAGCGAGTTGCGGAATGGAAGTGTCTTATATCAGCCTTATGGCGAGCAAATCCAAATGCAGCTATCGCTGTTATCCGTGGATCAAAGTGTTGCGACTGAATCCGTGATGATGGTCTTGCCGCCGGGCCGCGCCCCGGTGTTGAATGTTCTTTCGCCCGCTCGCGTAACCTCACCATCACGGCCAGCAAATACAGCGGCTACAGCAAATACAGTGGGTGCAGCAAATACAGTGGGTGCAGCAAATACAGTGGGTATAGTGCCGGAGAAGAAGTTGGATAAATTTACAATGAACGAGATTACTCCGCCCAAGCTGGAACCCAAGGTGATTTCGAGTTCGCAACCGGCTATTTCCGAATCAACCCCTCCAGTACAAAACTCCCGAGTGCCGCCACGCCAGGAACCTGCATCCAGTAGTGACCCACTGTTGCGCAAAGCGGCCCCTGCGACGCCGGCTGACTCCATACCGCTGGAGCTACCACCCATCCAGACTGCGGCTGTTAAAGCGCCTTTGTCCGCGGCGATTACGCCACCTCCTCAGGTTCCTGCACCCAATCCTCAGACTGACGTACCCAATCCTCAGGCTGACGTACCCAAACCTCTCGCTGCCGCTGCCGAAACCAGCCAGCCTTCGCAGGCTCGAGCTTTGAATTACACGCCACCCGTTGCGTCAGCACAGGTGATGCCGCACGCCGACGCAGCAATTCGGTCGATGCTGGTGAACACTGTCGAGGTTGAGGTGAAATTGCAGATTGATGCGCAAGGGAGGGTGATTAAGGCAGAACCCGTCCAAAATTCGAAGGGCTTCAATCAACACCTCGCACGAGCGGCCGTAGAAGCTGCCCTGCGCTGGAAATTCATCCCTGCTCAAATGAACGGCAAACCAGTCTCCAGCGTTCAGAACGTTAAGTTCTTATTTCAAAAGTAGGATCCGAACTACGCCTTTGGCGATGATGCACCGTCCGATTCGACGGAGCAGAGCGCTGACTGTAACAACCAATGGCGACCAACTGAATGCCTGCATGATAGGCAGATGATCCCGGAGCGACGCTGCACACACCGTCGTAGCTCCACCACTACGGAAGGGGAACAGGATAGTTGGTGGGCCGTTCATCAAAGCTCTCGTTTGTGTGTGCGACCAGCTGTGCACGAGAGTGTCGCCGTAAGTAAAGGCGTCCCGTTTGAGCATCATTAAATACATAATTGACGAATAGTGCCACCGATGAATTCCAGGGATTTATGATTGCATGGAACTCCAGAAACTCGAGCTGCGACTTTATTCTTAACCGACATTGTGGCTGCGCTCGGTATTTTCAGCAGCACGCACACGTGCCAAAAGTTCCATTTCTGTATGTGTCACGAATACGAAAGTCCGGACCAGGTTTGGCTATCTGGGCTGACTGGTACCTGCGCCACCGACGGGATTCCCCGCAGGCCAGGGCCAACGCGACGCTCTGAATTATCGCAATTACTGCCTCGCCAATCTGCCAGCGCCTCCGAAATGGATACCACGGCTGACGTGGCCTGCCGAGAAAGTGCAGCACGCTAATCACCACAGGCCGCGTCATTAACCTCGTATTCAAATCTGCAAGGATGCACAAATACTAACCCCGCAAGCTGGCTAGCAATAGTTACTGACCTGCTCCGGGTCCGGCAGCGGGCAGGACCCGTGCCGCGGCTCCTGGGCAACAGATGCAGATCCGGATAAACTTATTACCCGAATTCATCAGATACATGCGGCTAAACTCGACAATAGTAAAATAACTGGACATAGAAACTGATGTCTTGTTAAATCATCTAGTAGCACTTCTGTTATTGCCGCGATGCCTCTTGCAGTGCCCTAATTCGCCTTCTACAATGGTTCCCACGGAAAGAATCCGCGTCAGTCGGCGGCAATGCCTCAACGGCTTCTTTAAGCACGGGAATACGAAGACGCTGGTGCACGTATCTTATGCTTGGGTCGCAGACGCAAGCCGCGTTTCATCTTATACAGACGCGCCAAGTGGAGAAGGGCGCAAGGGACAGGGTGGTTGCGCTTCACCTCTCATATAAGCCGGTAAAAGCGTTGATAAAAGGGAAAGCAATTCCTGGAAAAGTACACTTCTGCAACTCGACTAAGTGCTGAAAGACCTCTGATAAATGGCACTTACTGAGGAGGCATTCCGGCGGTAAATGAATTAAGAAAGTAATGTGAGGAGCGAGTCTAGCGGCCTGCTAGCAGATAAAGTCATGAACAGACGAGCTAAGCTCAATTACTGGCGCTCACAGTTGCTATCTGCATGCGGTAGTGAACTTCACGGTGAGTCGACGCCAGGCGATTCACTAAGCCCCGAGTTGCCCTTGAGTTACAACCGTCCTAACTAGTTGTCTTTAACTCAGGTTTCTGTTGACAGTGTTTACACTTTTGGATAGAGTAAATTATCACTGTCTATTACAAAGGAGTGGTTTCCAGGGGGAATCCCGCCTGCAGTGTCTGTTTTCTAAGCATGATGTGATCCATGGGACCGAACGTGGCGGAAGCACGAACGGTTGGAGAGGTTGAACCGGATGACGCTTGAAAAGCGTCTTTGCCTTGGACTTAGCAGTTCCCTTCACCCGCCCTTCCGGTTGTTGTGTCAGTAGTTAATACACGGAAGTGGAGCCCGCCAAATAGCACGCCTTGCAGACCTTGTCAGTCTCCGGATGTATCGTACACATCCCGCTGTAACTTAATTCCCGTCCCCGGCTCCTCCAGGAGCCAACACGGGATTCTGCTTACTTGTTACCGGTCGTCCCATAGATCAATAGTAGTGTGTCCGTGTAAGTGAACCCCCGAATCGGAGGATAGGGTGGCCGAAAACTGGTACGCTTTGCAAGTGTTTGCTGGTAAGGAAAAATGGACGGCTCAGCATCTAGAATATCGGGGTTACGAGCAACTGCTGCTCTTGTATCGTAAGGAGCGCCAGTGGTCGGATCGACGCAAGAGGGTCGATTTGCCTGTCTTCCCCGGGTACGTATTCTGCCGTTATGACCCAGCGCACCGGGTCAGCTTGCTCTCGGTGCCGGGCGTGATCCGTGCTGTGGGATTCCGCAACCAGCCCATTCCCGTGGTAGAGGAAGAGATCGCGGCATTGCGCCGACTCCAGCACCTGCCGGGTCTGCTGTTGCCCTGGTCCTACCTACGCGAGGGAGACCGGGTACGCATTGAAGGGGGCGCGCTGGATGGATTGGTCGGAACATTAGTGCAGGTCAAGAAGGCTGCCAGGGTGGTGGTTTCCGTCACCCTTCTTCAGAGATCGGTGGCAGTGGAAGTCGACGAGTCCAGGTTGCGCCCGGCGACGGTAGGTTCGTGGCGGGAGCCGGAGCCCGGGCCGAGTCATTGGGCCAGGTAAGTCGAAGAATTCAGTATGCCGCGGTCGAAAGGGCGAAAACACATGATTTCGTTTCGACTCAGCGAGGATGAACATGAGCGGATTGAAAGGCTGTGCCCAGGCCAGACAAGCTTGGCATTATTCGCGAGAGAGGTGCTCCTCCGGCACACCGCCAATCCCCAATCTGGGTCGGCGGCGAACTATCTGCCGCTCATAGACAAGAGTCTGCGCGAGCTGAGCGAAACGCTCGAGTTATTGAGTACCGGAATTTTACGTACGTTGGAGCACTCAGACAGCGATCGGCAAAAGCTGGTGTCCAGCGTCGCCGATCAGGCATAGAGGACGCGCGAAGTGTACCAAAGAAGTTATACCGTTTGGCTGATCGGAGTGATTGTGTCATTCGCCGTGATAGTCGCGCGGGGGGACGAAAGCGCGGGGCACCCGGCGGATTATGTGCTCGGTCCGGACGACCAAGTCGCTATCCGGAGCCTGGAGGTCAAAGAGCTCGGGGACAAAACGTTTCGCATCGACGGCACGGGAGAAATCAACCTTCCTCTGGTAGGCCGCGTCGCGGCGGCAGGCAAAACAATTCCACAGCTCGAGGCGCTGTTGATCGAAACGCTGCGCCAATTTTACGTCGAGCCGGATATTGCGGTGAACATGACCGAATACCGGAGCGAACCGGTTTCCGTGATCGGCTCAGTGGGCAATCCAGGCGTTCACCCTGCGCGGGGCCGGCGCTCGCTGCTGGAAGTCCTGGCAGCGGCAGGCGGGGTTCGTCCGGACGCTGGGCCGGTGGTAAAGATCACGCGCCAGAAGACGTACGGTCCGCTGCCGATTCCGGGAGCGCGATACACTCCCGACGGTTCGAACATTGGGGAGATCCGCCTAAAAAACCTGCTCGAGGCTCAGGATCCCACTCTGAACATCATCATCCAGCCGCATGACATCATCACCATCCCACGGGGAGCCATTGTGTACGTGGTCGGCAACGTAAAGAGATCCGGAGGATTTCCGCTGGAGGGCCGCACCCGGCTCTCGGTTCTGGAAGCTTTGTCTCTCGCCGAAGGACTGGATATGCGAGCTGCTGCATCGCACGCCCGCATCCTGCGCGCGCCGAATGACGAGAATTCGGGGCGGCAAGAAGTTGCAGTGGACCTGAGCCGGATCATGTCCGGAAAGGCCCGTGACCTCTACTTAGGCCCCAATGATGTTCTTTTCGTTCCGAACAGTGCGGCAAAGTCAGTGACTACGCGTTCCATCGAAACCGCGCTGCAAATCGGAACGGGCATCGTGATTTGGCGACACTGAAAGAAGAAGGCATCGGATCATCCGGAATGTATCCCAAGACTCCACACCAGGGCGGATATTTAACGCCCAGAGAAACGCGACCTGTCGGGACACCGACCATCACATATGAGTACCGCATGGCTCCGCCGATCAGCGAGCCCCCAAGCCAGCTTCTCGAGTATTGGGACTTGATCCGGAGACGGCTGGGCATGATCGCACTGTTGGCAGTTCTCGGCGGAGCGGCGGGTTTCCTGGTGGCTTCGATGCAGCCGCAACTGTACCGTTCGCGCACGGTTCTAGACATTCGCAATTTGAACGAGAACATGCTCAGCATGCGCGACAATGCACCGATGAACAGTCAGGGGAACATGCTGCCGGAAACTTACCTGCAAACAGAGATCAAGATTTTGCAGAGCGAATCGATTCTGAAAAGGGCCGTCGCCCAGCTCGTGAGCGAGCCTGCGGCGGTGGAAGAGCTGCGGGGCTCCTGGCTCCGGGACTCGTGGCAGAGAACGCTGCGCTTTTCAGGCAAAATGTCCATGGCGCAATTGGTGGGCGATGCGAGTCAACGCATCAAAATTCGTGCTCTCGGAAATACGCGCATTGTGGAAATCTTGTGCGACGCCCGCGATGGCCAAGTGGCTGCGGACATCTGCAACGGCTTGGCTAAGGCCTATATCGAACACAATCTCGAGTCGCGATTCGCGAGCACAAACGAAACAGGCCAGTGGCTACAAAGCCAGCTCGAAAACGTGCGTCGCAGACTCACCAAGTCGGAGTCCGACCTGAAAGATTCCGCGCGAGATTCGGCGTTGCTGTTCAACTCGGACATGGAGAATCCGGCGCAGGAAAAATTGAGGCAGCTGCAGGCCGAACTGTCACGCGCACAGGCCGATCGGATCGCCAAGGAGTCCGAATACCAGATCTCTCTGCACTCGCCTCCGGACTCCATGCCCACGGCCCTCGACGCCGGTCCTGTCCTCGAGTATCGAATTCGTCTAGCTGATCTTCGCCGACAGGCGGCCGAGCTGTCCGCGACCATGACTCCGCAGCACTACAAAGTACGCGCTCTCAAGTCGCAGATCGCGGTGATGGAGAACGAACTTCAAAATGAGCGTGGAAACGTCATTTCCAGGCTGAAAACGGACTACGATGCCGCGCACCGCCGCGAAATGATGTTAGCAGCGACTTACGACAAACAGGCATCCGCAATGGCCCAGCACGGCGATAAAGCGGTTCACTACAACATGCTCAAGCGCGATGTAGACTCCGGGCGCAAGCTATACGAAGCGTTGTTGCAAAAAGTTGAGGAGGTGGGGCTGGCCGCGGCCATGCGCACTAGCACCATCAGCGTTGTGGACCCGGCTACTCCCTCGCCCCGACCATATTCACCGAAGAGCGCGGCTTCGGTCTGTATCGGGTTCTTCGCAGCAACCTGTCTCGGCATCGGTTTGGCAGTGATCCATTCGCGCGCCGATCAGACTATTCGTACGCCCGGCGAGGCCCCCGCCCAGTTTCAGGTTCGCGAACTGGGCGTCATTCCTTCTGCTCGCCGCGGTGCGTTGCTGCCTCGGATTAGCCGGCCCCGCTGGCTGGGAGTCAGGAAAGAGAGCGGAGACGAAGACAAAACCCTTGCTGTCGCGCGAGGTGCTAATAGCCTGGAACTCGCTAGCTGGCGGGGGCAGCCCTCCGAGTTAGCCGAAGCCGTTACCGGAGCGATGAATTCCCTCCTGTTTGCCGGCGCGAGCACGAAAGCCCGTGTCTTTGTTCTCACCAGCCCAGGCGCGGGTGACGGAAAGACAACTGTCGCCGCTAATCTGGCCATTGCGCTGGCGCGAATCCACAAGCGCGTGCTGCTCATTGATGGCGATATGCGGCAGCCTAGGTTGCAGAAAATATTCCTCCTGGATCCGAAGGGCGGCCTGGCGGACATCCTAGTGGCGGAAGAAGCGATCTCGGATCTGCCGCTCGAGGCTATTGCGCGCCCGACCAGCATCGACTCCTTACACGTGCTGCCGACCACTGCGGTGGACCGCGATGTCTCGTCGCGCCTGCACTCGGGCCGTTTGGTGGCACTGCTTGAGCGAGTGCGGTCGGAATTCGATATCGTGCTGATCGACAGTCCACCGATGCTGCACCTGTCCGATGCGCGCGTCTTCGGATGGATCGCGGACGCCACATTACTGGTTTTTCGGGCCGGTAAGACAACGCGCGAGCGAGCTTATGCGGCGCAGCAATGCCTCCGCGAGGACGGAATTTATTTGCTGGGCACGATTCTGAACGATTGGAATCCCCGCAAGAGCGGCAGATATGGCTCTTATTCGGAGTACAACCGTGGTTACAGCCATGCAGGCAGCCGTTCCTGATACTGTGCCGGAAGAGAACTCGCTGAAAGGGCGCGCCGGGCTCGGACCGTCGCTCCTTACGGGCATGTCGGCGCTCGGGGTCGCCCTGGGTTTCGAGCGCGGGGCCAGTTTTCTGGCGAACGTGCTGGCAGCAAGGCTGGCAGGCGCGGAGACGTTTGGGGCGTACTCGCTCGCACTGACAACCGCAAATAACATCGCAAGCTATGCGGGTGCCGGAATTGGCATGACCGCGAATCGTTTCGTAGGACAGTTTCCGCCCGGCACCAAAGGTTACCGTGGGGTGCTGCGGGGGTTGGCTGTGGTAGCCCTGACTTCGGCGCTCATCGCAACCGCGGGGCAGTGGGCCCTGGCGAAGCCCATGGCCAGGGTTTTGCTTAACAACCCCAAGCTGGCTGTTCCGCTGCAGGTAGCGGCGATTTCAGCGGCCGCGTTTATTTTGCTTGAGTGTTGCCGGGGCTTGCTTCTAGGACAGCGGACATTCTGGATCCTGATGCTGTTGTCCGTTCTTACAGGCACCGGACTGGTAGTTGCAGTGCCGCTTGCGGCGCACTTCGGGCTGATCCCAATGCTGGCCGCGCAATCGGCGGCAGTGTTGACGGCTGTACTGGTAACGTGTTTTCTGGTGTACCGCGCCGTCGGGCCGGGTTGCGATGCGGGCAGTGGCAGCCCATCGGTGGGAAAGATCTGGAGTTTTGGTTTGGTGCAGTTGAGCGGCGTGATCGGGCTGAATGCGGCCGGTTGGTGGGTAGCGTCGCTGGTTGCCCGGTCGGATCCATCTCTGGTGCAGATGGCATTTTTCGCCCTGGCTGGCCAACTGCGGAACATGGCGGCACTGGCTCCCAGCCTCGTCCCGCAGAGCAGCCTCGCGATGCTTACCGACGAGGGAAGCCGGAGTTTCGGTGGCTCGGACCGCGTGCTGCTGGTCAGTTCGCTGGTGGCGGGTTTTTTGGCAACAATTTGCGCGGGCACCATGTCAACGCTGCTTCCCTGGATCTTGAGCCAGGTGTATGGGGCTCGATACATGAGAGCCGAATTGGCAGCCGCACTCGCGCTTTCGACAGCGCTGATCCACATGGCGGGCGGGCCAGCGGCATCGAGGCTGGCGGTGCGCTCGCTCGAAGCAACCGGAATCATCAATTTGTGTTGGACCGTGGTGGTCGTAGCGGCGAGCACGTGGCTGGTTCCCGGAACGGGGTCGGTAGCGGCCATGGCATGCTTTCTGGGTGCGCACGCGCTCTCGATGATGCTGGTATTGACATCGCTGGGCCGCCGCGGAGAACTTCCGCAAGGCGTAGCGAGGCTCTCAATGGTAAGTGTAGGTGCAGCTTTGTCTCTGGCCGCGTGCGCGTGGCTGAGGGTGTCAGGCGTTCTTACTCAGCTCGAAGCATCTGCGCTGTGCGGAGCTGTGACAATCGCCGCCGCATTCCTAATCGTCCATCAAGGTCGCGCGAACGGCGTCGTACCGAGGCTGCCTGTCAGACTGCAGTGGCGGGCCGAAGCAGCAAACTAATAGATCTAAATCGAAGGAAGTAACCAGATGAAATTGCTCATCACGGGCGGAGCCGGCTTCATCGGCTCGCATTTCGCGGATCGCGCCCTGCGCGAAGGCTGGAAGGTCTCGATTCTCGACGATCTTTCCACCGGGTCCATGGAAAACATACGTCACCTGAAGAACCACCCCGAGTTCTCCTACACCATCGATACCGTATTTAATGCTCGGCTTGTGCAGGAACTGGTAGACGAGGCCGACATGGTATTTCACCTGGCAGCCGCGGTTGGCGTTCAGTTGATTGTGGAAAGCCCGGTGCGTACGATCGAAACCAATGTGCATGGAACGGAAGTCGTCCTGCGCGCAGTAGCCAAGAAGAAAAAGCCGACCCTCATCGCATCCACTTCCGAGGTGTATGGCAAGAGCAACCAGATCCCGTTCCGCGAGGATGCGGATCTGGTTCTCGGATCGACCACGCGGGGCCGCTGGAGCTATGCGTGCTCTAAGGCGCTGGATGAGTTTCTGGGACTTGCCTATTGGAACGAACAGCGAGTCCCTGTAACCGTCACGCGTTTCTTCAACACTGTGGGACCACGCCAGACCGGCCGTTACGGGATGGTTCTGCCGCGCTTTGTTTCACAAGCGCTGAGCGGCGAACCACTCACAGTGTTTGGGAACGGCCAGCAGCGCCGCTGCTTCGGCTATGTGGCTGACACAGTAGAAGCGCTGGTCCGCATCGCGTACAGGGGTGGCGCCCCGGGTGAGGTGATCAACATCGGCAACGACGACGAGATCTCCATCTTGGGACTGGCACAGTTGGTGAAGGAAATCGCGGAGTCCTCTTCAGAGATTCAGTTCGTCCCCTATGATGTGGCCTACGGTCCAGGGTTTGAGGACATGTTCCGGCGAGTACCGTGTCTCAAAAGACTCGAGGAGTTGATCGACTACCGGCCACGCACTCCAACCCGCGCCATCGTGTCGGCCGTGACGGCGGACCTGCGGGCCCGAACTCAGCAGGCCACTCAGGCGCCTTTTGGTTGGAAACCTTTGGCGTCCGCGGTCTGACAGAAACGCGAAGCATGACCTGGCATTTGCTCGACACCGGAAGCATCTGGATGAAGGAGTTCGCGGCGGCGCTGACGGAGATCGAGCCTGTGATGAGCTGGGTTCCCGAGATGCGGGCGGCCGGAAGCTGGGAAAAGTGGCAGCGCGACGAAGAACTCGCTGATCCCCCCCTGCGCTTTACGCGTTTCCCCCTGCAGCGCGGGTATAGCCGGTTCCCTATCACGCTTTTGCTTTCACCTGGGACCCGGGTAGCGAAACGGCTGCTGCGTGCCGGCGGTCCAGACGATCCCGTGCTGGTGTGCACGAGCCCCTTTTACACTCCGGTGGCCGAAAACTGGCCCGGCCTGGTGATTTATTAT
This sequence comes from uncultured Acidobacteriota bacterium, assembly GCA_963850575.1. Taxonomy (GTDB): domain Bacteria; phylum Acidobacteriota; class Terriglobia; order Bryobacterales; family Bryobacteraceae; genus TMP-7. The sequence goes on along the minus strand of CAWKLV010000017.1, from coordinate 39,221 downwards.
TTGACCGACTTCACGGCGGGCTATCACTGCATGAACGCGGAACACATCAGTTCACTTGACCGGCGCATGGTCAAAGTAGCGTCGCTGGTATGCCCGAATACTGAGCGCATCGCCATGCACCTGGAAAAACAGGGTTGTCCGCGGGACAGGATGCTGGTGATTCCGAACGCAACCCGGGCAGCCAATGTCGGCGCAGAGCCGCTGCTGTGCACCGCTCCGCCACCGCCCGATGTGGTGGATGTGCCGCGTCCCATTGCCGGTGTGATCGGCAACCTGGCAGCCAACATGGATTGGATTCTATTGCGGGACGCCGTGGACCGACTTCCCTGGCTGTCGTGGGTATTCGTGGGGCCTGTCGATATGCAAATTCCGGATCGCGATCAGCGCACGGCGCGCCAGGAACTCTTGAGCAGGGGTGGGCGCGTCCGGTTTGTGGGAGCCAAGCCTTACGGTGCGCTGTGGCAATACGGAAGAACGTTCGATGTAGCAATACTTCCGTACCGTAGGCAGGAACCGACCTTTTCGGGCAGCGCCACGCGTTTTTATGAGCACCTGGCAGCCTGCCGTCCGATTCTGGCCACACGCGGCGTTGAGGAATTGCTTCACAAGGAACCGTTATTGAAGTTGGTGGACACGGCTTCGCAAATCGCTGTTGAGATGGATCGCCTGCGCTCACGGGGCTTTCGCGACGGTCACGAGGAAACACGCTGGCGTGCAAGCCGTTATGAAACCTGGCAGGTCAGGGCGAGAGCCATGTCAGAGGCGGTGCGTCGCGTGAAAGAGCGTCGCCGAAGCAGGGAACAGAAACAGGTCGTGGGAGCTCGATGAACCTGCTGTCGTATGTACACCTGCGAAATATTCACGGTTCCACGGGAGCGGGTCGCGTCGCGCGGCAGCTAACTGAGCACTTGGCGAGCCGAGCGAACGTGCATATCCTGGCGGATGCCGCCGACTACTCGACGATTGTGCCTAAAGTCGGCCAGCCCTGGGCTTCGTTTCACTATCACTTGTTTTCGAGCGATACGTCCCGTCAACAGGCACGCTGGCTGTTCACTCACCGCCCGCCGGCGGAGCAGTTTTGGCCAGAAGTCCAGGTGGTGCATTGCACAATGGAATCGTATGTACCGAAACGGCGCTGCCGCCTGGTAGTCACGGTTCACGATGCGGCTTACTTCGACCAGGGAGCTCATCCGGTGTCTATGTCGACGCTGCGACAGCGCTGGAAATGGAAAATACTCTACAGAACCCTGGCGCGCGAGGCAGACCTGTTCCACACAGTTTCGCAGTTCTCGGCGGATCGTCTCGCCACTCTGTTTCCCGCCATTCGGTCGCGTCTACGGGTGGTGCACAATGCACCCGCTCCGCGCTTTGCCGACCCAGTGGGCGCGGACGGGAAAGCGTACTTGGAGCAGCACGGATTCGACGCTGCTCCGTACGTGTTCCTACCAGGCGGGCTGAGCTTTCGAAAGAATGCCGGCCTGGTACTCGAGACTTGGCCGCTGGTGGAGAAGCAACACCCTGGACTTCGACTGGTGGTGGCGGGACACTCAGACCCTGGCTTCGCCGCGCGAGCGAAAGAGATAAGCCAGTCGATTCGGCTGGTTGGCTACGTGGACGACGAATGTCTCTGCGCCCTGTATCACGCGGCCCGGGTGGTTTGGTTCCCGAGCCGGTACGAAGGTTTTGGTTTACCCGTTGTGGAAGCGATGGTATGCGGTACTCCCGTTGTGGCCAGCCGCACGTCCTCGATTCCGGAAGTGGCTGGCGACGCCGCCCTGCTGGCGGCCCCGGATTCACCCGCCGAACATATGGAACGGCTCGATGTCGTGATTCGCGACCAGAGTGTTCGAGCCGAACTCATCCGCCGCGGCCAGGAACGCTCGCGGCAGTTCAGCTGGGACCGTTCCGCAGGCGAATTGTACCAGCTCTTTTCGACGCTCCTGTAATCATGCAGGACAACGAGGAATTCAATGCCTTCATCGGTCATACAAAATATGACGCGGTTGTTGTCAACGCCGGGGATGCCCAAGGCGTATTCGCGCTGGCTCTGGTCTTCTATTTTGCGCGAGGAGGCGGTAGTGCCGTGTGCGACGACCAAGATTCGCGGTTGGATCAGCTTTTCGGATTTCTGGTCGTTTCATTCGGGCATACTAGATTCCGAACGAAGACTGATCGACCATTGTTTGCGCCGGACCGGCTCACTCACTCCCACCGCCATTGATGTAGGGGCTCACCTGGGCCTTTTTTCCGCGGAACTCGCCGGCCGCGGATTTGCCGCCGTGCACGCATTCGAGCCCACGCCGCCGACGTTCGAAAAGCTCACGCGTAACATTACTGCAAGTCCCTGCGCGCGGGGTGTCGTCCGGCTCAATCGCATCGCACTGGGCCTTGAGGAAGGCTGGGTCAAATTTGAGGTCAAGCCCGAGAGCCCGGCAACGAATCATGTTTGCGAGTGGCATAAAAACCAGGAACCGGCCAACGGCAATCATCAAGTGCGAATGACTACGCTCGACCGGTACTGCACGGAGCACGATATCGGGAGAATCGACTTCCTCAAGATCGACACCGAAGGCTTCGAACCTTACGTTCTCGAGGGAGCACGGAAAACACTCGACGGGGGACGAGTCCCGTTCATTCTGTTCGAAGTATGTCCGGACTTGTTGAAGCGGGCGGGCAGCAATGCCGCGCAACTCCATCGCATGTTCACAGATCTCGGGTACAGTCCTCGGTGGGTAAAAGATGATGGAACCCCCGGAGCCTTCCTCCGGGGAGAAGACCTGGAGCGAATCACGCTGGCGAATGTGGTCGCCGTGGGTCGGGCCGAACAAGGCAGCTTCGGATGAGAGCCGTAGTGGTGCATCGGGGAGCCCGGGACGGTTATCAGGTCGCTCTCGGGCTTTCGGAGCACAACCTTCTAGAAGCACTGGTTACAGACCTGTACTGGCCGGCCGACCGGGCTTGGGCGCGGACTTTGGACACCTTGCTTCCCGCAAAATTTTCCTATTCCTCCCGCCAACGCTGGGCTGGCGAAAGTCTGTCAGGGGGCGTGCGGCAGTGTTGGGTAAGCGGTCTGGGCTCGTTGATGCTGAGCAAGACATCGGCCGCGCCATTCTCATGGCGGCGCAGCGCCACACGATGGAATGATACGTTGCTGGGCCGGACCGCAGGCCGGCTCGCATCGCGCAAGGAAGCCGCGCTGATCAGCTACAGCTACTATGGGCACAGCGCTTTTTCAAACTACTCCGGCAAGCAGCCGCGGATCCTATTTCAGCTACATCCGCATCCGGCGCGCGTGCGTGAGATTCTGGCCAGGGAAAGGCATCTCCACCCGGAGTGCACCGCATCGCTCGAGAAGGAGTGGGAACTGGCGCTCCCCGAACAAGACTTCAACCGTCTAGTCGCTGAAACCAAAATGGCGGAGCACTGGATCGTGGCTTCTTCTTTCACAAAAGATACGTTAATAGAGTCCGGCCTGCCCTCAGAGCGGATTCATATTGCGCCCTACGGAACTGACCTGGAGCGGTTCAGGCCACCTGTGGTGAAGCCGGAGAACCGGGAGCTGCAGCTGCTGTTCGTAGGCACTATCAACCAGCGCAAGGGAATTAAGTATCTGCTTGAAGCCATGGATCGATTGCCGCCTGGCGTTAAGCTGACCGTTTGCGGCCGCGTCGCGGATAACCTTAAGCTGTTCGAACAATATCAAGGACGGGTGGAGGTCCGGCCTGGGGTGAGTGCGGCAGAACTTGTTGCTGCTTACCAACGTGCTGATGTGTTCGTCTTTCCCTCACTCGCGGAAGGCTTCGGCCACGTGCTCCTCGAAGCCATGGCGTGTGGGCTGCCCGTGATAAGCACGACCCGAACTGCCGCGAGGGACCTGGTCCGTTCAGGGCGAGAGGGGTTCGTAATCGAACCGGGCGAAAGCGCGGAGCTCGCCCGGCACATCGGATGGTTTATGGAACACCGCGATCGTCTGCCCGAGATGGGACGTGCGGCCCGCCTCCGCGCCGAAGAGTTCACCTGGCCTGGATTTCGCCGGCGTGTGGCTGAAATCGTCAACGGAATTTTGAATGATTAGTCGTTTCTGAAGATGTTCGAGTTTCTTCTTTGGGCTGCAATCCTGATCGCCGCCGCAGGTGCGCTGTACGCCTATTCGGCAAGCCGCGATGTGTTTCACCCGCTAATGTTCCTGACGCCGCTGGTAATGTTCCTGTACGGGTGGATGCCAATGAAGCTGGCGTCAAACGGCGGCCTCGATGGCTTTTTCCAAAAAGACCAGCTCGTGTTTGTGCAGTCCTGGGTGGTAGCGGGCGTGGCCAGCCTTGTAATCGGCTGTTTGACGCCGGGGTGCCGCTATATGCCGGAGACAGTTTGGAGCAGGTTGGACAATCATGCGGCCAAGATCCTAGTGAGGGGAGCCGTGATAACGGGTGGCCTTGGGCTGGCGTGCTGGGTGGCGAGTATCCTGAACGTTGGCGGTCTGCGCGAAGCTTTCAGCCGGCCTTACAGTGGGGGCTGGGATGACAGCGGGTACGTGCGTGACGGGGCGCTCCTGCTATTTCCGGGCTTCCTGATGATCATGGCAGTGATCCTGCGCTGGCGTCCGCGCATGCTCTATGTGCTGACCGCTGCCCTATGTATAATGCCGTGGATGATCCAGGCGGCACTTACGTCCCGCCGCGGTCCCACGTTCATGATCGCAGTCGTGAACATCATGGGTTGGTATATCCATCGGAGCAAGCGCCCTCCGATTTTGCTGGCGGTGGGGGGCGGCGTTCTAGTCGGTCTGTTGATGCTGTTCCTGGTCAGCAACCGAGGAGCGATTTATCTTGGCTCGGACCAGGATCTGACCACCGAGGTTACCCAAATTGTCGAGAAGCCGGATACGGGCAACGAGTACATCTACGGTGCCGGCTCGGTGCTGAGTTCGGAGCAGCGGCAGCGGTTTTTCTGGGGTCTCCGCTATCTTGCACAGGTTCTGGTGCGGCCCATTCCGAGTGCGATCTGGCCGACCAAGTACGAGGATTTCGGAGTACCCGAATTGACCCAGAACGCGGGTACCGGCGAAGGTCTGTCGGAAACGCTGGGATGGGCGGGAGCAGACGGCGCGGCGCCTGGAATCGTGGCGGACCTGTGGCTCGAATTCCGCTGGTTGAGCATTCCGGCCTTGTGGGTGATCGGCCTCATCTACGGCACGGCCTGGCAGAACATGCGGCGTAAAGGCGGAGCTTGGTCCATCTATTACGTTGTTCTGGCGGCGTTGTCGGTGTACCTGGTGATGCAGACCATGGAGGCCATCATTTTCCGCCTTTTGCTCATGACTGTGCCGGTGTGGCTGACTTGGCGTTTTGCATCGCGTCCCCAGTTGGTGGTCTGAGAAATTTGTCCTGGTTTCATCCCGAGAGAGCTAAAGGATGCCTAACAATCTGCTTTCCGTGGTCTGGATCGATTGGTATGCGTATCACGTCGCGCGCTTTCGGGCGTTGACCGAGCATCCGCAAATGCGGGGCAGGGTGACTGGCCTCGAATTGGTCGGCGGCGCGGGTGTACATCAGCAAATGGTGTTTCGCGACAGCGAGCGCCACGGGCTATCCGTTTCGACATTGTTGCCCGATGCCGCATGGTCGAAAGTCCGGCAGGACCGGCTATCAGCGCTGGTTTGGCGGAAGCTGGACGAAGCCGATCCGCAGGCAGTGCTGGTTCCGGGATACTATACTGCTCCCGCCCTGGCCGCGGCTCTATGGGCTAAGCGTCGAGGGCGGAGGTCCATCCTGATGACCGAAACCACGCGCCAGGATCATCCGCGGGTGCGATGGAAAGAAGCGGTCAAGGCGCGCCTGCTTAATGGGTTATTCGACGCGGCGATCGCGGGCGGCCAACGTCACGCCGACTATCTTGACGAACTCGGATTTCCGCGAGAGCGCGTCGCGCGCAAGTATGACGTGGTTGATAACAAGTACTTTTGCAGAGAGGCGGATCGTTGCCGAGCATCGCGCGGGTCCGCAACCGAGCCTTATTTTCTCTACGTCGGCAGGCTCGCAGCGGAGAAAAATGTCAGCGGCTTGGTCCGCGCATTCGCGCATTTCCGCAGCCGGGGCGGAACCTGGCCGCTGATTCTGGCCGGGGATGGGCCACTCGCCGGCGCGCTAAAAGAGCAGGTGTCTGCCGCGGGGCTGGAACATTCGGTTCGGTTCGCGGGTCTGCTGCCTACAGCTTCTCTGGTGCCGCACTATGCGTTTGCCGGTTGTTTCATTCTGCCGAGCTTCCGCGAACCCTGGGGGCTCGTGGTGAACGAAGCTATGGCAGCGGGGTTGCCGGTGATCGTTTCCGGCCGGTGCGGGTGCGTCGATGACCTGGTGGAATCCGGCAGGAATGGTTACACGTTCAATCCGTTGCGTGATGGAGAACTGAGCGAATGCATGCTGCGCATGGCGCGAGCCAGTGCGCGCGATCGCGAAAACATGGCGCAAGCATCGCGCCGCATTATCGCAGACTACTCACTGGAGCATTGGGCGGAAGAGGTGTATCGTGTCATCAGCAACCTGTCCGTCGCCTGAAGTACGACCACCCGCATTCAGGCGCGCTGATTGCTGGTTGCAGGTGGTCTCCCATCTGGACACAAAATTCGGCGGTATCGCCAGTTCGCTGCCTCTCTTCTGTACAGCGAGTGAGGCGGCCGGCATAATGTCACCGCTGATTGCCTTTTGCAATTCGCAAGAATACAGGGCGAACTGGTTCGAGACGCGAGGGGGTGTCTCGCTTGTGCCCCCAGGGCGGTTGCGCTGGTTGCTCGACTGGAAACTCGGCCAGAGCCTGAAGGAGATGATTCGAAACACGGACGGCGTTCACATTCACGGCATCTGGGAAACCCACTGCGCGACAACCGCACGCTTGGCGACGGCATGCAAGCGTCCCTACATTGTCTCGGCACACGGGATGCTCGATCGCTGGGCACTTCGTCAAAAACGGTTCAAAAAGGCGCTCTACGCGACGCTGATCGAAAGCGGCAATTTGCGAAACGCGGCCTGCCTGCGCGCATTGACTACAACCGAGGTGGCCGACTACCGGAGGATTGGCCTCACAAATCCCATTGCCGTGGTCCCGGGCGCGATCTCGATGCCCCCACAAGCTCGGCCGGATCTGTTTTTCGAATCGCATCCGGAACTAAGGGGACGGCGGCTGATGTTGTTTCTGGGGCGCCTGCACCAGAAAAAAGGCTTGGAAATGCTCGTTCGGGCATGGTCAGCGGTTCGCAGCCGCGACGCACACTTGGTGATTGCGGGTCCCGATTCCGATGGCACACTGGAAAACATTGAGAGGCTAGTGTCAGAACTGGGCGTTGGGGATCGTGTGACATTCTGCGGCATGCTGGCCGGGGCCGCCAAATGGAGCGCCCTTGCGGCGGCTTCTCTCTTCGTGCTTCCGTCCTTCTCGGAGGGATTCAGCGTGGCCGTGCTGGAAGCGCTGGGAATGGGTATTCCGGTAATTGTGACCCGGCCGTGCAATCTGCCTGAGGTAGCCGAAACCGGCTGTGGATGGATCACTGAGCCAGAGCAGTCCCGACTGGAAGAAGCATTGCGCGAGGCTCTCGATTTGCCGGACTCTGATTTGGCCCGAATGGGTGAAGCTGGCAAGCGATTGGTAGAAAGTCGCTTCATCTGGCCCGTGGTAAGCCATCAAATGGCCGAAGTCTATCGCTGGATCCAGGGTGGACCGCGCCCGGCGACTCTAGATCTGGTCTGAGCCACTTCTCACCGAAATGTATCGCTCCGACGGGGGCTTTTGTCAAATGCCCGATTTAGCTACTTACAAACACGTCTACGATTCCGGTCGGTCTTCGATCGTGCGTATCCTCTGGTTCGCCATCGGTCTTCCGCTGTTGCGCTGTCAGCTTATTCCATTCTCTGGTTTCCGTCGATGGCTCCTGCTCTTGTTCGGCGCTGTTATCGGCCCGGGGGCGGTGATCAAGCCCGGCGTTCGCGTCAAGTATCCATGGTTGTTTCGGGCCGGCAGGAACTGCTGGCTGGGGGAGGACTGCTGGATCGACAATCTCGGCTTCGTCACATTGGGCGACGACGTCTGCATCTCACAGGGTGCATATTTATGCACGGGTAATCACGATTGGACAGACCCCGCATTCCGGCTGATCGTCCGGCCGATCCAGGTGCATGACGGAGCCTGGGTGGCGGCCAAAGCCGTGATCGGCCCGGGTGCCATAGTGGGGCAAAGTGCGGTCCTGGGCATAGGGGCGGTGGCTGCGAAGAATATCCCCGCGTTCGAAATTCACGTTGGGAATCCGGCTGTATTCTTGTCCCGGCGGGCCATTGGCCACGAGGCGAATTCGTTGTTCGGCATGCCATGAGGATTATCTTCTTCAACCAATTCGCCTGGCCCGATACGGCCGCAACGAGTCAGTTCTTGACGGACGTGGTGCGCTTTCTCGCGGACGAAGGGCACGAAGTCGAGGTAGTGAGCGGGACTTACTGCTATGCGTCATCAGATGAAGGATGCACTCCGCCCGCTGCCCACTTTCATCGGGTCAGATGTTTTCCCTTTTCACGCGGATCGAAGCGGCTGCTCTCGTATGCCAGTTTCTTTGCCGGAGCCTTTTGGAAAGGTCTTCGCCTGAAACCGGCCGAGATCATCGTCACGATGACCACCCCGCCCATGCTGCCCCTCGTCGGCACCCTGCTGGCCAAATTTCGCCACGGGCGGCATTTCATTTGGGAAATGGACCTGTTCCCGGAGGCCCTGGTGGACACGGGAATGCTGAGGCCCGATGCGACGATCATCCGTGCGCTGGCCGCGCTGGCACGATACGCACGGTCCCACGCTGACGGTGTAATCGCACCAGGAGAGTGCATGCGCAAGCGATTGCTGGAGCGCGGCGTACCTGCTTCCAACGTTCATGTGGCAGAGAACTGGGCGGACGGCAAGTCGATAACCCCGCTGACCCCGCGAGCTGACGGACCGCTGACGATCTTGTACTCCGGGAATCTAGGCCTGAGTCATGATGTGGAGACCGTCATGTACGCAATGGACCGGTTGAAACACGATCGGCGGTTTCATTTCCGCTTTGCCGGCGATGGCCCCGTTCGGGCCAAGCTACGCGACTTCTGCGATAAACGGGGGGCATGGAATGTGTCTTTCGGCCCAGGTTGCCGGCGCGACCAGCTTTCCAGCGCGTTGGCCGAAGGCCATATAGGCCTTGTGACGCAACGCCGCGCATGCTGCGGCACGGTGGTACCTAGCAAAGTCTACGGCCTGATGGCGGCTGGCCGGGGAATTTTGTACGTCGGTCCGCGCGATGCTACACCGGCGCAGGTGCTGCGGCGTTTTGGCTGTGGATGGCAGGTCGACTGCGGCGACGGAGAGGGTTTGATATCGCTGCTGATCAGGCTAGAGGCGGAGCGTTCAGAAGTACGCAAAGTGGGCGACCGCGCACGAGTCGCGTTTCTGGAACATTATGATCTCCCCAATGGTGTGGTGCGCGTTTGCCGCATTATAGGCGCGCCGGTGGCCCGCGGGTTGTCGGTTCCCGTTATTGAGCGCACCTAGCTGACAAAACTTCCGATAGATTTCTTAACTCAGGAATAGGCTCATGCGAGCGTTGATCGTAGTTGGGTTTTGCTCGTTATTGGTAGTTTGGCTCCTCACGCCGTTCTGCCGGGACTTCTTCAATTTTCTCGAAATTGTGGATAGACCGGATGCGCGGCGCAAGCTGCACACCCGTCCCATTCCACGAGTGGGCGGCATTCCGGTTGCGATCAGCTATATATTGGTTGTCTTGGCCGCGGTTCTGGCCGCTTCCTTCTGGAAAGAAATAAGGGCCGAAAGCGGACCCAGTATCGGACTGCTGGCGCGCCTGTTGCCGTCGCTGGTCCTAATCTTTCTGACGGGGCTCCTGGACGACTTCTTCGGGCTAACACCATGGCAAAAGCTTGGCTGTCAAATGGGCGCGGCGCTCTGCGCCGTCTGGGCGGGAGTGCGTCTGGGGCCGGTTTCCGCTAACCCGTGGATTGACTTTTGGATGTTGCCGCTCAGCGTGCTCTGGTTGGTGTTCTGTGCCAACGCGTTCAACCTCATTGATGGGCTCGACGGTCTGGCGTCGGGGGTCGGTTTGCTGGCGGCTGTAAGCATTCTGTTCGCCGCACTGATCCATCACCATCCGGCGCTCGCCATGGCGACAGTACCGCTCATTGGCGGCTTGCTGGGATTCCTCTATTACAATTTCAACCCGGCTTCTGTGTTTCTCGGCGACTGCGGGAGCCTGCTCATCGGTTTCCTGCTTGGCTGCCTGGGCCTGATGTGGCACCAGCATGCGGCCGTCGGTGTCGGAAAGTTCGCGCCGGTGGTAGCCATGGCTGTGCCGATAGCCGAAGTCACCGTGTCGGTGCTACGCCGCTTCCTCCGGCAACAGCCCATCTTCGACGCCGACCACAACCATATGCATCACCGGTTGCTGTCCCTTGGAATGACACAAAGGAAAGCGGCGCTGATCCTGTATGGCTTTTCGGCTCTGGGCGCCGTGCTGGCGCTGCTCGAGACCATTGTTCGGCCCCGAGCGGCTGCAATTTTGCTCATTCTCTTCGGAACGTTTGCGTATCTATTCGTCTCAAAGCTCGGCTATATCGAATTCATTGCCGTCCGACGCCTGCTGCTCACGGTCCGGGGACTGCTGCTTAAAGGAGAGCTTCGGCGGCTGGTCCGGATGCAAATCTGCCTCGAAGAATACGAGCAGTCCATGGCAATGGTTACCAGTTCCGAACAGCGCTGGGCGGCCGTGAAGGAAGCCTGCACTGCGGCCGGATTCAGTTACGTCCATCTCACTCTTGGTGAGAAAGTATTCGAGATGGCCAGGGAGGTAAACGCTGACCAGCCCAGGACACGACTGCAGTACCGGTTGACGGATACCGACCTAATCGTGTTCGAAGACCATTCGAATACGGCTGTCTGGACGCTGTGGACTACGCCGATCGCCCGCGGGCTGCAGCAATCATTGGGTCGCGATAACGCTCGTGAAGTGGCGGTGGCAATCGCCCATTGAGCGGCCAGGATCGACATGCTGTTCGACACGCCGGTTTATCTCATCTTCCTGCCGCTCGTCGTTGCCCTGTACTGGCGTTTTCAGAGGCGGCAGCAGCAGAACGTTTTTCTGCTGGCGGCCAGCTATTTCTTCTACGGCTGGTGGGACTGGCGCTTCCTAGGTTTGATTGCGATCTCGACGGTGGTCGATTATGCCTGTGCACTGGCCATCGAGCGTTCCGCCCGTCCGGCTTCCCGCCGGGTACTGCTCGCAATCTCCGTATCGCTGAACCTGACGTTCCTTGGGTTTTTCAAGTATTTTAACTTCTTCATCGACTCGGCCACCGGAGTCTTACACACGCTCGGAATCCGTAATGTCCCGGCTCCAGTCCTCGCAGTCGTGCTGCCGCCCGGAATTTCCTTCTATACGTTTCAGGCGTTGGCCTACATCGTGGACGTGTACCAGCGCAAGATCCGAGCCACGAAGTCGCTCACGGACTATGCCCTGTTCATCAGCCTGTTCCCCCACCTGATTGCCGGGCCCATTCAGCGGCCGTCGCATCTTTTGCCGCAGGTGGAAGCGGCGCGCCGGTTCGAGCCCCAGGCGTTCTTTGATGGCGTAATGCTCATCCTTAGCGGCCTGTTTCGGAAGTGCGTCATCGCGGACAATTGCGCCATCCTGGCAAATGCCGCTTTCGACGGCCGGCTGGGACCGCCTTCGGTTATGGTGACGCTGGTAGGCGCGTATGCGTTTGCGTGGCAGATCTACGGAGATTTCAGTGGGTACAGCGATATTGCGCGTGGCAGCGCGCAACTGATGGGATTCCACTTCATGGTGAACTTCAGGCAACCTTACCTTGCTACCAGTCTGCAGGATTTCTGGAGGCGTTGGCACATTAGCCTGAGCACTTGGCTACGGGACTATTTTTATATACCGATGGGCGGCAACCGTGACGGGGAGCTGCGAACGTACCGCAACCTTCTGGTGACGATGCTACTGGGGGGCCTATGGCACGGCGCGAGCTGGCGCTTCGTGGTTTGGGGTGGAATTCACGGCACTGGGCTCGCCTTGAATCGGTTCCTTCAACCCAAAGCAGAGCGGGCCGCGGATCCCGGAGAGCACCCAATCAGAGCCTGGCTTCGGCGCATCTGGATTTTTCATGTGGTCTGCTTCGCGTGGGTATTCTTCCGCGCGAGCTCGCTGTCCGATGGACTCTCGTTTCTATCCGGCATCGTTCAATGGCATTGGCGTCCGGAACTGGCCACCGCCTGTCTGTTCCTGGCGACTTGGGCGCTTCCGATGTTCGTCATTGATGTATTAAACGAGCACCGCGGCCAGGAGTACCTGCTGGAACGGTTCCCACTCACTTGGCAGTACGCCGGCGCCGCCGCATGCACGCTCGCGCTTTTGCTGTTCAGTGCGAATCAGCTCAATGCGTTCATTTATTTCCAGTTCTAGGGTCGGGGATTCCCATCGCGTCAAGACCGCGAGCGCGGTTTTATTGGGCGTGATCCTGATCACCGGAGTGGCCGCCGAGCTGTCGGCGGAGGCCGCGATTCATCGCATCAGCCGCATTCAGATGCGGATTGCGGCGGACATGACGGCAGCACAGAACCGGCATTTGTCAGGAAAACGCGCCCTGTTCGTCGGCAACTCGCTTCTGCTGCAGGGAGTCAACTTCCCGAGTTTGCAGCAAGCCTTAAAGCCCGATCTGGACGCTACCCGGCTGGCTGTCGAGCAGACATCCTACTTCGATTGGTACTTCGGGCTTCGGCGGCTGTACGGTGAAGGTAACCGATACGACCTGATTGTGCTCGTCTTGAATGCCCGGCAAATCGTGGCTCCGGACGTTCGGGGCAGCTACTTCGCCCGCCAATTGATGTCCTTGACGGATGTTGCTGCAGTAGCCCGTAGGCTCGGTCTCGACCCGTCCCAGGAGGTGGAGCTGATGGCCTCCAATATCAGCGAGTTTTATGGGTTGCGGACAGAAGTTAGGACGGCAATTCTACGTGGGTTGCTGCCCGGCATGAACGAGCTCGCCGGCCTGTTCAACTCAGGGACACCTACGTGCCTGGATGACGCAGAAGTTTTTCGAACCAGTATCGGTCGGCTGACAGAACTGTACCGGCTGGTTTCGGCGCACTCCGGCAGGCTGGTGGTTGTCATTCCACCAGAGCTCGAATGCGATCCGTGGCGCGCCGTGCAGAGAGCCGGTGAACGCACCGGCGTCCCCGTGTTGGTTCCGCTGTTACCCAACCAAGTGCGCGCATCCGAGTTCCGCGATCGCAAACACCTGAACGACACGGGAAATCAACATTTCACGCCCGCGCTAGCTTCAGCAATCAAACAGACGCTTTCGCCCGTTCTCGTGAGCCGGGAACGCTAAGGCAACGACTATGTCCGCGCACACAGCCATTGTCCATTCACAAGCTCCAAGCCTGTCGAGTCACAATTCGGGCCTGTATCTTCAATACGGTTGCGGACTGTGCGCGCCGGACGGCTGGCTGAATTTCGATGCCTCCTGGACGCTGCGCTTCGAACGTCTGCCTGTAGTCGGCCGGCTGTATACGAAGAACGCGACACCGTTCCCTAAGTCGGTTCGCTACGGGGACATCGTGAAGGGCCTGAATCTGCCGCAGGAGTCTTGCTCGGGAATTTACGCCAGTCACGTACTTGAGCACCTGGCTTACCAGGACTGCCGGACAGCCCTCCGCAACACGAACCGTCTACTGAAGAGAGATGGTCTGTTCCGGCTCGTGGTGCCCGATCTCCAAAATGCGGCGGAGCGTTACGTTGAGGCGCTACGGCTCGACTCGTCCGACGCCGGTCCAACATTTTTGGACGTAACCGGCCTCGGCAGGCGCTCCCGGTCCCACAGCTGGGCGTCGTTGATCTACAGCTGGCTGGCTTCGTCGGCGCACCTATGGATGTGGGACTACCCGGCCATGAAGCACGAACTCCGAGAGGCCGGATTCCGCAATATCCGAAAGTGCGCGGCAGGCGACTCCCGCGATCCGATGTTTTCGCTCGTGGAAGACCCTGCCCGCTTTGAAAATGCCCTCGCGATCGAGGCACGCAAGTGAATCATTATTGTCCGACAACTCAGTAAGGATCCCATCAGATGAAAGACGCTCCGCCAGTTATGAAGACCCTGCTCTGGGCGGCGATTGCAGTAGCTTCGGCATTCGCTAATCCGATTCAGAACGAAAACGCGCTGCCCGGCACGACAGCCTGGCGCCTCGCGAATCCGGCTGTAAATCATGAAATCGAAGGGTATGCCTCGCTCACCAGCGTGAATCAAGGCGGCCAGATTTCGCTGTTTGTCAGCACCGCAGATCCGAGTTACCAAATTGATATCTACCGTATGGGCTGGTACGCGGGGGCTGGCGCGCGGCAAGTGGCCGGGCCGATCGCGCGGACCGGAATACTGCAGCTCGCGCCATCATCCGATTCCTTCGGGATGATCGAGTGTCAGTGGACGAACCCGTACGTGCTCACGGTTCCTTTGGACTGGGTCAGTGGTTACTATCTGGCCAAGCTAACCGGTTCGAGAGGCAAGCAAAGTTACATCATTTTCGTAGTGCGTGAGGACAGCCGCCCGTCCACTTTCCTGATGCAGGCCAGTGTGACTACTTGGCAGGCTTACAACAACTGGGGTGGAAGGTCGATGTACCCCTTCAACAGCAACCCGGGCCTGGCGGCAAAGGTCTCCTTTAACCGGCCTTACGCCGTGTCAGGTCAGGCATCGGGCGCGGCAGGCGTGGGGGCGGGCGAATTTCTAAACAATTTTCAGTTGGAAACGACGCCGCCTGGTTTCGAGTACAACATGGTGCGTTTCCTTGAGCGAGAGGGATACGACGTTGCTTACGCGACTGACGTCGATACGCATGAGAATGGGGCCTTGCTGTTGCTGCACAAAAGCTTTCTAATCGTGGGCCATGACGAGTATTGGTCCATGGCGATGCGCAACAACGTAATCGCGGCGCGCGATAAGGGGGTGAACATCGGTGTGTTCGCGTCCGACACGTCGATGTGGCAGATCCGGTTCGAGACCAGCCCGGCAACGGGCGCTCCGGATCGCACCCAGGTTTGCTACAAGAGCATATTCGATCCTGTAAGCGGACCGACCCAGACGGTTATGTGGCGAGATCTCGGGATGCCGGAAGAATCGTTCATCGGGGTCCAGTTTACCGCTGACCCGGTGCACGTCGATGTGCAGGTGACCAACACATCCCACTGGGTGTTCGCCGGCACCGGTCTGCATGATGGCGATAAGTTGCCGGGACTCCTGGGGTACGAGGGCGACGACATGTTCTTCAATTCCCCCCCGAACATTACCATCCTTGGCAGTTCTTCCGGCCTTCCGGCTTACGCGAATAACTATAAAATGACGATCTACACGGCCGCCAGCGGAGCGTATGTTTTTGCCGCTGGCACAATGCAGTTCTCGTGGGGCCTGGACGACGACTACAATATACCGCCGCTACGGCCTTCTGTGCTCAACCCGGCCGTGCAGACCATGATGAGAAACATTCTGGCCAAGTTTGGGGCAGGCTCGATCGCAGTCTCGGTCAGTCCCGCCACTGCGACTCTGTACGCGAACCAAACCCAGCAGTTCTCTGCGACAGTTACGGGTACGTCCAACACCGCCGTTTCGTGGAATTTGAGTCCGCCCGGAGTTGGTTCCATATCGGCCAGTGGTTTCTACACGGCTCCGGCTGTCATAAACTCCAGCCAGACTGTGACGGTGGTCGCTACCAGCATCGCCGATTCCAGTACATCCAGCAGCGCAACGGTGACTCTTAGCCCACCGATCGGGATTTCGGTTTCGCCGTCGACCGTGACCTTGTTTTCCGGACAACAACAGGCATTCACGGCGACCGTGGCGAATAGCGCCGATTCGCGGGTTACTTGGACCATTACTCCGCCGGGCACAGGCACGATCTCTTCAACCGGGCTTTACACGGCCCCAACGGTTGTTTCTGCCTCCCAGGCCGTGAATATCATAGCAACCTCAGTGGCGGATCCCACCAAGTCCGCCTCAGCATCGGTCAACCTCGTACCGACGGTTATCGCAGTCTCGGTTACCCCCGCAAACGTATCACTGGGATCCGGGCAAACCCAGGCCTTTGCAGCCACGGTTTCAAATACCACCAATCAATCGGTGACCTGGAGTTTGAACCCGACCGGAACCGGTACCATTTCGAGTTCCGGAGCGTACACCGCTCCGGCGACAATCACCACGGCACAGACGATAAAAGTGATCGCCACCAGCGTGGCCGACCTGACCAAGTCCGCCTCAGCATCGGTCAACCTCGTACCGACGGTTATCGCAGTCTCGGTTACCCCGGCAAACGTATCACTGGGATCCGGGCAAACCCAGGCCTTTGCAGCCACGGTTTCAAATACCACCAATCAATCGGTGACCTGGAGTTTGAACCCGACCGGAACCGGTACCATTTCGAGTTCCGGAGCGTACACCGCTCCGGCGACAATCACCACGGCACAGACGATAAAAGTGATCGCCACCAGCGTGGCCGACCCGACCAAGTCCGCCTCAGCATCGGTCAACCTCGTACCGACGGTTGTCGCAGTCTCGGTTACCCCCGCAAACGTATCACTGGGATCCGGGCAAACCCAGGCCTTTACCGCCGGGGTTTCAAATACCACCAATCAATCGGTGACCTGGAGTTTGAACCCGACTGGAACCGGTACCATCTCGAGTTCCGGAGCGTACACCGCTCCGGTGACAATCACCACGGCACAGACCATAAAAGTGATCGCCACCAGCGTGGCCGATCCGACCAAGTCCGGACAGGCGACCGTCAATCTGACGCCGCCTGTCTCCGGCAATGCGATCCAGATCGAGAACGCGCGGCCCGGTACGACCGCGTGGCAACTGACCAACCCGGCGTCCAATCACGAAATAGAAGGGTACGCCTCGCTCACCAGCGTCAACCAGGGCGGCCAGATCTCACTCTTCGTCAGCACCGCGGATCCGAGTTATCAGATCGACATCTACCGCATGGGGTGGTACGGGGGCGCCGGAGCACGGCAGGTAGCGGGTCCCATTGCAAGAACAGGCGCGTTGCAGCTCTCGCCGTCCTCCAATTCCTTCGGAATGGTTGAGTGCCGGTGGACCAACCCCTATCTTCTGTCGGTTCCTTCCAACTGGGTCAGCGGCTTTTATCTGGCAAGGTTGATGGGATCAAAGGGCAAACAGAGCTATATCATATTCGTGGTGCGCGAGGACGCCCGGCAGTCTGCGTTCCTGTTCCAGTCCAGCGTGACCACATGGCAGGCGTATAACAACTGGGGCGGGAAGTCTCTTTATCCATTCAATAGCCCCGAAGGTACGGCGGTAAAGGTATCGTTCAACCGGCCCTATGCGGCACCGGGACAACCTTCGGCGATCGCCGGTGTCGGCGCGGGTGAGTTTCTGAACAGCTATCAGCAGGACTCGGCGGCTCCGGGATGGGAGTACAACATGGTGCGTTTCCTTGAGCGCGAGGGCTACGATGTGACCTACTCGACCGATGTCGACACGCACGAGAATGGAAACCTGCTGCTTCAACATAAAGCCTTCCTGATCGTCGGCCATGACGTTTATTGGTCGATGGCGATGCGCAAAAACGTGATTGCCGCTCGTGACCGCGGCGTAAACATCGGTGTATTCAGTTCCGGAACTTCGGCGTGGCAGATTCGCTTCGAGACCAGCCCGGCAACCGGCGCTGCGGATCGCACGGAGGTTTGCTATAAGAGCATATTCGATCCTGTAAGCGGACCGACCCAGACGGTAATGTGGCGAGATCTCGGCAAACCGGAAGAGGCCTTCATCGGGATTCAGTTTGCCAGCGGCCCGGTGCACGTCAATCTGCAGGTCAGTAACACTTCTCATTGGGTGTTCAGCGGCTCCGGCCTGCAGGATGGCGACTCTCTGCCAGGACTGGTGGGATTCGACGGTGATGACATGTTCTCCAGCTATCCTTCGACGATCACTGTCCTGGGCAGTTCATCCGGCATACCGGCATATGGTAATAACTTCAAGATGACTATTTACACGGCGCCGAGTGGAGCGTACGTATTCGCAGCCGGCACATCCCAATTCTCCTGGGGCCTTGACGACGATTACAACGTACCCGCGCTCCGGCCTTCCGTGCTCAACGCGGCGGCGCGTACTATGATGCGGAATATTCTCGCCCGGTTCGGTTCACTTCCGCAGTGAGGCTCAAAGGTCAGCGAGCAAAGGACGTAAAGAAATGAAACATGTTGTTTTGATCACTTCGGCCGTGGTTGCACTCGCGGCCGCCTCCACTGTCTATGTCAGATCGCAGTCCCAGCCGGAGGTTACGGTCGTGGCCGGCCCGGCAGGGCTCACCTCTCTACAATGCGATGGTAAAGAGATGCTTCATTACGGAGCATTCCGAGTGAACCAAGTGACGTTGCGAAAAGCATCGGGCGAGACTTGGGCCGGCCAGACCCAGGGGACAGTGATCTCTGATACGGCCCATCAGCGCACTAAGATTGTTTTTCCGTGGGGAGAAGTGACTATTCGGTACACCACCTCACAAAATCGGTTGGATATCGGAATCGAGACCGCGAACACATCGTCAACAGACACAATTCAGGGGCTCTGGTACGAGCCCTTGGTGCTGCGTTTCCCGACGACTCTCTCCGAATACGACGGATCGATTCCTCTGCTTACGCACACCATTGGGAATCCCGCCATTCTCCAAGTATCCTTTGATACCGGGACGCTGGTGATGGCGGCCGATGATATGAGCAAGCCCCTGATGCTCGGCTTTCCGTGGTCAACGAACAAGCCCAAAAACACGATATTCCCGTTAACTGTTAATACCGATCGAGTGAAATCCTATCCGGACAGTTATCCAGTGATTCAGCGGCCAATCGCTCCGGGAGCCCGTGACGAGTTTCAGATTTCGATGCGCTTCGGACGGCCCAGGTCCACCCTCAACGCGCTCGCACCGGACGTGTATCGTAAGTATGCCCAGCAGTTTCCTTCCCGACTGAACTGGGACGACCGCCGGCCAATCGGAGCCATATTCCTGGCCAGCGCCGGAACCAACACGAGCAACAATCCCCGGGGCTGGCTATCGAACAGCCGGGTGGATATCACTACCGATGTGGGCAGGGACCAGTTCCGGCGGCAGATCCTGGCGTTGGCCGACTCGAGTATCGCCATCCTGCGCCAGATGAATGCGCAGGGTGCGATTACGTGGGATATCGAGGGTCAGGAGAATGGCCACTCGATCAGCTACATCGGCGATCCGCGCCAGCTCCCGCACTTAGCGCCTGAAATGAATCTGATTGCGGACGAATATTTCAGGCGCTTCCGGGAAGCCGGATTCCGTGTCGGGGTGTGCGTGCGGCCCCAGCAATTAGTGAATGAGCCGAAGATCGCACAGGTTTCTGTGCCGGATTCTACTGAACTGCTGATTAACAAGATCCGATACGCGAAGGACCGCTGGGGCGCAACGCTCATCTATGTCGACTCGAACGTGAACCCCACAGATCCCAATCCACTGGATGGCCACATTCTCGCGAAAGTGGCGGCGGCATTTCCGGACGTTCTGCTGATTCCTGAGCACTCGAACTTTGAGTATTACTCGTTCAGCGCGCCGTATCGGGAGTTGAGGCAAGGCTATACCTCCACACCAGAAGCCGTTCGGGCGGCTTACCCCAAAGCGTTCAGCTTCATCGCCACCTCCGACGGACTGTTGGACTACCATCACGATTCACTCGCATCTTCGTTAAAGCGAGGCGACAGCGTAATTTATCGCACCTGGTATCCGGACCCGCAGAACGAAAAAGTGAAGTCCTTGTATCGCTGAGCGCCCGGGCGGTAGTTCCGCGTGCCGCCATTAGCCTGCTCAGTTTTTGGTCCAGACGAGTTGGGCCGATGCGTTGCCACCCATTTGGAAATACTCCAACTTAATGAGATGTACGCCCGCCGCCAAAGGCAGAGTCACACTGTACGGGATAGCGGGGTGTTCGGACCAGGCATCGAGCACCAGGTTGCCGTCGACGTATAGTCGTGAGCCATCATCCGTTGTCACAGTGAAGGTGTACGTTCCGCTCTGGAATGTGAAGTTACCTCGCCAGCGCACGGAAAAGTTTTCCGGGCCGACGCCCGGTGCGAGTGTAGAGTTGCTCCAGTCGAAGTTGATCTGATTGTCGATCCTGCTGAACTTCAGACCAGTCAGATCTCGCAAGCCGTAATAGCAACCGAAGAAAGTCTCGGTCCCGATGGTGTTGCACGTTGCGGACTGCGTGGGATTGTCGATGGTGACCGAGAACGGCACCGAGGTAGTGCTGGCGCCTGCGCGGTCCGTGCCTGTCGCTGAAAGTGTGTGTACACCTTTGGCAAATTGCGTCGTGTCGAGCAAGTATGTGTACGGAGTGGCAGTCAGACGAGTCCCGACGGCTGCGCCGTCGACCTGAAATTGCAGCCCTGTAATACCTATGGTGCTGGTTGCACTGGCTGCGAGCTTCACCGTACCCGAGAGTTGAGCACCTGCTACGGGCGCCGTAATGCTGACCACCGGCGCCGAAGCCGCGGCAGCCCAGTTCAAAGACACCATGGCACGCTGGGTCTGCTCGACATAATCTATGCGGATGAGATGCACTCCGGACGTAAGTGACAGAGTTTTAGTGTAGGTCGTGGCAGCGTGAACTCCCCATCCGTCGAGCACGAGATTGCCGTCGATGTAGAGACGCGATCCATCGTCGGAAGTCAACGTGAACTTGTAAGAGCCCGCGGTTAAAGCGAAGTTGCCTTGCCACCGCACCGAAAAATAATCGATCGGCAGAGAGGGATCCGGAGAACTGAGACCCCAGTCGAAATTGATCTGGGGGTCGGCTCGTACTAGTTGAAGCGCGGTGAACGACGTGTCCTTGTAATAGCAACCAGTAAAGGAGTTCACGGCAGGAGACGGGCAGGTGATTGCGATCTGATTATTGACGTTCACTGTAATGCTGGCCGTGGCGGTCCGGCCGCCAGAGTCGGTGGCAACTGCCGCAATGGTGTGAGCGCCGTTGGTAAGAGTAGTAGTGTTGAGTGAAACCTGGTACACGGCCGCCGCGAGAGGCGCACCCAGATTGGTGTTATCGAGCTTGAATTGCACACTCGAGATGGGCAAGCCTCCGCCGGTCGAAGCCACAATGTTCACCGTGCCGCTCACCGAAGCTTGATTGAGAGGACTGGTGATTGATAGCGAGGGTGCCGCCACGACGTTGCTCACGCTGATGGTGATCGAAGCCGTGCCAGTGTTGCCGAGCGAGTCCGTTGCCACTGCCGCCAGCGTATGTGGTCCGTTGACGAGGGTTCGGGTGTCCAGCGTGACCTGGTAAGGCGCAGCACTGACCGGCGCTCGCAGATTGATCCCGTCGAGTTTGAATTGAATGTTGCTGATGGGATTTACAGCGCTGGCCGCCGCGGCTACAGTGATCGAATCTGAGACCGTGCTGCCTGCGGCCGGACTGCTGAAGCTGACATTCGGCGGCGATCCCTGCCCGGCCTGTTGATAGATGCTCTTATCGAGCGCGTTCTGCGGGTCATCGAACCAGCCGCGGAAGAGCAGCGCATCACCGCTGCTAACTGCCGTGACAAGGGCGTTGAAATTCTGCTGGATCGGACCGTCGGCCGTGTAGATAGTCGTGAAACTGCTCGGGTAGACTTGGCGAACGTCGGCCGGGGTCGATGTATATCCCTGCCTTAACTCGCGGTACGGAGCGGTGTAGGCGTAATACAACAAGTTTGAGTGCTCGGGCATGAAAAGGCAGTCCGGAAAGGCCGCCGCGAGTTTTTGGAAAACAGATG
Organism: uncultured Acidobacteriota bacterium; assembly: GCA_963850575.1. Classification (GTDB taxonomy): domain Bacteria; phylum Acidobacteriota; class Terriglobia; order Bryobacterales; family Bryobacteraceae; genus TMP-7. Next base: position 17,358 of record CAWKLV010000017.1, on the reverse strand, counting down.
CATCCGTGGGATTAGGATCCGTCGCGTTCACGTTTGAGTCGACATAGAACAGGGTAGCGCCCCAGCGGTTGCGCGCGTAGGCGACCTTGTTCATGAGAAGTTGGGTCGGATCGGAGATTGAGATTTGGTCGGCACTGCTGCGATCCGCCGACATTACGAATTGCTGCGGTCGAAGACAGACGCCGACCTTTAGGCCGGCATCGCGAAACTTCTGGAAGTACGCGTCCGCGATGCCGCTCATCTCCGGAGCGACTGTGTCGAATTGAGTCGGGTCGCACACGTAACTGGTGGCGTGCGGATATTGTTGGCCTTCGATGTCCCACGTCACCATACCCTGGGCATTCATACTTTTTAGAACGGCGATGCTCGAATCCGCCCAGGCCAGAATGCGCGTTTTCAGGTTGGCGATACCAGCGGCGTTGGTAACGTCGATGGTTGGATCGATCAGCCACCCACGCGGGTTTGTTGCCCAACCAGTCGACGCAGTGGACAGAAATAGCGCTCCAATCGCACGCCGGTCAGGCCAGTGCAGAGTTGGCGGAAAGGCAGCGGCAAATTTCTGGTAAATGTCTCCAGCAAGGCTCGACAGAGTCGATCCGGAAGGGCCGAAACGAAGGGAGAAGGTGAAAGAGTCCGAAGCGCCCGGCGCAATGGGACGGTTAATTAGAGGATAGCTGTCCGGCAGGGAACTCACGCGGCCGGTGTTGAACGTCAGCGGAAAAGTTCTGTTTTGAGGCTGGTCAAAGGACCACGGAAACCCGAGTTGTAGTGGCTTCCCGACGTCTTCTGCCGCCAGGACCATAACGCCCGTGCCGTAACTCGTCTGTTGCAGGCCCGGCCCGCCGGTGGTATTGACAATCAGCGGAATGCTGCCGTTATATTCCGTAACCGTGGAGGGAAACTGGAGCCCAAAGGGTTCAAACCAGATACTCGTTATGGTATTTGGCGACCGGTTATTGACAGTAACCGTCGCGTTCAGACGGTTACCCGAAGTGGCATAGTCGGCAGTGATCGAGCCCCATGACGACGTTCGGGTCATCCGCTGCCCGATTACGGATGACGTACCTGAGAGATCTCCGGCTATGGTCTGTCCGCCGGGTGTTTGAAATGTCAACTGGTTGAGCCGAAGATCACCATAAGCCAGGAACTCCGATCCGTTGTATCTTAGCGAGGCGAGACTGTTTGGCGACATGGCGATGGTAACTCCGGACTGAGCCTGTAACGCCCAACAACCGGTGGCTAAGATGAATGTAAGTATGCATATGATATTGTAAAAGGCTTTCATAATACTCCTATTGCAGTTGCAGAGAAGCTAGTAAAATACGAACGATTTAAGAACGTGCTCCGATTAGGGAGACTATAGGAGCAGATCCAAACGACGTCGGATCTCCGTTAGGTACTTTGCTGCAAGATGCAGAGCACCTAAAAGGAAAGGAGAGTATTTCCAAGCATCGCTTTGCCAAGCGGCAACGAGATGTTATTCAGATACTATACCGCGGTGCGGTCTGTATGTGCATAAGACATCGATATCGGCCTGCGTCTTGACTACCTGGATCCTGATTCATTCGCCATTTAAAACGACGGCTGGGTGCCAGTGTGGAATAGGTTTGACGTACATAGCTCCCGGTTTTTTGACCCTCGCCCAGGTGGAGGGTCGCAACGACGGCGGGGCCACGTGCGATCTACGCTGATAACACCCGGCGTCAGTTGTGCGGCCGTTGGCGGAAGCGATGGGCTTAGGCCTGGACGATTATTTGCGGTCCTGATTTAGAGCCGGCGTAGAATTCCTTCTTGGATGTGTACCAGGGGCGGATAAAAGAGACACACGGGGAAGGGGTATTCTGGTGTCGGAATCGTTTATCGCAGTCTGTATGCGGGTATTGAGCAATGTACGACGCCACTTGTCAAGCGTCAATTGGCAAACACTCACCTGTAGCTCTTTCGTGCGCGGCCAGTGCGTGACGAACGATCAAATTAGGCTTAGAAGATCATCTTCAGAGCAAACTGCCATGACCTCGGTGGGTTCTGTCCCGTGATTACGCCAAAGGATGGACTGGTAGGGTCGGTGTTCGGGTCAGATAGATTGGGGTGATTGAAAGCGTTGAAGCACTCGCCGCGAAATTGCATTCTCACCCGCTCCGTAATACTGAAGTTCTTGATCGCCGAGAAGTCCCAACGCTCCTGACCCGGGCCGCGAATACCGCTGTAGCGCAACGGCATCGTGCGCACATTGCTTGCTAGTTGCTTCGAGGAGTCCGTAACGAAACCGGCATTGCGATTTAACCAGCGGTCGACGCTGCGCACGTCGTTGCCGAGGGAAATGTCGCTCAAGTTCCCGTTGAAAATCCGGTTTCCAAAGCCCAAGGGAGCGCCGCTCTGCTTTTGATACAGCCCATTCAGCTGCCAGCCTCCGGCGACAAAGTTCACTACTGGATTCCAGTGCGCTCCCCACGGGCGGCCCCTGCCGAACGGCAATTCCCAAATCCCGCTTCCCACCGTACGATGCGTCCGGTCGATTGCCGAAATCACACGGGACGGCGCCGGATCGGCTTCGTTCAAGAATTGGGTGGCCTCCATGGCCTTTGACCATGTGTACGAAACCTGTACGGAGACGCCGTGCGCGAAACGGCGTTCGATGCGGCTCTGCAAGGCGTGGTACCAGGCATACCCGACGGGCTCCAGCTCCTGGACACTTGTAAACTCCGGGTACGGCCGCAAGAGGTTGGCCCGTGAGATGGTCCTGGTGAAGATCGGGTTCAGCCCGAAGAATGGATTCGGTAACGTTTGGCCCAGATACGCGATCCGCGCGTCGTCCCGGACAGGCAAGGTGCTCAGATACTCGAGCGGAATCCCGTTCAGTTCACGACTCGTTGACAACCGTGTCGCGCGATTGCCTACATAGGCGGCGTCAATTACAAATGCGCCGGGAAGCTCTCGCTGTATGCCGAACAGCCATCGTTGCGAGTACGGCTGCTTGCGCTCGGCTGGGAATGCAGTAACGGCTTGCCCCAGATTCGTCGTGAGGCCGAGTCCTGAGCCGGCGGGTTGTTGCAGTCCGCTCGGGAATGGGTTCGCTGTGGTCGCGACATACGTCAGGCCATTGTCGAGCGATGCCTGAATCGGCGTCGTCGCGCTGAATCCGGTCTGCACCGTGTTCGAATACAGCACGCCGATGGAACCGTAAAAGATCCCATAGCCGCAACGCAGCACTGTCTTGGGATCGATCTGATACGCAAGGCCGACGCGTGGATTGAAGTGCCCACCCTGCCCACTCCAGTATTGCGACGGGCTGCCGTTTACCCCGGCATACAGTAAGCCGCCGCGTACACGGAACACGCTTGCGGGAATTTCCGGAGTCGGATTCTTCGCGTAGTTGGCCTGTGCCTGCGCCTCAATCGGATTGGCTTGCGCAAACGCGAACTGAGTCGCCGCACGGTTATACCGTTCCGTGATGGGCGACTCGTGCTCCCACCGCAGCCCAATGTTCAGCGTCAGCCTGCGGCTCACCTTCCAATCGTCCTGAGCGTATAGCGCCCAGTAATAATCCCGCTCAGCGTAGCTCGCCGTTTTCCCCATCTGCCCGCCCGGAATTCCCAGCAGGAATGAAGCCAGTTCTCCGCCCACTTGCGGAGCCGCGGAGGTGTCGAGAGGCCCTCTCGTGTAGGTGGAGTTGAACACAAGCTGTGGTGAGACATCGAGGTTATAGCGATTACGAAACTCCGATTCAATCCGGAACTCTGGCCCAAACCGGATGCTATGATTCCCGATCGTCTTCGTGAAATTCGCCACCCATGCGTTGATGACACTGGATGTCGACCCATCGCCCGATTCCCACGGGCTGAGCGCGGATAAGCTCCCGATTTGCACATTTGGAAACGTGGCCAGGTTCTTATCCACCTGGCCGACAAGCGACGAAGAAAATCCCAGGCTCGCCAGATCGAAGCCACGGGTCGTGCGCTGCTCCGGAAACTCCTGAGCGGTGATACCGTATCGAAGATTGAGCAGAAACGATGGACTGAACATGTAAACGTCATCGAACGCCGCGCCGCGGTTGATGCGGTTGAGAATGAGTCCATCGATATTGTTTCCGAGCCAGTGGTTCTTGTTCTCCTGCCAGTAATCCCGGTCCATGCGCACGAAAATGCGGTGTTTCTCGCTGAAGTTTTGGTCCACGCGCCAGATCGTCGTCCAGTAATCCTCAAGCGCTTTCTGCGAGAGAAAGAAGTTGTTGCGGAAATCGCTGGTGCCGGGCTGGTTCGGCAACGGGTAAGCCTGGAGGATCTTCAATGCCACAGGGTCCAGGCGCGCTGCCGGGATAATGTTTCCCGCAAATGGCTGCCTGGTGTAGGTCCCCGAACTAGTGAGCGTGGTTGTGGCCGGATCATAAATCTGATAACTAGGCCCGAGTGCCAGCAATCCCGACAAATCGCCGCGCCGCATCGCCTCCGTTGGGACCGTCTGCGTGGATGCGTTATTGGGATCACCAAATTTGTTGGCTTCCCAGCTAAATAACCAGAACGTTTTATTGCGGCCATCATACAGGCGAGGGATCACCAGCGGACCACCCGCCGATATGCCGTACCGGTTGTCCTGGTAGATCGGAAGCTTCTGCCCCGCACGGTTTTGAAAAATCGTGGGCGAGTCGAACATGCTGTGGCGCAGCCATTCGTGCAGATCGCCGTGCAACTGATTCGTGCCTCCTTTGGTGCTCAGATTCACCACGGACCCCAGCGTATGCCCGACGGTGGAATCGAAGGCTGTCGTTTGCACCTTGAAACTCACCGATGGAGCCCTGTGGAGGCGAGAATGCTACACGTGGCTGGGTGCCGTCCGAGTACAGGTTGGAAACGCCGTCAATGGTGAACTCGTTGTTGTAGTTGCCGCTCCCGTCGGTAGAGAACTGCGAAGGGGCATTGTTGAACGGCGCTTTGCGCAGCCGCATATCAGTTCCGTTTACGGTTCCAGGAGCCAGTTGGACCAGATCTAAAGCGTTTCCGGCGAACAAGGGCAACTCTTCGATCCGTCGCGTGTCCACCACCTGACCCATGGACACCTCCGCGGTCGAGAGTAAGGGCGCCTCGGCGGTTACCGTTACTGTCTCTTTGGCGTCTCCGACCGTGAGTTGCGGATTCACCTGGACGTTTTCGTCGGTCCGAACCTGGACGTTCTCCTGTACGAACTGCTTGAAGCCGGAGGCTTCCACGCGAATTGTGTAGACCCCAGGGGTGAGATAGGGCGCAGTGAAATTACCGGCCTCGTTCGTTCGCGCCGCGGTGACGACACCCGTAGCGGTGTTGGTCACCTGCACGGCGGTATTCGGCAGCGCCGATCCACTCGCATCTAACACGCGTCCAGAGATGGTCCCACGCGCATCCTGCGCATGAACGGCAACCAGGAAGGCCAGAAGGCAGATAGAAATGCGTACGATTCTCATTAATTCAGTTTTCAGCCACATCATTTTGATTGCCCAGTATATATCGCGAGATTGCGGCGCTGTGTTGTGCTGCAGACAAGTCCACAGCTGGGCACAGACCTCGATTTGCATTTTGGTCGGCAACTCAAGCTGGGCGTCGATGGTGGGCCGAGTGCTTCCTGGCCGAGTCACGGCCGGGAGAATTCTAGAAGCGTTTTGACGTTCGTAAAGACTTTCAACTCAGGGCTGACACTTGCGCCCGCGATAAAAGCAGGACGATCCCGTTCCCCCTCCGAAACCACATACCTGTATTTGGAATCCCGCCGTTAAGGTCCAGCCCCGCCTCGTTTGTTTCGCGTGTCCACCGTGCTGCGGTTCTGCCGAGAGTGCCGGTGATGGGTCCGGTCTTGTTCTCGATCCTGCGCATTACGAGGTTGCCAGCAGAAGACAGGGCGGCTTTTTGTAAGTTCTCCCCGCTGGCAACCTTACGAGCGAACGAAAGAGCGTCGGCCGCGTAAGGAGACTTTGGCAAGACCCGCCCGGCAGCAGCAAACGCAGCGTCCTGTAACTTCTTTCCTTGTGCAATCGCCAAGCCGGCATCGAATGCGGCTTGCGCCGCAGGTCCGCCAGGAATTCGAGCACGGGCACTTTCAAGAACTGACTGAATCAGAGTTTTGCCTTTCGCCAGATTCGTAGCCATGTCGAAGGCGGTGTTCGCGACCGCTCCTCCGGGTATAGCATTACGCGCCGCGGCGATCACTGCTTCGGTGATCGGTTGGCCGGATGCGAGTGCGTTCGCGGCGCCCAGAGCAGCCGCCACGCCGGTTCCCACCCCTGGAACAAAAGGCGCGACCATAGCGGCGAAGCGGAGGCTTTCACGCAGGTCGCCGATGCCAGCCTGTGCCGCCTTTTGCGCTGCTTTCAAAATGTTCTCGCCGCGAGCTGCGCCCGCAGCTGTATCGACCATGAAGGAGAGCGTCAGAAGGTCGGGGGTCATGCCGCCTTTCGCTCTGATTCCTGCGTTGGTGGTTGCGGCCTGAATTTCGGATACCAGCGGCGAAACACGTCGTCCAGTTCCTCGTTGAGGACCTTGGTCCGGGTTTGCAGCAAAAGGTGGGCTCCGCGTAGCGTCCACTGCATCTGCTGCTTCTTGACGAATCGTCGGCTGACCACTTGATTGATCGTCGACTCGACAAATGCCGTGCTGATCCTTTCCCCTTGCCGTCGGCGCTCGCCAAAATTCGGAATGAAGTCGTGGTTGTTGCGGATGTACGTCTCAAACTCACCGAGCCCATCGGCGACCTTCTTCGCAGCGGCCGACCGCGCCTGAATCAAACTCAACTCCATTAACAAGTCCCCCAGCCGCTCAAGAGCTTCCTCGGTGTTCCCGTGCCACAGCAGATGCTTCACGCTCTCCAGGCGCTTCGATACATCAGTGCCGGTCTCGGGCCGCTCCTGCTGCAGAGCTTTGGTCTGCTGCTGCAACACCGTCAGCCGCATGGTGATGTGAAACCAATCGATGAGGTGCTCGCTGAACGGATGCAGATACTCTTGCACACGGCGGACATCCTCGCCACCATCCGACATGAACACCACCTGCTGGTTTTCTTGCATCCCTTGCGATTTCATCAGCTCCCATAAGCGCCGGCGCGGCTTCTCATCGTAGGTCTGAACGAACCCAAAACACTTCGCCGTCGGTGTCTCGCCCTCATCGTCCCGCCGAAACGCACCACGCTCTTGCCGCGATCACTTCGAACCATCCCTGCTTATGCGCGCCACGGACGTAGCCTCCATCGATGCCCACCGTGATCGGACCATCGGGCAAAGGCTGTTGCTCCCAGTCCTCTCTTCCCTCGAATAGATTGAGCTGGCGCTCCTCGCCCAGTTCTTGCTCGATCCGCTCGGCGGTAGCATACACTTGGGCCCGAACAGTCTCCTGATTCACCGCCTCGGCGACCGGCAGCACGTCCTTCAGTAGCTCCACGACTTTCGCGAATGGGATCAGGGACGCCCACTTCGTTTCCAGATACAGCATTTCCGGACTGGTTTGCCCGTTTAGCCAGGTTCTCATCGGGCGGAACGTTTTGGGCCCTTCGCTCTGACAGGCGCACTGGTTCCATCGGGGGTTGGGTACCTGGACCCGGCCGAACACCGTGTTGACCGGGGTGCTGCCGGAATCCTTGCTGGTGTATCGCCGGCCGCAGTGTGCACACACGCGGTGCCGCTCCAAATCTCCGTGTACCTGTTGGGCGACTACGAAATCTTGCACACCGGCCAACAGCGTTTTGCCTTCGTTCAGATTCATGCCCAGTGTTTCCATCGCCAGTTCCCCCCGATCAATCGAGAGGACCTGTTGGCGTTGTTCTTCCCCGTAGGCGTCTTCGCATACGACCTCCACGCGAATGCTCATGACCACCACCTCCGGCGTTCCGTCAGTTCGTGCACACGCGCATTCGCCTCGTGAAGGTTGAACCGCTCCGGTTGGAGAGGACCGAGGTCCTTCAACCTTTGGTCGATGCTCTGGAAGGCTTCGCCCCACACAGTCCGCAGGAGTTCCCAACGATCCGTCGGCTCATCCGGACAAGCCTGCGCTAACATTTGAATACTCGCTTCCAGCCGTACGGGATCGGACATCGCAGGGCCTTCACGTTGCCGCTTCAACATCAATCGGTAACCTGTTGGCCCTCCGCAGCATTCTGGCGGGGCCGCGCCACGACCGCCGACACATACTGGCGCCTGATCGCCTTCGATACCTTCCTGAATATCGAGAACGCGGATGTCCCACTCCCACATATGCAGGGTGTCGCAGATATAGAGGAACTTTTCCTGGCGATGCAGTTTAAACTCGTGCAGTGCTTTAGATCGAGTCTTCCGCCGGAAGCTGTTGAACTCCTGTCCGTGCACGCGAATGATGTAGCCGAGGTCGTCGGTCCAGCCGAGAATGGCGCGGAACAGGTCGTGGAACTCGGTGAGCGGCATTTGGTCGGAGACCAAGACCAAGCGGATGACCATCGGACTCACGTGGCATAGAACTGCTCGCAGAACCAAGCGTTTGAAGGGCACTGTGTCAGCCATGCCCTCAGCCTACGCCGACTTTCCCCCCGACTTTCTGACGCTCTCCTCGGCCTTGCTCTCACGCTAGTGCCGCCGCTCGGCATCATCGGATGGGCGTCTCCGCTGACCGCTGCCGGCGTTCTGTTTCCGGGCACCGCCTGGCTCGGGCTTGTATTGTGCGCGGTCTCGGGTGGCGCACTGGCAGCCCGGCCGCGTTTGGCTGCCGCGGTCCTCGCTACCTTTAGCGTCGCCTCGAATGCCATCGTCAGCGATGCGCAGCCGTTGCCGGGATGGCAAGCCGTCGATACACTGTTTGGCGGCATCGCCCACGGATCGGCGAGCCCCTTACGGACTTACCAGACGGCGGAGTGGATCCAGCGGGAGGCACTCGACTCGAAGGCCGAGGTGATCGTCTTTCCCGAAACCGTTGTGCCCACCTGGACTCCGGCAACCGATGAATTCTGGCAACCAACGCTCGACCAGTTACAATCGAGCGGAAAAACAATCCTCGTCGGGACACGAATGCCCACAGCATCGCATTCAGATGCTTCGTCGCTGTATGACTTCTCGGCGGATCTCGCCGCTCTTTCCGGAGCCGTGCCCCGGATGGTTCCAGGCATCGATTGGAAAACTCATTCCACTACCGGTCCGCCTTTGGCCTATGACAACGGTCTGATCCTGCGAGGTGCGCAAGACGGGCATTTCAAGCAGCGCATCCCCGTCCCCATTGGCATGTGGAACCCACTGAAGAAAGCCGCGGTCAGCCTCAACATATTGAGTACCGGCGTTATCCAAGTTCATGATCAACGTGCGGCGGTGCTGATCTGTCATGAACAGCTGCTCACGTGGCCGGTTCTCGCCTCCATGGTCCAGCGTCCCACCCTGCTGATTGCGATTGCGAATGATTATTGGGCTGCGGGCACACCGATCCCGCGATTTCAGCTCGCGGCCGTACGTGCCTGGGCACGCCTTTTCCATCTGCCCTATCTGTCCGCCGTCAATCGGTAGGCTTCGCAGTTTTTCAGACCCTCAATCCCGTCCTGATCCGCTTCGCGGCCTCGCCAGCCTCCTTCGATTGGAGTTCGCCGGGTCTGACGGCTCATTCCCGCGCTGTCGAGACTTATCGATTCGAGACCGTGCGACCGATACTCACCGTAGTCGTCTTCCAGGTGCGAGGTCTGAGGCCGAAGACGGAACTTTCGCGCGGTTCTTCGGAATCTCAAAATGGTCGTCCTTCCTCGAATCCGATGGGAGCGATTCTTCGGTCGCCTTGATCTTTTCTGCCGCCGGTATCGGGCACTGCTTCGGGGCTTCTTCCGCGCCCGGCGCGCTGCGGGGCCTCTGCTTCGCTTTGCGCCCTCCGGGTTTGCGGTCCCCCCAACAATTTCAAGACGCTCGCCACATCGCCTCGCTGAAATTCTTCGGTCCCACCGCAAAAAGCCGCCCCTTGGCTGGGGAGCGGAGCCCACTCGCTTCGGGTGCCCCGATACACAGGGCAGAAAGGATCTAAGTCATGTATCAGAATCGACTCTCACTTATCGGTTTCAGCGGGAAGCAACCCGAACAGAAATTCACGAAGAACGGCGCGGCCTACACGGTCCTGTCGCTCGCCACCAAAACCTCGTGGAAGAACGACAACGACGAATGGGAATCCCGCACGGAATGGCATCGAATCGTCTGTTGGTCGAAGCTTGGGCAATTCGCCCTCAGTCTCCCCAAAGGCGCTCACCTCCAAGTCGAGGGCGAGTTGCGCAGCCGCGAGTATGAGACAGACGGGGTGAAGCGGCGGATTTGGGAATGTAAAGCCTACCGCATCGCCAAACTCGATCGCCTTGAGCGGGCCGACAGTGACGGCCGTGGCGAAGACGCCACCGACGACGCGACGCCCTTCTAGGGCTCCCGCTGAAACACGTGCGGCCGGCTTTGCCCGGCCGCACTTCTATTCGGCGCTCGATTCGCGAGGATCGGGTTGCACCTGGCGAAGCAACAGTTCAACGTGATCTGTGGTCCACGTCGCCACACCCGTCCCGAAGAAGTCCGCGTCTTTCGTCCAAATCGGACATCCGAGCGCTAGCTAGGTAGCAAGCCGGCCAGGCGTCTTCATCACGCATCTGTCAATACCAACGCGCTGCGGTTTCAAATGGCCAGTATATTTCGGCATCCATGCAGCCGAGCAGAACCAACAATTCATCGAGAACCGTGACGGCGATCTCTGGGTCCATGCCTCGCTGTTCGAAGAATCTTGGGAAAAGGTGCTCGCGAGCCTTTGTGAAGATCGTATCGGGAGCGAAGAATCGACTTGCGTAAGTGCGCTTCGAGAATCTCTCGAACACGCCCGGCTCAGCGTCGACAACGACCCTCTTCAGGTACGAGTCTTTGGCTGATTACGGCGTGCTTCCTTGAACTCGTTCACCAGTTCGTCTTCCGTGACGCCACTCGCAGCGAGAAGCGCGTCGAGCTGCGCGGCGGCTGTGCGCAGAGCCGCTAGGTGTAGGACATGCTTGTCGAGCAGGGATGTACTACCCCACGGTCTCTCTATGACGCGTAATGGCGACCGGCCCGGATGGTTCCAGGAACGTCGCGAGCCTCTCCCGAAATTCTCGAATCCCGACTTTCTGCGTGGCATGAGACGCCGCCTGGTTGTGTACACATGATGACACCTAGGCAGGGAAGGAGTTCCTTCCCTAACTTCAGCCCGCAGAAAAGCGCGGTCTTCCGTTACCCATCCCAGCGGGGCTACGCCGCCCCGCAACGCCCCGCTTCGGTGAGCCGGTGCGCGGCTGCCCAGCATGGAACACATTTGCCTTCCAGAATGGTTGTTTACCGATCCATTCGCGGTTTTACGAACCGCTCTACCCTGCCGCCCGGCTTGGGCCATTGCATCTCGACCAAGTCCGCTGCGGTGGCGGAGCCAGTTCCTAACGCTTCTGGCAAGACCGAGAGAAGAAACGTGCTGCCACCATTGTTTTCGATTTGCGAATATTTCACTCTGGCTTCAGGAGTAACCGGCCCGCGAACCATGAAATTCGTGCGCCAATAGGATCCCGGCTTCAGCTCACCATCTAGCTTCATTCGGTAATAGCACGGGTGTTCCTATTTTGCCGCGATCGGAACGTCTATTTGCCGTCACTATCGAAATCAGCGATCCCGGGAACACGCGGAATACATCTTCGCGAACGCCGGTCCGGCTTGAGCGCTGACGTTGCGGAGTTACGCTTACCTAGTGGAAAACAACAAGCGGTTCCTTATAGCGGACCTGCGAAGGGCGTATCTCGATCATCTCATGCGGGAATGTCGGCTTGGCAGAACCAAGTCGACAAAGCCATAGCTCATACTCGAAGAGTTTAGGCCCGCGCCGCTCAAAAAGGCGGACGCGCCGCCCGATGCGCTATACAGTCCCGTTCAGATCGCGTCCCGGCCCCCGATTCACAAAGATTTGAATTCTGAACCGTGAAATAGGTCTAGCTCAGCGTCAAGATCGACGTCGAACCACAATGCGTTCGGCCTGGTACTTTCCTATACCATCCGATGCCGCCGGCGTTAGATTCGGCGCGCAGCAGTTGCTCGGGTTGCACTCCCATCAAAAGCGAGCGTGGGCACAGCCTCAGAAGATAATTTTCGCCCCGAGCTGGATATTCCGTGGCGCGCTGACACCGCCGTTCCAGGCACCAAAATTCGGGCTCGCTATATCAGTGTTCGAGCCTCCGAAAATATGCTCATTAAATACATTGAAGGCCTCGGCTCGGATCTGCATGGTGACGTTCTCGGTTATGTGCGTATTCTTGTGAAGACCGAGGTCTTGGTTGTGATATCCGAAACCGCGCACATTCGAGACCCGAGGGCCCTTGCCGTAATAAAAATTGAAACTATTAACAGGCTCGAAAGCCGCTAGGTTGTACCTCGCTTTGTGCGGATCGTAGTTGCTATTATTCTGCGCGAGCGGGTTGGCGCCCGGCAGAATCGCAGGGAGACAGCCCGCGGCAAACTGGCTGGGCACATTGCAAAAGCTTGACGTGAAGCTGATCGGAAGACCCGAATTCACACGAGTGATGCTGGTCAGTTCCCAACCCCCGACAACGCCATTCAGCACCCGACCGCTATTCAGAAATCGCTGTCCCCTTCCAAATGGAAGTTCATAGGTGGCCGACACAGCTAAGACATGCGGTTGGTCGCTGTCGGCCAGAGCCTTGTTGCGTTTCCGTTCATAGGGGGAAATGGGGTGGAAATCCGTCGTTGACTGCGCGCTGTCGGCGCTCGTCAACGTCTTTGAGAACGTATAAGAAGTAAGCATGTACAGACCGCGCGAAAATCGCTTCTCTGCCTTGACCTGAAGCGAGTGGTACGTGGAATTGCCGACGTTTTCGTTTTGCCCATAGATATTGCCGCAGTATTGCGGGTACGGCAGTAGTGCTTGAGCCACGGAAGGACGGCAGCCTGTCATCTGCTGCACCCATCCGCTGTATGGAATCGAAACGCCGTCGAGTACCGTTTGCCCCGGTTGGAATTCATCGAAGAGTTTGTCGCCCAATGAGAGTAGCTTGGGATCAAGCACATTGATAGGGTTAATCTGCGAGAGTAAACGCGTACCTTTGTTCCCTACGTAGGATGCCGCGACGTAGAAGTTCTGGGTGAGCTCATGCTCTACCGAGAAGTTCCATTGTTGCGTGTAGGGCAACTGATTCGCATCCTTAGGCCGGTAATTAGGAGCACCGCGGCCGTTCAGGAAAGACGGATCCGTGAAGGGTGGTTTTGCGAAGTCCTGCGGAAGTCCGTTCTGCAACAGAAAAGCCGGCTGCAGTCCACCGAGAGAGCTATTGAAGGACGCCGTACTGTTAAAACCGTCTGTCGCGATCCCTGCGTTCCAGCCGGGGTAAAAGTTCTGTTCGAAGAAAATGCCGTACCCAGTGCGCACTACGGTTTTCGGAGTCAGGGAATAGGCTAGCCCCAGGCGGGGAGCAAAGGCTTTATGGAACGTCTCTTCAGGATGCCGGTCACCGGAGCTGGCCGATCCATATTTCGTTCCCGCAAAGGCGAGCCGTCCTGGCCGGTTCCCCGCCCCCGGGTTCGCCCCGACTGGATCGAAAAATGACGTCTTGTCATCGGCCTCCACTGACGGGCGAAACACGTCCCAACGCACGCCAATTGTTACATTCAGCTTGGTAGTTGCTTTCCAAGTGTCGCCGATAAACGCGCCAAACGCGTCGCCCGTCGGCCGGAAACTCGGCAGCGTGTAGAAGGTTGCACTGGCCGAAGACACATCGCCCAAAAGGAAACTGGCCATTGAATTCCCGCTGGTGATACCACGCAATCCGGTGTTCAGCTCAGAGAAGTTGAACGTTCCGGAGCCGTTGGCCACCGATAGGGTCGGATATTTCACATTGCGGTATTCTCCGCCAATATGAAACGAGTGCTTGCCCCGGATCCAGGTCAACGTATCATTGAGTGCCCAGGTCGGACGCGTAGTAAAAAAGTCCGCGTTGCCTCCGTAACCGTCATATCCCCCCCCGAACCTAATGGCTGAAACATGTTTGTGGTCGAATACGCCGGCAATTTGAGGAAGTTGAGAGACGCAACAGTCGCTGGCGTTATAGACAGTCGTCGGGAGATTAAGAAAACCGATTGCAAAATGGTTCAGCAGCGTCGGCTTGAACGTGTGGTCCCAATTACCCCGGGCAACGTGACTGTAGTTCGGAATTCGGGTGTTATTCGTGTCGATGGCGGCCGGAAACGCATGCTGGGTGAACGGAAGCGAACCACGATAATGATATGTCCCGGAAATATGGTCTTTGTCGCCCAGGTACGTGTCGCCCCGACCGTCCCATTGGTCCGTATTCGCGTTCAGCGCGCTGGCCAGTCCAGTCGGCGATTCGTAATTGGCAGTGATTCCGGGGCGGTTCGGCAAGGGTACAAGCTTCAGCCACTGGGGCGCCAGGGAACTCGCCAATCGGGGATCGGAAGGGCAGATCACATTCGGCTGGCCGCCATTACAGCCCATGAACTGGTTCCGGAGATAAGGAAGATTATTGGCCCCCACTGGCTGCGCGCTGTTGAAAGCTGGGTTGGCTTTGGTTGTGTCGGGATCGTAAATTGGATTGGGCCACTCACTAAAATCGCCGGCTCGCATCTTCGCCGTTGGTACGGTCAGAATCGGCTTGTTCGTTGCGCCCACTGAGCGAAACCCTTCGAAATGGCCGAAGAAATATGTCTTTACACGGCTTGACCAGATGCCCGGCAGCTTGGCTGGGCCGCCAAGGAAAGCCCCGAAATCGTTCTCGAGATCCTTCGACCGTTGAGCGACGCCCCACTGGCGGGCATTGAAAACAGTATTGCGGTGGTATTCATAAACGCCGCCGTGAAACTGGTTTGTTCCCTCCTTGGTGCTGGCGACAATCACTGCCGCGCTCGAGGATCCATATTGCACGTCGAAGTTGGACGTCAGAACGCTGATCTCACCGACGGCTTCGGGAGCGATTGGAAAGTCGTTGTGGATCGCTACCATCCCGCTCTGGCTTAGAAGTCCTTCTTGCATGGTCACGCCATCGAGCGTCGCTTCATCCGAAAACCGCTGTCCCCCATTGAAGCGGGCCTGAAAGGCATCCCCCTGGCCTCCACCTGGCGACACCCCCGGCAGCAGAGTAACGAAGGCCGCCGAGGAGCGCTGCCCGCCCGCAACCTGCAACGGTAGAGCCGCAATCTCCGTGCGTGTAAGCGTGCCCTTCACTTCCGGCGTTTCGACATTGAGGGCGGAGGCGTTCGCGTACACCTCTACTTTCTGCGCGGCCTCGCCCAGTTCCAGGGTGACCGGGATACGCATGGCTTCGTTTAGATGGACGACAATTCCTTTCTGCAAAAAGTTACGAAAACCTGGAGCCGCGGCTTCGAGTTCATAGGATCCTTGCTGCAGGTTAGGAAAAGAGAATAGCCCATCCGGCCCACTGGTCTCCTTCCGCAGATTGCCCGAGTCAACCGCCCGAAGCGTTATCTCCGCCCGAGGGATCGCACCGCCGCTCTGGTCCAGTACCGACCCGCTGATGGTCGCGTTGGAACTCTGCCCTTCGGACGGAACCGGCAGGAGAAGGATTACCAACGTCGCTGGTAGAAGTAATTTGGTGAGTCGCTCGAGCATGGAGCCTCCTCGAAAGCTGTGGAACACAGGTATATCCCAAGGTCCGGTTGAAGTCAAGCGGACTCCGAACTGCCGCAATCATTATTTTGTGCGTGCCCAAAACCTAAACTACCGCGGCTCACGCCCTGGTCGAGGAATTCATCTCGAGGAGTTAATAAGGTTGTATCTGAATGGTTCGCTGTAACATATCTTCTTTTTCCGATCGCGTTCTTTTTATTTCTTCAAAACGCCGTGCCTGCGCCGGGGCACGCGAATCTTTCGTTTTTTGGTAGAGCATCAGCAAATTACCATTTGCACGGAAGCTATCCGGGTCGATCGCGAGGGCCCTTTTTAACTCACTGGCGGCGGTTCCAAAGTCTTCCTGCCGGATATGAATGAGCCCGGACTCCGCCAGTACTTCCGGCTGGTTTGGATTCCTCCGCAATGCTTCCGCGAAATGCGCGGCCGCTTCCGCCAAGTGGTCCTCCTCCTTTGCCATGCGGCCCAAAAAATAGTGGGCGCCTACAGCCGTCTCGGGCGCATCCACGATGGCCCGCAGTTCACTCGTCGCCAAATCGTAATCCCCGCTGTAGAAGTAGGCGGCTCCTAGCGCGAACCGGCCCCTGACATCGTTACGTTTTAGCTCCGCATATTTCTTAAAGTATGGAACAGCTTCGGTTGTACTTCTCCATTGCAGCAACACCGATCCCAGGGCGTAATTGTAATACGGATTTTCAGAATTCAGTTCCAACGCTTTTCCCAGCGATGCTTTAGCCTCGATGGGGAGCTTCAAATCAATGCAGACCATTCCGAAAAAGAAATGAATGCCCGCATTGCGCGGGTCTAGGTCGCGGGCATGAGCCAGATAGCCCAGGGCGCCTTCGAAATCGCGCTGCTTGTGCGCAACCCTGGCTAGATCCAGCAGTGGCTGAACCGCATCGGATTTCTGCCGCGCGACGGTCTCAAAGGTTTCGTGGGCACGTGCGAGTTGATTTGCGCGCTCGTAAGCCGAAGCCAGCGCATACAGGCCATCGAGCGACGCTATACGGCGCTCAGGCAGGCTCTCCAATATTTGCAGTGCGAGTTCATCCAGCTTGCGCCGCTGCAATGCTGCAGCCAAAAACAGGGCCTCCGGCTCGCTGAATTCCGGGGCGCGCAAAAAGCGGAGACCCGTTTCGTTCGCTTCCGCGTAACGGCCGAGTGCCACCAGATCTGCGCATCGCACAGCCAGGGCCTGCGAGCGTTCCTGCTCGGTGATCGGCAGCCGCGCCAGCTCTGCGAGAGACTCGCGGAAATCGCCACTTGTTTGCCGGAGCGCGGCAAGCTCGTAGCGAGCTTCCGGCAGATCGGGTTTCAGTTTCAGCAGCCGCCGGTAGATTTCTATCGCCTTTCCCGTTGTGCCAGAATCTTGCGAACCATTTCGCGTATACAGTCGTCCCAAATTCAAATAGGAGGCGGTCAATTGCGGCCGCAGCTCGATGGCCTTCATAAAGTTTCGCTCAGCCGCCGGATATCTTTTCTCTTGGGCGTCTACGATTCCTAGCAGATTGTACAAACCACCTTCAACCGGGTATTGTTTTAGAGCCATCCTCAACTGATCCCGAGCATTCATCAGGTCACCAGTCGCGATCAGCTCTTGAATACGCGACATGAGTATTTCTTGCGTGCCGGAACCGAGCAGCAGACCTGCCAATAGTGGCATCAAAATGCCAGTAAAGGATATGCGGAGGGAAGGGTCGGCCATAGGAAGGTTCGGACTAGAATTGTATAACAGGACGTCAATAGA
>CAWKLV010000016.1:0-35487 GCA_963850575.1 uncultured Acidobacteriota bacterium | reverse complement strand
GAGAAATTTGACCGCAGCAAGCCGCACGTAAATATCGGGACGATCGGGCACATCGATCACGGCAAGACGACGCTGACCGCGGCCATCACCAAGGTGCTGGCCAAGCACAACCCGAAAGTGAAGTTCCGCAGCTTCGATTCCATCGACAACGCGCCGGAAGAGAAGGCGCGCGGCATCACGATCGCGGTGGCGCACGTGGAATACGAGACCGCCAAGCGGCACTACGCGCACGTGGACTGCCCGGGTCACGCCGACTACATCAAGAACATGATCACGGGCGCGGCGCAGATGGATGGCGCGATTCTGGTGGTGGCGGCCACCGACGGCCCCATGCCGCAGACCCGCGAACACATTCTGCTGGCTCGCCAGGTGGGCGTGCCGTACATCGTGGTGGCGCTGAACAAAGTGGATGCGGTGGACGATGCCGAGCTGCTGGAACTGGTGGAGCTGGAAGTGCGCGAGCTGCTGACCAGCTATCAGTTTCCGGGCAACGATCTGCCGGTGGTGCGGGTGAGCGCGCTGGGCGCTTTGAACGGCGAGCCGCAGTGGGAGAAGTCGGTAGAAGAGCTGATGGAGCGGTGGACAACTACGTTCCGATGCCGGAGCGGGTGATCGACAAGCCGTTCCTGATGCCGATTGAAGATATCTTCTCGATTCAGGGGCGCGGCACGGTGGTGACCGGGCGCATCGAGCGGGGCATCTGCAAGGTGAACGAGGAAATGGAGATCGTCGGGTTCCAGCCGACGCGCAAGACGGTGGTCACCGGCGTGGAGATGTTCAAGAAGCTGCTGGACGAAGGGCGGGCGGGCGACAACGTGGGTCTGCTGCTGCGCGGCATCGCCAAGGAAGACGTGGAGCGCGGGCAGGTGGTGGCCAAGCCGGGCTCGATTCTGCCGCACAAGAAGTTCAAGGGCGAAGTGTACGTATTGAGCAAGGAAGAGGGTGGGCGGCACACGCCGTTCTTCAAGGGCTACCGGCCGCAGTTCTACTTCCGGACGACGGATGTGACGGGAGTGGCGCAGTTGCCGGAAGGCATGGAGATGGTGATGCCGGGCGACAACGTGCAATTGGAAGTGGAGCTGATCACGCCGATCGCCATGGACAAGGGTCTGCGCTTCGCCATTCGCGAGGGTGGACGCACGGTGGGCGCAGGTACGGTCAGCGAGATTTTGGAGTAACGAATGCCGCGCGAAATCATTACGTTTCAATGCACCGAGTGTAAACGGAAAAACTACACAAGTACCAAGAACAAGAAGACCAAGACCGAGCGCATGGAGCTAAAGAAGTTCTGCCCGTTCTGCCGTCATCATAAGCCGCACAAAGAGATTAAGTAGCTAGTGGAGGCCAGTGACCGGCGCAGTGCGCTACACTTAGTCCGGCCACAGTACAAACAGGGGCGTAGGTTTAACGGTAGACCAGCGGTCTCCAAAACCGCGAGTGGGGGTTCGAATCCCTCCGCCCCTGCCATAGTCCAATGAGTAAAGTTATGGCGATAGCACAGGTTCAAGGCGAAGATGATTCCCGAAGCCTCAGTCAACGGGCGATAGGCTGGCCGGCGCGCGTAAAGGATTACGTCGAGGAGCTTCAGGTCGAGATGCGCCGGGTCACGTGGCCCAGTTGGAAGCAGGTCCGGGCCACGACGCTGGTCGTGATCATCGCCGTATTTGGATTTGCCGCCTATTTTTTCGTCGTCGATGCGATCATCGGCCGGAGTATCACGAAGCTGTTCGACTCTTTGACCCGCTAGAAAATATAAATGCCGCAGGAACCGAACTAATCAACGGGACGAAATCGAACTTCGTGGATGCCCATCCCGAAGCTCCTGATCTCGACGGACATGAGGGAGAAGACGAACCGTTGGAAGCGATGAACGCCGCATTCGAGGGTGAAGCGGAGCCCGAAACAGCCACCGCAACTCCAGAAGCGGAATCCGCTTTGAAGATTCCCGAATCCGCCGAGGAGCCCCGGCACCGGCCGAGGACTCGACGAAGCATTGGTACATCATCCATACCTATAGCGGCTTCGAACAGAAGGTGGCGGACTCTTTAAAGACGCGGGCTCAGGCGTTCGGCTTTGCCGACTCCATCGGACAGGTCCTGATTCCGACCGAAGAGGTCGTGGAACTCAGGAACGGCAAGAAGGTCACCAGCAAGCGCCTTCTCTACCCCGGTTACGTGATGGTGGAGATGGACATGAACGATGAGTTATGGCACGCGGTGAAGAACACGCCGCGCGTCACGGGCTTTGTCGGCGGCGGGAACACGCCCGTGCCACTGACCTCGGACGAAGTGAACTCGGTTCTGTACCGGCAAGCCACCTCGGCCGATCGTCCGCGGCCCAAGCTCAGCTTCGAAAAGAACGAAAACGTCAAGATCATCGAGGGGCCGTTCACGAACTTCTCGGGGAAGATCGACGAAGTGAACCAGGAGCGCAATACGCTGCGTGTTCTGGTGACCATCTTCGGCCGGCAGACGCCGGTGGAACTCGATTTCTTGCAGGTAGAAAAAATCTAGCGAACTGGCGCGAAACCAGTGTAGGAATCAATGGCAAAGAAAGTTACCGGTCAAGTGAAACTGCAAATTCCGGCGGGCAAGGCTACGCCGGCTCCGCCCGTGGGTACCGCGCTCGGCCCCCAGGGCGTGAATATTATGGAGTTCTGTAAGGCCTTCAACGCGAAGACCTCCGCCAAGGATCAGGAAGGCCTGATTATCCCGGTGGTGATCACCATCTTTTCGGATCGCTCGTTCACCTTTATCACCAAGACTCCGCCCGTTCCCGTATTGATCAAGCGAGCGGTGAGCCTGGCCAAGGGATCGGCCGAGCCTAATAAGACGAAGGTCGGCAAGATCACTCAACAGCAGGTGGAAGAGATCGCAAAGATCAAGATGCCCGATTTGAACTGCTTCGATGTGGAAGCCGCGGTTCGTTCCGTCAAGGGCACTGCGCGGAGCATGGGCGTCGACGTCGTCGGATAGCCGCTGGTTTCCGCACCCTCTTGAAGGTTGGCGCCATCGTATAAAATAGAATTATGCGAATCACTGGGACTCTACTGGGCACCTGTCTGATCGCCGTTACCTGCGTAGCGGCGAAACTTCCAACCAACCACGTTCGCGGCGAATACCTCGAAGCGCGCACGGCTGATGTCTATACCGGCCCTTGCTTTGCAAATGGCGAAGTGGGCCAGACCGGAAAGCTGGCCGTCATGGGCTGGCACATCTCGCAAGGCTCCTTCGATGGCGTGGACCTGGACGGCCTCTCAGTTGTCGGCGTCGTGAGAGCAAAGGACACCATCGGTGATTTTGAACTCACCTCCAATCCGGCTAAGGCAGTGATCATTGTTGACCAGAAGGCCAGCCCGGAACAGCAAGTCGCACTTCAGGGGTTTGCGCGCCAGATGGCGGGTGCCCTGCTCAGTGATGTAGTACGAACCGACGTCCAGCCCATCCAGTTCACCATGCAGGACGGCAACGTCCACGCGCGCGTCGCGTCTCTGGTGGCGGGAGACGAAGCCAAGATCTCTACCCGCGCCCTGGTCGACACCGATCAGGTGTGCCATAACGAAGGCGTCTGGTACCAGCCGCTCGTGAAGCTAGATCATGCCATGCCCGCTTACACTACCGGCAACGCCTATGACGGCAAGTCTCTCGGCGAAACCTGGAACTACCCGGAGAAGCGCGGATCGTTCGTCGGCACCTTCAATTATCAGCAGTAATACGCACGGAATCGAGGACAGCCGGATCATCCGGCTGTCCTCGCAGCGTTAAGCCAGCACACCCCTGCAGTACTCGTAGCACTTCTTCACTTCTGCAATCGGATCCCCCGCCCCTTTATACTCGTACTCGATCATTGCGGGTATCTTGTACTTCTTCGACTCCAAGAGCTTAAGCACGCCCTTGATGTCCGTCTCCCCCTGCCCGAAAGGCATATTCTCACCCTGATTCTTTTTCCGATCCTTCAAGTGCAGGGTAATAATGCGGTCGTGATTGGCTTCGAGATATTGAACCGGGTCGAAACCCGCCGCCGTGAAGTGGCCGATATCCAGGTTGGTCGCGATGTACTTCGACATTCCCTTGGTCGCCGCGGCGAAATCGTCCGGCGTGGCGAATTCGTTGGCCTTGATATTGGAGTGATTGTGCATGCCAACGTAGATCTTGTACTTTTGCGCGAAAGGATCTACGCGCTTCGCCGTCGACACGTTGGATGAAGCTGTGATCTTGTCCAGACCCATCGCCTGCGCGATTTTGAACCCGTTCTCGATCTCCTGGTCACTCCAGTTCTCACGGAAGCTGTAGTTCAACGCATAGAGGACAATGCCCGCATCGTCGAATCTCTTGCGAACTTCTTTCATCTTGTCCAGCGGCGGGTCTTTGCGGAAGGCCGCCAGTTCTTCCTTGCCCTCCGGCTCAATATGTCCGGAATACAGCTCGCAATAGCCTAACCCGCACTGCTTGTAGGCATTGATGCAGGTATCGATGTTGCGGGGTTTGATATCACGGAAGCTGTAGGACTGCGCTCCGATCATCACGCCGTGAACTCTCGAATCGATGCGCGCTGCGAAGGCGGCTGCGATGGGCGATGCGAATGCTAACTTAGCGAAATCGCGACGGGTATACATGCGGACGATTCTATCGCAGGCCGGGGTAGGATGACGCCCGCCAGGCACAGCGGATCGGACGGGTGAACGGCAGCGGGATCGAGATCCATATGTCCAGCACGCCGCATCGCCCGCAGAACGTCCACAGCCTCGGGCCGCGCGAACTGCTCCCCGGTGAAGCCCGCCACAAAGCGCCCGCCCCGAATCTCACCGCGCGCTTCCATGCGCCGCAGCACGGTCAGCAGTTCACGCCACGGTGGCGCAATGGTTTCCTTCGCCAGAACATCCCGGAACAATACGCCCCAGCGCGCGAGCAGTTGTTCGGTCAATCGCTCCAGACGAGTAGCGCCCGGCGGATCCGGCCCTCGCCGCACCAGAGCCCACCGGCCTGCGCCGTGGCGCGGACGAGTCTGCCGGCCGCGTCCCTCACCCCGCCTTCGCTTGGGATCGAGCAGGGCTCGCAGGTTCTCAAAGCCGTCTGCCGTGACGAGACCCGCGGCGACGAGTTCCCACAACGCATCCTCGATCTCGCGTGGCCAGCCGTCCTGTCGCGCGCGTCAGGTCGTAGAAGAACGAAGCTCCGTGACGCTGCAGCGCTTCCAGCGTTTCTCGCGCAGGGTGCGACAACGACGCGGTGTGCGGTTCCTCCTTTCGCGCGTTATCCAGCAGCCACTCCGCATCCTCGCGCAGGAAGAAAGAGATTGGCGCAATCCGCGAGGGCCGCACGCGCCGCTCCGGATCCTCTAGAGCGGGATGCGGAGAAACGCGGGCCCACATCACTTCCCCCGACAGGCACAGTTCATCCAGCAGGCCGGGTTCATACCGCGCTATGCGCTCTGCAAGAAGGCGCGGCTCCCATGCCGAAGCCGGCGCCTCGTATCCTTGCAGCTGCCGGATGATTTCCAGCAGGCCGTCCGCTCCGTGCAGTTGCGCTCCGGCGCCGGCGTGCTGCCATCGAAACAGAAACGCATAGAATTGAGAAGCAGTCACCGGCTCAATCTCGCGCCGCAAACGGCTCAGTGTCAGACGGTGTATGCGCGCCAGAATCCTGCGGTTGCACCACTCGATTTCGCTGTCTTGCGGAGCGGGCCGAAAGCGGCCGCGAAGAATCTGCCCCTCTGCTTCGAGTTGGGCCAGTGCCATGCACGATCTGCTCGCGATCGAAAGCCAGACGTGCGCTGATCTCACTAGCGGTGGCCGGTCCTGTCGATTCCATCCAGCCGCGCAACACCATCACGGGATCGTCCGAGAACTCGCGGCGCTCCGTCGCTACCCAGAACTCGTTTCCACTTCCAAAGATCGTGCCCGCGCGGCCCGCTGCTCTTAGATCCTCATACCACGTTAACCATTCACTAACAGCTGGAACTCTAATCAACGTCAGCAAAGCATCGTGCAATTCGTCCGCATCTCGAACGTCGGGCCAACTCTCCTCGGACACCTGCTGTATGGCCGCCGGATCCAGCAGCCCCGCTCCGTCTGAGTTGTCTGGCCGGGTGGTGCTGCGCAATTGAACGGCGCGCGTGCGGCGCTCCTCGAGCGGCGCATCGTCCAGAAAGGCATAAGGATTCGCGTTCAGAATTTCGTGCGCACAGCGACGAGGGCTGCGCCGTGTCTATTGCCACGGTTCTGATGGCTCCTGTCTCGATAGCCGTCAGTATCCGTTTGAGGCCGTCCAGATCCATCGCCTCGTACAGGCAATTGCGAATGGTCTCGTTCACCAGCGGATGATCCGGAATGCGTGGCGGCCCGGTGAGATTTTCCGCGCAGGCAACCTGATCCGGAAACACGGCCGCCAGCAAATCGTCGGCCCGCATGCGCTGGAAAGGAGCGCGGCACCTTTCGACCGCCGTGGAATCGCAAAATGGCCAGCGCGCGGCTCGCGTTCCAGCGCCATCGCGCCGCGAACATCGGCGCGTCCAGCAGCGCTTGCGTCAACACATCTTCGACGGTTGCGGCTTTGACGAACTCGAAAATCAGCCTCGAGCGGAAAGGCGTGCTGGTCGCTCAGCGAGATCACGATGCCGTTGTCGGTCGCGGCGGCCTGCAGTTCGAAATTGAAGGTGCGGCAGAATCGCTTGCGCAGAGCCAGCCCCCATGCGCGATTGATGCGCGATCCGAACGGCGCATGCAGCACCAGTTGCATGCCGCCCGCTTCGTCGAAGAAGCGCTCGGCGACGACCGTTGAGATGGACGGCATCGCGCCCAGCGTTGCCCGGCCGGCTTCGAGATAAGCCGATCGCCTGCGCAGCGCCGGCCTCATCGACACCGCATCGCGCCAGGAACTCCCGAGCGCTATCGGGCGTCGCCATGAGAGCTTCGCGAATGCGCGATACCGCGGCCGACAACTCCGGCGACCGGCCCGGCGCCTCGCCCAGCCAGAACGGGATCGAAGGCGCCGCGCCCTGCGCATCCTCCACGCGCACCCGGCCCGCGGCCTCCACGTGCCGGATACGCCACGATTGGGTGCCCAGCAGGAAGATATCGCCGGTGAGGCTCTCCATCGCGAAGTCCTCGTCGACCGTGCCGATCGTTTTGCCTTCCGGCTCGGCGATGACGGCGTAGGCCGCGTTGTCCGGAATCGCACCGCCGGATGTGATCGCCGCCAGCCGCGCGCCGCGGCGCCCGCGAATGCGATGATTCACCTGATCGCGATGCAACAGCGCCCCACTGCGGCCGCGCGACTGTAGTGATGCCTTCAGACAGCATGGCGATGATGGCATCGAATTCGCGCGCGGTCGAGATTGCGATAGGGATAGGCGGTCCGGACCAGCGCGTACAGTGTCGTCTTCGGTCCACGTCTCGCAGCCGCGGCTTCGGCGACGATCTGCTGCGCCAGAATGTCGAGCGCGTTTTGCGGAATCTCGATGCGCTCCAGTTCATCCCGGCGAATCGCGTCAATCAGCGCAGCGCATTCGATCAGTTCATCGCGCGTGGTGGGGAACAGGATGCCGCTTGCGGTTCGGCGCCGACCCAGTGGCCGGAACGCCCGATCCGCTGCAGACGCGACCGCGATGGAGCGGGGCGAGCCGATCTGAATCACCAGATCCACGGTGCCGATATCGATGCCCAATTCGAGCGATGCCGTAGCCACGACCGCCCGCAGTTCGCCAGCTCTTCAGGCGCGCTCTCGGCATCATGCCGCAGTGCCGCGCGAGAGGCTGCCGTGATGGGGCAGAACGGCGTTCTGCGCCCGAGCCGTTCCGCCAAGCGCATGCGCGATGCGCTCGCGACAGCCGGCGCGTGTTGACGAACACCAGCGTCGTGCGATGCGCGAGGATAGTGTCGCGCGACGCGATCGTAAATCTCGGCCCACATCTCGCTGCGTGGCGACGGCGCCGAGTTCGTCGTTGCGGCACTTCGACCGCCAGATCCATCGTCCCGGCGGTGTCCGGCGTCGACGATGCGCGTACCGGGCGCAGAGATAGCGCGCCACTTCTTCGATGGGCCGCACGGTGGCCGAGAGCCCGATGCGTTGCGGCTTGCGGTGCTGCGTACAGTCAGGGCATCCAGACGCGCGAGCGTTAGCGCCAGGTGCGAGCCGCGCTTGTCGTCCGCGATGGCGTGGATCTCGTCGACGATCACGGTGCGCGTGGTCTGCAGCATCTCGCGCGACCGCTCCGGCCGTCATCAGGATGAACAGCGATTCCGGCGTGGTCACCAGAACGTGCGGCGGCTCCTTCGCCATCTGCTGCCGTTCCCAGCGCGGGAGTGTCGCCGGTGCGGACGGCGCGTTCGGATCGGCGCGAGTGGGATGCCGCGCTCCTGCGCCAGTTGCGCGATTTCGGCCAGCGGAATCTCCAGGTTGCGTCCGCACGTCGTTGGACAAGAGCCTTCAACGGCGACACATAAACCACCTGCGTCTCGTTGCTCAGCGGCCCCAGCCGCGCCAGGCGAACCAGCTGATCGAGGCAAATGAGGAACGCCGCGAGCGTCTTGCCCGAGCCGGTGGGCGCGGAGATCAGTACGTCGCGACCGGCGGCGATTTCGCGCCAGCCATTGATCTGGGGCTCGGTCGGGCGCTCAAACCGTGCAGCAAACCATTCAGCGACGAGCGGATCGAATATATTAAGAGTATCGGACACCGATATAATTCCAATTATGCTGATTTACGAGCTCCCGCGATTGCCCCTATGAACAATCGGGTGTATCCTGCGGTCAAGAAGTTGTGATAAGGCTGCGTCGTAAGGGGATTCCATGTTGAAGCTATCGCGGCTTTTGCCGCCATTACTACTTGTATGTGTGCCGATCACGGCACAGGATTTTCGTGCAACCCTTCTCGGGACAGTGACGGATCCGTCAGGTGCTGCCATTCCACAAGCCTCCGTCAGAGTCGAGGAATGTTGGCACCAATGACGCGGTCGAGGTGAAAACGAATACCTCGGGCGCCTACACTGTTCCCTATCTGAATCCAGGAACCTACAACATCGAAGTTACGGCTCCCGGGTTCAACACTACCAAACGCGAGAACATTATTCTGCGCGTAGCGGATAAACAGAATCTGCCCATCCAGATGCAGGTTGGGCAGGCGAATCAGGAAGTCACTGTCGTCGGCCAGCAGGAGATTATCCAGACTACTACTGCAGACCGCGGTCTCGTTTTCGATCCGATCAAGACTCAAGAGTACCCGCTGAATGGACGTCAGACCTATATGCTGATGTCCCTGACTCCGGGTGTGATTTTCACTCAAGAGCAGTTCGGCGCCAACGGCTTCTCCGGCACGCGGGGCTGGGACACAAATGGCAGCTACCGGATCAACGGGGGTCGGAGCGGCAATAATCAGTTCCTTCTCAACGGCGCCCCCATCAGCACTTTTGGAAGCTGGCAGATCGCCCCTAACGTCGAGGCGGTACAGGAATTCAAAGTGCAAACCAATACGTACGACGCGCAATTCGGGCGCACGGGCGGCGGGACCGTGAACACGACGTTGAAGTCCGGCGGTAAGGACTGGCACGGCGACGTCTTCGACTACTGGCGGAACCGCATTTTGGATGCCAACACCTTCCAGAATAACGCGGGCGGTCAACCCCGCGGCTTTCACAATCAACATCAATTCGGTGGCGTGGTTGGCGGACCGATTCGCAAGGAGAAAGATTTCATCTTCTTCAGCCAGGAGAGCTGGCGCGAAGTAGTGCCATTCCCGCTGGTAACCAGCGTGCCTCCGTTGAACATCCGCGACGGCCAGCACTTCTCCGATTACGGAGTCACCATTTACGATCCGACAAGTACGCGCGCTTGCACTGCATCGGACAACTGCCCTTCAGGCGTCCAATTCGTGCGCGACCCATTCCCGGGCAACGTAATTCCGGCCAATCGCATGAGTCCCGTGGGCAAGGCGATTCTCAATCTGTTTCCTGCGCCAAACGGCAACTTCGGCCAGTTACAAAACAACTATCTCCGGGCTGACTCGTTGGGCCGCTACGGATACAACCAGCCGATGGGCAGGTGGGATCATGTCATCAACGAGAACAACCGGTTCTACGCCCTCGTGACCTACCAACATGGTCATGAATTCCGCAACAATAACGGATTTGATCCGCCGGCACAGCGCGGCAATATCACATCGCAACGAACGGATCAGAACTACGTTGCAGACTACACGCGCGTGATTTCCCCGACCACGGTGCTGGATATTCGCGGTTCCTTCTCGCGCTTCACTTCCATATTCCCCGACGGCGATCAGGACTTCAGCTTCACCTACGACAAGCTGGGCATCAAGTCCATGCCCACTCCACCCACTGTGGGTCGCAATACGGCGCCGGTCGTGCGTCTCGACCTTTACCCGGACATCATCGGAAACAGCTACAGCTGGAGCACTGACAACCACACCGATTTCGCGCCAAGCGTTTCCATGACACGCGGAAAGCATAGCTTGCATTTCGGATTTGAGGGTGCGCAGATCGGCCGCGGAAGCGGTGGTCCGGGCCTGGGAAATGGGCGCCTCGATTTCAACAGCCGGTACTGGACTCAGCACTACAAAGAGCGCGGCCTGGGCCAAGGTGACGGCAGCGGCGTCGCATCCCTTCTGCTCGGCCTTCCGACGGGAGGGCAGGTCGATTATAACGATACCTTCTACCGCCGCCAGTATTATTGGGCCGGGTATTTTCAGGACGATTGGAAAGTCCATCCCCGACTCACGCTGAATTTGGGACTTCGTTATGACGTCCAGATGCCCCTGACGGAGCTTCACAATCGGATCAACAATGGCTTCGACTGGGATGCCAAGAATCCGCTCAGTGATGCCGTGATCGCGAAATGGAAGCAATTGAAGTCAGATTGGGACACGACGCATCCGGGTAAGGAGAACCTGTATCCGGCGGCTCCCAGCGTGTTAAAGGGTGGACTGAAATTCGCGGGCGTAAGTGGGCAGCCCAGGTCTTCTTACAATACCGATTGGACGGATGTCCAGCCGCGTCTCGGGTTTGCATGGCAGGCTTTGCCTCGAACCGTGGTTCGGGGCGGCGCAGGTATTTACTATCGGCAGGTCTCGAACGCGAATACGAACACCGGTTTCAACATCAGTACTCCGTACCTTCGTTCCCTGGACGGGGACTTCACGCCTGCGGCTGGGCTGACTGGCCCATACTCGCTGGAAAATCCTTTTCCGCAGGGCTACATCAGTCCCTATGGAAGCCAACTCGGATTACTTACCAACATTGGCAACTCGGTCAACTTCGATGCGCGAAACCTGCCCGTCCCCCGGACGTACGAATTTTCGTTGGCGATCCAACGCGAGCTGCCGTGGTCGCAGGTACTCGAGGTTGCGTATACGGGTAACCAGACAGTGCACGATCCCGTCGCCTTTCAGTTCGGGAACCCGTCCCTGACTGATTTCAATGCGGCGCATCAGGACCCGAACTACCTCAATGTGGCGCTTCCCAATCCTTTCCAGGATATTCTGCCCGCCACCACGGGACGCGGAACAGCGCCCACTGTCAGCGCGTATGAACTTCGCCGTCCGTATCCCCTATTTCCCGGTGTTCAGCAATACACGAATCCAGTTGGCAAATACCGGTACGACTCTCTTCAAGTGATGCTTGAAAAGCGCGTCCTCAACAACCGGGAACTCGGTGTCCTGACGTATGTCGTTTCCTACACTTTCTCCAAGTCATATGAGGCGAACCACCGGCTCAACGACTGGAACTTTGCCGAGCCGCTCATTCACGAACTGGATTATCAGGATAAGCCGCAGACTGTAGCCTTCAGCGGAGTCTGGGATCTGCCCATCGGCAAAAGCCGGCGCTTCCATCCCTTTCAGGGACCGATCGGGGGCGCATTGCTGAACGGCTGGTCCTTCGACTGGATCTTCACATATTCATCGGGTTATCCAGTGAGTAAACCAAATGCGATTTTCACGTGCTCCGATTATCGAGTAAAAAACCAGAATTACAACCGATGGTTCAACAACGACCCGAGCTGTTACCGCGATTACGATCCTTACTCGCTGCGCAACGTTGAAGATCGATTCCCGAATATCCGGAATCCAAGCGCACCGCAACTGAATGTCGCGCTTCAAAAGACGTTCAAACTGGGCGAGCGATTCTCGTTCCAATTGCGGGGTGAATCGTTTAATGTCACCAATACCGTGATTATGCCTGGTCCGAATACCGACTGGAGAAGCCCGCAGTTCGGCAAGGTTACTCTACAGCAACAGAACTTCCCGAGGCTGGTGCAGTTAGCAGGGAAATTTTATTTCTGAGCTGGCGTCCCAATCGGGTTCGAGTATGTGCTACGAACACTTCTATTGGAGTGTATTAGCATAACCGGAGATGCAACGTCGCCACTTTCTATCCTCCCTCCGCCCTGTAGGCGGCAGACGAGTACAGTGGCTGGGTCCTGATTCCCAACGCCGGGCGGGCGTTCCTCAGGGTGCAGTAACTCAACATCAGTGGACCAGCCAGGTTTTTCCCGGCACCATACGCGATTACTAGGATAACGTGTCCGCACAAAATGACGCCGACGAGCCAGCGTGTCTCATCGTATTCCAAGATGGGGCGGGTATTGCTCAGGCCCGCTACAACCGGAGTTTCGAGTACGACGCGTTGGGTGACTGGTACGCGCGTTTTCTCATGGAGGAGATCCTCCCCGCAGCCCTGACGCATCACAACGTATCCAGCGATCCGAATCATGGAGCCATTGCTGGTGCGAATTCAGCGCGATCGCGGCCTTCACCGTGGCATAGAACCGCCCGGATGCATTCCGGCGCGTCATGAGCTGGATCGGCAGTTATACCAACCTCCGCGGTGGCGACAACTACCCCAACGTCATACGCAAGGCGGAGCCAAAGCCGTTGCGCGTATACCTGCAAGACGGAAAGAACGATCAAAACATCTACGGTGGAGTTGGTTCCTCGGCAACCAGAGCATGGCCAGCACACTGGAGTACGCCAGTTATGAGGTGACCTTCACGGTGGGCACCGAGGCCCATGACGGTATGCACGGGCGCGGCAGTTCTCCCCGACGCGCTTCGCTGGCTGTGTCGTGATTATCCGAAACCGATCGCGAAGTCAAAAAGGCGCCGGCCAGCGGCAGTATGTCACCGAAATAATCGATCCCGCATCGGAGTGGCAGGTAGGACGGGAGAGTCAGCGTGTTCAAAGATGACACGGGTGGGATGAACGGCTTGATGTTCGCACCGGACGGCAGGCTGTTCGGTTTTCAGAAAGGGCGCAAGCGTATCGTCGCGTATGGCCCGGACGGCTCCGAGAGGGTTATTGCGGACGGCATGAATTCAAACGATTTGGCGATCACTTCGCGAGGCGAGGTCTACTTCAGTGACCCTCCGGGCAAGCGCGTTTGGTTCGTCGACTCGAAGTCGAACAAGCGTGTGGTGATCGACAAGGGCATCTAATTCCCCAACGGCGCCACCGATCCATCGGGTTGGATCTGAAACGACCACACCCATTGCTTCCGAGGATCCGCCACCAGCAGGAGGGATTGATCCGGGGACAGCCGGACGGTCACCTCTACGCGTCGCCACTCGGATAGGCATTCGGGTTTGCGATCAGCCGGGCCGAGTGGTCGCCGTCATCAACAAGCCCTCACCGGCATCCCTGTCAACGTCGTGTTTGCTGGACCGGATCTGGATTGGATGTTCGTCACGGCGGGCGACAAAGTGTACAAAAGACACGCGTGCGGCGGAAGTGCGCCGTAAGTTGGGCACCCTTGAAGCCTCCTCAGCCTGGCCTTTGATAAAGCTGTCTGAACCAGCCTTGCTGGTCCAAAATTACATGTTGTAGAAGAACTCTTCGTAGACGATCTTACCGTCAGCGACTTTGTAGACGGCCACCTCTTCCATCGTGAACCGTTTAGATTGCGGTTTAAACGTGACATCCAACTTGAAAGTTACTGCGAAGTGCGACCCTGCAACCAGTGGACCCTCGACCTTGACTGAGTGGACTTCGTGATTAGCGGTCCACCAGTCGCCCTTAGCCTTGACGGCCTCAAGGCCCTTCGATTCGCGCGAACCCCCGGGAGGCGCGCCGGCTTCCATGCTGACGATATCGGAAGAGTAGAGGCTTTCCGTGGCCTCCAGGAACTTGCCTTCAGAACAAAGTCTCACGAGCGTGGCTGCAACTTCTTGTGTGGTCATAATCAATCTCCTGTATAGATTTCCTTTACGACGCTACCATAGTGCGCGGCTGCTTCATCCGTCCGCAAAACGCTCCACTGCAGCCGAGGCTCACCCACCAGCATTGTCTCGAATGCAGAACAAATGAGAATCCGTTCGGTAGAACAGTTCATGTCCAGAGATCGCGGGTGAAGCGGTGATTCTTTCGCCGAGGTTATTTGTGTCCAGAAGTTTGAACTCGCGCCCAGCTTGAACCACGAAAGTCGTGCCCTCGGTGTCGCTCAGGTAAATACGTCCGTCTCCAGCGATCGGAGACGAGTTGCACTCATGGGCCACTCGCCTGCGATAAATCTCCTGGCCGGTCTTCCCGTCCAGGCAGACCAGCACTCCGTTGTCCATCAAAGAGTACAACAACCCTCGATAATAAAGCGGCGATGGCTCCTGTGGTCCCGGCCGTTCGCTGATCCACACCAACTCCGGCGGCTGCCCATCACCGGTTAGCCGGATTGCGTGAATTGGACTCTGCCGCCATAGTTGCAGAAAGACCATGCCATCTGCATGGATCGGGCTAACCACGATCTCACCGTTGAACGGGCCCTCGCCCTCGCCGTACTTCCACAACTCTTGGTGTGTCCTGGCATCAAATGCGGTGAGGCGGTTTTTTCCGGACACGAGAATATCGGCCTGCCCATGATGCTTCACTAAAAGTGGCGTGGCATGGCTCGTCCCAATAGGCCGATCTTGCTTCCAGGTCATCCGGCCAGTGAGTTTGTCTAAACCGACCAGATAACAGGGACCCTTGTGATGATCCCACGGGAACAGCACTGAGTCGTCCAGAACGACGGGGCTGACTCCGTACCCCCAGGCCATCTTGGGATCGCCGAACACCTCCATGTACCGTGTCACCCAGTTGAGTTTGCCGTCAAGCGTATAACGAGCAATGTCCGCATTGCCGAAAGCAACGTAGACTCCATCCTCGGTGACGGCCGGCGTATTCACGGCGAGGTTGGACTTCTCGTGAGTATGCTGATCTATCCCAAGGCCGAAATCATGCCTCCACAATTCTTTGCCGGTGTCTCGATGAATGCATAGCGTCAAGAGCGATTTATTGCCGCCTCGTTCCACTTGGGAAGTGAGGAACAGCCGGTCCCCGTAGACCACCGGTGAACTGGTTCCCCAACCCGGCAATTTCACCGACCAACGGACGTTCTCGGTCTGGCTCCAATGCGTCGGGAGCCTCCGGCCATCGGCCACTCCGTCAGCATTTGGCCCTCTCCATTGAGGCCAATCGGTGACGCGGGATGCACGGTCGGTATTTGCGGGCGTTTTGAAAGCAGGCCGGCCAACCGAATCATCAGTGTTGGGCGGGTTACCAGGGGACATCGAGGTGGCCCAAACGGCCAAAACACAGAGTTGCGCAAGTTTCATGAGTTCTTGACTGCCTTTTACTGAGTTCTCAAAAAAGGCGTTTCCTTCCACGCTACAGTGTTTCAATGATAGCGTCGAGAGCTCTTATGCGACGGATACGATCTTCTCGCTTCCCTCTACCGGCATTGTCTCGCGTCATGAACGCGTCGGACTGATCTGAAGAAGCGCCTGATGCAGTCTTGACATACAACCCATTCACACCCCAGCCTCACGCTCACATTCAGCGCATTTACCGGTTGCTGATCGGCCGCGATCAAATTCTGGATGATACTGGGGCCGACGAACACAGGTATCGAGTTCGCCGCGCTGGAGCCTTGTGTCACTGAGATGAACGGCTGCGCGAAAGCGTCGGCAGCAGCTAAGGCGAGCGACATAGATTTTTACGTTTGTTTCCTCAGGCAACTCTGGCTAAATCTGCCTCGGTCCCGAACCCGGGCAATGGCGTTAAAAGACGAGCACTCGTTGGGAGTCTTAACCTCCTGACCTCGATTTCAGCAGAGCCTTAGCCCTGGCGGGAGGCAAACGATAAACGTAAGCCGTTTCACTGTACTAAATCCGCGCTCCCAGCTAATCGTCAGCCGAACAGCAGCACTCCGGGCCGATCTCGGTAATCCTCAACACACAACTAGAGGTGGTGTTTCTACCCGAATCAGATACAGTCATAAGAACTACTTTATAGACGGCTCTACTTGTAAGCCGAGTTACTCGTCAGATATATATAAGAGTTCCTACAGAGCGAGTATCAATGACTCACTGCTAGATACGCGATTCTAAGTTTGTTTTAAACTTACGATTTTTCCAGTAGTATTCAGGACAGACCTCTGGTAACATCTTTAGCCAGACACAATTGAGCAGTCTCTACGGAGGACAGTATGACCCGGATACGGGCGTCATTACTGAGTGGCGCAGCCTGTTTTATGGTCGCCGCAGCCGCCCAGGCAGGCACGATTTACACTAACAACCCTAACCTTGCGGATCTCACCAGCGGCATAAATAACTTTGCAACATTTCTGACCGCCTTTAGCTCCGATCAGGCGGTGCCTTTCACACCTTCGGCTACCACCCTGGCGCAAGGCCTGCGTGTGGTGGGCGATGATGGAAGACCGGCTATTGTCGTGCGGTTTCCTGCCGCAGTTTCAGATATTCGCGTGTTCCCGAATATCGACCACCTCGGATGGGGGCCGGATGGATATCAATACTCGATCGCCGGGAGCAACGATGGCTCGACCTACACTCCACTGTTTGATGCCCTCACGGTCACGGGAACGGCAGAGCCTTTCACGCTAGGCCTGTTTACCGGAACCGCGCCTTCTCGTGTCAATAATATATTGAGTCCTGGAGCGGGACCCGGGGGTCAGGTCGGATACGTGGCGGACTTCAGCTTTGGTCAGCCGTATAAATACTATTCTTTCGGCGCCAGCACCGCCGCTCGGGGAGACAACCAGGACGAGGAACTCAGCGCGGTGGGGTCGCCGGATTCTTCTCACATGCCGGAACCCGCTACGTATTTTATGGTATTGATCGGCGCTGGACTAATTGGGTTTAGGTTCGCTCGCAGCCGAAAATAATGCCCGACTAACGCAGATAAAACAAGCTCAGTCTCGGTAGATGGCTGTGCTCTAACAGCCGCCGATCGAGATATTGTTTCTCCAACATCGTCAATTGTTCTGCGGTCATCCTTCCGCGGTATGGGCGCAGTTGCAGATCGAGTTCGCGGCGCGCGGCGATCAGGTCATCTTCAGTCTGGCGGGATCGTTGCGTAGCGATAAGCTTATCCTCGAGCGCGGTCAACGTCTGCTCTAGAGCCTCGAGATCCTCATACAACTTTTCAGTCTCGGTGGATAGTGCTTCCAGTCTCGCCGCGACGTCTTCAAAGCCAGCTCTTCGCAGATCCGCAGCGTTCTTCTGAAGATAGGTCCGCACCTCCTCCGGCGAGAAGGGCGGAG
Organism: uncultured Acidobacteriota bacterium; assembly: GCA_963850575.1. GTDB lineage: Bacteria > Acidobacteriota > Terriglobia > Bryobacterales > Bryobacteraceae > TMP-7. The sequence goes on along the minus strand of CAWKLV010000016.1, from coordinate 17,952 downwards.
CCGAGTCGCCTTTCGAAGATGGCGCCGTGATCTGTTTGGCTTCCTGCGCCACTGCCTGCGCACAATAGGCGACTGAGTTGACCAGATGAGTCCGCGTACGCTTTGCCCGCCACTTTTCGAAGGCTGCTTCGATGCCGCGCAGCACGGCCTCCAGCGGGACACCGGCGTTCTTCCAACTCTCGATCAAGCGCCCAATCCAGCGGCGAAAGTAAGAATAGCCCTGTACCACGGGATCGCTGAAAGTGCTCTTCCACTTCAGTGAAGTAATTGAAATAGTTTTTGAAATCGTCTTCGCTGGTGCCGCTCATTTCTGGTTGCGTTCCCAGATCAGGCGCAGTCCCTGGAGAGTCAGGTGCTCGTCGAAAATCTTTACGGTTCGCGACGATCGCGCGATCAGGTGCCCCTGGCCGCCGGTGGCAATGGCTTTCGTGTCTGCGCCGAGTTCCAGGCAGACCCGATCGACGATGCCGTCGATCAGGCTGATGAACCCGTGATACAGACCGGATTGAATGCTGCCCACGGTGTTGGAGCCGATCAGTTTCTCCGGCTCGCGGAAATCAACCATGGGAAGGCGAGCTGTGCGGGCAAACAGGCCGCCGATCGACATGCCGATTCCCGGGCAGATGAGGCCGCCTGCGAACTCCCCGTTGGCCGAAACACAATCGAAATTGATGGTGGTACCGAGATCCACCACCACTGCGGGTCCGCCGTATTTTGAGTAAGCCGCGACGGCGTTCACCAGGCGGTCCGCACCAACCTCACGCGGGTTGTCGTAATTGATCTTGATCCCGATGTCCGTCGCGTAATTCACGTACAGCGGCTCGCGATTGAAGTAGCGCTCGGCCATGGCGTTGAGAGGCTGATCGACGGCCGGCACGACGCTCGAAATGATTACGCCATGCACCTCGGAGAGGTCCAGCGAAGAGAGCGAGAACAGGTTCCGCATCAGGATGCCCCACTCGTCGGCGGTCTGCTCGCGAATGGTCCGGAGGCGCCAATGGCCGGTAAGACTAGCGCCTTGGAACGCACCAATGGTTATATTTGTGTTTCCAACGTCCAGTGCCAACAACATGGTGGTCAGACCTCCGCGGGCCGCACCCCGCCTGCGACAATCGTCTCTTCACGGCCGTTGTCGCGAAGCAACCTCAACAGACCTGTCTCGGTCAGACCGGCCGTCGTCCCCGAGACGGGTCCCTCGGGCAGTTCGACGACGACGCGGCGTCCGGCCACGTAGCTCGAAGCGCGAGTGAACAGATCGAAGATGGCCGCGGGTCCTTGCCTCGTGAGGATATCGCAATGGCGGTCGATATCTTCGAGCAGGGCGGCGAAAAGCGTCTCTCGCGACTGCTCCCGGCCGCTGGCCATGCGGAGGGAGGTGGCGATCCGCACGACGTCGGGCGGAAACCTGGTTTGATTGACGTTCACGCCGATGCCGGCTACGACGGCTGTTCCGTGAAGCTGGGTAAGGATGCCGGCACATTTGCGATCACCCAAGAGCACGTCGTTGGGCCATCGCAAGTCGCAGGCGAGACCCGCAGTCCGCTGAATCGCTTCAGCCGTGGCGAGGCCCAGTGCCAAGGTGACCACAGACATCGAGGCGGGGTCGAGCGGGAGCCGCAGCACGATGGAGAAATACAGCCCCGTGTCACGCTCGCTATGCCATAGCCGGCCGATAGCGGCCGTGACCCGCTGTCTGCTCATCCGCGCCAACCACCGTGCCTGACCGGCATCCCGCGTCGGCGAGCCGCACTGCTTCGTGCATAGTGGAATCGATGACGCGGAACCATCGGATATCACGATCTAGCTGCATGGATAGATGCGCAGATTGATATCGACGGCCGGGGCGGAATGGGTGATGGCTCCCACCGAAATATAGTCGGCGCCGGTTTGAGCAAACTCGCGTAGCTGAGTGAGCGTGATTCCACCCGAGAGTTCCACGGAGGCGCGGCCTGCGATGAACCGGATTTCAGCAGCCGCCTGCGCGGGCGTCATGTTATCGAGCAGCAGGCGCGAAACACCCAGCGAGAGCGCCTCCTCGATTTGCCCGCGGGTCTGGACTTCGAGTTCAATCGGGAGGTCCGCGGATTTTGCGGCAGTGACAGCGTCGCGCACACCGCCGGCGAGCGTGATGTGGTTATTCTTTATCAGAATCGCGTCGAACAGGCCCAACCGGTGATTCCCCACGCCACCCGCGGCCGCCGCCATCTTCTCGAGACGGCGTAGACCTGGCGTGGTCTTCCGCGTGTCAAGAATCCGGCACTTCGTTCCGGCGATCTCATCCACATAGGTTCTGCCCAGTGTGGCGATACCACTGAGCCGCTGGAGGAAATTCAAGGCGACGCGCTCTCTCGTCAGCAGCTTCCTAGCCGGTCCGCGGACCGTGGCGAGCAGATCGCCGTTCGACGCGGAGTCTCCGGACTTCCGAAGAAGCACCGGTTTCTCGAACATCAGCGAGAGCAGCTCGACACCCGCAACGATCATGTTCTGGCGCGCAATGAACGAGCCCTCGGCTTGAAGATCGGCGGCCACGCATGAATTTGTGGTGATGTCTCCGGTTCCGACATCTTCCACAAAAGCGCGAGCCACGGCTTCGATGACTTCCGGATGCTGGGTATCGAAGATCACTGCGGAAGCGCCTCCAGGGTGGCCCGGCTCTTGGCAAGCTGAGCCTCATAGTCAGCCAGCTTGGCGCGAATGCTGGTGACAACCTGTTCCGGCGCTTTGCGGATGAACTCTTCGTTGGAAAGCTGCCGCTCGGAATTCCCAGCGGCTTTGCCGAGCTGGTCGATCTCTTTCAGCAGACGGGTTCGCAGAGCAGTCATGTCCGCGGCCGGCAGCTGTAGCACGAGATCGAAGTCGGGCGTCGATCGAACCGCGCCGCCCAGCTGCGGGGCTGCACCAGTTTTCAACCGCAGCTTCACGTTCGCGAGACGCTCTATCGCTTCCCGCTCGCGATTCGCAAGATCGTGACTGGCGTTCCGCGCGTATAGCGTGGCTTCAAGTTGTGCAACATTGCCGGGGACCAACTCGGCTCGGAGGGTGCGGGCGGCGGTGATCATGGCCTGCAACGACGCCATGCTCGAGTCGGCATTCGCGTCGGAGAGCATTCCATGCGCTGAGGGGTACTTGTCCAGTGCAATCGAAATCGGGCTATCCGGATTCCGTAGCCGCTGCCAGAGTTCCTCCGTGATGAACGGCATGATGGGGTGCAGCAAGCGTAGCGCGGTTTCGAATATGAAGAGCAGATCCTGCCAGTTGGCATCATAACCGGAACCGTCTCTGAGCCGCAGCTTTTTCAGCTCTATATACCAATCGCAGAAGTCGTCCCACATGAAGTGGTAAATGGCATCGGCTGCTTCGTGGTAGCGATGCTGCTCCAGGGACGAGTTCATGGTGGCGATGCAATCGCGAAGCCGGTTGAATATCCAACGATCTTCAAGGCACCGCAGCGCGGGCTCGTGAGGGATCCGCGGCTCCACTCCAGCCGCTTCCATCTTCATAAAGATGAAACGGGCCGCGTTCCAGATCTTATTGGCGAAGGAGCGCGAGGCCTCCATGCGATCCGGCGTGAAAGAGATGTCCATGCCGCTAGCCGCGCCTTGCACCAGCGAGAGCCGCACTGCGTCGGTGCCGTACTGATCGTTCACAGTGAGCGGGTCCACGACGTTGCCCTTGGTCTTGGACATCTTCTGGCGATCCGCGTCGCGCACTAATCCATGCAGGTGCACCTGGCGGAACGGGACTTCGCCGGTCATCTCCAGGCCGAACACGATCATGCGCGCCACCCAGAAAAACAGGATGTCGAAGCCGGTGACCATCAGCGAGGTCGGATAGAACGCACGCAGATCTGCGGTGTCATCCGGCCAGCCAAGCGTGGAGAAGGGCCACAGCCCAGAGCTGAACCAGGTGTCCAGCACATCCGTGTCCTGGTGAATGCTGGCGGAGCCGCAGTGCGCGCAGTGCGTTGGGTCCTCGCGCGCGACGGTCAGTTGATGGCAGTTGTCGCAGTGCCACGCCGGAATGCGGTGCCCCCACCAGAGTTGCCGCGAGATGCACCAATCGCGGATGTGGTCCATCCACTGGTGATAGGTACTGATCCAGTTGGCGGGAATGAATTGGATCCGGCCGTCGTCCACCACTTCGATCGCGGGCTTGGCCAGGGGCTTCATTTTGACAAACCACTGCGTAGACACCAGCGGCTCGACGGGCGTCTTGCAGCGATCGCAAATGGCGAGGCTAAGCGTATAAGGCTCGATGCTCTCCATGAGTCCCGAGGCTCTCCAGTTCGGCAACGACTTGTCTTCCGCGCCTCGAAGCGATCGAGCCCGGAGAAGCGGCCGCGCGGCCGGAGTCATCGTGCCAGATTCGTCGATCACTTTGACGAATGGCAGGTGGTGCCGCTTGCCCATTTCGAAGTCGTTGGCATCATGCGCCGGGGTCACTTTTACAACGCCGGTTCCGAATTTCGGATCGGCCAGCTCGTCGAGGATGATGGGGATCTCGCGATCCATCAGGGGAAGCATTACCGTCTTGCCGTGCAGATCGGAGTATCGCTGGTCGGCAGGGTTGACGGCGACGGCGGTGTCGCCCAACATCGTCTCGGGCCGCGTGGTGGCGACGACGAGATACCGGCCGCTGCCGTCCGCGACGTTATAGCGGATGTGCCACAGGTGGCCTTGCTTCTCGGTGTGAACCGTCTCCAGATCCGATATGGCGGTGTAGCAGTGGGGACACCAGTTCACCATGTACTCGCCGCGGTAGATGAGGTCCTTCTCATACAGGCGCACAAAGACCTCGCGGACTGCGCGCGACAGCCCAGGATCGAGAGTGAACCGCTCCCGCGTCCAGTCGCAGCTGGAGCCGAGCCGCTTCATCTGGTCGTTGATGCGCTTCTGATAAATCTCCTTCCACTCCCAACATCTCTTCACGAACTCTTCGCGGCCGAGTTGCTGGCGCGAGACGCCTTCTTTGGCAAGTTCACGTTCTACCACCAGTTGCGTGGCGATTCCCGCATGATCCGTGCCGGGCACCCACAACGTGTTCTCGCCGAGCATGCGATGCCAGCGCACGGCCATATCGATCAGAGTGTGATCGAGCATGTGCCCCATGTGCAGCGAGCCCGTTACGTTCGGCGGCGGAATGACCAGCGAAAAGCACTTGCCGGGCTTCTCAACGGCGCGGAAGATGCCGGACTCGATCCACCAGTTGGCCCAATGCGGTTCAAAACGCTGGGGCTCGTACACTTTTTCTATTTGCATTCAGGGAATCACCCAATTTTCCCGCAACGGGGGCTTCGACCGCAAAGATTGAGCCGACTTGCCTCTTCTGTATAGGCCACGTCTTATGGCGAGTTCCGGGAGCGGATCACTTTGCGTCGCGCCAGTTACCTCCCACGCCGATGTCTACCAGCAGCGGAACGGCCAGGGAATAAACGCGCTCCATCGCGGACTTCACCAGTCTTCGCACATCATCGACTTCCTCGGGGGGCGATTCGAACAGCAACTCGTCGTGAACCTGGAGAAGCATCCGAGTTTGCAGCTTACGCTCGCACAGGGCGTGGTCAATGCGGATCATGGCCATCTTAATCAGATCAGCCGCGGTGCCCTGGAGTGGAGTGTTCACGGCGGTCCGCTCAGCGAACGAGCGGGCATTGGGATTACGCGTGTGCATGTCGGGGATTGGCCGCCTACGCCCCAACAGTGTTTTCGCGACTCCACTTTGCCGCACTTCGGCGATGGTCGAGTCGATGAACTTCCGCACTCCCGAGTAACGCTCGAAGTACGCCTTGATGTACAGCTCGGCTTCTTTGCGATCAATGCCGAGGGTCTGCGCCAAACCGAACGGCGTCTGCCCGTAAACAATCCCGAAGTTAACGGCCTTCGCGTTGCGACGCATGTCCGGCGTCACCATCAACGGCGGAGTCCCAAACACCTCGGCAGCGGTGCGAGTGTGAATGTCCTCGCCGTTGCGGAACGCTTCCACCAGAACGGCGTCCCGCGACATGTGCGCCAACAGACGCAGTTCTATCTGCGAATAATCGGCGACTACCAACCTCCATCCCGCCTCAGGGACGAACGCGGCGCGAATTTCGCGGCCGAGCTCGCTCCGAATCGGGATGTTTTGCAGGTTCGGGTTGGACGAGGAAAGCCGTCCCGTGGCGGCGCCGATCTGGTTAAACGTGGTGTGAAGCCGCCCGGTTTGCGGGTCGATCAGGGTGGGCAGCGCATCTACGTAGGTCCCTTTCAGCTTGGTGAGCTGCCGATAATCAAGCACCTTACGGGCGATGACGTACTCCGCCGCCAGGTCCTCCAATACATCAGCCGCAGTAGATACCTGCTTGCCGCGTCCGTACTTCACGGGAACCGGCAAGTTCAACTCTTCAAACAGAATCTTTCCCAGTTGCTGCGGTGAGTTGATGTTGAACTGTTTGCCGGCGATCTGGCAAATCTCGGCAGCCAGCCGCTGAATTTCAAGGTCCATACGCCCGCCCAATTGCTTCAAAGCAGCGGGGTCGATGCGGATCCCGGTCCGTTCCATGCGCGCCAAAACAAACGACAGGGGGAGATCGATGGACTCGTACAGTTCCCGTAATCCTTGTTTCTCGATTTCGGGCGCCAACTTCTCGTATATGGCAAGCGCCGATTCTGCCGCCTGACCCGGCTCTGCGAGAAGCTTCCGGTCCAGATGCTTTTCGGCGAGCGTCTCCGCACTGCAGCCGGATGGATCCGCACACAGCAGAAACGCATACAGCATCACATCATGGTCAAATTCGCGAGCAGCGAATCCGGCGTCCTCCAAAGCCATCACCGTGGTCTTGACGTCGTGCGACAGCTTCGGCTGTGCGGACCCGAGCAGGGCGACTGCGCGGGCGCTCTCCTGCACTGTGTGGAGGCCGGCGGCGCGCCCTTCGCCTGTGCGCGATGAGAATCCGATGATGGCGGGCGCCAGATCCTCCGCGCGTTGCACCACCACGGCCACCACTGCGTCGGACGGGATGGAAGCGATCCATTCATCCAGAGCGGCGGCGTCCTCCAGGGTCCGGTAATCCCGAGTGTGCGCGTCCTCGGTGGGTCCCAGTTCTTTTAAAAGACTGAAGAATTCCAGCTCTTTATAAACCGGCTTCAATGCAGCCGGATCCGGAGTCTGGGCTTTGACTGACTCCAGCGAGAACTGGATCGGCACGTTCGTTTCAATCGTCGCCAGCTTCTTACTCAGAAGTATGCGATCGCGATTCTGCAGGAGACTCTCGCGATACATCTTGCGCTCCACCTCGGCGGCCCGGTCCAGCGCGCCTTCTACGGAACCGAAGCGCAGTACCAGATCGCGCGCACCCTTGTCGCCAATGCCGGGGGCGCCGGGAATGTTGTCGATCGAGTCGCCCTTGAGCGCGAGCAGGTCCGCGACCTGGCTGGGTTTGACGCCCATGAACTCCTCGGTTTTCGCCGGGTCGTACCAGATATCCTCCTTCATGGGGTTGTACATGCTGACGCGACTATTCACCAGTTGCAGCATGTCCTTGTCGCTTGAAACGATCACCACGTCGGCCTCCGACCCTACGCAACGACATGCGATGGTGCCGATGACATCGTCGGCCTCGAATCCGGGGTATTCGAGCACCGGAATACGCATGGCCTCCAGCAACCGGCGGATATAGGGGATTTGCTCGCCCAGATCGGGCGGCATTTCAGTGCGGTTGGCTTTGTACTCGGCGAAGGCTTCATCGCGGAACGTCGGGCCAGCACTTTCAAATATTGCCGCTATGTACTCCGGTTTGTAAGTGGTGGTCAACTTCCGAACCATATTGTGGAAGATATAGACCGCCTCGGTCGAAATACCCGCCGTCGTTCGCATCGGCGGCGCTCCGCTGCGCGCGCGGGCATGATAGGCGCGAAAGATGAATCCGAAGGAATCGATCAGAAACAGGCGTGGAGGAGACACTAGTTCATAGTAGGACAGACGGTCAGGCCACCTCCCGCTTAGGCGCCGGCCTTGCGAAGGAGTTCTTCCGCAGCGGAGCGTGGCGGATCGTTGGGACTCAGCGGGGCATTCAGGTATTTCTTCAGCAGATCGCGAGCTTCGGCCAAGTTTCGCTTGTCGCGAATATACGTTCGGGCGCGCTCGTACAGAATTCGCGGATTATTTGGAGCGAGTTTCTCGGCTGCGGCGAATTCGGCTTCGCTCTCGTCGACACGGCCGAGCTTGGACAGGTACTTGGCGAGATCAAGTACCCGGCCGAGCTGCCTTGGGGCTAACTCCAGAGCGCGCCGGAGTTGCTGTTCGGCCTGATCGAACTCCTTGCGCTTATCGGCGAGCTGCGCTCGAGCATAATGACCCTCAGCCGGGTCCAGCGCTGCAATTCGCTCAACCAGTGCTTCGGCACGATCCAGACCTCCGCCGAGGAATCCCGGAGCTTCCATATAGTACACGAACAGATCGTTCAGAGCTTCCTTATTAGACGTGTCGAGCATTACTGACCGCTCAAAGAACTGCCTCGCCTTGGAGGCATAGGCTGGAGCGGTAAACACTGTAGCGCTTTCCGCGCGACGGCCCCAGGTGCGTCCAAGCCACAGCACGTATTCCGAATTCCTGGGTTCGAGCGAACTTGCCTTTTCGAAAGCATCCGTCGCTCGCTTGTACTCGGCGGACATGAAGTACGCTTTACCGGTCAGAGCCCAAAATTCGGCATCTTTGTTTGGTACGACCTCGAGAACCTTCAACGCAGCCCGGTAGTCCCCGCGCTGGTACAATTTCTGTGCGTCCTGAATGGATGGCGCGGCCCATGCGACCGCAGTCACCACCCAGGCGGCCAAGGTGACTTCACGCATCCTCAACGATTCCATTCTGCATTCACCTACACATGAAACGCGTAATTCCAGCTCTTTGGATGCATTCAGCAGAGATGGGGATACGCGTTTCCCCGGATGGAGGGGCTATCGGCGCCGCCGATGGTATTCGCCGCCGCTCAGCAGTCCGATGTCGGCGAGCACGGCCACCACGATGGCCAGTAGATAAACTCCTGAAATCGGGTATCCGGCATTTACCAGCCAGGCGTACACTATCGTGGTTAGCGGAAGGAAGATAAACCCCAGAAGTAACAACAAGATGGAGTGAAATGGGCGGACAAAGAAATTGGAGAAGAAGAACAACAGAACGATCGCAAGCCGCGGGAACGCGACCATTAACAAAGCGAATAGGCAGGGCATCGATCTCCTAACTCGGCAGCTTTCGCAATCCAAATAACCATTTTGTAAACCGGACCGGAGCCGTGAGCGCCGGGTAACGAGGACGGTTTGCCGGCGCACGTGGAGCAGCGGCAAGGATCGATGCGGCCCGGCCTGCATGCGAACGAGGTTTTCGCACCGGAACGCGCGTCGACTCGGGCGTTGGCGGCGCCGCAGACTGGCCGTTAACGGCGACGACGGACTCCCGAACGCCGCCGGCTGACATCACGAAGCTCACACTGGACGAGGATGGTGCATACACCAATGAACCTGCACGGATCTGCTCCCTAGTCAGCCCGTAGTCGTGCCGCTGATCCCCGTCCGTGATCACCAGGTTGGCGGTGTTCGCCTTTTGGAGCGCGGGAGCGTTCGGGTCCCATCGTAGAACGGTTTTGGCACCCCCGGGTTGCACGCTCAAGCCGAGTGATTGTGACTGGGGCGGAAGCGGCTGCGCTCCTCGCTCCCGAAGCCAAGGGACACTGATGAGGATGATCAGGAGAGCCGCCGCGACCGCAATCAATGGGATAAGAGACGATCTATTCCCAGCACGGGCGGATCCGAGCGGTATCTCTTCACCGACAGAACGGCCCTCGTGCCAGAAGAAAAGATTGCCGATTAGTCGAGCGGCTGGCCGGATGATGATGAATACACCCGAAGTACCCACCCTCTGGGATTGAAGCAGGGCACAATCACTTGGCGACAGCTCGACCGGTTCGGACTCGTCATGCGCCGCGACCCTCGAAAAACCAACGGGAGTTTTCGAACCGCGCTTAGTCAACGGCGAGTTGGGACGGTAATGTCGGCCTTCAGGGGCTCAGCCGATTCCACGACAATCACGGGATCCCCGTTCCAAATTCCCTTGCGCCCTAGCAGAACCGCGCCCGGCGATCGCCTGAGCTTTTCCGACTGCAGTCGGAGGATTGCGGATCTCCGTAGCTGAACGGCAACGCGGTATCCAGGCGGCTTCCAGATGTAAGTGCCCGAATGTCGCATATATTGCTGTTCAAAATAGTTAGAGTCACCCCAGGCCGGAACGGTTTCAGACGACGGCCCATGAGCACCCTACGCATGCATGGATTTGAATTCAGCCAGACACTTCTCGGCTGTTTCGAATGGCGGATAGGCACTGCCTTCCTGTTCGATCAAGTAATACTCGACTCCCCCGGTTTTCTCCGCAGCCTCGAAGACTTTTTTCCACGGAGCCTTGCCCTCGCCGAATAGAACCTTGTAGCCTTTGTCCGGAGCCCAGTCCTTCAGATGCAGGCAATTGATCCGGCCTGGGTTGGAGTTGATCCACGCGACGGGATCCGAACCTGCCTCTACGCAGGTGCCGACATCCAACTGCAGCATGACACTCTTTGGCGTATTCGCCGCGATCACCTCGATCGGACGCTTGCCTTCGATGGGTGTGAATTCGAGCTGGTGGTTGTGATATCCGGCGCGGAGGTTAGCGGACTTCAATTGCTCCGCCCCCTTGGTCAGTGTTTCGGCAACGCCCTTCCAGCCGTCCAGATCCTTGACGCGGCCGGCGCTCGCCAGCACTACGTATTTGGTCCCGAGTATGCCGTTGAGCTCGATCGCCCTTTGGATTCCTTCCGCGCTGAACGACTGGGGGCCGTTATGCGTAGAAAGACACTTGATGTTCAAATCGTCCAGCAGCTTCCTGACTTCCCTGGCCTTATCCGGGGTCCAGCTGTAGTACGGCGAGAAGAATTCAACCACTTCGTAGCCCATCTTCGCCACTGCTCGGACCGTGCCGTCGAGGTCTTTCGCGAGCTCGTTACGAACTGAGTAGAGCTCCAGTCCTACGGGCACATGTTTGCCCTGTGCGGCCGCGACAGGAGAGGAGAGGCGGCGGCAAGGGCGAGAAACGAGCGGCGGGAGAGATCGGTTGATGACATACGTTACGAACGATATCACATGTGCTCGGGCGAGGACCGCTATAGACCGCGGCGCTGGTCCGCTGCTGCAGTAACGCGGACCTTCGTGCCTGTCTCCAGGCGGGAGAGCTGTGTGGTCGCGATTTCCTCCCCTTCCTGAACGCCTTCCATCACCTCAACGTCCTGATCGTAACGGTCACCCAGTTTGAGATCGCGAGAATCGATGGTGTCACCGTTGCGAACCACGTAGGCTTTATTGGAACCGAACAGATAAGTGACGGCCCGGGTGGGAACCAGACGAATCCGCTCCATCTTGTCGGTAGGGATCCGGGCTCGCGCATAGGAACCGGGCTTCAGCTCGCTTTTCGGATTATCGATCAGAGCTTCCACCAGAAATGTGCGTTTGGTTTGATCAACGGTTGGAGAGATCCGCCAGATACGCCCGGTGAAGGTTCGATTCTCGAACGCCTCCAGGGAAACTTGCGCAGTTTGCCCGGTCCGCAGCCAAGGCGCCATACGTTCCGGGACCTCGATCTTCAAACGGATAGGATCGATCTTGACCAGAGTGAGGAGCGGCGTGTTCACCCGAACGTATTGACCAATGTTGACCTGCCGTTCTTTCACCGCCCCGGCGAAGGGCGCTCTCACCGTCGTATCGCGCAACTTCTTGCGCTGAAGATCGAGCTGCGCTTTGGTGCGCTCTACATCCTGGATGAGATTGCGTGCTTGGTTCAGGGTGGAGTCGTAGCCCGCTTGCAGCGCCTTGTAACGGGCCTCCGCCTGGTCCAGATCCGCTCGCGATGCTATGCCTTGCTCCACCAGATCGCGGGTGCGCTTGTATTTCTGTTCGGCGTCGATCAGGTCGGCGCGGGCGCGGCGAGGCTCGGGCGCCTCCCTGATATCCGCCACTTTTTCGTGCTCGTTCTGCAAGCCGATTCGTTCGAGAGACTGTTGAAGCTGCGCCTCCATCTCAGCCAGCAGATACCGTTGCTCCTCATCGGAAATGTGCACGAGAATCTGACCGGCGGTAACCCGATCGCCGAGATCCATTTTCACGTCGTCGACGCGACCGTCGATCTCCGCGCTGATCACGGTCTCATCGAACGGGTACATCGTCCCGATCGATTCGACCACCCGTCGAACCTCTCGAGTCTTGACCGGTGTGACGGCCACCTGTATGGGCCCAGCACCCTGCTTGGCCTGAATGGTCGACTGCCGGGAACACGACGTGAGGAGGCCGGCCGCAGCCAGGACCCCCAGCCCAAGTCCGATTCTCATGAGCTCCTGAGGGAAAGAAATCCATTCTAACAGGAGCGCTGGTCGCCCGATCTTTCAGTCCGCGAGCTTTATTTCAAGTCTGAATATTCAGACGATCAGGAACCCCGTTTCAACGGAGTCAGACCTTATGCAATTCCATACGACCCGGGCTTGTCCGGACGCGGCCGAATGGCGAAATTTTACGGTTTGCCCTTTGACAAGAGCCTCATGAGAAAACACTGCTCGAAACCCGCTGGCACTGATGTCCCGAAGGTCTCCGACGATCTCTGCCGCAAGATTTTCCTGCTGAATTTCCACGATGCCTTGGGCCGGGAGTCGTGCTTCTTTGCGATGATCAACGGGCGAACGGCCGTGTTCACGAGGCATAACTTCCCTGAACATTTGCTTCGTACAACTTCAGCTTTCGGCTGAGCGTACGTTTGGAAATTCCGAGCAGGTCAGCCGCGCGTTGGTGATGTCCACCGGTTTGCAACATGACCTTGTGAATCATATGCTTCTCCATATCTCCCAGGTCCAGTGTCGCCGGGCCGGAATTGTTGTCCGGCGCGTTGGGTATGGGCAGAGGGAGATGGTGCGCCCGTATCTCTGTACCCTCCGTCATAACGGAGGCTTTGATGATAGTGTTCCGGAGCTCACGGATATTGCCTGGCCAGGAGTACTTCAAAAGGGTCTCAGCTGCTCCGTCCGCAAGATGCATGCGCGGGTTCTGCAGGCGTAGAAAATGCTCGGCAAGCGGCACAATATCCTCCGGACGCTCCCGTAGCGGAGGTACCTTCAGGTTGATTTGGGCTAGCCGGTGGAACAGATCAGCGCGGAATTTACCGGTTCCTATCTGGCCTTGTAGGTCTTGATTGGTCGCCGCGATGACACGGACATCCGCGGTGATCTTACGAACCCCGCCGAGGCGGTAGTAGGGCGCGCCGTCCAGGACCCGCAAGAGCTTCACTTGCATCTTAGGCTCCAACTCGCCGATCTCGTCCAGAAAGAGACTCCCGCGATCGGCCAGTTCGAACAGACCCGGCTTGTTCGAATCAGCGCCGCTGAAGGCGCCCCGGTCATAACCGAACAACTCGCTCTCAATAAGCTGGTCGGGCAGCGCCGCGCAGCTCACGTCCACCCACGGTTTGCTGCACCGCATCGAATGGTGGTGAATCGCACGGGCGATCAATTCTTTGCCGGAGCCGGTTTCTCCTTGAATCAGAATAGAAGCAGACGTCACGGCAGCGCGTTCGACCATCTGCATCAGTTGACGCATCGCCGCGCTCGCGATGATAGCTGGCATTCCTAAGAATGTGCGTGGCCCGGAAGTAATCGTCATGACAGGAGTCAAAATGTCCCCGCTGATTACCTTCATCGACCAGCATTGCTTGTTATCTAGCATCGCAGGTCCTGTTCTGATGGTGAAAAGTACCTAAGCTTGGGAGCGTAACAAGCTTAGATTACGATTCAGGAAAGCAAAAACGCTATCTGATCTAACTCAACAGCCGCCACGGCCGATGAGCTTAGGGAGCATGGCAGCGAGGACGGCGCTTTATCCCTATCTAATCAGCATACTGGGCTGCACGATCCTTGCTGTTGAGCTTGCGCACTGGGACTCACGATCGGCATCACGCTATGTCTGTTACCTAGTAGCCGGACTGCTGATGACCCGTCTGAGGACATCGCGCCGCGCTATCCCTGCGACGCTGCCCATCAACGTTCTAATGATCCTTTTTAGCATCGCGGAACTGACTCTACCGGAAACTTTGTCACTGGCGTCCGCGATAACGGCGGTGCAATGTGTGTGGAGAGATAAGCGCGGTGCGCGGCCGGCTGAGGTATGGTTCAACGTCAGCCTGGTCATTGTATCGAGCGCGGTAGCGAAGTGGATAGGTGATCAAATGGCCAGTGGTCCACTGGCCGCCTTTGTGCGGCTGGTCGTGGCGACAGCAATACTCTTCATTGTTCACACCTTTCTAGGGGCTATCGCGACCGTGCTAACCGAGAGAAGGTTTTCGCGTGAAATCTGGCGAAGCCACTATCCTTCACCGTTGCCCTCCTATTTGAGCGGCGCCGCGATCGCCGCCGTTATGGTGGCTGCACACCGTTCTGTGGGCTGGCAGACCGCCCTGCTGGTGGTACCCGTAGTTTATCTCTTCTATAGATGTTACGGGCTGTATCTCGCGCGATTGGACGATGAAAAGCAGCAGGTAGAGCAGATGACCGCGCTACATCTCAGGACGATCGAGGCGTTGGCGCTCGCGATTGAAGCCAAGGACCACACCGGCCTGGGTCATTTGACTCGAGTCCAGACCTACGCGGTCGAGATCGCCAAAGATCTCGGGCTGACGCCCCCCGAGACGGAGGCGCTCCGAGCCGCTTCCTTACTTCGGGATATCGGAAATCTCGCAGTACCGGAGCACATCATTTCGAAGCCCGGCCCCCTTACCCCCGACGAGTTCGAAAAGATGAAAATTCATCCTCTTGTTGGCGCGGATCTTCTCGAGCGAATCCGGTTTCCCTATCCGGTCGTACCAATTGTCCGCAGTCACCATGAACGATGGGACGGATTGGGGTACCCGGCCGGGCTGTCCGGTGAAAACATTCCCATTGGAGCGCGCATCCTGGCCGTGGTGGATTGCATGAATGCGATGGCGTCGGCACGCCCGTACCGAGCCGCGCTACGACTGGACGAGGCGCTGCAAAGAATCGTTAACGAATCGGGAAAGTCCTTCGATCCGCGGGTAGTGAAAATATTAAAGGAACGTTACATGGAACTCGAGCACAAAGCGCAGGCAAACCTGAAGAAGATCCAAACCTCACCAGATAGAATCAATGGGGACAGCGAGCCGGCCGCCCCCTTCGATGCAACATTTGTCGAAGTCCCGGAAACCCAAATCGATTTTCTGCATTGCATCGCATCCGCGCGGCAGGAGGTGCAGGCACTATTCGAACTGGCACAGGATCTTGGAAATTCCTTGAGTCTCGACGAGACCCTTTCGGTGCTGGCCGTACGACTCAAGAAGATCGTCCCCTGCGATTCGATGGCCATCTACATTCTCCGTGAAAATGTCCTGGTTCCCGAGTACGTGACAGGAGAAGATTTCCGGCTGTTCTCGTCGCTTGAGATCCCCTCCGGACACGGACTGTCGGGTTGGGTGGCGGAGAACCGAAAGCCGATTGTTAACGGAAATCCGACGGTGGAGGCGGGGTATCTGAACGACCCCACAAAAGTCAGCAAACTACGCAGCGCGGTAGCGGTGCCACTGGAGGGTTTAGGCGGAGTTCTGGGCGTGCTATCTCTCTACCACGCCGAGAAAACGGCGTTTACCAAAGATCATTTAAGAATTCTGCTGGCCATCAGTTCGAAGGTGGCGCTGTCCGTCGAGAACGCGCTGCGCTATCGTCAGGCCAAAGACTCGGCCGCCATCGACTATCTCACTTCCCTTCCCAATGCCCGCTCGTTGTTCCTTCACCTGGATGCCGAATTAGCGCGCGCCCGACGCAGTAAGGGGAGCGTTGCCGTGCTGGTCTGTGACCTGGATGGATTCAAGGAAGTCAACGATCGCTTTGGGCATCTGGAGGGGAACAAACTCCTCCGCCTGGTTGCCAGAGGTCTCAAGGATTCTTGCCGCGAGTATGATTACGTCGCGCGAATGGGCGGCGACGAGTTCGTGCTGGTCCTACCGGGTCTGACTCCGGATGATCTCGCAGCGCGCTGCCAGCGCTTCTGCGAGACTGTGCTCGAAGCCGGGCGGCAGGTATGCGGTTCAGAGATCACCAGCATCAGCATTGGGCAGGCCTTCTATCCGGAAGACGGCGCCGACGCCGAAGAACTCTTGTCCAAGGCGGACAGCCGCATGTACCAACACAAAAACGAGAAGGCTGAGCGGGCGGCCAGCGAGGCCCAGGCCTGGAAAACACAAGCGGTTGAAGCGGTTCAGTGATCCGGGTTGGCATCGCAGTAATAGCCCTTTTCGGGGCGGAGTTCTGTAGCGGCATCGAGCTATCAACCGGCAAGGCGATGAATGAAGCCCTGTGCTCGATTACATCACCCGCGGCCGTTTTCCTGTCCGAGGATCGGGAAATCTTCGTGCGGGTGATCCCGCGATCTTACCGCGCGACAGATCGCATAACGCTGCAATGGCTGGACCCGATGGGAGCTGTCGAGCAGCAGAACATGTATGTGGACCTTCCCGCCAGTCGTCAGGTATGTTTGGTCAGCCGGTTATCGGTTGCTGGTCTCTCACCTGCGACCAAACCGGGTGTATGGACGGTTCGAGTGCTGCTCAACGGAGGCCCGGCGGGAGAGCGACCATTCCGCATTGCGGCAAGTGCGGGCTCGCATGGGGTTGAGATCACCTCAGCAATCCCACACGAGGTGGACTCGGAGTGTACGCGCCTGGATCTGGAAGGATCCGGCTTTAGTCTCGATTCGGTCGTCCACTTCGCCCGTTTCACAGAAGCTGGGGGTTGGCAATATCTCGCGGCCGAGCTGCCGCGCCATCAATCAGCAACCCGGCTATCCGTGCAGGCTTGCGCCTTAGAGCCGGGTGAGTACATCGTAGTTCTACGCGCGGGCGACGGCAGCTTTTCTCTTCCCGCGAGGTTTGTCATCGAGACGCGAGGTGGATATCAAGCTCCGGTGCCGGCTGGCGAGCACTGGGTGGTCACTCAAGGTCCCTACGGGTCGTTCTCGCACTGGAACCGCAGCTTGCATGCATGGGACATCGCACCTAAAGCGGGCAGGTACGTGGTGGCGATGCGATCCGGGATTGTGCACACACATGACCTGGGCCTGCATCAAACGCCCAACCAGCACTCGTTCGGGAACTACATCAGCATTGATCATGAGGACGGCGAGTATAGCCATTACGCACATCTCGCTACCGGCTTATTCCTGGTTCGCGACGGCGAGCGGGTTCAACAGGGTCAGCGGCTTGCGGTGGTCGGCAATAGCGGGTACACGCTCGGCAACGGAGGCGGGTACCACGTCCACGTACACGTCACCCGCTCTCCGCTCATTTCAGCCCAGAGTGTCCCGTTCCAGTTCGGCGCGCCCCGAGCGGCAAAGGCCACGGCGCCCGATCCGGAGTCGGTACAAGTGGCGCAGTGGTGGACTCGAGGATTAACGGTCCCGAACAAGACGGCGGGGCTGAGCATCCATATGCGAGTGGAGAAGGCGTCGGAGGGCCTCAACCTTCACGTCACGGGTCCGGACGGCAGAAGCTATGGACCGTATCCAGACGAAGTTCATTTCGACCACCCCCTGCCCGGAGAGTGGCTCATTTCCGTTCAAGGCATGCGGGGCGGGGCTGAGCCGATCGGGTTCCGGATTGAGAGCGAGATAGAACGGCAAAGGCCCCGAACTCGGTAAGGAGCGTCGGGGCGGATGCGGAGTTAATTGGGCGACGTCCTACTCTCCCACACACTCGCGCGTGCAGTACCATCGGGGCTGAGGGGCTTAACTGCCGTGTTCGGGATGGGAACGGGTGTGACCCCCTCGCTAGGATCACCCAAAAGTGGGAAGAATATGGATGGGCGGTACTGACAAGTAAGCCGTGACCGCTGCGGTCACCGAGCGCGGTCTGTAT
>CAWKLV010000015.1:0-135108 GCA_963850575.1 uncultured Acidobacteriota bacterium | reverse complement strand
ACGCATTGCTTGATTACGGGTAGCACCCGCAGCTTCGGGAGGGTCGATCGACATGCGCCGCTGGGCAGCCGTCAGCTTCTTTATCCTCGCGTTGACGTCCTGCCAAAGGGAAAAACGGGATGTTCGGCCCGAGCCTACGCGCGTAGTCGTGTATGGGGACGCAGCCCGGCAAAGTGAGTTGCAGCCCGGCGGCCCGCAGCCGCAGGCCGCCAATCCGTATCATGGCATCGGCATACGATTTGACGAAGGCGCGCGCCTGTTCAGTTGGTACAACTGCTCCGGGCTGCCACGCGAATGGCGGCGGCGGCATCGGTCCGCCGCTGATCAAAGAGAACTGGATCTATGGCGGCGAGCCCGCGAATCTCTTCGACACGATCGTGAAAGGCCGTCCCAACGGCATGCCAGCATGGGGCGGGCGCATCCCCGAGTATCAGATCTGGCAGCTTGTCGGATACGTTCGAGTCGCTGAATAATAAGGAACCGCAAGTCGCATCACGCCTGCGCGGCCGGACACGATTGAGCAGGACCCGCACACGATTCAGAATAAGACACACGGGAGTGACGAAGTGAAGCGGCTGTTCTGGCCGGCAGCCGCTGCTGCTGACCGGATGCGCGGGCTCGCAGCAATCCGTGCTGGACGCCGCAGGACCGGCAGTCGGCCGAGATCGCCGGGCTGTGGTGGTTCTTCTTCTGGCTGCTGCGGCGCGATTTTCGTGATCGTGATGGCGGTGCTGCTGCTGGCGCTGACTCGGCGGCATCGCGGCATCGAGCAGGAGCCGCTGGAACGCACGCACCTGCCGTCCGCAGGAAACCGAGAGACAGGCTGACGCGGGTTGTGACGGCGGCGACCGTCGTCTCGGTGGTGATCCTGCTGGGGCTCATCGTGGTCAGCATCGCGACCGGCAAGTCGATCGCGGACCTCGCGACACGCCAAGAACGGCATCGTCGATTGAAGTTACCGGCAATCAGTGGTGGTGGTATGTGCGCTATCTCAACGATGACGCCAGCCGCATCGTGGTGACCGCCAATGAAATTCATATTCCAGTGGGACGGCCGGTGATGATCCGCGGCACTTCGAACGACGTGATCCACAGCTTCTGGGTTCCGAACCTGCACGGCAAGCGCGACCTGATTCCGTCGCGCGTCACTACGGAATGGATCCAGGCCGACCGGCCCGGCCGCTACCGCGGGCAGTGCGCCGAGTTCTGCGGGCTGCAGCATGCGCACATGGCGTTATGGGTGGTGGCCGAACCGCCGGAGCAATTCGAAGCCTGGATGCAGCGCGCAACTGCAGCCGGCGTGAGCCGCCGACCGATCCTGTGAAGCAGCGCGGCCAGCAGGTGTTCCTGAACAGCGCATGCGTGTTTTGCCACGCCATCACCGGCACACCGGCCGCCGGTCAGGTGGCGCCCGACCTCACGCACTTCGGCAGCCGCCTGACCATTGCCGCGGGAACGCTGCCGAATACCAAAGGGAATCTGGGCGGCTGGATCGCCGATCCGCAGACCATCAAGCCGGGCAATCACATGGCCACGGTTCCCATCGCAGTCCGAAGACGTGCAGCCGCTGCTCGATTATCTGGAGAGCTCTGCAATGACGTGCTGACCTAGCACCGAGCTGGCGTCCAGCGCAAGCGAGCCGAACTGGAACGTCGTGGCAGACCCGCCGCGGGCCTCTCGGGTTGGTTTTCCGTACACCACGCATCAGGCGATCGGAATGCGCTATATCGTCACCGCGTTCATTTTTCTGCTGATCGGCGGAATTGAAGCGCTGCTGATGCGGATTCAACTCGCGCAGCCGGACAACACGTTTCTGAGCGCCGAGAAGCTACAACCAGATGTTCACCATGCACGGCACCACGATGATGTTCCTGTTCGCCGTGCCGGTGATGGAAGGGATGGGCGATCTATCTGGTGCCGCTGATGCTCGGCACGCGCAACGTGGCGTTCCCGCGTCTGAATGCCTTCGGCTATTGGATGTATGTGATGGGCGGCATCGTTGCTGTACGCGGGCGTGTTCACGAACACCATGTCCGGATGCGGGCTGGTTCGCCTATCCGCCGCTCTCGGGGCCGCAGTACTCGCCAGGCAAAGGCGTGGACTTCTGGGCGCAGATGATCACCTACACCGAGATCTCGGCGCATGTGCGTCGCCGTGGAACTGATCGCGACGATCTTCAAGCTGCGCGCGCCGGGCATGTCGCTGAACCGCATCCCGCATGTATCTGCTGGAGCATGCTGGTGCAGTCCTTCATGGTGCATTTTCGCGATGCCCGCCGTCATGATCGCGAGCACCGTCATGCTGCTGAACGACCGCACCATCGGCACGCATTTCGTGAACCCGGCCGAAGGCGGCGACCCGCTGCTGTATCAGCACGTGTTCTGGTTCTTCGGACACCCCGAGGTCTACATCATCTTCCTGCCGGCGCTGGGAATGGTGTCGGTCGATCATCGAAACGCACTCGCGGCGCGCAGATTTTCGGCTATCCGGCCATGGTGCTCTCGCTGGTGGCGAACGGGTTCATCGCGTTCGGGCTTGTGGGTGCATCACATGTTCGCCACCGGCCTGCCGCAGATCGGCGAAGCCTATTTCACGGCGGCCAGCATGATGATCGCGATCACCAGCGGCATTCAGATCTTCTGCTGGCTGGCGACGCTGTGGACCGGCCGCCTGCGCATGACCGCCGCCCTGCACTTCGTGCTGCGGCTTCATCTTCATCTTCGTGCTCGGGCGGACTGACCGGGCGTGATGCTGGCCGCGATTCCGCTCGATCTGCAGGTGCACGACACCTTTTTCGTGGTCGCGCATTTTCACTACGTGCTGATCGGCGGCGCGCTGTTTCCGCTGTTCGGCGCGTTTCCATTACTGGTTCCCGAAATTCACCGGCCGCATGATCAACGAGAAGCTCGGCAAGCTCGATCTTCTGGATTCTGTTCATCGGCTTCAACCTGACGTTCTTCCCGATGCACATTCTGGGGCTGAAAGGCATGACCGCGGCGGATTTATACCTACCCGGCGGAAATGGGCTGGGAGCCGGGCAATCTGCTGGCGACCATGGGCGCGTGCATCATCGCGATCGGCGGCGTGCTGTTTATCGCGAACGTACTCGCGAGTCTGCGAAGCCGGTCGCGGTGGCCGGCAACGATCCGTGGGAGGCTGGCACGCTCGAATGGGCCGCGGCATCGCCGCCCGCGCACTACAACTTCGCGCACCTGCCGGTGGTCACCAGCCGATATCCGCTGTGGGCGGCCGCCGGAAGAGCGGACCGTTGTCACCGGACATGCGGACGACCGGCGCGAGGTTCTGGTCACCAGCTGATGGACGCCGAACCGCAGCATCGCTACGTTCTGCCCGGCTCCAGCATCTGGCCGTTTCTGACGGCGCTGGGCGCTTCGGATTGGGCTGGCGGGATCGGTGTTTCGATTCTGGTGGTATTACGTCGCGCTGGTGCTGGGCGGCGATCGGCCTTGATCGGCTGGTTCTGGCCGCGAAAGCCTCTGGAGCTGGAGCCGTGACACCCGGCACGCACTCTCGACGTCAGCGGACTGCCGGCTTACGAGATTTCGAACAAGGCGCCGCTGTGGTGGGGCCAGTTGCTGATGGCCTCATCGAAGGCAGCATGTTTCTGATGCTGATCGCGATCTATTTCTATCTGCGGCTGAGCGTGGATGTGTGGCCGCCGCCCGGGACGCAGCTGCCGCATCATGACGCTGCCACGCTGGCTCTGATTCCGCTGTTGCTGAGCGCGGTGGGCTCTTACTGGGCCAGCGAAGGGCGCCAAGAAGAATGACCGCGGGCGATGCTCATCGGGCATGATCTTGAACGTCGTGCTGGCGTGGGCTGTTTCTGGTGCTGCGCTTTGCGGAGATGGCAGACGTTGAACTTCACCTGGGCCACGGATGTTCACGGCACGCATTTTCTGGGCGATTCTGTTTCTGCACACGTTGGATGCGGTCGGCGATTGCTTGTATACGGTCGTGCTGATCGTGATCATCGGCGTGCGGACGATACGGCCAGAAGCAGCGGCTGGGCGTACATGTGGACAGCGTGGTCTGGTATTTCATCGTTGCGCATCTGGATGCCGCTCTACGCGGTGTCTACTGGGGGCCGCATTTCTGGGAGCGCCGCGATGAAGCGCGACCTGGCTCTGTGGGCCGGTGTTCTGACGGGCCCGATGGTGTGGTTTCGCTTCTGGCAAACGTACTTCGTCGGTGTCGCTGGTCTGCGTGCTACGCCTGGCGCGCTGCGGTGTTGGCCGTATCCGGCAGTTGCTCTGGTGCTGACCGCGCGGCGCGGGCTGGCTGGCCTGGTCGCAGTGGCAGCAACTCGGCCGCGAATATCCGGGCGAGACAGGCGGCGCGATGCCACGCGCGCGGGCCATGGCATTGGGCGGCGTGCTGCTCAGCGGCGCGTTCGTTCTCGTGCTGATCGTGGCGCAGGCGATGCCGGAATGTATGCTGGCGAGGTGCGAGTGAGGCGGCGTTCGTGATCGCGTTCGTCGCGCAAGCGCGATGCTGGCGCATCCCGGCGAACCGCTTGAGCCTCACGATCTGTGGACCGCGTGGCAGTTTGATCCGGCTGCCGTGGCTCTTCTGCTGCTCTCGATCGCTGCTCTATCTGCGGGGCGCGCGGCCGTCGCGCGGCGTCACCGTACGGCAGACAATGTCTGTTTCTGGAGCGGCTGGACGGTTCTGGCGCTCGCCCTGGTCTCGCCTCTGCATCCGCTGGGCGAGGCGCTCTTTTCCGCCCACATGGTGCAGCACGAAATTCTGATGCTGGTGGCCGCGCCGCTGCTGGTGCTGTCGCGGCCGCTGGTCCCGTTGCTGTGGGGGTTGCCGTTCGAATGGCGCAGCGCCGCCGGCCGGTGGTCGAAAGCGCGCTGGCATTCAAGGCACGTTGGCGTGGTGCATCACGAGCCCGTTAACGGCCTGGTGCATTCATGCCGCGGCGCTGTGGGTCTGGCATGCTCCCGCATGGTTTCAGGCCACGCTTCGCAACGAGTGGGTTCATGCGGCGCAGCACTTCAGCTTCTTCGGCTCCGCGCTGCTGTTCTGGTGGTCGTTGTTCTATGCGCGCGGAGCGCCAGTTATGGCGCGGGCGTGCTGTATCTCTTTACTACGGCGGTACACACCAGTATCCTGGGCGCGCTGCTGACGTTTGCGCCGGACGTCTGGTATCCGGCGTATAGCGGCACACGTGCCGGCCTGGGGCCTGACCCCGCTCGAGGATCAGCAGACTCGGCGGCCTGATCATGTGGGTGCCGGCGGGCCTGGTCTATCTCGCGGCCGGGCTTTGGTCCTGTTTGCGCGTGGCTGCGGGAAAGCGATGCGGCCATGGCGCGCGAGAGCGCAGTTATGCGGATTAGCTCGCTGCATCGCTGCTGGTTGCTGGGCGTGTGCGGCTGCTGGCAGCCCGAGCCGCGCGGCTGACCGGCGGCGATCCGTGCGCGGGGCGCGGCGGCCATCGGCAGCTATGGCTGCGGCTCCTGCCACACGATCCCGCGGATCTCGGAACGCGCACGGCCTGGTGGGTCCGCCGCTCACCGGCATCGACGACCGCATGTACGTGGCGGGCATGCTGCCGAACTCGCCGGATAACCTGGCGCGCTGGATTCGCGATCCGAAATCGTCAATCAGCAAACCGCGATGCCGAAGCTGGGCGTGACGGCCCAGGATGCAACCGATATCGCCGCTTTTCTATATTCCGAGTAGAATGGAAGGACATTTATGATTACACTCGCAGACGCAAGAAGAATCATCGCAGCCGCGGAAAAGAAAGCGGAAGACGATCGGCCAGCCCATGAATATCGCGGTGGTCGATGCCGGAGGCAACCTCGTGGCTCACGTGCGCATGGACAAAGCCTGGATGGGGAGCGTGGATATTTCGATCAAGAAGGCGTGGACCGCGCGAGCGTTCGATATCTCCACCAAGGAACTCGCGGAACTCAGCCAGTCGGGCGATCAGTTCTTCGGCATTCATGCTTCGAATCGACGGGAAGGTGATGATCTTCGCCGGCGGCATTCCGCTGAAGCGAGGCAATGAAGTGGTGGGAGCGACTGGGCGTCAGCGGCGGAATGGGCAAGCAGGATCAGGCCGTCGCAGAAGCTGGCGCGGAGGCGTTCTAAGACATCACAGCTCACGCGCGGCTGTCGCAGCAGCCACGCAATCCCAAATATCGACTGCGATCTCATCTACGGTCCGGGCACCGTCGATCACCCGGACGCGACTCGGCTCTTCGGAAGCGATCTGAGCATAGCCTTTTCTGACGGATCGATAGAATTCCAAGTCCTGTTCGTCGAGCCGCGTTGCCGTGTCCGAGTGCACCTCATTGCGGGCGTGGGCGCGGGCGAGGCTGGTTACCGGATCGATATCGATGTAGATGGTGAGGTCCGGAATCAGCCCGCGGCAGGCGATACGATCCACCTCCAGCACTACCTCGCTCCCCAGCCCGCGCCCTGTGCCCTGGTAAGCGAGAGTCGAATCGGTAAAACGGTCGGAGAGGACCATCTTACCGGCGGCCAATGCCGGCAGTATCCACTGGTCGACATTCTGGGCTCGCGCGGCGAACATCAGCAGCATCTCCGCCGTCGGACAGAGATCGTGATTGCGATTATCCAGGAGAATGCGGCGAATCTGCGTTCCGATCGGCGTACCGCCCGGCTCCGCCGATTCGATGACTTCGTGACCCTCGGCGCGAAGACGTGCTGCGAGCATGCGCAGCTGTGTGGATTTCCCGCTGCCGTCGAGTCCCTCAAAGGTGATGAAGCGGCCGCGGCGCTTAGTCGTAGACAAAGTGCAGCACCTTCTTCAGGTCTTCCCAGGACTCCCGCTTGGCATTTTGATTGTAGGGCCGCAGAAGATAGGACGGATGATAGGTCACCATCACGGGGATCTCGTGCCATTTATGCCACTTGCCCCGCAGCTTCGTGACGCCTTCCTTGGCGCCCAGCAGAGCCTTGGCGGCAGTCCCGCCGAGCGCACAAATCGCCTTGGGCTTGATGACCATCAGCTGGCGAAAGAGAAATTCGCCGCAGGTCTCCATCTCATCGGGTTCGGGGGTTCTGTTTTCAGGAGGGCGGCACTTCACGACGTTGCAAATGTAGACGTTCTCGCGTTGAATGCGGATGCCTTCCTTCTGCGCCGTGTTGTCGATCATCTGCGTGAGCAACTGCCCAGCGCGGCCGACAAAAGGGACGCCCTGTTCATCTTCGTCCGCGCCCGGACCTTCGCCTACGAATACAAGCGGTGATTGCTCGAAACCAGAACCGAAAACGATCTTCTTGCGGCCTTCGTGAAGACGGCATCGCCTGCACTCACCCATATCCTCAATGATCTTGAGCAGCGTGTCGCCTTCGGGTTGCAGGGACGGGAGTTGGATAGGCGCGGCGGCAGGCATGGTGGCAATTGGTGTGGTGGCAGTTGGTGTGGTGGCAAAAGGGATCGTGGCAGCAGGAATCGTTCGGCGATACAGATCGATGAAGCCCAGATCGCGGTAGTATTCGAGGACACTACGCAGTGCTTCGCGGTTCATTGGGCGGCGTGGAGCGCTAGACGGAGCTTCAGGATGTGGTCGAAGATGCGGTCCGCAATGTCACGCTTTTCGGCTCTCTTCAGGGGAACGGCCTCGCCGCTGCGCAGAACGAGCGTGACCTCGTTGTAATCCGACTCAAATCCGATTCCCTCTTGCGAAACCAGATTCGCAACCACCATATCGCAGTTCTTCGACACGAGCTTGCGGCGCGCCTCTTCCATCAGATTCTGCGTTTCAGCGGCGAACCCGATCAACAGGCGGTCGCCTTTCTTCTTTCCCACCTCGGCGAGAATATCCGGCGTGGGCTCGAGTTCCAGAGAGAGACGTGTCGCAGTCTTCTTAAGTTTCTGGGTGGGGACGTTTGCGAGGTGATAGTCTGCCACGGCGGCGCTTTTGATAATTATGCTCGCCTCAGGCAGGTGTTCCATCACCGCCTGGTACATATCACGCGCGGTATTGACTCGCACCAAGGTAACCTTTCTCGGCGCAGGCAGGTGAACCGGGCCGGACACCAGAATCACACGTGCCCCGCGCGAAGCCGCCGCTTCGGCCAGTGCATAGCCCATCTTGCCGCTGGAACGATTGGACACGAAGCGAACCGGGTCCAACGGTTCCTGGGTGGGACCGGCGGTGATCAGAACGGTCTCGCCGTCCAGGTCACTTCCCGGTTCCAGGGTTTGGAGGACCGCATCGACGATCGCCTCGGGCTCGACGAGTCGGCCAGGGCCGTAGGCACCACAGGCCAGAAGACCCTCGGCAGGCTCCAGAATGAGATGCCCGCGCAGCCTGAGAATCTCGACATTCTCGCGCGTTGCGGGATGATTCCACATGTTCGTGTTCATGGCCGGCGCAATAATGACGGGTCCGGTGAAGGCCAGATACAGCGTCGAGAGAAAGTCATTAGCCAGTCCCCGAGCGAATTTAGCGAGGGTATCCGCAGTTGCCGGCGCGACGACGAGGACATCGTTGGATTGTGCAACCCCGATGTGTTCGAC
Organism: uncultured Acidobacteriota bacterium; assembly: GCA_963850575.1. Taxonomy (GTDB): domain Bacteria; phylum Acidobacteriota; class Terriglobia; order Bryobacterales; family Bryobacteraceae; genus TMP-7. The sequence goes on along the minus strand of CAWKLV010000015.1, from coordinate 126,583 downwards.
CGAACTGGACAGCGTCTCTTCGGGACTGGCCGTTCCAAATATATCGGTGATGACTTTTTGACCGGTGAGGGCGGCAAAGGTCAGAGGCCGGATGAACTCCTGCGCTCCCGCCGTCATCACGACCTGGACGGTAAGCCCGCGCTCCATCAGAGTGCGCGCTACTTCGGTGGCCTTGTAGGCCGCGATGCCGCCAGTGACGCCTAGAATCGCCTTCATTGGGTCGGGAACAGGTCGCCTGCGGGCCGGGGATCCGGCGCGCGATCTCGCTACTCCTCGACGGGAACCAAGGCATCCCGGTTCGGATCCTCATACTTCACCAAACCACGCCGCACTTCCTCCATCGAAGCGACAGTAGGCTTCTTTGACGTGGTAGGCAGGAACGAGCGGGCGCCGTTCTGCAGCTGCCGCGCGCGCTTGGCGGCGACAATGATGAAGCGGTAGGTGCTCGATTCCGGATCGTCCGGAATGGCGAACATGGCATTTCTTTTTTCGAGTGACACTACACAACCCCTTCGCTGCGTTCGAAACTGTCTAGAATCGGGCGGATCTGGTGCTTCCATCCGCGTCCGGCGCGTGCGCTCGGCCTTGACCATGGAAGCCAGCGTATCCACCGAAGCGCTGACCTCTCGATTGATCAACACGTAATCATACAGTTGATAATTGCGGATCTCATCGGCCGCCGCTCTGAGCCGCCGCCTGATTACCGCCTCGGAATCTTCCGACCGAGCCCGAAGCCGCTGCTCAAGAATCTCGCGGGAAGGCGCAAGAATGAAAATCGTAACCGCGTCCGGAATCTTTCTCTTCAATTGTGCCGCACCTTGGACATCAATGTCGAGCACCAGATCCTGGCCTCGGCCGCGTGCGCCAGCTCGATTTCGCTTCGGTGAGTTCCGTAATAATTGCCGAAAACCTCGGCGTGTTCCAGGAAATCGCCCCGCCAGACCATTCCTTCGAATGCCAGCCGGTCGGTGAAATAGTAGCTCTGGCCGTGCCGCTCGTCGCCGCGCGGGGCGACGGGTTGTATACGAAATGGAGAAGCGCAGTCCCGGAAGCGTCTGCAGCAAACCGGTGACCAGGGTACTCTTACCCGACCCGGACGGCGCGGAGATGATGAAGACGATGCTCATTCCAGATTGAGCGACTGTTCGCGGATTTTCTCGATATCGGCTTTGGCGGCGAGTGCCAGTTCGGTGATCCGGAGTCCCAGCTCGCCGATGCCAGTGGTCTTGGACAGGATCGGTGTTGGTTTCGCGATTCATTTCCTGCAACAGAAAATCGAGTTTCTTGCCGATCTCTCCGCCGCCGTTGAGCAATGCAGCGAGTTGAACCGACGTGAATTTCGAGACGCGCGATCTCCTCGCTGACGTCGCTGCGGTCCGCCAGCATCGCGACTTCCTGAGCCAGACGCTGCGGGTCGATATTCTGGCCCCGCAGCAGGTCGCGCAGACGTTCCGCCAGGCGCGCTTCAAACAGAGGGATGGCGCGGCGCCCGGATCTCGCTCAGCTCCGCCGCTGTGCACTGAATGGCTTCGTTCTGCCGCAGCATCAGGCGTACAATCTCACCCGCTTCCCGCTCCCGCACCTGATTCAGGTCCTCGATGGCCTCGCTCCAAGGCCTGCAGAACCGCCTGCTGGCATCGCTGCGCAGCTCCTGCTCCAGCGGTCTCGCCGAACATGCCCGGGCAAGAGCAGGGCGGAGTTCAAGTCTGGTTCGGCAGTCAAGCCCGTGCTCGGCCGCGGCACTGCGGAAGGCTTGTATGTAGGCGTCCAGAAGCGCCTTTGTTCAACACGAGAGCCGGACTCGGCAGCGGCGCGGGTCGACAGAGACCCGGATCTCTATATGTCCCCGGGTCAACTTTCGGCGGACCAGGGCGCGCATGTCGTTTTCCATCGGGTCCAGTTCGGCCGGGCAATGGAAATGGAGATCGAGCGCGCGGTGGTTTACGCTTTTCACGCTCAACACGATTTCGGTATCGCCCGCCGATGTCCGGACCCGGGCATAGCCCGTCATGCTGCGGACGGGGCTAGGGTTGCGGCGACGCTGGCTGCGAAGATGTCATGGATTCACCAAGGGGTCAGGGGCCTCCAGGAACTGCAGCTCGTGCAGCCTCTGATACAACCCGCCGCGAATGATCAGTTCATCATGGGTGCCGGTCTCCACCACACGGCCGCGATCCAGCACCACAATCTGATCGGCGCGGCGGACGGTGGAGAGGCGGTGCGCGATCACGATCACGGTGCGGTTGGCCATCAGGTTCGCGAGCCCGCGCTGCACCAGGGCTTCCGATTCGGAGTCCAGATGCGAGGTCGCCTCATCCAGAATGAGAATCGGCGCGTTCTTCAGAAGGGCTCTGCGCGATGGCGATGCGCTGCCGCTGGCCGCCGCTCAATTTCGTTCCGCGCTCGCCGATGATCGTGTCGTAGCCCTCGGGCAGTTTCAGGATGAATTCCTCGGCCATGGCATTGCGAGCGGCCTCGCGGATTTCTTCCAGGGTCGCCTTCGGCCGGCCATAACCGATATTGTTGGCGACTGTATCGTTGAACAGGAAGGTTTCCTGCGCCACGATGCCGATCTTGGCGCGCAAGGAAGCGAGTTTCAGGTCCCGCACATCGCGTCCGTCGATCAGGATCGCGCCGCCGGATGACGTCGTAGAATCGCGGCACCAGATTGGCGAGCGTGGTCTTGCCCGCCCCGCTCGGCCCCACCAGCGCCAGCACTTCGCCCGGCGCGCACCGATATATCTACGCCATTCAGCGCGAAGCCATTCGGCGAATTCGGATAGTGAAAGCGAACATTCTGGAAGGAGATGCCCTTCTCGAACCGGCTCAGCCTCGCCGCGCCCGGGCGATCGCGAACGGTCTGATCCTGGTCGATATACTCGAATACCTTCTGCGATGCGCCGATCGCCTGCTGGAAGATGTTGTGTATGCCGGCCAGGCGCTTCACAGGTTCGTACAGCATCAGCAACGCCGCCACGAAACTGCTGAACCGGCCGGGGGTCATCTCGCCCCTGCCAATCTGGGTTCGCGCGTAGGTCAAGAGCGCTACGAGAGTGAGGGCGCCGAAGAACTCGATCATCGGCGACGCGAGGGCCTGCTGGAGCACATAGCGGATATTGCTCTTTTTCAAGCGCAGGGCCGCCGCGCGGAACCGGTTGGACTCGATCTCTTCAGCGCCGAACGACTTCACCACCGCGTGGCCGCTGATGGTCTCCTGCAGAATCTGATTCACCTCAGCGGTGTAATCCTGCGTGTTGCGGGTGGTCCGGCGGATACGGCGGCCGATCCGAAGAGTGGGAACCAGCACGAACGGCAGGACGCTGAGGCTGACCGCCGCCAACCTCCAGTCGGTTTGCAGGACGACGATCAACAGCCCAATGACGGTGAACGACTGGCGCATGGAATCGGCCAGCATGTGCGAGGTAGCGAGTTGGATCTTTTCGATGTCGTTCATGATGGACGACATCAGGCGGCCGGTGGAATTCGACTCGAAAAAAGTGGCGTCCTGGCGCAGCACGCGGTCGAACACCTGCTGGCGGAGATCCGTGACGGCAGAGAAGCCGACGTAATTGACGAGATAATTGCCGAAATAATCGCAGATGCCCTTGATCGAGAAAGCGCCGATGATACAGCACGGCCACCATGGTCCACACGTTGTGGATCCATGCTCGGGATCAGATCCTCAAGAAACAACGGTTTCCCGAGCATCGGAATCGTCAACAGGCGAATGGGCGCGTCCGGGGCATCGGGCCGCAGCACGTAATCGAAAACCGGACCGATCAGCAGCGCAGTGGCGGCGTGCGCGGCACCCACGGCCGCCATGAGAACCACGGAAAGCAGCAGAGGGGCCCAGTACGGACCAGCCAGGCGCAGGATCCGGAACGCGATCGCTCATGCGCGCACCCGGAGTTGTTCGATCGCGCGCTGGACGTCAGTGATGAGCGATGTGCATCGATGGTTGGTGCGGACCAGAGTCTCGGCCGCAACCGGGCTTCCATGGACGCCATATTTCGGCATCGGAAGCACCGAACAGTACCACTACGGGAACGCCGAACGCGGCAGCGATGTGCGCGGGTCCGCTGTCGTTGCCGATGAATAGCGACGCCGACCTGAATCGCCGATTTCACTTCCGATAGCGGGGCATTCCGAAGTACCTCGAATGCGGCGAACGGGCGCCGGATCGTCGGCAGGGCCGCAGAGTATCACGGATCGAGATCGCCGTGATCGCGGAGATGGCGCGCGACGGCAACGAACCGCTCGGCGGGCCAGGTTTTCGCGGGTGAGGAGGCAAACGGGTGGATGATGGCGTACGGGGCGGGGTCGCGGCCAGGGAGCCGCGAACAGGCTGGCGCGGGGGATTTCCTGCTGGGGGCGCCGAGATAAAACATCGCGGATGCGAGGTGTTCCGCGGTATGGACTGCGCGGTCCACGCCGAGGATCTCCTGTGCTCGGGGCAGGAGGATGTTGTAGCCCAAGCTGCGCGGTAATGACGGAATCCCGCGCGATACTTGGCGCGCGACGCCAGCGTCAGGACGATGCTTCGCGTCCCGCCATGGAGGTTGATGACCAGGTCCGGATGCCACTGAGCAATGGAGGAGATGGCCGGCGGCAGAAGCGTGTCGACGTTCGGGTTGCCTTCGAATACAGCGGCGAATCGCGGTTCGACGACGACGGCGACTTCGGAGGTCTGGGCGGGCATTTTTCAGGATCTGGAGGGCCGGCGTGGTGAGGACGCAATCGCCCAACGAGCGCAAACGAACCACGGCTACCCGCCCGCCTGGCGGCAGACGCTCCAGTAAGGGCTTCATCGCGGAAAGGACTAGTTTTCGATCGCCGCCTCGTCGATGAGCATTACCGGGATGTCATCGCGAATCGGATAGACGCGCTTACACTTGATCGCACTTCAGGCCGCTCTCGTTATGGACCAGGTGAACGGGAACTTTGCAGAGCGGGCACACGAGAATGTCCAGCAGGTCTTGACTGACGGCCATATTTAGATCTGATTGTAACAACTGCACAGGCTTCGGCGCGTTAGGCCGTAGATGGCACAAGTTAGAGTGCCTCCGGCAAGGCTTCCGAACCGTGGTGCAGATTCCATATTGACTGTGCAGTTCGGACGTCGGATCGACTGTTGAGATTGCCCCGCCATTCAGTAGAACCGGCTCTCGTCTGGATCCGCAACTGCTGCCTTATGCGATTGCAGCCACGCAAACATGACGATGTTGAAACCCAACCTTCCCTCTTCGAGTTGAGACTTTGGAAGCATCCGACTAAGATCGTTCGTAACAGTGGAAGAGCCTCGTCCAAGAAGGGAGTTGCCCACGCGCTTCGATTTCCCGAGCGACCTGCTTGGCCACCCAGGTATCACGCTGCTGTGGCTTATGAAAACACGCCGAACGACATGCTCGCCGGGCGTCAGCAGGAGATCTACGCCGACAAGGATCGGAAGTTGGAGGCGGCGGGAAAGCAGCGGCAGATTCGTCGGCAGCAAGCTGCGTGGATCAGCTTTGGGCCCACTGTACGAGAAGCCGACATATCGTTCCGCAGAACGCCGCCGGCCATTTCGACCACGACTTCACGTTCCTAGTCGGACGGCTCTGGGGTTGGCGCGACCGTTTGGTTCGGAACCAGCAGGCAGCAGTTCGAATCGACTCGCCCCAACGAATTCAATCAATAGCCTAAACGTCGGGCGGAAAGTGTTTACCTCGTTTCCAGCCATGCTCGCTGGTTCTACTTCTGCGTCAGCACGGCCGCCAGAAACCGGAGTTCGGACTCCACCTCGGCGGGATCGGCCACGGTGTCGGCGATTTCCTGGCGAAAGAGTTCGCGATACCTCTTGCGAAGCCTGTGAATGGCTACCTTGAGCGCTCCTTCCGACGTGTTCATTTCGCGAGCCAGCGCGGCATACGGCGCATCGGACTGCCCGAGAAGGAACACCTTCAACCGCTCGAAATGCTCCGGGCGGCCGTGCTGCACGAACTCGTCTCGCAATCTCTCCACCACCCGATCGAGCACCGAAAGCGCCCAGCGCCGTTCGAAGATCCGCTCCGGCGTCTCATCGTGCGCAGGCTCGCGTTGGTAGCGCTCTTCGCCGGACGAGAATTCAAGCGGCAGAACTGCTCCGCCGCCGCGTTTGTGCGCGCGATGGCGGTCTTCTTCGTCGGCCACAAAGAATTTCAAGGAAGTCAAAAGAAAGGACCGGAACCGGCCCTTTTCCGGGTCGGCGCGATCGAGATATCGCCCTTCCAGCACGCGGATGAAGAACTCCTGCGTGAGATCCTGCGCCTGATCGGCCGGATAACCGCGCCGGCGCAGATAGGCGTACAACGGATACCAGTAGCCCTCGCACAGAGAAACCAGAGCGGACCGGGCTTCCTTCCGATCGTGGATCGCCGGCGGCGACCACCAGGGTCCACCGCGTCGTCGGAAACTGAGATGATCCCGGCAGCGTGTGCATGGTCTGGCCGTTCGTCATGGTCTGATCCTCCAGGTCTTCCGCTAAACAGAATAAGGAATCGGGAGCCAAAGGTTACAGCGCAATCACTACAGCCTGCGTACTCTGCTTTGGCGCTTTTCAGGATCGGGACAGTCGGGGTCTGCGTCTTTCCAAAGTGCGAGGAAAGCCTCGTAGGCAGCTTTCGCCTTGGCCTTATCTCCCGACAAAGCGAACACTCTGCCGAGTTGCAAGTGCGCCAGTGCGCCGATGGGATCCGCGCCCACGATACCGCGATGATCGAGAATCTTCTGAAACTCGGCCGCCGCTTCCGCATACCGGTGCGCGGCAATGAAAGCCTCGCCGCGCACATAGGCCGAGTGCAAACCGCCAAGATAAAAATGACTGAAGTTGAGGCCATTCGCCGCCAGCTCATAGCGAAGAGCGATTTGCAGCCGCTCCACGCTGTCCGCCGGCTTGCCCCGCCCCAGTGCGGCTAACGCGCGAAGAACCGGCACGTAGGTAAATTTCACAAAAGTATCTTCCGGGAAGCGCTTTTCCAAATCGCCGGCGAGCGCCTCCGATCGGGAAGAGTCCCCCGAAAAAGCCAGGGCAAGGCCGGCGGCGTATTGGACATCCCGGCCCTTGGAAAGCTCGAGCGCCGCCATGGCGTTCCTTTTTGCCTTCGGCAGCATTCCCGCAAACGGCTTCCCACACCGCTCGCGCGGCCCGGTAACTCGCTGCCGCCTCGCGGTCCCCCTCTTGCAGGGCCAGATCCACGGCTCGGCTCGATGACCGCCGGGCGGCCTGTAAGCGGCCGGAACGAGCCAGAGCAAGAGCCTCCGCGTGAGCCATCCGGTGTTCCGCTCCCGCGCTTGCCCCTGGCCAGAGCCACTACCCGATCCATCTGGTCCTTGTCACCCTTTAACACCGCGATGTTGTATCGCATCACCAGAAGATTAGGGTATCTCCAGCTTGCGTTCGGAGGCTTGCTGAAGAGTGCTCTCGGCTTCGGGGAAGCGGTCGAGGAAAAAATAGCTCGCACGCAAGATTGCCGTACCCGAAGAGAACATCGGGATCGGCCGCGATCTCTTTTTGGGACATCTCGATCGCTCTTTCAAATCGGCCTGTCCCATGAGTGGAAAGCCCGCCTAACAAATCGTAGGGACTTGGTGGCTCCTCCCCGCGAGGATAGGTCTGAAGCCACAACTCGAGGGTCTGGTACGCCTTTTCCAGATTTCCCGTCACCTGCCGGTCGTAGGTAAAGTCGATAAAAAACTTCTCCCGGTCGCTGACGCGATCCCGCAGTTGCCAGGCTTTTGTGGTGCTCTCAGCCGACAACACGGACTCTCCAATATCGCTGTATGCGAGCCCCAAATTGGCGTACGCCATCGCGAATTTCGGATCGATTTCGACAGCGCGCCGGAAAAAAGGTATGGCCGCGGCGCTCCCGGCCGGATAGATCACCTTCATTCCGGTGCTGTAAGCCTTAGGGCTTCGAGTGACGGTGTCGTCGCCTCGGCGAGCGGCGTCGAGTGCTTTTCCACGGTAGCCAGCGATTCGCCCACCCGGGTTCTGAATTTGCGCGCGATCTGGCTGAGAGAGTTCAGGACATCTTCTCTCCTCGCCGCCTGCCGCCTGCTCCTGATCCAGAATGTTTCCGGTGTTGCAGTTCTTGGCGCGCAAGCCCAGTACATATTGGCTTCCAAGGCTTGCGATCGAGCCTTCCAGAACCGCCGCACTTGCGGTTCGCTCGCAGATCTGCTGAGCGATTTCCGGAGTCAGCCGCGCATCTTTGGGCTGTCCCATCAGAGCCAGCGTCTGCTGGACCTGCCTGTCCGAAATCAGGCTGAGGAACGGCGATTGTTGAAGCTCCACGGACAGTCCCTGGCGCAGCGTGTCGTCAAACACCGGATCGCCGGTCTTGTTCTCGAAATCCGCGAGGACAATGCGTATCCTTGTCGGTCAGCTTGGGTCTCGACGCGGAATCGCGATGCGAAAGCGACCAGGCCGTCACTCCGCTCAACAGGAGGAATGCGGCCCCAGCCGCTGTGCCGAGAGCGGCCAGCCTGTGCCTGCGAAGAAACTTGCGCGCCCGGTACAGCCGGCCCGGCGGCGAGGCCAGCACGGGCCGGTCCTCCATGTGCCTCTGGATATCGGCTGCGAGGTCTGCCACCGAAGCGTAGCGCCGCTCGCGCGGCTTTCTCCAGCGCCTTCATCGTGATCGAGTTCAGGTCGCCGTCGACGAGGCGGCGCAGCGACGCCGGGTCGGTCTGGCGGCGCGCGGCAATATCGGTCGCCGCCGCGCCCATTGAGGTAAGCTTTCGCGATAGCGACGGCGCTTCTTCTTCGCGGATGATCCGCAGCATTTCGGCCAAACCGGCGTTGCGCAGCGTGGCCGTGTCGAACGGCACCGCTCCGATCAGCAACTCGTACAAGAGCACGCCGAGCGAATACACATCGGAGGCTCTCATCGATCTCTCCCGTCATCGTGTCGGCCTGCTCAGGGCTGGCGTACTCCGGTGTCCCCACGATCTGGCCGAACTGCGTGAGCAGCGTGTTCTCCACGGCCCACTTGTCGGTGGCCTTGGCGATGCCGAAATCGATCACCTTGGGAACCGGCGCGCCGTCCTGTTCCGTCACCAGCACATTCGACGGCTTCAGGTCACGGTGGATCACACCCTTCTGGTGCGCATGTTGGACCGCACGGCAGACCGCGAGGAATAGCGCCAGCCGCTCCTTGGTGGTCATCCGCTTGCGATCGCAATACTGGGTGATGGGTGCGCCCTCGATGTACTCCATTACGAAGTACGGGCGCCCTTTGGCGGTCGCGCCGGCGTCGAAGATTTGGGCGATGTTCGGGTGGTCCATCATCGCCAGCGCCTGGCGCTCGTTGTCGAAGCGGGCGAGCACCTGGCCGGTGTCCATGCCGAGCTTCACTACTTTAAGCGCCACACGGCGGCGAATGGGCTCGCGCTGCTCGGCCAGGTACACGGTGCCCATACCCCCTTCGCCTAGCGGTCGAAGGATCTGATAACGGCCGAAGTCGTCATCACCGGCTGCCGCTGTCGCGTGTATCGATGGTCTGAGTTCCGGATTCGTCCGCGCCAACCGAACTATCGAAAGCGCCCTGGATCAGACACTTCGGGCATAGTCCCGCGGGATCGCCGGAACCCAATTCCGCTCCGCACTGAGGGCAGTTTGGCATCTGGACCGGATTCGCAGCAGCTATTTTATGCCTTTCGCCCAGAAGGCTGTAACCTCCAGCCCCGCGATTCCTTATTCGTGGCAGGTGAGCCGGATTCGGAACCGGCCGCCAGATCGATCAACCCGAAAGGAATCCAATTAAGGAGCGCATATGAAAAACACAATGAGACTTAACACCCTGCGAAGAGGGCAGAACATGCTAATGCTGCATTGGAAAACAGCTCTGGCTACGGCTCTCTGCGCCGCGGCGTTCTCTCAACCCGGCTCTGGCGCAAGTCGCGGCGCCTTCGATTCTGCAGATCGACATAGCAAACCATGTTTTGTATTTTGAAGACATCTCCGACGATTTCCAAGTTTGGGACTGATCCCAACGTCACCACCCACGTCCCGCTAAAAATCTTCGAACCGGGGCGTAGGCATCGCCGATATTGTGGCCGTCAATGGCCAGCGGGTGATGGGGACTCATATTCGCGACGCGGGGGGCAATGTTGTCTCAGAACGGCCCCCATGCGCCGGCCAGGCAATCGCTGACACTGTGCGGAATGGATTGGCCGTGGCCACCTTCGAAATCTTGAAGAGCGACGGTACCCCGATCGGGACCATTTTTGCTGACCGGCTTAGCCGGTGGCGATGCGCCACCAGGATCTCCTTCGACTGTAACGGGAAATAATTTCGTGATTACAGGTGGTACGGGAGCATTTCTCGGAGCTCGGGGGCAGATGGGGGTGGCGGCCAACCCGCCGGGCGTGGCCGTCCAACGGGCAGCCTCCATGACAGAAGACCCCGCAAACCGCCGCCTCAATGGAGGCGGAACACAACGGTGGGTAGCCCATTTGATCCCGATGTCGGCGCCGCAAATCATCACCACTGGCACGGGCCCGGGTGTGTCCCATTCCAGCGACTTCTCTCCTGTCACTTCGTCTAAGCCGGCTGCGGCGGGCGAGATCTTATCTCTGTTTGCAACCGGGCTTGGTCCGACGGTGCCCGCAGTCGATCCTGGACAACCTTTTCCGTCCAGTCCGGCGGCGATCGTCAATTCGCCCATCGAGGTGAAGGTGAATGGGAATTCCGCGGAGGTGCTAGGAGCAGTCGGCTTCCCCGGCTCGGTGGAAGGTTACCAAGTGAACTTTCGTGTGCCTGCGGGTACCGCGAAAGGAGTGGCCACGATTCAGGTGACCGCTGCCTGGATTGCCGGAACTGCGGTGGGGATCGCGGTCCAGTAAACATCGGCCGCACAGGTAGGAGCACCACTCCTACCTGCTCGACGGAGCGGACCGCGTTGAATTCGGTGATCCAGGCGCGATCCAATGTTTACCTGCCGATCGTGGCCATTCTCTGACTGCGGCGCTTCCCGCTGGGGATTGCAGGGAACCAGGTACCCCTCAAGAGTGGGACGCAAGGCCACTACGCCGATACAACGGGCGTGAGCACAGAAAAGTGTCTCGAAGTAAAGCGGTTGGCGCACCCGTCCCGCGACTAGCAAGCAATAATGCTGGCCGCGGGCTTGCATTATCACGCAAAAGCGCAGGCCCTACCTGTGGGACTTTCGCATGCGTATTTCAAATCGATGGACTCCCTCATTGTTCGGAGGAGTGTTAGAGTATTCGACTCGAACCGTCCTGTAAATACCCGTACGCATAGCGGTGACGCAGGGGTCGGCTGGTGACCGCTGTCCGTAATGCCGATCTAACGGCAGCTGGTCTGATAATTCGAGTTGCCGGCCTTTCGCCGTTGGTGAGTAGTGCACGGATCCGACGCGAAAACAGTATTGTGGCCGTGAATACCGCCATATCGGAAAGTGGCCCACGGAAGTCGCCTGTCGGGAGTATGAGTGTTCGGGCCGTCACCATTTTCTTTCCTAGCCAGTTTGTTCTTCCACCCACGCGGGCTGTGTAAGCGCGGACCACCCAAGTGTTTTTCCTTTCTTGAACCAGTTGCAGTTTCAGCCGCCGCCCAGTTCACCAGTCGGCACGTGCGTCGCCGGATGTTCTCCCAACTGGCCCGCCGATGCAGGCGGTATACCCGGTAACAGGGAACGCCACTTCTCCATTTCACCCTGAACCAGCACACATCTACCTGGAACAGTTGCAAGCGCGCATGCGGCAACAACAAGGATGAGAAGCATGGAACGACAAACAGCCCTTATTTCACACTCTGCACGAGACGCAGATTGGGCGTCGCATTCGCTCAGGCCCTCAAGGAGCGCGGCGTTACGGTCTGGTTTGACGGATTTGACGGTCACCCAGGTGAATCGGTGCGAGAAGCGCTGGAAGCGGGTTTACGTAGTAGTGACGTGCTAGTGGCGTTGCTCGATGCAGAGTCCCCTTCAAAACCCCAGTCTATTCTTTGAACTTGGGGCAGCGATCGGCATGGGGAAGAGAGTTGTGGCGATAGTACCTAGAGACCTGAATCCAAGCGTTCTCCCGCTGGACGTGCGCCTACGCCCTTATCTGATTCGTCATAGCCCCGAACAGACCGCCGAGGAGCTGTCAAGCACTTTCCAAGCGGCCTAAAAAGGCAAAGGCGCTGTGAAACGAATTTTTTTGAGCCCGTCGACGTTTGACTCCATGCCTTTCTAAGATTGCAGGTTATGTAACGCACGGTGGTAGAGCCCTCCAATCAAACTCATCCCTGAGGCGTTGAGCACGCATATGCCCTCTTCGGCTCTGCCCGAGTACACCATGCTATACTGCAGAAAGTCGCGCGCATCGCTCGACGCTCCCACAAGGACATCCACATGCCCAAATTAAAGACACACAAGGGTGCGGCCAAACGGTTCAAGAAAACGGGAACAGGCAAAGTTGTACGCCGTCACTCGTTTGCGCGGCATATTCTGACCTCTAAATCGCGCTCGCGAAAGCGGCGGTTAGGTCAGAGCGTTGTCGCCGATCCGACCAATCAACCGGCTCTTAAAAGAATGATTCCCTACTAGGGAAAACGCCTTCGGAGTTTCCGGAGGCCGACTGTGCGGACAGAGCGCGGGGCACGTGCCTGAGCCGCCTTTTACCAGATCGATAAAGGAGATCAAACGTGCCAAGAGTAAAACGTGGAACCCATCGCCGAGCCAGCCGCAAGAAAACACTTGCCCTGGCATCCGGTTACTTTCTAACCAAGAGCAAACTATACCGCGCGGCCCAGGAAGCGGTTGAAAAAGCACTGCGCTATGGCTACGTTGGCCGTAAGCACAAGAAGCGCAACTTCCGGTCCCTGTGGATCGTTCGAATCGGTGCAGCCTGCCGCCCGGCGGGTATCTCATACAGCCGGTTCATGAATGGCCTGAGTAAAGCCGGAGTCGAACTGAACCGCAAGGTGCTGGCCGACATCGCCGCCACGGACGAAGGCGCGTTCCGGCAGTTGGTGGATCAAGCGAAGGCCGCTCTCGGAAAGGGGTAGTCGTATGGCGGTAGCTCGGGAACAACAACAGGTCGACTCACTCGCCAGCCTCGAAGAGCGTATCGCGCGCGCCGTCGAACTCGTGGTCGCGCTGCGAAAGGAAAACCAGGATCTTTCGCACCAACTACAAACCGTTACTGGAGAGCGCGATGCCGCCCGCGGCGAAACGCAAGCGGCGGCGGCCCACTCCGAAAAGCTCAATCAGGAAATCGAAGAACTCCGGTCGGAGCGCAAGCAGGTTCGTGCCCGCATTGAAAAGCTGCTGGGGCAGATGGATCTGTTGAGCGCGACATAAGCAGACGCTATGCAACCGGGATCCGCCGACGCCAAAACGGTCCGGGTAACAATCTTCAATCAGGCGTATAGTCTGGGGACAACCGGGGATCCGGCGGAGTTGGAAGCGGTTGCCCTATCTGTGGATGAGCGGATGCGAAGCATCGCTGCCAGGGCCGGCAACATCGACACGGCCCGAGTGGCGGTACTGGCGTGCCTCCATTTTGCCGATGAACTGCGCACTTTGCAGAACGAACTCTCGATCCTGAGATCCCGCATCGATTCGAAATCCCGTGAGTTCTCGCTGATGCTTGATCAGGTGATCGAGTAGTAGGGCGGAGGGGTACGCCACCAGAAGACGGCTAACGCTGATTTGACTTCAAGACCTTCTTGCGCAAGCGGATCGACTTAGGCGTCACTTCGACGAACTCGTCGTCGCGTATGAACTCGATGGCCTGCTCCAGGTTCAAGAGCCTCGGGGGTACCAGCCGGATGGCCTCATCCGATGTTGACGCGCGCATGTTGGTGAGCTTCTTCTCCTTGACGATGTTGACGTTCAGATCGGCATCGCGCGCGTTCTCGCCGACGATCATCCCCTCGTACACCTCCATGCCCGCCTCCACAAACATCTCTCCGCGCTCCTGCAGGTTGAAGAGCGCGTAACCGGTGGCCTTGCCGGAGCGATCCGCCACCAGAGAGCCCGTGGGGCGGCTGCTGATGTCGCCTTGCCATTCGATGTAGCCGTGGAACAGCGAATTCATAATGGCCGTCCCGCGCGTGTCCGTCATCATTTCGCTGCGCAGTCCGATGAGACCGCGGGATGGCACGTTGAAGCCCAGCCTCACGCGCCCGGATCCGTGATTCACCATCTTCGTCATCTTGCCTTTGCGAGTGCCCATCTTCTCGATGACCACGCCTACATAAGCCTCGGGGCAATCAATGATGAGGAGCTCCAGCGGCTCATGCAATTTGCCGTCGACCTTCTTCGTTAGAATTTCCGGCTTCCCGACCATCAACTCGTAGCCTTCGCGCCGCATCATCTCGATCAAAATGGCGAGTTGGAGTTCGCCGCGGCCCATCACCTTGAATGCATCGGGGCCGCCGGCCTCCTCTACCTTGATCGAGACGTTCGTCAGAAGCTCTTTGTCCAGGCGATCCCGCAAATTACGCGAGGTTACGTACTGCCCCTCGCGTCCCGAGAAGGGCGACGTGTTCACGGTGAATGTCATCGCGATCGTAGGCTCGTCGATCTGGACGACCGGCAGCGGCTTGGGTGTCTCTGCGCTGGTGACGGTCTCCCCGATGGTGATGCCCTCGACACCTGCGATGGCGAGCACGTCTCCGGGCCGTCCGATGGTTTCGTCGACGCGCTTCAGGCCTTCGAAGGAATAGAGTTTCGTGATTTTGGTTTTATGGAAGGTCCCGTCGAGCTTAGCGATGGCGACTTCGTCATTGAGACGCAACGTTCCTTCGAACACACGGCCGATTGCGAGCCGCCCGAGATAATCGCTGTAATCCAGATTCGCCACCAGCAGTTGGAGCACTGCGTCGGGATCTCCGACCGGAGCCGGAATGCTCTCTATGATCAGATCGAATAGCGGCCGCAGCGAGTCAGACTCCTCTTCCACGGAACGCTTTGCAATACCGATCTTCGCGTTGGTGTACACCACCGGAAAATCCAACTGGTCCTCGGTTGCGTCCAGATCGATGAACAGATCGTAGATCTCATCCAGAACCTCTGGAATACGAGCGTCGGGGCGGTCGATTTTGTTGATAACAACGATGGGCGGCAGGTGCGCTTCCAGTGCCTTCATCAACACGTAGCGGGTTTGCGGCAACGGACCTTCGCTTGCGTCCACCAGCAGCATGACGCCATCCACAATCTTGAGCGCGCGCTCCACCTCGCCGCCAAAATCGCTATGGCCCGGCGTATCGACGATGTTGATCTTCACGTCGTGGTAGCGGATTCCGGTGGTCTTGGCGAGAATCGTGATGCCCCGTTCGCGTTCCAGCTCATTCGAATCCAACATGCGCTCGGCAGTCGCTTCGTTCTCCCTGAAAATTCCGCTCTGTTTCAACATGGCGTCGACCAGGGTAGTTTTGCCGTGATCGACGTGCGCAATGATGGCTATGTTCCGGATGGATTTGTTCGAAATACTCATGCAGTCCTCTTTATGGTCGCATGAGGTCTAGCCACTCCTCTAATTTTCGGCGTAAAAAGGCGGCTAAAGCGGGATTTTCGCCGCCCGTTGAAAGGGCGATCTGAATGTTATCGCGTCGGATTCGAGCCGGTACAATAAAGCCGCACTCTTCGGGCGCATCGGCGATATTCGCGGGAATGCCATGTAAGCGGGCGATTTCTCCAACGCGTTGATTAACATTGCGCTGGTCGGTGGCTGCGAATAAAAGAGCTGCGCCGTCGGCGTCCTGGTCCTGGAACTCGCGTTCAATTCGTTCCACTGCCAGCACCTCGAAACCGGCGTCGAATCGGGGAGAGACGACAGTGACGGCAGCGCCCGCCTCCAGCAGTCCGCGAACCTTGCGCAGTGCGACTGTTCCACCTCCGATCACCACCGCGCGGCGGCCCTCCATATCCAAGAACATCGGGTACCAAAGCTTGCCCGCCATTGCCTCGATGCTAGCGTAGTAGCATGGAACGTTTGCCCGTGGTCGTCATCGTTGGACGGCCCAATGTCGGGAAATCCACGCTGTTCAATGCCATCACCGGACAGCGCCGTTCCATTGTGGGCGACGAGCCGGGCATTACACGCGACCGCATCCACGGGAAAGCCGAACATCAGGGTAAAGAGTTTGAGGTGATCGACACCGGTGGAATCATCCCGAACGATTCCGAACTCATTCCGAGCGAAATTCTGAAGCAGGCGCGTTTTGCGTTCGAAGAGGCCTCTCAGATCATTTTCCTGATTGATGGGCGCACCGAAATCACCGGCACGGATCGGGAACTTGCAGCCATGCTACGCAAACTCGGAAAGCCCGTGACGCTGGTAGTGAATAAGATCGATGCCGCGGTGCGGGACAACCTCACGCACGAATTTCACATTTTAGGGTTTCGCGACGTGTACCCCGTCTCCGCTGAACACCGCCTGGGACTTCACGAGCTGCTGGATCACATCACGCGGGATTTCCCGCTGCCCGACTCGAATCCCGCCGAAGGGCCGGATCGGATGACGATCAAGGTTGCGATCATCGGACGCCCCAATGTCGGCAAATCAACCCTGTTGAATGCGCTGGTCGGGCAGGAGCGCGCCATCGTATCGCCGGTTGCGGGGACCACGCGCGACGCGGTCGACGAAACCATAGAGGTGGAGGGGTCAAGCTTCACGTTTGTCGACACTGCGGGCATACGGCGCAAAGGCAAGACGACGGAGATGGCGGAAAAGCTGAGTGTCGTGATGGCGCGCCGGAATATCCGCATGGCGAATGTGGTGCTGCTGGTGGTGGACGCCGCCGAGGGAATCGTGGGAGCCGACGCCACCATTGCGGGTTATGCGCACGAAGAAGGCCGCTGTCTGATCATCGTGGTCAACAAGTGGGATCTCTCGAGCGGGAATCAGAAGGCGTTTACGCAGCAAGTGCGGGACGAACTCAAGTTCCTGGATTACGCCCCCGTTGTGTTCGTTTCGGCGAGAGATCGGAAAGGCACGGGCATCCTGTTCAAAATGATAAGCCAGGCATTCGAGGCCGCATCGAAGCGAATCGCCACCGCGGAATTGAATCGCTTTGCCGCCAAGCTAAAGCTCGATCAGGATTTCAAGGTCCGCTACATGTCGCAGCCCTCCACGCGTCCACCCACATTTATGGTTTTCACCGATCAGGGCCGGGATCTGCACTTTTCCCTCGAGCGTTTCATTATCAACCGGCTTCGAAAAGAATTCGGTTTCAGCGCGACACCGATCGTGATCAAGGCCCGGCGGCGGTAGCACAGGCTCACTCGACCTTCGAAACAAACTGAGAGACATCTGTTTGGGCCTGGACAGGGCGCCAATCCTGTCCTACTCTAGAGTTTCGGAGGAGACGGCCATCGTCAGGGTCTGCGTGCTCGCCAGCTCGAGTTCCGGTAACTGCACATTCATTGGAACTGCGTCGGCCCGGATACTGGTGGATGCGGGACTGGGCCGCAAAGAAGTGTTTCAGCGGCTCCGCGATATCGGCGAAGATCCGGAGTCCCTGACCGGGATCGTCATCACGCATGAGCACTGCGATCATGTTTCCGGTCTGCTGTCCATCGCCAGGTATTTCAGCAAACTCGGCCGTCCCCTGCCGCTGTATCTTTCGCATCTCACCGCTCCCACCATCGACTGGGGAGAATTCACGCCGGCGATAGAACATTTTCAGGCGGGCTGCCGATTCTGCGTGGGCGACCTCGAAGTGGACACCTTCACCATCCCGCACGACGCCACCGATCCGGTGGGCGTAACGGTTCGCGCGGAGGGTGTCAAGATCGGCATTGTCACCGATCTCGGCTACATGCCGGACAGCATCAAGTTTCACCTGCGCGGGGTGGACCTGTTATTGCTGGAGGCCAATCACGATCTGGAAATGCTGAAAGTGGGACCCTATCCATGGTCCGTAAAACAGCGCGTGATGGGGCGCAAAGGCCACCTCTCGAACGATGTGGCTTGCGACTTCATCAAGAAAGAACTGGACACCAGCGTCACCACGCTGATCCTTGGCCACCTTAGCGAGAATAACAACCACCCGGAGATTGTGCGGCTGGTAGCTTCGCAAGCGCTGGACGGCCGAGCTCTATTTACGCGCCTGATAGTCGCGAACCCACGTAAACCCTCCGAAGCATTCGTTTATTAGGACCATGTCGATCAACCATCGGCGACCGCCGGCTTTCGCGTGCGCTTCCGTATCGAGAGTTTACCCCGGGGAAGCCGTATGATCGCGCGCTACACCCGGCAGGAAATGGGCCACGTCTGGAGCGAAGAGAACAAGTTTCGCCAGTGGCGCGAGGTGGAACTGGCTGCTTCGGAAGCCCTGGCGGAATTAGGTGAAGTTCCCATCGAAGCGGCGCGCGCGCTTCGCCAGCACTCCACATTCGACGTCGATCGTATCAACGACATCGAGCGCGAAGTCCGGCACGACGTGATCGCATTCACCACGGCGATGGCGGAGAGCATGGCGGCCGCAGGCGTAGGAGACGCCTCGCGTTGGTTGCACTATGGCCTTACCTCGAACGATGTTGTCGATACGGCCCAGGCCCTGCTGGTGAAGGAGGCGTCGGGGTTGTTGATAGCGGGACTGGAGCGCTTGCTGGAGGTGCTGAAGCGGCGCGCCTTCGAATTTAAAGACACAGTGCAGATCGGCCGGACGCACGGAGTCCACGCGGAGCCGATCACATTCGGGTTAAAGATTGCGCTTTGGTACGACGAGGCGCGGCGCAACCTTGGCCGTCTGCGGCAAGCCGCGGAAGAGATGCGTGTCGGAAAGATCTCGGGCGCGGTGGGTACCTTCGGCCATATCGGACCTGAGGCGGAGGCTGGGATCTGCGCGAAACTCGGTCTGCAGGCCGCCCCCATTGCTTCTCAAGTGATCTCCAGGGATCGCCACGCCCATTACCTGGCCGTCCTCGCTCTGGTTGCGGCGCTGTGCGAGAAGATCGCGTTGGAAGTGCGGCATCTGCAACGGACCGAGGTGCGGGAGGCTGAGGAACCGTTCTCCACTTCGCAGAAGGGCAGCTCGGCGATGCCGCACAAGCGAAATCCCGTGACCAGCGAGCAGATCTGCGGCTTGGCGCGGGTGGTCCGGTCGAATGTGCAGACCGGGTACGAGGACATTTCCCTGTGGCATGAGCGCGACATTTCTCACTCCTCGGCCGAACGGATTGTCCTCCCGGACTCAACCATCCTCACGGATTACCTGCTCGCAAGAACGCTCTGGCTGGTGGAAGGGATGCGGGTATATCCGAAAAGAATGCTGAAGAATCTGGAGGCGACTCGCGGGCTGGTCTTTTCCGGGCAGCTACTCCTGGATTTAGCTGCAGCGGGCATGTTGCGCGAAGAAGCGTATAAGCTGGTGCAAGGACACGCCATGCGGGCCTGGGAAAGCGAAGGAGACTTCAGACGCGCTATCGAGGATGATCCTGCGGTTCGCAAGTACCTCGATGCCAGTAAGGTGGATCACTCATTTTCGCTTGCAAGACACCTGAGCAATGTTGGTACAATTTTCGCGCGAGTATTCCCAGATCCAGTCAGATAGAAGCCCCGGCCTTTGTGTACAAACACTTAGCGGCTTAAAGGGTCGGAGTCGCCCCCAAATGTACTTACGGCCAATTTGGTAGCTCCATTCTGTGGTTTTCCGGTTACACTATTCTCGGCAGGTGAGCGGCGAGATCTGCCCGTTGAATGTAGCCGCATGACCCAACCATGGATTTTGACTTCGCCAAAGTGCTCCTCGTCGATGACGACCCCGCGTCGCGTCTGACCCTGAAAACGGTACTTGAACTCAGCGGGTATACGGTGGACTGCGCAGCATCCGCGGCGGAGGCTGTCGGTAAGTTGGATGAACGAGAATACGAACTGGTTCTCAGTGACCTGCAAATGGAATCGCCCGACTCCGGGCTCAAGGTGCTGGCGCACGCGCGCATGATGAAATACAAGCCGGCGACGGCCCTCTTGACTACTGAGCGAAACTCGGAAGTCGTTGAAAGTGCTCGCGTCCTCATCACGCCGGAAGACGTTCCCGACTTACTCGGCAAGATCGCGGATCTAATTGGGGTGCGCGCCACACGCCGTGTGAATCGTGAGATGAAGCTAGCTGGAATCGCTTGAAATTGTGAGCGGTCGCGGCTCGAAGCACGAGCCGCCGCGACGCTCAACCTTTACCGCCGATACCCGCGAACTGCGAATCCGCCGCCTCGGTAATAGCCGTGGCCACCATAGAAACGCGGACCATAATAGAACGATAAGCCACTGTAGAACGGGTAATATGGATACCCGTAGTAGACGGGTGGGTAGTAGTAGGGCGATGGTCCATAGTACGGAGCGGCTCCGTAATACGGTCCGCCAGCCTGCGCCTGATAGCGTGGGCGCGCATTATCTGCCCGCTCATAATCTTGAGGATCGACGTACCGAAAAGCCTGGGGCGCATGCATCGTTGATATCACGAGCGGGGCTTCAATGCGGAAGGTCACGACTGACTCAGGATAGATGACCGTAGGATGACCCCGTGTCAGGAGTACCCCAACAGTTCCGACGACTAGACCAGCGGCAGCGCCAACGCCGGCTCCCACGCCACCATTAACTCCCGCACCGATGGCCGCTCCTCCCAGCGTGCTCGCGCCGATTCCAGTGGCATCGCGGCCGAAAGAAGTATTTCCCGTGTGGCTGACAAATGCAGTCTTAACAGGCACCTGTTGGCCGTCCACCAGGCCCAAGTCAATCAATTCTATTTGCAGCCGCGAAACGCCTTCCACGCGGCCCGCCTTTTGCGCCTCTACCACTCGGCCACCGACGGTCTGCCCTCTGGGGGCGACGATAACGCCATCGATCACCAAGGGCTTCACCAGCGTCGCGGAGAACGCGTCACCCGGGTGGTTGTGGTCGGACGAAAGCGGTTGGTCAATGCGCACCGTAAGGTAGGTCCCCGGGCGAATCGTCAATTCAGGCGGAACCTGCTGGGCCGGGTTGGGTTGGTACGATCCGCGCGGCATGGGCTGATCCGGTGGCCTCTGGCCATAGCCGCCAGCGCTTTGGCCGTATCCATCGCGGCTTTGGCCGTATGCGTCGAGGGGCGCGCGATCTGCTGGGGTTGGGTCGGAGGGATAACCACTCACCGGAGGAGCCGTCTCACTGGTACTCGAAGACCGGTCAGACCAGCCTGTCGTTGGATCTGGCGTGGTCGCCGGAGGCGTAGTCGCCTGAGGCGTGATGGCCGGAGTCGTAGGTTCTGCGGGAGGCGGATCAGTGGCCCGTCTCCACCCGCGAGGAGCCGAATTAGGGGCCTGCAGCGCGGGTCCGTTCGAAGACGATCGGTTGGGAGGCGTGTCCTGGCACAACGCGAGCGCTGTCCCTAAGACGGCGAATGTTGCGAAAGCCGATAAGCGAGTTGTAGGTTTTTTGCTTCTCATAGTCGTACCGGAAATATTCGATACGCGGAATGCAGTTCGCTTGCCATTCGCGAGTTCCTTCTATGTTGTTGACGTTCCACCACCAGAGGTGATCATTTTGGCCGGAATCAACCGGGCGATGGTGGATTCCGGCCACCATGAACTCACATCACTCCAGCGCACTCCGCAGTGCCGAAAGCGCCCTTCTAGCGACCGTTGCCTGCAGGGGGTCGAACCCTGGATTCAGCGCGAGGGCCCGGCGCAAATATCCTCGTGCGCTCCCCCGTTCTCCCAGCGCATAAGCAATCATGCCGGCATGGTAGAACAATTTTGCGTCTTGAGTGCCGAGCCGTAGCGCCTCATGAATAGCCGACTTGGCTTGGGCGAGCTGCCCGGCTTTCAGCGCCGTCCATGCGAGTGCATCGGAGCCGTAGATATCCTGCCTGAGGGCGTACTCCTTCTTTGCGTTCTCATAAGCCTCCTGCCGTTTCCTATCATGGTCCGCATCGAACATGGCCTGCTGCCGGTTATAGAGTGAACCTGTAGCCGCCCAGAGTTTATAGACCGTCTCGACCAGTTGGTAGTGCCCCGCAGCTTTTCCCGGATATCCGGCCATCTGTTCCAGATCAGCCAGCGCAGCCGCAAAGGCCGGATCCGGGACGGCCTGAATCGCGCTCTTGTACAGATCGATTGCGCGGTTCACGTTGCCCAGCGCTGCCCTGACTTTGGCCAGCGAAGCCTGCGCCCGCACATAACCCGGGAACGTGGTCAGCGCATCGCGATAGTGTCGTTCCGCTAACTCGTATTTGCCGCCGCTAAACGCGGTCTCGCCCAGTTGCCAGCGGCACCACGCTATGGTTTCGGCAGGAGGCGCGGGGAGAGCGAGAGCGGTCTTGAGCGCAGTGAGGAATCGGGCATACGCACCATCCAAGTCGCCCCGCAAGGCTGCGAGACGCGCCATCCTCTGCTCCACGGCGACCTGCGTCAAGCCCTGTACGGCGCCGAG
Source organism: uncultured Acidobacteriota bacterium (assembly GCA_963850575.1). Classification (GTDB taxonomy): domain Bacteria; phylum Acidobacteriota; class Terriglobia; order Bryobacterales; family Bryobacteraceae; genus TMP-7. The sequence continues at coordinate 104,197 of CAWKLV010000015.1, read as the reverse complement.
CCGCACCATATCGCCATAGGCCGCTTTGGCGCGGTCATAATCGCCCAATTCAAGCAGGGCGTCGCCCAATATCTGATACGGGTAGCTCTTTTCAGAATCCAGTGCGATCAACTGCCGGGCATGGTCGCGAGCGGCCGCGAAATCGTGAGCCGTGAACTCCACTTGGGCGAGCACAGTCAATCCTCCCGTATTGTGCTCCGCGGGAAGGGCGGCGAGAGAGGCGTGAGCCGCGCGGGAGGCCAAATTCAGGTACGTCAGGTCACTGGTTTCACGAACCAGGTTCAGGTATTGGAATGCGAGCTTATTGTGGGCGATGAAGTCCTCGGGATCCATTCGGATTTTCCGTTCCAGAAACCGCATCGTCTGTTCTTCTGAAGCCCGACCGGAGGGTAGTTGGCGGGCGGGCGGGATGCCGTCCACCATCGTGCGAGTTGCCCTGGGGAGTGTCCAGTATGCGCCGCCGGCCAGGGCGACCGCAGCCGTCGCAATTAGTGTGATTCTAATCTTCAGTAGCATCGTCGTCGGGTTCCTGGGACGGGCTGGACCCGCCCCAGGTGGGAGTGTGTCTAGTTACGGGTGTTGTCGTCCACCGTGCCCGACGGACGCGGCTGTTGCGGCGGCGCGAAGTACGGGAACGAGTTTGTAAACGGAACATCGTTCGCGTTGACATTGTCGCCCAGGGCTGCGCCGTTTGCTACCAGCGTCAGAATAGTATCGATGACATCGTCGGAGGGCCGGCGTCCATTTGGAAATCCAGCGCCGGTGTTGGTTCCCCCGCCCGGGCCCGAGTTGGGCTTGGACAAGTCCAACCGCAAGTAGTCGCCCTTGGAGACGGCAACGCCGGCCAAAATGCCGATGTACTGGTCGTTGGTGCCGAGTGCCTTGAGGGTGGCTACGATATCGCCGGCGAATTTACCCGCCGCGTCGTCTACCGGTGTCGACGCATTGTATTCGTTCTTGCGCGGAAATGGAACGAGGGCCGTGTTTACGGCCGGGATACCCATGCGGTCGAGTTGCACATACTCGCCCGTTCCCCTGATTTCACCGTTCACGCCGCGGTTCGTGAACCGAGGCCGCAGTGTGGCTCCGCTAACCCCGATGACATTGCCGGAGCCTTGGAGTAAGGCTGCCGGAATGTCCAAAGCGATCATGTGGATGTTGTATCCAGCGAAACTGTCGCGACCGCGCGTGAGTTGTTTCGCGTCCGGCGAGCCGGCCAGCACAGAACCGACGAAACGATTGAACCCGACTATGTCAAAGAAGAACGGATCGTCAGTCAACCCGGCGAAGAACGAGACTCCGGTGTTGCCATCCGTCATGACCGTGAACGGATTCGCATTGTCGGCCAACGTCTGAACCGTCGTCGGCGCCGTGAACGTCTGACCGTTGGGCAGTCTGATGGTCGCGTTTTGCGGGGCGGAGCGCGACGTCTGCGGCGCAAAAGTGATGTCGATGGTCTGGTCCGGTTGAGCATCACCCGTGTTCTCTATGTAGAACCGGTACAACACGTCCGGGCTGAAAAAGCTGAGGTTGGAGAGCTCGGACGGAACGATGAAGCCTTCCACATCCATCGCCAAGACTACGCGTGTATTGTCGATGGGATCCAGGAAAGCAAAGACATCGGCGATGTCCGCGCCGGGGTCGCCCGCAATGGCCGTTGCTTCCGCGTGATCCGCCGCACGCAGGACCGGAACGGAGGAGGGCAGAAGCATTGCAAAGCAAGCAAGCAAGATAACCGCGGCAAGCGCGGCTCCTCTCGTAATTAATCTCACAGTGATCTCCTTTCAGCGTGGAAAGGGCCGTGCGGACAAAATGCCTTGTCGAGTCCTGCTGAGCGATTCCTTACGTTCACTGCTCGGCTGAACATGGCAGGAAGCGTTATCGGCGATTCGCCGCCGGGCTAATTCCATCGCTTGGAACTTTTACGAGAAATGACTCTTGCGCGGATTTACGGACGCGCAAAAAGGCGCCCCGTTTCCGGGGCGCCTTGCACACGTTGACCTGTTGAGTTGAGCGAGCGCTTAGAAACGGTACTGGACGGCTAGCTCTGCGGCGAAACTCTTCGGCACGATCACCGCGCTCGGAGCGATATAGCCTTGCGGCGTTCCGAACGCAGCCGACCGAATACTGCCGACGTAGTTACCGCCGAAATTCGCGCGGTTCGTCAGATTGAAGAACTGGCCGATGAATTCCAGCCGGTGCCGCTCGGCAATCATGAAGCTCTTGCTGATGCGCAGGTCGGCCTGGAAGAAACGTTGACCACGGCCGGCATCGTATCCGATCTGGTACATGCTCCCGTCCGCAATACCTGCGCGAAGTTGAGCGGCGGTCAGGTTCGCGGTCGCCGTCAGGTTGGTTGGAGCATTCTTCAACAGAACCGCGCGCGCGGCGCCATTGCTGCCCCCCACCCCGAGCCAACTGACCCCTTGCGTGATGTTGTAAGGGCGGGGACTGGCCCATTGCACGATAGGTGACAACTGGATGCCGAACGGCAGTTGCCAGATGCCCGAGAACACCCAGCGATGACGCTCATCGTTGGGCGCAGGCCCGAGGTCGGCCGGGTCAAAGATATTGCGGGGATTCACCGCGGCATTGCCAAAGGCAGCAGGACCGCCAGCGTAAGCCAGGGCACGTGATAGGACGTAATTCGTGTTGATCGAGAAGCGCTTGCTGAAACGTTTGCGGTAGCTGACGTCCATAGCGTCATACCTGGAGCGTCCGATCGAGCTTTCGACTACGATCTGATTGAGAGCCGGCAACCCTGCCGCGGCGAAAGCGGCATTGAATTCGCGCGAATTCCCCAACTCCGGACGCGTATAGTTGATGATCTGCCGCTTGGCTTCGCGGAGGCCCAATACGTGGATGTACTCTACCTCCACGACGTTGTTCGCACTGAGCTGCCATGCATAGCCGATGTTCATTTGCTGGTTGTAGGGATTCTTGAAATCGGGGTCTACCAGGCGTCCTACCGATCCCGGCGTGAGGTTCGGTGAACCGGGCGGGATGGGCGGCAGGGGATCGACGCCGAAGCGGAACGCGGAGAGGCGAACTCCAGTGCCGGGAACGAGGTCGGCCGTAGGATCGCCAGGTCCGGGGCTGGAAAGCGACAGAGTCTGCGTGAACACCGTATCGTTCGCCTGCTGCTCCATAAACAGCGGGAGATTCTGGAAGGTCTGGCCGTAGTAGATGCCGTAGCCGCCCCGCAGGATGTGAGTGCCACGGCCGGTCAGGTCATAGGCAAAACCCACTCGCGGGCTGAAGTCCTTCGTGTCGTTCTGGGGCAGACGCGCGGTCCACGGACTATTGATCGCCTTCAGTGCAAGATACGTGCGGCTCTTCGCCTGGACATTGCCGCCTTGCAGATTGAAATCCTCATCCCAACGAATACCGAGATTCAGCGTCAATCGCCTGGAGACACGGTAATCGTCCTGGAAATAAAGGCCGAACATCTTCGCGGCGACGTCCCGGAAGTACGGGTTACCGGAAGATGCGCTGATCGCGCTGATGGCGCCGGGAGTCGCAAACCCATTCGGGTATTTCGTCTTGTCGCCGAGGATAACGCTCGGCAGGTCGATAAACGTGATATTCATCGTGGACGGAGTCTGGAAGAAACCTCCTAGCGCGGGTTCGTTCACGAAATCGAAGCCCACCTTGAACGCGTGCTTGCCGACTGTATAGGAGAGGTCGTCGCGGAACTGCCATTTGCGCTGAAAGCTCTGCTGCGGGACGTTCGTGTTCGTTCCGAAATAGATGCCGTTCGGGAACGCCAACTGCGGCACTTTGGTGGTGGAATCGATCACGTTGTTCCAGTATTGGTGACCAGCGGTGAAGCTGTTGACGATTCGCGGCGATAAGACGCTGTTCAGAGTAGCGTTCGCGAGTATGAGCTGGTTGGTGGTGAAATTTCCTGCTGACAAATCGTTTGTCTGCGCGCTTTGATCGTTATCCCCCCGGTTGCCTTGCGAGTTGTAGGTCAAGAAGAGGTTGTTATTGCTGTTAAAGCGGTGATCGAGCCGGCCCGTGTAACGCTGGTCGCGATATGGTGTCGGGATGATGTGCGCCGGCTTAGCACCCAGGCTCGTGACGAGGCTCAACTCCTGAAACGCCTGATCCGTGACGCCGATCGAGGTTTCTTCGCGCTGCCGCTCCAATGCAAAGAAAACGAAGGTCCTGTCTTTAATGATCGGAGCCCCGATGGAGCCACCATACTGCTGACGGCTGATCGGCGGCGTGGGCTGATTGGCCTGCTTGGAGAAGTAGTCGTTCGCAGTCAGCGACGTATCGCGCGCAAACAAGAACAGCGATCCGTGGAATTCGTTCGTTCCGCTCTTCGTGATCACATTGACGGCGGCGCCTTCGCTGCGACCGTTTGCGGCTGAGAAGCGCTGCGTAGAAATGTTGAACTCCTGCACAGCCTCGAGCGGCAGCTGCATCACCGGACCGCCCACCGTGTTGTCCTTATTGTCGATGCCGTTTACCGTGACGTTGACGTTGCGGCCGGCCGAGCCGTTGATGCCGAAGATCGCGATACGGTTCTTCGTCGGATCGTAGGAGTTGACCGGTTTTGCGCCGGGGGCGAGAAACGCAAGGTTCGCGAAATCGCGGCCGTTGAGAGGAAGTTCCTGCACCTCGCGGGGTGTAATCGCCAGGCTGACGTCCGTCTTCGTGGTCTCGATCATGGGTGCGGACTCGGCGACTACCGTGACGACCTCGGTCTGCTTACCAGGTTCGAGGGTAACGCTAAGGGATGTGGTCTGGCCGACGGAGACCTCCACGGCCCTATAGTTCACGGTCGCGAATCCCGGCATCTCAACCGTAATCCCGTATTCTCCCGCGGGGAGCAGATCGAACCGGAAAGATCCTACGTCGTTCGACTTGCTTTCGCGGCGAAGACCGGATGCGGCGGAGCTAAGTTTTACCATTGCCCCGCCGACTACTGCCTTGGATGTATCAGAGACATTGCCCTCAATGTTGCCGGTGGCGGTTACCTGAGCGTATAGGTTGGGGCCAGCGAGTATGGCCACACCAAAGATGATGGTGCAGGCGGTAGCCTGCCGTCGTCGAAACATGGAATACCTTCCTTTTCGCAGAGGCCGCGCGAACGGAGCAGAACCCCTAGCTTTGCGAGATTCCTTATCGTCGGAGAAACGTTAGCCAAATGCAAGAGATATTTAGATTCCAACAAACCCACTCACAAGTGGTGAGTACTCCCGATGTGGACTAGCTAACGCCGGACGTGAGCCTTCCATGTGGATATAAGCCCAGTCAGGGCGGGAGGTTGGCGACGGGCGAGGACGAGACGGATGGCTTCGAGAGCGGCCCAGGCGAAGTAAATCGCGGTCACCCAATAATGGTTACTTGCGGCGAGGGAACGGAGCAGTCCCGGACCGGGCGGAATTGCCGACAATCCGAACTGGACGATGAACAGGACGAACAGAGCCGTGGCTTCCCACCACATAAGTTCCATGTTCGCGAGAAGGAGGACGCCAACCAAAGCCTGGGCCAGCGTCATCAGCAGTTCCATTTCCTGGACGTGATCAAAGGGGATGACGGAGATCTCGCCTGCACTAATCGAGAAGACGATGGGCAGCATCGCGGCCAGGAGGGTCCACTGATTGATGTTGCTGGACACCATATTCATCAACGCCATCGGAGCGCCGCCTACCGTTCGGGCGAAGTAGAAGGTGGACGCCATCTCGGGAAATTCAGACACAAAGGGCGCCACCCACTGGATGAACACGAAACTGGGAATCCCGATCGCTGTCGAGATGGCCAGCAGACTTCCGAGAAAGGGCTCCGCTGACAGATAGATCAGCACGCCGCCGACCAGGAACAGCGCCGTGATGGACAGGATGCGCGGTGTGCGCCGCATGAACACGATAGCCCTGGGCACTGACTCGAGTTTCTCCTCATCAGCTTCCTCCGGCGGCATGTGACTTAGAAAGACCAGGTATGCACCGTACATCGCGATTAGAATTACGGCGTCCACCACGCCCAGCGACCTTTTCAAGTACACGAAGAACATGTAGACCAGCGGAAAGAAAAGTCCAACAACTTGAACACCCTGGGACTCGTCGAGCACAATACGGCGGAGCGGTTGGCCGGTCTCACGCCGGTACGCAAACGCAGCCGTGCAATAGATCATGGGCCAGCCAAAACCGGTTAGAAGCCGGAGCGCGCCCGTGAGATTCGCTATCAGCAATGGTGTTTGAAGTTTCCACGCGAGTACGGCTTCGACGGCGAACTCCGGCAAGGTTTGCAGCCAGGCGAGCATGGCTAGGGCGAACCCCTGTGCGACGAAGTATTGCGCGGACTCAGCGCCCCAGGCGATCAGCAGGGCAGCGACGAGGATGGCCGGGGCGGCCCATAGTGCGGCCCAGGGGCCGACGTCCTTAATTGGTGCGGCGGAGAGGAGGATGAGCGCGCAGAGCATCGAAGGCCCCGTGGGCGGGATGCGTAACCGTTCACGAGAAGGCAATGTCGCTCCCGAGGCGCGCGACCGAGTGCTTTTGGAATTGCACCTTCTTCTCAGGAAAATCGGAGCGGAAATGTCCCCCGCGGCTTTCTTCGCGGGCTAAGGCGCACTTCGTCATTATGCGTCCCACGGAGTGCATGTTGCGTAACTCGTAATCCGCGCGGGTGGCTTCTGGTTTGGGGAGACAACGCATATTGTCAAGCCTGATGCCGTCCTCCCGAAGCCGGTCGCCCGTGCGCACTATGCCGCAATCCCGCCACATCATGGTACGAAAGGCGGACTCATCGATATCCGGAAAAACGGGTTCGTTTGGAGCCGCTCCCGCCGACGGTTTTGTGGCGGCCGATTGCAGCATGGCACGCGCGGCGCGTGCGCCGAAAACGACCCCTTCGAGCAACGAATTACTGGCCAGCCGATTGGCTCCGTGGACTCCGGTGCAGGCACACTCGCCCGCTGCATAAAGCCGTCTCAAATTCGTTGCGCCGTCGAGATCGGTGCGGACTCCACCCATCGCATAATGCGCTGCCGGATGAACCGGAATCAGATCGCTGGTGATATCGACGCCGTAGCGCAGACATGTCTCGTAAATGCGCGGGAACCGTTCCCGCAAATGAGAAGCGTCGATATGCCGCAAATCCAGGAACACGTGTTGCCCGCCGGTCCGCGCGAGTTCCGAGGCGATGGAGCGGGACACGACATCCCGAGGCGCAAGCTCGGCCAGGGCATGATAGGCCCGCATGAAGCGCTCACCAGCCGCGTTAAGAAGCCGTGCGCCTTCCCCCCGCAAGGCTTCCGACAGCAGGAATCGCGGGGCTCCGGCCACGTGCAATGCCGTCGGATGAAACTGTACGAATTCCAGGTCACTGATCTCGGCGCCCGCTCGCCAGGCAGTTGCCACTCCGTCGCCGGTCGCGACATCCGGGTTGGTGGTCTCCAGAAAAACGCGGCCGAGTCCACCAGTGGCTAAGAGAATGGCGCGTGGAGTGAGGGTCTCTAACCGCTGCTGCTTCTCATCCAGCGCGAGCGCGCCAACGATCTCTCCCTCAGCGGCCACGAAATCGGTTACGAACATATAGCTGTGAAATCTGATGTTGGGGATCGATGCGGCCTTCTCATAGAGCGCGCGAGAGATCTCGTGGCCGGTCGAATCGCCGTGGGCGTGCAGTACGCGGCTGCGGCTGTGTGCGCCTTCGCGCGCGAACAGCAACTGCGAGCCATCACGATCAAACCCTGCGCCGAACTCAATGAGCTGCTCGATCGCCGCGGGAGCTTCTTCCACCAATACACGTACCGCTTCCGGCTTACACAGTCCGTCACCGGCGGCGATGGTATCGCGTTCGTGCAGCTCAATGTCGTCGTCGTCACTCAGCGCGGCCGCGATCCCACCCTGCGCGTATTCCGAAGAGGACTCGCTAAGGCTGTCCTTCGCCAGAACCAGCACAGTGCCTCCAGCGGAGAGTTCGATGGCGGCGCGAAGGCCGGCTACGCCCGCGCCAATGACCAGGAAATCAGGATTCATTCCACCGCGATTAGAGCCATGCCGACAGGTTCATGTTACAACGATCATATGCCTTGCTATCGTGTGCGAACGCCAGCGCACAGCTATGATGCGGTGATCGAACGCGGCGTTTTGCGGCGAGCTTCTGAATTCCTTTCACCCGGCGCGGGCGCCAGGTTTGTGGTCACAACAGAAGACGTCTGGCGCCTGCATGGACGGCAGCTTCAAGAGTCGTTGAGCTCCATCCAGGTGCTCTTTTTTCCCGGTGGCGAAGAGCGTAAGCGTATGGCGCAAGTGGAAGCGTTGGCGGAACAGATGGCTGCGGCCGGGGCGGATCGCACGAGTGTGGTGGTCGCTTTTGGAGGTGGTATCGTTAACGATCTCGCCGGATTCCTCGCCTCGATCTTCATGCGCGGGGTACCTGTGTTGCAGATTCCGACTACGTTGCTGGCGCAGGTGGACGCGGCAGTGGGCGGCAAGACCGGCGCAAACCTTACCCGCGGCAAGAATTTGATCGGCACGTTTCATCAGCCGCTGGCGGTGCTGATTGATCCAGATGTTCTCGCGACGTTGTCCGATCGCGAGTACAAAGCCGGGCTGCAGGAGGTGATTAAGTGCGGCGTCATTCGTGAGGTGGGGTTGTTCGAAAAATTTGAGTCGCATGGCGATCGCATCCTGCGGCGTGAGCCCGCGCAACTAGACGACATTATCGCCAGCGCCGTACGCATCAAGGCGGAGGTGGTCTCGCAAGACGAGAAGGAAAGCGACCTGCGACGGATCCTGAACTTTGGACACACCATCGGCCACGCGCTCGAGGCCGAAACGGGATACGTGCGCTTCCTGCATGGCGAGGCGGTGGCCTTCGGGATGGTTGCGGCGGCCAGGCTGGCGGTGACCGCGGCGGGACTCAGCGAGCATGACGCGCAGCGGATTGCGGATGTGGTGACGGCGTGCGGTCCTACACCGGCGCTCGACGGGATCGACCCGGAGCGCCTGTTTGAACGTCTCGGCAGCGATAAAAAGACCACACAGGGCAAAGTCCATTTCGTATTGCCGGTGCGGATTGGCGCCGTGAAGATCGTGACCGGCATCTCGCAAGCGGACGTGGTTGCGGCGATTGAATGGGCCACCGATCGCTGTTCCACGGTCCGCGCCTGATGGGGACTACACCCCGGGGCACAGCCGATGAGCGGCAGGCGGCGGAATGGGTCCGCGGCATGTTCGGCGGCATCGCACGTCAATATGATCTGCTGAACCATTTGCTGTCGTTCAACCTGGACAGACGCTGGAGACGTAGAACTGTGGACCGCGTCACGGCCATCGTGAGAGCTCCGACGGCGCGAATACTGGATCTGTGCTGCGGAACCGGCGACGTGCTGATCGAGTTGGAACGGCGGCGCGGGAGCCCCGGCATCGGCGCAGATTTTTGTCATCCGATGCTGACCACGGCGGCGGGAAAGATCCAACGCTCGCGGCTGCGATCGCCGCTTTTCGAGGCGGATGGCCTGATGCTGCCACTCGCCAGTTCGTCATTGGATGCCGTCACGATCGCCTTCGGCTTTCGAAACTTCGCAAACTATAATCGCGGTCTGGCAGAGATGTTGCGGGTGTTGAAGCCCGGCGGGATCGCGGCCATCCTCGAGTTCTCGCAGCCCGGAAATGCAGCGTTCGCGCGAGTGTACAACTGGTTTTCGACCGTGTTGTTGCCGCGTGTTGGCGGCATGATATCCGGTTCGCGCCAAGCGTATTCATATCTGCCTGAGTCGATCCGCAAGTTCCCGAACGCAGAGCAACTGGCCGGGCGCATGAGGGAGGCCGGCTTCCAGAAGGTGGAGTATGAGTTGATGACCTTTGGGGCGGTAGCGCTACATGTGGGTTGGAAGTGAGATTGCCAGTACTTCCGGTGACTTCATCTGCTCCGGTAACCATTTTTGAAGCGCCGAGATTATCGACGTGCACATTGTAGGCATCATCCCGGCTACCGGCAGGATCCTCCCGCAGACGGATCGCATCCACTGAACGTATTCAGCTCAGAGCTGGCGGGCCAAGCGGTCCAGGAGCTCCAGCGTTTCGTCGATATCCCGATCCGTCGTTCTTGGATTGATCGTACACATGCGGAGAGCCGTGGTACCGCGCAGCACGGTGGACGTTACCAGCGCGAAGCCGTCCCGCAGCATCGCCTCCACCAACTTCGCCTGCACTACGTTCGGATCTCCGCGTAACGGCACATACCGGAAAGCTACGATCGCCATCTGTGCGGGGGATAGCACTTCCCATCCGGGCATCCCGCGCAGACGCTGCTCGGCGTATTCCGCCAGCTCGAAGCCACGCTCCGCGCCTTTGCGAAACTCGGCCAAACCAAAAACTTGCATGGACATCCACATCTTCAGTGCGCGGAAGCTACGGGTGAGTTGAATACCGTAATCGCACGGGTTCACTTCTTCGAGTCCGCGATGCACATCTTGCAGGTAGTCGGGAAGAATCTGATAAGCAGCCTTCAGTAGCGCCGCATCACGCAGCAGAACGCATCCGCATTCGAAACTCTGGAACAGCCACTTATGTGGGTCCAGCGATAACGAATCCACCAGTTCCAGACCAGCCAGTTCGCGGCGGCCGCGCTCACAGATAACGGCCGCTGCCCCAAATGCACCGTCGGCATGCAGCCACATGTCGTTATCCCGCGCGAGTTGATGGAGCGCCGGCAGCGGATCCACCGCGCCGGTATTCGTCGCGCCCGCGTTCGCTACGATGCAGAAAGGCCGCAAGCCGGCGGTGCGATCGCTCCGAATCGCCGAGGCCACCACGGCGGGTTCTAACCGAAATTGTTCATCCGACGGCAAGCGCCGCAGCTGGCCCGCGCTGAATCCAAGCACCCGCAACGCCCGGTCCACGGACGAATGGGTTTGATCTGAGTAATACACGATTCCCGTACTGAACGAATCGCCCAGCTTTACGTGACGCGCCACCGCCAGAGCGGTCATGTTCGCCATCGAACCGCCACTCACAAAAATTCCGCCTGCCGCGTCAGGCAGGCGGCAAAATACGCGAAACCAGTCCACCACGGCGAGTTCGACGGAGGCAGGACCCGACCCCGCCATCCACGATCCGTTGAACACGTTGAAACCGGCAGCGAGCGCATCGGCCATTGCGCTCACAAAATTACCCGGGCCCGGAACGAAACCAAAAAATCGAGGGTGGTTCACGTGTAGCGTGTTGGCGAGAATTTCGCGTTCGACGCGCTCAAGTACCATCGACCGGTCCACAGGCTCTTGGGGAGGCGGCCCAGAAAAGAGCGGACGCAATTCGGCAGGATCGCCCTTGCGGCCCACCGAGGCCGCAGGTAAACCACTCAGATGCTCGACGAGGATGTCGATTACGCGGTAGCCAAATTCCCGCATCTCTTCGCGGGAAAGTTCAACGAGCGGCGCGTTCGATCGCGCGGTCAAGCGCTATCTCCAGTTGTTCTTTGGACAATTCAGTGCTGATAAACAATTCCTGGCGCGCGCCGGCGCTGAGGGCGATCGCCTTCCACCCATTGGTGGTCTGCACGGTGACGTGGATCTTCACCGCCCCCCGCGCGTCACGCACTTGCCGGATTACGCCGGGAATGACGGATCGGATCGCGTGGTCTTCCAGCAAGCGCTCCATGCAACTACGGACTCCATCAATGATGCTGTGCTCGATCTTGAGCTTGCCTTGCACTTTCCGTAATCGCATCAATCCTTCCATCCCTGGTCGCCGCGCAGCGGAACGAAGCGGCACATCGTCGCAACGCGTTTTTCGATCCGGCCCTGGCGCTTGGTGATCACCTGTAGATCCTGATCGCCTTTCGAGCCGATGGGAATAACGAGTCGTCCAGGATCATTAAGTTGATCGAGCAAAGTAAATGGCACGTCCGGGGCGCCGGCCGCTACCGAGATCGCATGGTATGACGCAGCCGGTGGGAAGCCCCGAGAACCGTCCCCAGTCATTACATGAACCCGGTTCAGAAGACCCGCATTGGCGAGATTGTGCCGCGCCAACTCAGCCAACTCAGGAATGATCTCAATGGAATAAACCTCCCCTGCCAACATGGACAGGACGGCCGCGTGATAGCCCGAACCTGTACCGACGTCCAAAACCCGCTCGGCTCCGTCCAGCGCTAGCGCTTCGCACATCAGCGCCGTCATATAGGGCTGCGAAATGGTTTGATCGAAGCCGATATGGATAGGCGCATCGTCATACGCTTGCATCCGAGCCTCTGAAGGCACGAACAGCTCGCGCGGGATCCGGCTCATCGCGTCCAACACACGCGGGTCGCGGATGCCGCGCCGGCGCAGTTGGTGATCAATCATCGAAAGCCGCTGGTCTTCAAGTTCGTTCATAGCTGCCTTGCGGCAAGATGTAAGCCTTACCTGAACCGCTTTCTGTACTGGAAATCGATGCCAAACACGCCATTCTCTTCGCGCACGGCAATTGCCGACCACTGGCGGTTGATGTCCCACTGAATCCGTACAATCTGTTCCTGAGTGCGCGTCAGGTTCGTAATGTATGTCAGAGTGATGTCGCGGGACACCTGCTGTTCCAAAGTAAGACGCGCCTGCGGGATGTTCTCGACGCCGGTCAACTGGGGATCGATTTTCAATCGGCTGACACCGAAGAAGCGCTGCAACCGGCTGGATACCGGGGCGGCAACCGCCTGACCGAGGGTGCTACCGCTGGTATCCAATAAATTGGTCCTGGTTTGAGCATTGGCGACCGCGGAGTTGGTGGGATCCCGGCCCACCGCGAGCAACGCGATGATATCGTTGCTTTGCAGCGGCGGATCGGACCGGTACGTGAGATTCAACTTATTCAGCGTTCCGGAAAAACTGATGTTCACAGTGATCCCGCGCGCTTTCGTTTCTAAATCGATGTCGAAAATCGGCTCGATCTTGGTCGGGTTTATGAACCGGATCTCGCCCCGGTTGATGCTGTATTTATTGCCGAAGAATTGGACTTCGCCCTGGTTCACCGAGATATCGCCGGTCAGCAAGGGACGCGCCGCATTACCGCGAAGCCGCATCTCGGCTTCTGCTTCCAGATCGCGGGTAAGCGTGGTTTGCACCGTGAGACTGGGCCCGCTTTCGATGCGGACATCAAAGTTCAAGCCCCGCAAAAACTCACTCGGCGCCGCCGGCGCGGGAAGTGGTTTTGCACTTTGGGCCAGCAAGCTGCCCAAGTCGGAACGGGGCTCGAAGGCTGCACGCATAACGGTGACGGTGCCGGACACAAGTCCATTTTGGGAGGTACCGGTAAGATTCAAAGCCGCATTCAGAGTGACGCTCGCGCCGTCCGGATGCCGCAGACGGACTTGATCGGCGTTGCCCTGGACGCGATACAGTAGAACGCCGCCTCCAAACCCGACAAAGCCCTGGAACGCAGCCCGGCCGCCGCCGACCTCCGCAGTGAGCTTCTCGATATTGGCGCGGTTGCGATCGAAGGTGATCACTCCGTTCGCATTATCGACGCCCTGAGGAATGTCGGCGAGATATAGCGAAGCGCCCTTCAACTCCAGGCGTCCGTTCACCTGAGGATCGTTGAGCGCACCCCGGATGGTAGTATCGACCAGCGCGTTGCCCTGCGCCGAGATATCGGAATTGAATAAGCGCACGATCCCCAGATTCACATTTCCTTTGAGAGCCGCATTCCAGGGAGACTGGGCGTCGAACGTTACTCGGCCTGAAGCCTCCAGACTTGTGTTCGTCGCCGAGAATTTCGCCGACTGAATGTTGATTGCCTTCAGTGTGGCTGTCATCTGAACAGGCTCGGTGTTACGAAGCACAAGATCCTGGCCATTGGTTCCGGCACGCATCGGGTGCGCAGGATCGGACTTCATTTCGATGTGCGGAAAAACAATCACAGCCTGCAGGGCATCTGGCTTTTTCAACGGACCCGTGACGGTGGCGCGGCCTTCCAACTGCCCCATAAAAGGCAGTTCGTTTTCCACTGGTCCTTGCGCCAACATCTGATGCAGATTCGCGAATGTGATAGGAGTGAATTGGACCTCGAAGCGCCCGGGATAGTCGCCCTCCAGCTTCCATTGGCCGGAGGCCCCGATGGAACTGCCTCGAATGGCTCCACTGATCTGCGCATCGAGAGTGTCGCCCCGGGTCTTGGCGATAGCAGAAATATTGCCGATGGGCGCGCCCCGCCGCGTCATGCCGCCGAGCGTGAGCTGGCTATCGAGCGAGTCTAGATCAACAGTCGCCTTGCGGGTGTGGGCAGTTCCTGAGGCTCTGAGCGCAACCATAGCGGACAGCCCCGTCTTGTACTCGCGCACGTGTTGAAACTGATCCAGCGTGATGCCATCGCCCGCGACATCGAAGCGAACGGCTCCCACCGCCCAATCCGCGCCGGTGCGGTTGTACGAACCGGTGAACCGCACGTGTCCGCGACCGATTTGCAGGTCGGCCGAACTGACTTGGACAGCAGTGTTCGTGACTCGGGCATCGGCGCGAAGCTGATCGAAGGTCTCGCCATAAGCGGAGGGGTGTTCTACAGTCAGCTTCAGGGCTGCGAGAGGGGAGGCGTAGGTTCCACTCACATCCGCGGTAACGATGAGGGTGCCGGTCACGGGCAGCTTCTGTCCGGCTTCGGCTAAGAGCTTCTCCACATCGCCGCCTCTCAGGTTGATCGCGGCGGACACAGCACTGCCATCCACGGCTTTCCATGTGCGGAGCTCGATACGTCCCGTGCCGGTAATCCGCAATTCGCCCTGGGAGATCTCCACGTTGCGCGCTGTCAACTCATTGGCGGACAGCGTTACATCAGAAGCCAAACTGTCAAAACTCTGTTCGTGCGCCTTGAACGGCCCTAGGCGCACATTACCTGAGATGACCGGGCTTGCGAGCGCCCCTGTGACCGTCACGTTCGCCGATGCTTCGCCGCCCGTAACGGCGATAGGAAGTTGTTTCGGAGCATCGGGACTGAGCATGGCTAATCCGGGCAGAAGATCGTCGAGATTCTTCGTTTTTACGGAGGCCTGCAAGGTCTGCCCCAGCGTTCCCGATACAGTGATGCGCGAGGCCTGCGTCGACAAATCTACATTCGTTAACCGCAACGCCCCGGCGCGCTGATCGTAAGCGAGGCCGGCATTCCCTTGTATCGGATGGGGGCCGGGCGCCTGCTCAACGTTCATCGTCGCCACGGCGGTGAAGTCGTGAGGCCGGCCGGGCCCTATGCGGCCATCAACTTTGACGGGCCCGGAAGCTACGCCGCTCCAGGCGAGCTTCGGTTGCGCTGTGGCGCGGGTGAGCTGGTCGATCGCGATGTTTTGCGTCCTGCCCTCCACCTCCACCTTTTCAAACTTGTCCTTCAGCTCCACCCGCCCCTCAAATGTCCCGCCCAGGGCCGCCGCGCTCAGACGCGGCATTACGACGCCGTCGGGCGAGAGGCGGAAATCGCCGCGCGCGCCGATTCCGGCCACGTGAACGTACTTGTCCTTGTACTCCAGTCCCCGCGCGACGACATGGCCGTCGATGCTGTATTGAAATCCCTTGCTCCAACTCAAGACGGCCCTGCCGTGGGCGGTCGCAGTACCCTCCGGCTGTAGCGGCACATTCACGATTTTGGCCAGCTCTCCCATCAGCACGTCCGAATCGAACGTGACATCCACCTGTGGATCCTTCCAATTATGAAAAGAGCCCTGTGCGTTGACATGACTGCGCCCCGTCACGAAAGAGGCCTTTGCGATTTGGAGCTGGTCCTTCTCCAGCACCAGGTCAGAATCGAAGTCGAACGCGACCGGGCGGACGTAGCGACTCTCCCAATGCAACTGGCGCGACGAGACATGCCCGCGATAGCGAGGGCCGGTGAAATCATAATCGAAGACGGCCAGCAAGTCGTCTCCGCGAATGTCGAGCGGTATTCGGTCGTCGCGAACCTCCGCGACACCGTTCCGTAACTCGAAATGATGAGCGGCGATCTTCAGAATCTGTTCAACGAAGTTCACATCACGGCGCTTTACACGCGGCCCTGGAACGTTTGTGCTTCCGTCGGAATAGAAGAGGACGTGCACCTGCGGGCGGTCCACGATGAGCGACTCGATATCGATGTCTCTCTTCATCGCGGAGACGATCTTCAGGCCGATTTGGATGCCCGCGGTTTGGAGGAACACGGGTTCGCCCGGCTTCTCTTTCCCGTGCAAAGTGAACGGGGCGACCCGAGCCTCCAGCTTGCGCCAGTCGAACTGAAAAGCGCCGATCTCAGCGCGGCCGCCGCTAGCCTTCTCGACCTCGGCCACGATGCGATCGCGCACCTTGTCGTGAAACCACCCGCTTCGGAATACGAGCACCAGCGCGAGCGGCAGCAGAATCACGAAACCGAGCAGCCATCCCGCGGCGATCGCCAAATAGCGGCGCGTGCGAGAGGTCACTTGTATCCCTCGCGATAGAGGATCGTGTCTTGCGTGCGCACTTCGCCCAACCAGCGGTCGAGAGCCGAGTCGGTCAGGCGCTGGCGCACGATCTTCTCGATCTCCGGGCGGATCTGTTGCAGCGGCGGCGGCTCAGTTGCGTTCTTTTCCCGCCATGTCGCGGACTGCCTCCGATACTCCTGCCGAATTTCGGTGTTTGTGACCTGAACGGCGGGTTGAAAACGGTATTCGATAAAACGTAGCATCGTTAACTGCCAGCTGAGTTCGGAGATCACCTGAGTTTCCGTAATGCCATCCTTCGCTAACGCTTGCCGATAAGCGGGCTCGTCCGGAAAGCGAGTTTTCACTTGCTTCAACAACGGTTCCACATCCGCGGCGGAGACCTGCTGAAAACGAGTGAACCCCACCTCACGGCGGACCAGAGTCTGATCGATCAGCTGATCCAAGACCTTGCGCTTGTTTTCAGGGCTGAAGTCGAGCTGGGCGCCGTTAAGAAATGCGGTTACACGAATTGCGTCGGCTACCTGCGAATCGGTAATTACTTCGAAACCGACGCTGGCGGCGATCCGGTCGACGATTGCAGCCTGAAGCGCGGTGCAAAGGAATACACCGATTAAGAGTTGCGGTAGCGCTCCGGGCAACCGCATCAAAAAGCCTGCCCCAGCGAAAAATGAAACTGGAAGACGTTGATACGCTGCGGAACCGCAGCACACGGGGATGCGCTGCCCGGCGCCGAGCAGGTCAACAGCGTATCGCGATCTCCTTGAAATCCGATGAACCGCGGCGAGTTGGGGCTGAGCGCAAAGTCCGCGCGAATCGGCCCTACCGGTGTGCGATAACGGATACCAAACCCAACCGCGTGGACCATGTAGTTGAAGTCGGTCATATTATGCTGGCGGAATCGGAAGCTGATATCGTTGACGCTGGAATAGACGTTGCCGGCGTCATGAAACAGCACGCCGCCTACATTATCACCGAGTAGCGGGAACCGGAGTTCGAATGAATTCATCAGAACGGCTGTACCGCCCAGCGGAAATCCCGTGATCGGGTCGCGAGGTCCGGCCTGATTGTCGGGGAAGCCCCGGTGCGACGACGCTCCGCCGGAGAAAAAGCGCTCCGGCAGCGGTATCTCCGGCCGGCCGCCCGTGCGATCGATCAACCCGAAATTCGTGCTTCGCGCAAAAGTTAGATCGCGAGTGAGCCGATAGTACGACGAATTTTTCAGCACCACACGTAAGAAGGACGTTTGTGAGCCAAGCGCCCCAGTTGCGTACGCGAGGTCGACAGTCTGATAAACGCCTTTGTGCGCGTCGGTGGGATCGTCGCGGCGATCGTGGATCAGCGTCGTGGAGATCTGCCCGACGCGAACCGACTGCGACAGAATCGGAATCAGCTCCGGATTGATCTTTACCGAGTTCGGATCCACGAAAACGTCGCGGTAGGTGAAGCGGTACTGCATGGTATTGGCGCGCGACAGCTTCTGTCCAAGTTGAACCGAGCCCTCGACACGCCGGGCCGCGAAGGTGCGCACGTCCCGGGAGTCGTCATATAGGCCGGTGAATGTGAGATTCAGCTTGTCGTTGCCTCGGAACTGCGGCGCGAAATAGGACAACAGGGCGCGTTGCTGCAGAGTAGAAAAGCGTGTCTGCAGACTGAGCGTGTGCCCCAGACCAAGTAAATTCAGGCGGCTGACGCCGAGCGATACGCGAGGCGAGAAGCCGGTTGTTCCAGCCGGAGCGTCGAAGGTGGTAACGCCGCCGCCGATGCGGGCCAGTTCAGCGCCAAATCCGACGTTGATGGAGTACCGGCGCGCCTCCTCCAATTGATAGAGGACATACTTACTCTCTTCCTGACCATCCGGATTCTGGATCGCCGTCTGCACCTTGGCGAAAATGCCGAGATCGTAGAGGCGCCGTTGCGCGTCCGCGATGCGGATCTGCGAAATCGGGTCTCCGTCCCGCAGATCGATCCGGTCATTCACCAGCTCCGGGTTGGTCGTGTCCAAACCGTTGACCAGCACTCTGCGAACGAACTCGCGTTGCCCCGGATGCACTATGAACCGTAAGTTAGCGCGGTGTTCCTCGGGTCCCGGCGACTGATTCCAATCGAAGGTGGCATTCGGATACCCACTGTTATAGAAATAGGCGAGCACGTTATCGCGATCGCTGGCCACGTTGTATTCGCTGAACGGCTGGCCGGGGGTCGAGTGCACGATAGAGGCCAGGTACTCCCGGTCGGCGCCCTCAACGCCTTCGATATCCAGCTTGGACACGCGCCACTGCTGCCCTTCGTCCACCGTCAACCCGACATTGATAGCGCCTGGCCGGCCCTTATAGTCGTCCTCCACTCTGGGGATGACCCGCACATCGCGGAAGCCGTTTGAACGATACAGATCCTGGACGGCATCGATGTCTTTGTCAAGATATCGCTGGCTGTACCGGCCGTGCGGGAACCGCAGAAAGCTGGCCGGCATGATGTACATCCGCTCACGGATTGTCGCCCGATCGAAATATCGATTTCCCGTTACCTGAATCTGGACGAGTTTGTGACGCTTTCGCCGATCGATCACATACTCAATGGTTTGCTTGCCGTTCTGCACGGGCTGAAACTCGAAGTCCACCTGGGCTTCGAAATAGCCTTGTGACTGGAAGTACTCAGTAAGGTTGCGATTGCCCTCCGTCAGCAAACTTCGATCTACGGAGCGCTCCTGATAAATCGGAAGCAGTTGCCGCAGTTTGCCCTTCGACACTCTTGCCCCGGTTGCCGTTACTTTGATGAGAGGACCTGGATCGATAGCCAGGGTTGGAGTGACAGTGTTGCTGTCTTCGTCATAGGCCAGGTTTGATAGATTGACGCGGGCTAACAAGCGATCGTGAGATTGGTAATACTTGCGCACGTTTTCGATGCCGTTTTGGAGCCGGCTTTCGGTCAGGGGCCGCCATCCGAAAAGTCCAAAAGGACGCCGCCATCCGGTAGAGCGGATGACGGACTGGCTGGGTCGTCCGGGGTCGCCTTGGACGACGACGTCTTCGAATTTCGCGCGGGGTCCAGGGTCCACGTGGAAGTCGATGTCGATCTGTTCCAGTTCGGAGTCTCGGGTGACGCTCGGCGTGACCTTGGCGTCGTATAACCCGTTGGCGCGAAGGCGGACCTCAAGGTTTCCGATGGCTTGCTGCATCGCCGGCTCTGCGAATCGGGCTCCCAATGGGAGTTTACTTGCGGTCACGAGCTGGCCCGGATTGGGTGGGTCGGGCGATCCTTCGGAAGCAATGCGGCCGATGAAGTAGGCCTTGGTAGTGATGAACCGTATCGCTATGCGGTCTCCATCGGGGCTCGCATCCACGGCGATATCGGTGTATCGCCCTGTCGAGTATAACTTCTGGATGGCCGCCCGCATTGACGCAAGCTGGTACACATCGCCGGGATGCACTGCAATGAGGCGGTTCAACTCGTCTCGAGGCAGAGGCTGGCCGCCCGGATCGAATTGAACGACCGAGATCTGTTTGCCCTCTAGTGTCTCATCAGCAGCCATGAGAAACGCGCCAGTGGACAGAAGCAATACAGCCAGAAGCATCAGTGAACAGATACCGGTGGAGCGGACGACATGGTCCGCAGCCGGCTCATTCTTCATTCAGAAAGCCACCGGGACGAGCGGGGTAGTCGGCCAAGTCGTCGCCTGCGGACCAGAGCCCACGCTACAACTGGCTGCCCTGGACGAAGACGCACTGGCACAATCATAGCGCACCGCCTGTTATCCAATAGACTGTTACCATCGGTCCTGTATGGAGCCGATTGCCGACCACCGCTATTCGCGGCAGGAGCGCTTTTCCGCTCTGGGCAGCGACGGGCAGCAGCGGATTGCGCGGGCACGAATCGCCGTGGTTGGATGTGGCGCTCTGGGCAGCGCTCATGCGGAGTTACTGGCGCGGGCGGGGGTAGGGTATCTCCGGATCATCGATCGTGACTATGTTGAACTGAGCAATTTGCAGCGCCAGTTTCTCTTCGATGAAGCGGATGCGGCCGAAGCTCTGCCGAAAGCCATCGCCGCGCAAAAACGCCTCAAGCAAATCAATTCCAGCGTAGAGGTGGAAGCTGTAGTAGCCGATCTCACGGCCGCCACTGCCGGCGATCTTCTGGACGGCGTAGATTTGATCCTGGACGGGACTGACAACTTCGAAACGCGATACCTGGTCAATGACTTTGCGGTCCGTGAGGGTGTCTCCTGGATCTACGGCGCCGCGGTCGGCAGTTATGGAATTAAGATGACGGTGATCCCCAAACGAACCGCCTGCTTTCGCTGCGTCTATCCTGAGCCGCCTTCAGGAGTCCAGCCCACTTGCGAGACCGCGGGGGTGCTGGGTCCGGTAACAGCGGCCATCGCGGCTCTGCAGGTGGCGGATGCGCTGAAGATCGTCTCCGGACATGCCGGCGAAATCACGGGAGCGATGGTCACCTTGGATTTGTGGGCGGAATGGATTCGTCAGGTGCGCCCGCCAGCCCGGGATCCAGAGTGTCCCTGCTGCGCGCGCGGCCTTTTTACCTATTTAGATGGGACTCGGCGGGTCCCAATCAGCCTGTGTGGGCGGAACGCCGTTCAGATTCACGAACGTTCGAGGCCTGTAGACCTGAAACAACTGGCGAGGCAACTGGAGCCTCTCGCTGGTGTTCGGTTCAACGAGTTCGCGCTGCGCGCGGCTATCGACTGCTACGAGCTCACCGTCTTCCCCGACGGACGCGCGATTGTCAAAGGCACTACCGACATCGGCATTGCGCGGAGCCTGTACGCCCGGTACGTGGGAAGCTGAGCTGTATCCTGCGATAGAATTGTGTCGGACGCTTAGCTCAGTTGGTTAGAGCACCGCCCTTACAAGGCGGGGGTCGTCAGTTCAAGTCTGACAGCGTCCACCACGCCTGCCACATCGTTGCACTGCGGCGGCGCCAACAGCCGGAGGATCCTCCGGCATGGTGACATGTTCTCTAGCGCCGCGTTTCTGCCAAACTGAATGCACACTGTGCCGACCGCCTTCACGCGAACTCTGCGCTCGCTGGATGCCGACCGATTCGTGCGTCCCGGCACCGCAATGGGCGTGATAGCGGTCTTTCTCGGCGGTTGGGGAGCTTGGGCCGCGCTCTCGCACGTGACGCTCCGTGCGGTCAGCGACTCGGCTCGCATCGAGGTGGATCGTGCTACTTATCCCGTGCAATCCCCCATGGTCGGCCGGGTAGTCCGGACCTATCTGGCGGTTGGCCGCCAAGTAAAAGCCGGCGAGCCGCTGGTTGAGTTGGATGCCAGCCCGGAGCGGCTGCAATCGCAAGAGGAGCGTACCCGCGCCCAAGCGGTTCTACCCTCGTTGGATGCTTTGCGCGAGCAGGTGACTGCCGAACTTCAAGCGCGTGAACGCGAGCAGGAGGCAGCCGGCACCGCGGTGGAGCAAGCGCGAGCGAACGCCCGCAGCTCCGACGCTCCAGCCAAATACGCCGAGGCCGAAGAGAAGCGTCTGCAGCGCCTGCGCAGCGAAGGCCTGATCGCTGAGCGCGAATATCAGCGCGCCCGCAGCGAGTCCGAGCAGGCGCGTGCGGCGGCGGAGCGGGAGACGCTCGTAATTTCGCGATTGACGGGCGAGCAACGCACTCATGAGAGCGACCGGGACGCGCGAATCCGGGGGTTGCAGTCCGAGATCGCAAAGCTGGAAGGTCAGATCGCCACCTCGAAAGCGACTGTGGTGCGGCTGCAAAACGAAATGGAGCGGCGCATCATCCGCGCCCCGGTATCGGGACGTTTGGGCCAAGCCGAGGTGCTGCGTGTTGGCGCCGTGCTGGACGAAGGCGAGAAACTCGCCGCGATCGTGCCCGAAGGTAAGCTGCTGGTGGTGGCGCAGTTCGCTCCCGCAACCGCGCTCGGACGAT
Organism: uncultured Acidobacteriota bacterium; assembly: GCA_963850575.1. Taxonomy (GTDB): domain Bacteria; phylum Acidobacteriota; class Terriglobia; order Bryobacterales; family Bryobacteraceae; genus TMP-7. The sequence continues at coordinate 81,922 of CAWKLV010000015.1, read as the reverse complement.
TGACCGAGGGCCAGCTTGCCGATGTTCGACTGCAGGGGTTTCCTTGGGGGCAGTGGGGAACCGCTCCGGCTGTGGTGTCGCGCGTCGCGACGGAGATTCGCGATGGCAGCGTGCGGGTGGAGCTGACGGTGGATCCGTCCCGAGCCTGCCGCATCCCGTTACAGCACGGGATGCCGGGCGTGGTCGAGGTTGCACTGGAGCGTGTCACTCCGGCGACTCTGATGCTGCGACTCGCGGGCCGCATGCTCGCATCGCCGCGAAATCCGTCCACCTGATGATGCGGCGGCTCCTGGTTCCCGAAGCGATTCAGACTTCCGCGATGGATTGCGGCCCGGCATCGCTGAAGGCCTTGCTGGAAGGCTTCGGTATTTCCGCCAGCTACGGGCGCTTGCGTGAAGCCTGCCAAACCGACGTGGATGGCACTTCCATCGACACAATGGAGGAGGCAGCCGTTCAACTTGGCTTAGACGCCTCCCAAATCATGGTCCCGGTGGACCATCTGCTGGATCCGGCGGCCGATTCCCTTCCCGCGATTGTGGTCGTCCGGCAGGCCAACGGCGCCACTCATTTCGTGGTGGCCTGGAGACGGCACGGACCCTGGGTGCAACTAATGGATCCCGCTGTGGGGCGCCGTTGGGTTCGTTCTTCACGATTCCTCGAAGAGGTGTACGAGCACACGACGACACTCGACACGGAAGCATGGCGCGAGTGGGCAGCCTCGGAGGGCTTTCTCCAGGTGCTGCGCTCCCGGCTGCGGAGGATCGGAGCAAACGCGGCAGGGCTGATTGCCGAAGCTGTCGTAGCCGCGGACGGCGCGGGGCTCGCCCGTCTGGATGCAGCAGCTCGCATGACGGCGCGAATGGCCGCATCCGGAGCCGTTCGGACTGGCGGTGAAGCAGCCCGAATGGCAAATGTGCTGGCTACAGGGAACATGCCGATCCCTGACGAGTATTGGTCGGCGCAGCCCATCCTCGATAACCCGGAGCAAGTGATTATACGAGGCGCCGTGCTGGTTCACGTGAGGGGCCGGGCAGCGGAGGGCGTAGCGGCGCAACTCTCTCCCGAACTCGCGGCGGCGTTACGCGAGAAACCCTCGAATGCCGGACTAGAGATCCTACGTGTGCTGTCGCAAGACGGACCGCTCCCGCTGCTACTCACCACGGCGGCTTTGGGGCTGGCCGCTTTGGGCTCCGTCGTCGAAGCACTACTGCTCCGCGGTCTGTACGATCTTGCGCGAGAATTAACCAGCAGCGGGCAACGGGCGGGCGCGCTGGCCGCCGCAGCGTCATTCCTGGGCTTGCTGCTGCTGCTCGAGTTCGTCATCGCGACCGCGGTACTGCGCACCGGCCGCCGGCTGGATGTCCGGCTTCGACTCCGCTTTTTGTACAAGATCCCGCGCCTGATCGATCGTTACTTCCGGAGCCGGCCGAGTTCCGATATGGCGGATCGAAGTCACAACGTGCACCAGCTTCGGCAAGCGCCGGAACTCGCCTGCACTTTCATTCGAAACGCATTCGAAGTGGCGCTAACGGTCGCGGCGATCGCGTGGCTGTACCCGTTGGCGTTTTGGCCGTCGCTGCTGGTGGCCATCGCCGCGATAGCCATCCCGCTGCTGGCGCAGCCGATGCTAGCCGAACGCGATCTGAAGCTCCGTAGTCATTCGGGCGCGCTGATGCGCTTTAATCTTGACGCGCTGCTAGGGGTGACGGCAATTCGCGCGCATGGCGCGGCTCGCGCAGTGCGCCGGGAACAGGCAGTGCTGTTAGCCGAGTGGGCGCGGGCAGGACTAGCGCTCCAGCGCACCGTGACGGCCATCGAGGCTTTGCAAATGTCTGTGAGTCTTGCGCTCGCGGCGTGGGTAGTGTGGACCGGACTCACTCGAACGGCCGATGTGGCCGGAGCGTTGCTGCTGGTTTACTGGGTGCTGAATCTACCCGCGCTGGGACAGGAAGCCGCCTCGGTCGCCTGGCAATACCCGATGCTGCGCAACACCGCCCTCCGATTCGTGGAACCGCTCGGCGCTCCAGAATCGCCCGTTGGCGTGACTGCCACACCGAGTTGCGAGCGGAGGGCAGGGGTCGCCATTCACCTCGAGGAAGTAACGGTGGTCGCCGGCGGCCATACGATCCTAAGTAACATTTCTTCCGAGATTCCCAAGGGCGCCCACATCGCGATCGTGGGACGCTCCGGCGCCGGTAAGTCGAGCTTGGTGGGTTTGCTCCTGGGATGGCACACTCCGTCCTCGGGTCACGTGCGGATTGACGGACGCGAGCTGGATCCTGCCGTGCTCGACGAACTTCGCGCCCGCACCGCGTGGGTGGATCCTCAAGTGCAGATTTGGAACCGCGGCCTGTACGAAAACCTAACTTACGGTAACTCCGGCGGCACGGCCCTGGACCAGATCCTGAAAGATGCGGCGTTGAGTGGCGTAGTCGCTAACCTGCCAGAGGGAATGCAGACTCCTTTAGGCGAAGGCGGCGGGCTGGTATCCGGCGGCGAAGGGCAGCGCGTTCGCCTGGGCCGCGCCATGAACCGCGATGCAGCAAGCCTGGTTATCCTGGACGAGCCCGCACGCGGCCTGGACCGGACCCAGCGCCAGGTGATGATCGAGCGAGCGCGTGAACGGTGGAGGCATGCCACCCTGCTCTGTATCACGCACGATCTCTCCTCGACCGAAGACTTCGATCGCGTTCTGGTGATCGAGGATGGACGCATTGTGGAGGACGACTGTCCCTCCAGCCTGGCCGCTAATCCGTCCACCCGCTACCGGCAATTGCTGGATGCCGAGATGCTGGTCCGTCGCGGGCTATGGGCGAGCACCGAATGGCGCCGCTTCCACCTGGAGGACGGCCAGCTCCGGGAGACCACCAAGAAGGGTACATATGCCTGAGCGGTTGGGGGAGGTCACCTGGGCCACCAGCGAATTACCAGCTCTGGTGGATATGCTCGCGCGGAAGACCGGCATTCCACGCCGCGACGTGGGAACGGTGATTGCCCCTGCAGCCGACGCCGAAATTCGGCTCTGGTTCGAAAACACGTGCGCACGTCTCGGAATCGAGATGGACAGCGTGGACCTGTGGGGTTTTCGTATCGACGAGAACTTGCGTGCGGCGGCTCCGGCGGTGGTGCCGATCGGTAACCGCTGGGTAGCGCTGGTGGAGCTTCGCCGCGGGAAGGCGACGCTGCTGGCCCCGAATCTCAAACTCCGTCGCATACCGGCCGGCGAGTTGCGGAAAGCCGTCGCGCGGGGTATCGAGGCGCCCTACCTCTCAGAAATCGAGACCCTGCTGGATGTGTGCGGCATCCGAGCCAAGCGTCGCGAACGCGCTGCCGGCGCATTGCTCCGCGAACGGTCGCGCTACAAGCTCGCGGGCACTCTGTACCAACTACGGGTGCCGCCGGGGTCTTCATTTGCGTTTCAGCTGCGGGAATCCGGCTTGCTGACGCGCATGGCTGTGCTCAGCGGAGCTCATCTCACAGAGTACATTCTCTGGATTGCGGCGTGGTACATCCTGGGCAACGACGCGCTGCAGGGCCACGTTGACACGGGATGGCTGGCAGGTTGGACGCTGCTTCTGGCCACCCTGGTCCCGTTCCGGATGCTGACTACATGGAGTCAGGGCGTGCTGGCGATCGCCGGCGGGGGACTGCTGCGGCAACGGCTCCTCACCGGCGCGCTGAAGCTGTCGCCTGAAGAAGTGCGGCACGAGGGCGCAGGACGATTTCTGGCGCGGTCCATTGAAGCGGAGCTGGTGGAATCGCTGGCGCTATCCGGCGGGTTGACGTCCGCACTTGCCCTGATCGAAGTGGTGCTGGCGATGGTTGTGTTGTCACAAGGAGCCGGCGCACTATTGCAGACTGCGTTGCTGGCCATGTGGACAGGTTTGGCCATCTGGGGAGCCTTCCGGTACTGGCGCGCCCGCTCGCGCTGGACCGACACGCGCCTGGCAATGACCCACGACCTGGTGGAGCGCATGACCGGCCACCGTACGCGCATTGTCCAGCAACCGCCCTCGCAATGGCACATCGACGAGGATCGCCAGGCGGACGAGTACGCGGTTCGATCCAAGCAGATGGATGCGGCTTCCGCCAGGTTGATCAGCCTGATTCCGAGCGGCTGGATGCTGGCCGGCATCGCGAGTCTCGCGCCCGCATTCCTGTCTTCGGGCGAGTCAGCCGCACGTCTCGCCATATCCATCGGCGGAGTCCTGCTAGGATGGCGCGCCTTGAAACGGCTGGTCACCGGAGCTGGGAATCTCAGCGGCGCCGCGATCTCCTGGAATCAAATCTCGACGTTGTTCGACGCCGCTGCACGTCCGGAGCCCGCAGGTTCCGTGGCGTCATCCCCCGCACCAGCAGAAGTGGTGCTCGACCTCAAAGATGTCGGGTTCCGTAGAGCAACGGGCGGCCGCATTATTCTCGATCGCGTCGAACTCGAATTGCGGCGCGGCGATCGCGTGCTGATGGAAGGCGGATCCGGGGGCGGCAAATCGACACTGGTTTCGCTGATGGCCGGACTGCGCGAACCCACCAGCGGCCTGTTGCTCTCCGGCGGACTCGACCGCCGGACACTGGGCGATACGCTCTGGCGCCGGACCATTGTCGCGGCTCCGCAATATCACGAAAACCACGTTCTCACTGGTCCCTTCGCCTACAATCTGCTGATGGGCCGAAACTGGCCGGCGACTCCCGCAGAAATGCAAGAGGCCCAGCGGGTCTGTGAGCAACTTGGCCTGGGTCCTTTGCTCGAGCGGATGCCGGGCGGCTTGATGCAGATGGTGGGCGAAACCGGCTGGCAGTTATCGCAAGGGGAGCGTAGCCGCCTGTTCATGGCGCGGGCCCTGCTTCAATCCGCCGAGGTGGTGATTCTGGACGAGAGCTTTGCGGCCCTGGATCCGGAGAATCTGCAACAGGCGCTGGAATGTGCACTGGCGCGCGTGAAGACGCTGGTGGTGGTAGCGCACCCATGAACAACTGAAGAAGAACCCTTTAGAACAGATCCGAATGCGTTCCGGTGCGGACAAGGTGCAGGTCGTCGCCAGCGACCTTGTAGATGAGCAGCCAATCCGGCTCGATGTGGCAGTCGCGGAAGTACTTCCAGTCGCCACTATGCTGATGGTCCTTATAGCGTAACGGCAACGGGCTCCCTTCCACGAGCAGCAGTATAACCTCCCGCAACTTCGCCATGTCCTTAGCTCGCTTCTGCGCGAGTTTCACATCGCGCCGAAACTGCGCGCCGGTTACAAGACTCCGCAGAATATCAGGTTCCCAACTCTTTGAACAGCGTGCCCGCGGAATTCAGCCGCTTTCCCTGGCCCCGGTCTGCGGCGCGCATCGCCTTTACCGTCTTCGTATTGGGGATTTTTACCTCAAATGGGAGGGCCTTCTCAGCGGCCACGAACCATCGTGGTGACCATGATTCAAACTTCCTTGAGATACATTTGTATCTCACCGACCGTACTTCCGGGCAGGCGCGAAGCGCCGCGTCCGAATCCGGAGGTGGTAGCCCCGAGCTAAACGGCGCCGGTTCACAGGCGAGTACAACCAGAGGATCCATCCTGGCCGAAACGGATCGGGCGAAGGGGTCCGGCGAGATCGGTGCGGTGTTACGACGCGAGGGACTCTACTCGTCGCATTCGACGAAGTGGCCGCGAGAGCGGGAGGACGGAATCACCGACGGCCTGACGCCGCAAAAACGCGGGCCGAATCCAAAACCAGTCCTGTGACCCTTGAGAATGAGAAGTTGCGCCGCGACAACGAGCGGCTTGCCGGCCGAGTGCGTAAAGCGGAGATCGTAATCGATGTTCACAAATAGTCGCCGTGCTGCTGGACCATCCGACTCCGGAGGCACGGAATCGTGAGGGCACCTAGTCGCGGAACTGATCTCGATCGTCGAAACGAGAGCCGCCGAGGAACTCGATATCCCTCGTGCTTCGTTTATACAAAAGGGGTTTCAGTGGGTTATGGTGGCGGCCGTTGGCCACACGCGCAGCCGTTAACGATGATTCCATCCCTGACAAGGCTGACCATGCCTCTTCGCTAATGGTCGAGCGGGTCTCTCCACGGGCTCTAGATACTGCGGAGCGGAAAGCCGTACTGAATTGTCTTCATGAGGAGAGATTTCCATGGCAAACATCTCCTGAGACCAGCTCTGAAGAGTCATACCGGCCTGGACCAAGCGTACACTGCGGCTCCGGTACGTTCCCGCCTACCAGGCGCCCCCGACGGCGCATCGTAGTTGTTGCTGTGGACCTTTTCTAGAGCGCCCGCCCCATGAGGATGAACTTTTCCCGAAGTGGAGTCGATAAAGAACGATTCGATCTTGATACGAACGATCTGTTCAAGCTGCAAGTGCGCGAACACCTGATCTAAGACGCCATTTTCGCCCAGGATTATGCGGCATGGGATGATCAGTTGACTTTGGATAGAACGCTGGCGGAAGCGGGGCGGGCCAGAAGAGTTCTCAGTCAAAGAATAGCGATAAAACGACACCGATGTTCTGCATCCACCGCCTTCCGATCCGAGCGGCAATCACGGTCTCTTCTACTGTACGGCCAGGTAAACGGTGTTTGGAGGGGTCGTCACGCCGCCAACAGATACCTGTACTGGCTGATCGCCACTGCCCACATTCGGCACGACTACATTAATCTGGAAGAGTCCAGCCTGAATGATGCCGGCAAAGGTGACTTCTGCAGGGACATTCCCGATTGTCACTAAAGGAACGTCAACGGAACGTGCGGCCCCCGAGAAGAGTTTTCCTGCTGTCACGGCTGGATCGGTCGGTCCGAATCCTACGCCGTATAAGACAAGGGTCTCTCCGGCCCTAACAGGGCGTGAAGTAAACGAGAAAGCTTTGCTTGGTCCTATTAGGTCATAGCCGGACCCGCTGTTCCCCGGCAGGGGAGCAGTTGGGACTATAGCGGCAGCATACTTGCCGTTGAACATGCTGAACGAAGGCGAGTACCTGCTTAGCACCACCGTTGTCATAGCGCGGCCGTTGGCGTTGGTGACGACCACGGGGACGGTTCCGGTGGCGGTATCATCCGGAGCCTGGAGATTGATCTGAGTGGGACTGACGAACCACAGGTACGCAGGTTTGTTGTTGATTGTTACGGTAACGTTCCCGAGCGAGGTGGGGAAATCACCAGCCCACAAACTTGTCGAACCGGCGAAATTTGTCCCGTAAATTGATACCCATGAACCGGGTTGAATTGTGGTGGATTTACTGTAGAGAGGGACTACGCCATTGGCGTTAATCGTTGGTGCCTGAGCGTGCACGAGAGGCGCCAAACCATAGTAGTTGGAGCCCGGTAAGCCGCCACTAATAGTCGGTCCGGGTGTCAATGCTCCGGTGCTGGTGTTCAGAGTGACAACTGCCGGCGGAGTGGCGTCTTTGATTCCATAAAGCACACCGTTGATCGAGCTTAGCGCCTGTATCTGCGCGCCGCCAGCATTGTTGAGCCCGATGACCCTGGCGGTACCATCGGCAACGTTGATCGTATACAGCTTGCCGGAGCAGTTAAGATAAAGCGTGCTGTCGTTCGTTGACAGCTGACTATTAGTCCCGCATGAGGGTAAAAGACCGTTACCGATTTTGGTCGTACTTCCGGTTACTGGGTCGACGCTGTAAAGATAGTCACTGTAATAACTATATAAGCCGGTGAGAGTAGAACCAAACAACTGATACCCTGCGGATGTAGCACCTACAAACGTCAAGCTCCCATTAGTTACGTCGATCTGGTATAGTCGGCCGCCCGGACCGGCACCGAACAGCTTGCCGTTGGCCACGCCCAAACCCACAATCGTCGAGGAGAAGTTGCCGACAGGCGAGAAAATTCCTGTCGTCAGATTTAGAGTTCCAAACTTCAATCCTGCAAAGGTATAGGCCATGTCGTCGCCAAAGCTTAAACCACAGCTTACTATTAGAAGGACAATAGTGGAATAGATTCGCATTAACGTGTTATCTCGGCGAGTTTATCACAGCGTCGCGGTGCGTATCAACGGCTTTGAGACACATTGAAGCACAATTTACTGACTTTTATTCTCTGGTGCTCGGTTGTGGCTTGTTGATCCAGACCTCCCGTTCGCGCAGGAAGCGTCGCGGCGGTTTGCTGACGAAGCGTCCGGATGAGCGAGATAGGCTGCATGCAGAACAGCGCGGCGCTGTTCGATAGCGTCCGGAGTCAGACCATAATGAACCACAGCGGGGGACAAGAAGCCAAGACCGGAATGCCGATGCTCGTCGTTGTACCACGCGAAGAACTCCTGTGAGAAGCTGCGGGCGAGAGCCGAACCGTTTCGGAACCCCTGGTAGTATTTCAGACTGCGGAATTGACTTTCGACTATGAATGGTCGGAGATACGCGTCCGGCAGTTGGCTTTGGTGATGCCCAGATCCGCCATCTCAGGAATGCTACTGGTTTGGATGTCATCGAAGCCCGGTCCGCATGAATGGTTAGTTTTCCCGGCTCGCTCTCCTCTTTGGCGCAGGTCTCGGCATCAGCCGTTTGGCCAGCTACGGACTCTCGCCATCGGCGACCATCCATCCCACGACATATCGGCTGAAACATCTAGGATCACGTACCGGCGGTAGAAGTACGTACATTCCGCCGGCTCCAGCGACTTCGTGATGTCCCAGCTCCAGAGCTGGTTGGGGCCGGTCGCCTGAAGTTCAGGCTTCTTATAAGCCGGATGTGCGAGTTGGTCGCGGCGGCTAGCGCGCCTCCCCCTCCCCTTCCAGGGATCCGGTACATGGTTTGGATTGAGCAGTGGTACCGGCCTTCATTGAGCAACGTAGCATACAGAGCCGCGGGTGCGCAGTCCACGTGGCCGTTTACGAAGACAATGGAATCATAAGCGTCTAAGTGTTGATGAACTACAGATGGAGAGTCAAGGTATGCTGTGGTTGAGCGGTTGAGGGTGTCTGCACTATTGGCGTAGAGCGGTAAAATCTGGAGCCAGCACCGATCGATGCTGGCGGAGAGGGGGGGATTCGAACCCCCGGTAGAGTTTTAAGCCCTACGACGGTTTAGCAAACCGCTGCTTTCGACCACTCAGCCACCTCTCCGGCTTGATGCAGGATCTTTCGCTATCGTATCACACGCCTACTTCTTCCCGAACACAGCGATGTACTGGCTGTCCGGCACGTGATCCTGGCGTTTCATGATGCGGAAGCCATTGGCTTCCACCTCCTTCACTACCTCATCGGCATCCAGGCGAATATGCGTGAGCGCGCGGTCCGGATCGGCGGATCCCATGGCGCCTTTCCTCTTGTAGAATTCTACGATAGCCAGGCGGCCATACGGCCGCAGCGCGGCGGAGAGTTTCGCCAGCATCCGATCGGGGTAGTCGAAGTGATGATAGGCGTCGAGCACCAGGATTAGGTCCGCCGATGCGGCCGGAAGATGCGGATCCTTCTCGTCGCCGAGCACGAACCGCACGTTCGCCAGATGCTCTTGCGAGGCCTTCGCACGAGCCTTGTCAAGAAAATCCTCCTGGATATCCTCGGCGATCACTACACCGCCGGGTCCCACCGCCTGGCTCAAATAAGGCAGCATGTACCCGACCCCGGTTCCCAGATCCACCACGGTGCCTCCGGGTTTGACGTCCAGGGCCGCCACCAACTCCCGAGGCTTCTGCCGCGCATCACGCGAAGGATTATCGAGACCGGCCGCTACGCTCTGCCGCCCTTCTTTGGTTTTGTAGCCAGCGTTGGCGGGTCCGGCCACCTGGGCAGCGGCGTATCCGGCCGCACAGATCAGGACGAGAAGGTGCTTCATGATGTCCCTATTCTCCCGCCATGGGCATTGCCAGTGGCGGCTCCAGCATGAATTTCATATCGCTCATCTCCCGCAGCGCCGCACGGATGCATTCCTCCGTCGTGGGTTCCACCGTGATCACGAACGGAAGGTCCCGCCAATTCTCGATTGGAAGCTGCATTACTGAATCGATGCTGATCTGCTGCTTGGCCAGCACCGACGCCAGGGTCGCGATGATACCCGGCCGGTCTTCCACGCGGAACCGGAGGTAATAGGCGGAACGGCTAAGCGTGATCGGGATGGGCTTATACTCGCCGAGTCTCTCATGGGCGAACGGCGAAACGCGCTCCGGACTGCCGCACCGGATTTCGCGAGCCACTCGCATCAAATCGCTGACCACCGCCACGCCGGTAGGTAAAGAACCGGCTCCGCGTCCATAGTAGAACGTGTCCTCGCCGTAACGGCCGTGCACCCACACTGCGTTGTAGGCCCCGCGAACGCCCGCCAACACCGTCGAGACCGGGACCAGCGAGGGTCGAACAGCGAGCAGGAGTCCGTCCGACGTTTGACGCGCTGAACAGATCAGGCGGATCGTGTAACCCAGCTGACGCGCGTATTTAAAATCCACCGGGGTGATTCTTCGGATCCCTTCGGTATAGATATCGGAGGGGGTGATCCGCTCGCCGAATGCCAACGCCGCGAGCAAGGCCAGTTTGGAGGCGGCATCGTACCCGTCGATGTCGGCACTGGGGTCGATTTCCGCATACCCCAGCCGCTGGGCCTCCGCCAGCACGATTTCGAACGCCGTACCGTGCTTTTCGATCTCAGTAAGGATGTAGTTGCTAGTACCGTTCAGGATACCGTAAAGCGCAGTGACTTTGTCACCTGAGATACCCTCGCGCAGAACGGCATGAATCGGGATGCCGCCAGCGACACTGGCCTCCATGGCGATGTTGACGCGGGCCCTGATCGCGCGATCCCAGATCTCGGCGCCCCGCTGAGCCATCAACTCCTTATTTGCCGTCACCACCGACTTACCGTTACTGAGCGCGGCGTTTATAATCTCACCAGCCACGCCGGTACCACCAACCAGCTCCGCCACTACGTCGATCTGAGGATCCTGGACTACCTCCATCCAATTGGAAGTTCGGCGGGTCCCAGGCGGCAAATCCGGGAGGTTCAGGTTATCAACAGAACGACTGCAAATGGCTAATAGTACTAGGCGGAACCCCAGCTTGAGGGCGATTTGATCGCAGTTTTGCGTAAGTATCCGTACGGTGCCGGTACCGACATTCCCCAAGCCGATAATTCCTATATTGACTTCGCGCATTCGTGGCTATAATAGCAATAGTCAGTGTTCGACCCGGCCAGGAGCAGAAGCATGGTCGCCGGGGAAGACATCTGCAGACGAAAAAAGTAGATCGAAAGAAAGTCTACAAAAACAAGGTAGGGCTTGACGCAATGCGATTGGCAGAATCTGTCCGCATCGGAGGAAAGTTGGCGTTGGCGATTGGGTTTGTTTGTTCAAACCTGGTTTTCAGTTCGTCCCTTTCATATTTCAGTGGTTATCAAGGCAGTAGTTTCGGAGCGTCAACGACCTCCGATCCCTTCAGCAGTCAGAACGTTCCACTAACACCCGCAGTCTCCATGGTCTCGACACCTGCGGTACTTTTGGGATCCACAGCAACATCATCGAGCACCGCTGGCTTATCCACTTCTTACGGTTTTTCGACCCCGGCCGCACAAGGGTCATCGTCCACCAGTACGGCAGTGAGCAGCACTTCTTCAGCTACGATGTTTTCGGTTATGTCTGGTTCGAGCGTGACCCCCCAGGCAACCTCATTCAGCGCCTCTGCATCCGGGACACCTGCTCAGACAACATCCACGCTAGGAGCCACCGGCTTGTTCCTTTACTCAGCGCCAGCCGGTTCGCCCAACACGAGCATGACTATTCCCGCGACGCAGGTAGCTTCTAGCGGTTTCCTGTTTGGACAAACGTTCACTGGACCAGTTGCGGTCAAATCGAATGTCAACGTTTCCGCTGCCTCCTTGCGCCTGGATCCGTCCGGTAACCCAGAGCCGTCTACCTGGGTTTCGATGAGTGTGGGCCTCGCGTTCGTACTCTTCAAGCTACGCCGCCGCGAAACTTAAAGAATTGCCGCGCGTAAGCACGCTATTATGTGCTTACGCGCGCCTTATGCTTCTGCTCCGCGTCATCACCTTCCTTCTCAGTGCCTTGGCCTGCTTTCTTCTGTTTGCCCAAAACCCCTCACCTCCTCCCGAACCGGAGAAAGTCCCTGAACTCCGACTCCCAAACGGGCGCCTGCAACGCGACGAAATCTTGAAGGCCGATCACGCCAAAAATGTCGAGGATGCTCGCGAGTTGGTCCGGCTCTCTGAAGATCTGAAAGCCGATCTGGAGAAGAATACGCAATTCGTCTTCTCCATTGCCGATGTGAAGAAAACCGAAGAAATCGAAAAGGCCGCTCGCCGCATCCGCTCACGGATGAAGCGCTACTGACGCAAAACAAAGATTGCCAGACCAGGTCCGCTGGGCCAAGTGTGTTACGCTGAGCCTTCAGGAATATGTCTGTCACTCGCGAGAAGGCTCAATTGATGAGCGCGTCGGAGATCGATCGTTCACTGGTTCGCCTGGCTCACGAAATCCTGGAGCGAACTGAGGATCTCGACAAACTCGCCTTTATCGGCATACGGCGGCGAGGCGTGCCGCTGGCGCAAAGGCTAGCGCAGAAGATCAACGACCTCGAACAGCTTGAGATCCCTGTCGGGATACTGGACATCAACCTGTATCGTGACGATCTGTCCACCGTTGGAACTGCTCCCGTCGTGAACGCCACTGAGATCAATTTCCCGGTAACCGGGAAAGACATCATTTTGACGGATGACGTACTATACACGGGCCGCACGATCCGCGCCGCTTTGGATGCGCTGTTCGACCATGGGCGCCCGGCGCGGGTGCAATTGCTGGCGCTGATCGATCGCGGACATCGCGAATTGCCCATCGAAGCGCGCTACGTCGGACGCATGGTGCAAACTACCGCCAATGAGATCATTGAAGTGAAATTTCGCGAGGTGGACGGCAGCGAGAAGGTGCTGCTGGTTGAGAAACTCGCGCAAAGCGAGAGCGCCTGAATCCTCATGTCAGCTGGCCTGCTGGGGACCGAGGAACTGAGCCGCGAGGATATCGAGGCCATTCTGCGCAGGGCCAAGGATTTCCAGGTTGCACACAATCAGCCTCCGAAAAAGATGGACCTGCTTCGCGGCCGGATGGTGGTGAACCTGTTCTTCGAAGCCTCCACGCGGACCCGGACCAGTTTCGAAATTGCAGCTAAACGGCTGGGAGCCGACACCATTTCAATCACCGCTGCCGGTTCCAGTGTTTCTAAGGGCGAATCGCTGGTGGATACGCTGAACACGCTGGCGGCTATGCATCCGGATACCATCGTTATGCGCCACTCAGCTTCCGGAGCGCCGCATTTTCTGGCGCGCTATCTGCCCACCCCCATCATCAACGCCGGCGATGGAACGCATGAGCATCCGACACAAGCGCTGCTGGATGCTTTGACGATCCAGGATCGGAAGGGCCGGCTGGAGAATCTGCGCATTGCAATCATAGGAGACATCGCTCACAGCCGGGTGGCTAGGTCCAACGTCTATCTGCTTTCCAAGTATGGGGCGAAGGTGGTGCTGTGCGGGCCGGCTTCGCTGCTTCCCGCATCATTACAGGACATCGCGCCAGGCGTCACGCTGACTCACGACATGAAGCAGGCGATCCGCGGGGCGGACGTTATCATGATGCTGCGCGTGCAGTTGGAGCGGCAGCACGAGGCGGCGTTCCCGGCGAACGAATACTTCCAGTTCTATGGTCTTCGTCTGGAGCACCTGCATCTGGCCAACCGTGACGCCATCGTAATGCATCCGGGACCCATCAATCGCGGCCGCGAGCTGTCGTCCGAAGTCGCGGACTCGCAACGCTCTGTCATTCTAAATCAGGTGGAGAACGGAATCGCCGTTCGCATGGCCGTGCTCGAGCGAATCCTGTGTCAATGAGAGAACTGCTGATCCGGAACGGACGAGTCATCGACCCGTCCTCGAACCGCGACGAGATCGCAGACGTATTCATCCGCGGCGGCAATATCGTTGCCGTCGCGCCCGACTTCGACGCAGCGGGGGCAAAAACGTTTGATGCCACCGGGCTGGTGGTGGCGCCCGGTTTCGTGGACATGCACGTCCACTTGCGGGAACCGGGCTTTGAACACGCAGAAACCATCGAAACTGGCGCTCGCGCAGCGGCGGCAGGCGGTTTCACCTCAATCTGCGCGATGCCAAACACGTCGCCTATCAACGACAATGCCACGGTCACCAGCTATGTCATCGAGCGAGCACGCAAGTACGCAAAGGTGAAGGTGTACCCGATTGGAGCTATCACTAAAGGCAGTGCCGGCGAAGAACTGGCCGCGATCGGCTCCATGAAAGAGGCCGGCATCGTCGCGATATCCGACGATGGCCGTCCGGTCATGAACGCCCGCATGATGCGGCGTGCGATGGAGTTTGCGCACTCTTTCGGACTACCGGTGATCGATCACTGCGAAGATCTGAATCTGAGCGCCGGCGGCGATATGCACGAGGGCGCAGCCTCCGTGCGGCTGGGGTTGCGCGGCATACCGTCATGCTCGGAAGACGTAATGGTGGCCCGAGATATCCTCCTGGCCGAACTTACCGGCGCACGCTACCATGTGGCCCATATCTCGACCCGGCACTCCGCGGAGATGGTCGCCTTTGCCAAGACCCGCGGCCTGCCTGTCACCTGTGAAGCTACGCCCCATCATTTCGCCCTCACTGATCGCGATATGCAGCCGTACGACAGTGATTACAAGATGAAACCGCCGCTCCGGGCTCCCTGCGATGCAGAAGCTATCGTCCATGGAATCCAATCCGGCACGGTGGATGCGATTGCCACCGACCACGCCCCGCACGCCGGGAGCGAGAAGATGCAGGAGTTCGAGCGTTGTCCCTTCGGGATTATCGGCCTGGAGACCGCGATTGCACTCACCCTTCGCGACCTGGTGCACACCGGCCGGATATCGCTCTCGCGCATGGTACAGTTGTTCAGCACCGGCCCCGCGCGAATCCTGAATCTGAACGCGGGTACGCTAAGCCCCGGCGCCCCCGCCGATCTGACCATCATTGATGTCGAACGTGCATGGACCTTCGATGTGAATAAATCGTATTCCAAGAGCCGCAACTCTCCATTCCACATGCAGCCATTTCGGGGTGGACCCGTGGCGACCGTCGTTAACGGCGCGTTCGTATGGCGCCTGGAACAAGCCTGAAGGAGCCCTGAATTATGTCCGCTGTTGGACGCGGTTCCCAGACTGGGTGCGTCACGCTGGTCATTGCCGCCGTGATGTTGATGGTGGGCGCACGCACGCTGTCATCCTGGATTCTCGATTATCAGTGGTGGCGCGAGGTAGGCCACGTCGACACGTGGATCAGTATGATGATCTACAACGTCGGGCCGGGCGTCGCGGTGGCTCTGGTTGGTTTCTTAATTTTTTGGACCGCTCACGCCCGCGGGCTGAAAGCCGCAGGCACGCGATTGCGCGATCATTCTCTGTATGCGCGGCTATTGACCGTCGGCCTTTTGCTGCTGGGTGTGATCTTCGCCGGGATCCTGGTAGATTCGTGGGCGGTGGTCCGGTTCTTTGGCGGCCACGCAATGACCAACGACGGATGGAAGGACCCCGCGTTTGGACGGCCCCTCGCCTTCTACCTCTTCGACCTTCCGTTCTACTCGATGCTGTTGCGAGTCATTCTGGGTCTTTGCATCGTTGGAGGGCTCGTATATTACGTGACCACGCGGGCGTGGCAGTTGAGCCACCGCCTTCCCCAGTTACCGCGGGGCGAGTTCCCGATCGACATGCTGGAGTTCCGCGCGCTGACCGCCCTGGAATCTCAATTCCTGCGCGCCTTACTCGGCGTTTTCTTGCTCGCGTTCGCCGTAAGTCTGTACCTGGACCGCTACGATCTCGTGTTCACCGACCACGGCTTTATGGTCGGCATGGACTGGGTAAACGAGCAAGTCACGATTCCATTCCTGTGGGTGAGCATCGGCGCATGCACCATCGCCGCGATTCTGACATGGCTGGGGCTGTGGCGCTGGGCCGGGGCTCTGCTGGTGGCGTCGCTGCTACTACAGTTCGCCGTTCCGCGGATTGTGGCGGCCGTTTATGTCCGGCCCAATGAGCTGGCCATACAGCGCGACTACATACACCGTCACATCGAAGCTACACGCCAGGCCTACGGCTTGGCGTCTCGGGCCATTGAGAAAGATTTCAGTGCGCGCCTGGAGGGCAAAATCGACGTCGAGAAGAATCGCCCCATGCTGGAGAATGTGCGGCTGTGGGATTGGCGTCCGTTCCACGACACCGTGTCGCAAATTCAGCCGCTGCGTCCGTACGTGTTTTCGGACACCGACGTCGATCGTTACATCATCGACGGGCAACTTCGGCAAGTGCTGGTTTCCCCGCGCGAACTCGATTTGAACCAGCTGGGGGATGCGCGTTCGCGCTGGACCAATCCGCATCTGGTCTACACCCATGGCTACGGTATGGTGATGGCTGAGGCGAACAAAATCACGCCCAGTGGGCTTCCCGTCTTGTTCGTCGAGAATGCTCCGCCCGAGATACACACGTCGAGCCTGAAGGTTACGCGTCCGGAGTTGTATTACGGAGAGGTAGTCCATGAACCGGTGTTCGTGCGCACGGCGCAGCCTGAATTCAACTACCCGTCGGGAGCCGATAACGTGCACACGAAATACGAGGGCCAGGGTGGGTTTCCGATCGGGGCATTGCCGTTACGCCTGGCAGCGGCGATCGCTTATGGCGATTGGAATATCCTTTTGACGGGCCAACTCGGCTCCGAAAGCCGCATGATGATTCACCGCCGCGTCACCGAACGGCTCTCCAATTTAGCCGGCTTCGTGCGCTGGGACAGCGATCCGTATCTGGTACTGTCGAAGGAAGGCCGGTCGATCTGGGTGGTGGACGGCTATCTCACCTCCGACGCGCACCCGTATTCCCGCGCAGTGAATATCGAAGGGATCGGATCCGTCAATTACATCCGCAACTCCGTAAAAGCGACAGTGGATGCGTACGACGGTACGATTCACCTGTACGTCTTCGATCCGGCCGACCCCCTCGTGCGGGCGTATCGCAACCTTTTCCCAGGGATTTTCACCGACGCTGGCGCAATGCCCGCCGATATTCGCGCACATATGCGTTATCCAGAGACGGTGTTTCGCGCCGAAGCCGAGATTTATCGGACGTTCCACATGCGCGATCCGGACGCGTTTTATAACAAGGCCGACCTGTGGGACATCGCCCGTGGATCGAAAAGCCAGGAAGGAAATCCGGAGGCGGTCGCGCCAACCTATCTCATCGCCACGTTGCCGGGGGAGAAGGCGCCTGAGTTTTTGCTGATGATTCCGTTCACCCCCCGCAACAAGGACAATCTGATTGGCCTGATGGCGGCGCGCTGCGATGGCGAGCACCTGGGAGAAGTAGTGTTTCTGCTCTTGTCGAAGCAGGAAATTCTACTGGGTCCGATGCAGGTGGAAGCGCGGATGAACCAGGATCAGAATATCTCGAAAGACTTGACCCTTTGGAACCAGCAAGGGTCTCAGGTCTTGCGCGGCCAGATGTTAGTGCTTCCCATCGATGGCACCTTCCTGTATGTGGAGCCGATCTATATTCAGGCCAAAGAAGCCCGGATGCCCCAGATGAAGAAGGTGGTTGTGGGGTTGGGAAACACGCTGATCTACGCCGACACCTACGATCAGGCGCTCGCCCAGCTGGCGGGAAGTTCCGGCGCACTCGCGCAGCCTCCGGCCCCTGCTGCAGTGACCACGGCGCTACCCCCTCCGGCGGCGCCAGGCTCCGATCCGAAGCTCAACAGCATTCGCGACCATTTACGCCGCTACCGCGACTTAGCTTCCCAGGGACACTGGGCGGACGCGGGCAAGGAGTTGGAGGCCATCGAAGCCCTGGTCCGGAAGTAAAGCTGCTTATCCGGCACGGTCGCGTAAGCTGAACCGGGCGGCTTGGTTCACGCTCTCGGAAGGCGGTAGGCAGGACTCCGGGTTTCTGCGCTGACGGGCCTTCAGCAGCATCTCCCAGTTCCTTGGCGAACCTACGTCTTTGGCGGGAGTCGTCCCGTCCGTCGGGGACGGCGGCGCATAGCCCTGAGCCTCGTTGATGCATGTAGGCGACAAGAGCTTTCGCGCCAGGAGTCGAGCTTCCTCCAGCGTGCTACCCGCATCGGCGCTTCCCCATTCCCAGGAGCGCTGTGCTTCGTGGAGGAGAATCTGAAACTCCACGCACCTTCTGCTGATGCGACGGTTGTGGACCCTCAGCACATCGCAGAGTAGCGCGACAGCACCCGCGGCCAGGATCTCACTTACCGTAACGACGCAGTGCCAGTTCTGGTCCGGGTTCATCCGCAGGGTTAATTCTAAGATGAACGCGACTACCCTGAGAATAGGTACTCCTTCTCAAATTAAGCAACAGAAATGCCCATTCCGGTCCAGAACTCCGTAGCCTCCTGGGTTGTATGTTCTCGGCTTGGATAGCATCCCGAATCGCGATCGCATGCAGATCAAATACGTAAAGTGTTTCGCGACGTGAGCCGATAAAGATCTTAGCGCGCCATGTCGTTCCGGGCCAAGCTATATATCTCCGCCACCATCTTCGCAGCAGCACTCATATTGAGCGTTGCATTGGCTACGTCACACGTGAGTGCCCCCTTCCGTCTGGCGGCGTATGCCTTTGCGGCTCTTTTTTCTGCCGCACTCAAGGTTAAGCTGCCCGGTATCACCGGGACCATGTCGGTCAGCTACGTTTTCATCCTGACCAGCATTGCTGAACTCAGTCTGGGAGAGGCGGTCCTGATTGCGGCTTCCTCCACTGTTCTTCAGAGCATCTGGAAGGCTAAGAAACAGCCGCAGTTGATTCAGGTGGTGTTCAGTGTTTCCAGTATCGCTATTGCGGCCGGCGGAGCCTACTGGGTATACCACCATCTTCCACAATTCGGGGCTGATCCGACGGTATATCTGGCCATGCAGCTTGCCTTGGCATCCTGCACCTACTTTCTGCTGAACACGTTCTCCATCGCCGGGATCGTAGCCTTAACCGAAAGCAAGAACATCGCCATCATCTGGAAAGAACGCTTACTTCTGGACGTTTCCATACTACTTGATCGGCGCTTCCATGAGCGCTCTGATGCGGTATTTCTTCAACTGGAAACTGATGCCGTTCGTCCTCCCGGTCCTGTACGCAATCTTTCGGTCCTACCGGCTCTATCTCGGCCAACTGGAGCGGGAGAAGATCTATGCGCAGGAGATGGCTGCTCTCCACCTCCGTACGATTGAGGCCCTGGCACTCGCCATCGAAACCAAGGATCACACCACAGGCACTCATTTGCGCCGCGTGCAGATCTACGCGCGCGAAATCGGAAAGGACCTGAAGCTCAACGAAAGTGAGATGCGAGCATTGCAGGCGGCCTCGATTCTCCACGACGTCGGTAAACTGGCTGTTCCCGACTACATCATTTCGAAGCCCGGCAAGCTGACGCCGGAGGAATTCGACAAGATGAAAATCCATCCGGTGGTGGGCGCGGAAATCGTCGCGACAATTGACTTTCCCTATCCGGTGGAGCCGATTGTACGCTGCCACCATGAAAAGTGGGATGGCTCCGGGTACCCTGATGGCGTCCGCGGGACGGACATACCGCTAGGTGCTCGAATCCTGTCATGCGTGGACTGCTTCGACGCTTTGGCTTCGGATCGGCAGTACCGCAAGGCTATGCCATTGGATAAGGCCATCGAGGTGGTGAAGAGCGAAGCCGGTAAGGCCTTTGATCCGGCAGTAGTGGACGTTCTGGCTCGGCGATACCTGGAACTGGAGCAACTGGCGGTTGCCGAACCGGTGGTGGAAGGCGCGAAAGCTGTCGGTGGACGTCAAAGTAACGCGAGGAGACGCACCCGACGCCGGGTTCCAAAACGAGGCTGTCGTGACTCCCGACGAGGGAAAGGGCGAGTTCGTAAACTAGTCTGGCGACGGGACAGCAGGAATTTCACGCACTTTGCGAACTCACCCAGAATGCCGGCGCCTCGACTCAGCCTGGAAGACACGCTCGTCTGGTCGCAGCCCGCATTAAGAGTCTGGTCCCGTACGACTCCATTGCCATTTACATCATGGAGGGAGAGACGCTTGTCCCGGGACTATGTCAACGGCGAGAATCACAAGCTCTTCTCGACGCTTCGTATCCCCATGGGAGAGGGCCTGTCCGGATGGGTCGCCGAAAATCGCAAACCAATTCTTAACGGCAATCCCTCGGTGGAACCTGGATATTTGCATGATCCCTCGAAATTCAGCACGCTGCGCTCCGCGCTGGGAATTCCTATCGAAACGGCATCAGGAATCATCGGAGTGATTGGAATCTACAAGGCAGAAAAAGATGGATTCTCACGCGACCACTTGCGCGCGGTGCTCGCCATCAACCTCAAATTGTCGATGGTGGTCGAAACCGCGTTGCGGCACGAAAAATCCCGCAATGAGGCGGCCACGGACTCCACTCACAAGCTTCCCGGCGCAGCTTCGCTGTTCTTGCACCTGGACAAGGAGCTAGCGCTGCGCCCGGCGGCAGGGAACGCGTTTAGCCGTTGTGGCTTGCGATCTCGACAACTTCACGCAGAGTGAACGATTACTTCGGGCATCTGGCGGGTGATCGGGTGCTACGGACCATCAGCCGACAACTCACAGATGGGTCGCAACCCTGGCGAGTACGTAGCGAGCATGGGAGGCGATGAGTTCGTGCTCACCATTGCGAACCCACTCCGCATCCGAGCGTGAATGGCAAAATCCAAACATTGGCATCGATTGTCCGCGAGGCGGGTACAGAAGTGTGCGGGGAGCCTATGGTTGGAGTGAGCGTCGGTGCGGCCGTTTACCCGGATGATGGCGATGATACCGAGACCCTGCTTGGCCACAGCAGAGCGGCGGATGTATGCGCAAAAGGGCCAGCATAAACGAGAGTCGCTCGCCGCTCCAGTCGCTATTGAACTCGCCCGATTGGGGCAATCCATAGGGACCAGCGAGCCGGTACGAGTCAACAGCTCCGCTTCAAAGCCCACTAGACGTCAGCGGTTCCAAGCTGATCGGGTTTGCTAACATCATCTTCAAATGATCCGCACTTCCGGATGTGCCGCGGTGATGGTTTGTCTGGCAACGGCGATGTTCGCAGGCGCGAAGCGCCCCATCACCCAGACCGATCTATATTCATTCCACTGGGCGGCTGATCCGCGCATCTCGCCGGATGCGACTCAGGTTGTGTACGCCTATACGACTCGTGAACTCCAAGCACGACGGCGTACGAAACGTCGCTCTGGATCATTCCCACCTCCGGCGGCGAGGCACGGCCGTTGACCAGCGGCCCGCACGATACCGGGGCACGTTGGTCGCCGGACGGCCGGCGTATTGCTTTCGTTCGCGCATCGGAGAAGGACGGCCGCCCTCAACCGGGGCAAATCTACTTGCTCCCGATGGATGGCGGCGAAGCCCGACAACTCACGGATCTTCCGAAGGGAGCGGGAAACCCCGTCTGGTCGCCGGACGGCCGCAGTATCGCGTTCAGTTCCACCACGCTTGCGAAAGATCTTGAAAAGAAGGACAAGCCGGAAGAGATCAGCGATGTGCGGGTAATTAACCGGGCTGTGTACCGGGCGAACGGAGGAGGTTATCTGGAGACGGATCGACCTGCCCACATCTGGACAGTGCCGGCCCAAGCGAGCCTCTCATCACCCCAGAAACCCGTCCAGTTGACCACCGGACCCTTCAGCGAGAGCGACATCACCTGGTCTCGCGATGGCAACCGTATTCTGTTCATCTCCAATCGCGAATCTGAGCCGTACTACAAGCCGGCATCCAGCGAAATCTACTCCGTCGACGCCCAAGGGCGGCCCAGTCCAGAAGGTAGCTGCAATCGACGGCGACATCCGCTCCATAGCTCTGAGGCCGGATGGAACCCAACTCGCCTTCATCGGTTCGGCGAACGGAAATCCGGTGCGTTCCTACAGCCAGCCCGATCTGTTCGTAGCCAACCTCAGTGCCGGCTCACAGCCCAGAAATCTGACTGTCGGATACGATTTCGATATCAGCGGCAGTGTAGGCGGCGACCAGCATCCGCCTCGCGGAGGCGGCCAGACGGACCCCTTCTGGAGCCCGAACGGGCGCTTCATATACGCCTTGTCGGGGGAGGAAGGCCGTGTCAATCTGAAGCGCATCGACGGCGATACAGGAAAAGTAGAGGCGATAACGAATGCCGATCACGATATTTACTCAATCACCGCCACGCCGGATGTTTCGCGCGCCGTCTTGGCGATTTCAACGCCAACCAGTATCGGGGACCTCTATCTCCTGAACACAAGCACCCGCGAACTGAAGCGTCTGACTGACATCAATCGGGAACTAAATACGCAATTGAATCTGACTCAACCCGAGATGATCTGGTACAAGAGCTTCGATGGACGGCCTATTCAGGCCTGGATTCAACGTCCACCGGATTTGACCCGGCCAAGAAATACCCGCTCATTCTCGATATTCACGGCGGACCGCATGCCGCTTATGGCTATACATTCGACCACGAATTCCAGTGGATGGCAGCTCGGGGCTACGTCGTCCTGTATCCGAATCCGCGCGGCTCAACCACTTATGGTCAGGATTTCGGGAATATCATTCAATACAATTATCCGGGCGATGACTTTAAGGATCTGATGGCCGGAGTCGACGAAGTCATCCGGCGCGGTAGCGTCGATCCGGATCGCATGGGCGTTACCGGCGGCAGCGGAGGTGGAGTCTTGACCAACTGGACCATCGGTCACACAACCCGCTTCAAGGCCGCGGTCTCGCAGCGTTCGATCGCAGACTGGCGCGACTTCTGGTACACCGCTGATTTCACCCTGTTTCAACCCACCTGGTTCCGGGCGGCGCCCTGGCAGGACGAAGCCGATTTTAAAGCGCGATCGCCGATCACCTACATCGACAAGATCACCACCCCGCTGATGTTGATCGAAGGCGAAGCCGACTTCCGCACGCCGCCGGGAGCCGGCGGCGAGCAGATGTTCCGGGCGCTCAAGTATCTGAAGCGGCCCGTGGTGATGGTGCAGTTTCCAGGCGAAACTCACGAACTGTCGCGATCCGGTAAACCCAAACATCGCGTCGAACGCTTGGAGCACATCGTCGCCTGGTTCGACAAGTATCTACTCAGTCAGGAAATCAAGACCTACGACCTCGTCCAGTAGCGCCTCACTTCAGGATCTTCAACAGGTTGCTGTAATCGTCAGTCCACAGGTCCCCGGCAGCCGGCAGGCTCACGCGCTGCGGTCCATTCCATTCCGGGCGGCTGAGCACGCTCGCATCTTTGGCCAGCACGATCCAGTCCGCTTTGTAAGTCGCCTGATAGTCGTCATCCAGGCTTTCGATGCGCGCCGCGGTTATACCCAATTCCTGGGCCGCACGCGTCACCACACCTGCAAGCTCAAGATGCTTATTCGAAACGTGAACGGCCAAAAGGCCATTGGGCTTCAGGCGATCCAGGTAGTCGCGGAACGCCTCAATCGTCAAAAGGTGCACAGGAATTGAATCGCTCGAAAACGCGTCCACTGCCAGGACATCGAATTTACCGCGAGGCTCGCGTTCCAGCGACAGGCGCGCATCGCCCAGAACTATGTCCCAATGCGCGGGGCACTCCTTAAGATAGAAAAAATCGTTCTTGGCGATATCCACCACCATGGGATTGATCTCGTAAAATCTGTACGTGTCCCCCGGGCGCGCGTACGCGGAGATCGTGCCGGCGCCCAAGCCGACCACGCCTACTGTTCGCGGCGGAGTTCCGGGTCGATCCTCCAAAGCGATCCCCACGCCGGAAGCAGGCCCATAGTAAGTGGTAGGACGCCGGTGAAAGGGTACGCGTTTGTACTCGGTTCCATGGATGATGGTGCCGTGGTCCAGCTCGCGGATCGGCTCCGTTTCCGGCGTTTCACCGACATCGTTGACGCGGACGGCGCTATAGAAATTGCGCCTCATCAATAAGAACTGCGACGCCCAACGGTGATGTTCCCAGACCAGCAGGTACATCAACCCGCCGGCTAGCGCGGTCACCAGTGCATATTCCACATAGCGCGCGACGGGACCCGGGAAGGAGGGCGCCGCACGCGCGTAACACGAGTCCCACCAGTACAACGGTGATCAGGAGTCCAATCGGCAGTTCAATGTAATCGCTGAACAGCATCGGCGCCAATACCCCAACGAAGATGCCGCCCAGTGCTCCACCGAGCGAAACCATCAGATAGAACGATGTAAGCCCACTGGGAGGCGGCCGCAGGCGGTATAGTTCGCCGTGGCACACCACTGCGCAGACGAAGAATGCGACGGTGAACAACGGAATGATCCACTTGGGGCTGGCGTTCCGATTGTCCGGAAACTGGAACGCGAGCATCAAGGCTACCGCGAATACGAACAGTGGGAACCAGAATCGCCGGCCATACCAGCGCTCATTGCCGAAGGTCAGGATAAAGCTGATCAGGTACAGCGCAAGCGGGACCACCCATAGCAGTGGAACCGGCGCGATATTCTGCGTCATGTGGCTGGTCACTGCCACCAGCAGGGTTGCCGGACAAAACGCCAGCGCCAGCCACAACATGTACCGGGACAAAGTCGGCCGGTCATCCACCGTAGTGAAGCCCTCATCGATGCCCGTTCGCAATCCATTGCGCCGCATCGCAATTGCGACGGTACCGCATAATCCCGTGAATACCACGTAAGCAGCCGACCACGCATATGCCTGCGAATGCAACCGTATGAGGGGCTCAATCACTACCGGATAGCCGATCAGCGCCAGCAAGGAACCCATATTCGACAGGGCATATAGACGGTATGGAGAGACGCCGGAGTGTTTCCGCGCATACCAGGCCTGCAGCAGTGGACCCGTGGTAGACAGGACGAGATACGGCAGGCCGATGCTCGCGGCCAGCAGAGCGACAATGCGCCAGACCGGATAAAAACCATCCGGCGGCTTCCAGTCCGCCGAGGGCAGAATGGGCAGTGCGAGCAGGCTCACTCCCAGCAAGAACAGGTGCAGCGCGGCCTGCATTTTCGGCCGCAGGAATCGGATTGAAGCGTGAGCGTATGCGTAGCCGGCAAGCAATGTCACCTGGAAAAACATCAGACACGTGGTCCAAACCGCCGCGGAGCCCCCGAACCAGGGAAGAATTACTCTCGCGATCAGTGGCTGCACGAGGAAGAGCAAGAACGCACTGAGGAATATGGAAATTGCGAACGATTGCATTATGAGGTTGTTGTCCCAAGATCGCACGTTCCGAGGGGCCTTCGCGTTGATGGATGCAGTTGCGCTAAACTCTTGCCGATGCTGTCCTCCGGCGAGATGCTCGGCCGCTACGAAATCATCGAACTCGCCGGCGCCGGCGGCATGGGTACGGTGTACCGCGCCCGCGATACGGTGCTGCAGCGCGGGGTAGCGGTAAAGACGCTCGCGGCCGGCGATCTCGACAGCTCCGATCGCAAGCAGCGGTTCATGCAGGAAGCGCGGGCGGCTTCCTCGCTCAACCACCCCAACATAATTACGATTTACGACATCGGCGGCGATCGCGGGATCGATTTCATCGCTATGGAACTCGTCCAGGGCCGCACGCTCGACCAAGTCATCGGCGGCAACGGGATCCAGTGGCGCGAAGCCGTCCGTCACGCCGTACAGATCGCCTCGGCCCTGGAATCCGCTCATTCGGCGGGCATCATTCATCGCGATCTTAAACCGACAAATGTCATGATCACGGAAACGGGCCTGGTGAAGGTTCTGGATTTTGGCTTGGCCAAACTCACTGATCAGAGACCAGCCAAAGATGACGCCACTGTCACCGGGTTTGTGTCGCCCACCATTGAAGGCACGCTGTTGGGAAGTGTAGCGTACATGTCGCCGGAGCAGGCTGAACGCAAGCCGGTCGACCTGCGATCGGACATCTTCAGCTTTGGCTCCGTGCTGTACGAAGCCCTTACCGGCCGTCGCGCATTTCAGGGCGGCTCCGGCCTGTCCACGATGGCCGCGATCCTCCGTGATCATCCTGTACCGCCAAGCCGCGTTGGGCGAGACATCCCCCCAGAACTGGAGGCGGTTGTGCAGCGCTGCTTAGAAAAGTCTCCCGACCGGCGCTATCAGAGCATGGGAGAGATAAAGGCCGCGCTGGACCGCCTGATGGCGGACTCGTCGGGATCGTCGTTGGTTTCGACATCGGCCATTGCGCCGCGGACGTCCGCACCGTGCGCGGCTTCGATTGCGGTGCTGCCGTTTTCAAACTTGAGCGCGGAAAAAGAGAATGAGTACTTCAGCGACGGTTTGGCGGAGGAGTTGATTAACGCGTTGGCGAAGGTGAAAGGATTACGGGTCACCGCGCGCACATCCGCCTTTGCGTTTCGGGACAAAGATCAGGATATCCGCACCATTGCGAGAGTGCTGAACGTGGACACGGTGCTTGAGGGGAGTGTCCGCAAGGCCGGCAATCGCGTTCGCATCACCGCGCAACTGATCAAGGCTTCAGACGGATATCAGCTGTGGTCCGAACGCTTTGATCGGGAACTCACCGACATCTTCGTGATTCAGGATGAGATCTCCAGCGCGATTGTGGATGCCTTGTGCGAGCATCTGGGGCTCCGCATGGCTCAACCCCAACCGCAGCGGCATACGCCGAGTATCGAGGCTTACAACGCGCTGCTCCGTGGCCGCTATCACCGGTTCCGCTTCACGCCCGAGTCGTGGCAACTCGCTCGCCGGGCCTCGGAGCAGGCTGTTGAGCTCGATCCGGAATACGCCGAGGCTCACTCCAACTTGGCCCTGATGTCGATCACGGAGTGGGCTCTGGACATGTCTGAGCCAAAAGCCGCGGTCCAGGCGGCCCGAGGCGCTGCCGAGCGAGCCCTGGCTCTCGACGATTCGCTCGCTGAAGCGCACGCCGTGATGGGCACTATTCGCGCCGGATACGAATACGACTGGGACGCGGCTGACAAAGACTTTCAACGCGCCTTTCAACTCGACCCAAACTCCCCCGGCGCCCTGGTGCAGCATGCCTATTGGTTCCTGACGCCGCGCGGCAAGTTGCGTGAGGCCCGCGCGGAGTACCGTCGAGTGTTGGAATTGGATCCTCTGTCCGCCTTCGCCTTGTTTACCATAGCGCAGTCGTATTTTATCGAGGGCAAGTTCGCGCAGATGATTGAGTACTCACTGAAGGCGTTGGAGATTGTCCCCAACTACTGGCCGCCCACCACGCTGATCGCCACCGGCTATACGTTCATGGGCGAACACGAGACCGCGCGGGAGTGGATCACCCGCGCGTTGTCGATTGCGCCCGGCGATCTGACGGTTCGCAGCCTGTCTGCCGCTCTCCAGGCAATGCTCGGCGACTCGGATCCAGCGCGCAGCATGATCGCCGAACTCGAATCGCGAAGCGGATGGGCACGGATTCCCGCGATGTTGGCAAGCCTTTACGACGCACTGGGTGACGTGGAAACCGCGTTGCGCTACGCCGAGGATATGATCGAGGGCCGATCGGCACGGGCCTTCTGGCTGTTATCGCCGAGTTACAGAAACCTTCAGGGACACTCACGGTTTCCCGAGTTGTTGCGGCGCATGAATCTGCAGGCTACAAGCCTTCCGGTACGATGAGTCAAGAACGGTACAGCCACCGCGCCAGGTCGAGATTCGATTCGAAATAGCCTGCGTCCGGGGCAGCCGCCGCGTTGTGAAGCAAGAGAGGCACCTGCGTTTCATGTAGCGAGCCATGGCTTCGATACTCGGGCGCGAGCTTCTCGAATGGTTGGTCCAAACCGCCGAACACGGTGTCGCGGTCGCCGATGACGACCAGATCACCGATTCGGGAGGGCATCAAGCGGAATCGGGCGGCGGCTTCGCTACGGCTGAGCACGAGTTCGATCCCGTGGAGTTTGGAGATTGCATCCGTGACGCGCTGTTCATCCGTCCGCTGTTTCAAATACACCCACGATGTGCCGCCGAAACCGCGGTGATGCTTTAAGTACTTGTCCCGCTCCGCCGAAATCGCCATGCGAATCGGTGCGCCGCGCTCGGCTAAGGCCCGTTCCAAATCCCAACATCCCGTTTTGTAGTTCAAGCCATGGTCGGCCGTGATCAGGAACGCCGCATCCCGCGCCACATCTGCAGCCTCACCGATCAGCGCATCCAGTTGGAATAGATGCTTCTTTGATTCGGCAGCTTCCGCCGGCCAGGTGTGCATAGGGTAATCCGTCGTATGGATATAAAAGCAGCTGATATCCGTGCGTGTTTTCAGAATCGCGATGGACGCTCTCAGGAGCCAGTGATCGATTTCGCTGGAATAGATACCAGGCGCGGGACCCAGCCGGTCCGTCCATTCGCTCGCAGGCGATTCCGCGGTGAGCGTAAAGTCGGTGCCGCGATTGAGTAGGGTCGTCGTCTTTCGCTTGGAGGAGAGCAGCACCGACTTCGCGCCGCGCTTGGAGGCACGCTCAAACAGGGTCGGCGCAAGCACCAGGCTGGCGCTCTCCATATATTCCTCGGAGCCCGTGCTTTCCTCGAGATACGTATTCCCGGTGATGCCGTGCTCCGCGGGATAACATGCGCAACAGATTGACGCATTGTTGGCGTTAGTGACAGATGGCATCACGTCCCGCACGGTCTTGAAGATGCCGGATTTCGCCCAACCTTTCAGCACTGGCATGGAACTGTTCTGCCAATAATCGACGCCCAAGCCATCCATCATGACGATCACAACCCGCTGAGGCCGGGTCTGTGTGAACGCCGGGACTGCAACTGTGGCGAGTAGTTCGCGGCGCGTCAACGATGGCATTTCCTTGAGCTTATCAGCGGACGCTCTGCTATGATCTGGAGCAAATGATCGTGCATAGGCTCCGCACGCAATCCGGCGATTATCTCATCACTCTCGAAGTAATCATCTATTCGATCCTTGCCGCCCTGCTGGCGGCGACCGGGCTGATGACGCTGGCAGGAGCAGGAAAGCTCCTTTTTGATGGGATAGCAAGCTGGAGCATGGCCACCGGCACTTTCCGCATTCTGGATCAACTCTTATTGGTTTTGATGCTGGTCGAAATCCTGCACACGGTTCGCATTTCCATCCGTTCACATTCGTTGATTACAGAGCCGTTTCTGGTGGTGGGCCTCATAGCCTCTATACGAAGGATGTTGGTGATCACGCTCGAAGCCGCGGATCTCACCAAGCAGGAAAGATGGATGTCAGGCGGCGACAAAATATTCTGGGCTTCTATGTCGGAACTGGGGCTGCTGGGCGCGTTGATTTTGGTTCTGGTTTTCTCCATCACATTGTTACGCCGCAGCAATCCGACCGCAGAGCTTGCCACGGAAGCATGACACGCTTACACCAGTAAACCTGGCTTTCGAATATACCGGCCCACTACAGCATCCGCCGTTCGGTATGCTAACGCTACGGCGGTGAGGGTCGGATTGCCCGACGGGTTCTGCGGGAATGCGGACGCGCCCAGCACGAAAAGATTCGGCGTTTTCCAGTGTTGGAGATAGTTGTTCACCACCGATTGAGATTCGTCAGCCCCCATAATCGCTCCCCCTTGAATATGCGTGGATTGATAGCGCGTGGCATCGTAGTGCTTCAACCCGGGATGAGGCGTGACTTCGAGCGCGCCCATCTCCCTCGCAATCTCCACCGCCTTGCGGCTCATGAACGCCGCCATGCGACGCTCGTTGTCCTTCCAGTTGAGCGTTAGCCGGAGTAGCGGATCGCCGTAATGGTCCGTATACCGCGGATCGAGATCCATGTAGTTATCACGATAAGCGAGGTGCTCGCCATAGAACGAGAGTCGTCCGGTGCGGTCGTAGTGATGCAGCGCGGCTTTCTTCCATTCCGATCCCCACGTTGACTTCACTGAGACTGGGAGTACTCCGAAATTCGCCATCGGCCGGAAGCCGTAGCAGACGGTGTAAATAGATCCTCCGCGCAGGAAGTCTACTTGGCCGTGATCGAACACGTCGGCATCGAAGTCATTGATCGCGATGCCCGCCGAACCCGCGCCCATAAACCGGTTAAGCGGTTCCTTGAAGAAGGCCATGGCGGCTGGAATCGATACCTGATGTGTCAGGTTCCGGCCGATCGTGCCCGTCTGAGTAACCGGATCATACGGCGTGCCGATGCCTGATAGCAAGAGAAGACGCGTATTGTTTAAAGTCCACGACGCGAGGAAGACGATGCCGGCCGGCTGAAAAATCTCCTGCCCGTCGTGATCTACGTAGGCGACGCCCCGGGCGGAGCCGCCATCCACCTGGATACGGCGGACCCAACACCCCGTTCGTAACTCGAAATTGGATTGCCGGCTGACGATCGGTAGCAGTGTATTCGTCGGCTGCGCCTTCGCGCCGATCATACAACCGAACCGTTCACAATACCCGCAGTAGGCGCAACCCGCGCGTGAAATGCCATCGGGGTTCTTGTAAGCTTGGCTGGTGGTGGCAGCGGGAAGAGGATACGGATGATAGCCGAGCCGCCGCGTTGCATCGCGAAACAGCGAAGCCAGGTACGGGGTCTTCATCGGCGGCGTCGGGTACTCCTCGCTGCGCGGTCCTTCGAATACGTTCCCGCCTGGGATCAACCGGCCGCCGAGGTTGCCGGCTTTGCCGGAAATGCCCATCATCTTTTCCGCGCGCGTGTAGTAGGGCTCCAGTTCGGCGTAGCTGATGCCCCAGTCGCGAATGGCATGGTCCTCGGGCAGCGCTTCAGCGCCATACTTTTCCACCGTGCGGGCGTGTAGGTTGAAAGCATCCGGCACATAGCGGTACGAGATGCCGCTCCAATGCTCGCCTGCGCCTCCCACTCCTGAGCCCGGCAAGAAGGACCCGTATTGTCGGACGGGCAGAGCCTTATCATGCGGCGTATGCCGGAATGTAACCGTCTCCTGCGCAATGTCCTGCATCATTTTGAGCCGGATGCCATAATCCAGCTCATCCATGTCGTCCACGTAATCGCTGGTCTTTCTTGGACCGCCCCGCTCCAATACGAGAATCGAAAGCGAAGTGCGTGTCGCCAATTCCTTGGCCATCAGGAGTCCGGTCCAACCTCCGCCGACGATGACGACGTCCACTTCGCGCAGTCGCTTCAACTCTCGTCCTCACTGGGCTTCACAGTGCGTCCCAGGACTTGGCTGAGGCTCGCAGGTTTTGGCCGGAACGGCCGGCCTGGATAGCCGTCAACCTCTTCCGTGTAGCTCATCCTCGGACCCGGGAACCCGATGAGCTGCCAACCGACCATACCCGCATTGCCGCCATGCATCGGATCGCAAAACATGCCCTCGATAGTGTGGGTTCGAAGCAGCGCGAAGAAGAGGCTGCCTTCCATGCGCTTCAAAATCGCTTCTTGTTCCGCGGGCGCGAGCAGATGCAGGTCGCGAATTTGTTTCAGGCCCTCGCGATAGATCGCCGCAGGCGTATCGGGACCCTGGTATCCTTGCTCCGGAACGCCCGCCTCGAAGGGCGGCTTCGTGTACCGGTAGGCATCGCGCCCGTAGGGTCCCGCGAGTTGACGGTCGATATAGATGACCACGCCGGCCTCCTGGGCGCCCGGGCCGGATTCGTCGGACGGGAAAATTCGCGCAGCAGCGGCAGCCACGGCAAGAGCTTCATCTTGCGTGAAGAATCGAAGCGGGACCCGGCGCGTCCGTTTTTGGGCGACGACGCCGCCGATAGAGGTTGCGGATACGATAAGGAAATGCCGCCGGCGCATCATCGCGGACCAGTATAGCTGGTGCGGAACCTTGAGTCGCCGCGTCAAACTATCGGATGCATCGGTACAGCGACAAGATCATCACCTTCCTGCCACCGGAATCGATTGAGCCGGAAGCGCTCCAGCAGCTCAGGAATACTTCCGAATCACCTGTCCTGGCTCATCATCTGGCGGTCATGCCCGACTGCCACTTCGGAAAAGGCTCGACCGTCGGTTCTGTCATTCCCACAAAAGGCGGCATCATACCGGCTGCCGTCGGCGTGGATATCGGCTGCGGGATGATTGCCGTCAAGACGATCTTCACGGCCAGTCAGTTGCCCGATAATCTTCAGCGTATTGAAACCGGCATTGAGCGTCGCATTCCATTAGGGGCCGGCGGAAAGAACTCAAGGATCACGCCGAGTGCTGCCGTCCGGATCAGCAAGCTCTCCGCGGAAGCCGGCCAAGTTAACTATTCGGCGTATGCGGAATGGCAGGCTCAATTAGGAACCCTGGGCAGCGGCAATCACTTTGTAGAGGTCTGCCTGGATGAGCTCCAGAATGTCTGGCTGGTGCTGCATTCAGGATCCCGCGGGGTCGGCAACCGAATCGCGAGCCATCACATCAAGGTTGCCCAGAAGTTAATGGACCTCGCCAAGGTGCCCTTGAAAGACCGCGACCTTGCCTATCTTCCGGAGGATTCCCCGGAGTTCAGGTATTACATTCGCGACCTCTTATGGGCCCAGGATTTCGCTTTGGCGAATCGCGAAGAGATGATGGATCGCGCCATGGCGGAGCTTTCGCTCACCATGTTCAAGGAACCCGGCCATGAGAAGGAGATGGAGGAACGGCGCATCAACTGCCATCACAATTTCACGCAAATGGAGCATCACTTCGGCAAGGACATGTGGATCACCCGCAAAGGCGCGATACAGATGAAGCTGGGACAACCCGGCGTCATCCCAGGTTCTATGGGAACGAGAAGCTACATCGTTTCCGGTTTGGAAAACCCATTTTCGTATCACTCGGCTCCGCATGGCGCCGGCCGCCGGATGTCGAGGAAGAAAGCACGTGAGAAGTTCACCATGAAAGATCTTGAAAAATCCATGGAAGGAGTTGCGGCGCGGCTTCGCCCGCAGTTGATTGACGAAATTCCTGGAGCCTATAAGGACATTGATCAAGTAATGGCCGATAGCAGCGAACTCGCGACCATTGAACACACCCTGAAGCAAATCGTCAACGTGAAGGGTGATTGATCAGCATACAATTTCCATATGTCACGCGAACTCATCGCCGGTCTGCTCTTGATTTCCGCGTCCTTACTCGCTGCCGGCAACGGCGCGGAGGTCCTGCTTTGGCCGCATGGCGCGCCGGGTTCGGAGAAGATGGCCAACGTGAAAGAAGTGGTGGATGGACCGCATGCCGCCCAGGACTTCACGCGCGTGTGGAGCATCCATCATCCGTCGCTGCTCGTTTATCTCCCTCCGAAAGAGAAGGCGACTGGCGCAGCGATGATCATCGCGCCGGGCGGGGGACATCGCTTCCTTTCGCTCGATATGGAAGGGACAAATCTGGGGAAGCCGCTCAATGCTGCAGGGGTCGCGGTGTTCGTGCTGAAGTATCGCCTGGCCCGGGAACAGGGCTCGAC
This sequence comes from uncultured Acidobacteriota bacterium, assembly GCA_963850575.1. Lineage (GTDB taxonomy): Bacteria > Acidobacteriota > Terriglobia > Bryobacterales > Bryobacteraceae > TMP-7. Next base: position 48,637 of record CAWKLV010000015.1, on the reverse strand, counting down.
TTACAAAGTGGAAGTGGATGCTCTAGCCGATGCGCAGCGCGCAATTCGCCTGGTGCGCGCACGGGCTGAAGAGTGGGGCCTCAATCCGGCGAAGATCGGGATCATGGGATTCTCGGCCGGCGGCGAGCTCGCGGCGCTCGCCTCCACGCGCTACGATGCGGGCAAACCGGATGCGGACGATCCGATTGAACGCCAATCCTCGCGCCCGGATTATCAGGTTCTGATCTATCCCGGCATTCGCTCCGACAACATGGCGGTCACCAAGGACACGCCCCCGGCGTTCATGCTGTGCGCCGACAACGACAAGGGACCATCGACGGCGATTCCGAATCTCTACCTCGCACTCAAGCAGGCCGGGGTGCCGGCCGAAATCCACGTTTTTCTAACCGGTGGACACGGGTTCGGACTTCGCGATAAGCCCAAGCCCGGTTTCGTTGTGTATCAGACGTGGGTCGCCCGGCTGCAAGACTGGATGTCCGCCGTGGGTATGTCCACACCCAGGTAGCGCGATAGAATTACTTTATCCGACGTGCTACGCGCTGTTCTGCTTCTTTTTGGAGGTGTGTCCCTCGCGGCTTCCGCGACCTTTGACGAATCATTCCGTGCCGGCCTGATCGCACTGCAGAATAACGAACTCCTGACTGCGGAATCGAATCTTCAAGCAGCCGCAAAGCTGGACCCCAGGAACGGACGCGTGTGGATTGCTCTCTCCCAGACGTATTGGAAAATGCACGAGAACCGTAAAGCAGAGGAAGCGGCCGGCAAGGCTCTGAAGTTATCCCCGGCGGATACCGTGGTGCTTCGCGGTCTGGTAATCTATTATTCCGAATCGGGTCAGACTCTGAAAGCCGCGGAGGCAGAGGCAAATTACGCAGTCGCGAATCCGGCGGACCCCGAGGCTCGCCCTCGAGCCGCAGCGCTGTACTTCGAAGCTGCTCAGGGTTTACTTCGGCGTGAAAAATTCGCCGATGCGATTGAGGTCCTTCGAGCCGTAGAGGCCAAACTCGGCGGCGATCCTCAAATAGAACTGGCGCTGGGAGTTGCGTATTACGGACAGCGCCGCTTTGACCAGGCGGCTGCGGCCTTTCTTGAAACCATCAAGCGTAGTCCGACCACTGAACAGCCCTACCTTTTCCTCGGGAAGATGCTGGACCAGATCCCCGATCGTTTGGCGGAAGTGACCCGGCGCTTCGCCGAATACGAGGCCGCAAACCCGTCAAATTACGTTGGTTATCTTCTGCATGCGAAGGCCTTGAACGCGCAGTCTGTCGAGCCGGAGACTGCGCAGAGAGTTCTGAAAAAGGCCATCGCCTTGAAGGACCGCGATGCGTCAGCGCATTACGAGTTGGGAGTAGTGCTCGATCGCATGCAGGTGTTCGCCGAAGCGGCCCAGGAACTGGAGCGTGCGGCAGCGCTGGACCCATCCGACGCCGCAACGCACTATCGCCTTGCCCGCGTATATGACAGGTTGGGAAAGAGGGAAGCGGCCGCAGCCCAGCGGGAGCAGCACGCCCGGCTGGTGAAGGCCGAGGATTCGGCGCGATGACCCGGCGCGAATTCGCCGCCGCCATTGCCGCTGCGGGATTGCTGCCCTCCCGTCAGATCAGGGCTGCCACTTTTCCAGTTCAGTACAAGCGGGGGAACCCGTATGACGTCGCACTCCGCTACGTAGAGCCTGGCAGCGATGACTTCAAAGCCGAAAAGGCCGCAATCGATCTGGAAGCCAGATTGGAGCGTATGTTCGCGGGCGATGAGCCGGCGCCCGCTGGCTTGAAATCCTGGATTGCGCAACGCGAGAGCATCCGAGCCGCCCGCTTTTACGCTCTCCCGGATGCGAAGGTCCGTTATGAGCTAAAAACCGCTGACGGCAAGGACTTCGCCTATCACACTGGACTCTGGAAGCTGCCGGACTTCGCGCCAGTTGAGCAGGCTTCCGTCTCCTGCATCAAGCCGTATTTTCGCGACGTCACGAGCCACGTTTTCGGCGGGGAATCGTCTTTCAAGGAACAGCTGCTTCGGGGCAATCCATATTGGCGTGCCCGGCTGGATTCCGCGGCCGGAATCGATGTGTACGGAAATCAGGGTATCGCGGTGGGCGACATCGATAACGATGGAGCCGACGAGATCTATGTCTGCCAGCCCGGCGGACTTCCCAATCGCCTCTACAAAATCGGCGCTGACGGTACTGCTAAGGACATCACCGAGCACGCCGGTCTTGGGATTCTGGATGAAACGACTTGCGCGTTATTCGCCGATTTCCGCAACTCCGGGCGTCAGGATCTGGTTATTTTGCGCGCCTCCGGACCCCTGCTGTTCATCAATCAAGGCGACTGCAGATTCGTGGAGCAACCGGACGCCTTTCATTTCGCTTCCAAGCCGCAGGGCTCTTTTACGGGCATGGCCGCCGCCGATTACGATCGGGACGGTCGCCTCGATCTTTACCTCTGTTGCTACGTGTACTTCCAAAGCGAAGATCAATACCAGTTTCCGGCGCCCTACCACGATGCCCGAAATGGGCCGCCCAACTTCCTGTTTCGAAATCGTCCTGCAACTGACGGGATCAACTTCGAGGATGTCACCGCGGAGAGTGGCCTGAACGAAAACAACGACCGGTTCAGCTTCGCCCCCGCGTGGTGCGACTTCGATGGCGACGGCTGGCCGGATCTATACGTGGCGAATGACTTCGGCCGCAACAACCTCTACCGCAACCGCGCGGGCCGGTTCCGTGATGAAGCGGCCAAATCCGGAGTCGAAGACATCGGTCCCGGGATGAGCGCCTCCTGGTTCGATTACGACGGCGACGGTCGCCCGGACCTCTACGTCTCCAATATGTGGACCGCCGCCGGCCAGCGCGTAGTGCGCGATCCGGCATTTCATCCCGCAGAGGGAAATGCGGACGCCTACCGCCGGCACACGAAGGGTAACTCGCTGTACCGGAATCGCGGCGACGGAACGTTCGAAGAGACGGGTTCGCGCGAGGGCGTCGAGATGGGTCGCTGGGCATGGAGTTCAGGCGGATTCGACTTCGATCTTGACGGCGTCCCCGAAATCCTGGTCGCAGCAGGGATGACCACGAATTCGTCCCGCACGGACCTGAATAGTTTTTTCTGGCGGCAGGTGGTGGCGAAGACGCCGGCCAAGCAAACCGCCGCTCCCGATTACGAGAACGGCTGGAGCGCGATCAACCAGTTGATTCGCGAAGACTATTCCTGGTGCGGACACGAGCCGAACGTCTTCTATGTGCGTCGGGACGGGCGTTATCGTGACGCATCGGGAGTAAGCGGACTCGACTTCGCCGACGACACCCGCGCCTTCGCTATCACCGATTTCGATGGCGACGGCAATCCGGATATCGTCTTGAAGAGCCGCCTGGGTCCGCAAGTCCGGGCGCTGCAAAACGATTGCACGCAGGATAGGCCGGCGATTGCGATTCTATTGAAAGGCACGAAATCGAATCGAGACGCCATCGGCGCACGAGTAGAAGTGAATGGATACAGCCAAACCGTGCAAGCGGGAAGCGGTTTTTTGTCACAGCACTCGAAGACCCTGCACTTCGGACTGGGCGTGAAGCACCGGGCCAGCGTAAAGATTGTCTGGCCATCGGGAGCTTCACAGGAGGCAATCGATCTCGAGCCAGGTTACACGTACACGATGGTCGAAGGAGCATCCGATTCGAAGCGCGCCGCATTTCGTCCGCGTCGGCTATACTCCGACGTGCCGGTGATGCCCGATAATTCGCCTCGCTCGGCGGACACCTGGTTCCTCGAGCCGGTGCCCACGCCGGAAAATCGCAACGGTCCGGGTTTCCTGCTTCTGTACGCAGGAGAACGGCCAAAATTACCCGGCTCGGTGCCCATTGCTGACATTGATCTCGCCCAAGAAAAGGAAGACGTCGCCGCCGCCTATTCCCTGTTCCGCCGCTATCTCTTCGAGTATCGAAGCGCGTTCACGCTTCCGCTGCTAATGCTGATTGACGACCGCAGCCGTGCCCGTAAGGTCTATGCTGCCATTCCGCCTGAAGCTACTCTTCTCGCCGACCTCAAAAATATCGATAACAGCGCGAAGCTGGCTCTTCCCTTCCCCGGCATCTACTACGCTCAGCCCCGGCGCAATTACTTTAAGCTGGGCGCGGCTTTCTACTGGGCCGGATATCCTGATCGCGCTTTGCCATACCTGGAAGAGACTCTCCGCTCGCGGCCGGATAACTGGAAGGCTCTGCTCGCCATCGCACGCATCCGGCGCGAGTTGGGTGAAAACGGCGAAGCACTCAATGCATACAGGCGCGTCCTCGAAGTCCGCGCGAACTACAGTCCGGCGATGGTTGAAGCCGGCGAGGTGTACGTCAAACTCAACGACCGATCCGCCGCTCGCGAAATGTTCAATCGTGCCCTGGAGGCGGACCCCGGCTCCGCCGACGCCTTCAATCAATTGGGTCTGATGGCGGCCGAAACAAACGACCTCTCAACCGCCCGCGATTTGTTTCAGCGCGCCATCACGGCACATCCCGGGCATCCGGGAGCCATCAATAATCTGGCCGTCCTCTACGCGAAAACCGGCAAGATGAACGACTCTATCGCGGCGTTTCGCTACGGCATCCAGACGAACCCCGACGACGAAACTCTGTATCTGAACCTCGGGCGGATTTACGTCACCATGGGTGAGCGGGATCAGGCGCGTGCGGTGCTGGCCCAATTATTGGAACGGAAACCAGGAAATAGCGTGGCGGCCAAAGCTCTCGCCCAATTGGAGGGTCGATGATTTGCAAGCTGGCGGTCCTGATGTTGCTGGTTCCCCAAGCGCTGCTGGATTCCATCTCAGAATCGGGCCGGCTCGTGGGACTTGCGGATTCGCCATCCGAACGCCTGTCGCCTCCGATGATGATTTCTCCAGGAGCGCCGCCGATTCTGAGCTTCCGTTATTTCGACGCGACGGATCGGGGCCGGTTCGGAGATTTGGGATTGATGACAGATGACGCCGGCCACTAGTTTGGTCTTCCTGCTTGCGCTGTTTCAGGCGGATCCCATCGCGCAGGGCATCACCGAATTCAGAAGCGGGGAGTACACGGCTGCTCGAAAGCATCTGGAACAAGCGCCGAACGATACCCACGCGCGCGCCTTCCTCACCTTAACTCGTGCCGCCACTGGGGAGTGCGCGGCGGTCACCACCGAATTGCAACGCCAGTTTGTCGCGAACGGAGACTCGATCCTGCATCGCTTCGCAGGTCTCGCTCTGGCGCAGTGCCATATCTACGCCAAGGACTTTGTCGCGGGTGGGCCGGTAATTGCTCAGCTCGAAAAAGAATTTCCGGGTGACGCTGACGTGCTCTACGTATCCGCAAATTTCCACATGAAGGCTTGGAACGATGCGATCTATCGCATGTATCACAACGCTCCGTCGTCGTATCGCGTCGATCAGTTGTCCGCCGAGGTCTTTGAAACGCAGGGCAAGTACGGGGAAGCGATTGCCGAATACCGAAAAGCTATTGTCAAAAGTCCGAAGGCCATCAACCTGCATTACCGGCTGGGCCGGGCGATCCTGATGCAGTCGCACGATCCGGCCGCGCTCGAACAGGCGCGCAAGGAATTTGTAGCGGAGTTGTCGCTGAATCCTTCCGATGCTGTCGCCGAATACCAAGTGGCGCAGATCCTCAACACGCAACAGAAGAAGACCGAGGCGGCATCTCATTTTGAGCGCGCGGCGGCGCTGCGACCCGACTTTCCCGAAGCATTGATCGCCGTCGCGAAGCTGCGGTCTGAGGCGCGGCGCTTCAATGAAGCTGTGGACTTGCTGGAGCACGCGGTCAAAGTGCAGCCGAAGTCCGAAGCTGCCCACTATGGCCTGATGATGGCGTATCGGAATGCTGGCCGGGCTGCGGACGCACAGCATGAAAAGGCCGAGCTGGACAAACTGCAGCGACCACCCGAAGGCGAGTTCACCGATTTCCTCAAACGCCTGGGCGAGAAAGCCCCCTCTAAGTGAAAAGAGCGGCCGCTGCGTTCCTGTGCCTTGTGTTGCATGGCGCGCAAAGTCCAGCGCCCGATTTCCGTAACGTTGCGAAGCAAGCGGGTCTGACGCAAACGATCCCGAACGGGGGCACCGATTCCAAGAAATTCATCATCGAGACCACCGGCAGCGGCGTCGCGTTTTATCGATTACGATAACGATGGTCTTCTGGACCTTTTCGTCGTATCCGGACCTGGAAGCACCAGTCGCATGTATCACAACGAGGGCAGCGGCAAATTCCGTGACGTTACCCTCGATCTCGGCCTGAGACATACCGGCTGGGGGCAGGGCGTCTGCGCCGGCGATTACGACAATGATGGCTATACGGATCTGTTCGTTACTTATTGGGGTCAGAACGTCCTCTACCGTAATCTTGGCGGAAAGCGCTTCGAAGACGTCACCACAAAGGTACGCCTTACTCAGGACCGTGTCCGCTACAACACTGGATGCGCGTTCATCGACTACGACAACGACGGCAAACTCGACCTCTTTGTTGCCAACTACCTGAAGTTCGATTTCAAGACGACGCCGCCGCCCGGCGCGAACCCTTACTGTTTCTACCGGGGCATTGCGGTCAACTGCGGTCCACGCGGTCTGCCATTCGACCAGAATCTGCTATATCGCAACGATGGCGGAGTCTTTCGCGATGTCTCCGATGCAAGCGGCATCGCCAAGCCGGCGGCCAACTATTCGCTCGGCGTCCTGACCGGAGATTTCAACGGCGACGGTCTAACCGATATCTATGTGGCCTGCGATCAGACGCCCTCGATCCTTTATATCAATCACGGCAACGGCAAATTCGTGGACGAAGCAATGCTGCGCGGGGCTGCGCTGGATGACAACGGCCGAGCCTTGTCCGGTATGGGTGCAGCTGCCGGCGATTATCTTCACGAAGGCTTGGCGTCCATCTTCCGCACCAACTTCTCCGACGAGATCGCGACGCTCTACCGCAACCGGGGCCAAGGAGAGTTTGACGATGCGAGCGTCGAGTCCGGTATCGCGCCAGAACACTCGGTATGTGGGCTGGGGATGCGGCTTCTTCGATTACGACAACGATGGCTGGCCCGACTTGCTGTTAGCGAACGGGCACGCGTTCCCAGAGGTTGATCGGTTGAACATCGACATCCGATACCGGGAACCCGCAATTCTGTATCGCAACGAACGAGGCAAGTTCCGCGACGTCTCCGCCTCAGGGGGTGCAGCCCTGCAGGAGAAGCACTCATCGCGGGGTGCGGCTTTTGGAGATTACGATAATGACGGCGCCGTGGAAGTTCTTATCAACAATCAAAATGAGCCGCCTTCGCTGCTGCATCAGGCGCAACGCCCGGCCAATCACTGGATCACTCTAAAGCTCGAAGGCGTTCACGCCAACCGAAGTGGCATCGGTGCTCGCGTACGCGTCACGGCCGGATCCCTTACGCAGACTGGAGAGGTGAGAAGCGGCGGGAGTTATCTTTCCCAGAACGATCTCCGGCTTCACTTCGGACTAGGTACAGAGACGAAAGTGGAAAGGATCGAGATTGTATGGCCGGGCGGTAGAACTCAATCCTTGACCGATATAACAGCAGACCGGGTCGTTTTGATCCGAGAGCAATAAAGAGGGCGTCCCATTGCGGGGACGCCCTCAGCGGACCGAAGTTCCTTAGCTAGAACTGCAGGCGAAGCGAGAACTGCACATGGCGCTCGGTACCCGAAATAGTACTGAGCACCTTGCCGAAGTTCCCGTTTCCGCCCGCCAGCTTGGAATCGCCCAGTGATGCATCGGGCTGGCTGAACTGCGGTGTATTCGCGATGTTGAACGCTTCGCCCCGGAATTGCATTCTGAAGCGTTCCGTAAATCTGAAGTCCTTAAACACAGAGAAGTCCAGCGTGCGAGTGGGCGGAGCGGTATTGCTTTGCAGGCCCAGATTGCCGCCGGTGAGAGGCGCCGCGACTGCAAATGCGCTGATATCGAACCACTGGCCGTTTGTCCCGGGAATGCGGCCGCCGGAAGGCGCGGCATTCGGATTGTGCCCGGCAACCAGGTCCGGCAGGCAGCGGTTCCAAGTACCCTGGCAGGAAGTCCCTGCAATCGTGTACGGCGGACCTGTACGCAAGGTCAGGAATCCGTTTGCATGCCAGTTGCCGGCGATGATGTCGACGGCTCGATTCATGTTGGCCCCAAACTTCTTGCCTCTGCCGAATGGGATCTCGTAATTGAACGCACTGGTGAAGCTGTGCCGGATATCCCACGAAGCACTGGAATATTGGGACGCAAAATTAGTAGGATCCGGCGCGCCAAGATTGCTGGAACCGCTAAGGGGGGTGCCGCTATTCGCCAGGGCATGCGCCCACACATACGAGGTGATGAACTGCAGGCCATTGGAGTAGCGCTTCTCCAGCTTGCCGGAAAGCGCGGCGTAATTGCCGTAGCCGAAAGTCGACGTCATGGAGAGACCGTTACCGATCGAAGACCCACCGGGCGCGGGAAGAACGATTCGTCTGTTTTCACAACCCAAAGCGGGATTGTTCACATACCCCAGGTTAGGGCATGGATCGGAGTTCCAAAGAACCAGTTGGTGCGCCTGGTGATTACCTTCATACCCTACTTCGAGGGCCATATTGCCTGGCAATTCGCGCTGCACAATAGCGTTCCATTTGTGCACCATCGGGTTACGGAAATCGCTTTGAACTCCGCGGAACGACACTGGAGCGGGCAGCGTGAAGACGTTGGTCGGGTACCCACCCGTCAGGCCGCCCGGGAAGTAATTGCAGCCGATGCAATTGGGGTCGGAGACAGCGATATGGGCATCCACGGAACCGGGGCGTACCAAATTTACGGTCTCGTTGAACGGCACACCTTCACCGCGGTTCGGACTACCCCCTTGGTTCTCCTCGCCGCCGTAGAAGATACCGTATCCGAGACGGACAACAGTCTTATTAAACACTTGGTACGCAAGCCCGAAACGAGGCCCGATGTCGTACTTATCCCACGGAATCAGTGTGCTGGGCACCTGCCCGCGTACTACCTTGATGGTGGGAAAAGCAGTGGCGAAGTTGGGAGGCAGCGGCGCATCCTGGTTGGGTCCCTTGGGGATATTCAGGGTCAAGTTCTGCAGATCAAAATTTGCCTGGCGGGCGAAACGCTCGTCGATAGGAGACCACAACTCATACCGGACACCGAGGTTGAGGGTCAGTTTTGGAGTCACCTTCCAGTCGTCCTGGATATATCCCGCCCAAGCCACTTTCTGGGAGGACACAAAGTTCGTGGTCGAGATGTTTCCGCTATCGATCTGGCCCAGCAGCGCTGAAGCGATCGCGTCGCCGGTCTGACTATCGAAATTACTTCCGTTTGAAGCCTTCGCGTTGGACGGGAACGCGGTCTGGTTACTGCTGTAGCCGATGTTGCCGTGAGGATCGGGGACCTGGAAGAAGGGGAATTTGACCTCGCGTAGTTCGCCGCCGAATTTCAGGGAGTGCGAACCCTTGTTCAGAGCGACGTTCTGGATGAAATCCCAAACGTTATTGAATTCCTTTGTCGGAATCCAGTCGTTCGCACCCGTTTGGTTATACGCGCTAAAGCTGATCTGTGGAAGGCCCCCGTTGTTCGCCGCAGCGGTGGTGGGGTTATAGCCACCGATGCCGAATTGTGTAAAGAGGTCAGCGGTTGGATTCGCCCCTAAGCGGGAGGTAACCAGCCGGGTGAATCCGACGCGAGTCTCCGAAATGAGGTTAGGTTTCCAAACGCGCGTGTAACTGAGCTGCGCGTTGCGGCTGAGATCGGTCTCCTGGGCGCCGTTGAAATCGGCTCCGTCCAGGGGTCCCGGGAACGGCGAACCACTGGTCTTGCCGGTATTGGACCAACTTAGCGACCCAAACAGGCTGTCTTTCTCACTCAACCGATAATCGACACGGCCGTCCCCCTGATCGGTGACCTGGCCTCCCGGCGAGATGTAGTAGAGATCGCGAGCGGGCTGCGTTCCCGTCACAATGGGCTGGTTCGGCGAAGGATACAGTGAAAGGATTTTCGCGAACGCGGGGTCCCAGCGGTTCTTTGGGATGATATTTCCTGGGAAAGCAGAACGGGTTACCGGGGTCTGAACGCCGTTGATGTTTTGATAGACAGTCGATGCCGGATCGTAAATGGCGCCTTTGATGACGGGGGTCCCATTCGGGTCCGTCCCGATCACTCCGCCTCCTAGCAGGCTAGAGAAATCCCCGTTCTTCATCGCATCGGTTGGAACAGTGATAAAGCCCGATCGCCCGAGACCTGCCACCGAACCGCCTGATGAAGCGATGCGCGTGCCCTGATAATCACCGAAGATGAAGAGCCTGTTCTTCAGGATCGGGCCGCCGGCCGTAGCGCCAAACTGATTCTGAACGAAGGGTCCGCGCGGCGTGCCGGCCGTGTTGTTCGTCCAGCTGTTGGCGTCGAGCGCCCTGTTCTGCAGCAATTCGAAAAGGCTTCCATGCAACTCATTGGTGCCCGACTTCAAATTGACGTTGATCACGCCACCGGCTGCGCGCCCATACTCGGCGTTGTAGCCGTTCGTGATGACACTCATCTCGCTGATCGCTTCGACCGATGGACCCACCGCGTAGGCGGTTTGATTGAGGAAGTCGATGGTGTTGACGTTATTGTCGACGCCATTCAGCAGGAAGTTATTCTGCCCGTTGGAGCGAACGCCATTCGCAGAGAAGCCGCCATTGTTCGCATCGCGAGCCCCCGGCTCGGCAGGAACCACGCCCGGCGAGAGGCGCGCCAGATACGCAAAGTTCCGTTGTCCGCCGAGCGGCGCATCGGTCATCGTCTTACTATTCAGCGCCGAGCCGACCTGCGTACTTTCGGTCTGCAGCAACGGCGCATCCGCCGTGACGTCTACCGTCTGACCGACGTCGCCGACCGACAGCGAGATATTAACGCCGGTTCGATCGCCGGCATTTAGTTGAATGTCCCTCTGTTGAGACGTCTTGAACCCGGGAGCACTAACCGTGACCACATACGTCGACGGCTTCAGAGCCGGACGTGTAAATTCACCGGAAGCATTGGTGGTGGTCTCGTAAACCTGACCGGTTTCGCGCTCCGTGATGACTACCTTGGCGCCAGCTACCACGCCGCCGGTGCTATCTGTTACGGTTCCAGTGATTGTTCCAAGATCGCGCTGCGCAAACGCCGCGCACGCAAAAAACAGGACGAGCCAGGCAACACGTAGCCTTTGATACATTGATCCTCTCCCCGAGCCTTTACGGCAACACCTTTGGGGGATGTTATCACGTTCCGCTTGCGTTTGAAAGCTTTGACTCAGTCAAATTTGGTCTTGTTGCCCCTCGCACCCGATGGTATACTCGCCTAGCTGTATCCGAGTCGCCGTCAAGCACCATTCCAAGTCGAACGGCCCGCGATGCCTAGGGGAAAAATGTCCAAGACGACCATACTAAGAGCGGCAGTTTTGCTCGTTCTCGTTTCATTCGCTGTCTTCGCACAGCGCGATCTCGCCACGGTTCTGGGCACGGTAACGGACCCAACAGGGGGGTCCATCGGCGATGCCAAAGTCACTCTCACGGAAGACGCAACAGGGCTCAGTTACGAGGTGGTCACCAACGCATCCGGCGAATTCATTCGCCCTCTTCTAAAGCCTGGAATGTACAGCGTCTCGGTCGAAGCTCCCGGATTCAAGAAGGCGACTCAGCGGGGCGTCGAACTGACCGCAGGCGGACGCGTCGCGGTCCCGATCACCCTGACCGTGGGTGAGGTTACACAGTCCATTGACATCACGGAGAGCGCGCCGTTGCTGCAAACGGAGAGCACCACCATCGGTCAGGACTTGACCAGCCGCCAGGCCAGCCAACTTCCTCTTGGCGGAACTCGAGTATTCAGCTTTCTTGCGCGTTTGTCACCCGGGGTTGTTCCCGGCGAGGCCGGTGCGCGCGACGAGGCGGGCGGCTCCTTCTCAGCTAACGGCGTCCGTTCCAACGGCCAGAACAATTTCCTTCTGAACGGCGTCGACAACAACGTCAACGTCATCGACTTCCTCAATCAGAGCGCGTATGTGATCGGCCCCTCCGTCGAAGCCATCGGTGAGATGACAGTTCTGACGAACGGGTATAACGCGGAGTACGGCCGCGGCGCCGGCGGCGTCGTCAACGTCCAGATCAAGTCCGGCACCAACGAGCTCCACGGTACGCTGTTTGAATTCCTGCAGAACGAAAAGCTCAACGCGAATACTTGGGAAAACAACAAGAACGGCGCCATCCGCGGCGCTTATAAGCAGAATCAGTTCGGGGTAGCCATGGGCGGCCCCATCGTAAAAAACAAGCTCTTCATGTTCGGCGATTATCAGGGCACGCGTATCGCTTCCAACAGCCAGGCGTTAAACCTCGGGATAGGCGGGAACATGACGATCCCGACGCCTGCGATGATTTCCGGCGACTTCTCGCAATTGTTGACCAATACCCAGATCGGAACGGACGCCGCGGGCGGGCCCATATTTAAGGGCCAGATCTTCGATCCCGGCAGCACCAAGACCGTGAATGGAGCGTTGGTGCGCGATCCATTCCCGGGTAACCGGATTCCGGTGAACCGGCTGGATCCCGCGGCCCTGAAGATTGCCAAACTGTTTCCAGCGCCGAACACCTCGTATCAGACTTCAGGCGGGCCGCCGCTGAACGATTACTTCATCGTGACGCCTGTCGGGCAGAACATCGATCAGGGCGATGGCCGCGTGGATTATCGTTTGACCGAAAAGGACAGCATCTTCGGCTCTTTAAGTTGGTCGAACAAAAGCCAGTCCAATGGCCAGCCGCTGCCCGGCGCGCTCGATGCCACCTACTTCGCTTCCCAGGCGGAAGAAGACCTCGCTCGAAACGCAATGATCAGCTGGACGCGCGTGTGGAATCCGCACATCATCTCGGAAACGCGCGCGGCTTTCACCCGGTTGGTCACTGCGCGAACGCAGGCGGACCCCAACACGAACCAATTTAAAGCCTTCGGGATCGGCGGTTACGATCCCACCACCACTTTGAATGGTGGCCTTCCGTCTACGAATTTCAGTAAGTGGTACAGCGGATTCGGAGCTTCCGATTGGCTTCCTTCGAAGGAGTACAACAACGTTTGGGACTTCATCGAGAATGTTTCGATAACCACCGGCCCGCATGCCTACAAATTCGGCGCCGAGTTTCGGCCCATCAAGTTCCCCTTCTTCCAGGTACCGAGCCCTCACGGAAACTGGAGTTTCAACAACGCTTCAACGGCCGCGCCGGTTGCCGGCGACATTCAAAACAACACTGGCGACCCGATGGCGAGCTTCCTTCTCGGCCAGGTGTATTCGGCTGGGATATCGACCAACAACTTCATCTCGTCGGAAAAATGGGCTTGGGCGTTTTTCGGCCAGGACGACTGGAAAGTCACCTCGAAGCTGACTCTCAATCTGGGCCTTCGCTACGAGCTCTTCTCGCCCATCGCAGAGAAGTTCGGCAATCAATCCAGCTTTGACCCGCAGACCAACACCCTCTACATCCCGAAAGGTAAGAATCAGGACTTGCCGTTGCCACCAAGTTTCGGTCCGGGTGGTGCCTTGTCGTTTGTGAAAGTGTGTCGCGGCTGTACTGACAAGTATCTGATCCCGATGGACAAGCTCGACTTCTCCCCGCGCATCGGTCTGGCTTATCACCTCCGTCCTAAGACTGTGGCACGCGCCGGCTACGGTGTCTTTTACGGAGGTGAGGAGAACCAGGGTGGATATCCGAATCGTGGCGAAGCAGTTCCCTTCAACGAAACGGTGCAGTTGAATCGTACTGGCCTCGGCAACTTCGACCCGAATGCTTACTTCTCCCCCGTGAACGGCGTAAGCGGCGGGTTCCCGACTAACGTCTTCACTCTGGATGTGCCGCCGGCATTCCGAGGCATCACCCGCAACTTCCGCAATCCACTGGTCCACAAGTGGAATGTCGCAATTCAGCAGGAACTCGGCCACAACATGGCCCTCGAGCTCTCGTATGTGGGCAACCACCAGCAACACAGTGTAAGGATCTGGGATCCAAACGATTGCCCTAACAGTCCCAATCCAAACTACAGTTGCGACTCAAACCGTCCGAACCCCGCACTCGGAGGCCTTTCCTTCGTCGATGCCTTCGATTTCGGCAACTACCATGGGTTTACCAGCAAACTCGAAAAGCGATATCAGAGCGGCCTGAACTTTCTGGTCACCTACACCTATGGCCATGCGCTGGCAAACGGAGGAACCACCCTCACTGGTTCCAGTAACCAGAACTCCAAGGACCGGCGCAACCTTGCGCTGGGCTATTCCAGCGCCGCCTGGGACATCCGCCACAGTCTGGTCGGCAGCTTCCTCTGGGACCTGCCGTTCGGCAAAGGTAAGCGATATCTGACTAACGCGGGACCTCTCGGGTACATAGTTGGCGAATGGCAGTTGAATAGCATCATGACGTTCCGAACCGGCCAACCCTTCACGCTCGGTACCAACCAGTGCGTCGGGACTTTTGGGACGTGCCAACCCGATCTGGTCCCCGGAAAAGATCCCAAGAGTGCTCCCTCAGGCGGACGTCGTCCGGAGCAGTGGTTTGACACCACGGCCGTCACCAAACCAACGCCAGGCACACCCGGATCGTTGGGTTTGCAGACCCAGAACCGGCCCGGCCAGCGCAACGTGGACCTTTCTTTGTTCAAGAACTTGCCCTTTACCGAGCGCTTTAAGGCTCAGTTCCGGGCAGAGGCGTTCAACTTGGCAAACACTCCGCAGTGGGGCCAGCCCGGCACGACGCAGGGTGATTCGACGTTCGGCCAAATCACGAGTACTCAGCCAAATACACAGAGGCACATCCAATTCGCGCTTCGCTTTATGTTCTAGCCGGCGCGCATCCTTCATCGCTGTTGACCGATGAAAAACCCCGCACACCAGGCGGGGTTTTTTTCATGTGCGTGACTAGCATCCGGCATACTTGAAAGAAGAGAGCGCGAGCACTGGAAAACGCGTGTTAGGAATCTCACCTGTGACCACCTGTCCGCGGCAGCCGGATGATGGCCCGGACACGAGACGTGGCCGATGAAGCGACATCTCTGGATGGTGCTCGCGCTGGCTCTCCTGATGCTGAGAGCCCAGCCGGGAAGCACCGTCCGTTTCATCGATATCGCAGCCCAATCCGGTCTCACCATCGCCAACACGTTCGGCGGCAAGGAGACGAAGCAATCGATTCTTGAGAGCACCGGAACCGGCGTAGCGATCTTCGACTACGACGGGGACGGCTGGAACGATATCTTCATCGCGAATGGAACTGTGCTGGGCAAGGTGTCACCTTCGCAGGCATTGCCTTCCCAGCTCTATAGAAACAACGGAAAAGGACGTTTCCGGGAGGTGGGCGTCGAGGCTGGACTCACCCGTACGGGTTGGGCGCAGGCTGCCTGTGTAGGGGATTTCGACAATGACGGGCATCCTGATCTGCTGGTCACCTATTACGGAAGCAACAGTCTCTACCGGAACATGGGGAACGGCAAATTTTCCGATGTCACCGGCAAAGCGGGCCTTCCCATTACTGGCGTGCGCTGGGGTTCCGGTTGCGCGTTCATCGATTACGATCGGGACGGCTATGTCGACATTTTCGTGGCCAATTACATCGACCTTGATCTCCAAGCCAAAGCCCGGAATTGCGATTGGAAGGGGATCACCGTCCCGTGCGGACCGCACGGCCTGCCTGCCGGCCATAACGCTCTGTACCATAACAATCGTGACGGCACGTTCACCGATGTCTCAGAATCCTCCGGCATCCTCAAGCCCGGCGGGCGCTATGGATTGGGGGTGGCCGTCGCCGATTTCGATAACGATGGCTGGCCGGATATTTACGTCGCCTGCGATCAGACGCCAAGCCTGCTGTATCGGAACCAGCACGATGGATCGTTTGAGGAGCGCGGCGGCGCGGCCGGAGTCGCCTACAACGCCGACGGCCGGCTACAGGCCGGGATGGGTATCGCCGTGGCAGACTTCGATTCGAATGGATTTCTCGATATCGCTAAAACGAATTTCTCCGGCGACCGCCCGTCGCTCTACCGTAACGAAAACGGCACCTTTTTCGAGGACATCTCCCAAGCGGCGGGGCTCGGGAAAAATCAACTGCTCGGTTGGGGCATTGCCTTTCTGGACGTGGACGAGGACGGGTGGCCGGATCTGATCATGGCGAACGGCCACGTGTATCCGGAGATCGACCGCTCTGCCATTGGCGAGAGTTATCGCCAGCGGACGCTGCTTTATAGAAACCTGGGGGATGGGCGGTTCACAGATGTCACGGACTCAGCCGGCGCCGGGTTCGCAGCGGCACGCCCCTCACGGGGGCTCGCCATCGGCGATCTGGATGGCGATGGACGGCCGGAGGTCGTCATTGTGAACATGAACGAGAAACCCACGCTGCTGAAGAATGTCGGGCCCAGGCAAAGCGCCATCGCCCTCACGCTGACCGGGTCGGGATCCAATCGCAGCGCGATCGGCGCGCGGTGCCTGGTGGAAACGGACGGGCACAAACAGGTCGCCGAGGTCACGAGTGGCGGCAGCTACTATTCCCAAAATTCGTTTACGCTCTATTTCGGACTGGGTAAGGCCGTGAAGGCGGGCCGGATCGAAGTTCGATGGCCCAATGGCACGACCCAGAATTGGTCCGGCGTCGCGGGGAACCGTACCATCTTGATCACAGAGGGGCAGGAGAAATTTGGTACTGTTCCGTGGGTATCTCGATGAGCCCTGATTCGCAGTATTATCTAGGTAATCATTTCCGTTTTCGCACGCTGGTGCCGTAATGCCTTTTGCAGAGTCGCGTGGCTTCAATCCTTCGCGCGTCGCGAGTGCGATCGCACTGAACCGCCGTAACTTTTTGCGGTCCGTCGGGGGAGCAGGCGCCGCAGCCTCATTGTTCGGTGCAGCCCCGCTACAAGCCATGGCTCAGCCCCGAGGCAGCAAGGCCGTGGTTGTCACCTTCGGAGGCGGGGCTCGTGATGACGAGACGTTCATGCCTGACGGCGTGCAGAACATTCCACACCTGCTGAACGAACTCATTCCCCAGGCTACCTTCTTCACGCAGGTGGTAAACAAGGGGATTCTCGGTCACTACGTCGCGACAGCAAGCATCGCTACGGGCGTCTATGAGACCTTCAATAATTTCGCCGCGGTCTCTCCCGGCAACCCAACGATATTTGAATACTTCCGCAAGGACCGCAAGCGTCCGGCCAGTGATGCCTGGGTCGTGGCTCCCAGCAACGGCTTCAGCCGCATCGGCGAGAGCGGTCACAAGCTGTACGGCGCGGGTCTGGGCGCAGGTGTCATTCTTCCCAAGCGGCTGCTGTCAGCGGCATTGTCCACGGGCGCCGGTAAAGAGCGCTATGCGCACCTCTTGCGCGACAATTACGAAACTCCGCTCTATGCTCCGTCGCTCACTGGCCGCCAAATCGAGCTGGATCAAATGGGGGACGTACTCAAACTCTCCGTCGAGGATTTCGCAACCCACGCCCGGAGCCTGGCGAGTCCGGACGAGATGTCGGTATACATCGCGAAACACCTGATGCGGCAGTTCTCACCCAGCCTGCTGTGGATCACGCTCCACGACATCGATATCGCACATTCTGGCACTTTCTCGCTGTACATCGACGGTATAAAACGCTCGGACCGGCTCTGCGCCGAGCTCTGGCGGACGATACAGAACCTTCCGGAATACGCCAACAAGACGAGCATGTTTATCCTTCCGGATTTCGGACGCGACTCGGACATGGCTTCCGGCGGCAACGGATTCCAGCATCACCGTACGGGCGATGCAACATCGCGCACCACCTGGATGTTAGCGCTGGGGCCGGGCATCCGGCAAAATGCCGTGGTCGACCGGCCCATCGAGTCTATCGATCTGGTCCCAACAATAGGAGCACTGCTCGGCTTTGATGCTCGTTACTCACAAGGCAAGCCGGTGCCCGAGGTGGCGTAGTCATGCTTCCGCACCAGCTCACTCCTGAAAGCTTCAACGAGTATCCTCCCGAGGCGAGGCGTCTCGCCGCCGGCCAGATCGCTTTGCTGCAGCGCCTGCCTCTGGGTTTCGTTCCGTTGTTGCTTCGAGAACTGATTATCTTCGATTGGAAATTCCCAGCCGAGCGAAAGGAAGTAGAGCGCCAGTTTGATTATCTTGCGAAGCTCTCGCCGGAAGATTCTCGCGGCGCGATGGCGGCGTTCGCGGAACTGCGGCTTCCACAAACCCTTGAGCGGACGGATTGGGTCAACTCGCCCGCTACATTCTCCGAGCAGTTATCGGCTCACTTGTGGGCCACCCATCAAATCGATGCTTTCCGCGCCGCAGCCACGGATTACGTTCAGAAATCCTCTGCTGCGTCGCCGGATGAACCGCTTCCCGCGCACCGGCTGGGTATTGTAGTCATCGGGCAAGGTGTCGCTACGCGTGAGTATCGCCTTTTTCAGAAGCTCAGCCGCCACGGAGTACGCTTCACTCACGTTCAATATCAAAATGGCCTGACCACTCTGCTCCAAACGGTGTCGAAACGCGCCGCCGCGCATCCGGCGCTGTACAGTCACTGGTACATCGACGGTGGGTCGAGCGCCCAGGTTCAGGAGAACGTAGTGGCTCGGATCTCCTACAGCGCGCTTTCCAACGCTCGCGCGGCGCTGCAGAACCGCATGCAGAAAGCATACGAGTCCAGCGCATTTGATCCGGAAGCTCTCCGCACTATGCTCGCGCGAATGCGCCCGGAGGACATCGGACTCGCCCCCGGCGTCGACCCGGTGCTCAACCGCTTTCAGCTCAGTCTTCTTACCGAGGCCTCGGGTACGCAGGTATTCGCCACTACGTTCGTGCAATGGACCGCCCGTGAGGCGCTTCGGCGCGCCCAGCCCCTCACGCTCCTGGCGCACTTTACTCCCCGCCAACGAGAAAAGCCCATGAACGAACTGCTCGCCGAAGCGCAGCGCAAGCCGGAACTGGATCCCGAGGGTTCTTTAGTGGATGCGGATATGGGAGCCTACTACACGTGGATCAATCAGCAGCGCCTCTCTGGCGCCGATAAGGCGGCATTTCTCGTCTGGTTTGAGGATCATCCTGAAGCGGTGGCCATTGCTCCTGGCCTGGGGCGCGGTGAGCGACAGGACAGTCCAATTCAATTGGCCGATCTGGTTGCCCGAATTGCCTGAGTTAGTAGCCTGCCATCACCACCGCGGCAATATCCGCTTCCAGTTAGGATTGACAAACTTGCGCATCTCAGCTTCATCGTCCCGCTTGCGGTAAGTCAGTTTGTGATAGCGCTCGACCCCGCGAGCAACCTGGTCATGATCCAGGTCCACGCCCAGACCAGGCCGGTTAGTAATTCGCACCGTCCCATTCTCTATCGGCACGCGCCCGCCTGATACCACTTCGTCCTGCTCAGTCTGCCAGGGATAATGCGTGTCGCACGCATGAGTGAGATGCGGACTAGCGGCAGCGGCGTGCGCCATCACCATCATGCTGACGCCCAGGTGATTATTAGAATGCATCGATAACCCCATGCCCAGCACTTCGCACAAGGATGAGAGTTGCTGTTGCTTGCGGATGCCGCCCCAATAATGCGGATCGGAGAGCACAATCTGCACCCCATCCTTTCGCCAGGCCTCCGGAACGTGCGCAAAACACGTTACGGCGACATTACTCGCGAGCGGAACATCGTGGCCTTCGCGTAGCAGACAGCGGCGGACTTCGGCCATTTCATCCATCCCCGCCGTGGGATCTTCGAGGTATCCGCCGTTGGCGAGTTCCAGCTTCAGCGCTCGTCCGACCCTTACCGACGTGTCCACGGTCCATGCGGAATTCGGATCGATCCGCAGTGGATAGCCGGCGCCGAATTCGCCGTACAAAGCCTGGATCGTGGCGATCTCCACATCGGGATCGAGAACGCCGCCTTTCAATTTAATTTCGCGGAAGCCATACTTCCCAATCATCTGGCGCGCCTGCCGGACCATGGCTTCCGGCGTCAATCCTTCGCCGTACTCATCCTGGCGTGCGTCGTCCCCCGTGCCGCCCCCGCCCGCATGTTTGTAGAAGAGATAAGCCGAGAATGGAACCGCGCTACGGGCTCGGCCGCCGACGAGATCACACAACGGCTTGTTAACGGCCTTGCCGATCAGGTCGAGACACGCCACCTCGATCGCCGCAAACGCGCGGGTACCCCGGTCCGCCGGATTCTCGCCCGGGACGAAATGCGTCTGGCTCCGGTCCGCGCTCAAACCAGGGAAGTCAGTCAGATCTCGCCACAGAGACGTAAGCTGAAAAGGATCCATGCCCACTACGCGAGAGCGCAGGGCTTCGAAAGAGGCCAGTTGCTGATCGCCGCCGTAAGTCTCACTGATGCCGATCAAGCCATCCGTGGTGTGCAGCTCCAGGATCGTTCGCAAGGCATACGGCGCGTGCAGCCCGTAGGAACTCCGCAGCGGCGGATCGGCAACGGCTATCGGGTAGAGCCGGAGGTCTGTGATCAGCACGAGAAGCGAGACGATTTACTTGCGGGAGCCCCGCGTTGTGCCCTTTAACTGGCTCTGCCGTCGCTTCGTGGCCTTGCGCTTCGGCTTGCTGATGAGGAACGTGCCACTGCCCACATTGACCGCGCGATATAACTTTTCGTCTGCCAAGGTTCGTGTTCTCCCGGAAAGAAGTGGAAACTAGAGTCTAGCGTACATGCGCACTGTTACGATACTCGCCACCGTTCTGCTGTGGATCGCGCCAGCCCCGGCCCAGACAGAAAGCTCACGGCAGTTGTTCACGCAGCTGGATCCAATTCTTGAAGGATTGAGCGAGATCACTGGCTGGAACGTGAAGCACAAAGTTCCCGCGGATTACATCTCCAAGGCCAAGCTCGGCGAGTTTATTCAATCGCGAATACGTGAATCCGTGAAACCCGAGGAGATTCGGATCGAGTCCCTCACGCTGAGAATGTTCGGCTTCTTGCCGGACGACTACGATTTGAAGCACGCCATAATCGAGCTGATGACTGAACAGGCGGCAGCTTTTTACGATTACGATCACAAACGTCTGTTCATTACCGAATCTGATTCATCGTTTCTGGAAAAGCGGACCGCCCTGGTTCACGAACTGGCTCACGCGCTGGCCGATCAGAACTTCTCCATTCACAAGTTCCTTCGCAAGGGCAACAAGAGCGACGATGCCGCAACGGCGCGCGAAGCTGTCATTGAGGGCCAGGCTACGTGGCTCATGTGGGCCTATGTCGCAAAGCTGGGCGGCGGAGAGGCGAAGGTCTCCGACATCATCCTGGACTCTATGAAGGACGGCGCGGGTTCGGCTGTCTCCCAGTACCCGGTGTTCGATAAAGCGCCGCCGTACCTCAGAGCGTCATTGCTTTTCCCATACAATGAGGGGCTCCGGTTTCAGAATGCCGTCCACGACAAACTAGGTCAGGCCGGCTTTAGCGAATTGTTCCAGCGTCCCCCTGTAAGCACCCAGCAGATTCTGCATCCGGAGCAGTATCTCGCGCACAATGAGCCCTCGCACCCGGAGGCGCCTGCTCCCCCGGAGCCGAAGAACTATCGAAAACTCGGCGAGGGTTCTGTGGGCGAGTTGGACTTTCAGATTCTGCTGGAGCAATACGCGGGAAAAGACGCCGCCGAGCGGATTCCGCGGCACTGGCATGGAGGCAATTACCGGCTGTATGAGTCTAAAATGGATCGCAAGCCGCTGCTGACTTACACTGCCGAGTGGGACAGCGCTGAAACCGCCCGCGACTTCTTCGAAGTCTATCGAAAGAACGTGTTGCCCAAGAAGTGGAAGAAAATCGAGGTTCGAGAACAGACCTGATGGCCGCTGCGCCGGCACCGGCGATCCGGGAGGCTTTGTGCTCACTTTGGAAGGATCGCGGGTGTCCAGCGTGGAGGGTTTACCGGAAGCGCGGTAAAGTAGAAGCTTTATATGCAGAGTGCGCGTGCTCTTGCCTTAATTTTGGGATTATCGGTATCAGCTGCCTTTGCGGCGCAAACGGTCCCTCGTCAATCGCCGGAGTTTGTTATCAATTATCCCGGCGGCAAACAGGCCTTGCTGAGTCAGTACAAGGGCAAGGTGGTCCTGCTGGCCGTAATTTTCACCACTTGCCCGCATTGCCAGGCAACCTGCCAGATGGTATCCAAGCTCAATACGGAGCTCGGCCCGAAAGGCTTCCAGCCCCTCGCCGTGGCGGTAAATCCAATGGCGCAGATGTTGGTGGCCGACTTCGTCCGCGACTTCCACGTCAACTTTCCGGTAGGGCTCCAGCGAGCGCGCCCCTGCTCTGAACTATCTCCAGGTCACCGACGCAGACCGGTGGGTAGTGCCCCAGATTGTGCTGATCGATCGCAAGGGCGTCATCCGCGCTCAAACTCCGCCGACGGGCGATGAGAAGATGCAGGAGGAGAACAATCTGCGCATCCAGATTGAGAAGCTTCTGCAAGAGGGCGCAACGATGACCAAGCAAAAGGCGACGCCGAAGAAGCGCCCCACATAGCCCTGCAAACAGCTGAAAATAAATGGTTGAGCTATTCAGCTTAGCCCACCCCTGGCCCGAAAACGAAACAAAGCCAATCACATCTCCTCGGCACTAGCCCTGGGCAGCGTGAGCGGCAATCAGAGGCGACTCGTGTCCCCGGGCAGTCACACGGCTCAGTTCCGGCGATCCGTCCGATTCTCGACGATCAGGCAGTCGTCGAAGTTGTTCACCGTGGGGCAGACGTGGCGCGGAATCAGGTAAATGATGTCCCCGATGGCGGGCCGTTTGGCGCCGGCCGCGACTTGAATCGGGAGGTGCTCCTCGCTCGGCTTGAGCGGCGTGAGATCCGGCCGGCCCAGCACGGCGCAAGTCGGAACCCCGGCGTCGGCGGACACGCTCTTATGGCCCGCATCGCAGGTGAAGCGATCCGGCGTAGGATGGCTGACCACGCGCGCCACCACCAGGGCTGCAGGCCGGTATCCTTTCACGCTCCGAAGCTGCTCGAGGCTGGTGAAATCGTTGTACACCACCGTACCGGGTGACACGCGGTGGACGAAGCCGCCGTCGCGAAATGCCGGATACGCGAGCCCGCAGGGCATCGCCGGTGTACCCGACGTGATCACTTCTTCCACTTTGCACCCGGCCTTGCGCACCGCGTCGATCACGGCGCAGCAGGCGGTCGTACCCGCGGAACGCCTCGGCTTGCCGCTCGCTGCTCGTCTTGCGCGTGGATCTGGCCGTCATAATAGTGCAGGCCGCGGAACGACGCGCCGAGCCGCTTGGCGAGCCCCGCGATATCCGCGATCCGGCTCTGGTCGATGCCGGTACGATCCATGCCGGGATTCACGTCGATGAATACGGAGATACCGCGTTCCGGCCCACGCCGTCGCTTGCGCTTCGTTCTCCACCAGGATCGACACCCGAACCCCAGGGTACTGCGCTGCAATCTCGCGCACGCGGTCTGCATTGGCGCCCACCATCGGATACGCCACCACCACATCCCGAGCGCCGTTCCGGCACGAAGCCAACAATTCGAGTGATGTCGAACATTTGAAGTTGACCACGCCGCGCTCCACCAGCCGGCGCATGGTGAAGCCGAGCTTCGCGGTCTTGATGTGCGGCCGCCAGCGATTTGCGTCTCCGCCGGCCAGGCGCAAGGTGGCGTCAATGTTTGCGTCAACGAAGGCGGGATAAATCGCCAGCGCGGGAGTAATTACCGAGTCTATGCCTTCAATGGCGTAGTCGGCCGGGTCAATGTGCATGAACCTATTTTGCTACTTCTCGAAATCCTGAGACGGACGGTGCCCGCCTGCCACTAGAACCCTGCAGGCAGATTGCAGGCTGAAGTGACAAGTAACATGAGAATCCCAAGGAGCCTGGCGACGGCCGGGCTCCTGCTGTTTCAATCTGGCCGGAATCGCGGCTGCACAACCGCCCGATCCCTCTTACGAGCCGCTGCAGAAGGCGTACGAATCCTTGCGCGCCCGGCATTACGAGGACGCGATCGCGGCGTTCCGGCACGCCATTGAACTTGCTCCCAAACGCGCCAACATCCACGTCGACCTGGCCTATACCCTGCTCAAGATAGGCGAGACCGAGGCAGCGCGCGATCAGTTCGGCGAGGCGATGCGATTGGATCCGGGGGACCATCACGTCGCGCTTGAATACGCCTTCCTATGCTTTGAGACCAAGCAGCGCGCCGAAGCCCGCCGCATCTTCGACCGTATCCGCCGCACGGACGACCCGCAGTCGCGCGCCACAGCGGAGCAGGCCTTTCAGAATATCGATGTTCCTCTTGAAGGACGGAATCGCCCGATGGCAGCGCGCCGTCGAGCTCTCACCCGAGAATTTCAGCGCGCATCAGGAACTTGCCCAGCTTGCCGAGGATCGAGATGAGTGGACGCTGGCGGCTGAGCACTACGAAATAGCCTGGCGTCTCCGCCCCGATCTGCCCGAGCTACTGCTGGATCTCGGTCGCGTGTGGAAAGCGGTCGGTCGCTTGCCGGACTCTACCGCCGCGCTCCTGGCTGCCTCGCGCTGCACACAGCCCCGCATTGCTGAACGGGCAAAGGCTCTCATGCCGTCCCGTTACCCATACGTCTACGAGTTCCGCGCCGCGCTGACGCTCGATCCCCGTAATACCGAACTTCGACGTGAACTCGCCTACCTGCTGCTCGCCATGGAAGCTAAGGAGGACGCAGAATCCGAGTTCAGAAGCATTGTCCAGGCAGCGCCGGACGATCTGCTCTCCACGGCGCAACTCGGATTCCTGCGGCTGGCAAAGAAGGATCTCCCCGGCGCTACGCCTTTGCTGAACCGGGTTCTGGAGGGCCGCGACGAGGAATTGTCTGACCGTGTCCGTGTTGCGCTGAAACTGCCGCAGGTGCTGATTAATCGGAGAGAGTCCACGCGGGACAAAGCAGGGTCATGACGCTAAGGAACTCGCGGACAAAAGCCTGAAAGCCGGATATCTGAAGGATGCGTTGAAATACCTGACCGTCGCACACGAATCCGACCCGGTCGACTTTGATGTCATGCTGAAGCTCGGCAGGACGTACAACAACCTCAAGCAGGATCGCGAAGCCATCAAATGGTTCAATCTCGCGCGGAAGAGTTCCGACCCTGAGCTGTCTGCCGAAGCGGACCGGGCTTGGCATAATCTCACCCCCGCGTTCGCCCGCTTCCGCACCACCGCGTGGATGTTCCCGTTCTATTCGACGCGGTGGAAAGATGTCTTTTCGTACGCCCAGGTGAAGACCGAGATTCGAATCGGGAATCTCCCTATCCGCCCGTACGTCTCGGTCCGCTTCGTCGGCGACACACGCCAATCGCTGGAGGCGGGAAGGGCGGCGATTGCTCCGCAGTATCTTTCAGAAAGCTCGTTCATCGTCGGCGCTGGTATCGCCACAAGAACCTGGCGCGGCCTGACCGGGTGGTTCGAAGCGGGTGAGGCCATCAAGTACCTGCCTTCGCGGAAGGATGTCGGCTCCATGATCCCGGACTACCGAGGCGGGCTGGCTTTTGCGCGCGGCATCGGACACCTGCTTACGCCCACGTCTCATGGCCTGTTCGCCGAAACGAACGACGACGGAATCTTCGTCAGCCGCTTCCAAAACGATATGCTGATGTACTCGCAAAATCGGACCGGATACACCCTGCGATCGTTCGAAACCACCGGCTTCCAATCGCAGATCTATTGGAACTGGAATCTCACGCTCGATCTGAAGCGCCAGTATTGGGCCAATTACGTGGAAACAGGCCCGGGCGTTCGCTTCCGCCTTCACCCTTTTCCGTCTTCCATGGTGTTTAGCGTGAACGCGACGCGCGGGAACTACCTGGTCCAGGAAGGCAACCCGCGCGGACCCATCTTTTACGATCTTCGAGCAGGATTCTGGTATGCCTTCACACGATAAAGATTGGGGAGGACTTCCTGGCCTGGCAGTCCGCACTGTCGCAATTGCCGCTCTGGTTTGCGCCAGTGCGTGCGCGGCCACCTTTTCTTACCACGTCATCGGAGATGATCCCGGCGCGTGGCGGAACATCCTCACCTCAGTCGGGCTCGTCGACTCACAAACTGGGATCGCCAGCGTATTCGTGGTAAGCGGCGCCTCTCCCCTCAACGCCGCTCAATGGCTGGAGCGTGCCGGCCGCGGCGCCTTCGTCATCCTGGAAGGGGACTCAACCGTCGCTCGCGAAATCGGTTTTGTGCCAACGCCGGCGCGTGTCGTAGTCCGCGGCGTAGAAGACCTGCGCGCGCCAAAGCTCGAAATTGTCTGGGAGAAGCCGCTCGCCGTATCCGGTCAGCACCATTCCCGCAGCGGCGCATGTGTACTCGCGGGAGCGCTGGGAACACGCCCCCCTCATGGCCGGGTTTCGCCGCGGATCCGGCGGAGTATTGTGGATCGCCGTCTCGCCCGGCGCTCAGGGTTCCGAGCGCTTCCCCTACTTGCTGCAAGCGCTGGGCGATCTCGGCTTCGAACCGCCGTTTAAGTCGTCCCAACTATGGGCGTTCTTCGACTCCTCATATCGTTCCCGCGCGGATGTCGACTACTTCGCCGAACGTTGGCGAAAAGCTGGTATCAGCACGCTGCATGTCGCTGCCTGGCACTATTACGATGCCGATCCACAACGCGATGAATATCTGAAGAAGTTGATCGAGGCTTGCCACAAACAGGCCATTCTGGTTTACGCCTGGCTGGAACTACCGCACGTCAGCGAGAAGTTCTGGAACGACCACCCGGAGTGGCGGGAGAAAACGGCGCTCTTGCAGGATGCTCAACTCGACTGGCGCAAGCTGATGAATCTCACCAACCGGGATGCATTCGCAGCGGTATCCAAAGGCGTACGCGGTCTGCTAGGAAGGTTCGACTGGGACGGAGTCAATCTGGCCGAACTGTACTTTGAGTCGCTCGAGGGATATCTGAATCCGGCGCGATTCACGCCAATGAACTCGGACATCCGGGATGAGTTCAAGTCTAAGCAAGGCTACGATCCCTTCGAGTTATTCGATACCAACTCGCCGCGCCATCCATCGAAAGACGCAACCGGTATGCGGGCCCTTCTCGAATTCCGCGCTGAACTCGCGCGCCGTCAGCAGACCGAATGGATCAAGGAGATGGAGAACCTGCGGCGTACACGCCAGCATATGGATCTGGTGCTGACGCACGTGGACGATCGCTTCGACAAGCAGATGCGCGATCTGATTGGGGCCGATGCCGGGCGGGTGCTTCCGCTTCTCACCCAGCACGATTTCACGTTCCTGATCGAAGATCCGGCGACGATATGGAATCTCGGGCCCCAGCGCTATCCACAGATCGCAGCCGCCTACGATCCGCTAACGCCGAGGAAGGATAAGCTCGCCATCGACATCAACATTGTCGAGCGTTATCAGGACGTATACCCGACGAAACAGCAGACCGGAACGGAGCTATTTCAACTGATTCACCTGTCTTCCGGAGCCTTCCCGCGGGTCGCCCTGTACTTCGAAAACTCCATTCTGAGAGACGATCTGCCCTTTCTTGCCGTCGGCTGCATCCACGGTGACTCGAGTTGAGCAAATCGGGCCGAAACTTACCGTCGATTCCAAACGAGGGGTCGGCGTGCCGTGGCGTGGCCCGGCATCCGTAGACGGACGGCCCTGGCCGGTCCGGGACGACAAAACGGTATGGCTACCCCCGGGACCGCATGCGATTGAAGTGTCGCTGAAGGAAGTTCCGGCCCGCCTCACGGATTTTAACGGCACGCTGCAGTCCGCAACCGCGACGGCACAAGGTTTCGAATTCGCGTACCTGAGCAGTTCGCGAGCGCTGGCCAAGCTCGACCGGACGCCGCGCAAACTAGAGATCGACGGCGCCGAGACTCACCCCATCTTCATGGATTCCACGCTGGTCCTGCCCAGAGGCCAACACATCATCACCCTGACCTTCTGAGCGGTGCTCTTGGCAAAGCGTTCAGACTCGTGTGAACGCTCTACAGGCCACTACAATGAGGCATGGCATTGAAAGAAGGCGATCCCGCTCCCGACTTCGAAGTCCAAGATGACGAAGGCAAACCCTTCCGGCTCTCGAGCCTGAAGGGACGCGACGTTGTTCTCTACTTCTATCCCAAAGCCGACACGCCCGGCTGCACAAAGGAATCCTGCAATTTCCGCGACACCATTTCGCAGTTCAAAACGCACGGCGCAGAAGTTATTGGCGTCTCGCCCGACAAGCCGGGCGCACAGGCCAAGTTCAAATCCAAGTACGAATTGACCTTCCCGCTGCTCGCCGATACGGAGCATCAGGTAGCCGAAGCCTACGGCGTGTGGAAAGAGAAGAGCATGTACGGGAAGAAGTACATGGGCATCGAACGCACCACTTTTCTGATCGGGAAAGACGGCCGCATCCGCAAGATCTTCGAAAAGGTAAAGCCTGAAACCCACGCCGATGAAGTATTGGCCGCCTTGTAATTAGCAGCGCCGCGCTACAATTACCGGAGCATGCACAGGCTCGCTGTTGCGCTTCTTCTGCTTCCCGCCTGCGCTCTCGGACAAGCCAAGCTCCTCGCGAACTACGCCATCTCGGCTCGCCTGAATCCGTCGGATAAGTCCGTCACCGGACATGAAACTCTGGTTTGGACGAACGACTCGCAGGACGAGATCACCGAACTTCAGTTCCATCTGTACATGAATGCCTTCAAGAACTCGAGATCGACGTTCCTGAAAGAATCCGGCGGGCAGCTGCGAAATGATCGCATGCAGAAGGACAGCTGGGGCTACATCGACGTCAAAAGCATGCGTATCGCAGGCGGCGCCGATCTCACCAAATCGATGCAGTTCATCGCTCCGGATGATCACAACGCCGATGATCGGACGGCTATCCGCGTGCCGTTGCCTCAACCTGTCGCACCGGGCCGTCAAATCCAACTCGAGATCGACTTCTACACCAAGTTCCCCCATGTTTATGCGCGCGCCGGTTATCACGGCGACTTTTTCCTCGGCGGTCAGTGGTTTCCGAAAATCGGTGTTTGGGAAAAGGCCGGCATGCGGTACGCGTCTACCTCGCAGTGGAACTGCCATCAATATCACGCGACCACCGAATTCTACGCGGATTACGGGAAATACGCGGTGGATCTCACCGTACCATCGAACTTCGTCGTAGGCGCGACCGGCGTTCAGAAAAGCGAGCGCAAGAACAATGACGGTACCACCACGCATTCCTTTTATCAGGAGAACGTACACGACTTCGCCTGGACCGCACAGCCGCAATACCTGCGATTTGTGAGGACCTTCGATGCCGACCGCGAAGTAACCGCGCCGGAGCTCACCGACATCACGCGAATGCTGGGCGTGTCGCATGCCGAAGCTCGGCTGAGCAACGTACAGATGATCCTGTTGCTGCAACCGGAGCACGCCGACCAAATGGAGCGGCACTTCCGCGCGGCAGCGAATGCGATCAAGTATTTTGGGCTCTGGTACGGAAGCTATCCGCACGCGACGCTCACCATTGTCGATCCGCCGTCGGGAGCGGGCGGGGCGGAGGGCATGGAGTACCCGACCTTCATTACGGCCGGTACGTCCTGGCTTGTGGCGAAGAACGATGGCAACCCCGAAGAGGTGATCGTACACGAGTTCGGTCATCAATTCTGGCAAGGTCTGGTGGGTAGCAATGAGTTTGAGGAAGCCTGGATGGACGAAGGCTTCAACACCTACTCGACCGGCAAGGTGCTGGACAAGGTCTACGGCCCGCGTACGGCTCCGCTGCGGCTCGCAAGCGTCCCTCTCTCGTTTTTCATGGGATTGCCGGTCGCTACCGCGGATGAGATCGATCGCTCGGCATATCTCGCAATGCCCAAGGCTGACGACCTTTGGCGGCGCGGATGGGAGTATGAAACCTTGATCAGTTACGGCATTAACTCCTATATGCGGACCGGGTTGATGATGAGCACGCTGGAGAAGACGCTCGGAGAGCCCGTCATGGCAAAGGTGATGCGGACGTATCAGCAGCGCTGGCGCTATGGCCATCCCGCGGCGCCGGATTTCATCAATGTGGTCAACACAGTCTCGGGCAAAGACATGAACTGGTTCTTCCAGCAGTTCCTATACTCGTCGAACGTGGCCGATTATGCGGTAGCCGATGCAGCGAGTGAGCCCGAGCGGGCCGACAGCGGCGTGCTCGACGACTCCGGCCAGCATAAAGTGGTCACTTCCGAGCAGGCTTCCAAAATCGATGAGCAGAAGGCGAAGAGTAAGAAGGAGAATTTCCGGACCAAGATCACGATACGGCGCGAGGGAGAGGCGATCTATCCGGTCGACATCCTGATTCGATTTGAGAACGGCGAGACGGAGCGCCGGCAATGGGATGGCCGGTACCGCTGGGTCAAGTATGAACTCGTGAAGCCGTCTAAGCTGGCGAGCGTGGTTGTCGATCCTGATCACAAGCTGGTGCTCGACGCGAACTGGTCGAATAACAGCCACGTAATGAAGCCGCAGAGTAGTACGACGGTGAAGTGGTCAGCGTCCGTGTTGTTTTGGATTCAACAGCTATTGCAAACGCTGGCGATGCTGGCATGACGATCACGGCCGCTTTGAAAAAAGGCTTGCGCCAGGTACTTCGGTTCCGCAAGTTGGTGGCGCTGCTTTATCTGGTTAACGTTCTGGCAGCCGCCGTTGTGGTTGCACCCAGTGGTGATGCTGATCGCGGGCAGCCTCGGGCACAGCCTCGAAAACGATCGGCTCTTCGAGAACCTCGATCCCTCTTGGGCCGTAGAGACTCTGTATCACTTTCGGTTCTGGCCGATGAATGCAGTGGGATTGTCGCTTGCACTCGCGGCTATCCTGTTCCTCTTTTTGAACACGTTTCTCGCGGGCGGCGCACTGGCCGTCTTCTATCGTGAGGACGACGCTTACTTCAGCGCCTGCGCCCGGTACTTCGGACGGCTATTTCGGTCTGATGCTGATTTCGCTTCTCTTTTACGGCATCGTCTCGATGTTAAGTAATAGCGTCGCCAAACTTATCGATCATGCCCGTGAATCGAGCATGGAGGCCAAGCCATGGATCATCCTGGGCTGGGTCAGGATATTGGCGCAGTTGTTCCTGTTCGGGGTCGTGAACATGGTCTTCGACTACGGCAAGATCATTCTGGTTACAGGGAAAAGACGGAGTGCGATCCGGGCCACGATCGGCGCTTTCCGCTTCGCCGTGCACCGCCTCAGCCGGACCATGGCGGTGTACTGGATCTGCGCTGCCGCCGGGTTGTTGGTCCTGCTGGTATATCACGGCATCAGCGAAGCGCTGGGACAAGGCTCACGGATAACAGTTCTGCTGGTGTTCGTGATACGTCAGCTCTATATGCTGGCCCGGGTGGGGATACGCCTCTGGACCTGGTCCAGCGAACTTCACGTTCTACACTTTCAATTCGACGATGGTCGCACCGGAACCGCCCTCACTCGCCGTCGCTGAGTAGAACTTCTCGACATGCGGATTGTGCGTCAACAGATCCGAGATGGCACGCTTCAGAATCCCCATGCCGTGTCCATGCACGATGCGGACCCGGTCTACCTGCGCCAGCGCTGCGGAATCCAGAAATTTATCGACTTCCTCGGAGGCTTCCTCGGCACGCTTTCCGATGATGTTGATCTCGCGGTAGGAGATGTCCCAGCGCGGACCCTGCTCGTAAGAGATGCCCTTCGGAAGGCGGGCGCTCGATTCTGAAGGCGGCAGCACCTCTTCGACATCGTCGATCGAGACCTGCATTTTCATAAATCCCGCCTCCACCTCCAGCAGGTCGTCGGCGAGCTTGCGCCGTACGCGCGCGGGCTGCCGCACGCCTTTGAGCCGCACGCGCACGCCCTCTTCGATGGCCAGCCTGCGCGGAGCGGAGGCTCCAGAAGGACGAGAGGCATCAGCCACGGTTCCGCGTCTCTTCCAGAAACTCACGCCGCGTCTTAGCAACCTTGCGCAAGGCATTCTCCGCTGCCTTGCGCTGGTCGACGTTCTTTGTAATCTCGTCGATAGTCTGCCGCGCCTGCTCTTCGAAATGTGCAGCGAGCTGCTCAGAGCGCTGCTCGAGTTCCCGAATCTGGGCGGCACGCTTCTTCTCCCAATCGCGTTCGAGGGACTGCTCGCGCTGCTTCAGTTGCTCGCGCTCCCGAGCCAACTCCTCCTGCAGTTGAGATACGCGATTGAGCCGTTCGTGCAGTTCACTCAGGAATTGCTGGATATCACGCTCACTGGAAGACATCCGCGAGCGGGCGCGTTCGATGATCTGCGGCTCCAACCCAAGGCGGCTCGCGATGTCCAGCCCGGCAGACTTCCCAGGCGCTCCGGTTCGCAGAATGTAAGTGGGCTCCAGCGTTTGCTCATCGAAACCCATGGAGGCATTCAGGACGCCTTCCGTATTCGCGCCGTACACCTTGATCGCGAGCAGGTGCGTAGACGCCAACGAGAATGCGCCCGCCGACCGGAAGGTGTCCAGGATGGCGACGCCCAGAGCGCCGCCTTCCTCAGGATCAGTCGCCCTGCCCAACTCGTCCAACAGAATCAAGGCATCCATGTTCACCACATCGAGCATGCGGCGAATGGTTTGAATATGCGCCGAGAACGAACTGAGGCTCTCCGCAATGGATTGCTGATCGCCGATGTCCGCGAGCACCTGCTGCAGAATCGGGAATTCCGCCTCCGCCGCGGGAACCGGGAAATCCCGCATGCGCCATCAATGCGAGTAGTCCCACGGTTTTCATGGAAACCGTCTTACCGCCGGTATTGGGTCCGCTGATCAGCAGCGTGCGGCAGCGCTCGTCCAAGGTCAGCGAGATCGGCACCACGGGCTTGCTCTGCTTCCGCAACACATCTTCGAGCAGCGGATGCCGCGCTGCCTTGAGGTGCAGTCTGCGATTCAGATCGGGGCTGAAGCGTGGAACCACGCAGTCGAAGTCACGGGCGAAGTGGGCCTTTGCGAACAGAAATTCCAACTGGCCCATGACGTCGTACGTATATGTGATCTCGTCGGCGTGTTCGCGCAGCCGTTCGGTGAGCTCGCGCAGAATGCGGTTGACCTCAGCCCATTCCTCTTCCTTCAACCGCACCAGTTCGTTATTCAGGTCGATGGTTTCCATCGGCTCGACAAACAGTGTATGGCCGCTGGCCGAGGCCGCGTGAATCACGCCCTCAACGCGCCGGCGTTGTCCGGCGACGATCGGCACCACGAAACGCTCGTTGCGGATGGTGACGAACTCTTCCTGCAGCGTGCCCTCTTCACGGTGCACGCGAAGAAACCGCTCCAGTGAATCCTGAATATGTTTCTGCTGTTTCTCGATGTCGCGCCGCAGGCGGTTGCAGCGCGACGCTCGCGTTATCGGCGACCGAGCCGTCGGGAAGTATCTTGCCGTCCAGAGCGCGCAGGAGATCGCGGAAATCGGCGATCCGCTCCGCGCGCGATGCGAGTAGCGGGAAACGTTCCGAGACGGTAGTGATGACGTTCCGGATATCGCCGGCCTGGTCCAGCAACCGGCTCAGATCATAGATCTGCCGCGGTTCCAGCACCGCGCCTTCGATGCGCAGCTTTCCTACCGCCTCGGCCAAATCGGGGATGGACTGTGAACCTCACGCGGATTACTGCACCGCGTGCGGCGGCCTGCGGCTGAGCGGAAGCACGCACGTACTCGATGGCTTCAGCAGTCTCGGCGAGAATGCCTTCCAGCACCAGCGCGGTCCGAGAGCGGTTGCGCCGCATTCAATTCACGGCGGCCGAGCGGGCTCGATACGTATCGGCCGATCAGTTCGCGAAGAGATTCGAACTCAAGTGTTTCAGCGCTGGTGAACTGCATGTGCCGCAAATGCTCGCTCGATAACTGCGAGTGTTCCTTCTGTTAGACGGTACCGGTCGAGATGGTGTTGCGACACCCATTCGGCGCGGCTCACGTCGTCGCCCGCAGCAAGCGTCCCGCCCGACACACCGCACGTATAATCGACCAGCACGTAGTGGTACTCCGGTTTGCCTTGATCGTCAGGCATGATGCGCTCGAAAATTTCGAAGAGGGCCGGCGTGTCGATGATGAGCCCGGTTTCCTCCAGAACCTCGCGGCGAATCGCGTCTTCGAGTCTCTCGCCCACTTCAACCGCGCCCCCCGGCAACGACCACCATCCTTTCAGTGGCTCGCGCCCGCGCTCGACCAACAGGATGCGGCCGGCTTCAATAATCAATGCGCCAACGCCCAGTATGGGACGCTGCGGATAGCGGCGGCTATCGTTCATCTGAACGCCGTTGTAGCGATGCTCTCACACTAATATTGAACCGCTCCCTTCACGTTCAATCGTACCCGGTACATCGGAGGGCCCCGCCGCGATGTACAGCGACTGCAGATCCGGATCGCCGAAGCCGCAACTGGATGGCGGCGTTCCGAACGGAATCTCCGTAAGGCGCTTGCCTTCCGCTGTATAAATATCTATGTTCCTGGCCATCACGTAGAGATTGCCCTTCTCATCCACGCACATGACCGCGCGGAACGCCCTCGATGCCCGCTACAAACCTGCGTTCGTTCGACGCCGCGCCCGGCTTGTCGAGATCGTAGGATCGAACGGATCGGCTGTCGGAGTCGCTCACATACAACGTCCGCCCGTTTGGCGAAAGCGCAATGCCGTTGGGACGTGACGCAGATTTCGCGACCACGTCGAGTTCGCCCTTTGGAGTCACGCGGTATACACCGAAGAAATCCAGCTCGCGAGTGTCCTGCTGATACCCGAAGGCCGGATCGGTGAAATAGACGTTGCCGTCCTTTCGGACGACGATGTCATTGGGGGCGTTCAACCGTTTGCCTTGAAACTTTTCAGCAATGGTTTCCGAATGCTTCTTCTTATCGATACGCACGACCCGGCGGCCCCTGCCTTCGCAGACATACACCCGGCCTTGGGCATCGAGGGCAATACCTGAGGCGCCTTCCGCCCCGTCCAGGAAGACCTCCGGCTTTTGACCGGGAACCACCAGGATGACGTGATTGGCCGGGGCATCGGAAAACAGCCAGTGCCCATCCCGCGACCAAACCGGACTGTTCGCAAAGCGGTAGCCGGTAAACACCTTCACGATACTGATTTCCGAGAAATCCTGCGACAGGCTGAGTAACGGCGTTATCGCGAAGACGATCGCCAAACGCATCATAAGCGTCCAGGTTAACAGCAACATGTTAGAATCAGCGTTTCACCCGATTCCCCCTCAAGCCAAAAATGTATTGGAGTAAACTTTTCATCCCGACGCTACGGGACAACCCCGCCGAAGCTGAAGTGGTCAGCCACCGGCTCTTGCTGCGCGCAGGCTATATCCGGCAGTTAGGCGCTGGAATTTACAATTATCTCTTCCTGGCGCAGCGCGCCATCCTGAAGATCACCAGCATCGTGCGCGAGGAGATGGATGCGATTGGCGCGCAGGAAATGCTGCTGCCCGCCTTGAACCCGGCCGAAGTGTGGCAGGAATCGGGGCGATGGACAGTCATGGGCGACAACATGTTTCGCCTGAAGGATCGCTTTGGGCGCGACCTCTGCCTGGGAATGACGCACGAAGAGGTGATGACCAGCATCGCCCGGGGCGAGTTGCGCAGTTATAAACAGCTGCCCCAAATCTGGTATCAGATTCAAACCAAGTTCCGCGATGAGCCACGGCCGAAGAGCGGTCTGCTGCGTGTCCGGCAATTCATCATGAAAGACTCGTATACGTTCGATATGGGTCCGGAAGGTCTGGATGTCGCCTACCAGCAAGCACCACGACGCGTATTGCCGCATTTTCGACCGCTGCGGATTGAAGTATGTCGTTGTGGAAGCGCATTCCGGCGCCATGGGGGGCAGCCAGTCGCACGAGTTCATGGTTAAATCGGAGGCCGGGGAAGACTTCGTCGTGCAATGCCCGAGCTGCGGGTATGCCGCGAACCTGGAGAAGGCAATTGGCAAAGCTACTCCGCCGGCGGTGGCCGATCCCGAAGGCGACCTGACGCCTGAAGAATTCCATACGCCGGATAAGAAGACGATCGCCGATATCGCAGCTTTCACCAGCCTTCCGGAAACATCGCAGATGAAGAGCCTGGTGATGATGGCGGATGGGCAGCTCGTGCTGGCGCTGGTTCGCGGCGATCATCAATTGAGCGAAACGAAATTTGCCGGCGCCGTTGGCGCGACCGAGGTCCGCGCGGCGCAGCCGGATGAGATCCGCGACGGCGTTTGGGGCCGAAGCCGGCTCGCTCGGCCCGGTGGGCGTGAAGAACATGCGCGTGATCGCGCGACATGGCGCTCGAAGGCCGCAAGAACATGATCGCCGGCGCGAACAGAAACGACTACCATCTGCGAAACGTTACTCCGGGCAAGGACTTCTCGATCGACTTCGCCGACCTCCGGCAGGTGGCAGCGGGCGATCATCTGCAGCCAGTGCGGCGGCGCCTTGGAAATGTACAAGGCCGTCGAAATCGGGCACATCTTCAAGCTGGGCTACAAGTATTCCGAGTCGATGGGCTTGCGCGTTTTGAACGAAGCGGGCGAGGAGATCACGCCCATTATGGGCTCGCTATGGAATCGGCATCGAACGGATCCTCAGCGCAGCGGTCGAGTTGTACGCGGATAAAGACGGCATGTCGCTGCCGGCGTCGATAGCGCCGTTCTACGTCGTGGTTACGCCTGTCAACTTCAACGATGCCACGCAGCGGGAGGCCGCCGAGGCGATCTATCGCGCGTGCCGGGATAGCGGCCTCGACGCGGTGCTCGACGATCGCGACGAACGGCCGGGGGTGAAGTTTAAGGACGCGGACCTCGTCGGCATCCCATACCGGGTCACGATCGGCAAAAAGCTTCCGCAAGGCATCGTCGAGGTAGTGGATCGCCGTACGAAGAAGTCCGCGGATGTTGCCGTGGATGAGGTGGTCGCGTACCTGAAAGGACAATGAGCGGCGGTTGGGAAAGCGTCCGCCGCGAGTTCCCCGCGCTAAAAAACTGGACATATCTAAATACCGCCACGTACGGCCACATTCCCCGGTGTGGCAACCGAGGCCCTGCTGAGCCATCATGCCCATCGCGACGAGATGGCCTGTTCAGATTTTCTGGATTGGTTCGATGACATGGACCGCTTGCGCGAGAGTGTTGGCCCGCCTAATCCATTGCGCAGCCGGAAGACGTCGCTTTCATTTCGAATACCTCAACGGGGCTAGGCCTATCTGATGAGCGGGATCCGATTGGCAAGAGGGCGACCGCATTGTCACGCTGGAAGGCGAGTTCCCGAATAATCTGTATGCGCCGCACTTCGCGGGTACGAACGTCGACTTCGTGGAAACATCCTGGGACGGGTTGTACGATGCCATTACGCCAAGAACGCGTCTGGTGCTGCTCAGCATGCTGAATTATGCGAGCGGATTCCGGCCGCCGCTCGAGGAGATCGGCCGGTACCTCCGCGACCGGGGAGTTCTGTTCTATGTGGATGGAACCCAGGGCGTGGGCGCATTGCGCTTCGATGCTTCGCAGCTACAGCCATCCATGCTTGCCGTTCATAGCTATAAGTGGATGATGTCGCCGACCGGAGTGGGATTCATGTATGTAGCTCCGCAATTGCGAGCCAGTCTCCAGCCGAACGTCGTCGGATGGCGCAGTGACAAGCGCTGGCGCGAGGTGGATAATTTGCATCACGCGCGCCCTGAATTCAAGGACGCGGCAGAGAAAGTACGAAGGCGGGGGCCTGCCCTTCTCGCTACTCTACGCGATGCAGGCCTCGGTAGAGATGATGCTGGAGTTAGGGCCTGAAACTATAGAGCAGCGCGTGCTGGAATTGGCGGATTCGGTACGGCTGCGCATGCGCGAATTGGGTGGAGAGGTTGCGGACGGAGCGACTCCGATCATTGCGGCGCGGTTTGAGGGACGCGACGTTCCGGCCATATCGCGGCGCTTGAAGGAACAACGAATCGTTGTCTCCGCGCGGCATGGATTTCTGCGGGTATCGCCGCACATGTATAACAACGAAGAGGATATCGATCGGTTTGTGACCGCATTGCGGCCGTTGCTGTAGATCAGCGCATTCCAGGGCGGTGAGAAACAGGCTCGTCCTGCCGATCAGCTACTCGACAGGTCATGCTGCGGAAAGCAGTTCTCCGCAAGAAGCTCGATGTTGGCTCCGGCTTGCGCCGGACCCCACGCGGACGGGCACCCTTTGGTTCTGTTCTATCCTGAAGTTAGAACATAATGCGCCGCGCCAGGTGGCTGATTCTCGCCGCCATATCCATTATCGTGTTTGCTGTCGGCTCCACCTACTACAAAGGGGTGGACCGCATGCAGAAGGACGCTCCTCCGCCGCCGGTGCGGCTTGAGATCCGGCATTGATGCCACCGCCGAGGGCTGGCACTACCGCAAGAACGATGACAAGAATCGCGGTCCCAACGGCGAACCCTGTCCGGCGATGGATGTAACGGCCAAGAGTTTCGTCCAGGTGCAGCAGCCCTCCTCCTATGAATTGGATGGCGTTGGTCTGAAGCTTTACCACCAGTGCGGCGCTACATACGACGAAGTCAAGAGCGCGAAAGCGAGCTTCGACATCAGCTCTGGCGTCCTCTACTCCGAAGGCGAATCTGAGATTCTGAGAGGTATCGACGCGGCCAAGCCGTCTATGGATCAAGTCGTCAAGATCATCGCGTCGGGCATCCACTTTGAAACGAAGACCGGCAAGGCATCGACCGATAAGCCGGCGACTTTTACGTTTGCGCACGGCGGCGGAAAAGCGGTTGGAGCCGATTACGATCCCAACAACCGCCAACTCCATATGAAGAGCCAGGTGGAACTCAACCTGGTTGGCTCCGATCCGGACTCGCCGCCGATGAAGGTGGAAACCGCCGACCTGGTGTACTTTGAGCGCGAAGGCAAAGTAGCACTGACGCCGTGGGCCAAGATGGAGCGCGGAACACTGAAGATGGAGGGCGGAAGTTCGTACATCACGCTGGAGGACGGCGACGTCCGGGTGATCGAGAGCCAGAACGCGCACGGCGTACAAGACGACGACGGGCGCAAGGTAGAGTATGCGGCCGATCATCTGACGATGCTGTTCAATGACGACCGCCTGGTTAACAAAATCACGGCCGATACCAATGCGCGACTTTCGACGACTTCGGACACCGGCCGCACCGACGTGCAATCCGATCACGTGGAACTTCTGATGAATACGGAGGACGGAGATAGCGTTCTCGAGAAAGCTCTAGCCCTGGGCCATGCGGTGATCGAGTCTAAGCCGGCGCCGAAGGGCACCGATCCGCCCGCCGAAACGCGAGTGCTGAAAGTCCGAGAGTATTGAGTTGAAGATGCGGGAAGGCGGCCACGAAATCGACAATGTGGAAACCCACTCGCCGGGATCCCTGGAATTCATTCCAAACCGGCCGGGGCTGCCGCACCGCTTCCTGAATGGAGAGAAGTTCTGGATCGCGTATGGCGAGGACAATCAGATCCAGAACTTCCGATCCACCAAGGTGACTACGCGCACCGAGAGTCCGCCCAAGGACGGCAAGCCCAGCCCACCACTGGTGACGTCGAGCGATGAATTCAAAGCCGAATTCGATCCCAAAACGAATCAGGTGGCGCGCCTGGAGCAGACCGCTAATTTCCGTTATCAACAAGGCGATCGTACGGCCCAATCCGACCGCGCGCTGCTGGACCAGAAGACCGATACCATCACGCTTACCGGTTCGGCGCGCATGGCAGATACCTCTGGATCTTCGACCGCCGATCGCATCGTCATGAACCAAAAGTCGGGTGACTTCATCGCGGAGGGCCACGTGGCGTCCACCCGCCTTCCGGAGAAGAAAGGGCAAGACCATCCTCGGCGATGTTGTCGGACGCGGAGCCGACTCAAGCCAAGGCCAACAAGATGGTGTCCACGGACAACAACTTCCATATCCATTACGAGGGCAATGCGGTGGCCTGGCAGGGCGCAAACCGGGTGCAAGCGGACCAACTGGATCTCGATCGAGAGAACGACGTGATGCATGCGACGGGCTCGGTGGTTAGCCAGTTCCTGGATAAGGGCAAGAAGGACAAGGATGGCAAGCCGGTGCCCCAGACGCAGAAGGTGTTCACGGTAGTGAAAGCGCCGGAGATGGTCTATACGGAAGAAGAAAAGCTGGCGCATTACAAAGGAGGCGCCTTGATGGTGCGGCCCAACATGACGGTAAAGGCGCGCGAGATCAAGGCCTTTCTCAAAGACGCTCGAATCGGATTCATCGCTGGACCATGCGTATGC
This sequence comes from uncultured Acidobacteriota bacterium, assembly GCA_963850575.1. Classification (GTDB taxonomy): domain Bacteria; phylum Acidobacteriota; class Terriglobia; order Bryobacterales; family Bryobacteraceae; genus TMP-7. The sequence goes on along the minus strand of CAWKLV010000015.1, from coordinate 8,442 downwards.
GGACGGCGCGTGGTGGTGACGCAGGCCAAGCCTAAACCGCACGCGCACCGGCACCTCGGAGCACACTGAGTACTATGCGGGTGAAGAGAAGATGATTATGACCGGAGGCCAGCCGCAATTCGTCGACACCCTGAAAGGCACCACGAAAGGCAAGATCTTGACCTACTTTCACCAATGATGATAGGCTGCTGGTCAACGGGGTCGAGACGCAGAGAGTCGAAAGCCTGATCCACCGCAAGTAGTCTCACTAAGCAAATGGCAAGAAAACGGACGCTGACCACGTCGGAAATATCGAAGGCTTACCGCGGCCGCAGAGTTGTGGACGATGTCTCGGTAACGGTGAAGCAGGGCGAGGTGGTGGGTCTGCTGGGACCTAATGGGGCGGGCAAGACAACCTCTTTCTATATGATCGTCGGGCTGATCACGCCCGATTCGGGACGCGTTCTGCTGGACGAAGAGGACATCACCGAGTTGCCGATGTACGAGCGGGCCCGCCGGGGCGTCAGTTATCTGCCGCAAGAGGCGTCGGTGTTCCGCAAGCTTACCGTCGAAGATAACCTGATGGCCATTCTCGAGACGCTGCCGCTGGGCACGCCGTGAACGGCGCGATCGCATGAATCAACTCATCGATCAACTGGGGCTCGAAACGGTCCGGCATAATAAGGCGTATGCGCTCTCGGGTGGGGAGCGGCGCCGTGTGGAGATAGCGCGATCGCTGGTGATCCAGCCCAGTTTTCTGTTATTGGATGAACCGTTCTCAGGTATCGATCCGATACAGGTTCTCGAGCTGCAGCACATCATCTTCGAATTGAAACGCGCGGGAATCGGTGTCCTGGTAACGGATCACAACGTTCGCGAGACACTAGCCGTAACGGATCGCGCCTACATCATCAACGAAGGCAAGATTTTCCGTTCCGGCTCGCCGGAGGCGCTGGGACACGATCCGGAAGTGAAGCGGGTTTACCTGGGCGAGAACTTCAGGTTTGAGTTGCAAGCGGGAACGCGAGAACTGCCCAACTAGCCGCACGACCGCGCCGTTGTGATAAATTGCCGGGAGATGAGACTCACCGCATTGATCCTTTTCGCAGCCGCCGCTCTTCCCACTCCGGCCCAGCTTTTCACGCTGACCAAGGATCAGTTGATGACGTACACGTCGGCGAATCCGTTTGAACGGTTTCCAGACGGACGGCCGAAGGTACCCGACGCCATTTTGGAGAAGGTCAAAGGACTTTCCATCGAGGAAGTGTGGGCCGTGCTGCCGAATCGGGGCTTTCGTCACCAATTCAGCGGGGACTGGCAGATCATGCATCCGGATAAGAAACTGGTGGGACGTGCCGTTACTGTACAGTTCATGCCGATGCGGCCCGACATCTCCGGTCCTATGACTGCGGCTGCCAAGCAGCAAGGTGTGGATAACATCCCGCCGCACCAGCGCGTGATCGATAGTCTCCAACCGGGCGATGTGATGGTGGTGGATCTGTTCGGAACGGTCGAGGGCGGCACGATCGTCGGCGACAATCTCGCGACGGCGATCTGGTCGGCATCGAATACCGGTCTGGTAGTGGATGGCGGTATCCGCGACGCCGAAGGGATCTTCCCCATCGGGATGCCGGTGTACTCGCGGGGTGTTCACCCTTCCGCTCTGGACTACACGCGAGTGATGTTAACGGGCGTGAATGTGCCGGTGAAGATCGGCAACGCGACGGTGATGCCCGGCGACGTGGTATTCGGCGACCGCGGAGGCTTCTACTTCATTCCTCCCCAACTCGTGAAAGAAGTGGTGGACAAAGCCGAGGAAACACACGTTCATGACGAGTGGACCAAAGGCAAATTCATGAGCGGCCGCTATAAATCGAGCGATCTGTACTCCTCGCCTCGCATTCCGGAACTGAAGAAGGAGTACGAGGAATACAAGAAAAAGAAGCTCGGCAAATGAAGATGCGTTAACGGCCCGTTACATGCAGGTCTAATGTAGTTTGTTCCGGACAGGGATCGTGGGCTCTTGCAAGTGCTTCAGAAACACGTTTCGCTGGAATGGCGGTTGTCGTGCACTCACCAGTGCGGGAGGGCTCATGATGAAGCTCAATTACATTCTGACCGTGGGAGCGCTAGCGTGCGGCCTCGCCGGTGTCACTGCCACCGCTCAGGAAAAGAGCACTCAGAGCATCGGGCAGGATATGAAGGACGCCGGCAAGGATACGGGCCGGGCAGCCAAGAAGACCGGCAGGAAGGTAAAACGCGGCACGAAGAAGGCCAGTGAATAAGACAGCTGAGGGTACCGAGAAGGGCGCCGATAAGGTTCGTCAGAAGACCACGACTCCGTAGGTTTCGCCAAACTCGATTTCTAAAGGGCCAGATAGGCGTTAACGCGCCACTGGCCCTTATTTTTGTCGCCGACCCCATCTAGTATTCTGGTCTCATGCCCCGGTTCCCCGGCGTGGATTACCTCCTGATCGATTCCCAATTCAATGAACAGGAACTCCTGGTGCGTCAGGCCGCTCGGCAATTCGTCGAAGACCGCTTCATACCAGTCATCCGCGATTGCTTCAGGGATGGCCGATTTCCGGTCGGAATTGATTCCGGAAATGGGCCGGCTGGGCTTTTTCGGCGCGAATCTCGAGGGGTACGGCTGCGCGGGGATGAGCAACGTTGAGTACGGGCTGATCATGCAGGAGTTGGAGCGCGGCGATTCCGGGCTGCGCAGCTTCGTGTCCGTCCAGGGCGCGCTGGTGATGTACCCGATTCTGACCTACGGATCCGATGAGCAAAAGGAGCGCTGGCTGCCGCGGCTGCAATCGGGTGAGGCGATCGGCTGCTTCGGACTGACCGAGCCGGGTTTTGGATCCAATCCCGCCGGGATGAAAACCAACGCCAAGCTGGATGGCGATCAGTGGGTATTAAACGGCGAGAAGACCTGGATTACTAATGGGTCCGTAGCTCACGTTGCTATCGTGTGGGCCCGCACGGCTGAAGGGATTCGCGGATTCCTGGTAGAGAAAGGGACGCCGGGTTTCACCAGTTCCGATATTCACGGCAAGCTGTCGATGCGCTCCTCGGTCACCTCCAGCCTCGCCTTCTCCGAGTGCCGGGTCCCCAAGATCAGCGCAACTCCCCTGCGCCAAAGGACTTGAAGGGACCGCTCAGTTGTCTGACTCAGGCGCGATTCGGCATTGGTTGGGGAGCGATTGGCGCTGCGATGGACTGCTATGAAACGGCGCGGAGCTACTCCGTGATGCGCAAGCAGTTCGACGAGCGGCCCATCGCATCGCATCAATTGGTGCAGGAAAAGCTGGCGTGGATGATCACCGAGATCACGAAAGCGCAATTGCTGGCGCTGCACGTCGGACGGCTGAAGGATCAGGGCAAGGCGGATCCGGCTCATATCTCGATGCTCAAGCGGAACAACGTCGCGATCGCTTTGGATTGCGCCCGGTTGAGCCGGGATCTGATGGGCGCCAACGGGATCATCGACGAGTACCCCATCATGCGGCACCTGTGCAATCTGGAAACGGTGAAGACTTACGAGGGCACCGACCATATTCACGCGTTGGTGATCGGCGAGCGAGTAACGGGCATAGCGGCCTATAAATAGCGGGCGCGCCTGCTATACTGTTCATGAAGTTCGCCGGTTTTCTGCTAGAGTCCCGTCGCGCTCAGAGCGTCTAATGATCATACTTTTGACGATCATCCATATTATTGTTTGCTTGTTTCTTGTTATTGTCGTGCTCCTTCAAAGCGGCAAGGCTGCGGACTTGGCGGGGGCTTTTGGCGGAATGGGTTCGCAGACGGCGTTCGGTCCGCGGGGATCGACGACGGTGCTGTCGAAGGCGACGGCGATCGCCGCAGCGCTGTTCATGGTGAGTTCGCTAACGCTGGCGATCATGGCCTCGCGAGGATCGGGTAGCGCAACGAGTGTGACAGAGCGATCGAGGCCTGCGGCGAAGCCAGTGACCGCCCGCCGCGCCGGGCAAGCCTGCCGGACAGCCGAGCGTGACGGTAACGCCCATGGGGCAGGACGGCAAGCCGGCCGGCGCACCGCAGACGGTGCCGGTACCGTCCAGCCGGGTTCGAACAATCAAGTTCAGCCGCAGCCGGCAATCCCGCCTGCCGGGTCCGGTTACGACGCCGAAGAAGTAAGATAGGTTTTGCGCACCTGCGGAGGTGGCGGAATTGGCAGACGCACTAGCTTGAGGTGCTAGCGGGAGCAATCTCGTGGGGGTTCAAGTCCCCCTCTCCGCACCATATCAAAAGCCGCTGTAGGTCACATTGACTCGGCGGCTTTTATCGTTTTTGGTCATCTCTTCATCCTTTCCAGGTCAGTTCGGCTTGCGCCGATTTTGTGACGTGTTTTGTGCCAAGTTGGGATCGTGTTCCTTGGCGAGGAACTCTTCCGCCAGGCGACCGGCTTCCTGGGTGTCGCTTTGGTCGGTGATGTTGTAGCGGTCGAAGATGCCGCGCGTCCGGTGTCCCGTGATCTTCATGATCACCGACTCGGCGACTCCCGCCCGGCGAAGATTCCGGACGGCGGTCCGGCGCAGATCGTGGAATAGAAGTGCCAGGCACGCCCGCTTCGTCACAGGCTTGGTTCCACCTCTCGCGGAAGTCGCGGATCGGCTTCGATCCCCGCGCGAACAAGTATTCACTTTCGCGAGGCTGCACCTCCAGGAATTTCGCCATATCACCGTAGATTGGCACGGCCACGGGCTCCGGCTTTCGATTCGGCCGCTTCCCTTCCATCCAAATGCAGGACGCCGCCATATCGACCTGCGACCACTTGATGCGTAGAAGGGCACCCTTGCGCAAACCGACGTGGTAAGCAACGACAAACAGAAGCCGCAATTCTTCAGGCAATGCGAGCAAGAGTTTGTGGTAGAGCTCGGGTTTCAGAAAGCCCTTCCGCGGCTCCGCTTCAGGCAGCTTCGGGAAAAAGGGCACTCTCGCCACGAGCGGCGGGTCCTGCTGGTAACCGAGCTGAAACGCGCGGTGCAGCATTCCGAGTTCGCGGTTCACGGTTCCCGGCTCCGACCTTCTTGCGGCGTTCGCGGATGTACTCCTTGACTTGAGCTGTCGTCAGTTTTGCCGCTCTGATATTGCCCAGCTTCGGACCGATGATCGACTTCACCTTCAGGCCGGCGATGTAAGCTTGTGCGACTCCGCGAACGTCATAGTCCTCGAGAAGAAGCATGAGCAGGTCCTTCACCCTGACGCGGTCCGGCGCAAGAAACTCCCCAGAGGCCAGCTTCCCTTGCCGTCGATGCAGGTACGCCAGGGCCTCTTCGCGATCCTTCGTTTTGCACGACTCGCGGCGACGCACGCCACCGGCAGTGTAGTCGCACCACCACCAGTCGTTTCTGAGAAAGATGGAGCCCTGGCCAAGTTTTGCAGTGCGCTGCGCCATCGCTATGCCACGCGCTTGTTCTGCTCGATGATCCGGTCCAGATCCTCGCGGTCGAACCGCAGTTTCTTGTCCAGATCGACCGTCGGTATTCGTCCCAGATGGACCTTCGACTTCAAGGCCTCCTTCGTCAGGCCTAGGTAGGTGGCGGCTTGCTCCAACGTGAGGAGCCGGGGCACGAGGATGGTCCGGTCCATTAAACGGGCCGCCAATGCGTCGGCTATTGTTTCGCTATTTATCTCGAATGCCATCGTGCACCTCCGTTAGCGCGATTTGCTCGCATCGATCCAGGATTCAAGCCAGTCTTTTCTGATCACCTTCCGGCGACCGATCGTGAGGTGGGTTAATTTCGGTAAGCCCGGCACCCTACCGCAGATTACATTCAGCGCGTGAGCCTTCGAGCAGCGCAGTATCGTGGCCACTTCCTTGATGGTCAGCATGGTTGACGTGTTCTCCACAATCCCTCCAGACAGTACGGCGGCATTGTCACATTAGCGCGAATGCTATGGGATGCGATGCTGGATGAGTGTCAGACAGTCTATACCGGGGCCATCGGTTCCCGAGAGAAATCATTTCGGAATGCGTTTGGCACTATTTTCGTTTCGGTGTGAGCTTTCGCGACGTCGAAGAAATGATGGCCGCACGCGGAGTGCTGGTCAGCTACGAAACGGTTCGGCGTTGGTGCGATAAGTTTGGCAAACAGTATGCCGACGGCCTGCGGAGACGGCGTACTCGCACGGGCGATAAATGGCATCTGGATGAAGTCTTCCTGAAGATCAACGGAGTGCAACATTATTTATGGAGGGCGGTCGATCAGAATTTATGGAGGGCGGTCGATCAGAACGGCGTCGTGTTGGATATTCTGGTTCAACCAAAGCGGGATCGGTTTGCCGCTATTCGATTCTTTCGTAAGCTGTTGCGGGCCACTGGTCGCAAACCGCGCGTCATCATTACGGACAAGCTGCGCAGCTACGGGGCGGCAAAACGGGTCGTAATGGCCGACGTTGCTCATCGACAGCATCGGTACCTGAACAATCGGGCTGAGAACTCTCATCAACCGACGCGTGAGCGGGAGAGGCGAATGCGACGGTTCAAGTCGGCTCGACACGCCCAGCGCTTCGTTGAGGTGCACGGAATCGTTGCTTCGCACTTCCGCCCGCGCCGCCACCTATTCTCCGCCGCTGATTATCGGGCACTCCGCAACAAAAGGTTCCAGATTTGGAATGAAGTGACCGGGGCGTCGGCCCTCGCCTAAACCCGAACCGCGTTCCCACGTCTCCGATCGCGCGCCGAATTGTCGTGACTGTTCCAGACTCGTCGTAAGTTGACAAAGCCGTCGCGAAAGCTCACACCGAAACGAAAATAGTGCCAAACGCATTCCGAAATGATTTCTCTCGGGAACCGATGGCCCCGGTATAGACTGTCTGACACTCATCCAGCATCGCATCCCATAGCATTCGCGCTAATGTGACAATGCCATCACGCGGGGAGAAGGTTCGACCGACGCATTCAACGACCCGCGTCGAGTCGAAAGTGGAGGACCGAACCAGAAGGACCAGATCCAACAGGTCCCGGACGCGACTGTTAGGTCATGTCGGCCGCGGCAGCATGTCGCCGTGGAGTATCTCAGCGAACTACTGCTCCCGTTGAACCATAGGCACGTCGGGTGGCGCGAATCCGGCGAAACCCATTCAACAGCGCTCTTGCACAAACTCCCCCGGATCGAAGAAGACGTCTCTAACTCCGACATCGAGGCGGAACCGTCAAAAGTGCCAGCCGAGCACTGGTTCCATCGGCGTGCACTCCGATACGGAGCGCCCTCGAGATCCATCATGGCCTCGCGCGTGGTCCTCTTTCCAGTTGGCGACGCTTGCTGTGCTGGCGTTCTTGGGCCTTACTCGGAGCTCATGCATAATTAGAGAGATCGTATGACTCACACCGTTCAGCTTGGCGATACCCGCGTTGACGGCTCGGCGTTGGAGGATATTTGCCGCCGGCACAAGGTTAGGGAACTGTCTGTCTTCGGATCAGCCGCACGGGGCGACATGGGCCCATACAGCGATATCGATCTACTCGTAGAGTTTTTACCGGAGGCCGAGGCGGACCTGTTTGATCACGCCGGGTTGATGTTGGATTTGTCGCAGTTCCTGGGACGGAAGGTCGACCTCGTATCCAAGAATGGTCTCAAGCCGCTGATCCGCTCTTCCGTGCTTGGCGAGGCACGGCTGCTGTATGCGGCGTGACGACCTCTATTTGGCAGACATCATCGAAGCTGTGGATCACATCGCCGCCTTTATTGCCGACGCCGACTTCGAGGTGTTTGAGAGTTCGGAGATGATGCGGAGCGCAGTCGCTCAGAAACTCGCCATCATAGGCGAGGCGGCGGCGCGGATGTCGGAGGCATTGAGAAATCGTTATCCGGAGGTGCCATGGACTCAATCGTCGCCTTTCGCAATATCCTGATTCATGCGTATTTCGGTGTCGATTGGGCCGAGGTGTGGCGTGCCGCGAAGAACCGTTGCCCAATTCTCCGCAACCAGGTCTTCTGCATGATTACGGCTGAATCGCCCGGTGTAGATGAAGGGGCAATTGATTGAAGCGTTCAGAACCGGGAAAGACGACTGACGCGATCGAGCGGGAAATCGAACGCGCGCTCCGACCCGGGGAGTTCATTCGAGGCGGCGAGTGTATCTCATTTGTCATCGGTCTCGATCTCGTCGCCGATTAAATCGAATCGAAAGAGTGGCTGCTCGATCTCGACTTTCATAGGAGGGAGACATTCGGATATTCATGGGAAGCGGTCTCGCAACTGGTCTCGAGATCCAAGACTCTCGCCGGCCGACGCGCTCTGGGGGAACAGTACGCGCGACAGCGCCGAGTTACCGGTGGACGGGTGGAACCTTCCGAGGTCGCCGATACCGTCGAGGAGGCGGCCGCTGCTCGCAATGGAAGGTAATACACGCGCGCTGTGCGCGATAGGGGGGTCGGCGTAACGGTATGCGGGCGCCGGACCAGCCATCTGATGGTTAGTACGTTTATCTGTTCAC
>CAWKLV010000014.1:0-304319 GCA_963850575.1 uncultured Acidobacteriota bacterium | reverse complement strand
CTCTATCCGATGCTGTACAAGGACCTGTATCACGCCGTACGCATCAACTACTACCCGCCTCGTGGTGACAACAAGGAGGGCTGGGACAATATCGACATCTTCGGCTGGCTGAACTATCCGATGCAGATCAAGATCGACTTTCTGTGTCGTGATTCCATTCTCGCCGCGCCCCTGGTTCTCGACCTGGTGCTGTTCCTGGATCTTGCCCAGCGGTGCGGGATGCGCGGAATCCAGGAATGGCTTTCGTTTTACTTCAAGGGGCCGATGCATGCCCCGGAAGTGTATCCCGAGCACGATATCTTCATCCAGCTCATGAAATTGAAAAACACGCTGCGCTGGATGCGGGGGGAGGATCTGATAACGCACCTCGGCCTGGAGTACTACGATTAGTCAATGAAGATTCTTGTGATTGGCGGACACCTTTCTCTTCATCGGCACGCGTCTTGTGGACGCGTTGCGCGCCGAGGGACATGAAGTCACCATTCTTCACCGCAATCCGAAGTCCGCGGGCGAGGGCCTGATTGCGGATCGTAATGACCCGGACGCCGTCGGACCCGCGTTAAAAGGCCACCAGTTCGACGCCGTGTTCGATAACGTCTACGACTGGCAGCGCGGGACTACCGCGGACCAAGTCGAAGCCACGGCTCGGGCCTGCTTCTCCGACCGGTCACAGCATTATGTGTTCATGTCGAGCGTGGCTGCTTATGGCTCTGGGCTGGGCCATTCGGAAGACGATCCGCTGGCTCCCGTCACCCATGGCGAAGACTATGTCCGCAATAAGGCCGAGAGCGAACGGGCGCTGTTTCGTATGCATCAGCGCGATGCCTTCCCTGCAACGACGCTCCGGCCTCCGTTCATCTATGGTCCCGGCAATCCGTATTATCGCGAAGCGTTCTTCTGGGATCGTTTGCGGGACGACCGGCCCATCATCGTTCCGGATGACGGCAGCCGGCTAATGCAGCTCGTGTACGTTCAGGATCTGGTCCGGTGCTGCCTGCAGGTCCTTCGCAATCCCGTTGCGGTTGGGCAGGCATTCAATGTTGCGGATCGAGCGCCGGTTACCCAGGAGCAATTGGTGCGGGCGTTTGCGAAAGCGGCGAACAAAGAGGCCCGCATCGTGAAAGTGCCGCGCCAGGCAGCTGTCGAGGCCGGCGGGCATCCCATGGGACCCAAGCTATACTTCGCGACATATTACGATATTCCGCCGATTACAATGCGCATCGCCAAGGCCCGCAAGATCCTCGGTTTCGAACCGACTGCGTTCGATGAAGGGCTGCATCGCACCTACGATTGGTGGCTCGAGCACAATCCGTTTCCACCGCCGGATTACGTTTTCGAAGACGAGCTACTCAGTCGCCGGGAATTGTAAAGGTGTCACCCGTATCGGCCACCCACTGCCTGAGGCGGCAATAGACTTCTTCCGATTGGATTCCTCGAATGCATCCTCGTTCAAGATCCCTCCAACCGTCACGAGTTGGCGGCCCGCGGTACGGTCACCGCGCGTGATCGATTGGCTGCCGGCACAATATTCGTTTGGCAACAAACGGTCGCTGATTCGCAGACTCGAGCGCCTTGGCCTTCAAATATCCGTACGACCTCTCGCTCAGGATCAGAGTAACCCAGAATGATTTTCGAGGGAGAACCATCCGTCCGACGCAAAATGTCTACGAATACGGAAAGTAAGACGGATCGATTTTCGCGCGGGCTCCGCCCGCCTCGAAGATCCGAGCTGCGAGTCTCTCGCGCAGGTCAGCAGATAACTTCGCGTAGGGAGCGCGGCCGGCCAAATTCACGTGCTGGTAGGGGTCTGCCTGCAGGTCGTAAAGCATATACTCCGCATAAAGATCACTCCCAGGGACAGCTTTCCAGCCGGGCTGTTTTGCGGCGGCAACGGCATAGGTGTACTGTGGGGTGCGCAATCCTCGGCCAGTGATGAACTCGCTCATCTCGAAGTACACTTCGTTTCGCCATCCATCCACGCGGCGATCCAGCAACGGCAGGAAGCTATGACCTTGCATCGATTTCGGCACACCCAGCCCCGCCGCGGTGAGCAGAGAGGGCGCGAGATCTACCTGGCTGACTAATTCTGGAATCGCCATCGACCGGTTGAAGCCCGGTCCTTCGATGATCAACGGAATGTGAATGGAGCTTTCGTGCGGGCTTCGCTTGTACTCGGCATTCCGCGTCTTGAAGTGACAGGCGTGATCGCTGGTGAACATGAGTATCGTGTTCTTGGCCAGGCCGGTGTCGAGCAACGTCTTGCGGAGGGTACCCACGGTCTCATCCATCTTCGCGACGCAGCCGTAGTAATCCGAGATCTGACTGGGCCAGGAGCCAGGCAAGGGCCGAAGATCCTGGGGCACAAACGCGTTCTTATATCGCTCGGCGTATCCTTTCGGGGGCACAAAGCTGTCGATGTCGTTCTGGTGATGAACCTCGAGATACGACAGAGTGAGAAAGAACGGCGACTTGGCAGATCGCAGAAATTGTTGTGCGCGCTGCGTCATGAAATCAGTGCGGTATACGCCAGAGAAGTGGATCGGCTTCCCCGCGCTATCGTACATGTCGCCCTCATAGGGATGCGAAGTAAGTTCGAGCGCGTTCGCCGCTTCCCAAAGATCTTTAAAGCCTCCGCGATGTTGAGGCGCAACGGGCCCGGCGGAGGTGGGTCCGCCCGGAGCAAGGTGCCACTTGCCGATGTAATTCGTCGAATAACCCGATTGGCCCAGAGTGGATGCAAGAGTCGTCGCATCCTCTGGCAGGCCGATGGCGTTGCGCCATACTCCGTGCCGGCTGGGATACTGCCCCGTGAAGATGCTGGCCCGCGCCGGTGCGCAGACCGGTTGATTGCAAATGGCGGAGCGGAACATCACGCCCTGCTGGGCCATGCTGTCCAGGTTCGGCGTCAGGTTCAGCGGATTCAGCCCCATCGCTCCAATGCAGTCCCAGCGGAACTGATCGGAGATGATCAGGATGATGTTGGGCTTGTCCTTACCCGTTGCTGGAGTCTGCCCTAACGCCGAACCTCCTAAGGCCGAACCCATGGGGGCCACTGCCGCCGGCACGCCGCGCAGCCAATCTCTTCGTGTAGTGGTCACGTTGCTCCTTCCAGAATGTTAACGTGACTTGAGCGACTGCGGACGTATGCCCGTCGGCAGCAGTGGTTCAGCCCTGCCGCGTTAAGCCTAAGGAGCGCATTCTCTTGTGCAGATTTGTCCGTTCCATACCCAGCGCTCGGGCCGCACTGGATACATTCCATCCACTCTCATCCAGCGCCCGCCGGATATGATCCCGCTCCGCGGACTCCCGCGCTTCGCGCAGGTTCGATTTCGCTCCGGAGTCACGCGGCTCGCGAATCTCTACAGGAACGGAATCCACATCCAGGCAGTCACCCGAAGTCAGGATCGCCATCCGCTCGACTGTGTTTCGCAATTCGCGCGCGTTGCCGGGCCAGTGGTAACCTTCGAGCACTTCGAAGACGCTCTCGTCCAGCCACTTCGGCCTGAAATTGTTGCGGGCGCAGAATTCGGACAAGAAGTATTCGGCCAAGGCTCGGATGTCCGTTGGCCGCTCGCGCAGGCTGGGTACCCGGATCGGCACCACGCACAGCCGGTAGTACAAGTCTTCTCGAAACTTGTCCTGCGCGACCAACTCCGGCAGGTTCTTGTTAGTCGCCGAGACAACCCGCACGGTGACCCGGATGGGCTGCTCTCCCCCACGCGATGAAACTCGCCTTCCTGCAGCACGCGCAGCAGTTTGGCTTGGGATCCGCCGTGCAGGTCGCCGACTTCGTCAAGAAACAGAGTCCCGCCATCGGCCAGTTCGAACTTTCCGCGGCGAGCGGTCGCGGCTCCCGTGAACGCGCCCTTCTCATGGCCGAACAATTCGCTCTCGATCAGCTCAGTCGGGATTGCGGCGCAGTTCACCTTTACGAATGGCCCCGATACGAAAGGGCTTCGCTCATGAATATGCGCGGCCAGCAGTTCCTTGCCGGTGCCGGATTCGCCCATTAATAGCACGCGGGCATCGGAGCGAGCCGCCATGGTGGCCTGCTCTACCACTCGCAGCCAAGCCGGACTGGCGCCGATGGTCCGTAGGGGTGAACCCACCATCTCGCGCAAGCGTTCATTCTCTTCGCGCAGCCCCGACTGCTCCAGGGCATTCTTGAGAGCCAGTAGAACACGGTCGCGGCCCAAAGGCTTCTCCAAGAAATCGTAGGCTCCGGCGCGCGTCGCCTCTACAGCATCCGCAATAGTCCCGTGCCCCGAGATCATGATCACCGGAGCGTCGGAGCCGGACTGTCGCAGGTGCCGCAACAGTTCAATGCCGTTGCCGTCGGGCAGGCGAACGTCCAGCAGGTAGGCGTCGACGCGGCTTGACCAGGCGCGGGCCTCGGCACAACTGGCGCCGGTTGCCACAGCGTATCCTTCCCGCTCGAGGATCAGCTTCAACGAGCGGCCTATGTTCTCTTCGTCGTCGATTACCAATACTCGTTTCATCCGGCCAGCACCGATCGCTCCGTCTTGCGGTTCGCCGGGGTGAACCCCACGCCAGCCGGCAGAGTGATGCGAAACGCAGCGCCGCCGAGCGCTCCGTCAATCAGCGTTATATCGCCACCGCAGAGCAGAGCGCTCTTGCGCGCAATCGAAAGACCCAAACCCATTCCGCCCTTCTTGAATGAAATCGCGGGTTCGAAAACGGTGCTGCGCGCCTGCGCACTCAAACCCGCGCCCGAGTCGTGCACCTCAACGACCGCCTTACCGGAACTCAATTGAGTGCGTAGCAGGACCACTCCACCAGCCCGCGCAGCTTCTGCGGCGTTCTGCAGAAGGTTCGTGATCACACCCTTAACCAGATCGGGATCCACTTGTGCCACCGGACGATCTGGCGACAGATCCAGCTTATAGATCACGTCCGGATATGCCGAGCGCAGGAATGACACTCGATCTTCCACGATCAAGTTTACGTCGACCGGCTCTGGGCAGACGGGGGGCTCCGCAGCGAACTCCGAGAATGCCCGGACTCGTTTTTCGAGGCTGGTTACTTCATCTACGACGATCTGGGCGGCCTGGCGCAGGAACTCGGCATCCGGACCAGCCGACCGCGCGGATATCTCCTCCATCGTGAGTCGAATCGGCGTCAAAGAGTTTTTCACCTCGTGTGCCATCTTTCTGGCTAAGGCCTGCCAGCTTGCCAGCCGGGTCACATGGATCAGCTTCTCCCGCGATTCCTGTAGCTGATCGGCCATGTTGTTGAACGCCTCGATCGCCCTGCCGATCTCGTCAGTGCGGGTGCCCACATCCACACGAGCCGCGAGTTCTCCGCCTCCCACAGCGCCTAACGCCTGGGTCAGACGGTGAACCGGCGCCGAGATACGGCGTGCGAAATAGATAAGCCCCAGCAGTCCCGCAATCCACACCGCGGAGGCGACGGCCACGAACGTGTACACGAAGCCGTGGCGCAGGTTGCGCGTTTGTGTTGCTGCAATCACGGCGCGCGCCTGTGCAAATTCGCGGGTCAACTGCTCCATCCCTATGCCTAATTCATGCGAGTACATGCGTACGCCTTCCCGAGTGCGTTCCAGGTATTGCAGAATCTGACCGTTCGCTCCCTCGGCCCTGAAGCGTTCTTCGGCGCCGCTGTCCCAAAATTCCTGGACTGGGGTGGGCCACTGCGCGCGATCCGCGTTCGCAAACAAGTGCGGCGTGACGCGACCGCTGCTTGCATCCGACTTCAGCCAGTCCCTCGCTCTTTGGTAATACTCTCGGCTCACGCGTTCGAAGGACTTCGAGAGGTCATCCAACTCGCGAACCGGTGTCAGCGTCAGGCTGTAGTCCAGTAGTTGGATGCTGGTCCACACCGTCAGAGCTAGCGGAACCAGCGTGGACGCCAGGAAGACGATGATTAGTTTTCCCCGAAGACTGTTGTAGCCGGTCATGAACCCCGCGTGCCGCCCTTGCGCATGTCGCTGAGCCGCAGCGGCCCTGCTTCCAGTGTCCAGCGCTGCTGGCCGGTGCGCGGTGGATGGCTGAACAGATCGATGAGGCGGGTCAAGCTGATTCCTGATTCGCCAAACAGTGGGGACGACTCCTTCGGATCGACGGAGCGCACCTCCAGGCGAACCCATACGAACTGAGCGGGGTCGATCCCCGACGCTGAGACCGCAACGTTATCGATGCACCAGCTTTCAGCGCCCTCCGCGGTGAGGTGGGAGACCGAACGGTGCTCGTGGGAACGCCGCGTCAAAGCGCCGCGCATAGTGTTCGAGCTAGACAGCCTCGTTACCGAGTACTTCTCCTCCCAGAGATCGTAGCTGACCGCAAAGCGCTCGGCGGCACGGTCGTAAAGGTTGGTGCGCGAATCGAGCGATAGCGAGAGTTGGAAATCAAAAGGAACGGCCGCGCCATTCTTGAGACGATCGAGCGAAGCCCCAGTCAGAAAATGCAGCTTAGGCGCATTGATGTGCAGTTCGTCGTCACGCGAGTGCACCAAAAGCTCCTGGGCCGCCATAGCCAGCAGAAAGCCGGTGAAGAAGCTGAAGATGATCCACCAGGCAACATACGCTCCCTTACGGTCGCGGCTGTGTAACAGTTTCCGGGCCGCGACCGTAAGGGAACGTTCCGGCGAGGTTACTCCAAGCACTCAAAAATTAAACCCCGCGATCAACACCGGATCGACGTGGCCGGATTTCAATGGAAATGCTACGGCCACCAGGAATCCTTCCTTTCCTTCGGAGCGGAATCCAAACCCCGCGCCGCGTTTGGTGCCGGTGTTGATTGGACCGTTCCAAAGCACTCCCGTGTCATAGAAGACGGTCACAAAGCGATACCGGTAATCGACGGAACCGTGCACGGCCCGGTCTCCACCAATGGGATCCAGGTCGAACTTGTTCCACCCCCGCAGCGTGGATGCGTTACCCAGGACGAATCGCTCGAACAGCGGCGCACGACCCTCGATACCGCCGGCGGAAAAATCAAGGATCAACTCGTTACGCCCCTTCGACAACTCATAGCGCACTTTCGCCGAATGACGCACGTATACGAAATCGCTATCGAGAACTCTGGTGGCCGTGCGCAGGGTGTAGCCCGCGTCCACGGCTTGTTTATTAGATTCGCCGTCCTCCCAACCCTTGTGGAAGCGCAAGCTACTCTCCACCGAGTTGGCGGACTCGGTTCGCGAGATCGGAAATTGCATCGAGAGTTGTTGAAAGCTCACCCCAAAACTCCAGGTTAACGGTTGCGCCAGCACCACGGTCATCGTGGGTTGAAAATTCTGCCGCGTGCTGTACGTTCCGAGAACACTCCGATCCTCAGGGAGGGCAGATAGCGTCGATGGATTCCACTGTTCGTGATAGCTGTCAAATTCGAACCGGAAGCGCACTCTCCGGGTTCCCAACGATGTGCGCTCCAGGCGGGCGCGAATACCAGAGAACCGCTCGACCAACTCGTCGCCTTCACTGAGGACGCCAAACGTCATCGCGGTATTGCCGACCGTGGTGGTCGCCTCGCCGATACCGGTCCAGCCCTGACGCGAGTGATACGCGAACTTGGGGATATCGACATCAAAATCCCTGTGATGCGCGTTATCTACTTCAAACTCGACAGTCACGTGATCCGGCACCTGCCCGCGCTTGACGTGGATGGAGACCGTCTGGACGCGAAGATCACGGCGGATACGGGCGGCAAGGCGATCCAACACGCTGTGATCGAGCTTTTGTCCGACCACCGCATCCAGTTCCTGCCGGAGTTCCAACGTGACGCGACCACTGGCATTTCCCGAGACATTAACGCGCTCCACCGTGTAACGTGAGTTGACGTTGATGTCTTCCTGCGGGTTCCAACCGAACACCGAGGCAGCCAGGGAGAAAAATAGTACTGCGCGCATAGGGCGTGGGGAAGCACGCTACTGGCCAGATATGATCTGCTCTGATAACAGGGACTTACGAACTCCGAGCGTGTGAAGCGGGTTCACACCGTCACGCACTACCGGTGAATCCTAGGCTGCGCCGGCGCCAAGAGCGACGCTGGTCATTCTCTCGTCCACCGCGGCGTGAAGCGCGTCTTTTGAAGTGATGATCAGTAGACGGCGTCCCAACTTGATCAGACCCCTTCGCGCCAGCGCGTTTAACGTGGTCGACGTAGTCTCGCGAGTTGCTCCGATCAGGCTCGCCAGCTCGCTTTGCGAAAGTGGCAGCGTATATTCTTGACCGCTGGTGGAATTGACCCCGAAAACAGATGCAAGGCTTCCCAGGTAGTACAGAATTCGCGACTCAACGTCGTACAGACACAACAACGAGACCTTCTGCTCGAGGTCTTTCTCCCGCGAGGCTAAAAGTTCAGACATCTGCCGCCAAACATCGGCCCGTGAGTCACAGACTTTGAGGAACACGTCGCGCGGAATCTCGTATATCGTTCCTTCCTGCATCACCTCCGCCGAGCCTAAACGCGGACCGCCGCCGAACAAGGCTTGCTCACCAAAAATCTGCCCGGGAGGAATCACACTGACCAGGACTTCTTTGTCGTCCTTGCCCTTCCGAATCAGCTTTACGAAGCCGGATTCTACGAAAAACACAGTGTCCGACGGGCTCTCGGCCGAATACAGGCTCATGGCCCGACGGGTTGGTGCATGCTTTTTTACCCCGTCTAGAGGCAAGACTTCTTCGCGGATCAGTTTGGACAACACTGCGCTCATAGGTATTTACAACATTATAGAGCGTACCCCGCAAAATGGAAGCATAAACTGTCAAGCTGGTCACTTTCCCAGTTGTTCGCGGATGCTTTGTGCTCCGCCGGCAGCACGCTCAAACTCACCAGCCAAGTCATCCGAGCCTAGGACTTTTCCTATATCGTTAAGCTTCTCAATAATCAAGCCAAGGGCTTCGTGGACGTTGGCTTCATTCGTTCTGAAGATGTCGCGCCAGACGCTGAATGGGCTCAAGGCAAGCCTGGTCAGTTCTAGTACTCCGGGTCCTGCCACCGAGGCTGCGCTGTCAACTCCGGCGAGCACAGACCCAAGGGCCGTCGACAGAATCTGCGGTGCGTGAGAGGTGAATGCCACCAGTCGATCGTGCTCGCTGGCGTCAAGGACTACTGGCCTCGCGCCAATGCGGGTTATCCAATCCCGCAGATGTTGAAACTCCGGATGGTCTACATCGCCCGGTGCTCGTGGACACAATACGTATGGGCGGCCTCGAAACAAATCCGGATCCGCATTCTGAACGCCGGCGCGCTCCTTCCCGGCCATTGGATGTCCACCCACGAAAAAGGCCTGCGTGATCGATTTGCGGGCTTGGTCCGTAATCTCTTTCTTCGTGCTTCCGGCATCGGTTATGACGACCTCACGACGCATCCGGGGCCCGATTGCCGTAAGGGTATCGATGATGCCGAATATCGGCTGGGCGAGATAGATGAAGTCCGCCGAATCGACGACCTCACCCACACTCACACTCCGATCAATCACCCCGAGCGAGAGGGCGGTCTCCACTGTTTTGGGGGAGCTGACTCCGAGGATCTCACCACTGAACCCCGCCTGGCGTAGCGCCAGAGCAAAAGATCCACCAATCAGACCGACGCCGAAAATTGCTACGCGTCGCATGCCCGTGGCGCAAGTACAAGTGCCGGCGCCTGCTTAGCGTCACTAAGCGCTGAGCAACGCTTGCGTCGGATCGGCATCAGATGGTGCGCCCAACGGCTGGAGCGATCATTCGCAACTGCGCCATCAGTTCCGTGAACTGGCTTGGGAATAAGGACTGTGCTCCATCGCTCAATGCCGCATCCGGGTTGGGGTGGACTTCCACCAGTAGCCCGTCTGCGCCTGCCGCTACGGCGGCACGAGCCATAGGGAGCACTTTATCCCGCCGCCCTGTTCCGTGGGAGGGATCGGCCATCATTGGCAGGTGCGATAGCTTCTTCACTACGGGAATCGCCGAAATATCCATTGTATTTCGAGTGTACGTTTCGAAGGTCCGTATACCCCGCTCGCACAGAACCACTTCGTAGTTTCCACCCGCCATGATGTACTCGGCCGAGAGCAGCAACTCTTCTATCGTGGCTGAAATGCCACGCTTGAGAAGCACCGGCTTCTTTAGGCGGCCGATCTCTTTGAGAAGGTTGAAGTTCTGCATGTTGCGCGCGCCGATCTGCAGAATGTCGACATAGTCAACCATGGCTGCAATCTGGGTTTGATCCATCACCTCGCTGATAACGAGTAAACCGTGGCGGTCCGCTGCTTCCCGCAGCATGCGAAGCCCGGGTTCGCCCAGACCTTGGAAACTGTACGGCGAACTTCGCGGCTTGAACGCTCCACCGCGGATCACCTTCGCACCGGCGGCAGACACTTGTTCAGCCGCTTGCTCGATCTGATCCCGATTCTCAATGCTGCACGGGCCGGCCATGATCACGACCTGTGAACCGCCGATCTCGACGTCGCCTACTTTGACGATGGTGCCGCCCGGGCGGAAATGCCGGCTCGCCAGTTTGTACGGCGACATGATGCGGTGGCATTCCTTCACGCCTTCCATCACTTCGAAAGCGGCGGGATCGAAGTCGTCCATCGGTCCCACCCCGCCCAGCACGGTATGGACAACACCCGTGGAACGGTGAACGTTGAATCCCATTCCCACCAAGCGATCGATCACGGCTTGCGTCTGAGCCTCAGTGGCTCCTTGCTGCATTACGACGAGCATCGGCTACTTTGTCCCTTCGGCCATGCGATCGCGTTGAACTCCCCGCATTTCATCGATGATGCGCTCAAACACGCGGCGAAGCGCGTCACTCGAAAGAGGACCTCGATTATGCGCCGTCACGTTCTGGAACACTTCGTCCTCGCGCTTCGGCTCGTAAATGGGCATTTTACATTCCCGCTTCACGCGACCGATCTCTTCCACCACCAGCGTGCGTTCATTGAGCAGCGCGAGAATGCGTACGTCGATGTCATCGATGCTGCGGCGGCATTCGGAGAGCCGCTTCATCCCTTGCTCCCGGGTCATTTACTTGGATGATCGTATCGCAGCCGCGATGGGTTTTGTGAAGTCCCCGAGAATCCGGGGCAAAGCGGGATCGTTTTGATTCCGCTCAATGACGTGCACGAAGGCGCTGCCAATGGCGACGGCGTCAGCCTGGCGAGCGACCGCGGCGGCTTGCTCCGGAGTCGAAATTCCAAATCCCACCGCGAGCGGCAGATTCGTATGGGCGCGCATCGCCGAGAGGAGCGGCGCGATGGTCGCGGAAAGTGAATCCTGCTCACCGGTTACACCCGCCCGCGAAACCAGGTAAACGAATCCTGTGGAATACTGGCCCACTAGTTTGAGCCGCTCCGGAGTGCTGGTTGGCGCCGCTAAGAAAACAGTATCCAAGCCGGCCGTCCGCAGAGCCGGAACATGGGACCCGGCTTCCTCCACGCTGAGATCGGTGAGCAGTACTCCATCGATTCCCGCTTCCACTGCGTCGTTCGCCAACCGCTCGAAGCCGTAACGCAGCAGTGGATTGAGGTAACTGAACAGGACTAGCGGAATCTGACTGCGCCGGCGTACCTGGCGCGCAATCTCTAAAACTCGCGGGACCGTCGTACCGGAGCGCAGAGCGCGTTCTGACCCGCGCTGGATGACGGGCCCATCGGCGATCGGATCGGAGAATGGAACACCGAGTTCGATGAGATCGGCCCCCGCCCGCTCGAGTGCGTCCACCAGGTCCGGCGTATGTTCCGGTGAAGGATCCCCGGCTGTGATGTAAGCAATCAGCCCGCTTCGCTTCTCCGCCCGCATTCGGTCGAATAATGCCGGGATCCTCGCCGTCTGTTTTTCAGACGGCTTCATCGAGACCTTTCAGGTTTTCGCGATATATATCCGTATCTTTATCGCCCCGGCCGGAAAGGTTCACCACGAAGATTTCACCTTTCGCGCCGGGCGCCTGGCGCATAGCTTCGGCCACGGCGTGCGCGGACTCGAGCGCCGGAATGATGCCTTCCGTGCGCGACAGCCGGGTAGCGGCCTCGAGCGCAGTTGCATCGCTGGCGTTCACGTACTCGGCGCGGCCTTGATCGTGAAGCCAGGCGTGTTCGGGGCCGATCAGCGCGTAATCGAGACCGGCCGATATGGAATGCGTCAGCGACACCTGACCGTCGCCATCCTGCAGCAGGTAGCTGTGGGCACCATGCAGCACGCCTGGCGATCCGCCGGAGAAACGCGCGGCGTGCTCGCCTAAGCCTGGACCGCGGCCGCCGGCCTCGATGCCGATCAGCCTCACTCCCTGATCTGCAACAAACGGGTGGAACATGCCGATCGCATTACTGCCGCCGCCAACGCAGGCGAAGACCCGATCGGGCAGGCGCTGCTCACGCTCCAGAATCTGGCGGCGGCTCTCGTCGCCGATTACCCGGTGGAAGTCGCGAACCATCAAGGGATAGGGATGCGGGCCCAGCGCCGATCCCAACAGGTAATGCGTGGTCGGAAGGTTGGCCACCCAATCGCGCATGGCTTCACTGATGGCGTCTTTCAGAGTGCGGCTGCCGTTGGTGACACCCACAACGTTGGCTCCCAGCAGCCGCATACGGAAGACATTCAGACGCTGCCGCCGCATGTCCTCTTCGCCCATGTACACCGTACAGTCGAAGCCGAACAAGCGCGCATACGGTCGCCGTCGCGACACCGTGCTGGCCCGCGCCCGTCTCCGCGATGATCCGGTGCTTGCCCATGCGGCGCGCCAGCGAGACCTTGTCCTATACAGTTGTTGATCTTGTGCGCTCCCGTGTGCAGAAGATCTTCGCGTTTGAGATAAATCCGTGCGCCTTCGAGCTGTTCGCTGAGTCGTTTGGCGAAGTAGAGCGGCGTGGGCCGCCCCGCGTAGTTCGCCAGCAGATCTTTCAGCTCGGCCTGAAATTCAGGATCGACGCGAGCTTCGGAGTAGGCTTGCTCGAGGCTCTCGAGAGGAGCCATGAGTATTTCGGGAACGTAACGTCCCCCGTACGGGCCGAAATGCCCGCGGGCGTCTGGTTGAGAGGTTGTCATACGCTGAGTGCTGCTGCTACAAAGGCTCTTACTTTTGCCGGGTCCTTGTGCCCGGGTGAGGATTCCAGGCGCGAACAGGCATCCACGCCCCACGGATGCGACTCCTGGATCGCCGCGGCTACGTTATCCGGACCCAATCCGCCGGCAATAATGACGCGTTTGTTCTGGATGCGGGCCAGACTCCAATCGAAGGTGTGACCCGTCCCGCCGTATTGAAGTTTCGAGGGTGTATCCAGTAGGAACGCCTCCGCATGGGACCCGTCCAATTGTTCGGGCGAGAAGCGCTCGTCCACCCTGAAAACCTTCCAGATCCGGGGGCCGGAAGGAGCATCGCCGATCACCTGCGCAATGTCCATGCCGGTCTCGGCTACCAGCGCGGACGATCGTCTCCGGCTTCTCATTCACGAAAATCCCGACTCTCAGGATACCTTCCGGAATGGTGCTGGCGATCTTCTTCGCGGCTGTCGTGCGGATCACCCGCGGACTGAGCGGATAGAAGTTAAAGCCGAGCGCGGTCGCACCGGCGTCCACTGCCAGCTCGGCATCCTTCATGTTTGTAATGCCACAGATCTTTACGACCATGCTGCGAGATCCCGGATGGCTGTGGCGGGATCGGATGACGTCATCAGATGCTCCCCGACCAGGAACGCATGGTAGCCGGCATCGGAAAGCCGACGGACGTCGGCCTGCGCAGCGTATCCCGCTCTCGGCGACTCGCGTGGCGTGAGGAGGTATTCGATCCGCCAGATGGAGCGCTGTTTCGACGTGAACTTCGAAGGTGCGCAGGTCACGATTATTGACGCCGATGATCTGCGCGCCGGAGTCGACGGCGCGCCGAAGCTCGTCTGCATCGTGGACTTCCACCAGCGCCGCCATGCGGAAGGCCGCGGCGAACTCGCGGAAGTCCCGCAGTTCGGAATCCGAGAGGATGGCGACGATCAGAAGGATGGCGTCTGCGCCATGGGCCGCGGCCTCGATGATTTGAGACTTGTCGATAGTAAAGTCCTTGCGCAGGACAGGAATGCGAGTCGCCCCGCGAGCGGCCTCCAGGTCCTGCAGACTTCCCTGAAAGAATTCGGCATCGGTGAGCACCGACAAAGCGGCCGCACCGCCATCCTCGTACGCGCGTCCTATGTGTATCGGATCGTAGTCCGGTGCAAGGAGCCCTTTGCTGGGAGACGCTTTCTTCAACTCGGCGATGATCGCGGGCCGGGTCTCCCGCAACGCCTTCCCGAAATCTCGCCGTGTTGCAAGTTGTTCAGCTGCTTGCAGTTCCAGGTTCGGAAGCGACTTGAGAACGGCAGCCAATTCGCTTCGCTTACAGGCGACGATACGCTCCAGGACGGTAGGGATGGCGGAGGTCATCTAAGAATCCAGGTTGTCGAGACGCTCCTCGTGACGGCGCACGAGTTCCACAAGCCCGGCCATCACCTCGCTGAGTGTTCGGACCCTCTGATCAGTTTCGGCCATGCGCCGCTCGTTCTCACGTTGCATGCCGACAACTATTTCGACAGTCTGACTCAGAGCTTCGTGCCGTTCCGTCAACCTGTCCAGACGCTCATCAATAGTCACGGTTAACGCCTCACATTCATTCTCGGATAGCCAGGCTCAGACCCGCAATTCATAGCCCTGAGCCCGCATCCCTTCAATCACGCGGTTCCGAATTGTGGCGACTTCGTCGGAGGACAGCGTGCGATCGGGGGCGCCCACGCTCAATCGGAAAGATACGCTCTTGGTGTTGTCGGGCAAGGGCGCTCCGGAATACTCGCGCAGGAATTCAATACCCAGTAAATCCTCGCCGGCGAGAGCCGTTATTTCACGCTGCAATACCCCGACCGGGCGGCGCAATTCGGTGACTACCGACAAATCGAAAGCGCTGGTGGGGAATCGCCGGATCGAGATATACCGCGCCTGCTTCGGCAAAGATTCCGCGAGTGCCCGCAGATCCACGTCCAGAACCGCCGCGCGTCCCGTTTCGACCATCGAGGGATGGAACTCGAACAGCCGGCCCACCTCCCGGCCGCGGATCAACAACTTGCCGGTCCGCGCAGGATGCTCGTAAGGACGTGCCGGGGCGGACTCCACCGCGACCTCTCGCGATAAGCATTCCGCCACGCGCTTCAGTTCGAAGAGCGCCGCATGTCCATCCCCGGCCTTGGCATAAATCGCGGCAGCCAGATGGGGAGCTTCCTCCGGCAAGTCCGACCCTCGCTGGTGAATCTCCTGACCGATCTCGAATAGCCGGAAGGAATCCAAGTGCTTGCTGTTTTCCAGCACGTTCTTCCAGATGCCCGGTATCAGGCTGTTCCGCATCAGATTCTGATCCGTGGCAATCGGGTTGGCTACGCGCAGCAACTCCGCATTACCGAATTTCGCCGCGAGGTCGTCACTCAAGAAGGAATAGTTGTAGACCTCCGTGAAACCTAGGTCGACCAGCAGATCGCGTACGCGGTGGTGAAACCTTCGCTCCTCGTTGGACGGGGGAACCGTGGCGGCCACCATCGGAGGCCGCGGAGCGATGGAACTGTAGCCGATCATGCGCCCGACTTCTTCCACCAGGTCGTCCTTGATGGAGATGTCTTTGGTCGCGCGCCAGCTGGGAACCTGGACATCGAGGACGCCCGGCGCCGCTTCGCTGACCCCGAACTCGAGCGACTCCAAAATGCGCCGCACTTCCGCTTTGTCGACCCGTGTCCCGAGTTTGCGGTCCAACCACTCGAGCGGCAAATGAATGGGAGGTGGCGGCGGTTTCCGTTGCCAGGCATCCGCCACTCCACCCAGGACTCGAATGCCCGGCGACACCTGCTCCAACAGGGAAATAGCACGGGCCAAGCCTCGAAGTGTATTGATCGGATCCTGCGATTTCTCGAAGCGCATGGAGGCGTCGGTGCGCAGCTTCAGCGCAGACGACGTCTTCCGGATGCTGACCGCATCGAAGTTCGCGCTTTCGAGCACGATGCGAGTCGTCGAGCCGGAAATGGCGCTTTCTGCGCCGCCAATAACGCCCGCTATAGCAATAGGACCGCCGTCATCGGCGATGGCGAGGTTCGCGGGTCCCAGATCGTAGGTTTCGCCGTTCAGCGCCTGGATACGCTCGCCTGGACGGGCACGCCGCGCGTAGATCGCCGCTCCGCGAAGTTTGGCGGCGTCGAAGGCGTGCATCGGCTGCGCGATCTCAGCCATTACGAAGTTCGTGACGTCAACGATGTTGTTGATGGGGTTGAGCCCGATTGCCTCCAGGCGGTACTGCAGCCACAGCGGAGAGGGCTGGACCGTCACGTTCTCGAAGACCAATGCTGAATACCGCGGGCACAGAGGATAATCCTCGATAGACACGGCCACGGGAGGCGCGCCGGTGGGAAGCAGACCCATCACGACGGGATCTTTCAGCCTACCGCCGGTGATCGCGGCCACTTCGCGCGCCATCCCGTGATGACCCCACAAGTCCGGGCGGTGGGTGAGTGACTTGTTGTCGATCTCGACAATCGCGTCAGCCGAAAGATCGAACACTCCGGAGCTTAATTCCAGGATGCCCGAGTGATCCCGATTGAGACCGAGTTCCGCGCCGCTGGCCAGCATCCCATCGCTCTCTACGCCATCAATGCTCAGCTTCTTGATTGTTAGCGCGCCGAGTTTCGTTTCCGGCGGCACATAAGCCGCAAGAATGCCGGCGCGGCAATTCGGAGCGCCACAGACCACGGTTCGCCGGCCATATCTTCCGGCATCAATCACGGCCAACCGATTGTGACTTCCAGGGATCGGATCGGCTGACAAGATGTGCGCGGCCACTACGCGGTGGAGGTGCGGCGCATATTCCTCGACGCCTTCGCACTCCGCGGTCTTCATGGTGATGAGCTGGCCGAGCGCCGCCGGCTCGGTGTCCAGACCGTCCACGAGTTCGCGGATCCAGTTGTAGGAAAATTTCATGCTTAGAACTGATTCAGGAATCGCAGGTCGCCGCTCAACAGCAGACGTATGTCATCGATGCCGAAGCGCATCATGGCCAGCCGCGTGAGTCCAAGGCCGAAGGCGAAGCCATTCCACTCTTCCGGATCGATACCGCTCATTCGAAGAACGTTGGGATGCACCAAACCGCAGGGCAGCAATTCCACCCATCCGCTGTGCTTGCACACGGGGCATCCGGGTCCGCCGCAGATGAGACACTGAATGTCGAGCTCAAATCCCGGCTCGACAAAGGGGAAGTAACCCGGCCGCAAACGTACCGTGACCTCACGCCGGAAGATTGCGCCGAGCAGGGTCTTCATGAAAAAGATCAGGTGCGAAACCGACACATCGCGGTCCACCATCATGCCTTCCAACTGATAGAAGGTGTGCTCGTGGGAGGCGTCGACCTCCTCATTACGGAATACGCGTCCGGGCGCGATCATCCGCAGAGGCGGACCCAATTTTCGCATGCCGCGCACCTGCACCGGCGACGTATGCGTGCGGAGGAGTTGTCCGTTGCTGAGCCAGAAGGTGTCCTGTGTATCGCGCGCCGGATGATGCGACGGGATATTCAGCGCATCGAAATTGTTATATTCGGTCTCGACCTCCGGTCCATCGAGCACCGTAAAGCCCATGGAGACGAAGAGGTCTTCGATCTCACTCTGAATGAGCGTGACCGGGTGCAGGCTGCCCAGCTTCGGCGGTGGCGCGGGCAGGGTCAGATCCACCCACTCGGCGTTCAAGCGCGCATCCAAGGCCTTGCTCGCGAAAGCCGCCTTTCGGGACTCGAATGCAGATTCCAATTCCTGCTTGGCCGCGTTCAGCAGCTTGCCGACACGGGCACGCTCATCCGGCGAAAGCTTCCCGAATTCCTTGCTGACGTTGGCGAGCACCCCTTTGCGGCCCAGCACTTCGACCCGCGCCGCCTCGAGGTCGTCTTGCGCCGCGGCATTCTTGATACGTTCGAGCGCGTTCTGCCGGGCCTTTGCCAGAACCGAATCGACCGAGTCCGGCACTACTCGGATGCTCCATAATGCTCCAGCATGTCGACCATCGGCTGATGCCCTTTCGTCAACGCCAGGTCTAGCGCGTTCTGATTGTTGTCAGCCCGGGCTTTGACGTCCGCCCCGGCGGCGATCAGCAATTCCGCCATCGCCGTGTCGCCGTTCTGCGCGGCCGCATGCAAGGCCGTCCAACCCCCGTGCTGCCGAGCGTTCACCCAGGATCCCTTCTCCAGCAGAATGCGAGTGATGTCCGCGTGACGCCCGGCTGCGGCCGCATGCAGCGGCATGTTCTGCATGGCGTTGGTCGAACGCTGGTTCAGCCTGGCCCCGGCGTTTACCAGCAGTTCGACGCACTCACGCTGACCGAAAAAGGCCGCGAGATGCAATGGAGTCCAACCGTCCGCGCTGAACGAGTTCACGCTATCGGGAGATGCTGCCAACACGTCCCGGAGCAGCTCCGGCCGTCCCAACATCGCCGCCGAAAAGACATCCGGCTTGGCGCCGCGGTTCTCAAGCAGCGCGATTACATCCGGCTGGCGATGATAGGCGGCCACGGTAAGAGCCGGCACGCCACTCTCGTCAGTGGCCCGCGCCAGCTCCGGATTCTGATCGAGGATGCGACTGAACGCCGGATACGTCGCCGGCACGGATGGCATCAAAAAGCTGTTTCATTGCCGTTCAGGCTTGCGCCGCCGCCGGCATGAACAACTCCTCCGCATGCTGCACTTCCACCGCCAGATGGTTGATATAGAACAGCAGCAAGGGCGCAGGATAGTCGTTCTGAAACCGTTCGTAGACGCGCTGTTGCCATCCCTCGGGCAGATGCTTGGCGGCGTCCAGATCCTTGGCAAAGAACCCGTCCTCGTTAGGGATCTCGAGGTATCCGAGAACAGCCACGATCATGTCGAGATGAGATACCAGGATGGCTTGCGCAATCTCGGTGGAAAACTCTTCGTCTTTTTCGGTCACGCGCTGCCACGAACGAGGCGCGACGTTGCGCAGCGCTTCGGTGTTGAGCTTCTGGACGTGGAGGCGAGCCTTTAGACGCTCGTAGAGCTGGTATGTCTTGAGCTTGCCGATGGAGATGGAACGCAATACCTGCCGGAATGCGTCTTCGCCGAGGCCTGTGAATATGTCGGAAACCTGCATGCTGTTGAGGGTATCGTTCAGAAGTTTCAGTTTACCGCAGGGCGTGCGATGGAACCGCGCCAGTTGCCGTAGCAAATGCGATTCCCGGGTGGGGTGGGGCGGCTCAAGTGTCCGCTTATGGGAATGGTTTCGTTTTGCAGATTGGCAGTTGTGCCGGACTGTCCCTGGTGCGGAGCTGCTGACGGACGCGATTAGATTCCTAGGTCAAGCCGCGTTTTTGAAGTCTTCCACATCGTCTTACCCCTTTGACCTCAGTGTAGCGGGCGATTGGAGGATGACCTTGCGGTGGTTGAGGCAAACGGTAGCAGGGACTTGGGAAATAGATTATTGGTTTCCGGGAACGCGAAAAACCATTGCCCCTGACCCGTCAGGACTACCCCCTAGTCTTTTCGAGGGATATTTCTTTCGACTCGGCAATCGAGTAAGCTTTTGCTGGATCAAAACTCAAAGCCATTCGGAGATATCGTGCGCATACTGCTGTCGATTTCCGCTATCCTTGCTTCTTTTTGTCTGGTTGCCGCCGCGCAACCTCGTGTTGATGCGGCCCTTATGTACGAAAGAGCGTACATTATTCTGCCCATGATCGGAAAAGGAACGTGGGCGGATCCGAAACGGCCCATGTTTACGCCCCCTCCCGAGCAGATGAACCCGGCGGACCGGAGCGGGATTATCGCCTTCCATTACCAGGCTTCGGATGACGGGAAGTTCGCGCTGGTGGAGATTGTGGCCGCGACGAATGCAGGTCTGGCCCCGGTGACGGCGCAAATCAAAGCGCTGCAAACTCCCGGCGTGCAGATCTTTGACCGATATGCGCGCTACCGCGGTGAAGTGGAAGCTCGCATTCAAGGCTTTGAAGAAAGACTTCGATTTCGCCCGGTTCAAGGTGGTGGTCCCGTGATCCGTTTCCGCATACCACTACTCTTAGCTCTCGCCGCCGGCAGCTTGTTCGGTACGTACACGTATTATTATTCCGACACCCTGACCAGCATCAACTCCGGGGCGTGGACGCAAAATGGCGTGATCTCGGCCGGCAGCGGCGGCTTGACCAGCAGCGACTCTTCGGGGGGATCGCTGATTTCCAAGATCGCCGTGCCGGACGGGACCAGCGATTACGAGGTTCGGACTACGTTCCATGTGACTCCGGCTTTCTTCGTCAACGGTCTTGGAACGTTTGTGACGTATTTGCACGCCAGCTCCGACGCGCTCAGCGGGCCTGGCGCCAGAGGTTCATCGTATGCGTTCGAGTTGCAGAACCCAACCTTAACCAGCGGCGGCGCCCCTGCTCCGGCTACACTGGCCGGCTACAAGATCGTCAACGGCGTTGTGACGACAATGTTCTCAACAACAGTGATGTGTCACGACCAGATGACCCTGCGGGCTGTCTACGTCAGCAGAACATACGAAATTCTCGTGTACGTTGATGATGCCCTCATTTGGCTTGGGTGGAACAACGACATCCCTAGCGGAAAGCCGGGCGTGGGCGTTCGAGGCTCGCCCACATCCAACACGATTTCGCAGGTGCAACTGGGCCCGCTGGACCGGGTTGCGCCGGTGCCTGTTCCCCAAAGTTCAATCGGAGTGGCGGCCTATTCCAACCATGTCGATCTGCAATGGCCCGCCACCACGGACGATGCCAACGGCATCGGCGTCTTTGCCTACGAGGTGGTTCGGGACGGGCGAAGTCTGAAATGGGATTCCACCCGGACGTTCTCCGATACGAATGTCACGTTCTCCAGCACGTACACGTACGCCATTACCGTTTACGATCAACACATGAATACCAGCACCACGACCGTGAGCGCCACCACGCCTGCGGCCGGCAACATCCAGGCGCGGCAGGTCGGCATACGCCCGGCGGGAACGTACTGGGGCGGCCTGGGCGAGAACATCGACATGCAAAGCGGGAACCTCAATTTCTCGCTGCCGCTGCTGCGGGCCAAGGGGCGCGGGAACTGGTCGGCGCCATTCAATTTGATCTATAACTCGCAGAACTGGCGAAAGGACTCGGGCGGCACGTGGAAGACGGGTTACGATGTGGGCTACGGCTTCGGATGGAAGCTGATGGCCGGGTCCATCGTGCCCACCTCCTATGGCACTCCGCATTTCATCTTTACCGACGCCAGCGGGGCCGAGTACAACCTGGATCAAAATACCGGGAGTCTGTGGACCTCAACCGAGGGTATCTACGTCACCTACGATTCCAGCAACTACAAGCTGTACTTCAATGACGGCAGTTTCTGGACCATGGGATGCACGTCGGCCAACACCGAGGCGGATGCCGGGACACTGTATCCCACCACCATGCAGGATTCCAATGGGAACCAGGTGCTGATCCGGTATTACGCGGGGGCGGGAGTGAGCTGGACCAACTCCAGCGCACGCATTCAGGAGATCGAGGATGTGCGGGCCGTGCCGCAGGGACCCTTCCCGTCGACGCACTACATGACCTACGCATTCAACTATGACGCGAGCCAGCATTTGCAATCCATCAGCAACACCATTTCCACCAGCGAGAGCTATACTTTCTCGCTGTCTTCCGGTTCGCTGTTGTCGCCGTTTTCCGACCATCTGGCCTACGGCACCACGTCCTCGCTGCTGTCGGTGGCGATTAACGGCGTAGGTCTGAGTTACCAGTTTGCTACCGACAGTTACGGTCAGCTCCTGAAGGCGACCTTCCCCTATGGCGGATATCTGCGGTGGGATTACAACAATTATCAGTATGCCGGGGGCCGTTTGCAGCCGGAGGTGCTGAACCGCTATCTGTCCAAAGACGGAACCGCGGGGAGTGAGAAAACGTACCCGCTGACGCGGGACACGGCCAACGACGCAAACCGGAGCGTGCATTACTGGGCCGATATCTGGGACCCGGATGGCAAGAGCGACAAGTATTGGCTGTTTGCGCTATCCGGGCAGTTTACCGGCCTGGCGACGGATCATGGCAAGCGGCAGTTGCCGGGCTCCGTCGAGCGCAGCCATGAAGTGTACACCTGGGCGCAGGGGACGGCGGGGCCGTACATCAGCTCGGCGCTGACCACGATGGATCCGGGGAGCGGGCAGGCGCAGAAGAAGACCACGCAGTCTATTGATGCTTACGGCAATGTGACGCAATCCAGTATCTACGACTGGAATAACCTTACGACGCCGGCGCGGACGTACAACAATACGTATGTGACGGATGCGAACTACACGTCGCGGTATATCCGGAACCGGTTGCTGTCGAGCACGGTGACGGGGGGCGGGCAGACGGTGACGCTGGCCACTAACGTGTATGACTGTTATGGCGGGGTTTGCTCGACAACGAATGTATCCGATCCCAGCCAATTACGGGAGCACGATGGGACGTACGACGTCAATTTCCATTATCGCGGGAATTTGCTGTCCCACACGGACCCGGGCGGGGTGAAGACGTTTGCTTACGATGTTACCGGCAACGCGCTGAACGGCACGGCGGCCGGAGTCACCAGCAGCGCCAGTTATGACGCTTCGAAGAACTATGCGGTGCCGGCGTCGATGACCACCAATAGCTTGAGTCAGACGATGCAATGGAGCGGGTTCCTGGGTCTGACGCAGGAGACCGGTCCTAATGGGGATACCTTGTCAACGCTGTACGATTCCTACGCGCGTCCCCAGCAGACGACATCGGCTACGGGGGTAGTGACGAATTACACGTATGCCACTGCGGCGCCGTGGACGGTGACGGCCATCGCGAACGGGCGGGGTACCCGCAAGACGCTGGATGGCTTCGGACGGACGATCAAGGTGGAGAGCGGGACCGGGACGGGCTTATCGACGGTGGTGTCGGTCATCGACACGCAATACGACCCGTGCGCCTGTTCGCCGATGGGCAAGGTCTCGCGGGTTTCGATGCCGCATGCTCCTGGTGCAGCGCAGTATTGGACGGTGAACAGCTACGATGCGTTGGGGCGGACAGTCAGCGTAGTTTCGCCGGATGGCTCCAGCACGAAGACATATGCGTATGCGGGCAACACGGCGACGGTAACTGACGAGGCCGGCAAGTGGAAGAAGTACAGCATGGACGCGATGGGGAACCTGCTGCAGGTGACCGAACCGGACCCGGCCAATCCCACGACGGCGACGTATGTGACGAATTACGGCTACGACGTATTGAGTCATCTGACTTCGGTCAACATGCCGCGCCCCACTGGAACACAGACGCGGACGTTCAACTACGGCACTCCGCCGGGAGCTTATCTGCTGAGTGCAACTAACCCGGAGAGCGGCACCGTGAGTTATACATACAACAGCAATGGGCTATTGCTCTCGAAGACGGACGCCAAGAATCAGCAGACGCAGTATGGCTACGATAGTTACGCGCGGCTGACCCAGATCCGGCACTATCCGGTAGCCGGCGGCTCGGAAGATGTCGCGGCGCAGGTGAATATGAGTTACGACACGAATCCGTATGATGGGTCGTACTCGCAATACGCTTTGGGCCGGATGGCGGCACGGCAGTATACGAACAATGGAACGACGTTCACCGACATGTACAGTTACACGAGGCCGGGGCAGGTAGCCAAGAAGAAGCTGCGGGTGACGCGGTATGGGGTCAACGGCGACCTGGAAGGGCTGTGGAGTTACGATAATGAAGGCAGGATGATGAGCGTCACGTATCCCAACGGGCAGGCGTATGCTTACGGCTACGATACGATGGGGCGGCCGAATGCGATGACGGATCAGGGCACGCAGCAGCCGGTGATATCGAGTGTGAGTTATGGGCCGGCAGGCGAGCTATTGAGTATGTCGGGCGTGGTGAATGAGACCAGGAGTTATAACTCGCGGCTGCAGTTGACTGCGTTGAACAATGTGAGCTATGTGTATCCGGCGGCCAACAATGGGAAGATCCAGTCGCAGACGGATTCGGTGAGCGGCGAACAGATCACGTATGCCTACGATGCGTTGAACCGGTTGATCTCGGGCGTGACTTCGGACAATCCGAATGTGACGCAGTGGGGCCAGGGGTTTACCTACGATGGGTTTGGGAATCTGACGGGTAAGTCGGTGACCAAAGGGTCGGCGCCGTATCTGAGTGTGGGTGTGGATGCGGCGACGAACCGGATCGTCGGCTATCAGTACGATGCGAATGGGAATCAGACCTGGAGCAACACGCAGACGCTGGGCTACGATTACGACAATCGCATGGTGAACGCGGATAACCGGAACTACACGGGTTCGCGATACGGGTACGATCCGGATAACAAGCGGGTGTACACGGCCGACTGGACCTACGACTACAACACGGTCTACAACCGTTAATGAAGTGGTGTACTTCTTCGGGGTGACGGGACAACGGATGGCGGCGTACACGCTGGTTGCTTATGCGTCGCCACCGACGGTTACGCTGACGCGGGCTAATGATCGGGTGTATTTCGGAGGGAAACTGATCCGCGGGGATTCGGGGCAGTGGGCGGATCCGGATCGGCTGGGGTCGGTGGGGACGTACTTCCCGTACGGCGAGAATCGGAATGGCGGCGGGAGTATGTTCGCGACGTACACGCGAGATGGCAGCGGGCTGGATTATGCGGCCAATCGATACTATTGGTCGAATCTGGGGAGGTTTACGAGTCCAGATCCGTACAAGGCCAGTGCTGGGTCAGCGGATCCGGCGAGTTGGAACCGGTATGCCTACGTAGAGGCGGATCCAGTAAACGCAGTAGACCCAGACGGAGCGTATTTGATTGCGCCAGATTATTTGGGGTGGGCTCCGATCGTGAATCCGTGGTGTTCCGTTGAGGCGTTCACCGGGCTCCGTAATCTATTGTGCAACGTTCCCGCCCTGCCAGCCCTCTTCGCTCCCGAGCCGCCGGTTGATCCCAACTGCGGTATAGAATTGCATTACCGTCCAGTATCTGGAACCGGTCAAAATCATGCTTACCTATATGTCTTAGTGGAGGATCGCGGTTACATTTTGGAGGGAGAGCCGGAAAAGGACCCCTCGGTTCTGGAGATCCTGTCTAAGCCCAATGCATGGGGCCACCTTATATCGGTTTCCACGCCAGGTATGCACGGCGACCCAAAGCACAAAGGGGATGACGCCGCAAATGATAGCGGCTCAGGAGCGGTTTATGGAGGTAAGGAGATCTGCGATCTGGTCCGGCGTCTCAGCAGCCGAGCGAAAAGTTTTAACGCCTCACATCCTGGCACATTTTATAGTCCGCTAGGCCCGAATAGCAACAGTTACGCATACTGGCAGGTGAGTTTCATCACGGATTCCCTCAAAGCCTTGCCTGAATATAGTGACGAGACGTTATTTACAAGGCCGGCCGATGTAATCGGCTGGGGTATAGCGCCATGAGGGTAGCGCTGCAGGCTTCCGACGATAGTCGTCCGTCTACTGTGCACAGGAAGAGGATGCTAACGTGGCTACTGGTGATTTGCTTTTCGGCACCAGATGGAAGGTCGGCAACCATGCTCTTCGATGATCTCAAAGCGTGGCTTCCCTCTGACATTGAGACGATATATGTGAGTAACGGACCGATTGGGAAATTGTTCAGGACTGAGATGACGGGGCTCCGTACGGACTTCGCCAGGCTCGCCGCGTTGGCTATAGTTCAGATCCCTGAACAGGATATCGCAAGGCAGGTATTTGCTGGCTTCGAGGCTGAGGCGGGTGTTTACGTCGGACGGCGTTTTCGCTTCTATGAAACGCACGGAGATTTGGGACTGAGGGGAAGGTTGGACGGATGCTCGTTCTTGAGGTCGTCAACAACATCCGTAGCTTCTATCATGGCATCATCGCGACTCGGGGGGTCAGAGATGATTCTGGGTACACACGTCCGTTGGGCGCGAACGCCCAAAATGGACGGACACGCTGTCCTTCTTGCTGCGATACAGCCAACCACCTTGATGGTATGCAATGACAGAGGGTTGGCGTCTGAAGTTCTCCAGGGGAGGCGCAGAATACAGCCAACTGGGAACTTCGTCGTAACGGACAGCGAATCCGCGCGAGCACATTTCGGCGCACCAGTGTGGGGGCTTCGACGCTTTCGGAAAACCAATACAGATCCAACGTCGCCCTTAACACGTCATTCGGCCCTTGCACCCTATTACCATGACGCGCTGGCCGAAGCGATGATTTTTTCATTGGATTCCGATTCAGCGGCCAAGGTCACCTACATCACTCGGAACTCAAGCGATGGATATCGGAAGACTTGGGATATTCCCGGCGCTATTTTCACCAAAGAACGCGGGGCCTTCGTTGTAGACGTGAATCCCTCGCTCGATCCGGCCGACGGCTTAAAAGGCCGAATACTCTCAATGCTACTCGGCGTCCTCGCGGTTGTGTAGGTGCGACTTCATCGACAGGCAGTCCTCGCTCTCGATCGGACTCGCGAATCGGCCGACCGGGGGACGGCGCGACAGTACACGATCCACGTCACGTATCCCAACGGGCAGGCGTATGCTTACCGCTACGATACGATGGGGCGGCCGAATGGGATGACGGATCAAAGCACGCAGCAGCCGGTGATATCGAGTGTGAGTTATGGGCCGGCAGGCGAGTTATTGAGTATAACCGGTGTGGTGAATGAGACCAGGAGTTATAACTCGAGGCTGAAATTGACTGCGTTGAACAATGTGAGCTATGTGTACCGGCGGCCAACAATGGGAAGATCCAGTCGCAGACGGATTCGGTGAGCGGCGAGCAGATCACGTATGCCTACGATGCGTTGAACCGGTTGATATCGGGCGTGACTTCGGACAATCCGAATGTGACGCAGTGGGGCCAGGGGTTCACCTACGATGGATTTGGGAATCTGACGGGTAAGTCGGTGACCAAGGGGACGGCGCCGTATCTGAGTGTGGGTGTGGATGCGGCGACGAATCGCATTGTGGGCTATCAGTACGATGCGAATGGCAATCAGACCTGGAGCAACACGCAGACGCTGAGCTACGATTACGACAATCGGATGGTGAACGCGGATAACCGGAATTACACGGGTTCTCAATACGGGTACGATCCGGATAACAAGCGGGTGTACACGGCCGATTGGACCTACGACTACAACACGAGTTTGACGACGGTTTCGAACGAAGTGGTGTACTTCTTCGGAGTGACGGGACAACGGATGGCGGCGTACACGCTGGTTGCTTATGCGTCGCCACCGACGGTGTCGTTGACGCGGTCTAATGATCGGGTGTACTTCGGAGGGAAACTGATCCGCGGGGATTCGGGGCAGTGGGCGGATCCGGATCGATTGGGGTCGGTGGGGACTTACTTCCCGTATGGCGAGAATCGTAATGGCGGCGGCGGTATGTTCGCGACCTATACGCGGGATGCGAGCGGGCTGGATTATGCGGATCAGCGGTATTACTGGTCGAATCTGGGGCGGTTTACGAGTCCTGATCCTTACGGAGACAACTGGAATTCGGCTGATCCGGCAAGCTGGAATATGTACGCCTACGTCAACGGTGATCCGGTGAATTTAAACGACCCGGATGGGCTTACCTGCAGTAACGTTCTGCTGGAGGGGTGGGCCGGAATTCCGGCAGGTACCAAAGTCGGCGATTTCCTTTCCAAGAACTCTGATCTATCCATTTTCGCCAAGACGGTGTTTACAGAGTCGCGGATAGGCTCGGATGATCTAGCCGCATACGAAAAGGCCGCCATTTCAGCGGTGATTATGAATCGCTGGCAAATCGTTGATGGAAACTACGATCTGTACACCGGTCAGGTAGGGCGCAGGGGATCATCGCTGGCTCGGACATCTCCCGATTGGGGGAAGGCCGACGGCACCACTGGTTCCGTTGTTTACGCGGCGGGCCAGTTCGCGGTGTGGTCGTCTCCGGGGTATCTCGACAGCGATGCACAGAAGCGATTGAATGCCGCGTTGAACTCAAATGAGATATCCGACCAGTGTCAATCACTTCTTCAGTCAATTGGGACCGTAGCTGGCTTCTGGTCGGCTCGTAATGATCATACGATGTACGCCAGCGTGGATAATGTCATTTTCACCAGTTTTGGTTCGGGGGCCGGCGCAGCGAACAAGAGTTACTACGAAACGACGATTGGCTCGTTTGGAAGCCCCAACGTGTTCTACGGAGTTAGTCAATCGCAGATCTGGCGTCATGGTGTTCCCGTGCCACCAAGACCCAGGCGGCCGCGGGCTGTGGCAGGGCTGGAGTAGACCCAGACGTGCGAGGAGACTGTATGCGCATGCTCCTTCTAATCGCAATCGTAGGCCTCACCTTGCCTCCGTTAGGTGCCGACGATGCGGATAACCGGACACCATTAGCCGATGCTCTTGATTGGTATTCGGTGTGGTGGGGTTCGGCTCCAAATACACCAGTTGTTCAGACTTGCCGGGGAGAAGTTCGAACGAACCTTTATCGTTTTCGGTGCGACCCGCTTTCTGTGATAGTTGATGCCGTGGTCGACGACTCGGGCCATTGTTCAATCGTCTCGATGAGGCCGAGCATCAGCTCGGATGATGGTTTGCGCGTCCAGACACTGGCCCATCTGGTTCCCCCTCGGAATCGCAAACCCGCACCACCGCTGGACTGCGGTGAGTTGCCGCTAAATGATGGAATTATTCAACTCACGATTGTGCCTCGGGGGCGTCAGGTGAACAACGGCTTAACGAGCAGTGCGCGTGACGCAGCGCTTTACTACAACCAACAAGGAGGCGAGGGGCATTGCTCGCTTCGTCTTCCAAACGTCAAAACGGGCGATCCTTTCTTTCACGTATATGAGGAATGTCAGGGCGTCCTGCATGCTGTTTGGGAGTTCACAGTCCAGCGTGGACGTGTCGCAGAATTCCCGCACTGGTCCTATACGCGCCGAAGACGCAATCTGCCCCCCGGCACCGAATGGCGGCGGAACTTAACAAAGCTATGGTTTGGCCAATTACCGCCCGAAGAACGGAAGCCCCCAGCACGCTAGCCCTCACGGGAAAATGAACTGGTCTTCGCAGCCGAAGGTGGGAAACTCTACGCTCTTGGAGACTCTACTGGATTGGATGATGAGCGTCACGTATCCTAACGGGCAGGCGTATGCTTACGGCTACGATACGATGGGGCGGCCGAGCGGGATGACGGATCAGGGGACGCAGCAGCCGGTGATATCGAGTGTGAGTTATGGGCCGGCGGGCGAGCTATTGAGTATGTCGGGCGTGGTGAACGAGACAAGAACTTATAACTCGCGGCTGCAGTTGACGGCTTTGAACAACGTGAGCTATGTGTATCCGGCAGCTAATAATGGAAAGATTCAGTCGCAGACGGATTCGGTGAGCGGCGAACAGATCACGTATGCCTACGATGCGTTGAACCGGTTGATCTCCGGCGTGACTTCGGACAATCCGAATGTGACGCAGTGGGGCCAGGGGTTCACCTACGACGGGTTTGGGAATCTGACGGGTAAGTCGGTGACCAAGGGCACGGCGCCGTATCTGAGTGTGGGTGTGGATGCGACGACGAACCGGATCGTCGGCTATCAGTACGATGCCAATGGGAACCAGACCTGGAGCAACACGCAGACGCTGGGCTACGATTACGACAATCGCATGGTGAACGCCGACAATCGGAATTCGACGGGGTCCCGATACGGGTACGATCCGGATAACAAGCGGGTGTACACGGCCGACTGGACCGGTGACTACAACACGGTCTCGAATGAAGTGGTGTACTTCTTCGGGGTGACGGGACAGCGGATGGCGGCGTACACGCTGGTTGCTTATGCGTCGCCACCGACGGTTACGC
This sequence comes from uncultured Acidobacteriota bacterium, assembly GCA_963850575.1. GTDB lineage: Bacteria > Acidobacteriota > Terriglobia > Bryobacterales > Bryobacteraceae > TMP-7. Next base: position 274,505 of record CAWKLV010000014.1, on the reverse strand, counting down.
TGACGCGGTCTAATGATCGGGTGTACTTCGGAGGGAAACTGATCCGCGGAGATTCGGGGCAGTGGGCGGATCCGGATCGGTTGGGGTCGGTGGGGGCGTACTTTCCGTATGGCGAGAATCGGAATGGCGGCGGGAATATGTTCGCGACCTATACGCGGGATGGGAGCGGGCTGGATTATGCGGATCAGCGGTATTACTGGTCGAATCTGGGGCGGTTTATGACGGCGGATCCGTTTACGGCTTCGGGCCGAGCCGCGGATCCTTCCTCTTGGAATAGGTACACGTACGTTCAGGGAGATCCAATCAACTCTAACGATCCAACAGGGATGGTCACCTCGGCAACAGCTACCAGCGGATCGTGCCCCGTAGGGGTCGGGGAGAACACGGTGATGGTCCCTTGCGTGATGTTAACGCTATACGACAACAACAAGAATGATGCCCTCATGACGGAGTGGGACAATCTGCCCGAGGAGTGCCAAAAGGGGCTCAGAGCCAAATACGGTGCAGCACCTATCAAGTCAATGCTGGCGAATCTCAATCGCGGGATAGCCATGATGGATACCATTGAGAAGGCTGCCAACGCTCACGGGATTGATCCTGCTCTCCTAGCAGCAGTCGGTCTCAAAGAGAACAACTTTTCGAATGATCTGCAACGATGCGCCCCTGGTGTCACTTGGGGTGATCCTTCCTGCTCAGGCGCAGGTTACTTCCAAATCGATTTGTTTCGTCACCCAGAAGTGTCTAAAGACGACGCGCTCAATTCGTCCTTTGCAGTTGATTGGGCCGCAAATTATCTTAGCACCAACATGACTATTGTGGTCACTCGGTTTCCCGGTTTCACGGGCGATCAACTCCTGCGGGCAACGGCTGCCTCGTACAACCTCGGTCCCTACAACTTCAGCGGTGACCCTACGAAGATCGATAAGGGCTCAAACGGAAACAACTATGGAGCGAATGTGTTACAGCTCATGGAGTGTTTCAGGTGATCCCCAGGCACACCGCGTTTCATCGCACACTCCTGTGCATCCTTGCCCTGGTCAGCGGGCTCACGGAGCGGGTCTGCTATGGCCAGAGGAGTCCTGACCGAACAACATGGGAGCGTTTGCTAAAATCCGCTGTCCAAGATCACGTGCAGAGTCTGGTGGGCAAAGACTCCCTACCTAGCTCGTATGCGCATCGTTTCGTTGCGTTGAGCGGCAAGGAGAACTGGCAGGCCATAGTCTATTTGACTGGTCCGGGATGGTGCGGCACAGGAGGGTGCACGCTTCTTATACTGACTGAGGAGAGTTCTTCATACAAGGTGATCAGTCACATTCCTGCGATTCGACCGCCGATTAGGCAACTTCAGTCAAGGTCTCACGGATGGCACGACTTGGCAGTCTGGAGGGCGGGAGGTGGCTACCGCGGGCATGAGGAACGTCTCAGCTTCGATGGTGAAAGTTATTGGTGGAATTCGTCTGATTCTGCCGGAGGGCGGAGCGTGGAGAAGATGGGGGGTAAGATTGTCTTATCTTCCAAGGATAGAGAGTCACCCCTCTTCCCCTAGCTGGCCTCGACCACGCGGCTCAGCGATATTACTGGTCCAGTCTGGAGGGGGAGCGACTCACGAAGTACGGTGACGGGAACGCCGCCAACCTCGACAACAACAATGTCTTCGGCCTTACAGCCAGGAGCAACAGCACATCGGGAGGATGGCTCGGCGCAATTCCATGTCTGGACAAGACAGGCAGAACAGTCGGTGGATTAGCATGTTTCGCGACAGACGAGCTTAATGACGATGTGTATGGGGGAAACAGCTCCTGTACTCGGCAAAAGCTGCACTCACGTCTCAATCTGGTTGCTATGGAGCGGCCGCTTCCAATATCGCGGGAATTTGCTGTCCCACACGGACCCGGGCGGAGTGAAGACGTTTGCTTACGATATTTCCGGCAACGCGCTGAACGGCACGGCGGCCGGAGTCACGAAGAACTACGCGGTGCCGGCGTCGATGACCACCAATAGCTTGAGTCAGACGATGCAATGGAGCGGGTTCCTGGGTCTGACGCAGGAGACGGGTCCCAATGGGGATACCTTGTCCACGCTGTACGATTCCTACGCGCGTCCCCAGCAGACGACATCGGCTACGGGGGTGGTGACGAATTACACCTATGCTACGTCGGCGCCGTGGACGGTGACGGCCATCGCCAACGGGCGGGGTACCCGCAAGACGCTGGATGGCTTCGGACGGACGGTCAAGGTGGAGAGCGGGACCGGGACAGGCCTATCGACGGTGGTGTCGGTCACCGACACGCAATACGACCCGTGCGCCTGTTCCGCAATGGGCAAGGTCTCGCGTGTATCCATGCCGCATGCTCCTGGTGCAACGCAGTAATGGACGGTGAACAGCTATGACGCGTTGGGGCGGACAATCAGCGTGCTCTCGTCCGATGGCTCCAGCACGAAGACGTACGCCTACGCGGGCAACACGGCGACAGTGACTGACGAGGCCGGCAAGTGGAAGAAGTACAGCATGGACGCGATGGGGAACCTGCTGCAAGTGACCGAGCCGGACCCCGCCAACCCCAGGACGGCCACTTATGTGACGAATTACGGCTACGACGTGTTGAGCCATCTGACCTCGGTGAACATGCCGCGCCCCACTGGAACGCAGACGCGGACGTTCAACTACGGCACTCCGCCCGGAGCTTATCTGCTGAGTGCAACTAACCCGGAGAGCGGCACCGTGAGTTATACATACAACAGCAATGGGCTGCTGTTGTCGAAGACAGACGCCAAGAATCAGCAGACGCAGTATGGCTACGACAGTTACGCGCGGCTGACCCAGATCCGGCACTATCCGGTATCCGGCGGCTCGGAAGATGTCGCGGCGCAGGTGAATATGAGCTACGACACGAATCCGTATGACGGGTCGTACTCGCAATACGCCTTGGGCCGGATGGCGGCGCGGCAGTATACGAACAATGGAACGACGTTCACCGACATGTACAGTTACACGAGGCCGGGGCAGGTCGCCAGGAAGAAGCTGCGGGTGACGCGGTACGGGGTCGACGGTGACCTGGAAGGACTGTGGAGTTATGATAATGAAGGCAGGATGATGAGCGTCACGTATCCTAACGGGCAGGCGTATGCTTACGGCTACGATACGATGGGGCGGCCGAGCGGGATGACGGATCAGGGCACGCAGCAGCCGGTGATATCGAGTGTGAGTTATGGGCCGGCGGGCGAGCTGTTGAGTATGACGGGAGTAGTGAACGAGACCAGGAGTTATAACTCGCGGCTACAGTTGACTGCGTTGAACAACGTGAACTATGTGTATCCGGCGGCCAACAATGGGAAGATCCAATCGCAGACGGATTCGGTGAGCGGGGAGCAGATCACGTATGCCTACGATGCGTTGAACCGGTTGATCTCGGGCGTGACTTCGGACAATCCGAATGTGACGCAGTGGGGCCAGGGGTTCACCTACGATGGGTTTGGGAATCTGACCGGTAAGTCGGTGACCAAGGGGACGGCGCCTTATCTGAGTGTGGGTGTGGATGCGGCGACGAATCGGGTTGTGGGCTATCAGTACGATGCGAATGGCAATCAGACCTGGAGCAACACGCAGACGCTGGGTTACGATTACGACAATCGCATGGTGAACGCGGATAACCGGAACTACACGGGCTCCCGATACGGATACGATCCGGATAACAAGCGGGTGTACACCGCCGACTGGACCTACGACTACAACACGAGTTTGACGACGATTTCGAATGAAGTGGTGTACTTCTTCGGGGTGACGGGACAACGGATGGCGGCGTACACGCTGGTTGCGTATGCGTCCCCACCTACCGTAACGCTGACACGGGCGAATGATCGAGTGTACTTCGGGGGGAAGCTGATACGCGGGGATTCGGGGCAGTGGGCGGATCCGGATCGGCTGGGGTCGGTGGGGACGTACTTCCCGTACGGCGAGAATCGCAATGGCAGCGGGAATATGTTCGCCACGTACTCGCGGGATGCGAGTGGTTTGGATTATGCGGATCAGCGATACTACTGGTCGAATCTGGGGCGGTTTACGACCGCGGACCCATATGGCGGAAGCGTCGCGCCTTCTAACCCGCAATCCTGGAATAGATATGCCTACGTCGCCAGCGATCCGATAAACCGCAACGACCCAAGTGGTCTGTTCTTGATCGCTATCGGCTCGGCTTGTTTCTTCGTAGATGGAGAAGCGCAGGGCTGTGAGGCAGATTATGCGGACCTGCCGCTATTCGGCGGGTCGCAGAGAGGCTCAGGTTCTTATGGGAAGCCCATTTTGAGCTCATTCGATAAAGCTTTCAATCGGCTCAGTTCGGCGCAGGATGTCCTCAGTAATCGGACCAGTTTCTCAGAAGATTGTAATGGAGATCTTTCCGCTCTGGGCCTCACTCCGCAAGACGTAGCTTCAACAGCGGCCGGTTTGGATTTCGAGAATGGCACTACTTCGAAACTTCCCGTTTCTGCGCTGTTCGGACCGGGTGCAGAGGCTGCGGGTCGAGCCTACCAGGCGGTGGAAGACGCTCAGTTCGGTCCGGGTCAGACCATATCAAATGATTTTGCTCGTAACCCTCTTGGGCTTACAGCCGCTACAGTCTTGCTAGGGAATACTGTTTTCATCAATCCAGGTAAGATTGGAGGGAGCGTAATAAACAACGAAGCGTTTCTCTTCCATGAAGCCCTGCATGCTCTGGGACTCATCGACACGGACATCCAAGGGAAGCTCGGTATTACTGTGGATGGAAAGAATACAAAGAACATCACGGACAAACTCATGAAAGATTGCTTCAGAGGTAAAGGCAACTTCTGATGCGTTACGGAGTTGCCCTGTTAATCGCGCTGATAGGTACTCTACCCGACCTCCAATCGGCTGAGGAATCCGAAACGGCTCGCCTCACTTTTATTATCTCGACAACGTTCGGCGAGCCACTCGAAAAGGCACAAGTACTCCTTACAAGCATCGGCCCCAAGCAAAGGTTGACCGGTTTGTCAGGTTCTAACGGAGCGGTTTTATTGGAGCAGGTTCCATTCGGTCTTTACGAGGTCGAAGTAAGAGTTCTTGGTTTCGAAACACGGCGCGAGAGGATCGGCGTTTATCAGCAGCAGCTTGTGTGTCGGCTAGGTCTCGTACTAGGCTACCCTCATTCAACTGACCGTTCCGAAATCAGCGGTTCTGTTTCTTCGGCTTCCGGGAGTAAGGCAGATCTTTGGGTACGCTTGGTTTCCGTGTTTGGAGGCGACCTTATAGAAAACGCCGTTGATCGTACGGGCAGTTTTCATATCATCGGCATGGCACCTGGCCGATATGTCCTTATCCTATTCGAGAAGGAGAAGGTTTTGGCGACAAAGTCCGTCGAGGTCTCAGCCGGGTCCAAGACAGTCAATTTTTCACTCAATTAACCTTTCCGTCGAAACACCCGGTTTTTGCAAGCATTGGAGCAGAACTGCTGGCCGCTTGGAGCGGTGCTTTCCCCGAGGAACCAGCGGTCGCAGTTTGGGGCCGGGCAGCGGAAGCATTGAACGAGACCGGCGGCTTCGGCGGCGAAGCGCTGCCAGGGCGCAGCCCGTAACGTCTGGGGCGAATAGTGGAGTGTGAAGCGCCCATCGCAAGCTCAGGTGGAACGGCACGCGGACCAAGTGCTCGCTCAACTTCCGTCCGAGTAGATCCCAAGCCTTCGTCACCTGCAGTGATCGCATCCCACAGGTCGGCACAGGCCCGCAGCGTCCGAATCTCCTTGCGCCAGATCTCGACCGGCTCCGGCGGAAGCGCGTCAGCCCGGACGATCTCACCGGGCGCTGGCGACCGTGGGATGGAAGCTGTCAGCAAGCCGTAGCCGTCCGCCCGGCGCAGAATCGGGTTGGCGTCGAGGCACTCGGCGACGATTCGGTTCAGGCAGGGTTGGCGGGCGCACGGCCGGTCTCGGGTCAACTCATCGTTTCCCACCTCGGCACCATGCATTCCGGCTAATTATAGCGAGCCGTCACGGCGTTGGAACAGAGGCGCTGGCGCGCCTAGTAGATGGGAAAACTTTACGCGCTCACGCGCGACACGGCCAACGACGCAAACCGGAGCGTGCATTACTGGGCCGATATCTGGGACCCGGATGGCAAGAGCGACAAGTATTGGCTGTTTGCGCTATCCGGGGTAGTTTACCGGCCTGGCGACGGATCACGGCAAGCGGCAGTTGCCGGGCTCCGTCGAGCGCAGCCATGAAGTATACACCTGGGCGCAGGGGACCGCGGGGCCGTACGTCAGCTCGGCGCTGACCACGATGGATCCGGGGAGCGGACAGGCGCAGAAGAAGACCACGCAGTCTATTGACGCTTACGGCAATGTGACGCAATCCAGTATCTACGATTGGAATAATCTTACGACGCCGGCGCGGACCTACAACAATACGTATGTGACGGATGCGAACTACACGTCGCGGTATATCCGGAACCGGTTGCTGTCGAGCACGGTGACGGGCGGCGGGCAGACGGTGACGCTGGCCACCAACGTGTATGACTGTTATGGCGGGATTTGCTCGACAACGAATGTATCCGATCCCAGCCAATTACGGGAGCACGATGGGACGTACGACGTCAATTTCCATTATCGCGGGAATTTGCTGTCCCACACGGACCCGGGCGGGGTGAAGACGTTTGCTTACGATGTCACGGGCAATGCGCTGAACGGCACGGCGGCCGGAGTCACCAGCAGCGCCAGTTATGACGCTTCGAAGAACTATGCGGTGCCGGCGTCGATGACCACCAATAGCTTGAGTCAGACGATGCAATGGAGCGGGTTCCTGGGTCTGACGCAGGAGACCGGTCCCAATGGGGATACCTTGTCCACGCTGTACGATTCCTACGCGCGTCCCCAGCAGACGACATCGGCTACGGGGGTGGTGACGAATTACACGTATGCTACGTCGGCGCCGTGGACGGTGACGGCCATCGCCAACGGGCGGGGTACCCGCAAGACGCTGGATGGCTTCGGACGGACGATCAAGGTGGAGAGCGGGACCGGGACGGGCTTATCGACGGTGGTGTCGGTCATCGACACGCAATACGACCCGTGCGCCTGCTCGCCGATGGGCAAGGTCTCGCGTGCTTCGATGCCGCATGCTCCTGGTGCAACGCAGTATTGGACGGTGAACACCTATGACGCGTTGGGGCGGACAATCAGCGTGCTCTCGCCCGATGGCTCCAGCACGAAGACATATGCGTACGCGGGCAACACGGCGACAGTGACTGACGAGGCCGGCAAGTGGAAGAAGTACAGCATGGACGCGATGGGGAACCTGCTGCAGGTGACCGAGCCGGACCCTGCCAACCCCACGACGGCCACCTATGTGACCAATTACGGCTACGACGTACTGAGTCATCTGATTTCGGTCAACATGCCGCGCCCCAGTGGAACACAGACGCGAACGTTCAACTACGGCACGCCGCCGGGAGCTTATCTGCTGAGTGCAACTAACCCGGAGAGCGGCACCGTGACTTATACGTACAACAGCAATGGGCAGCTGTTGTCGAAGACGGACGCCAAGAATCAGCAGACGCAGTATGGCTACGACAGCTACGCGCGGCTGACCCAGATCCGGCACTATCCGGTAGCCGGCGGCTCGGAAGATGTCGCGGCGCAGGTGAATATGAGTTACGACACGAATCCGTATGACGGGTCGTACTCGCAATACGCTTTGGGCCGGATGGCGGCACGGCAGTATACGAACAATGGAACGACGTTCACCGACATGTACAGTTACACGCGGCCGGGGCAGGTAGCCAGGAAGAAGCTGCGGGTGACGCGGTATGGGGTTCAACGGTGACCTGGAAGGGCTGTGGAGTTACGATAATGAAGGCAGGATGATGAGCGTCACGTATCCTAACGGGCAGGCGTATGCTTATGGCTACGATACGATGGGGCGGCCGAGCGGGATGACGGATCAGGGCACGCAGCAGCCGGTGATATCGAGTGTGAGTTATGGGCCGGCAGGCGAGCTATTGAGTATGACGGGTGTAGTGAATGAGACCAGGAGTTATAACTCGCGGCTGCAGTTGACTGCGTTGAACAATGTGAGCTATGTGTATCCGGCGGCGAACAACGGGAAGATCCAATCGCAGACGGATTCGGTGAGCGGCGAACAGATCACGTATGCCTACGATGCGTTGAACCGGTTGATCTCGGGCGTGACTTCGGACAATCCGAACGTGACGCAGTGGGGCCAGGGGTTCACCTACGATGGGTTTGGGAATCTGACGGGTAAGTCGGTGACCAAGGGGTCGGCGCCGTATTTGAGTGTGGGTGTGGATGCGACGACGAATCGGATTGTGGGCTATCAGTACGATGCGAATGGGAATCAGACCTGGAGCAACACGCAGACGCTGGGCTACGATTACGACAATCGCATGGTGAACGCGGATAACCGGAACTACACGGGGTCGCGATACGGGTACGATCCGGATAACAAGCGGGTGTACACGGCCGACTGGACCTACGACTACAACACGAGTTTGACGACGGTCTCGAATGAAGTGGTGTACTTCTTCGGGGTGACGGGACAACGGATGGCGGCGTACACGCTGGTTGCTTATGCGTCGCCACCGACGGTGACGCTGACGCGGGCCAATGATCGGGTGTACTTCGGCGGGAAGCTGATCCGCGGGGATTCGGGGCAGTGGGCGGATCCGGATCGATTGGGGTCGGTGGGGACGTACTTCCCGTACGGCGAGACTCGCGGGGGTGGTGGGAATATGTTCGCGACGTACACGCGGGATGGCAGCGGGCTGGATTATGCGGATCAGCGGTATTACTGGTCGAATCTGGGGCGGTTTATGACGGCGGATCCATCCTCGAGCGCCGACCCTCGAAATCCACAAAGCTGGAACCGGTATTCGTACGTTCAGGGGGACGCAGTAAATGGAATCGACCCTCGTGGCCTTTATTTGCAGGCGCCAGGAGACTTCGGCCCGTTCGAAGACGGCGATTTGGGGTGCCTACTAGCGCACTGGGGAGACGCCTTCGCTTCTGGATGTTTCGGGCCTATGCTTTTGGCCGATACTCAACGCAATAGAGAACTAGGCACGCTGCACGCTTTGCGGCAAGACGGTCTAATTGACGGATGGAGTTTTGTGGACGGGGTCATGAGCGACATGGCTTTATCCTTCAGCCCGAAGACGGCCGAGATCGCAGCAGGTGTTTGTCTAGCGCAACCTGAACTTTGCGTGATCGCGGTGGGAGTTTCGATCTATGTGGCTTGGCCCAATCTCCAGGAGTTGATCAGAGCTATCCAGCGCGGAATTACCGCTCGAGGAGCAGCGCCGATCAGCTATCCGTCCTATAGAGTCGGCCGTAGAGCGGATGGAAACTGCGACGATCCCGATCCCGACAAGTACGTAAAGTGGAAAGGGTCTGATGACGAGCATTGGCATTACATCGACTGGAACATCAACAAGATCGACTGTATCGCGTTCCCAGTATTTCGGACCGGTTCGGATCCAGGTCCGCGCTTTCGAGAAATCTCCCGATGAAGACGGAATGTACAGAGCTGTTCTTTCAGTATCGTGAGATCATGCGGTTGATTTGGAACCTCGGTTTCTGGCCAAACAACAGTCTGCGCGAGTGGGATTCTCTAGAGCTCTACAGAGAAGCGGGCGACAGATTGTTTGAGGCGATGGTACTACTTGCTCTCGGGTTCCAGGGCCGCATCGAGCCTAATGAAACACAGGGGGACGTCGCCAAATTTGTGGTCCGGCCCAAGTTCGGGGAAGTCGAGTTGCAGGTTGACAAGTACCAGCCCAAGGATGCCGGCCATGTGTGGGGGTTCCCAGTGATGCGCATGAGCTCGGACTCCGACGCCTATGAAGTCGCCTTTGTAAGATTCTTCGATTGGGATGAGTTGGCTCACCGAGACTTCAAGTTCATCGAGGTGAATATAGATCGCATGGACGAGCGTCCGGATCTTGTGGGTCACCATGCCTTGGTGGAAATGGAGTTCTGTTCAATTTGGCTGATTCATCAGGAGGGTCAGAACAGCAGCGTTGGAACAGTGGAGCCGGCACGTTAGAAATGGACTTATAAACTTCCCCGTTTTATATGGGCCGCCGGGCGAGCTATTGAGTATGACCGGTGTGGTGAATGAGACCAGGAGTTATAACTCGCGTCTGCAGTTGACTGCGTTGAACAATGTGAGCTATGTGTATCCGGCGGCCAACAACGGGAAGATTCAGTCGCAGACGGATTCGGTGAGCGGCGAACAGATCACGTATGCCTACGATGCGTTGAACCGGTTGATCTCGGGCGTGACTTCGGATAGTCCGAATGTGACGCAGTGGGTCAGGGGTTCACCTACGATGGATTTGGGAATCTGACGGGTAAGTCGGTGACCAAGGGGTCGGCGCCGTATCTGAGTGTGGGTGTGGATGCGACGACGAATCGGATCGTCGGCTATCAGTATGATGCCAACGGCAATCAGACGTGGAGCAACACGCAGACGCTGAGCTACGATTACGACAATCGGATGGTGAACGCGGATAACCGGAATTACACGGGTTCTCAATACGGGTACGATCCGGATAACAAGCGGGTGTACACGGCCGATTGGACCTACGACTACAACACGAGTTTGACGACGGTTTCGAATGAAGTGGTGTACTTCTTCGGAGTGACGGGACAACGGATGGCGGCGTACACGCTGGTTGCTTATGCGTCGCCACCGACGGTGTCGATGACGCGGTCTAATGATCGGGTGTACTTCGGAGGGAAACTGATCCGCGGGGATTCGGGGCAGTGGGCGGATCCGGATCGGTTGGGGTCGGTGGGGACGTACTTTCCGTATGGCGAGAATCGTAATGGCGGCGGGGGTATGTTCGCGACGTACACGCGGGATGGGAGTGGGCTGGATTATGCGGATCAGCGGTTTTATTGGTCGAACCTGGGGCGGTTTACGAGTCCAGATCCGTATAGGGCGAACAGCGCTATCCCGGATTCCGCGCAGTGGAATCGGTACGCATACGTCGGCAGTGACCCCGTGACTTACATCGACCCTCGAGGGTTGTTCATGGTGCCTCCACCCTCGAGTCAGGAGCCGGACCCTGAACCGCAACAACAATCGCCATTCCCTGGGCCGCAGCTTCCTCAAGGGCCTGTGCCTTCGGACCCGCCGCCCGTTCGCGGTAATGCAATAGCTTCACGAGCAAAGCAGCTAGCCAAGAAGTGGCTTGCGAATGCCGATTGCAAGGGTCTCTTTAACACTTCAGGCAATGGGGCAGATCCAGAATTCGCCCTGTCGTCGCTCATAGCATCGGGATCGTTTTCAACTGGATCGAGTCAGATTAGAATGTTCAGTTTTGACTTTGGAACCAGCGCCGCTAGGAGGCTTCACTTTTCCGAACATAACTCTTGGTTCGGGAAGAGCAAGTATTGGGGCCGACATCTTTTTGAACACAAATGGGTCCGTTGAAGAAGCCACTGCGTCGAATGAGGTGACTAACATGGCAGAGACCGTGCTTGAGGAACTGGGTCATGCCTACAACATCGCTGCCGGTGCTGGGGGCTCGACCATTGTCGCGGATAACCCCTTGACCTTACTGCCGTCGTACAAGATCGATGGATATACCGTGAGTGCCGGTATGTACAACTTTATGCAGATCATGAAGAATTGTAACAAATAATGACTCCAACCCTTCTTCTATATCGAGCGGTCGCGACGCTGTGCCGTATCGTGCTGGTGCTAACACCATTAATCGTAAGCGTAGCGTGTGCGCGAGAGCAAGGTCTTAGAAATCAAAGCGAGGTGATTCGCCTGCTAAGTACAGCTAGAGCAGAAGGCAGTAAGACTGATCCGCATGGAATTCAACGCGTGATGCTCTCCAGCGACATCAGTTTGGCCCCCGCCGCCGAGCGATCGGTTTGGGGGTACAATTTAAGACTTCATGTGCGAGGACGACTCTTCTCGATTGAGGCGCAGCCCGTGAAAACTGGCCGGACTGGACCTTTTTCTTTCTTTCGTGATGAGGCAGGAATTCTTCATCTCGAGCCAACGTTAGGTAGGGCGGCGGGCGCGGAGAGCCGTCGATGGACTTCGGCTGAGGTAACTGCAACACCGAGCCAGTGAGCGGTGGTTTCGGAGTCCATCGTGGCTCTCCGCCAAACATAGTAACGTGGTGCAGCAGCGCACGTCTGCAGAGCACGTACAAGTATCGCTACTCACTGCATTCCAATGCGACTAGCGTGGTGAAGCTTAGTACTCCAGCTCAGAGATGATCAGGTATAGGAGCACCTGGAGTTGAAATGTAGACGTAAATCTCGAATTTGCGATCTAACAGCGGCGTACACGCTGGTTGTTTACGCATCGCCGCCGACGGTCACGCTAACACGGGCTAATGATCGGGTGTATTTCAGAGGGAAGTTGGTTCGCGGGGATTAGGGGCAGTGGACGGATCCGGATCGGTTCGGGGACCGCAATCTTCGCGGGTGCTGCAAACCCGGAAGACGGCGAGTAGAGGACGCAGTGCGCAGGGCGCCGTACTTGGCAGCCTGGGCGAGAACATCGACATGCAGAGCGGGAACCTCAAGCTCGCGCCGGTCGCTGCCGCGCGGGTTCGAGAGGCTCCGAAGTAAAATCATCCGTGCCCATCAAACGGCGACGCTCCTCAAGACGGCCTCGCTCGCGATCGGATGGCAGGAGCTCTACTGTGGACGCCGGGACAACGTCCGCAGATGTCTTCGTGGAAGGGATGTCGGCCCCCGAAAGTGGCTACCAGGATACGAAATTCACCGCACATGCGGCAGCGGAGAAACAGCTTCCCCGAACTACACTTGTCTTAACGTTTTCCACAGGGCGAGAACGGGCGCTAGCACTCCACGTCCAAAAGATGGATTCGTCGATGCGCTATTAATGTAGCGATGAGTGAGCAAAAGAAAACAGCCGTTGCGGAGCGCTTAAGGTGTTCATTCTGGGCTCGTCCACGTATGAAGCTGTAGACCAAATGACCCCTATGGTACTGGATCTGGTCAAGCGGTACCGATCCTCATCCTGGCAGCAAACCTTCAAAGTGCGAAGCTCAGCCATGCGCTAAGCTGAGAAGTAAGAATGTCTTCCAAGATTTCTGAGGTTTTCGGGTCCGCCGCCGCCATCGCCAAGGGCATGGGTGTCACTTTCAAGGAGATGATGCAGCCCACGTTGACGGAGGACTATCCTGAGGCGCCCCCCATCTTTCAAGAGCGATATCGCGGCGTACACGTCCTGCAGCGCGATGAGAACGGGCTGGAGAAGTGCGTAGCGTGTTTCCTGTGCGCCGCAGCCTGTCCGGTGGAATGCATCTATATCGAAGCCGACGAGAATACAGAGAGCCTCCGTATTAGCGGCGGCGAGCGTTACGCGAAAGTCTACAACATCGATTACAGCCGCTGCATCTTTTGCGGCTACTGTGTAGAAGCCTGCCCGACCGATGCTATAACCCACGGGCACGGGTTTGAGATAGCGAGTTATAACACTTCCACGTTGGTGTACCGCAAGGAGCAAATGCTCGCTCCCATCCCCACAGGCGCACACTTTCCGCTAAAGGCAGAGGAAGAAGTTCCCGCAGGCAGCGGTCACTGAACAGCGGCGTAGTACCGGTATAAGGATAGTACGCTGGCTAGAGGCCGGATCGTACCTCCATGATACAATTCTCGCCTAAGTCTCTGCTCTATGATTCTTCCAACCACCTATAACACGGCTCTGCTACTGACCGTGATCTCGATGCTGTGTTGGGGATCGTGGGCCAATACGCAGAAGCTGACCGGTAAATGGCGCTTTGAACTATATTACGTCGACTACGCCTTGGGCGTTCTGGTTTGCGCTTTGATCGCGGCCTTCACCTTCGGCTCCATGAACTCGCAGGAGATCGGAGTCTTCGACACCCTCATGATGACCGGCAAGCGTAAAATGGCGTGGGCATTTGCCGGTGGCGTCGTGTTCAATTTGGGCAACATGCTGCTGGTTGCCGCGATTTCAATCTCCGGACTGGCTGTCGCGTTTCCAATCAGTATCGGCCTGGCTCTCGTCATTGGAGTGATCTGGAATTATTCATTGAACCCTCAGGGCAACCCATTGCTGCTGTTTGGAGGCGCCAGCCTGGTGGTGGTGGCCATCATGGTCGACGCGATTGCGTACAAGAGTCATGCCGCACGCCGTGCCGAAAGAGACCTTTCAGGCTGCAGCGCAGGCGTCCAGCGCTAAAGCAAGCGTCGTTAGCCCGCGCGAGAGTCGCTCATCCTCGTCGTCCCGGCGCGACGATCGGAGGCCCGCCAGCGCTCTTCAAAGGGCATCGCAGTCAGTCTGGTCAGCGGCGTGTTGATGGGCTCGTTTTATCCCTTGGTACAACTCGCGCGCCTGGACGAGGATGGTGTGAAGCCTTACGCGGATGCGCTGCTCTTCAGCGCGGGAGTTTTTGTTTCAACGTTTCCCTTCAGTTTCTTCTTCATGGTGGTGCCTATACACGGGCGCTCGGTGTCCCTGCTGGATTACCTCCGGGGCACGATCAAGCAGCATCTGCTCGGCCTGACGGGCGGTCTCATCTGGTGTGCCGGAGCGGTCTCGAACTTCATCGCTTCCAGCGCACCCGCCGAGGTGCATGTGGGCCCTGCCGTGAGCTACGCAATAGGACAAGGCGCGACAGCTGTCAGTGTCTTATGGGGGCTGCTGGTGTGGAGGGAATTTGCAGGAGCCACGGCGAGAGTTAAGGGGCTGCTGGTCCTGATGCTCTTGTTGTTCATCGTGGGTCTCGGACTGGTATCCATAGCTCCGCTTTACGGATGACGCTGGTTCGATCAGCAGCGCGCGAACGTGCTCCAGAGCCTCCCTGGAAGGGACGCTTCCCTGCCCCATTACTGGACTACCCCCACCGCGGCCGCCATGCGCCGTGACGGCGGCCTTGACGAGTTCGCCCGCATGGACGCCCGCAGTCCTTGGATGCGGCCACGAGTACCGATGGAGGGCTCATCGGATACGACGATGAATACGGACTTCGGTGAGGCTGTGAAGGATTGCGCCACCGTTCGCAGTGCCTTCATCGATCCTGCCGTTCCGGAGAACCGTACGGATACCGTTATGCGGCCCGGTACTGTCGATGCGTACAGATCGCGGCCTTCTCTATCAGCTGCTTCGACCGATAACTTGCGGACAACTTCTCCAGTTCCTGGAGCCGCTGCATCTGAGCACTCACAACAGCGGGTGCCTCATCCAACGCCGCTGAAAACAGGCGAGCGACTTTGGACAGAGCCTCGTAATCGGCGCGGCCGCGCCGGATAGCTCGGATGCCGCACAGAAACTCGATCCGAACGTTGCCGCGGATCTTCTCCACTTTGCGGACTACTACGGGTCCGATCTCGGCGGTTGAGCGCACATGCGTCCCGCCGCACGCGCTCCGATCCAGGCCCCGATCGATATTATCCGGAGCTCGCCTTCGCGCTCCGACGATCTTCCGCAAACCCAGATCCGGCGATTGGGCAGCAAATCTTATGTTCAAGGGAATATTCTCGAACACGATATCGTTGGCCCGTTCTTCCGCCTGATGCAATTGTTCCGGCGCAACGGCCGGGGCCTGCACATCAATGGTGGAAGATTCCGCGCCCAGATGAAAGCTGATTGTCTCGATCTTGTACAACTGGAGCAGGACTGCCGAAAGCAGGTGCTGGCCGCTGTGCTGTTGCATGTGATCGAACCGCCGGGCCCAGTCGATCTCGCACTGAACTGTGCCCGACGGAGCAGCGCCGCCGAGCACATGAGCGATACGCTCTTTCTCATCCACTACGTCCTGGACTGGCACACCGGCCAGAGTTCCCGAGATCATGCGGTTGGCCGCCGGATGAGGGATAAAAGGCCGTGCGGTTGAGATACACTCGATTGCCCTCGGACCCGATTACCTGCGCCTCGAATTGGCGCAGGTACGGGTCCGTGTAATAGAGTCTTTCGGTGGCGGTCACTGGATATTTAGAGTGAGGATGTTTGTTGTACCGGCATCGCCCTGGACAAACACCGGAACAGCGCCTTTAGGTGCATCAGCAGGAATCTGAACATTGATTTGGTAGAAGCTGCTGATATAGGTGGGAGCGAGCCCGATGAACTGGGGGGCCACGCTGACCGGCTTAGAGAACAACCCGCCGGCTCCGAAATAAATGTTATTGATTCCGGGCACGGTGGAGAGCGGGCTGGAGGGCGTTGTAGAGTTGGTCGGCACCGCCGGCACGGTCGCCCCGAAACCGAACCCGTAAAGTATGATCACGTCGCCGGCATGTACCGGAAGCAGCGCGCTGCCGGGCACCGACACTTTGTCTCCGGCGGTATTCGCGGCCAGCAAAAGGTGCGGAGATTGCTTTGCGATGCGGATGGAAACGGTGTTTCCACGCTGTCCGTCGCGATCGACGCGTAGTGTACCTTCCCCCAGCCGCGGCCTCGTAAGGAACGATAAAATTGATCTGGTTCGCTGAGACGTAATACAGCGGCACGGGCTGTTCGTTCACGAATACGGTCGCTCCGCCCAGCGTGGTGGCCCACGGAGTAGCGCCCGAGATTTGCGGATCGCCCATCGTGAGCTGATCGCCGAACATTGCCGGGAAATCTCCCTGCGACAGAGTATCACTGGTGAACGTGGCGTTATTCACCACCGCCCCGGCCCGGACCAGCGGCGGAGCTGCTGCGAGGACTTCGAAGTTAACGGGAATCGTCAAGGTCGCGTTGGCCGCATTGGTGGTGATGGCTACAGAACCCTTGATAGCTGCCGGGTTGCAGCGTGGACGGATCGGCAGTGATACCGACGTACCCCGGGCCAAGCAGTCGCGGTGAGCCACGTTCCGCTCGGGGTAGTGGTCGGCGTTGCTCCAGTAATGCTCAGCGTGCCCGCGCTCGGATTATTCACAAATACGTATTGGGTTTGTTTCGTAGCGGGCTTGCGGGATGCGGAAGGACAAACTGTTGGCCGAGGGTGTTGCGATCGGCTGAGAGGTTACGTTCAGGGTTACGGGAACGGTTTTATTTTCAGTTGGAACTGGCGAACCAGTGACGACAATCGACCCGTTGTAGGCGCGCTCAGCGATCCCGGCAGGAGCCTGCGCGTTGACTGTATAGGTGTAGGTGGAGGCGAAGCTGCCTGCGCCAGGCAAGGCCAGTGACAGCGTCGGTCCCCCGGCTGGTGAATTGACCATCGGCGTGACCCGTCCACCGGTATAGAAGGTCTGTGTTACGGGCGTCCCGTTGGCCGGCACGTAGAGGGTTATCGCGTCCGGAACCCCACCCCCGATGTTGACCGTCACCGTAATGGTTTGTGGGGCATCAATGGCATTTGGATCGGAGAGAGTAACCACGCCGGTATAAGTTCCGCGAGCCAGGCTCGACGTATTTAGCGCGATCTGGATGGGTGTGCAGGTACCCAGCACGCCACACGGCCCTTGCGGATTGACCGCCGGCACGAGCCAATTAGCCGAAGAGGAGGCGGTCAGATTAAAAGCGCCGTCCCCGGCATTGACGGCATTGATGGTCTGCGCCGGGCCATTGGTTCCGGCTGCTATGGAGAGAGGACCTACAGCCGTCGTATCCAGCCGCAGTTTGGCGGCGCCGAACAGCGGGCCGGCGATCAGGACGGTCAACGAGAACGCTAACGTACTTTGAGACTTCAAATTCACTCCTTATGCTCCTTAACTTAGATCTGATGTACTCGATGCGGCTCGTACGCTCTAACGGTTAACTGTGACGGCCCTCGGGACGCGAATGGAAGAGACTATGTACCGGCTGCGAGTGCCACTAGCAGGTCTAATGCCATACCCGTAAGCATCGCGATCTACTATCAACGGCGCGCAGATCCGGACCCGTTTCGCCGCAAGGATGGTGACAATTGGAAACAGGATGGCGACGGCTAGGACCCGCTTTCAGCTTATCACCGGCATCGACCGTTTCTGCTCGTACAGTACAATTGGAGCGGAGGACGCTGATGCCCGATACGGATACGAAGAAGCACGTCAAACCACCCGTGGCGGCGAAGGAAGTTACGCCTATGTCTATAGTGGCTGATGATGATAAAGGGAACACTCTCGGGAATAAAATCGCTACCGTCGCGGTGGTCGGTCTCGGAGTTGCTTTGATCGAAGCGGAACTGATTCCGGGGTTGCTCCTTGGCGTCGCAGCGATGATGGTCCCAGATTTATTCCCGCGGCTTGGCCAGACGTTGCGCCCCTTAGTCAAGGGCACCATCCGGGCCGGGTATGCGATGGCGGACCGCGCCCGCGAAACTATGGCGGAAGCCGGCGAGCAGGTGGAAGATATAGTGGCCGAAGTGAAAGCCGAACATGGCCGGGCGGCGGAGCCAGTTCCCGCGAAGGGCCACGCCTGAACTGAACACCATGCCGCACCGGGCTCGCGCCGTGCACCATGTGCGCGGCAGAATTCGCCTGAAACTACCGCATAAAGGCAACGCCGATCTTATCCGCGAAGTGAGGGATGCTATCGCCCCGATGCAGGGTGTCGAGAGTGTCGCAATCAACGTCGCCACTGGCAGTGTGGTGGTGCACTACGATCCCTCTCTGCACGACGGCTTTCACGAGCAGCTTGCGAGTCACGGCTCTGCAGAGGGAGTGTTCCTACTCGAATCGCCAGAGTTAAGCGAAGTAGACGAGTTGGCGAAAAAGATAGAAGCCGAAGCTGAGTTTCTCGCCCAGCACTCAGAGTCGGCGCGCGTTATCGTGGATGGCTTCAAGAACCTCGATCAAGCCATTAAACGCGCTACTGGGAACGCAGTCGATCTAAAGGTGCTGCTTCCGCTTGGCCTCGCCGCGTACAGTCTTTTCGAGATCGGTCTGGAGGCGTCGACACCACTATGGGTGACGCTCGGCATCTTTTCGTTCAACTCGTTCATTACACTTCATAGCGGACCGCCACATGCGGCAACTACCCAGGAGGTGATCGTAAATACGACTGAAGCAGCAACGCCGCCTTCTGCACCTTCTGCTCAGCCGCACCAGATATAGTCCCGAATGCAGTTTTCCATCAAGCATGCGATTGCCGGCCGCGTGCGCGTGTGTGTGCCCGTCCTGCGGTCCAACCCCGCGCTCGGCGATCTGCTGGTGAGCTGGCTACACAGTCAGGACCACGTCCAAGATGTCCGCCTGAATCCGTATTGCTGCTCAATCGTCATTCGGTATGAGCTCGCATCGGAAACACCGTGGATCGATCAGCTCGGAAACATCACGCCGCAGCATCTGCGGCCCACTCTGCGGACGGATTCTGAGAAGGCCCTGATCCCCGCCTCCGCACCTAAGCCCGGCGGAAACGGCACATTGCGTTTTGCCACGCTCTCATTGGCGCTCTCACTGGTTTCGGCGCCGGCCGGAGCGCTCTTCAATCTTCCACTTCTGGTTTGGAACGCGGTACCGATCCTGAAGCGCGCATCCCTGGTTCTAGTGAAAGAGCGCAGATTGAACGTCGACTTTCTGGACGGGCTTTCGATCGTTATTGCTCTGGGACTGAACCAGCTTTTCACGGCTGCGTTTATCGTATGGTTAATCTCCCTGGGCGATTGGATCCGCGACCGCACGGCCGCGAAATCGAAGCGCGCGATCGCTGGACTTCTCGAATTCCAGAGCCGGAGCGCGTGGGTCTTGCGCGACCACCAAGTGGTGCAGATTCTGGCTATCGAGGTTCAAGCCGGCGATACTGTGATCATCTATCCCGGAGAAATGGTGCCAGTGGATGGCCAGGTGGTGACCGGCGCCGCCACGATAGACCAGAAAACCATCACTGGCGAGTCGCTGCCGGTGCTGCGTCAAAACGGCGATGGAGTGTACGCCGGGACGGTCGTGCGCGAAGGCAAACTGCGGGTACTCGCAACTCGGGTGGGACAGAACACCACCGCGGCGCAGATCGTGTCTCTGGTGGAATCGGCTCCGGTGACGGAAACCCGGGTTCAGAACTATGCCGAGAAGTTTGCAGATCGTCTAGTGGGACCTTGGCTGGCCGCCTCCCTTGGAGCCTGGCTGTTGACGGGGAACATGGAGCGCCTGTTGTCGATGGTCATTATCGACTACGGAACCGGTATTCGGGTTGCTGCGCCGACTTCGATTCTGGCGTACATGACCGCCGCGGCGCGGCAGGGTATTCTCATCAAGGGCGGCAGCCAGATGGAAAAGCTGGCCCGGGCCGATACCATGATCTTCGATAAGACCGGAACTCTGACGCGAGGCGTTCCGCATGTTGTCGACGTGCTCAGCTATGACGAACATCTGTTCCCGGTGCAAAGCATTCTCGAGCTTGCGGCCGCCGTGGAAGCGCGGGTAAAGCACCCCGTCGCCGAGGCGATCGTGGCCAAGGCGAACGAAGCGAACCTGGTGATACCCGGGCCGGAGCTCCTCCAGATACCGCGTCGGACTCGGTGTCGAAGCGCAGGTGAACGGCTATTACATCCACCTGGGCAGCAACCGCTTTCTGAAGGAGAACGGCATCAAAACCGAGCGGGCCGCGGCAGACGTACGCCGGTTTGAGGAGCGAGGCTGCTCCACGCTTCGTGCTGGCCATCAACGGCGAACTGATGGGCGCGATCCCGTGTGTCGACCAGGTTCGGCCTGAAAGCCGCGAAGTGATTCGCAAGCTGCATAGATCCGGAATCAGGAATGTCATTATGGTCACCGGAGACACCGCAACCGCAGCCCGGAACGTCTCGCGTGAATTAGGCATCGATCGCGTCTTCGCTGAGACATTGCCCGCCGATAAAGCGGAGATCGTGAAGATGCTGCAGGGCGAAGGCCGGACCGTGGTGATGGTGGGCGACGGGATCAACGACTCGCCTGCGCTGGCCTATGCCGATGTCGGGATCGCGATGAAGAACGGCGCCGATGTCGCCCGGGAATCGGCTGATGTGGTCCTAATGGAAGATAATCTTTGGAAGCTGGCCGCTGCAGTAGAGCTTTCGCATCAGGCGATGGGCCTGGTGCGGCAAAACTTCGGAATTATTGCAGTACTCAATACCTTAGCTGTCGCCCTGGCGATTCCCACCGGGCTCGTGACCGCCAGCGTGACGGCGGCGATTAGTAACGGGTCGGCGATTCTGGCGAGTGTGAATGCGATCCGGCCTCTACTGGGGTGGCATGAGGCCGAGCCGCGCCGTGCAGCGGTCAAGATGAGCTAGAGGACCGCCGCAATCAGCGCTACGACCGCTTTCTCGATGGCGTTCTGCACGACGAAGCTGGTGACTGCGCCAGCCAACGTGTGTGCCGCGGCGGGCGTCTTTGCGGATGGAACCATCGCGGCTAGCCAATCCAAACTGGTCGCTTCGGGATCGTAGTGGATGAGCAAGCTTCCCGTCAGCGGGTTGGCGTTCACTTGGCGAACACCATGAAACCCCCGGAAGGCGGATTCCAGTGTTCTCGCGTTCTCTGCGCTGCCCTTCACGCTGGGCATCCGAACTCTAATGCGTCCTGGCATTTGGTGGATATAATGTTGCACGTTATCTACCCCGTCCATCTACATTGAACTATGGTCCACGTTACAACTCCATTTCAATTAAATCAACAAGTGACAAATATGTTTTATCCGGCTACGCGCGGGCAGGTAAACTGACACTATGAGGCTCGCCGGGATCATATTTTTCCTCGCCGCTTTGAGTTTTGGAGCAGATTACGATGGCCCGCGCCCGCCGAAGCCGGACGTTCCCTACCTTGTACATGCCGGAAAACTGGTGGAGACGGAAGCGGTGGAAGCCAAGGAAGAGCAGAAGAAGGACGACGTCACCTACGTCATCACCGGAGCAAGCTCGACAGCGAAGACCCCGCTGGCGAGCCCCATCTTCCTGATCCAGGCCGACAAGCTGAACCCTGAGCGATTTGAGCTCTACCGGCTGGACGTCAAGAACGGCCGGCGCGAGATCACTATCAATCAGAAGAAGAGAAAGGGACCGCGCCCGTTTCCGATCCTGGTGACGCGGCTAGGGGACCGCTTGTTCAAGGTGGAAGCGAGCGGGTCGCTGGAGAACGGCCAGTATTCTCTGTCACCCAGTGACTCCAACCAGGCGTTCTGCTTTGAGATCTACTAGCACATCGCCGCGACCTCTCGGATAAGAGCGACGCTTTTGGGGCTCGCTGCGTTGTCATGCGTTGAGCAGATCCAGACGATGCGCCGGAGCGGAGCGGAATAGCTCCTCGCCTCATTTCCACTGTGCACGCCACTCATCCTACTCGTTAGCCCTCCGCTCGTCTCGACTTCGCTACCGCTACAGGATCTCTCCAACTCGTTTGTTCATTTAAGAAAACACGTGCGGCTCTAGGGCTCGCCGCATTTGCCGATATGGCATTCAGACGCAACCGAATGTCGCGCTAGTTTCGCCCGAGGCTTGATGGCGGCGCGTGTTCGCCTGGATTCTCCAAAGGAGACATGGGCCCAGATGCAACACAAGATTTATGTTCACACTTCCTCCGCCAACGTACGCGCAGGGGAACATCCCGATCAAAGGCTGCATCGCCCAGCCAACGATCGCGGTGTGGGGCACTGGCCTGGCATCTGGCGGGCCAATACGGGAGTGGGGGGGCACGATGGTTTCAGCATTGAGTTGGTCGTCACTGCGCCCTGCCAGTACCTTCGCATACGCGGGAAGGCAGGATGGTGACCGGACTTTTATCGGATCTGGACTTCGCCAGTACTGCCAACAAGAACGCGACGATCGAACACTGGGAAGGCAGGATCTCTTGCCTGCTTTCCGCGAAGAAGATTCAAGGCCTAGGCGGACTGAGAGGCCTAGCTGCGGGCCTCGTCGTGTTTCATCACTTGGGCGGTACGGCGGCACGCACCGGCAATCTGGGTGTTGAGATCTTTTTTGTCTTGTCGGGATTCCTGATCACGACTCTGCTTCTGCGGGAAAGTGCGGACACCGGCACGGTTTCTCTTTCCGACTTCTACAAGCGGCGGGCACGCCGCATTTTTCCTGCGTTTTACTTGCTATGGATCGTGTCGATGGCACTGGCGGCCGGAAGACATAATATTCCTGAGTACGGCGCCCTTATTGCCACGCTGCTCTATTTCACGAACTACTACCAGACACTCATAAACCCGGACAGCACGTTTCTTCTGCATACCTGGTCGCTAGCGGTCGAGGAGCAGTTCTATTTGTTCTGGCCTGCTTTGTTTAAGACTCTGCGCGATAACCTGCGCCGTCTCTCGTTCGTAATCGGCATCCTGATTAGCAGTGCAGTGCTGTGGCGGATATTCGCCGTCTCGATGTGGCCCGATGTTGTTTGGTACACGTATAACGCCTTCGAATGTCGGATGGACCAGATTCTCGCCGGATGTCTGCTGGCGATCGCATTGCGCGAGCGCTGGTGGAGCCGCATTTTTGCCGGCGTTTGCCGCTCACCCTCACTTCTGCTGGTGACGGTAGCGGGGTTATCTTTTTCGACCAGAGTTGGGGCGGATGGGCGTTGGAGAAATACTGTAGGGTTTCCTGTGGAAGGATTCCTGTCGGCGATACTAATCCTGCAAGTCATCTGGTTTTCATCCCAGCCTTGGCTGAGTTGGATGAACTCCAAGACGGCCGATTATTTTGCGAGCATCTCGTATCCCCTGTACATGTGGCACAGTACCGCGGGCGCCGCTGTTCACGTCCTGCTTCCTCGCAGTGGCCGTATCGTAACAGGGTGTATCGCAGCGATAATCTCGATCGGGCTCGCGACGCTCAGCTACCAGGTTGTGGAGCGCAGATTTCTCGTCCGGCGTGTGTGAGCGGCGAAAGATTGATACCGGCGGTTCTCGGTAGCCTACCAGGGCTACAGCGAGAAGTGCATCGCGTAGCGGCTAATCTGAAGTAGACTGAGTGTAGTCAGGTGACATGATCGTTCGGCTACGATTCCCGGCTGGTCCGCAAGTCCGAAAGTCCGCAGGAAAGAATCGCCACATCGCATCGGCGATAGCCGCGCTGATGTGGCCTGCCGTGCTTACGACCTACGTGCTCGGCTTCTGGGCGCTTGGCGCGGAGATCAAGCTAGCCGGTAAATTCAGTATTGCGAGTGGGGTATTCTCTCACTGGCAGTCTTGGATGATCGCCGGCCTGTCCTTGAATGCCGCAACGCTCAGCCTGAACCGCTATGGCCAGAACGGCGCTTTCAGCCTCCCCGAGCTTTTTACCTGGCTTTCCCAATTCGGTCATCGCCGCACTTCCGAGTAGATCAGAAGGGCAGCGCGATCCAGAACGTCGTCCCCTGACCGCTTTCGCCATCGGCTATCCAGATACGTCCTCCGTAATGTTCCACGATGCGCTTGCAAATTGCCAGCCCCAGGCCGGTTCCCGGCACCTCTGCTGAGTGCAGCCGCTTAAACAGTCCGAAGACACGCTCGCGGTACTCGGGTGGAATGCCCTGGCCATTGTCGCGAATCGAGAGCAACCAGTCAGCGCCCTCCGCTCGCGCCTCGACGCGGATGAGCGGCTGGACGTCCGGACGACAGTATTTAATCGCGTTCCCAATCAGGTTGTGCAACAATTGCGCCAAATGCGTTTCCGAGAGAGGTAGCACGGGCAGTTTGCCTGCTGAAATCGCTGCGCCAGATTCCGCGATTCGCGTGGTGAGGTCCTCAAGCACGCGTTCCAGTACGCGATTGGCGTCGGCCATTTCAGGCACCGACGACTCCTCCTGCACGGAACTGGTGTAGGCGAGCAGATCGTTCACCAGTGACTGCATGCGATGGGCACCTTGGATGATCGTGTTCATGAAGTCCACGCCATCCCCCGCCAGAGCGTCGATATACCTGCGCGTGAGCAACTGCCCGAACAGAGCGATGTTGCGAAGCGGCTCCTGGAGATCGTGGGCCGCCGCGTAAGCGAACTGCTCAAGGTCGGAGTTGGCCCGCTGCAAAGCCTCATTGGCCGACCTGAGCTCACGCTCCGTCCTTACGCGTCCGGTGATGTCGCGATTGGACTCCAACACTACGCCGGGTGTGCCGACCACCACCTGCCGGCTTTCGACAACGATGCGCCGTCCGTCACGCGTGGTGTGAAGTAGCTCCGCGCTCCACCTCCCCAAGCGCCGGAGCTCTGGCAGGAACGACTCACCACTGAGTGTTTCGGTCTGGAGCAGTTCGTGGCTGACGCGACCCACGGCTTCCTGCTTGGTGAAGCCATACAGTTCCTCGGCCGCGCGATTCCAGTACTCGATGGCTCCGTCGATCTTCCACACCAACATTGCGTCATGCGCCTGCTCCAGCAACTCGGCCTGGCGATGCAACCAATACTCCGTGGATTTGCGCTCTGTGATATCCACGTACACGCTCATGATCCCGATGATGGCGCCGTCCGGGTTGCGAATGGGCGCGGTAGAGACGCTGATGTCGATCGAAGTACCGTCTTTTCTATGGCGAACCAACTCGATGCCGGTGAATCCCTGACCGGTCAGGTCCTGCGCCCGCATGTGGCGATGCTCTTCGCGCTTATCCTTGGGAATGAACGGCAGCGCCTTTCCGAGCACTTCTTCGGCGCTCCACCCGAAGACGCGTTCCGCCGCCGCGTTCCAGAGGGTAATTTTGCCCTCTCGAGTCAATGCCACGATCGGCAACGGCGAGGCCTGGATGACGGCAGCGAGGGTTTCGCTGGCCGGCAACTCAAATACTGTTCCGCGCAAGCGCGCGTTTTCGGCTTCGAGCAAAGCAATGCGGGCCGTGAGCGATTCAATTCGCTCCGTATCATCAGCGGGAGGAAAAGACACGACTGAATCTAGGGTAGCGCCTGCCACGATCCACGCATTGCGCGACGCAAGCGCTACATACGGATGCTATCGAGAGCGATTTTGTCATTCTGCAATTTGCCGGTGACACGCACGCGCAGGACAACTGGCTTATTGGCGTTGTCGTTGTGCTCCCGTAGCTGCTTCGCGATCGTTGCGTTGGCGACGTCGTCGAACCGAATGCTGCGGCCCTCCGGCAGCAGCAACGAAAACGAGCTTGTATCGGCTGTTACGCCGCAAGACGGAGCGAGCGATGCCGCTTGCTTCTTGGCCGCCCCCCAGCCCGGATCCTTGACGGCTTCCTTGGCCGTGGACTGGATGTCGCCCGTTCGTGGGAGCGCGTCGTGGGTCGGGGATTCCTTCGACGTTTCATTCGCCGTTGCCGAACCTCGCGTGCCGGAAGCGTCGACCGGCGGCGTAGTGGTTCGGCCACTGGTGGTCATGTCGGCAGCGCGGTCAGCGTGGCTTCTTCCGGCGGATTTGGCCCCGCCGCAATCGGCGGAGGTCAATAGACCCACCCAGGTCTGTCCGAGGTAGTCGTTCCCCTTCTTTGCTCCCGCCTGGCCCCATCCGATGGCGGAGCATGCAAACAAAGCACTGGTGATTAGAATTGTTTTCATAGTGGCTTCCGGTGAAAATATATGCCGGCTCTAACGGCCTAAGAATTTCTCGATCTTCTCTATCGTTCGGTCCGCCATATCAATGTTGCGATGAGCGCGCTCCATGTCCCCGGCTCGAATTGAGGCCATGGCCTCATTCATCAGAACGTCCACGCGGGCCGCATTCTCCCTCATGTCGGCCCGAAGACCGAGTCCTCCCATCTGGTTCTGAAGACTCTGCAGCCCGCTCTTTGCCGTTCCGGCGCGCACAGCCAACTGATTGTATTGCTCGCGGAGTTCGTCCAGTGCGGCGTTGTTGGGAGCGGCCGACGGATTCTGCGGCTCCGGACGGCCGGGCTGCTGCTGGGTTGCCGGCTGGGTGGGTGGCGGCGCGGATTGCTGCAGGGGCGTCGGGGTGTTTGTTTGCGGGGACGGCGGAAGAGCAGCAACTCGCTCACGAACCGCTATCGCCGCGGGTGCGGGATGCCGCGTTTCGGGAGCGATCTGCTGCGGCTTTGTACTTTTCGTGGATGCAGCAGTCTCGGTCGCGGGCCCGGGTTGCACGCCGGGTAGTGTGTCCGGCGGCTTTGCAGGCGGTGTCACAAGGACGGCAGGGGACGTGCCGGGGCGTTCCACGGCAGGCTGCTGGGTCTTACTTGCCGCGCCGGTGTGGAAGTACTTCGGTAGCAACAGCAGAGCCGCGACAACGACTCCCACCGTGACCAACGAGCCTAGCGCCATGTAGATTCCGCGGCGGCTCGGGGGAGCGCTGGCGGTTGAAGACACTGCGGCAGCAGTGGCGGAAGGGCGGGTGGACGGCTGAGGGGGCGGGTCAGGGACAGGGACCGCTACAGGATGGCCAAGTTGCGAGCGCACACTGTTCACCGCACTCAGCATAGCTGCGGCGGATTGGAACCGCTGTCCGGGATCCTTAGCGATCGCCATCAAGATGATTTGGTTCAGCGGCTCCGGGATGGATGGATCCAGCTGAATCGGGGGCCGCGGGGCTTCGTGGAGGTGCGCCGACATCAACGAATATTCGCTGGGAGCATCGAACGGCCGCTTACCCGTAGTCATCTCGTACAGGCAAATGCCGAGAGCATAGATATCGCTGCGCGCGTCGACGTTCTCCGCTCCCTGGATCTGCTCGGGAGACATGTAATAGACCGATCCCAGCGTGCTGCCGGTGGCGGTCAGCTTGCGATCCACCGCGAGTTTGGCGATGCCAAAATCCATCAGCTTCACCTGGCCGGATGGCGTGACCATGATGTTGGAGGGCTTGATGTCGCGATGAATAATGCCGCGCTGGTGTGCAAAGTCGAGCGCACTCAAAACCTGCGCCAGGATGCTCAGTTGATGCTCGCGCGGGATGGTGCCCCGCTTCAGAAGCGCATCGAGCGAGAGACCCTCGATGCACTCCATGATCATCAATACCTGATGATCCACCCGCTGGGCGGTGCGCAGCGCGGCAATGTTCGGGTGCTCCAGGCTTCCCAGCACGCGAATCTCACGGAGGAACCGGTCTCCCACGTCGGTGTTCGTGGTGAGTTCCGGAAGCAGGATTTTCATCGCCTCGACGCGATTGGAAATGACATTCCTCACCTGATAAACGGCGCCCATTCCGCCGGCGCCCAGGATGCCAACAACCTCGTAATCGCCGACGCGATCGCCTACCTGATAACCCATGCTGTGTCCCTTTACTGCTTCACGTTACTGCTTCACGCGATCCCCAACTTTCGCCGGAGAACTGCCGGTGTACTTGCCTCCGGCGGATGCTTCGTCCACGTCAGTGATAACGACCTCGCCGACTTCCTCTTCCACACGGCGAAGCACTCGGCCCGAAGCCGGATCGGTGATCGCGCGTCCCACTCGCATTACCTTTAACCGGTCGCCGACTTTCAGACCGGCCTTGGAGCCGATATTCAGGACCACGGTTCCACCGCTAGCGTCGGCAATCAGGCCATCAATTGCCACCTTGGCGCGTTCCGGTAAACGTTGGGCGCTCTGATTGAGCTGCGAGCCGAGTTGATCGACGGCACCACTGACAGCCTCGCCGAGAATCGTGTCGGAAAAGTTGCGGCTGCTCATGTCGTAGCCTCCGGCCCCGCCGCTGCCGCCCGATGCGCCCGCACCCAGAAGCGTCGTTCCGGAGCGTCTGGACTCACCCTTACCCGAAGCCACTGCGAGGATTTCGCCCGTGTCGGTGTTCACCAGCCGGGCGGTTAAGACCACCACGGCCTTCGCGCTCCGTTTACCCACTCCTCCCAGCCCGTATTTATCCTTGATCCCGCCAAGGACGCTTCCGCCCACGCCACCGATGTTCTGCGTCTTGTCGTCGCGGCCGAATTGCGTGATGCTGCCGATGATGATGGCATCTACACCCAGGACCTTGCCGATCTTGGCGGCCGTAGCGGCATCCGCCCGATCGCTGTTCGAAAAGTTCTGTTCGGCGAGAACCTTGTCGAGCGCCTTTCGCTCGATGACGCTATATGCGCCATCGGTGACGAGTTTGTTCACCAGGAGGTCGGCAACGCCCTTGCCGACGTCTTGATTGCCGCCGAAGATCGCGCGGATATCGCTTTGGACTGTGGCGTAATCGAAATTGAGAACAGCCACGCGCCTCTTCTGAGCGTGTAGTGGGGTCAGCAGTGACACCGAGATAAGTAGATATATGGGTAGCCTGAGCATAAGACAGTCTGCCGGACAGGGCTTATTAATTATATGACTGCGCCAAGCAGTGGAAACATGGGGTACTAGAGCGGCGATACTATTCGGAGAACCCGATGATGGCGACAGAACTGGCGAAACTCCGGCGCGATGCCCTGGCAATCTTTGACGCGGGGCTTGCTGCCGCCAATCCCGCCACTGCCGTCGCGCGCCACCTGCGCTTGGATGGCGATACGTTGGTAGCTGGCGATCGCAGATACCCGCTGAGCGGCATCCGGCGCATCTTCGTCATCGGTGCCGGAAAGGCTGGAGCGACCATGGCAAGTGCCGTGGAGCAACTGCTCGGATCCCGAATCTCGGCAGGACTAATCAACGTCAAGGATGGCCACATCGCAAGCCTGCATTGGGTTCAGCTGAACCAATGCGGCCATCCCATCCCGGACCAACGCGGCGTTGACGGCGCGCAAAGAATCGCAGCCATTGCCCGGAATGCCGGAGCCGGCGATCTGGTCCTGTGTCTGATCTCCGGCGGCGCGTCCGCATTACTCCCCTTGCCCGCCCCCGGTATCACGCTCGAGGACAAACAGGAAACCACGCGTCAACTGCTGGCCTGCGGGGCCACGATTCACGAGATTAACGCCGTCCGCAAGCATCTCTCGGCCATAAAGGGCGGACAACTCGCTACGCTGGCGCGTCCAGCGACAATCGTGTCACTGTTGCTGTCCGATGTGGTGGGCGACGATCTGAGCGTCATCGGTTCGGGCCCTACCGCGCCCGACGAGTCGACATTCAGCGACGCGCTCGCAGTGTTGGACCGGTATGACATTCGAGCCAGCGTGCCGCGTTCCGTACGCATCCGCCTCGAGGCGGGCAATTGTCCCGAGACTCCGAAGCACCTCGACAACGTGCAAAACATCGTCGCCGGCAGCAACCGTCTGGCGATCGATTCCGCAGAGCGAAAGGCGAACGAACTCGGATACCGCACGCTGGTTCTATCCACCTCCATCGAAGGTGAGACTCGAGATGTCGCGCGAATGCACGCCGCGATCGCTCGCGAGATTGTGGCAAGCGGCCGTCCGCTGGAGGCGCCTGCATGCCTTCTGTCGGGAGGGGAGACGACGGTCACTTTGCGTGGAACCGGGCTGGGCGGTCGCAATCAGGAATTCGCCCTCGCGACGGCATTCGACATCGCGGGATCAGCGCCCGTGCTGGTGCTGAGCGCGGGAACCGACGGCACCGACGGGCCCACCGATGCCGCGGGGGCGATCGCGGATTCCATGACCATCCGGCGCGCTGCGGTGGCGGGCCTAGATGCCAATCGCGCCCTGGCCGACAACGACGCGTATCATTTCTTCGCACCCTTGAACGACCTTGTCAAGACTGGCCCGACAGGCACGAATGTCATGGATATTCATGTCGCTTTGGTCGCCTAGCGGGGACCGCCCCTTAAGGTCGTGATAGTTGTATCTTTCCGTCAATTACGGTAATCTCAATAGGGAATGGTGACTATGCCAACCGAGCAGGAGATCGCATACGATCGGACCGTCCGAGAGGACATTGAACTGTTTCGCCAACAAGCTCAAGCCTTTATGACGGGCCAGCTTACGGATGATGAATTTCGTGCGGTACGGCTGCGGCGCGGAATTTACGGTCAGCGCCAGCCCGGCGTTCACATGATTCGCACAAAAGTCCCGAGCGGGATGGTGACAGCTGCACAAATGCACCAACTGGCTGAAATCGCCCAGGAGTACGGGGGCGGCCGCGGCCATCTCACAACGCGACAAAATGTCCAATATCACTTCGTTCCGCTGCCCAGAGTGGCCGACCTGCTGCACAAACTGGCAGACGTCCGGCTGACGACTCGCGAGGCGTGCTACAACACGGTTCGAAACGTGACAGCATGTCCCGTTTCGGGATTGGTGCCGGACGAAATCTTCGACGTTCGCCCGTACGCGAGGCGAGCTGCATTCGCATTTCTGCACAAAGAACTGACGGACAGCATGCCGCGGAAGTTCAAGATCGCGTTTTCGGGATGCAAGGACGACTGCATTGCCACCAGTATCAACGACTTAGGATTTCGCGCTGTCGTGCGGAACGAAGACGGCGTGGAGCGGCGCGGATTCAGGGTGACGGTCGGGGGCGGCCTCGGCCCGCTGCCCACTGAATCGCGACTGCTGGTGGACTTTCTTCCGGTCGAGCGCCTGGTTAATCTTTGCGAAGCAGTGCTCCGCGTGTTCAATGCTCACGGGAACCGTAAGAACAAGAACAAGGCACGTCTCAAGTTTGTCATGCGCGAGCGCGGCTTCGACTGGCTTAAGGAGACCATTGAGCGCGAGTATCGAAGACATTCTGATGAACGGCGGTATTCCGATGCCGGAGGAAGTGCCCGAGGGGTTCGGCGGCTTCCAATCTAACCCACCCGCCCTGGGAACGGGCCTGCACTTCCGGTGATCGACGCGCATGCGAAGGATCCCGAGTTCGACGAATGGCTGCAAACCAATGTCGAGGAGCAAAAGCAGCCTGGATATTCCATCGTGACGGTTCGCGTACCCGAAGGTAATCTGACCGCACGTCAGATGCACGCTCTAGCCGACTTGGCGTTGCAAACC
Source organism: uncultured Acidobacteriota bacterium (assembly GCA_963850575.1). Lineage (GTDB taxonomy): Bacteria > Acidobacteriota > Terriglobia > Bryobacterales > Bryobacteraceae > TMP-7. Next base: position 242,895 of record CAWKLV010000014.1, on the reverse strand, counting down.
GGCGACGGCGTGCTGCGCATCACTATGCCGCAGAACATCGTGCTCGGTTACATTCCGGTATCGCATCTGAAACGTCTGTACGCAGCGTTGCGGATGATTGATCTGGCACAAGCGGGCGCTCATGAGATACAAGATATTACCAACTGCCCCGGGGCGTATAGCTGCAATCTGGCGTTGACAAAATCCATGAACCTCGGCGAGGTTCTTGGCGATTACGTCAAGTCCGAGCGAGACCCCGCCGTGCGGAAGCTCGCGATTCACATCAGCGGGTGCCCGAATTCCTGCGGCCAACACTGGACCGGAGATATTGGATTCTACGGCAACGCCCGGAAGATCGAAGGTAAGGAAGTGCCGTACTATCAGATGTTGTTGGGAGGCATGAAGGATACCGACGGCATTTACCGCTTCGGGTTTGCCATTCAGAGCTTGCCTGCACGGTTGGTCCCTGAAGCGCTGGGTCGGGTGTTGGCGCACTTCAAGGAAAACCGGGAGGACGGCGAGGCTTTTCGAGACTACGTTTCTCGCCACAAAATAGAATTCTTTCGTTCGATGCTCAGCGATCTGGCTAAGCCTTCAATGTCCGATCCGGACGTCTTTAAAGACTGGGGCGACGAGACGAGCTTCTCGTTGCAGCTCGGTCGCGGCGAGTGCGCGGCTTAATAAAAAAACGGCTGCGGGACAATTTGGCCCGCAGCCGCAAGTTTTGAACCCTTCGCTCACTCAGAGATCTACGTATTCTTGGTCCCTCGCCCGCGCGCTACCACCCTCACGTTCTCTTCCGGAGGTATAGCGCCCATCGCACCCGCCACGGCATTCAGAGACGCCGAAGTCATCTGCTGCATGTAGTGAGCCGGCATGCCTTCCGCTTCTTTCAGGAACACTAGCTTCCCTTCAACGGGATCGAAGTCGAGCCGCAGCATATCGCCGCCGCGGATCTGATCGGTCGCGATCAGGTTAGACATTGGATGCACAAGCAACTTTTCGATGGCGCGCTTCAACGGCCGGGCGCCATATTTCACATCGGTGCCTTCCTTCAGTAAGAAGTCCTTGGCGCTATCGGTGGCGGTGAACACGAATGCATTGATCCCCGCCGAATCGAAAACGCGCTGCTGCACCATGTTCAATTCGATGTCGAGCACACGGCGCAGTTGGTCCTGACCCAGAGGCTTGAACACTACAATCTTATCGGCGCGGTTGACGAATTCCGGTGGAAACTTCCGCCGTGCGGCTTCGAGGCCACTATTGGAGATCTTCTTGGTCATTTTGTCGCCCACCATGCCACTCTCGATGTTGGAACGACCAGGACTGGAGAATCCCAATCTGGGATTCAAGATGGCACTCATCTCCGCCGCGCCCACGTTACTGGTCATGAAGATCAGCGCCCGCGAGAAGTCCACTTTTCGATTGTCGCCGAGCGTCAGGGTCGCTTTGTCGAGGATCCCGAGCAGCAGATTCCAGAGAGCATCGCTGGCCTTCTCAATTTCATCAAACAAGACGAAGCTGATCTTGCACTTTTCCGTGTGGTACTGATTCAGTACTTCCTGGCTCAAAAGCGGATGCGTTTCGCGATGGCCAAGATAGCCAGGAGGCGAGCCAATCAGCTTGGCGATCTCATGGCTGTGCTGAAACTCTCCGCAATCTATCTTGATGACCGCGCGCGGATTTTTCACGAGACATTCGGCAGTCGCCTCGACGATACGGGTTTTTCCTGTTCCTGTGGGCCCGAGGAACAAAAACGTTCCAACCGGCCGGCCAGGTGCATTCATACCCGTGTTATGCATCTGGTAGATATTGACAATCTGCTCAACAGCCTCGTCCTGACCGACGATCAGCTTACGCAGGTTGCCTTCAAGAGTTTCTGCATCCCGCCCCGTTTTGGTGGGGTCTAATTTTGCATTGAGCCGTACCATCTTGTGTTGCTGCCTCTGTACTCATCTAGAGCAAGTCTCTTGCCAATCTGAAAAGCACCCAGTTCACTAGGCCTACCCCTAGCCCCGCAGGAGCCAACGTGTGTTGGAGAACGCTGAAGGCGCATCACCCGCGTCTGCGGGGCATCCTGCGGCCTGGCAGTAGGTATTACCTCCTGAGACTCCTGGAAGAAACGTTCGAGAACAGCGGCAAAAAATCCAGCTAAGGATCGGCAAGTGGATTTCAGTGGCACTGAATGCATTGGTCAGACGGGCAGAAGCGCGGTGGGAACACGCGAACAAACTGACGCCAACGTTGACAAAAAAGGGATGTTGCGGTCTCCGCACAGCCTCTGTGACGGAGAATGTCTCTCATTACGCGCGATTCATCCAGACCGACGTACGACCAGTGCCCCACTCTGGTGGTGTATAGCAGCCAAATCCTACGCGCGGCGCCTTCAGGAAGGCTGGCATCCAGATCGTTTCTGACGGCTTCACGACTTCCGGAGCTCTTAACGCCGGCTGACACTCTAGGACAGCACGGCCAGCCCGTATGCCCGTACTTAACCGGAGCGTCATGCCAACTTGTCACCTTTGTATAGAGCTTGAACCCCTCTGAACACGACGCATGCACCCATATCAAATCCTCGGGCTGGGCCTGGGTGCGTAAGAACGAGACGGCCGACGCTATATCTTCCACCGGCACGTTGAGCCTCGCGAAAGAGTAATTTCGGATGCCGGCCAGGATTGTGAGGAGAGTGGCGGCAGCTACTCCGATTCGGACAACTCGCCGCAGGAGATCTGATCGCAGTTTGGACAAAACGAAATCCGAGGTAAACTGCAAGCTGCACACCAGGAGGAGCACGATGAATGGCAGCAAGAACAAGTTCGTCCGCTCCGATAAGGGGTAGGCTGACGCAGCTTTGCCGAGGATAAGGAGCAGGCACGGCAGGGCGCAGACGACTTGAATCCGCATCGATTCAGACCTGCCCTTGCGGAACCTCAGCCAGGCGAGTATCAGACCTCCCGCAAGGAACGGTCCGATGAGGGCGACCATCAACTTGTTCTGGACCGGCGGAAGCGGAATCGGAAGTTGCCTAAGGAACGTATCAAGAGTCAATGCTGCGACACGACGGATGTTACCGTGTTCACCGTTGTCCCAGAACGCGGTAAGCCGGGGAGAAGTGTTGGGCGAGATGAAACAGAGATACTCGACAACAAAGACCCCAGCGGTCACTACCGCCAGAATGAAACCGCGGCGCAAAGCGACCGATTTCCGGCGCTTCACCGAGAGGGGGAGGCCGTTAGCCGGCACCGACCGCATCGCTACAACCAGAACGATTCCGGGTAAGACGAATGCGCTCGAATAGGCCATGAACAAGGCGACGACGGATGCGGCCAGGAGTAGACAGAAGCGCTTAGTGGTAGGGCGATCGAGGTACCTGATACAAAGCAGCAGAATAGTAGTCGAAGCGGCCAGCTCTGAACTGTATTGCTTGAGTGTCGCCGAGTTCATGATCGCCGTCGGGGAGAGCACAAAGATGGTCCAGGCCAGTAGCGCATACCCGCGCGTCAACATTCGCCGCGCAATCATCCCCATGCCGGCCATGGACACAAGCCCCATCAGCAGGGGTACGGCCCGGAAGGAGTAGTTGCTCAGTCCGAAGGCAGTAACCGTAAATCGCACCAGCAGCATGAACAAAGGCGGGGACGTTTGCAGCCATGCATCGTAATACAAGACGTTCGAGAGTGATGGAGAGATGGCTGCGTTTGCGACCCAGGCCTCGTCCTGCCAAAGGCTCCTCCCCAAGTCGATACTCCTCAAGATGAAGCCGCACACCGCGACCGAGGTGATGATCGAATATGTAACGAGCCTTCCCTGAGCGATGCGTGCCAGAAACCGGGTCACACGCGGGAGAGTTGCCATGCAGGGAGCCCCACACTCTTCGCCGACCGCTCAGGCATACGTGTTTCGTGCGGCGTTCCAGGTGATACGGCGACCCGTCTTCAGCGAGATGTTCGCCAATTGCACGACGATGGCAGCCTGGAATCCGAGGCGGATGGGAGCAGCAGGAGTCTGACGCGTTTTCAAGCACTCTAGGAAATTCTGAACGTGCAAGTCCGTTGCCCAGCCGAAGCCCTTTTCTGACCGCTTCTCAATGGCGGGCGTGTCTTCGGCGCCCTCCTTGAATACGCGGCAGTCCTCGCGTCCGATGTCCATCCGTGCCTTGTCCCCGTCCAGGTGATTCATCTGGTCGTGCCGGCTCTTGTAGTGCATAGCCGCATAATTCACAGAGAAAACACCGATGAAGTCCTCGGGATACTCGGCTGTCACCACCACGGACTCGGGGGTGTCGTAGCCCGCGCGATGCGGCTTGCCGGCCGCTGCCGTTACTGCCAGCGGGTAGCTTGCGTTCATCAGGAGGTGGATCCCGTCGTAAACGTGCGCGCCCTGGTCGGCGACAATACCGCCTGCATAGTCCGAAATTTCGCGCCAATTCCGGAAGATGAATGGATCGGGGGGAATGCGCTTCTTGATCGGACCTTGCCATTGCTCCCAATCAAGAGGGCCGTCGAGTTTTGCCGTCCTGACGCCGCCATCGCCGACATAATTGTTGAGCCACCACGATCGCACCATCCGCACTCTACCGAGCACGTGCTCAGCGACAATTTTGCGGGCCTCCAGGTACACGTCATAGCTGCGGCGCTGCATACCGACCTGAATAATCTGTTTTGACTTGCTCTCGGCTTCAACTAACGCAACTCCCTCTTCCGGGGTGTGACAGAGCGGCTTCTCTACATAAATGTCCTTGCCGGCCGCGAGCGCGTCGAGGACCATCTGCGCGTGCCAATGCTCTGGGGTCGCAATCAGAACCGCATCGATCGTCTTGTCGGCAAGAAGCTCCTTGTAATTACGGTAGGCTTTGGGCGCGCTTGCCTGGGCTTTTGCAGCAGCGGATATACCCTTCTCCAGATTGGGCTCGTATACATCGCAGATGGCTCCAACGCGCAGCGCCGGGTTCTTCTGAAACACCGTCATCACGAAGGTACCGCGGCTACCTGCGCCGATGACGCCGAGCACTACAGTATCGGAAGGCGCCGCGCGCAGTGCCATGCCGGCGGCCGACGTTATGAAAAGTCGTCTGTTCATTCAGCTACCTGGGACGATTGTAAATCTTCGCCGGGCGCGGAGAATTGTTGATCTTCCAAGGTATCGCTGAGCCGATTCTGGTTGCTATGCGCTTACGGTGCGTCCACAAGTACTTAACGGAACTTCGAGTTAGCCTGCTTGCGCGAAGGCTTTGTCCAGGGCCGCTTTGGTCGCGGTTAATGCTTCATCAACCTGCATGCGGCGGACGGCTTCGTTGAAAGGCTCCGCGCGGACCGGACCATCGTAGCCGATCTCTTTCAATCCGCCCAGGAAATTCTTGACATCAATCATGCTGGTAGACGCCGGCAGTTCACGCTTGGAATCAACCTGCTGATCTACCGGAATTCCGGCAGGCGCGTCGTTCAGGTCGACCGAAACTACCTGACGGGCCGACAGCGACAGAATATCCTTCTTTGATTCGCCCGACATGTACCAGTGCCAGCTGTCGAGAACGAAGCCGGTGTTCGGCGTCCCGATCTCGGCGATCAGGTCCTTCATTTCCGCCATCGTGTGGACAAACTGATACCGCTGCGAACCCCATAAGGTCTTGGGCCCCACGTACTCGAGCCCCAAGCGCATGTGATGATCGTTCAACACTCGCGCCACTTCTCGTAGACGCTTGGAGTGCATACGGAAGTTCTGCAGATAGGTGAGGTCGGCGCTCATCGGCATCACCCACGTGGTCACGCGCTCGACCCCGGCCCGCTGTAAGGCAGACACGTAATCGGGAAACGCTTTGAAGGAATTTCCGAACGCCGCATCATCTTTGCGGAAATCCACTGGAAGCCCCGCCGTCGCCCAGGCGACCTTCTTGGCTTTCATGTCGTCCAGGAGGCGCTTCAGCTCGGATTCGGAGAGGGAGGCCAAGTAGCGCCAGTCCGCATCAACCGCGTCGAAGCTGTATTTCGCCGCATAGTCGACGGCCTCCGCTTGCGAGGCCTTGATGCCAAGCGCGCCGCAGCTCAGGTGGAGCAGCATCCCCTGAGAGCGCGCCATCATCGGCGTGGCGAAAGCGGCCAAACCGGCCCCGGCAAACATCCGTCGCGTGTGCATTCTGTTTGGAGTGTACACCCTACTGCCTGGCCCGCTTCTTGCCTTTGCGAGTACGAGCGGGCTCGTTCTCCACCAGCGAGAACTGAAGCTGCTTCTGCACCGCATCCACGCGATCCAATCGAACTTCGACGCGATCTCCGATGGAAAACTGGCGGCGCGAGCGCTCGCCAATGATCTTGCGCGTGTTCTCGTGATACGTGTACCGGTCGCCAGGCAGCATGTCCATGGGGACCAGTCCCTCGATAAACAACGTGTCCAGCTCGACAAAGAAACCGAATCGCGTGGTGCTGATGATGAGTCCGGAGAACTCCTCGCCCACGCGGTCCATCATGAACTTCGCCTTTTTCCACTCCACCAGTTCGCGTTCGGCTTCGGCGGCGCGCCGCTCGGTTTCGGATGAATCGTCGGCAATTCCGTGCAACTCTTCCTCGCTCAGGATCGGCGGCTTGCCCTCGATCTGGGCCTTGAGCACGCGGTGGACGATCAGATCCGGATAACGTCGTATGGGCGAGGTGAAATGCGTGTAGGACGGCGATGCCAGCGCAAAGTGCCCGGCGTTCTTTTCGCTGTAGCGCGCCTGCTTCAACGACCGCAGCATCAGATAGCTCAGAACGCGCTCTTCCGGCTTTCCCTCAATTTGCCGGATCAGTTTCTGGTAATTGCGCGAGGAAACATCAAACCGCGGATCGGCGATCTCCAGATTGCTCCGGACCTTGCGCCCGTCGCGCTTGTGATCCACCATGCCGAATCTCTTCACCGGCATCGCGCCGATTCCGAGCGAATAGCCGAAGGTGACCGCAATCTCTTCGAATTCCATCACCCGCTTGGGGTCCGGCGTCTCGTGAATGCGATAGATCGACGGAATATCGAGCGACTCCAGATGACCCGCGACGGCCTCGTTCGCCGCCAGCATGAACTCCTCGATGATGCGGTGCGCGATGTTCCGCGGGCCGCGGACGACACCCACCATTTCGCCGAATTCGTCGAACTGGATCAGTGGCTCCGGCATGTCGAAATCGATTGCGCCGCGCCGTATCCGCTTGCGATTCAGGATCAGCGCGAGTTCCTGCATCAGCTCAAAGCGGCCCACCATTTCCGCATATTCGGCGCGCAACTCGGCATCGCCTTCCAGAATCGCGTGGACCTTGGTGTAGGTCATGCGATGCGCGCTGCGGATGACTCCGCTGCACGAACTCTTGGGACACGATATCGCCGTGATGATCCAGCTCCATCAATGCCGAGAGAACCAGCCGGTCGACCTCCGGCTTCAACGAGCAGATGTCAGTGGATAGTTCGACGGGCAGCATCGGGACGGCGCGATCGGGAAAGTACACGCTGGTACCGCGCAGCGCCGCTTCGCGATCGATCGGACTTCCCGGGCGCACGTAGTGGCTGACGTCCGCGATATGCACATGCAGCGCGTAGTTCCCATTGGGAAGCTTCTCCACCCACACCGCATCATCGAAATCGCGGGCGGTCTCGCCGTCGATGGTCACGATCGGGAAGATCACGGAAGTCGCGCCGCTTGGCAAGCTCGTCACCGCCGATGTCCAGCGAAATGCCGCGCGCCTGCTCCAGCACATTGCGCGGAAACTCGTGCGGAATATGATGCTTCCGGATCATGATCTCGACATCGACGCCGAAATCGTCGGGGTAGCCCAGAATCTCCGTCACGCGGCCGGTTGCGCTTTCGCCGTCCTCCGGGAAGTCCAGGATCTCGACGTTGACGATGATCCCATCCATATCCTCGGGGCCTTTCACCACCACTGGCTTTACGCCGACACGGTCCGGACTCTCGCGGGGCTCCGGGATCTCCATGCCTTCCGGGATCTCGATCCACTGCTGAATGCGATCGTCGTAGGGGACGACGAAATTGCCACGTTTGCGAATCCGGAATTCACCCACTACTGTCGCGTGAGCGCGCTTCAGAATACGGACGATCTCGCCATCGGCCCTGCCCCCGTCCTCGACCCGCAGAATGCGGACCACCACGCGGTCGCCGTGCATCGCCTGTGAGGCCGAGTCTTTGGGTATGAACACGTCGCCCTGGATATGCTCCAGCGGCCGATCGGAAATCAGGAATGCGTATCCGTCGCGGTGAACCTTCAACCTGCCCGTCGCGAATTCGCGGCTCAAGCGCGTCACCACAAACTGATCGGGTTTCGGCTCGATGAGGTCGACCCGCTGCACCAGGCGGTCCAGTGCCTGCTGCAGTTCGCGCCGCTCCTCACCTTTAGCCTTCAACTCGCGCACCAATTGTTTGAAGTTAGCGCGGGCATGCGGAAGCCCACTGATATGCTTCAAGAGCGAGGCATCGCTGACCACACTTCAAGTATAGTGACAGGCATGGAATTGAAGGCCATTCGAGTGGAGGTGCCGGAGAACGGCAACATTATGATCGGTCACAGCCACTTCATCAAGACCGTCGAAGACATCTACGAAGCGATCGTCAACACAGTCCCGCAAATGAAGTTCGGGATCGCTTTCAATGAAGCTTCGGGCCCCTGCCTGACGCGAGTTGACGGCAATGATGAAGAGTTGAAAGCGCTGGCGGCCAGGAACGCCACCGCGATTGGCGCTGGGCACGCTTTTACAGTCGCTATGCGGGACGGATATCCCATCAACATCCTGAATGCGGTGCAGCAGGCGCCGGAGGTTTGCGGCATCTACTGTGCTACGGCGAATCCGGTGGAGGTGATCGTCGCCGAAACGGAACAAGGCCGCGGGATTCTGGGCGTCATTGATGGATTCTCGCCGAAGGGTATCGAATCTGAAAGCGATGCTAAGAAACGGCACGGCTTCCTTCGGACCATTGGTTATAAGCGATAGGTCTTGCCGCCGTAACCCGCGTAAATTCCCTATCCAACTCTTGTTACGCAGTCCGGGCTTCGCTATCATCGCCGTGCTCGCGCTCGCTCGCGGTATTCGCGCCAACAGCGCTGGGGTTCGAGTGATGGCGTCCCGGCATTGGTTGGCCGTAAAACTAACGCCACAAACGATCGTGACGGCAACAACATGGGTATCCGACGTGCGTCTGATGAAGGAATCAGCGAGACCGATGTCGCCGGCCACAGCAGCAAATGCGATCTGATCGCCTTCGACCGCATGCGCTGATCCTCGCCGAGTTGGGAATACGTGGAGTATATCCTACGTGGTGGTCCAGCAGACCCGCATTAGCGGCGTACGAATCGCCCTGGCAGCGATAGTCATTCCGTTCCTTTACTCATCGGTACAGCCGCTTGTGCCGATCCTGTGCTGCGGGCCGCTCGCGTGGATCCCGTCATTGCCTGACGGGGCGAGTAGCACGCCGTCACTAGTCACTTCGCCATCAACTTCTTGACGTCGGCCGGCGGCTCGAAGCGCTCTTTCGGGATTTCTTCATTCGCTTTCGCGCTGAGTAGAGTGAGCGCGATCTGAGCACCCATCACGCTCTGCACCATTTTGGCCGGCTGTATGATGCCCTCAAACGGCTTATAGTCGCTCGCCATGCTCTCCACCTTCATCTCGCCCATGGGGCTGACAACATCGCGGACAATCTTCATCGTGTAACCGGACTTCTTACTCAGGAAAAGGGTTTGTGGCTTGCCCTGCCCCAGCGGTGTCATCAGCACCTTGTAACAGTCCTCATCTCCCACCTTCTCGATGCCCATCGTCTCGGCAGTGTACAGCTTGCGCCAATGGAGAGCCGAGTTGAAGGTCGCGTCTCGAACCGCGTCCGCATTCTCCGGACCGGACTTCAACCGGGGTCCCATCATGGCCGTGCTCTCCCAGGCCTGCCCGTTAAACACGCCCTCTTCCAATTTCCCGACGCCTTCGATCTGACCGCTGCTGTACGAGTTATTGGAGACATCCGAATAGCGAGTGACTGTGCCTTTGATACCGCGTCCGACGAACTCCATTTCGAGCGTGACCACCTCGCTGTGCCGCTTCTCGTAAGCAGCCCTTCCGCCGGTGACTTCCACATAGCGGTCGAGCAGCGTATCGGCTTTCGGGAGTTCTGCGTCCGCCGCTGCAGCCAAGAGCGGCCACGTGGCGAGCATCGCCGCCGCAGAGAGCACAAGAGTATTCCGACTCATGACTACCTAGTTTACTTTCCTCTGCGATCGGATCCAGGAAAGCGCCGACTCGAGCACTGGATCGCGACCAGCCAGAAGCGCCTCACGCGTCAACTTCACGCGATCGTCCGGAATAACACCGAACCCCTCTAGCGGCCTGCCCCCTTCCGAAATGTAATTCGCGATCGCATATTGGAATCCATCTCCATTTGGGAGTCTTTCAAACGCCGACGGCAGTGCGGCGCCTGCAGTTGGAGATCCGAAAATGCGCGCGCGGCCGAGATCCTTCAGCCCGCCGGCTAGTATTTCCGAGGTGGAGGCCGTCAGCCCGTCCACCAGAATCGCGAGCGGCCCCGCAAAGACTTCGGGTCGAGGATTGACGAAAAACTTCACTTCGTTGTCTTTGGTCTTCATCACTCCCAGCCGCACATTCGGCTTATCGATAAACCAGCCCGCCATGCCCATACTCATCCCGCCGATGCCTCCAGGATTGCCGCGCAAATCGATGACGATCCCATCGCAGGCCTTGCAGGACTCGACGGACTCGGCGAATTGCGTCGTGATTCTTCCCGGATCCAGGAACATGTTAAACGAGATGTAGCCGGTATTATCGAATTTCTTCGATTCATACCAGACATGCTGAACGGGAAGAAAACCGATTTTGGCCATTCCTCCGCGCGGATCTTTGAATTGAATGTCGAGCGTCCTGCGGCGATCACCGGCATCCAGAAATTCGACTTGCGTCTTACCACCTACCGGCCCGTCCAGCTTGGCGGCAACCGCGCGGGTAATGAGAACCTCCTTCACGGTCGATTCTCGGAAGACGGACCGCAGTTTGACGATCAGCTCTTCGATATTCGAGCCGCCGGCCTTCAGAATTCGCCAACCCGGACGAACGCCCTGGCCGTACGCCGGAGCATCCCGCTCCACGGACACTACGGTTGCCTCGCCTTCCAGTACGCGGATGTCGAATCCTGGAGAACCGCCCTCGCTTCTGCCCGCTTTCGCCGCCTCGAGAGGATCGTAAACGTCACTCGGAACGATCCCGAAGTGGGTCATCTTCAAGCGCGAGATCATGTCCCTCAGGACGCCGCGTACCTCGTCCATGCTCTTCGCAGCCTCAACCTTCGGCTTCAACTGATCGTGGACCTGCTTCCAGTCCACACCCGCCGGCATGGGCTCCCACATGAATTTCTGGATCGTGTTCCAAGCGTACTCGAAGGAGTCGACGTTGAGTTTTCGCTGTTCCGGAGTGAGTTCGGCCGCGCCGGCGCACGTACACACCAGAACGGCACACAGTATCCGGGACAACAGCATGGGATAACTTCAGTATATCGGGGTAGCTCTGGGCAGCCGGAGTTTCTAATCGTCGCGCATACTCACTGAACCGTCAACTTCGCGGGAGGGCTGGCGGCATCGCCGACGCTCACCACCACGTCTTGAAGACCGAGAGGCGCAGTCTGCGGCACTTGAAAGTTCACTTGTGTCACGCCTACGAGACCACTTGGTATGCCAACAAACTCAATGGGCGCATCCACACCGCCGATGGTCATTTTCACCGGTAATCGTGGTACTGGAAGTCTGGAGAGCGGAGTGGCCGGGGCCGGCGTGGAGCCTGTGGCGAGTGAGGGTGTCACTTGCCCCTCGCCCGTGATGAACAGGGTCAGAACCTGTCCCCGGGAGCCTTTCGCGAAGGGAACCGCCGCGCCGGCTGAGTCCATGAAAATGCCGGGCGCGGACGCGGTCACCTCGAACGTGAGTGTCGCTGCGCCGGCACTATTGTTCACCTGGAGGGTCGCCGTACCCGGTCGCGTTTCGTATGGAATCTGCACGTTCACCTGGTTCGCAGATACATAGTAGAGGGGTGTGGGTACGCCATTGATAGATGCGTAGAACGACTGCAAATAAGTATTTGGCGGGGTGACTGCAGCCGCTTGCACCGCAGCGCCAAGGCGGGTGCCGTATAGACTGAGAATCATGCCGGGTGCGTAGGCTGGCTGACCCGAAGCGGCATTGGCGATGCCAGCGATAGCTGGTTTAGGCGCCGGCCCGGTGAACAGAATCGAGAGCTGCCTGGTCCACTGGCGTCCGCTGGCATCCATACCGGAGAAGACGAACACCCTTGTTCTGGGAACCGCAAGGTTCTTCGCTCCCAGCGGGGCCGTGAGGGTTCCGCCTGGAGGAATCGCCGCACTTCCGAAAAACGGGACGATCTGGGAGGTGAGACTGCTCCCGTCAATGGTGAAATCAGTCAGTGTTGTCCCAACCCCGGCATCTTCATGCAACATGATGGTGTAGTGCCACTCGAATCCCTGCAAGTCGGGGGTCTGCTGATACACCGGGCTGGGATCGATGGTAACGTAAACGGCTGAATCCATGGCCGGCTGAGTGCTCCATTGCTGCACCAGGTTGGAGACGTCCGGCGAACCCAGTCCGGTGGCCAAGTCGTAGCCCGATGCTGCTGACGAGCCAAACGAGGTTCCCTCGCACTGCGGCGATGCTGCGGCACAAGGGACGGCGTTGTTGCCGGCTGTGATGTCGTGAAAGACGCCCGAGGCGTTTTGAGCAAGACGATACAAGGCTGGATTGATATTTCCAAGGCCAGGTTGGGGTTGAATACCAGTGGCGACCAGGTAATGGTTCAGTAAGACAGCGACACCGGCGAAAACGGGCGCAGCGATGGAAGTGCCTCCGTAGAACCCGGATGCGCCACCCGAGACGGCGTAGTATCCGTCGTGATCGAAGGACGCCGCAATTGAGACATCCGGGACATCCCGCGCATCATCTTTCGGGACACCCGGCGCGGTCTGCCATTCGGGCTTGGCGAAATATAGGCTTGGCCCGCCGCCTCCAGCCCACAGGCCATTCTGTGTCGCGCTGCTGTTCCAGGCTGCTTCCGGTATGTAGGAGATTGCTGACGCGCCATTCCCGTCGTTAACCGGTTTCCAGTAGGTACCGCTTTGCTCGTCGAATTGCGTGCCTCCAACCGCCGTAACTTCGGGGATACTGGCCGGGAACCGCACGCCCCGGCCGTTCTGCGCGGTCTTCGAGCCGTTGGCATCGCACCCCGCCGCTCCCGCATCGCCGGCTGAGTTGATCCACGTTATACCCTGGGCATTCGCCTGCTGGGCCAACGTCTGATAAATCCGTATTACCAGCGGAAACTGCGCCTCGCATCCGCGACTGAAGCTCATGCTGATTACAGGCGCAAGATTCTGATCGATAGCATACCCAAGCGCATTCAACGTGGAAGTCGAATAGACGTAAAGAATGGTCGCGTTACGAGCCACCGCGCCCGCCCACTCAACATCCAGATCCGCTTCAACCATGCCGTTTGGGTTTACACCTGGATCGGGGAGGTTCGGGACCAGGACCATCTGCGGATCAGCGTCGGGCAAGTTGAACCTGCGCCGGAACGCTCGTATGTCCTCGACATCAAGACGCGAATTTCCGATCACCACGAGTTTCTGCCCTGTACCGTCGACGCCGGCTTGATATAGGGGCGCGATGTCATAGATGGTTGCCAAATCATCCGGCGCGATGTTATGCCGGCCTGCACTTGTAAATTGAGGAGTGAACTTCGGGGGTGAAGCGTCTTCCGGTATTTCGTAAAGGCCGTCGATACCAGCGATAAGGTCCTGGAGTGCGGATGGAATAGCAGGCTCATTCGCATTGCCGTAATGCCGTTTTCCCCCCGCGAAGTACTGGTGTATCTCGACGTGAAACGTGTTACGGACTTGCCCCGCGGTGCCGCTGAAGGTTAGCCGTTCGCGAGATCTACCGGCACCGAGCACGGCAAAACCTTGCGAGTGCAGCCAGGTCTCCACGGCCCGAAGGTCATCAGGACTGACTCCGAAACGTTGCGCGAACTGTTCAGGTGTGAGCCATCTGTGGAACTCTGAGGAGCGAGGGTTTTGCTGTTCCACGAGCAGATCCTCGAGCCCCCGTTGTTGGGCGGCCGAGCGTCTGAAGTGTAAAGTCAAGGCCGGGAGTGCAAACGACGGACCCACGGCGGCTTGATCGCGTTGGGGCTGGGCGTGTGGCGGCACGTGGCCGCGAAGCAGGACGGTCCGCGTCGTATCGATACGGCCTATGACTCGATCCGGTTGAGCGCCTACAGTCTCCGCGCCAGCGAGCAACAAGAGAACGGTGAGCCACATGCGCCTGTAAGAGAGCATACAATGTCCGCGTGGCAAAGGATATCACGGCGGCTATTTTGCTATGCCCAGAACCGTTCAACTGCCGTGCGGGGCTCACTTCTCAGCGCGTTGCGGAATAATCCACAGGTAGAGCCGGTGACTCAGGAAGCTATCCTCGTTGCCAACGGTGATCTCTTTCACCGGCTTCCAATCGCCCATATCGAAAGTGTTCGAAACGACTCGGGTACCCGGTTTCAAATCCTGCATCAGCTTGGGGCGAAGCTTGAGGTTCACCGCCGAGAGCAGGAACAGGGTCACCACGCTTGCCTCGTGAATGTCGGCTTCGAACAGATCCTTCTCCTCGAATCGGACCAGGTTCTCCACTCCGGCCTTCTTGGCGTTCTCCTTTGCCTCGGCGATCCGGACCGGATTGATATCGATTCCCACGCCGCGTGCGCCGAAAGTTTTTGCTGCAGCGATGACGATTCGGCCATCACCGCAACCCAGATCGTAGACCACGTCGGACTTCTTCACATCCGCGAGCTTCAGCATGGCCTCGACGGCTTCCTCGGTAGTGGGTACGAAGGGTACGTCCGGTTCACGCCGCGGCTGAGCTGTTTGGGCGGCAGCGGACATAATCGTAAGAACGAGAAAAGAACACAGGAGCGTCTTCCGTAAGTGCATCGGATCACCTCTGGTTTAAGAGGTTATCGCACCCGCGAGCACGATCGCATCCCACTAAACTGAAAATCTGAATGTCTGATGGTGCTATTGGTCCGTACCGGTTGTTGGGCCAGCTTGAGGCGGGAGCATGGGCGAGGTCGCTGAACGATCCCGACGTGATGGTTATCTGGGCTGGTCAGCACCCGCCACTGGCATTAGCCGCGGTGGTCGACACAGCCGGGGTACATGAGTCCCGAGCGCGCGCCCAGGACATCGATCGTCCGAATCCCAGCTTCCGCCTACACGTCGTAGAGAAAAGCGGGATACCGGTTCAGCGGCCGGCCTTCAACCTTATGCGCGACACAGTACATTTGCTCGCCGCGCAATTCCGTTGGGAAATTATGCGTGGCGAGAAAGTCTTTCACCCACAGGTGCGCGTGATAGCCGGGCGCGATCTCCGTGAACAGGACATCAACTTCGAATCCCGCGCTGTTCAAAGCCTCCGTTAACTCATGCGGAGTGTACTCTCGAACGTGCGGAATCTCGGTTGCCGCGAATTCACCCCGGGGATCGGCGTACTGCGAGTATAACTGCGGGTTCTTTTCGGATTCGAGAACCCGCGCGACGGCTGTATAGCTGGCGATATTCGGCGTCGTCAAGACCAGGAAGCCGCCTTCCGTTACAACCCGGCGGCACTCGAAAAGCATGTGCATCGGATCGTGAATGAAATGTTCGAAGATCTCGCAAGCCAATACGCCATCAAACTCACCATCACGGTAAGGATAGCGATCCTGCTCCGCGTCGAACAGGTCGACGAAGCACTCGAATACGATCTTGCCTTTAGAAGTTACTGACTTCTTGTCAGTGCGGCCGAGCGGACCGAAGTAAGCGCCGCGCACTTCCTGGTAGCCGAGAACACGTCCGAGTGCGGGAGTCATGTGCATGTAAGCACCGAGCTCCAGAACTCTTTTCGTGCGGCCCGGCGGCGGAGTGACCGACAATGTGCGCACAATTCGGTCTATGTGTTGGTCGAGATAATGGACGGCGTCCTGATCCGGCACATCGAGGCTCCGAATGAATTGCTCCACTTGCTCAGCAAGGCGCGGCTCGGGTTCCTTAGTGAACCGCGGCTCGGGGGGTGGGTTTAATGGATTCAATGCTGCCGTTTTCCGCTGGAAGGCCCAGTGCTCACGAATTCGGCGAAACACGGTTAGGCGACTCGGCGCAGTTTAGTGACTCGACCGACTTCCACCCACTCCACTACAAAGGTGTTGCCGTCGTGATCGAAGCAAGCACCGTGTGGACATACGAACTTGCCAGGGATGAACTTATCGCGCGATTCTCTGCCCACGCCGTGGGTGTTGCCATACTGGATGCTGGCCGGCACCTCGCCCCGATCGTGGATCGCCTCGTAATTGTGTGTACCTTCGCCGAGGACCGGCCGTTTGGATCCGGACTTATCGGCCGCGCCCAGGATCAACGGAGCGGTAAGGCCAGTGAGAAACGTGCGGCGATTGGTTCTCAATAAGGACGTCCCCCGTCTCATAGTGTACGCCAGTAGACTTCACTCGAGGTGACGGTAGAAGAAGCAGGTTGTGTGCAGTTGGCCGTCTGAGCTACGCGCGTAATTCGGCACTTCGCCGAACCGGATGTAGCCGAGCGATTCGCAGAGCCGCTCCGCCTCGCCGCCCTGGCGCGTGTCCATCAACAGCAGAGTGCGGCCCAGGCTACGGGCTGTCTCCTCGACTCCGGACATGAGGCCCTTGGCGAGACCCTGACGGCGAGCCCGGCGGTGCACGAACAGCTTCATCGCCTCGGCGCGATGATTTCCGTTCGGACGCATCTCCAGAGCCAACTGTACAGCGCCTTGAACAACCTCAGCCTCTGTCGCGACCAGCAGAACTCGCGTATTTTCGCGCATCGCTGCAATCACGCTTCTCCAGTATGCGCGGGCCTCTGCGATAGTGAGCGGTGGCATGAAGCCGATCGATGCGCCGCTGTCAACGGCATCGACGAGGAGATCGATCAACTGCCCGATGTTGTTTTCGGCTTGCTCCGGAGTCAAGGAGAGAATCTGCACCATCTCGAAGTGATACCACTGTCGGGCAGAGCAGGTCGTGTGACGCTTGTTACACTACGGCGAATGGCTTACTCTCTGCCCTTCGTTCGTATCGCGCTCATACTCGTAGGTCCGGCATTGGTCGCTCAACCGCCGGACGAGGCGAAAAAGCAGCTTGAGTACACTCGCTCCCACTACACAAAGTATGAGTACAGAATTCCGATGCGAGATGGGGTGAAACTGTTCACGGTGGTTTACGTGCCGAAGGACCTTACGCAGCCCTACCCGATGCTCATGCAGCGCACGCCCTACTCAGTGGGCCCATACGGCATCGACAACTACCGCCCCCTCGTAGGCCCCTCTGAGCTGTTCACGAAGGAGGGATTCATTTTCGTGTACCAGGACGTGCGCGGCCGATATCTCTCCGAAGGCACATTCATCGATGTGCCGCCGCACAAGACGCGATTCAGCGGCCCCACGGATACCGACGAGAGCACGGACACTTACGACACGATCGACTGGCTGGTGAAGCACGTACCCAACAACAACGGCCGTGCCGGGATCTGGGGGATCTCATACCCCGGATTTTTTGCGGCGTTCAGCCTCATGAACTCGCATCCTGCGCTGAAGGCAGTGTCGCCACAGGCGCCAATGGGAGACGTCGGCAACGGCGACGACGCATACCACAACGGCGCGTTCCACCTGGCGGCGAACTTCGAGTTCTACAGCAGCTTCACTCCGCGCAAGGGCGACCCAGCGCGGCCCGCAAGGGGCCAGCGGTTCGACTTCGGAACCCCCGATCAGTACGATTTCTTCCTCCGGATGGGTCCGCTTTCGAACGCCAACGAACGCTACTTGAAGAACGAGAACCTCTACTGGAACAATGTTCTCAAACACCCAACCTACGACGAGTTCTGGCAATCGCGCGCGCAGGCTCCGCACATGAAGGATGTTACGCCAGCGGTACTGTGGGTCGGCGGGTGGTTTGACGCGGAGGATCTGGCAGGTCCATTAAAGCTGTTCAGGTCGCTGGAGGAGAACGGTCCCAAAGCCGCCGACACTCTGGTAATGGGGCCGTGGTCCCACGGAGGGTGGTCGCGCTCGACAGGCCGCACGCTTGGAGACCTGGACTTTGCGGCCAACACCAGCGAGTTCTACCAAAAGTACATCGAGCTGCCATTCTTCATACAGAACCTGAAGAGCAAGGGCGAGGGTCTGAAGGCGGCGCCGGACAACCGCATTCCCAAGGCATGGCTGTTCGAGACCGGCACCAACGAATGGCTTCGTTTCGAGACCTGGCCGCCGAAGAATGCGGCACCGCGATCACTCTACCTGGGCGCGGGCGGAATGCTCGGCTTTGCCGCCGACTCCGGCGCGGGAGTTGACGAGTACGTCAGCGATCCCGACAAGCCCGTTCCAGTGCTGGCCGGAATCGGTGCAGGAATGCCGGGTGATTACATGACGTATGATCAGCGATTCGCATCCCGGCGTCCCGACGTGCTGGTGTACCAGACCGAACCGCTGGATCACGACATCACAATGCTCGGACCCATCACGGCGGTTCTCAATGTTTCGACGTCGGGCACCGACTCCGACTTTATTGTGAAGCTGATCGACGTCTATCCGAACGATCATGCGAATCCCGACCCGAACCCCGCGCGTGTACAGATGGCCGGCTATCAACAACTGGTTCGCGGGGAGCCGTTCCGCGGCAAGTATCGGAATAGCCTATCCAAGCCCGAACCCTTCACGCCGGGCAAGCCCGCCAAGATCGAGTACGTGATGCCCGACATCTGCCACACGTTCCGGCCTGGACATCGGATTATGGTTCAGATCCAGAGCAGCTGGTTCCCGCTGGTGGACCGGAACCCGCAGCAGTTCTTGGATATTCCGACGGCGAAGGCAGCGGACTTCAAGAAGGCGACCGAACGGGTGTATCGCGGCGGCCCTGCTGGATCACAGTTGCGGGTCTTAGTGATCGAATAGTGACGTTATGCTGCTATCGCCTGGAACTCGACTGGGACCCTATGAGATCCTGGAGCGCATCGGTGCGGGCGGCATGGGTGAGGTGTGGAAATCGCGAGACACGCGCCTGGGTCGCATCGTCGCCATCAAGCGGCTGACGACGGAGCATAGCGCGCGGTTTCAGCAGGAGGCTCGCGCGATTGCGGCCTTGAACCACCCGCATATCTGCCAGCTTTACGACGTAGGCGACGATTTCCTGGTGATGGAGTTCATCGAGGGCCGGAACCTCGCGGGGCCGCTCTCGACTCACGAAGCGGTGAGGCTGGGAATACAGATCACCGGGGCGCTCGAAGAAGCGCACGCGCGGGGCATCTTTCATCGCGACCTGAAACCGGCGAACATCCTGGTTACCGATAAAGGCGAGGCGAAGTTGCTCGATTTCGGACTCGCCAGGCTCATGACCGATTCCGACTCGGGCGCCACGCGAACCCTGGAGGGCACAGTAGCGGGCACGGCGGCTTATATGGCTCCCGAGCAAGCGCAGGGAAAGCCGCTGGATGCGCGATCGGACATCTTCAGCCTGGGCGCAGTTCTCTATGAAATGCTTTCCGGTGAGCGGGCGTTTCCTGGCGAGTCCACGGCCGACGTCTTGAGCTCCGTACTGCGAGACGAACCGCCGCCGATTAAAGTGCCAGAGGCACTCGCTCGGATTGTGGCCCGCTGCCTGCGCAAGTCGCCAAAGGAGCGCTTTCAGTCCATGACGGAAGTGAGAACCGCACTGGCAAGCGCCGCACAAACGACGGCGGAGCCGTTTTCCTCGCTGTCCTCTATCGCCGTTCTGCCGTTCGTCAACCTGAGCGGTGACAAGGAACAGGAATACTTCAGCGACGGGCTGGCCGAAGAAATCATCAACGTGCTCACCCATATTCCGGACCTGAAGGTTACCGCCCGCACATCGGCTTTTGCGTTCCGTGGAAAGCAGCAGGACATCACGAAAATTGCGGAAGCCCTGCGCGTGCGAACGCTGCTGGAAGGTAGCGTGCGACGCGCGGGGAATCGAATTCGTGTCACGGTGCAGCTCATCAACGCCGAAGACGGATATCATCTCTGGTCGGAGCGCTACGACCGGGAGATGGCGGACGTGTTCGCGATACAGGATGAGATCGCAGCGGCCGTCGCCTCCGCGTGTTCCGGTTCAGTTGGAAATGGAGACGGCGTTCTCCCAGTAAGGTAAAGGAGAGAGCGCATGAAGAATCAACGGAAGCACTACACGCCGGAAGAGAAGGTCGCCATTCTAAGGCGGCATTTGTTGGAGAAGGAGCCCATCTCGAAGCTCTGTGATGAGGTGGGACTTCAGCCGACGGTCTTTTACCGCTGGCAGAAGGAGTTCTTCGAAAACGGCGCTGCTGCATTCGAGCAGAAAGCACGGCCGAACCATTCCGCCGAGCAGGAGCGGATCGCGCACCTGGAAAAGAAGATCCAGACGAAGGACGGGGTTCTGGCCGAGCTGATGGCGGAGCACGTCGCGCTTAAAAAAGACATTGGGGAACTCTGATCGGGACCTGGGTTCCGCACGACACGCGGGATCAGATCGTGGATTTCGTCCGGCGCTGGTCTGAGAAGACCGAGATCGGCGCCGGGCGGTTCATTGGGTGGCTCGACATCACCGCCAGCAAGTTCTATGACTGGCGGGAACGCTACGGCAAGGTGAACGAGCACAACGGCTGGGTTCCCCGCGACTTCTGGCTGGAGGATTGGGAGAAGCAGGCCATCATCGGCTTTCATTTGAAGAACCCGCTGGAGGGCTACCGCCGGCTGACGTTTATGATGCTCGACGCAGACATCGTGGCGGTGAGTCCGACCAGCGTATGGCGAGTGTTGGGGCAGGCAGGGCTTTTGTCCAAGTGGAATGGCAAGCCGTCGAAGAAGGGCACGGGCTTTGAGCAGCCGCTGGCAGCGCATCAGCACTGGCATATCGACGTGTCGTACATCAACATCAGCGGGACGTTCTACTACCTGTGCAGCATTCTGGACGGCTGCAGTCGCTACATCGTGAACTGGGACCTGCGCGAGGCGATGACCGAGGCGGACATCGAGATCATCTTGGAGCGCGCCAAGGAGTTTAACCCGGAAGCGCGGCCCCGGATCATCTCCGACAACGGGCCGCAGTTCATCGCCAAAGACTTCAAGGAATTCATTCGGGTCTCGGGCATGACCCACGTCAGAACTTCGCCTTACTATCCCCAATCGAACGGAAAAATTGAACGTTGGCACAAATCGCTAAAAGGAGAGTGTATCCGGCCAGGAACACCGTTGTCGCTCGATGATGCGCGGCGTCTGATAAGCGGATACGTGGACCACTACAACAATGTTCGGCTGAACAGCGCGACGGGCTACATCACGCCGAAGGACATGCTCGCCGGTCGTCAGCACAAGATCCACGCGGAGCGCGACCGGAAGTTGGAGGAGGCGCGGAAGCAACGGCAGATTCGCCGCCAGCAAGCCGCTTGACGTTCAGCTCACGTCCCTTGGGCGTGGTTCTGGATAGGTTCATCGGCCGCGTCGCCACGGCGGTGCGGAGCCTCAACTTCCTGTTTACCGACGATACGGACGGCATCGTAGAGATGAGGCGAACCGTTGAGAATTGGCCGTTCGCCTCATTTCAATGTGCTCG
The DNA here is from genome assembly GCA_963850575.1 of uncultured Acidobacteriota bacterium. Lineage (GTDB taxonomy): Bacteria > Acidobacteriota > Terriglobia > Bryobacterales > Bryobacteraceae > TMP-7. Next base: position 221,229 of record CAWKLV010000014.1, on the reverse strand, counting down.
TTACCGGACTTGCTGGAAGTCGTAAAAGTCCCCGGGAATTTCGGGTGTCAATCTCGATCCAGTGAATGTGCCGCCTGGAATGGTGGCCATCACTTTTCCCGCCGGATCGGCAACCAGCACCTCTTGAGTGCCCCGCACGGTTGCTCCGTCCGCACTTAACAGCACGTTGGCGCGAATCTTGGTGATCGTGGCCAACGTCCGATTCTGATCGAACCCAAAAAGGAAAGTGGTAATCAGAAACTTGCGGTCTCCGACGCGCAGCCACATTCCGAAATGCGAGCTCTGCGTTCCATCCCCTGCGGACGCCGTGATGGCGCCATCGGGATGGAGTTGAATCAGCAGCAGCACGGGCGGTTGGTTCGCCGGTTGACCGCCGCGCCGCAGCTCGTAGAGCCAGGTTCCCTCAAGCGTCTGGTTCACGACCGGAACCGCTTTGTCCGGCGCTCGGAGGGTATCGCCCAACCCCTGCGCACGGATTGCGATTTGGCCGGTAGCCAGCCCGCCCAGCATCAACAAGACAATTCGCTTCATTTGTAGATCTCCTTTGCGAGGCGCCGAAATGTCGGCCGGGACGGTTCGTCCACTCAATGCCTCGTTCAGAAACACGGGATCCGTCACGCAAATCTGTCACGGCGCCCAAAGAATTTCCGTCAAATTGGCGGGACGAGTGCGCGTGACGTACACTGGCTAATCGGAGGAACCTCTCTTGAGCGTGCCTACCCAGGAAATCACCGATCTGCTCAACCAGTGGGCTAAAGGCGATGCAGACGCCGGTGAGCGAGTTTTTCCACTAATCTATGACGAACTGCGGCGGATTGGACGTCGCTGGATCAGGCAGGCTCAGCCTCAGACCCTTCAGATCACGGCGCTTGTCCACGAGGCTTATCTGCGCCTAACCGGGGATTCCAGTAAGCAGTGGGAAACGCGAGGCCATTTTTTCGGAGTCGCCGCCAAAGCAATGCGCCACATTTTGGTGGATCAGGCGCGCGCTGGGATGGCTGCCAAGCGCGGCGGTGCCCTGAAACCGTTGCCGCTCAACGACGCGCTGGATCTTGCGCCCGACCGATTGCCGGAACTGGTCCTGTTGGATGATTCGCTCACTGCTCTCGCGAAACTTCATCCGAGACAAAGCCAGGTAGTCGAGTTGAGATTCTTTGCCGGGCTTAGCGTGGAGGAAACCGCGGAGACGCTGGAAGTCTCTGTGGAAACAGTTGCTCGCGATTGGCGTGCCGCCAAAGCGTGGCTCCATTGTGAGTTGAAGAAGCGACAAGCCAGAGCATAAGAACATCATGGACCCGAAACAGTACGAGCGTCTTCTCGAATTGTTCGAAGCCGCATGCGCACGCGAAGAAACGGAGCGTGGCGCGTTCTTGGATGAAGCGTGCCCCGGCGATCCGGAACTGCGCCTTGAGGTGGACAAGATGCTCGCCGCCGATCAGCAACGCAGCGGGCTGCTCGACAAACCGGTGATGGCACTTCATGACACTACCCGCGATCGAGCCCCGGACCAAATTGGCGCCTACCGCATCCGGCAAAAACTCGGGGAGGGTGGCATGGGCGTAGTATTTCTGGCCCTCGATTCCCGGCTCAATCGCGCGGTCGCGATCAAGTTTCTCCGTCGCGACATGGCGGATGCTGCGGCTGGTCGCCGCTTCCAGCGGGAGGCGCGAGTCGTATCATCGCTGAATCACCCACATATTCTTACGGTTCATGACGTGGGCGAGTGGGATGAACAGCAGTACCTCGTAATGGAGTACTTGCAAGGCGGCACTCTCAAGGACTGGGCTCGTAGCCAGAAGAGGAGCTGGCGCGAAGTCGTAGAACTGCTCATTGGCGTTGCCGATGGGCTCGCTACGGCCCATTCAGCGGGTATTCTGCATCGCGATATCAAACCGGGTAACATTCTGATTCACCCCAGCGGGTATGCCAAAATCGCCGACTTCGGCCTGGCGAAGCTTACGGAAGGTCCAATGCGCGAAGACGGCGACGGCACGGTCACCGCGCCGACTCTTCCGGGCGTCGTGATCGGAACCATTCCCTATATGTCGCCCGAACAAGCGTTGGGAAAGCCTTTGGGCCCGCGTAGCGATCTATTTTCTTTCGGAATTGTGTTGTACGAAATGCTGAATGGATCACGCCCCTTTGCGGGCGCGAGCGACTGGGAGCTCTTGCAGAAGATCATCCATGAACCTGCTCCGCGACTCAGTAATGTGCCCTCGGCCCTCGGCGACGTGGTGCAAAGGGTTCTCGCAAAGCAGCCTGCGGAACGGTATGCGTCGATGCAGGAATTGGTGGTGGAACTCCGCCCGCTTGTGCGCCAGACCGGCGACGCGAGCCTCCCTTCGCCATCCGATTCCACCGTCAAAACCCCACGCAGTTCAAGAATTGCCGATGTGCTGTCCACGCTCGGGGCCTATGCATCTCAACTGACTCGTCGGGGAAAGCTGGACACCTTGGCCGTGCTGCCGTTGGAGAATCTTTCCGGAAATTCCTCAGAGGAGTACTTTGCCGATGGCATTACCGATGAGCTGATCGGCGAATTGGCGCGAATTCCTTCTTTGCACGTCATTTCCCGGACGTCGGTAATGGGATATAAAGGCGCGCGCAAGACGGTGCCGGAGATCGCCCGCGAGCTTAAGGTGGATGCCATTGTCGAGGGCACCGTGTCGAAGGCTGGCAACACGGTGCGAATTGCCGCCAAGCTGATTCGGGCCCGCGGCGACCAGCACCTGTGGTCGCAGAAATATGAGCGAGATCTCACCGATGTGCTAACCCTTCAAGCGGAAGTAGCCCGGTCGATCGCATCCGAAATCCAAGGATCGCTGAAAGTGCAGGCGCCGAGTCGCCCTGTGCAGCCACGCCGAACGAAACCTGAGGCGTATCAGGCTTTCCTGCAGGGGAACTATTTTCTCCACCAGAATATCCGGGGCATCGCCAAGAGCATGGAGTGGTTCCGTCGTGCGGTCGAGCTCGATCCGAATCAAGCGGCTGCATACGCGGGCCTGGCGGAAGCCTTGGTCTTCGCGGGAATTTACGACTTTCGCCCACCGGCTGGGGCTTACATCGAAGCGCGCGGTATGGCGCAGAAGGCCCTGGAACTGGACGAATCCAATGCCGAGGCGCACAACGCTCTCGCTGACGTGAAAAAGAGCCTGGATTGGGATTTTCCGGGCGCCGACAGAGAGTATCGGACGGCCTTGCAACTGAGCCCCAGTCATCTAATCACGCGGATTTGGTACGCCGATAGCCTCTCGCGCCGGGAACGCCATGAAGAAGCGCTTGCGGAGTCCGCATATGCCGTCAAGCTCGATCCGGTATCCGCCCTCAGCCACAACAACCGTGCGATGCTTTTCTGGCGCGCGCGGCGTTATGACGAAGCGATCGAAGAGGCCGCCACTTCGCTGGAATTGGATCCGAGTCATGTCAACGCACTCTGGTGGCAGGGGCTGGCCTACGCCGGCAAGCTCGATTTCGCCTCTGCGCTGGGATGCTTGGGCCGTGGTCTAGAGATGAGTCAAGCGCCCGTCTTTGTGGCGTCCCTCGGATACGTTCATGGACTCAAAGGAGAAGCCGAAAAGGCTCACGCCAGGATCAATGAACTGGAGCATTTAGCGAAGCAGCGGTACGTTTCCGCAACCAATTTCGCCACAGTCTATGCTGGCCTTGACGACGCCGATGCGACATTTGGCTGGATGGAGCGAGCGTTCGAAGCACGTGACGGGCGCGTGCATCAACTAGTGACCCCCTTATTCGATCGGTTTCGGAGTGAAACCCGATATCGGGATCTGCGAGCACGCGTCGGCCTCGAATCCTGAGTGGCGGAGCCGGTTTCATGCGGTCACAGCATCCGCAAGGATTTGAGCCCTCCGGGCGGATCACGCGAAAGCGGAAGTTGAACCCGCCCCAAACCCGCGAGCCACCTCCCGCAGGGTATCTGAACCGCCGACGCCCGGCGCGTCATCCCGCTGCAACACGCCGCGCACCCTGGACTAAAGATTCTTCTTTTCCTAGCCAGTTAGCGTATCGCTTCGAGTACGAGCGCTGCCGTCAAACCCATCCCTGCACCTGGACAGAGCGAACGATCTTCGGTTTCCGGTGCACCGGCTGCACCTGGCCATAGTCTCTTTTGAAACCAGTCGCAGTTTCCGTCCGCTGTTTCATTGTGCTAGCCGTGGCTCGCGCTATACTGTCTTGCGGAGAGCGTCCGCTCTCCATTTCACGCTGAACCAACACACGCGCTGAAGGTGAAGCTTGCGGGGAAACCTTCCGGCCTTCGACAGCACACTCCAAATCTTCCTGCATACGAGGCTTTCCTGAAAGGGCGCCACCACCTGTTCAGATTCACGCCGGAATCATGGGCCAAGGCGGAGCAATGTTTTCGTCACGCAACTGAACTGGATCCGAAATTTGGGGCGCCGCACGGGGAGTTGGGTCTCAGCTATATTCTCGTCGGAACGAACGGCCTCCGGTCTTCGCGCGAACTGGCGCCTAGGGTTCTAGTGGAGGCGCGAAAGGCTCTCGAACTCAATCCGTCGGAGCTTGGGCCACATGCCCTCTTAGGGACCCTGGCGGCGGCGAATGACTACGACTGGAAAGAAGCGTACGAGCAATTCCAGACGGCAATGGCGGCGACTTCCGTTTCGGCCGATACTCGCTGGGCCTACGCCAGTTTTTACCTACAAGCTCTCGGCCGATTCCACGAGTCGGTGGCCGAAATGCGGCGAGCCGTCGACCAAGACCCGCTCAACGTGTCTTGGCGCGCCGTTCTGGCATCGCACTTGAGTCATGCCGGGATGTACGGCGAAGCCCTCGAGGAAGCGCGGTCCGCGCTGGCGCTGGATGAAAACAATTGGCTGCCTCACTACATGATCGCAGAGGCCTTCCTGGGGATGGAAAGGTTTCCCGAGGTGGTGGTGGAGGCAGAAGAGGCGCACCGGATGGCACCGTGGAACTCCATGGCGACCGGTACGCTGGCGGGCGCATTGACTCGCATTGGGGAAAAGGGCCGAGCCGAGCAGTTGATCACGGAGATGGGGGAGGCTCCTCTTCCCGTGTGGGGACGGGTCCTGTATCACTTAATCTGCTCGGATCTAGCGAACTCTGCGAAGTGGTACGAGAGAATGATCGAAGAACGCGATCCGTTTGCCGTTCTGTTCAATCAGGCTCCCATCACGCGGGCTCTGCGGCAGAGTTCGCACTGGCCCATGCTGGCACGGAGGATGAATCTTCCGTCCGGGTTGTAGCCTGCTCCACACCCTACAATTCCGCGCATTCCAACTCCGGAGCCAGTACATGAATAATCACCAGCGCCACTAAGTACATCGATCCCGCCATGATGAAAAGCGACATGTAGCTGCCGGTCCACTCCAGAATGTACCCGGCGGCTGTGGCCACAATCATCCCGCCAATCGCTCCCAGAGTGCCTCCAATGCCCACTACCGACCCGACAGCGCGACGCGGAAACATGTCCGAGGTCAGCGTGAACAGGTTCGCCGACCATCCCTGGTGCGCCGCTGTCGCGAGACTCAGCAAAGCTACAGCCACCCACAAGTTCGACGCCTTCGCCACGAACACGATCGGCAGCACGGCGAGGGCGCAGATCAGCAACGCTGTCTTGCGGGCAGAACTCACGCTCCAGCCCTTTTTCAACAGAGCCGACGACAACCATCCGCCACCTACACTGCCAAAGTCGGCCGCCAGGTAGATAACGATCAGCGGAAGCCCGATCTTATCCAGTGTCAGCCCATAGCTCGTGTTCAGAAACTTCGGGACCCAGAACAGATAAAACCACCAGACAGGATCGGTCAGGAATTTGGCCGTGGCGAAAGCCCACGTTTGCTTGAGAGGCAGCAAACTAGCCCAAGCGATCGGCTTGCTGCTCTCTGGCGGGTCGCTTTGAATGTAATCAAGCTCGGCGGCAGACAAGCGCGGATGCTCCGCCGGCTTGCGGTAGGCGGCGAGCCAGAAACCCAGCCACACGAAGCCGAACGCGCCCGTTAATACGAAGGACCAGCGCCACCCATAGTGCAGTGCGATCCACGGAACAATCGCTGGCGCGACCACGGCGCCGATATTCGCTCCGGCGTTAAAAATCCCCGTCGCGAGCGCTCGCTCCTGTTTCGGAAACCATTCCGCGACGGTCTTTATCGCGGCCGGGAAATTGCCTGCTTCCCCGAGCCCCAGCGCGAATCGCACCGCTGCAAAGCCAAGCGCTGAAGTGGCCAGTGCATGCGCCATCGCTGCCAGGCTCCAAATGGTGATGATCAACGAGAATCCAAGCCGCGTGCCGAAGCGGTCCATCCAACGCCCGAGCAGAATCAGCCCGATCGCATATGCGCCTTGAAACGCCGTGATGATGTAGCCATACTCAATCTCGGTCCAATGAACCTCACGTTGGAGGTCGGGGGCCAGAATGCTGAAGATCTGGCGGTGGACATAATTGATAGTGGTCGCAAAGAACAGCAACGCACAGATGGTCCACCGAAATTTTGGAATGGTCGTGGGTACAGGCACTACGGACAGGGAGCGCCACCTGTTATCGTGATTTGTTCCGCTCTAATTCTATGAAGATCGTCGATATCCGAGCAACTACGGTCACTGTGCCGCTGGAAGCGCCGCTCCGTCACGCCAACGGCTGCCATTGGGGTCGCTTTGTCAGAACCATTGTGGAAGTGGAGGCGGATAACGGCATCATCGGACTGGGCGAGATGGGAGGCGGGGGCGAATCCGCCGAGGCAGCATTTCGCGCCATGAAGACGTATCTCACAGGACATGATCCTGCGCGTCTGGAGGAGATGCGGTTCCTGATCGCGAATCCCACCGCCTCCCTCTACAACAACCGGACGCAGATTCTGGCAGCGCTGGAATTCGCCTGCCTCGATATCGTTGGACAGGCTTGGGGTGTTCCTGTGTCGGAGATTCTCGGCGGACGTCTGCGGGAACGCGTGCCTTTCGCGTCCTATCTGTTCTTCCGGTATCCCAATCCGCGAAGCGGCGAAGGCGAGGTTCGCACTATCGATCAGGTGATCTCCAATGCACAGGCGTTGAAGCGCCGCTACGGGTTTACCACGCACAAGGTGAAAGCGGGCGTGTTCCACCCCGACTTCGAACTCGAAGTGTACCGGGCCGTCGCGCAGCAATTCCCAGGCGACAACATCCGCTACGACTGCAACGCCGTGTGGTCCACGGAACAGGCGATTCGTTTCGGCCAGGGCATTGAAGGGCTGCGCAACGACTATCTTGAAGATCCTGTATATGGGATGAACGCCCTGCGCCGTGTCCGCCAGATGGTTCGCGTACCGCTGGCGACCAATACCGTGGTGGTCAATTTCGAGCAGTTGGCGGCGAATATTCTGGACATCGCAGTGGACGTGATTCTGCTCGACACGACGTTCTGGGGCGGCATTCGCGCCTGCGTGAAGGCGGCGGCGGTGTGCGAAACATTTCAGATCGGCGTCGCTGTGCACTCGTCGGGCGAACTCGGCATTCAGCTCGCCAGCATGCTGCACCTCGGCGCAGTGATTCCAAATCTATCATTCGCAGCGGACGCGCACTACCATCATCTGGCCGATGACATCATCGCCGGCGGTCTGATGCGATATGAGAACGGGTCCATGGCGGTGCCGGCTGGCCCGGGACTCGGCGTAAAGCTGGATCGCGAGAAACTCGCGGAATACGCAGAAGTGTACCAGCGGCTGGGGAATTATGCGTACGATCAGGATCCACTGCGGCCCGGCTGGGCCCCCATTATTCCGAACGATCGCTGGGCGGATCCGAAGGACAGCCGAATACCCCGTATTGCGCTATAGCACGTCGGCGAAACCGCGTTTCAGGTGCCGGAAGAACAGGCCTCCCAGCAGGAACACGGCGGCCGCGTACAGCGCAATCACAGCCAGCTCGCGCATATTGGGCCACCGCGACGATAACAACCGTTCGCGATAGGCGCGCACTACAAACGACAGCGGATTCATCGCGATGAGGAACCTGTAACGCTCCGGGATCTGCTCCTCAGAGATGAATATGGGGGTGACCCAGAACCAGAGCGTGAGGACAACCGTGAGCACCTGCGCGGTGTCTCGCAGATACACGTGCAAGCTGGATACAATCCATCCCAGGCCCACCGCCAGCATCCCGACCAGCAGCATATAGAGAGGCAGAAACAGGATCATCGGGCTCAGCGTGCCGGCGATAATCAGCACTGCGCTGACGGCGAGGCCCAGAGCGATCACGTGATGGATCAGGGACGACAGGAAGATGGAGACCGGCACCACTTCAGCAGGAAACACGGTTTTGGTGATGAGACTGGAGTGCTCCAGCAGCGATGCCGCAGAGCGCTGCACGGTCTCCTGAAACAGCAGCCACGGAAGGAAACCGCAAAACAGGAACAACGTGTAGTTCTGAGTGAGTGCGCCCTTCGGAGGTACATAGCCGAGACAAATCTGAAAAACGAAGGTCCAACTCAGCAGCAGCACCAACGGATGGATGACACCCCACAACCACCCCGCCGCGGAACCCACAAAACGCTGTTGAAAGTCCCGGCGAACCAGTTGATACAGCAAAGCACGGCGCTCGACGAGATTGCGGAGAAAGTGCGTGCCGGGTATATGCTGCATCCGAAATTCCAGGCTATCACTCTCTGCTATAACGGGGAACGATGGATTTCAACCCGGCTCTCGAGCGCCTCACTCAAGCGAACTGGGAGTTTGACCGGCGCTATGCAGGAGAACGAAGCGAGCGTCAACCGGTGCACTCCGTCTATGGCGGGGCGCAGCGATTCAAAGCCGATACCGTTCGAAAGCTGGGCGCAATCGCTATCGAAACGGTTGGCGAGTACCTGCCCGATTCGCAGGCTTTGACTACGATCACCGGAATGGACCCCTCCATCGCACATGAGGTTCATGCGCGGGTCGAGCAGAAGCTGCAGAGGGAGCCGGTCGAGGATTTCCGCATCGACTTCGAAGACGGCTACGGACATCACAGCGAGGCCGAAGAAGATGCACACGCCTCCGAGTCGGCTGGACAACTCGCGCTCGCGATGCGGGACGGGAATCTACCTCCGTTCATAGGAATCCGGATCAAGCCGCTGTCCAAGACTAGTTGCCGGCGAGCGATGCGAACTCTCGACTTATTCTTGTCTACGCTCCTGGCCGAAACACGGGGTCTGCCGCCCAACTTCGTTGTGACTTTGCCCAAAGTCACCGTATCCGCGCAAGTGGGCGCCCTCGATGAACTGCTGAAGGAGATCGAGGCGCGATTCGAACTGACGCCTCACGGGATGCGGATGGAGATCATGATCGAAACCCCTCAGGCAATCATTAACGAACGTGGCATCTGTATAATTCCGGCATTACTCGACGCCGCCGCGGGACGTTGCCGCGGGATACACTTCGGACCTTACGACTACACGTCCAGCATCGGCATTACCAGTTCGCAGCAAAGTCTGCAGCATCCCTCGTGCGATTTCGCGCGGCATGCTATGCAAGCAGCCACCGCGGGCACTGGAGTGTTTCTCTCCGACGGTCCAACCAAACTGATCCCGCTGCGGACGGCTGATCGCGACAAGGTTCATCAGGCGATGCGGGCGCAATACGATGACGTGCGGCGCTCGCTGTATCACGGGTTCTATCAAGGCTGGGATCTTCATCCAGCGCAGTTCGCCATGCGGTACGCCGCGGTGTACGCGTTTTTCCTGGAGGGTCTGCACAGCGCCGCTGGACGTTTGCGAAATTTCGTGGATGCCTCGGCCCGGGCTACTACGCTGGGGACGGTATTCGACGACACTGCTTCGGCGCAAGGTCTGTTGAACTTCTTTCTCCGGGGCCTGGCCTGCGGCGCATTGACCGAATCGGAAGTTCTATCAGCCGGCCTGACGCCCGATCAACTGCGGAAGCGTTCGTTTGTCCACAAGTAGCGGGTACAATCTCCCTATGCGACCAATCGGCACTCTCCTGCTCTTCACTGCGATCGCCGCGGCTCAAACCGAGCGCCCCCTTGAGACTATCCCGACCAAGGCCGGCTCCGTCAAGATCACGCCCATACATCATGCCAGCCTAATGATCGAGACCGGAGGCAAAGTGATCGAGGTGGATCCATCCAGCGCGGGCAAGTACGACGGTTTGCCGAAAGCCGACCTGATCCTCATCACTGATATTCACGGCGATCATCTCGACCCCAAAGCCATTGCCCAGGTACGTAAGGTATCCACGACGTTCATCGCCCCGGAAGCCGTCGCGAAAACGGTGACCGAAGCGAAGGTGCTGCGCAATGGGGAAAAGACCACTTGGGATCAGTGGACTATCGAAGCCGTGCCGATGTACAACCTGAAGCGGGGGCCGTCGGAAGGCAAGCTTTACCACGACAAGGGCCGCGGGAACGGGTACATCCTGACCTATGGCGGGAGCCGCATTTACATCGCCGGCGACACTGAGGGCACGCCCGAAATGCAGGCGCTAAAGAATATTGACGTCGCCTTCGTGCCCATGAATCTGCCTTATACGATGACGCCGGAAGAAGCCGCCGAGGCAGTCCGCGCTTTCCACCCGAAGGTCGTGTATCCCTATCACTATGGGCAATCAGACGTGAAGGCCTTCGCAAAAGCGCTGGAAGGCAGCGGCATCGACGTGAGGTTACGCAATTGGTATTACTAGACCGGTCCTTGACGACTTCGGCTCGATCACTGAGCCGGTTTGTGGTTATCGCCCTCGGCGTGTTCGGGTGCGGTGGTCAGGACGTTCGTTCGAATCTTCCAGCGATTCCCACCTATGACGTGCGCCGCGCGTCATCGCCCATGGTGATCGATGGACGTTTGGATAAGGATGTCTGGCAGCGCGCGGCGCCAATTACCTATCAGTTCCCGTGGGACAGACAAACCGGCGTCAAACAGAAGACCACGGCGCGGCTGCTGTGGGACGATGAGTTCCTATACGTCGGCTGGGAGTGCGAGGATGCCGACATCGTCGCGCAATATGCCAGCCGCGATGATCCGACTTATAAGGACGACGCTGTCGAGATGTTCATCAACCCCGATCCGCGGCAAAGCTTCTACTATGGGATGGAAATCAACGCCCGCGCCACGGTCTACGACTATTTCTACGTGTTTCCCCGGATGCTGATCAAGCGCGTGGATTTCGACGGCTTGAAAATCGCCAGCTACATCCGTGGGACGCTGAATGTGCGAGGCGATAAAGACCAGGGATGGAGCATTGAACTCGCGATCCCGTGGCGCAATTTCGTGGAGCTCGCGCCCAAGCTGCCGCCCGACCTCGGCTCGACATGGACCGCCAATTTCAATCGTTGGGATGGCGTCGAGCCGGACCGGCGACTCAGCCAATGGTCGGACTCAGGCTTGACGCAGGCAGATCCGCACAACCCGGCGAGGTTTGGCAAATTGACGTTCGTGAAGTGATGGCCGGTCCGATCGCCTTCATTGCCGACATTCACGGGAACATATGGGCGCTGGACGCAGTGCTCGCAGATGTCCGACGGCGCGGGATTGGCATGGTTTTTAACCTGGGCGACAGCGTCTATGGGCCGTTGGAGCCCGCGCTGACCGCCGATCGTCTGATTCGATCCAACATCCCGAGCCTGCGCGGCAACCAGGATCGGGTCTTACTGGAGCCACTTCCATCGCGTCCGCATCCGACGCTCGCCTTCACGATGTCTGGCTTGCTGCCGCGGCACACCGAGTGGCTGCAGAATCAGCCTTGCAACATCGAGTACCGGCACGTTTTCATGTGCCACGGGACGCCGTCCTCGGATGAAATCTACCTGACGGAGGCCGTGAACTCGACAGGTGTCTGGATGCGGTGCACGCAGGAGATCGAGCGGCTTACGGAGAGCGTTGTGCAAAGCCTCGTCTGCTGTGGCCACTCGCATGTTCCACGAGTGATTGGGCTGCCTGGAGGCAAGGTAATCATCAATCCCGGCAGCGTAGGTTTGCCCGCCTACTGCGACGGCGTTCCCTTCCCTCATCGCATGGAGACCGGTAGTCCGCATGCGCGCTACGCGATCGAGGACGGCGGGCGCATCGATCTTATTGCCGTTGCATATGACCATGATGCAGCGGCGGCGAGAGCTCGCGAAAACGGGCGCGAGGATTGGGCCGTCGCTTTAGAGACCGGGTACGCGGCCCGATGAGGACCTGGAAGCTTACGCTCCAATACGACGGCAGCAAGTATCGCGGCTGGCAGGAGCAGAGGAACGCACGTAGCGTTCAAGGAGATTTGCGTAAAGCTCTGGAGGACTATTTCGGCATGGAAGTGGATCTGCAAGGCGCCGGGCGCACCGACGCAGGCGTCCATGCCATTGCCCAGGTGGCCCATGTGCGCGTGAACTCGAATGCCCGGCGAGCGCCCGAACAGCTTCGCCGCGTGCTGAACGACAATCTGCCCGCCGACATCGTCGTCACCTCGGCGGACGAAGCGCCGAACAGTTTCCACGCGCGGCACGATGCCACAACCCGCAGCTACGTTTACCAGATCTCGACGCGAAAGACAGCCTTCTCGAAAAAGTACGTCTGGTGGATCAAGGAGACTTTGGATGTCGCCTCGATGACTCGCGCCGCACAGATGCTGGCGGGGCGCCACGATTTCAATTGCTTCCGTGCCGCCGATCCATCGAAGCCCGACGAATCAACGATAGTGGTTGTAGACGCAGCAGAGATCGGAACGGAAGATGACCTTATTCTTTTCCGTATCGAGGCTTCCCATTTCCTATGGAGAATGGTCCGACGCATCGTCGGTGTTCTCGTAAAACTTGGCAAAGGTGAGATTTCGATCGCGGATTTTGAGCGATTGCTCGAGGGACAGTGTGAGGCGAAGCTGAATGTCGCCGCCTGGACCGCTCCGGCCGCTGGCTTGTTCCTCGAATCTGTGAAGTACCGCCCGCTACGATAGCTATTCAGGAACCTGCGGCCCGTCGCGGGAATCCAAACACCATGAGGTACTGGGGATTCCTGGCCGCTAAATTGTCGGCAGGCGGGTCAACCGCCTACGCCGTCGCTTGGGCTATCCATCGCTGGTACCCGGTGCAGCCTCGGTTCGTGTTGACAGAGGGTCGCGACCCGTTCGCTCACGACCTGGCCTACACCTTCGTCATGCTGGGGTTCTTCCTCTTCTGCCTGGGCCTGCTCTTCCTGATCGTGCGGGATCAACGATATCGCTGCCGGACGTGCCTCCGCCGGCTCCGCATGCCCATCGCTACCGGATCCTGGACGCACATTCTTCTGGGACCGCCGCGCATGGAATACATCTGTCCGTATGGCCATGGCACACTGAAAGTGCCCGAGCTTCACATTGGCGGCCCACACCCGCACGACTGGCAGGCGCACGAGGATATCTGGAAAGAGCTGTTCACCGAGGAAACGAAACGATGACGCAGACCGCCCACCGCTGGCGGATGGCGGCGGGCATCGGCGTGTTGCTGGTGTTGATCCTGGTGGCGTTCGCGCTGGTGCCCGCATACGTCGAGAACATAGAACTCCAGCGATATCTGGACAGCGCGGTCGAGCGGAATTCATCACCCGATGCCCTAGTTGCTGACGTCGTCAACGCAGCTGCCCGATTGGGACTGCCGGTTAGGGCGGGAGACGTCAAGGTGACCCGTGTGGGGAACGCGTTGCGCGTAGACATCATTTACATAATCAGAGTCGATTTACCGCTTTACACCGTCGATTTACACTTTCATCCTTCCGCAGGTGGGTAACATTACAAATCGCCGAGCCGTGGATCGTGACAAAATGAAGTTGTTCCTCCAAATTGGAGTTTTTGTTGGGAATTAAATTCCAGCTTCCACGTAAGGACCTGTTCGTCCGCATCATCCTGAATCCCTGGGGTCGCGCCTTCGTTCTCGGAATGGTAGTGTGCTTCACCCTCGTCCTGGCGATTTCGACCTATTACTACGTCGAGTACTCACGCCTGGTGCAGGAGAAATTGCGGCTGGGCGCTTTCGCCAAGACCTCAATGCTCTTCGCGGGTCCGCAGTTGATCGCCGTCGGCGATATCTCAACCCCGGCGGATATTGCGGCGGTGCTCCGGCGAAGCGGTTATTCGGAGACCCACAACACGGCGATGGGGTACTACAATGTCCGTCCGGACGCGATCGAGGTCTACCCCGGTCCTGAATCGTACTTTCATCGCGACCCCGGCGTGATCAAGTTCTCCAGGGGAAAGGTCAGTCAAATCATCTCGTTGAAGGACAACATTGACGTAACGGAGTACCTGCTGGAACCGGAGCTGATCACAAACCTGTTCGACAAGCAACGGCAAAAGCGGCGCATCGTTAAGTACGCCGACATTCCCGACGTAATGAAAAACGCGGTCCTCGCGGCCGAGGATCGGCGCTTCTTCAGCCACTCGGGGTTTGACCCGTTCGGCATCCTGCGCGCCGCTTGGGTCGACGTACGGGACCGCAAAAAGAATCAGGGCGCCTCGACACTCAGCATGCAGTTGGCGCGCACACTCATGCTCGACAGTAATGATCGTACGTGGCACCGCAAGGTCCCCGAGATTCTCATCACCCTTCAACTGGAGCAGAAGCTAACCAAAAAGGAAATTTTTGAGTATTACGCAAATACAATCTACCTGGGACAGCGCGGCAGCTTCAGCATTCACGGCTTCGGTGAAGGCGCCCAGGTCTACTTCGGGAAGGACCTGAGCCGGATCACGCTGCCCGAGGCAGCGATGCTGGCCGGGCAGGTTCAGAGCCCGAACTCGAGAAATCCTTTCCGCTATCCCGATCGCTCCAAAGCACGGCGGAACATTGTTCTCGGGATGATGCGCGACGCAGGATTTATCAGCGACGCGGAATACGAGACGGCGGCTGCGGCGCCCCTGAAACTCCTCAGCGAAGAGTCTGAATCGAGCGATGCTCCCTACTTTGTCGATTTGGTTAATGAGGTTCTGCAGTCTCAATTCCAGGATCGCGACTTCCAGACGAGTTCCTATAAAGTTTATACGTCGCTCGACATGGACTTGCAGCGCGATGCGGCGGCGGCCGTGCGGGTCGGAATGGCCGAAGTCGATCCGCTGCTAAAGAAGAAGTTTAAGGGCTACGGGCAAACCATTCCAGAAGCACAAGTTGCACTGATCGCGATGGACCCTCGTACGGGTGGGATAAAGGCTCTCATTGGCGGCCGCAACTATGGTCTGAGCCAGTTGAACCGAGCGCTGGCCCGGCGTCCGCCCGGATCCGTCTTCAAGCCATTCGTGTATACGGCGGCTCTGAACACCGGTCTAGAAGACCCGTCCAATGCACTGACACCAGCCTCCAGCTTCGTCGACGAACCTAAGACTTTTTACTACGACGACAGCAAGACCTACGAACCTTCCAACTTCCACCAAGCGTTCTACGGGACCGTAACCCTGCGTTCGGCGCTCACCAAGTCGCTGAATATTCCGACTGTAGAGATCGCGGAGAAGGTAGGGTATCGGACAGTGCTCGACTTGGCGCGGCGGGCCGGACTTACCATGGATGCCTACCCGACGCCCGCAATTGCGCTGGGCTCGGTAGGAGTCACGCCCGTGGAGGTCGCCGGCGCGTACACGATCTTCGCCAATAAAGGGACATACATCAAGCCGAGCTACATCGCCGAGATCCGCGATCAGCGCGGTACGGAGATTTATAGCAATCCCGGTGAGCAGCGAAAAGTGGTCGATCCGCGCGTGGCGTACATGATGACCAATCTGCTGGAAGACGTCCTGCGGACCGGCACCGGAGCGGGCGTGAGGAGCCGCAAATTCACAATGCCCGCGGCTGGAAAAACCGGCAGCTCGCATGACGCCTGGTTCGCGGGCTTTACGTCCAAGCTGCTGTGTGTCGTCTGGGTCGGCTTCGACGACTATCGCGACGTGAAGTTAGAGGGAGCTAAAGCGGCCCTTCCTATTTGGACCGAATTCATGAAACGGGCACATTCGCATCGCCAATATCGGAAAGTGAGCGGTTTCGACGCGCCTGCCGGCATTGTGAGCGCGGAGATTGATCCCGAGTCAGGTGAACTGGCCACCAGCGCCTGTCCCAAGTTTAAGACCGAAGTTTTCATAGCAGGAACTCAACCCGTGCAACTATGTCATCTACACGGTGGTGCGGGAACTCAAGTCGCCAGCTGGGAAACAGTTGAACCCGCACGGCCGGCGAATCCGGACATCGCCGCCACGCAGCAGCCGGGACGTGCGGAACCGCCCCATGTCGTGCGATCTATCCCGGTCGATCCGATTCCACAGCCCGCGCATCCCGTAGAACCCGGGAAGAAGAAGGGACTCTTCGATCGGCTCAAAGGGATTTTTCGTTAGGCGTCGATAGAACCGCCGCTATCCCGTCCGACCGGCTCTTCATCTCGACACCATCCTGCGATACGCAGTTTTCGGCGTCAGGAAGTCTGGCATGGCGGACTCGAAGTACTCCCCAATGTTCGGCTGAGAACCATCTACGTCGGCAAAACCATTCCCCAGGAACTAAACCGTCCGCCTTGACTTGTCCAGCACCTTCGGATCCCTCGCAAGGGCGGCAATCGGGCGGCCCACATAGAATGGCTCTAAAACCGCGTCTGCACGCATGAAGCCCGGAGTGCGGTGACACCGCGGTTATGAAGGTCTTCGGCCATCGCACCGGCCAAGCGGCTGACACCGTCTTTGATCAAGTGATAGAACAGCGTCGAGCGGTAGTTCAGCGTAAGAACGGGGTTTCCCAAGAGACTGCCGCGGTACTATGCGACCTGCCTGGCCAGGCAAACGGTGCTGCCGTGGGCGCGATATCGCGGGTGGCGCTCGGAGGATCAGACGCCGGACGGCGAAAATGTGCGCTTACGCATGCGGTTTGATATCGAGGAGGAAGCGCTACAGTTTGCGCCCAGCTACGGCACCGAAATCGAAGTGCTCGATCTTCCCGAGCTGCGCGGCCCGGGTCTTGGATCGAGCGATGGCGATTGTTGAACGGCTTTCGATAAACTATGCTCACATGAAACGTACCTTCGCACTGTTCAGTCTTGGAGCCACGCTCATCATTGCGCTTTTGGCGCAGAAGAACGGGAACCCTTTCGCCGGCCGTTGGGATATGAGTATCACAATGGCCAACGCCACGTACCCGAGTTGGATGGAAGTGATCGACAAAGACGGCGCTCCGCAGGTACGCGTGCAGCCTCGCGGCGGCAGTGTACATCCGGTCACGGGAGCAAGGATTGAAGGATCCCGCCTCATCGTCCCGATCTCGCCCGCCGCGGCTAACCCGGAATCAACCTGGGAGCTTACACTCAGCGGCGATCGCCTCACCGGCACGCAGAAGCGGGGAGACAGTGCCGCGGGCCAAGTCGCGGGCGTTCGTGCGCCTGAATTGAAGCGTAGTGCGCCGAAAGCCTGGACCACGCCGGAAGCGCTGTTCAATGGGAAGGATCTTACGGGATGGGAGCCGACCGATCCAGCCGCCGAGAATCACTGGGTGGTGCAGGATGGCGTGCTCCTGAATGAGACCAAAGGCGCGAATCTTAGGACCACTCGAAAATTCGACGATTTCAAGCTGCATATCGAGTTCAACTGTCCGGATAAAGGGAATAGCGGGATCTACCTGCGCGGGCGCTATGAGGTGCAAGTGGAATATGAGCCGGAAGGAACCGAGGATAAATTCCATCGCATGGGGGCGATCTACGGAATGGTCCCTGTAACGGCCGACGTACCGCGCAAAGTGGGAGAGTGGGAAAGCTTCGATATCACGTTGGTTGGACGCATCGTGACGATCATCCGCGACGGCATCAAGATCATCGATAACCAGGAGATCGCGGGAATCACGGGCGGAGCGCTCGACAGCAACGAGGGCGAGCCGGGTCCGTTCTACTTTCAAGGTGACCACACCGGCGGAATGAAGTACCGGAACATCACGCTATCGGTCCCGAAGCGGTGAAAATAGAAACCCTGGCGGTGCATGCCGGCCGCGCCGTGGACCCATCCACCGGTGCGGTGACTGCGCCCATCCATCTATCCTCCACGTTTGAGCGTGCGGCAGACGGGGAGTATCCGCTCGGCTACTCCTATTCGCGCGAAGACAATCCGAACCGGCGGAGTCTTGAACAGTGCCTCGCGGCGCTTGAGGGTGGAAAGGAGGCGCTCGTATTCTCTTCGGGTCTGGCGGTATTTACGGCCGTGATACAGGGCCTGGAGCCCGGCGATCACATCCTCGCGCCCGACGACGTTTACTACGGTTTGCGCCAGGTGATGCGAACCGTATTCGCGAAGTGGCCCCTGGAGATCACTTATGTGGACATGGCCGATCCCAGCGCGGTAAGCGCCGCCATTCGGCCGTCGACGCGGTTGATTTGGGTGGAGAGTCCATCCAATCCGCTGATGAAGATCGCCGATTTGCACGCTATCGGGGAGATCGCGCGGAAGGGAAATGCGATCAGTATTTGCGACGGCACTTTCACCACGCCCGTGGTCCAGCAGCCGTTCAATTTCGGCATCGACATGGTGATGCACTCCACCACCAAGTACATCGGTGGACACAGTGATTTAATTGGCGGATCGCTGGCCACGAAGTTCGACAACTACCTATTCGAGCGCGTGCGTAATTCTCAGCGTTATGGCGGCGCTGTTCCGTCTCCCTTCGATTGCTGGTTGACGTTACGCGGGGTGTCTACGCTCGCCTGCCGCATGCGGACACATCAGGAGAACGCGAGAGCCATCGCGGCTTACCTCAATACCCGTCGCGAGGTGGAGCAGGTGTTCTACCCCGGACTGGCTCGGCATCCAGGACACTCGGTGGCGGCAAGCCAGATGCTCGGGTTTGGGGGCATGTTGTCGTTCTTAGTCCGCGGCGGCCGTCAGGAGGCGATGGGCGTCGCAGCAAAGCTGAAATTGTTCACACGGGCGACAAGCCTGGGTGGAACGCACAGCTTGATCGAGCACCGGGCATCGGTGGAAGGACCCGGCACGAAGACACCGGAAAACTTATTAAGGATGTCGGTGGGACTGGAAAACGTTACGGACCTAATTGCTGACTTGGAACAAGCTTTGTGATGGACTACCGGGCTGCGGCCCCGGCTTGAGCGCCGAACTCTACTGACCGCGCCAGCTTCAGCGAAGGATTGGTGAGAAGCTCCTGCAGCACGCTGTCGGGCACGGTGGAGTCAGTTTCAACGACGGCAACAGCCTCGAGGGGTTCTCCCGGCCGTGTTGGCCGTTCACGCCGGCCGAGCGAGAAATTAGCAATGTTCACGCCGTGTCTGCCCATCACTGTCCCGATGTACCCGATCACGCCGGGTACATCCTGATTCTTCAAGAACGTCAGGTGACCCTCCAGGGTAGCCTCACAGGTAATCCCGTCGACGCGCATCAAGCGCGGCCGATCGAGAACCAAGGCTCCTTCCACTGAGGTGATGCCGTGATCCGTTTCCAGTTCCACGCGAACCGAGTCCATCATCGTCGGCCGAGGCTCCCGCGCCTCCCCGATGGTTAAGGCGCGATCCGTGGCGATCTGCATCGCATTCACCAGATTGGCACGGCTGGCCAGGGAGCGCGAAAGTACTCCCACAATTCCCGCGTTCCGGATAATATGAGTATTCTCGTCCGCGATCTTACCGGAGTAGATCAGGCGGATCCCTCGCGGGTTGCCGGTTGCGATATGAGCAGCGAAATTGCCGAGCCGCTCCGCGAGCATGACGTACGGAGCCATCGCGCGATACTGATCCGAGGTCATGGCCGGCATGTTCACCGCATTCAGAGCGATACCATGCAGCAAATACTCCGCCACCTGCTCCGCAATGCGCACTCCCACGATCTCCTGCGCTTCTTCCGTGGAACCCCCGATGTGGGGCGTCGCGATCAACTGCTCGAAATCTAGCAGCGGCTCACCTGTTACCGGCGGTTCAGTCTGGAACACGTCCAGTGCCGCCGCTGCCACTTTGCCGGATTCCAGCGCGCGCCGTAGCGCTTCGCCGTCGATCAACTCGCCGCGCGCGCAATTCACGACACGAACTCCGTCCTTCATTTGCGCGAACGTCTCATCGTTCAGCATGCCCGTGGTTTCATGCGTGAGGGCGACGTGCAAGGTGACGTAATCGCTGGTGGCATAGAGCATTCGTAAGTCAACGAGTTCGACGCCGAGGTCGGCGGCAGTCTGCGAGTTGACGTATGGATCCGATGCCACGATGCGCATTTCGAACGGCCGGGCACGGCGGACCACCTCGCGTCCGATGCTGCCGAGCCCTACCACGCCCAGCGTCTTGCCCCGCAGTTCGTTGCCCAGAAACTTCTTCTTCTCCCACTTCCCGCCCTTGGTGGATGCGTTGGCTTGCGGAATAGACCGCGCCATCCCCAGCATGAGCGCTAGCGTATGCTCCGCAACCGAGACCGCATTACCGCCCGGCGTATTCATCACCAGCACTCCGGCTTCCGTCGCTGCCGTCAACGTCCACGTTGTCCACGCCCACGCCTGCGCGGCCGATGATGCGCAAGTTAGGGGCCTTCGCCAGGACGTCCTTCGTCACTTTCACGCCGCTCCGTACGAGCAACGCATCGGCTGTCGCCAAATGCTCTCCATACTGTTTAGGGTTGGAGACGATGACGTTCCAGCCGCGCTGCGCCTTCAACAGCTCGATTCCAGCCGTAGCCAGCGGTTCAGCAACAAGGATGTTCATAGGAATCTTCGAGTCGAGCCGAAAGGCTGACGCGCCGCGAGGTTCACGCCAGCCGTTTAACGAATTAGGCGCTGACCGCTTGCTTGGCGACCGCAATATCGACATACGCGTGCTGCACCGCCGCGACTCCGGTTCCGTACTTTACCGGATATCCATTGGCTGCAAGAATGATCTCCAACTCCGCAATGACACTGAACAAGTCCGCAAAATCAAAGTAGCCGAGATGGGCAATGCGGAAGATCTGACCCTTCATCGATCCCTGGCCGTTCGCAATGATTGCGCCGAAACGGCCACGGAAATCCTTCACAATTACGCTCGAATCCATGCCCTTCGGAGCCCGGATCGCGGTCACCGAGGCAGCCGGGGCATGCGGAGAAAACAACTCCAAACCGAGTTCTTTCGCCGCCGCGCGAGTCGCTTTAGCAAGTTGCTGGGCGTTGTCCACCAGCTTGTCCATACCGATACTCTTGATATATTTCAGAGCCTCGCCGAGAGCAATGATCAACGACGTATTCGGCGTCCAACTCGATTCACCGGTGGCGGCGTTCTTTTTCTCTTTCTTCAAATTGAAATAGTACCGAGGCAACTTCGCCGTTTCTGAAAAAGCCCAGGCTTTCGGGCTGAGCGAGATGAAGGCAAGGCCGGGTGGAATCATGAATGCCTTCTGTGAGCCGCCGATGACCACATCCAGACCCCATCCGTCGATGTCGAGCGGCTGTGTGCCCAACCCGGTTATGGCGTCGATCACAAAAATCGCATTCGTCTTTTTCACGGCTTCCGCCATGCGTTTGACATCGTGGGCGGCCCCCGTCGATGTTTCCGATGCCTGGACGAACACCCCGCGCGCGTCGGGATTTTCCTTTAGCGCGGCTTCTACCCGTTCCGGAGCGACGCTGTCGCCGTATTCGGAACTGAGAACGATCGAGTTCAATCCATACGCTTTCGTAATCTCAGCCCATCGTTCGCCGAACTTACCCGCGGAGCAAACAATCACTTTGTCACCCGCGGAAAACAGGTTCGACACGGACGCTTCCATCGCGCCGGTTCCCGATGAGACGAGAATGAGGACATCATTCGAGGTGCCCATCACTTCCTTCAGATCAGCCAGCACCGAGCGATAGATGTTACGAAAATCCTCAGTGCGGTGATGCACGTCGGAACCCATCATCGCTTGCAGCGCCTTAGGATAAAGAGGCGTCGGACCCGGGGTTAACAACCTGAGTTTCTTTATGTGCATGAACTTCCTTAATTCATTAGAATAACAGACACATGAGTCTCCTCGACCAAATTCAGAAGGACCTGGTGGACGCGATGAAGCGCAAAGACGAGGCCCGTCTGAGTACCATCCGAATGATCAAGACGGCCCTAAAAAAGCACGAAATCGATGCGATGAAACCGCTGGACGAGCAGACGGAAATGCAGGTGCTGACGACGCTCGTAAAGCAGCGCCGCGATTCAATAGACATGTTCCGCAAAGGCAACCGGCCGGAGCTCGCCGAGAAAGAGGAGTTGGAACTGAAACTGGTTGAATCGTATCTCCCCGCCGCGCCCTCCGATGCCGAGATCGACGCCGCCATTCAGGCCGCGATGGCCGAGACCGGCATCGCTTCCGCCAAGCAGATGGGCGCGGTGATGAAGGCCGCGCAATCGAAATTGGCCGGCAAGAGAATCGATGGGAAAGCGCTTAGCGAGAAAGTGCGCGCCCGGCTGAGTTGAGGTTTGCACATGGTTACCCGGCGGGCGTTTGCCGGCGCGCTCGCCTGGGGGTTGGGGGCCGCCGAACTGCCTGGAGTTAAGATCCTCACGGGATCGCGGATTCCTGACCGGCTGGCCACTGAATCGTGTGTGTTCACCCGCGCGTACACAGCCTCTCCGGGACCCTCGCTGACTCGCAACTCACTACTGACGGGACGTTACCCGCATGCGCGGCCCAGCGCAATGCAGCTTGCGGCCGCACCGGATTCGACCGCCGTTATCTTCGTTTCGGAACCCAGCGACGACACCCCGTTCGAGCCGTCAACTCATATTGCGCTGGCGATCCAGCATCCACGGCTTCCGCGCGGGAAGACTTTCGACTTTCCTCTATGCACGGTCGACGTCGCACCGACTCTGCTGGCCCTGGCTGGCATTGACGTACCTGATGGCCTGCATGGGCGCGATCTTTCGGACTTGATGATCAGCGGCAAGGGTCAGCGTCCGGAATCGATTTTCGCAGAAGGTAAATTAAATTCGGCTGGTGAATGGCGGATGGTAGTACGCGGACTCGACAAGCTGGTGGTCCGCCCGAATCTGGACGTCTTGCATCTGTTCAATCTGGGCGACGACCCCAGCGAGGAGCACGATTTGGCGCAAGAGATCGGCTATCAGCTGAGAGTCGATGAGCTGCGCGCGTTGGTGCGGATCTGGATGAAGCGCACCGGGGACGGCATGGACCCGAGCGGCCTCAAGCGGCGCTAACCGGGCCACGATGCCGGAATGAGCCGGTGCACTCGCCTGTGAGCTCAAGGAAAGCCTTCCTGTTTAAGGTGTTGACTACATGTCACCGCTCACCTCGTGTCCGAGCTCATCCAGGTGCTTAACAACCTCCATCGGGAAGTCCTCATCAGAGACGCGCCATCAACCGGATTGGCTATTTCGTCCGATTCGTTCTCCAGGATAGCTTTCTCATCTCCGGTCCGTGGGAGCGAACAGAGGCCCAGGCATTGGCAAGGTCCTCGGCCCTGAAGGCCGGATAATGGCCAAGCAGTTCTTCTTCGGAGCTTCCCCGCCGATACCTTCCAGCATCCGAATCGGAAACCGCTTTCCTACGAGACAAGCAACGCCGCCACACACGTTATGCGATTCGATGCCCGGGAGAGCACCCGACAGATCCTTGTCTACCCACTTGCGCACCAGCGCCTTCTCGCCGGCAGAATTGCCGGCTGAACCTGACTTCGAGCAGCGAGCTTGTCATATGTCTACTAGTTTCACCCATCCTCACGGGAAGGTGTACTCTACAGACTGCCTGATATGATGTTGTCGCTGATCCCATGAGCGAACAACGTCACCGCCCATTCGTCCCCGAGAGCATGAAAATGTCCGAGTTCACCGTGCGCGCTGTGCTGCTGGGACTGTGATGACCGTGTTCTCGGGCGCGGCTAACGCCTATCTGGGACTGCGCGCCGGCATGACCATTGCCGCCACCTATCCGGCTGCCGTCATCGGCATGGCGTTTCTGCGATTGATGAAGGGATCCATCCTGGAAGAAAACATTGCGCGAACCGTTGGATCCATTGGCGAGTCAGTGGCGGCAGGCGCGATCTTCACCATCCCCGCATTTGTTATTTCCAAAGCGTGGCCGGCTTTCGACTTTCACCGATGCTTACTGGAAATCCACCGTCGCTGATGCTGGTCGGCGGCTCGCTCGGCATTTTGTTCGTGACGCTGCTGCGGCGCGTCATGGTGGAGGATCCGGATCTGCCCTTCCCGGAATCGGTCGCCGCTTCCGAAATCCACAATGCTGGACAACAGGGCAGCCAGGCCGCGCAACTCCTCTTCTCAACATGGGATTCGGCAAGCGTGATTTACCTGCTGGGACAGTTCAACCTGTTCTCGCGCCAGCAACAACTTCATGGTCAATGTCGGCAACCTGGGCACAGAGCTTTCTGCGCATTGGGCGGCGGCGCAAGGCCGACTTGGCGGTGGGCGCGGCCACCCGGATCTCCGCGCCGGCGATCAGCCCGGCCTACCTCGGCGTGGGCTACATTATCGGACCGCGACTGGCCGCGCTTGAATTTCGCGGGCGGCGTCATCGCCTGGGGACTGCTGGTTCCGCTGCTTTATATTTCCTCGGGTCCGCACGCTGACTAGCGCAATTCGCACCCGCCGGGACCACCATCCCGACAACACATTCTGGGCCGACTGCTCGCCACTCGAGTCTGGTTCTTCAGTCGTGCGGCCGATCGCCGTCGGCGGGATGCTGGTGGGCGCCTGTTACACGCTGTTCCGGATGCGCAAGAGCCTGGGCATCGGCATGAAGCGCGCCGTCTCAGATCTGAAAAAGGCCGGCTGCGGCACATGCGAGGCTACCAGCCGCACCGAGCGCGACTGAATGCCAAAGTTCGATCTTCGGCGGATTGGCTGTCGTGCTGGTCTGCATGATCCTGCTCTACACCGACTTCTTCCGGTACGCTGCCGGGCCGGGAATCGTCGCGGCCATCGTGATGATCATCCTCGGCTTCTTCTTCGCTGCTGTCTCAGGCAACCTGGTCGGCATGATCGGCTCGTCCAATAATCCCGATCTCCGGACTGACGCTCGCGACCCTGATGATCGCGGCGCTGCTGATGGTGGCTGATCGGCGTATCGGGCATGCAGCGGCGTGGCCGCCGTGCTCGGGGTTGCGGCCGTCGTGTGCGTCTCCTCGGCCGTCGCGGGCGAGATGCTGCAGGACCTGAAGGTGGGACACATCCTTGGCGGAACCCCTCGCAGCATGCAGATCGGCGACTTCCTGGGAGTGCTGGTCGCCAGCTCTCGCGCTTTTTTCCGCGCTCCTGATCGCTGCATCAGGGAAACATCAACGAGCGGCGGCATCGGATTTGGCGATCCGCCAATTGCCCGCCCCGCAAGCCGGCCTGATGGCATCGCTGGCGCAAGGCATCGTGGGCGGAGAACATGGCTTGGCCCTGGTTGTGGTCGGCATCCTGATGGGCTTTGCGCTGATCATGGTCAGGTGAAGAGTCCCATGCTTGTTCGCCGTCGGCATGTACCTGCCGCTGGAAACTACCTTCGCCATCTTCATCGGCGGCGTGATTCGCTGGCTGACCGACACCTTCCGCGACAGCCATGAACTTCAATGACGCACAGAAGGCCCGGGTGGAAAACGCAGGCGTGCTCACGGCCTCCGGATTGATTGCCGGTGAGGCGCTTGATGGGCATTGTGAAGGCCGGCTTCAGCTTCGCCAAGAAGCCCGTTGCCCGAGATCTTCGCGGACCGCCCGTGCTTATCAGCATCGCCGTGCTGCTGATTCTGGCCTTTCTGATGATTCGCATTCCGCTCGCGAATGCGGGCCGTCCGGAAGACCCGGCTCCGCCGACCGCCATTATGTAAAATCCGGGGATGTTATCCTGGAGTTTCAGCCGCGTTTATCGTCCCCGCCCAAACGCTGCCCAAATTCCCTATGCCTTCAAACGACAACATTGCGGGGCTGATTGACCACACGATCCTCAAACCTGAAGCCACGGCCGACGACGTTCGCCGGACCTGCACCGAAGCCAAGAGGCACAATTTCGCCAGCGTGTGTGTAAACCCGTACTGGACGTCCCTGGTCGCCAAAGAGCTTGCCGGATCCGCGGTGAAGGTCTGCACGGTCGTCGGCTTCCCGTTGGGCGCGAACACGACTGAGATCAAGGCGGCTGAGGCTGGAGTCGCCATCAAGGATGGTGCCCAGGAAATCGACATGGTTCTGAACATCGGCGAACTCCGCTCCGGCAATTACGACGCGGTCCGCCACGACATTCACGCGGTGGTAGAAGTCAGCCACCGGGGAGGCGCGATCGTCAAAGTGATTCTCGAGACGGCGCTCCTGGATGACAATCAAAAACTGACCGCCTGCTCCCTCGCCAAATCCGAAGGCGCGGATTTCGTAAAGACCTCCACGGGCTTCGGCCCCAGCGGCGCGACGGTTCACGATGTCGCGCTGATGCGCGGCGTTGTAGGACCCGAAATGGGCGTAAAAGCGTCCGGCGGGATTCGGTCGATCGAGGATTTTCGCTTGATGACTGAAGCCGGCGCGAACCGGATCGGCGCCAGCGCCAGCGTAAAAATAGTCGAGGCGGCGAAACCCTGATGACCAGTGCTCCGACGCAGCAGCGCAGGTCCACGGTGCGGTTCCGTGAACGCGCCGAGTTGCTCGATTTCCTGTTGAGTGTCGCCGATGCCACTTCGGAGACTCTCGATCTGGACCGGCTGCTGGCTAATGTCGCGAAAATCATCACTGAGGTTATACCCAGCGATCTTTTCGCGATTCTGCTATACAGCGAGAAGACTCAGGGTTTACGCATCCGTTATTCGATCGGGCATCGCGACGAGCTGGTTCGCAATCTTGTAATACCTCTCGGCGAAGGCGTGACCGGGTCAGCCGCGGCGACCCGAGCGCCGATTCTCGTGGATGACGTGCGCGCGGACGAACGTTATATCAGCGCTCTCGACGCTGTGCGCTCCGAACTGGCCGTCCCGATGATCGCGCGCGGCAAGCTGGTGGGGGTCATCGACACGCAGTGTACGAAGGTCAAGGCCTACACCGAACATGATCGCGCCCTGCTGCGGCTGCTGGCCAGCCGTGTGGCCGTGTCGATCGACAATGCGCGATTGTACCGGAGAGTGGACCGGCAGAACCGCACGCTCCGGGTACTGGCTCATCTGTCGCAGGAATTCAGTTCGATCCTCGCGTTAGATGAACTGCTCAGCAAGATCGCAAAAACCATTCGCGCGCTGATCAACTACGACTCGTTCAGCATTATGCTGCTGGATCCGGAACACAAGATGCTTCGCCACCGGTTCAGTGAGCGGTTTGATAAGCGTGTCGACCTCGACAATATCCCGCTCGGCAAAGGTATCACCGGCGCGGCGGCGGAGAGCCGCGAGCCCATCCGCGTGAACGATGCGCTGGCCGATCCGCGTTACATCGCATCGCATCCCGAGGTCCGCTCCGAAGTCGCTGTGCCCGCTCGTCGTCCAGGACCGTGTGGTGGGCGTCCTCGATCTGGAGAGCGAGCGCATGGGATATTTCACCGATGAGCACGTGCGCATGCTCGGCCTGCTCGCGCCCCAGATCGCGAGTTCGGTGGAAAACGCACGCCTGTATGAGGAATTGAACCAGCGCGAACAACGCATGGAGCAGGATTTGAAAGCGGCCCGCAAGCTGCAGTCGGTGCTGCAGCCGCGCAAGGCTCCCGAAATTCCTGGTCTCGACATTGCTATCCGCGGGCCGCGCCGCGCGCGAGATCACGGGCGACGTGTACGATTTCTTCGAACAGAACAACGAGTACTCTGTTCTGGCATTCGGCGACGTGAGCGGCAAGGGCGCCGCGGCTGCGTTGTACGGCGCGTTGGTCAGTGGGCTGCTGCGTATCCTGGCTCCGCGACGTCTGGGTCCTGCTGCGCTGCTGAAATCTTTGAACGAGGCGCTGCTCGAGCGCAAGGTGGATGCGCAATATGCAACGCTCATGGTTCTGCTGTGGGAATCGTCCAACTGCAAGTTGACCATCGCGAATGCCGGCGCCGAACCTCCGCTAATATGCCGCGATGGCGAGATTACAAAGCCGCACGTGGAGGGCGTACCCATCGGCCTGCTGGAAGATCGGGAGTACGAAGAGATCGTTTATGAAGCCAGGAAGGGAGATCTTCTTCTGTTCTTTTCAGATGGCGTGGAGGACCAACTCAACGCCACTGGCGAGGACTTTGGCCGCGGCCGTCTCGCGCGCGCATTGAAACGTCAGTGCAATGTTGCTCCGCAAGCGCTGGTGGATGACATCTTTGACTGAACTCGACGCGTACATGGACGGCACGCCCATCACCGACGACCAGACGATAATCGCCGTGAGGGTGGCTTGACAGATTTCGATTACCGCGACAACCATCTATTTTGCGAAGGCGTCCCGCTGGAAGACATCGCGCGAGCAGGCGAGCACGCCATGCTATGTGTACTCCAGCCGCACCGTTCTTGATCGCTTCACAGCGCTATGACGAGGCCTTCGCCGGCGTGCCCCATACCGTATGCTACGCGGTGAAGGCGAATTCAAATCTGGCTCTGCTCGCATTACTGGCAAAGGCCGGCGCGGGATTCGACATCGTATCCGGTGGGGAGTTATTCCGCGTTCTCAAGGCCGGCGGCGATCCCCGCAAGGTCGTGTTCTCCGGAGTCGGCAAGACCACGGACGAGATCGGCTATGCTCTCGATCAGCGCATTCGCAGTTTCAACTGCGAATCGGAGCCGGAGATGGAGCTCATCGATGCCATCGCGAAGCGCCGCGGGGTCAAGGCGCACGTTGCCATTCGCGTGAACCCCGACGTTGACGCGTCCACGCACCCCTATATCTCGACCGGGCTGCGCGAACACAAATTTGGGATCGACATCGCCGAGGTGGAGGGCGTGTACCAGCGTGCGCGACTGCTCAGTAGCGTCGTGCTCGACAGTGTGAGTTGTCATATTGGGTCCCAACTACTGGATACCAAGCCATTGCTGGAAGCTATCCGCAAGATGCTCGCGTTGGTCGAGCGGCTGCGTGCGACGGGCTTGGCGATCACGCACATCGATCTCGGCGGGGGACTTGGCGTCCCTTACCAGACCGGCGAAATGCGTCCCGCCATTGGTAGCTTTATCGGCCGACCTTCGCGAACTGCTGGCCGGCCGCAATCTTCACGCCATGGTGGAGCCGGGGCGATCTATAGTAGGCGAGGCCGGCGTGCTGCTCACGCGTGTGCTGTTCCGTAAGCGGAACGGAGAGAAGGAATTCGTAATCGTGGATGCGGCGATGAACGATCTGATCCGTCCGGCGCTGTATCAATCGCATCACGAGATCGCGCCCGTGGTGCGCGATGGACGCGAGTTGATACGCGCGGATGTCGTCGGCCCGGTTTGTGAGACCGGCGATTTCCTCGCGCGGGATCGCGAAATGCCGGATATGCGCGCCGGCGACCTCGCAGCCATCTGTACGGCGGGCGCATACGGTTTCGCCCAAGCGTCCAACTACAACTCGCGGCCCCGGCCAGCCGAAGTACTGGTGGAAGGCTCGGCGTGGAGAATCATTCGCCGGCGCGAAACATATGAAGATCTGATTGAACCAGAATTGTAGAACAGTGCTCCCACTCTACATTCAGGTTCACCCCCGCGATAACGTAGCGATCATCGTCAATCCTGAAGGACTCTCCAAAGGCGTCGAGTTTCCTTCCGGCCTGTCGCTCACAGAACGAATTCCCCAGTCGCACAAAGTAGCTCTACGCGCCATCGAAGCGCTTGAACCGATAAGGCGGTACGGCGAAATCATCGGGCACGCAACCAGCGCGATCCCTGCCGGAGCATGGGTCCGTGAGGAACTCATGACGCTCCCATCCGCACCCGCCCTGGACCAGCTTCCGCTGTCGACGGCGGTGCCGGCCTCGCTCCCGCCGCTGGACGGATTCACCTTCGAGGGATACCGCAACCCCGACGGAACCGCGGGCACCAAGAACATTCTGGGCATCACGACCACCGTCCAATGTGTCGCGCCCACCGTCGAGTACGCGGTCCGGCGAATCCAATTGGAAATCCTACCCCGCTATCCGAACGTGGACGGCGTCATTGCGATTACCCATCCGTATGGTTGCGGCGTCGCCATCAACGCTCCTGGCGCCGATATCCCGATACGCACCATCCGCAATCTCAGCCGCAATCCAAACCTCGCGGGAGAGCCGCTGGTAGTCAGCCTCGGCTGTGAAAAGTTGCAGCCTGCACGCCTGTTCCCGACAACCGAGGGTCTGCCGGTTCTCAGCGACGAGCCCTGGATCGTTCGCCTGCAGGACGAACAGGGCTTCGGCGAGATCGTCGGTGCCATCCTCCGGCTCGCGGAAAAGCGTATCGAGCGATTGAACAAGCGAGCGCGCGTCACGTGCCCGGCTTCCGACCTTATTGTTGGCCTGCAGTGCGGCGGCAGCGATGCATTTTCCGGCGTCACTGCTAACCCGGCTGTCGGCTACGCCGCCGACCTTCTTGTGCGCGCCGGTGCGACTGTCATGTTCTCCGAAGTGACTGAAGTCCGTGATGCGGTACACCTTCTGACGCCGCGCGCCATCAACGCCGATGTGGCTCGCGCGCTGATCCGCGAGATGGCGTGGTACGACGAATACCTTCGCGCCGGTTCCGCGGACCGGAGCGCGAATCCCACCCCCGGCAATAAGCGCGGCGGCCTTTCGAACATCGTAGAGAAGGCGCTGGGCTCCGTCGCGAAAGCTGGTACCTCAGCGCTGATGGCGGTTACCTCTCCGGGTGAGCGCGTCACTGCCAAAGGTTTGACCTTCGCCGCCACCCCCGCAAGCGACTTCATTTGCGGCACGCTGCAAACCGCCGCTGCCATGAACGTTCACGTTTTCACCACCGGCGAGGGAACTCCGTATGGACTGGCTATGGTCCCCGTCATCAAAGTCTCCTCGCGAACCGCCCTGGCCGAGCGCTGGCCGGACCTCATCGACATCGATGCCGGCCGCATCGCCACCGGCGGCGCTACCATCGAGGAACTCGGCTGGGAAATATTCAACTTCATTCTGGGTGTGGCGAGCGGCCGCAAGCGAACGTGGTCAGACTACTGGGGACTCCATAACGCACCCGCGCTGTTCAACCCGGGCCCAGTCACATAACAAAAGGCGGATCAACCATGGCAGCCGGCAATGTACTCGTCCTTTACACATTGGTATCCGTCGGCCTATTGCTATTCCTGATCCTTTATGTCCGCATACACGCGTTCCTGGCCTTGCTGCTGACCAGCATGGCTCTCGGACTCGCCTGCGGCATGCAACCCGCGAACGTTCTCAAATCGATTCAGTCCGGAGTCGGCGAGGCACTCGGGTTTATCTCCGTCGTTGTCGCGCTCGGAGCCATGATGGGGCGCTACATCGAGTACTCGGGAGGAGGCCGGGCGCTGGCCGAATCGCTGCTCGAAAAATTCGGTCCGAAGCATGCTGTTTGGGCCGTATTCACCGCTTCGTTCCTGGTGGGACTGCCCATCTTTTTCGAGGTTGGATTCATCATCCTGCTGCCGCTCGCCATCAGCCTCGGACGGCAGTCCAAGCGATCACTGCTGTACTTCGGACTGCCGATGGCCTGCGCTCTCACCGTCCCGCACGCGATGGTTCCGCCGCATCCCGCGCCCGCCGCCGCGGCACAACTCCTGGGAGCCGATCTCGGCCTGACCATCCTCTATGGAATCGCGTTGTCGATCCCGATGGCGGTGGCCGGGGGAATCGGCTACGGCGGCTGGATCTCAAAACGGCTATTCATCCCGGTGCCGGCCGACAAGCCGGGGGCCGTCGCCGTCAACACCGGCCAAGCACCTCCGCCCGTGGGCTTGGTCGCGCTGCTGCTCACCATGCCGGTACTATTGATCTTCACGGCCACCATCGCTAATCGGGCGGGATCGATGGGACAAGCCTTTCTCACTTTCGTTGGCCATCCGTTCACCGCCATGACCATCGCGGCGCTCGCCTGTATGTACTTCCTCGGGTTTCGCCGCGGCCTCAACCGCGATACCGTGACGCGAATGGCCACCGAGTCGCTGGCGCCCATGGCGAGTCTGCTGCTCATCATGGGCGGCGGCGGCGCCTTCAAACAGATCATCGTAGATACCGGTGTCGGAGCTTACGGCGGAAAGTTGTTAGTCGCTTCGCACGTTTCACCGCTGATCCTGGCGTACCTCGTGGCTGTAGCTATGCGGCTGGCGCAAGGCTCGGCGACCGTAGCAATCATCACTGCCGCCGGAATCGTCGCGCCTCTGGTGAAGGGGATTCCGGGCTATACGCCGGAGATGATCGTGCTGGCGGTATGCGCAGGCGGCACAATACTCTCGCATGTGAATGATGCGGGCTTCTGGCTGGTCAATCAGTCTTTCGGTATGACCGTTCCCCAGACACTCCGCTCCTGGTCGTTGATGAAGGTGGTCACGTCGATTGTCGGCATGATCCTGGTTCTGCTGGCGCAAGCCGTGTTTGGCCGTTAACCGGATCTGGCCAATTCCCGTTGCAGCCAGGCCCGCGCCAGCTTCCAATCCCGCATCACGGGAGCCTCTCTTCGATTGCCCGGCACGCCCGCGCGCGACAAGAAGCACGTGGAGTTGGACAGCGGCCATATGCCGCCGCTGCAGGATGTCATGCGCGAAGTCCTGGAGTGGTTTGATCGGTATCTTGGGCCGGTGGAGACCAATCATTGACCGCCGTACGCGTTGCGGCCCTCACTCTCTCGCGAGTCGCTTCAGCAGGTAAAATCGGCTGAAACAGGTCTCGCAGCGGAAAGGCTTCAGCCATATCAGCGGACGATCGCTAACTCGCTGCCACGATGGCCTCACGCGCTTGCCGCCGCAACGCGGACACAGGGACCGCCGGGCGCGACTGGGCGACACCACCAGCGAAAGCACACCCCAACCCACGCACAGGAACGTGATCACCGCAACGATGAGAAGTGCCAACACGACTTGGGGAGTGGCTGTGAGGCTGTACAGCGTAATCATTTGATGAGGTGAGCGGCCCATCCGTCAAGCGTTTGGCGGACTCCAGGCACTTACATCAATAATGCAGACTTGATCGCTTAAGTTGCGGGAAATTAAAGAAACCCCGTGGAATGGTCTGCGCTGTCCCACCTGGTTTTTCCGTAACTCAGCGAGGACGAAAGATGCGGTCGCGTCCCGGGCAGGATCATTACCGCTTTTTAGAAAATGGGAAGCTTCAAGATAGAGTGGCAGACGGTGGCCGGATCGCACGTGGCGTCCACGCGGAAGTCGGCACGCTGGTATGCATCCCGGCGCAGTTGATACAGTTCGGCCATTAATTGCGGATCGCGGGCCAGGGGGCGATTGGGATCGGCGCCCACCCGTTCTCGAACCACCTCGAATGGACAATCCAGCCACACCGTAACCCCATTCTCCTCGATCAATTCATAATTGTGTGTTTGTGTGAAAGCCCCTCCACCCAGGGCCATTACCATCGGCCGGCCGCGCTGTACGGTGCGTACCCGCTTCAAAATCAACTCCGACTCCAGCCGGCGGAACTCCGGCTCGCCGCGCTGCGCAAATATCTCGGGAATACTCATCTGCTGCTCGGCCACAAGGTCTACGTCGATATCGGTGAACGACCAGCCAAGTTCGTCGGCCACCATGGGGCCCACGGTTGTTTTGCCGCACCCCATGAACCCCACCAGGTACAGGCCCGGTGTCCGCTTGAGCTTAAGGATCACTGCATTTCTGTCCTTTCGCGATGGTTAGCGTGCAGGCGGGCTTGGATTCTCTCGAGTTGCGCATCTACAATCCTGGGAAACAATCGCGCCAGGGCAATCAGCAACCACCCGCTACGGGGTGTTACCACCGTGCGGGCATCTCGCGCAACGCCGTCGGCGATAGCTTTGGCGCACTGCCCGGCGGTGATCGTGAAGCGGCGCGATTTCGCAATGGCCGGAGGTACCCGGCCGCCCAGGATATTGGATTGAAAGCGAGTGTCCACGTAGCCTGGGCACACCGTCATCGCATGAATGCCGTCGCGCTTCAATTCCATCCGGAGCCCGTCGGTCAGCGAGCCGATGGCGTATTTGGATACTGAGTAGAGGGTGAACCAGGGCAACGTGATCCTGCCCGCAATGGACCCGATGTTCACGATAACACCCGATCGCTGTTCCCGCATATGCGGCGCAACCAGTTGTACCAGGGCCAGCGGCGCGAACAAGTTCAGCTCAAACAGAGCGCGCACTTGTTCTTCCGGTGCGGACCAAGCGGGAGAGTACAGGCCGGCTCCGGCATTGTTGACGAGGATATCGATGCGGCCGAATCGTTCGAGCGTGGCGTCCACTACCCGGCGCCTGGTTTCAGGAATGGTGATATCGCCTGGGGTTACCAACGCGTCAGCACCGGCAACGGCTCGCAGCTTATCTTCAGACCTGGCCGTGATGGAGACGTTGGCGCCGCGCTCACGAAATTCAGATACGCAAGCCGCTCCGATCCCTTCCGAGGCGCCGGTGATCAGGACGACTTTGTTCTGGATTTGCATCCGGGCCTTGCCGCCTCGGCACGAAAGCAACAATGTTAGCACGCAAGGCCAACCGGCGAATTGGGTCACCTAAAATATGACTGAAAGGGTATCGGTTGGGTCATTTGAAAATATGACCGAGCGCGCGAGTGCGTGGCGGCTGTTTGGGCCGCAAGGATGGACATGCACTCACGTGAACAGTACCTGGAACGAGTCCGCGAGGAATATCGCAAGGCGGATAAGAAGAACAAGACACGGCTACTCAACGAGGCGCGGAAACGCACGCGGCTAAACCGCAAGGTGCTGATTGGCAAGTTGACGCATCCGGCGGCAGCGCGAGCCAAGAAGCGGCGGGGACCTCGTCAGCCCAGTTATACCGGCGAGGTGGTAGTAGCGTTGGTGAAGGCCTGGGAGATATTCGACTATCCGTGCGGGCAGCGCCTGGCGCCGGCGCTGCGGCAGGAAGTGGCGCGTTTGCGCCACAGCCGGGATTTGCTGTGCAGCGAGGAGGTGGCGGCGAAGCTGGAGAGCATCTCGCCCAAGACCATCGACCGGCTGTTGGCGCGCGAGAAGCAAGTGCGCCAGTTGCGGCAGAATCGCAATCCGAGCGTGCATCCGCTGCTGTACCAGAAGATTCCCGTGAAGGTGGCAGCAGAGTGGGATACCGATGAGGTGGGAAATGTGCAGGTAGATTACGTGGCACATTGCGGCCGTTCGACGGCGGGGCAGTATGTGCATACGCTGTCGGCGGTGGACATCGCGACGGGTTGGTGGGAAGGCGAGGCGATCAGTGGGCGCTCGCAGGCGGCCACCCAGGAAGGGCTCGACCGAATCCGGCATCGACTGCCGTTTCGGATTCGCGAGATCCACCCGGACAACGATACAGGGATGATCAACGATCTGCTGTGGAGGTATTGCCGGAAGGCGCGGATCAAGATGTCGCGATCGCGGCCGTACCAGAAAAACGACAACGCCTGGGTGGAGCAGCGGAACTGGACACATGTGCGCAAAGTGGTGGGATACCGGCGCATGGATACGACGGGTGAGTTGATACTGTTGCGCGAGTTGTATGGATGCGTGACGTTGTACAAGAACTTCTTCCAGCCAGCGATGAAGCTGAAAGAGAAGGTACGCGCGGGCGGCAAGATCCATCGCAAGTATGATGAAGCCAAGACGCCCTACCAGCGGGTGCTCGAGTCGGAGCAGATCTCAGCAGCAGCGCAGAAGCGTCTGCAGGCGCAATACGAGTCGTTGAATGTGGCCGAACTTCGGCGGCATATTGAGGAGTTGCGAAATCGTCTTTTCGACCGGATCGAGAACAAGGATCGTGGCGGTGAGCCATCCAGTTCCGAGCGCCGCGGTCGAGGCATCCGCGTGATCCAGGCAAAGCGGAGTGCGGCCGGAGGAAATCAATAAGGAAAGCCGGGCAAAAGCGGCCCGGCATCTTCGCGTTCTAAGTCCAAGGCCTCGCTCGGGACTTCACCCAAGTGATGCTCTCAACAGAAAGCCCTCCCAGGTGACCCGGGGGCCGCCGATCACTTCGGAGCCAGTCCGTCGCATCGGCCTTGGACCTCCGCTCGGGCGCGACCCCAAGGGAGATGGACCACGGTAACAAGAACTGAAACGCGCTGGCGCGCTCGGTCATATTCTTAAATGACCCAACCGAGACCATTTCGGTCATGTAGTTAAATGACTCCCAAGGAACTTCATCCGTTCATGGCTTCAAGACGGAATCCAAGAAAGCGAGCTTGTGCCTGTAATCTCGATTCGGCTCGTTGCCTCGACTTGACTTCCAGCGCAGCAAAAATGCTTTCTTGATACGCCTGCCGGGTCGTGACCAGATGATAAAGAATGCGCGCCAATTTGTGAGCGGCAGCGACTATGGCCTTGGGTGCGCCTAGCTTGGCCCGCATGCGCCGGTAATACTCACCAAGATATGAGCGGCTATGATGCAGTGAGTGTGCAGCCAATCGTAAGGCGAGTGCTGCCCGATTACTTACTTTTTGCGTTCTGCTGGACAATATTTGCCCTCCGCTGATTTGATTGTGGGGGCATAAGCCGAGCCACGACGCTAACGCCGAGCCGCTTCTGAATTTTGACCAGTCCGGTCCGATCTCGGCCAACAGGACCTGCACGGCCGGCGAACTGATTCCAGGAACGGCCGTCAGATCAACGCCGAAAATGCGCCAGTGTTGGGTTGCCAGATTCACGGCCGCCTTCTTTTGAGGCGAGGTGGCTGGGTAGCCGGCGGGGGCGGATCGAGCTTGGATTCAAAGTTTCCCAGTTGGCGCTCGATTTCGCGATCGCACTCGGTAATGAGTTGCTGGTGATACCGGTAGGCCGACAAGGATTGGCGCAGGGTAAACAGATGCTCTGGGCGGTAGTCGCCAATCAATGATTTGACGATGGTCTCCTCAGACGCCTTAATGCGCCGGTCCCGCAACTCGGCCATCTTATGCGGGTCCCTCTCGCCGTGGAGAATAGCGTCGAGAATAGCCAATCCGGTAGCGCCGGTGATGTCGCTGATCACATGATGCAACTGTAGATTCATCTGGTTCAATGCCTTCTGCATGTGCTGGATGTGCTCACTGCTCATCTGAATCAAGCTATCCCGATGGCGCAGCAACGCCCGCACGGCACACACGGCGTGCTGCGGGCGAAAGGAGGCGTGCAGCAGGCCCACCGAATGCAGATACTGCAACCACTGGCAATCCAGCACATCCGTCTTTCGTCCCGGTACGTTCTTGACGTGGCGCGCGTTCACCAGGCAGATTTCGAGCCCGCGAGCTTCCAGGATTTGAAACAGCGGGATCCAAAAGACACCGTCAATTCCATCGCCACACTCCGGATCCGGCACTGCTGAAGCCAGTCAGCCAGTGCCAGTAAATCCGACGTAAAGGTTTCGAAAGACCGTACCGAATCGGTATCCCGATCTGGCGGTACTGCTACGTAAATTTAGGTGGCGCCGATATCGATTCCAGCCGCATCCGGCTGCAGAAAAGGCGCGGACATCTGTCCTTTGGGGGTGGGCTTGCGTCGCATAGTCTTGGGCCGGCGTGTCCTCCTGTACCACCGCCAACGGCCCAGGTCGTCAGATGCGGGCAGTCTCCCAAACGGGATCATCGCAACTCTTTTCGAATTCCGATGTCACCACTGACATGACCACGCAACCTGGAGCCACGCTTGACACCGGGCTTCATTCAGCTCCAGTCAAATTCTCGGCTTACTTGCCGTCGGCGGGGTGCATCCATCGTAACGCCGATGCGCCCCAGTTCCTTACCTGCCATGAACTCCCCAAAGCTCATCGCTTGACAGGACCGGGAACGCGGCTGAGTCCCCTCCAATTACATGATGAGCTTGGAAAGGGCGTGGAATCTCAGAGGGAATCCACAACGAAATCTGCAGGCTGGCAAAACGGGACGCGGGGCAGCCTTCGCCGGGGCTGCCCTGCGCACGAATCACGCTCGTCCGACCGAAGTTGTCGCCGGTCGGCGGTTCCGTTTTCAGATTATGGGCGGTACTCCAGCGTCCTCGGGTCGGTGTTCCCGAAGGTTAAATACCAGGGCGAGTGTAGCTGACCGCCCGGGAGCACGAATTGCACATACTCTTTCGTGTGCACGTCATAACGCCGAACCTCACCGGTGTTGGTGATGGGTACGAAAAGGTGGTCGCCTGGACCGAACAGCAGCGCTTGGGCAAAAGAGCGCGGGCCGCCCGCGACATCGAGATTGATCTGGTCGCGTTGGCGGCATGCTCCATGTTTATCTGGTGCGAAGACTAAGATCTTGTCCGTATCGGTCGAATCCGCGCGGAAGCTCGTCACATACAGCTTCCCATCGGGACCAAAAGTTAGCCCTTCTGGGCGGTGAAGCGCCGGGCACGTGGAATTATCCGCAAATACATCCAGCAGCTTATCGTTCTCAAAGCGCAGAATAAAACCCGCGAGCGGATCGAAGTTAGGGTCAGCGGGCCTTTCACCGGGCCCGTTCAGATTACCGACCACGGAGACGTACAGCCTCCCGTCGGGTCCGAAAACCAACCCGCGGGGATGATACTCCTTAAAAGCGTCCCCTTCAAACTTGCCGAAGTCCAGATTGCCGAGAAAAGCCCCCGTCTCGTCGTCGAATTGCGCGACCCTGCCTCTCGGTCCGCCACCAAAGTCGGCCACAAAGAGCCGGTGGCCGGAACCGCTGACGATGCCGCGGGGCGCACAGGGTGCCTGAGGTACGTCACAGTAAGCATCAGCGGGTACGATGGCTCCCAGAAATCTGCCGTCCTTGGGGCTGTACTTGAGGATATCGCCAGAAAACGTTTGGTCGACGTTTTGATTGGCTACGATCAGGTTGCCGCCGCGGGCGGCAAAAATTATCCCGCGCGGTCCATCGAGGCCGCCGCTTCCCGGAAGCACAAAGGCGCCCGACTTCGTGTCTAAAAAGGTCCCATTCGCGGCATCGAAGCGTTTGACGGTGTTGTCGCCACCGTCACCGATGTACAGGATGTCCTTTGCATTATCCTCCGCTCGCATTCTGGCGGGAGCTAAGAGGGCAACCGCCAGAAACAAAATCGAAACAGCGCGGAACCGGTCTCTTTTCATTGCTATTGTCAGTACGGACATTTGTTCTCCAAAGCCTCATAGGGCCTGCTCGGCCTGATGGCTCGGGGGCGTTATGCCCCGGCGTCACAGCCGGCGGTTGGCAGAGAAGTTGCGGCCGACGGGGCGCACAGCGCCATCCCAAGCCGATAGATTCTCTTAAGGCGGGGCTGGTGACCATGCCACCCCGGTTCGGCGTGCACACACTGTCCCAAAAGCTCAGCGTGAGCAAGCCCTGGTTTCATCCGGCGTGTCACTGGACTCCGGATTCGGGCTTCGCGGGATGGTGTGTCCCCAGAGCCCTCTCAAAGGTCAATCATCGACATCAGACTACCGGCCCTAAAGACGCACCAGGTTGACATAGCCCGTGATGGCCCCGGTAGATCCCTCCTCTCGACACAGCTTCGATGGCGGGAACCAGGCACGCGACCACTTGCGTCTTGATCACGTAACCGGAAATGCCCGCCCGAAAGGCGGCTTCGACATAGGCGCTCTCGGTATGCATGCTGATCGCAATC
Source organism: uncultured Acidobacteriota bacterium (assembly GCA_963850575.1). GTDB lineage: Bacteria > Acidobacteriota > Terriglobia > Bryobacterales > Bryobacteraceae > TMP-7. The sequence goes on along the minus strand of CAWKLV010000014.1, from coordinate 181,767 downwards.
ATCCGGGTTCTTGGACACTTCAGCCGCATTGATGCTGCTGCCTCGAGGCCCGTGGCGGTGGGCATGAAACAATCGAACACAATGATGGACGGACGTAGTTGCCTGCAAGCCGCTACCGCTTCGCGCACGTCCCATAACTCCCCGATGACAGCAAATCCCTGCGCGCGTAAAAGCTGGGCGACGCTTTATCGCACCGCCGCGTCTCGATCACCGATGAGAATGCTGGTATACTTCATTTCTCCCGAGCCCTTACACGTCAGCGGACGCTCCTTGCGGGCCCTTCAGAAGGCTTTCGATCCGTGCCTGCTTCACCAGTCCTTACATGCGTGTGCCGTATTAGCCGGTCCTGTTGCTCACTGAGCCGGAATGACCGGCGTGGGCGGATAAGCGGCAAACGTCCGGCCGCTCACGGAATCGAATAGCTCGACCGACGTCACGAAGACGCCGCAAAAGGAAGCTCCGACGCACGCAAGCACGGGCCGCACGGTCTGCCTTACCCCTGCCGCCATCCCCGGGTTCGAAACTCCAGCGCTCCGGTCTGGCCGGGCGCGAGGGAAAGAGTCGTCTGCGCCAGCGCGCCCCCAGCCGTGCCCACCGGCATAAAGCTGATCTGCAAAGACCGGACCGGTCCCGGTGCGACCGAACCTGGCGGATAGGTGACGTTCAGCCGGATGGTGTCTGCCGTGGTAATGCTCAGCGCTCCAAACCCGTTGAATATCGGGCCGGGAGCAACCACTACGCCGGTCCGCCCGGTGGTGGAATCGGACACCTCGAGCGTGGCAGCCAGCCGCGCGCAGCTCACAAGATTCGACGGCACGATCGAGGCTAGCAGCGCCTGACGCATCCCTACCCCTAGCGATGGAGCATAATCGAGCGAAACGGCCTGACCCGGCGCCAGCGTGAAGGCGCCGCTCGGCAGTTGCCCCGGAGGGCAATCGGCTCCCTGGCAGATCAGGCCCTGTGCCGCAGTTCCGGCCAGCGGTACGGCGCTGGATCCGGAGGCGGCGTCCACCAGGGAGGCCTTCACGCTGCAACTGGGCGTTAGCGGACCCGGAGTAACCACGTTGACCAGGTTCAAGCGGATGTTATCCCTGCCGGTCACTCCGATTGCGCCGCTGGGGAAGAGCAACTGAGAGGGACTGATCTGCGCGGATAAGGCCGCGGCTGACAATAGAGCAGTAGCGAACAGACAAGCTTTCATTGCAATCTCCTCGAGTTCGAACGATACGGAACAAGACGGCCTCGATATTGAGCCGCCGATCTAAACCACCTTGCGAGAGCGCTCAGCGCGGGCCACCGATGGCAACGCCGGAACCGGTTGCGGCAAAAACGAGCGGCGGCGACGTAGCTCCCCCTAGAGGAATGTTGCTGGACAGCGCGTGGATGGTGAATCCGTGCGGGATCAGGCGTGAAAAACTGTACGTTTCACCCTTGAAGGTAAAGTGCTGATGCGACAGTAAAGTATAAGATTGTGTAACGAGCGCCACCGGTCCCGCAGCCGTCTGAGTTCCGGTGGAGGATTTGAACGTTGCTACGAGTTGACCGGCGGCGAAACTGGGGGGATTGTTCCAGTTCTGGTTTGGGTTTGCATTGTAATAGACGTTGAAGCTTTCTTCAGAAGGTAGTATCGCGACGGCAACACCGCCAATCGGATCTCCATTCGGAAGTTGCAATGCGCCCGCTGCATTCAGCGACCACGTGAAATATGCCGTATTCTCGCCGGCGTTGCCCGCGAATAGAGGTCCGGGCAGGCCCTCGATCGTCGCGAAATAACCGAAGGCCAGCACCTGCGGTGGATTGATCAGCAATCTGTTGACGAACGTCAAAATAGTCCGGCCGGCGGCACTGCTTTCTGCCGGTTCTCTCGCGAACATCGGCGAGGCCAAAATGAGCAGCGCCGAAGCTCCGAAAAGTCTTGTTCTGAAACCATTCCCGATCGTTTTCATTTCCGCTCCTTTGTAATTTGTGAAACTGCTTGGTCGAGGTTGGAGCATGCGCTTGATACGCGGATAATACGAGTACGGAAGGGTAGCGTACGGGTACGTACGCTGTACGATCAGTGGTTTAGAGCGGAAGGTAATACTACTGTGATGGATTGGGGTGAAGCTTTTCTGATCGTGGAATTCACGAGGAACCGCTGTCCATCCCGGCTCACCGCGTAGGAGTTGCCGGGCAACGCCGGGTAGCTGAAGCGAACTATTGTCGTCCCGAAGAGAGCTCGTGGCGGGCCTGACGCAAAACTTTGGCCTGCGACGATTTCAACAGCCATCAACTTAGAGTCCGGCGCCACAAAGAACAGTTCCCGCCCATCATGCCGCCAATGCGGCAGCCATCCACCCCCGATGGAAACCTGCCATTTGCGGTCCCCTGCGGGAAACGTCTTCACGTAGACCTCGTCCTGCCCCGTCTCGTCGGAAGAATAGGCCATCCATCGAGGTCCTTCCGCGGACACGGCGGGTGAGAAAGCGGCGCAGCATTCGTTATGAAGTCCTCCGGAATACCGGCGACCCTTGTCGCCCGCGGATCCACGGACCGGCACCGCCCAAACGCTTAGAGCCGTTAGTTCGGGCCACGGTGAAGTATAAGCAACAAACTTCCCGTCGGCGGACCAGTCAGTCGGAATTCTTACACCCTCCATCTCGAGCAAAGGAATTGTGCTGACGTGGTCCACGGCCTGCCGCACCAGGCTCATCCCCGAACTGGTCTCCGCGCTGAACATGATTTCGCTCTCGTCCGGCGACCAGATGGGCGCGAATCCTTCCGTCGCCGGAGCGCCGATCCGGGAGAGTGATCCGCGCTTCAAGTCCATGATCCAGATATCTGACCGCCCACTTGACGGGTCCTCCGCGGCAATGGCGAGGCGTTCGTCACGCGGCGAAAGACTGACGCTGCTGTAGTTATTTGGAGGACCAGCGGAGCCCACTTCCCTTCCGTTGCGATCGAACCAGATCAGTTGCCGGTCTATTTCACTAGTCCCCTGGTATGCCAAGACACCATTGGCGGAGACTGAAACCTCTGTGCGCATCCCTACATGCCGGACTTCGCGGGCGATCGGTGAGGCAGTACCCCTCAGTGCCAACTGTTCGGCGTCGAACAACTGCGACATCAGCGCGCCATGATAGGCAAACAGGAGATCTCCCGGATGTCCCGCGTAGTGCGGGGTATAGGTCGCGCCGAGGTCCGCGTTCAGGAGAAATTTGGAATCGCGCGAGTGCAGAGAAGCGGCGCGCAGAGCTGATTCACCAGGTCCGCGGCTAATAACCGAGTAAATGAAGTGGAGGCCATCGGGCAGGAACGAAGGGAAGAGATGCGCCAATTCGCCGTGCGAGCTGTCGAGCACCGTGACAGGCTTGGGGGTGCCGCCACCCGCCGGGACTTGAAAAATGGTACCGGCAGGCCGCTGGGCGAACACAATCGCGTTTCGCGAGCCCCAGGATCCCCCAAACGCTGCCTGAGTATCGCAAATTAATTGTGCTGCTCCTCCGGAAATTTCAATCTTCTTCATCTTGCCGATGGAGAAGAATCCCACGGATTTGCTGTCCGGTGACCAGAAAGGGTAAGCCGCTTGCTCGGTACCGGGCAAGACCTTCGATTCGACAGAATCCAACGCTCTAATCCATAACCTTGCCACCTTTCCTGATGTCGCCGTGAACGCTATGTATCGCCCGTCTGGAGAGATGGCTGAACTGTTGAGGATGGCGCCTTCGGGCGGAAGAACAGATAACCGGACTGCTTCCCGGACAGGGATGTTATGCAAATAGGACCACAGCCCCCAGCACGCGAGCAGGCTGAAGGCGGCGCAGCCTACCACCAGCAGCCTCATCCTCAACGGGCGCAGGGCCTTGCCGCCAGATTGAACCGTTGAGGGCGGAACCAGAGCGTATTCGGGTACCGGCCGCTTCTGGAACTGAGGCACGTAGCTGCCCTTCGGCAGGTCAATCAGAATAGGATCGACTGAGCCTTCCGACTGGTAATACGACATGAGCCGGGAGCGTAAGCGGCCCGCCTCCACTCGAACGATCGGATCGCTTCGCGGGTCAAACGAGGCCGTGCGGCCCAACACCTCGACCCCGATGACGGACTCCTTTATTTCGTCGCGACGTCCCTCCAGCGAGACTTCGACGACGAAGCGCAGGAATTTCCGCGCCCGCCCTGCTTCGGCAAAAGCCGCGCTGGCGAGTATGCGCTCAAGTTGAGCGCGTACCATTTCGGATTCCATGCCTAAGGTAGGCTATTATGCCACGTTATGCATCGCCAGGGCCGAGCGTATTTCGGGAACTCCGATGATTCTGCCCTGCGACGCGGGATTCTCCACCGCCCACACTAGCGCTCGCACCATTTCATCCAGCGTCACCAGTCCGAGCCGCAGCGCTCCGGCCCGAGTAGACGGCACCCGCTCCGCAAGCCAGTAGAACGGTTTCAAAGCCACGGGCCAGCGATGTCCTGGTCCCAGCACGTACCACGGCCGCAGGATTGTCGTGTTCAGACCGCTCTCGGCCAGAAGCTGCTCGCACTGTTCACGAACGCGGATGTAGGCCTTCATCGCCGGCGCGGGGTGGGCCACGCTGACATACACAAAGTTGCTGACCTGGGCAGCACTGGCTGCCTTTAACGACTCACGTAGCGACGCAAGATCCACGCGAACAAACTCGCTCTCTTTCCAAGGCGCAGGGTGCGGCGTGCCCACCAGGTGGACGAAGGTATCCGCCGGCGCGATGAGCTGACTGTAGGTGGATGCGTCCAGTGCATTACCGGGTACCGCCTCGGCACCCGACGGTACCTTGTTCCCAGATCCGGGACGCACCAGTACTCGCACCCCGTGTCCGCGTTCGGACAGCGACACCGCTAATGGTCGTCCCATATAGCCGGTCCCGCCGGCGATGAACACTGTCTTCGGCACTTATGTGAATATACGCAGCGCGAGCACGCATGGATTTCAGGGAGTTAAATCCAGCACGCGCCGGTAATGTGATTCATACCGGGGGATTACCAACTCGGTGCTGAACCGCGTCTCTGCTGCTTTACGCGCGGCGACGGACATTCGCTCATGCTGCTGCTCGTCGGTCAGCAAACCCACCGCGCGGCGGGCCTGCGCCTCTATGTCGCCCGACCGGTTCGAGAAAGCCGGTGATGCCGTCGTCGATCAACTCGGGTACGCCTCCCACGCGGGTTGCCACCGGCGGAACTCCGCACGCCATCGCCTCCAGCGCCGCCAACCCGAACGATTCCAACTCGCTGGGCATCAGCAGCACGTGCGCTTGCGGGAAGATCCTCTCGACGTGGTCCTGCTTGCCCATGAACGTGACGTGATCTTCCATACCAAGATCGTGCGCCAGGTCCTCGGCGGGCCCGCGAAGCGGTCCATCACCAACCATCAACAAGCGCGCATCTACTTCTTTCCGAACCAGCGCTAGAATGCGAACGCAATCGAGAGTGCGTTTCACCGGCCGGAAATTCGAAATGTGCATGAGCTGCTTTTGGCGCGGCCGCGATGCCGGATCAGGCCGGTACATCGCTACGTTTACGAAGTTGGTGACTACGTCAATGTCATTCGCAACTCCGAACACTTCCACCGTGCGCTGCCGCAGATAGTCGCTGATCGTCGTTATCCCATCCGACTGCTCAATGGAATACTTCGTGATCGGGAAATACGAGCGATCCGTGCCGACCAGGGTGATATCGGTTCCGTGCAACGTCGTGACGAACGGCAGGCGCCGCTTGGGCCGCATCATGTCGCGCGCCAGGATGGCGGCCGTCGAGTGCGGGATCGCATAGTGGACGTGCAACAAATCCAGGTGATAGCGTTCCGCCACCTCGGCCATGCGCGATGCCAGGGCCAGGCAGTACGGCGGATATTGAAACAGAGGATAATTTGAGACCTCCACCTCGTGATAGTAGATGCGCGGAGTGCCAGGATCCAGGCGGATCGGATTGGCGTAACTGATGAAGTGAATGTCGTGGCCGCGTGATGCGAGTTCGAGACCGAGTTCGGTGGCAACGATGCCGCTGCCGCCGTAAGTGGGGTAACACGTGATTCCGATACGCATCGAGTCACATATTTACGTCGAGCACTTCTTCGAAGATGGACGGCGGCACCGTGATACCAGCTGACGCGTAAGCGCTCGAGAACGACAGGCGCAACTCCGGTGGATCGAAAACGGCCTTGTACTTTGCCCGCATCAGTGAGGCCCGTGCGCTCGAAAACGAAGAGATCCTGTACGTTGATGCGGTCGTCGCGAACCCCAAGGACCTCCGAGATGGCGATGATCTTGCGCGTTCCATCCTGCATGCGCGAGACTTGCGCCACCAGCTTGATCGCACTCGACAATTGCTGCAGAATAACGCGTGTCGGCATCTCGATGTCGGACATCAGCACCATCGCTTCGAGCCGCGAAAACGCGTCACGCGGAGAGTTGGCGTGCACCGTACTCATCGAGCCTTCTATACCGGTGTTCATCGCCTGCAACATATCCAGCGCTTCGGCGCCGCGGCACTCGCCGACGATGATCCGATCAGGCCGCATGCGCAGCGCAGTCCGAACCAGCTGGCGCTGATTGATGCCGCCCTCCTTGTTCAGGTTTGGAGGACGGGTTTCGAACTTGACGACGTGGCGCTGCTGCAATTGAAGCTCGGCGGTGTCCTCGATGGTGACAATGCGCTCTTCTTCAGGGATGAACCGCGACAGTGCATTGAGCGTGGTCGTCTTACCGGAACCGGTGCCGCCCGAAATCAGGATGGTTATTTTCGCCTCGACGCAGGCCGCCAGGAACTTCAGCATCCCGGAGGTGAGCGTCTGATTCGCGATCATTTCGTCCGATGTTATGACATGCCGGCCGAAACGGCGGATGCTGAGCGAAGGGCCGTCGATGGCCAGCGGCGGAATGATCGCGTTGACGCGCGAACCGTCCGAGAGCCGCGCATCCACGATAGGTTGCGCCTCATCGATGCGGCGTCCCACCTGGGACACGATTTTCTCGATGATGTGCAACAGATGAGCGTTGTCCTTGAAGCGGACACCAGTCAGCGACAGCTTCCCGTTTCGCTCGATGTAAACCTTGTTGAAGCCGTTGACCAGGATGTCGGAGATGGAGGGCTCCTTCAGAAGCGGCTCCAGCGGACCCAGCCCCAGCACCTCGTCGAGCACTTCTTCGATGATCTTGTTCTGCTCGGCCGTGGTCATCGGAACGCGCTCGTCTTCGAGCAGGCGTTCCACCACCCGTCCGATCTCCAGGCGCAGCCGCTCCTTCGGAATCGAAGAGACGCGCTCCATATTCAGAACGCCAATCAGCTTCCTGTGGATCTCCGACTTCAGTTCGAAGTAGCGGTCAGCCGCGCGTACGGCGCCGGCGGCGATTCCGATCGGACGAGAAGGGACTTGAGGACGAAAACCACTGGCCATGAACCTTCATTATGTGGGACCGGCGATGGTGGTAGGGGCGGCTGGACTCGAACCAGCGACAACCGGCTTAGAAGGCCGGTGCTCTATCCACCTGAGCTACGCCCCCAAAACGGCAATTTCCACTCGTCAGTTTAGCATTGCGTATCAGCTTGAGCGCTTCACGAACTCAACATGGTCAAAGCCGAGCGGACGCAGCAGGCCCCGAATCAGCGCCTCGGCGCTGCTCTGGGCATCGTTTAGTATGCCCATGTCCAGCGCCTCCTGCTTCACCGCGTCCAGCCCGGCAAGCCGCGCTTTCTTCTCCAGATCGTTGTCGTAGGGTATCCATGGAGTCCACCATGTCTTGGTGCGATCCCACACCTTCGTCTGTTTCTCATCGATATAGATGTGCAGAATTTGAGGAGCTGGAAGCCGGACGGTGACGCTGTGACGGTCCTTCAATTGAATGTCCTGCTCACTCATTTCTGCCAGGTCGATTCCGCCCATCACCTTCGCCTGCATGATTAGCAGAATCGACTCCGAGCCGAACGGCTGCTTCTCCTCAGTGAGTCCCGTCACCTTCTGGATGCTATATCGAATGGTGACAAGTTCCTTCAGCAGGCGGATCTCCCGCAACATGCCGGCGGAGTTTTCAATTCGCGTAAACTCGTTTCGCCCGGAGCGAAACAGGAGGAAGGCCGCGATCACGAGTGCGATCAATGCTACGATCCAGCCGAGGTTCCGCCCCGACTCGCGCTGATTCGCGTCAATCTGCGGCGCTATCATTTCAGCGTGTAGGGAACGGCTTCTCGTAGCCCTTGGCATCCCACCAAAGGATCCGGTTCAGTGCGTCCTTTGGCACATCGTCGACGACTTTGAAGTTCATCGCCATGGATTGCCGCGCCGCCCACAACTGCCGCCCGGACAATCCGCTCAGCGAAGGGTTCATCTGATCCAGCGGGATCTTCGGCGTCAGTGCATGATAAACGGTTGGCTTTCGCGTTGGCTGAAACACGCTGTTCATGGCTCTGGCGCTCTTCAAAAACCGCGTCTTCGACGGGATCTCGTATATATCCTGAATGGTCCGGATCATGCTGGTTTGCGTGTAGTAGTTCGAATCCACCACGCCGCGGCGAACCTGCGGACCGATGACCATCGCTACCGTGCGGCGTCCGTCCACATGATCGACGCCATCCTGGGCATCGTCTTCCACCACCAGCACCAGCGTTTCCGGCCAGAATCGGGATTTTGATAAGCCTTCGACGATGCGGCCCAGGGCGAGATCGTTATCGGCCACCATGGCGCGGGGCGTTGGCGCTCCGGGGCGCGTGCCTTCCGTGTGATCCTCGTTCAGCGTCAGTATTGAAATGTGCGGCATCGAGCCGGTCTTCTCCCGATCACCCAACTCGCGCAAAAACTCTTCGGCTCGGATCTGGTCGGGAATGGCCATCGAGCTGTGGGGATAGCGCGGGCTCATCAGCGCGCTCAAGGCCGGCACGCCGGCCTGACATCCTACCGCGCTCTGCCATTGTCCTGACTGATACAGCGCCCAGTATTGCGACCATGTCATCGGCCGCTCTCCTTCCCACATATCCACGACGCTTTGCGTCGCCGGGTCCCATCGAGCCGGTAAACAAAACTCGCCATAGATGCGGATGTCGAGCGACTTGGAGGGGGCGTTCTGCCAAAAGAAACCAGCCGGCGAAACGGTCAGAGCGTCGGCCATATTCCAGGCGTAGCCCCGGGGCGAGGCGCTGAACGCGCGCTCCACATAATCGCTGACAAAGGCCTGCATCAGCCAATGGTGCCCATCGAAGCTGATCGCTCCGCTGGTGTAGAAGTTATCGAGCAGCACGTACTCTTCGGCCAGCGCATGGTGATTCGGCGTCACGTCGCGGCCGTACATCGCCAACTTCGGATCGCTGTTGCCCTTGCCAATGTCGCCGAAGACCTGATCGTAGGTGCGATTCTCTTTGACGATCAGGACCACATGGCGAATCCCCAATGAAGACAGCTTCGAGATCCCGCCCGCTGAATCGAACTGCGGTTCATTCGCTGCACGCACCTCGCGAGTGCCGGCCGACAACTGCGCATCGGATGGAGCAGCTATCTTCAACAGCGACCCCTCGTACTGGCGGGAGTTGAATGTACCGCGCTTGTCTGCGGTATTCCCCAAGCCCTTGATATTGAGAATGCGGAGAGCGCCTTCGGCATCGACGGCCAGTGCTGAGGGAAACCACCCGTGGGAACGGCGCCCTTTACGTTCCACCGGCCGTTCGAGCGCTCAACCACGGCAACAGCATTGATGCCTCCGCAAGCGGCGTACAGCCGCTGGCCATCGGGCGAGAACGCGACCGCAACCGGCTGGCTTCCCAGAGTATTCTCGGGCCACGCCGGAATTCGCACTTCCTGGACCTTCAGCGACTTCGTGTCGATCAGGCTCACCGAATCCGAGTGCCCGTTCGCTACGGCGACGAGGGTAGCATCCGCATTCATCGCCATCATGGAAGGCGCACGTCCCACGTTCACTTCCCGGACTTCGAAGCTTTTCAGGTCGATGACACTGACGGTCCCGGTTTTGGACGAGCCTGTAGCGGGATCGGTGGCCACCATTGTTCCACTGCTCGGGGCTTGCGCTTCCCCGCCCTCCACGCGGCGGCCGCCGCGATTCGAGACGAACAGGCGCCCCTGCTTCTCGCAACCAACGATGCCGAACGGCGCTACCCCGACGGGAATTTCGCGAAGCACCTTCTTCTCCCCGGCGTCGATCACGGCCACGGTATTCTTGCGGCTGAACGCCACGAACGCTCGCGAGCCGTCGTTTGAGAAGGCGATCCCGGTTGGCACCGGATGACCTGGAGTGCATACGATTCTGGGTTGCTACCGCCTGGCCCGTTTCGCACTACCTCGGAAATTACTAGATCTCCCGCGGTGCGGCTGGTTTCGCTGGCCCACAACTCGCGCGTCCCAGGGCGAAAGGCGAGGCCCGCGTAGGATGTCGCTTTGGTCTTGATTTCGCGGATCAGCGCGCCCGACGTCCCATCCAGCAGCAGAATACTTCGCATGTTCAGGACGGCGAGAAGGCGTCCGCTGCTATCGAATGTCATATCTACTGGACGGCCCGGGATTGGCGTCTGTTCGCCCCAGGGCTTCAGAAGCTGATGAGTCGGCACCAGGTAAAAGCCGCCCGATTGACGACCTGTCAGCACGGTACTCTTCAGCACGGGAAACAAAGGTGACTGCCAAGCCAGAAGCAACGTCCCGGCACAGGCGATGGCGAGGATGATTTTCATTTCGATTTTCGTGGACCAATGCACCACAGGAATTTTGCCGTGCGCAGAAACAGTTGGCCTTCGGAGACTGCGATAGAACTCAGGGTATAGTCGTCCATGTTGTTTTCGGCCAGCACCTCGAATTTCGGACCGGCCACCATCACTGACGTGACACCGTCCTCGCTGGTGATATAGATCTTTCCATCCGCAAGAACCGGCGATGCGCTATAGGTGCCGGCTTTGAGCCGCTGCCCGCCCCAGACCTCTGCTCCGGTTTTAGCGTCGAGGCAGTAGGCGATGCCTCGGTCGTTGATGGTCCAGAAATACTGGCCGTCGGTGACCGGCGTGGGCACATCGGGGCCATGATCGAAGGACCACAGCCGGCGCGATTCCGTCACGTCGCCTCGTCCTCCGGCACGGTAGGCCTGCATCGGACGCTCCCGCGTCGGAGCCACCACGAGGTCGCCGAGCGCCACCGCCGACGCGATGACCCTAAAATTTGGATTATTCGTAGGATTGAATCCCGTGGCGCGCCACAACTCCTTGCCCGTTGCAAGATCGTGCCCGGTGAGCCAGTCGCCGCCAGTAATAATCAGCTCCAGATGGCCATCGGCGTTCGCCAGCGTAGGAGTGGTGTAGGAGTCCGGCGATTCGCGAATGGCAGGGGTGCGGCGTTCCACCCGCCATAGAGTCTTCCCGGTCATCTTATCGATCCGCATCACGTAGGACGGGTCGCTGGTATGCATGCCGTGGAGCACCTGGACGTACAGCGAATCGTTGTGGAGCAGCGGCGATGAGGCATAGCCCCAATTGAGACCGAACTTGCCGTATTCCTTCTGGATATCCCGCGACCATAGTTCCTTGCCCGCGAAATCGAATGCTTTCAAGGCTCCCGTCCCCGTCATCACCCACACGTTCTTCCCGTCGGTTACCGGCGATGGAGAGGACATGTTCTGCTTCCGCATCTTGACGTTTCCGCCGCTCAGCGGGCGCTGCCAGAGGATCTTCGGACCGCGGCGGTCCACGCACCACAGCGAGAGGTTATCGCCGTCGGCGACGTTGAGGAAAATGTTCTCGCCCCAGACCACCGGCGTGGATCCGCTCCAGGCCGGCATGGGCAGCTTCCAGGTGATGTTCTCGATGGGCGACCACTTTACGGGAAGGTTCTTTTCGCCGCTGATGCCGTTCAGTTCCGGTCCTCGCCATTGTGGCCAGTTCTCGGCCAGCAGTGCGCTGCCAAGAACGAGAGCGGCAAGAGCGAGTGCTGGTTTCATTGGAGAAAGGATACTACGTCCGCTACGATGGAAGAAGAGATCGTTTGATGGAGCCTCACAGCCACCCCGATTACGAGCGCGTCTTGACGACCGTTGCAGAGCTGCTTGACAGAGTTGTAGAGTCCGACCTCGCCGCAAGGGCTCGAATGGACCGTATGGAAGCCGATTCAAACCGGAGGTACGCCGAATTCGACGATCGACTGGACCGCATCTCCCTCCAACTGGAAGACGTTTCCATCAAGCTGGAAGACATTTCCATGAAGCTGGGCGAAGCGACGGATAAAACCAACGGCCTTCTTGACCTCATGAAGCGGCACCTGGACGAACCTCACCCGAGTCATTAATTCACTCCGCCCGGAGCGCAGCCAGCAACGGAGCGCTGGACACAGCCCGAACAGCGAACACACTCGACAGCAGCGCCGTAGCGGGCACCGCGATCAACAATCCAATGATCGCAACGAGCGGCGGACGCCCGCCTCTGGCCACTACGGTGGGAAGTACGGCGATGATCGCACATGCCGTACCGATCGCCAAACCCGCTCCAGCGATAAACAAATTCTCAGCGATCACAATCCAGCCGATGTCGCTCGGTTCATAGCCCAGCGCCCGAAGCAACGCGAGTTCGCGACGTCTCTCCAGAACGTTGCGCAGCAGCACCGCCGCGAGCCCCACTGTCCCCAGCAGCAGACCGATCCCTCCCAGGGCCTGAAAAGTCGAGAGATACGTATTCTCCACTTGACGATAAGCGGCGAGCCGCTCCGTTGCGCTAGTCGCGTCGAACCCGTAATCCGAGAGCGCGTTTTCTAACACTGAGGGCGATGATTTCGTATCTATCAGGAAGAATCGATAGCCTTGCTCCTGCGGAAACGCACGCACGAAGTTTCGCTCTGAAACGATCAATTCGCTCTGCAGCATGCTGCCCTCCAGCGCGGCGACAAGTTTCAGGCGAACCGGATGATCGCTATCGGGATTCAGCACGAATTCATCGCCCACCTTGCGATGCAGAATATAGGTGATCGAGTTGGCATCCGCGATGGCAGGCATGGGACCCGTGCCGGGATCAGCATCCAGAAGCAGCCACGGGTTCTCGCGTTCGTCGACGAATCGAAATCGTCCGGCGCGGAGGAAGGCGTCGGGCGCGCCCAGCACCCGAGGGTTGCGCGGCTGATAGAGATTCAGGCAACTCGCGTCATCTCCCGGCCGCAGCCGGAAGGAGAAAAAGTGCGACTCCGGCACGCCGATCAGATTCAGGTTCTCTCGACCCGCGGGCGTATTCGGGTCATAGAGGATGGGCAGTTCCGACTCTGCTGCCAGGGCGAATCCACCGGTTCCGGAGTGCGGGTCCGAGGTCGGTACGACACGTTGGCGAAAGGCGTCTAGCCCGACGATGAGGAACGTTGCGCTCGCGATCAATGCAATGCCCGCGATGGCTCGGCCCGGTCGGAAGGCCGTGCTGCGCGCGCCCAGTTTCCATAGCGAATGGCCCTGGTCTAGCGCGAGTACACTGTGATGTAACGAGCCGATCCAGGCGGACGTCCACGTCAGGGCCGCGATCAACAGCAGCGCCGCGCCGGCAAAGAATCCCCCCGCCTCATCGATGTTGTGCATAGCGCCGGAGGCCAACAGCAGCACACCCAGAATAAAGGCGACCAGGGCGATGAGCCGGGTGCGCTTGCGTTTGCCGCGGCGCACGTCTGTAGGCGGAGTCCCCGCCAGCAACGAACGTGGACTCAGCCGCCGCAGGCCGTGCAGGGCCCACCACATCGCGCTGAGTCCCATCAGAAATCCGCCGGCTGCGCCTTCTGTCACGCTTACTGGATTCACGAATAACTGCAGTTGCGTACCACCGACCGCCCCTTGCCAGAAGGTCCGCAGCCCATATAAAACCAAGGCGCAATACCCGACCGCCGCAAGCGAGCCGATGACAACGCCGGCCACAGCCACGATTGCGCCTTCGAACAGGAACACGACATTGATGCGCGTGGACGACCAACCCAGCGACCGCAACATTCCGATTTCCCGCATCCGTTGCTCAATCCCAAGCCGGAACAGCAGTCCTGCCAGAATCAGTGCCGAAGCCAGGACGAAGAAACTGAAGTACGCGAAGTACTCGCCGAAATCAGTGGAGCCTTGCGATGCCTCGCGGCCGGACTTCCGGATATCCATAACCACCATTCCGAGTTGCGCGGGGTCGATGCGGTCACGGAGTTGTTGCGCGTACGCGGAAGTAGTGGCCACCCGTACCGACGTCGCAACGCCGAAGCGGGAGCCCCACAATCTGCGGCCGGTGTCGTAAGCGATGAACGCTTTGGGCGTCGTGCGATAGCGGTTCCAGTATTCCTCGTCCTTCGGCCGGATCCAGCCAAGATTCATTGGAAACGGAGGATCCCAATCATGAATCGATTTAGTCTGGGTGATGCCTGGGTATTCCGGAGTCAGATCCCGATCGGCTGCAAAGCCCTGGATTGGCACTATCGATTGCAGTTGGAAATTGCTGGTCCGGGTGGCAAGATTCCCACTGCTTTCCCATAAGTAGTATTCCAGCGTTACGGTATCGCCGACCCGAGCGCTGAGATCCTTTGCCGTCCAGTCGTTTAGCAAGATGCCATCCGGCTTGATTGGGACAAGGTCCGCGGCGGTCACTAGCGAGTAGGGTGTGACGCGGTCTCCATCGCGAATCTGATTGGCGAGATACGAAAAGACCGGCTGTCCTGCTGCCGCTTTCACCAGTGATTCACTCATTATGGTACTCGCCGTCTCCACCGACTGTGGACGAATCCGGATGCCGAGATCCTCAAGAGTGACCTTTTCCAGAGGCGGTTCAGTTGTCGTAAGAATGGTATTGATGGAGCCGGGAACGCCGAGTTCGCGCTGCAGGCGCGCTAGCGGCATGTAAACTGCGTATACGGGACCCTGCTGAAGCCGCAACGAGAACTCGCCCCCGACTGACGCGACACGTAGCCGGAGCGTCCGCCCGACATCGTCTTTGCGGCCGTGCAGGGATTCCTTGGGTATCGCGGACGGCTTTTCGACGCGGACCAGGATCGTGTCGCCCGCCTTCACATTTCGCTTCGCTGCAAGCGCCGCGGTAATACTTATGTCCCTGTCTGAAGGACGTCCGTAGACCTCGACTTTACCGTCAAGAAAGATCAGCGGAGTGCCGCCTAACTCCGAGGCCAACTGTTGCCGGAAGAAGTTAGGGGCGCTGACGACGTAGTGGACGCCTTCCAGACGGCGGTCCACCAGTCGCGCCAGGCTGCCTCGCACCGAATCGCCGACCAGGAGCGCTCCGCCTAGAGTCGCGACGACGGAGGCGAAGCCGAGTGACAACGCCAGATTCGTGCGCCAGTAATAGCGCAGGCTGCGGAGCACGAAACTGCTAAAGCTCAAGGTCCGCGCAACCTAGCCTTGCGGCTTGTAGTAAAGGACGGTGGCCGCTCCCAGCGCGACCATTAACATACCGACCCACAGCAGCGGGTTCGGCGATTCCTTCGGGGGATGCATCGCCATAGAGACGAAAACGTTGATCACCGGGGCGCCGCCAAATACGAGCGGCATTACATATGCCGGACTTCCGCCGGTCTTGAACGCCCAGATGATACAAACCGCGCCAACCGCGCCCAGCGCCCCGCCAAGGGTCGCCCACGTGGAACCGCTGGAGCTAAACCCCTTGAGCCCTCCTTGCGAGCCGAGACCCGCCACCGGCACCAGCACGCCAATCAGGAAGTACGCGAGGCCCACGCACAGCAGGGCCTTCAACGGATTGCCCAAGAGGGTCTGGCCTTTATGCAGCGACGGCCCATACACACCCCACGCAAGAGCCGCGCCTAACGCGAAGATTACCCACACCATCGATTTCTGTTTCCCCGTTTGCATCAGAATGAAAGCCGCAATCCTAATTGAATCTGCCGGGATGAGGTAACGGTCCCCCGGACCTTGCCGAACGTAGAGAATGGCTTCTCATTATCCGCACTTCCGGCGAACGCAATCAAGTTGGGCGGCCCGAAGTTGGCTCGATTCAAGATATTGAACGCCTCCGCCCGAAACTGCAGATTCATCCGTTCGCGAATTCGAGTGCTCTTAGCGAGCGAGAGATCCAACTCTCGCAGGTTGGGACCGATCAGCGATCCTCGACCAACATTGCCCAGGAATCCGGCGGGCTGAAGCACGAAGGCGTTCGGATCGAAGTATTGGTTTGGGCCGCCCAATACAGCACTCTCATGCGTGTAGCCGGGCGCGAAGTTAGGACGGTCAACGCCCGCGGTCGGCGAACTCGAGGGACTCCATAGCGAGCGTGACCGGTTGTTCTGCACGAAAATCGTCATCGGATTCCCGCTGCGGGCATTGAAGATGCCGGATAGCTGCCAACCCGAGGCCAGCAGATTCTTGCCGAGTGGAAGCTCGTAGCTTCCATTGATCACCCAATTGTGTTTGGCCCAGTAGTCCGCTGGCCCCTTGTTGTAATTCAGGCCAGGATACTCGGGCATCGCTGAGGTAGTGCCGTTAGTCGAATCGGAGAAGAAGGTGGAGGCCTGCGTGGTGTCGATATTCTTCGAGAAAGTGTACGACGACTGCACCATCAGGCCGTGGCTGAAACGCTTTCGTACGTCCAGGATGCCGGCGTTGTACCAACTATTCCCATCGCTCTTCTTCAGTTCTATGGTGGAGAAAGCCGTGTTCACCCGAGGCGCGCCTGCCGGAAAAAAGTAAGATCCATCGGCCAGATGCTGTGGGATGGGCAGATTCGCGTCGGTATTACGCCACAGGTGAACGCCGCGCGATCCGGCATAGCCAAATGTCACCACCGCCTCGCCCGGCAATTCGCGTTGCAGGCTCATGTTCCAGATATGCACATTCGGCTCCTTGATGTTCCACTCGATGGGGCGAATGGAGTTGCCGATGCCCCGCGCGAAGGGCGGGTTCGGGAACGTGGGATTGGCAATCACCAGGCGCGGCGTGAATGGTGGATTCGTAACGGTCACTATGAGGTTCTGCTGATTGTTCGTATCGAAGTAATTGCCATAGCCCGCGCGTAGGGAGGTCTTCCCGTCACCAAAAAGATCCCACGCAAAACCGATTCGCGGAGAGATGTTGTGATACGTCGGATTCTGATACAACTGTCCGGTGATCGGCGCGGGATCAAGCAGGGTCAGGATCGCCGCATCGCGCCCGTATTTCTCGCGCGGTAAGGTCGAGAATTCATAGCGCAGTCCAATATTCAACGTAAAGCGGCGCGTCACTTTGTAGTCGTCCTGCACGAAAAAGCCGAATAGCGTCGAGCGCCAATAACGGTCCAGTGCGCCGGTTGGGGTCAGGCCGATGTAGCGCGCAGGCTTATTCTGCAAAAAGCTCGACAGATTCGCAAACGTGTAGATGCCGAGATAGAAGGTCGGATTATACATGTTGTCCCGGTAGCGCTCCGCCAGGACGCCGGTTTTGATGAGATGTGCTCCGTGGGTGATGGACAAGCTCTGGTCCACGCCGAACACATTCTGGATAAGCCGCAGGTTGCCCGACGACTGCGGGCCGAAGCGCTGCATGCCTCCTATGTCGATATCGCCCAGCGTTCCCGCTGCGGGATTGAATGGCGCGAGGGGCGATGCCAGGTTCGCCTGATCATTCTGACCGATTCTCGTTCGGGCAAAGTTGCCGCGCACCGTGTTCAGGATGGACGGCGATATAATCCACCGGTGCTCCACCGTTCCGAACTGATTCGTAGAAATGAAATTCCTTGGGAACTGCGAGTAGTCCGTCGGCAGTAACTGGTTAGCATCGTCTAGGGTGTAGCGGGCGAACATCTGCTGGCGCGATCCGATGTAGTGGTCGATCCGCCCCTGCACGTAGTTTTGATCCAGCGTTTGTTTAAAGCCGAAAGCGTAGGTCGCCAGACCATCATTGCCGCCCGGACCATTGGGCAGAGGAATCGCATTCAGGTAAGGCCGAACGGCTGGGTCGACCCCGACATTGAGCGTCTTCCCAGGGTTGCTCGGATCGGGCAGCAAACCTTGCCGCGCGTTCAAATCCGGAACAGCGCTGGTCACGGTTTGCCCGAGATGCTGGCGCAGAGACTCGTAGCCGGCGAAGAAAAACGTGCGGTCCTTCTTTATCGCTCCGCCAACCGTGGCCCCATACTGATTCCGCGTGAATTTGGGGATCTGGGCGGGATCGAAGAAATTTCGAGCGTCGAAATGATCGTTGCGGAAGAACTCGTACAAGCTGCCATGCAGGTCGTTAGTGCCCGACTTAGTGAGCACGTTAATCTGCCCGCCGAAGTTGCGGCCGAACTCTGCGCTATAGGCATTGGTCTCGACGCGGAACTCGCGGATGGTCTCCAACCCCAGTACGGTCCCCGCGGCGCTGCCCGCCGGGCCATTCGTAAAATCGTTTTGCGGCGTACCGTCCAGGAGGTAAACGTTGGATCGCGGATCCTGCCCGTTGATGCTCATCGCCAAGCCGTGCGCAACGGCAGATCCGCCATCGCGATGCGGGTAGGCGATAACGCCCGGCTGCAACAGAGCGAGATCGGTATAATTTCGGCCATTCAGCGGCAACTCGCGCATGGCCTTCTCCGTCACTAAATAGCTGAGGTCCTGCGAAGACGTATTGACCAGCGGAGTCTGGCCGACCACCGTCACTTCACTGTCCACGGGCCCCAGTTCGAGCGTGGCGTTTACCACTGCGGTCTCGCCGACATCCAGACGGATACCCTTACGGACGGTGGGCCGGAACCCGGCGAACTCGGCGCGGAGTTCGTAATCACCAACGGGCAGCACTGGGAGAAAATACTGGCCCATCTGATTGGTCAGTGTGGAGCGGACCGCACCGGTGTCCACGTGACGAACCGAAACTTTGGCGCCGCTAAGGACGGCGGCGGTGGAGTCGTGATGGTGCCGTTGATCGCGCCCGTGGTCTGTCCAAACGCACTCGAGGCGGAGAACAAGACGGCGCAAGCGAGAAGAGTTCGTAGGCGAATAATATGACCCCACTCCCAAAGATGTTTGAATTCTATCAGTTTCGCGATGGCGCCCGGTTCGAAAGTGTTAAGACGTTTGTTTTTTCCATTTGTTACTTCCCACGGCCAAACTCGGGGCTCGAATTCCAGTTGAAGAGCGTCCGCACTCTGCACCCGACGCGCTCCCGCGTCAAAATGTAGTGATATGCACCGACGCATCCTACTTTCCACATTTGGTTCTCTTCTCGCGAGTTCGTTTACGGCAAACGCACAACCGGCAAATCGCAGCCGCCGAACTCAGATATTTCAGCACGGATTGCCGGACCTCAGCCTCAGCAATTGGTCTGCAACTGCCGTGGAGGTCGACTATGCTCCCGGTGAGAGCTCAACGGCGCACCGCCATCCCGGCCTGACATTTGCCTATGTGCTCCACGGCCAGGTCACCTCCAAAGTAGGTGATGAACCGGAGAAGACCTACGCCGCCGGCGAGATGTGGATGGAAACGCCTGGCCAGCTCCACTCCGTTTCGCGCAACGCGAGTACCGAGAAACCAGCTAAGCTGCTGGCCATACTACTGGCGGAGAAGGGCAAGCCATTGACGACCCCGGCTTGACCGCCCTGGAACCATCGAGGTGACGAAGGTAGACTTGGCCGCGACCCTGGCGCAGCTACACGCACAGGGCGCTGTTGTCCTGCGGGATGCCTGCCCTAAGTCAGCGCTTGTGGGCCTGCAAAGATCGGCACAGGCGTGCTTTGATGCGATTGAAGCGGGTGAGACGCAAGAACCGGCACGGCTCTATCGGTTCACTCCATTTTCGTATTCAGTATTACTGGCAGCGCTATTGGACTTTGGGATACATTCGCACAATGCCCTCCTTGCCCCCTTAAAAGCGGCCGGTGTGGATGCCTGGGCAGCGGAAGCGATCGGCGGCGAGCCAACGTGCAACCTGGAACAGTCGTGGGTGAGGAAACGGTATGCTCCGTCAAGAGCTCCTCGCCACTATCAACCGAATACCTGGCATCAGGATGGCGGGCTCGGCGCTTCATTTGGTCCTGAATCCGACCCCGCGATCCCGCTGACCCAGTTGATGACTTGCTGGATTCCACTGCAAGCTTGTGGACGAGATTGTCCTGGGCTGGAATTCGTGCGCGTTCCACTCAAAGCCTTGCTCCACTACACAGAACTGGACGATTCGCTCCTGCGCCAACGCTTTCGCAGTAAACAGTTCTGGGCTCCCGAACTGGAACCAGGCGACGCCTTGGTGTTTCTGGCAGGCACGCTACATCGCACCTACGTCCGACCGGAAATGCACAACCACCGGCTAAGCCTGGAGTACCGGTTATTCCCCACCATCGCTCCTCCACTAGAGGATTAGGTCTGCACGATCAGACCTTCAAGTTGCGGAGATAAGGGACGCTAGCCTGCATGAGATCCAGGTTCATTTCGACGAAGTAGTTCTTCAACCCGCCGGTCTTGGCAGCAGTGAAAATCTTCTTCCAATCCAGGCTGCCCTGCCCCACGGCGACGATTTTCTTCGTCTCCGGTAACCAGTCCTGCACATGCATGGATATGAAGCGGCCCGGGTACTTCGTCAGGTATTCCGCCGCGTCAAAGCCATGGCTGATGGTCGAGCACTGAAACTGAAACTTCACCAGCTTCGGATCCAGAAGCTCCAGCAGAATATCGTAGGTCCGCTTTCCGTCAATCGTTGTCATCTCGAAATTTTCGTTATGCAGTCCCTGCTGGAGGCCCGCTTTAGCGGAGCGTTCACCCATCTTGTTGTACTCGTCCGCAATCCGCTTCACATCGTCCATGGTCGGATTACGCGGACCATCGAGGCTGGGCACCATCATCTGGGTTAATCCGAGGTCCTTGGCCCACGCGACTCTGCCGTCCAGATTTTCACGAAGCTCTTTTATGCTGAAGTGCGAACTTTCGCATTGCAGACCCGCATCGTTCACGACCTTGCGAAGTTCGGCGCCTTTATATTTTGCCAGGCCGCCGAAATCTGAGGCGTAGCCGACTGGCGAGCACAGCTCGATTCGTTGAAATCCAGCATCTGCCAGCGTCTTGAGCGTGCCCGGAAAATCCTGGGCGATCGATTTCCTCACCGGGTACGTTTGGCACCCAATCGGCATACCCAGAGGATTGGCGCGCAGCCCGGCCGCCAACAACCCGCCCACGGCGGAATGGGACGCCGCCCTGCTGAAGAAGTCTCTTCTGGAGATGGTAAACATTTACGGGTAGTATACCCGTCAACCCGCTGCCATCCAACCTCAAATCCAGGTATTCTGTTCCAACTGACCTTCTGCGGTCCTGGCCGATAGACGCATCCCAGTGCAACCCGCGGGTCCGCACGGCACGCCATCAGGGCGTCCGCGGCGCAGTCCGGAACGATTCCGCTTTCACTATTCCGGATCCCTCGCGGACCGTGATCAGACGGTCTGCCGCGACTTGCGAAAGTTTCTCCTGATTGCCGTTGGGCCACCGAATATCGAGGTCGGCCGTGGCCGCGGAACCGAGGCCGAAGTGCAGTCGCAGATCATTCACAGAGTAGAAACTCGCTTGGCTCAGGACTTCCTGCGCCTGAATCTTGCCACCGTAATGCGCGGTAACCCGCGCCCCGATCGCGCTGCGATTCGACTTCGTCCCGATCAGCTTGACCTTTAGCCAGTGGCCCGGCCCCGTGCAATCGTTGCGAAGTAAAGAGGGGGGCTCGTTCAGGTTCATCACCAGGATATCCACGTCACCGTCGTTGTCGAAATCGCCGAACGCACAGCCCCGGCTCGCGTGTGCCGCCTCCATCGCCGGCCCTGCTAACCCGATCAACTCTTCAAATTTACCGTTGCCCAGATTCCGGAACAAGACTCGAGGTGATTTGAAAGGATAACTCGGCAGCTTGGCCTCCACCTCCGGATAAACGTTTCCCGTGACCCAAAAAATATCCGGATTACCATCGTTATCGAAATCGAACATGCCGGCGCCCCATCCCACGTACCGTGTCTCGACGCCCAGGCCGGAGCGAATTGTGACGTCACTGAAGTTGCCCTTGCCATCGTTGCGATACAGGATGGAGGTGTCGTCGGCAAAGTGTGTTTTTAGGATGTCGAGATTGCCGTCGAGGTTATAGTCGCCGATCCCCAGTCCCATACCGGACTGCTCCATTCCATCCTCATTCAAAGCAACCCCGCTCTCAACGCCGATCTCTGAAAATGTACCGTCGTGATTGTTCTTGAAAAAGTAGCTGGGTGTCGAATCGCAAGCGACATAGATGTCCGGCCAGCCGTCGTTGTCAAAGTCGGCCGCCACCGCAGTCATCGCATAACTGCCGCGGCCCTTGCGGATGCCGGATTTCTCGCTGACATCGGTGAAGGTACCATCCCCATTATTCAGATACAGAGATAGAGCACCGGGAGGCATTCCTCGAGGCCCACAACTCACCGGCATTCCCTTCCAGGTGCAAAAAGTGTTCTCACCCGGCTTCGGCGTAGACTTTAAATCGAAGTTCAAGTAAGTGGCCACGAACAGGTCCAGGCGGCCGTCGCGATTGTAATCCACGAAGGTGCAACCTGAGCCCCAGCCTGCCGCATCGCGCACCAGTCCCGCCTGGCGAGTTACGTCCGTGAAGGTCCCGTCGCCGTTATTTCGGTACAGCACGTTCTGTCCGAAGTAGGTGATGAACAGGTCTTCGAAGCCGTCGTTGTTATAGTCGCCCACCGCTACCGACGACGCCCATCCAGTCCGGTGCAAACCCGCCTTTTCTGTCACGTCTGTGAAAGTCCCGTCCCGGTTATTGCGATACAGCCGGTTGGTGGCTTCTGCCGGGGCGCCGTCGAGCCGCGATCCGCTCAAGGTCAGGATGTCGAGCCAACCATCATTATCGAAGTCGAACAGAGCGCACCCACACCCGACGGTTTCCAGGATGTACTGCTTGCTCTCGATTCCTCCGTAGATCAACGGCGCCTTCAGACCTGCCGCCTCGGCCACATCCTCAAATCGGGCATAAAAGGGCAATCCGGACGGCTTTCCGCGTGGCATTGCCTTCACATTTCGGGAAGCGACGCCTTGTGCCCAGCCGCGAGCGGCGGGTACGGCGAGCAGTTGCATCCACCTCCGTCTGGTCCAAAAGGTACGGGCCATAGTGAGAGTATAGCGATGCGTCCCGGGACCTTACATATGAGAGGTTGGCAGCCATGCGTTCGCGGACCGGCGCCGATCAGGGCGCGCTGTCCTATCGCGAAGTACCAGTACGGCTGGGCGATTGGCGGTGCCCCGTGTTGTCTGGCCAGGTAGTACAATCAAACGGTGCAGCGCGCGGCGGCAATTCTGCTGTTGATATTGTTCGGCGTCTCGCCGATCTCACCAGCGCTGTTTGCCGGCGACAGTTCCAAGCTGCCGTCCTGCTGCCGCAAGGCTGGGAAACACCACTGCTCCATCACCAATGTGGGGACGGAACAGGAGCAGTCATCCGATTTCTCTATCAAGAGCCTTCGAGCCAGATGCAGTCTTTTCCCGACGGGTGGCGCCGTTCCAGCTTCGGGCAAGGCAAGCACGCCCAGCGTAGCCCTCAATTTCTTTGCCCAAATCGTTAGCCATCCAACCACTCACGCTCAAACGGAGGCTCAGTATCGCACCTCCCTGAGCCGTGCGTGGCAAGAGCGCGGACCACCGTCGAACCTCTCCTAAATCCCTAGTCAGTCCGGTGTGCACTGTCTGTTCAGGAGAGTCATATGCGCGTGTTCCTATTCCTCATGATCGAGTGTGCGGTATCGGTCGCCTCCGCACAGGAAACGATCAGCTTCGCAAGTGTCAGTGGCCGTGTGACCGACCCGAGCGGCGCGCTCGTTCAAGGCGCGGCGGTAACCGCGCTGCAAACGGAAACGCATGTGGTGGCGACGGTGCAAACAGCTCCGGACGGCCGCTTCCGGTTTCCGTACCTGAAAGTCGGTCCTTACGAAATCAATGTGCAGCATCCGGGGTTCGCTGATGCGATCCGTCCGATCACACTCACCGTTGGAGCAGCGTTTGATTTGCCGATCGCACTGCAGGTCGAATCAGCCGGAACCACCATGACGGTCAGCGGGGAAGCCGCCATGCTCGAAACTAATCGTAGTCAGATTGCGGGAACAGTCACCCACTCCGAGATTCGAAGCCTGCCTCTCAACGGGCGGAACTTTCTGGATCTCGCCTTGCTTGTGCCCGGCGTTTCGTCGACGAACACTGGAAGCAATCAGCTCTTTGCCGAAACATCCGGTGTGCCTGGACAAGGCATATCGGTGGGTAGTCAGCGGAACTTCTCGAATAACTTCATCGTCGACGGACTTTCCGCAAACGACGACGCGGCAGGGCTGAGTGGCATCTTTTACGGCCTCGACGTGGTGAATGAGTTTCAGGTAGTAACCTCCGGCGGGCAAGCCGAGTTTGGACGTGCTCTCGGCGGATATATCAGCATGGTGACCAAGAGCGGGACGGACTCGCTGCACGGCGATTTGTATGGCTACTTGCGCAACCAACGCTTCGATGCTTCGAACCCGCTCTCCCATACGAAGCTCCCCTTGACGCAAGCTCAATATGGAGTCAGCCTCGGCGGGCCAATCGCGCGAGGACGGACCTTTTTCTTCGGCAATTTCGAACAGCGTCGATTGAATCAGAGCGGTCTTGTAACCATTGCTCCCACGAATGTCTCAGTGATCAACGCCCGCCTGGCTGCGGCCGGTTATCAGGGCGCTCAGATCGCGACGGGTCTGTTTCCGAACCCCGTTCACAGTACCAATTTGCTGGGTAAGGTGGATCATCAATTCAATGCCAAGGATCAATTCAGCCTGCGCTATAGCCTCTACGGCGTGCAGAGCATCAACTCCAGAGGAGCCGGCGCATTGAATGCGGTAACTGCCGCCGCCGGGTTAGACAATACTGACCAGACTATAGCCCTAAGCAACGTGCTGACGTTTTCGCCGCAAACTGTGAATGAAACTCGGGCGCAGTACACCCATAGCCGCCTCGACGCGCAGCCTGGGGATCCAACCGGGCCTGCAGTCAGCATCTCCGGCGTCGCCTCATTCGGAAGGCTGTCCGGCTCTCCCACGGGCCGCTTCAATCAACTCTACGAGGTCGCCGACAGCGTTTCGCATCAGTCCGGAGCCCACGCGCTGCGTGCCGGTGTCGACTTTCTGTACAACGATCTCACCATCATGTTCCCCCGATCGATTCGCGGCGCCTATTCCTTCTCCTCGCTGGCCAACTTCCTGCAAGGACTCTACAACAACGCGGGGTTTACGCAAACTTTCGGAAATACGATCGTCGGGCAGACCAACCCGAACGCGGGATTCTTTGCGCAGGATGAATGGAAGGTGACGCCTCGACTGACCTTGAATCTGGGTGTGCGCTACGATCTACAGTTTCTGAAAAAGATCTCGACCGATACCAATAACCTTGCGCCGCGGGCAGGTTTCGCCTGGACTCCATTCGCCTCGCAATCGACGGTGGTGCGTGGAAGCTTCGGTTTGTTCTATGATCGCGTTCCTCTTCGCGCGCTGGCGAACGCGCTGCTCTCGAGCGGAAATTCCACTACACTGGCCGCGACCAGCCAGGTCAGCGTCAGCTTTTCGCCCGCGCAGACCGGAGCCCCTGTTTTCCCCGGTGTGCTCGGCAGTCTGCCGCCGGGAGTGCTGGTCAACTTCTCCACGATGGACCCGGGAATGCAGAATGCCTACTCGGAGCAAGGCGGCCTCGAGATCGAACGGAAGATAGGCGCGAACACCACACTCAGTGTCAGCTACCAGCACCTTCGTGGACTTCATCTCATTATGTCGGTGAACCAGAACGTCCCCGCCTGCGTCGCATCGGGGAACAACAATGGATGCCGCCCTCACGTGAGCTACGCGAACAACAGTCAATATTCCGCCCTCGGCGACTCACGCTATGACGGGCTGAGTGTCTCGTTCGTTCAACGCCCCGCGCGATGGGGAGACTACCGAGTGTCCTACACATACTCGAAATCGCTCGATAATGTTGGCGAGTTCTTCTTCAGCTCCCCGCTCGATAATTTCAACGTGTGGAGGGATTACGGACGCTCCGACGACGATCAACGGCATCGCGTCGTCTTCAATGGCACCGTTCACTCCTCGTTGAGTGTCGGCAAGACTGCGCGAGAGCGCTTCACCCATGGCTTCCAAATGAGCGCTCTGCTCCAGTATTATTCGGCTTTGCCGCTCAACATCACCACCGGCGCGAACACGATCCAGGGAACCGCGGCCCGTCCGACCGTGGACGGCGTTTTCATTAACCGGAACACCGGGCGCGGGTCTGACCTGTTCACGGCGAGTACGCGGGTTAGCCGAACTTTTCCACTCGGCGAACGACTGCGGCTGGAAGCGCTGGGCGAGGCATTCAACCTGCTAAATCACGTCAACAATCTGACCAAGAATGGCACGTTCGGTTCAGGAATCTACCCCGCTAACCCGCTGCCCACCTTCGGGCAGATCACGTCAGTGAATGATCCACGAGGAATCCAATTTGCGTTACGTTTGAAGTTCTAGACTTTCGATGGTGAACATCCTGGAGCTTCGGAAGATCTCGAAGCACTTTCCGACGCATCTGGCCGTCGACGGTGTCTCACTCCAGGTAGAGCGTGGCGCCTTCTTCTCGCTCCTGGGGCCCTCGGGCTGCGGCAAGACCACCACGCTTCGCATAGTCGCGGGTTTCGAAACGCCCACCGGCGGTGACGTCCTGTTGAACGGCGTCCGGATCAACGATTTGCGCCCGTACCAGCGCAATGTCAGCACCGTATTTCAGAACTACGCTCTGTTTCCCCACCTCACCGTTCGCGGCAATATCGAGTTCGGCTTGCGCCGGCGCGGCGAGCGGGACCTGATGGCGCGCGTCCACCAGGTTCTCGATCTCGTGCGCCTCTCCGGCAAAGAGTCCCGAACGCCGGCGCAATTGTCCGGCGGCGAGAAGCAGCGCGTGGCGCTCGCCCGGTCGCTGGTCTTATCGCCCGACGTGCTGCTGCTCGACGAACCGCTATCCGCGCTCGACCCGAACCTTCGGAAGCAGGTGCGGGCCGAGCTGAAGAGCTTGCAGCGGCGTGTGGGCGTGACGTTCCTGTTCGTTACTCACGACCAGGAAGAGGCCTTGTCAATGTCGGATCATATCGCTGTCATGAATCGCGGCCGGCTGGAGCAAGTGGGCACACCGCAGGATATCTACCTTCGCCCGCGCACGCGATTTGTTGCCGATTTCCTGGGCGCGATGAACTGGGTGGATGGCGTCGGCGTTCGTCCCGAAGCCACTCGCCTGGCGCGGGTGCAGCCGCGGGGCGCCGCTCGCTGCCGTCCGGCCCGCGTCGAGAACTCCGTCTTCCTGGGTAACCGGCTTCATATGGAAGCGCGCCTGGCAACGGGGGAACTCGCCATCGCTGAGGTTCATTGCCGGGATGGGGCATATGCGATCGGAGAGCCGGTGTGGATATGGTGGAACGCCGGCGATGAACTCGCTTTACCCAAGGAGGATGCATGAATCGGCTGCGAGCGCTGTTCCTGACGCCCGCGGCCGCCGTCACGCTCTGCCTGTTCCTGGCGCCAATGACCATCATTTGCGGGTACAGCGTCTTGACTCGCGGTGCGTACTTCGGCCTTGGCCTCCCTTGGACTGTTGCGAACTATCGCCGTGTATTCGATCCACTGTATGGCGAAGTCCTGTTCCGCTCCTTTGTGCTGGCCGCCGTCTCGACTTCACTGTGTCTCGTCCTGGGGTTGCCGCTCGCGTTGTTCATCTCGCGATCCGGAACCCGCAAGAACCTGTATTTGAATCTCGTGATCCTGCCGTTCTGGACCAGCTTCCTGGTCCGCGTTTACGCCTGGATTTTCCTACTCCGTGATACCGGACTTGTGAACCGTGTTCTCCAATCTCTCGATGTCACCCACACCCCGGTGCCGCTGCTGTACAACGATGGCGCGGTAATCCTCGGCCTGGTGTACGGATATCTTCCGTTCATGGTGCTGCCCCTGTACGCGACGCTAGAACGCCTGGATCCATTCCTTGTTGAGGCAGCCGCGGATCTGGGCGCGCGTCCGATAACGGCATTCTGGGGCGTGATCCTCCCGCTCTGCGCACCCGGCATCCGTGCCGGTCTGGTCCTCGTGTTCGTTCCCTGCCTCGGGGCGTTTCTCGTGCCGGATCTGTTGGGCGGCGGCAAGTCAATCATGATCGGCAACATCGTTCAAAATCAGTTCACGACGGCCCGCGACTGGCCGTTCGGCTCGGCGCTATCGCTGGTGTTGATGGCCGTCGTGATGTTGCTGTTGTGGGCGGGGATGCAGCCGCAAAGGCCAGGAGTTGCTATGAAACGCCGCACTCCTTGGCTTGCGATGTTTGCAGTGGCGGCGTATGCGTTTCTCCATGTCCCGATGCTGATCCTGGCGATCTTCAGTTTCAACGCATCGCGCTATTCGACATGGACCGGATTCTCACTCCAATGGTACAGGACCACGTTCCGTGATGCTCAACTGGCCGAGGCAGCCTGGAATAGCCTGCTCATCGCCTTCGCTTCGATGTTGGTCTCCACCGTTATTGGTACGCTCTGCGCGTACGGATTGTGGCGGCGCGGAGCGAAGTGGCTCTCCGCTTCGTTGTACCTGTCGCTGGTGACGCCGGAAATCGTTACCGGCGTCTCCCTTCTAGCGTTCTATCAGTGGATCTTCCGTTACCTGCACTTACATCTCGGCATGCATACGGTGATCCTGGCCCATGTCGCGTTCTGCATCGCTTACGTCGTCATCGTAGTCATTGCCCGGCTGCGAACGTTCGATCCCGCGCTGGAGGAAGCCGCGCTGGATTTGGGGGCGACGGAGTTACAGGCCTTCTTTCGCGTCACGCTGCCCGCGATTTTGCCTGGCGTTATCGCGGCAGCGCTGTTGGCGTTCACCGTTTCCATTGACGACTACGTCATCACGAGCCTGGTGGCAGGGGTCGATTCCGAAACACTCCCGATGGTGATCTATGCGATGGCACGCCGCGGCATTAGTCCTGTAGTAAACGCCATCTCCACCCTCGTCGTGTTCGGGCTGGGCTCGCTGATTCTAGTCTCGGAAAGGATCCGCGCAGCGTGAACCGTCGCCTCTTTCTCATGGGTCTTGCCGGGATGGCGGGCTGCACGCCACGCCCACGCCGGTTGAATGTTTACAACTGGTCGGTCTATATCGCTCCCGAGACGGTGCCGCGCTTCGAACGCGAGTTCAACGCATCGGTTCGATATCTCACCTTCGAAAGCGCGGAGGAGATGCTAGCAAAAGTCGCGGCGGGCAATTCCGGCTGGGATATCGTCTTCCCGTCCAACAGTTTTATTCCGCCGATGCGGGATCAGGGTCTGCTGACGCGCCTGGACCACTCCTTGCTGCCGAATCTGGAACATCTGGAGCCATGGTTTCAGAATCCGTCGTGGGACCCAGGGCTTCGGTGGTCGGTGCCGTACATGCACGGCTCGACCGGCATCCTGTACCAGCGCTCCATCGTGCCGCCGCCCGCCGGGTGGAACGATTTCTGGCGCGACCGCTATGGGCGCAGGATTACGATGATGGACGACTCCGCCGAGGTGATCGGAGCGTGCCTGAAAAAGCTCGGGTATTCGGTGAACTCGCTCGACGCTCAGCAGCTCGAGCGCGCCAGGCAGGAAGCCATCCTGGCCAAGCCACTCCTGCGCGCTTTCATCAGCGCTGAGGTGCGGGATCAAGTGGTGGCTGGAGATGTCGTGATGGCACAGATCTGGGCCCAGATGGGCAGATTGGCCTGTAACGAAAAGGCAGAACTCGGCTTTGCACACCCTATCGAGGGCTTTCCCTTGTATGCGGATAATGTCGTGATTTTGCAGGAGAGCCGCCGCGTCGAGCTGGCGCACCACTTTCTGAACTACTTGCTGCGCCCCGAAGTTGCGGCAGGTATCGCCCAGAGCGTAACCACTGCTACGCCCAACGCCGGCGCACGACGGTTACTTCCTTCGGCCCTGCGCGAAGATTCCATCTTGTATCCACCGCCTGAAGTGTTGGCCCGGGGCGAATGGTTCCAGGCGATGCCTGCGGCCGCCCAGCGTATTCGGGATCGGATATGGACCGAGATTAAGTCGGCCTGACTCCCTGGCCAACTAAATCCAGATCGCCGCCTCTGCGTCCAGGTTCGCACGGGCGCCCCAATTCGTTAACCTGATCTTATGATCCTCGCGCTTATCGCGCTCGCCACTATGCCGGACCTGGTCCCCGCCCGCTGGCCATCGAACGATCTCGCCACTCTGAACCTGGTAAAGAGGACGCCCATCAATTGTCTCTTGATCGAGTCCAAGGATTGGTCGCGCGCATTCAACGAGGAAGCTGAAAAGAGGGGTATCCATACCCTCGCCGTGATCCGGCCTCAACCCGATCCTGTGGTTACCACGCAGCGCTCGCTCGAACTTCGCTTTGGCGGCGCCGTGCTGGAAGGAGCTTTCGACCCCGCCGAGAAACCCAAGTTGAGGAAGATCCTATCGGATGCCAAGCTTCCGGTAATTGAATTGACCCTCCGTAGCGAGATGAAGTTCGATGAGCCTGCGCCCGTGATCGGCACGTATCAGGGACTCTGGCCAGGCATTCAACTAGAACATGACGGAAGCGCGAAAGCGGCCCCGAGCGGCGCCGCGTGGATCGACACAAACACCGGTTTTTTGCGCTTCGCTCGCGCCTCCAGTTCCTCCGCCATCTGGATCGCGAACCGCGCCGCCCGATGGCCAGACCTTTGCCGCGGAACGCTATATCCAAGCCATCGGCGACGCGGCGATGGTGGGATGCCGCTGGGTGATCTCCCTGGATGCCGAATACCTTCGGAAGCTGGCCACCGGCGACAAAAACGCTCTTGAAGGCTGGGGCCACATCGGCAAAGTGCTCGCATTCTACGAAGAGCATAGAGACTGGCGCACTGCTCAACCCTACGCCCGGCTGGCGCTGGTTGAAGATGCCGGGAGTGGCGCACTGCTTTCGGGCGGTATCTTGGACATGATTGCGACTAAGCACACGCCCGTTCTTCCGGTTCCCAAAGGACGGCTGGATGCCAAAGCCCTGGGCGCATCTACCCTGGCGGTGAACATCGATCCCCAGGACCTCACGCCCGCTCAGAAGGACGTATTAACCGCCTTCACCCGGGCCGGCGGCACGCTGTTGACTGGACCTCCCGGCTGGAAGTTCCCGGCTCTCGGGAAGGATCAGATCACCTTGGAGAAGGACGATCTCAAAAAACTGGACGACATCTGGAGAGAACTGAATGCGCTTACCGGCCGCAAGAATCTGGGTGCCCGGTTGTTTAATGTTTCCAGCATGTTATCCAATTTGCTGGAGCTACCGGGGCGCGGCGAAGTATTGGTCCATCTCGTGAATTACTCAGACTTTCCGGTAGAAAATGTCGCCGTTCACGTCCTCGGCTCCTACAAGTCCGCAGTCATTTACCGTCCTGAGGGTGCTAGCGCTCCCGTGGCCGGGTACGAGGTCGAGGAAGGTACGGGCTATGATATCGACCATATTGCGACCGTCGCAACGTTACTACTAAAGCGGTAGTCCGATATATTAAATTCGTTAAACCTTTGAACAATTCCCGCTATATTTTTGGATAAAAGTGCAAGATTTTATACAATAGTCGAGAAACACGAAAAATTGTAGTTGAGGTGCGGTCGCCCGCATCAACTGGCTACTCGTGTTTCCACTCGAATAAATGTCCATGCCAGTGTTGGTCGTAGAGGACAATTCAGCAGACTTTCGTTTGCTGCAGGATGCGGTGTCCCAGGTGCGAAGTTTTGAACTGGAACTAACCCGCGTCGACCGGCTGCACAGCGCGATTCTGAAATTGCAAGCCCATCGCTTTGAGGCCGTGATCCTGGACCTCGCGTTGCCGGACGCCGATGGACTGGAGGGCGTGAGGCGCCTTCAGGAACTTGCGCCCGAACTGCCTATTGTCGTGCTGACCAACAAGAACGATCTCGAGTTGGCGTTATGCGCCGTGCGTGAGGGCGCACAGGATTACTTGGTGAAGGGTCAGGTGGACGGCCCGCTTCTCATCCGCGCGGTGAGATACGCCACCGAACGCATGCGCTACATCCAGGAAACGAAGCGCAGCGAAGAACGATTCCGGTGTCTCCTCGAGAATGCGATCGACATCATCACCGTCATCGATAGCGAGGGGAATATTTTATACGCGAGTCGTTCGATCGACCGCGTACTCGGTTACGACCCTGACGAACTCGTGGGAGTGAGTGCCGCCTCATTAGTCCACCCGGCGGACAGACGACGCGCGATAGAAGGGTTGAAGCCGCCGCGTTCGGGAACCCCGTGTACTATTCAATTCCGGATCCAACACCGGGATGGCCGCTGGCGCGTTCTGGAAGGCTTTGCCAAGAGCGTCATGCAGGATCCGGTCTCAGGTGTGATAGTGAACGCGCGGGACGTCACGGATCGCAATGAACCGGAACAACGCCAACGGGCAGCCGAAGATCGGCTGCAAGCAGTCATCGAAACCTCACCTCTTGCCATCTTCGTGCTCGACCTCACCGGATGCGTTCTCGGCTGGAATAAAGCTGCTGAAAAAACGTTCGGCTGGACCGAAGCCGAAATACTCGGGCGCGAGCTGCCCACCGTTCGCGCCCAGGGCCAGGCCGAGTTTCATGCGCGCCTGCTCAGAGTTCGCTCGGGGCAGCCATTCGGAGAGATTGAGGCGCGGTACGCGCACAAGGACGGAAGCAATATCGACGTGAACATCTGGACGTCTCCGCTGCGGGACGAGACAAGTCTGGTGACTGGTCTTGTATGTATGGTCGCAGACGTGACAGAGCGCCGCCGATTGGAAGAACAACTTCGCCACTCCCAAAAAATGGAGGCCGTGGGACGTCTGGCCGGAGGCGTGGCTCACGATTTTAATAACCTGCTGACCGTAATCACCGGCTACTCGCAACTCGCATCCAGTCGGCTCGCGGCCGACTCACAAGAGAGTTCCCATGTTCAGGAGGTGCTGCTGGCGGCCGCTCGGGCGGCGAATCTCACCAAGCAATTACTGGCATTAAGCCGGCGAACGGTCGGGGAACCTGCCATCCTCGACCTCAACTCCGTCATCAACGAGATGAAGGGGATGTTCGAACGCATCATCGGTGAAGACATTGTGATCAGCGCCCAACTCAGCTCATCTTTGAAGCTGATTCGGGCTGATCGCGATCAGATTGAAATGGTGTTTCTCAACCTGATCGTCAACGCCCGGGATGCGATGCCCGGCGGAGGCCACGTGTTCATCGAGACGGCAAACGTGGATGCCTCCAGCGACCCGATGTCGGCGCACAGCAATAGGCCGATAGTCTCGGGTTCCTGCGTGGTGCTCTCCATCAGCGACACTGGGATCGGCATGGACGAGCAGGTTCGTTCCCGCTTGTTCGAGCCGTTCTTCACTACGAAAGAACCGGGAAAAGGTACGGGATTGGGCTTATCCACCAGCTACGGTATCATACGCCAGCACAGCGGCGACATCCAGGTGTACTCCGAACCTGGCGTGGGAAGCACATTCAGAGTGTACCTGCCCGCGGCGGAAGCTAATGCGACGCCGGAAGTGATTACGCGTACGCCGCCCCCGCCCGGTGGAACAGAGACGATTCTCATCATCGAAGATGATCCCAGTGTCGCCAGCGTCATGCGCGACGCGCTGCAGATGAGAGGGTATCGCGTGCTGCTGACCGGCAGCCCGAAACAAGCGCTCGATGTAGTCCGGGAAGACAACTCCCCCATCCATCTGGTGCTGTCCCACATGGTGTTGCGTACAATGCACGGTGTGGATCTGATGCGGCAGATTCGGACGGTCCGGTCCGGCGTCCGTGTCCTGTACATCTCGGGATACACAGCGGCGTCGATGCCCGGCCGACACTGCCTGGAACCGGGATCAGCCTTCCTTCAGAAGCCCTTCGGCCCAGATACCCTCGTTGCTAAGGTCCGTGAAGTGCTAAATGAAGCGTGACCCGACCCGGCACGGCTCGAGTAGGACGACCCCTGCTCCGGCACGGCGTGGTCGCGCCGTCGGAGTCCCACGAGTGACTGAATTCCACCGCTTGCAACGATCGCGAAGGACGTTACGTCGCTGGTATACTGAGGGTTTCCATTTCCAAACAAAGCCAGTCATGAAGTATTTCGCAGCCCTGCTGCTCTCACCGGCCCTATTCTGCGCGAACGTGCCCGGCACTTACACCACCGGACAAGGCGCTCGCATGATCATTGGGCAAGCCACCTTCACCGATCAGTACCCGGGCACTTCCGAGCGGTTGCTGGGCGCCGCCGGCGGAGTCGCCTTCGCGGGCGATACGCTGTTTGTAGCGGACTCCAGCCGGTTCAGCGGTCTCACTCCGCAGAACCGGCGAGTTCTCATTTACCGTCAGGTCTCGACGAAGTTCCCCGCCGCCACAGCCGCAATTGGCGCTGACCTCTCGCGCTGTCCGGTGTGTACTGGCCGGGGTGATTTCCCGAGCACCGCCGACGTCGTACTCGGCCAAAAGGATTTCGCATCCAGTGACGTCGCTATCTCCCAAGCCGGCATGCGCCTCCCTACCGCCGTGGCTTCAGACGGCAAGATCCTGGCTGTCGCCGATACGGAGAACAATCGCGTCCTGATCTGGAACTCGATTCCGGCAACGATTGGCGCCCCGGCCGACATCGTCCTCGGCCAGACCGGTTTCACCAGCATCCAGCAGCCAATCGCGATCTCAGCCAGCAGCTTTCGCGGCCCGCAGGGCCTCTGGATCCAGAACGGCCGCCTGTACGTAGCGGATACGCAGAATCACCGGGTTCTCATCTGGCGCTCCATCCCGACCCAGAATAATCAGGCCGCCGACATCGTGCTCGGCCAATCAAACTTCACTACAGCTCCGGAGCCCAATCTCACCAAGTTGAGCACGGCCGCGCACGCCACGGCTCTGTTGAATCCGGTGTCGGTTACCAGTGACGGAACTCGTCTATTCGTCACCGATCTCGGATTTGAGCGAGTATTGATCTGGAACTCGATTCCAGATTCAAACCAGGCTCCTGCCGATGTAGTGGTTGGCGAGCCGGATATGGATTCGACCATCGAGGGTGGCAACGATGTCACCAAACTTTGCGCTTCTAACGGCACGGATCCAAATAACAATAATGCTCCGACTTATCCGAAGATGTGCGCCGGCACGCTCAGCTTCCCGCGATTCGCGCTGTCCGACGGTCAGCGCCTCTATGTCGCGGATGGGGGCAACGATCGGGTCCTGATCTACAACTCGATCCCGGTCCAAAATGGGGCCCCTGCCGATGTCGTTCTCGGCCAGAAGGACATGCTCACCGACCAGGTTACGGACACGGAGGACATCTTCAACCCCAACCTCCAACGTTCCAGCGCCGACACCATTCGGACGCCCACCGCCCTCGCCTGGGATGGACAGAACCTGTATGTCGCCGACCCCTCCGATCGCCGTGTCGTGGTGTTTACGCCAGAGGCCAATTCAGTTCCGGTGAACGGGATTCGTAACGCGGCGAGTCTGCAAGTGTATGCAATCGGTTCTATAGACTTTAAAACAGCTCCGAAAGAGGGGGATCAAGTCACCATTACGATCGCCGGCACGAATTACGTTTATAAAGCCCTCAAAGATGACAAAATCGCGAACGTGATCACTGGCCTGGTGGCGTTGATCAACGCCGGCAGCGGTGATCCCAACGTGCTGGCC
Organism: uncultured Acidobacteriota bacterium; assembly: GCA_963850575.1. Taxonomy (GTDB): domain Bacteria; phylum Acidobacteriota; class Terriglobia; order Bryobacterales; family Bryobacteraceae; genus TMP-7. The sequence continues at coordinate 146,161 of CAWKLV010000014.1, read as the reverse complement.
ATCGCTAATGTCGCGTTTAACAGCATCACCCTCACGGCCCGCGTTCCAGGCGCGGCGGGTAATGGAATCACTCTCACGTTCACACTTTCGGATTCTCCCACGCTCGCTCTGACCGTGACCCCGCCCACGGGAGGACAGGATGCTGCGAAGATCGCTCCAGGGACGCTGGTGACTATCAACGGAACCGGGCTCTCCGATACCACGGCCAGTGCACCCGCCAATGCGGACACCCTGCCCACCGAACTCGGCAAGGTACAGGTGTATTTCGACGGCATTCGAGCTCCGCTCATGTACGTTTCTCCAACGTTAATCAACGCTCAGGTTCCCTACGAGGTCTTGGACACTACCAGTATTTCGGCATGGGTCCGCACCCAGCGCAACGATGGAAGCGTGACGGTAACAAACGCCATAGCCATTCCCGTCACGCAACAGAATCCTGGGATCTTCGCTCTGCCGGGTGACGACCCGCGGACTGCGGTTGCATTCCATGGCAGCAGTTCGGCCGCGATCAGTATTTTGGTAGATGGCACGATCACAGCCGGTAACACAGGCACGATCACAATTGAAGACCGTCCGTACACTTATACGGTCCAGGCCACCGATACACTGGCTACCGTCCGTGACGCATTTATCGCCGCCATCAACGGCAATCCGGACGAGAAGGTTACCGCCGAACCAGGCGGGTCGTTCACGCGAGTAATTCTCAAGGCCAAGGATCCTGGAGCCGCTGGGAATGGAGTGGCCGTCAGTACGTCCACCAGCACAAGCGCAACTCTTTCGGTATCTGCTTCGGGATCTTCGTTGTGCTGTGGCAGCGTCGCGGGCGCGCCTGTTACCCAGGACAATCCCGCCGTGCCGGGCGAGATGATTTACGTTTACGCTACCGGTCTCGGTTTGGTCACGCCCGACGACGCGAAAAATGGGCTGCGGACAGGTCAGACGTACATCGGGCCGGCCGTCAACGATCCCACCTCCTTCGTTTCCTCGTTGGCGGGCGGGCGTACCGCAAACGTGATTTCGGCAGGTGCCCAACCCGGCACCATCGGTCTGCACAAAGTGGTTCTGGAGTTGAACTCGGGTCTTCCCACGAACCCCGCGACCCAGGTGACCATCGCTCAGGACATTTACGTCAGCAACATCGTGACCATCCCCGTGGTGGCTCCTATTCCGCCGTCCCAGTGATTGCACCTCAATAACCGGCATCAGACATGCACAAACGCTTGGCTCTTCTCGTATGTTGCTCGACGTCTGCCTGGATCCCTGTGACAGCAGAAACGCCGCGTGAAGCGATCTCGATTCTTTCCAAAGAAGCAGTACGCTTCGAACCAGCGGGAACTAGCGATAGCCGGTTCATCGCTCGCGGTTTAGGATACGAGTTCCTGATCACCGGAAGCGGCGCGGCCGTTAAAGTGGGTGGGCGGATAGTGCGGCTCGAGTTTGAGGGCGCTGGGCCGGCAAGACTCACGGGAGGTGAGCGGCTACGGACCACCACCAACGTGTTGCGCGGCAACGACCGATCCCAGTGGCGCCGCGGCATCCCGAACTATGCGAGCGTTGTGGCGCACGATGTCTACCCAGGGATTGATGTCGCTTACCACGGCCAGGGGAGTGAACTCGAATACGATCTTGTGGTCCATCCCGGTGCGGATGTGCGCCGGATCCGCCTCCGGTTCGATGGTGGGCGGCCGAGCCTGGATTCCGCAGGCAACTTAGTTGCCGGCCTGATCCACAAACGCCCCGTGACGTTCCAAACGGTTGCAGGCGGCACAACGGTACCCGTAAACAGCCGGTTTCGACGGAACACTGACGGAACCTTTGGATTCAGCGTGGGCCGCTACGACCGGCGCCGTGAGTTGGTGATTGATCCGCAGTTGACATTGTCCGCGTACCTGGGCGGGAGCCTTCAGGACATTGCGGTGGCCGTCGGTCATGACCGGATTGGATTCTTATACGTCGGCGGGACAACCTATACGTCCGACCTCGTCGCTTCTGACAGTGCGTTCCGGACGTCGAACACCGGCAGCGGCGATCTGTTCGTGGCGAAAATCGACCCTAATGCTGCGCCCGGCGCACAGGTGGTCTACACAACCTACATTGGGGGAAGCGGCGTAGATCAGTTGAACGGCATGGCGGTGGACGCAGGTGGAACCGTCTATCTGACAGGCTCCACCACGTCCCCTGATTTCCCCCTGGGCAACGCGGCGCAGTCCACCTTAAACGGAACACGGGACGCATTCGTCCTGTGGCTGGACCCGTCGCAGACCGGCAGCAGCGCCTTGTACTACGCTACGTACCTGGGCGGCGGCGGCGACGACGCGGCGAACGGAATCGCGGTGGATGCGAGCGGACGCATTGCGGTGACCGGCGCCACATCGTCCACTGACTTCCCGGCATCCGGGGGTTACCTTTCCAGTCAAGCGGGTAGTTCCGATGCCTTTGTTGCATTATTCGACACCACGCGCGGCGGAGCGGGCACCCTCGTGTACTCCACTTATCTGGGTGGCACCGGATGGGATGCGGGGCGCGGTATTGCCACGGCACCCGACGGAACCTTGTGGGTGACTGGCGCGACGTACTCCGGCGATTTTCCGATGACGGGGTTGCCGTATCAATCCGGGTATCTGACCGGAGGCGACGCCTTCGTGACCCACCTCGACCCGAATGTCGCGGGCTCCAGCTCGCTGCTCTATAGCACCTACCTGGGCGGCGCGAGCACGGATGAAGCGAACAAGATCTTTGTCGATGCTGCAGGCCGGGTGATCGTCACGGGTTTCACCTTGTCGACAGACTTTCCGGTGACGGCGGGCGCAGCACAGAAGCAGTCCGGCGGCGGCGCTGATGCGTTTGTCGCCGTTCTCAAGCCCGGAGATCCTGCTTCCCAATTGATTTATTCAACATATTTGGGTGGCAGCGGCGGCGATGAAGGCTACGATGTAACCGCCGATGCCTCGGGGAATATTTACGTGGCCGGGCTGACGAAATCAGCGGATTTCCCCGTCACGGCTGGAGCCTTGCAATCGGTGTTTCCGGGTGGTCCGGCCGGGTTTGTCGTAAAGTTGAACACGGCGCGGGGCGGCCAGCTGGATTATTCCAGCTTCGTGGCCAGCGATGGCAGTCAAACGGTCTATGGCATTGATGTGGATGCCAAGGGGACCATTTACGCCGTCGGTTTCACGAGCGGTCCAATATTCGATGCCCTGGGCGGAGCGGTTAAGACCAGTAGTCCGGGCGACACTGACGGATTCTTGATCGGCTTCAATCCGTGCTCGTTGTCGATCTCGCCCGCTAGCGCCGACTTCCCCGCCCCGGGAGGAGCGGCGACAATCGCTGTGACGGCCTCTGCCGGATGCTCTTGGACCTCAGCGAGCAGCCTGGATTGGATAACCGTCTCTCCGGCGAACGGCACGGGCAGTGCGCAGGTGACGCTGACCACCGCGCCGAATACGACGGGTTCGGCCCGGAGCGGAACTATCACGCTGGCCGGACGAGCCGTCGCGGTGACCCAAAGTCAGTAGCCTCGGCAGGGGCGAACGGTCAGCGCTGGCTCAGTCCACCATCCACAGCCAGGATCTGCCCCGTAACGAACTTGGACGCCCTCAGGAAGAAGACCACTGCATCCGCGATTTCATCGGCCGTACCGGCGCGTCCGGCGGGTGTGGCCCGGACCAGTCGCTCGATGCGCTGGTCCGCGTCATCAAACGGGATCACGCCCGGGGCTACCGAATTGACGGTAATCTGGGGTGCGAAGGCCTTCGCCAGCGCCCGCGTGAGCATAATTACACCGGCCTTGGATGCGCAGTAGTGCGCGTTCTGCGACCACGGCCGTATCCCACCCAGCGAGCTGATGTTGACAATGTGCCCCCCACCGGTCCGCTTCATGAGAATGGCTGCCTGCTGGCAACAGAAGAATGTCCCTTTCAGATTCACGGTGTGGATGAAGTCCCAATCCCGCTCGGTGACCTGGAGCGGGTCGATCGTGGTGAATCGGGCGGCATTATTCACCAGCCCGTCCAGCCGGCCCAAAGACTCACTCACGCTTGAGAAGAGACGGTGAATCTCGCTGACGGATTCCAGGTCTGCGCGGAACAATGGCGCGCCGCCGCACTCTTCGGCCGTCTCACGAGCTTCTGCTTCCGAAGTGCTGTAATGTATGGCGACACGGGCGCCTTCGCGGGCCAGCCGAAGCGCGATGCCCCGCCCGATCCGCTTTGCTGCTCCTGTCACCAGGATCACTCGACCAGCCAGGGATTCCATCTCTTGCATCATGACATGCACGTTCGCCGCGACGCGGTAGCAAGAACTCCGTGGATGGCTGTGTGCTGCCGTCATGAGTGGACGGAAGAGAAAGGCCGGAACGGCGCTGATATACTGAAACGTCCGGCATAATGCTGCTTACTAGTCCGGCATACTTTGCCTTCTTGGGCCTTCTTTTCTATGCATACTGGCCGGCAGCACGCCAGCGGCTTGGCTCGCTCGCACTCGTCTTGTTCGCAAATCTCTTTTTCTACGCCAAGTGGGACCTTTGGTACCTGGCGTTGGTTCCGGCTGCTTCGACTGTGGATTTCCTCGCGGGATTAGGCATGGACGCTACGGCATCCCGCAGCCGGCGGCGGATTCTGGTAAGCGCGAGCATCCTAACCAATGTCGGCCTCATCGCCTCGCTCAAGTACCTGCCGGTTGTCAATGCTGCCTGGGGTTGGACACTGCCGCTCGGCCTCTCGTTCTACGCATTCCAATCGATGACCTACACCATCGACGTGTATCGCCGGGATGCGAAGCCCGCGCGAAGTTATCTCGCTTATCTCTGTTGTTCTACCTTCTTCCCGACCACACTAGCCGGGCCGATAACCCGAATATCCGTATTAATGCGCCAGTTCGAAAAGTTACCGCGATCGTTGACCGCAATCGACGGCAGCCAGGCGCTTTTTCTAGTCGGCCTGGGATTGGTCAAGAAGTTCCTGATCGCAGACTATCTGGCCGAGCATCTGGTCAACCGGGTGTTCGATACTTCGAAGCTCTACTCGGGAGCGGAAGTTCTAATAGCCGTTTACTCCTACGCCTTTCAACTCTATTACGACTTCTCGGGTTACACCGACATTGCAATCGGCTCCGCATTGCTGCTGGGCATCCGGCTTCCAGGTAACTTCAATCGTCCTTATGCGGCCGGAAATTTGGCGGAATTTTGGCGTCGCTGGCACATCACGTTGTCGAACTGGCTGCGGGACTATTTGTATTTCTCGCTCCCTGGGCTGCGCTCCCGCTGGAAGATATTCGCCTATGTAAATCTGGTAATCACGATGGCGCTCGGCGGTCTATGGCATGGGCCCAGTATCAACTTCCTCATTTGGGGCCTCCTGCATGGTCTGGGGCTGGCTGCACTGCGCTGCTATCAGACAGCGTGGAGCCCTGCCAAGCGGCCCTCCTGGTGGGGAGGTCTGGCAACCTTCCACTTTGTCGCGTTTAGCTGGATTTTTTTCCGCGCCGCGAGCCCCGAGGTCGCCGGCGACATGCTCGCGCGAATCGCATCGCTGACGCTCTCTCTCGCCAATGTGACGCCCTCGTTCATCTTCATCCTGACGCTTGGGGCCGCCGCTCATTTCATTCCAGACACTTGGTATCAGGGCAGCCTGCGCGCCTTCACTGCCACGCCCGCCTATGTGCAGGCAGGTGCCATGGCTTTGCTTGTCATTGCAATTCAATACGTAGCGAATACCGGAGCTGCGCCGTTCATATACACCCGGTTCTAACGTCGCATGAACAACTGTCCGCACAAGACTTCACAAGCGATACTCTGTTTCGCTGGGATTATGTTCCTCCTGCGATTTATACCGGCATTCGAACAATTCCATGTCTTGCGCGTGGATACCCTCGCGTCCGTTTTCGAGTTTGACACCCAGACTCCCGTCGTACGCGCGTCGGCGGCAAATGGCGCTTTCGGGCATCTCATTGATCGGAGCCATGCTCTGGAACCGTTCTATCGGGCTCTGGCTCGCGCCGATACTCGGGATCCGGGCGCTGTAGTCCAGGTACTGCACTTCGGCGATTCCCCAGTGAGCGCCGATCAGATCACTGGAGATGTCAGGAGCCTGCTGCAGGAGCGGTTCGGCAATGCGGGGGAGGGTTTCATCCTCATCTCCCGGCCGTGGCCCTGGTACAGCCACAGCCATGTTGAGTTGTCCGGCCATGGATGGACCATCCAAGCCGCCAGTCAAAACTACTCAGCGGATGGACTGCACGGCTTAGGCGGAGCAACGTTTCAGGGCAGCGCGGGCGCTTATTCGGAGTATCAATTGCGCGACTCTCAAAGGCGCATGGAGATCCTGTACTGGGCGCAGCCCGCCGGCGGATCTCTCCAGGTCTGGGCCGGGGCGGATAAACTCACGGAGATCTCGACCGCCAGCCCCATTCGCGAATCCGGATTTCAAACAGCGCTACTGCCGGCCTCCGCGACCCACGTCCAATTGCGAGTTAGCTCAGGCACCGTCCGGCTCTTCGGGGTCAGCTTTGAGACAGACGGGCCCGGCGTGCGCTACCATAGCCTCGGTCTGAACGCGGCACGTATAGAGACACCGCTCAGGCACTTCGAGCCGCACCATTGGGCCGGGCAGATAAATCATCAACGGCCCGATCTTGTCGTGATCAACTATGGGACGAATGAAAGCGGCTATCCCGCATATATCGACGGCGGGTACGCCGGAGACCTGCGGGACCTCGTGCGTCGTGTTCAAAAAGCCGCGCCGGCGGCCTCTGTCCTAATCATGAGCCCCATGGATCGCGGAGTTCGCGATGCCCGCGGCGAAATCGTGACCATGGCCAAGCTGCCTAAGCTGGTGGAGATTCAGCGGACCGTGGCCGCCGAACTTGGCTGCGCCTTCTTCAACACATTTCAGGCCATGGGCGGCGAAGGAACGATGGCGAGCTGGTATGAGCAGCGGCCCCGGCTTGCCAGTGCCGACTTCATGCATCCCTTGCCGGCAGGAGCCAAGCGCATCGCTACGCTCTTCGAGGAAGCACTTTACCAGGGATACTTGAATTTCAAGGCGGGAATTGGGCGCGGCGCCTTTGCCGCAAGCGTCTACTAACGAATGCGAGAGAAGATAATATCGGTGCTGAAGAAATACACAAAGAACGGCGGACTGCCGGCGGATGACGCGTCACTGTTCGACGCCGGATATCTGGATTCCTTTGCTCTCCCCGAGGTGGTCAGCGAACTCGAACGGGAATTCGGGATCAAGATTCCGGATTCAGACATGAACCCTCGCAAGTTCGAGTCCATCGAACGCATCGAAGAATACGTGGGTGGGCGGGTTTAGATTGGCTTATATTCGTAACTTCGGCGCGTATGTGCCGGAACGCATCGTTTCCAATCAGGAATTGTCCAAACGGCTGGAATGCACGCCGGAGTGGATTGAGGAGATGTCCGGCATTCGTGAACGCCGCTTTGCCGCCGATGGAGAGACGCTGGAGGACATGGCCGTGGCCGCCGGGCGCCGCTGCATCGAGCGCTGCCGGATCGACGCGGCCTCGATTGGACTCATCATCGTCGCCGCGGGCACTGCCGAACGCCGTTTTCCAGGCCCGGCTGCAGCGGTGGCCGCGGCGCTGGGGACGAGTGGAGCGCCCGCGCTGGACGTTCCCATCGCGAGCGCCGGGTCATTATTCGGAATCGTCATCGCGGATGATATGGCGGCCCGATATCGTAACGTGTTGGTGATCGGCGCGGAGAAAATGTCCGGCGTGGCATTCGGTGATCCGGAGCAGAAAGGCACGGCCATCCTGTTCGGCGATGGAGCGGGTGCCTGTCTCGTGACGGGCGAGCAAGGTCCCATCAAAATCCTTGATTGGGCCCTGCATTCGGAGGGAAGTTTTGCTAAGGACTTGCGATTGGAGAACACCGGCGGCATCCTGATGAATGGGCGCTCAGTGATCATGCAAGCGTCGCGCAAGATACCGGGGGTTATCGGCGAAGTGCTGGCCAGGAATTCCATACAGGCCCAGGATGTGGACGCCTTCCTCCTGCATCAATCCAACCAGAATCTGCTGGACCGGGTAGCGCGTTCGCTGGGCGTTGAAGCCTCTCGGTTCTACTCCAACATCGCCAGCTACGGCAACACCTCGTCGGCATCCATGCTGATCGCAGCCTCGGAGTGGTGGGACAAACAGCGGCCTCTGGCCGGTGCACGGCTGGCCTTTGCGGCGTTTGGAGCCGGTTTTCATTGGGGAGCTATTTTGGCCGAAGTGGTATCCTGAGCGGCCACGGCGTTCCGGCCCCCGTCCTACCCCGTCCGTAGAACTTAACCGGAACGCCGCAGCCTCTATGCCGCCGGCGTCACTTCCGCACGAGTTCTCCCGCGGTGTCCAACGCTTCGACGACAACCCGGATCGCTCGTGAATGCCCGTTATAGCCGGCGCGTACACGAACGAGATCGTCAGCCGTCAGCCGCGAGTTAGCGGCGCGCCGGCGGTCGATCAAGCGAGCGACCACTAAGGCCGTTGCCGGACTCTCCTCCACCAGCAAGCCGGACTCTGCCAGCGCTATGAGATTGTGGACAAGATCCGAATTACTCATGCTGGTGAGCAGCGATTCCCACACGGCTGGCGAGCGCCGCCACTGGCTGGGGATCATCTCATGCGTCAGCGCATACTGCTCCACCAGGCTGAGCGCCTCCAGTTCGTTGTTGATCCTCCTCAAGCGCTCGAAGGCGTACACTTGGCGGAGTTCGCCCGCCGCCAGATCCGGCGTCGCGAGATGACCCAGTTGTCCGTCAGCGGCCCACTGCAGCAGGGCATTCTGCGCTCGCGTAGCAGGCTTCGGATGCGCCAGGCGGACCAGGTCGCGATGCGTCCATCCCTCGTGCCCAGGGCACTTCAGCATGTCAGCGGCAACCTCCGTCACCGGACGCGTGACGTACCAGGAGGCTACGGTCGAGCGCAGTGAACGGCCCCAGCCGCGCTCCTTTTGCGCATCGACGATGAGACGGAACAGTTCCAGCGCTTTCATATAAACCTCTTTCGAGACTTTGCTTCGGATGCGGATAAATAGTAGCCGAGTGAGGACGCAGCAGTGCGACCCGCATCACGCGGCAAAGACAAAAGCGTCATCCGCGCGAGATGCGGACGATGCTGAGTTACCGACTCTGTTCTTGGGTGAGACCTAAGTCAGGCGTACTACGAATAGGCAGCCCGACCAATCGCTGGGGATGATTGGATCGCTTTTCATCGGGTGCCCTCCGTCAAGTATTTTTACCACAGTCCACTTACAGTCGCAAGTGCTGTGCGACTTAAAATTGGTTAATCGAACGCGCGTCAACTGTCGATAAGATCAAGCAACCTCGCGCACGAGTAACTTCAAAGATATCTACTGGCCTTGCTGACCGGCGGTTATCCTCAACCCCACTCGCCGGCTTTCTGCATTTTCCGAATCTTGCGGCGGATCAGATCCCGCTTGAGCGGGCTGACGTAGCTGATGTACAGCGTTCCGTTCAAGTGATCGGTTTCGTGAAGGAATGCGCGGGCCAGCAAATCCTCGCCGGTCTGCTCAAACGACTTCCCTTGCTGATCCAGTGCGCGGATGGTGACGCGCTTGGCCCGCGTGACCTGCTCGCGAAAGCCGGGAACGCTCAGGCAGCCTTCTTCGGATACCTGAGTGCCCTCACGTCCAATGATTTCCGGATTAATTAGAACCAGCTTTTGCGCGGGATCTTCGCCTACCGAGGTGTCGATCACCGCTATTCGTTTAGCGATGCCGATCTGCGGCGCCGCGAGACCGACCCCTTTGGCTGCATACATCGACTCGAACATATCATCGACCAACTGATTCAGCTCTGGAGTACCGAACTCTGTCACGGCCTCGGCCGGAGTTTCAAGCACACTCTGCCCGTATTTGACGATAGGATATACCATCAGTAGTTCTTTACCTGTTCGATGTAGCCCTCGTAATTCCGTTTCGTCTCGCCCAACGAATCTCCTCCGAACTTTTCCAGAAATGCTTGCGCCAGAATAATTGCCACCATAGCTTCGCCGATCACTCCCGCAGCCGGAACCACGCAAACGTCGCTGCGCTCGTAAGCGGCCAATGCAGGTTCGCGCGTGGTCAACTCCACCGATTCGAGCGGCCGCCGCAAGGTCGAGATCGGCTTCAGAAATCCCCGCACCAGAATGTCCTCGCCATTGGTGATTCCGCCTTCTAGTCCACCCGCGCGATTTGCCCCGCGAGTGAAGCGGCGGCCTTCGCGATCATAATGGATCGTGTCCTGGACCTTGGAGCCGTACGCGGCGGCGCCTTCCTGCGCCAACCCAACCTCAACTCCTTTTACGGCCTGCATGGACACGATCGCCTGCGCGAGCCGTCCATCCAATCTCGAATCCCAAGTGATGTGCGACCCAAGCCCCGGCGGAACATTATGCGCCAGCACTTCGAAGACGCCGCCTGATGTGTCTCCGGTCCGGTACGCCACGTCAACCACTTCCTTCATGCGCGCTTCGATTTCGGGATCGACACAGCCGAGAACCACGTTCGGGTTCGTGCTGAGTGCGACCAGCTCATCCCACGTCGCCTGCCGCTCCAATCGCACCGTTCCGACGGCGATCACGTGGCTCAATACTGAGATACCGAATTCGCCCAGCAGCGCCTTCGCCATCGCACCCACCGCGACCCGTGCTGTAGTTTCCCGTGCGCTGGCGCGCTCCAGCACGTAACGGGCATCCGTGAAGTTGTACTTGATGACTCCAGCCAAATCGGCGTGGCCTGGGCGGGGACGGGTTACGGGCTTGCGCTTGTCCTCAGCACCATCGATGTCTTCTACTGGGAGAGCCTCAGTCCAGTTCTTCCAGTCCTTATTCCGGATGACCATCGCCACCGGCGAGCCGATGGTGAGAGAGTGGCGCACTCCGGCGACGATCTCCACCTGGTCGGTCTCGATCTTCATACGGCCGCCGCGGCCAAAGCCCTGCTGACGGCGCCAGAGTTCGTGATTGATTTTTTCGATGGAGACAGGAATCCCAGCGGGCAGTCCGGTGAGGGTTGCAACCAGACATTCGCCGTGGGACTCGCCCGCGGTTTCAAACCGAAACATTCTTAAACAATCATGGTAGCAGGTTGTTCGTTCCCGACGGCTCAGTACGTGGCGGTGAAGTGCCGTCCTACATGGAGTATTGGCGAACTGTTAATCCGCAGCGATGATCCGTTTTGGGACTTTCCCGACAGGGATTCTGACCAACTCCTTAAGACTCACTGCATCAATGGAAGACACTGAGTTCGAGCCCGCATTCGAGACATAGCAACGCTTGCCGTCGGGTGTAAACGTCAGCCAATCCGGACCGCGGCCCAGCGGTATGGTCGTAATACGTTTCAGGTCGGGAAGCGAAAACACGGACACAGAGTTGTCCAGCAAGCTGTTCACCCACAGCCTCGTGTGATCCGGAGAGATTCCAAGGCCATGGGAGAAAGTGGCAGGGATTAAAGGCCGCGCTCCAGCCGGCGCATCCGGCAGCAGAACCTTTCTGATTACCTGGCGCGATGGATAATCGACAACAGCGAACCCATGCAGGTTCGATAGCTGCACGAATAGCCGGTGAATGACGTCGTTGGGGTCCGCGTCAATCACCAGAGGCCTTGGGACGCCGCCAACGGGGATCGAGAATTCGGGTTCTTCGGTCTTCACACTAATCACGGTCAACTTGCTTTCGTCCATCGATGTCGCAATCATGTGCTGGCCATCGGGCGTCAGGTAAACGTTGTGCGGCCCCTTGCCCACCGGGACGCTCTTCACTTTCTCGAGCGATGCTGTGTCCACGATATCCACCCACGATTCGCCTCTGATGCAGACGTAGACACGCTTCCCGTCGCGCGTGATCGCGACATTGTTGGGCCTTGTGCCGATCGGCACGCTCCGAATGATCTTGGACGTTTTCCGATCCACCACATCCAGCACGTCTTTGCTCTCGCTGGAAACGTAGAATCGCGAGCCATCGGGCGATGGAACGATCCCGTGCGGATTCGGAGAAACCAGAATCTCTCCCACCGCTTTGTCGGTGGTGGGATCGATGACGGTAACTTTGTTGTCGTCACTGTTAGCCACGTAAATGTGGACGGAGGAAGCGAGCAGCCGCATCGCAAAGAGCATCGGAAGCAAGCGTTTGAGTCTCATGCAAACTCCTTTTGTTGGCCAGTGACACTTATTATGCCTTCCGAGTCTCCCATATTCCGGTATAACCCGCGCCCCGCGGCAGCCAAGTGAGCCACCCTTCCTGCGCATTCCACGTTTTTCATCGGAGCACGCTATTGAACCCAAAATCCGCAAACGAATCGTAGGCATCTTCTCGTTGTTCATCTCGGGAGCCGCTGGGCAGGCCGCCGACAAAAGCGCGTGGCCGTCCTGAACGTCGACTACTCGGCGGTCCAAAGGGAAAGCTCCGGGATCTTAGGCGCGTCCGGCGCCGGCGTCCGGCGCCGGCTGCAAAGCTGGGCTGCATTCGGGGGGTTGCGGGCTAACTCGAACATGAAGCTCACCGCGTTACATCGCACGCCGCCCAAATCAAGGACTTGTCGCGGACGTGTCCGATGACGGCAACCTGGTACTGAACAGTGGAAGTCTGGCGGGAAGTGAAAGCTGGTGATCACATGCAAGTGAGGCGCTGATCGCGCGAAATTAAAACCCACTAAGCGGGAGGATCGTTCGTTGCATCGAAGTGGAAGTGGCGCGACGTGGTGAGACGCAAGACTCGACGTGCGCGTCAACTTCAACTTACAAGTAAATAAACCCGCGCCGAATGCCGATGGCGACGGCCTCGGCACGGCTCCCGGCGCTCAGTTTCGCCAGGATGGATGCGACGTGGAATTTCGCTGTGTGATCGGAGATGCCCAGCTTCCATGCGATTCGCTTGTTGCTCTCTCCGGCCGCCATGAATTGCAGCACTTCGAGCTCGCGCGGCGTGAGTGTTTCACCACCTCCGGCCGGCGCCGCACGCGGCGGGATCAGCGCCCGCTCCGCCTCCTCCGGCCGTAACAAAACAAAGCCAACGGCGACGGCCTGTACTGCCGCGACGATTTCGCCCACCGGTGCGCTATGCGACAGAATTGCACGCACCCGAGACGGCCAGAGTCCGGATTGCCGTACGCCATCCGAATCGTCCGTCAGCATGATTATCCAGGGTCCTTCGGCATCCACCACTGGCACAGTGTCGAGCTCTGCGTCAAAGACGATTACCTCACCGCGTGCGCTGTCGGCTGACGAGGGCGGAAGCGTATCCACTACTTCAAAGCCGGGGCCGTCCTCGAGCAGTGAACGCAGTCCGGCTTGCACCACCGGCGAGCCCGCAACCACGCTCACTCGAATCAAGCGGCGACTCTCTGCTCCAACCTCACGGACACTTCCCGCTTCCGATTCACTTCGCCTCTCACAAACTCCAGCGACATCGCGGCGCCCTCGCTACGTTCGATGGCCTCCGACAAATCGTCGGGTGAGGCGAACTCGTGGCCATTTGCTCCGGTCAACACGTCGCCCAATCTCAACGACGCGATTTCCGCAGGACTCCCACTCGCCACCTCCGTCACCAGCAGACCGAGGCCGCGCCGCGCCGGCAGTCTTACCGGCTGGACAGTGACGCCCAGCTCAATCGACGGACCTGAGCGTAGAAACTGATCCACCGTGCTGACCGGAACGGCGAGAGCGAGCCCCCCACTAACCACCATGGTGTTGATCCCGACCACGCGTCCCATTGCATCCGCCAAAGGTCCACCACTATTGCCCGGCGCGAGACGGATGCTGGCCTGCACCCAACTCCGCCGCCCGAGTCCTGCCAGCGGTCCCGTCGCATGCACCACACCCGTGCTAAGTGCGCCCGTAAAGCCCATAGGATTACCAACGGCAATCACCAGTTCGCCAGGACGGAGCCGATTCGAATCGCCCACTGTGGCCGCCGTAAGCTGGCGGGCTGCGATAGATAGAGTGGCTAAATCGCGCCGTCCGTCGCGAGAGCGCACCTCCGCCGGATACGATCGTCCATCCCAAAGCTCCACGGTCATCTTGGGGCTACGCGCCACGTGTGCGTTGGTCAGGATGAGCCCGTCGGAATTCCAAATCACGCCGGAGCCGCCCGAACTGCGTCCATCGCGGACCTGAACCGTAGAGCGCCGCAGTGCCTCGCCAATTTCACCGAACGCCGGAATCATGGCTACTCCTTTCGCGGCCGCTCGCCGATGGTCGCGTTTACCTGCTTCACCTCACCACCACGCAGCAGATCGAGAGTCACCCCAGCCCCTACCGCTTCCGACCCGAGTGCGCTCTGCATTTCGTCGGTGTCAGTCACCTTGCGCCCGTTCAGCTTCAACACCACGTCGCCGATCATCAGCCCTGCCGCATGGGCCGGCCCGCCGGACTCGACGCTGAGTACAATAACGCCGCCCTCCTGCCCCAGTTTGAGATGCTCCGGAATGGGAACAGGCTGCAATCCGACACCAAGATACCCCCGAGCGATACGGCCGCGGCGGAGCAATTCATCCACGACGTGATCGATGGTGGTTTTTGGAATGGCGATTGCCGAGGTGCGCGACAGTCCCGAAGTCGCGATGCCGAACACCGCCCCGTTTGCATCGGCAACAGGAGCGCCGGATGAACTGGCGTACAGCGCAACGTCCAAACGCACGAAGCGGTCGATCTGTCCACCGCGCCACGTGCGCCAGGAACCGCCAATGGTACTGACGATCCCCATGGTGGCCGTGACGCCCTGTTCCGTTCGGCCGACACACAGCGCGAAATGGCCGGCTTTCAACGTGTTCACATCGGCAAACGTAGGAGGTGCAAGTGCATCCTCGACCCGGAGGACCGCGATGTCCGTAGCACGATCACGGCCGGCCAGAGTCGCCTTCGCGTCCCTGCCATCCGGAAGCCGAACTTGAATGTCATCATGCTGAACGGTGTGATCAGCCGTGACGACCACGCCCGGGGACCACAACAGGCCGCTCGAGGCGATCCTGGGCCGCGCGTTCACCAGCACGGTGCTGGCCGAGACGCGCTCCACCACTTCGGCCAGCTTGTCGGAGAGTTGAGTGAGAGCTGTTTGCATCCTGAATCCACTATGCGGGAAACACCGCAACAGCGAAATCCGGAGTTCGGCGAGTGCGGGCCCGCCCGTTCGGGCAGGCTCAGGTCAAGCTGTTGAAGCTCTCGACGGCCGAGTTCTCATCCGCGAACACTTCGAATACGGTGTACAGCCGCGTGACCTGAATCAGATCTCTCGTGATCTGATTCAGCTTCATCAGCTTCAGTTTTCCACCCGCGTCCAGAACCACCTTCCGGGACATCACCAATTCTCCGAGACCGCTGGAATCGACATAGAAGACTTCATCGAAGTTCAGCAGGACATTGGTCCGGCCGCGATCAGCACCTCACGCACCGCTTTCCTGAGACGCTGAGTTCCTTCACCCAGCGTGATGCGGCCACTGAAATTAATGACTGTCACATCACCAATGTCCCAGTCCACGTAATTCAAACCCATCGATTCCACCGTACCTTTAGCAGCACTTCGGGCGCGCGTATTTATCCCGCATCCGCGCGATCCGAGAATTTGCGCCACTCCTCCGCCGAATGCTGGATACCCTGAGCCCGCAGGTGTCGCTGATAAGGGTTCTCGTCGGACAGCTCGCGCAGTAGGCCGGCTAGGTTACGTACAAAGGCCCGGCACGCATCCCGCAGAGTCGCCATCTACACCTCGTCCGCACGAAGCCGGGACAGTACGAACGGCGCCTCTGCGACGCGAGCCGTCCGAGTTCCGCGAAGAATGCCCCACCACACTCGAACCGAGTCGAGCATAACCACTGTCACCATGATCAGAAACAGCCCGCAGACCGCCGCATCCAGCCGCGCGTTGAAGATCAGAGCTCTCGTCTCGGCGATCTTGAATGCCGCGATTTTGCCGGCTTCGATCGCCGCATTCATCTGGTCCGCCTGAGCCAGAAATCCGATGTTCGGCTGCGCGCGAGAAGATCTTTTGCCAGCTCGCCGTATACGTGACAACCACCAGCCAGGCCAGCGGCATAGCCGTGACCCACATATATCGCGCGCCATGCATTTTGATGAGGATGGTGGTCCCCACGCACAGAGCGATCGCCGCCAGCAACTGATTCGCGATACCGAATAGCGGCCACAGCGAGTTGATACCGCCCAACGGATCGCGCACTCCCTGCCACAGAAAATATCCCCACGCCAGCACGACTGATCGCGCTTGCGCCGATCACTCCCGGGCGCCAACTCACCCGGCCCAGCGGCTTGTAAATGTGACCCGCCAGATCCTGCAGCATGAAGCGGCCGACGCGTGTACCCGCGTCGATCACGGTGAGAATGAACAGCGCCTCAAACATGATGGCGAAGTGATACCAGAAGCCGAGAATCGCGTTCCCCCCGGTGCCCCGGGCAAAAATGTGCGCCATGCCGAGCGCCAGCGATGGAGCGCCGCCGGTTCGCGCAAAAAGCGTGTGCTCTCCTACGTGTGTAGCCAAGGTCTGCATTTCGGCGACGGTGACTGGAAATCCCCAACCGCTTACCGTGCCCACGGCCGCTGCCGGCGTCGCGCCCACAATTCCCGCCGGAGAGTTCACCGCGAAGTACACGCCCGGCTGTAGCGCGCACGCCGCGATCAACGCCATGATGGCCACGAAGCTCTCCAGCAGCATCGACCCGTACCCGATCGGCCACGCATGCCACTCGCGCGCGATCATCTTCGGGCGTCGTACCCGATGAGATCAGCGCATGAAAGCCGGATATCGCGCCGCACGCGATGGTGATGAAGCAGAACGGGAAGATCTTGCCCGCGAAGATCGGGCCGGTGCCGTCCACGAATCGCGTGAACGCCGGAAGCTCCAACTGCGGGCGCACGAACAGGATGCCGATCCCCAGCATCAGCACTACGCCGAGCTTCACGAACGTGCTCAGGTAATCGCGCGGGGCGAGCAGCAGCCACACCGGCAGCGCGCTGGCCAGGAATCCGTAAATGATGATCGCGATCGCCAGGCCGAGCGGCCCGTAGGTGAACCAGGGCGCGAGACGTTGGCGATTCGGCCACATACTGTCCGGCGAAAATGCTCGCGAGCACCAGCACGAATCCGATGGCGGATATCTCCAGCACCTTCCCGGGCCGGAGATAGCGCAGATACACACCCATGAACAGCGCGATCGGCATGGTCGCGACGATTGTGAACGTTCCCCACGGGCTGCCTTTCAGCGCGTTCACCACCACCAGCGCGACCACGGCCAGCAGGATGATCATGATCATCAGCACAGCGATCAACGCCGTGAACCCGCCTGTCTTCCCGATCTCCTCGCGCGCCATCTGCCCGAGCGACTTGCCATCGCGCCGCATGGAGCAGAACAGGATGACGAAGTCCTGTACGGCGCCGCCGACCACCGCGCCGATGATGATCCACAGCGCGCCCGGAAGGTAGCCGAACTGCGCGGCCAGTGTCGGCCCCACCAGTGGTCCTGGGCCTGCGATCGCGGCGAAGTGGTGGCCGAAGAGAATCCACTTATTCGTCGGCTCGAAATCGTGGCCGTCGTTCAGCCGCTCGGCCGGAGTGGCGCGATCGTCGCGCAGCATCATGACTTTGGCGGCAACGAACTTCGCGTAGAAGCGGAACCCCACCAGGTAGGTGCAGCACGCGGCCAGCACCAGCCAGATGCTGTTGATCGGCTCGCCCCGGGAGATCGCGATGGCGCCAAGGCAGACAGCGCCCAGTACGGATACGGCTCCCCATGCGAGGTAGCCCAGCATTCGCTTCAAGGGCGCTACACCTTTTCAGGAACGATGAACGGCGACCGGTACTTGCGCGTGAGCATCGCGTTCGCTTCCTTATCCCCGACAATTTGCATCTTCTCGGAGTCGAACTCCAGGCTCCTTCCCACGCGGTAGGAGATGTTGGCCAGATGCATCAGCACCACCGAAATGGAACCTTCTTCGATCGGATTGTTTTGCTTCGAGACGTCGCGGCTACGAACCACGTCGATGAAGTTTTGCCAGTTGTTCCCGCCCTCGTTCTTAGAGGGACCCGGCTGCTGCTCCTTGCCGAGGAATGAGTAGTACTTGTTATAGCCGTCGATCGCAAGATAACCTTTCGACCCGTAAAACAGGTTTCCGACCGTGTTCGAGTCCTTCTTTTCACCGGCGCGAGCTTCGCCGATTCCGGCTTCGTGATTGCTCATCCAGTGCCGGACTTCGAATTCCAGCAGCCGCTTCCTGCCGCCCTCCGTGAACTCGAAAGCTGCATTCAACGTGTTCGGCGTCTCCTGGTCGTCATCGAACATGAAGTGACCGCCCACCGCGCTTACCTTGTGTGGATACTTCACTCCCAGACCCCAGCGCGCGATGTCCATTTCGTGGATGCCCTGGTTGCCGATGTCGCCGTTGCCGTAGTCCCAGAACCAATGCCAGTTGTAGTGAAATCGATTTTTCGTGAACGCGTGCTTGGGCGCGGGACCCAGCCAGAGGTCGTAATCGACGCCGGCCGGCACTGGTTCGACAGGAGCGTGGCCGATCGTATCACGCCACTTGAAACACAGGCCGCGGGCCATGTACACATCCCCGATCAATCCCTCACGCATCTTCTGTACGGCTTCCTGCGGACCGCCGCTGGAACGCGCATTCACGCCGTGTTGGACGATCTTGTTGTACTTCTTCGCCGCTTTCACAATCTGCTGGCATTCATAGATGTTATGTGAGCATGGCTTCTCGACATATACGTCCTTGCCGGCCTGCAGCGCCCAGATCGCTTG
Source organism: uncultured Acidobacteriota bacterium (assembly GCA_963850575.1). Taxonomy (GTDB): domain Bacteria; phylum Acidobacteriota; class Terriglobia; order Bryobacterales; family Bryobacteraceae; genus TMP-7. The sequence continues at coordinate 127,397 of CAWKLV010000014.1, read as the reverse complement.
CAGCGTGTGACTGTGATTGGGCGTCGCGATTGAGACTGCATCGATATCTTTGTTCTCCAGCAGCTTGCGCAGATCGCTGTAGCCGGCGGGCCGATTACCCGACGCTTGTTCGATCTCGCCAAGCCGCTTATTGAGAACTGATTCGTCAATGTCGACCACGGCCGCGATCTCGACATCCGGCATCTTGAGGTAATTCTTGATGTGGGAGTTGCCTTGGCCCCGCACACCGACGCAGGCCACGCGCACCCGTTCGCTGGGGCTGCCGAACGACTGCCGCGCGGCGAAAGCTCCCGCGGACGCGGTCATTAGGAACTGTCTTCGCTTCATGGATGGAGACTCCGCCTAATACTGTATCGAATGCGCGTAGCTGTTGTTCAGGCGCCAACTCGCGCCCATTCTCGCTCATTTGAGCTTGGCGTATTCGGCTTTGGCTTCCTTGAAGACCGGAATATCCGGATCGGCGTCTTTCCAGAGAGTGAGGAAATCCTGGTAGGCCGTTTTGGCCTTGATCTTGTCTCCGGATAACACAAACGCTCTTCCCAGTTGCAAGTGCGCCAGGGCGCCTATCGGATCGCTAACGACAATCCCGCGGTGATCCAGAATCTTCTGGAATTCCGCCGCGGCTTCGACCCCCTGGTGCGCGCCCAGATAGGCCTCGCCACGCACATAGACCGGATAGAACATCCCGAAGAATCCGATAGCGCTGCAGGGCGGCGTACCCTGCTCATAGGCCACGCCGGTTTGTAGCAGCTCGACGGTCTTTGCATGATCGCCATGATTTAGCGATATAACTGCGCGTATCGTCGGTACGTAGGTCAATTTGACTGAGGTATCTTCCCGGAACCGTTTCTCCAGATCATCCGCGAGCGTTTGCGACTGGAGGGAATCTCCGGAGAGTGCCAGTGCCAATGCGGCGCCAAACTCGACATCCCGGCTCTTCGAAAGCTCAAGCGCGGCCATCCCGCCCCGCCTTGACGCCCACGAATTCCCGAAGAAGGCTTCCCACAGTGCTGCTCCGGCCTCGTACAGAGCCGCCGTTTCCCGCTTCGACGCCTGCTGCGCCAAATCCACCGCACGCTTTGCGGTCCGCGTTGCCTGCTGCAAGCGGCCGGAATAAGCCAGGACAAAAGCCTCGCGGTCCGTGATCCAGTCTTCGACCTCCGGCTTGCCACGAGCCAGAGCGATTTCACGTTCCATTCCCGCCTTGTCACCTTTTAAGAAGGCGATATCGTACGCCTGGACCAAAAAACCCGGGTGTTGCAGTTTGCGCTCGGCGGCTCTCTGAAGGGCCCGCTCGGCGTCTCCGAGACGGTCAAGGTACATAGAGTGGAAAGAGAGCTGATAATATCCGATGCCAAAATCCGGATCGAGCGCGAGCACCTTCTTGACTTCGTCGACCCCGTTCAGGTATTTCGCACCTACCGGATAAATCATCCCCGCAAGGAAGGCGTGAGCATTCACATCGCGAGGATAGGTCTGCGCCCACAACTCACACGTCTGTTGCGCTTTCTCCAGGTTTCCGGTCACATCTATGTCATAGGAAGCCGTGATTAAGAACTTCTCTGCGTCACTGGCGCGATCCCGCAACTGATAGGCTCTGCTCGTGCTCTCGGCAGCCAGGGCAGAGTCTCCCAGCCATCCATATGTGCGCGCCAGAAGCGCATGTGCCATCGCGAATTTGGGGTCGAGCTCTATCGCGCGCTTTAAAAACGGCAGACCGGCGGGATCACCACTCGAGGACGCAGCCTTCCAACCCGCGCTATAGGCCTTAAAAGCTTCGAGTGACGGCGTGGTCGCCTCAGGGAGCGGAGTATTGTGTTTTTCGACGGTGGCGAGCGATTCGCCGACTCGAGTTCTGAACTTGATGGCAATCTGACTCAAGGCATTCAGGACGTCTTCTTTTTTCGCTGCCTGTACCTGCTGCTCGTCCAGGATGTCTCCCGTCCGGCAGTTCTTTGCACGTAATCCCAGCACGTATTGACTTCCGAGGCTCGCAATCGAGCCATCCAGGACGGCGGCGGCCTCGGTTCGCTCACAAATCTCTTTGGCGAGTTCCGGTGTCAGCCGCGCATCCGCCGGCCGGCCCATCAGACTCAGCGCCTTCTGGATTCGCTCATCGGAGACGAGGCTCAAGAAATGGCGATTGTTGCAAGCTGTATCGCCAAGCCCTTGGCGCAGCGTCCCGTCGAACAAGGCGTCGCCAGTCGTGTTCGTGAAATCGGCAAGGACAATCGTGTCCTTGTCCGTGAGTTTAGGCATCCGGTGAAGATAGGAGTAACCCCCGATGGAAAATACCAGCGACCATGGCAACGGCAGGAACAATCATCCTCCAACGCTTGACGATGACAGCTTTGTCTGCGGGCTTCTCACCGCTTATTACCCGGCCCGAACCGGTATCCCGCTTCAGCCGCTGCAGATCGGCACGAATTTCTGCAGCATGCTGATAGCGCAGGTCGCGGTCTTTTTCCAGGCACTTGGTGATAACCCGCTCCAACTCTGCAGGGATTTCCGGATTGAGACGCATCGGAGCAATCGGCGCCTTGTACAGGATGGCGCCGAAGATAGCGGCCGAGGTATCGGCGCCGAAAGGACGAGTACCGGTCGCCATCTCATACAACACCACCCCGAAGGAGAACAGATCGGTTCGCGCGTCCAACGGCTTCCCGGTTACCTGCTCCGGACTCATGTAGGCCACCGTGCCGACGATGGCTCCGGGTTCAGTAGGTCCGGCGGTGATCGTCCTCGAATCGGGATCCGAAGGCCGTGTCTCCTGGGCTAAGCCGAAGTCCAATAGTTTGGCGTGGCCTCGCGGAGTAACGAAGATGTTGTCGGGCTTGATGTCGCGGTGAATGATCCCTGCGGAATGAGCGGCATCCAGCCCGTCGGAGATCTCAGTGGCGAGCGCGAGCAGCATGTCCATCTCCAGCGGACCGCCGGCGATGCGGTGCTTCAGCGTCGCGCCCGCCAGATGCTCCATGACGATGAAGGCGCGGCCACGCTCTTCACCGATGTCGTGAATCGTGCAGATGTTGGGATGATTCAAGGCCGAAGCAGCTTGCGCCTCGCGCTGAAAACGGCTGAGTGCGTGCGGATTCTGGGCGATCTCATCCGGCAAGAAACTTGAGAGCCACGAACCGGTGCAGCCGGATGTCCTCGGCCTTGTAGACCACGCCCATCCCGCCTCCGCCCAGCTTCTCGACAATGCGGTAATGCGAGATGGTCTGGCCGGTGAGGGACCTGGCTCCGGTGTCCGGCCTGTCTGCATTGTGTTGCAGAACGATGGCCCGCGCGGCTACGTCTAACGCCGGATTCTCGAGAAAACTTCTCGCGGCCTCCTGGGAGGCCAGCAGCGACCGGACTTCCCTCTCCAGCGCCTCATCACCTGCACACGCCTGATGTAAGAATCCCGTCGCGCTCGCTGGGCGGTCGCTCTAAGGCGGCCTGGAGCAGGTTATCGATGTCTTTCCACCGCTCGGAATCCATCACCTATCGATGCGCCGGCAATGGCGCGCTCATTGCAGTTTCGCGTACTCCGCCTTGGCCTGCTTGAGAATTGGGACGTCTGTGTCGGCATCCTTCCACAGTGTTAGAAAATCCTGGTAGGCGCCCTTCGCCTTGTTCTTATCTCCCGCTGTCACCAACGCTCGTCCAAGCTGCAGGTGCGCCAGTGCGCCAATGGGATCGCTGACAATGATCCCGCGGTGATCGAGAATCTTTTGGAATTCCGCGGCGGCTTCGGCGCCCTGGTGTGCGGCGAGATAAGCCTCCCCACGCACATAGACAGGATAGAGGGCGCCGAAGGGCGCTGCGCGGCGCGCCCAGTTCATAGGGAAAAGCGATTTGTAGCAGTTCGATAGCCTTTGACGGCTCGCCGCGTTTCAGTGCGAGAAGTGCGCTAACCGTCGGCAGGTAACTGAACCTTACCGACGTATCCCTGGGAAAGCGCTTCTCCAAATCAGCCGCGAGTGTTTGAGACGGCGATGCGTCCCCGGCCAGGGCCAGAGCAAGAGCAGAGTGATACTCCACGTCCCGACTCTTTGATAGCTCGAGGGCGGCCATTGCGCCCCGTCTTGCCGCGGAGAAGTTCCCGAAGAAGGTCTCCCACAGTGCTGCTGCGGCTTCATACAGAGCCGCTGCTTCCCCCTTGCCCGCCTGCTGAGCGAGGTCCGCCGCATGCCGTGACGTCCTCCTTGCCTGCTGCAAATGACCCGAATATGCCTGGACAAGCGCTTCATGGCCGGAGATCCACTCTTCCGTTACCGATTTCCCATTAGCCAGCGCAACTGCGCGTTCCATTCCGGCCTGGTCACCTTTCAAAAAGGCAATGTCGTACCGGTGAACTAAAAAGTGTGGAGTTTCCAGTTTGCGCTCGGACGCGCGCTGCAGCGTGTTCTCAGCTTCACCCAGGCGGTCAAGGGATCGATAGTGCCCGGCAAGAAGGGCATACCCGAAGGCGAAATCCGGATCGAGCGCGATCGCCTTCTTGCCCTCTTCGACGCCCTTGTCGTATTTGCCCAAGACCGGGTAAATCGCCGCTAGGTAGTTGTAGGGCATCGCCTCGCGAGGATACATTTGCGCCCACAACTCACAGATCTGTTGCGCGTGTTCCAGGTTTCCCGTGACTCGGCGAGCGTAGGAAGCCGTGATAAAGAACTTCTCCTGGTCACTGGTGCGATCCCGCAACTGATAGGCTTTGCTGGTGCTCTGCACAGAGAGATCCATCTGGTCATTACTGCCGTACGCTACTCCCAAACTCGCGTGTGCCATAGCAAATTGCGGGTCGAGCTCGGTGGCGTGCCTGAAAAAAGGCAGAGCGGCGGCGCCGCCACTTGAGGATGAACCGTGCGGGCCCGGCTATAGGCTTTCAAGGCTTCGAGTGATGCCGTGGTAGCCTCAGCGAGCGGAGTCGAGTGCTTTTCAACGGTGGCAAGCGATTCGCCAACTCGAGTTCTGAACTTGATGGCAATTTGGCTCAGGGCTGTCAGGACGTCTTCTTTTCGCGCTGCCTGCACCTGCTGCTGGTCCAGAATGTCTCCGCTGCGGCAGTTCTTGGCGCGCAGCCCCAACACGTAGTGGCTTCCAAGGCTGGCAATGGACCCGTCCAGGACGGCGGCGGCCGCGGTTCGCTCACAGACTTCTTTTGCGATTTCTGGAGTAAGCCGCGCATCCTGCGGCTGGCCCATCAGGCTCAGCGTCTCCTGGATTCGCTCCTCGGAGACGACGCTCAAGAACGGCGATTGTTCGAGCTGGACGGCCAACCCTTGACGCAGCGTCCCATCAAACACGGGATCGCCCGTCGTGTTACTAAAGTCGGCAAGGACAATTGTGTCCTTATCGGTGAGCTTGGGCGTGCGATGAAGATAGAAGTAACCCGCAAAGAGGGAAGCCAGCACCGCCGCCGCGGCAGGAACGATTACCTTCCAGTGTCTTGTCAACGGCTTCGGTGCTGGGTGTCATCGTGCCCGAAACCGTGTCCCGCCTCAGCCGCTGGAGATCGGCGCGGATCTCCGAGGCGTGCTGGTACCGCAGGTTGCGATCCTTCTCGAGACACTTGTCGATGATGCGTTCTACTTCCGCCGGCAAGTCGGGATTCAGAATGATCGCAGGCACAGGAGCGCGGTTCAGGATCGCATCGGAAACCATCCCCGAGCTTTCCCCGCGAAAAGGCAGCGTGCCCGTCGCCATCTCATACAGCACTACACCGAACGAGAATAAATCCGTGCGCGCGTCCAAGGGTTGAGCGCGAATTTGCTCCGGCGACATGTACGGTACTGTCCCCAGCGCGCTCCCTGCACCGGTCATGCATCCTCCACAGTGAGAGTGGTTTCGCCTGCGCGCTGGCCCTGACTTAATTTCGCCAGGCCGAAGTCCAGTAGCTTCGCATTACCTCGCTTGGTGACAAAAATGTTTGCCGGCTTGATGTCGCGATGGATGATGCCTTCAGTGTGGGCCGCATACAGCGCGTCGGCAATCTCGATTCCGAGTGCCAGCAGCATTTCCATTTCCAGGGGTCGTCCGCCGATGTGGTGCTTCAGCGTCGCGCCGCCCAGATATTCCATGGCAATGAACGCGCGGCCATCCTCTTCGCCGATGTCATAGATCGTGCAAATGCTGGCTTGATTGAGAGAAGAGGCGGCTCGTGCCTCCCGCTGAAACCGGGTCAGCGACTGTTGGTCGCGAGCGACTTCGTCGGGCAGAAACTTGAGAGCCACGAACCGGTGCAGGCGGATGTCCTCGGCCTTATACACGATACCCATGCCGCCGCCGCCCAGCTTCTCGATAATCCTGTAATGCGAGAAAGTCTGGCCGATTAGAGAACCGCCGCCCTGCTTGGTGTCTCTATTTCGCTCAATAGCAATTGCCTCCGCGGCAACCTGCAGCGCCGGATCCTCGAGGAAACTTTCTGCCGCCTGGTGCGAGCCCAGCAGCGACCGGACTTCCTTCTCCAGACCCTTATCGCCCGCGCACGCCTGACGCAAAAACTCCGCGCGCTCGCCAGCCGGGCGATCCAGCACGGCCTGCAACAGATTATCGATTTGCTTCCAAAGTTCGGAATCCATCGCCTGTCCCGCAGTCAATTCTCTATCGAGCCAAGCCTTGCCGTTGTAGCGACGGATACTCTAAGTCTGCGGCTGTCGCTTCCGCGAGGGTGCTCTGGCTCCTTGACACCGGTTGTACGTCCATGCATCGCTCCGGGGATGACCTATATTACTAAACACAAGACCAACATGAGCAGTTCGACACGCGTGCGGCCGCGCACGGGTTTCAGATCAGCATCGTGCGCTCCCTGCCAACAGGGATCTCTCTCGGGCTGGCAACTGACCCGCAACATTCGCGCAGAATTCGAGTATTCCGATCCGGGAGTTGGCCTGCTGGGCCTGTGCCAAGCCTGCGCGCCAGTATGGATTACGAGCCAGGTGAAAGGCCGGCATGCTAGGGCCTAGGGATGACGAAACAGGAGGGCTTCTCTAAAACGGCTTGGTGCGTTTGGGGTCACCGAGGAGTCTGTATCCGGGGTTCAGGGGCGCGCAATGCGAGAGGAGCGACGCTACAATTCAGCCTCGTGCTCGTTGCGACTGTCCGCCTTTTCGCTCCTGACTTACTGGACCATGATCTTCATGGGCGTAGCTTCAACCAGGCCTACGCTCACCTGGATTGTGGCCAATCCTTTCGCGGTATCGGCCGGCACACGAAAGTTGAGTTGATAGCCGTCCATCGAACCGGGAAAGCCCACCGCGCCCAGCACCTCGGCGGGTTTTGCATTGACCCCTCACCTGAGAGGCAGAACTGACGGCGGCCGGGGGACCGGCCGGAAACGGCTGGCCCGGATCAACGCTGGGGCGCGTCGGACCGAGGCCTGTCGCGAGAGGGATAACACCTCACCTGCCGTGGCCGGCCTGGACGCGGTGACCAGCGTGAAATCGCTCGAGTGGGTCACGGCCGCTCCGCTGGCCGTGCCGACAATCTGGGGCACAAAAATTGCGCACGCCCGCCGGAAGCCGGTCAACAGAAAACCATGCGTAACACCGTCGGCATTGCGATATCGTCCCAGGATATTGCGCCGCTGATCGATGCCGGTGGCCCCGGAGAAGGTCGCGCCGGGGAAATCAATCGTGCTGAATTGCCCGCCGGTCATAAGATATCCATGACTCAGACCGCCCGCGACATAGCGTCCGACAATGTCGCCGCGAGCGTTTAGCCCAGTAAATTCGTGAAAGTAGACCCCGGGAAGTCAAATGCGGTGAAATCGCCATCGCTCTGCACATAAGCATGACCCGAGCCGTACGCTCCAGATATGTCTCCCTGAGAGTTGATTCCGCTGGGGAGCGTGAAGGTAGCGCCGGGAAAGTCCATCGTGCTGAATCGCACAGCCGCCGCGCTATGTCCTGAAGGATCTCGGTCGACGTGGCCAATTATCAGAGCAATTTTTGGTATCGAGGCTTCAGCCTGCATCCGGACCGGGAAGAGTTTCCTCACCTCCGCCTACCAGATCCAATCGCACGTCTGATGGAGGATTTTGATCGGCCGACGAGCCGTATCGAGCTGTGGCTGCGGCGATCCGCTTTGAAGAGATTATCTGGGAGTTCTTGATATCCTCGGTCTGCCCCGCGAATTGATCGTCGGGACAGGTGATGGATCCGAAGTGTGGAAACAAGTCGAGAACGTGCTCCAGACGGTGCTGTAACGCCCGCCTGGCGAGCGCACGGAGTCCTTTTTTCAACCGTGCTAAGCCACGAGCTCGGCGCTGATGCCTTCCAGAGCCAGCGGCGGAAGTGGCCGCTCGGGCGATCACTCTTGAGCGGGGCAAAATGCGTAGGAGAGGCGGCTTTGTGATGGGTTCCGCCTCATCAGATTACCGCATCGGAATACGATCATCTACACTCACTGAATTTGCTGCGCGGGTCGAGCCCAGCCAATTGATGGTCTCGTGTCCAGCGACAACGCGAACGGCAGCCGGAAAGTGGTTTCACACGAACCTTGAAGCTAATGGCCGCTGTTCTGGCGGTGCTGCCGCTAGCGGCCCAGAATGAGGCTCAACCGCGACCGATAAGCAGACGGCTCTCAAGTTTCTCAGCTATTCTTTTGACAGGGTGCCAAAGAGCCTTTATGCAATGACGCCGGAGCAGTTGGACAACGTGGCTTGGAACTTTCAAGGACGGCCGAAGCGACGTTTTGGGCATTTCAGGCTCACTTCGCACTAGGGGACTTTCACTGAAGTAGCCGCATTCTCCAGTGTTCGTTATAATAAAGGAACTGGCCTATCCTCAGTAGTGGCCCGCAACTCAACTGAGCGCTTCGGTAGTCCGGCTTCGTGTAATGTTCGACAATCTCAGCGACAAGCTCCAACGTGTCTTCAAAAATCTTCGCGGCGAGGGCAAACTCACGCCGGAGAACATGGAGACTGCCTTGCGCGAAATTCGCGTGGCGCTACTCGAAGCCGATGTCCATTTCCGCGTCGTCAAACAACTGATCGAAGGTATCAAGGAGAAGGCGATGGGGCACGAGGTGCTCACTGCGCTCTCTCCCACGCAGCAAGTGGTCAAGATTGTTCACGACGAGCTCGTGAAGATTTTGGGCAGTCACACCGCTCGGTTGCGGTTTGCTAATGAGCCTCCGACGGTGATCATGATTGTCGGACTGCAGGGCTCAGGCAAAACGACCAGCACCGGAAAGCTCGCGAAATATCTGGCCAAAGAGAGTCACCGGCCGCTTCTCGTATCCGTCGACGTGTACCGCCCCGCCGCGCGCCACCAATTAGCCGTCATCGCGCGGGATATCAAGCAGCCCATCTACGAAGGTACGGCCGAAGAAACGAAACCTGCGGAACTGGCGCGGTCGGCGCGGCGCGAGGCTGCTCAAGGCGGACGCGACGTACTGCTGGTGGACACCGCCGGACGTCTGCACATCGATGAGCAGTTGATGACCGAACTGCAGGAGCTCAAAGAGCAGTTGAATCCCACGGAGATCCTCTTCGTCGCCGATGCCATGACCGGTCAGGACGCAGTGAAGTCCGCCGACGAGTTCCACAAACGGCTGGGGATCACAGGAATCATCCTCACCAAGATGGACGGGGATGCCCGCGGTGGGGCGGCTTTGTCCATCCGCACGGTTACGCAGCAACCTCTGAAGTTTGTCGGTGTCGGCGAGAAGTTCGATGCGCTGGAACCGTTCCATCCCGATCGCGTCGCCAACCGCATTCTCGGCATGGGCGATATGATGTCGCTCATTGAAAAGGTGGAGCAGAACATCGATCAGCGAAAAGCTGAGGAGATGCAGCGGAAGATCATCGACAACGAATTCACACTCGAGGATTTCCGCGATCAGATCAAGCAGCTTCGCAAGTTGGGTCCGCTCGAAGGCCTGCTGGGTATGATGCCGCAGCTGGGCCCCCTGAAGGATCTGAAGAACGTCAAGGTGGACGAAAGCGAGATTACGCGCATCGTAGCCATTATTGATTCGATGACGCCTCATGAACGTGACAATCATATGATCATTAACGGAGCGCGCCGGCGGCGGATCGCCAAAGGTAGCGGCACCTCCGTCCAGGAAGTCAACAGCTTGCTGAAGCAGTACGCGCAAGCCCGCAAGATGATGAAGAGCTTCTCCACCGGAAGCTTTATGGGAAAGCGCTTGGGCAAGATGAAATTGCCGGGGATGTTCGGTGGACTCGGCGCAGAATAAGATTGGAGTGCACTAATGCTGATGATTCGTTTGGCTCGTTTTGGAGCTAAGAAGAAACCGACCTACCGGGTGGTAATCATGGACAAAGAACGCGCGCGCAACAGCCGCGCCGTGGAAGTGGTGGGCCACTACAATCCGGTGTCGTCGCCCGCCGTAGTCCAACTGGAATACGACCGCATCCAATATTGGATGAAAAACGGCGCCCAGCCTTCTGAGACGGTCGGACGTTTACTGAAGAAGTATCCGGCTCCGGCGGCTGAGCCCGTGGCTTCCTAAGCGCAAATGCGCGCATAGATGTCAGATTCCGGCGGAAGGAGCAAAGGGATGAAAACCCTGGTTGAGGATATCGCGAAGGCTCTGGTTGACATCCCGGAGCAGGTGGCCGTTCGCGAAGTGGAAGGCGAGCAGGTCACTGTTCTGGAACTCCGCGTGGCCCCCAGCGATCTCGGAAAAGTGATCGGAAAGCAAGGACGTACCGCGCGCTCCATCCGTACGCTGCTAGGCGCGGCCGGGATGAAGTTGAATCGTCGATTCACCCTCGAGATTCTGGAATAGATTCTTGTGGACAAAAATCCGGAGTGGGTCGTTGTAGCCCACCTGAAGCGCCCGCGCGGTAGAAACGGCGAGCTTTGTGCCATCGCGATGACGGATCATCCGGAACGATACCAGAGTCTGACAGCAGTCCAGATCGCGGGCGCATCGTATGTGGTCGAACGTGTCTGGTATCATAATGATCAGCCTGTCTTCAAGTTGCAAGGCATCAACTCGATCAGCGATGCCGAACCGCTTAGCGGACAGGATGTCTACATTCCTTCCAGTGAGAGATTTCCGTTACCTGAGGAGGAGCATTACTTCGCCGACTTGGTGGGTTGCCGCGTTGTTGACGCTCGATCGGGTGACGCAATTGGCGTAGTAACAGGGTGGCAGGAACTGGGCGGCCCCGTAGTGTTGGAATTGGATGACGGGCCGCATCCTGGTGCCGTATGCGAAAGAGATTCTCCCCGGTATCGATTTGCAGGCTCGTGAGATCAGGGCCCACCTACCGGAGGGTCTCCTGGATCTGAACCGGTAGCCGGTTGAGCGAATGGTCTTTCACATCGTCACGATCTTCCCCGAATTCTTTCGTAGTCCGTTCGAACACGGTGTGGTGGGCAAGGCACTTCAGTCCGGCATTCTGGATATAAGAGTTCACGACCTGCGATCGTGGACCTATGACCGCCACCGCACTGTGGACGACCGGCCTTTCGGGGGCGGTGAGGGAATGTTGCTGAAATGCGAGCCGCTTTTTCTGGCCGTTGAGTCGATTTGGCCGCAGCGGGCCGCCGGAAGGAAGGCGGTTCTACTGTCGGCGCAGGGCCGGCGGTTTGATCAGAAGCTGGCTCGGCACTACGCCGGACTTGCGGAACTGCTGCTCATCTGCGGGCGCTACGAAGGTGTTGATGAGCGAGTGGCCGAGCATCTGGTGGACGACGAGATATCGGTTGGCGATTTCGTTTTGAGCGGTGGTGAATTAGGCGCCGCCGTGATTGTGGATTGCGTGGCCCGGCTGTTGCCCGGAGTTTTGGGTCACCCCGATTCGGCATTAAACGAGTCGTTCAGCGCCGGGGACCGGCTGGATTGCCCGCAGTACACGCGGCCCGCTGTGTTTCGAGAATGGAAGGTTCCCGATGTTTTGTTGAGCGGGAATCACGAAGAGATTCGGAAATGGCGCCGGAAGTCCGCGCTTGAAAAGACCGTGCGGCTCAGGCCAGATTTGCTTACGAGCGGCTGTAAGCTCGACAATAAAGATTCGGACGAGGAAGTGCTGCCATGATTAACGCCCAGCTGACCAAGGTGGTCGACAAGAATAAGCGTACGGATATCCCGGAGTTTCGTCCCGGCGATACGATTCGCGTGCACGTGAAGATTAAAGAAGGCGACAAGGAGCGGCTGCAGGCTTTTGAAGGCACGGTGATCGCCCAGAATAACGCCGGCCTGGGCCGGACCATCACGGTTCGCAAGGTCAGTTTCGGCCAGGGGGTAGAACGCATTTTCCCCTTGCATGCCCCAGTCATCGACCATATCGATGTCGTTCGCACCGGACGAGTGCGTCGCGCGAAGTTGTACTACTTACGCGGACTGAAGGGCAAAGCCGCTCGCTTGCGCGAACGCGAATAAGCGCGTTCGTACACGAGCGATCGCAAACGCAGCCAGGCGAATGCCTTTCCAATGCGACTCTCGATTTGAGCGAAAGGCTCGGCAAGGCGGGTACCGCTATGTGGCCGGCGTCGATGAGGTCGGGCGCGGGTCTTTGTTTGGGCCTGTGTTCGCCGCTGCCGTGATTCTCGATACGGAGCGGGCAATTCGCGGTCTGCGCGACAGCAAACAGCTCGATGCCGAACGCCGCGAAACACTGGCGCTTCGAATCCGCGAGCGTGCGATTGCCTGGGCTGTAGCCGCCGCCGATGTGTTCGAGATCGATCACCTCAATATCTTGCAAGCCTCGCGTTTGGCCATGCGCCGCGCAGTGGAGAAGCTCAGCCCTGCCCCGGATTATCTACTCGTAGATGCAGTCAGCGTTGACGGCGGCATCGCCCAGCGCGGTATTATTCACGGCGATGCGCGATCGCAATCTATCGCGGCCGCCTCTATTCTCGCGAAAGTCGAACGCGATGCTTGCATGACTCGGTGGCACGAGGTCTTCCCGCAGTATGGGTTTGACACGAATAAGGGTTACCACACTCCCGAACACATCAAAGCACTGGTGACGTTTGGGCCCACCTCGCTGCACCGTTTTAGCTTTGAGCCGGTCCGCATGTGTTGCCCTTATGAGGCTTGGCTCGGCTATCCGATTCCGCAGCAGGCCGAATTGTTTGCGATGGTCGCGGGGCCTGGATGTCTCTAGATTCCGGCGGCGTCGAGGCGCGAATGGCAATCGTGGCCCACCGCGGACGGCCTTGGTACTCCAAACTCTTCCGTCTGTGCTTCATTATCTTCTGCTTCGAAATCGGCGTCTTTCTCGTCGTGTTCCCATGGATGGAAGTGTGGGAGGCGAACCATGTGGCGGCTTATGCCTCGTGGCTCGCGGATTTGTGGGGAAGTCCTTTTTTTCGAGGAGCGCTCAGCGGTTTGGGCTTCATAAACATCTATATATCGTTTGTGGAAATCCTGCGTCTGATTCGCGGGAGCGCGTAAGACCGCGCCTACAATAGGAATAGAACTGTCAGAGGAGCCGGTGAAAGAAGAACAAGAACCCGTCCTTACCGATCAAGCCCCCGTTGCGGAACCTACGCCGCCCGCCGCGCCCGTTTCGCCCCACGATCCGCCGCGCGGGACGATCGCCGAGTGGACTGTAACAATTCTGCTACTGCTATTCGGTACCACTACGCTGGTTCAGGCGTTCGTCATCCCAACTGGGTCGATGGAGGATACGCTGCTCATCGGCGACCATCTTTTGGTGGACAAACTGGCCTACTCGCCCGCCGGTCCGGTCAGTAAATACCTGCTTCCGTTCGAGGATGTGAAGCGCGGCGATATCATCGTGTTCCGGTATCCGATCGACATCAAGCAGACGTTCGTCAAACGCGCCATGGGTATACCGGGCGACCGTATCAGGATCGAGAACAAGCAAGTGTACGTGAACGGCAACAAGCTGAACGAACCGTACAAATATCACAAGACCGAATACATTGATTCTTACCGCGACAACTTCCCCGGCGAACCGAACACACAGATTTATCCTCCGGCCGAACAGATGCTACGCAATCAGGTCAAGAATGGCGAAGTTGTAGTGCCCCCCAACAGTTATTTCGCCATGGGTGACAACCGCGATTCGTCACTCGACAGCCGCTACTGGGGCTTTGTGCCGCGCGATAACATCATCGGAAAGCCGCTGATCGTGTATTGGTCCTACGACGCGCCCACCGATCAACTGGCGAACCCTTCCATCGGTCTCGACCACATCAAGGATCTGGGCATGCACTTCTTCACCAAGACGCGCTGGAAGCGAACCTTCATGCTGATCCGTGGTTATCCGATCAAGGCCGATCCGCAAATGCCCGGACGGAACTGATGCAGCGGATCGGTTCTGTCCTGCGGGTGCGGCCGGAACATCTGGAGGAGTACAAACGGCTGCACGCGGCCGTTTGGCCGGGCGTTCTGGACATCATGCGCGAGTGCAGCATCCGGAACTTCTCCATCTACCACAAGGACGGCTGGCTGTTCAGCTACTACGAGTACATCGGCGCCGATTACACGGCGGATATGGCGCGGCTTGCAGCGGATCCCGTGAATCAGGAATGGTGGAGTGTGGTGGGCGCGATGCAGCAGCCGCTGGAGACGCGATCGCCGGGCGAATGGTGGGCGCAGATGGAAGAGGTTTTCCACTGCGATTAGCGGGCCGGGACGGGTGGTCATGGTAGTCTAGAAAAGAGTTCTTTCTCAGTTCTCAGGGCCGGTAGCTCAGTGGTAGAGCATCTGACTTTTAATCAGAGGGTCGCGGGTTCGAGACCCGCCCGGCTCACCAAAAAAAACAAACAATTTATCCAATCATTCTGCCGACGAGAGTGGCCAGTTCGTCGCCACAATCCTTTGAAGCAATCTGTCCATTTCCGATAGGCGAGCGTGCGGCTCTCGGAAGACGATCCAGTCAGGTTATTCGTAGCGCAAGGCTGTAATGGGATCGACCTTTGTCGCGCGGGTCGCCGGGATCATGATGGCGAGTAGGGCGATCGCGGCAAGCAGGATCGGCATTGCCACGAACACAGGCGGGTCCCAGGGCTTCACTCCGAACAGAAAGGCCGAGATCAGCCGCGCCAGGCCGAATGCCGCTGCAGTGCCGACAACGATGCCGGTGAGCGAAAAGGTCATACCCTGCAGGACCACCATTTTCCGTATGTCTCTCGGCTCGGCTCCTAGCGCCATGCGGATCCCGATTTCCTGTGTGCGCTGCTGCACGGAGTAGGCCATCAATCCGTATACTCCTATGGCCGCCAACATCAGCGCGGCCGCGCCGAAGACGGACATCAGAAGCATGTTGAACCGCTGACGCGAGGTCGACCTCGAGACCACTTCCTCCATCGTACGGATGTCGGAGAGAGGCAGACCACTGACTTGGCGTAATTGTTCTTGAATTGCGGACGACAGTGCTGCGGGGTCGCCTTGAGAGCGCACCACCCATGCGAGCGGAGTGAGCCGGACGTTCAAGGCATTCAGCGCGTCGGGAACCGTTGGGCGAATCCTCCTGGGCATTGAAGCCGCGGCCCCGAATGATAGGGGCACCGAAAAGACGAAAGTAGTCAGCAGTGACCTGAGCCGAGCGCAACTGCCCGGGAACGTCACCTCCGGTCCAATTCACGACCCCGGTGCGGAACGCGGAAACATCCTGAACGACACTGGACAGGCCCCTCCAGTGATTGAACTTTGCCGGCGACGCCCCCGGGCCCTGTCCCTGAGGCGAAGTATTCATGAACATTACGATGCGCTCTGAGGAGGGGAAAGCAGGAGGCTTTAGTAGAACGGTGTTGACGACGGAGAAGATCGCCGTGTTGGCGCCAATGCCAATCGCGAGAGCCGCTACCGCCGTAGCCGTGAAACTCCGGTTCTGCCAGAACATCCGGAGCGAGTGCTTGAGATCCTTGCTGAGAGTTTCGATCACGGCGGTACCTTGACGGAATAGACGAAGAACTACTCCAGAAGTTCCGCCGGCACGCTAGTTTTCACCCTGGGAGAATGCGGCCCGGGTTCTCGGACTACCGCGAGTATTCTGGCTTAAGGGGGAAAGTGTTACCGAAACTCTTCCTGCAACCGCGCCAGTTCGTCGGCCCCCGGTGAGAGCTTTTCATAGGGCAGTCTGGAAAGCGGAGTCTCCGGCGTTTGGCTCATCTCATGTAAGTCGGGCACCATCTCATCTAGATACAAGAGTCCGGTGACCACCTCGCCCTTACCTTGGTGTTCATGCAGGTAATCGAACACGGCTCGCCGGTCGGTCGGATCGTAGCCGGGTGGGACCGCCCTAAACCGTACAGCAGAACCGTCGTGCATTGTCACGCTAGTTGCGCCGTTCTGCCCGATATGTGCCAGGATCTCGCTGGCGGGCGGAACGAAATCCGACTCCGTCGCCCTCAATTGGTTTTTGCGCGTATGCAGGTAGCTCTTGGTGGAACCCTTATGATCGTTGAAAGTGACACACGGAGAGATCACGTCCACCAGCGCCAACCCACGATGCGCGACCGCGGCTTTCAAGATCGGAACCAGTTGCTCCTTGTCTCCGGAAAAGCTGCGGGCCAGGAACGTTGCCCCTATAC
The DNA here is from genome assembly GCA_963850575.1 of uncultured Acidobacteriota bacterium. Classification (GTDB taxonomy): domain Bacteria; phylum Acidobacteriota; class Terriglobia; order Bryobacterales; family Bryobacteraceae; genus TMP-7. The sequence continues at coordinate 110,931 of CAWKLV010000014.1, read as the reverse complement.
TTAGCCCCAGCATCACCGGATCGATCGGCGCCATGCGATTTGGATCCCCGCGCTTGCTCTTCGACCCGATATCCGCCGATGCGGAGAACTGCCCCTTAGTCAGCCCGTAAACCCCGTTGTTCTCGATGATGTAGACCATCTTCACGTTGCGGCGAATGGCGTGGCACAGATGGCCTAGTCCGATCGACAGCGAGTCCCCATCGCCGGATACGCCGATATAGACCAACTCCCGGTTGGCCGCGTTTGCTCCGGTCGCGATGGGCGCCATACGCCCGTGAGCCGAGTTGAATCCGTGCGCTCCGTTTACAAAGTACGTCGGCGTTTTAGAGGAGCAGCCTATGCCGCTCAACTTCGCAATCATGTGAGGAGGCATTGCCAGTTCCCACAGCGCGCGCACAATGGCTGCCGTGATCGAGTCGTGCCCGCATCCAGCGCACAGCGTCGACATCGCACCCTCGTAATCGCGGATCGTCAGCCCTAGCTGGTTACGCTGCAGGCTGGGATGCGTGGCAATGGGTTTTACGATTGACGGCATGATCACTCCTCGATCTGAAGGTCTCGCACGGACGTTTCGGAGTGCAGTTCCAACGGCGACGGTATGTGCCCGTCCACCTGCGCCGGTGAATCCCCGTCCCGCAGCATCCTCTCGATTCCTTCCACCACGTGCCGTGCGCTGAGCGGGAACCCGCCATAGATCAGTACGGACCGTAATTTGTCTTTCGGCACTGATGTTTCCAAGGTGAGAAGCGAAAGCAATTGGGCATCGCGATTCTGCTCAATAACGAAACAGAAAGCGTGCTCGTCAAGGAACGTTTTGACGTTGTCATCAAAAGGAAAGCCGCGAACTCGCATGAAATCACACACAATTCCGCGGGCGGAGAGAAGCTCCAGCCCTTCACGCACCGCTGGATCGCAACCGCCCAGCGTCACTACTCCAAAGCGCGCGCCTGGCCGGGTACGGATTTCAGGTGGAGGCACGAATTTCGCTGCCGCCTTGTGCTTGAGCAAGAGGCGGTCCATAACTTCCTGGTACTCGTCCGGAGTTTCGGTATAGCCCCCGAACTTGTTGTGCCCGGAACCGCGCGTGAAGAAAGCTCCCTTGGGATGCACCCCGGGCAGAGTTCGTGCGGTCACTTGGTTTTCATCCTCGTTCAGATAGCGCTGAAACTTGGACATGGTTTCCAGGTCTGCCTCGCTCAGCACGCGGCCGCGATCAGGCCGGTATGAATCGTCCCAGGTGAGCCGCGGTACCACCCAATCATTCATCCCGATGTCGAGATCGGAAAGCAGGAACACAGGAGTTTGGAAGCGCTCGGCGAGGTCAAAACACTTCGCCGCAAAGTCGAAGCACTCCGCCGGATTTGCTGGGAAAAGAAGGATATGCTTGGTGTCGCCGTGCGAAGCATAGGCGCACTCCATCAGATCGGCTTGCTGGGTACGGGTGGGCATACCCGTGGAAGGTCCCACGCGTTCGACGTCGATTACTACTGCAGGAATCTCGGCATAGTAGGCCAAACCCAGCAACTCGTTCATCAGCGATATGCCGGGACCGGCGGTGGAGGTAAATGCGCGCGCGCCGTTCCAGCAGGCGCCGATCACCATCCCGATGGCGGCCAGCTCGTCCTCAGCCTGCATGATGGCGTAGTTATTTTTTCCCGTCTCCGGATCCCGGCGGTACCTTTCGCATAGACTCTTGAAAGCATCCATTACAGAAGTAGAAGGTGTAATGGGATACCAGGCAGCGACGGTTGCGCCCGCGTATATACAGCCCAGCGCCGTCGCCGTGTTTCCGTCGATCAGGATTTTGTCGCCATTGGCGTCCATCTTCTCCAGATGAAACGGCAGCGGACACTGGAAGTGCTTACAGGCATATTCGTAGCCCAGATGCAGCGCGCGATGGTTGGAATCCGCTAGCGCCTTCTTGGCTGAATACTTTTCATCCAGCGAGTCCGCCACAATCTTCAAGTCGATATTTAGCACCGCCACCAGGGCTCCCGTGTAGGCGATGTTCTTCATCAGAATCCTCTCGCGAGGGTCCTGGAAAGTTGCGTTGCACATCTGTGCGAACGGCACACCCAGATAGGTCACGTCATCGCGGACGAGAGATGGATCGAGCGGCCAGGAGGAGTCGTACAGCACATAACCGTCCTGCCGCACCTCGCGGATGTCACGCACATAAGTCTGCGCGTTCATCGCTACCATCAGATCGTAGTCCAGCGCGCGTGCCGTGTGGCCGGACTTGTTAACCCGGATTTCGTACCACGTGGGCAAGCCCTGGATGTTCGACGGGAACAGGTTCTTACCGGAAACCGGGATGCCCATGCGAAACATGGCCTGCATCAAGAGGCTGTTCGCGCTGGCCGACCCGGTGCCGTTTACGTTCGCCAGCTTAATGGCGAAGTCATTTATGCGGATGTTGGCAAGGTTGTGCACGCGGGTGTTCCTGCATAGGGAATGAGGAGCTCAAACTTTTGCATATCCCAGGCAGCCGTCGGACATCGTTCCGCGCATAATCCGCAATGCACGCAAACATCTTCGTCCTTGGCCATGATCCGCGCGGTGTGCGGTAGTGGCTCCGAGACCCAGACATCCTGTGTCAGGTTGATTGCAGGCGCCGAGAGACGCGTCCGAAGGTCTGATTCCTCGCCGTTGGCCGTGATCGTCAGGCACTGCACCGGGCAGATATCAATGCAGGCATCGCATTCGATACATCGGGGTGCGGCAAACACGGTCTGGATATCGCAGTTGAGGCACCGTTGCACTTCACGCGCCGTCTGTTCGGCGTCGAAACCGAGTTCCACTTCGATGTTGAGCTGCTGGAATCGCCGCGTCAGGTCGACATGGGTCATCTTCTGACGATGGGCCGGATTGTAATCGTTGTGGTAACTCCATTCGCTGATCCCCATCTTCTGGCTGATCAGGTTCATGCGCTGCGGCGGGCGATCCGTTAAAGGAATGCGCTCGCAGTAATTGTGGATAGAGATCGCTGCCTGATGCGCGTGCTCCACAGCCCAGATAATGTTCTTCGGGCCAAATGCCGCGTCGCCCCCGAAAAAGACTCCCGGCCGGGTCGACTCCATGGTCCGTTCATCAACAACGGGCACATCCCACTTGTCGAACTCAATCCCGATATCCCGTTCAATCCAGGGGAAGGCGTTCTCCTGGCCGATGGCGAGAATCACGTCGTCGGCAGGAAGGAATACGGTGTCGATGGTGCGGGAATGTTTGGCTCCAGCATCCCATTCGAGCCGTTCGAATTCCATTCCCGTAAGCTTTCCGTTCTCGATGACGAAGCGCTTGGGAGCATGGTTGATGACGATCTCCACACCTTCCTCCTCGGAGTCCTCCAGTTCCCAGGTCGAAGCCTTGAAGAAACCGCGCGGCCGGCGCGCCATCACCTTGATGTCTTTGCCGCCAAGCCTGCGCGATGAGCGGCAGCAGTCCATGGCCGTGTTTCCGACACCGATGATCAGTACGCGTTCCCCGATCGAGTCGATATGGCCGAAGGCAATGGATTCCAGCCAGTCGATGCCGATGTAGATTCGATCGGTCTCATGCCGTCCTGGAAGGTCGAGTTCTTTCCCTCGCGGCGCGCCGCTGCCGACGAAAATACCGTCGAATCCTTCTTGCAGGAGAGCTCTTCATGCTGCCGACGGGCGTGCTGTAACGGATGTCAACGCCCATGTTGAGAATCATGTCGACCTCTTCGTCGAGGACGCGCTGCGGAAGACGAAAAGCGGGAATGTTCGAACGCATCAGGCCGCCCGGCTTATCCAGCTTTTCGAACATCACAATCTCATAGCCGAACGGAAGCAGATCATTGGCTACGGCCAGCGAGGCGGGCCCTGCGCCGATGCATGCGATGCGCTTACCGTTCTTCTTCGGCGGAATCTTCGGAAGCAGGTGTGCGATCTCGCCGCGGTGGTCGGCAGCCACGCGCTTCAGACGGCAGATCGCCACCGGCTTGCCATCCACGCGTTCGCGGCGGCAGGCCGGCTCGCAAGGCCGGTCGCAGGTTCGACCGAGAATCGCTGGAAAAACGTTCGACTCCCGATTCAGCATGTATGCATCTGTGTATCGGCCCTGCGCAATCAGACGAATGTATTCCGGCACATTGGTGTGCGCGGGACAGGCCCACTGGCAATCGACGACCTTATGGAAATAGTTCGGATTGCTGACGTCTGTTGGATTCACGAATCGGACCTTGGACCTGGAGTTCGTGCCGTGCCACTCGACATAGAGTTAACTCGCGCTTATTGTACATCCGCTGAGCGGTCGATGGGTGATTCAGAAAGTCTGCCAAGGTACTAACCCTGCCCCCCCGCCACTCGTACTGGAGATGGATTACCGATCCGCCCTATGGTGGAGCGTCCCGAATGATTGTATGATCTTGTTTTCGACCAAAGGACCAAGTGGCCATCACAGTGGGAATCCCACGGGAAACGTTTCCCGGCGAGCGACGGGTTGCAATCACACCCCGTGCGTGTCAGGCGCTCCAGAAAGTTGGCATGCAGGTGATCGTTGAACATGCGGCCGGCGTCCAGGCTGGATTCCCCGATGAACACTACGTCAGAAAGCGGAGCTCGCCTGTCCAGCCGCGCCGATCTGTTTGCGAGAAGCGGATATCATCGCCCAGGTGCGATGTCTCGGCGCCAATCCCGAGTTGGGCCGCGTCGGACCTGTCGCTGCTCCGTCCCGGCCAGGTCTCGATAGGATTCGGCGAGCCGCTGACGGCTGTTCGGGAGTGTGCTGAACTGGCCGCTACGGGCGTGTCCTTCTTGGCCATGGAACTCGTACCACGGATCACGCGCGCGCAAAGCATGGATGCACTATCCTCCATGGCCACCGTCTCCGGATATCAAGCGGTCCTGCTGGCCGCGACTGCGCTGCCGAAAATGTTCCCGATGATGATCACCGCGGCGGGCACCATCACGCCGGCAAAAGTTTTTGTCCTCGGGGCTGGAGTAGCCGGACTCCAGGCGATCGCCACTGCGCGGCGCTTGGGCGCGGTGGTCTGCGCTTACGATGTTCGCCCTGCAGTAAAGGAACAGGTAGAAAGCGTGGGCGCTAAATTTATCGTGCTTGGATGTGGAAGCGGGCGCGTCCGAAGACCGGGGCGGGTACGCGAAGGCGATGGACGAAGATTTCTATCGAGCGTCAGCGCGAACTGCTGACTGATGTTCTCCGCAAGCAGGATGTGGTGATCACCACGGCGGCAGTGCCCGGACGAAAGGCTCCTATGCTGATCACGCCCGAGATGGTGAAGCGCCATGACGCCAGGTTCGGTGATTGTCGATATCGCAGCCGAGCGCGGTGGCAACTGCGAACTCACGCAGGCCCGGCGAGACGATCATTCACGGCGGAGTCACCATTCTCGGACCCGTAAATCTGCCATCGATGGTCCCGCGTGACACCAGCCATGATGTTCGCCTCTAATATCACCGCATTTGTTCGTCTGCTTGGCTCCGAATGGCGCCATCGCCCTCAATCGAGACGATGAGATCATCCGCGAAACTCTCGTCACGCACGAAAACAGATTCGTGCACCCCCGGGTGTGCGAAATCCTGGGTTTATCGTCTTCCGAAGGAGGTTAATGGAATCATGAGCTCGTGGGACTTCGATCTTTGGGTCTTTATGCTCGCGGCTTTCTTGGGATTTGAGTTGATTCGCCGCGTCTCCCCTCTTCTACACACGCCCCTCGATGTCTCTGACCAATGCGATCTCGGCCATCTCCGTGGTGGGCGCCATCCTGATCACCGGCGCTCCGGACGCCTCCGCGCTGAGCCGAACGCTGGGCTTCATCGCGGTTCTCGCCGCCACGATCAATCTGGTCAGCGGCTATCTGATTACGGATCGCATGCTCAAGATGTTTAAGAAGCGCGAGCCGGACCAGAAATGACGCAAAGCATACTTCCGGTACTTTACATCCTCGCGGCCGCCAGCTTCATTCTCGCCATTAAATGGATGAGTTCGCCCGCTACCGCCCGCCGTGGAGTGTTCGTGGGCGAAGCCGGGATGCTGCTGGCCGTTGTAGGCACGCTGCTTCGTTTTGAGGTCGTCAATTACCAGTGGATCTTCATCGCCTTCTTCCTCGGCTCCGCCATTGGGGTTCCTCTCGCCTATCTGATGCCGATGACCGCGGTTCCGCAACGGACCGCGATCTCACACGCCTTCGGGGCGCTCGCTTCGGCGTTGATCGGAACCGCGGAATACTATCGCCAGACGCCGCACGGCTTCACCATGGGCGCTCTGGTGCTTGAAATGCTGCTCGGTTTCCTCACTTTCACCGCCAGTCTGATGGCCTTCGGAAAACTGCAGGAGTTTCTGCCGACGCGGCCCATCACCTACAAGGGGCAGAATTTCGTCAATCTGGGTGTGCTTGGTCTCGCGGCCATAATCGGCATCGCGCTGGTTATGTCGCCCGAGCAGAGCTGGCTTTTTCCAATCTTTGTGCTGCTGTCGCTTGCATTCGGAATCATGCTCATCGTTCCGATCGGGGGCGCCGACATGCCCACCGTCATCGCGCTACTGAACTCGTACGCGGGACTTTCAGCCAGCGCCATGGGATTCGCGCTCGATAATAAATTGCTGATCGTGGCGGGCGCGCTGGACGGGTCTTCCGGATTTATTCTCGCGATCATCATGTGCCGGGCCATGAACCGGTCTTTCACGAATGTGCTGTTCGGCGCATTTGGACAACTGCATATTACCGAGGAGAAGAGCGCTGCGCGCCCGGTTCGCTCGGCCAGCTCAGAAGAAGCCGCGGAGATACTGGATGCCGCCCGCAGCGTGATTGTGATCCCGGGCTACGGCATGGCCGTAGCGCAAGCTCAGCACAAGCTGCGAGAGTTGTTCGATCTGCTCAGCCGCCGAGGTATCGATGTCCGCTTCGCGATTCACCCGGTGGCGGGCCGCATGCCGGGTCACATGAATGTGCTGCTTGCCGAGGCTGACGTCCCTTACGACAAGCTGGTTGAGATGGACGAGATTAACGGGGAGTTCGTTATGGCCGACGTCGCGCTGGTTATCGGAGCGAACGATGTTGTAAATCCCGCCGCCCAGAACGATAAGAATAGCCCCATTGCGGGCATGCCGATTCTGGAAGCTTACAAAGCGCGAACCGTGATGGTCATCAAACGCAGCATGAACCCTGGTTTTGCGGGAATCGACAACGAGCTCTACTACATGCCGAATACGCTGATGCTATTCGGCGATGCAAAGTCATTCGTGGGCGGCATAGTCAAAGCACTGGGTGCTCTCGCGCGGGCGTGATTTTCCGATTTCTTCAGAAGCTAAATGCAACACGGCTCACCCAATAAATCGATCACATCCACTGTCTGACCCCGATCACATTTGTTGGGATGTGTAAGGCCTCGCTCCTCCGATGCGTGATAGTCTATCCGGAGGAAGGTGGACAAGTATGCAGGAAGATCGGGTGGCCAGCCTCATTCATCTTTATGAAGACGGCGCCCTCAACCGTCGTGATCTGGTTCGTAAACTGATCGGGTGTACGGGATCATTGGCGGCCGCAATGGCCGTCCTTCAATCCACAGGACTCGCCCAGGTTTCGCCCTCCGCCTGCCCTAGCGATGTGCGAGTACCGGAGAACGACCCTTCCATTTATGCGGAGACGCTCACGCTGTATGGCAGCGGTCCTCTATATGCGTATCAGGTGAGGCCCAGCGACAGCAGTTTCACCCGGGCTCGGCCCGCGGTGCTCGTGGTGCATGAGAATCAAGGATTGACCAGCTACATCAAAGATGTGACTCGGCGAATCGCAAAGGCGGGTTACGTGGGCATTGCGGTCGATCTACTGTCGCGCCAGGGCGGGACTGGTCAATTCCCAAGTCCAGAAACCGCAATGGCCGCCTACAACCGGACCACCGCGGATCAAAGGCGAGAAGACATGTTAACCACTCTTTACACCATCCGCGAGCAGCCGTACGTGATCCGCGATCGTCTTGGCACTATCGGATTTTGTGCAGGAGGCGCCAACGTTTTCGATCTTGCGATCAATACCGATCAACTCAACGCGGCCGTCGTGTTCTACGGTCCGGCGCCGAATCCGGTCGATCAGGTATCCAAAATAACGGCCCCTCTGCTGGGGATCTTTCCCGAGTTGGACCGCGGTACCACCACTCCGCTGCCGTCGATCTTGTCAGCTCTAATCGCCGGTGGCAAGCGGTATTCGCTGCACATTTATGAGAACACCAACCACGCCTTCCACAATGATACGGGTCCCCGATACGATGCTGGCGCGGCATGCGATGCTTGGGCCAAAACGTTAACCTTTTTCGATGAACATTTGACCCGGCCCGCGGTGTGACCCAGTAGTCCCAAAGACGGAATGGTCTTGAATAACGACTTCACCGTACACGCACGAGACCTTCCGTCCATGCCGGGAGTTGCCAGGAACCGAAGCTTAGGTCCGCCGTGACCACGTGCAACCCTGCGCTGGTGGCACGGAACCTCGCCTCGAACTTGCCGTCCCTGCGCGGCGGAATTGTAACCCTACCTTGATCTCCCACAATCTCCCAACCCGCAGGAGCGTTCCACCTGACGCGATATGTCACTGGACCCGGCGCGTGATTTGTAATCCGCACTGACATTCCGAAAGTCTCACCCGGCTTTACCTCCTGAGCGTACGGATACACGCGTGCCCACGACTCATCCACCATGTAGTTGGTGTCCGGCCATGGCGACATCTCACTCAATGCGGCTGACCGCCTTTCCAACTCCAAAGTCATACGCTTTAACTGCTCAGGCGTGTAACGGAACATGGGCTCGACATGCTGATTCAAGAGCCACGTGTCTCGCGGCAGAGTCGAAATCTTACGGATGCAGTAGTCATACCCAACGCCTTTGCCTAAGAAATCGCGATTCTGCATGCAGTAATCATCCATCCCAGAAGGCGTAAATGAATCGCCGACGAACAAGTAAGTCTGGCCGTCATCACGGCGCGCTACCAGACCACCGTGGTACAGGGTCTGCCCCGGAAAGTGCCAGAAGGTGAGCTGCCACTCATTCCATCGGAGACTTTCGCCATCCGCTTTTGCGTCCTGTATCGGGATCGGGCGGGTGGTTAGGCACGGCAGACGGAATGCACTCGGGTTCGCAATCACCTCCGACATCGAGTCCGCGAAATAAACGCGCGAATCGAATGCTTTCACGACATCATCCACATAATCCGTGTGGTCGTCGTGATAGTGGGTGATCCAAATTCCATCCACGCTCCGGAGAGTTCCCTGCGTCTTCATCCGTTGGAGCTCAGGCAACGTCTTGCGATACCCGGCATCTACCAGAAACGCAGCTCCTGTCTTGGACAGAATCAAACGCGAATTTCCAATCGCGATAATGTCCGGCGGCAGCTTAGATTGCTCTGCCATGGGCATAACGTCCATGTGCTGCTCTACCGCGCGGGAGCGGATACGGTGATTCTCCTCCCCCCAGTACCAGCGGAGCGCATCCGTCTCGAAGTGGCTCTGCAGAAATGTCTGTAGCCGGCTAATCAGCAGAAAGATCGAACGCTGCGGATCGTAAATCGCTGGTCCCCGAGCCGGCAGAAGTACATCGGGTTTCAGCGCGGCGACTCTCCGGAGACTCGCAATGAGTTCGCCGGCGCGGGCGGCATACCCGTGATAGCCCCGCGCTTTTGCTTCCGGCACGGCGTCCTGCAAGCTGTACAGATCGAAGATCTGACCCTCGCCGTAGATAAGATCACCTGTACACACAACTCGCTTTCCGCCCGCTTCGATGACGTAAGAGACGGCGCCGCGAGTGTATCCGGGCGTAGCGATAGCGCGAACCGTCGCGCCTTTAACTGGAATCTGCTCCTCGTCACTTACGCCCTGCGCATTCCTTAACGCTCGCAACGGAACCTTTGTGCTTTTCTGAGCATAGTCGTGGATTCGTGCACTCTCAAGGGCGGCCCAAAACTCTTCGGGATGTGTGAATAGCTCCCGTTCCCCCGACGGCGCCATCACGACTGCGTTGTTGGGTACCGTCCCCACTGCATCGCGGCGCGCATGAGTAAGCAGCACTCGCGTAACGCCCGGCCAGGATTTGGAGGCGCCATATACCGCCGTATCAGAGCCGATGGCGACGCTGTTCACAGGCCCGCGTTCAAATCGCACGGCTGAAGGTAAGTCAGTTCCCCCGAACACAGGAACGATGGCGGCCAGCAGCAGTGAGTAGCGCATCGCAATATCTTACTGCACTATAGACGCGTATCTCGGTGTTCCGGGCAGAGTTCCGGCGCAAGCTCCCGTACCACGGCTCTCCGCAGTACAGCCCGGGTACGGCGTTAAAAGGTCCACGCGGGCGGCTTGATGTTCTTCACGCGCAGGTAGACCTCGGCTTGACCCCGGTGATGAGCCATGTGAGTGAAGGTGTACAGCAGTGCCTCCTGCGCGAATATCGGCTGCCCTTGGTACTTGTACGCCTCCCCGGACCACTGCTCCGGCGTTAATGCCCTGATCTCTTGAGCACACTTGTCGAAGGACTGCGTCATGAATTGGATGACGATCAGCTTATTCTCTGCGGAGGGAGGCGGGAGCGGCTTGGTCCGCGCAACGCGCGCGCACATGGTCGAGTTGTCGTCGGCGATGTGAACCATGAGACGACCGAAACTCAACTCTTCCAGGTTGGGCTTGAAGTCATAGCCCTCGGCGGGCATCGCTTCGGCGACAGCCAGAGTGAATCCTTTGGCTGCCTCCCAGTGCTTAATGAAGGTCGCCTTGAAGTCGTTCTCGGCGGCCAACGCCGGCACTGAGAGCACAACAGCGCATACAAACCCTACCCTCGTCATGAGAAATACCTCAGGCCTGTTATTTTATCCGGTTCAAGCGCCCAAACAGCAGCCGACTTACGCCCCGTGGGTAGATAGGATGTTCGGGGCCAAATCGCCGGATACCGGCCACAAAAGCACAAAGCAGCTAAGACTTTACAACTGTTGCAGACCCGCGCAGGCCAATTGCCTTGTAGGTCTGCATTGCGCCTTTCACCGGTCCGGAGATGCTGGTTGTATGAACGGTAGTAATGCCGAAACTGCGAAATGATTGCTTCCCGTTTGTCGCTAGCTGAATTGCCGGAAGCACGACGCTGAAGGACGTGAACCCCCGGTCAACAGTCTTCGCGATACTGACGGTGACAAGTGTTCCGATCTCGGTATCCAGCGATGTGATCTCGTCGCCAATGAAGCTGAGTGACGTTCGCCCTCGCTTGTATGTAAGCTGCGGTTTCCCAGACAGCCCGGACGTCGTGTAGCTGACCGTCACGTTCTCTCCGGTGAGATCATACTGGTTCGGTGATATTGCGGCCACGGCACTTCTCCTTAATCGAGAAAGCATATGACAAAACCTGTGTGTGATCTAGTCAGTTTGACTGTTGACTAGCCTTTGACGCCGAGGCTTGACACAGAGGATTCCGTGTGGTGTAGTCCATACACAGTCTGAGGACCTCATCTATGAAACGACTTACACTCCCACTTTTCTGTCTATCGTTATGTACGTTCACCGTAGCTGTCGTCGCTCAGGAAGTCACGGCTAGCATCACCGGGAAAATATTGGATCCAACCGGCGCGACTGTAACAGGCGCCGCAGTCACAGTTACCAACGTCGAAACGAATTTCACACGAACGGCCAGCAGCGGAGCCGGGGGTGACTATCTATTTACACTGCTGCGCCCAGGAAATTACAGCCTCACCGTGTCTCAGCCCGGCTTCAAAACCTATGAGCAGACCGGTATCGTACTCGAAATCAACCAGCGCGCGAATGTGCCGGTCACGCTGCAGGTCGGCAACGTATCCGAACGCCTGGAGGTTTCAAGCGAGGCCGCGTTGATCACCACCGAGGATTCCTCCATCGGGCGCGTCATCGACAACAAATCGATCACGCGCATTCCGTTGAACGGCCGGCTCAGCATCACGGGACTGATGCTGCTCGCGCCGGGTATTCAGAACCCAGGCAGTCAGGACGTAAGTCCCAACTACGGCATTACTCCAACCGTTTCCGGCGCCTCGAACACAGGGGCGGTTGCGTTCACACTCGATGGCGTGACGAACTCTCAATCCTGGATCGAGCGTGGACTCGGGGAATGGCCGCCGCTCGACGGGATACAGGAATTCAAGGTGATCACCTCCAGCGCGACGGCGGAATTCGGCAAGGCCAACCAGATCATCGCCGTCTCCAAAGGCGGAACCAACCAGTTCCATGTTACCCTGCTCGAATTCAATCGTAACCGCGCTCTGGCGGCCAAGAATTTCTTCGCCACCCAGCTTCCCTTGCCGCAATACAACCGCAACGAATTCGGCGGAAACGTCGCGGGGCCGCTGATCATTCCCAAACTCTACAATGGAAAAGACCGCACCTTCTTCTTCTTCAACTACGAGGGCTTTCGGCGCCGTCAGGCGCAGACCAGTTCTCAACAGGTGGCCACCGCCGCCATGCGTCAAGGAGACTTTCGAGGCCTGCCGGCCATCATCGACCCACTCTCCGGTGCGCCCTTTCCGAACAACGTGATTCCCTCCAATCGACTCAATCCAGTGACGGCAAGGCTTGGGCAATTGTATCCGTTGCCCAACTTGGCCGGCACGGGGGCTGCAGGCACGGGCGTCAACTTAACGGAGAACATTCCTATTCCAGAATCCGCTGATCGCGAGTCGTTTCGCATCGATCACAAGCTCACCGCTAAGGATCAACTCGCGTACTCGATGCTATTCGGCTGGTTTGGACCCAACCCATCACCCGGACCAGTTAGTACCTTCGGTGGAATGGCTGGGATCGGTGAACACAACATCAACCAGGCGCTCAGCTTGAACCACACCTTCAGCCCGGCCATCATCAGCGAATCCCGCGCTGGCTATCTGCATCTGCGCGTGTATCGCACGCCCCAAAACTATCAACTCGATCCGAGCACGTTCATTCCTGGATTGCCCACCCAGGACATCGGCGGCGCGCCGCAGGTCAGCATCACGAACATTGTGACCATGAGCGAAGCCGGCTCCCGAGACCTGCATCAGGAGGAGTCGTTCATTCAGAATCTCACTGTCGTGCGCGGCCCTCATACCGTCAAGATGGGATTTGCGTACAGTCATACCAGCCACTACAACTTCGCCGCACGCGGACCGCAGCGTGGGGCATATAATTTCCGCGGCCAGTATACAGGCAACGCGTACGCCGATTTCGTGCTCGGTTATCCCGCTACCACGCAGTTGCCGCTGCCCTCTGCATTCCGCAATATGTTCCGGCAGAATCGCTATCAGTTCTTCGTACAGGACGATTGGAAGGTGTCGCGCAAGCTGACCATCAATGTGGGTCTACGTTATGAATACCAACCTATTCAGCCGCAGGTGTACGGACAGGCGTCGTTGTTTGTGCCATCCGTCGGAGCAGTCGTCGTGTTCGCCAACAGCATGCCTTCCACTGCTATTCCCGCACTAGTGGCTGGGTACAACGTGGCGTTGGCCAAGGACCGCGGCCTGCCCTCCAGCTTGATGGAATACTTGGGCCAGGATCGCAACAATCTTGCTCCGCGCGTAGGGCTCGCTTACAAACTGACGAATCGCACGGTGCTGCGCAGCGGTTTCGGCGTGTACTACCAGACCTTGAATTTGAACTATAGCGAACAGGCGGCAGTCGGCGTTCCCTTCGGTACGGTGGGCACCTTTGAGCAGCCGGCTGGCCTGATTCCGGGCTTCACGATGAGCAACCCATTCCCCGGTAACGGGAGCGTGCCGGCCAACCCCGATGCCGCAGCTTACAATCCCACAACCACGCCTTACAGTTTGCAATGGAATGCCACAGTGGAGCATGAGCTTCAGGGCGGTATCGCGTTGCGGGCCAGCTATGTGGGTCAAAGAAACATCAAGCAGTTTGGCACGCCCAATCTGAATGCCGTTCTGCCGGCCCCGGGACCTGCCCAGCCCCGCCGGCCCTATCAGCCCTTCGCGAACATCAATCTTAACGACTCCCCGATATTCCAGAGTTCGTCAAACCAGTTGCAGGGCGGCGTACAGAAACGCTATAACGCCGGTCTTCTGATCTCAGCGGAGTATCAACTTTCGCGGACCCTGGGAACTGAGACCTTCATGAGTCCGGCTAACTACAATGACTCGCGGGGTAATATCGGCGGCATTCGGCGGCACGTATTCGCCGCAAGTTATGTGTACGATCTCCCCTTCGGGAAGGGCCGTATGCTCCTGTCCGAGGCCCATGGGCTGGGCGACAAGCTGGTCAGCGGTTGGCAAATCGCGGGCCTGACGACGGGCCTTTCGGGCGCGCCATTCTCACCCAGCTTTTCCACCGCGGTGCAGGGTTCGGTGGGCGGGCGGCCAAATGTGGTCGCGGGCGCTTCGCTCTACCCTTCCACCCGAACGATTGTCCAGTACTTTAACCCCGCCGCATTCTTCGTGCCCGCTGACTTCACTTACGGCAATGCTAGCTACAACCTGCTGTGGGGACCCGGCCAGCAGAATTGGGACATCAGCTTGGTGAAGAATACGAGTATTCGAGAGCGCGGGAGACTGGAACTCCGCATGGACGCTTTCAGCGCCTTCAACCATCCAACCTTCGGCAACCCTGCGGCGGATATCACCAACAAGGGAACCGTCGGACGGATCACCAGTGCCGGCGGCAATCGTACCGTTCAGATCGGGGCCAAGCTCAGCTTCTGAATCGAAGCCGGCCTATTCGAAGCGAAGCGCGCACGTCGGGTCGATCTTGGTCGCGCGCCGGGCAGGAATCCAGCACGCGCCCAACGCAACCGCCAGCAAAAGAACGGAAACCGCTGAAATTGTGAGCGGGTCGTCAGCCGCCAGACCGTATAGCTGATTGGCGATAATGCGGCTGATCGCCAGCGCGCATGCCAGCCCGCCGGCGAGACCCAGGACCACCGGAAGCATCCCTTGCCGGACCACCATCGCGATGAGCTGAGTGCCGCGCGCGCCCAGCGCGATTCGGATTCCAATCTCCGGCGTCCGACGCGCGACAGCGAACGAGATCACACCGTAGATGCCAAGCGAAGCCAGCACCAGCGCCGCGATCGCGAACGCAACCGCCAGGCACATTTGGAATCGTCTGGCCGCCACGGATTCATCGAGAATATGCTCCATGGTCTTGGCTTGCGTAATGGCCATTTCGGGGTCGGCCGAGGAGAGGATGCCGCGGATTGCGGCAATCACTGGCGCCGGGCTGGTGTGCGTTCGCACCACGAGGGACATGCCGATGGGTTTCATGCGCCAGTAATGTTCGTAAACCATCATCGTAGGGCTTGTCTGTTCCAGGCCAGCTGCTCGAACTTCCCCGACAACGCCGACGACTTCGAGCGGCGGGCTCTGTTTTCCCACCCCCACCACGTGTTTGCCAATTGGATTCTGATTGGGCCACAGATATTGCGCGGCGCGCTCACTGACCAACGCCTTCGGGCGATCGCGATCCGATTCGTCGAGAAGACGTCCTTGTTTAAGCGGGATTCCCATCGCCTTCCAATAGTCCGGACTGGCGAACCGAAAGTTGGCGAGCGCCGCATTCTCGACGGAGTGCGGGGGCTGCTCCGGATCCTGGAGATCGCTGACCCAATCCTCGCCGATGAGCGGCAGTTGATTGATCGCCGCGGCGGACTCCACGCCGGGAACCTGGGCCGCCTTGCGCAAAATCTCACCGAGGAACCGGGCGCGCCCGTCTCCGCGGTATTTCGGAGACAGAAACGAAACTTCCTGCGTAATGACGTGCGCTACTTCGAAACCTTTTTCGACGTGCATGACGCGGAAGAAGCTGAGCATCAGCAGCCCCCCGATAATGAGGAGCACCGTGCTCAACGCCACTTCGACGCTGACCAGCATTTCGCGCACGGGGAGCCCACTGGGCGATGCGGCCGGTCCTGAGGAGCCGGACCTGAGCGATTCGAGCGGCTGGATGCGGGATAGGCGCCAGGCCGGGAACAGTCCGCAGGCAATGGTTGAAAATCCGGTGGCGAGCGCGGCGAAGCTCAGCACGCGCCAGTCGATTCGGACTTCTTCGATACGCGGCAGGCTGATGGGCGCCGATGCGGCCAACCACTTCAATCCCACACTCGCCAGCACCAGGCCAATGCCTCCGCCAATGATCACCAGCACCAGCGATTCCTTCAGCAGCAATCCGAATAGCTGTCCGCGGCTCGCCCCTAAGGCCATGCGAACGCCGGCTTCGCGATAGCGCCCTGTGGTTCGCACCAGCATCAGATTGCCGACGTTGACGCAGGCAATCATTAGCACTGCGCCTACCGCTCCCAGCAACAGCCAAAGCGGCGAGCGCTCTCGCCGGATTACCTGGTGCTCTAGTGGAATCAATGTCGTCGTGGTCTCGATTTTATACGTGCGCGCGAACTCCGCCACGAGAGCATTCAGCTCGGTCATGCCTTGCTCCCGGCGAACGCCGGCCTTCAGCCGCACCACAGCCGTGTAGTTCATGTTGCCCACTGGGCGGACTCGTGACGGGTCAATTCCGAGTGGCCGGAAAATCAGCGGAGCCCTTTGCGGCCCAAACAATGGGCCCCACTCATCCCCTTTAGGTAGATGCAAGTCCGGCGACATCACGCCGATGACAGTGTACGATTCACCAGCGATCTGAACCGCGCGGCCCACGATTGACGGATCGGCTGCGAAGCGGCTTCGCCAAAGCGCGTCCGTGAGAATTACCTCCCCGAAATGTCCGGGTAGTTCCTCGTCGCGCAGGAAATCGCGGCCCAGCGACGGCTGTACGCCGAGCGTCCTGAAAAAATCAAACGAGACGGTGTAAGTAGGGAGTTGTATCGGATCTCCCGCTCCCACCAGGGTGATTTCATCGTATCGGACCAGCGCAACCGATTCGCAGGAGCGGCAGCGGGTTCGCCACTCGTGAAAGTGTCGCGCGTTAACCGGAAACTCGCCGGTCAGGTTTGAGCGCGGAGCGGGCAGCGTACGGGCGAGATAAAGACGCCCCGGGTCGCGAAATCGCAGTGGCTGCAAAAGGACGCCGTTTACGATTGAAAATATAGCCGTCGTGCCGCCCAGTCCGAGGGCCAATGTCAGTACTGCGGTGAACGTGAACACCGGGCTGCGCTGCATCTGGCGCAATACGTACCTGAAATCCTGCGCCAGCCTTTCCAAAGAAGTCCAGCCCCACATATCCCGGGTTACCTCCTTGATCAATACTTCATTACCTAGCTCCCGCCGGGCATTCTGTTTGGCTTCGCAAGGCGTTTCCCCTCTGTCGAGATGTTCCTGTTCGGCCATCGCCAAATGGGCTTGGATCTCTTCCTCAAGTTCCCGCTCCGCTCGTCTGCGCCGGAACAGCCGAAGAAGACCGAACTTTAGCCGCTGATACATCATGGGCCACCTCACTGCGCCGGCTTCATTACCCCTGCGATCGCCTTGACGAACAGCTCCCACTTCGATTGCTCGGCCACCAGCTGCTTCTTCCCGGCCCGGGTGAGCTGATAGTACTTGGCTCGTTGATTCTTTTCCGAGACTCGCCATTCCGAGGAGAGCCAGCCTTGCTTCTCCAGGCGGTGCAGTGCCGGATAGAGCGAACCGGTTTCCACCTGCAGCAGCTCTCCCGAATTAGCGCGAATCGCGAGCGCGATGCCATGACCGTGCCGCGCACCCAATTGCAGGGTCTGCAGTATGAGCAGGTCCAAAGTTCCCTGCAGAAGTTCAATCCGGTTCTGGTATCTTTCTCGAGCCATGGTGTAGTAGATAATCTACAACTATCGCATAGCAGTAGCAGACTGTCTATCACCTCATGGCGATCATTAGTGCAGCGCTTACTCCCAGCGGCGAATTGGGTGGAAGCCGGCGGTTTCCAGCGCCGCCTTCACCCTCTCTATAGAGGCCCTATCGAAGAACGGCCCCACCACAACGCGAACTGCACCGTCCGTTCCCGCATGCATCGCGGGGTCGAAGCCTTTGCTCTTGAGTTGGCGGAACAGGTCTATCGCCTTCACCTCACCGGGACCGGTGACTTGCCAGAATTGCCCCACGCGGGGAAACTCGCCGGGCGCTTGTTGCGGCGGGGGTGCGGCCGACACTATCTGTTGAGCCCGCTCGCGCGATGGTGGAGGGGGCGGTGGGGGCGGCGCTTTCACCATCGTGTTCCGGCCGGCGGGACCAGGAGGCGGGCCTTCTATATCGATTGTCGTCTCGCCCGCCGGATGCGTTTCGCCGCGCTGGCGTCGCGCCTCAAGGGCCTTGCCCACCCACCTGTCCGCCGTCGCTATGAGTTCGGCAGCCTCGGCTGGATTATCAGTCATTCCGGCTTTGAGTCTGTACAGCAAGTTGATATAGGCCATCGCCTGATCGTTATCCGCGTTCAGCAACAAAGCGCGATCCAGCATGCGCAGGCCCTCTTCTACCCGGGCAAGGTGCGCATCCCGCACTTCCCTGCGGAGGTTTGCGTCGGGAATGCTGTAGTCTTCCTGTCTTGCGCCCGCTGCCTGCTTGGCGCGCTGGAAGTCAGGGTACGCAATGGCCCACTCCACCACTCCCGCGGTGTACCAGACGTTCGAGTCATTCGGTTCGATCGCAGCCAGTTTCGACGCAAAATCGCGCGCTGCAGTCATCTGTTTCTGGTCTATAAGCAGCGCCAGCATCCCCGAGTTGGCCTGCTTGTTTTGAGGGTCGCGGGCCAGCACCTCCTGATACTGTTGGCGCGCGCTTTCGAGCCACGACGGCGTAGGCGTCGGCTCAGAGTAATATTGACGCATCAATGCGTTCGCCAGGAACAATCTGGCGCTCTTGCTCTCCGGGTCGAGCGTCACGGCCGTCGAGAAGTGGTCGATTGCCGCTTTGAAGTTGGCGCTATTGTAGGCCTGTCCGGCAGCCCTCATCTGATCTTGAAAGGCGGACTGAGCGCGGGCGGTTAGCGCGAACCCCGCTGCGCCGATTGCGCACACGGCAATAGTGGTAATCGCGGTCGCGAACTTCATGCGGGCCCGTCGAAAGTTCACGCCCGGACCTTCTAGTAACCGCCGGACGCGCTGCTCCAATATGTCGCCGTCGAATATGCCGAGCGTGTAGCCGGGGCTCGACGCACCGCCGATAGCACTCGCGATATGCACGATGGACCGCGCGTAGACTCCACGTTCCAGCAGACTCGCCGTCACCGCTTCATCGCACGCCATCTCCCTTGTGCGCTCCAGGTTCCGCTTCATGAACCAGACCGCCGGATGGAAGCTCACGGGAATCATCAGCAACTCTTGGATGAGGTTTCGTGCAAAGTCGCGGCGGGCGATATGGACCAGCTCATGGCCTATGGCGGCCATCAGGACGTCCTCCGAAACTTCGTTCCACACTGCCTCTGATAGAATTACAGCCGGGCGAATTACTCCGACAACGCAGGGGCTGGCCAGCGTCGCGGAGCTCAGCAAGTCGACGGTCTGTGCCCCGAACAAATGGGTGCATCGCTCCCAAACCCGGGCCAGAGTAGGTGGGGCCGTTCGGGCGCTCGCACTCTGACGGATGTACAGAGTTCGCATCCATGCGCGACCGAACCGAACGGCCGCGAAGACTGTTGCGAGAATGTAGCCTGCCAGAACCAGGACAGCTGCCCATCGCGAAAATGGAACGGCTTCGGGAAGTCGGCGAGCCTGGTTTGACGTGCTGGCCGGACCAGGGCCAATTGCGGACGTGTTTGGGATCTCCGGCCCATCCAAAGAGATTGCGATCTCGCTGATCGCCGGGCCGTTAGCCTGGTACACACTCACCGCCGGCAGAACCAGCGCTGCAATCAGCGCCGCAGCCCACACCGTGTGCCGGTGCGAAGCCGGACCGCGCCGCAGGAAGTAAGTGGTAACACTCGCGATGGCAGCCACCAATGCGACCTGCCAAGTCGCGTTCAGTAGAAAGGTCAGCAAGGTTTGATCAATCGTTTCCATGTTTCTCCTTCATCGATGACTCAACCATCTTCTGTATTCGTGTCAGCTTCTCCGGAGTAAGCTGACGGCTCTCCAGCAGGTTCAATACGAGGCCGTCGGCTGAGCCCCCGAAGAAACGTTCCAGCACCTCACCGACGGCGTAGCGGACAGCACTCTTGCGGCTGAATACGGCTGTATAGAGGTAGGCCCGGTCTTTGAGCTTGCGCCGTACTTTGCCCTTACGATGCAAGACATTCAGCATGGTCTGGACAGTGTTGTAAGCCAGCGCGCGGCTCGCCAGACGATCTTTGACCGTCTGTACGCTGGTCGGGCCGGTCTCCCACAGAACGGTCATGATTTCGAGCTCGAGCGGGGTAAGCGGCGGATCTGTCACTTTGCGCCTGGGCAAGCAAACCTCCTAAACATTTAGGATTATGCGGCGAAGATCGCCGTATTGTCAACCTAAATGTTTAGGAGCCTGCGCGAGCCGGCGGCTTTTGCCTTCGCAGGAGGGACGCTTGAACTGCCCCGGCGTTTGCGTTACGATTTCCGAATGCCGATTCGAGATGTAGGTGATTACTACAAATTGCACACCCTCGGTGGTGCCTTTGCCGATGAATTGTTGATCTCTGCGCACGGGGGCTACAGCGCTCGCGCGGACTACTTCACAATACCGGCCGACTGGGGTAATTTCGAACTGAAGTTCTATGCTCCGGACGGCTATGTGCTGCAGGATCCAGGGGCCAGGCGGCTCATGATTGGCGGCGGCTGTCCTGCGTTCGAAACTCTGGCGCCGGGCGCCCGGTGCCGGAACTACAAGCTTTCCAAGTATCAAGGACGCCACGGCGGAGGGGAAACGTACGCCTCCTTGGCGGCGGACATGACCGTATCCCGAAGCCACCGGAACATGGTTCTCGGCCTTACTAATGCGGAGAGGGCCCTCCTGCCGGCAGTCCAGTTGAATTATTCGCCGACGATGGATGTGCTGACGGTGCGGAATCGTGTTTTGACCCGGCACACGCCCAATCTCTTTGAGGCCGTTGGGCTAGCACGTGGAATTCACCCATACCGGGTGATCCATTGTTCGTTCTGCCGCGTGGCAGCGCATCATCCAGGTCGGGATGCCGCTTGGAGCACTACGGGCGGACACGCCTGGAGCTAGGTCCGCGGCCAAAGACTGGAATGGAAATCCTGTGCTCGGCGAATTGTCCGAACTGGCTCGCTGGACGGGATCCCGCCGGCGTTAACGCCTCTCGCCGATTTATTCGAACTTGTAGTCTCAGCCACTTACCTCCAATCGCCACGGGTCATGCTCGACGCGCAGGCTACAGTGGAGTTAGTAGGCGCCTACGTCAAAAACCATTCGGCGGATCGGCCAAGGATCCCCGCCTCGAGGGAGCCAGGTACAAAACGAGCCCATTCTCGCGAATGGGACCGCTAGTCTCTCAGCAAGCGTCGTTACGAAACAAAGCCAAGTTTCAGAGTTTCACCGGTGTTTGACAACTGAATATCGCTACCGCAACCGAGACGTGGACATCCCCGCGCCAGGACCTACTTCGCTGCCCAGTATGCACGGTGGCCGATGTAATCGGGATCCGGCAGATTCGCCAGGATCGCCCGGCGGAGTTCCAGGACATCGACTTCCCCTTCTCTCCTGAACAGCACCTTGCCTTCTGGAGAGATCACCATCGTGAACGGCACCCCGGATTCCCACTTCGCATCGAATGCGGCCTGCAGTGCATACGTATCCTCAGCGGCGAACTGTAAATTCCGTGTAGAGGCATGCTGCTTCTCCAGCGCTTTCAGCACACCTGGCTTTTCGTCCGGAAGGTTCGTCGACACAGTGACCAACTCGAAGTCGCGCCCGCGAAACATCCGCCAGGTATCCTGCAGATCGGGGAACTCGCTCATGCACGGGCCGCACCACGTCGCCCAGAAATTTACCAGCAGAACTTTGCCTGTCGGATTCAGGCGTAGCTTCTTCAGATCATCTGCATTGGCGAGTTCCAGTCTCACCGGCTCCGCTTCGATCTTCTTGAGTTCCCTGAGCCGGCCCGGCTGCTTCTCCTTCCACTTCGTCGAGCAGCCGAAAACTCCGGTGTGGGCCAGCGGCACGGGCTTGCCGGCAAGAAGCGCATCGATGGCGTTGCGCGCGTCCTGTACCTTCACCAAAGACTCGCGCTGGCTATTGTCGATCCGCCCTTCATACCGCAAAATGCGCGTCTGGTCGAATACAAATATGTGCGGCGTTGCCTTGGGACCGTATGCGCGAGACACCGCCTGTTTGTCGCCGTCATAGAGGTACGGGAAATCGAAGTGCCGGTACTCCGCGCGGATCTTCATCTCATCCAGGCTGTCGCTCACGTCGGTATAACCCAACTCACTCAGCTGCACGGCGGTGGGATCGTTCGGCTGGATCGCTACCAGGCGCACGCCCTTGCCGTTGTAGTCGTCCGCGAGTTTCTTTATCCGGCCCTCATACAATTGCGCGGTAGGGCAATGGTTGCAAGTAAAGACGATCGCGAGAACACGGTCCGCTGAGTAATCGCCGAGCTTGTGAGTCTTACCATCAATGCCCGGCAGAGAAAAGTCAGGCGCCGGTGAGCCGATGGCAAGTGTCGGGTGTGTTTCGTCCTCCGCGCACGCCGCTGCGGCGGCTAGCAACGCCATGAGAGCAACAAATCGGTGCATCCAGGTAGCTCCTCGTGTTCTTCATCGTATCGCGGCAAGGCTGTCTTAACGGGCTTGTCCAAGGTATTGAGACCCGGTAGGGGTCACGCTGATTGATTCTGTGAAGTGATAGACTTTGGACCATCTATGTCGAAAACGCTCTCTGGAATTTTGTGCTGGATTCTTCTCTTAGCCTTACCTGCGGTCGTGTTCGGGCAGGGCGAACGTGCCACCATCACCGGCACTGTCACTGACGCTTCCAAAGCCGCTATCCCAGATGCCATCGTGGTGCTCCGAAACGTGGCGACGAACGTGACTACTCGGACTACGACGAATACAGCAGGTCTGTACTTCATCACCTCGATTCCTCCGGGAACTTATGAGCTAACCGTCGAAAAGAACGGGTTCCGGAGTGCCCGGGTTCAAAATATCCCGCTTACGACCGGCTTGGCCGCGACGCAGGATGTAGTCCTCGAAGTCGGCACCGTGCAACAGGCGGTTGAGGTGAGCGCGGCTGCGGTTCAGATCGAATCGCAAAGCTCAGACATGAACACCGTTGTCACCACGCGACCCGTTGCCGAGTTGCCCCTTCTTGGGCGTGACCCCCTCTCGCTCGCCGCCCTGGCGCCAGGCGTGATCCCCACCCAGGGCCAGCAGGGCAACGCCGGAGTCATCGGCAGGGTCACAACCGCGCAAATCGGGGGCGGTCTTGCGCAGCAAAACGGCGTCCTCATCGACGGCGCAGAGAGCCGCGGCACCACGGAATCCGGAAACGCCTACTCGGTGCCGGTGGAGGCCGTCGCCGAGTTCAAGCTCGAGACCGCCAGCTTCAACGCCCAGTACGGCCGTGCCGCTGGCGGCGTGGCTATTCTCTCGACCAAGTCCGGCACGGACACGATCCACGCGACCGCCTACGAGTTTCTGCGGAACAACCATCTGAACGCCAACAGCTGGCAGAACGACCGGAACGGCATCCCCATCGCCCTCTTCCAACGCAATGTCTTCGGCGGCAACATCGGCGGGCCAGTCGTGATCCCGAAGCTGTACAACGGCAAAGATAAGACGTTCTTCTTTTTCAACTACGAAGGCACGCGCCAGGCCAGCCCGGATCAGGTGCTGGATACGGTGCCGACGGTGGCCCAGCGTCAGGGCGATTTCTCACAGACCTACGACCGCAACGGCCGCCTGGACGTCATCTACGACCCGCTCACCACCCGTCTCGATCCGACCACCGGAAAATACGTCCGCGATCCATTCCCGGGCAACATCATTCCAGCTCAGCGCATCAACAACATTTCGGCGAACGTGGTCAAGCTGTACCCGCTTGCCAAACCGCCAGGGCAACACGGCGCAGCAGGTTCAAAACTATCTGGCGACCGGCAAAACCATCACCAACACCAATAACTATCTGGCCCGCATCGATCATAACTTCAGCGAGAGGCACCGCATGTTCGGCCGTGTGGGCTATGCTCCCTACACCAACTTCAGTTCCATCTCGAGTCCCGCTTTCGCGGAGCGGTCCATCAATTCCAACCCCGGCACCTCCGCCCTGATCGGCTTGACCTCCTCGTTCACACCGAATCTGCTGGGTGAATTCCGGATCAGTTACACGCGGCTGCAGTTCAATTCATTTCCCGGTCAGCCAGAATTACGACCTCGCCTCGCTGGGCTTCAGCGGCGATTTCCTGAAGAACGTCACTTACAAGCAGTTCCCGGCGATCAACGTTCAAACTTATAACTCCGGCTCCGGCCTGAGTGTTACAGGTTCATCGCCCAACGATTTCGGTCAGCTCGGCGGTCCCACGCGCACGCTGAACCCGCAGGATAACTGGCAGTTGCAATACCAGTTGAACTGGATCAAGACTCGCCATAACATCCGGTTCGGAACCGATCTGCAACTCATCCGCCTGAACGCCTACAACTCGCAGTACTCGGCCGGGCAATTCAATTTCGATCGGACATACACGCAGGGGCCCGACCCGACCAGCACAACTCTGAATGGCGGCAACGGGCTGGCGAGTCTGCTGCTCGGCATCCCGGTGGCCGGCACTATCACCATCACCAATCCGCTCTTTCTGTATCAGAAATACTACAGCCTGTTCGTGCAGGATGACTATCGGATCACCAACAAGCTGACGCTCAACCTCGGCCTGCGATGGGAGTACCAGACGCCCTATGCCGAGAAGTTCGGGCAGATCGGCTACGTGGACTGGAACGCCATCGAACCCACGACCGGTCAGAAAGGCAAGTTCACTGAGATCAAGCCCGGCGGCTATCAGGAGAACCCGCAGTACTGGAACTTCTCGCCGCGTCTCGGGTTGGCCTGGACAGCTTCCGACAAGACGGTCATCCGCGCCGGGGCGGGCATCTTCTTTACCACTTTCGTCGGCGTGAACGCGGCTGCGACCGACTTCGGAAACGGCGGCTTTATCTCGAATTTCCTCTTCCTAGGTCAGCCGAACGCCTTGCCGAACACTCCTCCCGTCGGAGGCTCCTGGAACAACCCGTTCGCGGCCGGCATCCAGATGCCGACGCCCAGTGCGGACTTCGTCGGGCAGGCGATTCGCGGCGATCAGTTAAATCGCCCGAAACCGTACCTGAGCGACTGGACACTCAGCATCCAGCGCGAGATCACGCCGACCCTTCTGGCGGAAGTGGGCTATGTGGGCTCTAAGTTTACGCACCTGTTCTGGAACCGGCAGCATAACCAGAACGATCCCGCTCTATCTGAGCTACGGACCGGACCTGTTGAAATCGGTCCCCAATCCGTTCTACGGCAAGATTACCACCGGCTCCCTCAGCACACCCACAGTTCAGTTGCGCCAGCTGCTGCGTCCGTATCCGCAGTATCTGGACGTGCTGATCTTCCGCGATCCATACGGCGACATGGAGTACGAAAGCATGACGGCGCGCGTCGTGAAGCAGTACTCGCACGGCCTGCTGTTCCAATTGGCCTACACGCTTTCAAAGACAATCGCCAATACGGCGCAATCGAACACCTGGGTGGTAGGTCCGTCGAACGCGCTCTACGACGCCAAATACAATCGCGGCCTCGAAGCCAACGACGTACCCCAGCGCCTGGTGCTCAGCTACATCTATGACTTCCCGCTCGGACACGGCAAGACGATTTCTGAATCACGGTATCGCAGCCACTGCCCTCGGCGGCTGGGAATTCAGCGGGATCTCCGTATTCCAGAGCGGCCGGCCGATCCTGATCATCGGACCCGACCAGACGAACCTCTATAACTTCTCCTCGACAAATGGACGGGCGAACCGCCTGCATAGTCCTGTGCTCTCCAGCGGACAGACCGACAACCACTGGTTCGACACGACGGCCTTCGCAGCGGCCGCCCCGTTCACCATTCCGACGGATTCGCTGAGCCAACCCAATCTGCGTTCGCAGCGGCGCATCAACACTGACTTCTCACTGATCAAGAACACAACGTTTCAAGGAGAAGTACAACGTTCAGTTCCGAGCCGAGTTCTTCAACATCTTCAACCACCCGGCACTAGCGCCCCCAGTCACGGACGTAACCAACGCGCAGTTCGGCCAAATCACTTCGAGTATTGGAGGCAGCGAACGCAATATCCAGTTTGGATTGCGTTTCCTGTTCTAGAGCCACATGCGACGCCGTGATTTTGCCAAGGCCGCCCTCCTCTGCGCAAACCTGCGCTATGCTCGTGCGGCGAAGGGGCTCGCCCCGCTAAAAATCACTGACGTAAGACTTATCCCGACTTCTGCGGGGCGCAATTATCAATGGGTGTTCCTGAAAATCATCACCAGCGAGCCCGGTCTGTACGGCATCGGATCGGCCAGTAATGTGAACCAGGCGCCGGCGGTGGTGGCGGCCATCAAGGAGCAATACGCCCCATTCTGGATTGGCAAGAGTGCCGATCGGATCGAAGATCTGTGGCAGAGCACAAATGTCCGCACGTACTGGCGAAACAGCACGGTCCAAAACAATGCTCTCAGCGCGCTGGATATGGCGCTGTGGGACATCAAAGGGAAGCGCGCCGGAATGCCGGTTTACGAACTGCTGGGCGGCAAGGTTCGCGATGCGGTTCCGATCTATGCCCATGCGGACGGCCGCGACCGGGACCAGGTAGTAGAGAACGTCCGGAAGTACATAGAAGAAGGATATCGGCATGTTCGCGCGCAAATGGGCGGCTATGGAGGCGGGGGGTTATCCCGGCTGGAAAGGGCAGCCGCCCCGAAAGCGGCTTCGCCGGACCGGCCTTCGACGAGGACCTCTACATAGATGAAATTCCCAAGCTGTTCGAGTACATTCGCGCAAAACTCGGGCGTGACGTAAAGCTCCTCCACGATGTGCATGAGCATGTGACCCCGGCCGGAGCTGTCGAGCTCGCCAAGCGCATGGAGCCGTATCACATGTTCTTCGTCGAGGATATCTTGCCGCCCGAGCAGATCGACTGGTTCCGCCGCATCAAGCAGGTCTGCACCACGCCGATGGCCATGGGCGAACTCTTCACCAGCCCGCGGGAATACGTTCCCTTGATTTCGGAACGGCTGATCGACTTCGTGCGCTGCCGGGTATCGCAGACGGGCGGCATTACAGCGGCCAAAAAGATCGCCACGCTCTGCGAGGAGTTTGGCGTCAGGACCGCCTGGCAGGAAGGCGGCGACAACGACCCCGTGAATCAGATTGCGGCCTATCATGTCGATCTTACGATCGCGAGCTTCGGCATCCAGGAAGAGAACCACTTTCCTCCTGAGGTTCATGATCTGCTGCCCGGCACATTGAATCTCCGCGGCGGGTACCTCTATGGGAACGGCGCACCGGGGCTCGGTATCGACATTCAGGAAGAGGCCGCTCTGAAACTGCCGTTGAAACCCACTCCGCCGGGCGATAGCTGGACTACAGTCCGGGGGGTCGACGGCTCGCTGGTGAACCCATGACTAACTCCGTTGTGACCGCGTCAGCGGCCGAAGATGTTCCGTATGGGACTTGAGAATACGCTCTTCTTGGTGATCTTGATCTTCTTTTCCGCTAGCTTCGGGTTTCGCTTCTGCCATTCTTCCCAGGCGCGAATGTGCTCGGGCCAAATGCCCTTCCCATCCTTGAACTGGCTGACCATTTGATAGTGCGCCGTTCCGCAGCGGTCCGTGTACTTGGTTCGGAGCGGCAGACCCTGTTCCAGGCGCAGCTTGTTCTCGCTGAACTTCATAGTCATGAAGGGTGGGATGCCGGTCGTCATCGCCTCTTCCTCCCATCCACCCAGGAAAATGCGCATCCCGGAAACCATGCGCCACGTATGAACGAGCTCATGACCCAGAATGATCAGGTCGGTATCTGTTCCGGCTGCCTGATCCGGATCGAATCGAAGACCGACTGAGCATCCATCTCCAGCATCGAGGTGGTCGTAGAAAGCCATGGCAAACCGGTGATATGCTTCTGGTGGAAGCTGCTTCAACCCAAGCTCGATATCGTCCAGATCGCTCCGAGTGATGCCCAACAGCGCCGCGGCCATGTCGCGGTTTGCCTTGGCTCTTTCCAATGTGCCGTGAAACAACGCGCCATAGTCTGCCATCGACGGAGGCAAGAAGCTCGGATCTTCTTTCTGTAGAGCCGTGACTGCCACCTGCGGAATCTGGCGGAGTTTAATGAAGCGGCCAGTCTCGTTGGTGGCATTCCCCGGATAGGGGATTGCGGCTGAGCCTTTTCCGCTTTTGTCGTCGCAGTATATGATGATCGGTTTCCCGGATCTTCCGATTGCATCCAGAAGTTCCAGTCCGAGTGGCTTCGACGCCATTTGCTGCAGAAGGGAGTACATAGCGTCGACGAACGCCTTCCCCTCAATGTCGGGCAGTAGAGTAGCATCCTCCAGCCTTCGCTTACTCTTCAGAGACACGATCCCGATATTCGACTTGTAGATCCGTTTGTACAATGAACGCCTCCTATAGCTGAGTCGTGAACGCTTCTAATTCGTATCACTGAAATTACGGAAGCGTGCGGAAATCGAAATCGCCGGAGGAATGCCCCACAGTCAACTTCACCGCTTCCTGGCGCCTTGCGCAGGCGAGCCGGAAGGCCGGTTTCGATGAACTCGCGGATTCGGAGGAAACACTGTTACTTCCATCATTGCCAGAGCGCACTCGTCGTCCGTCGCAGTCGAGGTTGGCGTACGTGAAATTCGTATGTATCGCGCGCCTGTCGGAGCCACATTGATCGTTAATTGCTCCGGGCCGGCCGTGTAGCTGCCGTCGCCCGCATACAACCGGTAGCCGGCGTTGTTTGCGTTCACTCCCGTTACCTGCGCCACTTGGGTATGCGAGTCGTCGTAGAATGTGATGCTTAAATCCCTCAGGCGCCCAGGCTGCGGCGTGCTGTTATCGTTCCTGTTAAACAGTTCTACCCGCCCGATGGTTGCCGTGATGCCCAGGTCTACTTCGCCGTAGGGAGTCGCATCGCCCGCGGCCGTGCTGAATAGCGTGCTGTTTCCGCTCGTTTTGAAAATGTTGTCGGTGAGGACCATCGGATTACCTGTTGTCGCATTACTACTCGAAGCTTTCGTGGTCAGCGTAGCGTACGTGCATCCCGCATTCGCCACCGTCTGTAACGACGTGTCCATGTTGCCGGCCAACGTCGGTGCATCTACCGTCGGCGCAAACGTATCCACGCTCGTATTCACCGGCCCCCATCCGGCACTCCCATTGTTAGCGCCCGGCACAAACGTCGACATGTTCCAGTGAAAAAAACCGCCGCATCCCATGGCAACGTAAGCGCCTTGCAGAGTTTCTAACGCGCTCGCAGGTTTCAGCGTCACTGATTGAAATCCCGGATCCGTGTCGATACTCCCGCCCCGGCGCGACGACGACAACGTGTAAACCCCGACAGACGAGGGGCTCACCAGACTCCAATACGCCCAGGTTGAACCCGCAGCGGGCGTAAGCGTGGTGGTCGACGTGTGTCCTGCGGCGTCAGAAAGCACGATTGCGATGAGTGTAGATCCGTCGAAGGTCGAAGATACGGTGCGGACTTTCCCGCCGACGACGCCGCCCGCCGTGGCGCCGCTCTGCGTAAATTGCGAATCGACCGAATAAGCGGTAGCTTGGGCCCACAAGACGCCCGACGCAAGAACGCAGAATACTAGCTTCAACCTAACGCGCCACCGTGGAATGGACCGGTATAATCGAGTCCGCAGGTTGACGGTGATTTCGGGTATTTACGGCGAGTTCGAGTCCAACTCCTGTTTCGTCGCGTTACGCCCTGAGTAAGGAGCCTTGACGATCTCCTCCTGTTGCGCTGCCTGAGAGCGTATGCGCCGAAATTCAGCGAGCGCTCTTTGCTGTTCCGGCAAATTTCCGGCTGCCTTATATGCTTGGGCAAGATGGAAATGCGAAACGGCGTCACCCGGGCTCAGGGCTATTGCCCTCTTCAGATGAACAAGGGCTGAGTCTGGTTTATTTACCGCTAACAACACGCGGCCAAGTCCCACGTGAGCTTCCGCGAAATCAGGATCGTATTTCACCGCAAGCTCAAACAACTCCTGGGCTTTGTCCATATCTCCTGCCCTGCGGCGGATTTCCCCCAGCTCATACGCCGCGTTCGCGTTCGTCGGATCGAGTTGCAGTTCCTGTTCGAATTCTTTAGCAGCTTCGGCTGCAGAGTCGCTTTGCCGCGAGGCGAGCATAACCCGGCCCAGGCGCAAGTGAATGCCGGTGTGGCGCGGATCGATAGCTAGCGCCTGCCGGTATTCAGCGATGGCAAGTTGATGATTACCCTGGCTCTCATGGACTTCACCCGCGGCTAAATGTCTCCACACGGACGCGGGTGCGACTTCTACCAGCTTCCTCATCGACAGATAGGCATAGTTTCCAAACAGCCGGCCGGCATGATAAAGAATCTCCGGATCGTCCGGGTAAAGTCGAGTCAGTTGCAACGCCACTTCGACCGCGTTGTTATGCTGCTGCAATCCCGTATACGCCCGTTGCAGTTGTAAGCCGCTCATCCGCTTCAGGGCTGGATCGGTGGAACGGCTGAATGCCTTCTGCAGTCCTGGGAGAGCTTCTGTGTATCGCCCGAGTTCCGATAGAGACATGGCCAGCAAAATGTCCGCATTCGCCAGTCCGGGCTTGAGCTTCAACCCTTGACGCAGCGCGGAAACAGCTTGTTCATACTTTCCCTGCTGGTAGCAGATAAGACCGAGTTTCCCGTAGACGCCGGCGATTCCAGGAGCGAGTTGCCGCACTTTCTCATAGGCGTTCTCAGCCTCGGCGTAGCGTCCGTCTGCCAAGGCTTTCTCGCCTTCTTCGTAATGGCGTTGCAGAGCTGACCCAGATGCTTGGGGTAACAATGGCGTTGTTGCACAAACCAAGCACAGCACTGCACGCGCGAGTCTTCCGAGATTGACTGCCTTAAACACGAAGCAATCATACACCTGGAAAGGAGTACCGGCCAGTCCGGCTTTCCGATCTGGCCCGGATCCTTCCAGGTGCTCAGAAGTTGAGCTTCAGCCCTAACTGGTTAATGCGCGCGGGCCGGGCAGACAGGATCTGTCCGAATCGCGAATCCGCTATATTGCGGTCCGGACCTCCCCATTGGGTGTGATTCCAGGCGTTGAAAGACTCGAAGCGGAATTGCGTTCGCAGCCGCTCCATGATGGTGAAATTCTTGAATAATCCCGTATCCCAGTTGTTAATGCCGGGCAGTCGTAGAATGCCGCGGCCGGAATTGCCGAGGAACCCTGCTGCCGGCTGCCTGAAGGCATCGGTGTTGAACCACTTGGCGATACTCTTTTGAAAACCGCTCGGGTAGGGGTTACCAACGATGTCGGCCCGGTTGGTGCCAAACGTATCGTTGAGTCCCCCGACGTCGGCAGCCGAGATGGTCATCGGGAATCCGCTTTGGAACGTCGCTATGCCGTTCATCTGCCAGCCACCGACAAGGGCATCTGCAAAGCGGTTCGCGCTGCTCAAAAACTTTTTCCCACGCCCGACCGGAACTTCGAAGACGAAGCTGCTCACCAAACGATGGTCGACGTCGAACTCCGAGCGCCCGCGGTCCCGTCTAACGTTGTGGTTGTCCAGGAAACCTTGCCATCCCGCCACATCGTTGCCGATGCCCGCGGCTGCGGATTTGCTATCGATACTCTTCGCCCAGGTATAAGCCGTCGTGAAGAGCAACCAACTGCTGCGCTGCTCAAACCGGGCGTTGAACGCATTATAGCTGGAGTTGCCGGACCAGTCGCTGTCAATGTAAGTGGCGAAATTTGCGTAAGGTCGGCGCGCCAGGACAGGACAGTCGCCGGCCGTGGGATTGGCCGCACACAGAGATGGATTGGAGGGCAGGTAAGCCTGATTAATCTGCCGGCGCATGAGCAGGTGGGTTCCTTTGTTTCCGATATAGTTCAGTTCCAGGGTGCTATTACCGCTGATTGCGCGCTGGATCCCGAACGACCACTGCTGAACGTAAGGATTGCGAGGCTCAGGCGACATGCTCACCGCAAGAAAGCTGTTTGCAGCGGGATCTGCGGCGCCGACACTCGCAAAATTCGGAAACATCTGGTCCGTCGTCAAGAGATTGGTCTGGCCCAAAGTCTGCCTATATTGTCCGCGGCTCACATACGGATAGATGTCCGCCGCTCCGTCGATCTCCCGCCCTTCGGCAGAATCGAAGAAGATTCCGTAGCCGCCGCGCACCACGGTTTTGTCGTCCCCAAAAGGACGGAAGGCGAAACCGATCCGGGGAGCAAAAACTCTCTTGGATGCGTCGCGAGGGTTCCGCCGGCCGGCATATTTGTAGTACGTGCTGTCGCCCACAATGCCCTTGTCGACCAGCGTCTTATCCGCCACCAGTAACCCGCCGCGTGGATTGGCCAGGTCGCGCCAGCCCATACGGTCGTGAGTTTCGTTCGGAACCGTTCGAAAATCCCACCGCAGCCCCAGGTTCAAAGTCAGCCGGGTACGTCACTTTCCAGTCATCCTGGATGTATGGCGCAAAGTAAAGGAAGTTGAACTCGCGCGGATTGCCGGTGGTACCCGCCAAACTGAAGCCGGCGGGCTGGAATACACTCGCGCCCGAGAAGTAGCCGAGCAGCATGTCCGCAACGGCGTTGTCCTTTGTCTTGTTGCCGGTGAAAAAACCGCTGAACGTAAATTCGCCGAGGAAGTCGTTCGCCAGGTCGCGTTGCAGCGACCACTTACGATAGTTCGCGCCGACATTCAACGTATGACGGCCATGAATCCAGGTCGTCGAGTTACTCAAATCCCACATGGGCTGATTACTCGCCTGGAAATCGTTGACGGCGCTTCCCCCTCCGGACAAACCGGACCCCGTGCCGCCAAAGCCGACACCGGGGTACGACCGCTGATCATCGGGAAGGTTCTGGAAAACTCCGGTGAGCTTAAGCGGGTCGATATCGGCTTGAGGCGCGGGATATCCATGCTGGTTCGCCGTGGCCTCGATGTACCCGATGCGGAATTGGTTCACCAGACTCGGAGAGATGGGCACGGAGTGGGAGATCTGCCAATTCCGGGTTTTCTGAACAAAGAAGACGTCGCCCAGGAACGTGGTATTTTGCACTGAGATATTGGTGTAGTCCGTATTCGTATAGCGACCGAAAACGGATCCCCATTTTCCAAGTTGCTGGTCCACGCGGAACGTGTACTGATCGGTATCGTTCGGTATCGACCGGCTGCGAATATAGTTGCCTTGGGGCAGATTGGCGTTGGGAGCCGGGAAGAACTTGGCCACGGCCAACTTGGCGAGACGCGTGAAGCGCTCCTGGGGAATGGTGTTGTTGGGAAAGGGCTGGCCTGTGAGCGGATCGAGTATTTCGCTGGTGAACCGCCCCGCCAGCTGATCGGGTGTCGGGACGTTTAGGAAATCGAGGAATCCACTTCCAGTTCGCCGGCCCTCGTAATTTGCCAGCCAGAACGTTCGGTTGCGCCCGTTGTAAATCTTGGGGATGTACGCCGGTCCTCCCGCCACGAACCCGAACTGATTCTGCCGCAACTTATTCTTGTTCGCCCCAACTGCATTGTTGAAGAAGTTATTGGCGTCGAGCGCATCATTTCGAAGGAACCAGAAGACCGAACCATGCAGGTCGTTAGTGCCTGTCTTGCTGATAATGTTGACCTGGTTGGCGCTGAAGCCGTACTCGGCGGAATACGTCGCCGTCTGTTCCTTGAATTCCTGAATGGCATCCACCGATAAGATCACTGCGGGCGTACCCAAAGACGTGTCCGTGTTCGACGTCCCGTCCAGCAGGTAGTTATTCGATGTGGGCGGGCGCCGTTGATGCTGATCGCATTCCCGGCGCCTTGCCGCATCGAACCCTGTTCACCGCCGGTCTCCACGGCCCCGCCGGCCAAGAAGAGGAGTTGCAGAAAGTTACGCCCGTTCAACGGCAGTTCCGTTACCTGCTTGGTGGTGACCACCTGCCCCACCCCGGCGGTATCCGTATCGATAGTGATCGCCGATCCCTGCACATTGACCGTTTCCGTGGTCTGTCCGACGCTCAATTGCAGGTCGATGCGGACTACTTGATCGACGTTGAGCGTAACGTCGGATCGCTTCGCCACGCTGAACCCTTGCTGTTCGGCGGAAACCGAATAGACGCCGACCGGCAACAGCGGAAACGCGTATGCGCCGCTCTCATTGGCCGTCGTGTCGCGAGTCGCACCCGTTTTCTGATTCGTCAAGCTGATCTTGACCTTCGGGATCACGGCGCCGGTGGCGTCCGTAACAGTGCCGGTAATCTGGCCCGTCGCACTTTGTCCTTGCAGTATTCCTGCCCCATTCAACAGGAGGACCAGGACAACGGTGAACGGCATGAACGTTCTCGTCGTGGAGAGTGCCTTCATACGAATCCTTTCTGCTCAGGTATCCATCAAGTCGAACATCGACTGTTTTGGATCGTAGCACCGGCTTTCGGCCGGTGCAACAGAATTCGACTGCGGTTTTCAGCAAATCTCTCCGGCAGATCCACGCCAACCGATGAAGCACGAGTGTAGAGTTTAGCTAACTCGCTGGTTTTGAAATCCCACGCGCATTCAGCCAATCGACTAACCGCGCGGGCCAGCTCTCGACGGGGGAGCCTGGCTTCTTCGTCGAACGTAGCGCAAAGCCGTGCTCGCCGTAATCGTAGATATGCATTTCAGCGGGGATCTTGTGCGCCAGGAGTTCAAGATAAAACTTAACCGTGGGTACCACGTGCGACGGATCGTCCGTGGTGCAAACCAGGAAGACTGGAGGTGCATCATCCGGAATCGGGAATTGCGCGTTGTCGGGGATCGGCGTCAAAGCCTGCGAGGCGGTTGGCGATGGTGAACCGGAGCCGTTCGACGGCGCGCCAGGTACCCGGGCCGGGCGAGGCGGCGCAGATCCAGGCCGGTAAAACGGGTAGATCAAAATGTTGAAGTCCGGGCGCGAACTCACCCGCTCGATTGGATCCGCGGAGTTCTGGTCGCCCCCATCGAACTTCGTCCCGATCATTCCCGCAACTTCTCCTCCAGCCGAAAATCCGATGAACCCGATGCGGCCCGGATCCACGCCCCATTCCTTGGCCCGGGCCCGCACCAGCCGCACTGAGCGCGCTGCGTCCCCGTAAACCTCATTGGGCAGCGTGTACTTCGATCCGGGCGCGCGGGCCAGTCTGTACTTCAAGACGAACGCTGCAATGCCGCGCTCGTTCAGCCAATCCGCGAACTCCCATCCTTCCTTCTCGATCACCAACTGGGTGTGGCCGCCTCCGGGCGCGACAATCATGGCGGCTCCGGTCGACTTCTCTTTCGGCGGGAGGAACACGTACAGCGAAGGATAATGCGTGACGCGTGAAGTTAGCCGGCAATCGCGAGTATTTCGCGTTGGTGGACGGCTTAGATACTTCAGCGGCTGTTATGCCTTCCGATCCGGGCGCACCGCTCTGCCACAGCCGGATCTCTTCGCCGCGTTCGGCGCCCAGCGCCAGCTTGGCCAGGATGCCGCAAACCAACATGACCTTGACACTTGTGTTCACGACATCAAACTTTATCAGAAAGCCCAACCACCTCACCCTTCATGAGCTAGAATCGGCTCGTGATCCACCTCACTCGTCGTGCGCTCTTCCCTGCCCTGGCCCCAGTTCCGGCTGCGTTCGCGGCTGCTGCTCAACGTAACCCCATCCGTTTCGGCGGCCCGGTTTTCTTGAAGTCCGACGATCCACGAGAACTCGCCCGCGAACACCGCCGGCTGGGCTATAGCGCGGCGTATTGTCCGAAAGCGGAGTTGACCGATCCTGACCGCGTGAAGGCCATTCAACAAGCGTTCGCCGCAGAGAACGTCGTCATCGCCGAAGTCGGCGCCTGGGTTAACATGCTCGACCCCGATGCCGAAAAGCGTTCCAAAAATCTCAAGTACGTGACAGATCGTCTGGCGCTCGCCGAGGCGGTCGGAGCCCGCTGTTGCGTGGACATCGCCGGCTCCTACAACGCGACCGTCTGGTATGGCCCTCATCCGAAAAATCTGTCCAAGGAGTTCTTCGATGCCACGGTGGAAAACTGCCGCCGGCTGATCGATGAGGTGAAACCGAAGCGGACCCGATTCACTATCGAGATGATGGGCTGGAATCTTCCGGATGGTCCAGATAATTACCTGAAACTGATCCGGGCCGTTGACCGCAAAGCATTCGGAGTGCACATGGACGTATGCAACGGGGTGAATAGTCCTGAACGTTTCTACAAGCAATGCGAATTTCATCCGGG
Source organism: uncultured Acidobacteriota bacterium (assembly GCA_963850575.1). Lineage (GTDB taxonomy): Bacteria > Acidobacteriota > Terriglobia > Bryobacterales > Bryobacteraceae > TMP-7. The sequence goes on along the minus strand of CAWKLV010000014.1, from coordinate 74,690 downwards.
AGTGCTTTGAAAAGCTAGGGACGTGGATCGTCTCCTGTCATGCCAAAGATCTCGAATGGGTGCCGGAGATGAACGTCCACTTCGTGGAAGTCATCCCCGGCCGCGGCAAGATCGACTACGCGGCGTATCTCCGCGGCGTCGCGGGGCTCGCGACCGATGCCCCGCTGATGCTCGAACATTTGAAGACCGCCGACGAGTACGCCGAAGGCGCCGCTTACATTCGCAAGGTAGCGGCCGCCAATTCGCTGACCTTTGCCTAGTCTCAGAAGATGAACTTGGCGCCAATCTGCAGATAACGCGGCGTCGCGATCCCATTGACCTGGCCAAAGTCCGATCGCCCGAGTGTGGTGGCAACATCCGTCCAATAAGGATGATTCAACGCGTTAAATGCTTCCACGCGGAGTTGAAGAGTGGCCCGCTCCAGCACGCGAATACTCTTCAAGGCAAACGCACTGAGATCGAAGCTGCCGGGTCCCCGGATCACCCACTTGCCCGCATTGCCGTAGGTGAAATCCGCAGGCCGGGCGAAGGCGGCTGTGATTGAAGTATCGGAACAGCGTCCGTTGATCCGCCGGCATTTCCCAATCGCCCACCACATTAGGACGCGTCGCCACCTGGCGCGGCACTCCGGTCAGAGCCGGAGAATACAGCCGGCCCGTGTTCCAGGTCCAGACTCCGTTGATGCTCCACCCGCCCAGAACGCGGCCGAAGAAGCCTTTCTGGTTGCGGAACCACGGCGGCTCGTAGGTATGCGTCGCGACGATGTTGTGCCGGCGGCTCTCCTCCAGTTCGGACCGGTCCGCTCGGACGTTCAACGGATCCTGCATACCACCGGCGACGCCTTCGATCCCGTAACCGATGTTCTTGCCTAGCGTGTAGGCGAAGCTGTAACTCAGGTCGCGATCGCGCCGTTTTACAAGCAGCTGGAAAGAGTTGAATTCGGAAGTCGCAGCGGGTTCAACGATACTGAAGGCGTCCAGTCCGCGATACGGATAGAACGGTCGAAGGTCAACCCCCTGATGAGCGGCCACCTGATCCGGAGTCAGGAAATTGAACGGACGGCTCAACGACAAATGCCGGCCGTTGTTACCGACATAACTCATGTCTAACAGCATCTTGAACGGAAGTTGGCTCTGGATGCCGAAGCTATACTGATATACCGTTGGGATCTTGTAATCCGCGGGCAATCCGCTGGGACTGATGGGGAACTGCGTCGTGTTCGGAACTCCGCTTCCCGGATTATCGGCTAAGCCATTGGTCACCGTCGACGACCGGACCAGCGGCGGTTTGGCGCCGAGATACCAGGCCGAATACGCAATGCCGGTGACGCCTTGGAAAATGCCCGCGCCGGAGCGGATCACCATCTTACCGTTGCTGAATACGTCCCATGCAAAACTCATGCGCGGCTGAAAGTTTGTTGTTCGAAGCGGATTGAAGCCTGTCCGGGACGCCCCGGAAGAGTGCTTTGATTGCGGGATCGCTGGCCGCCGGCACTCGGCCTGCGGCCGAACCAGGAAAGCCGCTGCCCGGGAGAGTGAGCCCATTGTACGGATCGCCCGTGCCGGGCACCAGAGAACCATTCGCAGCTACCTGCGGAGCTTTCGACGGATCCCAGAACTGCTGCATGAAGGCGACTTCGTTGTTCCATCTGGACGACCACGGCGAAATGAGGGCGTAACGCAATCCGAATTCCAGCGTTAGATTCTTGCGGGCGCGCCAACTGTCCTGCGCATAGATTTCGCGCGCGAAGGCGCGATACACCGTCTGCGCTTGTGGCCCGGACTCTGTGTAGGAATCGAAAACGCCAAGCAGGCCGTTGGCCCAGGGCACGCCGGTATTCAGAGGGTTGGAGGACGAGTTACCGAAGCTGAATGAACCATTATCCGACGCTTGGTTCAGCTCGTTCATGTTCATATTCTCGAGATAGAACCCGGCCTTGATGCTGTGCGGTCCTTTGATCTTCGTCAGGTTGTCTTGAAAGATGAATGTCGGTGTCGCCGCCTTACTCGGCTGTCCGGACCCGGTGATGCCAGTTATATTACTAAAGTTCACAGCAGGAATGCGATTCCCGTTATTCCCGCCGCTGAACAGCAAAGGATAAGTGATTCCCCATGTATCGCGGCTGTAGCCGTTGCCCTGCAGAGTGAAGTCTTCCCGGTAGTCGGATTCGCCCGCGCTGAATTCGTTGATCAGGGTAGGGCTGAAAGTCGTAGTGATAGCGACAGTGAAGTTGTTGCCCCGGCGATGCCGGTACACAGGAAACAGCGGAATGTTGTTGCCCGTATTATCGAACGGCGAAGTGAAATTCTGATCGCCGTGCAGGCCTCTCACAGTCAGCAGCCAGTTCTGCCGGATATTGTAATCGGAGCGAAAGATGAAATCCTGGTTGTCGGTCGGCTGCGATCGAATCGCCAGGTAATTCCCGCCCGGACCCGCATAGTTCGGATCGGGATAGATCTTCTGCAGCGCCTTCCCGAAGTTGCTGATGCGCGAAACGGGGATCACGTTGTTTGGAAAAGGCGCCTTTGTATCCGGGTCGATGGGAACAGTTCTGCTTTGGCTGAAGTCGCCGGCGCGCTCCAAAGGCGTGGGCACGATCGATGTCTTCTGATTGAATCCGGCCAGCCACCGGCCCTCCAGGCCGAAGAAGAAGAACAGCTTGCTCTTGTCCTTATTCCACACCTTGGGGATGTATACGGGACCTCCCGTGGTGAAGCCGTAGTTGTGATAGCGCAGACGCGGATGCGAATTGGTCACCGCCTGCGACGCCGCAAACTGATCGCTCATGAAGAACTCGTAGGCGCTGGCGTGATAGTCCTGGGTGCCGCGGCGCGTGATGAAATTAATCTGTCCTCCGGAGCTTCGGCCAAATTCCGGAGCGTAACGGCTGGTATACACATTCACTTCCTCAATAAAGTCCACGCCCAGAATGTTATTCACCTGCACGCCGTCGCGTACGCGGCCATTGTTCACGCCATCCAGCGTGACGAAGTTGGTGTCCTTGCGATTACCATTGATCATCAGCGCGCCCATGGAATAACTGGTCGCCCGGAAATCAGTGGTGAAATTCCCATAACGCGACACAATCCCCGGTAGAATGCCCAGCATGTAGTAAGGATTGCGGCCGGGGAGCGCGTAGTTCTGCAAGTTCGATGCGGTAATCAGGTGGGAGACTTCACCCCGCGATGTATCCACCAGGGGAGCTTCGGCCTGAACCGCCACCTGCTCGGTCAGCTGTCCCACCTCGAGCCGCAGCTTCAAATTCGCCACTTGATCGGTATCTAATTTGACACCGGAGCGGACCAGCGTCTTGAAACCAGTCGACTCCACCGTGATTTCATAATCGCCGCCCTGCAATGAGGGCACGCTGAACGACCCGCTCTCGTTGGTCTTGGTATCGCGCTCAACCCCAATAGAGACCGATCGGACCCTCACCGTCGCGTTCGGGACTGCCGCTCCGGTGGCGTCGGTGACATCGCCATTAATGGCCGCTTTGGATTGGGCAAGCAGCGGCAGTGCCGCGAGTAGGACACAGATCGCGTATTTCAACATGGATACACTAACCTCCGTGCGTACTAAGTACGTTGTTTGATCGTATACCAACGGGGGACTCGGCAGCCACCGCCGTCGATTGGGAATCGCGGTATACAATAACATTTCGCAACTCACGTTCCCCTGGAACCACCCTACCCATGTCAAAACATTTTCCCTTGTTGCTGTTGACCGCCGTGTGCTGCGCCGCTCAGAATTCGGCTCCCAGCCAGATCCCGCCGGATCGCGAGGCCGCGATGAAAGCTGACCTCAACGGTCAAATCGATGCCATGCGCAAGCAGTCCCAGGTGATGGTGGACAGCGTGTTCAGCTTCGGGGAGCTCGGCTTCCAGGAATTTGAGACTTCGAAATACCTTACCGGCATCCTGGAGAAGGAAGGCTTCAAGATTGACCGGGGTATCGCGGGCATCCCCACCGCCTGGATGGCAACCTGGGGCTCGGGCAAACCTGTCATCGCGCTCGGCTCCGACATCGATTGCATCCCGCAAGCTTCGCAGAAGCCCGCGCGTCGCCTGGCACGAGCCGCTCATTGAGGGCGCCCCCGGCCATGGCGAAGGTCATAACTCCGGCATGCCGCTGAACATCACCGCCGCGCTGGCTGTGAAGAAGCTCATGGAGCGCGAGCACATTGGAGGCACCCTCAAGCTTTGGCCGGGCGTCGCCGAGGAGCAGCTCGGCACCAAGGCTTACTACGTGCGCGCTGGACTCTTCAAAGATGTCGATGTCGTGCTGTTCACGCACGTCTCATCCGACTTCGGCGTATCCTATGGCGCCCCCAGTAATCAGGACGGCATGGTCTCCGTCGAGTATCTGTTCAAAGGTGAGAGTGCTCACAGCGCCGGCGCACCCTGGCGCGGCCGCAGCGCACTGGATGCGGTGGAGCTGATGGACGTCGGTTGGAATTTCCGCCGCGAGCATCTGCGCCTGGCGCAGCGGTCGCACTACGTCATCACCAGCGGCGGAGACCAGCCGAACGTAGTCCCGCAGAACGCGTCCGTATGGTATTACTTCCGCGAGGCCGATTACGACCACATCATGAGCATGTGGCGCATCGGCGACAACATGGCCAAAGCAGCGACCCTGATGACCGACACGGAATTTACCTCCCGGTTGCTGGGCAGCGCGTGGCCCGGGCACTTCAACAAGCCGATCGCCGAGGCGATGTACGAGAACATCAAGAAGGTCGGACTGCCGCAGTGGTCGGACGACGATCAGACGCTCGCCAAGGCGCTGCAGAAGGAGCTGAAAGTGCCCGTGCGCGGCTTGCCCGTCAAGCTGCAGGAGCTGCGCGCTCCGCGGAACCCCGAGGAGAGTGACGAACCGGGTGCAAACATCGGCCCCACCGGCGGTGGTTCCGACGATATCGGCGACATCTCGTGGGTGGTCCCCACGGTGACTCTTCGGTATCCCTCGAACATCTCCGCGGGTCCGGGTCACAGCTGGGCCAACGCGATCTCCATGGCTACGCCGATCGCGCATAAAGGCGTGATTGCTGGAGCCAAGGTGCAGGCCCTGACCATGCTCGATATCCTGCTGCATCCCGACCTGGTCCAGAAGTCGTGGGATTATTTCAACAACGTACAGACCAAGGAAACCAAGTACAAGAGCTTTCTTCGCACCGATGACAAGCCTGCAATCTGGCTGAACAAGAAGATCATGGATCAGTACCGCCCACAGATGAAGGCTCTCTACTACGATCCGAACAAATATGCGACATACCTGGAGCAGCTCGGTATCAAGTACCCCACCGTCCGGCCCTCGAACTAGGGCTGAGCGACTTACGCCCTGCCGTTCCGATCCTCCGCGGTCAGGACCGGCGTCCAACTATGTTCGGAAACGCCGAAGCGTACGAGCAATTCAGAACCGTTAGAAATGCCATTCGCGGATCGAGCTAGCTTTCAACTAGGCGATGCGCAACGGTTGCAATTCCCCGACGCGAGTTTTGACGCCGGTCTGTCATTGCTTGTTTTCAATTCATTCCCGATCCGAAAAAGGCATTGTTGGAGCTGCGTCGGGTTACCTACGGGGCTGGCATGCAGATGCTTCGAACGTTCTGGGATACCGCTGCTGGCATAGATGCGGCGGCCGAAAAGTCTGGTGAGAGGTGGATGCCACTCAGTCGCGCGGGTGAGCTATCGGATCTGTGGAGATAGTGCAGTCTGGCGAATGTCCGCAAGCAGCCACTAGACGTCACCATGCAATTCAACTTTTTATAGATTACTCGGATGCATTTCTTCTCGGCCAGGGACCCGCGGGCGCCTACGCCGCTGGTCTCGATCGCAACAAGTTGGGATGAAGGTGCTCAAGGTTTCCGGCACCCCTGACAAACGACGGTCTGGGGAGGTTGTCGCCGATGTTCAAATCATCCGTATCCACGCGGAGGCTTGCATGACGAAACTCGCGACATCTACTCCTCGCGCAACGCCACCATCGGATCCACAGTCGTCGCGCGCGCTGCAGGGATCACCGTGGCCGCCAATGCCGCGAAGGCCAGAATCAGTGCCACCGCGCTGAAGGTCAGGGCGTCTCTCGACGAGACTCCGAATAGCAGACCGGCCATGACGCGCGTCACCACCAACGATCCGACCAACCCGACGGTGATGCCGGCGCCGGCGAGCGCCATTCCCTGGAGTACGACGAGCCGCCGGATGCTCGCGGGCTGTGCGCCGAGGGCTATGCGCACGCCGATGTCGTGCGTGCCCTGCGAGACCAGATACGAGAGGACACCATACACGCCGACGGCCGCTAGCAATAGTGCGAAGACAGCGAACGCGCCCAGCATCAAAGTGGAGAAGCGCTGGCGAGCGAGCGAGTCATGCACGCGGCCCTCCATCGTGCGCACATTGTAAACTACGGCGTTCGGCTCCACCGCGTGAATCTCCCGCAGAATCGGGCCGGCGAGTCCGGCCGGATCGGACGAAGCGCGCGCCACCAGATACATGTCGGTTGAGGCCGCCTGCTGGTGGGGAAGGTAGAGGGCGATCTTGCCTTCATTGTCGAGCCCGTACTGCTTTACCACGCCCACCACGCCAGCGATGGTCAATGGTTTTTTTGGATTGAACCAGAGATGTTTGCCCACCGCGTCGCCCTTCGGCCAAAAGCGTCGAGCAAAGCTCTCGTCGATGATCACCATCAACTGGCTCTCAGCGGTGTCATGTTCAGAGAAGAAGCGCCCCATTCGCAAGGGGATCTCCATCGTCCGGAAGTAGTCGACGCTAGCTACGCGAATGTCCACCTGAAGTTCCTGGCCCGGCGGCGGCGTGTAGCCTTCCACATCGACGTGCCCCCAGCCGATCGATCCGGTAAGCGGCAAAGCCGAAACCACGCCTTGTGCCCTCACTCCGGGCAGGTGAGCGACGCGATCGCTCATCGCTTGGTAGAACTGGACCACCGGCTTCTCGCTCTTGTATTTCGGGCCATTCACGGCCACCTGCATCGAGAGGACATGATCCGGGGAGAAGCCGGGCGGAACGCTTTGGAGACGGACGAAGCTGCGGATCAATAATCCTGCGCCGATCAGCAGCATGAGGGAGAGGGCAAGTTCTGAGACCACCAGCAGTCCACGAATCCGGTTGCGCGAAAAAGCGAGGCCGCCCTCGGTTTGGCCGCTGCGGCCGCCGGATTTGAGCGAGGTGTTCAGGTCGACTGTGAGGGCGCGCCACGCCGGCGCGAGGCCGAAGAGAACCCCGGTAAGGATGGACACGCCGAACGTGAAGGCGAGAACGGGACCATTGATCTGGATGTCGTCGAGCCTCGGGATATTTCCAGGATTCAACGTGCGTACAACATACAGAGTCCACTTCGCGACTACCAGTCCGGCCACACCTCCTGCGAACGCCAGCATGACGCTTTCGGTGAGTAACTGGCGGACGATGCACAGGCTGCTCGCTCCCAACGCGGTACGCAGGGCGACTTCCTTCTGACGCGCGACGGCTCGCGTGAGCAGGAGATTGGCGACGTTGGCGCACGCGACTAAGAGAACCAGCGCGACCGAGCCAAGTAAGACCAGGAGTGCGCGGCGGACGTCGCCCACGATCTGTTCCTGTAATCCAACGACGGCCATACCGAACGTGCGGTCGCGTTTGTCCTTCTCCCGAATCCGGCTGGCGATGATGTATACGTCCGCCTGCGCGTGTTGGATCGAGATTCCGGGTTTAAGCCGCGCCATGATGTTGTAGTTCTCATCGCCGCGATTCTTTTCGGCATCGGCGGCAAGCGGGAATGGCAGGAACAAATCGATCCTGTCCATCGGACCCTCGGCGGGCATGGCTTCCGAGCTGATCGAGAACTCGGGAGTAAGCACTCCGGCGATGGTCTGTTCTTTCCCGTTGACTGTAACGCTCTTGCCGACGATCTGCGGGTCTGAATTGAAGAGACGGCGCCAGAGCCGGTGACTGAGGATGACCACCGTCGGCTTGCCTGGCTTGTCTTCTTCGGGTAACAGCACACGTCCAAGGAGCGGCTTTGCGCCGAGCAGGCGGAGCAGCGCGGAAGAAGTCTGCATGCCGTCGACCCGCTCCGGCTGATCGCGGCCCGTGATTGTCATCGGGCGCAACTGGGCGATCGCCATTTCGTCGAAAGAATGATTCTGGTTGCGGAGGTCGATGAACTGGCCGGGCGACGGCCAATCACGGAAGATGCCGATGCCGGGCGAGTGAATCCAGATGTTGACCAGCCGATCGGGCTCGGGGTACGGCAGAGGGCGCAGTAGCAGCGCGTCGACCACGCTGAAGATGGCAGTGTTTGCGCCGATGCCGACGGCAAGTGAGAGTACCACCACGGCAGTAAGCCCCGGAGTCTTGCGCAGCATCCGGAGCGCATAGCGAAGGTCCTGAAGGAAGAGATTCATCAAGCCTCCAGAAGGAACGTCACCATCATAGTGAATTTGACGCCACTATGACGATACTGATCCGGCGTTTGGGCGGCGGCCTGCAAGACCAACGTATTCGTGTCGCGGAGATGGTGCAGGCCACGCCTTCATGGGCCCGCAATGCGTTCGGAACCTTGAATACCGTTCTCGCGGAGCGAATCTGGCCGCCCGCGTCAGAGGCCGTACGCGATCACGAACGCATGCCGGTCGATGCAGTGAAATAAACGGCTCACCTTCGCGTCCGCCCCGAAGGTCCATAGATGGATTTCGAGAGCTTGGACCACCTTGCCCGTCGACTTGACCCTCGCTTCAAGGTTGATAGGTACGGCCACTTGATTTCCACCGCTCAGGAAGTTCATGGGTTCGAATCGAAGGAATTCGAGCCCCTGAACAGCTTCGAAAAATCGGCTGACATGCGCCTTGCCGGTGCCGGGTTCATAGATGGGAATTCCGTGACTAGGCGCATCCTGGTCCCAGGCGACATCATCCGCGAGATGTTCGAGGATCGACTCGACATCACCGCGGCCGAATGCCTCGTATATCGCTTGCACCGTCTCTACCTGATTCATAGCTGTATCCTCCGGATTGTGCCTTTATGGACGAGCCATCTCAAAATATCAAACGCCGGGCGTCAACTCACGACCAACACGGTAGCGTGACCTGCTCTTACTCCAACCATTCGGCTTCGGGTATAAAGGCCGCATTAAATAGGGCGCCATTTCGCGCGCTTTCGGAATTTGAAGGGTCTGGTAAGCTGAAAATCAAGTGAGCGCCGCCTCGTTCGGCCCATCGGCACCGCTCAATTCGGCGCCGTCCTTAACACGCGAGCCATGCGCTACCTGCTGATGTTCATAGGCCCCATTGCTTTCGCGGCGTCCGTTTCCACAGACTTCGAAGGCGGTTCCTTGGGCCGCATTCAGAAGGTCACTGAAACCCACTTCCGCCTGGGCGCGAAAGGTGAAAAAGATCAGGACGGCCGCAACCGCCAGGCCAACTGGTACTACTTTCGCGTGGACGGCGCTCCCCAACAGGACGTGACGCTCGACATTGTCGACCTTCCGGGCGAATACAATTACAAGCCGAATCAGGGCGCCATCACCAGGGACACGCCGCCCGTGATCAGTTATGACGGCAAGCTCTGGCGCCACATCCAAACCTTCGAGTACGACCCGGCCGAGCCCAAACTGCGGCTTCACGTTCGGCCACACGGCTTCGAGCTTTTGGATCGCCCACACTCCGCCGTACACCAATGAAACGCTCGCACATCTTCGCTCCGACCTCGCGGGACGCTCCGGTTTCCATGAGGCAGCGATCGGCAAAACCGTGGGCGGCCGCAATCTCGTGCTGTGGACCATCACCGGCGGTCCTGCCACCGGTAAGAAGACCATCTGGCTGATGTTCAGGCAGCACAGTTGGGAAACGGGCAGCTCATGGACAGGTGAGGGCGCAGTCCGAGCGCTGCTGGCGGATGACGACGTCGCGCGCCGCCTGCGCCGTGAGTTCGTATGGAAGATATTCCCACTCTGCGATCCCGACGGTGTCGCCCGCGGTGGCGTCCGCTTCAACGTCAATGGCTACGACCTGAACCGCAACTGGGACATTATCGATCCGGTGAAAATGCCTGAGATCGCAGCGCAGCGAAACGCCGTGAAGCAATGGATAGAGAGCGGTCATGCCGTCGACCTCTACTTCTCGCTTCACAACACGGAAACATCAGAATACCTGGAAGGACCACCCGATGACGGTGGACACGGGAAATTTCGCCCCGTGGCCGAGCGTCTGTATACAGCTTTGACGGACCATACCAGCTTCGCACCGACGCGCCCGCTGAGTTTTGCCGAGACCACCACAACTCCCGGCATGCAGGGACGGATGGTCGTCATCCAGGGACTCTACCGCGATTTTCAGATTCCCGGCTTCCTGATGGAGCAGCGTGTCTCGTACAACGACAAGCTGGGACACCTGCCCGAAATCCCGGATCGCCTCAACTTCGGTGGCGAACTCGTAAGGGCAATTGCTGAAGCATTATCTAAGTAGAGACGGTGTAGCGGACTAGTTCGTATTGCGGCACCGCCGACGGTTCGGTGGAGTGACACGTGAGCAGTTCTTCGATGGCGCCCATCTCTCTCGCGAAGTCCACGACATGGATCGACGAGTCGCTTCTACCCTGTAATTTCACTCGCGTGAGAGCGCCGTCGCGAAAAGTCTCTAGCGGCTCAAACTCAGCGATGCCAGTCCTGCCCGATTCGGCACGGACGAAGTACTCCGCCACCTGAACGGAGCGTGAGAAACAGGAGCGTCCCCGATAGCGCTCCAACCAAATCTGGCCCGCTTCACACCTCCGCACCAGCTCCGGCACTTCATCCGGACTCACGTGCCCGAAGTACAGCCCGTGCGGGAAAACCACTACGTTGGCTGCGAAGCGATCGCCGCCCACGTGAGAGCACTCCCACGCGCGATCGCCCACCACCTCCCGCAGGGCGCAGTAAACAGGAAACCCGAATTTGGCGCAGCACTTGTCATGCCGGGCATGAGTGCAGACGGCATACATCAACCCTGCAACGGAGTCGCCGCCCTCCTGCACCATCAACAGATCCTCGTACTGGGAAAGAATGGTCCGCGAGATCCTTGGCGGATCTTCGCAGGATTTAACAAAGAAGCACTGAAACGGGGCACAGCGGTTGTGCTCGCGCCGCATCAGCAGAGTGCGGTCGATCTGACCGTCTTGCTCCATGGTGCGAAGATGACGCTTCACCTCCATGGAGAGATAACGGCTGTCTTCTACAGCGCGCCGTCGCCACGCGCCAGGATATTCCAGCAGCAGCCAGGAACGGATCTGGGCCACGGTCCCGTAAATGGACTCCCCGCTCTCGCAAGAAGCAGCGGCGCAGAAGAATCGCTGGGTTGACATCGAACCGTCGCCTAACAGAGGACGACCAGTCCGTTCGTGATCAGTTCCTTTACGAAGGCTCGCACGACCCCGTGATCCAGGGTGCCATTCGAAGCCGCCTTCAGCTCCTGGAGCGACAACTCACGGCCTGAAACCAAAAGCTCCAGCAGCGGACGCGCACTCTCTCCGAATCTCCAGCGGCGTCCATTTGCACTTAACGCGATCTCACCGTCCGTGCCATTGGAACTGACCCGTAGATTTCGAGCTCCATTCCATTTCATTCGCCAGTCTCCAGGCGGTGTTCCCTCAGCAGTCGCGCTCCATGGCAATGCAAGCCGCGGTCGAGGCTTGGCCTTTGCGTCTGCATCCGCCAGGAATTCCTGAATCAGATCCGGCCGCCACTCGTTCAGAAAGGCTTGGCGTAATCCGTCCAGGAACGCGCTTTGCTCATCCTCTCCGCAGACGTGCGGGATGTCGCGGCGAACATGCTCGACGGAGCGCAGCCGGTCCGCGAACCATGTCATCAGATCGGCTCCCGTCGGATTATTGACTCCCACTGTCAGGTGCAACGTGGGCTCATCCAGCGGAGTTGCGACGTGCCACCAGCCCCGCGGAATGTAGAGAAGGTCGCCATCCTCCAGCATTCCTTCCCAGAGCACTTCAGACGGCGGATCCTTTGCAGGCTCCACATCGCGCGCCAGCGGATACTTGCGCGTCATCGGGTACACCTTCCAGTGCTTGCGTCCGGCAATCTGGAGGATAAATACGTCGTGATCGTCCCAGTGCAGGTCGAATCCGTGGGACGTCCGCCAGCCGGCGTACGCGTTCACCTGAACACGGACTCGAAATGTCCGTTCCAGCGATTCCGCTAGCTTTGTCACCGGAGGCTGTAACTCATCCACAGCGTCCAGCACCAGCGTTGAGCCTTCGCGAAGGTGCTTGGTCAGCGCCGTTGCGTTCAGCCGCGGGACGGATTGTCCCGGTTTCCGAGTGTTAGTTTGAAAAGAAAGGTAGGAATCCGGGGGAACCGGCGCACCCTCGCGGGTCAGCCGCAGCCGGGGAGGCTCCAGCCGGTGCTGCTCGAGGATGCCGTTCAGCACGTGCCAGGGAAGCAGCGCCGAGAACTTCCCCGGCGCCCCTCGAATGTGACGAAATTGCTGCCCCCAATCAAAGGCAAGGAACTGGCTGGGATCGACCGGCGAAAGTATACTCGCCAAGTCATTCGGCGCGAGTTGAATTGTTTTCACGTTCGCGGGCTGGACGGCCCTAGTCTCGCCCGTCAGCGTCGCCGCTGTCGCCCTCATCCACTTCGTCTGTCGCGTCCGAATCGGCTTTGTCGGCGTCTCCGGCATCGTCGTCTCCCTTATCGCCTAGAAGACCGTCCTTCCCGGAATCGCTATCTTTCTTCGCAGCGCTCCGGTGCCGGACATCAGTGAGAGGCTCGGAGCCCCGCAAGAGACCGGATGACTGTTCTTTCTCAGCGTCGCTGAAACTCTTCATGATTTACCTCGCTAGATCCTATGGACTCGGACCAGCAAAAATCATTACGCTTAGCCGATGCAACTTTTCTTAACCGCGCTGGCCGCCCTGACCCTGGTCGTTTGGGTCTGCGCGGGTATCCAGGTTACACTCGGCGGTCGCAGGCTGGCCCATCTGGATCAAATCGAACCCGTGCTGGATTCCGCGGCGCCGCGGATCTCCGTGGTGATCCCGGCGTGTAACGAAGCACGTCAAGTCGAGCACGCGCTCGCATCAGTGCTGGCTCAGGATTATCCCGACTTCGAGGTGATTGCAGTCGATGACCGCTCCACCGATGCAACCGGTTCTATTCTGGACCGCATTGCCCAGACGGCGTCGCGGCTGCGGGTCGTGCATGTTCGCGAGTTGCCCCCGGCTTGGCTCGGGAAGAATAACGCCCTGCAATCCGGCGCTAGCCAGGCCACTGGGGCGGTGCTGCTGTTCACCGATGCCGACGTCGTGATGCAAGCGAGCGTGCTCCGCCGGGCAGCAGCCTACCTGATCGAAAATCGCATCGATCATCTCGCGATCGCGCCGCACGCCACGGTTTCGGGCTTTCTGCCCAATGCGTTTCTGACCTTATTCGCTCTGCTGTTTAGCTTGCATACCAGGCCTTGGAAGGTCCGCGACCCCAAGTCGCGAGCACACATTGGCATTGGTGCGTTCAACATGGTCCGCGCTTCGGCCTACTGGGCCGTGGGAGGCCATGCGCCAATTGCCATGCGCCCGGATGACGACGTGAAGCTGGGCAAGCTTCTGAAGCAGCGCGGCTACGCTCAGGACCTGGTATTCGGCACGCGTTTGATGACTGTGAATTGGTACGGATCTCTACGAGAGATGCGCGACGGCTTGATGAAGAATCTGTTCGCGGGCGTCGGCTACAGCGTCTCCGCCGTAGTTCTGGGCTCCATCGCACAGCTTGCTTTTCTGACCTGGCCGTTCATCGCTCTGTTCGCTACAACCGGCTTGGCCCAAATCTTGAATCTGGGTGTGGTAGTTACGTTGTGCGTTTTGTTCGGTGTCAACGCCGGAGCGGCCGGCATCCGATGGTGGTGGTGTTTTACCATCCCGATAGCTGCGGTATTCAGTGTTTATCTGTTCATGCGGTCCATGCTGCTGGCGCTGAAAAACCGCGGCATCGATTGGCGCGGAACTCGGTATCCGCTGGAACAACTGCGAAGGAATCGGATCTGAACGCGGCTTCTCGCGTCAAGCCGCTCTATCGAGACGCAGGATGTAAGCTGCATCCAGTGTGGACGAGCAGCGCGGGCACTTCTGTCCGGGCTTCACGAAAACCCGCCGTCCCTGTTGCACCACGTCCGCCTCCACATTGTGTGTGCAGCTTGGACAATGTACGGCGCCTCGGCTGAGTGTCGGTCTCGCCATCTTGATTTCTTGCGGAGTCATGTGTTCCCCCCTACGCTGCTACTGACGCGGAGACTCCCGGAAAAGATGCGTAAATAATGTTAAGCGTTGGCTCCTAGCGCGCCCGGAACCGCTCGCCTCCGCGCCAGCCGTTCCCTCGTGTCTTCGATCAAGGAATACCCTACCGGCACCACCAGCAAGGTCAGCAGCAGGCATAGCGTCTGCCCCCCGATGATGGTCACCGCGATGGCTGAACGCTGCGAAGCTCCCGCGCCGATGCCAATCGCGGTAGGAATCAGCCCAGCCACGATCGAGAATGTGGTCATTAGAATCGGCCGTAAGCGCACCCGGTTAGCCTCCAGGATCGCCGCCCGTAACGCCATCCCTTCGTTTTGCCGTAAGCGATTCATGTAGTCGATCTGAAGAATGCCGTTCTTCTTCACGATGCCCAACAACAGCAGCACGCCCAAAGCACTGAACAGATTCAGGCTGCGGCCAGTCGCGATCAGAGAGATCAGTGCGAAGGGCAGCGATAAAGGCAGGGTAAGTAGAATGATGAACGGATGCACGAGGCTTTCGAACTGCGCCGCCAAAACCATATACATGAAAATGGATGCCAGTGCGAACGCGAGAATCATGTTAGCGGTGGTTTCCTCCAGCACCTTCACTTGGCCGGAGAAGGCCGACGTGTACCCCGGCGGCATGCCTAGTCCGTCCAGGATGCGTTGTGTCGCCGCCGCCGCTTCCCCCAAAGAATGACCCGGAGCAACATTGCCGTAAATTCCAACGGAGAATTGGCGATTGAACCGGTCGATACGGCTGGGTCCCATACCTCGATTCAGCTTCGCGACTGAATCCAGCCGGATCAGCCCGAGTCTGGCGGACGGCACCAGTAGCCGGCTCAGAGCCAGCGGGTTGTCGCGCTGCCCGGGAAGCAGCCGCATGGTGACTGGGTATTGTTCTGAGCCTTCCTTGAACGTCGAGATCTGATCCTCGCCCGACATCAGCAGCCGGACCGCTCCCGCAATGTCGGCTACCCGTACACCAAGATCCGAAGCCAGCGGGCGATCGATAATCACCTGCAGCTCCGGGGTGTTCAGATTGAGATTCGCTTTCACGTCCCCCAGCGCTGGCTCCTGCACCATCTCCAGATTGGCCTGCTTGGCATAACTCACCAGCTTTCGCATGTCCGGACCCAGTAGCTGAGCGCGAATCGGCGCGAACGTATCCCGGCCGCCCAGCGCATTCGGGAAAGTCAGGCGCGGGCGGGCGGAGGGATAGTCCCGCGTGACTGTGCGAACACTCTGTCCCATCGTCATGATGTCGGCCCGCTCATTTTGAGGGTGCAGCAGCACCGTAATTTGCGACAGGTTCGCTCGCTCAAGAAAGCCGTTGCTGCTTTGCGGCAGAACGGCCCGTACGCCATCCAGTTTTATCACGCGCTGGGCTATTTCGAGAGTGGTTTGCTGGGTGGCCTCTATGGAGGTTCCTTCCGGCAATTCCAACTGGATCGACAACTCGCTCTGGTCTTCCTGGGGCATCCAGTCGCGCCCGATATAGCGATTCACGACGAAGGTGGACGCGAATACGACCACGCATAAAAGGATAATGGCCCACCGGTGATTCAACGAGATTCCCAGCAGCCGGAGGTACACGCGATCCAGAAATGTTTCCTTGTTGTCGCCGTGCGCCTGACGCGCCTGCCCAGGCTTCGTGGCCTTCAGCAGGCGCGAACTCAGCGCCGGGGTCAGCGTAAACGCCACCAGCATAGAAACCATGATGGAGAACGCCATTGTCCAGCCGAACTGGTTCAGATAGCGCTTGGCATAGCCCGTCATGAAGGCGATGGGAACGAAGATGATCACCAGCGAAATGGTTGTGGCCAGCACGGCCATTGCGATCTCTTTAGTCGCCTCAATGGCCGCCTGAAATGGCGGCATTCCCCGTTCGTGAATATACCGGAAGATATTTTCAAGGACGATGATCGCGTCGTCGATCACGATTCCCACGGCCAGCGTCAACCCCAGTAGCGTCATCGAGTTCAGCGTGAAATTCATCACCCGCATCAGCGTGAAGGTCGTGATGATGGACGTCGGGATCGCAATGGAACTGATCAGCACCGTTCGCCACCCGCGGATGAACAGCCACACAATGATCGACGCCAGCAAGCTCCCCAGAATCAGGTGCTCTTCCAGAGCCTCAACAGAGTTTCTGATATAGGTGGCCTGCTCCTTGATGACATCCACCTTCACTCCGAGGGGTAGGTTGAGAGTTAGCGTATTTTTTTCTGAACGTCCTCCACCACTTTCACCGTGTTCATGCCGGTCTGGCGGCGAACATCCAGCACCACCGCCGCTTTCCCTCGATAGAAGGCGAAGCTGCGGTGCTCCGTGGTGCCGTCTTCCGCGTAACCCACATCGCGAATACGAATGGGCGCGCCGTTCACGTTCTTGACGATGATGCTGGAAAACTCGGCGACTCGTCCACCCGGCCCATCGTGCGGACGCCCAGTTCGGTTGCGCCGCGCACGATCCGGCCGCCCGGCGCTTCCACGTTCTCGTTGATCAAGGCCGTCTGCACGTCCTGCGGGGTCAGTCGGTAGGCGTTCATCTTGTCCAGGTCCAACATGACGTTCACCTGGCGCTTTCAGCATGCCGCTCATGTCCACGCCCGCCACGCCATCCACGGTTTCGAGCGCACGCCGGATCTGCTTGTCGGCGATCTCGGTCATTTCGCGAACACTGCGATTGCCGCTAACCGCCAGAGTGATGACCGGATCGTTATCCGGATCCGCCTTCTGCACCGTGGGCGGCAGAACATTGGGCGGCAACTGGCGCATCGCGCCGCTCACCTTCTCGCGGACATCCTCCGTGGCCTCGCTGATATCGCGCTCCAGCACGAAAGTGACAATGATGTTCGCATTGCCTTCGGATACCACCGCCCGCAATTCGTCGATCCCGCTGACGGCCGCGATCGAATCCTCCAGCGGAAGCACCACCTGCGAAACCACTTCTTCGGGGCTCGCGCCAGGCAGTTGCACCCTGACGAAGCACGTGGCGGGATCGCTCTTCGGAAACAGGTCGACCCCCAGTTGGCGGAAACTGAAGATCCCCATCACCACCATGAACATGATGAGCATGAAGGCGAACACCGGCCGCCGGACGCAGATCTCTGAAAGCTTCACTAGAACAAGATTGTATCCCGTCAGACGAAATATGGCTGTAACCTCCTCCGGCTGCGGAGGTATTCGGAATGTAAGGAGAAAACAATGAATCTTCGCAAGCTGGCGCCCATAGCCTTAATCCTGGGATTCGCGGCGGTTGCCGCGGCGCAGCAGCCCACGCTGAATTGTGACGATCGTTCGGGCAACAACCGCCTGGTCCGGCATTGTGAAATGCGGGAGCAGACCATCCCCTACACCGGACAGTTGACCATCGACGGCGGCCAGAATGGTGGAGTCTCCGTAAAAGGGTCGAACAGGAGCGACGTGCTGGTACGCGCGAAAGTTGAGGCTTCGGCGGCTTCGGACGCCGATGCGCGATCACTCACCGGCCAGATCCGCTTGATTGCGTCGGCGGGCCGGGTTGCCTCGGAAGGTCCGGAGACCACTCGCGATCAGAACTGGAGCGTTAGTTATGAAGTGTTCCTCCCGCAGCAGGCCAACGTCTCTGTAACAACGCAGAATGGTGGAGTTCACGTCTCGGACCTCAGCGGCGCGTTGCAATTTTCCGCCGTTAACGGAGGCGTCCACCTGACCCACGTCAACGGGAACGTGCAAGGCAAAACGACCAACGGGGGACTACACATCGAACTCGCCGGCAGCCGTTGGGAAGGTCAGGGCATGGATGTATCCACGACGAACGGTGGAGTCCACCTCGCCCTGCCGGCGAATTACTCGGCGCGCCTGGAGACCTCGACCGTGAATGGCGGCTTCCACTCGGGCGTTCCGCTGACAGTGTCCGGAAAGACGGGCAAGCAAGTGTCGGCGACGCTGGGCTCCGGAGGCGCGACCATTCGCATAGCCACCACGAACGGCGGCGTCCACGTCGACCAGATCTAATCGGCGTGGCGCGCGCGCGTCCCGGGCGCAAGCTCGAGCGCTCGTGCGCTAGCGCGCCGCATCAATGCACCATCCTGAACCGGTGTGTGTCCGGCATCCGCTTGAACGAATGGGTGGCTGATCGGTGGTTGCCCCGATCAGCCCGCCTCGAAACCCGCGATCGCGAACATCCACTCGTCTCTTGTCGCGATCGGCTTTCCCAATCGCATCCGCACCAGGCGGCGTACCGGCTGAAACCCGAAGTCGATGGCCAGCTCGCGAGCCAACTCGTTCTCCGGAAGCACGTCCCAAAAACACGGCCCATCCACCTGAGCAGCCTCGATAAGCCCCTTTGCCGTCTCCGCATTCGTCGCGACACAAGGCCCCAGGTAATGTGTGCGAGCCCCCGGACGTGTCATCACATATCCGTTTTCTGCCACCGTAACCGGTGCGTCGAGAGCCTCCAAAAAGCGCGACCGATCGGTTCCAAAAGCCTCCAGGTCGAGCTGCATCGGAATCGGTCCAGTCTCCCCGCCGGTCCCGCCCACTCCCTCTTCACGCCGCCAGCGTTCGATCGGTTGCTCGCCGGCGAACCCCAGGCTTTCGTAGACCGGCCGGCCCTGATCGGTAGCGTCCAGTTTCACGCAAGCTATACCCCGCCCCCGCGCCACGTCGAGCGCCGCCGACACCAGTTGGCGCGCATACCCCCGGCGTTGATGATCCGGACGCGTCAGCACCATGCCCACCCACGCCAGATCCGTGCCGTAACACAGCAACGTCGTGGTAGCTACGACTTCATCGCCCACCTCCATGCCGAAGCAAGCCTCGGGCTCCAGTTCGATCATGCGAAGCCAGTCGGCGGCGGTCTGGTTCCATCCGGCGGCCGAAGACAACGCGAGTGTCGCCGGCACGTCAGCGGTGCTAAGCAGCCGGACTTTCATGCACCGTATAGATGATGAGTACGGATGTACTCGAGCACGTTCGTGGGAAGTTCTTTGGGAGACTCGCCGGCCGCCAGTTGAAGGCGTAGATCCGTCGACGAGACAGGCAGCGCCAGCGTGTCCAGCCGGTGTACGCGAGCCCCTGCCGGGGTGTCGTAATCATGACCAGGACGCGTCACCACGATGAATTCCACCGTCCGTATCACCTCCTGCCAGCGATGCCAGGATTCGATCTCGGCGAACGCATCCGCTCCGATGATGAAATACAACGGCCCACCCTCGGGCAGAGTCAAGCGCACACGTTCGATCGTGTGTATGGAATAGCTGCGCTCCCCACCCTCTTCCAATCGCGATGGCGCAAATAGCGGCTTACCTTCACAAGCCAGTTCCACCATCCGGTAGCGATCTTCGAACGGAGCCTGCGTGGCGCTGGGCTTGTGAGGTGGATTTGCAGCAACTACGAAAAGAACTCGATCCATTCCGAACTGGGTCGCGGCTTCCCTGGCCACGGTGAGATGCGCGCAATGAACTGGATCAAAGGTTCCGCCGAAGATCGCCGTCTTCAATGCGCGTCCCGCCGGTACGCCTCGGGTCCAAGCACTCGCGCGCTCAACCGGCCGACGCCGTCGATGCGGGTTCGAACGCTATCTCCCGCCTGGATGCGGGCGCCTTTCGGACAACCCGTGGAAATCAGGTCTCCCGGATACAGAGTGAAGTAATCGCTATGGAATCTCACCAGTTCGTGGGGCCGGTGACGCATGTTGCGGACAAAGTCACTCGAACAGATACGGTCGTTGTGTACCGTGGTCACTTCCAGCTCGTTCACATCCGGAACCTCATCGGCCGTCACGATCACCGGGCCGAAGCTGAAAAACGTGTCGATGCTCTTAGCTCGCGTGAGGTAGCGCGGATTCTTACGCAGCACATCGAGGGCAGTGAGATCGAGCGTCGTGGTATAGCCGAAGATCACCCCGGGTACATCGGCCGCGGGGACAAAGCGGCATTTCTTCCCAATGATCACGCCCAACTCACCTTCCGCATCTACGTCGTTCGAGACCTCGGGCGGAGGCAGCACGATATTGCCGCCGGGCTCAAACATACACGACGCGGGCTTCATGAAACTGCCGGGCTCTTCCGGCTGCACCGCCTCGATGTCCTCGGCATGCGACTTGTAATTCAGACCGATGCACCAGATCTTTGGCGGAACGTCATAGGGCAGCACCGCATGTATCTCGGTCAGAGGCACGGCCGCCACATGATCCAGATTCCGCAACGGTTCCAGGTCGCCGGATTGGATGATGGCCAGCAAATCGTTCGGAACGTGCGTACCGTGGCGCGCATTGATTTCCGTCACGGGTGCAACGCCCTGTGCTGTCAACACACCCGCGTGCTTCTCGCCTTTATATCTGAATCGAATGAGTTTCATATCGTGCGTGCAATGTCCACCAGGTCGCTGAAAACTCCATACGCCGTCTGCTCCACTCCCGGTGAAATTGAGACAGTGCCCAGAGTACCCATGAGATCCGTGTGGAAAAGTATGATATTGGACGTGCCCTGAACCGTGGCGAGTACGTCGTTGTCGTCCAGCTCTTCCGCGCGGACGCGCACCTTCACGCCGGATTCGGTCTGTTCACCCCGAGTGATGAGGACCACGGTCTTCCGCTTGCCCGCAAGTTCCTGAATTCGCTCCGGCGTGAGTCCTCCGATACCGTCGCGATCGACGCTGAGCGGAGTCATACCCGCATCCATCAGCACGTTCGCCAGAGCGGCGCCTTTTGCGGCCGAATCCCAACCGTCCGTATCGTAACTGGCATCCGCTTCCGCTACACCCAGGCGCTGTGCTTCCCGTACGCCGTCCTCAAAGCTCAGGCCCTTACTCATCGCCGTGATTACCAGTTTACTGGTTGAATTCAATGCGCCGGAAAAGCCGAGAATCCGCACACCGGGAAGGTTATTCCGAACCATGTTGAACACCGGTGCTCCGTCCATCACGGTGGATTCGAATCGGAACTGCACCAGCGCGCGGCTGGCCTCCTCACAGAGTCGAGAGTACGCGTGAGCGATAGGTCCCTTATTCGCCGTGATGACATGCATGCCGCGGCTGAAGGCCGAACGGATATGCGTGATGGCAGGCTCGCCGGTAGCGGGATTCAGGGTGGTGATCTCAACGGCCACTTCGGCGCGGGATCGATCCAGAAATTCGTCGACGGAATCAGCGGCGGGTCCGAACAGCGGTTCCACGGGCAGCCCGTGCAAGTTGTATGCGGTGCCGTGGCGGGCCGTGTGGATCGCTACGATTCTGAACGGAAACACGGAGCGCTTCGCTTCGATCGAGCGTAGCGAAAGCGCGTCCGACATTCCCATATCCGATCAGAGCGAGTCGCACAGCGATTTGGGCACGCGTTGCACGCACTCCTCGTGCCGCATCCACTCGTGCCGATGTTACAAAAGCATGTTACAAAAGCTCGGAGGTGCTGAAGAAGAACGGGATCTCGACCGCCGCCGTTTCCGGCGCATCGGACCCGTGCACGCAGTTACGCTCGATGCTGGTTGCAAAGCGCTTGCGAATCGTGCCTTCGGCTGCATTGGCCGGGTTCGTGGCACCCATCACCTCGCGCCACTTCTTGATCGCGTCCTCGCGTTCGAGCGCCAGCACCACCACCGGCCCCTCGGTCATGAAAGTCACCAGGCCGCCGAAGAAGCCCCGCTCACGATGCACTCCGTAGAAAGCCTCCGCTTCCGCCCGGCTCAGGCGCTTCTGCTTCATGCCGATAATCTTGAATCCGTTTTGCAGCATGAGCGATAAAATGTCGCCCTGCTGACCGGCCGCAACGGAGTCCGGTTTGATAATTGCGAATGTACGTTCCATGTCCTGTTGAGTCGCTTATTGCAGCCGCTCGCGGATCTTATCGCCGAGGTCAGCGGGTGTCGGACAAACCGTGACGCCCGCCTCTTCCATCGCGCGAATCTTGTCCTCAGCCTTGCCCGATCCGCCCGAGATGATGGCGCCTGCATGACCCATCCGGCGGCCCGGAGGCGCGGTCTGTCCGGCGATGAAGCCGACCACCGGCTTCTCCACGTGGGCGTGGATGTAAGCCGCCGCGGTCTCCTCTGCGTTCCCCCCGATCTCGCCGATCATAATGATCGCGTGGGTGTCCGGATCCTCGTTGAACAACCGCAGCGCGTCAACGAAAGTCGTCCCGATAATCGGATCGCCGCCAATGCCGATACACGTAGACTGTCCGATATCGAGCTTCGTGAGTTGGCCCACCGCCTCATAGGTCAGCGTTCCGGAGCGCGAGACTACGCCCACATTGCCCGGCTTGTGAATGTGCGCGGGCATAATCCCGATCTTGCACTTGCCGGGCGAAATGATGCCCGGGCAGTTCGGTCCAATCAGCCGCGTCGCCGGATGCTCTTTCAGGTATTCCGCGACCTTCACCATATCGATCGTAGGGATGCCCTCCGTGATGCAGACCACCAGCGGCAGGCCCGCATCCGCGGCTTCCATGATCGCTTCCGCGGCAAATGGCGGGGGCACGAAAATAACGCTCGCGTTCGCTCCCGTGTCGCGCACCGCCTCGGCAACCGTGTTGAACACCGGCAGGTCCAGATGCTTGGCCCCGCCCTTTCCCGGAGTGACACCGCCCACCACCTTGGTTCCGTAGGCGATCGCCTGCTGGGCATGGAAGGTGCCCTCTTTCCCGGTGAATCCCTGCACCAATACCCGGGTACTCTCGTTGACCAGTATGCTCATTGCGCGAGTGCTACCACTTTCTCAGCGGCGTCTTTCATCCCCTCGGCCACCGTAAGTTTCAGTCCCGACTCCTGCAGTATCTTGCGGCCCAGTTCCACGTTGGTGCCTTCCATGCGGATCACAATGGGTATCTGCATGTTCAAATCACGAGCGGCGGAGACCACGCCAGTAGCTAATGTATCGCATCGCAAGATGCCGCCAAAGATATTGATAAGTATGGCTTTTACGCTCTGGTCCGAGATCAGGATTCGAAATGCGTTCTTTACCTGCTCGGCATTCGCGCCGCCGCCGACGTCCAGGAAGTTCGCCGGACTTCCGCCTGCGTACTTGA
Source organism: uncultured Acidobacteriota bacterium (assembly GCA_963850575.1). GTDB lineage: Bacteria > Acidobacteriota > Terriglobia > Bryobacterales > Bryobacteraceae > TMP-7. The sequence continues at coordinate 51,427 of CAWKLV010000014.1, read as the reverse complement.
TGATGTCCATCGTGGCCATCGCCAGTCCGGCGCCGTTCACCATGCAGGCTATAGTGCCGTCCAGCTTGATGTAATTCAGGCCGAACTTCGAGGCTTCCACTTCCAGCGGATCCTCTTCGTTGAGATCGCGCAATTCGATCAGATCCTTGTGCCGGTACAGCGCGTTGTCGTCGAGCGTGATCTTGGCGTCCAGCGCGTAGACCTTGCCGTCTTTAGTGATGATGAACGGATTGATCTCGGCGAGCGAGGCGTCGACGTCGACGTAGGCTTTGGCCAGCGCAGTCATGGCCTGAACAGCGCCGTTCACAGAGCTGGCCGGCATCCCGATGCCGAACGCGAGCTTGCGGGCCTGAAACGCCGCGAGTCCGAGTCCGGGCTCGATCGGCTCCTTCAAAATCTTCTCCGGCGTATGGGCCGCAACTTCCTCGATATCCATGCCGCCCGCGGCCGATGCCATGAGTACCGGCTTCCCCAGCGCGCGGTCGAGCACGATCCCTAAGTACAGCTCGCGTTCAATGGGGAGAGTCTCTTCGATAAGGAGCGATTTCACGACACGCCCCTCGGGCCCGGTCTGGTGGGTGATCAGCGTCATACCCAGGATCTGGCGCGCGAGTTCGCCCGCTTCCTCGGCATTCTTCGCCACCTTTACCCCGCCGCCCTTGCCCCGCCCGCCGGCGTGGATCTGCGCTTTCACCACTACGCTGCCGCCAATTTCACGCGCGGCGGCCTGGGCCTCCTCGGCCGTAAAAGACCACCTTGCCTACAGGCACTGGAACGGCGTACCGGGCGAGGATCGCCTTGGCCTGATACTCGTGAATTTTCATTGAATTAGGTCTGGTTTTCTTGCGCTATGCTAACCTCGTAGAAAAGCCAGAACACCCACTATAGCATGGCCTTTCTTGCGCTCCTTCATCGCGTTGTGTCGCGCGAGAATCTCACTCGCCAGACCGCATACGAGTCGATGTCCCTCATCCTCGATGGTCAGGCGACCACCGCCCAAATCTCGGCGTTTCTGATCGCGCTGAAGATGAAGGGCGAGACCTGGGAAGAGGTGCTCGGGTTCGCGACAGCCATGCGCGAACGCTCGGAACGCGTGGATGCGGACCTGAATGGGGAGGCCCTGATCGACACCTGCGGGACCGGCGGCGGCTCTGTTTCCACGTTCAACATCTCGACTGTGGCGGCCTTCCTCGTGGCCGGCGCCGGCGTTCGCGTGGCGAAGCACGGTAATCGCTCGAACACCACCACCTGCGGCAGTGCGGACATTCTCGAACAGTTGGGAATCAACATCCGCATGACGCCTCAGCAGATCGGCGGGGCAATTCGGGAAGTGGGTATCGGATTCCTGTTTGCCCCGCTGCATCATCCGGCGATGAAGCATGCGCAACCCGCTCGATCCGAGTTGAAGATGGCAACCGTCTTCAACCTGCTGGGGCCCCTCACGAACCCGGCCGGTGCTCGCCTGCAGTTGATCGGCGCCGCATCGCCGGAGAGTGCCGAACTGATCGCACGAGCCTTGGCGGGCCTGGGCACCGACCATGCCTTCGTCGTCCACGGATTCGATGGCCTCGATGAAGTGAGCACCACTGGACCGACGCTGGTATACGAGATCACCGGGTCGAACTTCGACAAGCACCTGTGGACACCGGCTGACTTCGGGGTCCATCGCGCGACGCTTGACGAGATAGCCGGCGGTGATCGGGATCACAACTGCGGAATCGCTCGCCGGATCCTAAGCGGCGAAAAAGGCGCACCGCGCGACATCGTCGTGGTGAATGCGGCCGTAGCCCTGTTAGCCGCAGGTCGCGCCGCGAGTCTGCGCGCCGCTGTCGCCATCGCCTGCGAGTCCATCGACAGCGGTGCCGCGCTGGAAAAGGTAGAGCAACTGGCTGCGTACTCCCACGTCGCGCCGGCCGTCTGAGGCCTCACCCGCATCTGATCTGATCCACGCCGCCATTCACAGACAACGTTTCATTTCCCCGCGGCCCTTGCCATTTCCTCATGCATCGAAGCCATCCGTTCCGCTTTTTTGGCGGCCATTGTGTATTGCCCCGCCAGTGCCTTGCAGTGCTCGCCGAGAGTTGGCCATTTCGGAACATTGTGCATGTCGATAGTAATCCGCTGCCATCTCCTCGTGATCTCTTGCTTCTGAATTGGGCTTATCGGCCTCGGACCGATAATAGCCGGCCAGCTTCAAATGATCTTCGGAGGTCTTGGCCGTGCTGATTAGCGTTTTGACCTCTGCTTTGCTTAATTAATTCGTAGACTCAACCACCCGAGCCCCCGAAGCACTCAGTCCAGCCGCCACCGCAACAATGCAAACGATAGAGTTGCCGCAACACCATTGCACTTGAGCATACAGACCTCCTTCTCCTCTTCGCTAAGTCAGCCAACGTTGGAGAATAATCCGCATCATCCTTACGAGACGACTCTTTCTACCCGGGACTCAGGACGTCATTGCACCAGCATCCAGAGACCGACCATGCAGTCAAACACGCAAATCAAGATGCTGTTCGTTTCGTAAGACTGGCGACGACTCCGCGTTGTAGAGTTGCGCGCGTCGTTTGGAACGCAGCCACAGCTCGACGGCAACGACATTGATGGTAAAGCCAATCCAGAAGGCGATCCCGAAGAACTGGTTCGGGCCAAGATGCGTGCGGGCACTCGTGGCGAAGAACACCCCCATCACCGGACGAGTAGTTGCGATACCGAGCAGCGTACCCACGGCGCGCGTCATCCACTCCCGCTTTCGCCCTCCCTCGCCGCGAAGATGGAACCAATAGGCACCACCCAGCGATACCAGGAACCACGTGTCGAAGACGAGCACCGCGGATCGTTCCACCCAGCCGCCGACCGCGTAAGAGCTCATCGCATACGCAGTCACGCCGGTAATGGCGCCGAAGGTGAAGAAGAGCCGGTCCACCCATGCACTCCCGGATCGGCGCAACAGGATGCAAGCCGCGAGGATCACGAAGATGGCCGCCGGGATGATGTGCATCGTGGTCAGGACAGCGTGCGACGAGAAGGTTGCGTCCAGCTCCGCCATCTGTGGCGGCCCATTGTGCGACGGGCGGATCAGTTCAACAAGCCTCCGCAGAACGACAGCGAGGGCGATAACTACGCACAACCAGAAACCCGACAGGAGCCATAAAGGATGGCGGGACGTTCGGTTACGATTCACAGAAAAGTTCATATGGGTCAGTCCCTTATATGGGCCCCAAATACTATACGGAGATGAAAGAAATACGTTCCGTCGCGTCTCCCAACTTTAGGTAGGCGGCCTGGGCGCGCTGGCTGGCTCGCGCCGCAACTTTCTCCGGTGGTGACGGGAAATCCGTCCTTGGGGTTGACCACGAAGAGTTGCTTGCCCGACGAGCCACTCAATTCTGTATGCGCAGATCGTAGACGGCGGAAAACGAACCGCAGCAGATTGAGAATACAATCAGACTCATCATGCAGACGTGTTAGAAAGTTCTGATCCGAACGACTAGCTTGAGTGTGGGAGGAACCGATTCCATTTCGACTGGGGCGGCGAGCCAGGATGAGTTGTACACGGCCGCGGCGGATCGATACGGTTCTTCACTCGAAAGGCTTGCGAGGGCGTACGAGGCTGACCCGGAAAAGCGCCGCGACTTGAGCCAGGACATTCACCTGCAATTGTGGCGGAGTTTCCAGCGCTACAACGCCCGCTGTTCCCTGCGGACTTGGGTTTATCGCGTGGCGCACCACGTTGCCGCTTCGCACGTTTTGCGCGAGCGGCGCACTTTCTCGAATCTGGTGAGTCTGGAAGAACTCGATATGCTTCCCGGCAAAGACCACGGCCCGCTCGCTGCGGACCAACGCATCAATCTGGACCGGCTGTTGATGTTGATTCAGCACCTCAAGCCGCTGGACCGTCAGGTCATCGTCTTGTATCTGGAAGACATGGACGCCGCCTCGATTGGAGAAATCACGGGGCTCTCGTCAGGGAATGTGGCCATGCGCATACACCGGATCAAGAACATCCTGAGGCGGCGGTTTCGCGAAGGAGGCAGTCATGCGGGATGATTCCCCTGAAAACCACCTGAAGACCACGTGGCAACGCCAGCCAACCGAGCCATCTGCGATGACATGGGAACAGATTCGACAGAAGACACAGGAACTACGCGCCGAAACACGCGGTGCCCTTCTTCGCGGAATGATGGTGTCGCTGCTTGTCGTCGCTATCTCTGGTTACGGTATTGTATTGGGCGTCGGTTCGGTGCTGCGAGCAGTGTTCGCCCTGGCCGTCCTCTGGAGCGCGGCCGGACAGTATTTCGTAAATCGGAGGATGTGGTCCCCGGCGCTGCCGCAAGACGCGGCTTTGAGTACCAGCCTGGAATCTTACCGGCGCGAGGTCGAGCGGCGACGGTCCCTTTCTGGTCGATTTCTGTTGTGGTCTCTCGGGCCGGTGCTTCTGGCCATCGCCACCTTGATCGGGTTGATCCTGAGTCTTGGGATGACGCAGCGGGGGATGCTCCTTCAGGGAACGCTCCTTAAGATGACACCCTTCTTGGCCGTGGTGGTCATCTGGTTGGTGAGCGTTTTCGTAATCAGGATGCGGGATCAGCGGGAACTCCAACGCGAGATCGACCTGTTACAGGATATCGAAAGGCAGAATAGCGTATGAGTTGTGGCCTCCTTCTCGCGCCGCTTACTGCCTCGAATCCCCCACCCAAGCTGGATCGTTCACAGCCCAACTGAATTTTCCCGGCGACCCCTAACCCGAAGCTCCTCAACTCCCTGGCAACCAGCCCGCCCGGGACTCCACCGGGCCGCCTCGTTTCGCAACGCTACACTGAAGACGAAATGAGCATGTGCATCGATCACTTCCGTGTCCTCGCGCACGAAGATCAGGCCGAGTTCGATCAGCTTCTCGCCGCCTGCAAATCCGAATTCAATCCTAAGACCGGGCACGAAGCCTTCCTCACCGGCCAATTGGCCCAGTCCCGCTGGCGTCTCGGCCGCGCCCGCCGGTTCGAAGCCATGGCCTTCGATCAGATGCTCACCGGCCAAATCGACGAGACAAACCCGGACGCGCGCATCGTAGCCAGGCTTTCTGAAAACATGAAAGACGTCCTCACCTTCTTGCAACGTCAGGCCGTGGCCGCCGAAACGTCGTATTACCGCGCCCATCGCGAACTCACGAACCGCCGAGCACGTGAATTACGAAACGAAGCCAATGAAGCGAAGTCCTGGCTGATGAAGCAGCTACGCACCGATCGCGCTCCCGCCCCAGAGCCCCAGCACGACCCCACTCGCGCCACCCCGGCCACCTGGTACCCACATGCTACTGCCGGCAACGGCGGTACGGCGGGGTAAGACAGCGGCTAAAGCCCAACACAAAACAAATCAAAAGTCGTTCTCCGGGAGTCTTAGAAAAGCGTGCGCCAGCGTACGTGGTGTGAGTAGCTCAACTCCGCGCATTTTGCCGAGGTCTAAACTCGCTTTGTTACTCTTTAGTTGCGATATGGGGCAAGTCAATTTCTTGATCGCATTTGGGTTGGTAGCCGCGCCTTTCCTCAGCGCGCAGACCAGCGGCAATGTGCAACTGCAACTCCGGACCGGAGAGGAAATCTACCGCGAGGCCTGCATCGGGTGTCATGGTCCCCACGGTGAAGGCCAGCCGAAGGTAATCGTCGGATTCGATCCTCCCAAAACCATGCCCGACTTCACGAAGTGCGACCAGACGACGCCCGAATACAACCGCGATTATAAAGCGGTTATTCGGGATGGCGGACCCGAACGATCGTTTTCGCAAATAATGCCGTCTTTCCGTGACGCGTTGACCTCGGAGCAGATGGACATGGTCATTCACACCTTGCGCGGCTTCTGCAAGGAGAAAGGGTGGCCGCGCGGTGAGATGAATTTTCCGCGTGCGCTGATGACCGAAAAAGCCTTTCCGGAAGACGAGACGGTCATCACCTCCGGCTTCAACGTCCAGCGCGCGCCGGGCATTACCAATGAACTGGCGTTCGAAAAGCGCTACGGCAAAAGAAACCAACTGGAAGTAGCCATCCCGTTCAGCTTCGACCATGCCGGCGCCGGGTGGCTGGGTGGCGTGGGCGATATCGCGATCGGCTGGAAGCGTGTGCTGTTCTCCAGCGTACAATCCGGAACCATTCTGTCCGCGCAGGGAGAAGTGGTGCTGCCCACCGGAAACCGCGCGCGGGGATTTGGGTCGGGCACTACAACATTTGGAACGTTCGTGTCATTCGGGCAGTCCCTCCCGGCGAACAGCTTTTTGCAGATGCAGGGCGGCGCCGACTTGCCTGTCAATACAGACAAAGCGCCGCAGTCGGTGTTCCTGAGGACGGCCTTGGGCAAAAGCTTCAGCGATAACCATGGCCTGGGCCGTATGTGGTCGCCGATGATCGAGGCTGTCGCCTCGCGTGATCTCATGGATGGCGCAAGGACTGACTGGGATGTGGTTCCGCAGTTTCAAGTCACGGTGAGCCGGCGTGAGCATATTCGCGCCAACCTCGGTGTGCGTGTTCCTGTCACCAACACCGGTGAAAGGCCGGTTCAACTGATGTTGTACTTCCTGTGGGATCGGGCGGACGGTGGATTATTCGAGGGATGGAAGTGAACATCCGTTGCATGGTTGCGATTCTTTTGGCTTGCGCTCCGGCCCGCGCCGCGAGTTCCCGTGCGAAGCAAGATCATACGTTTCAAACCTCTGACCGGTGCATCGCCTGCCACATCGGTCTTATCACTCCTTCTGGACAGGATGTTTCGATCGGGACGGACTGGCGATCGAGCATCATGGCCAACTCATCGCGCGATCCTTACTGGCAGGCCAGTGTGCGCCGGGAGTCGATCGATCATCCGGAGTCGAAGCGCGCAATCGAAGACGAGTGTTCGATTTGCCATATGCCAATGGCGCGGTTTGAGGCCCGGGAGCACGGCCGCGAGGGCGAGGTGTTCAAGTATTTGCCGCTCGATTCGGATGACCCTGCGGATAAACATGCAGCGGATGGCGTTTCCTGCTCTATCTGTCACCAGATCAGCAAGGACAAATTGGGCACGCGCGAGAGCTTCAACGGCGGCTTCGTCATCGACAAGCCGGAGAGCAATGGGGCGCGTCCGGAGTACGGTCCCTTCGAAATCCAGAAGGGCCAGACGCGGATCATGCAGACCTCGACGGGCGGCTTCCAGCCCAACGATCGCAAGCATATCCAGCAGTCCGAACTCTGCGCAACATGCCACACCTTGTATACCCAAGCCCTGGGGACGGACGGGAAAGACCACGGCCTGTTTCCCGAGCAGATGCCGTATCCGGAGTGGCTGCACAGCGATTATCGCGACAGGCAGAGCTGCCAGTCGTGCCACATGCCGGTGGTGAAGGAGCCCGTCCGGATTACACGCGTCCTCGGTGTGCCGCGCGAAGGCCTCTCCCGTCACGTGTTCGTTGCCGCCAACTTCTTCATGCAGCGGATGCTGAATCTCTATCGCGACGATCTCAGCGTTATCGCTCAGCCTGAGGAACTGACCGCCGCCGCGGATCGCACGGTCAGCTTTCTACAGTCCGAATCAGCCAGGCTCTCGATGAGTGCATTAGAATTACGCGGAGGGCGGCTGGAAACGGATGTGACCGTGGACAACCTGGGCGGGCACAAGCTGCCCACTGCGTACCCCTCGCGGCGGGTGTGGTTGCACGTGACCGTCCGGGATGGCGCCGAACGCGTTGTATTCGAATCGGGTGCTCTGCGTCCCGATGGCTCCATTGAAGGTAACGATAACGATGCCGATCCGAAGCGGTTTGAGCCGCACTACACGGAAATTCGCAGCGCCGATCAGGTCCAGATTTACGAGCCGATTCTTCAGGACCAGAACGGCAACGTCACCACTTCCCTGCTTTCCGCGGTCGGATACATGAAGGATAATAGGCTGCTCCCGCACGGGTTCGACAAGCGGACGGCAGCCCCCGACATCGCTGTGCATGGCGGCGCGGAGCAGGATCCGGCGTTCACCGGCGCGGGACACCGCGTACGATACTCGATCGACGTCGGCAGTGCGCAAGGTCCCTTCCACGTCGTGGCGGAGCTTTGGTACGAGCCAATCGGCTTCCGTTGGGCAAATAACCTGAAGCCGTACGATGCCGCCGAGCCGAAGCGCTTCACCGGTTACTACGATGCTATGGCGAACGGAGCCGCGGTGCTGTTGGTCAAGGCCGAACGCTAGCTCTGCCTCGCACGCCTTCCAGGAGTTCACCGTCTTATCACCGTTTTATCATTGCCTCCTTGTGGGAAGTCGTGTACCATCTCTCCCCGGGAGGAACTATGGACTACAGCCTTGTCCGCGAGAGTATCCGCCTTCGCGTCGAATCCAATAACGAGAAGGCTAAGACTGCGCTGATCAAACAGCTCCGATCCTCACTGGGCGTCACCCCTTTCCTCGGCGCTGGTGTTTCTGCTCCTCTCAAGTACCGCCAGTGGGGTGAGTTTCTTCGGATGACAGCCGGTGAGCAACTTGGCCGGGCCCAGAAGGCTGCTGTTCAGGAGGCAGTCGCGAAGGAAGACTACCTACGCGCCGCGGCTCTGCTTTCCGAATCCCTCGGCGAACGCGACTTCCAGCGATCGATTTCCGAAGAGTTCAGCGACGATCGCCTTCGAACTGCCAATCTTAGAGCGGGCATCCTCGGCTTTCTCCCGCTCTTGACCGCGGGACCCGTGATCACTACCAATTTCGATCGCGTCATCGAACACGTTTTCGAACGTCAGGGGCGTGTGTTGGAAAGGGTCTATGGTGCGAATCCCGACCAGGTGGTGCCCGCCATTCAGCAGAATCGCCCGATGTTGTGGAAGATCCACGGCGACCGCGAAGATCCGCGGACCCGCGTCTTTAGCGAAGCGGAGTACAACAAACATTACAAGCTGCTGCCCGGCCTTCTGTTAGTTGCCTTCCTGAACCGCCCGGCGCTCTTCCTCGGCTGCAGCCTGGATAAAGATCGGACCACCGAAGTTCTACAAGGCATCGGAAAGAAGCACCCGTCAAGCACTCACTTCGCCATCCTCCAGATTCCGGAGTCCGACGACGAGTTCGACTCCCGGACCGCTGATCTGCGTCGCATGGGTGTTCGTCCCATTTGGTACCGGAAGGGTGAATACCGAGAGATCGAGAAGCATTTATCGGACCTCGTCCAGGGAACTTCTGCCGTCCGGCTGCATGAGGCCGAGAAACACGAAGGCCCCACACTGCCCTCGACGACTCCGGAGATCGCCGCGCATGTCCTCACGATGGAGCTTGAGGAGACCGCGCTGGGTCTCCGCGTTCAGATGCGCGATGATCCCGGCCCGGCTCCCGACGAGCCTCCCTACCTGCCCATCCTGGAAAAGATGACTCGCGGCAAGATCGCATTCTTCCTGGGATCTTATGCGTGCCTCGGTCGTCTGCCTCTTGGACCTGAGTTCTACGACGATCTGGTGTCAAGGCTCGGTGAGGCCGTTCTGTCCGGACGCATGGACCCCACCCGTATCGCCCAGCATTATGCCGACAAGCATGGGCGCGACGCCCTCTACCTGCTGGTGAACCAGCAACTGGGAACCATGCGCCCCGCGCCAACTATCGTGCATCAGTTCATCGCCACTCTCCGAGACCGGCTTCAGGCCCGCGGACTGGGCGCGCCTTCGCAGTTGATCTTCACCACTAATTACGACGATTGGATGGAATACACCCTGAACACACTGGGCACTCCGTATCATCTATTCACATACCGGGTCAACGACCCGCATGCCGGGCACTTCGTCTATCAAAGCCCGTCGGGCCTTGTGCATGTCATCGATCGGCCGTCGCACTTCCGCCGGTTGCCCGAAGACGCCACCGTGGTCGTGAAGCTCCACGGCGGACTTCACCGGTCGATTCACCTGCCGATCTCCTACGCGTTCATGCATCGCGACTTCGTGGAGCTCGCCGGAAGGCTGCAGAGCGCCCTGCCCGAAGTCATTCTCGATTTGCTGCGGGATCGATCGTTGCTGTTTCTCGGCAGCGGTCTCGGCGATGACAGCATCGAATCCATCGTTCGCGCGGCCCACTCGGCGGATCCGAAGAAGCTCTCCTGGGCGGTCCAGTGGAAAGCCCGCCCGGAAAAACACTTGTACTGGAGTGCCCTCAATCTCGAAATCATCGACATTCGCCTGGAGCAGTTCACGCTCGGTTTAAACAACGCCTTCAACACCCTCGCCGGAGCGAAATCTCAGACCGCCTAAGACTTCCCAAGATGCTCAGGAACCCCAAACCGCCGAACTCCGGGCCGCGCAGAGAATCGTTCCCAGCGGCGGCGCAAACCCTGGCGCGTGCATTATCAGCATCAGGTAACGGTTTCCGAATCCTGAGCCTTCAAGTTGTTCGCCGAAGCTCGTACTCGCCATGGCCAGCACCGTGCCAGTCACGTAATATTGCGATTTCACAGTAATCTCCCGAGGTGACTAGTTCTCGCCGTTGATGGCGATACCAGCCGCTTCGCCGGCCGGCGTGCCCGTACCCCAGACAATGTTGGTGCCCCATACAATGCTGGTCCCGGACGGATTCCCACCTGTCCCCCATACGATGCCGGTGCCCCAGACGACGTTAGTGCTTGAGACCACGCCCGTGCCCCAGACGATGTTAGTGCCCCACACGAGGTTGGTGCCCCACACCATGCCGTTCGCAAAAACCAGCGAGACCTTCTGATTCACGGAATCGAGAGTCACCGTTGGCGACAAGGCCGTCCCGGTCGCCGGAGTTGTGTCGTTCAGCGCTGCCCAGATGTCGAGATAGCCCGCGCCGACGGTGAATATATCGTATTGACTGGTGTAAGTGATCCCGGTCAACGGGTCAGTGGCCGTGCTGCTGGAAAGAAAGCCCCGGGAAGCCGTTTTCATCAGTCGCGCCTTTACCTGGTCTGCAGTGAGGCTCGGGTTCTGCTGCAAAAGCAGCGCCGCTGCACCGCTCACCATCGGTGAGGCCATACTGGTCCCGCTGAGTGTGAAGTAGTCGAACGATCGGCCCGTGCCGGTGGTCATGTAGTAGGAATTCGAGACTCGATTCGTCGCATAATTCGCCGCTAGTTTCATGCCCGTCGAAGTGGCTGAAATGATGCGGTTGCCCGGTGCGACGAGATCGGGTTTCACGATGTGGTCCAGGAGCGTAGGCCCTTTGGAACTGTAACTGGCAATGAGGTCGTCGCTGCGGGAAGGCGTGCCGAGAGTCTTCATCGCCCCCACCGTAATTACGTAGGGATCGTTACCGGGCGAGGTAATGGTTCCGTAGCCGGACGTGTTCTGCGAATTATCCCGGCCGGCATTGCCGGCAGCCACAACTACCACGATGCCGGCCTTCCAGGCGGCTTCTACAGCCTGGCACAACGGATCGGTCATGTAGCTTTCGGCGATCGGCCGCCCTACAGAGAGGTTCATAACACGAATGTTGTATTCGTTCTTGAGCTGGATGGCACGCTGAATGGCAGCAATAACATAGCTGTCCGCGCCCACGCCGTTACTGTCCAACACGCGTAGGTTGATCAGGTTCGCGTTCGCTGCAATTCCGCGCAGCGTAACTTTGTATGCGCTCCCGGTGGATGAAGCTCCGTTGCCGGCAATGATGCCGGCCACGTGGGTGCCATGTCCATAATTGTCCGTCGGGGCGTTACGCGGTACGAAAGTCTCCGCATACACAATTCTGGAGTTATTGGAGTTCTTGGATTGCAGGTCTGCGATGTCGGCGATGCCGCTGTCCAGCACGGCGACGCCAATGCCGGATCCGTCCCATCCATAGCGTTGAGCAAGGTCGCCAAAAACGGCTGGCACGGCGTTGTCCAATGCACCTTGCAGCGGACGGTCCGGCGAAATTGCGACAACATCAGGATCGTTCGCGAGTTCGGCCAGGGCTTTCGCCGGTACACCGTAGTGGCCCCCCTTGATCACCGAGAGGTCGCCCTTGTATTCGCCTCCCTTGTCGTGAACTCTCTGATGGTGAGCGGCGGTGGGTGCCTGCCGGTACTGGATGATGACGTCCACCGTGGAACCGGGTGCGACGTTGTCCAGGTCTCTAGCGATCTTTGGACTCCCGCCGAACGCGGCGAGTGCTCCGGTGAGGAGAATCAAAACGCCGCTGAAAGTTCTGAACATTGAATGACTCCTTAAATGCTGAAGCCTTTAGAAAGCACTTGGGTCGCCAGTGACGCTACTGGCGGGAAAACCTTGTTAGTAAACGTTTTAGACTTTGAGCTTGATTTCGGTACCAGACACTTTGTCCAATGGCGCGAAGGTCTGAAGCGAGGCCGGAGTACGGAGGAGCGTCTCAGTAGTGCGTATAAATACGAACAGGAAAGTCGGCCAGCCATATGACAGATTACAGAGTATGCCAGCTTTAATAACATACGTCACTATCTTGCGGAGCGAGGAAGCTTTCCGCAAGTCTGGCCCACGCCGACGCGATTGAGACAATTTGTCCTAATCGACGTAGCTTGAACATTCACAGCCGATCTGAATTTCCTCCGCGACCCCTAACCGCAAACGCCTCAACGCAGTATGTGCCCCACCCCGATTCACTGTACTGGGCCTCCGCTCCCGGCGAAGCTACACTGAAAACGCCTTGGGAACAGCATCAAACTCCTCGCCCACCATTGCCTTTCATCAGATGCTCACCGGCGCATTCTACGAAACGAAGCCAATGAAACAATTTGGCATGCGCTCTCAGTAAGCCCCAATTCAACCCATTCACGCCACGAATTCATCCACCCCCGTTGACACCAGACCTCATTCCGTCCACACTGTTTATAGGCGAATAAAAGGCGAATACATGGTCATGAACGCAACCGCCCTTCCCTCCCACATTCCCTCTAAACTGCAATGGCGTCAGCAGCATACCGCCGAGATGCTGGCGACCGGCATCGGCCAGCTCGATGCCGTTATTGAAGGGTGCCCACGCGGTCGCATTACGGAAATCTCGGGCCCCTTGTCATCGGGCCGCACCAGCCTGCTGCATTCCATCCTGGCTGAAGCTACGCGCCTTGGTGAATTCTGCGCCATCATCGACACCAGCAACGCCTTTGATCCGGCGTCGGCCGAAGGCGCGGGCGTGAACTTGGGACGCCTGGTATGGATCCGCTGCAACGGCAACGCGGAGCATGCCATTAAATCCGCCGATCTGCTGGTTCATAGCGGTGGATTTGGCGTGATCGCACTCGATCTGTGCGAACTGCCGCCCCGCATTACGCGGCGAATTCCCCTCTCCTGGTGGTATCGCTTCCGTCGCGCCATTGAAAATACGCCGTCGGCCTTCGTTGTTCTAGAAAACGAACCGGCAGCCAAGGCGTGCGCGTCTCTGCTTCTCGAAATGAAGCGTGAAGGAACCGGGTTTACCGGCACGCGCCCATTTCAATATCTGGATAGCGCATGCTTCCAGGCCATGCCGCGCAAACCCTTTCGTCCGGCCCCGGCGCGATTTGAAGTTCGCGCGCTGCGGTAGGCCCCATGTACGCGGCGATTTTCATTCCGAATGCCACGCCGGAGGCATCCGTCCAGTTGGCCGAGGTCGCCAAATCGTTTTCGCCGCTGGTGGAAATCACGGCACCGGAAATTGTGGTTTTGCCGGCGTCGCCTCTGCGCCAGTTGATCGGCCCGCCGCATCAGATCGCGAGCGAAATCTCGCGCCGCGCTGCCGAGCGCGGCCTCACCGGCAACATCGGAATCGCGTCCAACCCGGACACTGCGATTCTGGCTGCTCGCAACTTGCCCGGTGTCACCATCATTCCGCGCGGCGCTGAATCGAAGTATATCGGCGAGTTCCGCATCGAAACGCTGCCCATTGACGCCGCTACGTATCAGACTCTCCATCGATGGGGCATCCGTACTCTCGAAGAATTCAGCGCTCTACCGAATGACGGCATTCTGGAGCGGCTCGGATCCGCTGCGGCATACCTGCAGCAACTGGCGCGCGGCGCCGCCGACCGGCCGCTAAAACCCGCGCGGCTGGGCATCAGCTACGAAGACCGTTTCGAGCTCGAACACGAGTTGTCGCTGCTGGAACCGCTGCTCTTCATCCTCTCGCGTCTGGTGAACGAACTCACCACGCGCCTCACTTCGCAATCCATGGCGACCACTGAATTGCACCTCCATCTCGATCTCGCGAGCAAGGAAACTCATCGGCGCACGCTGAAACTTCCCTTCCCCATCCGCGATCCGAAGACGATGTTGAAGCTGCTGCAACTCGATCTCGAAGCCCATCCGCCCTTGTCCGCGGTAATCGCGGTTACGCTCGCCGTGGAACCGGTGGAGCCGCGCATCGTGCAGAACGGCCTCTACGTCCCGCCCGCTCCCGAACCCGAAAGATTGGAGCTGACGCTCGCTAAAATACGCGGCATGGTGGGCGCTGAGAACGCGGGCAGCCCGCGGTTGTTGGATACGCACCGGCCGGGAGCATGGAGGATGGATCCAGTGGCGGGTGATCAGTGCTTAGTGGTCGGTGATGAGAGAGCCGCGCCTCGCCTTTCGATATTTTTCACCGGTTCTGCCGGCACGCGTAGAATTACAACACCAGCAGCCGGCTCGCATTTTCGCGCACAGCGTGTATGGAAATGTTTTGCAAGCAGCGGGACCCTGGCGCACGTCGGGCGACTGGTGGACTTCCGATCCCTGGGATCGCGACGACTGGGACATCGGACTGAATAACGGCGGCCTGTATCGCATCTACATGAAGCGTCCCGTCGAGGCGTGGTACATCGAGGGCGCCTATGACTGAGTACATCGAACTGCACGCACGCTCGGCGTTCAGTTTTCTCGAAGGCGCATCCCTGCCCGAAGAACTTGCCGCCGGCTGCGCTCAGATGGACAGCCCGGCAATGGCCATGCTCGACGTGGATAACGTGAGCGGAGCGCCGCGCTTCTATATGGCCGCAAAGAAGACCGGCATCCGCGCGCACATGGGCGCCGAGATCACGGCCGAAGATGGATCGCGCTATCCGCTTCTGGTGGAAAGCCGCGCCGGCTATCAGAACCTCTGCCGCCTGATCACCTCCATGAAACTTCGCGCACCGAAAGGGGAAGCGAAGGCGAGCGAAGAGGAACTGCGGCGGTATTCTAAAGGCCTCATCTGTCTCACCGGCGGCGTCGATGGACCGCTTGGCCGCCGCGATCCAAAACCGGTCGAGCAAGAATGTCTGGAAGGGCTCATCGACATCTACGGTCACGGCAACGTCTATGCCGAATTGCAACGCCACATGTCGCGCGAAGAAGAAGCCCGCAATCAAGCTGTAATGTCGCTGGCAGCTTCCTATAAAATCCCGCTGCTTGCCACCAACGATGTTCGCCATGCCGATCCCGGCGCCCGCGAGTTGTTCGACGTCCTCACCTGTGTCCGGCACAAGACCACCATCGCCGAAGCGGGACGCCTGCTCGCAGCCAATGGAGAACGGCACATGAAGCACCCGCGCGACATGGTTCGCCTCTTCAGCGATGTGCCCGCGGCCGTCGCCAACACTGTCGAGCTATCGTCGCGCCTGAATTTCACGCTTGCCGATCTCGGGTACCGTTTCCCGCCTTATCCTGTCCCGGACGGCGAGACGATGGACTCATTCCTGCGCAAACGTACGGATGAAGGCGCGCGGCTGCGCTATCGCCCCTATCACCAGCGTGCTCGGCTGCAGATTGAGCGTGAACTGGCGCTCATCGAAAAGCTTGAACTGGCTGGCTACTTCCTGATCGTTTGGGACATCATCGATTTCTGCCGCCGTGAAGGCATTCTGGTCCAGGGTAGAGGATCGGCCGCGAACAGCGCAGTCTGTTACTCGCTCGGCATCACCGCCGTCGATCCAGTCGGCATGGAACTGCTGTTCGAGCGCTTTCTGTCAGAGGAGCGCGGAGAATGGCCCGACATCGACCTGGATCTCCCCAGCGGTGACGATCGCGAGCGCGCCATCCAATACGTGTATCAGCGCTACGGGACGCGCGGCGCCGCTATGACCGCAAACGTCATCACGTATCGCGGCCGGTCCGCCGCGCGGGATGCCGGAAAGGTTCTGGGTTTCGACCCGCAAGAACTCGACAGGCTATCGAGCGTGGTTCCGCATTGGGGTTGGAAGGACCCTTCGGTCAACGCTGAAACCGTATTCCGCGATGCCGGCTTTCATATCGAAGACCAGCGCATCCGCAAATTTTTAGAAGTGTTCAACGCAATTCAGGATCTGCCGCGCCATCTCGGCCAGCACTCGGGCGGGCTGGTCATTTGCCAGGGGCAGCTGGATGAAATCGTGCCGCTCGAACCTGCCACGATGCCCGGCCGCGTCGTCATCCAGTGGGATAAAGAAGACTGCGCCGATCTTGGGCTGATCAAAGTGGACCTGCTCGGCTTGGGTATGATGGCCGTGCTTAAGGATTCCATCCAGATCATTCGCGACGTATACCACGAAGAAGTGGATTTGGCGCAGCTGCCTGCCGGCGATCCGGCCGTTTACGACGCACTGTGCAAGGCTGACACGATCGGCATGTTTCAGGTGGAGAGCCGCGCGCAAATGTCCTGCCTCCCGCGGCTGCGCCCGAAGCGGTTCTACGACATCGTCGTGCAGGTTGCAATCATTCGGCCGGGCCCCATTGTGGGAAAAATGCTGCATCCGTATTTGAAACGGCGGCAGGGTCTGGAACCCGCCGAGTGTTTGCATCCATCGCTGGAACCGGTGCTGCGCCGCACCCTCGGCGTTCCGCTGTTTCAGGAACAATTGCTGCGTATGGCCATGATCGCGGCCGGATTTTCGGGCGGCCAAGCCGAAGAACTGCGCCGTGCATTCGGCTTCAAGCGCTCTGAGGCGCGCATGAAAGAAGTCGAGGTGAAGCTGCGAGAGGGAATGAATGCGAACGGGATCACCGGCGATATTCAGGACGTTATCATTCAATCCATCACCTCGTTCGCGCTATACGGATTCCCCGAATCGCATGCCGCCAGTTTCGCGCTGATCGCCTACGCCAGCGCCTATCTCAAATGCCGCTATTTAGCCGCCTTCACCGCAGCGATTCTCAATAATCAACCCATGGGGTTTTACGCCCCGTCCACCCTGGTCAAAGATGCGCAGCGGCATGGACTTCGAGTATTGCCCGTGGATGTCATGAAGTCCGAATGGCTGTGTACCGTCATCCCCGGCTCGTTCGAGCTACGCCTGGGTCTCAATTACGTTCGCGGTTTACGTCAGGCATCCGGAGAAGAGATCGTACACGCCCGCGCCGATCGTCCGTTCGCCAATCTTACGGATTTCGTGCGGCGTACGCCGTTGCTCAGTAAAGAGGAACTGCGGAGTTTGGCGGAGATCGGCGCGTTGAACTTCGTGGAAGCCGATCGAACATCGCACCGCCGCGATGCGCTGTGGCACGCTGAGGCTGCGATGCGTCCCGCGGGTCCGCTGCTGGAGAATGCGGATAGCACCCAAGCCGAACTCGCTCCGCTCGCTCAGATGAATCTTGAGGAGCGTTTGAATGCCGATTATCGCGGCACCGGGGTTACTGTTGGCCGCCATCCGATGGCGCTACGCCGCGCAGAGTTGAATGCGATGCAAGTGGTGCCGGCATCCGCCCTGCATCATGGCCGGGATGGTCAGCGGGTCCGGATCGCCGGTTCGGTGATTTGCCGTCAGCGCCCAGGGACTGCAAAGGGATTCGTGTTCCTCAGCCTCGAAGATGAGACCGGCGTTTCGAACGCGATCGTGACCCCCGATGTGTTCGAGCAGAACAAATTGGACATCATCAATTCGCCATATGTACTGATTGATGGAGTGCTACAAAATCAGCAGAACGTCGTAGCAGTGAGAGCGCATTGGGTACAGCCCCTAACTTTTGGCGACCCGGTTGTCCGGTCGAAGGATTTCTCTTAATGGGATCGAGGCGCCCAGCAACTGGCAATCATATTCGTCCGTGTACCGCTTGGCGCTCATATCTCGCACGTGGACCATCATGCTATGCGTCTTGGGGTAGACGATCCATACCTCCGCCGCGCCGCCTTCGAAATAGGCAACGATCTTTTCATCAAACTGCGGTGCCGTATTCGACGGCGATGCAATCTCAATCGCAACCATGGGACTGCCGACCAGATAATCGTTATCGATCTGTTGATCCGGCCAAGTCACACTGACGTCCGGTTGCAGCCACCCTCCGCCGATTCGATAGCCCGTTTCGGCCATCACCCGAGACTTCGTTGGCAGCGATATCAGAAATGAGAAAAAGCGACCCACGATGTCCATGTGGCTGAATGTTGCCGGTGGCAATTCGATGACCTCTCCATTCAGCAGCTCGCGCTTGCCCGGAGCATCCGGCAGTGTCTCGAACTCCGCGAATGTTATCGCCTGGGTTGCCGTACTCATACGAATTCAGCGCTGCAGTAAATCATGAACAGGGATCGAGGCGCCCAGCAACTGACAATCGTACTTGTCCGTGTAGCGATTCGCGCTCATGTCGCCGCGCACGTGGACCATCATGCTATGCGTCCTCGGGTAGACAATCCAAACCTCCGCGGCGCCACCCTCGAAATAGGCAACAATCTTCTCATCGAACTGGGGCGCTGTGTTCGACGGCGATGCAATCTCGATCGCAATCATAGGACTGCCGACGGGATAGTCGTTCACCAACTGTTCAGTGGGCCAGGATATGCTGACATCGGGCTGGAGCCAACCGCCTCCAATTCTATACCCGCTCTCAACCCATAATCGCGATTCTTCAACGATCTTCTCTAGAAAGCGATAAAACCGCTGCACAAAGAACATGTGATCACGCCTGGCCGGTGGCAATTCAATCAACTCCCCATTCAGCAGCTCGCGTTTGCCCGGAGCATCCGGCAGCTTCTCAAACTCCTCGAATGTTATCGCCTGGGTTGCTGTACTCATCACGTCTTCGCCACCTCCCGGACCGGAACTTCCTGATCCTTATACTGCAACTGATACAACTTGTAGTAAATCCCTCGATGCGCCAGCAACTCCTGGTGCGTTCCACTCTCCCGCAACTGCCCCTTGTGCATAACGAAGATGCGATCGGCCCTCTGGATGGTAGATAAACGGTGCGCAACGATGATCGACGTCCGGCCTTGCACCAGGTTCGATAACGCGTCCCGAATCAGAAATTCGGTCTCAGTATCCACGCTGGATGTTGCCTCATCCAGGATCAGAAATCGCGGATCGTGCGCAAGCGCGCGGGCGAAGCTGATCAACTGCTTCTGGCCGGTTGAATATCCATTACCCCGCTCGCGCACGGGCTGTTCAAAGCCGTCGGGAAGCGATTGCACGAATTCGAGCAGGTTCACTCGTTCGGTCGCCTGGTTCATCTGCTGTTCCGAAATCCCTTCCGTCCCGAGCCGGATGTTGGAAGCCACTGTCCCTGTGAACAGGTAGGGATCCTGCAACACGATGCCGTAGTTACGGCGCAGCTCCTGCAAGTTCATCTCGCGGATATCCACGCCGCCAATGCGTATCGCGCCGCGCTGCACATCGTAGAACCGCAGCAGGAGATTGGTCAGTGTCGTCTTACCTGCGCCGGTATGTCCCACCACTGCGATCGTCTCGCCAGGACGGATCTTGAAACTCACATCGCGGAGCACCCAGTCCTCGTCACGGTAGGCGAACCAGACGTGATCGAACTCAATCTCCACTGGCCCCGAGGGCGCCCTCTGCGGCGCGGCCGCTGAGTTGATCCCAACAGGGGTATCCAGCAGCTTGAAGATCCGCTCACTGGCGGCCATTGCGCCCTGCAGAATGTTGTACTTCTCGCTCAGGTCCTGGATGGGCCTGAAGAATCGCAATCCGTACTGAAAAAAAGCCACCACCACGCCGATGGTCAGAGCTCCGCTGCGCACTCGGAATCCACCATAGGCGAGCAGCAGCGCCAAAGCCAGCATGCTGGAGAACTCGACGGCGGGATAGAACCACCCGTAGGCGGTGATCGAATCCTTGAACGCCTCCATGTGATCGCGGTTAATCTTCTCAAACTCCTGCTTGCTGCGGTCCTCACGGTTGAACAACTGGAGCACCGCGATACCGTTCACATGCTCCTGAAGATAGCTGTTGATGCGCGCAATCGCGATGCGGATACGGCGATAGCTGAGCGAGACAGCGCGGCGGAACATCATCGTTACGATTACTACGAGCGGCATGACAGCAAGCAAAAGCCCAGTCATGCCCGGACTCAACTGGAACATCGCGATGATCACGAACGAGAGCACCAGCAGGTCGCCGACGATGGTTACCAAACCCGAGGCGAAGAGCTCGTTCAGTACATCGACGTCCGTCGTAACGCGCGTAATCAGGCGTCCAACCGGATTACGATCGAAGTACGAGATATCCAGGCGCTGGAGGTGGCTCATCAGCTCACGGCGGAGATCAAACATCGCTTGTTGGCCGGTCCACTGCATCAGATAGGTCTGGCCGAAATCGCAAACGAATCCGAGAACGATCGACCCCAGATACACGGCCGACAGTTGCGCGATACCAACCCAGGGATCGGCGGACAGAAATCGATCGAACGGTACGTGAGATATCTTGCCGGTCGGGACGAGATAGCGGTCAACAACCAGCTTGGTCAGCAGTGGACCCAAGATCTGGGCAACGGAATTGGCTAGCAAAAAGAGAAGCGAAATTCCGATGGTAGTCCGATACGGGCGCATGTAGCCCAGCAATCGGTGCATCAGCCGAGAGTCGTAGGCTTTACCGAGTACTTCTTCTTCCACTTTTTCCAGGTTAGCAGCAGACGAATTGGCTACGATGGTATCGCTATGGTTCTCAACCGCCGTCACTTCATCTCCGCCGCTGCCGCTGTACCCGCGTTCCAAGCAGCGGGGGCAACATCATCCGGGACTTCGTCCCTGTTTGATGGCAAGACCTTGGCCGGTTGGACCATCCAAGAGGGTCCGGAGACGGCCTTTTACGTGGACGACGGAGCAATTGTAGTCCACGATAGCGGGAACTATCCGGCCTGGCTGCGTTCGGTGCGCCAGTATGAGAACTTCGATTTCCGGGGTGAATTCTTCATCAAAGGCTGGATCGACTCGGGCATCTATATCCACGCCCCGGAGCACGGGCGGAACACGTGGGAAGGCATGCAGCTGAAAATTTTCCATCAAGCGGATGAGACGCCATCGTCGAACTCGATGGGTTCACTGTTCCCCTTACTTGCTCCGCGCCTGGTCAACGTCCGCAACAAGGGCGAGTGGAATACGTTCCGTATCCGCATGGATTGGCCGCAACTGCAAGTGTGGACGAATGATGCGGAAATCCAGAATCTCAATCTCGAGCGCAACCCCGATTTCAAGTACCGCCTTCGAAAAGGCTATCTCGGTCTGTCCAGCCTTTCGTATCCGATCCGCTTTCGCAATCTCACTGTCGAAGAACTTCCGGCGAAAGAACGGTGGGACATGCTATTTGACGGGCCCGCGAGCATGGATCGATGGTTCGTGTCGGATGGCAAGCCCCACTTTGAAGCTATTGGGTCGGTTCTCCGGAGCGATGGGATGGGATACTTCGCGACCAAGGAGAAGTTCCGGGATTTTGAGTTGCGCATGTACGTGCGCGGCATGAAGCATCACAACAGTGGCGTACTGTTCCGCACCGACGGGAAAGGCTCCAGCAGCCGTCATTACGAGATACAGCTGCATGACGTCGAGGAGGCGCACTATCCGACAGGTTCGCTGTACCACTTCAAGCGAGCCATCTACCCGAAGATTGAGCATGAGAGCTGGTTTCCGTTGCACCTCATCGCTCAAGGCAAGCACTGCCTGGTACGGATTAACGGTGAAACTGTGTGCGAATACGATGACATGACAAATCTCGACGAAGGGTACATCGAATTGCAGGCACACCGTTTGGGATCTTGGACCGAGTTCAAAGACATTCGTGTCAAGCGTTTGTAGAATGAGTGAACTGACCCGCCGCAGCGCTATAGGAGCCTTGGGATCGCCGCTCGTTCTCCGCTCCGCGCCCAAGAGGCCGAATTTCCTTTTCATCCTGGCGGACGATCACGCCGGATATGCGTGGGGCGCGGATGGGGACCGCTTGGCGCGGACTCCCAATCTTGACCAGTTGGCCAGCGAGGGAGTGCGATTCTCGCGTCATTTTTGTAACTCACCGGTTTGCACGCCATCCCGCCAGAGCCTTTTCACCGGGCAACTGCCGCATGCCGCGGGCGTGACGCGTTTGATGACGCCGCTGGCGTCGGACAAGCCGACGCTCGCTCGTCAATTCAAGAAGGCCGGATACTCGACGGCGGTCTTTGGCAAAATGCATTTTCAAGCGCCCGGCGCGCCAGGGCTGCATGGATTTGACGCCGTGCATACCGAAGACGTGCTGACCCGCGAATGGCAGCAGCAAGTGAAGGCGCGTCCCCTTCCGCCGAACTCGCGGGTCCAACCGGCTTGGAGGCCATTTAAGGATCCGGCCCGCATCTGGCTGAACGCAGACAAGCTGCCATTCTACAGATATAACGACGACATGCGGGCGTCCTTCCAAGTGCGGCAGGTGGAGCGGTTCCTCAAGCAGCAGAAGAGTGAGCCCTTTGCGCTGTGGGTCAGTTTTCTCGAGCCGCATTCGCCCTTCCATTTCCCTTATGAGTACCGCGACAGATACTCGCCGGACCGCTTCACAGTGCCGCGAGTTGGACCAGAGGACGCCTGGCAGATTCCGAACGTCTTTCGTGCTCTCAGTGATAACGATAAGCGCGGCATCGCCGCCGCGTACTATACCTCGGTTGAGTTTCTCGACCGTAACATTGGGTGCGTGTTGGATAGCCTGAACAGCGCCGGCCTCGCCGAGAACACGGTAGTGGTGTACACCGCGGATCACGGATATCATCTCGGGCAGCACGGCCGATTCGAGAAGCACTGCGGCTATGATCGGGCATTGCGAGTGCCGCTTATCGTCCGGCATTCCCAGAGCATTCGCCCGCGCGTTGTCAATGCGTTGACCGAGCATGTTGATCTGTCGGCGACCATCACCGATCTGCTGGGACTCGAGGCCTTGCCCGTCCAGCATGGCCGCTCTCTGAGGCCGCTGATGGAAGGCGGCAGGCGCGGTGGACGCGACCACATATTTAGCGAGTACCTGGAGAACGAAGAGGCGTATATACGCTCGGAGCGATGGAAGTTCGTTTATTGTACAGGCAGGCGAGCCCGCACGGACGGATACATCACCGACAATCCAACTCCGGGACCGTATGCACTGCTCTACGACCTCGAACGGGACCCTGGCGAGTTTCACAACGTCGCAGCAGAGCATGCGGACGTCGTTACGGAAATGAAGGGCTGGATGCTGGAGCGATTCCGCAGCACGCATCCGGAGGGCGCGGCTGGATCACTCGATTCTTATCTGCGTCCGCGAGACGCATAGCGGGTGCTTCAACCCGTGATGATCGTCACCCGGGAGAAACCCTCTTCGACGGTGGGTGGAACCAAGCGCCGGGCCATATCGAGCATCGCCGTTTCGGGAACCACCCGCGACCGCGCCCGATTGCGTGCCTGGCAGATTTCCAACGGAACGTCAAAAAAGACGGACTCCACTCCGCAATCGTAGAGCTCCGCAATTTTAACAAAGGGACGACGATCCTTGCGTGACAGGTTAGTGGCATCGATGAAGGTCTGGGGGCGATCCAACTCTAAACGATGCCGGAGGATATAGCGGAGCGTCGCGAACACGCGACGATGGATGGTCTGATTCGTGACGTCGTCGCAGAGCCAGCGCCGGATTTCATCACTGGAGAGCGCTATTTGCGCAGGCTGTTGAGCCACCCAAGTGGACTTGCCGGACCCGGGCAAACCCACGAGAACGACGATCCGGCTCACTACGCGCTGTACTTGCCGCTCTCGAGAACGCGGGCCGCGATCTGGCGGCGGATGGCGATGGAATCCACCGGTTCATATTTAGTGAAGCGTTTGAGGATGGCCAGGTTCATCCGCAAAACATCACCTTCCGAGCAATTGGCGAGCACGGTTCGCGCAGAACTCTCGATCACGTCCATTGCCTCGCGAGCGAAGATTGCCGCCATGTCGGAGGCGTTGCCAGCGTTCTTCCCTGCGTTGGCAATCTTCTGGGCGCGAAGGCTCGCCGATTCCATCGCGAAGGTGTTCATCAAAACCTCCGTGATCCCGGCCAGCACCTCCTGTTGATTCTCCAGATCGGCAGCGTATTTCTGGTAAGCGACTCCGAGTGCCAGGAGTCCGACCTTCTTTGCATTTGCAATGAGTCTATTCTGTTCAGCGAACTCATCGCCGGACGAAATTGGGCTGAGCGAAGGAGCGGCAGTTAATTCGCTCTGCAGCTTCTTCACAGCCTCAACCAGCGGCAACTGCCCACGTTGGGCACGCTTCAACAACATGCCCGTGGCCAGCAGTCGGTTGATCTCGTTCGTACCCTCGAATATCCTGTTGATGCGCGAATCCCGGTATGCGCGCTCCACCGCGTAGTCCTGATGAAATCCGTAGCCGCCGTGAATCTGCACACCTTCGTCAGTGACGAAGTCGAGCACCTCGGAGGCGAACACCTTGATATAGGAGCACTCGGCTGCATACTCCTCCACGGCTTTCAGCATTGTCGTAGACGCATCGCGAGCATCCCAGGAGAAGCCCTCCAGCCGGCTCTGGATGAGGCCGACGACGCGATAACTCATGGACTCGGCAGTGTAGGTGCGAATGGCCATTTCAGCCAGCTTGTGCTGAATCATGCCAAAGCTGGAGATAGATTTCCCGAATGCCTTGCGCTCCTTGGCGTATCTTGCGCTCACGGCGATCACGTCCTTACAGCCGCCGATGGCGAACGGACCCAACTTGAGACGGCCAAGGTTCAGGATGTTGAACGCAATCACATGACCCCGGCCGATCTCGCCGAGCATATTTTCTACCGGCACTTTCACGTTGTCCAAATAGATCGCCGTCGTAGAACTGCCGCGGATTCCCATCTTCTTCTCTTCCGCTCCGGGCTGCACGCCTGGGTAGGCACGCTCCACCAGGAATGCCGTGAACTTCTCGCCGTCGACTTTGGCGAAGATTGTGTAGAGATCGGCGTAGCCGCCATTGGTGATCCACATCTTCTGCCCGTTGAGGACATAATGCCTGCCATCCGGCGTCAGATCTGCACGGGTCTTAATGGCCAGGGCATCCGAACCAGCCTGCGGCTCACTCAGGCAGTAGGCCGCCACCATCTCGGCCTTTGCGAGCCGAGGCAGATATCTTTGTTTCTGTTCGTCATTGCCGAACAGCAGAACAGGCAAGGTACCGATACCGGTGTGCCCGCCATGCCATGCCGAATATGAACCGTCACGCGATACGCCTTCGGCGACGATCATCATGGAAGTTAGATCCATCTCCATGCCGCCGAACTTCTCGGGGATGATGACCCCGGTGAGTCCCAACTCGCCCGACCTTTTTAGGAGTTTGACGGCGACGCCTTTGTCCTCATATTGAATCACCTCGACATTCGGCGCGACTTCTTTGGTGAAGAACTCCTCCGTGGTACGGGCGATAGCCCGATGCTCGTCGGTGAAGTCCTCTGGCGTGAAAATTTCCTCCGGGGAGCGCTGCTCCAGCAGAAATGCGCCGCCCTTGAGTCTTGGCAATGGCAAAGGTGGTAGTGGCCATGATCTAACCTTCTTATAGTCTCTCGAAGATGCCAGCCGCGCCCTGTCCGCCTCCAACACACATTGTCACCATCCCGTACCTTGCATTCCGGCGTTCCAGCTCACGCAAGATTGTAGCCGTAAGCTTCGCTCCGGTGCAGCCCAGCGGATGGCCCAGGGCGATGGCCCCGCCGTTGACATTAAGATGCTCCAGATCGAGACCTGCCTGACGCGCCACAGCTAGAGCTTGTACCGCGAAGGCTTCGTTCAACTCTATGACCGAGACATCACTGAGACTCAACCCAGCCAGCGCCAGCGCCTTGGGAATAGCAACCACCGGCCCGATGCCCATGATCTCCGGCGGCACTCCGGCAACAGCGAAGCTGACAAATCTCGCACGCGGCTTCAACCCAAGCTCGCGAGCTTTCTTGTCCGACATCACCAACGCTGCGGCTGCCCCATCGCTGGTCTGAGATGAATTGCCCGCTGTGACAGTGCCATTTGCGTGAAACACAGGTTTGAGCTTGGCGAGAGCTTCCAACGATGTGTCGGCGCGCGGCCCCTCGTCCTTCTTGAACACGGTTTTGCGTGTTTGCGGTTTGCCGCCGCCGTTCATTACCGTGGTTTCCACTTCGAGCGGCACAATCTCCTCGTCGAACTTGCCCTGGGCCTGAGCCTTGAGAGCATTCTGGTGGCTGCGGTAGGCGAACTGGTCAGACTCTTGCCTCGTAATTCCGTACTTGCGCTGGAGCTCTTCCGCGGTGAGACCCATGCCCATGTAGATTTCGGGCTGGTGATCCACGACCCAAGGATTCGGCGCGAACTTGTTTCCGGACATCGGCACCAAACTCATCGACTCAGCCCCACCCGCGATGATGATTTGTGCGGACCCGGCACGGATCCGGTCCGCCGCCATCGCGATGGCTTGCAAGCCCGATGAGCAGAAGCGGTTGATGGTGACGCCCGGGACCATATCCGGCAGACCGGAGCGGAGCGCGGCAACCCGCGCCATGTTCATTCCCTGCTCAGCCTCGGGCATGGCGCAGCCGAGGATGACGTCGTCGACCTCTTCCCTTGGCACCTGCGGATAACGGTTCATCAACGCGGAGATGACAGTGGCCGCCATGTCGTCCGGCCGGGTACTACGTAACGTACCTTTCTGGGCCTTACCGACGGCCGTCCGCAGACAATCGACAATCACTGCTTCTTGCATTCATTCCTCACCATCGCCGGGATCCTTAGTTCCGCAAGGGTTTCCCTGTTTTCAACATGTGCTGCATGCGTTCCTGAGTCTTCGGATTCCCACACAGGCTCAAGAACGCTTCCCTCTCCAGGTCGAGCAGGTATTGCTCCGAGACGGTCTGGTCACCAGTCAGTCGGCCGCCGCAGAGAACGTTGCCGAGTTTCTCTGCCACGATCAGATCATAGTCGCTGATAAACCCGCCTTGGCGAGCACTCCACGCGCCTAATTTCAGCATAGCCAGGCCGTTCTCGCCAGCCACCTTGATGTCCGTGCGCGGAACACCCGGGACATGATCCTTAACCAGCGATAACGCAAGTTCTTTCGCGTCGCCGACCAGCCGCTCAGAATTCATGGATACGCGGTCTGTGCGGTTCAACAGCCCGAGTTTCTTGGCGTCCTCGGCGCTGGTTGAAACCTTGGCATAGCCGATTAATTCGAACACGCGCCGCGGGTCTTTCAATCTCAAGAGCAACTCCTTACAACCTCCACCGCCAGGAATCAATCCCACTCCCACTTCCACCAGACCGATGTAAGTCTCAGCGGAAGCTTGCGCACGCGTTGCATGCAACGTGATTTCGCAGCCGCCTCCAAGCGTGCGCGAGAACGGAGCCACCACCACCGGCTTCAACGCATACTTCAGGGCCAGATTGACCTGCTGAAAGCGATGAATGGCCTGGTTCAGTTCGTCCCACTCGCCCTCCTGCGCGGCCAAAAGAACCATCATCAGATTCGCGCCGACACTGAAGTTCTCGCCCTGGTTCGCGATTACGAAGGCCTGGAAGTTGCGCTCGGCTTCGTCCAGCCCCGCATACATCATGGAGATATTGTCTTCTCCGATCGTATTCATCTTGCTGTGAAACTCGCAGCACAGAACCCCGTCTCCGAGGTCGATGAGCGATGCGCCTGGATTATGCTTCACAACGCCTCTGGCTCGTTTCAGGTCGGCAAGCACTACGATGCCCGGGCCGCGGCTCGATGTCCCGATACTCGGTCCTGAGGAAGTCGAGATATTGCGTCCGCGGCTCGTGGTCGCGATCGGCAGTCCGGTAAAGAGACTTGGCGCCCGCCAAGCGCATACGGATCACATTATCCGGCAGGATGCGGTCCTCCGCCTCCATGCGCTTGCAAACGTCTTCAAAGCCCAGAGCATCCCATATTTCAAAGGGCCCCAGCTTGTGCGCGTAACCCCAACGCATGGCGCGATCGATTTCGACGATTCGATCCGAGATTTCGGGGATCATCTCCGCGGAGTAAATGAAAACGTCGCTGAAGACCTTCCATAGAAAGTCCCCGACGCGATCCTTACCGTTCACCAGCAAGCGCAGACGCGCGCCGAGATCTTCAATCTGCCTGGCGGAGTCGGCCGCAGCGAACTTTACCTTTTGGGGCGGCCGGTACTCGAGCGTCTTCCAATCGAGGGCCCAGAACTCGCGTTGCTCGCCCTTGCCGACGCGCTTGTAATAACCCTGACCGCTCTTCTCCCCGAGCCAACCGTTTTCCACCATCTTCCGGTGGAAGTCGGGCATGAGAAACCGGTCGCGCCACGGATCATGCGGGACTGCATGGTACAGGTTCTCGCCGACAAACGACCACACGTCGAGACCTACCAGATCGAGCAAGCGAAAACTCGCGGTATTGGGAAGCCCGATTAGAGGACCAGTTATTGCATCGACTTCTTCGATCGTGTAGTCGCCATCTACCATCACTTTCTGGATGGTGGCTCCCACGAAGCTGCCGATCCGATTGGCGATGAAATTCGGCGTGTCCTTGCAGTGGACGACGCCTTTGCCGAGGCGCTCGTCAGCAAAGCGGGCTACGAACTGGAGGACAGCGGGCTCCGTATCGGGTCCTGGGATAAGCTCCAGAAGATGCAGGTAGCGGGGAGGATTGAAGAAGTGCGTACCGAGAAAGTGGCGGCGGAACTCTGGGGAAAAGCCATCCGCGATCTTGTGCAGTGGGATGCCGCTGGTGTTTGTAGAGGCGATGGCTCCAGGCTTTCGGACCTTAGCGGCCCGCTCCCAAAGCTCCCGCTTCACATCGAGATTCTCCACGACGGCCTCAATGATCCAGTCACAGTGAGATATTTTGTCGAGATCGTCTTCGAAATTGCCCGGCGTGACCAGCGACATCGCCGGCTCGGTGAAGAATCCGCCAGGCTTCTGTTTCAGGGCATTCTCGATACCTCTCAAAGCAGCTGCGTTGCGATTCGGCTGATTCGGAAGAACGATGTCGAGCAGTAATGCGGGAACGCCGGCGTTTGCGAAGTGCGCGGCGATTCGCGAACCCATGGTCCCGGCGCCCAGGACAGCCACACTACGGAGTGCATTCATTCAGTGATCCCAAACGTGCTTCAGCGGGTCTACTTCAGCAGATCTTCAAGACTCACTGCATCTAACAGGCGCACGCTGAGATCTTCTAGTTCGGCCGCCGGAAGGCTGATCAACTGCTGCTCCACCCACGAGGGAATGGCGCCGAAGCGCCTTTCAATCAGTCGCTGGAGAACCCTGAGCGCTTCACCTTGCCGGCCCTGCTCGAGACCTTGTTCCAGTCCCTGTTCACGCCCCTTCTTGAACTCGCGCCCAAGGACTTTATGTTCCAGAATGTCATTGAGAATCGGCATTTTCCTCGCCTCCTCTTGCACCAACTCTTCCAGTCCTCGCAAGCCGGCTAGAATCAACAGGGCCTCAAGGTAGAGATCTCTGGACTGAGATTCCGCGTCCGACACCTTGCGTATGATCTCGCGAACCGCGCTCTGCCGGTCGCGCAACCGCGTCAGAACCGCTAATACATTATCGCTTAACCCTGCGCTTTCCAGAAGAAGATGACCATCGAGATCTCGGGCATCGATGAGCTCGTATTCGAATGCCAAACCTGGTCCGCTCAGACGCGTTTCCATCCGGAGATCCGATTCTCCAACGTACAACGCGATTTGCCTCGGGAACCGGGAGAACTGGCGGAATACTCCCAGCGCGTATTCAGCCATGCGAAGCGGCATGCCTGTATCGTTCGTGCTTTGCAGTTCGATATGGACGAGTTTGCCATCCCCGGTCTCCCCAAGCAGATCAACGCGCCGATTTTGAATTTTCGGAAGCTCTACGTCAATCCATCTCTCGATAGCGGAACCCGTCAACTCAAGCATTGTCGCCGTCGCAGAACGTCGCAACAGGAGCTTGAGCGTGACGTCGTAATCTTGCATGAGCTCTCATCGTAGCGTCGAACCAGAGAGTTGGGATTAGTGGCCTGCGTATTCGTGCCATGACCCAACGGGCTCGTACCCCGAGGGCCGTGTGAGTGGTAACACGGGGACTGGTCGTAGTATCCCATCAGCCCGTACGGGGACTGGAGTGTAATACCGCCTTGTGAGGCTACCAAAGGAAAATCCGAATGAGAGCCCCTCAAGGCGTGCTCCCATTGCTCGTTGCGTCAATCGTGTTCGCGCCGGTTCATGCGTCCCCGTTCTGCTAATATGCCGCTCGAAAAGAGAAGCCGTGCCGCCAATCGTCAGGATCTACTTCGGCTGCCCCGGACGAACTTACTCTCTCCGCATAGGAAAGGGTACGGGGTTGTACGGGGTTCTCCGATGAGAGCGAGACGGAAACGGCCACACTTTTTCCCTACAACATGAAGCTAAGTCTCCCATGGCGGGATCCCCGCCCGGCATTTCGCTACCCCGTGTCGACCGCCGGGCGAACTGTCGTGTTCCACCCGGTTTTCAAGCGAAGCTCGAACCTGCTCTACGTGGATCCACTCGCGCCAGAAGCCCCGGCACACATTCAGAGTTTCCGGCCGGCAAGCATCGCGGGACATCTCGAAGTCGTCTTGAAGTTTGCAGGCAGCGCGCAGCCGACGCACTCGCTGATCATCTTCACCCCTGAAGGCAAGCCGTGCCTGCACGACGAAAGCCGGAACGAGTTGTGGAACGCTTACCAGCTGCCGATCTTCGAGCAGGTGATCGGCGACACCGGCCGCGTCGCCGCCTGGGAGTGCGAGGCGCACGAAGGCCTGCATTTGATTGCCGGTACCCAGGTTGCGCCAGGATGCACTCTTGAAACGAAAGTGTGCAATTGTGGCGTGTCCTCGCCGCGGGTGGTCCACCCAACACTTGCCCCGGCTTTTATGGGTGTGCGCGGCACTGCGACGCTGCGTTTGCCAGGACGGCTAGAGTCTGCGACGCGGCCGCTTCCCACGTAAACTTGATCGCTCGTTCGCGTCCTGCCGACACCAACCGCTCGCGCAACTGATCGTCGCTAGTAATCCTGTGGAGCGCCTCCGCAATGCCGGCTACATCACCAGGCGAGAAAAGCAGCGCCGCGCCCTGCGCGATGGATCGAAGCGGCTCGATATCGGAGCACGCTATTGGTACTCCGGCCGCCATAGCCTCGGTGACCGGCATTCCGAATCCTTCGAATCGAGACGGGTAAACGAAGGCCCACGCTCGCCGGTAAAGATCGTACAATTCTTCGCGCGGGATCCATCCCGTAATCCGCACCGAGTCCGATAAGCGCAGTTCGCGGATGCGCTCTTCCACGGCCTGAGTGGAGAACCCCCGCATGCCGGCCAGTACCAGGCGATAGCCGGGGCAAGCCGCTCTGAACTTGGCGAAGCCGCCTAGCAGGCTGTCGATCCCCTTGTGTGGATGCAGGGTTGACACGCATAAGACGAACCGCTCCGGCGCGCGATGCGGGGCGATGTCGAACATCCCCTGCTCTACGCCCAGCGGGATGACGCGGCTGTCCACTCCGTAATACCGCAGCAGGTCGTGATGTGTGGCTTCCGAGTCCGAAATGAGGCGGGTGGAAAGGCGGGCCGAACCGGACAGCAGCATGTTCCAGAAAGGCAGATCGAACCAGCGGAAGAATTCGGGATGCCGCTTGTGCTGGAGATCATGAAACACAGTGACCTGGGGACACGGACAGATCAGCGGTGCGGTGAAGCCCGGATTGAACAAGACATCAAACCGATGCCGGGCGGCAACGGCAGGTAGAACGGTTTGCTCCCAGATAATCCGCGCGGGCCGTATCCGCCCTGCGACACTCTGCGGAAGCGCGCGCATGTTGGGGCAAAGAGGCGCCAGGTCCACGGTCTCGCGATTGGTCACGACGAAATATTCGTTCGTGCGATCCAACACGGATAGCGCGCTCAGAAGATTTCGAGCGTAGATCTCGGTTCCACCGACTGCCCCAGGTATCAGGTACAGCGCGTTGACACCGATGCGAAGCGGCATTTACATCCGCGCCGGAATCTGTTTCGCCGCCATATCGAGGCCGTTCCGGGCAGTTAGATCGGCCGGATTCAAAGCGAGCGCACGGCGAAACTGCTCGGCCGCTTTGGCGAATTCATTCGAGAGCATGTAGATGTTGCCCCGATACACGTAAGTGGGCTCGAAATTTGGATCCAATTTCTCAGCTTCGGCCAGAGCCTGCAGCGCCTCGGGAGCGCGGTTCTGTTTGGCATATACCATACCAATGAGCGCGTACGCATGCGCGCTCCTCTCCAGTTCCACGGCCTTGCGAAGCTTCTCCAGCGCGGCGTCGGGCTGGTGCGCGCAATCATACGCCAGGGCCCAATCCACGTACAGCGAGTAATCGGGCTTCTCCAATCGCGACGCCTTCTCATATTCGGCAGCGGCTTCCGCGCAATGACCTTCGGAGTAGTAGGCGAACGCAAGCTGGAACCGCGGCCGGGACTTATGCGGCGACTTGTCGGCCGTGTCCTTCCAAAGCGCGGCCGGATCGGACCAAACCTGGTTGCGCTGGTAGGAGGCGAATGCAAAGACGGTGACAACAGATCCCAGCAGCAGCAAAGGCGCGGGGCGCGTCAGCGGCACACGGCGCAGAAACTCGCAGCAGATAAGCAGGAGTCCGATGAACGGGAGGTAGAGGCGCCGCTCGACCAGAAGGTCCCGAATGGGCACAAAGGATGAAGTGGGCGCTAAAAGTATCAAAAACGTGAACCAGCCGTAGCTGGCCAGGGGATATGGGCGGCGATACAGCCAAGCGCCGGCGCTAACGGAGATCAACGCCACCAGGCCGAGCACGGCGCCGTGGTCCAAAAGGTTGCGGGAGACCGCGAATTCATGATCGACGTTTTGCCCGATGGGCAATAAGAACATTCGAAGATACACCCAAATGGCCCGGCACTGGCTGAAAAAGTATTCGGACCACGTCAGATCCTTCAGGCCGAAGCCGGCGGAGAGCGAGGTGGTAAGGACGCGCCAGACCCAAAACCCGGCAAGCACGGTTCCGGCGGCGATGGGCAAATACAACTTCCAATTTCTTCGTATCCCATCGAAAGTAAAGCCGGGATTCCAAAAGTAATCCGTGAGCAGGAGCAGCGCCGGCAACACCGCCGCGTGCTCTTTCGTTACTGCGGCGCCGATGAACAATATCAGGATTGCCGCCGCTACCCGTATGCTGACCGCCACTGAGCGACGATAGACAAAGATAGCTAGAGCCGCATTGAACAGCAGCACGCTCAAATTCTCCGAGCGGCTGGCGACATATGCCACGGATTCCGTCTGCATCGGATGGACGAAGAACAGGGCTCCGCTAAATAGCGCAAGTACCCGGCGCTGGGATTGGTCGACGCCGGCCCACTCGAGGATCCGCCGCACGATGAGACCAATCAGAACTGCATTGCCGAGGTGAAAGACCACGTTGAACACGTGGTACCAGTAAGCGTCCGTTTGCCCGATCTGAAAGTTGATCCAGTACGTCAACATCAGCAGCGGCCGCACTCCGGTCAGCCAGGCGCTTAACGGCATGTCCGCCCAGCCGGGCAGAAAGAACGGCAGGCCGCGATCATCGAACAGGAACGGACCGCGAATGGCCGGGCCGTAGATCTCGAAGGCAAGAAAGAGAGCCAACGCGATGCCGCCCAGGTAATACCACAGGCGAGATGCGGCATTCGAAGGTTGAACTGCGACCTTGGCCGGAGCCGCCGTTTGCGCTCTATTACTGCTGGAGCGTTTGTTGCTTTTCATTTAATGCTTCGATCTGATACTCGAGAATGGCGACTCTTTGCGCCATCGCAATGTTTGCGTCTTTCAGGTGAGAGATGATGATTGAGAAACGGTAGAACACTCCCAGGAACACGCAAAATATAATCATAAGCAACGCGATCGGCGGATCGCTGAAGCCCAGGGCCCGCGTGAGCCATTCCAGGAGTGATTGCGAGCGAGAGAGTATGAGCAGCGCCGCCGCGGCGGCCAGCCAAGTCACTGAGTACTCTACCCGGATGTGCGCCCTGCGAACCGACAACAGGATGATGGCGAGCAACACGGCACTGAGCAGAGTAACGACGTTAAGGAGATGCGGCATGCTGTTCTGTAAAGAATATTCTAAACGTCATGTCCGCAATCAGGTCTTGCGGCGGCGGCCTTCGAATCGGAGCACGTTCACGAACACTCCCAACAGCACATGGACAATGTAGTACAGCGACTTCACGGGGGTGATCGAGCTTTTCCCGCCCTGCCGCGGCCGCATCTTACAGGGCACCTCCAGAAACGTGAACCGCTTTCTCTGAAGAACCACCAAGGCTTCGATTTCCGGATATTCCAGCGGAAAGCTGCGGCTGAACACAGCCAGGGCTGAGCGCTTCACGCCGACAAAACCCGATGTTGGATCGCGAACCGGCTTGCCGAGAATGGGCCGGAGAACCAGCCGGAACAGGTTGATTCCGATGGCGCGCGTCCAATTTGTGTGTGCCCCGCCTCCGTTGTAGAACCGCGATCCGATCACCATGTCGCAGTTCGAGGTCTTGAGCGCTTCAAGAATCGAGCGGATGTACGCCGGATCGTGCTGGCCGTCGCCATCGAGGCGGATCACGTAATCATAGCCGAGTTCGAAAGCCAACTTGTATCCGGCTTGCACACAGCCACCCAGTCCGAGATGGTGAGGCAGGGCAAGAACTTCGGCTCCGGCCTGTTTGGCGAGGGCCCGCGTACTGTCGAACGAACAGTCATCGATCACGAGAATGGGGGTGCCGCGCTGCACTGCCCGGACTTCATGTACCACCTTAGATATTGCCGCTTCTTCGTTGTAGGCCGGGATGATAATCAGCAACGCTCCAGGCCCGGAGGCCCGGCTCACAACTGCGCCACCTGGCGAGCGCTGATGCCGTAACTCTTCAGCATCCGCCGGAACTGCCCGGGCTGCATACGCCCGTGATTTTGGATTTTTCGCCGCTCCTTCAGGAGACGCGGCAGTTCCCTGATCAATGCCAAGTGCGCCCGCAGAACAATCCAGGGTAAAGTGGCTTTGCCGCTCCCGCTCGCGGCGTATTCGGCGGCTTTCCCGCGTCCTTGCAACAGGTATGCGGCGTGCCACGCATAACGCAGGAGCGACACGAAGGGCGCCGCCGCGAGTTCAGGCCAAGGAAAATTCTTCAGGATAACAAACAGCCGGTTACGTTCGACAAAAAATGCTTTGAGCCTGGAAGCCTGACCAGCCGAATGCGAATAGCGGTGCTCCACTACGGCTTCGGGGACGTACACGCACTCCCACAGTTTCCAGCGTGCCCGCAACCCCAGGTCGGTCTCTTCGCAGTACAAAAAGAATCGCTCATCAAATAACCCAATTTCGTCGAGCATGTCGCGGCGATAGAGGGCGGCCGAACCGCTGGGCAGAAGAACTTGCTGGCGGCGTGCAAACTTGCTCGGCGGATCGAGATGTCCGCGCTGCTTGCTGCTGCCGTCGCGACACAGCAGCATACCCGCGGAATCCAGCCGGTCCTCGCCGGACAACCGCACCTGGGGCGCGCACATCCCGATTTCGTAGCGGAGTTCGGCGGCAGCGACCAGAGCCTCCAGGCATCCGCAATGCATTACAGCATCGTCATTCAGCAGGACAATGAACGGAGTTGTCGAAGCCCGGATCCCCTGATTGGCGGCGGCCCCGAACCCAACGTTTGAGGTGTTCTCGATCACTCGAGCGCGATGCTGGACTTCCGGGATCTGACTGGCCCGGAGCTGGCCGCTGTTGTCAACGACGATCAGGTCGAAGCCGGACAGGGTCTGCGATTCGAGTGATCGAATGCAGTCTGCCAGCTTTGAGTCGGCCTGGAGAGTCGGCACGACGACAGTGACTTTGGGGTTGGGCAAACCCCGATTTTAGCTCGCTTAAATGCCGGCCGCTCCCGGTTGTTAATCAACGGCCACCACGGGGATTAGCGGTCCCGTCGTAGGACTCGTGACCGTGCCGACTTTCAGCATGACCGGTAAAGCATCCCCGCTGATGTGAAAACCCGGCACCCGGAGATTGAGTTGATACAGTCCCACAAAGCCCGGAGCCAGGCCGCTGAAATCAACGATGATTGCGGCTTGCTTCATCCTTGGATCCCCGAAAAATACCTGCACAGGATCGGTTACGGCCAGCGGTGAGGATGGCGAGTGCGCGCCTGCGGTGACGGCGCCACCCTTGGTAACTCCTAATCCGAGCGCGTACATGACCAGCGGCTCGTCGCGATGTGCGGGGTTGTCCTTCGTGACCGGTTTGCCGTCCGAGTGGAACAGCAGAATCTGCTTCGACGGAGGATCCACCAGCACCGCAGGCGCATATTTCGATACGGTGATGGTCTGCGGCGTTGACGCTACTTTCTTGTCGATAGAGCGTACTACCACTGGATAATTACCCGCCGCGAGGTCGGGCGGAACCTCGGCGTTGATCTGACTTGGCGAGGTGGCAAACAGCGGCGCCGCGACGCTGCCGACTGTCACGCAAACGCCGCCCAGTTGCAGAGGGAGAGGTGTAGCCGCAGCAATGTCTGTCGTGGCCAAACTGCGGCCAAACACCGAGATCAGAGTATTGGGCGCCGCAGCCGTTTGATAGCTCGCCAGGTTGACGACGCCTCTCGCACTGATAAGCGGGCGGTCGGCAGCGTTCGGCACATCGAGCGGGATCACGCTGAGACCGCTGGTCGTGATCGCGTAGGCTGTTGAGCCGCTTGCATC
This sequence comes from uncultured Acidobacteriota bacterium, assembly GCA_963850575.1. Classification (GTDB taxonomy): domain Bacteria; phylum Acidobacteriota; class Terriglobia; order Bryobacterales; family Bryobacteraceae; genus TMP-7. Next base: position 14,673 of record CAWKLV010000014.1, on the reverse strand, counting down.
CACAGCTACGGTCCGCCCTTCCATTGTCGCCCGCGCAGTACCGACGATCTGGGTCACGGGTCCTTCCAGCGCGGGGACTGATACACGGGCCTGGCCGCTGGAAACATCGACGATATCGAAAGAACCGGCGTCGGCAGGCAACGTGTTCGCATTCGCGCGCAACGGTTGATTGAAGCGCAAAAAGGTAGTGGCAGTGGCGGCTGCGACCCCGGCAACGGGGCTGCCCGGGGCGGCATTCACCGGCGTCAACGCCTCATTCAGGACCGTTCCATTCACGACAAAATACGTGCCCCGCGGTCCGGCGGTAAGAGGCCCGTAATAGCCGCTCTGCGTACCCGTGAAGATCTGGCGCCCTTGAATAAAGTTGTCCGCCAGGGCATCGTACAAATATACGAAGCCGTCACCGGAGAGTACGAGCACTCGCTCCCCGTTGGGCGTCGCCACCATGGAACGAGGCGCGGCAATGGTTCGAAGCCGGCCTGTCGCATCGGCGCCGATAACCGCGTTTGCCGGACGCGGAACGGCCTGGCCTCCGATGACATCCCAAAGCTGGCCGGTACTGGAAATGAACATCGCTCCGTTTTGATGAGCGACGATGACGGAAGGAGTTACCAGCGGGAGATTGGAATTGAGAGGAATGGGAGGAAACTTAACGCGGCCAATTACCTGCATGCTGTTGGTGTCCACGATGCTAATGCTCTCTCCGCCGGTATTGGCGACGTAGAGTGTCGCACCGTCGGGGCTCAGTCCCAGCGAACGGGGAAGTTGTCCGACTTTGAGGGGCGCTATGAACCGCTTCTGGCGTGTATCGAATATCTCAACGCGGTTCTTGCCGGAGTTGGCGATGTAGATTCGTTGCCGGGCACCGTCATAGGCCAGATCTTCGAGAGCTTCATTCGCGGAGATCCCAACTTCGACCGGAATCAAGTCGCCACGGGCCTCAGCGTTTCGATAGTTTTGGTAGACACGGACCTGTGGGGGAATATTGATCGCCTGCGGCGACTGAATCAGGAAATCGTGGGACGGCGAGATAGTGCCCAGAGCGCGGGCCGCCAGGGGATTGAATGTGAAATCCAAGGCCGTTCCATCCGCCGTTTGCTGCGTCTTCACCGCTGGGGCGTTCTGGAATATAGAAGCGTTAGTCTGCCCACCGCCCCCAACCACCGTTGGTCCGGTTGGAGTGGGAGTGGTGGGAGTAACCACCGGAGGAAGGACAATCACAACTCCGCCCCCGGCAGCGCCGCCGGTTCCGGTGGGTGAGTACTGCAAAACCTGCGCGCTCGCCGCAAAGTTACCCCGGCCTACGTTCTTCACCGTCACCCGGGCCGAACGCTGACCAGCCGTCACACCGCATTGATCATTCGCCAACGCGGCCACATTCGTATCCGGCGCAACGATCGGAAATTGCTTCATCGTGGAGATCGGGACGACGGTGAAGCCCGATTCCGACAAGGCGTAAATTGTGCCGCCATCCGAACTTACAATCAGTTTGCCGGCGAGGTTTTCCGGCAACTGAAGACCCATCGAGATGAGCAGATTATCCGGATCGCTGATCATCAACTGGCTGATATTGGCGCGCGCTGGGGGATTCTGTTGAGGGGCGATATCGAAGCCGGAATACAGGCTGCCGCCATCCGGCGCGAAGACGCTACCGCCCTGATTCGTCTCGAGGTTGAAGCTCGTGTTCGGCGCGATGGGATAAGGCGAGTTGGCGAGATTCTGCTGGGCCAGGATCTGCAGCGTCGACGTATCAAACAGGTTCAGGCCCGCCATGAACTTCGTCCCGTCGGGGGCGACCGATAACACACTCGAGACGCCAGTGACGCTGCGGCTGCGAAGTACGGTAGCCGAGTTCGTTTCGAAAACGAAGATCGTGCGCGAGTTGCCGGCCGCCGGGATGTTCGCACCTACGATCAACGATCCGTCAGGCGACGCGCGCAACTGGCCCCGGCCCGTTAAGAATGGGCGTCCGGAGGGCGGCGGCAACTGGGGTAAAGTGGGGGGCGGTGGAGTGATGGAGATGTCCGTGACGGCAGCTGCGTTGGCCGCAGCTGGATCGTAGAGCAGCAGCACTTGGGCCAGGCTCCCGGTACCCGTTCCGATCGTGGTGATCAAGACCCGCTCATCACTACCGACGGCGACTCCCTCCGGCTTGGCCGGCAGAGAGATCCGATTGACGATGGCCAGCGCATCCAGATCGATCACGTTCAGCGATGCCGCCTCGTACGATGTCACATACAGGAACTTGCCGCTGCGCGAAATCGCGGCCGAGATAGGAGTGCTGTTCGTGCTTACCGGATTCAGAAATCTGCGCTGCAAAGTGGAGTAGACCTCCACGCGTGACTGGCCGCTGTTGACCAGGTATAACCGGTTGCGGGCCTCATCCAACACCAGGTCCGATGCTCCGCCCACCAATGGAACGACCGTGCCGAAGGTGGCCGCGGAAATGGACAGTGCACACACAGCTAACACGGGGAAAGTGCGCAAGAGACGCATGGATGTGCTCTAGGTAACCCTTAGTCTAGCGCGAAGTTGCGACTCCAAGAGGCCTCGAAGGGGCCTGAAAGTACAATAGTTTGTGGACATCCTGATGAACGAGAAGACATTCAACGAACCGCGTTTGGCTCTGAATCACATTTATACCCGAGGGGGAGATGGCGGCAATACGGGCCTGGTCGGGGGACAACGCGTCGCCAAGGACGATTTGCGGATCGAGTGCTACGGCACAGTGGACGAACTGAACGCGTTCATCGGAACGGCACGCACTTCGCTTGCGGAGTTGATAGCGCGCTATGCCGGAGTGCGTGAACTGGATGCCATCCTGCTACGCGTACAGCATGAGCTATTCAATCTTGGGTCGATTCTGGCTACGCTGCCGCAGGATGTCCGTCCCAAGCAGCCAAGAGTAACGGAAGCAGAGGTCCGGCGATTGGAGTCCGAGATCGACCGCATGAACGCAGGGCTAGCCCCGCTACGTTCATTCGTGTTGCCGGGCGGATCGCGGGTGAACGCTGAACTGCACGTGTGCAGGACGGTTTGCCGCAGGGCAGAACGGGTATTGGTCGCGCTGAACCGCCGCGAGCAGGTGCCGGATCATGCCATCGAGTATCTCAATCGACTGAGCGATGCGCTGTTTGTATGGAGCCGTTGGGTGAACAACGTGATCCGCGCGGGGGAAGTCCTATGGGAGCCGAACCAGGCAGCATCCGCGATTCAAGAATGAATCTTGCCGAGCGGGACTGCAGTTCTTGCTCCGGTCGCGGACGCGATGTTGCCGGGACGCCCATGATAGCGTTCGTAGGCGAGCACAGCAAACAGCACAGCCTCTTTCGCGTCGACGTCGATTCCCCTTTCCGCGGAGGTCACAACCCTCTGCGGCAGTTCGGCCCGCAGGCGCTCCATGAGGTACGTGTTGTGAGCACCGCCTCCCGAGACGATAACCTCGTCGATACCTTCGAATCGCTGGATGGCCATAGCGATGGTTCGGACGGTTAACTCGGCTGCGGTGGTCACATCGATTCCACATCCTAAGAACTCGTCGCCGTACTGCTCGCGTCCCGCTGTCTTAGGAGGGAGTTGACGATAATACGGATTTTGCAACAAGCGTTCGAGTAACTCGTGGTTGATTGCGCCCGCCCGAGCTTGCTCGCCGCCGCGGTCGAAGGGAGGTGCGAGCGCATCCATGATCATGTTGCCCGGTCCTGTGTCGAAGGCGATTATGTCGCCCGCGGCGGCGGCCGCCGGTATGACAGTTATGTTGGCAATGCCTCCGATGTTGAGAGCCACACGGCCCACGGCCGCCGAGCGGAACAAGCGATAGTCGAGAAATGGAACTAAAGGCGCTCCCTTCCCTCCGGCCGCCATGTCGCCTACTCGAAAGTCGGAGACGGTCGCGATGCCGGTCCGCCGGGCGATCACTGCTGCCTCGCCGATCTGCAGCGTGCTCGAGACCGAACGCCCGCAAAACTCAATCGGATTGCCCTCATGAAAAATGGTCTGGCCGTGGGAGCCGATCAGTTCGATGGATTCCATCGGAACCTCGAACCTTCCGGCTGTCGCTATCAGTGCCTCGGCGAACAGCTCTCCGAGCAGAAAATTAAGGCGGGCGACGGTGGAGGTATGAGTGTTCGCATTGGAAACGGATAGGATGGCGGAGCGCACGTCCGGCTTGAACGGGACGGTGTCGTGCGCGACTAGACACACATGTTCGTCGGTGATGTCGACGATCGCCGCGTCGACGCCATCCACCGACGTCCCGCTGATGAGTCCGGCGACTCTCATTTGCCGCGCAGTTCCTGCTGCAAATCGCTGAGAAGCTGGAGGGCCTCAATCGGCCGCAGCCGATCCAGATCGAGCGAGCGGATACGCCCTGCCATCTCGTAATTCACGGGTTCAAAGAGCTGGATCTGGAGGCGGCCTGCGCGTTGCTTCTTCGGCGCGGGTGTGAGTTCTTCGGTGACCTCCTGCTCGGTGCGCTCATGCAACGCGAGTATCTCGCGAGCCCGTTCGATCACGCTGAGTGGCAGGGCGGCCAGACGCGCCACCTCGATCCCGTAACTGCGGTCGGCGCAGCCGGGCTCCACCTTGCGAAGAAAGATAATCTGGTCGCCGGCTTCTTTCACGGACACGTGCAGGTTTCGTACACCATCCAATTGCTCCGCCAGTACGGTGAGCTCGTGGTAGTGCGTGGCGAAGAGCGTTTTCGCACGAATCTTCTGATGGATGTGCTCGATCACCGCCCAAGCGAGCGCGAGACCATCATATGTCGCGGTGCCGCGGCCGATCTCATCCAGCACGATAAGGCTCCGCGCTGTAGCGGTGTTGAGGATGACGGCGGACTCCGTCATTTCCACCATGAATGTCGAGCGGCCGCGGGCGAGGTTGTCGGCCGCGCCGATGCGGGTGAACACGCGATCGAAAATGGGAAGGGTCGCTGAGTCGGCGGGTACGTAGGATCCCATTTGCGCGAGCACCACAACCAGGGCCGCCTGGCGAAGGTATGTGGACTTGCCGCCCATGTTGGGTCCCGTGATGATGGAAATGAACTCAGTGTTTGAGAGGTACAGATCGTTGGCGGTGAAGCGGACTGCATCCCGCTCCGTCAACCTCTCGATGACAGGATGACGTCCGGCGGCGACTCGCATTTCGCCCGACTCCGAAAAACGCGGGCGAGTGTATCGGCTCTCCGCCGCAACGTGCGCCAGAGATCCGGTGACATCCAGTTCGGCGATGGCGTTTGCCGATTCCCGAATGCGGGTGGCATGGTGGGCCGTGGCATTGCGGATCTCATTGAACATGTCTCGCTCGATCGCGAGCATCCGCTCTTCGGCCTCAAGGATCTTCACCTCGAGTGCCTTCAGTTCCGGGGTCGTAAAACGCTCGGCATTCACCAGGGTCTGCTTACGCTCGTAATCCGTAGGCGCCAGGTGCTGATTCGCCTTCGAGATCTCGATGTAATAGCCAAAGACGTTGTTGAACCGCACCTTCAAAGACTGGATGCCGGTGCGAGAGCGCTCGCGCATTTCGATTTGGGCGATGTACTGCTTGCTGTTCCGGCTGATGTCCCGAAGTTCGTCGAGTTCGACATTTACGCCGTCGCGGATCGCTCCGCCGTCCGCGATGGCCAAGGGAGGGGTCTCGGCGATCGCGTTCAGGATCCGGTCGCGGACGTCGGCGAGCTCGTCGATGCGAGTCGCAATAGCAATGAGGCGCGCGCAACGGCAAGCGGAGGTCTGCTGGCGGATAGCCGGAAAAGCAGCAATCGAATGCCCTAAAGCGAGGACATCGCGCGGTCCGGCACTGCCCAGCGTTACCTTGGCCAGCAGCCGTTCGACGTCCAGCACGCCACCGAGCAGCTTGCGCAGCTCTGAGCGCAGGATAGTGCCGCGCACCAGTTCTTCCACGGCGTCCAGGCGCGCTTCGATTTCAGCGAGGTCCAGCGACGGGTGGAGCAAGCGGCGGCGCAGCAGGCGTCCACCCATGCCGGTGACCGTCTGATCCAGCGCCGCGAGCAACGTCGAATCCCTGCTCTCGCCTGCAAACAGCGGCTCCACCAGCTCGAGGTTGCGCACCGTCACGGCGTCCAGGACCAGCGAGTCCGACCGGTCATAGAACGCCGGCCGCTCCAGGTGGTCGAGGGCCGATTTCTGCGTGTCCCTCAGATAATGCAGGATCGCGCCCGCTGCTCCCACTGCAAGAGGTCTTCCTTCCAGGCCGCAGCCGTCGAGCGCGAGGAGATGGAAATGGTCGAGCAGACTGCGCTGCGCGTAATCGAAGCTGAACGTCCAGCCTTCGACACCGGTCCTGAGGCACGGGGTCTGAAGCCGCGACGAATCCGGTAAGAGCACCTCGCGGGCGCTCAACGTTTCCAGCGCAGCCCCCGCATCGGCGGCATCGATCTCAGTCACGCGAAACTCGCCGGTCGAGATATCCACGTGCGCTAGACCTGCGCGGTCGCCGTCGGGGAACACGGCCGCGAGGTAGTTATTTTCGTGGGAGCGCAGAAGACTCGATTCCGTTGCCGTACCCGGCGTGATGATGCGCGTGATCTCCCGCTTCACCAGCTTTTTGGTGAGCCGGGCGTCTTCCATTTGCTCGCAAAGCGCGACGCGATAGCCTTTTTGGATCAGCTTCGCGATGTAGCCTTCGGCGGCGTGATACGGTACACCGCACATAGGGATGGCCTGATCCTTCTCTTTGTTGCGCGACGTCAGCGTGATTTCGAGTTCGCGCGCGGCCGTGACCGCGTCGTCGTAGAACAACTCGTAAAAATCGCCGAGACGGAACAGCAGGAGCGCGTTCGGCGCCTGCTGTTTGACGGAATGGTATTGCCGCATTAGCGGCGTAGAAGCATCCTGCGACATCCTGAGTTTCCAGGATAGCCGACGGGATCCAGGATCAAGGCGTAAGCTTAGGCGACTCTAGTCAGCTTGCGAAGCAGCCCGACGGCCATCCGGATATCGCGGATTCGTTCTTCCTGATTATCTGTTTCACGCTCGATATTTAGGGGTCCCTGGAATTTGATGTCTTTCAAAGTTTGCACGAAACGGTCCATCCCGACGGACCCCTGCCCAAGCGGCGTCTCGCTCCCCAGCGCGCCCTGAACGTTCTTGGGCGGCCAATCGCCATCTTTGCAGTGGACCGAATCCACATGCGGTGCAAGCAATTTCAGAGCCTCGATCGGATCACCCGTTCCATACAGGATCATATTCGCGGGATCAAAGTTGATGCGCAGATTTGGACGGTTCACGTCTTTGAAAAAGCGTAGTAGCACTTCCGCCGGCTCCTGGCCGGTTTCCAACGAGAAATTCTGCCCGTGCTTGGCGGCGTGGTCGCAAATGCCGCGCACTCCTTCCCGCACGGCGATATAGTCCGGATCGCTCTGGTCATGCGGTACGAATCCCACGTGGCAGGCGATTGCAGGCACGCCGAGGGCTGCGGCGAAATGGCTGATCTCTTTGGTTCGAGCAATCCGTTCATCGCGGGTCTCGCGCGGAATAAATCCGACTGTCCGTTCCACCGTGGGCATGTCCGCGTAGCTCTCGCCGTTGTAGGCGGCGAACACCGTAACCAGCGTGAACTGCTGATCGGTCAGCGCCGCTTTCCAATCCTGGGCCGCAGCGTCAGTCAGTTCCATGCTGCCGGGAACCCCCAACTGGCCGCAGCGAACGCCAAGAGATTTGATCTCGGCCAGGTGGTCGCGCTCAGCCCAAAACATCACTCCGACTTCCATCGGCGCTAACTTTTGCATTCGATCCATTCTCCATTTCTGTTTCTTGCTTCTAACATCAGTCGAGCGAGTTTCACCGCCTCGGCGGACTCGCGCGCGGGGCAGAGCTCCGGCTGCTGTCCGCTGCGGCAGCTCTCCACAAAGTACCGGAGCTCTTCGGCGTACCCATCACGATCGGCCAGTTCGAGTTTTTCTTCTGAACCGTCCTCCCGGTACAGGGTCGGAGGTCGCCCAGCCGAGCTGTAGTCGATGGTGGCGCCATCTGCTATCACCGTGTATTCCATCGAGAACGGATACGACTTGGGATGATGCCATCCACCGGTTACCAGAACTACACCGCCGTGCGAATAAAGAAATTGTGCATGAATGATGTCGACGCCGTGCGCCTGATCATCGTAGCCGGTCGCTGCAACCTTTTCCGGTTTCCCGAACAGGTGCAGGCACATGTCGACGTCGTGAATCAAGAGATCGAAGACGCCGCCGCCGCTCTTTTCCGGATGTTTCAGCCACCCTCCCCACGCGGGAGCAGCACACCGGCGGCGGAACAGTGCGGAGCGCACCAGGCCGAGTTGTCCGCGATTCATCGCTTCCCGCAAGGCCACGTACGGCGGCATGAACCGAAGCACCTGCGCCGCCATCAGAATCCTCCCTGAGCGTTCGGCTTCCGCGATCATGTAGTCGGCGGCGACTCCGTCGAGTGCGAGCGGTTTTTCGACAAGAACGTGTTTGCCGGCTCGTAATGCCTCGATCGCCACGCCGTCGTGCAGATCCGTGGGAAGACAGAGATCCACGGCTTCGATCTCAGGATCGGCAATCACCTGCTCGATTTCCCTGTACTTCTTGACCTTCGAAAAATCGACGATCTCACCGGGGCCCCCGAGATTCCCTTGGATATGTCGAAAGTCTCCGGAGAGTGCGGCTTCGTTCCGGCCATAGACCGCGGCCAGCTCGACACCCTGGATAGTTGGAAGCGCCCTGATGTGCGTGCTGCCCATGAAACCAAGTCCGAGGACGGCGAGTTTCATAAGCCATTGATTGTACCGTGCTGCCGCACGTCCATGACGACCTCCCGAATGGCCGCGATTACCGCGTAGGGAGCGTCGAATTGAATTCCGTGGCGGCTGTCCGGAACCACTACTTGCCTTCCGCGCGTTGACAGGCGGGCCAGCTGCTGTTGCATCTGAATCCAGACCCGTTGACGATACTGAGCCTGCCGCACTTCAACGGGAGAATGGGCCTGGCCAGGGGGCCGACCAGCGGTCAGAACAACGAGCGGCCGATCGCCCAACCCTCGTGCCGCTCGCGCCTGCTTGGCACTTTCAAGGAATAATTCCTTCGTGTTTGCCACCAGGGTCTTGGGCTCAAACGAATTGGTTATGGCCAGATCCTGTGCTGTTAATCCCTTGGGCAGGGGGCCGGGATCGGCATCCATGAAAACGCGCAGCAGCCCCACCTGTCTCAGCACTTGGGCGAGCATACTTTGCGCGTGGGGGAAGTAAGCCGTTGGAATACGTTCGCGCTCATCGAAGTGGGAAGAATCCACCAGTACCATTCCGGCGACATCATCGGGATACAGCGCGTCATAGACTCTGACATTGAAACCGCCGAACGACGCGCCAACCAACACGAAGGGCGGCGGAATAGGGGCACGCCGCACCAGTTCGTGCAGGTCCACTGCTATGGCGCTGCTGGGATGGGGATAGGGCGCCGAATCGCTCCAGCCGTAACCGGCGCGGTCGTACCAGCAGGCTTTGGCGAAGCGCGAGACCTCACGCTGCACGTACACCCAGCCGTACCCAGGACCGCCGGCGCCGCTTTCGAATAGTACCGTGGGGCCGCCTTCGCCCACGCAGAAATAGTTCAGCGACCTTCCACCGATATCCACCGAGCGCCCGATTTGCGGAAAGTGCCGGCGATGCTGCCATTGTCCGTACTGTTCGTAGCCTGCTCCGATCAGCGCTAGAACCAGGATCGCGAGTGCCGCCTTCAAACAGGCCGACCTGACCCGGACGCGCCAAGGCCGTTCGGGCTCCGGGTCAACGTCGTCGATGAAGCGCTCGGCTCCCCATGCACCGTCGCGCCGGAGGTCGAGCGGCGATACCTCAGCGGCTTCGAGGTCGACGAACTGAAGCCGGTGGTAGGACCCGGAGGCAAATGCAACCCAGCGCTGTCTTGCTCGCATCGCCAGGGCCACTGAAATGCCAAGTGCGACAACATAACGCGAGCGACTCTCCATCGTCCAGAGTTCGATTCTCGTGCCCAGTTCGATCGCCAGCAGAAAGAGCGTGCCGTTCACCACCAGCTTGCGCTTGAGGTCGGACTTTCCGGGCAGATAGGAACAGGCGAACGGGATTTTGCGGAACTCGAATAGAGAGCGCTCGATGAGAATGATTCCGGCGAGCGCGAGGATTACCAGGTGTGCAGCAGCTGGACCAGGCGGCCAGATACAGAGATAGACGATGGCTGCCGTAATCCACAGAGGCACAGCAGCGAATCCGTACACAGATTTCCGCACGGCGGAGAAGTAGGTCTGTGGCCGGTGCACAGCCGTGATGCGGAAAATCCAGTTCGCCTTGAGCGTGGCAGGCAGAGCGAATACCGCACGCATACCAATTACCGAAAAGAAGATCAGCACGAACCCGGCTGCCATCAGGGGGACATTGAGCTGATTCCATCGCGGCACGGTGATCTGCGATCGCAATTCGGCGTAGATGCGCGTGTCGCCATACAGCAGAATCTTGGCGTAGGTCAGTGCGATGGCGAGTCCAATACCGGCGTAAGCCGCCAGGATCGTGCGTTGTTGGCGGCTCCGCACCAGCGTACGCGCGGTAAACAGCATAACGGCGCGCTGCACCGGATTGGCAACCAGCTTCGAAACCAACTTCGTCACGTACCGTGCCGCGGGGCGAGTCCGATCGCCGGGGATGATATCCGGTTGTTCGATGATGCGGCGAACGCTGCGGAGATAGGCGAGCGCGTACGTCGCCGCAGCAATCGCGATTACGATCGCGAGGCTCCACAGAGCGCGCTGCGCGAGCGCGCCGAAGATCGGGTGGACAGGGCCGTTCAACTCCTCGAAAAGGCCGAGGAACCAAAAGGAGGGGAATCGGTCCAGCCACGGCCGGCTTGCGGGAGCGGTCAACGGCAATTCCGTAGAGTTCGGCGTGAGGAAGTACCCGGCCAGAATGACAAAGAACGCGCCGATTTGCAGGAAATTCGAAGCCCGCAGAAATAGCCGGTAGCTCAGGAACTGCGCGGCTAACCCCTGCAAGGCGAGCAATGCGCAGAACACGAAGGCGCCTGCCGCGGCCATTGTGAACCAGTACGCTGCGAACGCTCGAAAGATACTGAGGGCTCCTCCCCCGGGCGGGATCGCGACAAATGGATAGCTCAGCCCCGTGCCCAGGTTGACCGCGACAATGCTGATACCGAGACCAGTCGATATAGCGGCCACCTTGGCGTAGAATATCGTCCGGGTGCGAACCGGCAAATTTCCGAGGACGGCGACATCCAGGCGATCCGGAAATACCGAGTCCCAGGCGATGATGCCAAACATGCCTACCACGGCCATGGTGGTCGCGATGAGGAACTCCTGATCGCCGGTTGCCGCCAGTGCGAGCTCATCGGGCGCCAGCTTGGACAACGCATACTGCGGTACGACGTAAATGCCCAGCACTATGCTGAACGCTCCAAGCAGAGCCGCGAATTGCACAAAGAGCCTGGTGCTATCGGCACCGGAGGATATGAGTTCCAAATCGATAAGACGTACTAGAAAATCGCGGTAGAGAACCCGGAATTGGAGGCGGGAATCGATCATCCTCACAATGCCATGAGCTGCAAAATTTGACGGGTTATGCCCTTCGTGTCTTGCTCTACCGCGAGTTGGGAAAAGATGTCCTCGAGTGTGGGAAGCGACATCAGCGCGCGTAGCTGCTGGATGGAATCGTTCGCGACGACGCGGCCTTTGTGAAGAATGACAACGCGGGAGGAGACACGCTCGACGGTCTCAAGTTCATGAGAACTGAGCAGGACCACCTTGCCTTGAGCGGCCAACTCGCCGATGAGATTTCGTAGGACCAGAGCCGAATTGACATCCAGGCCGGAGAAGGGTTCGTCGAGAAGAAGCAGGTCGGGATTATGCAGCAGCGCGGCCGAGAGCAGCACCTTCTGGCGCATGCCCTTAGAGTAGGAGGAGATCGTCACGTGCCGGTCCTCGTGGAGCGAGAACAGCGTGAGTAGGCCGTCGACCTTTTCCGCCAGCGTTTTCGGCGGAATGCCTCTCAGTTGGCCAGTCATCTCCAGGTATTCCGCTCCCGTCAGGTGCGGATAGAGGTGCGGTTCTTCAGGTACGTAGCCAAAGCGCTGCTTATAAGCAATGAGATCCCGGTCTATGGGTTCCCCGCCGTATAGGATTTCGCCGTCGCTCGGCTCGATCAAGCCGGTGATCATCTTCAGGGTGGTGGATTTGCCGGACCCGTTCGGGCCCAGATAGCCGGTGACCTCGCCCGGATGTGCCGTGAAGCTGATGCCTTCCACGACGGGAATGCCGGAGTAGCGTTTCGTCAGGCAACGCAGCTCAAGCATCTCGGCGAACTCCTCACCGTTTTTGACACCGTTCGCAAGCCGCGTGTTCCCGGGCGGATCAGGGAGGAACTTCGATCAGTACCCGATGCTAGAGCGGCACGTCCACCATTGTTAGGATTTCTTGCAGCACGCGTTCGGCCCACTCTGAGCTTCGATTGGCCAGCGCGACTCGCGAACTCACCACCACGCGATGCGCGAATACGGGCACCACCAACCGCTTCACGTCATCCGGGATCACGTACTCGCGGCCTTCCACCATCGCAAGCGCCTGCGCGGCTCGATACAAAGCCTGCGAACCTCGCGGGCTGACGCCCAGCGCCAGAGATTCATGGTTCCGGGTGCGCTCCACCAGGGCGAGCATGTAGTCGATGATGCTCGCATCGACGATGACCCGGGTTACGAGATTCTGCAAGCGGATCAGTTCCTCGCCCGAAACTACAGCTTTTACGAAGTCGGCGCGGTGCGGTTCCGTACTACGCAGGATCTCGCGTTCCGCCTGGCATCCGGATAACCGATCCGAATGCGCATCAGAAAGCGATCGAGCTGAGACTCGGGGAGTGGATAGGTGCCGTGATGCTCCACCGGATTCTATCGCGATCACCAGGAAGGGTTCCTCCAGGGGCCACGATCGCCCATCAATTGTGATCTGCTGCTCGTTCATGGCCTCGAGAAGCGCCGACTGCGTCTTCGGAGTCGCCCGGTTGATCTCGTCGGCCAACAGTATGTTCGTGAAGATCGGGCCCGGCTTGAATTCGAAGGCCTGAGTCTGAGTGTTGTAAATTCACGCCGAGTACATCGCTCGGCAGCATGTCGCTGGTGAACTGCAGACGGTGAAAGCTGCACTGGACAGCGCGAGACAGGGCTTGGGAGAGGGTTGTCTTTCCTACGCCGGGACGTCCTCGATCAGCAGGCGGCCCCTGGCGAGAGCACAGACGAGCGAAAGACGCAGGTTTCCGCCTTGCCCCGAATGGCCTGGCCAAGTGTTTTCTCCAACTCGGCCATCTTTTGCTTAACGACCGAGGGGAGCACCGGCGGGTCATCGGAAGTTCCCGCTGGACCCGTACTGTCATGATAACCAATTCGACGCGCGAGACACGTAAGTCGTTCAATGTACGTGGTTTGCATTTGCGATGTGAAGTTACACCATACTGAGGCTTAGCTTAATCAACGAAACGGACAGAGGAGGCGGCTCAAGTGGCACTGTCACGGACGCTAGAGAGCACGTCGCGCGGCCTGACCTGACGAGAGACCGCGACATGATCGAGCGAGAACTCGATGCCCTGCTCCCCGAATCGGGGCCAGGCGACATCATTACACAGGCGATCCGTTTCGCCGTATTCGGCGGCGCTCAACGCATCCGCCGATCCTGTCGTTGCGGACCGCCCGTTGACTGGGAGCCGAAACTCCGGCGGTGCTTCGCGCGGCCGTTGCAACCGAGCTGATCCATTGCGCGTCGCTCATCATCGACGATCTGCCCTGCATGGACAATGCCCACACGAGGAGAGGCCGGCCTACTTGCACGTGCAAGCCGGAGAGTCGACCGCGATCCTGGTCTCGTTCGCGATCGTGGCCTTGGCCGCGGTAGCTAAATGGATCCCATCGTCGCTAACGGAGAGCGTCGCGGCTGTCGAAGTTCCAGTGGCTGCTGCTGGGAGTGCTCGATGCGGGTGCGCTGATCAGGGCAAGCCCTTGACCTTACAGAATTGAAGACGATCCCGCTATTGAACTCGCGGTGGAGGCCGGTGGCGTGTCTTCACCGGAGTACGATCGGCGCGAGTCGGGTTTACGCCGATTTGCTCGCCAGTATGGTCTTGCCTTTCAAATGGCGGACGACTACCTGGACGGCGATCTCGAGGATCGACATGCGGCGTTGCTCGAGGTGGACAGAGCGCGCGAGTTCGCCGAATCGCTGGGCGGCGGGCCGAATGAGTTATCGGATCCGGCGGACTACCTTTATGCCAAAGTCACCGAGCATGAGTCATCGGTAGCGGATTCGGCGGGCTTGCCAGCGCGGTTCGCCTGCAGGCTCGCGGCTACGACGTCGAGTCGGTGGAAGTCCGCGATCAGTTAGGTGGAGCGCGTACGTATATCGGCAGGATGGATTCACCTTTGATGGCGGCCTCACGGTAATTACCTCCGTTTCTGATTGACGAGATCTTCGCGACTGCCGGGCGGCGGACTGAGGATTACGTCAGGATCGTACCCGTGGACCCGTTCTACCGGATCGAGTTCCACGATGGCCGGCACTTCGAATACAATGGCGACGCCGCGGAGACGGAACGCCGTGTTACTGCTTTCACGCCCGGCGAAGCCGATGGTTACCGGCGCATGATTCAAGATGCGAAGGCTATTTTCCAGAA
>CAWKLV010000013.1:0-12341 GCA_963850575.1 uncultured Acidobacteriota bacterium | reverse complement strand
TAGCGCTCGGTGGTCTGCACTGAAACGCGTCCAAGAAGAAATTGAATCTGCTCTGCCGCTCAAACAGGAAATGCCGGGCGGGAAGCGTGGATCGACTCAGATGAGGTGCCATCTGCGCATACAAGCGTGTACGGCATGCAGGTCGACCACCTCCTGGAACTCGAGGTTATCTCTATCAACGAATTCTGACCGCCGCGCTTCAGCGCCGTTTTGTGGTCCACGATATACCCCGGACACCCACCCGTCGTGAGCCCTGTACTCGGGCATGGGTGCTCACGTATGAAATGTCGTCTGGCCGCGCTGTTCCGTTTAATCCTGCCGTGGCCATCGCGCTCGCACGAATAGCAGTAGGTGGAACGATGGCGCGTGTGCGCCAGGAGTTCTGAATTGGAACGCGTGTGAGGTGAGCTAGCATTGAGAGCGAAGCTCAATAACAGAGGAAGTGTACCGATTTGGAAGCACATCCAGGTTTTAAGCCGCATCGACCTACCACACCGCAAATTGGCACCGTTGCGCCTTTGCACCAGAACCTTCGCATCTACATATTCCCGCCCAGATGTCATCAGATGTCACATTTTTGCGAAAAAACTCCGGCACCTTGTGGTCCACAGACCTTCTGTTATCAAGTACTTAGCAGCAGTGACCGACTGCTCGAACCTCATACAGTGTGACATCTGAATTCCGCGCTGCCAAGCCGTGCCCGGCAGGGCAGCTGCCGTTTGAGCGTTTCGCTGATGATGCCATCGTGCACTGCAGAACGGAGCAGGAGGCCCAGGAGATTCGGGTGGCGATAGCCGCTCGTTTGAAGGACTGTGGACTGGAACTTCATCCGGAGAAGACGAAGGTTGTCTATTGCAAGGATGATGACCGGCGAAGGACGTACCCGAACGAGAAGTTCGATTTTCTTGGCTATACATTTCGGCCGCGAAGATCGAAAAATCGGGAAGGGAAGCACTTCATCAATTTCACGCCCGCAGTTTCCGACAAGGCGGTGAAAGCAATTCGCAAGGAAATTCGAAGCTGAAATCTGCATTTGCGCAGTGACACGTCGATCGAAGATCTGTCGCGGATCTTCAACCCGATCATACGTGGGTGTCTCCAGTACTATGTGCGTTTCTACCGGTCGGCGCTCTATGCGCCGATGCGGCAACTGGATCGATCATTGGCCCGTTGGGCCGAACGGAAACACAAGAAGCTGCATGGACATCTGCGCAGGGCGACACACTGGATCGCGCGTATCTCGAGACGCGATCCGAAACTGTGGCCTCACTGGCAGCTGGGTGTGCGGATCCCTGGATCGTCCGTGGCGCCGCCTGGAATTCTCGAAATCCCTGGCTCGCTTTCACCCTTCGTACTGCACCGGCCGGTGGCGGCAGCGATGGCGAAGAGTCCCTTCCTTCTTAATCGCCGGGATTGCTGAGTTGTAGATGCGTGCCAAATCTGTGTTGATGACACGGGGCTGTGGGTGCGACCGATCGCGCAGGCTTTGCGAGAAAGCCCTTTGGCGGCGTCCGCATCGCGCTTGGCCGACAATAAGAAATCGATTGTCGTACCTGCCGAATCGATGGCCCTGCACAGATAACACCAGCGGCCCTTCACGCGAACGTACGTCTCGTCGACGCGCCAGGACTTGTCGTTGGGTTTGAGGTGACGCCGGAGCCGCTGCTCAAGTTCGGGACCATAACGCTGCACCAGCGCCAATTGTCGTGTGATCGGCTTCCAGGCAGCGCTCCTCCAAGAGCTCTTCGACATCGCGCAACGACAACGAGTATCGAAGGTACCAGCGAACCGCACAAAGAATGATGGCGGGTTCGGTCTGCCGCCATTTGAAGATCGTTGGTGGAGTCGCCACCGGGGTTCATTCAGCCTATCACTCCGCGGCACTGCGTCGTTGCAACACTGCCATGATGCGCTTTCCAGGAGCGGGTAATTTATCTTAATATTTAAAGCTCCTTACCAACTCTTCAACTTTCACCATATCAGCCGCCTTCGGGTAGCGGTAGTTAATCAAGAAAGAACTGATGCCAGGGAGATCTCTAACGTTCCGCTCGTACTCCTTCCACTGCTGCTTGTTGTATAAATACGAGGTAAGCCAGATCAGTAAGCAGCCGATAATCATTGTTCTATATCTCATAAAGCTCCTTTGCATTAAAGACTGTTGGAAGGAAACAAAGGATTTACGGCATTTTCCATTTTACCGCGGCTTAAACTGCGGATGCGCTTTTGAGATCGCTTCAGCAAACCACAGAAAACGGTGCCCCCTCGCCAGGAATCGCGCGATAAAACGAAGGGTGAAAGCGAGCCAGGGATTTCGGGAATTCCAGGCGGCGCAACGGACGATCCAGGGATACGAAGCGATGCACATGATTCGAAAAGGACAAGCACGGTGGGTGAGCGGCAGAGACATTCGCCGGCAGAATCGATTCATCAATCAGCTCTTCGAATTGAGGTAGGGAACGGAGGCTGTCCCGGCCCTGAGCGGAAGGGTTCTATCCCGTCGGACGTAGATGCAACACATCCCGATTTAGGGGACCGTGTCTGCTGACCGACATCCGGTACGAGATGCTCCGCCAATTGCCGAGCTTCAGCAACTGCTCTTAGAACGGTGGAACGAGCAGCAAGGTCGCTGTGCCCTCTGCCTCCAGATGATCCCACTCCCCACGGACAAGAAGTTGCTTCAATGCTCACCAGATCGAATCCATAGCAATAACCCGTCGTACGCGAGAGAAAATGTGCAGATTACGCATCTCGGCTGCAATTGGGCGAAGAACGATCGGACGGAGGATGAGTTTATGGAATGGTTGAAGATGATCCGAGGCGCGTAAGCTATTGTGGCCAGAACTTGATATGCCACACAAGATCAGCTGGCGATAGCCGCAGCGGCCGAGCTTAGCGGAACCTTGCTACGTACGCTGCAATCAGACGTGCGCTCAACCTAGACGACCTGCGCGCGCGTCTGCGCAACATGAGCGACGCCGTGCTACCGCGGGGGCCAGGCGGCCGCGTACATGAGCAAGCCCGAGCCAATCGGCGAACCGCCGCAAGCTGTGTTTCTGGTACTTGAGGAGTAAGCGTCTCGTAAACCACCGTGGCGGGTGCCTCGCAAGCGCGAGAACCGGCGTCTGATTTCAGTCTGGAGGGACAGTGGCGAGGGTTTTACCAGTTGTGCGGCAGCAACTCCTCGATCCGATGGATCGGGTGAATGGCGATCCGGGCCAGCACGTCCCGGAACCAGGCGAATGGCTCGACTGCATTCCGCTTGCACATCGCGACGAAGCTCAACAACACGGCGGCCGTCCTGCCGCCATTGTCGCTTCCGAAGAACGTCCAGTTCCCACGGCCAATGGCGATGTCCCGATTGGCCCGCTCGGTGGCGCCGTTGTCGATCTCCAGATCGCCGTCTTCCAGATACCGCGTCAGCGCGTCCCATTGATTCAGCGCATACCGTACGGCCCGTGCGGCCGGGCTCTTCGGCAGTACCTCCTCGCGGATCTCGAGTAGATACTTGTGCAGTTTCTCCATTACTGGAGCCGATAACCGCTGGCGCAATTCGAGCCTTTGCTCAGCGTTAAGCGCCTTGGCACGATCCTCCACCGCATACAGCCGCGCGATCAGATGCAACGCCGGACCCATGCGCTCCTGATCCGAGTCCAGCGCCTTGAACAATACCGGCGTGTGTGCATCATCACCCGACCTCGGTCAGCCCGCGCGCGGGTTTGAAGAATGCATCGTAGACTGAGTAGGCATCGGCCTGCAAGTATCCGGTATAGCCTTCCAGAAATTTCGCCGGCCCATCCCGCCCTCGTGTGGGCGTGTAGTCGTAAACCACTACCGGATGATAGGCATCTCCCACATAGGGCCAGATGCGGCCGGTCCGCGCAAACGACAGTTTGGGATCCAGCACCTTCACTCCCGTGTCGTCGGTCCCGATCACTTTGGATTGGAATAGGATTTTCTTGGCCGCCTGATACAGGCTCGAGCAACCCGCCGCCGCCGGCATCCAACCGCCCATCGTCTTGCGCGAGATCTCCACCCCGTGACGCTCGAAGATTTTTTCCTGCCGGTGCAGCGGCAGATGATCGGCAAATTTGGATACGATCACCTGCGCCAACACGCTCGCTCCCGCCGTGCTCTTCTCGATGGGCTGCGCGGGCTTGTCTGCCGTCTTCACGGTGCAATCGCAGGCGTACTTCAACCGCACATCCTCGACCACCTTCATCACAGCGGGAATGAACTCATAGCGCTCGCTGGTCTCTTCGCCCAGTAGATGCAGATCCTTGCCGCAGCCATTGCAGTGCTTTTCCGATTCCGCCAAATCGTGCACCACCCGCTCCCGGACCAATGCCGTGCCAGCGGCTGGCGTCCACTCCGTTTCTGGTTCGGCGCTTCCTCAGGCTTCTGTTCTGCTTCGACCGGCCGCCCAGCATCTTGCTCTGCCTCTGGTTCTGATTCTGGCTCGCATTCGTCTGGATGGCCGGCCTTCCACAGAGTCTCGAATAAGGTCAGCTGCTCTTTCGAGAGCTGTTCGCTCTTGCGGTTGCGCTGCGCCTCCAGGAGTTCGCGCAGGAGACTCCGGTACTTGTCCTTCTCCGATGTTTCGTGCTTCAGGCGCTCGCACAGTTCGACGACGATCTTATGCAGCAGATCGACGTCTTTCGGCAGCTGATTGGGATCGAGGGCCAGCACCAGTGTGGTATCAGAATAACCGGGAAAATGCCCGCTTCCAAGTAAGAACAGACTAGTCTAGAAATGTATTATGCGACCGCCCGCCGATAACGTTTCCGGCGGACAGCATTGCTCAGATCGATGCCGCTCAGCAGCGCTCCCAGCTCCTCAACGGTGATCTCAAAGCGAGTCGCGCCGGGTTCTCCAGAGGGATCTCGTAGTTGCCCGCCTCTAGCCGTTTGGCCCAGATCGCGAACCCATCCCGATCCCAGTACAAAATTTTGACCCGGTCGCGTCGCCGGTTGGCGAACAAGTACAGATGCCCGGCAAAGGGATCCAACTGCAGATGATCGCGCACCAGCGCATGCAGGCCGTCGAAGCTCCGGCGCATGTCGCACGGGCTCAGACACAAGTACACGCGCACGCTGGCTGGCAGGTGCATCATGACCGTACAGCATCCAGCACCAGGCGGAGGGTGGCCGCGTCTACGCCGTTAGCGATGCGCAACCGCTCCCCGTTTCCCAGCACCAATTCCAAAGCGGAGTCCGGAACGGCGATGGCCGCGGGCACCGTCTCCAACAAGGCGAATTCAACCGTATCAGTTTGCCGCAGTCGCCTGCGCCACCTGTAAAACGAATACTCTCCGATCCCGCGCTCGCGACAGAACGGTCGGGCCTTCTGACCACTGGCCTCCTGTTCGGCGATCAACTTGCTCCAGTACCTACGCTGTTGCTCCCTCACCCTTCCAGCATCCAGCGCTCCGGCCTCCGCCGAAAGGGTGGTTCATAAGCCGCTTACCTTGAGGAAGCTCGCGCCGAGTGGCGACGATGGATCGCCGAGCGCTGAAGCCCTGGGACGAATCCGCTTCCACCTTGCCAACCCCAGCCCGATGTCTGAGCCAGCCTGCGATCGCGATCAGATGCGACACTGCAGACCCGTGTCGGCTGCTTCATACGCGAGACTGCTGAACCCGCCCCGATTTCACGCGCTCGGCTCGGCAAGGCTCTGAGCCACAACCGTGATGGACTATAGCACGGTAACCTACGTAGTGAATCACTAGATGCTCGATTCTGCTACTACCATCGGACTGCTTGTGCTCCTCCTTGCTTACACCGGAGTGGCAGTTTACCTCTTAGCGCGTTGTTACTTCGGCATGATCAGGAAGGGTCAAACTCCACTAATCTCGTATCTGATGGTTTGCTGTTGCGCCTGCCTGGGTGCCGTGCCCGCAATTACCTTTCAAAGCTGGTCACTGGCCCCCATCGGCTTACTGCTTACGCCTTGGCTCGTGATGAAACTGGTCCCCTCGCACGCGCGCCGCGCGGGGGGAACGCGCAGCTCGCTTTGTTGCATTCAACGGTAGTGGAGTGGGTCGTTGTCATCTCATTTTTAGTCGGCTTGGCAACCATCGCCGCGTCAGGGTACATGTGGCTATTCTCGTCCCCGGATAACCACAATCTCGCGGAAGATCTGGTGCGGATTGGTGGGGGACTCGTAACTTTACCAGGTTTTTTTGCGTACCTCCGCTGGCGCGAGTCGCTGCCCGGTATCGAGTCCCTAAGGGTGCGCGACACTCGTGCCCCCGTGCTGTATCTCCGGGCCTTCTCTCAGGAGACTCTCGGCTTTACCTGGGGGCCAAAGGAAGAGATGGCAAAGTACACGCGCGCGCCGATCTATAATCAGACTTGGCCGACGATTGCGGTAACCCTGGACGAGTTCTTAGGAGATGAACTCTCCCGCGACATTGGTCCGTTCATTGCCCTCGGGAATCCTGAGGATCTTCTTCCGCCGGAAGGTGCTTCCCGGAGCTATGCCGACGACGCAAATTGGAAAGAAACGTTCTTGCAACTCGCCGGGGGCGCCGCTCTCGTCTTAGTGCAAGTGAGTGGGTCGATGAACCTCCTGTGGGAACTGACCGAGATAAGAGCCAGAGGTTGGTATGGCAAAATGTTTGTAATTACGCCCCCGGTTCCTAGACCCAATTGGGCGCACTACAGATGGGTTGCCAACGCGTTTCGATCTGCGAGAGGAGTCCCCAAGCCTAACTGGACAGTCTTCTCATCGATGCTTTCGGCGGCCGGCTTCACGGTAAGTGATGAACCTCCTGGGCCGGGTTCCATCCTTAGCTTCGATGCGTCCGCCACAATTTTATTGGTACAGGCCGGAGCACAGAATCCGGAGGATTTCTCGAAGGCCATCAAGCGCCGGATTGCTTGGAAACAGACTTGACTCGTGGATCAGGTAGCCGCCCGTTGCGCAATTCCCACCGCAGCGAGGGCCAGAATAGACCCGAATCACCTGACAGCACCGTTCACCGCGAACTCAAGCGCGTAGGTAATCATTTGGCGAGAACCCTGTGTAAGCTAGGGGCGCGGAACGTGCCGTGAAGTCGCTGGAAGCCAAGACCGCTCAGGAAGGGCTGATTCTGACCGAGGATCAGATCCGGGCGCTGGAGCGGGCCAAGGAAGAGAAGGAAGCCGACGGCGAGATCGAGACCATGCATCCGGGCTATCTCGGCGCATAAGGCACCTACTCTGTGGGCACAATCAAGGGCGTCGGCCGCATCGACCAGCAGACTTTCATCGACACCTATCCCAAGGTTGCTTTCGCCAAGCTCTACGACCGTAAGAATGCCCTGGTGGCCGCCGATCATCTCAACGATAAGGTTTTACCTTTCTTTGGAGAAGACAATGTAACGTTGCTGCGCGTGCTCACCGACCGGGGCACGGAATACTGCGGCGCGCGCGAACACCTGTGTGTAGCCAGAACCCCATCGCCTCTTAAAATCAGTGAGTTCCCGAGATCGACCAGTCCACAACAATAGGTGTTACAACTGGTGTTTCGTGGTCGATTTCACCCTCTCACTCCTCGCTGCGCTGCGTGCCTTGCTTCGTTCACGCGCCGATCTGGCCCTCGAGATCCTGGCTCTTCGTCAGCAGATCGCCGTCCTTAAACGGAAGCATCCCCGGCCGCCTTTGAAGGCCCACGACCGGCTGTTTTGGATTGTGCTACGTCGTCTGTGGCCCGGCTGGAAGCGCGTGCTCGTGATTGTGAAGCCAGACACGGTGGTAGGGTGGCACCGGACTGCCTTCCGCTGGTATTGGCGTTGGCGATCTCGGCGCCGCTCCGGCAGACCTCGACTCACCGAGGAACTCCGCACCGTAATCCGTCGTTTGGCGCAAGAGAATCCTGGCTGGGGCGCGCCCAGAATCCACGGCGAACTGTTGAAACTCGGATTTGATCTCGGCGAGCGGACCGTGGCGCACTACCTTCGACGTATGCGCCGGCGTGGCGATCCTGGGGAGGATTGGCGGACCTTCCTCGAGAACCACCGCGAGGTGATCGTCGTACTCGATTTCTTCACAGTCCCAACCATCAAGTTCCAGCTTCTCTATTGCCTGTTTGTCATCCATCATGGCCGACGCCATATCCTGCATTTCAACGTGACCCGTCATCCCACTGCCGAGTGGACCTTACAACAACTCCGCGAAGCTTTCCCGGACGCCGTGGGGTGCCGCTATGTCCTTCTCGACCACGACTCCAAGTTCGATCAAGGAGTTAGAGATTTCCTGAAAGCGACCGGGCTGAAAGTAAAGCGGACGGGCATCCAAGCGCCTTGGCGGAATCGCCGAACGCTGGGTCGGAAGTTGCCGCCGGGAACTTCTCGATCACATCATCGCGCTGAATGAAGCCCATCTGCGCAGGCTCATCCGCGAATACGTCGCCTATCATCATGAGGACCGGATTCACGATGCCCTGGACAAAGACACGCCGAATCGGAGAGTGATGGAGGCGCGTCCGTCGCCAGCCCACGAGGTGATCTCCATGCCGCGGCTGGGCGGCCTCTACCACCGGTACGCTTGGAGAAAGGCGGCCTGACGCGGCGTAATCGCGCCTGACCTACCATTCCGCACGGCAGGGGCTCGATTCTCGGGCCGCGCTGCGGTCGGACGCAACCGGTCAGCGGCGAGTCCGAAGTGCTCTTGCCCATAGACGCGGACCGCTCCGGCTCCGGAGACGTAGGCTCACCGGCAGCATTAGAAAGACTACGCCGCAAACTCCTCCGTGAGCGACCGATCTACGCCCGTTGCTGCCGTTTCCTTCCCCGCCGGCAATTGGCTACCCACAAGAAGCCGAGCCGCCAATGCTTTCCGGATTCCGTCGAGACGGATCTATAAGGATAGGAAACCCGTGACACTACCAGATGGTGTTGACAGCCGAAGCCCTAATCCGGCCGTCGCGGCTTATGACTGGCACTCGAAGGAATACAGCAGTCGCTGCCACGATGCGGTCTGGCATATCGGGAACGTCGTCGCGGGGCACTTGCCTCATGGCATCCACGACGCCAATATTGAATGGCGCTTCCTGAATCACAGAGGCGGGATCTGCTAAGGCGGCCTTGAGTTCTTCGTAGGCGGAAACTGGGAGCCGATTCTTCTCAGTCAGATATAGGATCTCGGCTAGACTGATCGGACATAACACAATCTCGTTTCCGGCCTGAGCCGTGTTGTCAATGAAAGCTCGCGCGACCACAGATAGGCGGGGGTTTTTTAGCAGGTACCAGAGAGCCGCATGTGTATCGGCCACTCCGGTGATCACGGATTATACTCGGCGAAACCACGGAACATCTCGCGGCGGTTTTCGTCGATGTCTTCCTCGCTCGGACCAGGGCCGTACTTTTCGAGCAGTCCATATAGGGATTTCCTAGGCGCGATCCGCTGGTCGGGAACCGTGTCCAGGATTTTGTCAATCGCCTCGCGCACAAACTCATCCGCCGATACGCCTTTAGCCTGGGCCAAAGCCGCAAGCTTAGCTTTCTTCTGCGGCTCCAGGGGCAAGTCGATCGTCATCCAAATGGCTCCTCATCCACTATTATCGGGGTGTTTTACGCCAGATTGGGAAGGCATGCAAACACGCACCGCCACAACCCTGTCCCTATCGCATATCCCATGTGCGACACAATGCGTCCGTGCACGCGCGAACAGGCCAGAACGGAGTGCTCGTTTCGACGCGAGCCCGGAACAATCCCGACTGCGGCTGGCGCTGAAGTGTCCCGTCGCCTGGTCGCAGGGAGGAATTGACACAGGCGCCCCAGGCACGGAGGTCTTCGAAAGCAAGTTCGCACGGTTTAAGCGGCGCGCCGCTCGTACCGGTGATGAAGTCCGCCGACCTGCGGTATCGCAACAACGGCTCCGCGTTCTGGCGGGAGCACGGCCCTGGGTTTCGGCGAGTCCTTATCCAGTGCAAGGTGCGTCCGGGATTCGTGATAGTACGCAACGAAAGACTTCACGTGCCGATACAGCGATGCTTCGTTGAAGACAATCACATGGTCCAGGCACTCTCTCCGGAGCGTACCAATGGCCCGTTCCACAAACGAACGTTCCCAGGGGGACCGTGGAGTCGAAAGGACCTCTTTGATTCCCAGTGCTTCCACCTGTTCCGCGAAGTCTCGGCCGAAGATGCGGTCGCGATCTCGAAGCAGGTAACGTGGCGCGCTATCCCACGGAAACGCTTCACGCAACTGGTGAG
The DNA here is from genome assembly GCA_963850575.1 of uncultured Acidobacteriota bacterium. Lineage (GTDB taxonomy): Bacteria > Acidobacteriota > Terriglobia > Bryobacterales > Bryobacteraceae > TMP-7. Next base: position 2,147 of record CAWKLV010000013.1, on the reverse strand, counting down.
CAGTCCATTCGGCAGTGGGATGAGCAGTGACGTTGAAGTGGACGATACGGCGCCGATCATGAGCCAGCACCAGAAATACATACAGCACCTGGAAACTGACCGTTGGCACGGTGAAGAAGTCCACCGAGACCATGCTCTTGACGTGGTTCTCGAGGAAGGTGCGCCAGGTCTGAGATGGAGGCTTGCGATGGCGCACCAGATACTTGCCTACACTGGTCTCGCCAACATCAATACCAAGCTTGAGCAACTCGCCGTGAATGCGAGGTGCTCCCCACAGCGGATTCTCGCGACTGAGCCGACGGATGAGTTCTCGGACGTGTGTCGGAACCGCTGGCCGCCCCGATTGGCCGCGGCGGGCCTTCCAGGTCCAGAACAGACAAAAGCCTCTGCAGTGATTTCGATACTCTGAATTGGCTCTTCCGCACTTTTGATGCAATCGGAATAAAACAGTTTAGCTCTTAAATGTTTTAAACTCTGAGAGCGATGGCACCTCTCCCCAGCCATTCGCAATCCCTTCTCCCCAACCCTGACGTTCTGATCCTGGACTGCATCGAACGCGACGCCGACCGACTCCGTTTGATGGTCCACGTTGAGCAGGATCCCGCCTGCCCGCTCTGCGGTGAGGTGTCGCGATCCCAGCACAGTTGCTATTGCCGGTGCCTTCAAGATCTTCCGTGGCAGGGCGTCTCTGTTCAGTTGTGGGCGACGGTCGGTCGGTTTCGCTGTCGTAATTCTTCGTGCCCACGCAAGATCTTCTGTGAGCGGCTGTCCCGTGTGGCGCGGGTCTACGCGCGTCAAACTGATAGGGTCTCGGAAATCGTACGGCTGATCGGTTATGTGGCCGGTGGCCTTCCGGGCCAGCGACTCCTCGATCGATTGTGCATCGCGAGCAGCGACGATACGGTTCTGCGGCGCGTTCGGCAGAAGCCTGTGCCGGAGGTGGCCGTGCACCCCGTTCGCAATTTAGGTGTTGACGATTGGGCGTGGCGCAAGGGCCAAAACTATGGAACGATTCTGGTCAATCTCGACTTGCACCGAGTCGTGGACCTGCTTCCCGATCGAGCCGCCGAGAGTTTCTCGGAATGGCTCCGACAATTTCCGGAAATCGCGACCATCTCGCGAGATCGTTGCGGTATCTATGCCGAAGGCGCGACGCTGGGGCACCGCAATCGCAGCAAATCGCAGATCGCTTTCACCTCGTCTTAAACCTCTCGGCGACAATGGAGCGGGTGCTTGAAGAACGGAGCAGGCAACTGACATTGCCCCCGGTCGACGGCCCGACGGATGAATCGCAAACAGCCGCCGTTGTTGATGCCGGCAGAGATATTCAGCCGCCGCTTCCCCGACCTACGCAGTCGCAACTGCGGCGACAACGTCGCCTAGAGCGATACGAGCAAGTCGTCACTTTGTTCCACTCAGGCCAGTCGCAGGCGACGATCAGCCGCACCCTTGGGATTCAAAGAAAGACGATTCGGCGCTGGCTCCGGCGCGGAGAATTTCCTGAACGGAAACCACCACATCGCCCACCGCCGAAAGTGAATGAGTTCAGCGGCTACCTCCAACAACGCTGGAATGAGGGTTGCCACAATGCAACCCGCTTGTATCAAGAGATTCGGGAGAAAGGCTATCGAGGGAAACGTTCCATGGTGGCACGCTTTGTTGCGGAGTGGAGAAAGACCGGCAAGGCCGCACGGCCCAACGCGCCCGAGAGGATCTCGCCTAAACACGCCGCCATTCTTGTCACGCGCGCAGCCGACCAGATGACCGACGAGCAACAAAGCTTATTGAAGCGCATCACTGATCAATGTCCTGACGCCGGCGATCTCCGTCTAATCGCGCTCTCCTTTCGGAGTGCGCTCACGGCAGAGAATTCTACAAAGTTACGGCAATGGATTGAGAGCGCGAAACGTTGTGAATTCGGCCCCGTGGTCCGGTTTGCCTATGGCTTACAGAAAGATATCTCCGCCGTCACGGCCGCCGTGGAAAGCTCGTGGAGCACCGGCCAGGTGGAGGGCCAGATCAATCGCCTGAAGATGATCAAACGTCAGATGTATGGCCGCGCCGGGTTCCAACTCCTACGTGCCCGTGTCTTGCCGTACTCGGCGCTGGGCTCCGGCGGACCAGCGCCGTGACTTGCATCAAAAGTG
>CAWKLV010000012.1:0-93838 GCA_963850575.1 uncultured Acidobacteriota bacterium | reverse complement strand
GTGCGGCAGTAGTTCGCGATGCCTTCGGCGTGGCCGACCTGCGTCTGGGCAAGCTTCTCGAAAGGCAGTAAGCGTTGCCATTTCAGCTGGTCAATCCAGTTGTTCAGATAATTGAATAAAACCGCGGCATAGCGGTAATCCCATAACTAGTCCAGACTTCCTTTGAGCATATAAGCCTTGAATACTCTTCGGTTCAACCCGAACAACTCGTTCAACTGCCCGCGTTTGCCATCGCTGAGATTCCTCCAACGCGTGAGCAGCAGCCATCGCTTGCCTTGGATAAGTTCCCGACCTGGTTTGCCTTTGCGGAAGAACTCCGCACGCCTCACTTCATCCACGGCGTCGTTGGCGTGCTGCATGATATGAAACTTGTCATAGACGATTTGGCATTGCGGCGCCCATTGTTGGATGCTCAGCCGAAACGGTTCCCACATATCCACGCAGGCCGCCTCGATGCGCCGCCGCTGCCGGCTATTCAGTTCAGTCCGGAAGAATTCATCCAGGGTCTCTTTCTTCCGTTCTTTGCCAAACCACAGCGGCTCGCCCATTTCCAAAGCGCACACCACGGTCAAGAACCGATCCTTCTTGCCCTTGTAGATTTCATCCACCCCGATCTGCCGCAACACCGGCTTGCGCCGCTGGGCCTCGCAGCGTTCCAGGTACCGCAAATCCATGCCGCGCACCGTGCTTTCTGGCAGCCCCATTCGCCGTGTCACCTGAGCTGCCGCAGCCCCTTTCACACGCCTGCCCTACCGCATCCTCGAACCGCTTGGTATACGGCGCCTTGCTGGGCAGTTGCGGCATCTGTTCGGTCTTCACTCCACAGTCGGGGCAACGCAACCGATACAGTTCCACGACCACGCTGGTGGTGTACGAAGCACGGCAGATCCCGCGCCGTTCGCTCGATTATGTCGTGAACATCCCGGACTCTTCGCCCACACTTCGGGCACCGCATGATCTGGTTGCCGCGTTTGCGTCGAATCCACAGCGTCACCTGTTTCTTCTATTCATCTATTTCGCGCCTATAGACCCGGTAGCCGGGGAACCCCAACAGCTTCGTCCAGTCCTTCTCCATGTACAGCCGTGTAGTTTAGCCAAACGAAGACCACGGCTGCTGAAGGCGAAGCGGGCGGCAGTGACCAACGTCGGTTCTCGCATGCAGCGGGGGGGAAGGCTGCTTAAAAGACTGGGGTGCTGTCAGATTCTCGCGGAGAGCGGAAATATCTACTCACCGGCGGTGGCTGGGGCCACGCCCATGCCATACAGATGCTACGAGATTGAGAATGGGTCGAGGTTAGTGCAGCGGTTACAACAAATGTGACGCGTTCCTAGGATTCTGCAGTTGTGTTATTCAGCGTGTGGTTTCCGACGCCATCGCAATCGTTGTTGCAAACTGACTCACTACCGTACCCGTTTACTACTTTCTCCCTACCGCCTTGTGTTTAGCTGGGCCGGCATGCTCTCCCGCCGTAGCCGCCCGCGTCGAGACCGCATGTATGGGGTGTCGTTTCACCGGCAAAGGAGGCATGCCGGCGGGGGGCTGAGCCCCGGTGGGCTGAGGGACGGTCCCGGTATGAACGCTACCGGACGGTTCGCCTAGCCAGAATTTGATTTCAGCTAGATCATCGCCCTCCAGGTAACTGGCTTGCCAAGTATCGTTGTCGACGGGGCCATGCCAGGACTTGGGATCCTTCCGATGTGCCTCGACGTAGCTATTCCATCGATAGTTTTGAAAGATCCCGATGATATTGACTGCGTATGCGGCAGCTAGCGGTGCGTTTCCTTGGATGATGACAACATTGTCATCATTCTGGCTCGACGCCTTGAAACCCAGGTTATGTGAGCCCGTCATCACCACCGGATTCTCGCCGAACGGGTCGAGCACAATTACCTTACTGTGTATGTTGACCATACTCGCGCCCAGAAGCTCTTTTTCCCAGCCGTAAAAAGTGTCCTTGATGTTGGCGGGCACCAGGACGTCGTGCGTGAGGCGCTGCGGCGGAGCGATGCCGCCGTCGTACAGCGCGACCGAGTGCGACGGAGTTGTAGGATCCATGAGAGCGGACGGGGGCTTTTTCCCCCTCGCTGGCGCGTCACCTTCAGTAAGGTAAGGGATCTCCTGGTTCACAACGCCTTTAATGTAGAGATTCGGGTCGTAGTATGCGTTGTTCGCTTCGTGATGGCGGTTGAGGATGTTCTGGAGTAGTGTCCATCGTTCGGGTGCGCTGTCTGGCTGAAATGTTCCGGGATTGAAAAAAAGAAACATGATCCCTTGTCTAGCGCCGTTAATGAGTTTGCGCGCGTACTCCAGATCTTGCCCGTGTTGCGTGGGTACGAACCATGGCGTGATGTTGGAACCGTCAACCTGGTGAGTTTTGGCAATCGAGTTTGCCGCCGCGAGCGACGGAGGATAGTCGTTCCCCGCGCTGTGATACCGATTCCAGGCCTCCATGAAATCGGAGGCAACCGCCGCATCGTCGATGATGACGCCGTTGTTGGCTTGCGTGCAAAGTCCGGAGGAGGTCCAATTTGTACTACCGGTAAGCACCTTCAGCGGTGTGCCTGCGGAGTCGCAGAACACGACGAATTTATTATGTGCGAAGTGCGACCCGGTGACGATGCGATCATACACCCGGACCTTGGTTTTTAGGTCCTCGCGAATTTTCTTGTTTTCGTCATTGTCGGGTGGTTTGAAGGCACCGTTAGCGAGTATCAGATTGCAATTGTTTCCGAACGCCACCAAAGCCGGAATCAGCTCGGGATCGTTCAGTTCGTATAGTGCGGCGAAGATCTTGCCGTTATTCTTCTTGGTTTCAGCTAGAAGAGCGAGAATTTCGGGCCGGAGAAGACCGCTTAGAGCGTTGCGTAAAGTATCGCCAGGCTTCGCCACCAGATCCCTGATTCTCGATCCCTTTGGCTCAGCCGCAATATCTTTCGCGACCCAGCCCGCCGCGACAATTCCCTTATTGAAATAGGCCGACAGATGCGGAGTACACTGGCCTGTAATCTTCATTTCCGGCGTCAGTGCAGTGGCAAGAGCGTTGTCCAGTTTAAGATTGGCGGCGGGTCCGACTACCGGCACGATCGAGTATTGGACGGTATCGCCCGGCTTCACAAAATAGTCCCACCACAGGTAGCGTTGAATGGGGAACTTCCAGGGCTTCTCGGCGTCGAACTTGTCCGTGTCCGAGAAGCCGACCTTACCATGGATAAAATCCTCTTTGCCGTTATGGATGCGGCGGATCGCAAAGCCACGACAATCGGGGATGGGCGTTTCGTCGGTGGGCAGCCACACGAGGCATGTGTGATCGCCGTTGTCGTAAACCTTCAACTCCAAACTCATACGAGCTCCAAAAGGAACATTTGCTTGATTGTAGTGCAGGCGGCGGCACTACGGGGACCGCTCGATGAGTGGAATTTTAATTTAATTACTTTGAAATATGAAACGGGCTGAAATCGGTTGCGTAATCGAATGCATTGACGTTTTCCCGTCGCTTCAGCCAACCTACCACGGCATATGTCGCAGGAGTCATCAGAGTCTCATAAGCGACCTTGCCCAGGTAACCCGACGCAATCAGGTTCAAAATGTCGGAAACAGGTAGCGTCCCCCCGAACGCAATGAACATGATTACGACGCTGTCCACCGCCTGACCCACTACCGTCGAGCCAATAGTACGGGACCACAGGTGGCGTCCCTTCGTGAAAATCTTCATCTTGGCCAAGGTATACGAGTTGGCAAATTCACCCGCCCAGAAGGCGATCAGACTTGCCACCACGATCCGGGGCACAAAGTTGAATACCGTCGCGAAGGCCTGTTGATTGTGCCAGTCCGGCGCAGGAGGCAAGGCGACAGTGATCAGCCCCATGATGGCCATCAGACCAGATGCGAAAAACCCCAACCAAATGGCGCGCCGCGAGGCGGCGTACCCGTACACTTCAGTGAAGATGTCGCCGAAGATATAGGTCAGCGGGAAGAGCAATTGCGCGCCGCTAATGCGAAACGGGCCGAAGGCGCATATCTTCTGGCCCACGAGGTTGGAGATCAACAGGACAACGATGAAAATGCTGAGCAGAATGTCGAAGTAAAGGAATGAGCGAAGATCACGCGGTTTGACGTGATCCGGCTTCTCGACTGGCGGCGTTGCGAGCATCCGTGCTTTTGATTATAAGCGAGGCCGTTACACGTCCTTCCAAAGCAGCTCTGCATCGGAACGGCGAACGTAATTTGCATCCACCGCCGCCGGATCCAGTGCGCGTCTGCGAATCAGATCATCGTGCGCGATTTTAGCGATGGCGCCTGCCAGCGACCCGGGCACCTCAACGACGCGAGCATCTCGAAGCCGGCTGGCACTCACAGCCGTGGCAAAGGGTGCAAAGTTTGAGCCAACGAACTCCAGCGGTCCCTCCGGCAGCCCTTCGATCCAAGTCTGAAACTTGAGTACCCGCTCGGGTTGGATGACTTCCAGGTCCGGACCGTATAGGGCACCGTAAATTTCACCTCTCCGCGCATCGACAACGGCCGCCCGCAAGGGAGCGCTGGCGAACGCAGCGAGAGCTCTCAAATTCGATACGGGCGCCACCGGCTTGCCACTTGCTTCGGCGAGCCCCTTCGCGGCCGTCAGCCCGATTCGAACGCCCGTAAAGGAGCCCGGCCCGGAAGCCGCTGCGAAACAATCGAGATCTCCAATCGTGAACTCTTCACCTTCGAGCAGTGCCAAGATCCGGTCAAAAATAAGGTGGCCGAATCCGTCCGGAGAATGCAGGACCACTTCACTCAGAATGTCCTGGGCGCCATCGTACAAAGCAATGCTGCCAAGCTCTGCTGTAGTATCAAGCGCCAGTATACGCGCCATCACGGGACCAGTTTGTAGACCTTGTCGAGGAGGTACACCTTTCCATTCGCGTTCATCGCGGCCAGACGCAGGCTGAGTACGTTCGGCAGATTCCTCGCCAAGCCCGCCGGAATCTGAAATGTTCCCTCGCGACCCGTGCCGAGCACCCGAAATCCTCTCCTCTCACTTGGAACTTCGCCTGTCCACAGGTACATCATGGATCGCGTAGCTCGCGTGTCCCGCTTCAGCTTGGCTGCGAATCTGATCGGCTTCGAGACTTCCATTGAGGGCCCCGCGGGCTCCACCACTTCGACGGGAATCTTTTGCAGGTTCTGCTCGGGCTCCTGAAGTTGTAGCGGATACTCCCGGGAATCGAAGCGGTAGGAAGTCAGCATCGACTCTTTCCGTCCCTCCCGCTCAATGTGCAGCACCCAGTCGTGCGTGGCGTCCGGAGGCTCCCCCGTCCACCGCTCGCCCTTCCACTTCTTGAGTGCGATGGACTCGCCGTTGATCGGATTGAACCAGCTCACGTCGTAGCCGTGCTTCTCGACTGTGACCTCCAGTGGACCCGGTTTCTCGACGTAAACCACGTACTCAATGCCTTCCAGCGCGATGGCGCGCCCACCATCCACATCGAAGTACGGCTCCAGCTCCCAATGCCGTGTGTCGTCGAAGAATTTGAACCAATGCGCCATCTGCTGCGCTCCCGGAGCGTCCAGTTGCGTGGAATCAAAAGCTGACTGTCCGATCATTGAGGTCGCCGTATTTCCGTACGTTGGATACTGACCATTCATTGTCGAGTTCCAGAGCCGGCGGCGGAACGTATTCGTGTCGACACCCCCTTTTCCCTCCAGTCCGAATCCCAAATTCACGAAGGCGGCCGGATACAGTTGGTGCTCGATCGCGCCGAGCTGATCATCCGACGACTCATAGCTGATAAAGTTCAACCAGGCATCGCCTACCAGAGCGGCAGAGGTAGCACGCGTGCCCGAGGACCGCGGATGCCCGAACGGATCCTGCTGCTTCAATAGGGTGCCGACTTCTTTCAGCAGTTCGCGGCCGTTCTCGTAGGTTTCAAAACCCTCAAGACCCTGCCATGTAACGTTCATAGCCGAATACCGGGCAATCAGATAGGTTATGTAGCGCTGTCGTTGGTCCCATGTGGGGAAGAGCTTGGTGAGATGGTTCGCCGGACCTGCCAGGAGCAGGTCCGCGATGATGCCCTTCGAATTCATGTACTTGATACGCTGATCGATACGCTCGAAGTACTCCACCTGGGGATGATCGGGAGCGGAGTAGACCTGCAAGGCATCCCCGGCAGAGCCGATGACCAAGCCCCGTATATGCGTGAAATGCTGGGCGGCGCGAGTGTCAACGAGTGTCCGAAACTGATCGTCGGTCAGGAATCCAAAGCGATAACACGTGTCGCCCATCCATAGATGCGGTTTGCGCAGATTGACGTTTTCCCCGGCGAGAGTCGCCCAGTGGTGCAGATTCGAAGGCCGGACGAAGCCAGGCGCTTCCGATGCCGTAGCCTGAAACGTACCAGTTTTCTCGTTGAAGCGTTTGAGGTTGCTGGTAAGCCGGAAAGCCCAATCACCGGGCTCGTCAGGAGCAAAGCGGATTACCATGCGACCGCCACCTGCCCAGAATGCCGGCATGAGGAACGTCTTGTGGCGCGGAGACCGGAACTCAGCGTGGAGCTGCACGCTGACATAAGGATTCGCGTGTACGGCGGCTTCCTGCTCGTCCAACTCGAAGACCATTTCGCACGGCGAATAGGCCGGCATCGATGGACAACCCGGCTGGCCCCATGCAGGAAAGATTGCTAGACAACCGCACAGCAGCGCGGTCCGTAACCCCATGTACCCAATATAGCGGGGTAGCTGCCGCTCTGCCGTCAAAAACTGGAAACATGCGGGTAACCCTGGTGGTCTCAGAAGCGGGTGAACTATGGCGCAAACGACCACGATCGAGTCAACACACATTACCGCGCAAGAGATCAAGGAATGGGGAGCCGCGTCCGGTCCGTGGGTCACGATCTTCCTCCCTGTGAGCGTACCCGGGAGGGCGAAGCGTGCCTTACCGGACCGGCTCAGAGCCGCGGCCGCGAAGGCGGAGGAGAATTTGGCTGAGCGTTCGACAGTCAGCACGCTGATCCGCAAAGTGGTGGATCCGATCACTGCGAATATAGACATTATCCAGGAGGAAGCTCACGGCCAGACGCTGGTGTTATTTGCGTCCGAACACACCTGCCGCAAGTACTTCGTTGCGGAAAAATTGGAAGAGAAGGTGATCGCCGCAGATAACATTTATATCCGGCCGTTCCTCGAGAACCTTGAGGGTAAGCGAGAGTTCTATATCCTGGCGCTGAGCCAGAATGATATCCGGTTGTTACGTTGCGATGAGCACTCGTCCGAAGAGGTCGATCTCGGCGACTACATCCCGCGCAGCTTACTGGAGGACATGGGCACCGCCAAGCCCGACCATGTTCTGGACAATCGCTCTGCCCCGGGACCCTCCGCGGGCAGTTCAAAAGGCGTGATGTTCGGCACCAGCACTGATAAGGAGGACCGGGACGAATATCTTCTGCACTTCTACAAGGATGTGAGCAAGGGTATCGGCGAACTGCTAAAGGGTCGGGAGAAAACTCCGTTGGTGGTGTGCGGTGTCGAGTATGAACTGGCCTTATATAGAAAGGTAAACACGTGGGCGAATACTTGTCCTGATGGCGTGAAAGGCGCCCCGAATGGCCTAAAGGGCGGGGAAATGCATGCCCGCGCGCTGGAGTGTATCAATAAGATGCGCGACACAGAGCTGGCAGAGATCCTGGCCCACCACGATCGTCAGGCAGGCGAGGCGGCCACAGCCGGCGTGAACGAAATTGTGAGGGCCGCTTATGACGGACGAGTGTTGCATCTATTGACTGCAGCCACTGCTCAGGCCATGGGAAATTTCGACGAAGCCAGTCACCGTGCGCGAACGCATCAGGTTCCGCGATCCGGTGACGAGTGTCTCATCAACGCCGCTGCAGTCCAGACCATACTGCACTCGGGGCGAGTACATGTGATGGCTCAAGCCCGCGTTCCGGGCAATCGTCCGATGGGCGCCATCATGAGGTATTAACCATGAATCCGGCTGAGCCGTTCTACCACTTGGGTCTGAGGACTGCTTACGTTAATTTAAGTCTGTAACATTCACTGGCAGGCGGGGTCTAACCGAGCGAAAGGATCTACTTTCCATGCTGAAGGATCCGACAGGAAGAGGTAGCCTAGCGCCGCAATCGCGGGTCGTCCTCGAATCCTTCTCATGCCCTGAAGGAGCTAACTATGAAAAGTGACAGTTTGCTGATGTTCTTGGCTGGAGTCGGTATCGGAGCGGCTGCGGCAGTGCTATTGGCCCCGTATCCCGGTACCGAGACGCGGCAGCGGATTCGTGAGGGCGCCAGCCAAGCGGGTGATCACCTCAAGGAGCATGCTGAGAAACTCAGCAATGCCGCGCAGAGTGTCGTTGCAAAAGGGAAACGCACCTGGGCCGACACGGAAGAGCGCGGCAGCCAGGCCGTGGACGAGCTTCAAGGCAAAGTCGAACGCAAGATCGATCAGGTAGCAGACCGTTCTCGGAGTGTTGCCCACGATGCCGGCGTCAAAATGGAGCAAGGCGGCAGGCGCCTTCAAGACGCATAATCACCAAAAACGACAACCAACACAGTTGCCTAGTAGAACGTAAGATCAGTGGAGTAACGGAGGAAAACATGTCACTTCTAGCATGGATTGTTCTTGGTCTGCTTGCCGGCTTCATCGGCAGCAAGATCGTCAACAAGAGAGGCGAGGGCCTCATTCTGGATATACTTTTAGGCGTTGTAGGTGCGGTCGTCGGAGGATGGTTGTTCAACACATTCGGGGCGTCCGGTGTCACGGGACTGAACCTGTACAGTCTGTTCGTCGCCGTCATCGGAGCCGTGATCCTGCTCGTGGTCTATCACGCCATCCGGCGAACCGTCTGATCCATCACTGCCTGGGGTGGCTGGGAGGCGGGCGGGACTGCCCACAGGAGACAAAAACCGGTGAGTACTCGGAGGAAGGTACTCACCGGCCTAGGCTTCCCAAGCTGCCCTGTAAAGGGCCATGGGGCCTATCTTTCGCGGCTGCTGCTACAGCAGAGCGAGGTGTCCGCTGCTTATAATGACGAAGAGCCTGGGACGAAGGTTACAAAATGTTTATCTTCGGTCTAGTACTTTCGGCCCCGAATGCGTGAGTACCCGAATCCCAATCCACCGGCTCTACCCGCCCTACCAGCACGAGATAAGAAGACGCCGAAAGCAGTAAAGCCCCGCACGCCGCTACAAAAGCCCACAAGAACTCATGGGTCTCGGCAACGATCCAGCCCGTAAAGTAAGGCGCCATCACCCCGGACATGTTGCCGAACGTGTTCTGGATTCCTGTCCACTTCCCAGCAGCAGCCGTACCGGCCAGACACTGCGTTACAGCCCACAAGTTGGAGCTGAACAAACCATAGAACAGGCAGGCGCTGGTCAGCAGGATCAGGGCCATGTCCGGATCTTGAACGATGGCAGCGGGAAAAAGGAGCGTGGCGCCCACGAGTCCACCGATGACGAAGCTCTTTCGCACAACGGTCGGCGACGAGCCCCTATGGATGAGACGGTCTGAAAGCCAGCCTCCCAGGACCGAAGCTGCCGCCACCGCGAGAAACGGTATGGACCCTGCGGTGGCCATCATCTCAGGAGAGAAATGCCGCTCGCGCCGCAGATACGAAGGGAGCCACGTCAAAAGAAAATACCAGGCGTAATTGGAGCCCAACAGCCCGATGAACGTTCCCCAGGCTGCCCGCTTGGTGAAAATTGTGAAAAAACTTGGACCCGCCTCGTGCTTACGGACGGCGTGGCCTGTCCCCCGGCGTACCGCCCAGCACCACGGAATCAGCCACAGAAGACTTACGCCGCCGATGGAGATGAACATCACGCGCCAGTTGTATTTTGCGATGATGGTGCCACCAATCAGCAGGCCGAGAAACGGCCCGAGCTTAGATCCGGCGTCGATCAGTGCATTCGGCAAGCCACGCTTTGCTTCCGGGAAACCTGCCGCGATGATCTTCGAATACGAGGGATAGGCTACCGACTCAGCCAAGCCCAGAATTAAGCGAAGTCCGAATATCACGTTAAAGGAATTCGCCCAACCGGTCAACGCAGTCGCGACAGACCAAATGAAATATCCCGCCGCATATACCCAGTAAACGTTGAACCGATCGATCATCCAGCCCGAGGGGATCTGAAATAACATGTACGACCAGAAGAAGGCGGAGAGAAGCACGCCGACCCGCTTGGGGTCCAGCGTCAACTCGCGGCTGAGATCCTCGGCGGCCGCTGACAGGTTGGCACGATCGATGTAGTTGATGCAGATGGAGGCGACGAGGAGTCCGAGCAAGAGCCACTGCTGCGGGCTGATGGCTTGATACTCGTTCTGTGGGTCAGCCGTTCTGCGGGCTGCGGGATTCATGACTGAGCCACTGTATCACGATGAGGCAAGGACCCATTACACTGAATGTATGGCTGCGCTCGTCACCCTAGGTAATCGGAAGCTCGATCCGGAATTGCTGTTGCCGAAGCAAGATAAATTGTTCGAGCGGTTGCGCGGCATGGAACGATTGATTGTCGCGTATTCGGGCGGCACCGATTCGGCATACCTGGCGTGGGCAGCGCATCATGTATTAGGATCCAACGCCATCGCGATTACCGCCGATTCCGCCTCCATCCCCGAATCCCACAAGCGCGACGCCGAGGCCTTTGCGCGGGATTGCGGCTTCCGGCACGAGTACATCGACACCTACGAGTTCGACAATCCAGACTACGTCAAAAACGATCCCGACCGCTGCTTCCACTGCAAGGACGAGTTGTTCACGCGCCTGGAACAGGTCGGCCGTGAACGAGGTATCGACAATATCGTTTACGGCGTCAACGTGGACGATCTCGGCGATTACCGTCCAGGTCAACAGGCGGCGAAGACCCACCAGGTGAAGGCGCCGCTGGTGGATGCGGGGCTGACCAAAGCTGAGATCCGGGAACTATCCCGAGCGGCCGGTCTGGCGACGTGGGATCGTCCGGCGTCCGCCTGTCTCAGTTCTCGAATTCCCTATGGAACGCCGGTGACACCGCAAACTGTGAAGACAGTTGAGCAGGGTGAGGAAGCGATCCGCGCGCTCGGGTTCAGGCAGTTTCGCGTCCGGTTCCACGGCGAAGTGGTACGCATCGAGATCGCGAAGGAAGAGATGCCCCTGGCACTGACCTTGGAGATGGCGCAGAAGCTGACCGCCATCTTTAAACCGCTGGGCTTTCATTACGTAACGCTGGATCTGGAAGGCTACCGTCAAGGCTCCCTGAACTCGGTCCTGAAAAAATAATGCGCATCACAGTTTCGCACAACAAGCCTCCCGCGGAGATCAGGAGTAATATCGATCGCGGCTTCGACGACATCTTCAAGGGGCTGCCTGTTGGTCCGGTTCAAATCACCGATGAACAACGGACCTGGGCCGGCAACACGATGAATTTCTCTTTCAACGCGAAAGCGGCATTCCTGACCGTGCCGGTAAAGGGATGGATTACTGTCGAAGAAAAGCAGGTGACGATCGAATTGGATCTGCCGTCGTTCCTGAAGAACTTCCTGCCTGAGGAAAAGGTGAAGACCGCAGTGGAGTCGAGCGTTCGCGGGTTGCTGACCTAGCCGGAAGGGACCTCGGCGGGAAGAAGTTCGTCGACGTTCCGCGAGGGAATCGGGTGTCTCCCGAGGCTGTAGTATCCAGTGCACCATCGTAACAACAACCCGCATTGCCCAGTTTCCGGATCCACTCTTTCGGTCCGCATGCCAGCAGTTCGCGCGCTGTGCCAGCCGGGCCGCTTCTCGTCTCGCCCAGCAACACTTGCCGCCTCGCTCTCGTTCGGGTAAACAATATCCACCGGCTCCAGCACTTCGCGTGACAAAACCTGAGCGGGCCCGGGATCTAGAATGAGGCGGGCGCCTTCCTTTCAGCTCGATCAGGCTGCTTGATGTCATACGTAATCAACCCCGTCGACGCTGATCGGGGTCTCCAGGCAGCGAGGCGTGTTCACTGAAGAAATCGTCCGCGCAATGTCTGGAGCGGTCGACCGGCCCGTGATCTTTCCGCATCGCATCCAACGTCGCGGTTCGAGGCCGAGCCCCAGACGTGATGCGATCGAGCGAGGGACAGCCAACGAATTCCGCTGACCATTTGAAGCAACCTGCCGGTCCGGGGAGAAAGCCCGGCCAGAGCCTACGACGCGTCCATAAACCTCGCATGCGCGAAAATATTTGAAAGCCTGTGTATCGGGATTTCCGTCTCGCACCGCGGTAGGAGAGGATAAGGTAAGTGAATTCTCTCAACCCCGAATTTCTCGCGTTGGCGTTGATCCGGTATATCGTTTTTCTGTTTTCGACAACCTGTCACGAGGCCTCGCACGCGCTGGCCGCGAAGCTCGGAGGCGATCCCACCGCGTTTCACTCGGGTCAGGTCTCGTTGAACCCGGTACCGCACATCCGCCGTGAGCCCTTTGGCATGGTGGTGGTTCCACTGCTGGCCCTGTTTACCGGGGGCGCGTTGATTGGATGGGCCAGTGCGCCGTACGATCCGCATTGGCAGGCACAACACCCCCGGCGTGCCGCGTGGATGTCACTCGCCGGACCGGGCGCCAACTTCGCACTGGTTCTACTGGCGGCGATCCTAATTCACGCCGGGCTATTCGCAGGAGTGTTTCAGCCACCGCTGCAGTTGAACTCGCTCCATCTGGTGGAGTCCGCCACTCCGGGTGCGTGGGAGGGAGTCGCGCGTTTCATCAGTGTTCTGTTCTCGCTGAACCTCTTGCTGGGAGTATTCAACCTGTTGCCGATCCCGCCTTTGGATGGTTTCAGTGCTGCCGGCTTGATAATGCCGGCTTCAACCGCAGCGCGTTGGAACCGCCTGGGACAGTCGCTTCGTTCCTACTCGTTCCTGGCGCTGTTGCTATGCTGGCAGCTCTTCGAGAGAATTTACTGGCCAATCTTTGGGGCGGGAGTCCGGCTGCTTTATCCGCATTCGTACAGCTGAACAATCGGAGATCAATCCCGTGGACGGCCCTTCTTCACGCGCTTCAGCAGATGCTCCATCCGGCCAGTAAGCGTGACCGATAAGTCCGCTGAAAAGTGCATCTCGGGAATCTTGTACAACTGAAGGCGGAACGCCAGTTCTCGTTTCAAAAAACCGCGAGCACTATCCAGCGCCTGAAGCGCCTTCTTACGAGTTTCTTCTTCCGGTGGCATGCCGAGACGGACCTCGGCCTTCTTCATGTCGGGGGACAGCAGAACCTCCGTCACGGTCAGGCCGGAGACTCGCGGATCGGACATCTCGTATCCGATCAATTCGTCCAGCTCTTCGCGAAGCGCTTCGGAGACTCGTTCTGCGCGGTGGGGATCCATGTTGTTACGTTAGCCACTCGACGGTGGCGCTGACCAGCGTCGGTCCCAACAGTGAGGCGGCCTCACGTTCCACGGCTTGCAGCACCTGTTCCGCATGCCCGTGATCCCCAGAAACGGTGACTGCCGCAATCACCGCTCGCTGCCACAACTCCTGGAACTCGATCTCAGCGACCGAGACATTAAACTTTGTCCGGAGGCGATCCTTTAAGCTCTTGACGACCTGCCGTTTGTCTTTCAGAGAGTGAGCATCGCCGATTTGGAGTTCCAGGGTCAGGACGCCGACTGTTGGAGTCAACTTAGGCGGTCAGCTCCGCCGCCACCCTCTCGGTCGCAAATGCTTCGATGATATCGTTCACCTTCAAGTCGTTGTAGTTGGCGATACCGATGCCGCACTCAAAGCCTTGCTTTACCTCGCTAGCGTCGTTCTTGAACCGCTTCAAGGATTCCAGTCTTCCGGTGTGGACGACGACATTGTCGCGTAGCAAGCGAACCTGGCTGTCGCGAGGAATGACGCCATCCTGAACCATGCAGCCTGCCACGGTTCCCACTTTCGAGATGCGGAACACCTCCCGCACCACGGCGCGGCCACGGTAGACTTCCTTGAATACCGGAGCCAGCATACCCGTCATCGCCTTCTTGATCTCGTCCACGACGTCGTAAATGATCGTGTAAAGCCGGACGTCGACGCTTTCGTGATCCGCCAAAGCCGTCGCACTCCGCTCCGGCCGGACGTTAAAGCCGATGACGATAGCATCGGAAGCAGATGCGAGCAGGATGTCGTCTTCGTTGATGGCGCCAACGCCGGACCGCAGCACACGAATCCGAATCTTGTCGTTCGATTGTTTCTGCAGCGTGTCGGTCAACACCTCAGCGCTCCCACCCACATCGGCCTTCAGGATGATATTGAGTTCCTTGACCTCGCCTTCCTTCAACTGCTCGTGCAGTTTGTCCAGTGTCATACGGCTGGACTTCGCCATCGCCACTTCACGGTCTTTCGACTCGCGATACATGACGATCTGCTTGGCTTTTGCCGTGTCCGTCACCACCTGGAACGTGTCGCCAACCTCGGGCAACGAATCGAGACCCAGAACCTCCACGGGCATGGATGGCCCTGCTTCCTTCACGGGGTTTCCGCGATCGTCGTACATCGCGCGAACCTTGCTGAACACTGAGCCACAGATAAAATAATCGCCGTTTCTCAGGGTACCGTTGTGCACCAGCACGGTTGCCACCGGACCGCGGCCTCGATCCAACTGGGCCTCGAGTACCGTACCGACACCGGGACGCTCAGGATTCGCCTTCAATTCCAGAACATCGGCGAGCAGCAGAATATTCTCGAGCAGTAAGTCGAGATTGGTCTTCTGCCGGGCTGAAACCGGTACCATGATCGTGTCGCCGCCCCAATCCTCGGGCAGCAAGCCACGGTCCGCCAATTGCTGCTTGATACGATCAGGCTGCGCGTCCGGTTTGTCAATTTTATTGATTGCAACAACGATTGGAACTTTGGCCGCCTTCGCGTGATCGATGGCTTCAATGGTCTGCGGCATGACGCCATCTTCGGCCGCGACCACCAGGACAACGATGTCCGTAACCTTCGCGCCGCGGGCGCGCATGCGGGTGAAAGCCGAGTGACCGGGCGTGTCGATGAATACGATCTTCCGGCCGTTCTTCTCGATATGGTAAGCGCCGATGTGCTGGGTGATCCCACCAGCCTCCCGATCGGCAACGTTGGTCAGACGGATGGCGTCCAACAAGCTGGTTTTGCCGTGATCGACGTGGCCCATAATCGTGACCACCGGAGGCCGAGTGACGCGGTCCGTCTCCACCTCGGTGGAGACGACGTCCTGGGCGGACTCTTCTTCGTAGCTGATCTTGTTGATCGAAGCGCCGAACTCGCGGGCCACCTGTTCGGCCAGCTTCCCGTCGAGCGCCTGGTTGATAGTGGCGAAAACTTTCTTCTCCACCAGCTTCTTGATCACCAGGTTGGCCTTCACGCCCAACTTCTCTGAGAGCTCTTTGACGGTGATGCCTTCCGAGACCGTGATCTCCCGATCAATCGTGGGCAGCGCGGCCGGAGCCGAGCGGCGCGGACCGACCTTGAGCTTGCCTTCCTGCTCCTCACGGTCGCGAGGGGCATGGCCTTTGGGTTTCGGGCGGCGCTGATCCGGCAGTGGCCCCGGCGGCGGCAGTGGAGCCGTGGGATGCTGCGGTCTGCCTCGCAACGGTGGACGCCCGCCGGGACCACCGGGGGTCGGCGTGCCGGGTCCCCGCATAACGGGCTGGCCGGGACGGATCGGACCGCGGTAGATAGGCTGGCCGGGAACCGGCGAGCCTGCTGTTGGGCGCCCTGGCATGGGAGGACGTGGAGCCGGTTGTCCGGGACCGGCCTTGGGTTGAGTTTGGCTTAGTTTAGCAACCAGGTCCGGACGGGGTGGAACAACGGGTCGAGCTGTTGGCTGACCCACCAGATTGGGACGGTTCGGCTGACGCAGCGGCTGCTGAGCCGCCGGATTGCTGGGCCCGGGCGCACGGGGGGCTGGTGGACGCGGCTGTTGCGGGGCTTGCCTCGGAACCCCGGGAGTGACCAAGGCGACCGGAGGCCCGGGAGCCATCGGCGGAGCCGGACTGGATGGGAGCGGCGGCGGTGGCGCCTTCACTAGATCGGCCGGGAGCGGAGCACGAGGGCCAGACAGGATCTGACCTGGCCGGGTAGCCGGCGGTACGGGCCTGGCCGGCATGCTTGCACCGGGGCGGACGGACTGCTGCGGCCCAGGAGTCGACGGAGCACGATAAGCTGCAGGGGGCGCAGGCGCCGGAGGAGGTGGGGAGACGGGCGCGCCCGGAGTCGTGGGTGTTAACGGACGAGCATGAACGTCTGGCGGAGCGGCCGGCGCCGCCGATGCCGTCGCGGGTGTCGCCGTTTCAGTTCGCAAGCCGGCTAGGGGCGGACGTATGGGAAGCGATCGGGCGGCAGCAGGTGAGCTAGCTGCGGGAGCCGAAGCTACCGCCGGAGCGGGCGCGGGTTCTTCCGCCACAGCATGGCTAACCGCGCGTTGCTCGAGAACCGGAGCGCTTTCTGCCCGCGATTCAATGGGCTGGGGTTCTGGGTGCAATTCCTCCCGGCTCTCGGGGGCGGTGACGGTGCGTTCCTCAACGGCGCGAGCCGGTGGCGGTTCGCCGGCGTCGAAGCCGAAATGTTTTCGGATTTTGTACAGGACGTCGTCTTCCAGCGAGCTGGAGTGAGTAAACTTCTCGGTAAAGCCCAGCTCCGGGAGAACCTCCAAGATCTCTCTGGATTTCACCTCGAGCTCCCTCGCCAGCTCATTGATTCGAATCTTCTTCATAAGGAAAGACTGCTCACCGGACCTATCGCTCACTCCATTGCCTAACAACCACCATTTGCCAATCAAAATTGGAACTGCCTGGCCGCTCTGTGACCGGTCTTTTCCGGCTCTGGCGACAGCGGCATTGGCTTATCAGATACAGATGTGGGAGATTCTCGCGGTGCGGCCGCTGAACGTGAACATGAAGGAGAACGAATCTCTGTGATCGAGAAATCCAACTGCGCGCGCCTTGTCCTCTGCCTATCCGTGTCTTTTATGGTACCAGATGCCTTTGTAGTAGGGAAATTCACTAGCTTTAGCCGTTAACGAACGTGAGAATCCTGCTCCACCGCATGCACTCCAGGATCTGCCGCTTCCTCGGCCGGCAAATCGGCGAGGGTGGAATGACCCTGCGCCAAACCGGCGATTCCAGCATCTTCCGGATGTATGGCGGGGACGCTGTCAGCCGCCTCGCGTTCTCCTGAGTTGGACTCCCCCGCTTGGAATTCCGCCTCGCCCTCCGGGGTATTCCAGCTCTCCTGCACGACTTCTTCCTGAGCGGGCGAAGCCGTTTCAAACTGTCCGTAGTAATTATTCACGGACTCCTGGATGCGCTCCACCATTTCCGGGGTGACATCATGGATGGCTTCCAACTGTTCGGGGGTCATGGAGCCGAGTTTCTCTACGGTCCCTATACCCGCCTGCACCATGTGCTCCAGAATTTCGTCTGTGAGGCCGTGGTCGAGGAGCACGGAAACCGGGGCGCCTGGCACCACCAGTGCCGCCATCTGCGACTCGACCTCTTGCCGCTTCTCTTCCTCGCTCTTTATGTCGATCTTCCAACCGAGCAGCTTCGCTGCCAGCCGGACATTCTGGCCCTTCTTGCCGATGGCGAGCGACAATTGCGTGTCGTCGACCACCACTTCCATGTGCTTCCCCGGCAAATCGACAATGGTTACCCGCGAGATTTTAGCCGGGCTCAGAGCATGCGTGGCGAACACCACGGGATCGTCGGAATGCTCTATGATATCGATCTTCTCTCCGCGCAGTTCCCGGATGATGGACTGAACGCGCATGCCTTTCATGCCTACGCAGGCGCCGACGCTATCCACATCCCGGTCGCGGCTGATGACGGCGATTTTCGTTCTCTCGCCGGCTTCCCGGGCGCACGCTTTTATCACCACCGTGTTGTCGTAGATTTCGGGGACTTCCTGCTCGAAGAGGCGCATAACGAGCTCCGGAGCTGCGCGGGACACGATGACTCCCGCATTCTTTCCGGCTTTCTCCACGCTCTTGATCACGCAGCGGGCCCGATCGCCGACGCTGAAGTTCTCCAGCTTCGATTGCTCCTTCTTGGGCAGCCGCGCTTCCGTCTTACCCAGATCGGCAACCAGATCCAATCCTTCGATTCGCTTGATGACGCAGTTGACCAGCTCACCTACCCGGCCTGAATACTCCGAGTGAATGGTTTCGCGCTCGGCTTCCCGCACCTTCTGAAGGATTACCTGTTTTGCGGTCTGCGCCGAGATGCGCCCTAGGGCCTCGGTGGGTTTGGGGATCCGAACCTCGCCATCGATCTCGGCGGTGGGATCCACTTTGCGGGCGTCGGCCAAACTCATTTCACGCGCCGGGTCCTGAACCTCCTCCACTACCTTGCGAATCCCGTAGATCTGGATGGCGCCGGCTGCATTCAAATCGGCTACAAGATCCTCCGTAGTGCGGAAGTGCTTGCGCGCCGCCACCAGCATGGCATCTTTCACCGCATCCAAAACGATTTGTGGATCGATGCCTTTTTCTTTGCTCAGGATTTCGATGGACTGATAGATCGTTGCCACTTGCTACCTCTTTGTGTGTCTGATTCTTTGCCGGGAAAACTACCACTCGAACTTGAGATTCGCTTTTTCGATCTGGTCAAGGTCGAACTGCAGCGTCTTGCCCGGGGCGGCATCCAGCGTCACCTTGTTTTCGGCGAAGCCTGCCAGCGTGCCTATCCAGCTTCGCTGGTTTTCAACCGGTTCCCGCAAAACGACCTTCACCTTCTGACCCGTAAAGCGCTCAAAATCGCGAGGCTTGGTGAGCTTGCGCTCTACTCCCGGCGAACTTACTTCCAGCGTATAGTGCTCGCCGGGGACAACCTCTTCCACGTCCAGGATGGTACCGACATTGTGCGAGATCATCTCGCAGTCTCCGTGTGTGACACCATCCGGCTTGTCGATAAAGATGCGCAGCAGGCGTTGTTTGCCGCCGCCAAGCAACTGTACCTCGACAACTTCGATTCCCTCAGATGCGCCTACACGCTCCGCGATCTCACGAACTCTATCGACCACAGCGTCCTTCGAATTGGCAGGCATGGTACTGGTGTTGAAACCAATAAAAAAGTGGGCTTTCGCCCACTGGTTTGTCTCGACACTGCTATTGTAGCAGACGCCTGTCGCTCCTAGCCCTGGGGAATATACCTATGGGCGTTATCGTTGAGCT
The DNA here is from genome assembly GCA_963850575.1 of uncultured Acidobacteriota bacterium. Taxonomy (GTDB): domain Bacteria; phylum Acidobacteriota; class Terriglobia; order Bryobacterales; family Bryobacteraceae; genus TMP-7. Next base: position 74,722 of record CAWKLV010000012.1, on the reverse strand, counting down.
TTGTCTCAGAAATCGTAGTTCCGCCTGGATGGCGATAGAAGTTCCACCGCGCGCTTCAGGCCTGCGCGACCAACGCAGACCTATGCAACCGAATTCAAACCCGGCACGGAGTGTAAGCTCTTTGCAAGTGCGACTCCCGCATTCAACCCGGGCAAACTGTCGCGGGAAGCACCTATGTGCATCTAAAAATTCACTAGTCAAATAGCGCCAAGCGGGCAGTGTCTCCGATAGTCGGCTACATCGGCGAGGGTTCGACGATTCGCGGCTGCATACGCTGTTTTTGGCCATTCCTTCATCCTGAAAGGGAACGCTTCAACAGTATGTCTCCGGCTCCACCGGCTGCACGACAACAAGCGGGGCGTATCCAGTTATCCGTTTCGCCGGCTGCCCAGACCATTCCGTCCGGTCATGACGCGGTGTACACCGTGACGCTCACGCCGCTTTACGGCTTCAAGGGGACCGCGAATCTTAGTTGCAGTGGCGGGCCGCCGAACTCCACTTGTACAGTGAGTCCGGCCGGCGGGACCCTGACAGGTTCCACGCCTCAGCAGTTCCAGGTCACGGTCTCGCTGGGCACGCCGATGAACGTCAATCACGGTACGTTCCCACTTACGATAACGGCGACGGCAGCGGGCGATAAACAGCAAACGTCGGTTGAACTGACCGTCAGATAGGGTCTCACCTGCACATCGGGCGAGCGTCATCGCACTGGGGTGCAGGCAATGCTGCCGGCTGGTGCACGGTCAGCGTCATACCGTTCTGAAACGGCGCGAATATCAGATATCTACACGCCTATACAGTTCGGCCACGGGCACCTCGCAACCGAGCGATTCGATGACGAGCGTAGCGTTCCGATCCTGCACGACCTGGAGATCCCAATGCCCGTTCGCTAGCCTTTGCCGATGCTCGATCTCGATTTTTTCCGGATCGATCAGCAGAAGATCGGTCACTGTCGGAACATTGAGATACATGCGGGCTTTTTCGCCGAGATCGTATCTGCGCGTAGAGGGCGAGAGCACTTCCACAATGAGCTTCGGGTTCTTTAGGGTGTCGGACCGGTGATCAATGAAGTCCAGCGGTCCCCAGACTACCGTCAAATCCGGATAAGCGTAAACGGCGTTGCGGTTCAGACAAATCCGCAAGTCCGAACCGAAGGCTTGGCATTTCATGGACCATCAGACAGCCGGCTCCCCAAGGCGATAGCCGCATTCATCGTTGATACGGCTGTGACGAGCCGTTCCGCCTGCCATCGCCACAATCTCGCCAAACACGAATTCATTCTTGAACTCGGAGCTGCGGTCGAATTCGAGATACTCGTCCGGCGTGGCGAGAGGAATCCGCTGAGTGGACATAGCTACCATTACTATGTGCATCTAAAACGACTTGGAAACAGCGATATGGATATCACGCCGATCGGCGTGGGAGCATGGGCCATCGGTGGAGGAGGATGGCAGTTTGGGTGGGGGCCGCAGGACGATGACGAATCGATCGCGGCGATTCAAGCCGCTCTGGATCATGGGATCAATTGGATCGACACGGCCGCCGTGTACGGTTTAGGCCATTCGGAGGAGATTGTGGCGCGAGCGCTGCAAGGCCGGGCAAATCCCCCGTATGTGTTCACCAAATGCGAACGCGTGTGGGACGAAAAGGGCCAGATCAGCGGGCGCTTAAAGGCCGATTCCGTCCGCAAGGAATGCGAGGACAGCCTGCGGCGTCTAAGACTCGACGTCATCGATCTGTACCAGGTCCATTGGCCCCAGCCGGACCAGGACATTGAGGAGGGTTGGGCGGCGATGGCCGACCTGCAGCGGGCCGGCAAGGTCCGATAGATTGGCCTTTCGAACTTCAACGTTGCCCAGATGCAGCGCTGCGAGCGGATCGCGCCCATCACTTCGCTGCAGCCGCCGTACTCCATGATCTCTCCAGAGATCGAAACCGAGATTCTGCCGTATTGCGAATCGCGTAATATCGGTGTGCTCGTGTACTCGCCAATGAAGAGCGGGTTGCTGAGCGGCGCCATGACCAGGGAACGAATCGACAGCTTTCCTGATGACGATTTCCGCAAGCGGGCACCCGCTTTTCAGGAACCGAATCTGAGCCGCAACCTGGGGCTCGCCGAACTGCTCAAGGATATCGGAGAGCGTTACGGACGAACGGCTGGCGAGGTGGCGATTGCGTGGACGCTTCGTCATCCGGCAGTAACGGCGGCTATTGTCGGCATGCGCTCAGCGAGCCAGGTGGAAGGCGTAATCGGCGCGCTAGAGTTTCGCTTGCGGGACGAGGAGATCCAGGAGATCGAACGGTTTCGGTCCGCAATGGTCGCAAGCTGACGCCAGAAATCCCGTAGCGCTGGCGACTGCGAAACTGACGCCCTTGGAATATCCCGAACAGGCCAGGATGCGGCGTCCGTTCACGCTGCGTGTGCGAAATGAGTTGGGCGGGCATGTGCGGTCCTCATCGACCGCAATCACCGGATGCAGATTTCCCGGCAGCCAGCCGTAGGCGGACACGATGGTCACGTGGGCGGCTCGCGCCTTTTCTACGGCGTCCAGCAGCACCTCCGCGTGGCTTGGGTTCGGTGTACCCACGCTGAGGTTGGCGATGTCGATGGCATGCTCGGCGCACCACTCGATAGAGCGCACCAGGGCTTCAATCCGGCAGGCGAGACGATCGTCAAAAATCTTGAAGCTAGAGAGTTCAGCCTTCGGGGCCTTCTTGAGGATCACAGCCGCGATCGCCGTACCGTGTCCGAGGCGGTCCTCCGCGCCAATGCCGCTGTCGATAACGGCCACGCGAACGCTCACGCGTGCGGGGGCACGATCAACAACCGTGTCATGTCGATGTTCAACGTGACCGTGCGCAGGTATTTGTACGTCGCGGCGTCGTAGTAGTCGATGGTATTGCCCGCCTGATAGATGTACAGAAGCTTGCCGTTGGTGCTGGGCGCGAGCGACATCCGCGGCCTGCCGTCGAACTCCGTGCGGCTATGCACGCGGCGATGCTTGAGATCGAACGTCCAGAACTCGCACCGGCCAACTTCCTCATGCAGTCCATACGCCCACTCGCGATTGGGAGCCATCGCGAAGCTGACGTTAGTAGCGGGTCCTAAAGCGTAAAAGTTCACTTCCTTCTTTCCCAGGTTTACCCGGGCGATGCCCATGATGCGGCGGTTCTGGACTGCATCCTGCACATTGAACAACCCTGTCGCATAGCCGGGCTCCTCGTATGTGTCGTCGAGAAAATTGAAATTGATGCGGCCAAAGCCATCCTCGATGGGACGGGACAGTTCCCATTTATCGACTTCCTTGAAATCAGTGGTGTCGTAGACCAGAATGTCCTCGCCGAACAGATACAGGTACTTGCCATCGGGCGAGAACTTCAAACCGGCAAATTCGCGCTCTTCACCCTTCGGCCAGGGAATCGTGCGCGTGATTTTGTGATCCTTGAGATCGTATTGAAGCAGGATATTGGGGCCAATCTCCCAGCGGTCAGGATGCTTGGTGGCTGCCTTGGTCAAGAGAATGAGGAAGCGGTGCAGAGGGTCCGGCTCCACGCCGCGCAAGCGGACTTTCTTTGTGCCCTCGCTCAAGCGGAAGGCATCGATCACCTGCCGGGAGGCGACGTCCACGATCTCGAGATCCTCGAGCGTCGAGGTGGACGCGTAGATTCTCTTGTGGTCCGTCGAGAGCCGCACGTTGCCCGGCGCACCGGTCTTCAACTTGATCTCGCCGATCGGCTTTTCAGTGGCTTCATCGAAGACCAGCATCACGTTTGGCCGGCCGCCAATAAAGAACGTGCCGTTGCCGCCCGAACCCGCAGGCAGTTGGCCAGCACACGACGCGGCCGCGCCTAAACCGCCCAGAAAAGCGCGACGTGTGCAGCTCATGGAAATACCAGATCGATATTGCGCCAATCCTTCTGCGCGGAAGCGCATTTGCTGGTCCAGTCGCTCGCATGATTTAACTGATCCGGAACCTGCGCGGGCCAGAAGCAGCCGGCGTGGCAGTCGAACAGATCGCGTTCGACCGGCTGGCACAAACCGGCAGTGCCGCCATTTGAGTCCGCTTCCCAACCGGGGGAGAAGACCAGAGAGCAACCTAACGGGAAATGCGCTCCCGGCGGTGGCGGCGGCTGCTGTAGGGCGATGACATCGGCGTGATCCGCCGTGCGCTCGAGCGTCAGCTGAACGCGGCTCGCTTTACGATTGATGGGCGTAAGATGCTTCATTTTCCATCCGTGCATCGAACTGGCTGAAGTACGAGGGATTGCGATCGGCGATATCGCCGTACACTCGAAGGCAGAGGTCGGTCCAAGCGCGGATCCAGTCACAATAATGCAGGTTGGCACGGGCCGTGTCGCCGTAACGCGTATGAGCCTCGTGATAGCATCCTCCTGCGCACAGCGGCCGCGCCCAGCAGACGCTGCAATCTGTTTTGTGGTCGACGTGGTGCTTCTCCAGAAAACCGATCTGTACCAGCTTATCGATCCCGGTTCGCACGTTGCCCAATGTGTGCTCCCCGGAGCCGGCAAAGCGATGACACAGGGCTACGTCGCCATCCGTTGCAACACCCATCAGGCCCAGACCCGCGCCACACGGGTAAGCCTTGCTCATACCCTTGTGAATCTCTTCCACCGTATCCTTCACGTTCGAGAACCCGTGATGACGGCCCTCGACGGCAGAATCGCGGTACTCCCAGGCTAATTGCTCAAACGCCGACAGCATGCGGTCGTAACCTGCGTTCTCGATTGCATACTCTCGCGATGGCGACGTGGTTACAGGGGCGAACCCGACTTCAAAGAAACCAACCTCGTCGCGCAGGTGACGGAAGGTCTGAATAATGTCCAGTGTTTTCGAAGTGAGCGTCACGCGCGCTCCGATAGGGCGCGAGCGGTGACGCTTCAGCAGCTCTTTGATCTTGGGCGCTACGATGTCGTAGCTGCCAACGCCGCTCTTGAAAACACGAAACTGGTCCTGCGCCTCCTTTGGACCGTCAATCGAGATGGTGACACCGATGTTGTTTTCGGCCAAAAACTCGATGATCTCCGGCCGCAGCAGTGTGGCATTCGTCGTCAGGCTGAAGTCAATCTGCTTCCCGTTACCGGCGGCCCTCGCACGCGCGTACGCCACGGTGGATTTCACCACGGGGAAATTCAGCAGAGTCTCGCCGCCGAAAAACGTGAGATGCATGGCGCGGTTACTCTCACCCTGGCGCAGCAGAAAATCGACGCTCTCCCGGGCCGTGTCAGCGCTCATGAACTTCGGCTGCTTCCCATTTTCGGTGTCCACGATCTTGTCCTCGCCGTACTCGTAGCAGTACGTGCAACTCAGATTGCACTGGTTGGTGATGTTGAGGACCATGGTGGTCAGCGGAAAGTTCTCAGGCGGCATCTGTTTGGGCGCGGGCGGCGCGGGCATACCGTCCTGGAGAAGAGCGCGTATCCGCCAGAGCTCGTCGAGAGTATCGATCACCTCGCGCGGCGTGTAGCGCGGAACCAGCGCGCCCAGAATCTTCCTCGCGCTCTTTCGGTCCTTCGCGCAGCAAAGCGAGGACCGCCGAGGCAGTATCATCGAGGCCGAACACCGCGGCGCTCGGCACTAGATACAGAAACTCCCGCGCCTGCGTTCGGAACGCGTGAAACTCGCCGAGTCCCACTTTCAAGGGGCTACCTCCGGTTGATCGAATCGCATATACAGCGGCACGGTGACTAATAAATGCGCGCGCGCCCGTAAAGGCCTCCGGTCTTTGGAACCGGCAGGCGGCGTGTACGTGGCCACGATCCACACGTCGCCGTAATTGTTGGTGCCGTGGCGACGTTTCGGGTTGGGACCGTCGACATTCGGGGTGAACAGGCCCTTGCCCGTCCAGGGTGCCGACATACTGTATGTCATCGTCACCCAGGGTTGCGGCGAACTCTTCCATATTCCAGGTGACATGGACGGGGCCAATCTCGACATCGTCCTTCGTATTGGGCTTGTCATCCGGGCCGTTGTGATACGCGATGGCTTCGAACTGCTGATATTGCTTTGGAAAGCGGATGCCGCCATTGCGCGCCATCCCGGCCTGAGGACGAACCTTGATGAAGTCGATTTTGTCGTAGACCACGGCGGCCGAGGGCGCGACCGCCCCCGACACGTACACGTCACGAGCTCCAACCGGGGCATCCGACGCAGTTTCCAACTCAACGGAGAGCACGTCGGGTTTGGCGTCCGCCACGCGCAGCACGCGGACGCCCTGGCCGAAGTCGATGGATGTGGGGGCGATCGAGGCAGGTAGATTCTCACCGTAAAGTTTCACTTGGGACTTAGCACCGGCTTTCAAGGAGCGTTCGTCGAGTCCGAGTACAATCGGGTCGTTCGCAACGCGCTGGAGCTTCACATCGATGCCGATTTCGTTGTAGGCGCCGTGGAACCAGCGGCCGGACATCTCACGCACGCCTCGATCCAGCGTGAGCACTTCGCGCATCGACTCTCCACCCGCTCCGCCTTCCTGCGACCGGCCGCGCCATTGATAGCCCGTGTACACGATCGACTTGCCATCCCGCGTAACGCTCCGGCCGCCGGTGGAATAGATATAGCGCGCGTGGGTACGAAACTCGTCCGGGGCCTTTCCGGATGGCTCAATCGTGAGTTCGCCGTAGATGGGACCCTTGCCGGCCTCATAGCCCGATATCGCCCACCTGCCGGCCAGTTTCGGCGCGCGCATGTTGGCGGACCAGGCCGACCACTCGGGCGTCTTCAACGGAAACGCTGTGGTGAGATGGGTCAGAGCTTTCTCCATCGGATGGCGATTATCTGGCGGGCGGCCGTCGGGACCCGGTTCAGTCTGGACAGGGGTTAAGCGTCGAAATGCCTGAAAATCGACCAACGGATAATAGCCGCGGTGCATTGCGACTAACAACTCCCACTCCGATTTCGTACGGCGCTGCTGCAGGACGCGCCCGAAGGAGTGGCATTTGATGCACGTCTGCTCGGCGTCTTTATCGGCAGTGTAGCGATATTCGATCATCCGCCGCTCGGCCTCGAAGGCTGCGGGCCGTGCTTCCTCGGGCGCCAGGCCAAGGTGATTAGAGAGATATTTGACGATGTCGCGCGCCTGCTCCGGCTCCAGATGGACACCGTTGAGGGTGACCATGCGCTTGATGGTTTGCTCCCAGCCTTCGGGGGTGGTCCGGCGATAGGAGATGCGCGTCATGCGCGACTTCTCGTCCGAAGGGTGGCAGCCTCCGCAGGACTTGCGAACCAGTTCGCTGGTGATCGGGATGCCGTCTTCCTTCTCTTTGTCCTTGTCTTCGGGCTTCACCAGATTATCCGCGGACGCGGGCTGCGGCTGCTGCGCCGGAATGTTGACCATGGCGGTGCATGATGCGAGGAGGAAGACCCAGATCGCCCGCTGCATATGAATGGTTCTTGTATCTTGCCACAGTCGGGAGCCGAGAGGTAAGGGATTCAGTAGTGATAGCGGGCTTGTAAGAAATCGATTCGTTCATCATCGACCCGGTACACGAGGCGGTGTTCCTGAGTGAGACGCCTGGACCAACAGCCAGCGAGTCGGTGCCTCAGCGCCTCCGGCTTACCCAAACCGGAAAAGGGGTCGCGGAGCGTCGCTTCAGCTAAATCGAGTAGGCGGAGTGCTGTTTTGCGATCTATCCCGATCCAGTGCCGGAGATCTTCACGGAACTCTGGATGAAAAACGACATACCGCTCAGCGCGGCCGCTCAATTCCGATCTCGCCTCGCAACTCTTCTATCGAACTGCGCAGGCCTTCGCCGCGTTCGGCGCGGCGGGCCGCCGTCAGCAGACGCTTAGCGTTCTTGGGAGAGCGCAACAGGTGGGCGGTTTCTATCAACCCAAGAATTTCCTCGGCTGAAACCAAAGCAACAGCCTTCGACCCTTTGCGCCGGACGATCACGATTTCGTGGTCCTCGATAACGCGGTCAAGTACGCTTGCGAGGTTCTCGCGCAAACTCGTGTAGGTCGTTTCGATAGGCATCTGGAACCCCTTCACATTGTACAGGCTTTCTGTACAGGCTTTCTGTATAGGCATCGAGTACTGGTCACCAGTCTAAAGCGGCGAGCGGGGGCGAGTCTCTGACCCAACCCAAAGCGCTTTGGTCGCAAACTCACTAGCCGGAAGACTCTTGACCTGCGGCTTGATGACAATGAGCACATTCTGCTGCTCCCTCGTCCTCTCGTTGTCCCGCAGCAGCGGACCGATCAGTGGAACGTTCATCAACCCCGCGATACCGGTCTTGGTTAACGATTGCGAATCCGAAACAAGCCCGGCTACGACGGCCCACTCCGAGGTTCGCAGCCGCACTTTCCCCTGAAACTTGCGCGTAGAGATCACCGGGACGCCATTGAAGCTGCCGCTCCCCAACACCTTGAACTCAGCCTCTATTTCCAGCGTGACTTCGTCCAGGCTGTGGACAAACGGAGTAACTTTCATCACCAGCCCCAGATCCTCGAAGGTAAACGTTGGTGGCGGCGTGTAGATCTGTCCGATGTTTCCCGAGCCGACGTTGCTGGCGCCCTGCACCGTCTGCCCGAATTGAGACCCCGCCTGATTGACCTGATCGGTGGCCACCAGCAGCGCCGTATTGGCCCCGTTCGGGTCGTCGTACAGCTGAATGGCTCCGGAGCCCACCGCATCCGCCACCACTTGCAAATACACGGCCCCAGTGACTAGACTTGCCGGCAACACCGCCGCAGTTACTCCCGCATTCGCGGCATTGATCGCATCTCGCAGTCCGTTCAGGTTGTTCTTATCCGAAGTCAGGGTGAGCGGGAACGCGTTCGCGCCTACGGTCAGATTGAGACTGCCATTCTGCGAAGCTTTTGCCTGCGTGGCATCGCTGATCTCGTTGCTGATCGCGGAGACCGCCGATTGGCAGCTTCAACAGTTCGACAGCCGCGCCAGTCGGGATCGTCAATCAGCTGAATGGAGGTAACCCCGAGCGAAGTCGCGGAAATCACGAGCGAGAGCGGCTTGTTCTGCGTCCCTCGCTGGACGACGCTGGCGTAAACGCCGGCCTGCAGCGAATTGATGATCGATTCCAGGCCCGCCAGATTGTCCGTCGCCGGCCGACAAGACGAGCGGAATGCTGGTCCCATTCACGACCAGATTCATGCGGCCGGTGGAGGATACCGGCGAGGTGAGCAGGTCGACGTAGGGCGTTGTGGAAATTTCGGCATAGGTGACGCCACCGCCACCTCCGCCGGTTCCGCCTCCCGGAACATTGCCGAAGCCGAAGTAGCCGCCGGTGACGATCGGGTACTTATCGCCCACGTGGAAATTTGCAGCCTGGCCGTCGCTGGCCGTCACGGTGGACCTCAGCAGCGAAGTGGCTGAGGACCGCGTAGCCGTGGCGAATAGTTGCGCATCGGTGATGCCGATACCGAAGAATGTCCTGCCTGCGCCGAAGGTGAGAAAGCGCATGAACCCCGCCGGAATCGATGGCACGGAATGCAGAACGCTGCCGAAATTCACCAGGGGAAAGCTGGTGGGGAGGCTCAAGCCGAGACTCAGGGAAGAGGACACGCCCGTGGAGAGGAATTCGACTTCGATCGAAACCTGCGGTTTGCCGATAGCCAGCTGATTGAGGATGGCAGTCGCGACTTCTACCTTCGAGACGCGATCCCGCAGGAAAATCATCCGTGCGCTGCGGGTCAAGCGCTGCGCGGCGGATATCCAGCGATTGCTGCACCAGCACGAGCAGTTCCTGAGCTTCCTGTATGGAAGTGCGCTGAGGAATCGGGATCGCCTGCGCTTCGTCATTCTCCAATTCGGTGCGCTTCTGCTGCGTGTCTTGCGCGACCAGCATGGCGCCATCGGAGATGGGAACAATGAACGAATCCGTAGCGTCTTCCAGCGCCTGCAGGGCTTCACGGTATCCCACGTCGGAAACGTTGAAACGGATCGTTGGCGGCGGGCGGATTGTAGTCCCGGTCGAAAATGACGATATAGCCGAACTCCTTGGCCACCTGCTCGAACAGCGACTTGGCATCGCCCTCCAGATGAAAGGTCTTGATCAGCGTCGATGGACGGAGGCGGGGCGGCGGCGTCATACGTTCCAGATCCTGGAGATCCTGGGCGGTGAACGTCCGCACGCTGTCCACGCCGGCTGCGACCAGAGCCGGATCGGCTGGAGAGGCAAGTTCCGGCGTAGGCAGCTTCACCGTCGCCTGCGTTTCCGCCATCGGCCGCAAAGCTTCGGCCTTCGCGCGATAGGTGGGATTGCCGCGGTCCGCCAGGGCCGCCTGTGCGTACAGGAGGTAGGCGCGCACCGTCTCGCCGGCCCGTTCAGCCTTCTCGGCTTCCTTGGCGAAGCGATCGGCGGCGGGACTGGCGGCTACCGCGAGTAGGCTCGCGGCCGTCAATAGGACGATCGGACGCACTAATACCACTTATGAAAAATGACGCGCCGTCGAGCCTGAACGTGCAGATCCACAGTGGCGGTTCCTTAAGTTCAGCCCGCCTCGATGCCGATATGTGACTCAGAGCATGCCTATCTATCCTGCTGTCCCATCTTCGTTTGCGCCGCCGGTTCCCGGCGACTTTGAGACTCTTGGAATCTCCCGCGCGCTGGTCCTCGACCTGATGTTGCGCCGGATGATGATCGAAGGAAACAGCAATTTGCAAACGCTGAGCCAGAAATTGCGTGTCTCGCACGCCATCATTGACGGCACTTTCCGCCACATGCGGCAGCAGCAATTGGTGGAAGTGAAGGGGATGCTCGGGAACGATTACAACTTCACGCTATCCCAAGCCGGACGGCAACTCGCCTCGGAGCGGTTCCAGGTGACTCAATATGCCGGAGCGGCCCCGGTGTCCTTGAAGGATTACCAGGCAGCGACGAAGGCACAGTCTGCGCGGGTTGAGATCGACCGGGGCGTGTTGCGCAATACCTTTTCCGATCTCGTCGTGTCGGACCGCATGCTGGATCAACTGGGCCCGGCGCTGATCGCTCAAAGTTCCATCTTCGTGTACGGCCCCAGCGGAAACGGAAAAACGTGTCTGGCCGAGCGCATGCTGCGAGTGTATAAGGACGCTGTCCGAATCCCGTATGCCGTGGAGGTGGACAATCAGATCATCAGCGTTTTCGATCCCGTGGTCCACCACGCTCTGGAACATCAGGATCCCGAGTGTGACCCCCGCTGGGTGCTTTGCAAGCGGCCCTGCATCGTCGTTGGCGGAGAGCTGATCCCGAGTATGTTGGAGCTACGGCTGGACGAGGGATCCGGGATCTATGCTGCGCCCTTGCAGATGAAAGCCAACAACGGAATCTTCATCATCGACGACTTCGGCCGGCAGCTGATGAGTCCACGGGATCTGCTGAACCGGTGGATCGTTCCGCTGGACCGGCGCGTTGACTACCTTACCCTGCGCTATGGCGTAAAATTCCAGATTCCCTTCGAAGTTATGGTCGTGTTCTCGACCAACCTTGAACCGGCCGATCTCGCGGACGAAGCCTTCCTCCGGCGCATTCGCAGCAAGATCTACGTCGAGGCAGTCGACGAGGCTGCGTTCGACGAGATTTTCCAACGGGTGACGAAGGCTAAAAAGATTGGCGCAGAGCCGGACAGCGCGGAGTACCTGCGCCGTCTCTGCCTGGAGGACGGCCGGACAGAGCTTCGAGCGTGCTATCCGCTGGATATCTGCAATATCCTACAATCCATCGGGCAGTACGAACAGCGCCAGCCGCGGATGACCAAGCCGGAGTTGGATCGGGCAGCTAAATTGTACTTCGCGCGCACCTGATACGCGGGTCCGGTTTGGGACCCGATGCGATACTTGTAGTGTCGCTGCATGAGAGTCGTCCTCATATCCACCTACGAGATGGGACGGCAACCGTTCGGTCTCGCATCTCCTGCCGCCTGGCTCCGTGCTCGTGGTCACGACGTCCATTGTGCGGATCTATCGGTGAGCAGCCTCCCGGTGACGGCTGTGCGCGAGGCCGGACTGATCGCCTTTTATCTACCGATGCACACGGCGACGCGCCTGTCGTCAGCCGTCATCGAGAGAGTACGCGATCTGAACAGCGAGGCTCGCCTTGCAGGGTATGGTCTGTATGCGCCGCTGAACGAGGCCTATCTCCGGGCTCTGGGTATTACCACAATCGTTGGCGGCGAGTTTGAAGCAGCGCTCGCTGATCTTGCGGATGCCTTATCCTCCGGATCAAAGGTCCCGGCGCAGAGCATAGTGCCCCTGGATAGACTCCGTTTCCTGCCACCGGATCGCGCCGGCCTGCCGGGATTGAGTCAATATGCCAAGCTCTGCACCGGCTCCGAACAGCGTGTCACCGGCTACACGGAAGCATCTCGCGGGTGTAAGCATCTGTGCCGGCATTGTCCGGTGGTCCCGGTGTATCAAGGGGCCTTCCGCGTTGTGCAGCCGGATGTCGTTCTGGCCGACATCCGCCAACAAATCGCGGCCGGCGCCCGGCACATCACGTTCGGCGATCCGGACTTCTTCAACGGGCCCACGCACGCAATTCGCATCGTCGAGACCCTGCATCGCGAGTTTCCGGAAGTCTCCTACGATGTCACCATCAAGGTCGAGCATCTTCTGCATAACCGAAGCGGGGTGTCAGTCCTGAAGAACACCGGCTGCCTGTTTGTCACCAGCGCAGTAGAGTCGGTGGACGACATCGTTCTCGAAAAGCTGGACAAAGGGCACACCACACAGGATTTCTATGACGCTGTCACACTTATGCCGGTCCGTTGGGCTGCTTCTGAATCCGACGTTCATCGCGTTCCTGCCTTGGACCACACGAGCCGGTTACATCGATCTGCTCACGACTATACTGCGCCTCGATTTGGTTGACCAGGTGAGTCCCATCCAACTCGCGCTGCGGCTGCTGATTCCTGCTGGTTCCCGGCTGTTGGAACTTCCGGAGATGTCCCGATTCGTCGGCGAGTTCGATCGCAACGCCCTGGCATGGAGATGGTCGCATTCCGATCCTGAGATGGACCTGCTCGCGCGCGCAGCACTCGCCACCGTGACCCGCGGCCAGAAAGCGGGCATGACGCGGCCGGCGATTTTCGAGCAACTCTGGAATCTGGCAACCGGTGAGGTGTTGCCCGACCAGTCGGCTCTCTTGCCGCGCGCGGCGGTGCCCTATCTCAATGAGCCCTGGTATTGTTGAGCGGAGCCTACCGAAGAGCAGTTAGCTCTTGTTTAGGAATCGAACTCCTGACGGATGGTCGCAAGAACATCGTTTTCGTCCGCATTCGGATCGTTCAACAGCTGTTCCAGCCGGGATTCGAGTGCGCCATGCTCCATTGGCGGAATCTTGGACTTCAGTTGAGCGACGTATTCATCCAGCGCTTTCATAGCTTGATGATACGATGGGCGAATGAGCGAGCCGCTGCCTTGCGATCCAGATGAAATACTCAGTTATGAGGCCGCCGGTTTGGGGATCCGGGTGTTCTTCAGGGACGGTTCTGAGGCCACCTTCGAGGGTGAGGATGCGGAAAGCATCGTCGCCGTCTTGCAACATGTCACCCCGCCCAACGCTTGAGAGTCCCGCCGCACGCCGCGGCGCTGGAAACTAGACCGTGACCAGGACAGTACTGCTCGTGCTGCTTGTTGCCGCGGGATTGCTTCTCGGCTTCGCGCTATACCGATCGCGGACCGGGCTGCCCGTGACTCCGGATGCCGCCCAGGAGATCGATAAAGCGAAGGGTCGCTGAACTTGGTCAAACGCATTCTGCTCATTGCCGCGACTACGGGGTACCAGACCCGCGCGTTTGCTGAAGCCGGCGAGCGCCTCGGCTATGAGATCCAGCTCGCCACGGACCGCTGTCATGTCTTGACCGACCCCTGGGGCGACCACGCCATTCCCCTGCGATTCGAACAGCCGGATCTTGCGGCGTCGGTACTGGTCGGTGCAGGCCCGTTCGATGGAATCGTCGCCGTTGGAGACCGGCCGGCACACCTTGCGGCGCTCGCGGCCCGGAACCTTGGGGTCCCCTACAGTCCGCCCGAGTCGGTATTGGCGTGCCGGGACAAGTTCGAGGCTCGCGAGCGTTTTCGGGCAGCCGGACTCTGTGTGCCGGGTTACCGCAAGATCGCCCTCGCTGACGCCCCAACTGGCGCCGGAGTTGATTATCCGTGCGTGTTGAAACCGCTCGGGCTGTCAGCCAGCCGAGGCGTCATTCGGGCCAACAACCCAAAGGAGTTCAGGGCCGCTTTCGAACGCATCCGGAACATCCTCGCCTCTGCTGACATTGTTCGCATGCGAGAGGATCAGGACCGGTTTCTCCAAGTCGAGGCTTACATTGATGGACGGGAGTTCGCCGTGGAAGGCTTGGTGTCGAACGGGGATTTCAGGCCGATTGCGATCTTTGACAAGCCCGATCCGCTCACGGGGCCGTACTTCGAAGAGACCCTTTACATCACCCCGTCGCGAGAGGATGACCCTACCCAGCACGCCATCATCGAGACCACTCGGGAAGCGGTCCGCGCCCTAGGACTGACGCATGGCCCGGTTCACGCCGAAATGCGCGTCAATGACCGTGGGGTGTGGATGCTGGAAGTGGCGGCCCGCCCAATTGGAGGTCTTTGCGCGCAAGCCCTGAAGTTCGCATCCGGGCTCACTCTGGAGGATGTTGTCCTGCAGCATGCGGCAGGTGAAAGCGTCGGTACCCTCGACCTGAATACCCCGGCTCGCGGCGTCATGATGATTCCGATCCCGAAAGCAGGCATCTATGCGGGTGTGACCGGGGTGGAGACGACGCGCATGCTGCCAGGTGTGGAAGACGTGATTATCACGGCGAAGGTCGGACAAAAACTGGTGCCGCTTCCGGACGGCGCCAGTTACCTGGGATTCATTTTCTCGGCAGGCGACAGCCCTCAGAAAGTGGAGGACTCGCTGCGGCGCGCCCACGCCGGTCTGAGATTTGAAATTCTAGAGGCGCTTCCTGTTTTCTGAACGCGGTCAGCTCTTCGCTTTGGGCGGGACGTAACCCGGCGGCAGCGCGGCCCCTTCACCAAAGAAGTAGTCTTCCATCTGCTTGATCAGGAAATCCTGCGCCTCTTCTGTCCCCAGATTAAGGCGGTACTCATTCATGATCATCTTCATCCGCTCCAGCCAAAGTTTCCAGGCTTCCTTGGACACATTCTGGTAGATCCGTTCTCCCAGGGGGTCACCCTCAAACGGGATCTCATCGAGCCCTGGCATTTCGCGCTGAAACTTGACGCAGAAAACCTTTCGGCCGGATTTATTCTGCTCCTCGTCTCTCGGTCCAAGCATGCTGCTACCGCAACTCATAGTCCCCCTATCGAGCAGAGTGAACGTTTACTCTACCTTTCCAGGATACCCGAGGTTACGAGGCCGCGCGCTTGGACCGGAGCCCTTCCAGGTACTGCGATAGTTTGAAAGGCAGCCGGGCCCCCTTCTCCATATGGCGCTGGACCGCTTTCTGGTAGCGTTTCAGGATCTCCCGTTTATTGGCATCGTGGAATTCGCAAACTTCGATATCCAGGAGCAGGTCGATCTCCCACGGGCGAAAGGTATTGCGGTTCAGGCTTCCGCGCAGTAGTTCCTGGATGAGCCGGTTGAATTGGGCGAGCACCGCGTCGCTATCGGGTAGGCAGTCGAGCATCCTATTCTCCGTATCGGCACGATCACGCCTTTACAGGAGGACTCGGCTACCGTAACAGTTAGGCCTTAAGACTTAAGTTGCGGATGTTGTTGTAGCTGAGCCGGAGGCTCTCAACGGGATTTCCCTTGGTCTGGTCCTGCTCGACGATGTAATGCTGCACTCCGGCGGCCTCACACGCCCGTAGAATCGCTCGAAAATCCAGCAACCCGGTCCCCACCTCTTTGAAGGCTTCCGGCTTCACCCGTTCATTGAACTGTTGCGGGGTGCCGAACGCTTCGTCCTTCAAGTGCACCAGCGGAACCCGCTTGGAGTACTCGCGAACGAACTCGGATGCGGATAGACCCGCAACGGTAACCCAAAACACGTCCACCTCGAGATGCACCAGCGTCTTATCCCAACGCTCGTTCAGGACATCCCAGGGACGCTCGCCTTTCTTGCCCTCGAATTCGAAGGCGTGGTTGTGATAACAGAACTGCAATCCCGCCTTGGCACAGGCTTCGCCGGCGTGATTCATCTTATCGGCCAGCGCCCGGTAGAAGTCGAGATTACCCCGTTCTTCAGGAGCTATGTAGGGCATCACCATGAAGTTCAGACCGTACTTTTTCGCCTGATCAATGGCGCCTTCCCAGCTCATATCCTTGCGCTTTCCCGTGATCAGACCGGTATCGAAATGCCCGCTGGGCGCGGTCATACCGTTCTCCTTCAGGAGCGGCATTACCTGGTCGATGTTGGCTTGCAAGACCTCGGCCTCTTTGTAACCGATCTGCGCGATGGACTTGATCACGCCTTCCGGGTCCTTCGGAAATATGCTTCGGACGGTGTACAACTGAACGCCGAGTGGGCGGTCGAATCCCGCTTTCTTCTTGGCGAGCAGCGCAGAGGAGGACAAAATTCCAGAAAGGAAAGATCGGCGATTCATACCAAGAACAGCATAGCGGATGCGAGGCCGGACGGCATCTTCGTTGCTGAACCTAATTCTCGATCGGCCTCTCCGCATGATCGATGACCAGAACTTCGACCAGTCCCTTCGCCGGCACGAGCTTCAACCCGAGCTGTTCTTCCAGTGCGGCGAAAATGTTTGGGACGTTGCGGTCGGTCGGGGTCTTGAAACCACCCGGCAGGCCGGAGCCCGGAAGTCCCCTGAGTGCCCCGTCCGGAGTGAAACTGAGATTAAGATCGAATTCGGCGGTGAATCCGGTGTTATCCGAAACCGGCCGGTCCAGCAGTACTGCAAGCTCCCTCACGAGTTCCGGCACGCGGACCTTGCTTCCTGATATTCGTAGGCGGTCGGAATTCCCAAAGGGTCCCGAGACATAGCCACAGTCGACCTTCCCGGGGATGTGCCGCGGCGTCGCGCCGGGCGAAAAAGAAACGCATTGTACCTCCTTCGGCGGCCGGTGGTCGCATGTCCGTCATTAGCCGCAGTCAAGACGTATACTGGGAGGTCTCTGGTCTCCCGATGAAGCCTAGCTTGAAGCGATCGGCCAGAAGCTTTTGCCACATTAGCCACCACTGCTTCGGATCGGTGCTGGTCTCCGGCTTGGTCTCGATATCGTAGCCCTCGGAATCGATCCAGGCCGGACCGCCCACTACCTGCGAAGCCGGTAAAGGTAGTGAGTGGCCCTGCATAGGGTTGTCGTGGGGCGCGTACGCAAATTGAATTAGAAGCAATAGGGACGCGTTCGTGCGCATCCCCATTGCATGCTTGAAGCGCTCACTCCAATCGGAAGTATTTCGCTTGATCGACACCGATGCAAAGACCGGATGCGCGTCGGACTGGCCGAACAATCCGTATGCCGCAGCCACCAGAAGAAGAGCGACCGCGACGACGCCCGGTCCCGGGCCGGTGCGGCCGGCTGGCCTTGACTGTCCCAGCAACCTTGCGATGCGGGCAGAGAGAGCCCCGCCATTGGCCGCAAGCGCCCCGTCACCCAGATGCGCCGGGCGGTACGATTCCAACTGCGCCAGCGCGCGCGCATACGTTAGAGCATCTCCGCTGACCGATACGGCCACATCGTCACAACACAATTCGCGCTCGGCGCGGATGTGCGCCGATACCCACCAGACCGCGGGGTGGTAGAACAGCAGCGCTTCACCGACGCTCTGCAGAATGTTGACCAGATAATCGTGCCGCCGGATGTGCGCCAGCTCATGCAGCAGCAGCGCCTCCAGATGCTCGGGAGGCAGACCGCTGAGTGCTCCCACTGGAACCAAAACCACGGGACGCAGCCAGCCCACCACTGTCGGCACCTGCACCAGCGCGGAGACCAGCAAACAAACGGGACCGGAGACGCCGATCTGCGCACTGAGTTTCCTTAAGACCTCCTGCCATTCCGCCGGCGCACGCCGGACCAACACCGACCGCATGCGCGCGGCAACCACCCACCCTCCCGTGAGTCGCACCCAGAAAACCGCCGCGCCGAAAAGCCAGACCATCACCACCCACGGCAAGAATTCTGGTGAGCGTACGCTCGACACTGTGGCGCGGACGGAAGCGGGCAACGTAGCGGTGGCCATGCTGGTGGCGAAAGCGGCCGGCGGAGTACTTCGGATGCGATACGCGGCCTCAGTACTTACGTCTGATTGCCGCATCAGCCCCCAAGTCACCGGCGGAACGGCCATCATGGCTGACAGTGTCGCGCAGGCGAGCACGTATCGCGCGTTCGGGCTCGAAGTACGCGACAGACCTCGGCGTGCGGCTGCATACAAAGCTGCTATCAATGAGGCCTGCCACAGAAAGTGGACCAGCGTCCAGCCCAGGCGTTCCACCCATGGCTGCAACGAGAGTAGTTGCATGGCGTTCATTACGAACCTCCATTCTCTTCAGCAAAGGCGTCCAACATGCCGCGGATTTCGTTCAACTCCTCGTGTGACGCCGGCTGTGCTGACAGCGCCCCCATCACCAGACTCTTGGCTGAACCGCCGAATGCCCGTTTCAGCAGATCCCCCGCGATCTGTTGCTGCGTCTGCTCTTTGGGTACGCTAGCCTCGTAAACATGCGATCCGAAGCGCTCGCCGCGGATGAGCAGACCCTTTTCCGTCATCAATTGCATCTGCTTCAGAGTCGTGGTGTAGCCGTTGTCCTTACCGAGTTCATCGTGGACTTCCCGCACCGTCGCCGCTCCCAGCCTCCAGAGGACAGCAAGAATGTCAATTTCAGCGGCGGTTGGAAGTGCAGTAGGCGGTCGGCTTCGGCGCGGAGAAGTCATCTGCCCCGACGATACTACGATAAATTACGTAAGTCAACGACAATTGTCGTAGACTGTTGACAATTGTCTTGACAACTGTCATTTTGTGCAGCAAGCTGAAGGTGTGGCAAGTCTACCGCACGGCCCCGAACTCTCGATTGAGGATGCACTCGGGGTCTCCGAAGTGGCGCATATCCTGGGCGTGCATCCTCGAACCATGGAGCGGCGTCGAATGGCCCGGAAGACGCACCGCCCTTTGGAGGCGCAGCGGGAGGAGAAGTTGGGCCGTATCTGGCGCGAACTGATTGAGTTGTTCACGCCTGAAAACGCGGTCCACTGGTTGAAGCATCCTGTTCCCGTTCTGGAGAATCGCAGGCCGGTGGAAGTGATGGCGGAGGATGGCGGCCTGGATCGCGTGCTCGAAGTAGTCGGACGTATGGGCTGGGGCATTCCCACCTGATGCCCGATTTACGGGGTTTCTTCCGCAACGCGCCGGTAAACGAGTTTTCAGGAACGGTTTACCGAATCTGTGCGGGCCGGTATGGCGGTAACACGATGTCGATGCGCGGATCGCTTCTATACGGAGCACGGTATAACATCCGCTCATATTTCGGAGCCCTGTACACGTCTCTCTCACTGGAAACCGCGCGAAGGGAGATGGCACAGTACTTCACGGTACCGCCCATCGGTGGCTTCGTGGAGGCCACTATCGGGCTGGAACTCAATCGCGTCGTGGACCTGACAGATGAGCGTATGCTGCGCAAGGCTGGGGTTCCGCGTGAGCAGTTGATTGGACCACGCCACACAATCCCGCAGGAAATTGGGCTGCGCGCTTGGGAGAACGGCGTCGAAGGCCTGTTGGCGCCGTCGGCTGTGGACCCCTCCGAGCAGAACGTTGTGCTGTTTCTGGACAATCAACATCCTGTCTGGAAACTGGAACTGCAGGACCGCCGTTAGCGCGGAGTAGGATGAAGTCCGTGCAGGCAGTATCATGAGTTCTTCCCTGCCATGCAACAAACCTCAACCCAAACCCCGGCCTTAGCGTCATCGATACAGCCCCCCGCTGGGCAGCGCCTGGTGTCGCTGGACGCTTTTCGCGGGACGATCATGGCACTCATGGTCCTGGTGAATAATCCGGGTAACGGGAGCACCACCTACTGGCCGCTGCAGCATGCTGAGTGGAACGGCTGGACGCCCACCGACGTTGTTTTCCCATCCTTCGTCTGGATCGTCGGCGTGGCGATGACGCTCTCCTTGAGCCGCCGTTTGGAAACCGGCGTGAGGCGGTCGAAGCTATTTGCGCAGGTGTTCCGGCGCGCAGTAGTCTTGTACGCCCTCGGTCTCCTGATCTACGCCTACCCTGCATTCGATTTCTCCACGCAGCGCCTTCTTGGCGTCCTGCAGCGCATCGCGATTTGCTATCTCATCGCGGCCGCGATTTATCTGACTACTCGTCTTCGCGGACAGATCATCTGGATCGTTTCGCTGCTGCTGGGTTACTGGCTCATCATGACTCTCGTTCCCGTTCCAGGATACGGAGCAGGACGGCTGGATGTAGAGGGGAACTTCGCGCACTACGTCGACCGCATCGTGCTTGGCGCCCACAATTACCACTCCACCAGGACGTGGGACCCGGAAGGCATCGTGAGCACTCTTCCGGCGATTGCAACGGCCCTGCTGGGCATCATGGCTGGACATGTTCTGCGCCTGAGCCGCACGCTGGCGGAGCGAACCACATGGTTGTTCCTGATTGGCAACTTATTGATTGGCGCCGGGCTGATCTGCAATCTCTGGCTGCCCATCAATAAAAAGCTATGGACCACTTCGTTTTCACTATTTATGGCAGGACTGGACTTCGTGATGTTCGCGATGCTGCTCTGGCTGGTCGATGGCCTGGGCCATCAACGAGTGGTAAAGCCGCTGGTCATCATGGGCATGAATGCGATCACCGTCTACGTGGCTTCGGAGTTGTTGGATGAGTTCATGGGCGCAACGGGACTCCACCACTGGGTCTATTCGAACCTGTTTGCCTGGGCCTCCCCGATGAACGCGTCTTTGCTGTATGCGTTGGCATACACGCTGCTCATGTATGCGCTTGCATATGCGATGTACCGCCGCCGGTGGTTCGTCCGCGTATAGATCAAGCGTAGATCGCGGATCCTGGGCGTGCCCTTGTCACCGGGCCGGGACATCATGCCGCAAATTACACATCGTCTCCTCTCGATCTTGCTGTCGACGATGAGCGCCCAAGAAATAGCGCGCTAACTCCGGAAGGGGCATAGCAATCGCATCACGACCACTACTGTGTCAGAAGCTTAGGCGAAGCTGAAACTCCAGACGCCGATTGCCCGCCGCTCCTCCACCGCCCGGTCCGCCGGGTCCGCCGGGTCCGCCCGGCCCAAATCCGCCGCCGAGACCGGTCGATTGCCCGAACAAAGGCGAGTTGAGTTGCCCCACCGGCGTTCCGAGGTTCACGGTATTCAGAGCATTGCGAGCCGACACCGAGAGTGTCAGCAGCACGCGCTTATTCCCCGCCCCACCACCGCCAAACATTCCGCCAGGACCACCGCGTCCCGGGCCGCCGCCCATCATCATAGGACCGCCGCCGCCCGGCCCGCCGCCGCCGCGCGGACCGCCGCCACCAGGCCCACCAGGGCCGCCGAAACCACCGCCCATCGCATCGGATTGGGTCGAGGCGCGTTCACCGAATCCCCAGCTCCGGCTCAATCTGAGATTGACTGAGAATGCACCGTGGCCTTCGCCGTAATTACGCGGGATGATCTGCTGCCCGGCGATTGGGCTGAGGTCGAAATTGCCATATGCAGTGCGAACCACGCTCGGACGGCTGAGGTCGGTAGCGAATGCAGGCCGATCGTTGAAGATTCCATCACCATTCAAATCGTTGCCGGTGGTGATATTAAAGGGTGCCGCCGAGCTCATCACCACGAAGGGATTCAGTTGCGATTTGAGCGGACCGGTGACACTGCCGCCAATGAAGGCCCGATGACGGACGTCGAAAGCGGCTCGACCCCATTCGTCGCGGAGATTGTATTGGTTGGACGGAAAACTCGCAGCACCGTCACTGTTGCTCTCAGCCTTGCCAAACACGTAAAAACCAAACAGCGTCAGTTTAGGGCTGATGCGGGCCTGAACGTTGGTGATGAGCTGATTCTGACGGAACACGCCGCTCGATTCGTATAGATAGATATCTCCTGCATCCGCGCCATAAGGACGCACGCCGCTTCCCGGCGCCGCGGGATCGTAGCTGCCCGCCAACGGCGCATTGATGTTACGCGAGAGTAATTGATGCGTAGCTTGCGACCGCACATAATTCATGGCGAGAGTGACGTGTTTAGGAAGTTGCCGTTCAAACCCAATAGCTACTTGAGCGACGCGGGGCGCCTGGAGACCGTTCGAGACCTCGCGGACGCTCTGGCGTAGCTTAGCCGCCGTCAACGCAGCCACTGAAGGCACGTTGGGGTAGAAGTCCGGACTGGCAATTACGAACTGCTGCTGCGTGACCCCGTTGAGGCGGATGGCGTTGAGTGTAAGGTCCTCACCGAATCGATCGTAAAACACGCCCAGCCCCGCGCGGATGACCGTCTTGGCAGCGACGCCCTTCTTGGCGCCAACCGCCC
Source organism: uncultured Acidobacteriota bacterium (assembly GCA_963850575.1). Lineage (GTDB taxonomy): Bacteria > Acidobacteriota > Terriglobia > Bryobacterales > Bryobacteraceae > TMP-7. The sequence continues at coordinate 52,289 of CAWKLV010000012.1, read as the reverse complement.
AGGCGAGGCCGATCCGCGGCGCCCAGTCCGCATGATCGTTGATATTGTTTTGGGTTTCGTAACGGAGTCCAAGACTAAGGGTGATGTTTGGCCGCAGGCGCCACTCATCTTGGAAGAATAATCCTGCGTCGAACTGGCCCACCGTGGACAGCGGCTGGCCGCCGGTGATCAGAAACTGGCTGGGTCCATATCCAAGTGCCCGAACCTGAGCTGCACTCAACCCTTGATTCAGCAGTAGCTGTGTCTGGCGGTAGAGAGCTATGGACGTCATCGTGGTTGGAACCGGCTGACCTGAAGCATCCAGCACGTCCTGATTATTGGCATCCAGCAGCGGAACGCGTCCGCCTGCAAAAACAAACGTGCCGTTGTAATTCGAGGTGGACTGAGTGGCTTCCGTTACGCCGCGAATCCGTCCTCCAAAGCGCAGTTGATGCGTCCCACGCGTGATGGAAACGTTGTCCTGAAACTCATACCGGTTGTCGTTGTTGAAGTTGATGCTCAGCGGAGCGCCACCGCTGGTAAATGCGCCCTGCACCTGAATCGTAGGAAGAGTACTTACGCCGTTCTGATCGCTGCGTCCCGCCAGAAACTGGAAGCGAGCTTCGTTGATCGTGTGCGTACCGATAACGGCGGTCTCTGAGATCTGCACCGTGTGATCCGTGGTCTCGGAATTGGTCGCGAGTGAGGGTAGGGTGAACTGTCCAACACCCTGATTGTCAGCCCGGTTCTGCATCCATGAGTAGCGCGCGATGAGCGTGTTGTTGGCGTTGATTGCGTAGTCGATGCGAGGGCTAACGGTAGTCCGGCGGATCGGAGTTACCAGCGCGTTGTTGAATGGAACTATGTTGAAACTTGGGTCGAGTGTCTGGGCGACGATCAGGGCATTCTCATCGATCTGCCTACGGTCGGCGTCGATGAAGAAAGAGGCCTTCTTGCCGAGAGGACCGCTGACGTTTCCGCCGAACATCTCTTGTTGGAAATCCGGGACAGTTCCCGTGACAAATGGATTACGGCTGTTGAAGATCTTATTACCAAAATTGGAAAATACCTGACCGCGAAACTTGTCGGTGCCGGGCTTTGTGAAGATTTCGATGCGCCCGAATCCCATGCGGTCGTATTCGGCGGAGAAAGGATTGGAGTTGATGCGCACTTCGCGAATCGTGTCTTTGGGCGGTAACTGCCCACCGCTAAAACCATCGATGTAAATCTGACCTCCATTGGGGCCCGCCCCAGGTCCGGCGAGGGCTTGAAGATCGCTTGCCAGGTCGTCAGGATCATCAGACAGCATTCTCAGGTCGTCACCTCGCAACACGATCGCACCCACGTTGCTCGAAGGATCTGTCGACACCTGATTCTGATCGGTTGATACCGTGACGCTGGCCCCCTCGGCAACGATGATCAGCGCGATATCAAAGTTCAGCACGCCGCCGTTCACCTTCAGACCGTCTGTCTGATATTCAGCAAAGCCTTTCGCACTCGCTCGAACGCTGTACGTCCCAACTGGAACACCGGTTATCTCGAATACTCCAGTGCCGTTGCTCTTCGCCTGCTTTGTGATTTTCCCGCCGGTCAGCGTAACGGTCGCATTCGGGACAGTCGCGGCCGACGGGTCCGTCACTTGTCCGCGAACCGAACCGGTTGGCGCTTGGGCATGCAGCGTGACGAGGGCCAGGACTGAAACCGCGATGATGCCCAGTCTTCGCGTTGCGCTTTTGATCATGATGATACGTCGAGATCCTACGAGGCACAGTTACTTTCCTCAAGGTTAAGAAGTGTAAAGTCGCTTTGTAAGCGTGTGTAAAGGGCTTTTAGAAACGCCCGGGCGTGCATCCAAATGTTTCTTTGAAAGCAGCAATGAAGGCACTGACACTGGCGTATCCAGCCTCCAGTGCCGCATCCGTAACAGATCGGTCTTCGGCCAGGATACGAATGGAATTCAGCAGGCGCACCTTCTGCCGCCAAAGGCCGAAGCTCATCCCAGTCTCACGATGAAACAGCCGCTCCAGTGTCCGCCGGCCCGCTCCATAGCGATGCGCCAGCTCATCCAGCGTCTCGGCTCCGGACGGGGAAGCTAACACATGCCGAGCCACCGCTGTCGCCCGTGGATCTGCGGGTAGCGCAATAATCAAAGGCGTCACCGCTGCGACATGCATCTCGTCCAGCAGCAGCTTCAGGATATTTTCGTGTGAAGCAATCCGGGAATCCAGTGCACTCAGCTCGACGGTGCGGAGAATCAACTCGCGCAGCAGCGCCGTGACAGACAAAACCCGGCATTCGGATGCAGCCAGCGCTTCCGCTGTGAGCGAGGTTGGAAAGTAGAGCGAGCGCATGGCCACCTCACCCCACATGCGGATCGAGTGGCTACAGCCCGCCGGAATAAAGACCGACTTACCCGGTGGGATAATCCAGGACGACCGCCCGGCGCTAACCGTCATCGCACCAGTACAGGCATACAGAAGCTGGTGCCAGTCGTGCCGGTGATTTTCGACCATGTGGTCCCTAGGAAACCCAAAGGCAAACGACCGAACGGTCAGGAACGGTTCGTGGGCCACGGTCAGCTCTGGACGTTGGCGGGCCCGCGACATTCATTGTCAATCTAGCGCAAGATTGCCCGAGCTGCCGGCGCCTATACTGACTCATGCCAAACAATCTGATGAGCTTTGGAGTTACCGTCGACGACGTGGATCGGGCGCGGCATTTCTACGAGCAGGTATTCGGTTGGCACTTCCAGCCGTGGGGCCCTCCGGGCTTTTATCTGATTCGCACGGGGGATGAACAGGATCCGGGAGTGCAAGGCTTGATGCACAAGCGCCGTAACCCGGTAAACGGTACGGGAATGATCGGTTTTGAGTGTACGATCGCCGTCGACGATATCGATCGGACTATTCGTTCGATCGAGTCCGCCGGCGGGAAGGTCGTGATGTCGAAGTTTCACATCCCCACTGTGGGTTCGGGGATCTATTTCAACGATACCGAGGGCAACTTCGTGGGTGCGATGCAGCCGGAGGAGGCGAAGATGTGACGGCGCTAATTAACCCACCAGCGGAACGCGTTATCTCGCCACCAGGGCCTCCGCTACGTTCGATTCGGAGTAACCGAAGAAGCGGCGGCGTTTGATCACTTCGGCGATTTCGGCGGGCACCATATCCTCCCACGAGGAATCTCCTTCTTTGATCCGAGCGAGAACATCGCGGGAGAAAATGTGCAGCACGCTTTCATCGAAATTGTCGAGCTGCTTGATCCGGCCGTGCTCCACCATGTGCCGGTACAAGCTGCGCAGACTCGAGTCCATGTCCAGATTTTGCACTGTTACAAGACCTCCTGTGCCGGGCTGGCGAAGCGGATAGATGTAGATGCGCAAATCTCGAGTAAATAGCTTTCCGAAGGCCTCCAGTATCCCGCCTTCCAGTCCGGTATAGTACTGCTCCGCAAATAGGTCTCGGAGACTTCCGATCCCCATGGTGAGTCCAATGGGCTCGGAGGTGTAGCGCCCCAGATAACGCGCCAAGCGGTAGTACTCGAAGTAGTCCGAAATCAGCACCGTCTTTCCGGCAGCCGCCAATACGTCCGCCCGCGCCATAAAGTCACTCAGGTCGAGCTTGCCGGCCGAAAGCAAGTTCCGCATGGTGATTTCCATCAACTCCACCACCTGATCGTCTTTCACGGCCAGCTCCGAGACGAATTGTTTCCGGGCGCTTCGGATCATGTCGATGTTGACTTTGGTTACAGGGCGGAAGCTGCCTCGTTCCACCAGGATCGGGCGTTTCCGAAGCACCTCCGAGGGTTGCAGCACTTTACCGGACGGCGCGAACATTGCTGCGCCGCTGAGGCCCAGTTGTACCAGCTTCAGACTCATCACGCGGTTATCGACGTGGCGGAACTCGATGCCCGAGAACTCGATCATGTCGATCTCCAGCCGGTCCGTGCTGAGGTTGTCAAGCAAGGATTCCACCAGATGCTCCGGCTTGTGATGCGTGAAAAACGCTCCATGCAGCAGATTGACGCCGACAATTCCGAGCGCCTCTTGCTGCAAGGCGTTTTCGCGATCCAGCATCCGCACATGGATGATGATCTGACTGTCGGCATCGCGCGGGTGCGCCTGGTACTTCACCCCCATCCAGCCGTGACACTCGTTGGTGCCTTCATAGTTGCGGGCCGAAACCGTATCGGCGAAGGCGAAGAACGCAGTGCTGTCCCGACGCGACGAGCTGAGCCGTTCCAGGTTGAGGCCGTGTTCGTGGTCGAGCATGCTTTGCAGCCGCTCCCGCGAGACGTAGCGCTTGCAGCGGCCGTAGATGGCATCGCTGACTGTCATGTCATAGGCCGAAATGGATTTGGAAATGGTGCCGGCGGCCGCGCCCACTTGAAAAAACCAGCGCGCCACCTCCTGCCCGGCGCCGATCTCGGCAAATGTGCCGTAACGGAGCGGATCCAGATTGATTTTCAACGCCTTCTGATGCGTGCTCCACGCCCGCCGGTCATCTTGTTCCATGGCTGTCCCCAGCACATTGCGCATAAAGAGAGAATCGACAGTTTGGACCCAGGAATTTAGGCGAGCCCCCGTCTTAATTTGAAGATCATCGGTGCTCCGGGATCTGGTGCGCCGGACCATACAGAACGCGCCCCGGCCGGTTCTTCGTAACCGCACCCGCGGCGATCACCGGTTCGCCGTTCACGATCACCCAATCGAATCCAACCGCATACTGGTGCGGCTTGGCGAAATCAGCCAGATCGTTGACCACCGCTGGGTCGAATACCACCACGTCCGCCTTCAGACCAGGTCGAATCAGCCCGCGATCCAACATGCCCAGCCTGGTCGCCGGAAGGCCTGACATCCGGTGCACGGCATCTTCCAGAGTCAACGTGTGGCGCTCACGAACGTACCGCCCGAGGACGCGGGCGAAGGTGCCGTAACTTCTTGGATGCGGCGCTCCCTTGCCGAACACGGGCACCTCGCCGTCCGACGCAATCATGGTAAACGGATACTTCAAGATCCGCTCTGTATCCTGCTCATTAATAGCGTGATACACGGCCGAGCAGCCGCCCTTCTCCTGGATCTCAATCGCGGTCTCCGCCGCGTTCTGAATCGTGATTTCTCGACCCCGGCTGCGCGTGATCTCGGCGAGGCTTTTGCCGTCCAGCGATGTATCGAATCCGCAGCTGGCCATAACCACGTTCTTCGGATCTCCCGCCCCGCGATCGTTCGCGATGTGATCGGCGATACTTGCCTTGATGCGCAACCGGGCTTCCGGTGCGCGCAGCCGTTCCAAAAGCGACTTCTGGCCTCCCTCCAAGGACCATTGCGGAAACAACGCCGCAGTCCCCGTGCTGGAAGCGGTATATGGATAAGCGTCAATGGTCGCATCGACGCCGCGGGCGCGCGCGGCTTCTACCAGTGCGATCGTCTCCTTGCTCTTTCCCCAGTTCGATTTCCCGATGATCTTGTGGTGGGTAATTTGAGTCGGAATGTGAGCTTGTTCGCCGATGCGAATGGTCTCGCGCACGCTCTCTTCAACCGCTTCCGCTTCGTTTCGCATGTGCGAGACGTGCATCCCGCCGAGGCGCCCTGCGACTTCGGCGAGCTGTACCACCTCAGCAGTCGGCGAGTAGTTTCCAGGCACGTAGAATAAGCCGGTGGACATTCCGAAAGCTCCGTCGCGCATCGCCTGCTCGACCAGATTCCGCATGCTGGCAATCTCCTCTGGAGTGGCCGGCCGATTGACCAGCCCCACCACCTCCTGGCGAATACTGCCCTGCCCGGCGAAAGCGCCGAAGTTCACCGACATGGGTGCAGCCTGAAGCTTTTCAAAAAATGGACGCAACGGGATGGGCGAGCTGCCGTCGTTGCCCTCCATGAGCGTAGTCACGCCTTGGCGTATGTAGTTCTGTGCGGTAGGATCTTGAAAAATGCCGCGCCGTGCGTGAGTATGAATGTCGATGAAACCGGGCGCGACAACCCGGCCTTTCGCGTCCACTACGCGCGACGACTTCTTGCCGGCAAGCCTTCCGACCGCAACAATCGTGTCACCCCGGATGCCGACGTCCGCGTAATACCACGGTCCGCCGGCTCCATCCACCACTCTTCCCCCGGTGATCATGAGGTCGAAGTCGGGCTGTTGGGCGCACAGGAGGAATGCACTCAGCGCGGCGATGGTGAGAAGTCGCACTCACACATTGTATTCTCGACACCGATAATGCTTGAGAATGACCCCGGCTGCTCAGGAATAGAAAAGCCGCAGACCGAACAACAGCCACCCGCACGTGATAACTCCGAGCCCGAAAGCGATCGACCCGAGCTTTCGTTTGCTCTTTAGCCCGTACCACATGTACAGTCCGCTCAGTATCATCACGACCAGTCCCAACGCCACCGCATCCATGGACAGTGCCCAAACGGTGGTGAGAATCCAGTCCCGCTGGTTCTTACTGTCTGTCGTCCGCACGCCGGTAAACGTATGCAGAACCCGCACGATGCCCCAGCCGTTGATCTCTGTGCGTTCTACCTTTGCAGTGCCCTGATTGAGATCCGCCCTGACAGCGAAGTTGTGGCCCGGTCTGCCAACCTGAAAATCGAGATGCCCGGAAACCTTATCATCGCCCCACTGGATCTCACCTACGATTCCGAGTTGCCGCATCAGATCGTGCCCCCTTGAAACGTCGTCTCCCGGCGGCGGAGGCTGAATCCGCCGTTCGTAGCTGGACACCTTGCGATTGGGCCAGAACTCCGCAAATTTCCAGGAATGATTGAGAAGCAGTCCCGTAAAGGCGAACAGCCAAACGAAGAACAAGAAATATAGACCCAGGTAGAAGTGCAGTTTCCGGTTCCACACCTTGAGCATGTCCGCCACAAGGCGTTTCCGAGGCTTGGCGGCAAGTGTGGTTTCAGTGGCTGAGGGCATAGATGATACCGGCAAACGACAACGCTCCGGCAGCCATCAGGCTTAAACCGACCCGTCGCTCAGTTTTTAACACGGCCCAGAGGTAAACACCGCTGGCCGATACAAACAGGAGCAGATATGCTGCCGCATCGGCCAGCCATCGCCAGAGCGCCATGAACCGAGTGTTGACCCGAATGTTGGCATTATGCGGACCCGGCATTTTGTGAAGGTACACCATCGCATCCGCAAGACCCGTGCTTCTTTGTGAGATTACCGCGGTTCCCGCGGTCAGATTCAGATCAGCCGTTGTCTCGTGCCCGGGAACGCCGACGGGAACGATCAGACGATGCTCTTTCGAAATCCGGCGAACGAACCCTACCTCACCCTGTATGCCGAGATGGTCCAGCACCTTCCGTAGAGAATTCAACTGTTCGCGGCCGTTGAGCCGTTCGAGATCTGCCGGAAGCGAGAGCTGCGTGACAAGGCGCGGCGGCCGCGGCGGCGATACGCGTGGAATCCACGAATGCACCAGCAACGGTACGCTGATCGCAAAGATCAAAACGAAAGGACTGATAAATAGACCGAAATACAAGTGCAGGTCGCGAGTAATAAGGTAAAACCGCTTGCTCATATGAAACCTCGTTTGTTGCCGCCCGCGCTTTATAGGCCAAAAACCAGCAATGCAAGACTACCAATGCCCGCCGCCAAGGCAATCCAACCCCAGAGCCGGACCCATCTGAGCCTCGACCACAGGACGGTTCCGGAAGCTATCCAGATCAGGGTCCTCACGATGAGCACATCGACAATCGTGCCCCACAATAATCCAGCAGGTATGGGTACTCAACGCCGGCTGCCCTCTTCGGGGTCATACGTAAGCCGGGCAGTTCCCAATAGCTTTGCTCAGTACACAACCATATTGCCGTCTTGTCGAACGCTGCACGGTACCGGCCAGCAGCCCACAATCCCGCAGCACCTTCTGCGCCAAAACATCTGCATCGCCCTCATCGGAAATCCGATGAAGGCGACAGGAATGTTCAAAGGTCTTGGTCCACCGGGGCGCGCCCTGATGCCGTCCCTGAAACCAATTGCCACGATTGAGAACGAAACCGTAGCTGCGTACAGAAGAAACCTCGGAGTCCGCATCAGTCCTATATACAAGTGAGTGCATCGATTTAGCTTGTCGAGAGTCGTGCGCATTTTCACGCGAACCGCGGAAAGACATCGAACAACGCGATCCCAAACACGACGAAGAACAACCCCTCTTGCGGGTCGCTTTGAGTTTCCCACCACATCCACACTCTGGATATAAGCAACAGGAAAGTCACGATGGCTGTCAGATGTACCATCGCGGCCCGGGTCTTGACCTTTCGTACTGCCGCGTTTCTAAACACCCTGCATTCGCAAGTCGGATATGCCAACAAGCTCGGAAGGGGGATCGCGACGATTGATTACGATCTTCAAGGCGCTTCCAATGGTTGAACACCACGGTGCTCAGGGCGTACATGGTCAGCCACGGAGTCAGGAACAGCCCCAAATACATATGTGTGCGGCGGAGCTGCATAGCAGAATGACCCGGAGTCTTCACTCCGCACGGCGGCAGAACGATGCCATCCCGATTCAGTCGCGCGAAGTAAATATCGCCCTTCGTCGGCCATGCCGCCAAGTACCCGTCATTGGTGCTGGTCAGTGCGTAGTAGGTCATCGGGCACGCGTTGACGTGCCACAAAGTTGAACTCACCGGCGTAGGTGTCAGGTGGCCAGCCCTGTCCTGAATCACCAGACACATATCGCGATCGTTGTTGCTTTTTTCCCGATAGAGTATTGCCAGGTCGCCGTTGGGACCGTTCACCGACCGGGTTGTGCAGCATTCGCACGGGTCATACGCCGGGTCCAACTCGGCGTTGGGAGTGAATGTTCGGCCCTCATCCGTGGAGAGGTTGGCATATAACTTATTCGCGAGCCATGTCGCCGTTAAGCGGCCTTTACCATCCGCAGCGAGGGAAAAGCCTTCGCTGGGACGTCCATTCAGGCTTCGGACCGCTGTGAACTCCTTTGTTTCCGCCGGCGAAACCGCGCAGACAAGTCCAGCGGCACATTCGGTAGCCTCACTTTCCAGTTGTCGGTAGACATCGCGACGTAAATGGCGCCCGATTGACCCACCGCCATGCTCGAGCCTTCTAACGTGAGCCCCTGTTTGCGCGATTCCCGATTCACCACCGGCAGCGGACTCGTGAACGTCGCTCCTCCATCTGAAGAATTCACGTAATAGGGGATGTCGCCCAGATTGTACAAAAGGTGAATCCAGCCATCCGGCCCGGCTTCCGCAGCCACGGGTTCGCCCCCCTGGGGCACGTGCACGATCGATACCGGTTGCGTACCTCTGCGGCCGCCGCCGACGCGAGCATTGCAAATGCCAGACTCGACGTCACGATCTCCAAACCATTTTCAATTGCTTATCCCTGGTCTATTCCCGACAGCGGTTGTCGCGCGTTCATCCGCCTCGTGGCCATTATCCCAAATGAGGGATACCGAACATCACGGCGAGCGGATGCCACGCGTTCAGTCCAGCCAGATTCCGGCTAATCACGATCAAGCGCGGCAACCGAGATTTGTCGAGTGGCCGGCGCTCTTAGACCGAAATCCAGGAACGTGGATTCCGCAAATGGATGTTTGTAGAAGAGAGTCGGATTTTCGCCGAGGCCTAGTGGGTCAAGCGGGAATCGGTCGCGACTCGGTCTCTTCCGGCGTCGGTGAGGTCGTCGATTCACCATCCAGGTCGAGTTCCAACTCTGCCTCCGCTCGCGGCGCCGTTGTCAGCGCCTGCAGGAACAGCCCAACAATGAAGAGGAAAACGATCAAACCGGCGATTAACACAACTACCTCCGCCAAACCGTCGTGTCGAACGTAGCAATTCGGCTACCAATAAAATACGCGAGAATCGCCGGGGCGGATGGATCAGATTGGAACGAAGTGCAGTGCCGCAGCGAATCCGTTCCGTCCTGATCGCGCAAACGGAACACTTTCTTCGTTCAGCCCGCCGTCCGCGTATTCAAAGATACAATGGTGGTTCCCGCCGATGGGCCGACTGTATTCGCGTTCCGAACTCCTTGAAGCCCGTCGTCACTGGAAGCAGAACGGCGAAACGGTCGTATTTACGAACGGCTGCTACGACCTTCTTCATCCCGGCCACATACGCTTGTTGGAGAGTGCCAGTTCACTGGGAGACGTACTGGTGCTAGGGCTCAACACGGACGCGAGCGTTGCCCGCATGAAAGGCCCGACCCGGCCGGTGATGTCCGAAGGCGATCGTGCCGAACTCGCGGGATCGCTTGCGGCCGTAGACGCGGTTACGCTGTTCGATGAAGATACACCGCGAGAACTTATCGCAACGCTGTTGCCCGACATCCTCGTGAAGGGCGCCGATTGGTCCCACTTCATCGCGGGCCGCGAAGAGGTGGAGGCGGCCGGCGGCCAGGTGCTCACGCTGCCCATGGAACCGGGCTACTCAACCAGCGACATGATTCAGAAAATCCTCGCGCGCTCCCCAGGCGATCCCGAGTGAAGCATCCCGCCATTCGCGATCTATTCCATACACTGACGCGCAGCGCCGTGTTCCAGGATCTCATCGGCCAGATTCTCCGTCGTGATATACGGCGACTCTCTTTATCCGGCCTTACCACCACCGGTAAGGCGATCCACCTGGTTCTGCTGGCCCAAGCCACGGAGCGGCCCTTACTCGTGGTGGTGGATGGAAACAAACAGACCGATGCGCTGCTGGAGTTGGTACAGACGTTCTTCGATCTACTGGTGGACCGTCCGGACCTGCCCAGCCCGCAGGTGATCCCCGCCTACGACGTGCTGCCGCACCAGCGCCTCTCCCCGCATTCGGAGATTGTCGAGCAGCGGGCCATTGGGCTATGGCGCCTGGCGACTCAGAGAATGCCGATTACGATCGTGCCGGTCGCTTCCGCCCTGCTGAGAACCGAGACTCCCGATTTCTACCGTCAACTCGCGCTCACGCTGCGCACCGGCGAGGAACTCCCCCTGGATCTGCTGATCGGGCATCTGGAGAGTATTGGCTACGAGCGCCGGGAACCGGTTGAAATGGTCGGCGAGTATTCAGTGCGAGGCGGTATCCTGGACGTCTTCCCGGCGGAATCGAACCGGCCCGTTCGAGTGGAGTTCTTCGGCGATGAGATCGACTCCATCCGCCGCTTCGATCCGGAAACGCAAAGGTCGGTGCTGAAAATCACGGAGGCGACCGTGCTCCCCCTGATTGAGTACCCGCGCTCCCGGCCTTTGTTCCACGAACTGGCGGAGGCCGTGAACTACGAGGGTATTGTCAGCCCTGGCGATGCCTTCCCAGGATGGGAATTCGCGGTCCCCATGAAGCGGCCGCGCCTCCACTCCCTGCTCTCGTTCACGATGGACCCGATCATCGTCCTCGACGAGCCCGAACAGATCGTCGCCGCCGCGGAGCGTCTCTGGAAGCGCCTCGCCGACCCTGAGCGTGAGACGCCGATCTCCGCCGAAGCCAACTTTTTCCGATGGGGCGAATTGCAGGCCCAAATCGCGAACAGGACCGAATTGCTGTTGCGCGAACTCGAGCTGGGTCTGTCCTCACACGACTCCCTACACATTCCGTCGCGCCCCTCGACGGCCTTTCACGGCAGCATGCCGGTGGCGGTTGCCGAAGCAAAAACTCTCGTTGAGCAAGGTAACCGCGTCGCGTTCTTTGCGCCCACCATCGGCGGGCTGGAACGCCTCGCCGATATTCTTCAGGAATACTCGGTGCCGTTCCAGCTCGGTCTTGACCCCAGCGCGGATGGCCGCACCACGCTCACCGAACGCGGGTACCTGACCGGCGCCGTAGCCAGCACGTATCTAATCAAAGGTGCGGTCCACAAGGGCGTCGTGTTCCCCGATGCGCGCCTGGTCCTGATCGGCAGCGACGACCTCTTCGACAGCTCCGACCTGGTAGCCCGCCCGTCGTTGACCAAGACGCAGCTTGCCGCCTTCGCCGCCGACATTGCGGATCTCAAGCCCGGCGATTACGTGGTCCACACCACGCATGGCGTCGGCAAGTTTCTGGGTTTGCGCGAAATCGTGCAAGGCGATCAGAAAGGCGACTTCATGCTGCTGGAGTACTCCGGCGAGTCCAAGCTGTACGTGCCGCTCACCCGCCTCGACCTGGTCCAGAAGTTCCGCGGAGCCGGTGACGCCAAGCCGCAACTCGATCGACTGGGAGGCGCCACGTGGTCCCGCACCAAGTCGCGTGTCAAAGCCAAAATGCGCGACATGGCGGACGAGCTCCTCAAGCTGTACGCCGAGCGCCGGATGGCGGAAGGCTTCGCCTTCTCCAACGACAGCAACTGGCAGCGAGAGTTCGAGGACGCCTTCGAATTCACTCCCACCAAGGATCAGGTCACCGCCGTCCAACAGGTCAAACGCGACATGGAGGACACGCAACCGATGGACCGGTTGCTGTGCGGCGATGTCGGTTACGGAAAAACCGAAGTGGCTATGCGCGCCGCCTTCAAAGCCCTGGGTGACGGTAAGCAGGTGGCCTTGCTGGCGCCCACCACGGTTCTTGCCTTCCAGCATTTTGAAACTTTCAAGCGCCGGTTCGCACCGTTTCCAGTAAAACTCGAATTGCTGAGCCGGTTTCGCACCACGAAGGAACTGAAGGCGGCGGTGCAGGAGATCGGCGAAGGCAAGGTGGACATCGTGATCGGCACGCATCGCCTGCTGTCGGCGGACGTGCAGTTCCGCGATCTGGGTCTGCTGATCATCGATGAAGAACAGCGCTTCGGCGTGCGCCATAAGGAGCGGCTGAAGCAAATGCGTAAGAACGTGGACGTCCTCACCATGAGCGCCACGCCCGATTCCCCGAACACTGCACATGGCTTTGCTTGGCATCCGCGACATGTCCGTCATCGAAACCCCGCCAAAGGACCGGCTGGCGATTCACACCGTGGTCGCTCATTTCGATAAGGACCTGGTGAAGACCGCGATCGAACAGGAACTCAGCCGCGGCGGCCAGGTGTACTTCATTCACAATCGCGTGGACACGATCTTCCAGCGCGCGGCCTCCATTCAGGAAATGCTGCCGGATTGCCGAATCGGAGTGGGACACGGCCAGATGGGCGAGGCCGAGTTAGAGCGCGTCCTACTCGGCTTCATGGGGCATGAATACGATGTGTTTGTCTGCACCACCATTGTCGAAAACGGCATCGATATTCCACTGGCGAACACGATCCTCATCGAGAACGCCGAGCGTTACGGTTTGTCCGAGTTGTATCAACTGCGCGGACGTGTGGGCCGGTCGAATCGCCGGGCCTATGCATACTTACTTATCCCGCAAGATACGGAACTGAGCGAGATCGCTCGCAAGCGCCTCGCCGCTCTCAAAGAGTTTAGCGACCTGGGAGCCGGGTTCAAGATTGCCGCACTCGACTTGGAGCTGCGCGGCGCCGGTAACTTACTGGGTGGCGAGCAGCACGGCCATATCGAAGCAGTCGGATTCGACATGTATGTGCGGATGCTGGAAGAAACCGTCCAGGAGCTGCGCGGCGAGGAGGTGCCCCTGGAAGTCCATTCCACGCTGAACCTCGGCCTGGACATCAGGATTCCCGCGGACTACATCAGCGATGAGCAGCAGCGTCTGCGCGCCTATAAACGGATCGCAGACGTGGATTCTCCGGAGCAGGGCGAAAAGGTGCTGGCCGAATTGTCGGATCGCTACGGGCCGGCCCCCGAAGCAGTGGTGAATCTGCTGCAATTCTCTATGCTAAAGAGCACTGCTCAGAAGATGGGAATCGAAACGATCGACCGCCGCGCCGGAGCACTGAATCTGAAGTTCCACCAGGAATCCAAGGTGGACCCCACGCGCCTGATGAACGTCGTCAGTAATACGCCGGGGGCGCAATTCACACCGGCCGGGGTTCTCCGCGTCCCGGTGGACGGCACTCAACCTGCAGGCGCGCTGCTGGCCTACATCAAGGAACAACTCGCGCACCTGGTCGCGTGAGCTACCGTCGCCGCGCTGCCTCGACGGTGTTCGTCGGATCTGCGCCTTGCCAGGTGACGTCGGCAGTGGGACCGTACGTTGAGACTACAGGTTTGTCCATTAGCCGCAGATAGACGGTCAGTTGCGTCCGGTGATGGGCCGTATGCAGCACCCGCCGCCAGAAAATCCAGATCCGCTGCCGCTCTTCGTCGAAAAAAGGCACTACCTCGAGCCACCATGGCTGAGTTCTGCTGGCAAGATACGCAAGCCGTGCCGCAGCCAGTTCTCGCATCCGGAGGCAAAACTTTTGAACCGTAGGCTCGACCGGTAGAACGGTCGCGGCATCCGGCTCGGGCGAGCCCAGGAATTCACCAAAGAAGCGCCGCTCCGACAAGAGTTGGTGGCGCAGGATTTCGAGAACGGTACCCGATTTAGGATGAGGCCGGTAGGACAAATCCGCGTCAGTGAAACCGCGCCAGGTCGAGATCACCTTGTTGGTTTCACTGACGTAGATATCCAATAAGTGCTCGAACGCGGGCTCGCAGGCACCAGGAATCTCATCGTCGGGGATCGCGACGAAATCGTAGTTCACGGGCGCAGTGTAGCATCGCTACGCCTGGCCGGTGTACGTGTGAATGTACCATTGATTTCCGAACGGATCCGTCACGCCTGACCCGCGATCTCCATAGGGCGTGTTGTTGGGCGGGTACAGTGACGTAGCCCCGGCGCGGAGTGCGCGTTGATACAGGGCATCTGCATCATCAACATACAGATGCAGCGCGCAGGGCATTGGCTGCCACTGATCGTGCGCTTCCCCCATCTCGATGATGGAATCCCCGACCCTGATCTTGGCGTGCATCACCGTGCCCTCCGGCGAGGCATGCCGCTCAATTTCCTCAGCCCCGAATGCCTCCTGCAAGAAATCGATGACCTTCGATGTCCCGACCGGATGCAGGTAGGGCGTGACGCTATGCAGCCCCTCGGGTACGTACGACCCGCCCTGGTGCGTGGCGATGTACCAGAAGTTGCCGAACGGATCTTGCACTGATCCTTCCCGATCGCCGTAGGGCTGGTCCGTCAGTGGATGCAGTGAAGTACCTCCGGCCCCTAACGCGCGCTGATACGCGGCGTCGACGTCCGGCACATACAGGTGTATCGCAGTGGGTCTGGCATCCACGTCGGATAGTTCGATGCGAGAATCGCCCACTGTTACCTCAGCATGCATGATCGTCCCATCCGGGCGATTGGTGCGCATAACCTCTTCGGCATCGAACGCCTGCTTCAGGAATTCGATGAATCGCTCCGCCCCCCGGACATGCAGGTACGGGGTTACGGTGCGGAAACCGGGGCGAAGATGTGTGGTTGCAGCAGTCATTGCTTTTTCCTTTTGTTGCGTTGTTTCCAAGAGTTGTTTCTTGAGCTGGGCGCGAAACTCCTGGCCGGAAAGACCACGCAGACTGGCGGCGATCAGAGCCATGTCCTCCAGAGGGCTGCCTTCGGCAGTAGTTACGCTGGAGCCGGACAGGATAGCGTCCACCGCGCGGTTGAGTTGTTCCGCTAAGTCGCGCTCAGCCATTTTGATCACCCAAGCGGGCCCTCAGATTTTCGAGCCCCCGGAACTGTAATTGCTTCACCGCGCCTTCACTGCGATCCAGTTCCAGCGCGATTTCACGAATGCTCTTTTCCTCTGCAAAGCGCATTTCTACCACCCGGCGCTGATCCGCTGGGAGTTCCTTCACCATGCGGAAAATCCGGGCGCGATTCTCGATCTCTTCGAGATCGAGGTCGTCGACGGCATCCGGGTCGGACAGATGTTGCTCCCTGGCGGCGCGATGGGACCGGTCTTTGATCGCGTTCGACGCGATGCGAAATAACCACGCCGCGAACGGAGTCCCGCGCCACTCGAATCGGCCGAGATTGGCCAGCCCCTGATGGAAGACCTCGGATGTCAGATCCTGGGCCTCGGACCGATCGCGCACACGCCGGAGGCAATATGCATACACTCGCTCGAAATGCAGCTCATAGAGCTCGGCGAAGCGGCCCGGATCGCGTTGGGCCGCCTCGATGAGCAGCCGCTCGTCGGGTTCGGTGCTCCGAAGTGGTCGGCCTTGCGGCATCGTCTATGGTTATAACCGGTGAGCGGGCGAAACGTTACGGTTGAATTTTCGCGTCGCGAAAAATCTGCTGGAATCGCAACGCGTCGGTGGCCATCGCGAGATTATTGAACAGCACATACAACGGCGCGTGTCCTTCAGCCATGCACCTGCGGGCCTGCAAGGCGAGTTCCAGCAGTTCCTCGTCCGAATAAACATATCTGTATCCTCCGCGTCCGTGCAGGCGCCAGTACGTCGCCTGGCCATGCAGGCTTTGCGCTGTGAACGGGTCCACACAGTGCAATAGGTCAAATTCGGCGCAAAGATCGCGAATCAGCTCTGGGGCCCACTCGCCGCGCGGCTCCCAGGCCAGGCGGGAGCGCCCTCGATGCACGCGCGCGAAGAACTCTCGAAAATTCTGCACGTTGTCGCGGACTGGGCGAAACGATGCGGGGCATTGGAACAGAATCACCGCGGCATCCAGCGCTGCTGCAATCGCTTGGGTGCGCTCCCAGGCGAGCCAGACCTGCTCGGTGGGGCGAAATGAACCGAACAGATCCCGCTCCCCCGCGCTCACCTTGGACTTCAACCGGCGATATGTCGGGCTGGAAGGCGTGTGAGTGATCAGCTGCCAGGCTTTCAGGCAAAACTCAAAGCCTGCGGGAGCGGCGGTCCGCCATTTGGAAGCGAGCCCCGGTGACGGCATTTCATAGAACGGATCCTGTAGCTCGATAGTTGGGAAGTGCTGGAAGTATTTCGCGCGAGCCTCTCGCCACCCGCAGCAGCCGATGATCGGGAAAGGACCCTGAATGAGCGCCGCCGGTTCCAGAGATCAGGACCTCTCTTTGAGCGGGCGGCGAGTCACCGTTCTATGTTACTCGCGTCAACCCGAAATGAAACTTCACTTCAGGGCAGCAGATGAAAACACCACCAGACATCACACCGTACCACGAGGGCAGAACATGCTGCGACTCCACTGGAAAACCGTTCTCGCCACGACTCTCTGCGCGGCGCGTGCGCGCTGGCCATGGCGCAAGCTCCCATTGACAGATTTGTTAGAACTAGCCCTCCACAGAACCACGCCTAAAAACCTGCATCACCGAATTGGCGGATCGACTTTGGTGGATGCTATTGCCGGCATCAAGCGAACTGGGTCTCCAAATCAGGCCCATTTCCGGCCACGACTGCGTTTGCCCGCCCTCGGCGGCGGGTCGCAATGGATTCGACGAATATCCACGCGGCGCCCACGGCGGCTAAGTTGTACGCATTGGAGCCCCAGGCTACATGGTTGTGGGGACGAGCAACGGCTCCCGGCGCTAATACGAGCACGCTGAAGACCAACAGCATCAGGGCAAGCAGTCGTGCAGCCAGGACGTTCAGAATTCCCGACAGTATCGCAATGCCGGCGAGCACGAAGGCAATCCCAGTCAGCATCGCCCAGAAATTTCCTCCCAACGGCATCCACTTTGGAACCATGGCCGCTACCTCCCGAACACCGGTCAGGTGCGCCAAACCGAAGTCGATTGCGGAGAGTCCGAACGTCCAACGAACGAGGAGGGGTGCTCTCGACAGCCAGGCCGAATCGCGCGTAGTAAGCGAGTCATCGACGATGGCTGCCGCCGCAACCAGGATCAACTGCTGGGCGATTCCGGCTAACAAACCGATGAGAAGAGGGATTCTAAAACCGACCAAGTGAGGTGCGGTATAGAATCTCGGCAACCAGAACGCGGCAAAGATGAAATAGATGGCGGCCAGCCCCCATGCGCCCGCCCGAGCGGTTCGCCGCCATATAATTGCTGCGCCTCCCGCAATCAACCAGATCGCGGCGATGTAGGCGAGTATCTCGCGGCCCGGAATGTGATCGCCCAAGGCTTGGATCGGTTGATGGGCCGCCTCAAAATCGCCCCAGATCAGATCCAGGATTCCAGCAGCGATCGAGCCCGCCGCGTACACGTAAACTCCGGCTCGCATTCGTTTTCGGCTCGTACTCAAATCCGGTGTGCTGGTACCGTCCGAACTGACAAACATCGGCTACCATATTACTCACGCAGTGGTCCAATGTATAGAGCCATTTTGAAGTAAGTGCTTGGACCAAACGGGTGACCCATGCCGAAAGCGATCAGCTCCTTTGAACTTACGCTAGAAAACCGCCCTCAGCAACAAACTCTGACGGGCTGGCTGTACGCGCAACTGCGTTTGGCCATTATCGACGGCCGGCTGCGGCCTGGAACCAGGCTCCCCGCATCGAGGGATTTTGCCCGGCAGTATGGGCTATCGCGCGGCACGGTTGTGAGCGTGTTTGAGCGTTTGCAGGCTGAGGGATACGTCTCCTGCCGCGTCGGTTCGGGAACCCGGGTGAATCGGATGGAGTCGGTGAACCCCGTTCGGACCACGAATTCCACACCGCCCGCCTATATTCATCGCGTGATTTCAGACTACGCGCGGCCAAAGCCCTGGATTGGCTTAATTGCGAAAGAGGGCGTTCGGCCTTTTTGCATGCGGGATCCCGCGATTGCCGAGTTCCCAGCCGAACTCTGGGGAAGGATTGCAGCCCGGCGGGCGCGCACCTTCCGATCCTGGTTGCCGGCTGATGATGACGGACGCGGGTATCGGCCTTTGCGCGAGGCTATTGCAGATTACTTAGGCTCTTCGCGGGGCGTGCGATGTAGCTCAGATCAGGTGATTGTAGTTTCCGGAGTGCAGCAGGCGCTTGATCTGCTGGCGCGCCTTCTGCTGAAGCAGGGCGAACCCGTGTGGATGGAAGATCCCGGATACTTCGGAGCGATGATCGCTTTCGCTGACGCCGGCGCCCAAATGATCCCGGTACCGGTAGACGAGCAGGGCCTCTCCGTGACCGATGGTCTGATCACATGTCCCCATGCCAAGGGAGTATACGTCACGCCGGCGCACCAGTTTCCGCTCGGGATGACTATGTCGCTACAGCGGCGCATGGCGGTCCTCAAGTGGGCCTCTCGCACCGGCGCATTCGTCATCGAAGATGATTACGACAGCGAATATCGGTTCGAAGGACGCCCGGTTCCGGCGCTGCAAAGCCTTGACCGAGATTCGAACGTGATCTTCATTGGGTCGTTCAACAAGCTCCTGTTTCCATCGCTCCGCATTGGATACGTCGTTTTGCCGCCCTCGCTGGTGGACCTTTTCTTAGCCTTTCGTTATCGCACCGATTTCCACAATCTGAGCATGGATCAGGTGGTGCTCTGCGACTTTATCGCCGATGGCCATCTCGGCCGCCATCTCCGGCGGATGCGCGATCTATACGCCTGCCGTCTCGCCGCACTGATCGATGGAGGCCAGCGATATCTGCAGGGTCTGCTTGAGATTTCCGATGTCAGGGCTGGCCTATATACAGCGGCGTTTCTAAAAAACGGCATGACCTCGGGGGAAGCGGAGAAGTCGGCAGCCAAACACGATGTGGAGGTCGTCGCGCTGGACCGGTATACTCTGAAGTCCGCCGACCCGAAAGGTGTGATTCTGGGTTTTGCCGCTTTTGACGAAGGAGCCATTCGCGCGGGATTGATCAAATTTGCGGCGGCCTTGGGCCGGCGAATGCCTCGTGATTAACGCGAATTGCCTGAGGAGGAACGAATCTGTTCCCGTTCGCGACCCCCGCATGACACAGCGGAGCGCACGTCGTCCTGAGATGGTGAGGCGCGAGCCTCTAGATATCGGCTTTACAGGAACATTCGCGGACACCTGCCAGACTGCCTTCTCCGTCAAACCGTCACCCCAGGCCTTCCCGCTCTTGCTAACCGGCCGAAATAGCTTGGCAGCGGTCAGGTTGCCGGCCTGAAGCCAGTCATCGAGCACGGTCTTCACCCACGTCGGCATTGTCCTGGTGTGACGTGGCCAGAATCCAAATGCTTCCTGGCGTCAAAGACCGCAGGCCAGCAGGACGGCCAAGCGTGCGCGATCGCGTTTGCCATTAAGTTGCTGAGCGCAGGCGCATTCCAGAGCTGCTACGCCTGTTCTGGAGTAAGCTATTCCCGAGTCGGATGCCGATCTTCTTGACGCCTTTTGACCCGTCATCTGCCAGCTGCAAGGTCTGGGCTTTGGTACTGGACGCCAGATGGCGAGACTCAATGATGGATACGATACCGGAGGACAACGGCCTTGTTGAAAGAGAACCGCGGCTCCCCGCAATACCATGCAACGAACTCCTCGATTTGCATGGCGGTACCCTCGGTGAGCATCGATCGAACCGAGACTGTTCAGGAGCGCTGATTTGGCCTGATCCCGGTCAGGCAGCCGCAACCCTTGCTCCTTAATAACAGACCGATGATGCCCGGGTTTCCAAGTTCCCCTTGGCGCGTGATCCGCCCCTAGTAAGCGCTATTCGGGAGCGATCTCTCAGGCCTCCACGCCGCTCGTACTTCGGCGTTGCAGAATGGGTCCGTTGGCAGCGCAGACTAGACGGCACCTTGTAGATTGGACACATGGCGCTCAAACGAATGGACAACGTAGGAATCGTCGTCGATGACCTCGGAGTGACGATTGATTTTTTTCGCGAGCTCGGCCTCGAGCTTGAAGGGCGGGCCACGATCGAAGGAGAATGGGCCGGACGTGTCACTGGGCTGGGCGATCAGCGCGTCGAGATTGCCATGATGCGCACGCCGGACGGCCACGGCCGGCTCGAGCTCTCCCGCTTCCTCACGCCGCCTGCCGTCGCGGATCACCGCAACGCCCCGGTGAACGCTCTAGGCTACCTCCGCGTCATGTTCGCCGTGGACGACATCGACGAGACGCTTGAAAGGCTCCGCAAGCGCGGCGCGCAGCTCGTAGGCGAAGTAGTCCAGTATAAAGACGCGTATCGGCTCTGCTACATCCGCGGGCCTGAAGGGCTTCTCATCGGACTCGCCCAAGAACTCAGCTGAGCGCAATACATACGAACACGTCGGAGACACCGCCGCTTTCAGCTACCGAGTGGATCGACGGCAATCGGGAAGTTGGGTCGGGGCTTTCGGCGGGAACCCGCTTGTTTCGGCCACACTGGTCGTGGCCACTGCCGATAGCAGCTCAGCTCACCAACTACGGAGCGATTCTGAGTAACATTCGCCGCAGCTCAAAACGACGATCCAACCCGCTCCAAAAACTGACCCGTCCGCACCCAAAAACGCATGTGACTCATTAAACCGCGAGCGCCGGTCCGCCATTCGGATGCGACAGCCCGTGACGGCGTTTTCGGATCCTGCAGCTCGACCGTCTGACAATGCTGGAAGTGCTGGGCGGGGTCGCCATCATCACATCCCCTACCGGATTGGTCGCCCTCAATTCGAACCTCGGTCCAGCCTTGACGACATACACATCGCCGTCTTCGCGTTGTAGCCGCAGGCACACCGCTAGTGCTCACGATGTACAGTAGTTCGCCACAGACGATCGGCGTAGGCACGCAGCGACCGCCACGCTTGCTCCACGCCATCGCCGCATTTGAATCGTCGCCGCGGCGCGTAATGAAAACGCTTTATCGAAGCGACAAACTGATTCAGTTCCACTGGCTGACTGTCGAGCAGGTTCTCCGCTGACATAAAGATCCGGACGTACGGTGTGCTTGATCGAGTGGGTGCCTTGCGGCCACGGAACCTCTCGCCGACGGCTCACAGCAGCTTGGCATATTCCGCCTTGGCTTGCAGCAAAATCGGGATGTCCGAATCTGCGCCTTTCCACCGGGTGAGAAAATCCGCGTACGCAAGCTTAGCCTTGCCCTTGTCCCCCGCGAGAGCGAAGGTTCTGCCTAATTGCAGGTGTGCCAGTGCGCCTATCGGATCCGCGCCTACGATCCCGCGATGATCCAGAATCTTCTGAAACTCGGCGGCCGCTTCGGGATACTGGTGCGCGGCTACAAGGGCCTCGCCACGCACGTAGGCCGAGTGCAGACCACCCATATGGAAACTGAAGTCGAGCCCGTTCGCAGCCAGCTCGTAGCGGGAAGTGATTTGCAGCCGCTCCAGAGTCTCTGCGGGAAGGTCCTGGTGGAGTGTGGATAGCGCGCGAAGTACGGGCACGTAGGTAAATCGGGCAAACGTATCCTCCGGGAAACGCTTGTCGAGATCACCGGCGAGCGCTTCGGATCGTGCGGGATCGCCTGCAAATGCCAGGGCAAGGCCGGCAGCATATTCGACATCCCTGCCGTTGGAAAGGGCAAGCGCCGCCGTAGCGTTCTTTTTCGCTTCGGCAGCATTCCCGTAAAGGGCTTCCCATACTGCCGCTACAGCCTGGTAGGTCGCCGCTGCTCCACGGCCTCCCTCCTGGAGGGCCAGATCCACGGCTCGGTTGGATATCCGCCGGGCCTCGCGTAGCTGGCCCGCATGGGCCAGAGCCAGAGCCTGTGAATTCATTACCCAGTGTTCCGCCCCACGCTTGCCCTTGGCCAGTGCCAATACCTGATTCATCTGCTGACCATCAGCGTTTAAGAATGCGATGGCGTGTCGATAAACCAGGAATTCCGGCATTTCCAGCTTGCGCCTGGAGGCTCCCTGAAGAGCGTTCCCGGCTTCACCGAAGCGGTCCGCGTGGAAACAATTGCGAGCGAGATTGGCATACCCGAAGAGAAAGTCCGGATTTGCCGCAATGCTTTTTTGAGCTTGTTCGATCCCTCTTTCAAAGCGCCCCGTTCCCCCCGAGGAAATTCCCCCCATCAGATCCTGGGGGTCCGGTTCCGCACCACGAGGGTAGGTTTGAGACCACAATTCGAGCGTTTGAAATGCCTTTTCCAGATTTCCCGTCACCTGTCGATGGTAGATAAAGTCGATGAAGAACCTCTCACGGTCACTGGCGTGATCCCGCAATTGCCAGGCTCTGGTCGCATTCTCGGCGGACAGAACAGAGTCGGAGCCGTACGCGAACCCCAGTTGGGCATACGCCATGGCGAATTGGTTATCGATTTGGACAGCCCGCTGGAAGAGGGGTATCACCGCAGGATAGCCGGAGGAGAGCACTAGCTTCCAACCGGTGCTGTAAGCTTTCAGAGCTTCGAGGGAAGGCGTGGTGGCCTCTTCCAGCGGGGTCGAGTGCTGTTGCACAGTCGCGAGTGATTCACCAACCCGGGTTCTGAATTTATAGGAGATCTGACTGAGAGAGTTGAGAACGTCCTCTCGCTGTGCCGCCTGCGCCTGCTCTTGATCGAGAATCCTTCCGGTATTGCAGTTCCGGGCGCGCAGTCCCAGTACATATTGGCTTCCCAAGCTTGCGATCGAGCCTTCCAGAATTGCGGCACTGCCGGTTCGCTCGCAGACTTGCTGCGCGATCTCAGGAGTCAGCCGAGCATCTTTCGGCTGTCCCATCAGTGCCAGTGTCTGCTGCACCTGCCGGTCCGAAATCAGGCTAAGGAACGGCGACTGTTGAAGCTCCACAGACAGTCCTTGACGCAGCGAGTCGTCAAATACCGGATCGCCCGTCTTATTCTCGAAATCGGCAAGAACAATGGTGTCCTTATCAGTGAGTCCTGGAGCACGGTGAAGATAAGAGTAGGCCGCGACGCACAGCGCTAAAACAGCCGCGGCGGCGGGTACGATGCGTGTCCAGAGGCTTGCCCGGATGGACGAAGCTGCCAGTTCCCGCTCCAACTCGTGAACGGTTTGCCACCTGCGTCCAGGGTCCTCTTCCAGACACCGGCTTACGATCCGTTCCAGCATTCGCGACGGCATGCGCCTCCGCCGTGAGCCGGGTCGCGCGCCGGTCAACATCTCATAGAGCACGCAACCGAAGGAATAGATATCCGAGCGGGCATCGGCCGGTTTGCCGTCCCTTTGCTCCGGCGCCATGTAGGCGGGCGTGCCCATCACCATGTGGCTTGCAGTGAGCGTCTCATCCTGGCCCGATTTCGCCAGTCCGAAATCCAGAACTTTGATTCCGGACTTTCCGATCATGATGTTACCCGGCTTGAGATCGCGGTGAACGATGCCCTTGCCGTGCGCTTCTGCCAGCGCGGCCACAATCTGGGAAGCATAAAGAAGTGTCATCTTCACTGGAAGAGGTCCGTTCTTGAGCCGGGCCGCTACCGTCTCGCCGTCCACCAGTTCCATTACCAGGTAGTTTGGCCCAACATCGTGGAGAGTGCAGATGTTGGGGTGATTCAGCGATGAAATCGCGCGGGCCTCGCGTGCGAAACGCGCGCTAAACCGCTCATGAGTGGTCTTGATCGCGACGGCGCGGCCTAATCGCGTGTCTACGGCGCGAAAGACTTCACCCATGCCTCCTTCGCCCAGTTTGCATTCAATGCGGTATGGCCCCAGGCAAGCGCCAGTAGCCAACGAGGTGACGGTAGCATCCGCCAGAAGTTCCGGGGCGTTCTCCAGGGCAGGCCGATCCAAAAACTCGCCGCCGGACTGCGCTAGCAGCGACTCTATTTCGCGGCGTAATTCAGGATCTGTTTGCGCCAGTAGCGCCGCCCGGTCGGCGGGGGACCTCTCGCGGGCGGCTTGGT
The DNA here is from genome assembly GCA_963850575.1 of uncultured Acidobacteriota bacterium. Lineage (GTDB taxonomy): Bacteria > Acidobacteriota > Terriglobia > Bryobacterales > Bryobacteraceae > TMP-7. The sequence continues at coordinate 27,872 of CAWKLV010000012.1, read as the reverse complement.
ACAGCTCTGCAATTTGCTGGAAACGATCAGGGGTCACGGCTGGCTTCCCAATGGTTCGCCAATTGTATGCCGTAACTCCTGCAGCAGCCAAGCCTTGGCGAGATCCCAATCGCGTCTGACCGTGCGTGGTGAGATCTTCATAGCCGCGACGATTTCCTCCTCCGTCAGTCCGCCGAAATAACGCAACTCGACCACCTTGGCCTGGCGCGGAGCCACCCGCGAGAACGCTGTCAGGGCCTCGTCCAGGGCCAGGATCGACCGGTCCGGCGCGGGCGACAGAACAGCTGTCTCATCGATATTCAGTTTGAGCGCTATGCCACCGCGCTTGTGCGAACCCCGTGCGCGAGCTGCGTCCACCAGGATGCGCCGCATCATCTGGGCCGCCATCGCAAAGAACTGTGCGCGCTCATGCAGTTCAACCTTGTTCACGTCTGATAAGCGAAGATAGGCCTCATGGACCAAGGCCGTGGTCCGTAGCGAATTAGCATGGCGCTCATTTTTCAAGTAGCGCCGCGCGATGAGACGCAGTTCGGGGTACACCTGCTCCGCCAATCGCGCCAGTGCAGCCGCGTCACCACTGCTCCAGGCTCTCAGTAGATCCGTGATTTCGGCGGATGGTCGGATGGATATCGTCCCCCGTCCGTAAAGATATACCAAACCACTGGCCGCTTTCCCCCTCGGCTTCCGCTTGTATAGACGAAACGGGTACAAGCGATCCGAATGATCTTACCCGAATGGAGGAAATGTATATGAAACCACTTGCGACTCTAGTAGCCGCCGGCAGCCTGCTCGCGGCCTTCGCACCGGCGCAGCCGGCCCAGCCGGGCTACAACGTCATCGACCTCGGCGGGATCGGCGCATCCCCCGGCCAGCCATACTTTGTCAGCGCCAGCGGATTGATTGCCGGCGCGGCCGCGGCCAATGGCGCCATACACGGGGTCCTTTGGTACCAGGGCCACAAGCTCGATATTGGAACACCGGGACTGGGGGGGGCCGAACAGCGTCTCGTATGGCGTTAACGAGCGTGGTCAGGCTGTCGGCCGGGCCGAAACGACAGTCCCGAACGCTGAGGATTTTTGCGGCTTTAACGCGTACGGATTTCCCTCGCGTACCGGATGTCTTCCGTTTGTTTGGCAGAGCGGCAGGATGGCGCCGCTCCCGGCGCTGGGGGGCGCCAACGGCGCCGCCAACATGGTAAATAATCGGGGTCAGGTTGTCGGGTATGCGGAAACCACCATCGCGGACCCGGGCTGCCCAGTTTACAACTTCGAACCCGTCGTCTGGGACGATTGCGGGATCCACCGGTTACAGACTTGGACCGGCGACAACTTGGGAGTCGCTGCCGCTATCAACGACAAGGGTCAGATTGTTGGCGCATCGGGGACTTGCGCCGGCTTCAATCCGAACAGCGGGCTCTATCTGGTGGAGAATCATGCGCTGCTCTGGGAGCGGGACCGCAACCGCACACCCCATGACCTCGGCAACCTGGGCGGCGCCGGCGGCATCGCCGGGAACCACGCTTGTGCCTTGAATAACCGCGGTCAGGTAGTCGGGCATTCGGAGCTTCCCAACAACACCACGTTTCATGGATTCCTGTGGACTGAGGCGGAAGGGATGCAGGGCCTCGGACCTCTCCCGGGGGATTCTGCGAGCCTCGCGCTCGGCATCAATGATGCAGGCCAAGTGGTTGGCGCCTCTCTCGATGAGTCCTTCAATCCTCGCGCGATCGTATGGGAGAACGGCAGGGTGATTGATCTCAACACTCTAATAACCGTGAACCCTGCGGCATTGTATCTGCTGCTTGCGGATTCCATCAATTCCAGCGGCGAGATCGTCGGTCTTGGCGTGACAGCCGACGGACTTCATGGCTTTCTGGCGACACCGAAAGATCGTGAGGATTCTTCGCACTCCTTCCGAGGAGAGACCAGGCCGGTTCTCACCGATGCCGCCCGCCGGCTGATCTTGCGCCGAATGGGCATTCGCGTACCATAGCGCTGGTTCTTCAAGTGGAACAGCCGGACAGGGAAATTGAAGCCCCGTCCGGCTAACGCCGTCCCGGCTCGAGAAACGAAGCAATCCGGCTACTGAAGCTCGGACCAATCACCGGCGCGGATCGCGCTGGGCTCCTCGACAACAAGCCGCTCGTCGGTTCGGTGCTCCAAAGTGGCCCGTCTCGCAGCATCGTCTACCGACCGGTAGAACCGGTGAGCGGGCGAGATAGTACGTTCATTTCAGCCCTAGAAATTTTGGGGAGAACCGATCCACGACACCGCAAATCCAAGAGTGACCCGCTACATCATCGCACTTATTGGTCCCAGACCCGTGCGTAGACCCCGGGGGGATGCAATCAAGTCGCTCTCCAGCGTCCACCGCACCGTTCACCGCGCTTTTTCCACAGCCCTCGATCGCCACAATCCATCGCGGGTCCCAACGGCTTGCCCGCTAAACATTCCGGCCCCCGCACTCCAAACGCGCAAACATCGTGGTAGCTATCAAGGTGCGCCTCGAGAGGGAGCCTTTGAGCAGCTCCTTACCGAACCCAGTTCCCCTGCATGCGGCGCAACTCCTTATAGAGCATGGGCACAAGCCGATCCGGCGCGGCCGCTCGCTTGTGTTAAGGACATCACTACGGTATCTCAGAGGCCTGCATGCGTGCGCCTTGTAGAATTCTTTGAAGCAATTGCAGGTCCCTTCCTGGAGCCAAATTTCACCTGCTAGACTCGGGGGCGACGGATAAACCCGCATGACTCCGGAACGCTGGCAGCAGATCGGGGCACTATATCACGCGGCACAGGAATGTACTGGCTCCGAGAGAGCGGCGTTGCTGGCCCAAGCCGAACCGGAGGTGCGCCGCGAGGTGGAGGCCCTGCTCGCACATGCAGGTGATCCTGAACCGACGCCTACGAAGATCGGTCCCGGCAGCCACCTGGGACCGTACAAGATGGAAGCTCTGCTGGGAGAGGGCGGTATGGGGCGGGTGTTTCGCGCCTACGATACCCGGCTGCGGCGAACGGTGGCCGTCAAGATTCTTCCGCAGGACCAGATGGCGAGCGCGGAGCGCAAGAGTCGGTTTCTGCGCGAGGCGCGTGCAGTTTCCGCTCTGAATCATCCGAATATCATGGCGCTCTACGACATTGGAGCCGAGGGCAAAACGGATTATCTGGTGATGGAGCATGTGGTGGGGCGACCGCTCGATAAGATGATCCCCGCGGAAGGATTCGGTCTCGCCGAAACCATCGGGTATGCAGTTCAAATCGCCGGTGCACTGCGCGCAGCGCATGCAGCCGGAATCGTACATCGCGATGTCAAGCCGGCCAACCTCATGGTGACCTTCGATGGGCAAGTGAAGGTGTTGGACTTCGGGTTGGCGAAATTGCCGGAGACTTCGCCTAGCCCCGACGGGGAGACCCGAACGCAGCAGTCCGCGCTCACGGCCATGGGGTCTGTGATGGGGTCGGTGTCCTACATGTCACCGGAGCAAGCGGCTGGGCGGCCGCTCGATCATCGCACCGACATCTTCTCACTGGGAGTTGTCCTGTACGAGATGGCAGCGGGGACGCGGCCGTTCCATGGGAAGTCCCAGGTGGAGACGATGCACGCCATCATCCATGAGCAGCCGCCACCGCTGGCGCAAAAGCCTGAGTTGGAACAGATAGTGGCAAGAGCGCTGGCGAAGGACCCGCAGGAGCGTTATCAAAATCTTGGCGAACTCGCAGCCGAACTCCAACGACTTCAAACATCGAAGCCGTCCTACAGCGCAACAGCCGTTCCGGGCAGATCCAACGGCCAGAATGTCCTGCTGGCAGGGGCGGCTGTAGCCCTGGCCGTCGCGTGTGCCGGAGGCTATTGGATGTGGAGGGAGCGGGCCTCCATCGCGCGCGAGAAGGACAAGCAGCGCGTAGGAATGCTGGCGGACTCGGGCAACATGATGGAAGCCTACCGCTTGGCTCAACTCCTCGACCAGCGCAAGCCGGATGACGCCGATATGGCCCGGGTTTGGGACCAGGTTGGGAAACTCACGCCTATTCGGAGCGACCCCCCTGGTGCCGATGTCTACATCCGCGACTACTTGAAGCCGGCGAGCGAATGGATTCATCTTGGCCGGACACCCCTCAATCTGCGCTTGCCGTACCTGTTCGTGAGCATGCGGGTGGTCAAGGAAGGCTACACCGATGTGGAGTGGGCCCTGACTACGACGCCGGAAGTAGGCGTGAAGTTGACACCCAGGGAATCAACGCCGCCCGATATGGTTCTGGTTTCGGGTAAGGGAGGAATGGAACAAACCGTCGCCCTGGATGACTTCTGGTTGGACCGGTATGAAACATCGAACGCCGAGTACAAGAAATTCGTTGACGCCGGAGGCTATCGGGATCGCAAGTTCTGGAAACAACCCCTCCTAGATGGAAACCGCGAGGTTGGCTGGGACGAGGCGATGAAACGATTTCAGGATAGTTCCGGGCGCCCGGGGCCAGCTGGTTGGGAACTCGGGTCGTACCCCGAGGAGACCGCGAATTTTCCTGTCTCCGGGGTGAGTTGGTATGAAGCGGCGGCGTATGCGGAGTTTGTCGGTAAAGAGCTGCCAACGATTCACCACTGGCGGCAGGCTGCCCTTTATCAGTCCGTCTCCTCGGAAATCGTTCTGCTCAGCAACTTCGCCGGCAAAGGACCCGCCCCACGGGGCACCTACCGCGGAGCAAGCTTCTTCGGCTCTTACGACATGGCCGGCAATGTAAAGGAATGGTGCTGGAACGCTTCAGGCAACCAACGTTTCACGCTGGGCGGCGCGTGGGCGGACCCGAGCTACCTGTTCAATGAATGGGACGCCCACGCACCGTTCGAGCGGGTCGCAGCCGTGGGCTTTCGCTGTGCCCGCTACACCCGCCCAGTGCCGGACGCTTCTAGAACGCCTCTCGTGCCGCGGGTGCGCAATTATGACGTAGAGAAACCGGTATCGGAGGAGCAGTTCCGAATATACAAGAACCTGTATGCCTACGATCATACGCCACTGAAGGAGAAGATCGAGGCTACCGACGACAGCGACCCCGTTTGGCAAGCGGTGACTGTTACCTTCGATGCCGCCTACGGTGACGAGCGAGTGGCTGCCAGGTTGTATCTGCCGAAGAACGCAAAGCCGCCGTATGAAACCGTCGTGCATTTCCCCGGCGGCTATGCCTTCTTCATGGACAAGGTCGATCCTGTGAGCTTGTATTGGATTCGCTACATGGTGCAAAGTGGCAGGGCGGTGCTATTTCCGATTTACAAGGGGACCTATGAACGGCGTGCGACGACGCCACTGGGCGCGATGGGCCAAAGGGACCAGTTGATCCAGATCTGCAAGGATCTGGGCCGTTCTGTGGATTACCTGAAAACGCGCTCCGATATCGACGGTAGCAAGATCGCGTATCACGGTTTCAGTACGGGCGCAATCCTGGCGCTGCCGTGTGTGGCGTTGGAAGACCGGTTTCAAACCGTGATTCTGCAGGGCGGAGCCCTTTTGTCCGGCAACCCGCCTCCGGAAACGGACCCTTTTAACTTCGCGCCGCGGATCCACGTTCCCGTGCTGATGGTGAACGGGAAGGACGACTTCCAGTATCCCGTCAGCCTGCAGCTTCCGTTGTTCCGATTCCTCGGTTCGGCTCCCGGGGATAAGCGTCACTTCCTGGTGGAGGGCGGACATGTACTTCCGCGAAACCTTATTGTGAAAGAGACGCTGGACTGGCTGGATCGCTATCTCGGCCCGGTGCCAGACGTGCCGTAACCATCCTTGGGCAGGACGCCGGCAGTGCGCACTTCATCGAAACGCTTCTGCGCCGTGGCTACCGTTTGCTGTGCCCGGTGGAATCGGTAGGCGCCCCAGTCGACGAGGTTGTAAGGATTCCGCCTCCTCCACCGGAACCGGATTCGATTCCGAGCGCGCCCGCTGGTTTAGCCCCTTCCTGTGGAATACTGTCTCGCCGTGCATCGATCGCGCGGCATGACCAATGCAGAGAGACCCAGTGAATCCAACGGCGTAACGTTTAGGCATCCATCTTGACGTTTGCCGACATGTCGCACATGTGCTCTGTCCGCATTGCTCCTGGATCACGGGCTGTCCGGAAGTGGGGTAGACGCTCAAGAGCACAGTTACCAATAGGTCGGCTTCGGTCCAGACACGTCCAGACACAATGCGCGTCAGTGACTAATCCAAGTGACGATCCGCGCCCCCGAGAAAACCACCACATTCACGACGCCGCCCACGGCGACGGTTCAACCCCCGTTCACACCGGTTTTTCCACAGCCCTAGAACGCGCACAATGGATCGCGTTCCCAACAGCTTGCTCGCACAAGCCCTGCCACTCCCATCACTCGGATCGCGCCCGCAGCATGATACACATCGGTCAAATGGCAAGCCCATCACAGATCCTCGCCAACGAGCGCAATGCGCGAGCCAGCACCGGTCCGTCCACGCCGGAAGGAAAGACCGCATCCAGAAGGAACGCGACCCGACACGGTCTCAGCGGCATCTTCAGCGTCCTCCCTCATGAGGACCACGAAGAGTTCGATCAACTCGCCTCAACCCTTCGCGCCGAGTTCCAACCCGCGGGCGATACCGAGACCATCGCGCATCTAATGGATGCTCCTTGCCAAGCCTGGAATCGCGAGAATCGGTCCAAAGATCGTGAAAGACACTGCCAGATCGGTTACTTTCACCGTGTAATCCATTGTTAAGCTAGTTCCAGCCTTTTTAGTTTCAGGCGGTCGCGCCGGACTTTAGCAAGGTCATACTGCGCCTGTTGCATAAGCCAGCCGTCGTCGGTGCCGCCAAAAACCTTTGACAGCCTCACGGCCATTTCTGGCGATATGCCACGCTTCCCGTTGACCAGTTCAGAGAGCGTGTTGCGCGTCACGCCAAGAGCGGCGGCGGCATCGGTGATGCTCAAGCCCAAGGGCTCGATGCACTGACGCAAAACGACGCCTCCTGGGTGCGGTGGGTTCTTCATGGTCATGTTTGGGTCCTTTCAGTGGTAATCGACATAATCAACGTCCGTCGCGCCAGCTTCGAAACGGAATATCACCCGCCAGTTTGCCCGAACGGTCACAGCCCAGAAGCCTTTCATCTGCCCTTTGAGTGGATGCAGCCGGAAGCCCGGTAAATCCATGTGAGCAACCGTAGCGGCGGCATGGAGGGTAGAGCAATATCCCGCAGCTTCTCGGCATGTTCCCGGTTTACGCCGCTCGGGTCGTCTTGTTCGACCAGCCGTTTCAGTCCCTTGTGGCGGGTTGTCTCTATCATCTCAAACCGTAACCCGCCACGTGTCGGATGTCAATAAATGATAGCAAGATTGTGGCTTTCTCTTTTCGGTGCTGGTTGGTTCTCGTTGCTGGCGGCCGTGCGGCTCTGCTCCACGCGTGGCCCGCGCCATCAAATAGCGCATCTGGCCACGCTCACAGATCGGCGCACCTGCGCCGATTCCATGCTTGTCTCACAACCTACCGTTGTTGAAACGAGTGCGCCGATGTGCCGGCGGGTTCTAACTCCAAAGCATCACATACAAAAGGTAGTAAGATATGCGGACATGGATCTGAATGATAGAGTTGTCGAGAACGTGACCCAGTGGCTCAGCCAAATTTCCGCAGTTACTCCCGGCGCATATAACAGGTCCTGAAAATCGCAGCATTTGTACCCTTTGTTCATGTCAAACTGCCCACCTGTCAAAGAGCGGTGGTTGACCAAGCGGCCATTTCGCTCATTTCTCTAGTACACGGAATGCGAATAACGCCTTCTGAGGCCCAACAAGCCTTGCTCCTTCTCCAAAAATCGACCGCTCGGTCCAGACAATCGGGTCCCGTTCAACGTTCAGCATACGATCGCCTCGCTGGCGTGAGCCTTGCCGGGAGTTTCGTCTCGGAGGTTTAACAAAAACACATGCGGGGAATTCCGTCCTTGTTGTGTTGCACAAGGACCGTTTACGCTACGTCGCTTCGTCCACATTGCCCCAGAACGCCCTCATCGCGGACGTGGCAGTTGGATTCCGAGCACGTATCCTACAGTTGGGTCGGGGCGCATCTTTCGGCGGGAACCCGCTTGTTCCCGCCACGGCAGTCTTGGAGCGGACTCACGGTCACTATGTAGTCGATACCAGCACTCACGAGATCGATTCTCAGCGTCCGGCATGGCTCCCTGACCGTCCAACGCCGCTCCGAAAACCCGCGCATCCACGACGCCCGAAGAACTCCGTGATCCGCTACATCATCGCCAATTGCTCGTCCCCGACCGGCTCATCGATCCGGGCGACATCCAAACCAAGCCTCTCCTCGACAGCCTCCAACCTCATTCACACCGCTTTTTCCACAGCCCTGGGACCGCGACAATGCATCGCGTTTCCAACAGCTTGCCCGAACCAACACCCCCGCTCCCCGCACTCGGATCGCGCCGGAAGCATGCTACACATCGGTCAAATGGCAAGCCCATCACAGATCCTCGCCAACCAACGCAATGCGCGAGCCAGCACCGGCCCGTCCACGCCGGAAGGAAAGACCGCATCCAGCCGGAACGCGACCCGACACGGTCTCAGCGGCATCTTCACCGTCCTCCCGCATGAGGACCACGAAGAGTTCGATCAACTCGCCTCAACCCTTCGCGCCGAGTTCCAACCCGCGGGCGATACCGAGACCTTCATGGTCGACCAGATGATCCAGTCCCGTTGGAAGCTGATCCGCATCCAACGCCTAGAGATGGAAGCCTTCGAGCAGCTCCTCACCGAACCCGGTTCCACCGCGGGCGCCGACGGCCGCATCCTCGCCACTCTTACCTCTCCTGGCAACGTGCTCGAGAAACTGCAGCGCTATTCCGCCGCGGCCGAGCGCTCCTACTACAAAGCCCTGCGCGAACTCCAAACCCTGCGCGCTCGCGTCCAGAAAACGGAAGCCGCGGCTGTGGACAATTACATCAAGCAGGTCGTGAACGCACCCATGCCGGGCCAAACACCGCCGCAACAAAACGAACCCAATCCGTCGGAGGCGCATCGGCAGTCTGCAAGGTCCTCCAACCTCGCCCTGCGGCTCTAAGCTGGTGGCGCACACCGGTCGGCTCTTCACGCCGGAACTATTCTTGATTTATCGGTGAGCCAAGCCTGGCTGTTCATCGCCGGCTTGGTGGAGGAAGGCTTAATCCTCGCGTACGTGCCGTCACTTTTCATCCGCCGCTTTTTAACCGTATCGGCGAGATAAGCAGCAAGGATTTCGTCTCTGATGCGAGCCACAATTTTTGGGTCCTCGACCGGGAACAGCACCTCGACTCGTCGATTCAGGTTCCGTGGCATTAAATCCGCGCTCCCCAGGTAGATCTCCTCGTCGCCGCCATTGCGGAAGTAGTAGATGCGGCTGTGCTCCAGGAATCGTCCGACGATGCTCGACACCTCGATGTTCTCGCTGACTCCGGCAAGTCCCGGACGCAAGCAGCAGATGCCGCGAACCAGCAACTCGACCTTCACTCCGGCCTGGGAGGCGCGGTACAATGAGCCGGATCAGCGGACCGTCCACCAGCGCGTTCATCTTGAAAATCAGGTGCCCGCTTTCGCCGTGCTTCTGGTGCTCAATCTCGCGCTCGATCAACGCCTGCAGCCGCTGCCGCAAGTTGACCGGCGCCACCAGCAGCTTGCTTGTAATCCGTCCTTCGCCGAGTAGCCGGTCAGGTAGTTGAACAGGTCCGTGACATCGTCCGCGATCGTCCTCGTCGCAGGTGAACAGCCCGATATCGGTGTATAGAGTGCGCGGTTACCGCATTGTAGTTGCCGGTCGCCAGATGAACATAGCGCCGTATCTTGTCGCCCTCGCGCCGCACCACCATCGCCACCTTGCAGTGAATCTTCAACCCCACCAGCCCGTATACCACGTGCACGCCTTCGCGTTCCAGCGCGCGCGCCCACTCGATGTTGCTCTCCTCGTCGAAGCGAGCCTTCAATTCCACCAGCACGGCCACCTGCTTGCCGTTTTCCATGGCCTCCAGCAGCGCTTCGACCACCGGCGCATTGCGGCCCACGCGATATAGCACCATCTTGATGGCCAGCACGTTGGGATCGTGCGCCGCCCGGCGCAGAAAGTCGATCACCGGCTGAAAGGAATCGAACGGATGATGCAGCAGCACCTGGTGCCGCTGGATGATGGCGAACACGTCTTCTTCGTCCGTCGATGGCCGCAGCGAGTCGGGAACCGCGGGCACAAACGGCGGATCCTTCAGATCGGGGCGGTCGAGATTGTGCAGATCCATCAGCCGCTTCAACGACAGAGGCGCCTTTGATTCGATACACCTCATTGGCGTTCACCTCGAGGTTGCTCATGAGGATCTCCAGGATATGCGCCGGCATTTTGTCGGTCACCATCAGCCGGACTACGCTGCCGAACCGGCGTTGGCGAACGCCTTCCTCGATGGTCTCCAGAAGATCCTCGGCTTCCAGTTCTTTAATGGCCACTTCGGCATCCCGGGTGACGTGAAATGGATGGCTCTCCACCACCTCCATCCCCGGGAAACAGCGCGGCCAGATTCGCCGCGATCACCTGCTCAAGCCACACCAGAGTCGACCCGGCGTCCGGGACGCCGCGTCTTACGCTTTGGTCCTGGCGCTGCACCGCGCACCAGTTGCGGCAGCGAATCGGGAACCTTAATACGGGCGAAATGCTCTACCTTGTGCGCGCCCTTGAATCAGAACGGCGAGATTCAGGCTGAGATTCGAGATGTGCGGAAACGGACGGCCCAGGATCGAAGGCTAAGCGGCGTGAGCACCGGAAACACCGTCTCATCGAAGTAGTGGCGCATGTTCTGCTTCTGCTTCTCAGTGAGGTCTTCCCAATCGAGAATACGAATACCGGCCGATTCCAGTGCAGGAATGAGTTGGTCGGAAAGACACTTGTGAGCCTCGGAGAGAAGCTTCTTCACCTCTCTCCGGATGGCGATCAGTTGGGCGCCTGGCGTCATCGCATCGGGACCCACCTCGACGGTGCCGGCATCCACCTGGGCCGCCAGTCCGGCAACCCGGACCATAAAAAACTCGTCCAGATTGGAACCCACGATCGCCAGGAATTTCACTCTCTCGAGAAGCGGATTGGTTTCGTCCATGGCTTCTTCGAGAACGCGCCATTGAAACGTGAGAAGGCCGAGTTCGCGGTTGATGTACAAACTGCGGTCCAGCAGATCCGGCGTATCGAGGGGGACTTTTTCGTTGCTGCTTTTCGCCACAGGGTTGTTACGTTTGTTGTGCCGGCGGCTCACAATCGGGTTACCTGCCCCGTCGTTCGCGCTCAATAAATCGCGGATCGTCCATTTTTGTTTTCGACTTCCCCGGCGCAGCCTTGGCCTTTGCAGGATCGAAAATGCTGGCGTCGGAAGGAATCGCGCGATACGGCGCAAAGTCCGCGTTTGCCGGAGAAGCAATCGGCGAGGCTGGATGCTGTCGCGTCGAATTGGTTCAGTGGCGGAATACGCAGAATCTCGAACACCGTTCGCAACATCCCGCCGAAGCTGGTATTGGTGTGCGACACCCAGTTTTTGCGCGCGTACGGCCCGGCCGCCAGCAGCACCGTGCGATGCGAATCCACGTGATCCACGCCGCCTTGTGCGTCGTCCTCGGTGACGAAGATGGCCATGCGTCTCCACGCGGACGTGCCGGAGAGATACTCGACGATGCGGCCCAGCGCCAGATCGTTATCTGCGACGTAGGACGCCTTCGAGGGATAACCGTCGGCGGGACGTTCTTTGTCGGTGTGATCGTCCGGCAGGTGCAGGAACAGCAACCGCGGGAAGGCACGTTTGCCGTCGCCGTACATCTGCCTGCATCTCGGAGATGAACTGCTTAGCGCGGAACTGATCAGGGATGTTGGTGTTATAGCCCGGGTAGACGCGCGAGGTGTTGCGGTATAGAGCATCCGGCATCGGCACGTTGGTGAAGAAGCGGGCGCCGGTGGGCGACAGGCCGCCGCCCTCGTCATTGCCCGCGAGTTCAAAGCCTTCGCCAAAATTTCGGAAGCTGATCTGGTGGCGCTCCAGATGCTGCCACAATGAGCCCGCCTGCAACTGTTCTTCGGGATGCACCGACGAGTTGGATTGCGCAAAGAGCAGCCGGCCGGGCGCGGTGGTCGGGAATCGGAACGATTTCTGCCCGCCGTAGGATGCCATCCAGGTCGTGGTGGTCCACGCGTTCGGATACGAATCGACGATCCAGTGGTGGCCGTCCACGCTCACCTCCGAGTCGGCGTAGAAATTATCGCTCGAGCTCCATCGTTCGGCGATGGCGTGATGATTGGGCGTCACGCTGCGGCCGAAGCGGGCCAGGGCTGGATCGCCGGAGCGCGGCCCATTCGCTGCGGGCGGCAGATCGCCAAATACTTCATCGTACGTGCGGTTTTCTTTGACGATAATGACGACGTGATCCAGGTCGCGCGGTAACTCCGAATTCCGGTTGGCCGGTTCGTTGAAGCCATTGTTCACCATCACCTGGCGCGTGGCGTCTGCCAGTGAGTCGCTCGCAGGGATAGGAAAGCGGGTGATCGATCCTCTTCGCAGAGAGTCGGTCTTCTCCTGACTATTCGGACCCGTGCCGTGCCCTTTGGCATTGCTGACGAAGACGGTAGACCCGTGCACCTCAACCTTGCGTCGGAAACCAACCCACCGGGATATGCGCAATGACGGACCGCGTTCTTAGATCGGCGATGCCGATGGCATTGATACCGGCCTCCGCAATGAGAAGCCAATCCCCGCCGGGAACTACAGCGAGGCCGATCGGCAGAACTCCGCGAACTGATTCGTAGCCGGGAATTCGAAGCTGAATCTCTCCGTCGGCTTGGCCCTTGGCAACGTCGATGATCGTGATGGTGTCTTGGTTTGCGTTGCTGACGTAGAGTTTGCCGTTGTGCGCGATCACGCCCGAGGGGCTGCTGCCGCCCGCGCTCAGCTTACCGAAAGGCAGCCCCGTGCGGACGAGTTTCCGGACCTGCGGTTTGGCGGCGTCGGACAGGCGAATGATGGCGACTGAGTTCGATTCGGGTGCGTTCGGATCGCCCAGAGCCGGAACGTCAACCATGGCGGCCTCAGTGGCACGGCGGACGCCGCGCGCGGCTTCTTTCGACGGGAATCCGAACGCGGGAAAAGGCAGGCCAGTGCTCTCCGCCTGCTGCGGATCCGTTCCGGGGACGGCCCTATATTCAAACATGCCGAGGTTCGTGACGTAGGCTTCGCGCCGCGCCTCGTCGTACGCGATCGCGAACGGCAGCCGGCCGGTGCGAATGGAGGAGACGATCCGGCCATCGCGGACGTTGATGGTAACCATCCGGAAGTTGGCTTGGTCCACGACGAACAGCATGCCGCGTTGCCGGTCGAACGCCAGGTCGCCGGTATAGCTGTCTTTGAACCCGCCCTGATTGAGATCGAACTGCTTCAACTTCCTGCCGGTAGCCAGATCGATCAACCGCACGCGGCCCGATTCGCCTTCGGATGCATAAATACGGGAGTCACCGTCGAACGCGAGCCCCATGAAAACGCTGCGCCAATCGTCATCATCTTCGGCCTTCGGCTCATGTTCGCGCTTCGGCAGGAACTGCCGCGTCTGACCCGTGGTGTTGTCGAGAACGGTAATAGCGAATCGCGGACCGCCGTCGGCCGTCACCACGTACCTTCCACTGCCGCTGACCGCGAGTCCGAAGGGTCCGGGTCCGGTGACGAACTGCTCGCCCGATGGGCGTGATCAGGCGGCCGCCGGGCAGGATGCTCTCGCCGGATTCGGCGCGATGGGCCGGGCGGTCCTTAGCGGGCGCAGCCACCAGAATAGCAGCCACGGCTATCCAACCCGGGACCGCGAAGATGGCACGAATCGGCAACGCTTCATGATAGCTGAGCTTTGAAGCCAGATAGATCGGTCGCGGTCTCTATCGTGCGTGACTGCGCTCACATAACGCTGAAGCAAAGAATCGGCTGAGGCGGGCTACAAATCTTGTTCAGGTTCGGAAACGGATTGAGCTACCGAAGTGCCGGGCTGCGGCGCCGCGCGCAACGTGAAATAGAAGTTTGTGCCCTCATTCAGAACAGAATCCAACCAGATGCGCCCGCCGTGCTGTTCGATGATCTTCTTACACGTAGCCAGCCCGATACCTGTCCCGGGAATCTCCCTGCCATGTAAGCGCTTGAACAATCCGAAAACACTCTCCCAGTACTCCGGCGAGATACCGATTCCGTTGTCAGCCACAGAAAACCGGACTTCGCCATCACCCAGAACCGCACCCACATGAAGCTTGGGCAGCGCATCGTTCCGCCTGTACTTGATGGCATTGCCGATCAGGTTCTGGAACACCTGGGTGAGTTGCGCCCCGTGCGCCAGCACTGGAGGAAGGACATCTTGCGTGATCGTGGTACCGCTCTCGGCAATCGATTTCCGCAAATTCCTAACCGCCGCGCCCAGTGCGTCTTGGGCATTTACCCTTTCCATGGACGGGGTTCCACTCTGGACTAATCGCGAATAGCTCAGCAGTGCGTCAATCAACCCGCTCATCCGGATCGCGCCATCCACGATGTATTCTATGAACTCATCGGCGTCGGAATCGAGCCTCCCCTTATATCGCAGCGCAAGCAGTTGGGCGAAACTCGCCATCGTACGAAGAGGCTCCTGGAGATCGTGACTGGACACATAAGCGAACTGCTGCAACTCTCTGTTAGATACGCGCAGGGCATCCACCGCCACCTGCAATTCGGTACGGTCTCGCTTCGCCGCTGCGTAGAGGTTGGAGTTGTCGATCGCCAACCCCGCGCGCAGGGCCAATTGCTCTGCGATGGCAAGATCGTCGGCGGCGTAGTGCCGCCCCGATTCAGCCATAACAAACGTGATCGCACCTAATATCTTGCCGCGGGCGATCATCGGGACCACGATGACCGACGATAGCCCGATCTTCCGCAACATCTCAAGGTGCCCTTCATCGCGCGCGCCTTGGGCCACCAGGTGGTCTGGAACGTCGGCGTAGAATTCCGATTTGCCGGTCCGTAGAACGTGAGCGAGTCCGCCCGGATCATCCATTGAAACGGGATAGCGCTCCCGCAACTCATGCGCGAGTTGCATCTTCTCGGGATCGATGTGGCGCACCGCTAAACGCTCGATAGCGCCCTCGCCGGTCAGCATGTCCACCGCGCACCAGTCGGCAAAAACGGGAACCGCGAGCCTGGCTACGCTGTCAAGCGTCGTTTCGAAATGCAATGTGGATCCGAGAACTACGGAGGCCTGCGCGAGAAAGTCGGATCGCCGCGCGGCGGCCTGCGCTTCCGCCCGCAAGCGCTTTTGTTCCTGGTACACCTCAGCACTGGTAAGAGCGGACGCCGCCAGGTTCGCCAGCGCCGATCGCAATCCTGCGCTCAGTCTCGGGAAACCTGCGAATGCTCTTGAAGTAGAAAGTTAACGTGCCGCTCCACTGTCCATGCATCAGCATTGGAGCCGCCATCAGCGAGCGTACTTGTTCACGCTCATATACCGGCTGCCGCACAGCGACGGCATGCCAGTTTTCCAAATCTTCAATGATGATCAGCGAAGCGTCCAATCGAGGCGCGTCAGTGAAGGTTTCCTCGCGCGAGTAGGATTCACTCAGCCCGGCGCTGGAAATGATTCGCCACCTCTCCGTACCGGGATCCACCCTCCAGACGGCGTATGCGTCGGCAGTCACAAAGCGCTGAGCGAGTTCAAGCGTTCGAGCAAGGACATCCGATGCTTCGAGCGATCCAAGCAGCCAGTTGGATGCATCCACCAGCAAGCCCAGGTTCCGCTCGGCCTCGCTGTGCAGGCGCATGGCGACCTCGGCGGCCTCGCGCCCCGCACGTTCCCGTTCGAGAAGTTCGGCCCGTTCCGATAACTGCGCTTCAAGTCCGTGACATCGCGAGCGATCTTGGATGCTCCGATTATTTTCCCCGAAGCATCCCGCACGGGTGAAATGGTCAGAGAAACGTTGATGCACCGCCCGTCTTTCCGGCGGCGTACCGTTTCATAGTGGTCGACGCGCTCGCCTCGGCGGATGCGTTCAAGGATACTTGGAATTTCGTCGACAGCTTCCGGTACGGCGAGGACAGCGATAGAGCCCCCGATCATTTCCTCGGCAGTATAGCCGAACATTTGTTCGGCTGCGGGGTTCCAACTAGTGACGATGCCGTCCAGGTCCTTGGTGACAATCGCATCAGAAGAAGAATCGACGATGGCGGCTAAATACTCCGACGCTCTCATGCGTTTCACCCTGGGTACGTTCTTGCCTCGCGCCATGCGTTTTGCGTGTGACTGTCTCTATCTTAAGCGCCTTTGTCACAATGAAGGTATGGCTGGGTGGTGGCCGGTCCTCTCTAATACTGATTGCTGTTGTGGTTGCCGGATGTGGGCGCCGCGGCGGAGTGGACCCTCACTCTGGACCGCGCTTATCCCGATAAACTTTCGGAATGGCGATTGTTCACAGCCATCCGCCCGGTACTGAAGCCGAACACAGGCGTACTGGTCTACGAGTTGAACACTCCGTTGTTCTCCGATTATGCGAAGAAGTACCGCACTATCTGGATGCCTGCGGGTACGGCGGCGGAATACCGCAATAAGGAAGTATTCTTGTTTCCCGTCGGAACTATTTTCACGAAGACGTTTTCCTTTCCGCAGAAGTCCGGCGGCGAACGGCTCATCGAAACCCGCCTGATCGTCCGGCAGCAGAATGGATGGGTCACGCTCCCCTACGTCTGGAACCGCGAGCAGACGGACGCGGTGCTGGATCCATCACCCGTCAGTGTGCCCGTCCGATGGGTGGACGCCGCGCGTCAGGAGCACGCCACGGACTATCAGATTCCCAACGTCAACCAATGCACTCTGTGCCACCAGGACGGCGCACCGCTCGGCCCGACGGCACGCAATCTGAACCGCGGCGATCAGTTGCTGCGCTGGACCCGCGCCGGCTACTTGAGAGGAGTTCCGGCGACCGCGCCGCGCGGGCCAGTGTGGAACGACCCGGTGACCGGGTCTGTCGAGCAGCGTGCACGGGCGTATCTGGAGATCAACTGCGCCACCTGCCATCGCGTGGGTACGGGGGCTGGTCCACTGTCGGATGCAGCAAAAATCGTGCAAAGCATGGAGTCGCTGGATCCAGAGAAGATGATGCCTAACATCAGTCATACTGTGGTGCATCAGGAAGGGGTGAAATTGTTGCGGGACTGGATGGCAAATGCAGGATTATGAGAAGCTCGGCGTCTTCTATCTGGGGCGTCCGTACGACGTAAAGGCCGCGGCCGCCCAGGCCCCCCTGCTGTTGTATGACTCGAAAGATCTGCTGACTCACGCAGTGTGCGTCGGCATGACAGGCAGTGGAAAAACGGGCCTGTGCATCGGTCTCATCGAGGAGGCGGCCATCGACGGAATTCCGGCCATCCTCATCGATCCGAAAGGGGATCTTGGCAATCTCATGCTCACGTTTCCCGATCTGCAGGCTTCAGACTTCCAGCCGTGGATCAATACCGACGAGGCGCGAAATCGAGGGGTGACAGCGGAACAGTTTGCGCAAGAACAGGCTGAGCGCTGGCGTGCGGGCCTCGCGGACTGGGAACAGGACGGCGATCGTATCCGCCGTTTGCGAGCCGCTGCCGAATTTGCCATATACACTCCCGCGAGCACCGCGGGACGCGCAGTCTCTGTGTTGCGCTCGTTCGGCGCGCCGCCCGAGGCGATTACCGAGGATCGGGAAGCCATGCGTGACCGCGTCACCGTGACGGCCAGCAGCCTGCTATCGCTGGCGGGCGTTGAAGGTGATCCGGTACAGAGCCGCGAGCACATCCTGCTATCCACGATTCTGGATCGCACTTGGCGCAATGGTAGGGATCTGGACCTCGCCGGTATCATCCAACAGATCCAATCGCCGCCGTTCAAGAAAGTGGGCGTGCTGGATCTGGAATCGTTTTATCCATCGAAGGACCGCTTCGCACTCGCCATGCGAATCAACAACCTGCTGGCCTCGCCCGGCTTTGAAGCGTGGATGGAAGGCGAGCCGCTCGATATCGGTCAGCTTTTGTATACGCCGCAAGGCAAGCCGCGGATCTCGATTTTTTCCATCGCGCATCTCAGCGATCCCGAGCGGATGTTCTTTGTCTCGCTTCTGCTGAACCAGTTGCTTGGGTGGGTGCGGACGCAATCGGGCACCACCAGCCTGCGCGCGCTGTTCTACATGGACGAGATCTTCGGCTATTTCCCGCCCGTTGCGAATCCGCCATCGAAGACGCCGCTGTTGACACTCTTGAAGCAGGCGCGCGCATACGGACTCGGGATCGTGCTGGCTACGCAGAACCCGGTAGATTTGGATTATAAAGGGCTGGCGAATACGGGTACCTGGTTCATCGGACGCCTGCAGACTGAACGCGACAAGGCTCGGCTTTTGGACGGATTGGAAACGGCGGCGGGCAACGCAGGTACTCGGTTTGATCGGGCGCACATCGATCAGATTCTGGCGGGCTTGGGTAGCCGCGTGTTCCTGATGAACAACGTGCATGAGGACTCCCCCGAGATCTTCCAGAGCCGTTGGACGCTGTCGTATTTGCGAGGTCCGCTGACGCGTTCGGAGATCAAGCGATTGGCGCAAATGACCGCTGTCCCGACAACCGCCGCGCCGGCTGTGTTGCAGGAGCCGACATCCTCAGGATCGCCCAGGCCGGTGCTGCCGCCAGGCATCCCGCAGCAATTTCTCCCCGCTCCAGGCGGCGATGTGGTTTACAGTCCCGTCTTGTTGGGCGCCGCGCAGGTTCACTTCCTGGACTCGAAGACCGGCGTGGATGTCGTCCGCTATCTGGTATACACGACCCCGATTACTACAGAAGCTGTACCTGTCAACTGGGATGCAGCAACAGCTTCAACCATTAATGTGGCGGAGCTCGAAGCGGAACCGCAGGAAGACGCTCGGTTCGAGGAGCCGGCGCCCGCAGCCGCGAAACCGCGCAACTACGCAGCGTGGTCGAAGGATTTCGGCAACTGGCTATCGCGAACGGTGAGAGTGCGGCTGTACCGCAGTCCGAGTACCGGCCTTACATCCAATCCGAATGAGTCCGAGCGCGACTTCAGAGTCCGGCTGCAACATGCGGCCCGAGAAGAACGCGATAGCCGCAGCGACGAGTTACGCCGGAAGTACGCACCAAAGCTGGCCGCCTTACAGACCCGCTTGATGAGGGCGGAGCAGGCGCAGCAGCGAGAGCAGGAGCAGTCCCGGGCTCAGCAAATGGAAGCGGTGGTGTCGGTAGGAACGACGATGCTTGGCGCTTTGTTCGGCCGCAAGAGCTTGAGCACGGCCGGGAGGGCGGTCCGCGCCGCTACGAAGACGTACAAGGAATCCCAAGATGTCAATCGCGCAGCCGAGACGGCGGCCGCGGTGCAGGAGCAATTGGATCGTCTGAATTTCGACCTGGAGACGGAACTTTCAGCCCTTCGGACGAGGATGGATGCGACCACGGAAACTTTGGAAACGATTGAGATCCGGCCTAAGAAGACGAACATCGCAGTCAAACTGATTTGTCTGGCTTGGGTATCGAAGAGCGCGGGTAAGGCTACTTGAAAAGTGACTTGGGGATCATAGCATGGATCCCTTTGGTCCCGTCGACGACTTGCGTAACTGCGAAATCCACGGCGACACTCGACAGCATGTACGCGTCGTCGCGCGAAAGCCCTTTCTGAGTGACGAGGAAGTCGATGGTCTCTCGTGTGGCAAGCTTCATCGCTTCGGTGAGATCGGGATCCAAGCCAATCGTGATGTAATGTGTTGGCGTCTCTGCGCGTGGCCAGGTGAGGTGTAGATCCTTGCGAACGATGAACTGAAACTTGCCCCAGAGTGAAGTCTCGAGGGCAGTGATGTCCACCTCGCCATTTCCCTGCCCCGCGTGGCCATCCCCTACTTCGAACAGAGCGCCAGGAGCCTGGATCGGGATGAATAAGGTGGCACCCGCCACCAACTCGCGATTGTCGAGATTGCCCGCGTAGATCCCGGGCGGAGCGCTGTTGATGCGACCGGCGCTCTCCGGCGGAGCGACGCCCATGCTGCCGAAGAACGGCCTAATCGGCAGTTCGATTTGAACGGAAAACTTCGCGACCCGACGCTCCAAATCGAGCGGAATGATCTTCATTCGGGAATAAGCGAAGTCGTCCGGCAGGAAGCCCGCGCCCGGGCGAAACCCATTGTAAGAGTACGGCACGGATGGACGGACATCCAGGATGCGAACCTCCAGGACATCCCCGCGCGATGCGCCCTCCACGTAGATGGGGCCGGTGAGAAGATGGGCGCCCGGCCCCTTATCCTTCACCTGCTCGTAGATCGCGCGGAGTTCGGGTTCGACGGCATCCGGTTTTAGTCCGGCCTGCACCAGTCGATCCGGGTTGCCCGAAACGGTTTGAATGGTGACGGTGTCGCCCGACTTGATTCGCAGGACTGGCTTAGCGGTCGCCGAATAGTATCCCCATGCGATCGTATCCGGACCGGCCTTTAGCGTGTAGTCTGCTGACCAGGACGCTGTGAGCGCGCCGAGCCACAGCAGCAGGCACTTCATCCACGGCGGCCGCGGGCCATGCGCAGCTCTTCGATGTTCACCAGCTCGGTTGGGTAATTGCCGGTGTAGCAGGCGTAACAATATTGATGGTCGTCATCGCGGACAGCCTCGCGCAGCCCACCCAACGACAGATAGCCCAGCGAATCGGCTTCGACGAAGCGCCGAGTCTCCTCTACGGTGTTGTTCGCGGCGATCAACTCACTTTCGGAGGGTGTGTCCACGCCGTAGAAGCAGGGCGAAACGGTGGGCGGCCCAGCGATCCGGAGATGGACTTCTCGAGCGCCGGCGCTGCGGACCATGCGGACTATCTTGCGGCTGGTGGTGCCTCGCACGATGGAATCGTCGACGAGCACAATGCGCCGGCCCTCCAGCAAATGCCGCACGGGATTCAGCTTGAGCTTCACGCCGAAGTCGCGGATGGCTTGCGAGGGCTCGATGAAAGTCCGACCCACATAGTGGTTCCGAATCAGGGCGTGCCGGAATGGAATCCCCGACTCTTCGGCAAAACCGAGCGCGGAGGCCACGCCCGAGTCCGGCACCGGCACTACGATATCGGCATCGGCCGGGCATTCGCGAGCCAGCAAGCGGCCCAGGTTCTCGCGAGACTCCTGCACCGCGCGGCCAAACACGATGGAGTCCGGACGAGAGAAGTACACGTGCTCGAATACGCAGCGGGCCGGCTCGCGAGGCGGAGTGTACCGTTCACGCGTCATACCTTCGGGTCCGATGATCACCATTTCGCCCGGCTCGACATCGTTCAAGTACGTCGCGTTGATCAAGTCGAAGGCGCAGGTTTCCGAAGCAAAGACATAGCAGATGCGCTTGCGCGAGAGCTCCATCTGGCCCAGCGCGAGGGGCCGGAATCCATGCGGGTCACGCGCTACGATGATGCGATCCTGGGCGAGGAACACGAGTGAAAACGCGCCCTCCAACTGCAGCAACGCCTCGCGCAGAGCACCAGCCAGCGTGCGTTCCCGTGACCGCGCGACAAGATGCAGAATCACTTCCGTGTCGCTGGAGGCCTGGAATATGGAACCATCCCGCTCGAGTTCACGCCGCAGCTCGCCCGCGTTGGTGATGTTGCCGTTATGCGCGACGGCCACCTTGCCCTTATTGCAATCCACGGAGAAAGGCTGGGCATTCAGCAGCGCCGTGTCGCCTGCGGTGGAGTAGCGCGTATGGCCGATCGCCAATTCACCGGGCAGCTTCGAGATTACGCTGGGCGTGAAGATGTCGGCCACATGGCCCATGCTCTTATAGCAATGGATGTCCCGGCCGTCGCTGGAGGCGATGCCGGCGCTTTCCTGACCGCGATGCTGTAACGCATACAGACCGAGGTAAGCAAGATTCGATGCCTCTGGATGGCCATGAATCGCGAAAACACCACACTCTTCATGAAATTTGTCAAGCATGTTGGTCAGCGTGCAAGAGTCGCGGCAAGGCCTGTTCCCAGGCCTGACGCAGGCTGTCGAGAGAGCAATCGATCAGCGTCACAGGTCCGTTACGGATTTGCAATCGCTCTTTCATTGTAACGCCGATCCTGGGGTTTTCCACGCCGTGAAATAAGGCGATTCGCTTTACTTCTTCGACCTGATGCGTGGAGACCAGCACACGGGACGGACCTTCGTGAAAGAGCAGGAACTCCGGCCGGATGTCCCATTCCAGCTCCACTTTGGCTCCGATGCCGCCAAAGCTGCATTCGGCGAGCGCCACGGCCAGGCCTCCGTCGGAAAGGTCGTGCGCCGATTCCACCAGCCCTTGCTGAACAATCTCGCGGATTGCCGCGTGGACCCGCTTCTCATAATCCATGTCGAGCGCCGGCGGCAGCCCCCACATCTTGTCCAGCACTTGTTTGGCGTATTGGGTGCCACCGAAGGTGACGAGCTCGGGCCGGCCGAAGCCGCCGATCAGCACCAACGTCCGATCAGGATTCTTGAACGGCACGGTGATCGGCTCGGCGGTTTTCATCAGGCCGACGATCCCGATCACAGGCGTCGGCAGAATTGCGCCGCCCAGCGTTTCGTTGTAGAGGCTCACGTTGCCGCCCGTGATCGGAGTCTCGAAGAACGCGCAGGCTTCCGCCATTCCCTCGATAGTCTCGACTAATTGCGCCATGATCTCGGGGCGTTCCGGATTACCGAAGTTCAGATTGTTCGTGACAGCGATGGGCAACGCGCCGGCGGTGGACACATTGCGGCAGCACTCCGCCACCAGCAGCTTCGCGCCCTGCCGCGGATCGAGAGCGCAGTAACGTCCGTTGCCGTCTAGCGACATCGCCACGCTCGTGCCGGTTTCCTTGACGCGTACCACTGCCGCGTCACCGCCGGGTGCTACGGTGGTGTTTGTCCGGACCATGTAGTCGTACTGCTCCCAAATCCAACGCTTCGAGCAGACGTCGCCCGAACCGAGAATTTTCACCAGATCCTGCTCGACATTGGCACTCGAAAACTCGGGACCTTCGAGGGGAGCCACGCGCAGCGGAGCGGTGTGGGGGCGATCGTAAATCGGCGCCTCGTCGGCCAACGCGCGATTCGGGATCTCGGCCACGACCTGGCCGTGATCCTTGATGCGAAGCATGCCGTCGCCTTTCACTTCGCCCACCGTTACGGCATCGAGTCCCCATTTGCGGAATACGCGGAAAACCTCTTCTTCGCGGCCCTTCTCGGCTACAAGCAGCATCCGTTCCTGCGATTCGGACAGCATGATTTCATATGGCGACATGCCGGTTTCGCGCTGTGGAACATACTGGAGGTCGACCTCGACGCCGGTGCCCGCCCTGCTCCCCATCTCGCAGGTGGAGCAGGTGAGCCCGGCCGCGCCCATATCCTGAATACCGACGATGGCGCCGGTCTTCATCGCCTCGATACAAGCCTCCAACAGCAGCTTTTCAAGGAACGGATCGCCCACCTGAACGTTGGGACGCTTCTGTTTCGATTCCTCAGTGAATTCGGCGGAAGCCATGGTAGCGCCGTGCACACCGTCGCGCCCGGTCTTGGCGCCAACATAGATGACCGGATTGCCGACGCCGGTGGCGCGGCCGTAAAAGATTTCGTCGTGCTTGAAGACGCCTAGCGCGAACACGTTCACCAACGGATTGCCGCTATAAGAGGGCTCGAAGACGCACTCGCCGCCCACCGTGGGCACGCCGAAGCAGTTGCCATAGTGCGCGACGCCAGAGACCACGCCCTCCAGGATGCGCCGGTTGCGCGCGCCAGTGCGTGGGTCGTCGAGGGGGCCGAAGCGCAGGGCGTCCATCACGGCGATAGGTCGCGCGCCCATGGTGAAAATATCGCGCAGAATTCCGCCGACCCCTGTAGCCGCGCCTTGTAACGGCTCGATAAAGCTGGGGTGATTATGGGATTCGATCTTGAAAGCGATAGCGTAACCGTCACCGATGTCGATGATTCCCGCGTTCTCGCCGGGACCCACCAGCACGTGCTTACTCCTGGTGGGGAGTTTTTTCAGGTGCAGGCGGGAACTTTTGTAAGAGCAATGCTCGCTCCACATGACGCTGAAAATCCCGAGCTCCGTGTAGGTGGGCTCGCGGCCCAGGAGAGAGACAATCTTGCGATATTCGGCGTCAGTGAGTTGGTGCTGGGCTATTAAGGCAGGAGTCATTCTATGAGGCTTCCAACAACCGTCGAGAGGAGCCTCGACGCGACACGGTGAGAGCGTGCGCCACGACGATGTGGACAGATTTTGTTGCTACAAGCACTTAGCGGATAACCGCCAGCGAGTGGGCCATGGATGCCAGAATCAGGCGGCCATCGGTGGAGCCCATCAGCGGATCGCAGGCGCGGTCCGGATGTGGCATCATGCCCATGACGTTACGCCGCTCATTGAGGATGCCCGCGATGTTTCGAAGCGAGCCGTTCGGGTTCTGAACATAACGGAGCATCACGCGGTCATCCGCTTCGAGCTGGTCCAAGGTCTTGTCGTCGGCGTAGTAACAGCCCTCGTTATGAGCAATGGGCATCCGTAGCGTCTGCCCTTTTGCCGCATCACAAGTGAAGGGTGAATCCGTCGTCTCAACGCGGAGATCCACTTGCCGGCAGATGAACTTCAGTCCTCGATTACGGAGCAGTGCGCCGGGTAGGAGGCCCGACTCGACGAGTATTTGGAATCCGTTGCAAATGCCGGCTACGAGCCCGCCATCCGCCGCGAACTTTTTCACCGCCGCCATTACGGGCGAAAACTTGGCGATGGCTCCGCAACGGAGATAGTCGCCGTAGGCGAAACCGCCGGGCAGTATGACAGCGTCGACATCGCCCAACGACGTGCTATCGTGCCAGATCATTTCGGTAGGGTAGCCGAGGTTGTGCGAAGCGGCGTACCAGCAATCGTGATCACAATTGCTTCCAGGGAAGACGACAACGCCAAATTTCATGGGTCGACCTAGTCATTCTAGCAGCCGGAACCCGTTGATCGATTGAGGTCTCGCTGGAGCTGCGCATCCTCTACAAAGCCCTTGCCTTATCCCAATTGGGTTTGTTTCGTAATCTGCAGAAACGGCTCAATGGCGAAAGGCGCGGAAGACGGCATGACGATTCCTCCTGCCTTGATTTTGCGACCGAGTTGCCCGAAGCCGGCTCGCGATGATCTGGCCGGCTTCGAGGTAAGAGCTTGAGGCCGTGGGGGGTTTGGCCTGAAAGCAAGCTGTCTGCGGAAGTCGTGAACGCGTACCATACTCGCGCGGGAAGAGAGATTGCCGAATTTTCAGCGGAACGAGACACTCGACTCTTGACCTCACCTCGCAAGGCACTCATCTTGTCAGAGGAGAGACGCTTGACATAGCCGCCGGCAGGTCATTGTCCGGGGAGAAGGGATCGCCCGGGCAAAAAGGTCTAAGCATTTGCGACCCGCAAACAGCACTTGGCCGCTCAGTCGGCAAAGGAAAGAGCTCCGCTCACGTCCAAATAAAAAGGGTTCGCATGTCGAGTAGGCAACCCTGATGGCTCCACTGTCGTCCGGAATTCTTAACAGCCTGGCAGTGGTTACCGCCTCGGCGAGTGAACATCTCTGTGCATAGGCAAGTGTACACTTCGTTTCCTGTATGCAGGTGACGCGGAGGAGATAGAAAACCGAGGCTCTTCCGAAGGCAATTTAAGCGTCGGCTGTTTCTGCACGGGCCGGAAAGAGAGGGCACTGATTCTGATCGCCGGCGGAGAAACACGTGTAAGAATCCCTGCGGCTCTGCGCTCAAATGTCTGTGAAGGAGCCAAAGAGGAAAAAACTACGGCTATTGTTGTCGGCGGGACGGCGAGTACCTTTGAGTTGAAAGAATGCGTCGGGTTGAATGCCGCCCTCTGCGCCCGCACGCCAAAAGCCCACCCACATCAAACGCGTCTCGAAATGACTCCCCTTCTCTCGAGGTGAGCTCCATCCGCCAAGCCCGCGTCGCAAGCCGAAACGTGACGTGAACGTCGGCGATCCCATTTCAGGATCCAGTGTCGCCGGCCGGAACTCGTGCTCCTGCCGCCCCACCGGGCTGGAAACCCTCGCCTAGCCGTCGCCGCGGGTGAGGCGGCAGTTCTGATCCGCAGTTCGGCTGTAAAGGCGAGTGTTGCAGCAGAAACCCCGTTTGCAGTTCAAAGCCTGAAATGGGATTTCAAGAATGCTCGCAATCTTCCGATTAGTGCCGCAACGCCTTCAGGATCATAGATGTATGGCATATAGTCGAAATGTTTGACGTCAGACGGGATGTCCCTGTCCGACCGCGTGATCAGTACAACCTTTTTTCCGACAGTGTGAGCCACGCCGATTTCGTAGAACACGTTCGGGTTCTTCTACGTGCAATCAGCGAGAATCAGTTCCGCGGAAGAGATGCCTTCCCACACTTTCTCCATGAACGGCCTGGGGGAGAAGATTTCGTAGGCACGGCGGATGGTCAGTGCCAACTCCTCACCCAGCTTTTTGATGTGACTCGCGTAAACCTTTTGTAATTTGGCCTTGAAGGGCATCAGGACGAAGACGTTGATTTTCTCCTCGGGCTCGCGAGGCCGCCCGAAGACAGGTACGACCGCCATTCCTTTGGAGTGTCAAGAAAGCAAGGCTGCCTCGACCAGGCTCATACCACCAAGGGCCACGCGTATCTTCGACCACAGGCCGGTTTCTTTGATATCTCCGACTGGCCTCTTCCCCTCGCCTATCTGCTCGTCATCAAAACTAAGCAGCCCAAATTCGCGCATCTCTAAGAGCTTGTGGAGAAGAGTCATGGTGTTTGTATTGGTCTGGAGCTGGCCGGGGTGGGCGTGAGCATACCTTGCGCACAACTTTTCCCAAGTTTTGCTCTGGGTATACTCGTTGGCAGGGAAAGGCGCGCGTTGACGTTCGTTGCGCCAGCCTCTCGGTCTTGCCGTAGTGCGATCCATGTAAGGCGTGAATTATCACAGCCCGCGGCCGGAGAGAAGCCTACGCTGTCCCACGGATTGCTCGTTCAGAGGTGAACCGTTCACTGTATATGAACGGTCTACCGGACCGATTCTCGCATTAGACTAGACCCATGGCACTGAAGTTCACCACGTCATACATTGAGGATTCCCTCACACTATTCCGGTATTACAAGAACCTTGGCGAACGCGCAATGGCGCAGGTCACGGACGAACAGCTCTTCGCCGTTCTAGATGACGAAGCGAACTCGATCGGCGTGATCGTGAAGCACATGGCGGGAAACATGCGCTCTCGCTGGACCGACTTCCTGACCACGGACGGGGAGAAGCCGGACCGCGATCGTGACAGCGAGTTTGTAGCTCCGCCGTCTACACGCCAAGCTGTGTTGGACGTCTGGGAGGACGGCTGGACGCGTGTCTTTCGGGCGCTGGAGCCGCTTGAAGACGCGGACCTCGGCAGCACGGTGACGATCCGCGGCGAAGCGCACTCGGTAATGCAGGCGGTGAACCGGCAGATCGCTCATTATGCGCTTCACGTGGGCCAAATCGTGATGCTGGCGAAGCATTTTGCGCATGACCGATGGCAGTCGTTGAGCGTGCCGCGCAACCGGTCGGCGGAGTTCAATCAGCGGGTTGCGGCGGGGGAGGCCAGCCAGAGATAAGAGACCAGAATCAATATATGGATAGACGGAGCCAAGTTCTGAGTCAGTCAGCTCTGGCCGAGTTTGTACAGAAATCTACTGATCTCATCAATGAGAAGGGGGACTACCGGCAGCGAAGGATCGCTGTATGATGCGATCTGTTTGTCCCGCTCACTCGATACCGCTTTGAGCACATGGTTCGTACCATCGACTCGCAAGACCTTGGCCGACGGGTTCGCGTTCCAACAGATCGGCATCCCGCGTGCTGACTTGGCCGATCAACACTCTTTGCTATTC
>CAWKLV010000011.1:0-151118 GCA_963850575.1 uncultured Acidobacteriota bacterium | reverse complement strand
GCCTAAGTCTCTGAGTTTCCTGAGGCCGAGGTGGAAGCGAGTGTGTCTTTGCTGTTTCGCGCGTGAATGCAGGCAATACCCCACCGAGCACAGGGGCGACAGAGACTTGGACCCGCAGTCGCTGGCTTGGGCGCTTGGGGAACCGCTTTGGCCGGAGCCGGTGAGTCGGTCTTGGGGTTTAATGGTGACCTCGAATCCGAGTTGCTGCCTGAGGCGGCGCGCCGAGCGGTCCGGATGCAGGCGATCGTAATGACTGCCGCCTAGTTCGCGGTAAACCCCACCATCGCGGATGATCTTCCAGCAGATAATGAGGATGCGATGGCCTACCGCCATGGCTGCCTTCTTCATTCCGCGACGGGTGGCGATGCGGTGGAACAACGCCGTCAGGAAGCAGTCCTTCTTATGAATCACCGACCAGGCACTTTGCACCAGGATCCGGCGTAAATATCGATCACCTTTGCGCGTCCGCCCGGAGAACCTCTTTCCGGCGCTCTCGTTGTTGCCCGGGCAAAGCCCGGCCCAACTGGCCAGGTGGCTGGCATCCGGGAAGCGATCCATATCCAAGCCGATTTCAGCCAGGATCGTGGTAGCTGTGGTGAATTCCACGCCCGGAATGGTGCACAGCCTGCGAATCAGTTCCATGTGCGGCTGCAGATACTCGCCGATCCGCCGGTCCGTATCCAGCAACTTGCGGTTGAGATGCGCGAGTTCCTCCAGCGCTGCTTCGAGCAACCAGCGGAAATGCTCTGAGTAGAACCCGTGGAGCGCCAGCGCCAATTCTGGCTTCTTGTTCTTCAGACTGCCCTGGGCCAGTAGCACCAATCGCTCAGGATCCGTCCGGCCGTGGGCGATCTGCTCCAGGATCAGTGTTCCGGTCTTGCCGGTAATGTCACTGACCACCGAGGCCAGCTTGACGTTGGCCGTTTCCAGCAATCGGCTGATCCGGTTGATGACGCGGTTACGATCACCCTGCAAGTGGGTTCGCCTGCGGGTGAGGTCGCGCAACTCACGCACCGGGCGCGGAGGAATGAAACTACCCCGGAGCAATCCGTATTGCAGCAACTCTGCAATGCGATTTGCATCCCGGCGATCCGTCTTGCATCCGGGTAGTGCGCGCACGTGTTGCGGATTGAGCAGCGTCAGCGAGAAGCAGCCGGCATTTCTCGAGAACATTCCACACCGGGATCCGCCGGGTCGGAGGTGGCGCACCGAGTTACCCCGGCGCTGGCCACCGTCCGCCGCCCAAACGTGGTGTGCGGTTTTCCCGCGCCACGCTTTCACGAAGACGCCCTCTTCTGCGATGCCATGGAAGGAATCAGTTTCACTAGTTGGACCAGCCCATACTCGCCGTACATCTTGGCCTTCGGCAGCTGCTTCCAGCCGCAGTTGCGCCAACATTTATATCGATGCGACCAAATGCGCCGCTCGATCCAACGGTCAAGTTTGTTGAAGAGTGTTCGGACGTGGGCACGCTTGTAGTAGTGGCCCCAACCCCGCAAAACCGGGTTTAGTTGCTCAATCAGATTCTTGGTCTTCAGTGGCACGCATCGCCTGGTAAGCTGGCGTACCCGATCCTTGAAGCGCTGGATCGATTTCTCTCGAGGGTATGCATACAACCCACCCGACTTGGCACCCGTCACGATCTTGCTCGGCGGCAACTTCAGTTGCCGTCCACGCCGGATCAGGTAGCCCAGAAACTCGAATCCACGTTGAACAGGCACCACCCGCGTCTTCTGCGGATGGAGTTGCACGCCCAACACGCTCAGAATCCGGAGGGCCGCTGCAATGGCAGCCCGCGCCTCCGCCGCAGACCTACAGGTAACCACCCAATCGTCTGCAAACCTCGTAATCTGATAACCCTTGCGTCGCATCTCCCGATCAAACGGCGTCAGAAGTATGTTACTGAGCAAGGGAGAGACTACCCCGCCCTGCGGAGTCCCGCGCTCGCTAGGAAAGAGCTGCCCTTTGCCATAGCTTCCTGCCTTGAGCATCGCCCGAATCAGGCGCAACACCCGGCCATCCGCTATTCGCTGAGCCACCAGCGTGAGAAGTTTCTCATGATCCACGGACCCAAAAAAGTCTTTGAGATCCGCGGCCACGATCCACTCCCGCCCGCCCTGAATCTCCTTCCACACTTTGCGCATGGCATCCTTTGTCGATCGCCCTCGTCGGTATCCGAAGTTGGCGTCATCCAATACCGGCTCGAAGATCGGCTCCAACCGATTGAGCAACGCCTGCTGGCACACCCGGTCATAAATCGTCGGGATTCCCAATGTGCGAAACTCGCCCGGCTTGCCCGCCTTCGGGATCTGCACCTGCCGCACCGGTTGCGGTTGGTAGGTGTCGTCCTTCAGCTCGCTCTGCAGCCGATCCAACTGCTGGTCCAGCTGCGCGGCAAACGCTTCCAGACTTTGCCCGTCCACGCCTCCACTGCCCCGGTTGGCTTTTACTTTCTCCCAGGCCATCTCCAGGTTCTTCCGCTGATACACCTTGTCCACCAAGGAGTGGACCTCTTCCTTGCACCTGTCGGGTTGATCCAGTCCGCCAGTCTCTTTGGACGAGAATGTACGGGTATTTCACTCATGGAACTGATCCACCTCCCCGCCCTTGCTCATCTGCTTTCCTTTCTCTTCCCGACCGCCTTCGTCCGCCCCCTTCTCCGCCAACAAGCTGTATGTTCAAAATTCTCTAAGCCTCATTTACCATCACTCATCCGCTTCAGTGCTTCGACAAGGAGCCGGAGCCGGTCGAAGTTGAAGATTATAATTGCCGGGATAACGATAAGAACCACCACTCCGATGGAGAGCCCGGCCTTGGCCCACAGCCGCCGCTCTGTGAGAACGGGCGGAGGTGACGAATTCAGAGCGAGCCGCGCGAAGATTACCGCCAGTATGGCCTTCTCCATACCGGCCAGATTTACGAAGCAGGCGATGGCCAGGATCAGAGACATGGTGGCATATGCGTATTTTTGTCCCAACACTACGTGGCTTTGACTGTCATTCTTGGCTTCGATCATTTGGAAGACTCTCCTTCGAGTCTGAGGCGGGCATTAATCGTGAACGGATTCTCGCGGACGTACCTGAAGGCAGCGACGATTATCAATACAGGTATAAGGTTTGATAACAGGCCGAGATCCCGATCGGGAACCATCTCCGCCACTCGATATGCAAGCAAAAGAAGCCCGAGTATGACGAATACTCGACGGTGGCGCGCGAGCCGCCGGATTGACAGAGCGGTCCAAATCGAGGGCCAGATGTCTTCAGAGCGAGGTTCCCGCTTGTGGGCATTCAGCAAGCCGGACAAGGCCTGAATTTCCAACACCTCGCGACGGCACACGGCACAAACTCCGAGGTGCGCGGAAATTTCTTCGGACGAGAGGGCGGAACGGTACCCGTCCGACGCCGCCAGGGCTGCCACGCACACGCTCTTACAGTTGATTTCAGTCATGTTGCACGCTCCGTAAATCGTGGCTCCCAACCACTACGTCGACCTGCCTGACAAGCCCTTCATCAACGAAGGAGAAAGCTGATCCCGCAATTTCTTGCGAGCGTAGTAAAGCCGGCTCATGATGGTGCCAATGGGAACTTCCAGGCGCTCTGCGAGTTCCTCATAGGAGAGCCCATCCAGGTGCTTCAAGGTGATCAACTCTCTGTCCTCAGGGGCTAATTGCAGCAGGCCCTGCTCCAATAGCACGGTGTCTTCGACAGACATGCCCGGGGTGGCTGCCAATAAACCTACGTCTTCCCCATTTGCCTTCCCCTTTCCACGCGCAGCAGCGACTCTGTAGCAACAGTGTCTGAGAAGTACATAGAGCCATGGATAGAACTTCCGCGATTCATCAAAATGGTCCAGAGCCCGGAAGGGTTCAGGAACGCGTCTTGCACGGCATCCATGGCGTCCTCCCGATCGGCAAGGATAGCGATTGCGTGACCGATGGCTTCAGCCTGATAGCGTTCCACGAGGTAGCGAAATGATTCCCTGTCTCCTGCCTTACACTGCCGAACCGCATGTAAATCGTCCACCGTTTGTAACCGCCTAACGTAGTCTCAGTTAGCCGATCTTATTCAAAGCAAAAATATGGTATAATCCCGGGGCATGAGACGTACGTTGCTTGCTCTCACGCTTATTGTGCCTGCGCTTTTGGCCCAAGAGGCTGCAGCGCCGGCGCCTGTCGTACTCACGCTGGAACAGAAGGAGACCTTTCTTAAAAGCGCTTCATTGAAAAAAACCAAGGGCGCCAAGAAGGGCGTCACAGGCACGGTACGCGCCACGCTGGAGCACGATGCGTTACTGCACGATTGCAGTATCCAGCGGATCGACGATGAACAGCAGAAGTACCAAACCGAACGGGGCACTGAGTATAACTTTCGCGATAGCTGGAAATTCAATGTCGCCGCGTATCGTTTAGGGCGGATGCTCGGATTGGACAAGATGATTCCTCCGTCCATCGAGCGCACTTTCGACGGGAAGAAGGGTGCCTGGACCTGGTGGGTGGAAGACGTCCAGATGGACGAGGTGGAGCGATTAAAGCGCAAGATCAGCGCACCGGACAAGGACCAGTGGTCACGGCAATACCTGATCATGAAAGTATTTGACCAGCTCATCTTCAATACAGATAGGAACGCCACAAATATCCTTTACGACAAAGACTGGCACCTGTGGATGATCGACCATACACGCGCTTTCCGGCTCTCCCACAAATTGATGGACGAGAAGTCGCTGGATAAAATTGACCGCGCATTCTTCGAACGGTTGAAGCTATTGGACGAGGTTAAGGTGAAACAGGAACTGGGGCCGTACCTGAGGCCGATGGAGATCAAGGCCGTCATGGCTCGCCGAGATGTCATCGTCAGCCATTTTGAGAGAATGCCAGAGCGGCTGTACGACTACCTCGTCATTCCGTAAAGGCGGCGCACGTTGAGCGTTGCCGTTATTGTACTCGCGATGCTTGCGCGCTGCCCTTGGTCTCCGCCGACCTCGCTGTAAAGCTGACGCGGGCGGAGATGGAAGACTTCCTCCAAAGGCAAAGATCCTGACGCACAGGCCGGTGGGAACCGGCGTAACCGGTTCGCTTCGAGCGACGCTGAGCGACGGTAGAATCCAGCATGACGCGCATATCCAGACGGTGGACGAATACCACTCGCGATTTCAGACGGACCGCGGAATCGAGATCAATTTCCGCGATAGCTGGAAGTACAATATCGCCGCCTACCGGTTAGATAAAATCCTCGATCTGAACATTATACCGGTGTCGATAGAGCGGCCGGCAGCGGGAGTGAACGCGACGGCAGTCACCTGGTGGCTGAACGGAAGCATGATGGAACTGGACCTCAAGAGGAAGCACCTGCGAGAGCCGGACGCCGGCGCCTACAGCCGGCAGCGATATGCGATCAAGGTCTTTGACGAGCGGATCTACAACACCGACCGCAACCTCCAGAATGTCCTGATTGACAGCAAAATGTCCTGATTGACAGCGACTGGCAGATATGGATGATCGATCACACTCGCGCATCCGGCTCAGGACCGATTTGCAGAATCCGGGGATGATTTCCAATGTTCCTTCAATGCTCGGTAAAAGAGAAGCCCCTTTCTTTGATCGCCCCGGCCTCCTTCAGCTTGCGCCCGAATAATCTCCAGCACGAAAATCCTCAATGGTGACTTGGCAGTGGGTTCTTGCCTTGGCAGGCAGATCCAGAGACAGTCAGCCCTTCCATGATTCCATCTGAGAGCGAGCCGCTCCATAGCTCTGGATGATCCGCAAAATACTTATCGATCATTGCGATTGCTTGCGCATACGTCAGCTTCGTTAAACAATCCACTAATGGCGGACCGACTTCCCCCCGAGCTATTAAGAATCCGTTTGTCCACCCGATATATAGGTTCAACTTGTCAGTCTTGCCGAGATTTCCCCAGACTTCGAAATGGTGAATCACCGGGACAGCCTCTACTAGAGACGGTAATACCAAAATTTGAAGAGGCTGAAGACCGCAATCGTTTTCATATATGAAGATCATCGCAGATCGTCCGACCCACACACTAATAGGACACTACCCTGCCCTTGGTCTCCGCCGACCCCTGCTGTAAGGCTGACGCGGGCGGAGTTGGAAGACTTCCTCCAGAGAGCAAAGATCCTGACGCTCAGGCCCGTGGGAACCGGCGTAACCGGTTCGCTTCGAGCGACGCTGAGCGACGGTAGAAGCCAGCATGACGCGCATATCCAGACGGTGGACGAATACCACTCGCGATTTCAGACGGACCGCGGAATCGAGATCAATTTCCGCGATAGCTGGAAGTACAATATCGCCGCCTACCGGTTAGATAAAATCCTCGATCTGAACATGGTACCGGTGTCGATAGAGCGGCCGGCAGCGGGAGTGAACGCGACGGCAGTCACTTGGTGGCTGAACGGAAGCAT
Source organism: uncultured Acidobacteriota bacterium (assembly GCA_963850575.1). Taxonomy (GTDB): domain Bacteria; phylum Acidobacteriota; class Terriglobia; order Bryobacterales; family Bryobacteraceae; genus TMP-7. The sequence continues at coordinate 144,703 of CAWKLV010000011.1, read as the reverse complement.
GATGGAACTGGACCTCAAGAAAAAGCACCTGCGAGCGCCGGACGCCGGCGCCTATAGCTGGCAGCGATATGCGATCAAGGTCTTTGACGAGCTGATCTACAATACCGACCGCAACCTCCAGAATGTCCTGATTGACAGCGAGTAGCAGATATGGATGATCGATCACACTCGCGCATTCCGGCTCAGGACCGATTTGCAGAATCCCAAGCATCTGGTGAAGTGCGATCGGAAGTTGCTGGCAGGCATGCGGGGTCTCAGCCGCGCAACTCTTCAGGACCTGAAGCCTTATCTGACCGACGGCGAAATCGGAGCGGTGTTGCAGCGCAGAGACAAGATCGTCGGCTGGTTCGACCGTGAAATCGCGGGCAAGGGTGAAGCTGAGGTGTTGTTTGATCTGCCTGCCAGGTGAGTGACTACTTTGCGGCGAGTGCCGCAACTCGTGCAGCGAGCTCCTGTACCAGGGGATCCAGCGGCGAAGGCGGCGGGTCAAGAGCCATGGCCGCTTTCAGATAGCGCAGATAGTCCTCCGGCGAACTGCCCGGCAACTCGATCTTTTCGCCACGGTGGAATGCGTACAGTTTCTGCTGGTCCAAAACGAGACAGGAACGCCGGCTGCCGTAAGGAACAGCCATGCCCGCGTCGATCATGATTACTTTGCCATCGAAGCGCGGTAGTATCGCGCCGGGACTCGGCGTGTGCCCAATCACGATGCGCTTGACTCCGTGGGTCTGCAGTAGTTGATCCACGTGACCGGCCAGCGTGGGATCGCCCTCGGCCAGACCGCGGTACCAGAGTGGTCCATCGTCGGAGGCGACGAAGCTGGCATCGTTGATCTTCGTGAAATCCTTCAGTTCAGAGAGAACATTCGCGTTGATCTCGGCGATAGTCATGGAGGCATGCTTCGGACTGATACCGCCATGAATGTACAGCGAGTCGTTGATCTTTATCACCGCGTTGTGCTTTCGAATCCACTTGCCGTATGTGCCGTCGGGTCCGAACTGAAGCCGGTGTTCCACCCACCCGAGCGGATGCTCAGCCTCCCACTCTTTCTTGGAGGCACTCTTCTTCGATCCAGATTCCCAGAGCGCCTGACGAAACCGATCGGAGTCCGGTGTCCGGAATGCGGCGAACTCGCCCGGAACTGTGTAGCGAAGATCTCCGTACAGATTCATCGCTTCGTGGTTGCCGATCAGAGCATGAACCCGGCCGCCCGCTTTGGAGGCTTGCTTCTCAAGCGCAATCAGCAGGTCCATAGCCTTCCGCGAATCGGCGCCGCGATCGAGTACGTCCCCGATCTGGACGAGATGGGCCGTGCCTCCTGTCCAGCGATTCTTATTATCGATAACCCCGGCCGAACGCAGGATGGTGACGAAGGCATCGAAGTCGCCGTGCACATCGCCGACGGCAATCACCCGCTCGACACCGGTGAAGACCTCTTCGCCGGCAAACATTGGAGCCGCTATCAGGAGAAGCAGAATTGGAATCAACATGGCAGTATGAGACTCACTGTGGTCCCGCGCCCTTCCAGGCTTTGGATGCGCATTTCACCGCCGTGTTCCTTGATGAACTGGCGGGATGTGAACAGAGTCCAGTTGCCGGTGGAGACGCGGCCGCCTGCCACCTGGAAACCGGGATCGAAAATGTGGGCCAGCTTATCGGGGGAGATGCCGCGCCCGTCGTCTTGAATCCTGACTTCGACCCGCGAACCGTCCGCTTTGCTGGAGATGGAGATTTGCCCATTTTCACCCAGCGCCTGCATCGAATTGGTGAGGACGTTGGTCAACACGGCAATCAGCTGCTGCGGACGGCACGAGAATGCAGGTAACGGTTGCAAGTGGAACTGGATCCGGACGCTGCTTTTCGATTTGCGCTGCACCGACTCTACCGCGTCCTGAATCAGCTCGTTCAGATTGGCACTTTGCACGGCCGCTTCATCCAAATTGGTTACACGTTGTATACGATTGACGATGAGCTTGAGACGCTCCAGCGGTATCTGCAGAGAATGGATAAGATCGGACTGCAGGGCCACCAGGCGATTCTTCTCGGATTCGGGCACGTCCGTGCGGCACCGATTGGACAGCAACACCAGGGTGCTGACTGCGCTGGATACGGCGCCGATCGGCGAACTGAGTTCGTGGGCCAGAGCAGCGGAGAGGTGGACCATGGTCGAGGAGGTTTCGGCCAGGAGCAATCGCGCCTGGAGCGCGCGAAAGTCCTGAGCAGCCTGCAGAACGCCCGAGTAGGCGTGATGGTCCGTGCGGCGTTGCGCGTAGAGAGTTGCGGCGACGGCCGTCTCAATCACAGCCAGCATGATCAGGAACAGGCGGTGCGTGCTGCCGGACCCGGCAGCGAATGCCGCGATTCCGATGGCAAGACCCTGGAGAGGAAGAAGGGGAACGGCGGAACCGCCCAGGACCAGAGCGGTAACTGATCCTAAGGCGAAATCGTCTGACGAAGCTCGGGAGATGCTCCAGGACGCGATGGCGGATCCGAAGCCGCAGGAGACAACCGAGATCAGCCGGCTCCACGGATATGCCGCCGCCACACGCGTGGTTAGGACGCTTGCGGCGCCTAGCACCACTAACGCGACGGCGGCCGGCCACGGCAGGAAATGGGTTACCGCTGCCGCTATTCCGATAACGACCTCGGCCGCGGCAATGATGCGCAGACCACGATAGCTGAGAGAGAAGATCTCCTGGCGAAAATCTTCGCCACGCTCCGCGACGGCCGGCAGCAACCACTCCCGCACGTCACCGAAAGTCACAGAATAACTTTAACGTGAATGGGCGCGGCGTGGGACCATAATTTGCCCCAGTCTAAGAGTTCAGCAGGATGTGAGTCCGACGGGTTGGTACCAGGTACTGCAGCTAACCACAGATTCCGGAGCTGGAAACAGCCCCGACGAGAATCGTCCGTCTAGCACCAGCGAGACCCAGGCTGGAGTGCTCGAGTACGTTCCCACCCATTCTTCCGAATAACAATTGCCGCGATCGCGGGACGTCGTCTGCCTGTGGGACGTTCGGCGTTCGCGGCTCGTCACTCAGGACAGCATTACAGCGGCGAGTACGGTGATTGGTGCAAAATAGCGAGTAAGCAGCATGCCTAAACTTCCTTGGCGCGGGCGTTTGCCGGAATAATCTAGAGTCACTCCCATGACACAGCCTTCCCGCTTACTGACATTCGTTTTTGCAATTCGGTTGGCGGCCCTGGCCGGCGATTGGCCGGAATGGCGCGGTCCAGCACGCGATGGCATTTCCACTGAAAAGGGCCTGCCGGAAAAGTGGTCTTTGGCTGGCGAGGGCCTGGCCTGGAGCGCGGCTTTCGGCGCACGATCCTCGCCGGTGATCCTCGGCGATCATCTGTACCTGCTGAATACGTACACAAAAGGCGACGCGGTACAGGAGCAACTGCTGTGCTTGAACGCCGACACGGGCAAGTTATTGTGGGCGCGCCGGTTCAACGTTTTTCAGAGCGACGTTCCCATGCACCGGATCGCCTGGGCCTCGCCGGCGGCCGACGCCGAAACCGGGAACGTCTATGTACTGGGCGGCGGCGGCACGCTGCTGGGCTTCAGTAAGGATGGCAGGCAACTGTGGGAACGCTCGATCAACCAGGAATTCAACCTGTTCACAACGCACGGCGGGCGCACGGTTTCGCCCGTGATTGACGGAGACCTGGTGATCATCGCCTCAGCCTCCTCGTCCTGGGGGACGCAGTCCAATCGGGCACATCGCTTCATGGCTTTTGACAAACGTACCGGCGATTGCGTTTGGGTAAGCAGCCCCGGCGGGCGCCCGTATGACACCACCTATTCGACGCCGATCGTCGCCGATGTGAACGGCACCCGGCTGCTGATCGCGGGATCGGGCGACGGGTCCGTCCACGCCATCAAAGCGCAGACCGGCGAGCCGGTATGGAGCTTCGAAGCGGCCAAACGCGGCATCAACACGGGTGTGGTGATGGCGGGCAAGTACGCCATCGTGACGCATAGCGAAGAGAATCTCGACACCAGCGAGATGGGTCTGGTGGCAGCCATCGATGCCTCGGGCCACGGCAAGCTCGGCAAGGCAAACGTCAAGTGGGCAGTGACTGGCGTGCAGGCTGGGTATTCGACGCCGATTGCCGACGGGGATCGAGTCTATGTCGTGGATAACGGGTCGAACCTGTACGCGTTCGATTCGGTCGGCGGAAAGCAGCTTTGGAAGCAGAACCTGGGGTCGATTCAAAAAGCTTCGCCGGTGATTGCCGACGGGAAGATCTACGTCGGGTCGGAGAGCGGCAAGTTTTGGATACTGCGTCCGCATCAGGATAGATGCGAGGTGCTTAGCGAAGTGGACATGCCGATCAGCAATCAGGGCCTCGCTTCCGAGCGCGTGCCCGAGCCGATTCTCGCCAGCGCCTCGGTTGCGCGAGGACGGGTGTACGTCGTCTCCAGCGATCATCTTTACGCGATTGGGCCCAAGCAGGCTCGCAACGTTGAGGCGTCCCGTCCGGCGCCGCTGCCCAAAGGCGAAGGGAGCCCGGCGTGGGTACAGGTTGAACCTACGGAGTTGACCCTGAAGCCAGGCCAGACCGTTAAGCTGCACGCGCGCTTATTTGACGATAAGGGGCGCTTTCTTCGCGAGGACAACGCGACTTGGGCTTTGGAAGGACTGAAGGGCGACCTGGCTGGCGGCTCATTCACGGCAGCATCGGCGAACGTCGGACAGGCCGGAACGATCAAAGCCACGGTGGGTAATATATCCGGGGTGGGGCGCGCCAGGGTAGTGCCGAACTTCCCCTGGGAGGAGAATTTTGAATCCATCGCAGAAGGATCGGCGCCGCCCTGGTGGGTTGGCGCGACCGCCGGCAAGTACCAGGTAGCAACGCTGGACGGGCAGAAGGTGATGGCGAAAGTGCCCAACGAGACGCTGTTCAAGCGTATGCGCATTTTCCTGGGCTCGCCGGACTCCTCGGATTACACTGTGGAAGCCGACGTCCGCGCGGCAGAGAAGCGACGGCAAATGGGCGACGTAGGCATCATCGGGCAGACCTATTCACTCGTACTGTTCGGCAACCGGCAGCGCATCGAGATGTGGCCGTGGCAGGAAAACACACACCGAGTACTCAGCTTTCCTTTCGAATGGAAGCCGGACACCTGGTATCACATGAAGCTCAGAGTCCAGAACCAGGCCGATGGCACGACGCGCGTCCAAGGGAAAGCCTGGAAGACGGGGGACCCCGAACCGGGTCAGTGGGTCGTCGATAAAGTCGACGATATCCCGAACCGGAAAGGCAGTCCAGGGCTGTTCAGCGACGCCCAGTTCGGCGCATATTTCGACAATCTAAAAGTGACGGCGAACCAATGAGAACCGTAATCTGCGTCAGTGTCGCTGCGCTAACCGCCGCGACGGTAGTGCTGGTCGCCTCCGATGCCGGAAGCGGCGATTGGCCGATGTGGGGCGGAACGTCCGATCGCAACATGGTCTCGACCATGAAGGGTCTTCCGACCTCGTGGGACGTGAAGACCAAGAAGAATGTGAAATGGGTGGCTTCGCTCGGGTCGCAATCCTATGGGAATCCTGTGGTGGCCGGCGGGCGTGTGTTCGCGGGCACCAACAACGAGGCCGCTCGAAACGCGAAGGAGCCCGGAGATCGCGGCGTGCTGATGGCGTTCCGCGAGTCCGATGGGGAGTTCTTGTGGCAGCACACGAATGCCAAGCTTCCCGCGGGTCGCGCCAACGATTGGCCGTATCAGGGCGTCTGTTCGTCACCGCTGGTGGAAGGCGACCAGCTTTGGTATGTCACCAATCGATGCGAGATTGTTTCGCTGGATGCACGGGGAGACGGCAAGGGCGGATCGAAGGTTATTTGGAAGTACGACATGATGGAGGAGCTTGGCGCTCAGCCGCACAACATGTCCAACTCGTCGCCCGCTTCTTATGGCGATTTGATTTACGTCAGCACTTCGAATGGCCAGGATGAAAGCCACGTCAACGTGCCCTCGCCGAAGGCGCCCTCCCTGATCGCGGTCAACAAGAAGACCGGCAAGCTGGCGTGGGAAGACAACTCCGTCGGAGACAAGATTTTGCATGGCCAGTGGTCTTCACCCGCCGTTGGCAAAATCGGCGATGTCGTGCAGGTGGTGATCGGACAAGGGGATGGCTGGGTCCGCGGATTTGACGCGACTAGCGGGAAGAAGCTTTGGGAATTCGATCTCAACCCGAAAGATTCGGTGTGGCCTAAGACGCGAAACGAAGTGATCAGCACGCCGGTGATCTGGGAGAACAAGGTGTTCATTGCTAACGGCCAGGACCCGGAACATGGCGAGGGCGTAGGGCATCTCTACTCCATCGATGGGACCAAACGCGGGGATATCACGACGTCCGGCAGACTCTGGCATTACGACAAGATTCGCCGCTCCATTTCGACCGGCGCCATTTTTGAGGGCATCCTGTACTACTCGGATTTCAGCGGTTTCCTACACGCGCTGGATGCCAACACGGGGAAGGTGTATTGGACTCACGACATGCTCGCCGCGGTGTGGGGTTCGCCGATGGTAATTGATGGCAAAGTATACTTGGGTGATGAGGACGGCGATGTCGTCGTGCTGCAGGCGGGGAAAGAGAAAAAGCTGATCAGCGAGATGAACATGGGCAGTTCGGTGTACTCGACGGCGGTGCCGGCGAATGGAGCGCTGTTCATTATGAACCGGAATCAATTGTGGGCGCTGGCTGAGAAGAAATAGCCTGGATCCATCCGCTCACGACACTCTACCCCGGCCCGATCTCGAGCCGGTCGAGAATGGCGCCCGGCACCCGTTGCCGCAACTCAGGGAAGTGTTCAATCAGCCGCTCGATATCCAACAGATCTTTCCGCCGCTTGCTCGGGCGTCGGCCTGGATCACCGGCGGCCCAGACCTTTCCTTGAAGCACATCTTCTATCGCCGCAACGGGCAGCGGCAGATCGAGAACGTCGCGCACGCTGGCGCGTGAGACGAAGTCTCCGTATCTTGGGTCGGTTTGGATCTGAACGCGGAGTTTAGAGCCGACCGCCGAGACATTCAAACTGTGCGGAAACCGCTCGACATGGAATGTGGATCCCAGAGTCTTCGCGGCCCGATCAACATCCTGAAGAGCGATGGCAAGATCCAGGTCAAGACTGACGAGCGGCTCCACGTAGGCATTTACAGCCTGGCCGTCGATGACACAGTAGCGGATGTGCTGCTCGTCCAGCAGCGTAAGCAACTGCCCCAGGAAATCCGTCTGGTCCACCGTGACGATTCTCCAGAACTCGAGCGCCCGCACTGCGCTTAGTATCCATCAGTTGGGGGTTACAACGGAAGAGATGGTGAACACGTCACGAAAGTGCACTACGGCCGGAGGTGTCCTGAATACGACGGTGACGACGTCGAATCGCACCTTCTCGAGCGGAATATCGGCGCGGCGGGCGTAATCGAGAGCCGCCCGAATCAGACGGCGTTGCTTGTCCTCTCCGATGGCGCGATCCGGCGGCCCAAACTCCTCCGAAGAGCGGCTTTTCACTTCGACAAATACGAGTGCATCCCGATCCCAGGCGATAAGGTCCACCTCTCCAGAACCGGATCGGGTCCGATGGTTGCGGGCAACGACGGTCATGCCGGCGCGTTGGAGGAAACGGTGGGCGAGATCCTCGCCGCGCCGTCCTGCCGCCAGATCCGGATCCCAGGAGCGCCGCCGCCCCCGATCCCGCACAAAGTCCGCGAGCTGATACAACGAACCGAACATACGGCACTCCCTATCGGCTGCGGTCATTTGAGTACCTTAAGCTGCCACTCGATCACCTTGCCTCGCACCAGGTAGCAGAGATAGTATTCCCAATTCCGGCGAAACCCAGGAAAACTATTGACGAGGAACTCGAATCCGAGCCACTTCCACAAATTCAGTAGCTTCACACGCGTGGAAGTCTCTTCAAATCTGACGGGCGAGTAGTAGGCGTAGCCGCCGCTGTCCGGACCGAAGTAACGAAACGAAAAGCTGTTCAGGTGCCAGCGATGCGTGGGATCACAAAATGAGCTGAAATCCGTATAGTGCGGCGTGACGATATGGACGGAGCCGCCCGCCCGCACCAGCCGGTGAAATTCCTCCATGGTGCGGACAACATCGGCCACGTGCTCAATCACATGGACCGCGCGAAGTTCGTCGAACGAATTGTCGCGAAACGGGTACGGGAAGTGATCCAGATTGCAGAGGACGTCCGCACGGCTCCGGGGGTTGACGTCAATGCCGATTGCGCCTGGGACCTTGTTGATCCCGCAACCGACGTCCAGTATTCGCATTCCTCAATACGATATCAGGCGCGCTGTTGCAGCTCCTCGAAGCACGCCTCCAATACATCGATGGCGAAGCCGGCCTGCTCCCGCGTGACGATCAGCGGCGGCGATAAACGTAAAGCGCTTGGACCCGCTCCAAGGATCAGGACACCGCGCTCGAAGGCCATATGCTCGAGAAGATCTCGAAGTTGAGGCGCGCGTTTCCGCGATTGGGCATCCTCGACGATTTCGACGCCGATCATGAGCCCCAGACCGCGTACCTCTCCGACGTGCCGGAAGCGCGCCGGCCATTGGCGCATCCGCTCCAGCATGTAAGCGCCCACGGCGGCGGCGTTGTCCAATAGTCCGCCCTCAATCAATCGAATGGTCGCCAGCGACGCAGCCACTGCCACCGGGTTGCCTCCAAAGGTGGAGGCGTGAGAGCCCGGCCTCCACTGCATCAGATCGGCCCGCGCGATCATGGCACTCAGCGGCAGACCGCTCGCGATGCCCTTCGCGGATGTGAGAATGTCCGGCACAAAATCGAAATGGTCGCTGGCCCACCAGCGGCCGGTACGACCCATCCCGCTCTGCACCTCGTCAGCAATCAACAGAATGCCGTGACGATCCGCGATGTCGCGCAGTCCGGCCAGAAACTCGCGCGGCGGAACCAGGTAACCGCCTTCGCCCTGCACCGGCTCAACGATGATGGCCGCAACTTCGTCGGCAGGCAGAACCGTCCGGAATAGCGTATCTTCCAGATAGTTCAGGCAGTGGTGAGCGCAGTCGGCAGGCGCCATTCTCATGCGGTACGGATCCGGATAGGGCGCATGATAAACACCCGATAACAAAGCGCCGAAGCCCTTTTTCTGGACGTACTTACTGGCGGTGAGCGACAGGGCGCCCATGGTGCGGCCATGAAAACCGCCAAAAAACGAAATAAACTTTTCGCGTCCGGTAGTGTAACGCGCAAGTTTCAGCGCAGCTTCGACCGCCTCCGTGCCCGAATTGCCAAAGTACACCTTGCGCGCGATATTGCCTGGTGCGATGAGGGCGAGTTTTTCGGCCAGCTCCACCATATTTTCGTAGTAGAAGTCCGTGCCCGACATGTGGATCAGCTTCGCGGCCTGTTGTTGGACCGCGCGCACTACCTCCGGATGGCAATGGCCGGTGGACGCCACCGCGATGCCCGCGTTGAAATCCAGAAAACGGTTTCCATCGGAGTCCATGATCATAGCCCCCTCCCCGCGTTCTACCACCAGCGGGTAACAACGGGTATAGGACGGGGACAGCACCTTGGCGTCCCGCTCGATGATGGCGGTAGCTTTAGGCCCAGGCAGCGCAGTCACGATTGAGGGCAGGTCCGCGCGCACCTCTTCCATGCAGTACATACACTTCTCCTCGGAATCAAGGGTCAGCTTTGTAACAAAAGAGACGGCTATCCGGCGAGTCAGTCGCTGCCGAAGAGTGAAGGGCGGATTGTGGCGGGGGTCAGCATCGCCTTCTACAACTTTATCCGACTATGTAGACGTTTACCAGAACTTTCCGTTCCGGCGTCTCAAGTCAGCTATAAAAGAATCGTAGACACCTGACTCTCGGTCGCGCAGGGGCGCCATTCCACAAATGAGCGACGGCTGCTAAAATGAAGCCATGGCGATTCCGAATGTTAAGCGTTTCCGTCCGTTTTGCCCCACCTGCAACGATACCTATACATTGATGGCGGTCCTGCCTAAAGGCGCCGATATCGACGCCTATTTAGCCGATGCCGTAGCGCGTCACGACCATAAGGCGTACACGGAAGGCAAGCAGTCGCACACGAAAGTGCGTGTCGGTCAGCAGAAGCAGAAAAAGGCCAAGTAAAATTCGCGGGCTCGAGTCCCGGCTGCCGCTCACTTCTAGCCTCAGATTCTCACCGCGCGCCGTAGTATCCGGATACGATATTTTCCGGCGCGCGGGCAAGTCACCTTACGGTTGTTCGCTTCAGCGTTCCCCCCAACTAAACGTGTACTCCCCGAAGACACTCACCCACTGGGGATGTGGCCGGCCCGCCGACATGAGGTTGATGTAGCGAAGGCTCACACCCACTCTGTGCCGTTGCTCGGAGTCTAGTGCGTAGCTCACACCACCAAGGCCGATAAATTCCTCCCTGGTGTTGTTCGCGAGGCTGCGCGTTTATCGTAGCGGTAAACACCACCAACTCCAAAGCTCGGCTCAATGCGGCCATTCAGAACGGGGATGACGATTCTGGCTCCAACCGGCGCCATGAAATTTGTTGTCGTGCTGGCGCCGGTGCTATTCCTCCCCGAGTAGTTCCGGTAGTCCTTATTGAACGATGTTTCCAGTCCGATATCCGCCTGGATGTAACGAGTGTATCGATGACCGAAGTTCAATTCCAGAGCCGTCCCAGGGTCCATAAATGACGTGCCGGTAGGCGCGGCGGAACCGAGGCCGACGGTCAGTCTGTTCGCGTTTACCTCCTGACCCAGAGCCGGCACGGCGAGTATTGCGACAAAAAAGAATCGAGAGAAGGTGGTCATGCTGGTGTGGACGAAATAGAATCGAAGGAATGTCTTTCCGAATCAAGCTTGCTGCTTCTATTGTCGCAGCGGCATCTCTGCTGGCGGGCGCGGAGGATCATCGCACATGGTCCGTGGTAGCCGGCTCTCCCGCTGGAATGCGGTACTCGGCGTTGAAGCAGATCGACCGCGGCAACGTAAAGCACCTCCAGGTTGCATGGAAGTTCGATACCGGCGATGAGTTTCCGGGCTCGGAGATGCAATGCAATCCCATCGTCGTGGATGGCGCGCTGTATGCGACGACTCCTAAACTTCGCGTCATCGCTCTGGATGCCGCCACGGGGAAAGAGAAATGGAGTTTCGATCCTTTCGCCTCCGAGAAAGCGACAGGCAAACAACGTAACCGAGGTCTGGTGTACTGGGCGTCAGGAGACGATCGTCGCATCTTCGTGCCCGCGCGGCAGTTCATGTACGCGTTGGACGCGATTTCCGGCAAGCCTATCCCTGGCTTCGGCACGAATGGCCGCATCGACTTGCGCGAGGGGCTCGGGCGCGAGCCGGAGACTCTTTCCGTGAGCGCGACGTCGCCGGGGATCATCTACAACGACTTGTTAATCACGGGCACGCTGGTGAGCGAAGATCTGCCCTCCGCGCCCGGACACATTCGTGCTTATGATGTCCGCACGGGCGCTGTCCGCTGGACGTTTCACACGATTCCGCAACCGGGCGAATTTGGCTTTGAGACGTGGCCTAAAGACGCGTGGAAGTACACGGGCGGGGTGAACTCCTGGCCGGGATTGACGCTGGACGCGGAGCGAGGTCTCGTGTTCGTGCCCACCGGATCCGCTGCTTTCGACTTCTATGGGGCGAACCGGATCGGCGACAATCTGTTTGCGAACTGTCTGATCGCGCTGAAAGCTGAAACCGGCCAGCGGGTGTGGCATTACCAGGTGGTGAAGCACGACGTCTGGGACCGCGACCTGCCCTCCGCTCCGACCCTCGTTCGCGTGCGCCGGAACGGGAAGCTGGTGGACGCGGTTGCGCAGATCACGAAATCCGGCTTCGTTTGGGCATTCGACCGCGAGAATGGGAATCCTCTGTTTCCCGTGGAGACTCGTGAGACGCCGTCCTCCGATGTAGATGGCGAGATGCTGGCTCGCGAGCAAGTGCTGCCGCGCTCGCCGGCCCCGTTCGCGCGCCAACAGCTGACCGAAGATCTGCTCACCAGCCGCACCCCTGAAGCTCGCGCAGCGGTGTTGGACCGGTTCCGTAAACTTCGCAGCGGCGGTCAATTCACCCCGCCCAGCTTCGAAGGCACGATTGTTTTTCCAGGCTTCGATGGCGGCGGAGAATGGGGCGGCGCGGCTTTTGACCCGGACAGTCATTTGCTGTACGTGAACGCGAACGAGATGGCGTGGGTGCTGCGGGTGGTCCCGCGCACCCGCAATGCGGCCAGTGCGCGGACCCTGTATTTGCGGGATTGCTCCGGCTGCCATCGTCCCGATCTCAAAGGTACTCCCCCGGAGTTTCCGTCATTGGTGAATATCAGCGGGAAGCTTAACGCGGACCAGGTAGCCGCCACGATTCGAAAGGGCGCTGGACGCATGCCTGCCTTCACTCAGTGGACCGATGAGGCGGTGTCGGCAGTTTCCAAGTACTTGATAACGGGCGAGGACGGACGCGTCCGGGATTCTGGAATCGCTGTCGCTCCCGGGATGAAGTACACCATTGACGGGTACAACAAGTTCCTCGATCCCGACGGCTATCCAGCCATCGCGCCTCCTTGGGGCACGCTGAACGCAATCAATCTCGATAGCGGCAAGTACGCATGGAAGATTCCCTTCGGCGAATTTCCGGAGCTGGCGGCCAAAGGTCTACACAACACGGGATCTGAAAACTATGGCGGACCGGTGGTGACCGCCGGAGGACTCTTGTTCATCGGAGCGACGAATCACGACCGGAAGTTCCACGCCTACGACAAGAGCACAGGTAAATTACTATGGCAAACGGAGATGGCTGCATCCGGCAATGCCACTCCGGCGGTTTATGAAGTGAACGGACGCGAATTCGTCGTAATTGCGGCAGGCGGCGGCAAGTCAGGTGCGCGGTCCGGCGGGAGCTACTATGCCTTTTCACTGCCCCCGAAGACCTTATCGGGCGCATTGCGCTGAAGGACGCCGGGACTCGACGCAGGCGTCCCTTGCATCGTGAACCGAAATTTACTGCATGTCGCTCTTGCGCGACAGGTCTTCCGCCAGGATGATGGCCTCTGCCAGATCCCGCATGGGACGGCGCAGCCGGCGGCTCTCATTCCTCAAACGGAGGTAGGCCTCTTCTTCGCTCAGGTTGTGACGCTGCTGCAACAAACCCTTGGCCCGTTCCACCAGCTTGCGAACTTCGAGCGCGCGCTTCGCCTCCAGCGCTTCTTCCTGCAGGCGGGCGTTCTCCTCCTGCAGCCCGGAATGCGAGATTGCAGTTCCCATCTGCTCTCCTACAAAGGTCAGTAGCGCGACCTCCTCCGGGGAGTGTTCGTGCCGACCCCGATGGTGCACATTGATGACGCCGATGAGATCGCCCTTATTCACCAGGGGCACCGAAAGGAATGCCTCATAAGTGTCTTCAATCAGGGCAGGAAACCGCTTGAACCGATGATCCGCGGCCGCATTCGACGGTAATGCGACAACGGATTGATGCTCCGCGACCCAGCCCGTCACGCCCTCGCCGATCTTCATCCTGAGGTGACCCAGGTCAGCCGCGTGCGGCACCTGCGAGGCCCGCAACACGATCTCCCCCGATTCCGGCTCAATCAGATACACTAGACACGCATCACATCCGGTCACCTGCGAGGTTAAGCCGATGATCTCACCCAGCATTTCGTCCAGCGACAACTCACTCGCAACGATACTGCTGATTCGGTGCAGAATAGCGACTTGATTGCTCGAAGCGTCAATACTTGTAAACGAGGCCATGTCTTAGAGTACTCGTGTGCAGCCGCTTACAACCATCCAAAGTTTCTATCAACGCTATATTGAAGGTTGGCGCTGCGGCATATCGTCCTGATTATTCTGGCCCTCGGCACAGTTCGGGGCGCTGAATGGATTCGATTGGCTTCGCCGCACTTCGAGATTTACACCGACGCCAATGAGCGGGCCGGACGGGCGGTCCTCACGCGCTTCGAGCAAGCCCGGCGCGTGCTGTCGTCCGCTGAACGGCACGAGGATCCGCAGTTGCGGACGCGAGTGATTCTTTTCTCCTCGGGCCGCGATTACGCGACCGTGCGGCCGGCAGCCAACGTTCCGGCGTTTTATCAAAGCGGTCCCGACCGCGATTACATTGTCATGTTGGCCGGCGCCGAACTGGATCGGATCATCCTTCATGAGTACACCCACGCCGTTCTGAATTACTCCTCGGTCCCTCTGCCGCAGTGGTTGGAGGAAGGTCTGGCAGATCTGTACTCGACGCTGTCCATCAGCAACCGGCGAGCCATCGTCGGGGCGGCCGTCCTGCCTTACGCAGCAACCCTCGCTCACGAGAAGTGGCTCACCGGCGACCAGATGGCGTCGGTGACCCAAAGGTCCGCCGAATACAATGAGGCGGGCAAGAGTGGAGTGTTCTATGCCCAGAGCTGGGCTCTGACGCATATGCTGACCTTCTACGGCCCGTATCGCGGCAAACTCGCCGGGTTCATTGAAGCGCTCTCGGCAGGGCAGTCGCAGCAAGGTGCGTTTACGACGGCCTTCGGCAAGACGTTCGACGCCGCTCTGGCAGATTTGCCGCAGTACATCCGGCTCGGATTCCAGAGCATGAGCGTAGACACCGATCCGGAGGGCGACATTCTGTTCTCCGAAACGGCGGCCCTGGATCCCGCAGAGGCCGCACAGTCCCGCGCAGAGATTTTACTTCTGATGGGACGTGATGAGGAAGCCCGTAAGATCTACGAGGACATAGCCAGGCGCTATCCGAAATCCCCCGCGGCGCAGACGGGTCTGGCTGTAGTCGCCCTGCGAGATCGCGATTTCGAGCGTGCCCGTTTGTGTTTCGAACGCGCCATTAAATCAGGCGGACGCGACGGATCGATGTACTTCGAATACGCGATGCTGTTGCGCGACACCGGCGCTGAGCCTGAAGTGGTGAACAGGTTTCTAAACCAGGCGATCGCCGCCAATCCGGCCCACGCTGAAGCCCATTTTCTGTTGGGCATCCGCTCATCCGATGCCGGCCGGTACAGCGATGCCATCGAGCACCTGCGGCGCGCTACTGAGATTCTCCCTCGTCAGGCCTACTTCTGGCAGGCGCTTTCGTACGCTTATCACAAGGTGAACCGCGCTCCCGAAGCGCGGAACGCCGCCTTGCGCGCGCTGCGCTGTTCAACCACAGATCACGAGACGGAAATGGCTCGTAATGCTCTCAAGCTGGTAGACGAGCATGAACCCGCTGTGACCCCCAAGGGCGAGGCCGTGGTCACTCCCAGCAGTTGGAGCAATTCTCCGGGCGACCGTAGGGTTTCAGGAGAGCTCATCGAGGTAGAGTGCGCCGGAAAGTCTGCCCGTCTCCACATTCGTACTGGCTCGAATACCGTCGTACTGGACGTCTCCGATCCGCGCAAGGTGGTGATCCGGGGAGGATCGGCGCAACTCTCTCTGGCCTGCGGCCGCCAGCAACCCGTTGCGGTTCTGGTCGAGTTTACCGGCGCAACGAACCAGGTTACCGCTCTCCAATTTGTAAGGTAGCCAGGTTGAAGCCCAACTGAAGGCACCGCTCATGGACCGACTTTCGAATCTGATGAGACGCCTTCCGGCGAAACTGTGGCAGCCCGGCTGCATATGCCGAACCGGAGCGCAGTTCACGAGGCCGATGCCGGTGGCATTCTTCCGCTGAAGGCGCGGACTCAGCAGACCGCGCCGGCGGACTGTCCGCTGACTTCCATGCGGCATGGCCAAGAGCCTCCAACAGCGACTCGGCAATTTGGCCTCGACTGAGCCAGAACGGATCTGCACGCGCGATTCGGCGAGCCTCGCCGAGCGGGATCATCCCACGTTTTGGATCAGCCGGAACACTGGCTTTAGCGTCGGATACAGCGCCGCGTACACTTCGTATCCGCGCGCGTATTGACGTGCCTCGTACGAGCGGCAGTCCACGCGGGCGGTCTCCCGAATCACGGCGTGGCAGGCCTCGGGTACCGTTGCGTAAACTCCGCCACCGACTAACGACAGCAACGCTGCGCCGTACGCCGACCCTTCCTGTGTCTCGAGCGTCACCACCGGCTTGGCGAAGATATCGGCCAGCATCTGCCGCCAAAAGGGGCTTCGCGCACCTCCGCCCGACAGGCGAACGGAATCGACGGGCACTCCCATATGCTGAATGATGTCCAGACAATCCTTGAGGCTGAAGCTCACACCTTCCAACAGGGCTCGAATCATATCGGCGCGAGTATGCTTTGCGGTAATGCCAATCCATCCTCCGCGCGCATAAGGATCCAGGTGCGGAGTTCTCTCGCCCATCAAGTACGGCAGCCAATACAAACCCTGAGCACAGCACGAACTAGAGGCCGCCTCGGCAGTGAGCTGGTCGTAAGCCGTTTCCGGCGAGAGTTGGTCGCGAAACCACTGCAGGCTGAGCCCAGCGCCCTGAGTTACGCCCATGACGTGCCATGCGCCGGGAACCGCATGGCAGAAAGTGTGGACCCGTCCCGCGGGGTCGTAGGCCGGCTCCTGGGTATGTGCGAAGACCACGCCCGACGTTCCAATGGTGCAGGACACGGAACCCGGATCCACGATGCCATTGCCGACGGCGCTGGCTGCCTGGTCCCCTGCGCCCGCCACAACCGGCGTGCCAGCGAGCAATCCGGTGGATTTGGCTGCAGCTTCCGTGACCTTTCCACTGATCTCGGGCGATTCATAGACCTGAGGCAAGATGCTTTGATCGATCTCCAACTTTGAGCACAGTGCTTGCGACCAGCGCCGGTTCACCACATCGAACAGCGCGGTACCCGATGCGTCGGAAACATCGCTTGCGTACTCGCCGGTAAGTTGGAAGCGGACATAGTCCTTAGGCAGGAGTACGTGCTTGATGCGAGCGTAAAGATGCGGCTCGTTGTCGCGCACCCAAAGAAGTTTCGGCAGCGTGAAGCCGGTGAGCACGGGATTGGCAGTGCACTCCAATACCATCGCCCTCGTCGCTCGTGCATTAATCCATTCCACTTGGGCCTGGCTGCGCTGATCGCACCATATTAATGCGGGCCGGATTACGTTGGCGGCTTCGTCCAACAGAGTCAGCCCATGCATCTGGCCCGACAATCCCACTCCCGACACGTCGGCGCCTGATGCGCTGGCTGCCTTCAGAACTCCGCGAATGGCTGCTTGCGCGGCCGCCCACCAATTCTCCGGCCGCTGCTCGGCCCACATCGGTCGTTCCATCCGCATGTCTTCATGCGGCGCCGTAAAAGCGTGAAGCAGTTTCCCGTGATCGTCGATCAGCAAAGCACGGGTGCCGCCTGTGCCGATATCGATACCGAGCCAATACATGAGAGATCCTCGATGGACTAAGCGTTCGGAAATTGAGGCAACAAGGGCAGATACGCCGCCCCAAACAGACCCGCTTCGTTGCCGAGAATAGCTTTCTCCACGCGCGGCTTTGCATGCCGGAAGGTAAAGGAGCGGGTTTCGATCTCCGCCATCATGGTCGGTGCGAACAGGTCCCACGCTGGCAGCGGACCGCCAGTCAGCAGATACAACGGAAAATTGAAGATGTTTACCAAATTGCCGATGGCGATACCTAGTGCTATACCCATTGACTGGAAAATCATCTTGGCGTTCTTATTGCCCTCGAGAGCGAGCTTATAGACGTCCTCGGACGTGAGTTGATCGCCCATACTCATCAGGCGCGCCATACCCATAATCGCTGTGGCCGAGGCGTGCTTCTCCAGGCACCCGGTGTTCCCGCAGCCGCACGGATTACCGTTCGGAACCACCGTCATATGTCCGAGTTCACCCGCCATTCCGAGAAAACCGTGCAATATCCGCCCATTGGAGATGATGCCGCCGCCGATACCGGTCCCGAGGGTCACCAGGACGAGGTCCTGGACGTCGCGGCCCGCGCCCATCCACTTTTCTCCCAGCGCCGCCGCGTTGGCATCGTTCTCCAATATCACCTGCGTGCCGAGCCGCCTCTCGATTTCATCGCGAACCGGAAAGCCTTCGAACTCGGGCAAGTTATTAGATCCGACGATTAGACCCTTCTCAATCTCAATGAAGCCCGGAACCCCGATGCCGACACCGACCAGCCGGCCTTCAGACCGCAAATCCCGTAATTTCACGATGGCTTCCACCATGTCGGCGATAACGGTGTCACGGCCCTCCGAAAGCTCGGTCTTTCCCGAGATCTTGTCGAGCAATCGCCCGTCGCGCGATATAGCCGCTGCTCGCAGATTGGTGCCTCCCATATCAACACCGATGGAGTATTCGGAGACCGGTAACTGGGATTGATTCATTTCCTTCAAGCTTGTCAGTCTATCAGCGCTCGGCGGGCGGATGCACCGGGATGCGCTTACCTCCACTCCGATTTCCGGATTTCAGGCAGGGTTGCTTGCTGCTAACCGATCCCCGTCACGAGAGTTGAAATGAGCGTGGCTCGCATGATGGCCAGTCTAACGGTGCCGGCTTCGGAGGCAATAAGTGCCCGTGATTTCGGCAACGAGGAGTGGTCAGAATGTTCGCGGGCCCAGCGTCACAACATCCTCCACGCGCATCGTCTCCTTCGCTACGAAGGGCTCGCCATACTTCGCGCCGATCTGGTTGCCGTAAAAACGAGCGATGGACGACAGCCGCTCGCGAATCTCGCCCTGTTCGGGAAACAGATCGGAGCCATGTTCCTGCGCACCATATTGGGAGGCGTAGGCAAACAGCGCTTCCATGCGCCGCTCAAACTGCGCTGAGACGTCGATCACGAACGACGGCGTGACGTTGGCGTACAGCGAGGAGTAGATCACCTTGAAAGGGCGATGCGGCTCCGTATCCTCGTCCAGCTTGCGCAACCCTGCCAGGAAGCACGCTTCATAACCCAATTCGCCGGCTCGATAATGATCCGGATGGCGAGCTTCCCAGTACGGCAGGATCACCGTGCGCGGGCGGAGATTCCGGATCTGGCTGGCCAGCGTCATGCGCGCTGCGATGGAGTTGTCGAGCCGGGCGTCAGGAAAGCGTAAATTGGCGCGCCAGGGAACCAGCATGATCCGCGCCGCTTCATCGGATTCCGCGATGCGGAGTTGTGGGGTGCCCCGCGTGCCCATATCGCCTGCAGTCAGATCGATGATTCCGGTGCGGTAGCCGAGCTCGGCCATCTTGATCAAGGTTCCGCCGCAGGTCTGCTCCACATCGTCCGGATGAGCGGCGATCGCAAGAACATCGAGTGGTCTCATGAACGTATTGGTTGCACACTGAAAGCTTTCCAGAAAGGGTCGACAACCCCTTCAGCCAAGTTTTTGGGATTCTCCGAACCGGTCCTTAAGAAGACGTACGAGTACATGATGGGGCCAATCAGTCAACGTTAGGGATACGTCAATATCGAGGGTACGAGACAGCTCGGATTTTTCAATCCCAAGCTGGAGCAGTTGCCTGAGCTCACGACGGGGCGGCTCCATCACCAGATTTCGCCGCGCCATGCCAGATGCGGCGTTGCCGGCTCCGTAGGCGACAGCGTGAGGGCGATTCGTTCGCGCATGCCCGCGTTCTCTGGAGGCCGATAGGATCATACTGCGATCATATCGGTTTTGGTACAGCCTGAATTGACTTTGGGTCGTTCGTGGATACCATCTTCTCCAGCCATCATGTCCAGCAGTTCGCGCCATGGTCAGACCTGAATTTTGGAGAACAAATAGCTGCCGATGAGCAGCAGCACCGCGGTCATCAGAACCAGCACCGACAGGTCGGCAGCGAGTCCGAAATGAGACGCCCCGATGAGCGTAGTTCGAAGGCCGTCTACTCCATAGGCCAGTGGATCCAACGACGTGATAATGCTTAGTGCTTTGGGCAGATTGGTAAGCGGATACAGAGCTCCTGACAGGAAGAAGATCGGCATCACCAGAAAGTTCATGATCAGCTGAAAGCCCTGCATATTCTGTAGCACGGAGCCGATGGCTGTCCCCAAGGCCGAGAACAAACATCCGATCAGGCACATGACTGCGAGGGCAATAGGAATCGTCCTTGCATCTTTGACCCGAAAGCCCGCGATAAAACAAACGACCGCCACCAACAAACCCTGGATCACGGCGACCGTTGCACGCGCCCAATGTCTTACCCAACATGACTTGAATACGGGGCACGGGAGCAACGAGAGTCTCTTTCAGAAACCCGAACTGCCGGTCCCAAAGCAGGCCCATTCCGGAGAAGACGGAGCTGAACAGAACCGTCATGGCGATGATGCCCGGAGCTACGAACTGCACATAGTTCCCTTCCCCGGCTTTCTGAAATACCGGACCGAGTCCGAACCCGAGCGCGACCAGGTATAGCAGCGGCTGGCCCAGGGACGCGACGATCTGCGCACGCGACCGAACGTAGCGCCTTAGCTCGCGTAACCAAAGAACATAAATGGCGCTCATCGGCGGCTCCCCCACATCTTTGCCATCTGCCGCATCTGATCCGCGGAAGTCGCAGCTTCGTCGCGGATGGTCGATCCGGTCAGCGCCAGAAAGGCCTCCTCCAGCGAATCCTTCCCAGTCTGCTGTTTCAATTCCTGCGGCGACCCCTGCGCCACGATCTTGCCGTGATCGATGATCGCTATCCGCTGCGCCACTCGCTCAGCCTCGTCCATGTAATGCGTGGTGAGAAAGACCGTGACTCCCTCGGTCTGGTTCAGGTGCTTCACGTGCGTCCAGAGCTGATTCCGCGTCTGCGGATCCAAGCCCAACGTCGGCTCATCCAGAAACAGAATCTTCGGCGTATGCAGCAGGCCGCGCGCGATTTCCAGCCGGCGCTTCATGCCCCCGGAAAAAAGCTTGACCTGGTCCTTGCGGCGTTCCCAAAGCTCGAACAGGCGGAGCAGATGTTCTGTCCGTTCCAGGCGGATCTTGCGCGGTACATGATAGAACACGCCGTGAATCTCCATGTTCTCGGCGGCGGTCATGTCGCCGTCCAGGCTGGGATCCTGAAATACAATTCCGAAGCGCTTGCGCACTTCGTTGGAGTGAACCCTGGGATCCAGACCGTCTATCTCCAACGTTCCGCTGGTCGGCCGGAGCAGCGTGGTCAGCATTTTGATAGTGGTGGTCTTGCCCGCGCCATTCGGCCCGAGGAACGCGAAGATCTCGCCCCGTGCGACCTCGAAGGATATGTGATCGACTGCCTTCAACTCTCCAAACGACTTGACGAGTTCGTTCACCCGGATCATCGAGACCGAGTCTCCTTTGCATTTCTGCGATACTAAACCGATTAGTCTTGTTAATTAACGAGAATCCACGGCTGCTCGAAGCGTACGCCGTCTGCTTACAGAGCCGGGCCTTTAGCGCTTTTAACGATTTCACACCTTCCTGGGCGACCGCGTTGTCTGGATCTTTCGCGAGTGCGTCCAGATACTTCACGGTATCCTGATCTCCGCTGGCCGCAAACACCTGGCCGAGATAGATCTTCTCATCGCGCGTTGCCCCATTCACTGCGGTGTAAAGAGTACGACGAATACCTGGATCTCGCGCGAGTTCCGTCAAAAAGGGTTGCGCAACGCCCCGGTACGCAGTGGAGTTCAAAGTATTGACCAGATAGCGCAGGGGACTCAGTTCGCTGAGTTCGTTGCGCCCCAGAGAGACGGCAGCAAATGCGAGAGAAAGCCTCGGGTTCATCTTCGCTTCAGCGTTGAAGTCTTTCTCGATCATCGTGAGGTCGGCGGGGTTCTTCAGACGTGCAAATCCCTCCGCCGCCGCGGCTCGCAATCCATCATCCTTATCGTGAAGGTAGCGCGCGAAGCGTCTCGCGATTCTGCTCATCCGGCAACATCGCCAGAGCACCGAGCGCGGCTCGACGAACCTTCAAGCTCCGGGCATTTCCCAGAACGCCGCGGAGATCGGGGATCGCTTCCTTCGTCCGCAGGAGCCCGATGGTTTCGATGGCTGCGATCTGGACATTCTCGTTCAGATCGCGGACCAGAAACATAATGCGCGGGCCGGCGCTCTCATCGCGAATCTTCTGCAGAGCGATCAGACTATTCGTGCAAAACCTGGGTGTCTTTCGACCGCAGGGCCTCGATAAGGTCGTCGAGGGCGGCCCGTCCGCGCAGTATGCCCAAGGCCCGCGCGGCGTTTGCACGAACCTCCATCTTGCCGCCGCCCCGGGCTAACTTGCCCAGGGCCGTGGTCACCTCCGGCCTTACTTGGATATAGGGCGGGATGACAAGATCGTTCGTGTCGGAAAACTTGGCGCGAATGGCGGAGCCTACCCGCCTCACCGACCCACTCAGCCCAGCGGTCTTGACGTAACCCGGCGAGTAGAAGTTCACTAATCCATCCGTGGCGCGAATCTGCACCTCGGGATCGTTGTCGGCGGTCGCGGCTATAAGTGGGGCAATACTATTTGCCGTACCGATTTCGACGATCGCTTTAACTGCTTCGACGCGGATCTCCGGGGCTGGATCCGAAAGGTCAGGCTCGAGTTTCGGGATGGATTCGGATCCTCCTTTGCCCAGTTCACGGATGGTCTTGATCCGCTGCTTGATGTCCGCGGTCTGTCCCTGGGCGGCGCCAAGACAAAGGACCACAGCGACGGCTGTTCTGAACAGCGACTTATGGAGTTCAGACATTGGAGTTTATCGGTCAACACCATTCCGAGCGTAGCATCGGTCCGATCGTGGCACACCGACTACCTGGTGTGCCACTCGGATCACGTTCGCTTCTACTGCTGCGGCGCGATGAAGCGGACCTCCGCCAAAGCCGCCAAGGCCGCGAGCTTACCGGCATCCAATTGCGCCGACCACGATCCGCCCGGATTGTGGTTTTGCGGCGATCTCGACGCCCACATCTTTCAGCTTCTGCAAAGTGGCGTCACTCAGATCAGTGACATAGATCTGCACCGGGATCTTGCCTGAGATCGCCGCAGTGCGGAGTGCCGGGCTGATCTTCCAAGAAGCATCGGGCACAGCCGGCGCCGGCTGCGCCACGACGTCCATCTGGGCTGATTGCGGTCTGGCCGCGGGACGTCCGCCGGCGACGCCTCCGGTCACGCCCTGAAACGTTTGCAGGATCGGCATCGAAGCCGCCTTTGCCATCATCCCGCGCTCGCGTCCGTAAACGCCCTCGTAGCTGACACCTTCCGGCATCTCCACCGGCACTTCAATCCGGCGGGGAGCCTTGCCCGGCTCCGTCACGGTCGATTCCTCGACGGCCACGAAGGACGTGTACTGCGTCATGAGCGCATAATCCAGGCCGAGCTGCGTGATCGCGCCGCGAACGTCCGCATTCTGCTGACCGCGTTGCGCACCCAGCAAATCGCGGCTCATCAGGTCTTCCACCTTGGCCCGCGCCCACAAGGACGGCACGACATCGTGCGAGGCCTCGGCCGCGGGCAAGTTCAGCGCGATAGTCCGATCGAAATCGCGGCCCGCAACTTTGCCGCGCAGATGGATGCTGCCCTTCGCAGCTCCCGTATAGCGACCCACCACTAAGACGGGTTTGGCGCTGAACAAATCGGGGATGCGCTTGGGATAGACTTCCGTGATCGGGAGCCCCGCCCAGTCGATGGAAACATCGGTGAGCACGGGCGTTCGAACGCGCTCGTGGAAGCGCTTCGCGGCGGCGGACCCGTCGTCGTTTAAACCGACGTATTCGACCTCGCCTCGCCCGTAGCGCGCCATATTATCGAGCAGGAAATGATTCACGGAACTGCCGATGCCGAACGAGAACACGCGGGCATTCGGATGCTGCTGCACTTCGTGGATGATTTCCATATCGTTTCCTACCTCGCCATCGGTCATGAAGCAGGCGATCCGGATATGGTCCTGGTCGTTCGAGGGATCCAGCGCGGCTTTAATGGCCTTCATCATCTCCGTGCCGCCCCTGCCTTCGCGCGACATCAGGAACTTCTGCGCCTCATGGATATTTTCGGGAGTCGCGGGAACGGGCTTCGGGAACAGAATGTGCTCATCGCCGGAAAAGGTGATCAGGTTGAAGGTGTCCCGCGGATTCAGCCCGTCCATGGCGAGCTTCATGGCCTCCTTCGCCTTCTCAATCGGAAACCCCATCATCGAGCCGGAAGTGTCCAGGACGAAGACGATCTCCTTCGGCGTGATCTCGGCAGGGGCGACGCGAGCCGGCGGATCCAAAACCAGCATGAAGTATCCGCCGCGCTGGTCGGCATGGGTAAGAATAGCGTCCTGAATCTTCTGGCGTTGCCACTGAATAGCGCAGGATGAAGTCCTTGTTGGGTATCGTCGCCTGATCCTTCAGCCTCACGCTGGCGTGCTTCGCATCGGCTTTGGCCAGATCGATAACGTGGGTCGGCGATTCGAGGGCGTTCAGCGGCAGCCCGGCGTCGAGCGATACCTGAATGCTCAGATCGTGACCGGCGCGGGTGCCTTCGGGTGTCCGCTTGGGGACGACGCGGTCCGCATCCGGCAGCCCTCGGGGAATGTAACGCGGCCCCACCACCATCGGGAACGAGAACTCAAACGCCGCATCCTCGTACTTCAGGGTCTCGACGTAGCTGATCGTGATCTTCACCGCCTGACCGGGCGCGATGTTAGCGACAGACTGCGTGAAGATGTTGGGGCGCTCCTGATCCAGCAGACTGGCGAGTTGTCCCCGCGAGCGGGCCTCGTCGTAGATCTGCTTGGCCTCTTCGCGGCGCTTGATCTTGCCGAGGATCTTGCGATCGCCGACCAGCATGGTCATCGCATCCACCGCCGAATTGGGCGGCAGCGGAAACTTGTACACCGCCTCAATCTTTTCGTGCGTCGGATTGACGAACTCCTGCGTGACGTTCACGCGGGCGATAAACCCGCTGATCTCCGCTCTTACGTCGGTATGCTTAAGCGGGCAGGGCTCCACGACCTCGCTCTTGGGGTCGTAACGCACCAGCATTCCCTCGGTGACGGCGTCGGCTGCGGGGCGGCCGGGACGGGCGGCGCGCGCAGGCGAAAGAGTCGCTATCATGACCACGCCGCCCAGGACGGCGGCTAGGGTCGGTACCAGATTCCACTTCATCGGCGTTCTCCTCATGCGGGGTATGCCGCTGGATGGAGCAGACTTTCAAAGTATTTTTCTCCGCTAAACTGAAGTCAGAAGTTAATGCCCACCGATTCTGACGTTGGCCCGGCGTGTATCCCTGCTGCGCCGCCCGCCCCCGATCGCGTCACGGAACTCTATGAAGAACTCGAAAATGTAGTCCGGCAGAGCCGGCCGAAGGAAGATCTCAGTCCGCTTCAAAAGGCGTTTCAATTCGCGATGGAGCGCCATCGCGGCCAGAAGCGCAATTCGGGTGAGCCGTACATGGTACACCCGCTCCAGGTGACCCTGTTGCTGGCCGAACAGCAGATGGACCTGGTCTGTCTGGAGACCGGTCTGCTCCACGACGTCGTTGAAGATACCACCGCCACGATCGAAGAGATCCGGACCAACTTCGGCGAAGACGTAGCCCGGTGCGTGGACGGCGTCACTAAACTTACCAAGGTCAACCTGTACTCGCGCGAGGAACGGCAAGCCGAGAGCGTCCGCAAGATGCTGCTGGCCATGGTGACCGACATCCGCGTGGTCCTGGTGAAATTGGCCGACCGGCTTCACAACATGCGGACGCTGGATTCGCTGCCTCGCGAGCGGCAGGAGCGGATTGCTCTGGAGACGCTGGAAATCTATGCGCCCATCGCGCACCGGCTTGGTATGGGAAAGATCCGCGGCGAACTGGAGGATCTTGCGTTCCGTTACGCCGAACCCGAGGCGGCGCTGGAGCTCATGAACGAAATCGACTCCAAGCGCACGGCCAACGAGACGTTTCTGGATGAGATCAAACGCTCGGTAGAGGTCGACCTCGCGCGTGAGGGCATCCCGGCGCGGGTACAGGCTCGCGTGAAGCGCGCCTACTCGGTGCACCTGAAGCTCAAGCGCCAGAAGATCGCGCTGGACCAGGTATACGATCTTCTCGGGCTGCGCATCATCACCGATTCCGTAAAGAACTGCTACGCCGCGCTGGGCGTGATCCACAACGAGTGGCATCCGATTCCCGGCCGCATCAAGGACTTCATCGCCATCCCTCGCTCCAATTTGTACCAGTCGCTGCACACGTCGGTGATCGGCCCTGGAGGACTGTCCTTTGAGGTGCAGATCCGCACCGAGGAGATGCACCGCATCGCCGAAGAAGGGCATCGCGGCGCACTGGAAATACAAGGAAGGCAAGCGAGGCGCGGCCCAGGACGATCAGCGGGTGGCCTGGCTCAGGCAGCTCGTGGAATGGCAGCGCGACCTGCGCGATCCGGGTGAGTTCATGTCCACGCTCAAAGTGGATCTCTACCCGGAGGAGGTGTACGCCTTCACGCCGCGCGGCAAGGTCATCGTTCTGCCTCGCGACGCGACGCCTGTCGATTTCGCATACGCCATTCACAGCGACGTCGGCAACACATGCGTCGGCGCGAAGGTCAACGGCCGCATTGTTCCGCTGAAGTACACGCTTCGAAACGGCGATGTCGTCGAGATTCTGACACAACCCGGCCATCTCCCCAGCCGTGATTGGCTGCTGATGGTGAAGACATCGCGCGCCCGCAACCGGATCAAGCACGTCATCAACGCGATTGAGCGCGCCAAGGCGATCGAAATCGGCGAGAAGTATCTGGAGCGCGAGGCCCGGCGTTTGGGCATTTCGCTCAAGAAAATCACGAAAGCCGAAATGGAAGCGGTTGCCTCGGAGTACGGCTACGGCAAGATCGAGGATCTGCACGGCGCCCTGGGCTATGGGAAGTTCTCGCCGCGTCAGGTTCTGCAAAAACTCGCGCCGGATCAGGTTCAGCCGGATGTTCCGGAGCCGCAAAAGCCGGCCGTCACGCTTTTGCCCGCGGCGACGCCGCATGGAGCGCCAGACGCCAACGGCGATCTCGTCATCAAGGTGAAAGGGCTGCGACGACCTGTTGGTCTATCGCGCCAAGTGCTGCAATCCGATCCGAGGCGAAGCCATCGTGGGTTACGTCACACGCGGAAAGGGAGTCGCGGTCCATTCCACCCATTGCCCCAATGTGCAAAACCTGATGTATGAAGTGGAGCGGAAGATCGATGTCGAGTGGGCGCGCGCCACGGCGGAGTCCTTCCCGGTGAAGTTGACCATCTTGACCGACGATCGCCCGGGCATGTTGAATCAGCTGACGAACGTCCTGTTCACCGAACAGAGCAACATCCGCAGCCTCGACGCCCGCTCCGACGACAAACGCGGCGACGATCTCGCGGTGGTTGAGATGACCGCTGAAATCCGCGATAAGAAGCAATTAGAACGGGTGGTGTCGGCCATCCGGCGAATCTCCGGCGTGCGCGACGTCGAGCGCGTTCAGTAACACATGCCAGCTAATCCCGAACACATCGCTATCTCGAAGTCGAAAGGAGTGAAGATCGACTGGGAGGACGGCCACCACAGCGAGTACTCGCTCGCCTACCTGCGCGACGAGTGTCCGTGCGCGTCCTGCACGGGATCGCATGGGACCGCACCGCAGAAGACCAACTTCTCCGCGACCCAGAGCCGCGAACAGTCCGTTCCAGATGTTTAAGGCCGCGCCAAAGATGCTGAACGTCGAGCCGGTCGGCAGTTATGCTTTCCGGGTGGAGTGGAACGACGGGCATAACACTGGAATCTATTCTTACGACCATCTCGCGCAATATCTGCCCGTGCGCGGAGTGCAGGCCGAAACCGGCGTAGCTCACTCCTCTGGTTTGCCGCGCGGCTTGAGACTGCTCCATAGTGAAGCCGAGGCGCTTCGCGCGCCCTGCACGGCGGATCCGGCGCTGTGCTTCACTTTAGCCTTAGCGGCGTCGAATGCCAGGCGGCGCCGGTCCCGCAAGAGATCGCGGAGCATTCGCACCTGGTTTTGCAGAATCCTCGCCGCAGGCGCACAGGCCACCATCATGGCCTGCGAGATGGTTCGATTCATCTCCGCACTGGCTCGATGTCCCTGGTCCAGAGCCAGACACTCGGCGGCCAGCGCCATGCCGTGATAATACAAGATGCCGCCCGCCAGCACGCCCTGCAGCAAGGTCGTCGGCAGTGGATTCGATGAAGGCGCCGATGTGCCGCAGTCCGAACGCTCCGATTCCGACTCCCTTCGCCGCGAGCGATCCCAGAAACGACAGGCCCGGCAATCCTACGGACCCGCTGAGATGATCCCAATCGAAGTCTTCGAGCGCCTCCGCCGTCTGCTGCGCAAGGTCGGAGGCGGCGCCCATTCCCCACGCAGTTTTCTTGATCGCGAGTTTCAGATAGAGGGCATCCTCGCGGCTGACGTACCAGTTGAGGAACAGACTCGCCGTGGTCCGCTTCAGCATCTCCATCCACGTTCGAAGCGAAGGGCGCTTGCCCAGCCGTGTCAGCACGTGAAGTTGCAACTCGAGCGCGGCGGCGATGATGCTGGCGGCATCCACCAGTGAATTACGATTCAGTCCCACTACCAGCCCGGCCGTCACCGCACGATGAGCAATGTCTATTTCGAGCGTTCTGAGAATCGCCGATGCGGTTTGCTGGTACGTGCCCGAAGGCACCGTCACGTCTTTCCAAGCCGGCGAGGCGGCCAGCGCTTTCAGATAGTCGGAACGGAGAGTGATCTCGCCGCCGCGCTGCGATCGGAGAGAGCGGACGGATTCTGGCGTGGACCGATCGGTAGCCCGGCTTCCCAGACCTGCAAAAGCCGCGCATTCCAAGCCGACCGATAAGCGCGAAAGCCAATCAGTCACGACAACAGCGGCCAGAATGAGGGAGACCGCGAATCCAGACAGCAGCCAGAAGTCCGGGCCACTTACGGGCGGTGCAAAGCCGAACGCTCTTCGCGCTTGCCCCAGCAATCCGAGCCAGCGCTCCATTAGCGACGCGCACAGTTGTAGAACCAGCAGGACATCCGACCGAGGCCAGAGCCCAAAAAAGGTAGTTCAGATACTGCAAGCCGCGTGTCCGGACGGCGGCCAGAGTGCTGTCTTCCCGAAGCAGTGGTTCGTTTTCCATCGGACGGCTGTATCATACCTCGGATGGCGCTGCGTTAACATCGCCAACCGTTGCATCCTATATCCTTAGGCTTATGACCCCCAACCAGCCCGCGCCGCGCATCACGCTGAACAAGTCACCCGAATATCGCGAAGAATATGCCAATAGCGTGCAAGTGCGCGTGAACCTTTGGGACTTCTTCCTGAGCTTCGGACGGCTCGATCAAACGGCGCAGGACAACGTTCAGATCCAGAATTTCCAAGGCATCTATCTCAGCCCCCAGCAGGCGAAGGCTCTGGCCAATGTATTGAACCAGAACGTTCAGCAGTACGAGAGCGCATTCGGCGAGATCCGTCTCGAACCTCAAGCAGGCGGCCCGGTAATCCAGTAACGGCGCGGATGCCCGCCGCGTCGCGAACACCCGCTGCCAGCCACTTGCTGGTATTCGGGGTGATGCTGGCCGCGCTACTGGCGCTGCACATCCCGTACCTCTCGCTTCCCTATTTCTGGGACGAACTCGGCCAGTTCGTTCCCGCCGCGCTCGACATTCTGCGCGACAACGCCTGGGTGCCACACTCCACCGTTCCGAACGTACATCCACCCGGCAGTGATGGCGTATCTGGCGTTGGTTTGGCGCATCTTCGGCTACTCCGCGCCCGCAACGCGCGTCGCTATGCTCGCGGTGGGCGCAGCCGGAGTCTACTCGACGTTCCTGTTGTGCATTCGTATGTGCCGCCGAGTGCCCGGCGTGCCCGCGTTCATCGTCGCCGGACTGCTGATCGTGACGCCGCTGTTCTATCATGCAGTCCATGATGGCGCAGCTCGACATGCCCGCCATGACCCTCAGCGTCGTTTCGCTGTTATTGTTCCTGCACGGCAGGTATGGCTGGTGCGCCGTCGCGTGCACCGCGCTGGTGCTGGCCAAAGAAACGGGAGCCGTTGCCCCGGCCGTGTTCGGGGCGTGGCTGGTCCTGCACGACCGCAACTGGAAGCAGGCCGCCTGGTTCGTGCTGCCGTTCGGCGCACTGGCGATCTGGCTTCTCGTCCTGTGGCGCTCGACGGGTCACCTATTGGGCGACCCCGGATTTGCGCACTACAACGTCGATTATCAATTGCAGCCCGGTACGGCTGTTCAGCACCCTGCTTCGTCGTTTTTATTTCCTCTTTGTATCCGACTTTCGGTGGATCGGCTCCATCGCGATCCTGGTTGGCCTTCGTAATACGAGCTCTGTTCTAGAACCTGGGAGTGGGCCGTCGCCGCCCTTTTTGCGGGAGGCCACGTCCTGATGGTTACCGCCTTCGGCGGCGCGGCGCTGGAACGATATCTGCTGCCGATCCTTCCCGCTCCTGTATATCGCGTTTGCCACCGGCTGGGCAGTCATGAGCCGCCGCTGGCGCAACGTCTCCGAATTCGTGCTGATGGCCGGCCTGTTCGCGGGCCTCTACTGGAATCCGCCGTTCCCGTTCCCGCTGGAGAACAACCTGGCGATGGTCGATTTCGTCGAACTCCAGAAGGCCGCGGCCGACTATCTTAACCGCTATGCGCCGAACGCGACGGTGGCCTCCGCGTGGCCGTATACGGCCGCTCTGCGCAACCCCGACTTGGGATTCACGCACCGCCCTTATCGCGTAGTAGAGACCAACGACTTCCATTTCAAAAATGTCGTCGACGCTTGCGCGCAGCGCTAAGCCCGATGTCCTGATCGTTTATTCGCGCACGTGGGAACCGCATTGGGGCGTGCTCGGCAATCAGCTCGCACAGCGATTTTTGCGGACCTATTACGATTACGAGCCGCAGATCTCATCGGAGCAAGTGGAATCCCGATTGGGCATGCGGCCGGTGCTCCGCTGGGAACAGCGCGGCCAATGGATCGAGGTCTATACTCGGTCACCCAGTCCATTGCAGGAGGGCCTCAAAGTCCGCGCGATAGGCCATCCAGCACCTATGCTGGACTTGTTGGCAGGAATCGGCGGATGCCGAAATCGTACAGCGCCGCTCCGATAAGGCCACCTACGAGAGGACCCACGACCGGAACCCACCACACGATCGCGCCATTGGTCAATCCGTTATTGCGGAATCCGGCCACTACAGTAAATAGCCGTGGTCCAAAGTCGCGTGCCGGATTGATGGCGTATCCGTGCATCCCGCCAAAGGACATGCCGATAACCACCACAACCAGCCCAATGAGTACCGGTGCGAGACCCGGGGCCAACGGCTGATTGCGTTCATCGATGATCGCAAAAATCAGCATCAACAGCAGCGCCGTTCCGATGGTCTGATCCAACAATCCTGCGGATAAGAGGTCCGGGAATGCCGGGAAGGTGGTGAAAATTCCCGCCGTGTGGTCCAATCTTGGATCGACCTTGAGGAACGCCACGCGGTAATTCCAGAACACCACGGCTGCCCCGACGAATGCGCCCGCAATCTGAACAGCCATGTAGGGGGCCACCTTTCTCCACGGAAATCCCCGGAAAGCGGCTAGCGCCAACGTCACCGCCGGATTTAGATGCGCGCCGCTGATCCGACCCGCGATCAAGATGCCCATCATCACTGCGATTCCCCACGCCAGCGTGATGTTGGTGTAGCCGCCGTTCACGACTTCTCCGACGGATCCGCGCCCGAACAACTGGACCATGGCGACCACGCCATTGCCGAACGCCAACAGGACCAAGGTGCCTAAGAACTCGGCAATCAGTTCGGGTCCCAAACGGTCTTTGTTCATGGAAGCTGGAATTGTATCACCTATCGTAGCTGTGTCATTTCATCCGCCGCCGTTATATACTCGCTCAAGAGAAAGATGTCACGGCTACTGTTATCCCTACTCCTCGCTGGGTCCGTGTTCCCGCTTCTGAACTGCGGTGGGTCCGCACACTCCCCGGCTGAAAGTTATTACCTGATTGCGACCAACATCAAGGTGCCCTACTGGCAGCAAGCCGCTGCGGGATTGAATAAAGCGGCCGTGCAAATGGGTGTCAGGGCCGAAATGGTGGGACCGGATTCTTATGATCCCAAGGCGGAGCACGATGCCTTCGTCAAGGCGATGTCCAAGAAGCCCAGTGGAATCCTGATCTCCGTGGCTGACCCGAATGTGATGAAGAGCGACATCGACAACGCCAGTATCGCAAGGCGTTCCAGTGATTACGATCGACTCAGATGCGCCGGCCAGCAAGCGCCTGATGTTCGTTGGAACCGACAACTATAAGGCCGGCATGATGGGCGGCACGCTCGCAGCAGAACTATTGAAGGGCAAAGGCAATGTTGTCGTCTATACTCTGCCTGAGCAGGCTAATCTCAATGAGCGGCTGCATGGCTACAAGGACGCATTCGCCAATCACCCAGGCATCAAGATTACCGACACGGTGGATATGAAAGGCGACCCGCGGGTTGCGTTCGATAAGACCATGGAGCTCATGGACAAGGGTGGGAAGGCAGATGCTTTTGTGTGCCTCGAAGCGATTGCCTGCCCGGAGGTCGCCGAGGTGTTGGACCGCAAGAAGTCGAAGGGTAAAGTGGTGATCGCCATGGATACGGACCAGCGGACACTTAGAGGCCATTCAGAAGGGACTCATCTCTGCAACGATAGGCCAGAAGCCGTACTCGATGGCGTACATCGGCATCAAGCTCGTTGACGATCTGCACCACAACCCAGTCTCGGCAACAACCAACTGGTCGCAAAATTCGTTCTCGCCCATACCGACGTTCGTCGACACTGGAGCGATGCTCATCGATAAGAGCAACGTTCAGCAGTTCATCGATGAGCGGAATACGGCTACGAAGAAGTAGAGCACTCACGTCCGGGGACCACAGCGATTATCAGCGGCCCTGATAACTGACGCGCCAAATCGCATTGTAGGCGTCATCGGTCACCATCAAGGAGCCATCCTGGGCGACGGCGACTCCAACCGGGCGTCCCCACACTTCGCCTGTCGAGGTGACGAATCCAGTCAGAAAATCTTCATAGGATCCTGTCGCTTTTCCGTTCTCGATCGGGAACCCGGATCACGTTGTAGCCGGTCCGCTTGCGACTTGTTCCACGACCCATGCTCGGCGGCGAAGACGTGCCCCTTATACTCGGCGGGAAACTGGGCACCGTCGTAGAACGTCATTTCGAGCGACGCGCTGTGGGGTTGCAGCAGGACGTCCGGCGTGATCACTTTGGCCTTCAACTCTGGATGCTTGCCGGCAATGCCGGGGATCCTGATGGTGTCCCATGTAGTACCAGGGCCATCCATAAAAGCCGCCCTCCTGCACATGCGTGATGTAATCGGGCACCAGATTATCGCCCAGTTCATCGCGCTCGTTCACGGAGGTCCACAGCTCGCCCGTCTGCGGATGAACCGCAATCCCAACCGGATTGCGAATGCCGGACGCGTAGACTTTCAAGCCTTTTCCCTCTGGCGTGAATTCAAGAATGTTGGCGCGATGAAATTCCGCAGGATTGTTGTCCGAATCGTCCACGTTCGAATGTGATCCGACGGAAACAAACATCCTTCGGCCGTCGTTGGAGAACGCGACGTCGCGCGTCCAATGGCCGCCGCCCCGTAATTGCCCGCCGCCCGGAATATCCGGAACTATGACCTGCGCCGGTCCACTCGCTTTCAGGTCGCCGTTCTTGTACGGAAACCGCACCACGGATCCGGTGTTCCCGATATAGATGAATTGGGGGTTGGGGCCAGGAGGGTAAAAAGCGATGCCGAAGGGCATGTTCAAGCCGGTCGCGAAGACTTGCGTTGTTTGCGCGGCACCATTCGATCCGAGTCCCCGGAAGACCTTGATGCGGTCGGATTTACTTTCGGCCACAAAGAGGTCTCCGTTCGGCGCCTTACGAATCAGCCGGGGTTCGGCCAAACCGGTTGCATACTGCGTAACCCTGAAACCCGGCAGGCATTGCGGCCACGCATCCTTGGGTTTCGGTATCGGCTTGGGACCGTTGTCGACGGATTTCGTTGCAAAGGGCGCCGGCAGGTCGGCGATGGTGATCTTATGAACGACCCCGGGCTTCTGTTCGCGGTAATCCGTGAAGACGACGGGCGCGGCGCTGAGAGCGGCCAGGCAAACTCCGCCGGTTGCAAGGCGGGCACGTAGAGAGATAGGCATCTACTACATTTTCCCGCAGCTATCCCGCTGCGGCTTCGACTTCTCACCGTTGCGGCTGGAAACGCCTCGAATAATCCATCATGCTTCCTCGAAACCCGGTTCGAGGGCGGGCAGAACATCACCGCGCCGCGCCACCCAGACATAGAGAGTGGGCAGCAGGAAGATGCTCATCACCAAACCCGATATCAAACCGCCAACAATCACGATGGCGAACGGGCGCTGGGAATCCGATCCGATTCCACGCGACAAGGCAGCCGGCAGGAGCCCCAGCGTCGCCACCAGCATGGTCATCAGGATGGGGCGCAATCGCAAGACGGCGCCTTCTATCGCGGCTTCTTCGATGGTTTGACCGCGGGCGCGGAGCTGATTAATGTACTCCAGCATGATTACCCCGGTCTGCACCGAAACGCCGAACAGTGCGAGAAATCCAACGCCTGATGAAACGCTCAAGTTGGTGTGCGTGATCAGCAACGCCAGCAGCCCGCCAATCGGGGCCATCGCCACGTTGCCGAATATCAGCAGGGACCACTTGAACGAGTTGAACATCGTGTAGAGAATGATGAAGATCATCAGCAGCGTGATCGGCAAAACGATCATCAGACGTCTCTGCGATCTCTTCTGGCTTTCGTACTCACCGGCCCAATCGATCCGATACCCGGCGGCCAGCTTCACTTCCTTACCGACGCGCGCGATGGCCTCCTCCACCGTGCCGCCTAAGTCGCGCCCTCGCACGCTGTATTTGATGGCGACATAGCGCGAGTTCTCCTCGCGGTAGATTTCCGAGGCGCCGTCGCGCACCTGAACGTTGCAGAGTTGGGACAGCGCGACGCGCTCCCCGGACGGCGCCACCAGGCGGATTTTTTCGATAGCGTCCTTCGAATTCCGGTACGGCTCCAGGTAGCGCATCACCAGGTCGTAACGTTGTTCCCCTTTGAGCACCTGCGTGAGCGCATTACCACCTACCGCTGTCTGGACCGCATCCTGCACGTCCGCCACGTTGATCTGATACCGTGCAGCCTTGGCCCGATCAACCGTCAAGTTCAGGTTCGGCTGCCCGTTTACGCGGAATAGCCCTAGATCCTGGATGCCCTGAATCTGCCGCATCACGTTGACGATCTGCTCGCCCGTGTTCTCCAACTGCTTCAAATCATCTCCGTACACCTTCACCGCCAGCTGACCTTTGACGCCGCTTACGGCCTCTTCCATGTTGTCCGCGATGGGCTGTGAGAAATTCCACAACACACCGGGGATCTTCTCCAGCTCGCGATTCATCGCGGCAATCACCTGTTCCTTGTTTTCTCGAAAGACCGGACGCCATTCGTTCTTGGGTTTCAAGTCTACGAAGTACTCAGTATTGAAGAAGCCCGTCGTATCGGTACCGTCATCCGGGCGTCCGGTCTGGCTGATCACCACGGTGACTTCGGGGAAGGAGGCCAGCATGACCCGCGCCTGGGCCATCACCCTAATGCCTTCCGTTGGGCCGGTGCTGGGCGCGAGCGTGCCGCGTACCCAAATAGCGCCTTCGTCCAAGTGCGGCAGAAACTCTGACCCGATCGCGCCGCCAAACGCCAGGTAACCCGCCATGACTATGCCCGCCGCCGCGATGCCCACGGTTACCCAGCGCAGCCGGATAGCCGTTCGCGCCACTCTCCGGTATTGGTTGGTGAGCCATATCAGGGCCGGGTTGTGCCACTCGCGCGCTCCGGTGCGGAACAGCAATGTCGCCAGCACAGGCGCGATCAGCATGGAGAACAGCAATGCGCCGAGCAGAGCGAAAGCCACAGTCCAGGCCATGGGCTTAAACAATCGCCCCTCTACTCGCTGCAGCGTGAAGATCGGCAAATAAGCAGTGATGATGATCCCGATGGCGTAGAATACTGGACGCTGAACCTCATGCGCCGCCTCTCGAATCTTTTCATAGGGTGTACGGCCGTTTCCTGACCGGCCCAGGTGACGAACAATGTTCTCCACCATCACCACAGCGCCATCTACAACCATGCCGAAATCCAACGCTCCCAGCGAAAGCAGGTTTGCGGGGATGTGTCTCAGGTCGAGGCAGATGGAAGCGAACAGCAAAGCGAAGGGAATGGTCAACGTGACGATCAAGGCGCCGCGTGCATTACCGAGGAAGAGGAAGAGGATAATCACAACCAGCAGGATGCCTTCGCTGAGGTTATGCAACACGGTGTTAGTGGTGTAGTGAACCAGATTGCTGCGGTCCAGAAACGGAACGATCCTGACTCCCTGCGGCAGTATGCGCGCGTTCAGTTCGTTGACCTTTGCGTGAATGGCCTCCAGCGTCGCATCGGACTCCGCTCCCTTCCGCAGCAGCACGATTCCCTGTACGACGTCAGGCTCGTCGATAACCCTTCCATCCGACTTATGGATAGCTTTCCCGACTTGGCCTAATCGAATCTTCGGCCCTTGCGCCACGACGGCAATGTCTCTAACCCTCAGCGCCGTGCCCTTCTGAGTCTTGATGACGGTGTCCGCGATGTCGTTCACATCGCTCACCAGGCCCACAGCGCGAACATTCACCTGCTGCAACCCGGCTTCGATGAAGCTGCCCCCGGCGTTCACGTTGTTGTTGGCCAGTTGCTGTTCAACTTGTGCGATGCTGAGACCGTAAGAGACGAGCTTGTCCGGATCCACTCGCACCTGGTATTCGCGTGTGGCTCCTCCAAAACTCACTACGTCTACGACGTTGGGCACGGACTTGAACTGTTTCTCGAGAACCCAGTCCTCAATCGACCTCAGTTCCATGACGTCGTACTTTGGATTGCTACTGCGCAGCGTATAGAAATAGATTTGGCCGACGGGGCTGTAGTCCGTGCCCATTTGCGGCTGTAACCCGCTCGGCAGGCTCGCTTGCGCCAGCCTCTCGATCACTTTCTGCCGGTTCCAATCGTTCTCGGACTGATCATCGAAGATCAGCATCAGGCTGGAGAGTCCGAACAACGAGGTCGACCGCAAGTGCATCAGATGCGGAAGACCGTTCATGACAATTTCCAGCGGAACCGTCACCTGCTGTTCCACTTCTTCGGCGGCTCGGCCCGGCCATTGCGTGATGACCTGGACGTAGTTATTCGCAACGTCCGGATAAGCTTCCACCGGAAGATTGTGAAACGAAATAATTCCCCAGCCGAATAGTAGAACCGCCAGCGCCGAGTACAAGAAAACGGTTGTCGAGGGCGAAATCGACCAAGCCCCGAATCATTACTGCTCCACTGTGTTCTGTAAGACCAGGGCATTCGCTATCACCTTCATCCCTGGTTCGACCCCCGAAGTGATTTCCTGCAGATTGCCCGGCAGCATTTTTCCAGCTGCCACCTCGATCCGCCGGAAGTGTCCATCTTCGGCCGGCACATACACGAAATCACGATCGTGCAGATGCAGTACCGCCGTCGCGGGAACAGTGGCACGCATCTCACGCTTCTGAGCGTGAAATGTTGCAGTGACGAACATCCCGATCCGCATCATGCCCGGGTTGCGCAGTTCCAGACGGACCTTCGCGGTCCTGAGCGTCGGGTCCAGCACCGGACTGATATTTCCGATCCTTCCCTTAAACACCTGGTTGGGATACGCGTTCAGCCGCACGTCCGCATACTCGCCGAGGTGAATTTGAGATAGATCGTTCTCGTAGACGTCGCACAGGATCCAAACCATGGAGAGGTCGGAGATGGTGAACGGGTTCGGCGAAGCCAGCCCCTGTGTACCCGCGGCCGTAGTCACCTGCTGATCGGTAATCACCCCCGACGCGGGGGCCCGCACCTCAACGATCGCCGACGGATGTTCCGGGTCGGCCCCCAGGATCCGCAGGCGCTGCATCGTGGTCTGAACCGTCACCCTGGCCTTGGCCGCTGCGTCCTGCGCGACCTCGACCTCCTTTTGGGCGATAGCGCCTTTGTCGTAGAGGAGTTTCGCGCGCTCGTACTGAGAACGCGCCAGCGTCTCGTCAGCAATGGCCTGCTGATAATCCGAGTAAGCTCCCGAGATGTCGGCGCTCTGCACCTTCAGCAATAGTTGGCCCTTGGTGACCGTGTCGCCAAGACGCGCGTGCACCTCAATGATGCGTCCCGACGCCAGCGATATCACCGGGATGGTTCGCGAGACATCGGCGCTGACCACGCCGGTGGCATTCAATTCTGCCGCCGTGCTGGTGTTGCCCGCCGTGGCCACCGGAAATTGCTCCGGGTGGTCTACCTTTACAATGTTGCTGTCCGGCGCGCGCTCGACAACCACGGGAGGCGGCGCTTCCGCTTTAGGATCAGCTTCAACTTTCCGCTCACAACCCGCGAGCAGAAGGCCTGCTGCTAAACACAAAGCACCTTCGAAAACAATATTGCGAATCATTGGATTACCTCCCGGCCCACGGCGAGACTCAATTGACTCGCGGCGTTCAGATATGAGGCCACAAGATTGAGGTAGGTCACCTGAATGGCACGGTATTCCTGCTGTGCCTGCAGGAAGTCAAGCAGAGACGCCGCGCCTCTCTGATAAGAGAAGCTGATGGTGTCCCTCACACGCGTCGCTTGCGCCAGATACCTTTCCTTATAAGGGCGCAACAGGGTTACGGTGTTGTTTAAGGTAGCGTAAGCCGAGTCGACATCGCTAAACACCTGGGCCTGGCTTGCGTCCAGCAGCCGCTCGTTGCGGCGTATATCCAGGTCCGTTCGCAGTTTCTCCCCCTGATTCCGATCGAAGATGCGTAGTGGGATGGAAACGGAAAATCCGATGTAGCTGGTCAAACCGGGGGGATTGCGGCCCAGGTCGAAGCCGAAGGTCGGGTCGGTGGACCCGTTGGCATTAGCTAGCCTATGATCCGTCCGCGCTTTCTCCACGGTCTGCATGGCGGCCCTCAGATCCGGCCTGGTCTCCACAGCGATCCGGCGGTACTCTTCCAAAGACGCAACCTGCTCGTTGAAGTCAAATTGACCGGTCACGTCGAACTGGTCGATCGGGGTCCGGTCGTTCAGAAGACCCAGGAGATTGATCTTGGCCGTCCGGAAGTTCACGTCGGCGGTCTGCAAATCGGCTTCGAACTGAACGCGCTGCAGCTCGATGCGATCCAGATCCACCTGGGCAATGTCTCCGGCCTTTTTCCTTTCTCGATTGAGCTCGATCACCTTGTCGTATTGCGCGAGGTTTTCCCTTGCTACTGTCATGACGGACTTGGCTTGCAGGACCTGAACGAATGCGTTGCGCAGAGTGAACGTCAACGTTCTTTCCAGGTCGGCCTGCTGAGATGCGGTGATCGCAGTCTCGTTCTGCGCGCTTTCCAGACGGAGTTCCCGCTTATTCCGCCGCTCGTGCAAATAGTTGAACGAGCCCGTACTCAGAACCTGTCCCAGGGGCCGCCACACAGGATTGAATACAAATGGCTCAAACTGGTCGCCCGCGATGGTTGCTCCCGGGTTTGGGCGCAGGTAGGCAGTGATCTCCTGCGCCTTGGCTTCATCGATGCCGATGCGCGAGGCCCGCAGGGTCGGGTTTACAGCGAGAAACTTCTCGCGAATCTGTTGCCAAGTGTAGCTCTGCTGCCCGATCGCACCCGGCGCCGCACAAGCCGCTATCCAAAGTCCAAGCGCCATCCTGCGCCCAACGCTCCGCATCAATGTTGCCTTCTCTCTCCTCAAACCACACGAATAACAGCGCGCGGCGAAGCACGCTCCATTTCAGTGTAGGAATCGAGGCGTAGCCCTATCCATCCATCGAACGTCCATTGCTTTGTATCTTCCGGCTAGATCTTTCAAGCGGCCGAATAATCGGTTGCGGCGGGGGCTTGCTCGCCTAGAATGGGCTTAGAGTTTGGTTTGCGGCAAAACTGGTCAGAACAACTGTTCTCGCACTTCCTCCAGGGGAGCCGGAGGGCAGTTCTACTTCGCGCCGCCGTTCTGATAACGGCGATTGCAACACTGGATTGGCGTTTCGACGTTAACATCTCGTTTGGCTTCCTCTATCTATTTCCCATGCTCATGGTGGGGAGCTGCCTGACCCGCTGGCAGATTGCGGCCATCGCGGCAGTTTGTACCGGGTTGGGCGAAGTCTTCGATCCGTTTCAATGGGCCCTTCCCGTCGGTATCCCTCGGCTGATTCTTATGTTCGCGGCATTCTTCGGAGCGGGCCTTTTCGTGTACCAGTCGGCCAGAAACCGCGCCATGGCAAATAAGCACGTCTTGGAAATTGAAAACGAGGTTGAACTTCGCCGGGAAGCCGAGCAGCAGTTGAAGTTCCTGATCGAGAGCAGTCCGGCGACGATTCTGACCTTGGACAAAGACGGGAATATATTGTTGGCGAACGATGCGGCACACCGCCTGTTCGGAGTGGATCCGGACCGGCTGCGGGGACAGTCGATCTCGCGCTATATTCCGGCTCTGGCCAACGTGCCGCCTTTGATGGGTGATACCTCGTTCTTCCGGACGGCAATGGAATGCCGCGGCCGGAGGCTGGATAGCGAGATGTTCCAGGCGCAAGTCTGGTTTTCGACCTACCGAACACGATCGGGGCCGAGACTCGCGGCCGTTGTCTTCGATGCATCCGAAGAGCTACGGGACCGCGAGGAATTTAGCTTACAGCAACTGCTGACGGGATCCAGGATTCTGGTGGGCGCAGTGTGCCACGAAATCCGCAACATCTGCGGCGCGATCTCCGTGGTGGAAGCCAAGCTCGCACAGAATGACGATTTTTCCGGCAGCGAGGATTTTCGTGCACTACGGAATCTGATTGACGCATTGGGCAGAATGGCTGGACTCGAATTGCAGCACACCAAGCCGGAGATCGAGAGCATCGAGCTTCGGTCCGTTCTGGACGAGCTGCGGATCGTGATCGAACCAGCTTTTCGGGAAGCCGGCATTTCGATTACGTGGGACATTCCGGATTTTGTTGCGACGGTATGGGCTCAACCTCAGGCTCTGCTGCAGGCATTTCTGAATATCGCGAAGAACAGCCAGCGCGCGATGACTCGGCAGGACCGGAAGGAACTCGTTGTCCGGGTGTCTCAGTGCCACGACTCCGTTGTGATCCGCTTCATCGACACAGGGCACGGTGTCGGGCATCCCGAGCACCTGTTCAAGCCCTTTCAGACCGGCGCCCATGCGACGGGTCTGGGGTTGTATCTGTCGAGGGCCTTCGTGAGGGCGTTCAAAGGCGACATCGAATACGAGCCGCGGCCATTCGGCTCCTGTTTCGCGGTCGTGCTCGCCGTTGCTGCCGACCGGACTCAACCGGAGTGGAAGGGAGACGATGTCAGAGATTCGACTGTTGCTGCTCGACGATCACACGCTCTTTCGGGAGAGCCTCAGCCGGCTGCTTGACACGGAGCCCGACTTTCGAATGGCGGCGCACTGCGCGTCCATTCAAGAGGCCTTAGGCGCACTCGCGGCAACACCTATCGATCTGGTCTTGCTGGACTACGATCTGGGCGAGGAGACCGGGTTCCAGTTCATTCGTAGCGCGCGCGAGGCGGGTTATGCCGGCCGGATTTTCATCGTGACCGGCGGAATGACGGACCCGGATTCGGTACGCGCTTTGGGCTTGGGGGTTTGCGGAATTTTCCTCAAGAACAGCTCGCCGGCCCTGTTGAGCGAAGCCATTCGAAAAGTGATGGCGGGGGAAACCTGGATCGATCAGCGCTGCATTCAGGCTTTGGTACGCGCGGTCGACAACACCGGTGGCGGTGAACGCAGGAAACAGTTGACGGATCGGGAACGCGATGTGCTGCGCGGGGTGTTTGAGGGTCTGAGTAATAAGGAGATCGCGGGGCGGCTTTCGATTTCAGAAGCCTCGGTTAAGTCGGCTCTGCAGCAGCTTTTCCTGAAGACCGGAGTGCGCACGCGGAGTCAGTTGGTGCGGGTCGCATTGGAAGAATATTCAACGACGTGGGGATTGCGGGCGTGAGGGCTTCGGCGCTCGCCTGTGCTTTCTAAAAATGACCCGTCGGGCCGTTATTGCCTTTCGCGATTGGCCATATCCAGAGCTAAGATCCATCCGAGGATGCCCGCGGAGGGAATCGCGGTGGTGTTCAGTTAGTGCAGTAGCCGTTTTGCTCTATCCTCGGACGGCCTCTTTGTAAAAGCAAGCGCTACGAAAACCCCGCTCGCTAAGGCCACCACGGCGCCGGCGCGCAGGAGCGCGGTTTCCTGCATGTGCCTCCCATTCCATGATCGCTCGCGAGCGTTCAAGTCCGAACAGGTTCGCCGCGATGGCTTGCAGGCACATCACGGCTCCTAAGGCGCGCAGGGTCCTGGGCCAGCGAGAGCTCGAGGCAGCCAGGATCAGCACGAGCCCCATGGCTATGCGAACAGCGCCGGCTGCGTAGAATCGGCTAGGCGTCGCGAAGTACAATCGGCGAATCGTCATCGCGCTATCGGTGGAAACGATGCCCACGATGCTGACGACGATGATGAACAGAGCGAGCAGCAAGGTGGCAATTCTCATGTCTTTCCCTCCGGCTGTCGGCAACCGCTAAACACTGCTATTACGCTGGCGGCGACGCGCCGCCTCATCCGCTCCATTGCCCCGCCGGATAACGACCTTCTGTACGCATTCCCGTTCCCAGTCCCGTTCTCGGCGCGGGTCAGTTCAGTCAAGCGCTACTTGGTCAATCTTGCCGAGCACCGAAGTGAAGGTCTCACTCGCGGCCAACGCTCTGGAAGGGTATTCGCGTTTAAAGTTATCTAGGCGTTTCCGCGTCGGCTCCAATGTCACCAGGGGTGATCTCATCCACATAACACCAGGCCCAGGATTCACCCGGCTCAATGGAGCGCACCAACGGATGATGAGTTGCGTGAAAGTGTTTGGTCGCGTGTTTATTCTTCGAGGAATCACAGCAGGCGACGTGGCCGCAGGTGAGACACAACCGCAGGTGCACCCAAGTGTCGCCGATCTTTATGCAGTCCTGACACTCATGAAGGCTCGTGTTTGTAATTCGGATCTGGTCGAGGTGCTTACAGTTTGTGCTCACGGGAAGTTCCTGGGTACTACAAGGTTGTGGGTGAACGTTCAAGAGCGGCGCGATCCCATTGGCCTAGATCCGCCGCCGCCTCGTATGTACTTTGACAGTAATCCAGCAACATGGCTTTCGGCTGCGCCGCACGCCGGACCTCATCGTACATCAGAATGAATTCCCGAAGCGTCGAGTGGTAGAAGGCCGGCGTCCGAATTGGGAATGTGGAATATCCCTCGGGTTCAGGTACCGAGTAGGCATAGAACGCCGGTCCCGCCACCTCGCCGCCCCCCGGCCAAAATCCGACGCTGCTGCATTGA
The DNA here is from genome assembly GCA_963850575.1 of uncultured Acidobacteriota bacterium. Classification (GTDB taxonomy): domain Bacteria; phylum Acidobacteriota; class Terriglobia; order Bryobacterales; family Bryobacteraceae; genus TMP-7. The sequence continues at coordinate 101,419 of CAWKLV010000011.1, read as the reverse complement.
TGAGAATATGCGTCGCGAGTGATCGCATCGGCCCCCGGCCGTTCGGGCGCAAGCCGTCCAGAAAAACGCGTAACCGCGAGATCGAAGCTGCCCCAAAAGAAATGGACCGGACTTACTTTTCCGATAAATCTACTTCTGAACTCGCCAAAAATAGTATTCACCTGCGACAAAATGCGGTGGAACCTTGAAACATACTCCGCATCATAGGAGGAATGTTGGTCATCGTCGGCAAACGGGATCGGACTTGGCACTTCTACTGGCATCGGCCGGATCTTTACGTCAATCTTCGTCGCGTGCAGGACAGCCATGAACTCGCGGTAGAAGTCCGCAACGGTCCGGGCATAGAGCGGGACGTATTGTGTGGCTCCGTCATTCACACGGATTGCCAAGTTATGATTTAAGAAATCGAACTCAACATCGAAAATACGGTCGCCATAAGGAATTGGAGATGTCGTCAGCCCGCGAGCGCTGACATAGAGGGGCACCTCCCACCAGTGGTTCAGATGGGGGCTTAGAGCTAATCGCACCTTACCTATAATCTGTGTCCACATGTGTAGCGTCGCGCAGGTTGCCGCCCACTCCTCCAGAGGAAGTGCTGGCCAGATCTGTTCATTCGGTCTTGGTTCAGCGCTACTGGGCACAAGATGCCTCTGCGTGTCGGGGTTAGGCATGACCAGCGTATTTCAAGTTTAGTCTAGCGCTTGACAAGCCGGTCGGGACGGCGATGCCCCCGGGCTGGGGTAGGCTCGAGATCGCGTAGCGCCTCTGCGATGTTTGTTTCTACCGTCAATGTCCGCCGGGTGCGGCGATCATCCGGTTTAGTGTTTGAGGATACTCGCCGAGCGACTCCAGCTTATCGACGCCCTGCGCGGTAATCGCGAATCGCCCATTATCGAAGCGCGAGAGCCATGCGTTCTCCTTCAAGAACCAAAGCGTGAACTCCAGATGCTCCCGCGGGCAGCCCAGCAAATGCTCGAAGTCGTGCAATGACATTGCCGGATCGCGAGGCTCGTTGAGGCGACGGACGTAGAGCAATTGCAGAACGCCGTGTCGTTTACGGCGCTCGGCTTCTAGTCCCGTCGCGGCGGCGGCGCTCTCAAATATCTTCCAGCGCTGCTGAAGCTGCGGGCGCTTCGCGTCATAGGAAGCTCGCTTGGCCGGATCGCTCAGAACTTCGTAGGCGCGGACCAACGTCTTGAAATGGTCTTCGTCGCCGGTGTGCTGATTGTCTGGATGGAACCGCTGAGCCAGTACTCGGAATACCCGGTGAACGGTCTCCGGGTCGGCGTTCTGGCTCAACTGAAGAACTTCGTAGTAGTCCGGATCGGCGGTGTTGAATGCGGTCGCGGTTGACTTACCAGTTGCCACTCCACAAAGGTACTTTCCGTTGGGCCGCGCCACCACCCATCGGACAACCGCTTCGACGTCAATCGCTTTAACGACAATGCCGTGAGCCAAATCCCCTTTCAGGCGGATCTCAGAGCCTACCTGCAGAGAACGCCGGATTTCCAGTCCAAAGCCACTTTCCGAGTAATCCGTGACTCTGGCACTGAAACGTTCCGAGCCGCACAGAACGGAGAGTTCCTTTTGCGTTTCGAAGGCGCGCTTTCGAGGTTGCCGTCTCTTTTCCATAATCTACGCGTTGCTTAACAGATCGGCCGAAGGCTGCCGAGGCTTTAACCAGCACCAACATCGGCGCGAAGTACAATGTCAGACAATGCGCCGCTTGCCTCCGCTGATATTGGTCCTGTATTTTTCCGCCGTATGTCCGCTAAACAGCGACACGGTCGCCGCGCCCTCCTTTTCTGAGCCCTCGATTGCGCCTGACCGGCCCGAGATCGCGTTCGTCTCCGGCGGCGACATCTGGACCGCATCCCTGGCCGGCGGCGAAGCTCATCTTCTGATTTCGCATCCGGCCACCGAGTCGCGTCCCCTTTACTCGCCGGACGGAAAACGCCTCGCTTTCATGTCCACGCGGAGCGGAAACCCCGACATTTATGTGCTGGATTTCGCTAACGGACAGACTCATCGGCTCACTTACGACGACGCGGCCGAGCATCTCGATGCGTGGTCTCGCGACGGCAAGTTCCTCTTCTTCTCGACCGCCAGTCATGACGTTGCGGGCAACAACGACCTGTATCGCGTGAGTGCCGACGGTGGCACCCCGATGCCGGTCAGCGACGACCGGTACTTGAGCGAGTACTGGGCTGCGCCTTCACCAGACGGGAGCGCAATCGCCTTCACCGCCAAGGGTATTGTGGCGAACCAGTGGTGGCGTCATGGGCACGCCCATATCGACGAATCCGAGGCTGCGGACAGCAGGCAACGCAACGGCGAACGGATGAGTGGCGGCGCAGCAAGGACGCGTGGCCTATGTGGTCCGCAGACGGAGAACGTCTGTATTTTGTATCAGATCGAGACGGAACCGAGAACCTTTACGTTAAGGACGCAAACTCGACTGCCCAGGTTCGCAAGCTGACTAATTTCAACCAGGGTCGCCTAATGTGGCCAAGCATCGCCTACGATGGCAAGGCCATCGTTTTCGAGCGCGATTTTGCGATCTGGAAGGTTGACATCACGACTTCGAGGGTAGCGCGTATCGATATTGAACTGCGGGGCGCGCCGGCAGGTCCGGACATGACGCATCTCAGTCTCTCCACCCAGTTTCGCGATCTTGCGGTGGCGATGGATGGCAAGAAAGTGGCGTTCGTGGCGCACGGCGATGTGTTCGCGGCCGCTGCAAAGGAAGGTGGAACCGCAGCCCGCATCACGTCTACACCGGCGAACGACTTCGCGCCGGAGTGGACGCCCAATAGCCGCCGCATCACCTACGTTTCGGATCGCGACGATGTCTATCATCTCTACGAATACGACTTCGGCACCGGCTCTGAAACCCGGCTGACCAACGATCCGCAAGGTGAATCGTCGCCGCTGTGGTCGCCGGACGGGAAGCTGTTGGCGTTCGCCCGCGGAAGCAGGAAGCTGATGGTGTACGATCCCGCTACGAAGCGAGAGCGGCAACTGGCCGAGGGCTTCTTCGGCCGCCCGCCTGCGGGTCCGGTCATGGAATGGTCCCCGGACAGCCAGTGAATTGCCTTTGTAACTTCAGGCGACCGGCAGTTTCGCAATGTGTTCGTCGTTCCAGCTTCCGGCGGAACGCCTCGTCCGATCAGCTTCGTGCCGAACACCTTCGTCAGTGGAATCGCATGGAGTCCTGACGGCACGTATTTGCTCTTCGGCACGTCACAGCGAACGGAACCGACGGCAGTAGTTCGGGTGGACCTGATCCCGAAAACGCCGAAGTTCCGCGAGGATCAATTCCGCGATCTCTTCAAAGATGAACTGCCCTCGCCAGGGATGCCGCCGGCAAGTGCAACAGCTTCCAAGCGGGCCGAGGCGGTGACAACTCCCGGGTTTCCAGCACAGCGCCAAAAGACTCCACCGAAGGTCCAGATCACCTTTGAAGGCATCCGCCGGCGGACGCGCATTCTCCCGATCGGCTTAGATGCCGGCCGGATCCGGATCAGTCCGGATGGGAAGACACTATTGTTCACGGCTGCCGCGGCAGGCCAGCTAAATCTCTACACCTACTCGCTCGATGAGCTTGCGAAGGAGCCGCCGGTTGCGCGACAGTTGACTTCGACTCCGGCCGCCAAGTCGGACGCGCAATGGTCCCCGGACGGCAAGGAGGTCTACTATCTGGAGGCGGGCCGTCTGCAGGCGATCAATATCGACACGAGGCAGGCGCGGCCGATCGCGATAACAGCCGACATGGATGTGGATTTTGAGCGCGAGAATATGGAGGTGTTTGCCCAATCGTGGAAATACCTGAACGACAATTTCTACGATCCGGCGTTCCACGGAGTGGACTGGAGCCGCGTGCGCGCTATCTTCGAGCCGCGGGTCGCGGGTGCGCGGACCAGCGATGACGTGCGGCGCCTGATATCGCTGATGGTCGGTGAATTGAACGCGTCGCATTTGGGCATCAGCGCTGGCGGAACGAATGCGCCGGTGACCGGGAAAGTGGGACTTCGTTTCGATGCCACTGAATACGGCGACTCCGGCCGGCTGCGCGTCGCCGAAGTAATCTCCCTCAGCCCCGCCGATGTCGCCGGTATCCAAGCCGGATCTTATCTGCTTGCGGTGGACGGGACGGTGATCGGTGCGCACACGAATATTGATCAGCTTCTGAATTACAAGGTGGATCGCCGGGTTACGCTCACCATTGCGGATTCCCCGAACGGCGAAGGTAAACGCGAAGTGGTGGTTCGCCCCGTCAGCACGACTGCCGAGAAGCAGCTGCTTTACCGCCAATGGGTGGAGGGTCGCCGCGATTACGTACATAAAATCAGCGGTGGACGGCTAGGCTATGTGCACATGCCGGACATGTCGGCCGGAGCGCTGGAACAGTTATACTTCGATCTCGATACCGAAAATCAGGCGCGCGATGGCGTGGTGATTGATATCCGCAGCAACAACGGCGGATTCGTGAATGCCTACGCGTTGGATGTGCTCGCGCGGCGGCCATATCTGAATATGACCTTTCGCGACCAACCTGCCGCTCCGGCGAGGACAGTGCTCGGACAGCGGTCGCTGGAGCGCCCTACCATCCTGGTGACCAACCGGGAATCGCTGTCTGACGCCGAAGATTTCTACCGAGGGGTATCGCGCGCTGAAGTTGGGCAAAGTCGTGGGTGAGCCGACGGCAGGCTGGATTATCTACACCGGTGGAGTGCAGCTGATCGATGGCAGCGTACTTCGACTGCCCTCCATCAAGATCACGACAACGACGGTGTGAACATGGAGCGCAATCCGAGGCCTGTCGACATGGGGTAGAGCGTCCGATGGGCGAGTCGTATACCGACCGCGATGCGCAGCTCGAAGCGGCGGTGAGAGAGCTGCTCTCCAAAGTAGGCAAGGGGCGGCAGTCGCACGCTACGGAGTAAATTATGAGACGCCTTTTGCGCGGCTTTTCTTGTGCTCGCCGGTGTTGCACGGTCCCAGGATCCGCTCGCCAAGGTATCCCCATCCGATCTCGAACGCGGTCAGCGGCTCTTCCGCACGAACTGCGCCGGCTGCCATGGAATCGACGGAAGCGGCGGCAGCGGACCACCGCTCACCGGCGCGAACTTTAAACGCGCAGCGACCCGATGGTCCGACCGAGCTGGCGGCTTATGTCCGCAGCCTCGGGAAAGTGAATGCCGCCGGTTCCTGGCGACGCGAAACATGGCGAGGTGAATTTCTCCCGCCTTCGTGCTGGTCCACGTGCAAGTGACTAAGGACCAGGAAGTCATCGGATTGCGGCTGAACGAGGACAGCTTTACGATTCAGATCAGGGGCGCGGATGGCGCGTTTCACTCATTCTGGAAAGCGGAAGTGACAAAGATCGAAAGGCAAAATTCGACAACAGCCTTCATTCCGGTTTATGGATTTCTTCCAGCCGCGTTGGCTCTGCCCGCTCAAGCCCCCATCAACATCTGTTGAATTCGGCGAACGAGCCGGGTACGTGGCTCACTTATTCGGGCAATTACTCCGCGCACCGTTACTCAGGATTGCGTCAGATAACTCCCGCGAATGCCGCCGGATTGAAGGTGAAGTGGATGTACCAGGTCGGCGCCACACAGCGGTTCGAGACATCCCCGATCGTATTCGACGGCCTGATGTATATCACCGAATCACCCTCTAACGTGACGGCATTGATGTCCGCACTGGCCGCCGGCTGTGGCACTGGGAGCGGCAAATGCCCAAGGATCTCCAGACGATTGGCTTTGGACGGACGAATCGGGGAGTTGCCGTGCTGGATGACACGGTGTATGTAGGCACGCTCGACTCGCATTTGGTCGCATTGGATGCGAAATCGGGCGCGGTGCGATGGGATACCGAGGCAGCTGATTACAACTCGGCCATTGCACCACCGGGGCTCCGCTGGCGCTCAAGGATCGAGTGATTACCGGCATCAGCGGAGGAGAAGCCGGCATCCGCGGCCTTGTCGATGCCTATGACGCGAAAACGGGGAAACGACTCTGGCGCTTCTGGACTATTCCGTCCGTAGGCGAACCGGGCCACGACTCATGGACCAGTGACTCATGGAAAACTGGCGGAGGACCGACCTGGATCACCGGCTCCTACGATCCCGATCTGGACCTGGTGTATTGGGCAGTCGGAAATCCAGGACCCGATTGGAATGGAGATAGCCGTCCCGGAGACAACCTTTATACGTGCTCGCTAGTGGCGCTGGAGGGCGCCACTGGGGAACTGCGCTGGCACTTTCAGTACACTCCGCATGACACTCACGATTCGGACGCTACGGAGATCCCGGTGCTGTTCGACGCCGACGTGCTGGGAAAGAAGCGGAAAGTGGTCGCGATGGCCGACCGCAATGCGTTTTATTACTTGCTCGACCGTGCGCCTTGAGAATCCCTGAGCGGCACAGAGTACGCCAAGCAGCCTTGGACCAAGGGTCTGGACGATCGCGGTCGTCCGCTGACGAGTTCTGGCAAGGAACCGAGTGAGGCGGGAACGCTCGTGTGGCCGAGCTTGCAGGGCGCCACTAACTGGTTCAGCCGGTCCTACCATCCCGGCCTGAACATGTTTTACGTTTCGGTGCGTGAGATGGGGCGCTTACTACTTCAAGACAGATGTCGAGTACAAGCCGGGCACAGTGTTCATGGGCGGCGGCGAGCGCACACCTCCCGCCGATCAGAACTATGGCGCGATACGCGCGCTGGACGCAAGCACCGGGAAACTGCAGTGGGAATTCCGGCTGCACTCGCCTCCGTGGGCGGGGGTGATGGCCATCGGCGGTGGCCTAGTATTTGGCGGTTCGAACGAAGGCAACTTCTACGCTCTTGCTGCGCGCACCGGGAAGGTGATGTGGGAATGCAGACCGGGGGCGAGATCGCCGCGAATCCGATCGGATTCGCGATAGACGGGAAAGAACACGTCGCGAGTGCCGCGGGGCAAACGTTAGTTGTAGTAGGCTTTAATTCCCCATGCGACGGCTGCCGACAACTTACAACATATCCCACGGCTCGGCTCGGAATATTACCAGGGTCACCGGAAGGGCATATTTGTTATCTAATTCATGAAAGTTACGCACAGCCGCAACGGCGACGTGCGGAGGGCATTGAAGCGGCTCGGATCGGCAGGGCTTTCAGCCGGGCAACCACCGGGTGCCGATCCGGCTCTTCTAACTCACGGCCAGAGTTCTGGCCGTTGCTGAAAGTCAACAACAGTTCAGGAGATCTAGATGAAGCGACTCTTCCTAAGCGCACTTCTTTCTGCGGGCATGAGTGTCATGACCTGCGCACAGAGCGGCTCAACAGCCGGTCAATCAGGCAGCCAGTCTGGTCAAACGGGCAGCCAGTCCGGTCGGTCCGGCAGCCAGTCCGGTCAGTCCGGCAGCCAGTCCGGTCAGTCCGGATCGAGGGGGCAGTCGGGGTCGACGGGCTCTTCTCAGTCAGGTTCAACAGGATCGACTTCTGGCACTATGGACCAGACCGGGTCGGGCACCAACACTAAGGGACACAAATCCAAGAACAAGAAGAACAAGAATAAGAACGGTTCCGATACGACAGACTCTACCGGAAGCAGCACAGGAAGCAGTTCCGGCAGCACACGACCGTAGTCGGGTCTAGGGGAGCGACGCTGGTCGCTTCCATCTTCAATGCGCCGGTCCCTCCTCGTTCGCTAGCACCGGCCGGCGCATTGCTTAACGACTACATCGATCCGCAAGTTGCCATTCCCCAAGAATCACAAGACAGGTCCGATGCGCCACGGCACGAACTCTTTGTGTCCCAGCCGCTCGGCTGCCGTCCGCTGACCACTCGCCACGCTCAGCACGAGATCCAGGATTTCCTGGCCTACGCGGGCAACCGTCGCCTCACCGTCGGCGATACGGCCCGCATTCACATCCATGTTGTCGCGCATGCGCCGGTACATAGCGCTATTGCTCGCGATCTTGATGACAGGGATCGTCGGAAACCCGATGGCGCTTCCCCGCCCCGTCGTGAAGGCGATGAGGTTGACGCCCCCCGCCGCTAAGCCCGTCAATGACACTGGGTCGTACCCCGGCGTATTCATGAACACGAAACCCGGCGTGCTGATGCGCTCCGCATAATCGATGGCGTCCGTCATTGGCGAGGTCCCCGCCTTAGCAACCGCTCCAAGACTCTTTTCGAGGATGTTGGTGAGCCCACCCTCTTTGTTCCCAGGCGAAGGATTATCATCGAAACTGCCGCCGAACCGGCTCAGGTACGCCTTGTAATTGCGGATGAGAGTGAGCAATTTCTCTGCGACTTCACGATTTCGGGCGCGCTTCACTAGTAAATGTTCGGCTCCGAAGTTCTCGGGGGTCTCTGCGAGCACAGCCGACGCGCCGAATTCCGCGAGACGATCCGAGCACCAGCCGAGCGCCGGATTGGCAGTGATGCCGGAGAACGAATCGGATCCGCCGCAGTTCAGCCCAAGGATGATTCCAGATGCCGGCGTTTCGACGCGTTGTTCGGAAGCAGCACGGTCGATCATCGCTGCGATTTCTCGGCGCGCAGCCTCGATCGTCGAACGCGTCCCACCGCTCTCCTGGACCGTCATCCCCGTGATCCGGCTAGTACGAGGTGCATTTGGCCCCAGATAGTGATCGATCTGATTGACCTCGCAACCGAGTCCCAGGATGATCGCGGCGGACACGTTCGGGTGATTGAGCACACCGCCGAGCGTTCGGCGCAACTGATCCGTGTCGGGCCCGAATGCGTGCCCGCAGCCTTCGCCATGGGGAAACGCGACTACGCCATCCACATTGGGCGGCAGTTTTTCGCCGGTGTAGCTTGCCGCGATCAGTTCGGCCGTATGCGCGGCGCAGTTACTGGCCGCCACCACTGCGATGTAGTTGCGTGTGCCGACGCGGCCGTCCTCGCGCAGAAAGCCAAGAAACTTCGGCGCGTCCGGCCTCGCCGCTGGGAGAGGTATTTCCGAGTGCGGGAACTCGTAATCTAATGCGGTTTCCTGATACGCCACGTTGTGCGTGTGAACATGGCGGCCCGCGTCGATGCGAATCCGGGCGCGGCCCATGCGCTGGCCATAGCGAATGACGCTCTCGTCAGCGCCGATGGGCCGAACGGCGACTTTGTGCCCCGCCGGGATGGCTTCCAGCGTCACCACGGTTTGACCATCGATCTTCAGTTCCTGACCCGCGGCTAGCGGCACGCGCGCCACCGCGATGTTATCCGAGGGATGCAGACGAATGGCAGCGTTCTCCGCCGTCGGGAGCTTGGCGATTTCCAGTAGGGACATAAGAGCAGCTTCCGACTCTTATCGTAACAGTACGGTCTCTGTGATCTGCTCCCCGGTATGCACGTGCAGTTTACCGTCCACCGGATGAACCCAGACGCCATCCCCGGGCGGGACAACGATGTCAGCCGGCGAGTTCACCACGGCGAAAGTCCCGTATTCCACGCCGGGCAGCAGCTTGCCGACGTGGATATGGGCGTGGCACTGGGTGCGGACACGATCTCCGTTGTAGGCGACCGCCCATTGCTGTCCCCACTGGGCCTTGCCTTTCTCGATCGCTTCCGTCCAAAGCCTCGTGCGGACGTCGGCCGGGAGTTCAGCGAGCGGATGCAGCTCGCGGGTATGCATGCGCGGCATCACCAGCCAGCGGTTCGGCTTCCTTGGATTGATATCGCGCCGGAAGAATACGTCGACACTCGCAGGTTCCTTTTCCGCCTCCACACACAGGCTGCACTCGCGCCCCTTCATCGTTTCCGGTTTGGCGGGATCGCAGTGACAGGGAGTATCTGCGTATACGGCGGCAGCAACGGCCAGCAAAGCCGCTGCATATGAACGGAGGCGCATTGTAACCAAATTATACTAAGGGGGTTGTTCTCCCCGACACGTCTTGCCATTCTCCTGTTTATCGTGCTGGGCGTCGTTTATTTCTCTGGTCTCACCAGCACGGGAATGCTGGAGCCAGATGAGCCGAGGTATGCCGCCATCGGTCGCGCAATGGCGCAATCCGGGGACTGGATCACGCCCAGGCTGTGGAACACGCCCTGGTTCGAAAAGCCTCCGGCGCTGTATTGGACCACCGCGCTGGCCACCAAGGCCGGCCTCGGAATGGAGACCGCGCCACGACTCCCCGTCGCGTTGCTCGGCTTTGGGTTCGTTTTGTTTTTCTACTTCGTAGTCCGCCGCGAGTTCGGCCCGGCGGAGGCCCTATATGCGACGGCCGTTCTGGGGACCTCGGCTTTATGGATCGCCTATAGCTTTGTCGCCGTCACTGATGTTCCTATGGCGGTGTTCTTCTGTTCGGCGCTACTGCTGTGCTTCGAATGGATTTCGGGTGGCGAAGGATCGTCGATGCGGGCGCTCGTCGTTGGCACCTTGCTCGGCTGCGCAGTCTTAGCAAAGGGATTGGTTCCGCTCGTGTTGTTCGCACCCGTGGTCTGGCCTATGCGGCGGCGGCCTCTGCATCTGCTTCTGATCAGTAGCGCCTGTCTCGCCGTCGCGGCTCCCTGGTACATCGCTTGTACTGTCCGTAATGGGACGCCTTTTCTGCGTGAGCTGTTTTGGAAGCATCACTTCGAACGGTTCGCGACGGCCTCAGTACAACACGTCCAGCCTTGGTGGTTCTACGTCCCGATACTGCTGGGCGCCGTATTTCCATGGACTCCATTGATCGCGCTGCTCAGGCCGGGGCTGTTCCGCGACGCGCGGCTTCGATTCACCGGGATCTGGCTGCTCTGCGTATTCGTGTTCTTCTCGCTAGCCAAAAACAAGCTCCCGGGCTACATGATCCCGCTCTTGCCGCCGGCTTCACTGGTACTCGGCATTGCGCTCGGATGGGCGCGGAAAACGCGGATCCCGCTATTCCTGTGCGCACTATGCCTGGCAATCACTCCCGTTGCCGTGGCGGTTTTGCCAGAGGCCTTAGTTGTCGGGTTATCCCGGACCCCATGGCACAGTTTCGACGCCCGTTGGATGGTGCTGTTCGTCGTCGCCGCGCTGCTTCCGCTGTGGCTAGGAATTCGCGGCTGGCGCACGGAAGCCCTGACCGCGACGGCCTTGGTTGCTGCGAGTTCCTTTTTGTACGTGAAAATGTCCGTTCTGCCGGCCACTGACCGCGTACGCCCGTTCTATCGAAAGCATGCCAATTGGTTGGACGCGGCCTGCTTGCAAGACGTAGATCGCAACGCGAAGTATCAGTTGCAATACTACGCGGGCCGCGAATTCCCCGCGTGCAAGGACGAGGCGGAGTCGCCAAAGATCATGGAAGCGGGCGCCAGGCTGATCTTATTGGATTAGCTGACTTGCTTTCTCCAACACGATTTCCGTTCGGATCACCGAATCATATTCCGTAGAACTCCGCGATTCAGACGAAAGACCGTCCTGCGCGGGCAGCAACCGACGTTGGTACTAGCCGTTCTAAGGCGACCACAGTACCAGCGCCTCTGGATGGTATTTGCGGCAAAAGGATATCTATATGTAGGCGCTAATAACACCAACTAAACAGAGGATTTTTTCATGATTATGCACAAGGCTTTACTCGCTTTCGCTATTTTGTCGCTCAGCTCAATGACGATGTCGGCTGCCGTCATAACCACATGGAATTTCGCAGAGAACGGAACGGGCGACCTGGGTCTAACATCCCTTTTTGCAGCATCACTGTCCGGTCCCTCTCTCACCGTGTCCGGCTTTTCTTCGAACGACACGCCTGTCCAGCTTTTCGGCAAGAATGCTGGAGGAAACGAGGTCGGCCTGGGGCTGGATATGGGCCACGACCTCTCGCACGAAATCACTGGCAACGGATTCGTTCAAGTGGATATCTCGCCGCTTCTTACCGGTTATTCAAGCCTCACATTTCAAATGAACAGCTCAACGGTCGACGACGGATGGGTGGTATACGCGACTAATACCGCCGGCTCGACATCGGGTGCTACACTGCTGAAATCAGGAACCAATGAATTGGCGCATAAGTTCACCACGAACAAGACGTACCTTGATTTCAAAGCGAATGATGGCGATGTTCTGCTCCGGCAGATGACGGCGACCACCAACGCTCCGGAACCGGGCACCCTTGGTCTCCTCGGTGCCGGCTTAGCACTGATGGGCACCATCTCCGCGCGCCTTCGCAAGCGAGCCTGAACCAATCCTCGCACCATCGCTTTCGCCGCACTTCTCGAGAGTGCGGCGATTGCGCCCTCAAGCCTGACGGAGTGAGTTCCCAGGTTCGGCCCTTTCCGGATCCTGATAAGCTATAAACTCTATGAACCGCCGTCATTTCCTCACCACTTCTGCTGCGGGACTGGCCTCGTCCGCGGCTATGTTCGCCGACGATAAACCCCGCCGCGTCGGCTTGATTGGCTGCGGCTGGTACGGAAAAGCCGATCTGCTCCGTCTCATCCAGGTCGCGCCCGTAGAGGTCGTGTCGCTCTGTGATGTGGACAAGCGCATGCTGGCCGGAGCGGCGGACATCGTCGCTTCCCGTCAGGCTTCCAAGAAAAAGCCGCGGCTGTTTTCCGATTACCGCGAAATGCTCGCGCAAAAGGATCTCGATATCGTAGAGATTGCGACGCCTGATCACTGGCACGCGCTGCCCATGATTGACGCCGTCAAGTCCGGCGTAGATGTTTACGTGCAGAAGCCGATCAGCGTCGATGTAGTCGAGGGCCAGGCCATGCTCGCGGCCGCGCGCAAGTACGGGCGCGTGGTGCAGGTGGGCACCCAGCGTCGCAGCACGCCGCATCTCATCGAAGCTCGTGACCAAATCGTGCGCGAAGGCAAACTCGGCAAAGTGGGGCTCGTCGAGATCTACTGTTACTACCACATGCGATCGACCGCGAATCCGCCCGACAGCACGCCCCCGGATTACCTCGATTACGAAATGTGGACCGGTCCCGCGCCGATGCGTCCCTATAACTCCTTGGTACATCCGCGCACCTGGCGGGCCTTCATGGAGTACGGCAACGGCATCATCGGCGACATGTGCATCCATATGCTCGACATGGTTCGGTGGATGATGGATCTGGGCTGGCCGACACGCATCGATTCCACTGGCGGCATCTTCGTTGAAAAGGGCGTCAAGGCGAACATCTCCGATACGCAGACCGCCACGTTCGACTTCCCCGATCTCCGCGTGGTCTGGACCCATCGCACCTGGGGAAAAGCCAACGACGACAAGTACCCGTGGGGCGCCACCCTATACGGGGACAAGGGCACGTTGAAAGCGGATGTCTACGGCTATGATTTCATCCCGATGGAAAAGGGCGCTCAGGCAATTCGCAAAGACGTGACCTACGAGTTTGAGCAATATCCCGAGGACAAAACCGAGAAGGATCTGGAGCGGCACGTCGCGCCCGCAATTCGGGGACACATGCGAAATCTGTTGGCTGCGATCGACAACCGCAGCAAACCCGTCGCCGATATCGAACAGGGCTACATATCGACTGCGAGCTGCATTATGGCGAACTTGTCGATGCAGCTTGGGCGCAGCTTGACGTGGGATGCGGCTAAGCAAACCGTGGTCGGCGATGAGGAGGCGAACCGTTTGTTGCGGCGGCCGTACCGCGCGCCGTGGCAGCATCCCGAGCCTTCACGCGTTTGACGCGGCAGCCCAACCTGATCGTTATCGCGGACCCCAACGGCGCACCTTCGGCTCCATTGACTTGCCCCTCCCTGCGAGGCGCCGCCGCCGAACCGTGGTGAACGGCTACGATGAAGGGCGGTAAGAACGTGCCAACCCTCGATTGGTGTCAAAGCCGCACCGCGGAGAGCATTCCCGGCAAGCGCTGCGGCGCATGGGTGTTCAAAGGCACTCGGACGCCGGTTTCCACTGCGTTCGAGAATCTTCAAGACATGACCGTTGACGAGCTGGCGGAAGAATTCGGCGTCACGCGGGGACAGGTACAGGCCATTCTTGAAATTCGCGGCCCTTAGTGCCGAAGCTAATGCCCACGCGTCGCGCCCGTAATGCTCGTTCTGTTTGACAATCGAACGCCGCGCACCCCGTGCCCGTTACCTGATGGATCACCATACAGGCACCGAAGCCCGCGCACGAAGAACTGGAAAACGGGGAACTCCTGACCGTCGCCGAAGCTAAAGGCTTTGAGGTGTTGGTGACAACGGACCGCAATCTCCGCGAACAGCAGAACCTTGCCGGACGCAAGATCGCGGTTGTTGTTTTGGGCAAAGGGCAATGGAGCATCATCAAGCCGTATGCCGCGGCAATTGTTGCAGCAGTCAACAACGCGACACCGGGCAGCTATGCCGAAACAGAAATAGCGGAATCGCCTGTCCCAATTCTCTAAATGGGTCCGACTTGAGACAGTCTTAAAGAGAATTAGTTTTCTGGACTGGCGGCTTCCTTCTCAAACTCGCTGAGTTCCTCCATGTCGCCTTCAAATCCGGTGCGCCGCCGCCGATAGTATAGGCCGCCGTCAACACCGACCGCCCCGCAAGAGCAGCGCACCCATTCATGGACGATCTTGCTCTCGATTACGTCACCGCAGCGAAGGCAGCGAACGGCATTTCTTGTTAGCTTTGGATACCGTTCTCCACCCATAGGTGCATTGTGACCCGTGCAGCCAACCGGCGCGGGGTTTGCTTTTGTCCAACAAAGGATGTTCTGTGACACACGGTTTCTACAGCCGATGGAGACAGCGGATTTTAACACGCTCCCAACGTGGTTTTTCGTTGGGGTCAAACTTCCTGGGGCGAACGCCATTTGGGCGCCACGAGCTTTTTGAAGGCGTCGCGTTGTGTGGATTGGCTTCCGTTAGCGCGACATGCGAACAATTATCGGCAATTTGCAGGTTATGACGCGGCTATTCATCGCGCTACGGTGAGTACAAGTTGCTGCGCAGGAACACCGCTCAAATGGCATTACCGTATTGGGTGCCATGACCGCCTTAGTGACCGTATAGCGCGTAGTAATCGGCAAAGTGGTGGACGCAGGATCGCGGCCCGCGTTGAAGTTGTACGAAGCGTTGGACTGCCCGTGCGGTCCCACGACAGACTCCTCACCGCAGGGCGAGATGGACGAATTGTGCCGACGCTTTCCGGCCCTTTACTACGCCAAAATTCTAAGGTTCCTTGAAAGCAGCCTCCCTGCCCCGCGACCCGTCACCAGCGGCTTTCAAACCTGGATACAAATTTCTAAATGGGTCCAATTTGCAAACTCGCAAAAACAGTTAAAGGCCGCTGACCAACGGGTTTTGAGCATTTGCCCCTGCCCTGCTCCTATGCTAAAAAGAGTCCGTTGTGAACGACACGCAACCCGAGCCTGAGACCTTTGCAACCCTGTATCGCCGCGCCTTTGCGGAATACGGGGCGCAGGCGCTTTGGAACAAACGTATGCTTGGCGTATCCAATCGACTCTGAAGGCACCCGGGCCGCTTCGCTGTCTCATCCTACAGCCATGACCCGGCATAGAATAGGATAGTTCTGTTCCAGAAAACCGTATATGCCAAACGCGACCTGCGATATCGGACTCATTGGTCTGGCCGTGATGGGCCAGAATCTCGTCCTCAACATGAATGACCACGGCTTCAAAGTAGCCGTCTTTAACCGGACCGTCTCCAAGGTGGACGAATTTGTCGGCCACGAAGCAGCGGGCACTCACGTAGCCGGCGCGCACTCGATTCCTGAACTCATTCAGCTTCTCAAGAAGCCCCGCCGGGTGATGCTGATGGTGAAGGCCGGCGACACGGTCGACCAGATGATCGACACTGTGGCACCGCATCTCGAAGCCGGTGACATCATCATCGACGGCGGAAATTCCCTATTCACGGATACCAACCGGCGCACCAAGACGCTGGCTGAGAAGGGCCTACTGTTCGTCGGGACCGGCGTTTCCGGTGGCGAGGAGGGAGCGCGCTTCGGTCCATCCATCATGCCTGGCGGCAACCCGGCCGCGTGGCCCCACGTACGAGACATCTTCCAGTCCATCGCGGCGAAGGTCGACGACGGCACCCCCTGTTGCGATTGGGTTGGAGAAAACGGAGCCGGGCACTACGTCAAGATGGTGCACAACGGCATCGAGTACGGCGACATGCAGTTGATCTGCGAAGCGTATCAAGTGCTCAAGGATGCGCTGGGACTTACCGCGGACGAACTACACGACGTGTTCGCCGAATGGAATAAGGGCGAGCTCGACAGCTACCTCATCGAAATCACGGCCCAGGTCCTCGCCAAGAAAGATGAGGACGGGACGCCGATTGTGGATAAGATCCTGGATGCCGCGGGCCAAAAGGGTACGGGAAAATGGACGGCAATCAGCGCGCTGGATACCGGCACTCCGGTGACGCTGATCGGGGAGGCCGTGTTCGCGCGCTGCCTGTCCGCCATGAAAGATGAACGCGTAGCCGCCTCGAAAATCCTTATCGGGCCTAAGCCCGCTGCCGTACAAGAACGAGAAGCTTTCATCGAAGATGTACGACGCGCGTTGTACTGCTCGAAGATGATTTCCTATGCGCAAGGCTACATGCTGTTGCGCGAAGCCGCGAAAGAGCAGAAGTGGAATCTCAACTTCGGCGGTATCGCGCTGATGTGGCGCGGCGGCTGCATCATCCGCAGCCGGTTCCTCGGGAAGATCAAAGACGCTTACGACAAGAATCCGAATCTTACAAACCTGCTGCTGGACCAGTTCTTCAGCTCGACCTTGATCGAGTACCAAGCTTCCTGGCGGCGCGCCAGTATGAAAGCGATCGAGTTCGGTGTGCCGACACCGGCATTTTCCACCGCCCTATCGTTCTTCGATGGATATCGCACCGAGCGCCTGCCCGCGAATTTACTCCAGGCGCAACGCGACTTCTTCGGCGCGCACACCTATGAACGAGTCGATAAGCCGCGTGGAGAATTCTTCCATACGAATTGGACCGGCCGCGGCGGACGAGTCGCTTCGGGATCGTACAACGCGTAGGAGATAGATCTGTGAAATACGGTCTCAATATCCGCCAGGACGGCGCCCTGGACTTGGTGTCGCTGGGCGCCCTCGTGCATAGGCTGGACACCGGTATCATCCCGTTCCGCAAAGCCACGGAATGCCAGATTCACGTCAGCGGGGGCGAATTTAATGTAGCCGCTAACCTGGCGGATTGCTTCTGCATGAAGACCGGAGTCGCGTCGGCTATGGTGGCTTATCCGATCGGGGATCTGATTGCCGAACGCGTTAGAGCTATGGGTGTAAAGCCGTTCTACAAGCATTTCAAACACGACGGCGTCACGGGTCCCAACATGGCTACCGTGTACAGCGATCGCGGCCAGGGGGTTCGCGCACCGGTCGTGTTTTACAATCGCTCGAACGAAGCGGGCGCGCTGCTCAAGCCCGGAGACTTCGATTGGAAGTCGATCTTCGCCGGCGGCGTGCGCTGGTTTCACAGCGGCGGAATCTTTGCCGCACTCTCCCCAACTACATCCGAGGTCATCATCGAAGGCATGCAGGCGGCGAAGGCCGCCGGTGCAGTGGTCTCCTTCGATCTGAATTTTCGCGCCAAGCTATGGAGTTTCTCCGGAGGCAGCGAGCGCGCGGTCCAGGTGATCCGGCGCATCGTTGAGAACGTGGATGTCCTGGTGGGAAATGAAGAGGATCTGCAGATGGGTCTCGGCATCCCAGGCCCCGAGGTGGCGGCAAAGTCTAAGCTCGACCCCAGTGCGTTCTTCGGCATGATCGGAAAAGTCATCGAGAATCACCCAAATGTCAAAGTCGTGGCTACGACGCTGCGCGAAGTGCACTCCACAAACCGGCATGGTTGGGGCGCGGTGGCTTGGATTGACGGCCAGACGTATGTCGCGCCCACTTGCGAGCTGGATGTACTGGATCGCGTGGGCGGCGGAGACGGCTTTGCTGCTGGATTCTTCTACGGTCTAATGACCGGCGAATCACCGGAAGAATCGGTCAAGCTCGGCTGGGCGCACGGCGCCTTATTGACCACCTTCCCGGGCGACACGACGATGGCGACAGTCGACCAAGTCAAGGCTTTCGCGAAAGGCGGCTCGGCGCGGATTCAGCGCTGATTGTTCGAAGGCGCGGGGGCGTTAGGGCGCGGTGATCATTGCGCGCCTCCGTGGAGCCCGGAACAGTGTAACGGCGGCCGCGCTCTCCGGAGTTACCTGAATGCGAGAACCGGCCGGCAATCGTATCGGAGTAGCGAAGTAATAGGGCTGGTTGTAGGCCGGATTGAATTCCTCAACCCAGAGCAAAGGCTCGACGGTGCCGTCCGGGCGGACGGCCGTAATCTGAACCGATGCTCCAGGATCGAGTTTTCCAGGTTGAATCGCGGCGAATTCACCGGTCTGCAGCAGAGCTAGAATCCCCGATACCCGGACTGAGCCGGCCGAAGGCTCACCCATCGCCGCTGACTCGGTGTTTCGGGGCAGAGAGGGCAGATATAGCGGGTTGCCCTCCGGAGCGCCGCCCTCGACCCACTGCGCGATAATCTCGATTTGTTCCTGCGTCAGACCGGCATCATTTTTGAAATCTCCGAAGCCCTTCACCGCATTCCAGGGCGGCATACGTCGTCCCAGCACTTCTTCTTTGATCGCCTTGGCCCAGGGGCGGGCCTCCTCATACTTCACCAGCGAAAACGCCGTGCCTCCGTCCCGATGGCAGGATACGCAACTTCTGTAGACAATGCGCGAGACTTCGCGCGACCAGGTGAGCTTAGTAGAAATTACATCGTGGGCCTGAAGAGCAACTTCAAGACCCACGACGTATACAAGTAGGCGCCAGAGCGGCATGGGAGGAGACTAATCGGTGCTTGACTTACGGTAATATGTTTTGCGGTCGTACTTAGCATCCACGGCTATGTCGTAGAACCCGATCATCATCTCTTCCCAGCTCTGCTCGCCCCACTTCACAGTTGCCTGGGGGTCGGGATTGGCCGGATTGTTTGGCGAATTATCGAACCACGCAGTGACTTCGATGCGTGAACCCGGCGCCAGGTAGATTGGGTTTTCGGGTTTATAGGCTAACTGCCAATTGAAATCATAGCGCGGCACGCGCAGCAGCGTTTCGGACTCCCCGCTAGGCTGCACCAGGCGGTACTCGAAGGCTTTGCCGCGGAGATGCATGTGCGGGAAGAAGCTCACCAGTTCACCCGGGTTTACGTGCGGCGCTTTCCCGTCCACTTTGTAGTCCGCCTCGCCGGGTGGAATTGCGAACGTGGTGTTCATGGCTGCCACGCTCAACACTCGCCGAGCGGGCGGCGAATTCGAGAAAACAAGGCCGATCTTGGTTTTGTCCGTCACTTCCTTCCCGTTTGCGGTGTAGTGCATCTGGAAGATCAAATCGGATCCGGCCTTCACTTTCTTCGCCAGCCCCGGACGCCAAACATCGGGGACCATTCCCGGCGTGTACACGGTCAAGACTTCACTGCCGCCACCGAAAGTCTCAGCGTTGCGGCGCTTCGGCGGGGCTTCCCAAGGCTTTCCTGGTTCGATCTCTCCGCGCAGCCATTTCGATTCGGGCTCGCGGATGAACACAACGGCATGATGCACCACTGCGGGTACGCTGGGGCGCACTTCCACCATCTGTACCCAAACGTCTTCCTTGAACTGAGGATCCACCAGGATGTACTGATAATCGACTTTACCCTGTGCGGGGATCTTCTCCTCCACTGGCAGCTCAATCACCATATCTGGTTTGGCGATGTTCCATCCTTCCAGCCAAGTTTTCGGAGCAGGCGCATCCTTAGGGACGCCCGCTTTCGCTCCGTCGTCCACCCAGGCCACGAGGGTGTTGGTTTCCTTCTCTGTCAGCGAGCGATCGTTTGCGAATTTGCCATAGTGTGGGTCGGCGAACCACGGCGGCATCTTCTTGGTAACCACTGAAGACTTGATCGCCTTGGCCCATGGACGAACCTCCTCGTAAGTCATGAATGCCATTGGGCCGATCTCGCCTAGACGGTGGCAGCCCTGACACTTGTCCTGCAGGATGGGAAGGACGTCTTTCGTAAATGTCGGGGCGGCGGATCCGGCAAACAGCGGGGCCGACAACAGGACTATGAACAGACTTCGCTTCATTCTTTGATCAATCACTCGCTCGCGCTGGCTTTTTTTCGCTCACCGTCAACTTTGCGGGGTCGGCCTTGGCGTCGATGGCGACGCCGAACCAACCAATCATCATCTCTTCCCAACTCTGATCGCCCCACTTGACGACCTTCGTCGGATCCGGGTTAGCGGGGTTGTTGGGGGAATTGTCAAAATGCGCTGTGCACTCGATGCGAGTGCCCTTCGGCAGCACAACGGGCTTGGCCGTTTCGTAAGCAAGCTGCCAATTGAAATCGTACTTGGGGACGCGCAGCAGCACCTCAGTTTCCCCTGTCGGGTACAACGCGCGGTACTCGAAATCTTTTCCACGCAGGTGCATGTGCGGCATCAGCCACACGAGCTCCGCGTTATCACCGACGGTGAACTCGGACCTCACCTCGTAATTAGGATTGCCGGCCGGGATCGCAAATCGCGCGTTCGTCGCCGTCAATGTCACAACGCGTTGCTTGGGCGCTTCCTTGCAGTAAACCAAACCGACCTTGGTCTGGTCCGTTGCCGCCGTGCCGTTCGTGGTGTAATGCAACTGGAACACGATGTCGGATCCTGCGGGCACTAACCGCCCCTGACCCGGCATGAATTTCTGTTCCTGAAGACCCGGCGCGTATCCCACCAGCAACTCGACGCCGGACATCCCACCACCGTCATCGTTCGCATTTCGTCGTCCGCGATTGCCTTTGTCGGGCACGAAGGGGACGCCAGGCGGGGCATCCTTCAACCACTGCGATCCAGGCGGACGGATAAACGCGATGATGTGATGGAGCACTTGCCGATTACCGGGCCGCACTTCCGCCGCTTCTACCCAGGTATCTTGGGTGAAGCCGGTGGGCAGGATCACGTAGTTGTACTCGATCGTGCCGCTCGCAGGTACCTCGAACGGGGCTGGCATTTCAAACACCTGATCGGGCTTTGCGATGTTCCAACCATCGGTGAATCGCACCGGCAGCGGCGCCTCGCTCGATTTTCCTTCGGGCGCGCCACTATCAGCCCAGGCAACCAGAGTGTTGATGTCGCTGTCCTTCAGCGCGCGCTCGTTCGAGAACTTACCGTAATGCGGGTCCGCCGGCCACGGAGGCATCTTCCTGATCACCACTGCGGCCTTGATAGCCTTAGCCCACGGGCGCACTTGTTGATAACTCAGGAAGGACATCGGCGCAGCTTCCCCGGGCCGGTGGCAATTCTGACAGCTCCGTTGGAGGATCGGGAGCACGTCCTTGTGAAAGGTGACAGGCGCGGATTTCGTGGTGGCAGCCGAAGCTGCTGCACTCAGGAGGATGGCGCACGTAGTGGTTCGAAGCATCATCGTACCCCCTCAGCTACTACAAACCGCAGCGCTACTTTGCGCTAGTCCGACGCCTTCTTCTTCGCCCGCATCAGATCCATCGGATTCTGATGCAGGTCCACGGCGACGTCGAAGAAGCCGATCATCATCTCGTCCCAGCTCTGCTCGCCGAACCGGACTTCTTTAGTTGGGTCTGGATTTGCCGGATTATTCGGCGAGTTATCGAAGTGCGCCGTGCATTCGATGGTGCTGCCCGCCGGCAGAACCTTGGGTTGATCCAACACGTACCACAACTGCCAGCTGAAGTCGTACTTCGGAACGCGTAGCAGGGTCTCCTTTTCTCCGGTGGGATACGTCACGCGGAACTCGAAATCCTTGCCGCGCAAGTGCATGTGCGGGAGAAGTCCAACCAGCGTCGAGTCCGCCTGCAGCGTGATCTTCGACTCCACTTCATAGTTCGGGTCGCCTGGAGGAATTGCGAACTTGGGGTTCACGGCGGCCAGTGTCACAATGCGCTGAGTTGGCGGCTCCTTCGAAAACACAAGGCCGATTCTAGAGACGTCGTGACCCGGCTTCCCATTGGCGGTATAGTGCATCTGCAAAACCAGGTGCGAGCCGGCTTTTACCAGCTTCGCCTGACCCGGCTTCAAGGTCTGCGGCGGAGCGCCTGGCGCGTACCCGCAGAGGAAATCACCCTGCCCGCCGCCGTCCCCACCGCGCCGCTGTTGCTGCCCTTCCGGCCGGTTCTGCTGCTCGCGCGCGGCGGCAGCGGGAACGAACGGCACGCCGGGCTTAGCCTCTTTCAGCCACTGGGATCCAGGCTCACGAATGAAAGCAATGATGTGATGAATGCGTTCACGATCGCCGGGGCGGGCCTCTGCGAACTGCACATACCGGTCTTCTTTGAAATTCGTCGGAACGACGACGTATTGATAGTCGATCGTGCCCGTGGCCGGGATCTCAAAGTCTGCGGTCGACAGAACGACATCGGGTTTCGGGATGGCCCATCCTTCGGTGAATTGCACAGGCGGCGGAGCTTCTTTCGCCTCGCCCGGCTTGGCTCCGGAATCCACCCAGGCGACGAGCGTGTTCACCTCGGTTTGCGCCAGGGTACGATCGTTCGCAAACTTGCCGTAATGCGCATCCGCGTACCAGGGCGGCATCTTCTTGGTCAGCACTGCCGCTTTTATGGCCTTCGCATACGGCCGCGTTGATTCGTAGGTGAGAAATGCCATCGGCGCGGCTTCGCCCGGGCGATGACAGTTTTGACAGTTCTTCTGCAGGACGGGCAATACGTCCTTGTAGTACGTTACCTGCGTAGAACCCGTATTAGCAGCCAGTCCAGCGGCTGCGGTAATAAGGCCCAGTGCGAAAAGGCGCATTGCTAACTCCTTTGAAGTTGATCGGCGTTTCCGCCCATAAAGTCGGTACGTATTAGCCGGGAAAATAGTTCTACGGACCTGCTCTTAACAGTGTTAACCAGAAGTGGCCTGTTAATTGTAAGAGTTTGTAAAGAACCTGCACGCAGGCGCCAGCGTAAGCTAGACTTGCATGCCCGACATCGAACTGAACTTTACGCCCTTGCTGGCCGACTATATCCGGTCAGTCTCGCCAAACGAACCCAATGTCCTGGAGCGCCTGCGCGAGGAGACCGCCTCGCTCCCTGACTCGCGAATGCAAATCTCGCCCGAACAGGGCAAGTTCTTCCAGTTTCTCATTCGTGCGACCGCGGCCCGCCGCTGCCTGGAAGTTGGTGTCTTCACAGGCTATAGCTCCACCGCGGTGGCGCTGGCCCTACCCGCCGATGGACACCTGACCGCCTGTGACGTGAACGCGGACTGGACTGCTATCGCCCGCCGTTATTGGCGGGAAGCGGGAGTAGAGCACAAGATAGCACTGCATCTTGCCCCGGCCATCCAAACGCTGGACCGTTTGATAGCCGATGGCGCCGTCGGCTCCTACGATTTCGCCTTCATCGATGCGGACAAGCCGAACTATTCTCATTACTGGGAGCGCGCGCTGGTCCTGGTGCGCACCGGCGGAGTGATCGCCGTAGACAACGTGCTGTGGTCCGGCAAGGTGGCCGACGAAGCAGTGGACGACGAGACTACCCGCTCCCTGCGGGACTTTAACCGGAAGGTGGCAAAGGATTCACGGGTATACACGACGATGATTCCAATGCGGGACGGAATTACGCTGGCGTACAAGTTTTAGCGATGCATGTAGCGGCGCCGCTGCGTCCTTGTTTCGGAGGCTGAAGGGATGAACTGGTTAAACAAGATCTCAAATTTCACGATTGACCGTATGCCGAAGTCGATCTCGCCGGCGAACCATGCGGTGATCGATTATGTGGTGGCAGGCGCCACCATGGGTTTCGCCATCTATTGCTTGAAGAAGAACAAGGCAGCCGCTATGGCGGGCCTCATCGCTTCGCTGGCGGAGGTTACAAACGTGGCGATGACCGATGTTCCGGGTGGAATTTGCAAAGAGATCAGCTTCCCCTTGCACGGGCGCATTGATATGGGGACCTCAGCAATGTTGGCCGCCTTGCCGGGATTCATGGGCTTCGCGGACCAGCCCGAAAGCCGCTTCTTTTACGGTTCAGCGGTTCTCGCGAACCTGGTGGTTAGCATGACCGATTTCACCGGCACAGGCGCGAAGGCACAATCACAGGCGTTGATGGCCGCAACGGAATAGAAGCGAGTTTCCGGCCGGAATTGTAAAAATCAATTTACACCGGACCAGGGCGGTTGAAGCGTATCGTCGAATCAGAAGGTGAACATGCTTCAACGTGGAACTTCAGCACTCCTTTTTTTCGCGGGCTGGACAGCCGCCGCCGCATGGGGCCAAACCAACACCGGGACGTTGGCGCGAACTCTGAACTTTCCTCCCTTCGGGTTGGGCAATACAGAAACCGCCAGGGTGAACCTGACAAATGTGGCGACGGCAACCGCCGCCGGTACCGCGGCTTCGTGTACCGGCACTGTCTCTTTCATCGGTGCGAATGGCAGCACCATCGGTACAGCGACTTCCTTTACGATTCCGTCCGGGCAGACCTCTTCGATCAGCCTTCCTTTCTCCAGCGCCGGGATCTCCGGCACGCGTGCAGAACTTCGCGCCGTCCTGCAGGTCACTCGTTCCACGACGACGCCTGCACCTTGTTCTTTGCTCACGTCCCTGGAGACCTTCGACACGAGCAGCGGTGCAAGTCACCTTTTCCTTAGCGACTCGGCCGACTTCCCGGTCGCGAGTGGACACCGCTAGCAACTCGCCCGCAAGCAGAGCTGCGGCCGCCGGACGTAATCAGCCCGGCGGCGTCTACCGGCGCTGTTCCTGATCCAGGACCGGCACCGGGGCGCACGCGCAGAACTGATATCCTTTCCGTCGCATGGTGATAATAAACCTTGGCTGTTGCGGATCGTCCTCCAGCTTTCTTCGAACTAGAGCGACGTGCATATCCACAGTCCGGGTGTCCAGCGTGCGGTACCCCCACACTTCGGTCAACAGTTCTTCGCGCGACACCACCGAGTCGCGGCGCGCGATCAAGTAACGAAGGAGATACAACTCCTTACCTGAGAGCGCCACGGGAGTACCATTCTTTGTTACGGTCCCGGCAACAAAGTCGACGATCACGTCTCCGAAATGGCAAGTCCTGAGCGATCGTATGGATCGGGAGATGGTACGTCGCAAAAGAGCTTGGATTCGGGCCAGTAACTCGCGCATGTCGAACGGCTTGCTGATGTAATCATCCGCACCGCTCTGGAAGGCGGTGAGTTTGTGGCTCACCTCAGACTGCGCGCTCACGATAAGGATCGGGCGGTCGACGTCGCACTCCCGCAAACGGTGGCACATCCCCAGACCGTCTTTGCCGGGATCGTCAACGCCGAGCAGGACGACATCGAAGCCGCCTGGCATGCCCTGGGTGATGGCGAGTATCGCATCGGTAGCGATCTCGGCCTCATAGCCCGCCGCTCTGACCGCCTCGGCTATGCCCTGCGCTGCTGCGATGTCCTCTTCAATAATCAAGACCTTATAACGCATCGTAGGGCTGCTAACCACCCGACGCCGCTCGGGACGACTTCGATTGTTAAAGACTGTAAAGAGTCCGTTAAGAATGTAAAGTCGGGCGATACCGGTTCGCTTCTCAGTGGCGATGCGAAGCGCCCAGGTGCGGAGTGGCCTGACCTTCGGGGCGCCTGCGATATCCTGAAAGTTCTCCTGAATGTTCAAATCGCTTCTGTCTCGTCGTCTGCCTCACCAGCGCCCCCCTGTTTGCCGCCGGCCCTGGAACACCAGTCGCCTTGAAGTGTGGCAGCCTGCTCGATGTTCGTGCCGGCACGGTTCATGAAAGACGCCGTGGTCCTCATCGTCAACGGTAAAGTCAGCAAGTCCGGGCCTGTCTCCAGTCTTGCGATCCCCAGCGGCGCCAGTGTGATCGATCTTTCAAAGGGCACCTGCTTACCGGGGCTCATCGATGTTCACGATCATCTTACGTCGGACCCGTCCCACGCCGGTTACAAAAACCTCGGCGTCTCCATTCCTCGCGGCGCGATCACCGGCGCAAAGAATGCCCGCACCACCCTGCGTGCCGGATTCACCACGGTCCGAAACGTCGGCGCCAGCGGCTACTCGGACGTCGCCCTGCGGGAGGGCATCAGCGAGGGAGACATCGAAGGACCCCGCTTATTTGTCTCCGGTCCTGCGCTGGGCATTACGGGCGGGCATTGTGACGATAACCTACTCGCGCCGGAGTACCACCATACCTCGACCGGCGTTGCCGACGGGCCCTGGGCGGCACGCGCCAAAGTCCGCGAAGTCATCAAGTATGGCGCTGACCTGATCAAGATCTGCGCCTCAGGCGGCGTTATGTCGAAAGGCGACCAGCCCGGAACTCCCCAATACACTCTGGAAGAAATGAAGGCCATCGCCGAGGAAGCCCACAAGCTCGGGCGCAAGGTGGCGGCACACGCGCATGGGACCCAATCCATCAAGGACGCGATCCGGGCCGGCATCGATTCCATTGAGCACGCCAGCTTCATCGACGAGGAGGGTATCGCACTCGCAAAGCAGCACGGCACCTATCTGGTTTTTGATATCTACAACGACGATTACATTCTCAAGGAAGGCGCTAAAGTAGGCATGCTGCCGGAATCCATCGAGAAGGAACGAACGGTGGGAAAGGTACAACGCGAGAACTTCCGGCGTGCGTACCTTGCCGGCGCCAAGCTGGCCTTCGGAACCGACGGCGGCGTGTATCCGCACGGCGAGAACGCGAAACAGTTCGCCTTTATGGTCGAATTCGGCATGAAGCCGATAGAAGCACTCCGCGCAGCAACCATCACCGCCGCTGAACTGCTGGCCGTGGAGAAGCAGATCGGGACGTTGGAAGCCGGCTATTACGCCGATGTGATCGCGACCGAAGGCAACCCGCTAACCAACATCGACGCGCTGAACAACGTCCGGTTCGTTATGAAGGAAGGGCAGGTCTACCGAAACGATTGGGGCGCTCAAGGCAGCCGTTGATGGCGCGCCGCGTAGTAGTCGCCATTGACGGGCCGGCAGGCGCCGGCAAGAGCACGATCGCCCGCGCAATTGCAGCCAGGCTGGGCTACGTCTATATCGATTCGGGAGCGATGTATCGAGCAGTGGCGCTGTGGGCGCAGCGCGCGGCCATAAGCCCCGATGACGTCCACAAACTCGACGAACTCGCCCGCCATGCGCATATTGAGTTCTCGGCGGGAGACGCCGTATCCCTGAACGGTGAAGACGTCACCGATGCCATTCGCGAGCGTTCCGTTTCCGACTCCGCCTCGAAAATTTCGGCGCTGCCCGGCGTTCGGCGCGCGCTGGTGGCCGCCCAGCGCCGGATGGCGGCCGACGCGTCGGTCGTCATGGAAGGACGTGACATCGGCACCGTCGTCTTTCCCGATGCAGCCGTCAAGATTTTTCTTGACGCGGCACCCGAAGTGCGTGCCGAGCGTCGGGCGGAAGAGCTTCGCGAAAAGGGCGTTGAAGTTGCCGGCGCTGCTGTAGCTCGGGAGATTGCGGAACGGGATCAGCGTGACCGCAATCGGGCCGAGGCACCGCTGGTCCAGGCTCCGGACGCAGTTTACGTGGACACCTCCGGCCTGTCCATCAAAGAAGTGGAGGAGTCGGTATTGAAGATTATTCGCAGCCGGGTATCAAACGGAAAGGAAGTCGCGCGTTGAGTAATTTGCTAGTGATGAAATTCGGGGGGACCAGCATGGGTTCGGCCGAGAGGATCCGGACCGCCGCCCAAATCGCCGAAGAGCAATACAGGGTACGGCAAGTGGTATGCGTAGTATCGGCGATGTCGAAAGTCACCGATCTGCTGCTCGACTCGATGCGGCGTGCCGAGGGCGGCGACGAAACCGGACTCGCGGCCGACATCGATAACCTTCGGCAGCGTCATCTCAACACAATGACGGAGTTGCTGTCCGAACCAGCCCAGGGACCGGTTCGCGTCCAGATCGAACGGCTCGTCACTGAGTTCGAACGGATCGCCCGGGGCATATTCATGTTGGGCGAACGCCCGCCCCGCTCCGTGGACGAAGCCGTGGCCACCGGCGAACGTCTGTCGGCCCTGCTGCTATCGGCCTACCTTGAGAGTCGAGGAATTCCGTCGCGCGCTGTAAATGCAGCCGATGTGATTGTGACAGACGCAGTCTTCGGCAACGCGAGTCCGCTGATGGAACCAACCCGGCAGAAAGCCGAAAAGATGATGGGTCCGATGCTCGCCACGAAGGTCCTGCCGGTGGTCACCGGCTTCAACGGCGCCACGGCGGATGGACGCCCCACGACGCTCGGCCGCGGCGGCTCCGATTTCTCCGCCGCCATTATGGCGGCTGCGCTCGATGCCTCCGAGATGTGGATTTGGACCGACGTGGATGGAATTATGAGCGCCGATCCGCGCGTCGTGAACGATGCCCGGGTGCTCGAAGAAGTGACATATTCCGAGGCGGCGGAGTTGGCCTACAACGGCGCGAAGGTTCTGCATCCGCGGACGCTGGCGCCGCTGGTAGATCGCAAGATTCCGGTGTGGAGCAAGAACAGTTTCGCCTTGGATAAGCCCGGTACCAAAATCGTTCCAGAGCTTCACAGCTATCTGGGACCGCGCGCAGTCACTTCCATGACGAAAGTGGCGCTAGTCTCGATAGAGTCCGACAACGCGGCGCTGAGCGGGACACGGTTGATGGCGCGCGCTCTGGCCGCGCTGGCCCGCTGCAATGCCGAGGTGCTCGCGCTCACCAGTTCCAGCTATCGCCAAAGCTTTTGCTTTCTCATCCGGCAGGATGAATTGGAGATGGTGACGGAACATCTTGAAGAGGACCTGTCGCTTGAACTCGCACACGGCTACGTCAAGCCGATCGAGGTGGATCTGAACGTAGGGCTGCTCGCGGTGGTGGGAGAGGGCATGCGCGGAACGCCCGGACTGGCGGGCCGCATCTTCACCGCCATCTCGCGAGACAACATCAATATCATTGCGATCGCACAGGGCTCCAGTGAGCTAACGATCGCGGTCGTAGTACGGCGCGATGGATTAGAGCCGGCCGTGCGCGCTGTGCACCGCGAATGCGGCATGTCCGGGCAGAAGGCCGGTGCGTCGTAGTTACCCTCGATACTGGTCGAGGCACGCCTGTGAACAAAAATAAACCGTCTGCGTGCCAGCCACCTTCTTCAGAGCTGTTGCGGCGGAAACGTAGGTTCCACAAACTGGATCTTTCTTCAGCTCACCACCGGCAGGAACATCCGGAGTTGCGCGCGCTCTCTCCGGGGTGGAAGGCGTTTTTATGAGATCCGCAAATCCGCGCATGATCGTCCCCACTACGGCCCGTAAGACCGAGATCAGCAGAATACTAACCAGGATGATGACGACGAAACGGATCATAAAAAGGAAAAAGGACGGACGCAGCAGCGTCCGTCCCTAGTAACCCACCACGACTCAGAGTTATCTCTTCTTGGCCGCGGGTTTCTTTGGCGCGGCCGGATTTTCGTACTTGGTTTGAACCTGGCCACCGAGGGTGGTGATCAAGTCCTTCGCGGGCTGCGCGAATTGCCCTTCGGGCTTTAAGGCCAGATACTTCTCGAGAGCTTCACGCATTCCTGGAGGCGCCACCACCTTGCCGTCCGGCGACATTGTGATTTTCGAAGAGAGAGCGGTCGCATACCAGTACTGTGCATCGGCATGATTCGGGTCCGCTTCCGTGGCCTTCTTAAACGCTTCCACGGCCGCGTCGTACTGGCCCGTATTCTGCAGAATCGCTCCCAGGTTGTAGAAATACTTACCGGCGTTCGGCGGATCCAGCTGTGCGGCCTTCGTCAGCTGCTCTTCGGCTTCTTTGCCCTTCTTCACTCGGGCCAGCAACAGAGCGTAATTGTTGAGGTAAGCCGGATCGTCGGGCTTTAGAGCGATGGTCTTGGCCCAGGCATCGATAGCTTTGTTGTAAAGGTCGGTCTGCTCCTGACCGGTCTTGGTGCTCGCCAGACCCGCATACGCCTCGGCCAAGTTCGACCAGACCACGTGTTGGTTCGGATCCATGGTGGTACCCTTTTCAAGGGATTGCACCGCGACGTCCCACTGTTTGTTGTTCATCGCCTCCCGGCCGGCGTTAAACGCGTCGTTCAGGGCTTTGTTTTTCTGCAGCTGAGCCGAGCGCTCCTTCAATTGCTTCTCCATGGCAGCCTTCTGCTCGGGAGTCAGGCTACGCTCCTGCTCTTTGGTGAGGGTGCCCGATTCGGCCGCTTTTGCCACTTCCGCCTGCTGCTGCTTCTTCTCCGCGATGCTGAACGGGATACTGATGGGGTCCCCGAGCCGGGTGTGGACCTTGTTCATCGAATCTACTTCTTTACCGTCCACTTCGAGAGTGACCTTGTAGTCGCCGATGGGCAGGCCCGCGTGGATGTAATGGCCCTTTTTGTCCGTTTTGGTCTTATAGTTGCCCTTTATGTCCAGGCGCTCGATCTTGATCACCGCGTCCTTGAGGCCTTTGCCGTCCTCTCCCTTTACATCACCTTCGATGGCCGTGGTCTGGGCGTGGCCGGCGACCGAAAAGAAGAGAAGCGCTCCGAGAAGAACTGTCGAATTACGAAAGAATTTTTGGTAAGGGATGCTGTCCATTACGGACCTCCGGCTGTGGAATAACGTCCGTCTCCAGCATACTACAGGGATCGAATGATGGAGCACTCGGCGATGGAAGCCGTTCCCAGGATAAGCTGCGACACTAGAAGTTCTACCCTAATGAGAACCGCAATCATTGGCCTGCCCATGACAGGCAAGACTTCCTTGTTCACGATCCTCACCGGCGTGCACGAGGCCACCCGCGTCGGCAGTATGGAAGCCAGAATCGGCATCGCCAAAGTTCCTGATGCCCGGCTCGATGCCCTCGCCGCCATCTTCGAACCTCCAAAGATCACTTTTGCGGTGGTCGAGTACCTGGACTTTCCGGCTATCTCCAAGGAAGCGTTACGGGACCCCAGCTATCTCGCCAGTCTTCGGGTGGTCGATGCGCTGGCCCACGTGCTGCGCGTCTTCGAAAGCGACACCGTGCCGCATGAGAAAGGTTCCGTGGATCCCATTCGCGACCTCGAAGATGTGGATATGGAACTGGTCCTCAGCGACCTGGTGGTCGTCGAAAAACGTTTGGAGCGTCTCGATAAGGATCGCAAGAAGGCGAAAGCTCCCGACCTGGACCAGGAGTACGCGCTGCTCGAGCAATGCAAACAATTGCTGGAAGAGGGCCGGCCGCTCCGCAACATGGAGTTGTCAGCTGAAGATGAGAAGCGCATTCGCGGATTTCAGTTCCTCTCCCAGAAGCCCATGCTATACGTCCTGAACGTAGGCGAAGAGGATGCGCCCCGGTTGCAGGAGGTAGAAGACAAGTTTCGAACTGGCGCCCTCGCGAACCGGCCGCAGACCGCCGTCACCGGTATCTGCGGCAAGATCGAAGCAGAGCTCGCCGAATTACCCCCGGAAGAAGCGCGCGTTTATCTGGCGAGCTACGGCCTGAAGGATTCCGGTCTGGAGCGTCTGATCTCGGCTACGTACTCTCTGCTCGGACTGATGTCGTTCCTCACGGCCGGCGAGACGGAGGTGCGCGCCTGGACGATTCCCATGAACAGCCCGGCCGTGAAGGCCGCCGGGGCCATCCACAGCGATTTCGAAAAGAAATTTATTCGGGCAGAGGTCGTAAATTGGAAAGCGCTCGTCGAACATAAAGGTTATCCCGGAGTCCGCGACAAGGGTCTGCTTCGTCTCGAGGGTAAGGAATACATCGTCAAGGACGGCGACGTACTTGTTATCCGGCATAGCTGAAATTACGAATCGCCAACGCGAGTCCCAACAACAAACACGACCAGGCAAACCAATCGCCGTGGCGCGTATAGAACGTGGTCTCCTGAACGTACCCAAATCGAGTGGGCATCACCTGTTGACTGCTGGGCGGGATCCGCTGCAAAACGCGGCCGCCGGGATCGATGGTCGCCGTAATTCCGTCATTGGTAGAACGCAGCACCCAGCGGCGATTCTCAGCCGCCCGCATTCGCACCAGCTTTAAATGCTGATCGCGCGCGGCGCTCTTGCCGAAGTAGCCGTCGTTCGAGATATTCGCGAGCACATCGGCGCCGGCCAGCGCGAATCGCCGCACCAGGTGCGGGAAGGCAGATTCATAACAGATGAACGCGCCCAGGCCATGCTCCCTCATGGGGAACACCACGACGCGATTTCCCGCCGTAAAGTCGCCGGCTTCCTTCGTGATTCTGTTAACCCAGGAGAACAAGGGCGGGATGAATTCGCCGAAGGGTACGAGGAACATCTTGTCGTAGCGGTCAATTAGGTCGCCGTTCGGCTTCAGAAACACGGCGGAGTTCAGCGGAAGATGCTGGGGCGTGTACGCCACCGTGCCAAAGAGAAAGTAGGTGGCTGTGATCCGCGCCAGATCGGTCGCGTATCTGTGGAACTCCGGATCGTCGTAGTAATAGAACGGACCCGGCAACTCCGGCCAGATGATCAGACGTGGTTTACCGTTCGCCATGTTCATCGCCCGTTGCATGGACTCGGCAACCAGCCGCTTCTGCATGGAATTCGCCTTTTCGGCCGTCCATTCTTCATCCTCATTCAGGTTTGGTTGCACGACTACGGCGGAATCTGATCCAGGAGTAGCTGCGGGCAAAGGAGGAAACAACCAGAGAAGGGGAATCCCAACCATCCATAGCAACTCGCGTCTAGGACGCCGCAACGCTATCACGGCGACCACCGTGGCGGTTATCGCGAACAGGAACGATAATCCGTACACACCCAGGTACGGCGATAGTCGCATCGGTAAACTCATGTCAGTCCCTGCATTGCCGAGGTCGAGCCAGGCGAATCCGAGGGGGCCGTGGGTTCGCTCGATGCCGGTCCAGAGGGCGGCAACCGCGGGGATGGAATACCATCGCGACATCAGCCACCCGGCGAGCATGGCGAATACGCCCAGGTGCAACGCCTTGGCCAGACAGAACAGGATGAAAGCGCCCCAGCTTCCGAACGTGCCCATGCCACCATGGAACTCGAGTACAAACTGAATCCAATAGCAGATGCCCCACCAATACACAATTCCCGCTGTCCAACCCAACAGGAAACGCGCGCGAAGCCGCCGCTCACGCGCACAGGCGATTAAGAGCGGGGCAAGGGCAAACGGGGCCAGGAACGTCAGATTCGGCCCGGGATGAATCAGAATCAGCAGCACCGCCGACAGCAGCGCGAGCGCCCAGTTCAAACCGGTCGTTCTCCGGCCTGCTCGTTCACCTGATCGGCCATATAAGAACTTCTGACAAACGGACCACTGAAAACCATCTTGAATCCGAGGGATAAACCGTGATCGCGATAGTTATCGAACTGGGCGGGCGTGACGTACTCGGCTACCGCCATGTTGCGCCGCGTCGGCTGTAGATATTGGCCGATAGTTGCGACGTCTACATCGGACCCACGCAGGTCGTAGAGCAGTTGATGCACTTCCTGGTGGCGCTCGCCGAGACCTACCATCAGCCCCGATTTCGTGAGTACATCGGGCCGGTGCCTCCGCGCGAAGGCGAGTACGTCCAGCGACTGACGGTAATTCGCCTGTGGACGCACCTTTCTATACAGGCGCGAGATGGTTTCCATATTGTGATTGAACACATCGGGACCCGCATCCAATACGCGGGCGACCGCGTCCATGTCGCCGCAGAAGTCCGGAGTCAGCACCTCGATACGAGCCTGAGGCAGCGCTGCCCTCACCTCGCGAACTGTCTCCGCAAAATGCCGCGAACCACCGTCTTCGAGATCGTCGCGATTGACGCTGGTAATTACGACATACCGTAGATTCAGATCCCGAGCCATGCGCGCCACGTTCGCCGGCTCATCAGCATCCAGCACGAATTCGCGCTTGCCGGGCGAACCCTTGGGCACGCTACAAAACGAGCACCCTCTGGTGCATAGATTCCCCAGAACCATGAAGGTGGCTGCGCCGCGATGAAAACACTCGTGAATGTTTGGGCATCGCGCTGACTCGCAAACCGTATTAAGATTCAACCGGCGGAGATCGCGCTTGAGCGCCTGGACCGACTCCGCATGCGTCTCCGGCTTGCGCAGCCATTCGGGCAAACGCGGCCGCGCGGGACCGTCAATCTGAATTAACACTGCTTCAATACTTCCGTAGGAGCGCCTCGAAGCCCTTGAACCCTGCCTTGTTCAGATCGGCGCGCGCTTGAGCGATGGCCCCGGTATCCTGAAACGGGCCCACCAGAACACGGTACATCGTCGGTTTTTCGGGAACGGGGGTGTACAACGCGTGAAATCCTCTTTTGGCTAGCACATCTATCAGCAACTCCGCCTCCGGCTTGAAGACGGCGCCTACCTGCAGATACGACGCTCCCGGTGTGGGCACGTCCGGAGTCGGGGACGCGGATTCGGGTTTTGCCGTGGTACGCGTGGGCTCGGTTCTTACGGGTGCGGGTTTCTCTACAGTGGGCCGTCTCTCGACCAGCGGCGCGGCCGCCGTGGGCGGGTCTTGCGCTGTTGAAGTGGACGCAACAGCCGTTGGCTCCACCATCGTTGGCTTGCCCTCAATCCTGTGGCCCGAGTCCGCGGACACCGCCGGCGAACTGTTTCTGCCAATAATGTAACCCATGGTGAAGAAGACGCCTAGCAGCATCACCACTATGAAAAACACACTGAGCAATTGACGGTTGCCCAGTATGAGTTCGAACTCGCCGTCTTCATTCTTGGCCATTTATGTTAGCGTGTGCTCTCCTCCCAATTTATCCAAAGCGCGTGATACGGACGATATGAGGTCGATCGGCAGCGGAAACACCACAGTCGTATTCTTCTCCGACCCGATCTCTACGAGTGTTTGGAGATACCGCAGTTGGATGGCGACCGGCTGCTTTTGAATCTGCTCCGCGGCCATGCTGAGTTTCACCGCGGCCTCGAACTCGCCCTCTGCATGAATGACCTTGGCACGCCGTTCCCGTTCGGCTTCGGCCTGCCGGGCGATCGCCCGGATCATCTGCTCGGGCAGATCGACCTGCTTCACTTCAACCATAGTAACTTTAACGCCCCAAGGGCCAGTGTGTTGATCGAGAACCGACTGAAGACGCACGTTCAGTTTCTCCCGCTGACCTAGCAGCGAGTCCAGGTCGACCTCACCTAAGACACTCCGCAAGGTTGTCTGCGCGAGTTGCGATGTGGCGTACAAAAAGTTCGTGACTTCGATGATGGCCTTGATGGGTTCCACCACACGGAAATAAATTACCGCGTTTACCTTGAGGGTCACATTGTCGCGAGTTACCACGTCCTGTGGCGGCACCTCCATGGCCTCAATACGCAGGGAGGTACGCACCATGCGGTCAATAGGGGCGAACACGAGGATGACACCCGGACCTTTGGGTCTATCGAGAACGCGGCCGAGGCGGAAAATGACGCCGCGCTCGTACTCGGCGAGGATCTTGATCGACGACATGGCGTATAACACCAGCAGAATGACTGCAACCAGGAGAATCATAATTCGTGCAAGCTCACTTTTCAGGTTCTACCTTCAACAGCATGCCGTCTACGCGAACGACGCGAACACGAGCGCCGGCGTCCACAGGATGCGAGGATTCCGCATCCCAATACTCGCCATGAACAAACACCTTGCCGCGCGGCGTAAGCGGCGTCCGCGCCTCTCCCCACTCGGCAATCATTCCCTGCTCCCCGGTGACCACCTTGTTACGTCTGGCCTTCAGGACCAGAGAGACGAGAAAGGTAGTGATGAGCGCAAACGGCAGCGCCACCGCAAGCGCCGTTGAGAAATGGATACGGAAGTCAGGCGGCGCATCCACCAGCAGGATCGCACCGAAGACCATAGCCACCGTCCCGCCGATTCCGAGAACTCCATGCGAGGCGAGTTTGGCTTCCGCAACGAAGAACCCGAATGCCAGGATGAGCAATGCCACTCCGGCCCAGTTGATAGGCAATACGGACAGAGACGACAAACCGAGCAGTAGCGAGATACCGCCGGCGACTCCGGGGAAGATCAACCCCGGCGATGAGAACTCGACATACAGCGCCAGCACTCCCGCGACGAGGAGGATGAAGCCGAGGTTCGGGTCGGCGATGGATGAGATCACACTCTCCCGGAAACTTTTTTCAAAATCGACGATGCTCGTCCCGCCGAGTTGCAGACGAACCTTGTTTCCGTCGAAGCGTGTGATCTCGCGTCCGTTGAGAGTGGCCAGCAACGCCCGCTCGTCGGGCGCGATGAGATCGATCAAGTGGTTATCGAGCGCTTCCCGCTCGGTAAACGACTTCGCCTCCCGCACGGCGGATTCTGCGGCGGCCGGGTTGCGGCCTCGATTCGCAACCATGGTGCGCAGCATGGCCGCCGAATCGTTCTCGACTTTCGCCCGCATAACTTTATCCATCTCTCCGCTCAACAGCACGGGCGATGCAGCTCCTGTATTGGTGCCCGGCGACATCGCGGCGACGTCCCCCGCCTCCAGGATGAAAAAGCCCGCCGAGGCTGCGCGCCCGCCGGTCGGCGTCACGTAAGTAATAACGGGAACGGGTGACTTCAGCAGGACCTGATTCAGGTGCCGCGTCGCGTCCAGCAGGCCGCCGGGAGTATTCAACCGGATCAGCACGGCTGTCGCGTTTTCCCGTGTCGCCCGGTCGATGGCACGATGGACGATCTCAGTCGTGATCGGGTGAATAGCGCCGTCAATGGTAACCGCGATAACGCGCGGCTCGGCAAGGACGCTGAACTGCAGAGCTAGCGCAATTACGCCGGCGGAGATGCGCACAGACTTGTCCTCGTTTGACTACATAGTATCGCGGTTCTCACCGCACCGTCACCGCTCCCCGGCCGTTGCTGACGTGCACATCACGCCGCGCGCGACATGTCACTTGCGCGGATGCGCTTTCGAGACTGTAGTCTGGACGGGTTTCAGAAGACCCAAAGTTACAATGGTAGTGTTATTACAAAACTTCTATGAAGTACACGTTATTGCTCGCCTGCCTTGCCGCATCACTTCCATCCTTCGGGGACGAGGGCATGTGGCTGTTCAATCAGTTCCCTAAAGATAAGGTCCGCCAAAAGTACGGCGTTAGCGTCGAGCAGCCTTTTTTGGACCATCTTCGGCTATCGTCGGTGCGAACCGGGGCTTCCGGTTCGTTCGTTTCGCCCCACGGTCTCATTTTCACGAATCATCATGTCGTGCTCGGCTGCGTCCAGAATATAAGCTCGTCCGAACACGATTACGTCGCCAACGGATTTTACGCCCGCAGCTTGGAGGAAGAGAAAAAATGTCCAGGTGCGGAAGCGAATGTTCTGCTCAAAATAGAAGACATTACGGACGAAGTAAGATCGGCGGTGAAGGCTGACCCCAATTCGGCCGAGGGCAACCGCCAGCGCAAGGCGGAAACGGCGCGTCTGGAAAACGAGTGTCTGGCCCGTACAGGCAACAACTGCCAGGCCGTGACGCTCTACGGCGGCGCGCAATACAATCTGTACCAATACAAGAAGTACACGGATGTCCGCCTGGTATTCGCTCCGGAGTTTCAGATTGGCTTCTTCGGCGGGGATCCGGACAACTTCACATATCCGCGGTACTGCCTCGACATCGGTTTCTTCCGCGTCTACGAAAATGGAAAGCCGGCCGACACACCCAACTTCCTGCACTGGAGCGGAGAAGGAGTGAAGGACCGCGACGTAGTTTTCGTCTCAGGCAACCCGGCCCGCACGGAACGGCTGATCACGGTGGCCGAGCTGGAATATTATCGCGACGTGAGCTACCCGTTCACCCTGAAGCGGCTGGAGTTGACCATTAACGCCTTGAAGACGTACATGGCGAAGAGCCCGGAGAACGAGCGCGCGGCGAAGGATACCTTGTTCAGCCTGGAGAACAGTTATAAAGCCATGCATGGGGCCTATACCGGCCTGGAAGACAAGCGGCTGATGGATGAAAAACGTGCCGGCGAACGCAAGCTCCGCGCGGCGATCGACAAAGATTCAGTTAAACGCGCTGAATACGGGAAAAGCTGGGACCAGATAGCTGGTGCTCTGAGAGATGCTCGCTCGACCTATGTGCGCCGCGCACTGATCGATGGTGGTCCCATGGGATCCACCCTGTTCCGCGTGGCGCGGAACGTGGTACGGCTGCCGGAGGAGAAGGCCAAGCCGGAGGAACAACGCCTGCGCGAGTACTCGGGAAGCGCGCTACGGTCGCTCGAGAATCAACTCTACGCATCGGCTCCCTTTAGTGCTGCCAAAGAGGTAGTGCTGCTGTCGGTCTATTTCCGCATGCTGCAAAGCGAACTGGGAACAGCGGATCCGACCGTGAAATCCGTTCTGGACGGGAAATCGCCCGAAGCCGCGGCGGAGGACTACTTGGCGCAGACAAAACTCGGCGATGTCGCCGAGCGTAAGCGCCTGGCGGCAGGCACCGAGGCGGTTCGGGAATCCCGCGATTCAATGGTTCGCCTTGCCCGCCTGCTGGATCCGGAAGCGCGCAAGCTCCGGAAAAACTTCGAGGATCGTACGGAAGCGACACTCAATTCGGTGAAGCCGAAACTCGCCGAGGCCCGCTTTGCAGTGTATGGCACCGGCGAACCGCCGGATGCCACTTTTACGCTACGTCTCTCTTACGGACAGGTGAAGGGCTACGAAGACAATCGGGGCAAGCAAGTTCCCTATGCGACGAACTTTGAGGAACTATACCGGCGCGCGACCGGCGAATTGCCCTACGTACTCCCGAAGAGCTGGCTTGCAGCCAAGGACTCCCTAAATCTGAAAACGCCCTTGGATTTCGTGAGTACCGCCGACATCATTGGCGGAAATTCCGGGAGCCCCACGGTGAACGCTAAAGGCGAGATCGTAGGTATCGTATTCGACGGCAACATCGAGAGCCTGCCTAGCGACTTTCAGTATTCGGAAACGCAAGCCCGCGCGATCCACGTCTCTAGTCAAGCGATTCTCGAAGCGCTCCGGAAGGTATATCACGCCGAGAGAATACTTGCGGAGAGTGTAGGACAAGCTGCAGCCGCGGGAGCCGGGCAGAATCATGACTAGCGGAATGCGAAGGCTCGGTCTTCTCAGTGGCTTCCTATCCAGCGCTTTGCTGGCGCAAGATCCGCCCAGGCCAGCAGGCGACACCGCGCCGTTTGTACGCGCAACGGGTGAGAGCACCATCCAAGCGAAGCCCGATCAGGCTACCGTCAACATCGGGGTGGTTACGCAAGCCTCTACGGCCAGCGCGGCATCCAGCCAGAACGCAGCGCAGCTGACCGCTGTCCTGAACAAGATCAAGACAGAGATCGGCGCCAAGGGCGACATCCGGACCGCTGGATATTCTGTGAATCCAAACTTCACGTATCCGAATCCACGTAGCAGTGAGGGGCCGAAGATCGTGGGCTACACTGCATCGAATACACTGCGCGTGAAACTGGACGATGTCAATCTGGTGGGCCGCGTGGTGGATGCAGCTACGGCCATGGGCGCGAACACGATCCAGGGCATCCTGTTTTCGGTCAAGGACGAGCAAGGCGTGCGGGCGCAGGCTTTGCAGGAAGCGGCGCGGAAGGCGAGATCCGAGGGCGAAGCGATGGCCTCATCGCTGGGATTACGGGTAGTGCGGGTGCGATCGGCCGAGGCGGGGCAACCTTCAGTCGTACGCCCAATGTTCGCCATGCAGGCCGCCGTCGCCTCTCGCGTGCAGACGCCGGTTGAGCCGGGTACCGTAGAAATTAACGCGACGGTTACCGTAACGCTCGAAGTAGTGGGAAACTGAATAGATGCTGTTGGGCCGTTTGGAACACCGATGAGTTTCTTAGACAATCTCGAAGACAACATAAAAAGCATGGAGTCCCATGAGGAGCGCGGCAACAGCCGTAATCGCGACCACCTCCTGCGGGAAGCCGAACGCGCCCGGGTGAAAGCCATAGCGCCTTACGCCGAGCAACTGCGAAAGGGCCCGTTCACTAAAGACCTGCTCAACGAGGCCACCAGAATCGCGCATGGGCTGCGCACCAAGGTGTACATGACCTGGATAGAAAGCACGCTTCGCCTGGAGGCGAGGGAGCACCGGCTGGAGTTGAAGGCCACACCGGAAGGCGTTCTGGCGCAGTACTTCGTCAACAAGGAACCCACCGGCCAGGAAATTATCGACCTGAAAGGCAGCGCGAAAAAACTCGCCGAAAGATGGCTCAGCACGGTGGGTCCGCGGCCCGCCGCACCGGCCGCGGTGGAGTAATGACCCTGCGTCCCAGCTATCCCCGTCGCGCGTGCGTCGCCAATATGGGGCCCTGCCTCGGCGAACCGCTTCCCGGACGGGGAGCACTCGACTGGCCGGGAGCGGACGGCTGGGGCGGCGCTAAAGGATCGGCCCCGGGCTCTCCTTCAGGCAGGGGTTCCACTTTCTTAGGACGAGCATCCAGCTTCTGCGCGATCATCTCCTGCTTGGCTTTCTGAAACTTGGGAGTCCCCGGTTCCAGATTAGTTGTCATGACGACATCTTTGTCCGTCACCTCCTGGGCGGCCGCCATCAGAACCTGTAGATATTTTTTTATACGGTCCTGCACCAAACGCTCGCCGCTCTTCACCAGCAGAAACAATATTTGCTCACCGGGCGTTTTCGACAGCAGTGCGTGCAACCGCGAAGGTTTCTGGAGACGCGTGTTCTTCAACTCCTTTTCCAGCTTCTTCGATGCCGGCTCGAGTTTCTGACAGGCCGATATATCGGCTTTTCCGAGGCCTGTGAGTTTCATCAACGCCGACCGCTCCTTCGGGCTCAGCTTCTCTAACAGCAGATAAAGGAATAGGCCGAGATTCTCTACCGGGAAAGCCAGGCCAAATGGCACTAATTCTTTGGCCTTCAGAAGCTTCGCAAAGCCCGGAGCATTCAGTTTTGCGCCTTCCAGGGCCGGAGAGAACAGATAAAGCAGCTTCTCTTCCTCCAGCGCCTGCAGAATGTCCCCGGCCTTTGGCTCCTCGGCGATTTGCCGTAGTTCGTGCCCTAATGCCTCCGGCGTGATCTTCGCTTCCAGACCCGCCTCGCGCACGTTCTGGTATTGGCTCAGCGTACGCTCCGCAATCGTGTAACCGAGCCGGACCTTGAAACGGATCAGCCGGAGTATGCGCGAAGGGTCATCGTATAGCGCGAAGTTGGATACCGCTCGCAACTCCTTGCCTTCGATGTCGGCTACGCCGTTCGTAGGGTCCAGCAGCAGCCCGCGAGAGGCACGGTTCAAAGATAGAGCGATGGCGTTGATAGTGAAGTCGCGTCCGCGGAGATGCTCGTGTACGGTCGCAGGTTGCACAGCCGGCCGCCCGCCGGGCTTGGCGTACTTCTCCTGTCGCGCCATCCCAATCTCCACCGTAACGCTGCCCGGAAATCTAAGCTCAGCCGATTTTCGAACCTCGTCAATGGAGATGATTTCAGCTCCCGACTTGTGCGCTACGGCCTTCGCCAGCTTTACAGCCGGCCCTTCCACCGCGAAATCCAGATCGCGAATCGGAAAACCAGCCGCCATGTCGCGCATCGCGCCGCCCGTCAAAAACAGGCTGACATTGGATTCAGCCGCGCACGCCTGCACCTCCGCCAGAACTCGGCTCTGATCCGCGTTCAGGTGGTTCTCCAGCATGAACAAGTAATCGCTCATTGCATCCTGTCTTCGCCGGATTGCGGCGTTAGTCGTCGATCGTTAAGCACGAGGGTGATGCCGGTCAAATTCCTCCCGCAGCCGGGAACGCACCACGTGAGTATAAATCTGCGTGGTTGAAATATCGGAATGACCCAGCATGGTCTGGACACTCCGCAAATCCGCCCCCCGCTCCACCAAGTGAGTCGCGAAGCTGTGCCGGATCACGTGCGGCGTCAGGCCGTGGAAGATTCCGGCCTTCTTCCCGGCTTGCACCAATAACTTCCAAAAGCTCTTCCTACTCAGCTTGCTGCCGCGCGCGGTGACGAAAAGATATTTGCTGGTCCGGCCTTTCAGCAATCGCGGGCGCGCATCCTCCAAATAAATCGAAATCGCATGCAGAGCGGCCTTTCCCACAGGCACCAGCCGTTGCTTATTCCCTTTTCCCATCACCCGAACGACGCCCAGATCCCGTTCGACATCATTGACTTCCACGCCGCACAACTCCGAAACACGGAGACCGGTGGCATATAGCAGTTCAAACATCGCCCGATCCCGCACGCCGGTCGGCTTGGATTGATCCGGAGCTTCAATCATGCGATTGATTTGTTCCAGATTCAAGTAGTTGGGGATGGTCGACCATTGTTTGGGCAACGGCAGAAACTCTGTGGGATCGCGGTCAACGGCGCCCTCGCGCAACAGGAACTGATACAGGTTGCGGATGGTGGTGGTGTGGCGCGCAATGCTGCGATTGGAGAGTCCTACCGTGCGTAAAAACTCCAGATACGCCCGCAAAGCCTCTGTATCTCGGGATTTCGCTGCCCCGGCCCTGTGCTGATATGTACGCCTCGAATCTGGCCAGATCCAAGCGGTAGGCCTCTACGGAATTCCTTGCCAACCCCTTCTCGATCCGGCAAGAATCGAGAAACGTCTTTATCCTGGAGGATAAAGCGACCACGTTACACATTGGAACCAATGATACAATAATCGCGAATTTGTTTGGAGAAAACTCGTGGCGGGCTCCACCAGCAAGAAAGTAGTTGCAGTCCGCTTCGATCGGGAGCCGGTGCAGGGCTTTGTCAGCGCACAAAGCTTTGCAGATACTGCCGGGATCGCGCTGCTCAGCACCGTCAGGAGCCCTGGTTACACTGCCCTATGCTGACGTAAAAGCCGTTTGCTTTGTTAGGGATTTTGACCCCGGGCCGATCTGGAAAGAAAATCGCGCATTTGCCAACCGGCCTAAAACGGAAGGCCTATGGCTGCGGCTGCGCTTCCGCGACGGAGACACCATGGAGGGCGTGATTTCAAACAACCTACTGATTTTGGATTCGTCGGGATTCGCCGTAGCCCCGCCCGATGCCGGAGTCCAGAATCAGCGAGTGTTCGTTCCAAGGACTGCCTTGACACAAGTACAAGTGTTGGGTGTAGTGGGGAAGCCGCTCCGGCGTGCTGCCAAAGCCAAGTCGGAACCGAAGGAGCAGCTCAAAATGTTCGATTAGGCGAGGCTACTTCCGGAACTGAGCGGAAACTCAGCTAAGTCCACCCACTGCTGTGTGCTTGTATTCTGGACGAACGTAAGCCGCTCGACATCGAACGATTTGGCGTACGGAAAGTCCGACCACATCTGCCGTGCGAGGCTTGCCAGACGGTTGAGTTCCCCGGGGTCGAAATCTTGGGCCAAGGTAATGTGGGGATGAAAGTTATGAGCCTCGGGCGCGGCGAGATAACTCTTGTTCAGGAGTTTATGCATCCTCTGCAGTTCCTCGCTTCCCCGCCCCACACCCAAGTAGATCACGCAGGTCTTGTCGAAAATCTCGACGTCAGTAAGTTCGACCCGAAATGACGAGAAATCTTGGACGGCTTCCGCCAACTGCCGTTCCGCTTCCTCCTGGCTGGAGTTGAGAACGCGAGGTGGAAGAACACTGAGATGCGATTGGGCGAAACACTTCGGAATCAACTCTCGGCGCGTCCGGTCCAGGAATGATCCGAGCGGATCCGGAAGATATGAAACCAAGCCGTACAAATTGATCTTCTCACCCGCAACCGGATGAAAATGCAAACTTTCCCATCTTATCCGGCTGGATTCGCTGGAGCTTGCGTCGGCGCTTCGCTCCCCTCGGCAGGCTTCACTTCCGGTAGCAACCATTTGGCCTCTTCAAACCCTATGTATTTAAGGATGCGCAACTCGACCCCGTCGATGCTTAGTATGTCCCCGATCTCGAGTTCCCGGTCTGTGCCGCGCAGCGCGTGCCAACCGGCGTAAGGGCTATCTGCCTCAATCGAATAGACCTCTTCATAGTCTTTCTGTTTCACCGCAGTCACGCCGCTCAGGTGGGGTGCCCACCGGAACTGCTGTCTCAGGTTTTCTTTGAGCCGGAACACTCGGTAGTCGGGCATAAGAATGAAGTTTATTATCGCGCGAAACATTTCTGAATGGAATGTTTGATTCGGAGTGCGTCACGCTCACCCTGTGCGATCCAACTTTCCACGCGGTCG
This sequence comes from uncultured Acidobacteriota bacterium, assembly GCA_963850575.1. Taxonomy (GTDB): domain Bacteria; phylum Acidobacteriota; class Terriglobia; order Bryobacterales; family Bryobacteraceae; genus TMP-7. Next base: position 57,449 of record CAWKLV010000011.1, on the reverse strand, counting down.
CGGCGATAGCGGAGCAGTTCGTAGAAGGAACCCAGCGGCTCATCGGGCGTGATGGTGATGGTCTCGACTTCGGGAACCCACTTAGCCTGAGAGCTGCAAAGCGCCCTTCCGGCCGCGAGCGCAAGCCTGAGCGGCAGCGGCGGCTCGGGCTGCGAATACACGGCGACGATCCGCGTAGCCCCAAGTTCTACGGCGGCCCACAACGGCAAAGCAGAGAGCAGACCGCCATCCGCGTAGGTGGACCCACCGAGACGTTGGAGATCGAAAGCGCCCGGCACTGCGCAGGATGCAAGAAGATGCCGCCAACTCATCTCAGAGCGGGTGATGATCCGAGGCTGGCGGCGTACCAGGTCCGTCACGACAGCCGCATAACCGGTCCTGGGCGGGAACCGGTGATACAAATCGGCCAACGCACCCTCAATGCCGCTCGCGTCCATGCAGCCGTGCGACCAGTGCCGCGGCAGGCGCGGGCGAATTCTAAGCTGCTGCTCGGCATTAAGCCAGAGTTGCTCGAGTTCGCCAGGAGAACATCCCCCGGCAATAAGCCAGCCGTTGATGGAACCGATGGATGAACCAACGACCAAATCGGGTTGAAACGAGTCCCCAAGAGCCTTCCAGACGCCGGCTTGGTAGGCCCCAAAAACGCCGCCGGAGGACAAGACCAACGCTGTTTTGCAGTTTTCCGGCACGACTCTCCTACTATCTTAGGCGGTCAATCCCCCAGGTGCTCGCCGGACCTGGGTTCATTGTGGCCGGCGGCCCTCTCTGCCCAGTTGATCGGTGCGTCATTGTCCATCGAAAATGTTTTGTTGCCGTGCAGTACGGTATCCTACTTTCTTAGACCTGTCCCCCAACACCGATTTCCGTCGCCTCCTCCATCATCGTTACGATGCGTATCCAGTTTCTTGTTCTCTGCCTCGCCGTCTGCCTGAACTCGGTCGGATGCCATTCCGCCGAAGGGCTTTCAACGGCGCCCAAGAGCACTCGGGTTGCTGACACTGCCCTGCCCGGGATGCCCCCGGTATTGAATACCGCCAACATTTACTCTGAGACCGCCGCCGGAAGAATGAGCCCGGCGGTGAAGGGAGTTCCATCCCGCATTTATGTTCCGAACAGCGGAAGCAATTCCGTGGATGTCATCGATCCGAGGACGTTCCGGATCATTGGACACTTCAAGGTGGGGCGTCAGCCGCAGCACGTAGTGCCGTCGTGGGATCTGAAGAAGCTTTGGGTCTTGAACGACCTTGGGGACAGTCTCACACACATCGATCCACGAACGGGCAGAAAGCTGGAAACGATCCGGGTGTTGGATCCATACAACATGTATTACACGCCCGACGGACAGTACGCGATTGTGGTTGCAGAGCGGCTAAAGCGTCTGGATCTTTATGATGCGCAGACGATGAAACTAAAGCATTCCATCCCGGTGGATTGCCGCGGTATCGATCACATCGACTTCACTGCAAGCGGCCGCTATATGGTGGCGAGCTGCGAGTTCTCAAGTGAACTTGTGAAGATGGATGTAGAGTCTATGAAGGTGATGGGCAAGCTGCCGCTGAATCAGGGCGGTATGCCGCAAGACGTGAAGACCTCACCCGATGGTCAGGTAATGTACGTCGCCGACATGATGGCGGATGGAGTGTACATCATCGATCCCCACAAGTTCGAGCGGCTCGATTTTCTCCCAACGGGAAAAGGCGCCCACGGCTTGTACCCCAGCCGCGACGCAAAGTTTCTCTACGTCTCCAATCGCGGCGAGGGCAGTGTTTCCGTTATCGACTTTGCGACACGCAAGATCGTCCGCAAGTGGCAACTGCCCGACAAGGCGAGTCCAGACATGGGTGGGGTCAGCGCTGATGGTTCGACGCTCTGGTTGGCGGGCCGCTACAGCAAAGAAGTGTACGCCATCAACACGGCCGACGGCAGTCTGCGGGCCCGCATCCGGGTGGGCAAGGGTCCTCACGGGCTATGCGTCTTCCCGCAGCCCGGCCGATACTCGCTGGGCCATACCGGTATTCTGCGATAGAGCTGAGCGACCAAAAGGACGCCTCCCCGCTAAGGCGGATTTTGCTTAAGAATCGGTTCCGCTGTGAATGCGCTGCAGGACCGCTCTTACTATCCGGTCACACCGCGGACCGAGGAACTGAAATGCGCCGGCTCCGGCCATGCCCGATCTTTCGTACAAGCCGCTCCGAAGCATCTGACGCGAACGGTGCAGCCGTATCTTGACGTTCTCCTCCGTGAGATTTAGCAGGAGCAGTTTCGAGCGTCGTCATCCCTTCGATCTCACGGAAGACGAACACAGCGCGGTAGGTGTCTGGCAGGGCGTCGATTGCGGACTCCAGAAGAACTCGGGTTTCGACTTCGCCCGCACGCGCTTCTGGACTCGGATCCGGCGATTCGAACTTGTCCATTGTGTAACCCTATTCCGCTGAGGCCGATGGCCTTGGCAGCGTCCTGGTACGCCGCCGGACCGCGGCGAGCGCCTCGTGCACAGCGATCCTGGTCAGCCAGGTTGAGAATTTGGCCTCGCCCGCAACTGCGTCAGATGAATGTAGGCCTTGACGTACGCCTCCTGCATCACGTCTTCAGCCTCATCCGGATCGCGCACGATCGACCGGGCGACGCGGCGGTAACAGTGTCCATGATCCTGCCAACTGCATAGAGTGCGGACCTATGGTCCGGGTTACAAACTAAATGCGCGGTGATCGCGGCCCGCGTGCTGAGCTGCCGCGATCACGAACGCAGAGCAAAATCGCCAAGGTCCGGAAAATCCGGCGTCCTTGGCGTACTGCATAGATTTTTCAGTTCCGATGGACCGAGTGGAAGAGGGCGCTTCCGGATACGCGTAAGCTCCCGGTGGGCCCGGCGATACGAGCGTTCGGCCGGCTTGCGGTCGAAGCTGAGGATCTTTCCACTGCTCTCCAATCGCTGCATCTTAGTCAGGCTCCATCTGGCCTGGACCATCATCTCAACCAGAAATTTCTCAAACTCGCCAATGGGAGCGAAGACGGCGTAGTATCGCTCCATCAAACTGTTCAGTTCGACGTGATCCTTCTCGCCTGCCATCCGAATCCTGCCTTTAGAATTTGACCGGGGGCGCGGTGCGGGCGGAGATATCCGCTTTGAAGTATGGCTGCGGCCCGAACCCGAACATTCCCGCGGCGATGTTCTTGGGAAACAACTGAATGTCAGTATTGTACTTCTGCACCACCTCGTTGTACTTGCGGCGTTCCACATTAATGCGGTTCTCCGTACCGGCTAGTTCGTCCATCAAGCGATTGAAGCTCTCGTTGGATTTCAATTGCGGATAATTCTCGACGATGACCAGCAGGCGGCTGAGTGCGCTGGACAGTGCCGCGTTGGCCTGCAGTTTTTCATCCGGATTCTTGCCCCCGGCCAGCGCCGCCCGGGCGTTTGCGATATCGCGGAAAACTGTTTGCTCCTGCTTGGCATAGCCCTTGACCGTTTCCACCAGATTCGGTATCAGGTCAGCCCGCCGTTGGAGCGCAACGTCCACTTGGGACCACGCCCCATCCACGGCCTGCCGCTCCGAGACGAGTTCGTTACGCGTGCCGACCAGCGACCCTCCAAATATCAGGGCAGCCACGACGAGTACACCAACGATCAAGAGTGCGGCTTTCATAATCCTCCTCAGAGAGCGTCCACGTAATCAATCACCCGTTCGATGGACACCAGGTACTTCCCAAACAATGTAACAGGATCGGCTTCCTGCGGCGCGGCTTTCCCTTCACGAATGTCCAGGAGACTATCGAAGGGCGCCAAATCCGGACCAAGCCGCTCGAGCAGAACGCCAACCACTGACCGCTTATCCCCGGGACCCGGGTGTTCCGCCCATCAGCAGGGCGTGCCTTCCCAGAACACAGAAAGTCGATATGGAATCGAGACACAATTTCATGAGCGCATCGCGATCCGACAGCGCGCCGGCCGCACATTGACGCAGCCGCAGCAACTTCGAGCGAAGCTCGTGTTCGAGCTGCGCCCGGTAGAACCGGCGATCTACCGCCAATCCCGCAATGACGTCCGTGCCATGCAGCACCCTCCTGTGCTCCTGCATGTCGGCGAACTCGATCGGGAAACAATCGGCCGACTCGCGCGTCTCCCGCTCAGTCATCAAGAGCGGGGCAGGGTTCCCCAACTCCTGCCACCAGCTGAAGATCGGTCCCGACTTCGCCAATTCCTCCACAGTGAGCTGCGAAAGGACACAAAAGACGTTCAGGTCAGAGAAACGGTCGTGATGATCGCCCGACGCCGCCGAGCCATATAGAATGACCGAGACCAGCCCATCGCCGTAGGTCTTTACCAATCTGTTCACCAGGACTGCGAGTAATCGTTGCATATCGGATCTCTACCAACTGCCCGAAGCGCCTCCGCCTCCTGAATCCCCCCCGCCGAAACCGCCGAACCCTCCGCCGCCTCCGCCGCCGCTCGATCCTCCAAATCCTCCGCCGCCCCAGCCGCCGCCTCCGCTATACCTCGACCCGCCGAGGACGTTGCCCAGCAGCAGCGCAGTCAGGAATCCCCCACCGCCCCCGCGCCCTCCCCGACCCAGCATGGCAAACAGGAACACCAATCCGATCAGGATCAGCGGCCACGGAAAACCTTGGCCAGTGTTTGCTGCTGGAGGGGCGCGGCGGGCAAACGTTCGCGTGAGTGCGACGCCTTTGGCTTTGGCAATCTGATCGCCGATTTCCGCCGTTCCCGCTAGCAGCGCCTGCCCATAATTCTGCTGCTTCAACGACGGCGTCATTTCGCGAAGCACGCTGCCGACAAAGCCGTCCGGCAGGATCGGCTCCAAACCGTAACCGACCTCGACGCGGCTTCTGCGGTCGCGAATCGCCAGCAGAAGCATTACGCCTTCGTCTTTACCCTTTTTCCCAACGCCCCACTGCCGGAAGAGACTGTTCGTGAAATCCTCGATAGGCGCACCCTCGAGCGAGGTGATGGTAACGACCGCGATCTCGGCTCCTGTGGACTGCTGAACGCGCTGGCAATATCGCTCGATCTCAGCCTCGACTGTTGGATCTAAAACCCTTGCGAAATCGCTGACATATCCTGTCGGCTTCGGGAGCTTCGCTGGATCGAGGGCGAAGGCGCTGTGATACGCGATGAACAGCAGAACCGCGACGGTCCTGAAGCTCACGCGGACTCGAACGAACCGGCTTGGAATCACTGACGCTGGGCGAGATCCTCGCGCGTGATCTTCAATCCGTCGAGACGGCCCAGCATAGTGAGCGCGATCTGTTCCGGATTGAAGAACTCGCGGGCGATTTGCTGGACCTGTTCCGCTGTAACAGCTTCGATGCTTTCCAGCATCTCGTCGAGTGTAAAGAAGCGGCCGAAGTACATCTCCTGGCGTGCGAGATTTCCCATACGGCTCGACGTCGACTCCAGGCCCAGCATGAAGGAACCCTTCAAATGGTCCTTGGCCCGGCGAAGTTCGTCGGGTCCGATCGTGTCCTGTTCCAACTGACGCAATTCTTCCATTACCGAGAAGACAACCTTCTTCGCCGATTCCGCGGAGGTGCCTGCGCAGACCGCCAGGCAGCCCGCGTCGCGATACATGTTCAACTCGGAATAAACGGAATAGGCGAGACCCTGCTTCTCGCGGATGTTCTGAAACAGCCGGGAACTCATCCCGCCGCCGAGGACCGTGTTGAGGACGTAACAGACGAAGCGGGATTCATGGGGCAGCGGGTACGCAGGCATGCCGAGATACACATGTACCTGCTCCAGGGAATTCTTGTTCTTAAATACGAGGCGAGCATGGGCCTTTGGAGCGTCCTCCGCCGGCAGGGCGCCGTTTTTGGCCAATCCGGAGAAGCGCTCCTCCACCAGACGCACGATCTTTTCGTGTTCCAGATTCCCGGCCGCGGTGATCAGAATGTTGGACGGCGAGTAGAAGCGGTGCCAATATTCCCGCAGCATTTCACTGTGGAATTTCTTTACGGTTTCCTTGGTGCCCAGGATGGGCTTGCCCAACGGGTGGTCCTTCCAGAAGTTGCTGGAGAAGATCTCGTGGATAAGGTACTCAGGATTATCGACTTCGGCCTTGATCTCTTCGAGGATTACACCCTTCTCCTTTTCAATATCGTCTGCCCGGAATAGCGGATTCAGCACGAGATCGGATATCACGTCGAACGCGATCGGGACATGCTCGTCAAGGACCTTGGTGTTGTAGCTGACCATCTCCTTGGATGTGAAAGCATCCAGACCGCCGCCAACGGAATCCACCGAACGCGCGATGTCCTCGGCGGAACGGTTCGCAGTTCCCTTGAATACCATGTGTTCGATGAAGTGAGAAATACCGTTCTCCTCCAGGGTCTCGCGCCGGGAGCCCGTCATGATCCAGGCACCCATCGATACGGAGCGGACGTGCGGCATGACTTCCGTGATCACGCGGACGCCGTTGTTTAGAGTTGCAGTCTCAATTTCGCGGATTTTTAAAGATGGTGCAGCCATTTCCATTATGATGTTCTACATACAGTGTCTCATAGGGGAACTGGGGGTCAGTTTGGAATGAGGACGGAGAGAGAGTCATATTCCGAGCCGGCGATAAACCAGGATGCGAATACTGCTGAGGGTCTCGAGTACTGTGGAGGCAGGAAACGCTGCCTCCAGGGCGGGAACCCTGGGTTCGATCGCGTGGCGTCACTTTCGAAGGGCAATCTGGACCGCCCGCAGAATTCCTCCCGTGACCCAGTGAAGCGAATTCTGGCTGATCTCAAACCGGGAGCTGCCTGGTTCTTTCGGGACGACGTTGACCAAGGGTGCTCCATCGTGTTCGACATGAACGACGCACCGCAGAGTCCGGCGGTGGCTGAGCCCTGGTTTATCGCATTCAATGCACAAGCTTCGTTGCGACCGATCATGAACCCAGATTGCCCAAGGCCGGCCCACCCGATTGGCGAGGTTGCCAAGCAACACGGGAAAAAGAACTAAAACCAGACTCTGTCGGATCGCGCCGTCTTCACCGCCCCTATCCTCGTCGCTGAACAAGTGACGCAGGGCAGACCCGTTGCATTCTTGCCGAGCCGCACTATCGTTGAATGGCCGCTCAGCGCTCCGAAAGAGGATTGCAGACCGACCGCGCGGCGAGTATCTCTGGCCTGTGCGGATGAGGATGCAGCCGTGGCCGCCACCAATGTCTGGTGACCTTTACAAGGATGTTCTGCCGATCGTGCGAAGAGGACGTGGCTGCGGGATGTGATATCCGCCAGTTCAAATCCCGAGCCTCGCGCGAAGATCGTCCGGGCCAGCGAAGACCGGCGGTTTCTGTGACCGCAGGTTGCAGCACATTTCTACGATCTGTGCCAGTTCTGATCGTGGCAACGCTATCGCCCGATCGCCCTCTGGCTCGCCGCCGGCGATGGTGTTCGCGGTATGGGAACTGCGGATTGAACGGTCCTACTGAATGCCGCGAACATCCGACTATGCATAATCGCTGACATGTTAGGCTGATTCAACGGAGATTCTTCGATTATGCCGAATACCCTCGATGCCAATAACGCAATGCAGCGTGTGCTCAATCGCTACGAACAGTACCTGCCCGCGGGACTCGCGCCTAAAGTCAGGAGCATGAATCCAGCCAAGATCTTCCGCATCCTCCCGGGACCCGAATACAAGCCCTATTTCGATGCCGTCTTCCGCAACTGCTTCGCGGCGATCAACGTCAGCGCCTGCGGTGGGACAAGAACAGTGATTGGCGTGGCCAACAGCCCGCAAACGGTGTATGACAACTTTGCCTGTCCGGCCTTCTGTGCGCCGGCCGTCAACGTCACCGATCGCGTCATCTATGTCAATCGCGATGCCGGCGTGACGAATGGCACGCTCTACCACGAGTTCATCCACTATCTGTCGCATCCCAACTTCTATCCAGAGTTCTACGCATTGGGCGGGAACAGCCCGAACATCCTCGAAGGCGTCACTGAATATCTGACCCGCAGGGTGGCACAGGATGTCGCGCACGACAGGTACTTACAACGCAAATACCAGGATCGTTTCGCGCAGGTCGCGCGCGATATGGGCGGCAATCCGACGACCACGCTCGACAGCCTGGCCCAGCTCACCTTTCAGGGTGATATGGCGGTGCTGGGAACGCTCGGCGGCGCCGTGCCGCACCACTTGCGGTGACGCGCTCCGATTAGAAGCGATGGCGTATAGCGAGGACGTATTATCTACGATCACGCGTTCCGTCGCGCCAAAATGACTCACTACCCAAGGGTGATTGGCGAGCCGCAGCGCCGCTTCCGGCGCTACTCGTAGAGAGATGTCACATCAGGCGCTGCCCGGTATCGCCCGTGGCGTGCCCGCCCAGCAAGTGCAATTCACGCCGGAATAGCGCGAGGCTCATGACGTCCAGCAGCCGCTCGACTGTCAGTGACCGCAACTGCTCCACCCGGATCGCGAAATCGAAGCGTTCTGTTGTTAGCGAAACGAAATCGAGTCCGAACGCACTGGCTGCGGCGCGCGGGGCGATACAGCAGTCCACCAGGCCTGCGTAGACCTGCCAGGCGGCGGTGAGGTGCCCTGCCGCCAACGACTCATAGCCTCGCACCCGGCTCGCGTCAATGTGCGCCTTCTTGAGCTCTGCGTCGAGCAGCGAACGGCTCCCAGCTCCGCGCTCGCGATTGACGATGGTCACTCCGCGGCCAACCAGATCGCTTACGCTCCCGATTCGCTTTGGGTTTCCGGATGCAACGACTATCCCTTGTTCCCAGATCCCAAAAGTGATTAACGCGACGCCCCCTGAAGGAAAGGCTGAGCGGACCGCAGCGATGTTGTCTTCCTTCACGCCGTCGCCGCCAAAGTGCAAACCGGCGATGTGAACCAGGCCGCTCTTCAACATTAAGACGGCTTGTGAACTGTTCGTTGAGGCGAGAATCACGTCGACCTCCGCTCTTTGAGCGTGTCGCACGAGGATTGACATGGCTGGATCGCAGCCGGCAATCAGCAGACGATTCTCGGGAACCTCGTCGCACAACATCCGGACAGTGGTCTTCACCCGAGTACTACCGGCGAACACGGCGTCGGCGGCCGGCAATTGCCAAGGCGTCGCGAGCGCGGGCACGCCGACCGTATGTCGTCCGACGCGGCAGAGTTGCACGGGTACTCCGGGCGCTACATCGTCGCTTCCGAGGAGCTCGATGGAGGCGATGGGACCTGCGGGCTCAGCGTGGGCTTGCAGCCGAAACAGGTCTTCCACCGCGACTTCCAGAGCCTGCGCTAAACGCAATGCAACGGCGGTGTTAGGAATGTACGTACCGGCCTCGATCGCATAGATCGTCTGGCGGCTAATGCCGGCACCTTTCGCGAGCGTGGCCGCCGCAATCCCACGCTTAGTCCGGATCTCGGCGAGCCGGTTATGTATCGCTGCCGTCTGGTTCTTCATCGTGTTATTGTCGTATCTACAAGACATCGTATCTTATACAAGACATGTCCATGTCAATTCTCCAGAGATTCTGCACTGTGGCTTTTATCTTGTGCGCGCTGAACGCTCACGCCGGCGAGGCGGAGTTGTCGGGAACCGTTCAGGATCCTTCCGGGCTCCCCATAGCGGGGGTGCGGATCGGCTTGCGCGAGGAGAGCACGTTCGCGACGCACGAGACTACCACCTCGGCCGAAGGTCAGTACCGATTTCTCGCACTACCCCCCGGCCGCTACGACGTCATCACCGCGAAAGACAGGTTCCAGACATTGCGGCGAACCGGGATTCAGCTGCACGTGTCGGATTCTCTGAGTCTCGACCTGGTTCTCAGCGTGGGAAATGTAAGCGAGACCGTCGAAGTGACCGGTGCCGCGCCATTTCTACAGCAGACCAGCGGGACGGTGAGCGCGATTGTCGATCAGACGAAGACCGAGTCACTGCCGCTCGATGGACGCAATTTTGTCCCTCTCATCGCTTTGTCGCCCGGCGTCATGCTCCCGCCCGGGCAATTGCTGCCGCGCATCAACGGAAGCCGGCCTCGCGTGAGCGAATATTTGTACGATGGCATCAGCGTGTTGCAGCCGGAACCCGGTCAAGTCGCCTATTATCCGGTTATAGACGCCATTGAGGAATTCCGCATTCAGACCAACAGCTACTCAGCCGAGTACGGACGCTCGAACGGCGGTGTCATCCAGGTGAGCACCAAGACCGGGACAAACAATGTGCACGGAACCCTGTTCGAGTTTTTTCGCAATGAAGCGCTAAATGCCCGTAATCTCTTTGCGCCGGCTGGACCGAAACTACCGTTCAAGCGAAACCAGTACGGGCTTGCGCTCGGAGGCGCGCTGCAACGGAACAAGACGTTCTTCTTCGTGGACTGGCAGGGCACCCGGCTACGTACGGGCATCACTCGTTTCAGCACCGTGCCGACCAGCAGCCAGCGCCAAGGCGTCTTCACCGCGCCCGTGTTCGACCCGGCAACTACCGTCCGAACCGACACCGGCTATCAGCGGCTAGGTTTTTCCGGAAACACCGTTCCACTCACGCGTTGGGATCCGGCGGCGCGCGCTCTGCTCGCTCGCTATCCTTCCCCCAATGTGTATACCGGCTCTGGGGCTGAGGCGACGGCAAACAACTACCGGCGAAGCGGGACTGACTCGACGGATGCCGATCAGTTCGATACGCGATTGGATCGCTACTTCGGGGCGCGGCATCGAGTGTTCGGGCGCTACTCCTATCTGCGAGACGAATCGCGCCCGACCACGCCCCTTCCCGACGGCAGCGGGAATATCACGACCAGTATTATCGGGAACACGAACACGCGCGCGGATAGCCTTGTCGCCGACGATACCTGGACCCTGTCATCGGCCAGCGTCAACCAATTGCGCTTCGGCTTTACTCGCCGCGGGTTTCAACGGGACGCGCTCCGAACCGGTGAACCAGCTTCTTCGAGTACCGGAATTCCCGGCATCCCAAATAATGCATTCGCGGATGTGCTGCCAACCTTTGACGTATCCGGCTATCAGCAGATCGGGCCACCGGCCAGCGGAAATGCCAACTTCACGACTTCGGTAACTGAGTTCTTCGACACATACTCCACGGTGCGCGGCCGGCACAGCCTGAAGATTGGAACTGACCTTCGCCTGGAGCGATTGGCTGTGCTGCAACCGCCCAATCCAACCGGCAACTTTCAATTCACGCCCGTGTTGACGAGTAATCTGACGGCCGCGGGCACACCGGTTGCGAATACCGGCAGCACTCTCGCGTCGTTCCTCCTCGGTCAGGTGCAGTCGTTCAGCTTCGATGCACAAACGGAAGTGCTCCAGCCGAGAGCGGCGATTGCCGAGTTCTTCGTGCAGGATGATTGGAGGATCACTCGCCGCCTGAGCATGAATTTGGGCGTCCGTTACACGCTGAATTTGCCGTCGACGGTAGCGGGGGACCGTGGCGCGGTGTTCAATCTGAATACTCAAATACTCGATTATCTCGGTAAAAACGGGTATTCGAGGTCAGCCCGTGAACTGGGGTCCTGCAACTTCGGGCCCAGGGCCGGGTTCGCTTATCAGGCTAGTGACTCGTTAGTGATCCGATCCGGATATGGATTGACGTGGATTGAACAGGCCGGTATCACGACCCCCTTCACTACTCCGCTATTCCCTTTCATTCAAACCATTACGCAACGATCGCTGGACAACATCTCACCAGCCTTCGTCTTATCGCAAGGGCCTTCCATACAGATCGTCGCTCCGGGCCCGAACACAGGGGTAGGGCAGGGAGTCTTCGGTGTTCAGCGCAACAACGGCTCGGGATACGCTCAGCAGTGGAATCTTTCAATCCAGAAAACGTTGGGCGCGGATTGGAGTCTCGAGATTGGATATCTCGGGAGTAAGTTGACTCGGCTGGGTGTTCCGGATACTAATCTCAATCAATTGCACGTCGAGCAGTTCGTAGCGGGGTCTCAGCTGACCCAGCAGGTCTCCAATCCCTATTACGGCACGATTCCTGCGTCCTCGTCGCTCGGAGCACCAACGATCGCGCTGCAGCAGCTACTGCGCCCTTTCCCACGCTTCACGACCGTTACCCTGTATCGCAACAACATCGGTCACTCCACGTACCATTCGCTCCAGTCCCGAATCGAGAGGCGTTTTTCGCGAGGGCTGACACTCTCCGCAGCTTACACATTTTCTAAACTGATCGACGATGCCGGCGCGGTGTTCGATTCCGCCGTCCTGACCGGGCCTGTAATTAATTACCAGGCGGCCGACAGCTTCAACCGTAGGTTGGAGAAGGACGAGTCCACCGGCTCAATCCCTCAGGTATTCTCCGCTGGTTGGGTCTGGGACTTGCCCTTCGCTCGAGGTTGGGAAATCGCCGGCATAGTGCGCGCGCAGTCGGGGATGCCGTTGGCGGTGACCCAGGCAACCAACTTCAATGCGGCATTCGGATTCGGCATCCAGCGGCCAAACCGCATCGGCAATCCCGAACTGCCGGGCGGTCAACGCACTCTCGGACGATATTTCGACACTGCGGCGTTCTCGCAAGCGAACCAGTTCACTATCGGAAGCAGTTCCCGCAATCCGGTGCGAGGGCCCGGCTACCAGGCCGTAGACTTAATGGTAGGAAAAACTTTCACCATGACCGAGAGACTTCGAACCGAGTTTCGCGCCGAGGCATTCAACGTGACTAATACGCCCCCATTGGGTCAGCCCAACGGGAGTTTCGGGACGGGAGCGTTCGGCACCATCACCTCGGCTTTGGATCCGCGGGTATTCGAGCTGGCCGTTAAGCTTCACTTCTAAGATGTCCAGGCGGCTGCTGCTGTGGGCCCCAGCGTATTCCGTGATAATGCTCGTCGCGGGATGTCGTACCGGGGGTGAGACAAGTTCCCTCGCCATATCCGTAGCTTCGAGCCTGCAGAACGTCATGGAGGATCTACAGCCCGTGTACTCCCTGACTCACGCCGGCGCGAAACTCACGTTTAACTTCGGCAGTTCTGGTATGCTCGCCCAGCAGATCGAGCACGGCGCTCCCGCCGATGTGTTCCTCTCCGCGGCGCCAAAGCCGATGGATGAGTTGGAGTCCCGCGGTCTTCTCGCTCCAGGTACCCGGCGTGAGCTACTGCGCAATCATCTGGTGCTCATCACTCCGAAAGACAGGCCTGGACGATTAGATTTCCCGGAATTGACGCTGCCCAGGGTGAAACTGATTGCGCTCGGCGATCCCGACAGCGTCCCTGCCGGCGATTACGGCAGACAGGTGCTGATCGCTTTCGGGGTTTGGGAACAGGTCCGTCCGAAGCTTGTTCTGGCCAAGGATGTTCGCCAGGTGTTGAGTTATGTACAGACGGGAAACGCAGAGGCGGGGATCGTCTATGCAACCGACGTGCTGGGAAGCGAGGCCGTGCAAGTCTCGGCGACGGCACCGGAGAATACGCATTTGCCGGTGATCTATCCCGTCGCGGTGTTGAAGCAGTCCCGAAATTCTTCCGCAGCACGTGCGTTCATAGCCTTCCTTGCGGGACCCCAGGCGACAGCTGCGTTCGCGCGCCGCGGCTTCGTGCCGGCAAGCCCGTGATCTTCGCCGACCTCTCGCCGCTCTGGATCTCCATTCGAACCTGTGCCGCGGCTACGGTCCTGGTCTTCTTAACCGGCATTGGCGCCGCGCATGTCATGAGCCGTTACCGGGGCGCCTGGCGCGGCCTCATCGACGGTGTGTTGATTCTCCCGTTGGTGCTCCCTCCCACCGTTATCGGCTTCTTGCTTCTGCTGGTCTTTGGACGTGGCAGTCCCCTTGGACAGGCGCTGGAGCAGATAGGACTGAGGATCGCGTTCTCGTGGCCGGCTACCGTGATCGCCGCTAGCGTTATCGCATTCCCACTGATGTATCGAACCACATTAAGTGGCTTCGAGCAGGTCAATCCGAACCTTCTGGATGCCGCCCGTACGTTGGGGGCCGACGAATGGCGCGTGTTCACCCGCATCCTGGTCCCGCTCGCCTGGCCGGGGATCATGGCCGGCACTGTGCTGGCCTTCGCAAGGGCGCTGGGCGAGTTCGGAGCCACCCTGATGCTGGCCGGCAATATACCCGGACGTACGCAGACCATGCCGGTCGCCATCTTTTTCGCAGCCGAAGGCGGGAACATGCATCGCGCGGTGGGGTGGGTTTTGTTCATGGTGGCGCTTTCACTCGCTATCGTTGCGGCGCTGAACCGTTCGCGGCCGCTACGCGCAGCTTTCGCTACGGCGGTGCCGGAAGAACTTGCCGGAGACGTTCGATGGGGTTACGGCCCGACGTGGACCCAAGCGACTGGTCCGGCTCAGTTGGACTTGAACATTGAGAAGACCCTGGGAAGGTTTAAGCTGTCCGCCGCCGTCAACCTTCGTACAGGGACGACGGGTGTGTTAGGACCGTCGGGTTCGGGCAAGAGCCTGATGTTGCGCTGTATTGCAGGGTTAGCGACCCCAGAGCACGGGCGCATCGCTCTTAACGGTCGTGCGATATTCGATGCCGGCCAGAAGCTGGACATTAAGCCCGCGAACAGGCGAGTGGGCTTCGTCTTCCAGGACTATGCACTGTTTCCGCACCTCACGGTCGCCCGAAACATCGGTTTCGGCCTTCACCGCGATAATCGGGATGAGCAGAGGAGCCGAGTCTCCCAAGTCGCTGCCGTGGTGCAGGTCACGGATCTTCTGGACAGGTTTCCGCACCAGCTCTCGGGAGGCCAGCGTCAGCGCGTTGCCCTTGCTCGCGCTCTGGCGATCGAGCCCGAAGTGCTGTTGCTGGACGAACCATTCTCAGCGCTGGACCCTCACCTCCGGCATCAGTTGGAGCGTGAGCTGCATGAAATTTTGAGCCGGTTTTCGGGCATCACACTTTTCGTCACCCACGACCGCGCCGAGGCCTTCCGGTTCTGCGAGGATCTGATGGTACTCTCTGGTGGAAACGTGATCTCGATGGGTGCCAAACGTCAACTATTCGAGAATCCTGGAACGTTAGCCGCGGCTCGACTGACGGGTTGTAAGAATCTCGCACCCGTCACAGTCATCGGATCGCGAGAAGTCAGGGTAGATTCGTGGGATTGTACGCTTCGGCTCGACCGTGACGTACCCGCCGACACCGCTTTCGTAGGAATTCGCGCGCATGACGTCGTCATCAGCCGCGACGATTCAGGACAGGAGAATACGTTCGAATGTTCGCTGATGGCACATCTGGAAGCTCCTTTCGATGTGACTCTTTATATTCGACTGCAGGCGGCCGGCAAGCGTGATTATCGCCACTTGGAAGCGGAGGTACCGCGCGAGCGCTGGAAGAATCTCGCTCATACGCAGGGCCGGCTTTGGCTGCGGCTTCCTCCCGAGAAGATTCTATTGTTACGAGGCTGAAGAAGTTGGCGATTTAGCTTGTATTCGCTAAGATGAATGTAGCCATTGGGAGGTCGTCTAATGGTAAGACTGCAGACTCTGGATCTGCGTATCGGGGTTCAAGTCCCTGCCTCCCAGCCAACCATCCATTGATCTAAACCCCTTCCAGGTAATTAGATTCATTCCTTTCGACAGCGCATCCAACTGGCATGGATTTGCAACTGTATGGAAAGCGAGCTCTGGTCACCGGGTCCACTGCCGGAATCGGATTCGCCATCGCAGAGTCGCTCGCGAGCGAAGGAACCCGTGTCATCGTGAACGGCCGGACGCAGGCCCGTGTGGATACCGCACTCGCTAAGCTTAAGTCCAGAACCAATGCCGTGGGACTGGCCGCCGACCTGGGCACCAGCAGCGGCGCCGCCGAGGCTCTCAAACGCTTCCCCGACGTCGACATTCTCATCAACAATTTGGGGATCTTTGAGGCTACCCCGTTTGAAGCCATCACGGATGACGACTGGCTCAGGTTTTTTGAAGTGAACGTGCTGAGCGGTATCCGCCTAAGCCGGCACTATCTGCCTCGCATGAAGGCTGCCGGATGGGGGCGGATAATCTTTATATCCAGCGAATCGGCTGTGCAGATCCCAGCTGAAATGATCCACTACGGTATGACGAAGACGGCGCAACTGGCCGTCGCCCGGGGACTCGCCGAAACAACCGCGGGAAGTGGAGTCACGGTCAACTGTGTCCTACCCGGACCCACGGCCTCCGAAGGTGTGAACGGATTTGTGGATCAACTAGCTCAAGGTCAAGGAACCGATCGCACAACGGTCGAGCAGGAGTTCTTTCAGACCATGCGACCCACGTCGCTCCTGCGCCGGTTTGCGACTCCACACGAAGTGGCGGCTTTGGTCACCTTTGTAGCGAGCCCACTTTCGGCTGCCACCAATGGAGCCGCCCTGCGCGTGGATGGCGGCGTGGTCCGGTCCATTGTTTGATCGTTCTGAGAAAGCGGCATTTGTCATACTGGATTTGATAATCATCGTGGCGCACCCTGAATCGGTCGAAACCCATTGTGGATCGTCGCTTTACGAAACGGACTTCTATCGCTGGACGGAGCTCATGGCTGCTCGCTTGCGCGAACGCCGGGCCCACGAACTCGATTGGAATCACATCGAGGAGGAGATTGAATCCTTGGGTCGAAGCGATCGCCGCGAGTTGAGGACCCGCCTCAGCGTGCTCCTGTCGCATTTGTTGAAGTGGCAATATCAACCGGAAATGCGACTCGGATCGAGCTGGAGGGACACCATTGATGAACAGCGGGGGCAGATCCAGGGCCTTATGGAGGACTCTCCCAGTCTTCTTCCATACATTGACGAGGTTTGGACCCGCTCTTACGAGCGAGCGGTACGGCTCGCCGCTCGAGACACCCGCTTGAGCCCCTCGCATTTCCTGCGCTCCTGTCCATATCCCGTTGGCAATGTCTTGCGGGATGATTTCCTACCCGGCGAGCAATAAAGCCGGGTTTGACACTCACTTCCCTCAATCGCTACACTGGGAGCACTGTAAGTCTCGAACGGAGAAGCTCTGTCTAGATGAAAACTCAATTTCCGTCCAAGAACGAGATCGAGCGGCAATGGCATGTAATCGATGCTGAAGGCGCCGTGCTCGGACGCTTGGCCAGCACCGCGGCCATGCTGCTGATGGGCAAGACCAAGCCCACCTACACCCCGTTCCTGGACACCGGCGATCACGTGATCGTGATCAATGCGCAGAAAGTCCGGCTCACGGGCCGGAAAGAAGAACAGAAATTTTATCGCCGCCACACCGGTTATCCTGGCGGGCTGATTGAAGTGCAGGCTCGTAAGATGCGCGCAACCCGCCCCGCCAAGATGATTGAGGACGCGATTGCTGGAATGCTCCCGAAGACCAAGCTCGGCAAGCAGATGTACCGCAAGCTGAAGGTCTATCCGGGCGACCGGCATCCGCACCAGGCTCAGAAGCCGTTGGCGTTGACGGTTTGATAAGCGAGGAAAAGTGGCAGGTTTGGTTCAACATTTGGCAACCGGCCGGCGTAAGACGTCGGTCGCACGCATATTTTCTTCGTCCCGGCAAGGGCCAGATTCAGGTGAACGGCCGGGCATTCGAAAACTACTTTATGAACGAGGCCGCTCGCTATATCGTGCGTCAGCCCTTGCTGGCGACAGAGATGGCGGATAAATTCGATGTTCTGATCCTGGCCAGCGGCGGCGGGCTCACAGGCCAGGCTGGCGCGGCGCGGCTGGGCATCGCTCGCGCCTTGATCGAGTTCAACTCCGAACTGCGCGGCAGACTCAAGCAGCTTGGGTTCCTCACTCGCGACCCCCGAGCGCACGAACGTAAGAAGTACGGGCAGAAGGGCGCTCGCAAGCGGTTCCAGTTCTCCAAGCGCTAAACGCTGATACGATACGACGTATTCCTGCCTCTCGCATCTCTTTGGGTGGTAGCGCTGGCTTCCCTGCCCGGCCTGTTTGCAGCCGGGCGCCATCTACCCTCCGCACCCTCACCCTTCGCGGACAAATCTCGCTTTGGACCGTCCGC
The DNA here is from genome assembly GCA_963850575.1 of uncultured Acidobacteriota bacterium. Taxonomy (GTDB): domain Bacteria; phylum Acidobacteriota; class Terriglobia; order Bryobacterales; family Bryobacteraceae; genus TMP-7. The sequence continues at coordinate 39,563 of CAWKLV010000011.1, read as the reverse complement.
GGAGAACAACGACAGAAGGAGGCTTTTTGCCATCAATCAGTATGAAAGAATTGCTCGAAGCGGGCGTCCACTTCGGGCACCAGACCAAGCGCTGGAATCCAAAGATGAAAGAGTACATCTTTGGCGAACGCAACGGAATTTACATCATCGACCTGCAGAAGACGCTCAAGCTGTTCAAGGATGCCATGCGGTACGTCGGTGAAATGGCGGCGTCCGGCAAGTCGGTCCTGTTCGTCGGCACCAAGCGCCAGGCGCAGGATGCCGTCGCGGAAGAAGCCGCGCGCTGCAGCCAGTACTATGTAAACCAGCGTTGGCTCGGCGGCCTGCTGACCAACATGAGCACAGTGCAAAAGTCGATCAAGCGACTCAAGGAACTCGATGCGCTGGCCTCCGAGGGTTCCTGGGAAGGACGGGCTAAGAAGGAGGTGGGCAGGCTGGAGCGCGAGCGGAAACACCTGGAGCAGAATCTCTCGGGCATAAAGGATATGTCCGGTCTTCCTGACCTGCTGTTCGTCATCGATTCGAATAAAGAGGCGATCGCAGTGAAGGAAGCCCGCAAGCTGGGTATTCCGGTAGTCGCCGTCGTCGACACTAATTGCGATCCCGATGAAGTGGACTACGTGATTCCCGGCAACGACGACGCGCTGCGGGCCATTCGTCTGTTCACCACCAAGATCGCGGACGCCGTTGTTGAAGGGCGCGCACTCGCCACGGAGCATGAATTTACCGCCGAGAAGATCGTCGGCGACGAGGCTGGCGATGAGCTGCCGGTGGATACCTCGTACTTCGATCCCAAGTATGCGGAACAGCTCATGTCGGAAACTTTGTCGACGGAGGACTTACCTCCCTCATCGCCACCCCGGAAGGGTCCTGCTTCAGAAGCTCCTGTGAGTCAGGAAGCCACGACCAGCGTCAGCGAACATTAAAAACCAGTACGCCTCCCGGAGCCGCGGCTCAGTAACCATTCTGAACCGCGACTCCGGGCGTACGCCATAACTCAAGACGAATATGCCTGAAATTTCTGCAGCTTTAGTTAAACAACTTCGCGAGCGCACCGGCGCCGGAATGATGGAATGCAAGAGCGCCCTGGTGGAAGCCAAAGGCGACCTGAATGAGGCAGAGGTGGTCCTCCGCAAGCGAGGGAACGCCAGTGCCGCCAAGAAAGCCACTCGAACCACCAGGCAGGGCGTGATCGACAGTTACATCCATTCTGGAAACCAGTTAGGCGTACTCGTCGAAGTCAATTGCGAGTCCGACTTCGTGGCCCGCACCGACGATTTCCAGGAGCTCGTACACGACATAGCGATGCAGATCGCCGCGGCAGACCCGCAGTTTATCCGCAAGGAAGACGTCACTCCGGAAGCTCTCGAACGCGAGAAGGAGATTCATCGCGCGCGCGCCCGGAACGAAGGCAAACCCGAAAAGATGCTGGACAAGATCACCGAAGGCCGCATCAACAAGTTCTACGAAGAAGTCTGCCTGCTGGAGCAGCCGTTCATCAAAGACAACTCCATGACGGTTGGCGATGTCGTGAAATCGAAAATTGCCAAACTCGGCGAGAATATCACGATAGCCCGGTTTGTCCGGTTCAAGGTGGGCGATACAGGGGCTGCGGCAACCCCGGAAGCGGCTGAAACAGTTCCGGTTCAGCAGTAGATCAGCGACACCGGAGGCGTTATGGCCAAGTACCAACGCATTCTCCTCAAACTCAGCGGCGAGGTAATGGCTGGGAAGGAGTCCTTCGGTGTCGATCCGGAGCGGGTTATCGCCTTGGCTCGCGATGTCGCGGAGGTTGCAAAAACCGGAGTTCAGATCGGCCTGGTGGTCGGGGGCGGCAACTTCTTCCGCGGTGTAGCGGCCGCCGCTCGCAACCTGGATCGCGTGACTGCGGATCACATGGGCATGCTGGCCACCGTCATCAACTCACTCGCCTTGCAGGACGCGCTCGAAAAGCAAGGCATCCCGACACGCGTGATGACTGCCATCGAAATGCACCAGGTCGCCGAACCATATATCCGCCGGCCGAGCGATCCGCCACATGGAAAAGGGCCGGATCGTGATGTTCGCCGCCGGCACCTCCAATCCCTACTTTTCCACTGACACCGCGGCCGTCCTGCGCGCTCTTGAGATTCACGCCGATATAATCGCCAAGGCGACTCGAGTGGATGGGGTTTACGACAAAGATCCCCTGCTGCATGCCGACGCTGTGCTGTATAAAGAAATTACGTATCTGGAAGTGCTGGCGAAAGCGTTGCGCGTGATGGACGCATCGGCGGTCGCGATGTGCCGGGACAATCAGTTGAAGGTGGTAGTCTTCAATTTGAACGTTCCCGGGAATATGATGCGAATGGCGATGGGTGAAGAAATAGGAACTATCATTGAATAGAGCAAGCCGTGATCACGACCGTGAGCATGGCGGACACATCCCCGGAGTGGACTCGGATACGGAGGCAAGCGTTTAGGATAACGATATGAAAAACGAACAGACCGCAGCCCCTCAAACATTTCAATCGGTCAAAGAAGTAGAAGCTGCTGCGAAGACTCGTATGGACAAGGTCCTCTCCGATCTTCAACATGAAATGGCGGGAATTCGTACCGGGCGGGCAACCATCTCCATCTTCGACAGCATCCGGGTTGACTACTACGGGACGCCCACCCCGTTGAACCAGGTAGCGACGCTGCACGTCCCGGAGCCGTCGATGATCACAATTCAGCCGTGGGACGCTTCTCAAATCGGCCCCATAGAGAAAGCCATACGGGGCTCCGATCTCGGATTGAACCCCTCCAACGACGGGAAGATTGTCCGGGTGCCGATTCCGCCTCTCACCGAGGAACGCCGGAAAGAGATCGTCAAGCGTTTGCACCATGTCGTCGAGGATCACCGCGTCGCCATGCGGAACGTCCGTCGGGACGCGAACGAACACGTGAAGAAGCTCCTGAAAGATAAGCTGATTAGTGAAGACGACGAGCGCAAAGCGCTGGAGGAGGTTCAGAAGATGACGGATGCCGGCATTCAGAAGCTCGACCAGGCGGCCAGGGTCAAGGAAAAAGAGATTCTAGAGTTCAAGTAGTTGTGGAAGCCTATCGAACAGTTACCGAGGTGCTGAACGAACTATTTTAGAACCTGGCGGACGGCCGCCAGATTCTGCTGAATTTCCGGGTTAGCCGGATTTAGCCGAAGCGCCTCAGTCAACTCCTTCTCGGCGCCCTTCAGATCTCTTTTCTCGGCTAATACCATCCCTAGCGCGGCGTGGGCGTCGGCGTCGTTGCCTTGGAGTGCAATCGCGGCACGCAGCTCTTCCGCGGCGGCGTCGGCGTTACCTTGGGCCGCGAGCGCCTGCCCTAGGTTATAGCGGCCATCGAAGTAATCCGGACGGCTTCGTACCGCGCGGCGCAGATAATCGAACCCTTCCTCTATTTTTCCTGTCATGTGCAATGCGACTCCCAGATTGCTGAGCGCCGGGGCGTCGGCCGGGTCGGACGCCACAACTTTGCGGAGATGAGGAATGGCCTCGGCCGGCCGCCCGAGCATGAGCATCGACCGGGCCAGGTTATAGTGAGCGAAAGCGTAATCCGGCCGGCTCCTGATCGCGGCTTGAAATTCCGGTAGCGCTTCCAGCACCTTTCCTGCGGCCACAAGCGAGGTCCCCAGCGCATTGCAGGCGGATGCATTCCCGGGTTGCACGGCTAGCGCCTTGCGGAATAAGTCGATGGCGGTGGCGTGCTCTCCGCGCGATTCTGACATCGCAGCCAGCGTATACTGCGCCAGAAAATCTTCTGGGTATTTCTCCAGGCGCCGTCGCATCACCGCTTCCTGCAAGGTCGACCCGTCACTATGGGGCAGGAGTTGCAGCCAGAGATGAGCCATTTCATCGGTCGAGCGATCCCCGCTCACCACGCGCTGCGGGGGATGGTTCGGGTTACGCGGATTCGCGGCGGAGTTGTCGTATGTGTACCGCATCGAGATCACCGTCCCCTCCGGTAGGCGAATAGGCGTCCGATAGCGATAAACTGCCTGCCAGTTGATGTCCCAGTCGGGTATGCGGATCAGCCAGCGCTTCGTTCCGCCGGGCAGGGTCGCGATGGCCTGCAGATCCTTCCCGATGTAATGGGCATGCGGATAAACTGCGAGTACGTCGACATCGACGGGTAACGTAAGGTGATCCCTCACCACGAACCCGGACTCTCCCGCGGGTATGTCCAGAGCGCCGTCGTGTTCCAATTGCACCAGCATCGGATGCTCCAATGGCGGCGCGTCGGTGAAATACAAACCAATCGAGGGCTGCAGCACCTCCGGTTTGCCGCTGGGTTGAAGGTGCATGTTCAGGACAAGATCGGCGCCGGGCGCTAACTCCCATGACATGCCTGCCGGCTCCTCGGAGTAGACCGTGCCTGGCTTCCAGAACAGGAAATGAGTGTCCGGCTCGAAGCCTTGCGTTTCTAGATTCACGTCCATGCCGGCGAAGCCTGGCGCGCCGTCGATCCCGTCTCGCGAGCGGGCCGAAGCCGTGCGGTCCACCAGGACGTTCGCATGGTGGACGATGCGCTTGTTTCCAGGCCGTACTTCGAGCGCCTTGACGTAGCGGCGAGTGGACAGCGGAACGCGCAGTACAAAATTTCGAAACACATCGGAGCCAGAAGCAGCCAGAGTATAGGGGCGTCCCAGAGTCACGATCAGATCGGGCTGACCCAACTGCCACCCTTCTACAAAACGCGGTTGCGGCGGCAGATCCGCTGCAGCGCCCTCCGGCGCACCTGACCTCGACCATCTCTGGATAACCTCAATCTGGGCTTGGGTGAGGCGGCGCGCGCCCAGGAAATCACCTTTGCCCGGCTCCGGCGGCCAAGGTGGCATAAATCGACTCTTCGTTACGGCGGCTATCTGGCGGGCATGCTTCTTTGTCTCGTCGTAAGTAAGAAGGCTGAACGGGGCTGCCTCGCCTGGCCGGTGACAGGCGGCGCAATATTTGAACACGATCGGCGCGATGTCTTTCGTGAAGGTCACCGGCTGCGCCGCTAACATCGCCGGCGCTAGCGAAAGCAGCGCTAACTCACATCTCATCGGCGATCAGGTGGCGCGTAAAGCCCATCTCGACAAGTTTGTCGTATGCCTGGCGAACTTCGTCGGGTATGCGTTGGTGCGCCGACCAGCCTCTGCTCGCATAAATCCAAATTCGCTGCAGGTCGCCCATCATGATATTCAGAATTATTTCGGGCGATAGTTCGGCGGTGAAGTACTCATCGAGTGTCAGGCTGGGAGAAGCGAGCGTCGCAGGCATTTCCGGCCACTCTACTGCCAGGGTAGCCCATACACGCCGCTGCATAAAGGGCTTCACCGCGAGCACTATATTGCGCGGATAGATGCCGCGGCCGGCGAGCATGTCGCGCGCAAAACGGATATTCTCAGCAGTGTTCGTGGCGTGAGTTTCAAGCAGGATCTGATCGCGCGGGACACCTCGGCGTTCGGCGATCTCGGCGTACATCTCGGCCTCGGTCTTCTCCCACGGCGTCGCCAGCAGGTCGCCCTTATGCGCGATCGCTCCTGTGCATAGCAGCGTAGACCCGTAGCCGCGGAGAAAGAGGTCAGCCGAGAACTCCGCAACACGGAGATCGTTCGTGCCGAGCGCCACAATGACATCGGCCGGAATGGGCCGATGGTTCAGTTGGTGATACTCGTAGATGATCCGGCCCAGGCGGAGCGCCTCTTCGGAGACAAACGGCGACTTGCTATCCGCTGCGATCAAAATCAGAGGGCCAGGGCAATCAGAGCCATCAGCACTGAGAACGACGGTAAAACCAGCAGCGCTTTCTTCAACCGCTTAGGATCATCACCGGCGATAGCGCCGATGATGCGCGAGCTCACCACGAGTCCCAACCAACCCGCCGTGGTTGCAATGCCCGTCGCCGTCGCAGCCGTATCCGGGAAGCGCGCGTTCACCACGGAAAGCGCCGTCGGAAACACTGGCGCCATAGCCACGCCGCCCAAAAACACCGTTATCCACGCGACCCTGTCGCTTCTAGATTGCAGCATCAAGTACGTTGTGATCGCCATCAGTACCCCTGCGCCGAACAGCACTCGTTCCGGCGAGACGTTGGTAAGAATCCCAGAAACCACAACGCGGCCGATTAGCAATCCGAGCGCGAAACCGAGTGACAGGATAGTGAGAGCGCGCCCTTCCGAAACGCCCTGCGCAATGAGATGCCGAACCAGCCAATTCCAGACACCCACTTCGCACGCGACGTAGAGGAACAGTAAAACAGAGACAGCCAGGAGTGCCGGCTTTGCCAGCAGGTCCGTCACCATGGATGCTTGAAACGCGATCGCACCAGTGGCGGGGGGCATCGGCGTGATGGAACTCACAGCGAATGTGAGCAGCGCTAATCCCGCGGCAAATACCAGCAAGCGGCCAGCCTGGTTCTTGAACAGGTTGGCGGCAATGAGAGGTGTCACCAGACCGCCAAGTCCGAAGAACAGATTCAACAGATTGAACACGCCGCCGGTGGTGAGACCACCCAGTTTGATGTAGGGGGGCAGGGTGTTAGCAGCAGTCACCAGCGCTCCGCCTCCGCAGCCGAGAAGAAATATGAACGCGGCGACCGGACCATAGCCCTTCGCAGTTCGCAGTCCGAAAAGAGCCAGGGCTATGAGCCCCAGCGACAGCAGCAGGCCCACCTTCTTGCCCTCCACATCGGTGAGAGGACCAACTGAAAAGCCTCCAATCATCAGGCCAAGGGCTTGCGCCATCGCGATATTCCCGTTCTGGTTGGGAGTGAGATTAAATCGTCTGGAAATGTCCGGCAGGATGGTTCCCAGCATCGCGGCAATGATGCCGTAAACGAAGATTGCGAGAACCGCGGCGGCTATGAGCATGGACTTGCAATTCTATCAGAACGTTCTAATAGCGCGTGCAAATACTGAAGAAACGCGCACCTCGTGAACCAGCGCTAACTTCTCGAGACCGGTTTACGCAAAGTGATACTTCTGCGTCTTGTCGTCCCAGATAACTTTCTTCTGATTCCGGAACGAAAGCGTCGCCATGTGACCTCCGATAGCGGCCTGCTGTCCGACGATCGGGTCGGCGATGACCTTGCCTTTGCCCTGCACGGCTTCGATGAAGTTACGCATGTGGGACTCAACGGCCTTATTGTCATTGCCCGGCAAGTCGATGTGTACCTCCTTGCGAGCCTTGATGCTCTCTGGAGCTTTGCCGCGAAATGTTTCGGGATAGAAGTTCAGCTGCTGCCGGTTTAGCACTTCGATCGTGCCTTCATTACCCATGAAGTTTTCGCCGTAGCCGTAGTGGTCGTTACCGAAGTAGGAGCTGTAATTGATGTGAAAACGATCGGGGTACTCGTAGACCGCGCTGAAGGTATCCGGCACGTCGCGATCGTCATCGGTCCAGCGATAAATGCCGCCGGAGGCGACGCAGGAGTGGGGCGTGGTCTTGCCGCAGACGAAATTCGTGATATCCGTCTGGTGAACCAGCAGGTCGGTTGAGATACCGCCCGAATAATCCCAGTACAAACGCCACTGATAGAAGCGCTGTTTGTCAAACGGGCGCTTATTCTTCACGCCCTCCTGGAATCGATCCCAAGCCGTGTTGTCGAGACTAGCGTCGGGGGGGATGGCGTAGCGCCACGCTGGGTCGTTGGGCAAGGAGTTGCGATACCAATAGGCGCGAACATAGTGGATATCGCCGATCATGCCTTGGGCGATCATTTCCTTGGCCTTCTGATACAGAGTGTTGCTACGATTCTGGGTGCCGACCTGCACGACTTTCCCCGACTGCTGCCAGGCCTTCACCATCTCGGCGCCCTGTTCGATGGTGTGGGCCAGCGGCTTCTCGATGTATACGTTCTTGCCGGCCTTCATAGCCGCCATGAACATGGGGTAATGCAGGTGCTCGGGAGTGGCGATGACCACCGCGTCGATGCTCGGATCCTTTAGCAGGTCGCGATAATCCTCGTAGGTCTTGGGCGGTTTCCCGCCGTTCGTCTGGATGAGATCCGTGGACCGGGCGAGATAGCCTTTGTAGGCGTCGCACACGGCGATCACGTCCGCGTCTTCTTTGTTTCCGGGAACCGCGAAGAAACGCTGCATGAGGTAGTTGCCCCGCGTTCCGACGCCGATCCAGGCGACGTTGAGTTTCTTGTCGGCGCCAAGGGCCGGCACCACGGCCGGTGCAGCCCCAAGGGCCACTCCGGCAGTTCGCATGAAGTTGCGGCGGGAGAGATCTTCGCTCATAGCTGTATACAGAATATCAGTGTCGTATGTCGTGAACAGGCAGCGGACAGTTCGATTCAGAACGGAGACCCGATCAGCATCGCCGCCCTGATGGAAGCCAGCGCTTCGAAATCCGTCTCGACGGCGTGAACTGCGGCTTGTGCCTGTTCCCTGGCACACGCGCCGGACTCTGCGCTTGACCATGCAGTAGAAGGTTCGGACGAAAAGTCCGTGCCCGCCGGGCTCAACCTTCAACGCGCGCCAGGGTACGCCCTCTCGGCCGCCGTATTGGAGGTGAAAGTTATAGAGTGAGTTCCGAAAAGCGCTGCGGGCTGACGTTGCACACACCCTTGAACGGGTTGTCCGTGTCCGTCATGACCAGGTTCGCCAGGAACAGGACCAGCGCGACCACGAAGAAGCAACACATGCCGGCAACCCAGTGATGAAAAGGATAAATGAAGACCAGGAGCAGCAACGCGACCGCCAGTGTGCGAACAAAGCGGCTGAGAGTTGGCGGAATTCTGGAGAGGCTTTTCGCTATTCGCTCGTCCCGATGCTCACCGACTTTCCGCGTGATGTCGATCAAACGCTGGCGCATGATCTCTTCATCTGAATTGACCGGAACTGCCTTCATGACGGCGTTCATCAGTCCCGCAAAGGACTTCTCGGTTTCTGAGTCCCTCTGACGATCGGCCAGCGCCTGCCATTCGGAATTAACGACGCGCTGCGAATAATTGGCGACGGCGTGTCGGACGGCATGGCTGATGTCGGCATTCATATACCGGCTGAAACGCAACAGATCATTGAGGGCGTTACATTCCCGCATCACAAAGTTTTCTACCTCAGTGAACTGGCCCCATATCACGAAGATCACGAACGCGAACATCACGGCGTAGATGTTGCCCATTAGCAGGATCAACGTATTAAGCCCTTCCGCCTCTCGGGCGGTGAAGTCGTAAAACCCGGTGCTCCGTAGCAGCTGATAGGCGAAAAGCGCAGCGGCGAGTTGGGCCGCTAGCTTCACCAGCGGTTTGGAAAGACCTGCCCAGTTCATAGGATGTTCGCATAGCTATTGTGATGACGGCAGACAAGAATCGTCAATGAGCCCGAGCGGAGCGCATATGCTGGGTAGATGCGCTGGTGCATTCTTCTGTGGGCAACGGTCGGCTTCGCTGACACTCCGGGCCTGGAACGTACCGCGGATCGCTACTTGAACGAGTACCTGTTCCACTTCAATCCCACACAGGGCACTTCAGCCGGCTTTCACCAGTATGATACGCAGCTTGAAGATTACTCTCAGACTGCGATTCAGAACCGTATAAGAACGCTTCATCGATTTGAAATCGAGTTCTCAAAGTTCCCTCCGACGCCGGATCGCGATCTGCTTCTTGGCAACGTCCATTCCGCATTGCTTGAATTCGAGACCATCCGCATGTGGCAGCGCAACCCCGACCTGTATTCCAGCCTGATCACCTCCAGCGCGTTCACCATCATGAGCCGGAGCTTCGCGTCACCCGCTGAGCGCTTGAAGTCGCTGATTGAGCGCGAACGGCAAATGCCCCGGCTGTTGCTGGATGGCCGGGCCAACGTCGCCAATCCGCCGCGCATCTATGTCGAGGTTGCAATCGAACAACTACCCGGGCTGATCGGGTTCTTCCAGAACGACGTGCCCGCCGCATTCTCAGGAGTCAAAGATCCTCAACTTCTTGACGAATTTCAGCAGGTCAATGCACGCGTGATCGCAGCACTTCTGGGATATCAGAAACACCTGCAGGCGTTGCTCGCGCACGCCGGGGGCGACTTCCGCATCGGTCCCGAGAACTATCGCAAAAAGTTGCTGTATGACGAGATGGTGGAGACTCCCCTCGAACGCCTGCTCGAAATCGGTTATCGCAATTTACGCGAAAACCAGGCAGCCTTTCGCGCTACGGCGAGGTTGATCGATGCGAGTAAGACTGCGGAGCAGGTCATGGCTGAAGTCGAGAAGGACCATCCGGCGCCCGATCAGATACTCCAGAGCTTCCGGGATGTGCTCGGCGGTCTGCGCTCTTTTATTGAACGACGTCACATCATTTCCATCCCTTCCCCGGTTCTCCCGATTCTCGAGGAAACGCCGCCCTTCCTGCGCGCTCTTACCTCGGCATCGATGGACACGCCGGGTCCGTATGAAAGTGTGGCGAAGGAAGCGTTTTTCAATGTGACGTTGCCGGCCAGGAATCTGCCGGCGCGAGCAGTTGAGGAGTTCATGGGCAGCCTCAGCCGCGGCACCATCCTCAGCACTGCCATTCACGAAGCCTACCCGGGGCACTACACGCAGTTCCTCTGGATTCAGAGAATTCCGTCAAAGATCCGGAAGCTGCTGGGCTCCGGGACCAACGTGGAAGGATGGGCGCATTACACCGAGCAGATGATGTTGGACGAAGGATATACCAAGGATCCGAAGATGCGGCTGGGCCAACTTCGCGATGCGCTGCTGCGGAACGCTCGCTACATCGTGGGAATCCAAATGCACACTGGCACGATGACCGTGGCGCAGGCTCAGGAGTACTTCGTAAAAGAAGGATTTCAAACCCGACCGACGGCGCTACAGGAAAGCAAGCGTGGCGCCAGCGACCCCACCTACCTCGTGTATACGTTGGGGAAATTGCAGATATTGAAGCTCCGCGAGGATTACAGGAAGGAGCGCGGATCGAAGTTTACGCTGCTCGAGTTTCACAACAGGTTCATGGAGCAGGGCTCTCCACCGATCAAGATTGTGAGGAAAGCCCTGTTGGGGAACGACAGTCCAGTGTTGTGACCGGCCCAGCGGCATCAATTATCGATCTCGATGATCACGGTCGCGGTCACGATCACGGCCTCGATCTCCGTCCCGACCTCGATCACGCTCGCGATATTCTCTGACCTCACGCTCATGGCGCTCCACGCGTGGCCCTTCGAAGCGCTCGCGGCGTTCAACGTATGGATGCTCGTAACGCTCGCGATTCACCCAGGTGCGTTCCCAGGGACGCCGGTCGATGATAACGGTGTGGGCGCGCCAGTCCAGACCAGGACCGGACCAGCCCCACGGTGAGAAATACGCGCCGATAGAGATCCGCGGCCCGAAGCTGATCGCGCCATAGACACCGCGCGCGGGCCGGGCAAAGATCACACCGGGGTTATAGACCGGAACGTAATAATAGCCTGGATCCACCGGCAGAATCTCAACGTAGCCTCCTGTCATCACCACGCGTTCCTGTGGCGTATCGCGCAGGTAGCCGTAATCCAGAGCCCGCCGGCGCATACGCTGTACGGCGTCCATCACTTCGGGGCGCGCTGCCAGAACCGCACTGCCGAGCTGTTGGGTCCAACCGATATCTCGCGCCATCATATCGAGCACTGCCGGAAACGGGAGCAACGCAAGAACGCTGGGACTCCACGGGAGACGATCGGCGGCAATCGCTCTCGCGAGGTTTTCCCCGCTCACGTACCTATGCTGGCTCGCCCACCACGCTGCGTCAGGGATTTCGTTCGGGAAAGTAGCCGCTGTTAAAACCTGCGCAAGCAGCGGATCGGCATACAGCGCGATACGCGCGACCAAACCATCTAACTGGTCTGGAGCGAACTGCGGTGGGGCTCCAGCGTACGGCGGCGGCGGTTGCGGATACGGCGACTGCCCATTTTGGCCATACTGCCCGCTCTGGCCGTACTGTCCGTACTGATCGCGTTGCTGAGGTGCGGCAGGCGGCGGATATTGTGGTGACCCCGCCGCCGGGTATTGCGGATACTGCTGAGGCGCGGGCTGCTGCCCAAACACCAGCGCCGAGGCGGCTAAAACTGCCGCCGAGAATCCGAACAACTTTTTGATGGTCATGCTTTTCTTCCCTGCTAGGTGGACGGGTACCTAAAGCGCATCGTTACCGTTTCCCACCGTGAGGCCGCCTCGGTTCTCGTTAAAAATACCCCATTAAGTCTATATCGTTCGCACTGATATACTTGGGTTGTACCCCTGTATAATTTATGACTCGCAGAACTCTGCTGTGCCCTGCCTGCCGCCCTCGCGTTTGCGGCCGTTTCGTTTTCTCAAAGCCTGCCCAAAGGAGTCCAAAAAGTTACCTCCGTCGAGGGAATCACGGAATACTCCTTGCCGAACGGCCTCCACGTTTTGCTGTTTCCCGATCAGTCCAAGCCGAAGCTGACCGTGAATATGACCTACCTCGTCGGGTCGCGTCACGAAGGCTACGGCGAAACCGGCATGGCTCACTTGCTGGAGCACGTGCTGTTTATTAAGACCAAGAATCGCGAGAGCATAAAGAAGGAACTCACCGATCACGGCGCGCAGTTCAACGGAAGTACTTCGTTCGACCGCACGAACTACTTTGAAACTGTGAATGCGACCGAGGAGAACCTGAAATGGGCCATCGAGCTCGAGGCGGACCGGATGGTGAACGCCCGCATCTCGAAAGAGATCATGGATCCTGAGATGACGGTGGTCCGCAATGAGTTCGAGATGGGGGAAAACAGCGCAGAGAATATGCTTGAGCAGCGCACCGTGGAAGCTGCGTACACGTTCCACAACTACGGGAAGAGCACGATAGGCGCGCGCTCCGATATTGAGAACGTACCCTATAACCGGCTCAGCGCGTTTTATCAAAAATACTATCAGCCGGACAATGCAGTGCTGACCATTGCGGGGAAAATCGACGAAGCGAAGACACTGACCGATGTCGCGAACGCTTTTGCCGCGATTCCCAGGCCGCAGCGGATATTGGACAAGACGTATACGGTGGAACCCACGCAGGACGGCGAACGGTCCGTAACCCTGCGCCGCGTCGGTGAGGTTCAAGCGGTAATGGCGCTGTATCATGCGCCCGCAGCGTCGCATCCCGATGCCGCGGCCCTGGAGGTTCTGGCGGGAGTTCTCGGCGAGACCCCGTCCGGACGGCTTTACAAAGCACTGGTCGACAACAAGAAAGCGGTCTCCGCAAACATGGGGTTCGAGGCCCTTCACGATCCGGGGTTTCTGATGGCAACGGCGCGCGTTCGGAAGGATCAATCGATGGACGACGCCAGGCAGATCCTGCTGAAGACCATCGAGAACCTTCACGGAAGAGCCGCCATCCAAAGAAGAGGTGGAGCGCGCGAAAACTCGGCTGCTGAAGCAGATCGATCTCGGGCTCACCAATTCCGAGCGGGTCGGCATTCTCATGAGCGAGTGGGCGTCAAGGGGCGATTGGCGTCTCTTGTATCTGTTTCGCGACGGCGTGAAGAAAGTGACGGACCAGGATGTAGTTCGTGTCGCCAAGACCTATCTGAAGGAATCCAACCGCACTCTGGGTGTATTTGTGCCCACGGCGAAGCCGGATCGTGCCGAGATCCCGGCCGCGCCGGAGATCGCGACCGTACTGAAGGATTTCAAAGGAGGCGAGGCCATTGCGCAAGGCGAGGCTTTCGATACTACGCCAGCGAACATCGAAGGCCGGCTGGTGCGCACGAAGCTGCCCAACGGCATGAAGGTGGTGCTGTTACCCAAGAAGACTCGCGGCGGAACCGTGGTGGCGTTGGTGAATCTTCGTTTCGGAGACGCGAAATCCGTGTTCGGCAAAGTCCCCGCCGCTCAACTCGCCGGGGCCATGCTGATGCGCGGCACTAAGAACAAATCGAGGCAGCAGATTCAGGATGAGATGGACCGGTTGAAGGCTCGCATCATGGTAACCGGTGGACCCACGACCGCTAGCGCGAGTATCGAAACCACCGAGGCAAACCTGCCCGGCGCCCTGCGCCTGGCAGCCGAGATTTTGAGACAGCCCTCGTTCCCCGAAAGCGAATTCGAAACGGTGCGGCAGCAACGGCTGGCCGGCTTCGAATCGATGAAAAGCGAACCGCAGGCGTTGGCAGCTCTGACAATGCAGCAGCATCTCAGCCCCTACCCGCGCGGCGACGTGCGGCATGTCGGAATGGCGGACGAGCAGATCGAGGACTTTAAAAAGCCCACTCTCGATGAAGCGCGTAATTTCTACTCCCAGTTCTACGGCGCCTCGAACGCGGAGTTCGTGGTTTCAGGACAGTTCAAGACCGACGAAATCCAGAAGCTCGCGGCGGAACTCTTTGGCGATTGGAAAAGCCCGCGGCCGTATGAGCGTGTGGTGTCGCCGTATCAGAAGATTGATGCGGCAAACAAGAATATCGAGACACCCGATAAGCAGAACGCGATGCTGATGGCGGCTATGCGCGTCAAGATGACGGACGAGGATCCGGATTATGCGGCGGTGACGCTCGCCTCTTACATGCTGGGCGGGTCGCCCGGATCGCGCATATTCAAGCGAATCCGCGACAAGGAAGGGCTGAGCTATGGGGCCGGCACGCAGTTCAATGCGCCGGCGAAGGACGACGGAGCGATGTTCGTCGGCTATGCGATTAGTGCGCCGCAGAACTCCCCGAAGGTTGAGACAAGTTTCAGGGACGAACTCGCCCGGACGCTGAAAGACGGGTTCACCGCCGAAGAGGTGGACACGGCCAAGAAAGCTTTTCTTGCGGAGGAGCAGGTGCACCGCTCGCAGGACCAGGCTCTCGTGCGAATGCTCGCCAGCCGCGAATTCTACGGCCGTACGCTGAAGTTCGACGAAGAACTCGAAACCAAGGTCGCCGCGCTGACTAGCGAGCAGGTGAACGCGGCCTTCCGCAAGCATGTCGACCCGGCGGCGGTATCTTACTTCAAGGCCGGAGATTTCAAGAAGGCCAACGTCTTCCAGAACTGATCGAGAGCCGCGAGTGAGGCGGGTTGGACTTGGCTTTCATTCATCCTCATTCGCGGCCACCTCGTGTAGCGTCTTTTCGAGTAACTCGGCAAAGTTCTCCCCCGATTCCGACCACAGTTGGCGGCGTTCAACTTTGAGATGCTCGTCCAAATCGTGGACCAGCCGCAACAGGCTCTGGACGTTTGCGCGTACCATGCGCATCCCCTCTAAGCCACCCGGACCGGGCAGGAATTGCTGGTCCAGGCCGAAGTCAATCCGCAGATTCTCGCCGGTCTCGTTGTTGAACTCCGGGCCGAAACAGGAGAGCACTACCCGGGAGGGAGCGAGTTTCCAATCCTCGTCCCAATTCCACAAATCCCAGGCGGTCTCCAGTTCGTAGGCCGCGTCCGAACTCTGGAAGTCACGCGCGCTGGCAATCACGGATTCCGGATTGACCGGCGCTGCTACCGGCACGTCGAGGAGGGTCGGTTCCGTGTACTCGATAGCGTAGATGCGGAAAACCGACTCACTCTTCCCTAATTTCGAAAACGGAAACAATCGGAGCGCCTGCTCGTAGTGGCGCAGCATCGACATGGCGCTGAAGCCGCGAATCCAGTACGACAGGTATAGACGGTCAGCCATGCCGTCCGGAAGACCCATCCGCAATCGTCACCAGCGGAGTGCCGGCCAGCACCGCTTCAGCCTCTTCCGCCGTGAAGTCCTGAGTCTTCACGGAGTGGTTCATCGAGCAGAATTTCGGGCCGCACATCGAGCAGAACGCGGCGTCTTTGAATCCTTCCTCGGGCAGCGTCTCGTCATGGTAGGCCTGCGCAGTTTCCGGGTCCAGCGAAAGCTCGAACTGCCGCTTCCAGTCGAAGCTGAAGCGCGCGCGAGATAGCTCGTCATCGCGGTCGCGAACGCCGGGGCGATGACGAGCGATGTCGGCGGCGTGCGCGGCGATCTTGTAGGCGATGATGCCGGCTTTCACATCCTCGCGGTTGGGTAATCCCAGGTGCTCTTTCGGCGTGACGTAGCACAGCATCGATGCGCCGTACCAGCCGATCATGGCGGCGCCGATGGCCGAGGTGATGTGGTCGTACCCTGGAGCGATGTCGGTGACCAGCGGACCCAGAGTATAGAAAGGAGCTTCGTAGCACATCTCCTTTTCCTTCTCCACCTGCATCTGGATCTGGTCCATCGGGATGTGGCCCGGACCCTTCGATCATCACCTGAACGTCGTAGTCCCAGGCCTTCCTGGTCAGCTCTCCCAGTGTTTTCAGTTCGGCGAATTGAGCCGCATCGCTGGCGTCGGCGATGGAGCCGGGCCGCAATCCATCGCCCAGGGAGAAGCTGACATCGTATTTCTGGAAGATCTTGCAGATCGCGTCGAAGTTCTCATAGAGCAGATTCTGCTTGTGATTCTTCACCATCCATTCAGCCAGGATCGCCCCGCCGCGGCTTACGATCCCGGTGATCCGTTTGGCTGCCAGCGGAACGTACTGCACCAGCACGCCGGCGTGAATGGTCATGTAATCGACGCCCTGCTCGGCCTGCTCCTCGATGACTTCGAGCATCACGTTGATGTTCAGATCTTCAACCCGGCGGACGCGGGCAAGAGCTTCGTATATCGGCACCGTCCCGATCGGCACTGGCGAATTCTTGATGATCTCCTGGCGGATGAGCGGGATGTCGCCCCCGGTAGACAGGTCCATCACGGTATCAGCGCCGAACTTGATGGAGTACCGCAGCTTCTCCAGTTCCTGATCGATATTCGAGGTGGTTGAGGAGTTGCCGATGTTTGCGTTGATCTTGCATGTAGAAGCCACGCCGATACACATCGGCGTCAGATTCGTGTGCCGGATGTTGGCGGGAATGATCATGCGGCCGCGCGCGACTTCGGATCGAACCAGCTCCGGCTCAATACGCTCGATCTGCGCGATGTAGCGCATTTCTTCGGTGACGATGCCCTGCGCGGGCGTAGTGTATCTGGGTCCGGATTTGATCGTTTTCGCGTGTTTTAACCCACTCGGTGCGCATATGTTTACGTTAGCAGAGTGGGCGCGAGCCTCAGCCCGGCTCAGCCGTCTTCGTGCGGGCGCAAGCCGGCGCTGCTGATCACGCTGCGGGCAGATCCGCTCGCGCTTCGGGATCCACATAAAAGAACGCGCCCACCCGCTCCGACCGGAAGATCATGCCGCCGACATAGTTCTCGGTCTGAACTGCGTAGTCGATTCCGGAAGCGGTCAGCGCCTTTTCCAGCCGCAGCGCGTCCCGAAGCCGCTTGGCGATGTACACGAGCTCCAGCTCGCGGTCCTCGAAAAAGTCCGCTTCGCGGCGCATTAGCTCTTCGGTTTCGATGCCGGCGGACCCATGCGTTCCCGAAAGGAAGCGTACGCGCCAGGCGCCGTCCGTTCCAAATACTCGATGTATGCGTTCCCGACGGTTTCCAGGTTCTTCCAGGAGTTCGGATTCCTGTAGGCCGTGCGCATCTCCGCGACCAGGCCGTGAACCCGGCTCCAAACCAGCAGCAGTTCCTGATTCGATTGGAAGAATAGCTCCTTGTTCAGGACTCCACTGGCGACAAAAGAAGCAGCCATTTCCCAGTAGGTGACCACCATGCGAAAGTAAGTGTTCTGGTCCGAAGCGGGCGGACAGAGAGCCTGCAACGACTCAAGGCTGCTTACGTGAAAGTGCTGAACGAACCACGTGCGCGCCCTACGCATGGTTTCCTCCCGGCGCAGCTCGTACAGCCGCAGAATCAGGTTCGCATCTTCATGGGAGGGCTTCGCGTCCATATTTCCATGATGCCATCGCGCGGGCAGCAGGTTTGGTACCCTTTGCAATATGCTCCGCCGCGATTACCTGAAGACTGCCGCCTTCGCTCCGCTCGCCTTTTCGCGAGCCCGGGCCGCCACTGGAAACGAGGGCCGTTTCCGTCCCGCCATTTGTGCGTACTCATTCCGCAATCAGCTCAAAGATAAGTCAATGACCTACGCGGACGTGATCCGCATGGCGGCGGACCTCCGAGCTGACGGCGTCGATCTCACCACCTATTGGCTGGCCGACACCAATGACGAAACGTTGTTCGCACTGAAGCGCCAGGCGTACCGGTCGGGCGTAGCGCTGTACACGATTGGCATTCGCGCCCGCATGGCCCAGCCTACACCGGAGCTTCAGTCCGCGGAGATTGAAACTGTTCGCAAGTGGCTGGGCGTCGCGGAAAAGCTGGGCGCCGGACATATTCGCGTTTTCGGCGGCGCGGTTCCGAAAGGCGCGAGCGAGGACCAAGCCGTGGTTTGGGCCGTGGAGACCCTGAAGCGTTGCGCCGAGGAAGCCGGCAAGAAAGGGCATCACGTTGGGCGTCGAGGACGATGGCGGCCTCACGACCAATGCGGATCGCACGGTGGAGATCGTCAAGAAAGCCGATTCACCGTGGGTCGGCATCAATCTGGATATCGGAAACTTTCCAAACGATGGGTATAACCAGATCGAGATGTGCGCTCCGCATGCGACCAACGTGCATTTCAAATCGCAGGTCCATGTGGATCATCAGAGCCAGCCGGCCGATTGGCCGCGCGTCTTGAAAATCCTCGGCAAAGCCGGCTACCGCGGTTATCTCGCGCTGGAGTACGAAGCAAACGAAGACCCGGTCACGATTGTTCCGAAGCTGATCGCGAAAATGCGCGCCGTAATCGCAGAGGCGCGCGCTTAGAGCGCTACGCTACTCGGATCGTTCCTTCCAGATACAGCGCAGCCTCGCCTGCGATGGTTACCCGATCGCCCCGATGCTCGCACCACAGTTCGCCGCCGCGCTTCGACAATTGACGAGCATGCAGCTTCGTCCCGCCGAGCCGCCGGGACCAGTAGGGTATCAGCGTGCAATGCGAAGAGCCGGTCACTGGATCCTCCGAGATCCCCCGCGCCGGCGCGAAGAAGCGGGAAACAAAATCGATATCGCCGCTTCCCGGAGCAGTGACGATCACCGCGAACCGCTCCATCTGGCTCAGCAGTTCGAAATTCGGCTGCAACATGCGCACCTGCTCCTCCGATTGATACACCACCAGGTAGTCGCGCGCTGCAAGGATTTCCAGCGGAACAGTACCCAGTGCCTCAATCAGGCGCGGGTGGGGCTCACAACGCTCCGGCTGGACGCGCCGGAAAATCGAGTGAATATAGGGCGTCCTGGCGATTCACGGTCAGCTTGCCGCTGCGAGTCTGGAACGAGACTGCCTCGCGATCCGGCGTCAGCCTGTTCATCACGATGTAGGCCGATGCCAGGGTAGCGTGTCCACATAGATCGACTTCGACACTGGGCGTGAACCAGCGCAAACCGTAACCGCCGTTCTCGGCGACGAAGAACGCTGTTTCCGCTAGATTATTCTCCGCCGCCACGGACTGCATGACATCCTCGGGAAGCCACGCTTCCAGCGGACAGACCGCGGCTGGATTCCCCGCGAAGAGGCGGGAACTGAAAGCGTCCACTTGATAGATCGGAATTTGCATCTTCACGAGTAACGTAGCACAGGAGCACGGAGATGGTGTGCTACCCTGCTCCTGTGGCGTGTCCGTTCTTCCATCCAGTCGAGCGGTTTCAGGACGGAGCCTGGCTCAAGCCGCCGCGATTGCCGCTTGGCGACCCATGCCGCGGCGAGTGCAGGGCCGACCCGAATGCGCCCGCCGAACCAACTCTTGAGGAGGTCCGGCAATACTGCAATCATCGGGTACGCGCGAGGGCATTGCACCCACTTCCCGACTTCCTCGGACGGCGCTGATGCCGTCCGTTTCTCCATCACCAACGATCAAGACGGTGCCATTGGCCTGCTGTATATTCTCGAGAAAGACTATGGTCCGCTGCGACACGCACCTCTGGTCTACGACGCCGCGGCCGGAGATTTCACGGGACCGCTGGAATCAGGGACGCTGCGGGCTCAGGCGCAGCAATTCGTCCGCAGCTATCTGAGCCGGAGAGTGAAGACTTGAGCTTGCCGGCGGGAAGGCCCGTACGAGATTCGGCTTCCGAATACTCCGAACTGGCAATGCCCAACGACGCGAACCCGCACGGAACCCTGTTCGGCGGCAAGGTGATGCATCTCGTGGATCTGGCGGCCTCTCTTGCGGCGGCGCGCCATTCGCGGAGGCCCGTGGTGACCGTATCCATCGACAACCTGGAATTCATTCACCCCGTGCACATCGGGCAATTGCTTGTGCTGCGATCGTCGGTCAACCGGGTGTTCAAGACGTCGATGGAAGTGGGGGTGCGGGTCTGTGTGGAAGACCTCACCACCGGCGACATCCGGCACACGCGTCGGCTTTCCTGACCTTCGTCGCGCTCGGCGAAGATGGGAAACCAGCCGAGGCTCCACCAGTGATTCCAGAAACCGGCGACGAGAAAAGGCGGTTTGAAGAGGCTGGGGAACGCAGGCGCCACCGCCTGGACGTGCGAAAACAGGGCCCTCAGACGCGAGCCTGAGCGACGCCTCTCAGGCCTTGTGCATATACTTGATATTCGATTTGAAGATCAGCAGATTCGGAGCGCCTTCGCGGTTGAACTTCAGACATCCCTTTGTCATACCACTCGATGATGCCGGTCAGCATCTCTCCGTCCTTCATCACGATGACCATCGGCGTCTTGGACTGCATCTGCTTGACGTAATAATAATTCTCCGCGTTGGTCTGGTCCGGCGGAACCGCCTTTTTGTTCTGCGCAGGAGTCGTTTTACGTGTCGCCATTTGTTCTTTCAGCTCCGTCAATGACGGACGGATTAATCTTCGGTTCACGGACTCCACGGCGGCTCTCCTTATGTCGGACTTTGTAGATATGAATGGCTCGATGCGTGCTGACCTTCGAGCTTATCCACCAGGTGTTTGCGAGAAAGAATCTATACCTCGTAGATATCATACCCATGCCTGCGCCGCAATAGTCCGGACCTTATAGAACCGTTCTTAATTCTAATGCAAATGCGTCTAAGGCGATACTCTTCTGAATGTTGCGCCGCAACAGTTCCACCAATTCATCCACTTTTCGCACCGCCATCCTCACCCACTCGAAAGAAACACGCCGCGCCAATGCGTCCAAGTCCGGCGCGGATGTCGGGGTTGCGCAGTTCCGTGCCCTTGTACTGCAGCAGGAGCACGTCCTCGAGTAGGAGGTAAAGAACATCGAGATAGAAATCCAGCTTTTCGGTTTTCCTTGCCGAGATGTACTCCGAATGCTTCACCCATTCCGCGAACTGCGCCTGTCCGGCTCCCACTTCGAGCAATTTGAGCATGGCGCCGCGCCGCCGGTCGTAAGCCTCGATGTCAATCGATACGGCCATTCCCGGGCTTCCCGAGGCCAGCGGAAGACGGCGCTCCATGGTGGACAAGCCACGCGACTTTGCAAAAGCCAGCATCTCGTCCGGGCTCAAGCGCCCGAGTTGAAACTGTACTGCGCGCGAGCGAATCGTAGGCAGCAGATCGTAGGGATTCTGCGCAGTCATGAGAAGGATGAGGTGCGGCGGAGGTTCCTCCAGTGTTTTGAGAAGCGAATTCGCCGCCTGTTCACCAGCACGATCGATTCCATCGATTAGAAATATTCGCCACATTCCGTGTAACGGCTTGAACTTGGCGCGTTCCTTCAGTGCCCGAATCTGCTGGATGGAGATCTGACGCAACGGGCCGTCTGGCGGGAACGTAAGGAAGTCCGGATGGGAGGAGAACAGCAGCGGATCGTCGCCGCGCTTGTCGGCGGGCCACTTCTCGCGATCGGCCAGCAGCGTCTGATTTTCAGTCAGAGACAGATCGTCTTTCTCAATCTTGGCGGGCTCACCCAAGAGAGCGGCAGCGAAGCGGCGAGCCAGCGTCGCTTTACCAACGCCCACCGGTCCGGCGAACAACATTGTGTGGTGAATGCGCTCGCTACGGACCATCTCGTCCAGCACGTCCGCGACGCCGGCATTGCCGAAGAAGTTCTCAATCACTCCTCCCGTTGTAACATTACGCAACCTCTGCCGCGCCTCGGCGTAGGCGCAGCACGAGCAGTCTTGAGACTTCTCTAGAACAGCTCCACAACGATCGGCTATTTTGAAACGCATCCTCAGCCCGTTTTCTTTGGTACGCGTCTCTCGTATGCTAGAGAGTCAGGTCTCCTTATGGCACGTAAGTTTTATGGATGGTGGGTGACCGCCGCCGCGTTCGTTACATTCGGGCTCGCGGTTGGTGTTCCCTACTACAACATTGGTTTCTTCTACGATTACTTCCAGCGAGAGTTCGGCTGGTCGCGGTCCGACATTACGTCTGGGCTTTCCTTTGGCGGCGCTGCTCACCATCTGGGTGGGGCCGCTCGTGATCCACCGCTTCAGTCCGCGTAAGCTGATCCTCGTTGGTACGGCGCTCACGTGCGTAGCGCTCACCGGCTTCGGCAAGATGGGCGGGGTCCTTGGTATCTATTACCTTTTCTGGGTGATCTACACGATCGGGTACATCTTCTCTGGGCCGATCCCGCACCAGTTGATCGTGTCGCACTGGTTTCGGCGTAATCGCGGCAAAGCCATGGGGATCGTGTACGTCGGCGTGGGGTTGATGGGCTCGCTCGGGTCGTTCCTGGTGAAGCCGCTGACTGAAAATCTCGGCTTCCGCACCGCGTTATTTATTCTGGCCGGGCTGGTCTTGCTGTCCTGGCCCATCGTCCTGCTGATGTTGAAGGACCGGCCTTCCGACATCGGCCAGTTCCCGGATGGAGACGCGACGCCGCCCGCCGAGGCGGCCGTGAAGTCGGCGACCTTCGCCGAACTGCTCCACAGCCGGCCGTTCTGGCTGCTGCTTCTCGGGAGTATCTGCTCGATCGGCTCGATCGGAGCCATCAACTTCCACATGAAGTTCGTGTTCCTCGATGAGGGCTATACGAAAGGTCCGGCCGTTGATGCCGCATGGCGCAACGCCTCGGTTCTGATCCTGTGGTCGAGCATCGGCGGCAGGCTGCTGATCGGCGGCTTAGCGGACAGGTTCTCGAAAAAGACCGTAATGACCAGCACCTACTTCCTGGTAGCCGCTACCATTCCTCTTTTGCTGGCAGTGCGCCCCTCGAACGAATTGTTTTTGTATGCGTTCGCGATTCTGTTTGGCTTCGGTATGGGCGCGGATTACATGCTGATTCCGCTGATGGCCGCCGAGCAGTTCGGCGTCAACAGCCTGGCTCGGGCGATGGCCATCATTCTTCCTGTGAATACGATCGGCCAGACCTGGTTCCCGTATTTCGTATCCGTCCTTCGCGACAGGCTGGGCAACTATTATTCCGCCATGGGAACGGTGCTGGGCGTCGCCCTTCTCGGCGCGCTGGCCATCATGATCCTGCCCCGCCGCTCGAGACTTGATGAAACACTTCAACTACAAGAACCTGGTCGAATTACAGCAAAGCTGTAGCGATCTTGGGTTGAAGCACATTCGCTTCGAGCCCGATACGTCCCACGTACAGGAAGCGCTGGGCCGCCCCGTGCAGGTGGGCGGCTTCCGCATCGGCAACTCCATTTGTATTCATCCTATGGAAGGCTGCGACGGGACACTCGATGGACGCCCTGGAGAGCTGACATGGCGCCGCTATGAGCGCTTCGCTCGCGGAGGCGCGAAGCTGGTCTGGTTCGAAGCTACGGCCGTTTCTCCGGAAGGCCGCGCGAACACCCGGCAGCTTTGGATTACAGAAGATAACGTCGGCGATTTCGCGGGAATACTAGAGATGCTCCGCCGCTCCCATCGCGCGGAATTCGGGAACGGACAGCGATCTGCTCGAGCCGCTTCAACTCACCCAATCGGGACGGTACAGTGTCCCGGCGTCGAAGACTATCGCCTATCACAATAGTGCTATCGATGCCAAGACGCATACGCCAGCCGATTTTCCCATCATCACCGACGACGAACTCGATCGGCTGCAGGACAAGTACATCGCAGCGGCGAAGCTGGCCGTGAAGGCGGGCTTCCGCGCTTTCGATCTTAAGGTGACGCATGGGTATCTGCTGAGCGAGTTGATGGGTGCGAAGACTCGCGCGGGCAAATACGGCGGCAGCATTGAGAACCGCTCGCGTATGGCGTGCGACATCCTCCGGCGTCTCCGTAGCGAGCTTGGACCGAATATCGTCCTCACGATGCGCCTCGGTTGCTTCGATGGCGTTCCTTACGAGAAGGACGCTGCAACCAAGCTCGGCGTTCCGCTGCAGTATCCGCTGCCTTACCCCTGGGGATTTGGAGTGAATCCGGAAAATCCGCTTGAACCGGACCTCACTGATGTGAAGGCGGCTATTGCCCTCTTCCGCGATGCGGGCGCTCAGCTGTTGAACATCTCGCTCGCGTGTCCCTACTACAATCCGCACATTGGCCGTCCGTTTGAGAGTCCGGATGAAGGCAACTACGAGCAGCCCGAGCATCCATTGATCGGCGTGGATCGCCACTTCATGGTGGCGGGAGAACTCCAGCGGACGTTTCCTGATTTGCCTATGGTGGGCACGGGATATAGCTGGCTGCAGGTATTCGCGCCCAATGCCGGCGCCGCTAACATCCTGGACGGCAACATCAGGCTGATGGGTATGGGACGCAATGCGCTCGCCTACCCGGACTTCGCAAGACAGCTCTTGGACAAGGGAGTGTTGGAAGAGCGGCGCGTTTGCAAAACTCTTACGTACTGCACGTATTTGATGCGTCAGAAGAACCACCCGCTTGGGCAGTTCCCGACGGGTTGTCCACCGTTTGACAAGGAAGGCTACGGACCCGTCATGAAGGAGGCGCGCGCCGTGGAGCGTGCCGCCAAGCAGAGCAAGCGAGACAGCAACCTGGGATGAGCCCGTTCATCTCGCCCCGTCACAGTACCGGATTACCGGTCAGTATGAGTTGAACCCGGAACATCCGGCGCTCATCAAAATTATGTGTGCGCTGCCGCTGTATTTGTATTACAAGCCGCACCTGTCTGTCATCTGAAGGGGCGCGATAAAGCCGATCGCCACCAGCGATCACTCCATCTACCCTTACGACCTTAGAAGGAAACTTCGTGAAGTGTCTTTTTTGCGATATTGTACAGGGCTCGGCACCAGCCTACCTCCTGTACGACGACAACTTTTCAATCGCCTTTCTCGACACCCGGCCGTTATTTCCGGGTCACGTTCTGCTGGTTCCTCGCGAGCATCTGGGTACTCTGACTGATGTTCCGGCCGGTCGGGTTGGACCGTTGTTCGTCGCAGCACAACGTTTGGCGCGGGCCGTCGAGACGGCAATGAAGGCGGAAGGAACCTTCGTCGCGATCAATAATCACGTCAGCCAGAGCGTGCCGCATTTACATATTCATGTCGTACCCCGGCGCAAGGGCGACGGCTTGAAAGGATTCTTCTGGCCGCGTTCGAAATATACCAGCGACGCTCATGCCGCGGACACCGCCCAGGCTATCAGGAAGGCTCTTGCGTGAGATACTGCTGTCTGTTCTTTTGCCTCGTTGCGCACGCTCAACTTATCGAGACGCTGAAACCCGAGACGATCCGGGAGTTCACGGCATACCAAGCCATGGTCGATCACGAACGAGAGGAGAGAGTGCGCGGGCAGCGCTCGTTTCAGTGGATCGACGAGCACCCTGAGAAAAAGCGGCAGGCAGCAGACGGCGAGATTGTTACCTTTCCGTTTACCGGGCCGAATGGGCGAAACGTATCCGATGGCCTGGTTCATGATTGGGTTGGAGCGATGTACCTGAAGGGCCTTAAGCTGGACGCTGTACGGATTTTCATCCTGGACACCCAGCGTCACGCCGGCGCTTACCCCGAGGTTAGACAAGCGAAGACGTTGTCTCACGGGCCAAACAGCTCAGTTACGGTGCTTCGGATCGTGAAGAAGAAGATTCTGACGGTGGTACTCGATATCGAGTACAGAAATGAGTGGCAGCAGCCGGCGCCGGATAAGTGGGTGATGACTGCCTGTTCGCTCAAGGTAACCGAGGTGGAAGATAACAAAGCTTTGCCGCCGGAGACCGGCCACGGATTTCTATGGCGCATGAACTCGGAATGGTCGCTGCGCGAGGACCAAAACGGAGTGTGGGTGGAGTTGCGATCCGTTTCGTTGAGCCGGGATACGCCGCGAGCGGTGGGGTGGATCGTGCGCCCGATCATCCGGAACTTCCCCTCCGAGGCGCTGATGTCCACCTTGAAAGCTACGCAAGAGGCACTTCGATAGCGGTGACCGGAGAGTCGGCGGGCATGCTCGACGCGCTACGCAGGGTGATAGCGCGCATTCCGAAAGGTAAGGTGGCTACATACGGAGCCGTAGCCAACGCGGCGGGCTATCCTGGCGCCGCGAGACAAGTCGCATGGGCTTTACATAACCACTCGCAGAGCCTGCCTTGGCATCGGGTGCTAGGCGCAGGAGGGCGCATCAGCTTACCCGGAGCTTCAGGTATGGAGCAGCGGCTGCGATTGCAGCAGGAAGGCGTGGCATTCAGCGGCTCACGCGTGCGTATGGATCTGCACGAAGCTAAGCTCACCGTCGCCAGGCCGAAAGGCTAGAATACCGCCGCATTAAAAAGGCCGCCGGCGAACCGGCGGCCTTCGTAGGTGTCAGGAATTTCGAGTGTCTTTATGCTTCGGGCGGCGCCTCGTCTTCACGGCCTTCGCGCATGGCCTTGAGACGTTCTTCCTTGCGCTTCGCGCGGTCGGCGGCGCGTTTGACTAACTCGGATCCGACCAGCTCGAGCACGGCCTGTTCAGCGCCGTCGCCTTTCCGCCAACCCAGACGCGTTACCCGGGTGTACCCGCCCTCGCGCTGGCCGAAGCGCGCGCCCAGCTTGTCGAATAGTTTCTGAACTGAGGCGGGCGTCATCAGAAATGAAGCCGCCATGCGGCGCGAGTGTAAGGTGTCGCGCTTGGCAAGGGTGATCATTTTATCCACGAGCGGCTTGGCGGCTTTAGCCTTGGGCACGGTCGTGACGATCCGCTCGGTCTGGATGACGCTGGTGACCAGGGAGCGAAGCAGCGCCCGACGAGCGCTCTTGTCGCGCCCTAGCTTGAACCCGCCTTTTCTGTGTCTCATCCGGTTTACTCCGTGACTCCGAATTCGCTATCGTTGTCGTCGCCGGTGGAGGGCACCATAGCGCCTCCGGCTGGGGATACCAGCCGGCCTTGCGAATCGAACTTCATGCCGAAGCCCAACCCCAAATTACCCAGAATCTCTTTGATCTCGTTCAGAGACTTGCGGCCGAAATTCTTGGTGCGTAGCATTTCGGCTTCGGTCTTCTGGACCAGGTCGCCGATGGTTTGAATGTTCGCATTCTTTAGGCAGTTGTAGGACCGGACGCTGAGTTCGAGCTCCTCCACTGAACGATTCAGGACTTCATTCATCTGGTTCAGCGCGCGCTCTGCCGGTTCTTCGGCGGCTTCGGGCAACTCTTCGAAGTTGATGAAGATGCTCATGTGATCTTTCAGCAGCTTCGCAGCTTGGCCGATGGCGTCCTGCGGTGAGATAGCGCCGTTCGTCCAGACTTCGATGGTCAGCTTGTCGTAGTCCGTCGTCTGGCCGAGCCGCGCAGCTTCGACCGAGTAATTGACTTTGCGAACCGGAGAGTGCACCGAGTCAATCGGGATGTAGCCGATGGGCAGATCTTCGTCGAAGTTCCGGTCGGCAGAAACATAGCCGCGGCCCGATTTCAGCCGTAACTCGATGTTGAGTTTACCGCCCTCGCTAACGGTGGCGACGTGCATCGTGCGATCCAGCACTTCCACGTCATGATCCGTTTCGATCTGGCTCGAAAGCACTTCGCCCGAATTCTCGACGCGGACGCGCGAAGTTCGCTGTCCTTCGCCCATCATTTTGAACGGAACTTGCTTGAGGTTGAGGATGATATCGGTAGCGTCCTCGACCACGCCTGGAATCGGGCTGAACTCATGGGCGACGCCCTCGATGCGCACCGCCGTGATCGCCGCGCCCTCGATTGAACTCAGCAAAACTCGCCGCAGACCGTTTCCGATCGTGGAACCGAATCCACGCTCGAAGGGCTGCGCCGTAAACATGCCATACCGGTCAGTGAGAGTCTCGGTATTAGCAACCAGTCGCTTCGGCTTTTGAAAACCTTTAAACATATTTCCTCAGTGGCAGTGGTTAGTGGTTAGTGATTAGTGGATAGTGATTTTCGTCACCACTACTTGGAGTACAGTTCCACGATGAGCTGCTCGTTCAGTTGAATCTGAACGAGATCTTCGCGCTTCGCTTGGCCAATCACGCGCGCCTTCAGACCTTCGCGATCCACTTCAAGCCAGTTGGGACTTGGGGCATGAGCCGTGGCATCGCGAGCGCTGAGAATCGTCGGATTCTCCTTGCTGCCCTGGCGAACCTCGATGACATCGCCCGGCTTCACTGTGAACGATGGGATGTTCACCTTGCGGCCGTTGACCTGAATATGGCCGTGGCGGACCACCTGACGAGCCTGCGCGCGGGAGGTGCCGAAACCCATGCGGTAGATCGTGTTGTCCAGACGGCGCTCCAGCATGTTGAGCGCATTCTCGCCGGTGATGCCCTTCATTGCGGCGGCTTTCTGGAACAGGTTGCGGAACTGCTGCTCGAGCAGCCCGTAATAGCGGCGGGCCTTTTGCTTTTCACGGAGCTGCAGACCGTAGCCGACAATTTTGGGTTTGCGGTCCTTGCCGTGCTGGCCCGGAGGGAAGTTGCGCTTTTCGATGGCGCACTTTTCCGTATGACAACGCTCACCCTTTAGAAATAACTTCATGCCCTCGCGCCGGCATTGACGGCACACAGGACCTATATATCTTGCCATTCACTCATACCTTTCCTACGTAAGGTGCAGTTTACGGCTCGCGCCTTCGTCCTGCTTACTCGAAAGTGGTCCTAGACCACCAACTTAAACTCTGCGGCGTTTCGGCGGTCGGCAGCCATTATGAGGGATCGGCGTAGTGTCTTTGATCCCACGCACTTCAATTCCCGCAGTGGACAGCGCTCGGACAGCCGATTCGCGGCCGGCCCCCGGTCCCGAAACCCGCACTTCTACTACGCGAAGCCCGTACTCTTTGGCTTTGTTCGCCGCCGTGAGCGATGCCTGCTGCGCGGCAAAGGGCGTACCCTTTCGCGATCCGCGGAAACCGAGCGAGCCGGAGCTCGACCACGCCAGCACATTCCCGACCTGATCCGTGAACGTCACGATCGTGTTGTTGAAAGATGCCTGAACGTGCACGATTCCGGTCGGGACAACCTTCTTTTCCTTCTTCTTGAAGGCCTTCTTCTTGCCAGTGCTCTTTGCCGGTGCTTTCGCCATTTATCGTTTTTACCCTGGACTACGTCTTGGACGTGGCCTTCTTCTTATTCGCCACCGTTCCGCGGCGCGGACCCTTGCGCGTACGCGCATTGGTATGGGTGCGTTGACCACGAACCGGCAGACCGCGCCGATGCCGCAAGCCGCGGTAGGCGCCCATCTCGATCAGCCGCTTGACGTTCATCGAGATTTCCTTGCGAAGATCGCCCTCTACAGCGCCCTCCTCTTCAAGGATTTGGCGGATATGGTTAATCTCGTCCTCAGCCAGATCGGCGATCTTCTTCTCCGGATCGATACCCGCCCGGTGACACAAAGAAAGAGCCCGTGTCCGCCCGATTCCGTAGATGTAAGTCAGGCCGATCGCGGCCCGTTTCTTATTCGGTAAGTCTACGCCTGCAAGTCGCGCCATGGTCTTATAACCTCAACAAAATTCTAACCCTGCCTCTGTTTATGCTTAGGGTTGGTGCAGATCACCCGGACCACCCCGTAGCGGTGGATGAGCTTGCATTTGTCACACATCTTCTTTACGGACGCTCGTACCTTCATGATGATCAGCTCTTGTTCACAATCTCAATAATGCGTCCACGCCCAGGATCGTGCGGCGATACAGCTACTCGCACCCTGTCGCCGGGACGCAATCGCATAAAATTCGTTGTCGCGGCGCTCCCCGCATGGGCCAGCACCCGGTCATTATTTTCCAAACGAACCCAATATGTCGCGTTTGGAAGCTGTTCCACGACGGTGGCTGCCTTCTCACTCATGGCCGGGTCAGCACCCAAGGACCATTGGCCGTTACCGCCACCGAGTGCTCGAAGTGGGCCGAAGGCGTCCCATCCTGCGTCACCGCGGTCCAGCGGTTCGATTGCATCTTCATCTCCGGCCGCCCCATATTGACCATCGGTTCGATGGCCAGGACCATGCCTTCCTTCAACCGTGGATTTTCATTCCGGCGGTCGACGTAATTCGGGATCTGCGGTTCTTCATGCAGCTTGGTACCGATGCCGTGCCCCACCATCTCCCGAACTACCGAAAACCCGTTGTCCACGACATGCTTCTCGACGGTGCCGCAAATATCGAACAGACGATTTCCAGGCCGGACCTTATCGATGGCCATCTCCAGACTGTCCCGGGTGACGTCCAAAAGCTTCTTGACCGACTCGCGGACTCGCCCCACTGGAACCGTCACGGCTGAATCGCCATAGTATCCGTTGAGCGAGACTCCGGTGTCGATGGAAACGATGTCGCCCGGCTTCAATACGCGTTTGGGGGAAGGCATCCCATGAACAATTTCTTCATTCACCGATGTGCACAAGACATACGGGTATTTCGACCCGGCGCTTTGCACAAAATAACCCTTGAATGCCGGCTGAGCCCCGGCGTCCGCCATCATCTTCTCAGCCTCAATCTCCAGATCCTGGGTACTGACGCCTTCCTGAACCTGCGAAGCTAGTTTTTGCAGAATCTCCCACACTAACAACCCGCTGCGGCGCATTTTTTCCAATTCCGCCACAGTTTTACGAATGATCATTCCGAACCCAAACCGACAGCCGACCCAAGATCTTCCGAGGCCGGTATTAAACGTTGAATCTCCCTCGAAATGGCCTGCGGCGACCCCTCGCTCGCCTCGACGCCGTGAAAAGCATACCCGGCCTTTTGGAAATAATCGAGCAACGGAAGAGTTTGCCGATCGTACGCTTCCAAGCGCGCGCGTATCACCTCTTCTCGATCGTCCTCGCGAACGACCAATGTTGCGCCATCGTAGTCACACACCTGCGAGATCAGCGGCGCATTGGAAGCCAGGCTGTACAACGCCCCACACTGAGGACAAAGCCTGCGGCCCGCAAGCCGGGCAACTATCCTATTGTAATCTACTTCCAGGTACACCACCACTGGCTGGAAGCGCTTCTCGCAGAGCAACTTCTCCAACATGCCAGCCTGCGGTATCGTCCTGGGATACCCGTCCAGGATGAATCCCCGCTCGCAATCGGGCTGAGCGATCCGCAACTCGACTAGCCGATTCACTAAGTCATCCGGTACCAAAAGACCGGACTGCATAACATCGACTATGCGCTGCCCCAGATCATCCTTGCTCTGCACATGCTCTCTGAGCATATCTCCAGTCGAAATGTGCGGCCAATGGAGCCGCTGGCTCAGTAGCTTGGCCTGCGTACCCTTACCCGAACCTGGAGGACCGAACAAAATCAGAGAGAATCTGGTCATGTACGGGCGGCAACATGGCCACCGTTTTCATCCAAAACTACGGCGTCCACGTATGCGTCCAGCCCGCGGCGTAAACCCTTCATAATGCCGCATGATCAACTGCGCTTCCACCTGATTGACGGTGTCCATCGCGACTCCGACCACGATGAGCAGCGATGTGCCGCCAAAATAGAATGACACTCCCAGACCGTCGAGCAGCCAGCGCGGGAATGTCGCGTCGATGAAATTGCCAACCAAGGGCAAGCGCTGCAGCTTGATCCCGGAGATCATGATCTGCGGCAGGAGCGACAATATAGCCAGATACAGCCCGCCAACCATGGTGATCCTGGTCAGGATCTTGTTCATGTACTCGGCCGTATTCTTGCCCGGGCGGATCCCCGGGATGAAGCCTCCGTACTTGCGCATGTTATCTGCCGCTTCGTTCGGATTGAAGATGATGGACACGTAGAAGAAGCAGAAGAAGATGATCAGCACCGTGTACATCAGGTAATACAACGGGTTGGAACCGCCGATGGCGGCTAACATCCCGCTCAGGAACGGCGAGTTCTTCACAGCTTGCACTTGTATCAATGTTTGCGGAAACGCTAGGAGCGATGAGGCAAAGATTACCGGAATGACCCCGCCGGCATTCACTTTCAGGGGCAAATGCGTAGATTGACCACCCATCATGCGGCGCCCCACCACGCGCTTGGCATATTGCACCGGGATGCGCCGTTCGCCCCGCTCGACGAGAACAATGAACCCAATCACCGCGATCATCATGCCCAGAATCAAGATCAGGTGAAAGACGTTCCAGGTCCGGGTCACGAAAACGTTGTTATATATCTCGCGCATTGCGCGCGGCAGACCGATTACGATACCAGCGAATATGATCAGCGACATGCCGTTGCCGATGCCTCGCTCGGTGATCTGTTCGCCCAACCACATGATGAAAGAGGTACCAGTGGTCAAGGTGAGCATGGTCATCAGCACGAACCCAACGCCGGGATGCACAACAAAGCCACCCTCGGAGCCCTGCAATACGGAGGCGATGCCAAAGGACTGCGTCATCGCCAGTCCTATGGTGAGGTATCGGGTCCATTGGGTGATCTTTCGCCGTCCGAGTTCGCCCTCCTTCTGGAGTTTCTCGAGAGTCGGCACGACTACCGTGAGCAACTGCAGAATAATTGAGGCCGTGATGTACGGCATGATCCCGAGCGCAAAGATGGTCAAGCGCCGGAACATGCCGCCGCTGAACAGGTCGATGTAACCCCACAAGGTACCCTGGTTCTGCGCAAAAAACGCTTCGAGACGGTGGGGGTCGACCCCTGGAGTCGGGATAAACGCTCCAAAGCGATACACCGCCAGCAAGGCAAGCGTAAACAGGATGCGCCGGCGTAGATCCGGAATGCGGAAAACGTTAGTGAGGGCCTCGAGGAACTTCATGGCTTGTTCCCTATTAAATCACTTCCGCAGTGCCACCCGATTTCTGGATTTTGTCCAGAGCCGACTTGGAAAACAAATGCGCCTTGATATTGACAGCGCGCGTCAACTCGCCGGTGCCTAGTACCTTCAGGCCGTCGTGCAGCTTTTTAACGATGCCCAATTCCAACAGCCGCGCCGGATCGAAGGCATCGCCTTCGAGCTCATTGAGGCGGTTGAGATTGACGATGGCGTACTCTTTCTTGAATATGTTGGTGAAGCCGCGTTTCGGCAAACGGCGATGGAGCGGCATCTGCCCGCCTTCGAAGCCCCGCGACCGGCTGTAACCAGAAACCGACTTTTGTCCCTTTGCGCCTCGTCCGGAATACTTGCCGCGCCCCGAGCCCATACCCTGGCCCACGCGCTGCTTCTTATGCTTCTGACCGGCGGGAGGTCTGAGGTTGCTGAGATTCGCCATAGTATCAACCCTCCACGATTTCCAACAGGTGCGGCACTTTGTTCACCATGCCGCGGAATTCCGGCCGGTCCGGCCGTATGACCGTCCGGTTGAGCGTCTTCAAACCCAGCGATCTCACGATCGCTTTATGCTTCTCGGGGCAGCAGATCGTGCTGCGGACCAACTTGATCTTGATCGTACCTTCCGCCATATAATTAGGAAAACCTTTGGCCGCGATCAACCGGGATGCGGCCCCAATGTCTATACCCTCGGCTGCCGCGCTTTGGGAACGAACGAATCCAATTTATCGATGGCGATGCCTCGCAGGTCGGCTGCCGCACTTTTGTCGCGAATCTGTTCCAGCGCCGCAATCGTTGCTTTAACAACGTTGTGCGGATTGTGTGACCCAATAGACTTCGTCAACACATTCGGAATACCCACCGCCTGGATGACCGCGCGTACTGGACCGCCTGCGATCACACCCGTTCCGGGGGGAGCCGGCTTTAACAGGACGAGCCCGCTACCGAAACGGCCGAGCACCGGGTGCAGAATAGTGGTCTCGAGAACATTGATCTTTCGTAAGTTCTTCTTCGCGGCTTCGATACCCTTCTTGATGGCAGCCGGAACTTCCTTTGCCTTCCCCGTTCCGAACCCGACTACCTTAGCCGAGGGATCGCCGACAACGACCAGAGCCGAAAAGCTCAGGTTCTTTCCGCCCTTGACGACTTTCGTCACGCGGTTGATAGAAACGACATTCTCTTTGAGGTTGAGGCCCTGGGCGTCGACCTTCTTCAGTGGGAAAAAAGGCATCGGTTGTTAAAACTCCAGTCCGGCTTCGCGGGCGGCATCAGCAAGGGCTTTCACCCGGCCGTGATATAAGTATCCGCCGCGATCGAAAACCACTTTCTTAATGCCCTTCTCTTTGGCGCGCTCGGCGAGGATACGCCCCACTTCTTTCGCGCCGGCTACATTCCCTCCGTTTCCGATAGCGGATTTCTTTATCGGAGGACGAGGCAGCAGCCATGGTGTGACCGGCGCGGTCGTCGATGACCTGCGCGGAGATGTGCTTCAGGCTGCGAAACACGGCCAGGCGCGGCCGCTCCGCCGTCCCCGTCACCCGCTGGCGGATACGCTTGTGGATTCGCAGGCGAATGTCGTCTTTACTATCGCGTGGCATTTACTTACCTCCCGCTCCGGTCTTGCCCACCTTCTTGCGCAGCGCTTCACCCATGTACCGGACACCCTTGTTCTTGTACGGATCAGGCGGGCGCAGCGCGCGGATATTGGCCGCAACCTGACCCAGCAGTTGACGGTCGTGACTGGTCAGAACCAGGTGGGTCTGCTTGTCTACCTTCAAATCCACGCCTTCCGGCAGGAACACTTCGACCGGATGCGAGTAGCCGAGCGTGAAGGTCGCAATACGGCCTTTGATGTCGGCGCGGTACCCGATGCCCACAATATCGAGTTCCCGGGTGAAGCCGACGGAAACGCCTTGAATAGCGTTCGCGGCCAAGGCCCGGGTCAACCCATGCAGAGCCGCGAGCTTGTCGCCATCACGAGCCAACTCCACAGTGCCGTCATTCTGACGGATGGTGATGCCCTTCGGAATGGGGACCGACAGCTTGCCCTTCGGCCCTTCTACCTGCAGTTGTTCGCCGATCGTAATCTTCACGCCCTTCGGGAGCGGAATCGGCTTCTTTCCAACACGTGACATATAAAAACCCGGTGGTCAGTGGCCGGTGGTCAGTGGTCAACCCGCGCTCGTTTAGCTTCCGCCCGAGCGAGTTGGACAGACCCTGGATCCACCTTCCCACGTCCCCTGCCTTCTCCCATAATTCGTTTAGCGCGACAGGGTTGATCAGAGTTCAACCGTTGCCGATGGCTAATTGCATTCCAGTCCACGGACCGTTAGCGATCTACCAAACCTGGCACAACACTTCCCCGCCCACGTTTTCTTTGCGGGCCGCGGAACCACTCATAACGCCTCGCGGCGTGGTCAGAATATTTACGCCCAGACCACCCAATACGCGCGGCACATCCTTGCTCCCTACATACACGCGGCAGCCCGGACGCGACACTCGTTCGATGCGGGAGATCACCGGCACATTCGCCGGCGTGTACTTCAGATAGATGCGGATGAATCTCTTCGCGCCTTCCTCGGTGAGCTTGTAATTAAGAATGTAACCCTCTTCCCGAAGAATGCGCGCAATCTCGGTCTTCAACTTCGAAGCCGGCACATCCACCTTCGGGTGACGGGCAGTAATCGCATTCCGGACGCGAGTCAACATGTCAGCAACGGGATCCGTCATCGTCTATCTTTTACCTTTCCCTACCAGCTTGATTTTGTAACCCCGGGGATCTCTCCCGCCAGGGCCAGCAACCGGAAACAGATCCGGCACAGGTTGAATTTCCGCAGATATCCGCGCGGACGTCCGCAACGAAAACAACGATTACGGTGGCGGCAGCTAAGCTTCGGCGTCTTGGCCTTCTTGGCCTTCAGGAGCTTTACGTCGCGTGCGATCTTGGCGGTGGTTGCCATGTATTTCCTTCAACTCCCCTACGCGCGGAACGGCATGCCGAGGTTCTTCAGCAAAGACCGGCCTTCCGCGTCGGTTTTTGCCGTAGTCGTGATACAAACATTCATTCCCTTGCTCTTGTCGACCTTGTTGTAGTCGATCTCGGGAAAAATCAACTGGTCGCGAATACCCAGTGTATAGTTGCCGCGCCCGTCGAAGGATTTGGTGGACACGCCGCGAAAGTCGCGGACACGAGGCAGGGCCACATTCAGCAGGCGATCCAGAAATTCGTACATGCGGTCGCCGCGCAGCGTCACGCGGCAGCCGATCGGCATACCCTCGCGCAACTTGAAAGCGGCAATCGATTTCTTGGCCTTGTGACCACGGGCCGCTGGCCGGCGATGGCGGTCATTTCGTTCACCGCGCCGTCCATCAGCTTCGGGTTCTGCGTGGCTTCGCCCAGACCGATGTTGATAGCACACTTTCTCGACCTTGGGTACCGCCGTTCAGGTTCTTGTACCCGAACTCTTTCACCAGAGCCGGGACAACGTTCTTCTGATAATGCTCTCTCAGCCTCGCTACCGTCTTGCTTTCGCCTGCCATCTTCCAGCTAACCTCGCTTGTCCAAAATTTCGCCACCCTTTTTCGCGATGCGAACACGGCGGGCTGTGGGGCCGGAGCCTTCGATGCGAAATCCGACGCGAGTCGGCCACCCCGCCGGAAGTAAGAATCATCACATTGGACACGGCAATCGCGCTCTCCCGCTCCGCGATACCGCCCTTGATCTGCTTCTGCGGATTGGGGCGCGTGTGGCGCTTGATCATCGAGATGCCTTCCACCAGCACCTTGCCCTTTTCGCGGTCGACACTCAACACTTTGCCGGTCTTGCCCTTGTCTCGGCCGGCGATGACCTTGACCATGTCGTCCTTCTTGATCTTCATCTTCATGCGCGTCTTCGGCGCATTGGCATAACGCTGTGGAGTTTTCGCCGCCATTAAATCACCTCCGGCGCTAGCGATACGATTTTCATGAATTTCTTGTCGCGCAATTCACGGGCGACCGGTCCGAAACACGCGCGTTCCCACCGGCTCGTTCAATTCATTCACCAAAACCGCCGCGTTGGAATCGAAGCGAATGTAGGTACCGTCTTTACGGCGGGTCTCCTTGCGCAT
Organism: uncultured Acidobacteriota bacterium; assembly: GCA_963850575.1. Taxonomy (GTDB): domain Bacteria; phylum Acidobacteriota; class Terriglobia; order Bryobacterales; family Bryobacteraceae; genus TMP-7. The sequence goes on along the minus strand of CAWKLV010000011.1, from coordinate 2,600 downwards.
CCGCACGATGACGCAGCGGACGACCTTCCCTTTCTTGATCGCCGAATCCGGAGCCGCTTCCTTCACGGCCGCAGTCACGATATCCCCGAGCCCAGCGCGCAAACCTTTGTCGCCGCCGCGAGGAAGAATACAGGAAAGCTTTCGGGCGCCGCTGTTATCGGCGACCTCCAGCATTGTGCGCATTCCGATCATGGCTTATTTCCCCCGCTTCTTCTTCGGAGCCGAGGCTTTCACCGCGCCGGGAACTGCATCCAGAGCACTGGGCTCGACACTCACCTGCACGGCCTTCCGCACGATTTCGCCCAGTGTCCAGCGCTTCAACTTGCTCAACGGACGCGATTCGATGATGCGGACCACGTCGCCCATCTTGGCTTCACTGGTCTCGTCATGCGCGTAGAACTTCTTTCGCTTATTGATAATGCGCTTGTACAGCGGGTGCGGCACGCGGCGGCTGACTTCCACCACGATGGTTTTGGCCATCTTGGTGGAAACCACCTGGCCAACCTTCTCGGTTCTTATGCGTAACTGCGGGCTTCGGCCATCGGTTACTTCTTCCCTTTCTTCATTCTGCTGAACAATCCGCGCTTGGCGGGCTTGGCTTCCGGGCTCTTCACGGGCTCGGGATTTCCTGCCGGGTTCACCTCACGCTCACGGAGGACGGTCAGCATGCGCGCCCGATCCTTCTTCAATGAGGCGATACTTCTTCAGCCCGTCGGCTTGGCCCATCGACATCTGGAACCGCAGACGGAACAACTGCTCTTCGGAATCACGCACCTGGGTTCGCAGCTCGTTGCCGTCCAGTTCCCGGACCTTTCGGCTTTCATTTGCTTTCCAACTCCATCCGCGCGCACCATTTTGGTAGGCAGCGGCAGCTTCTGAGCCGCCAGGCGCAGCGCCTCAGTGGCGATATCAAACGGCACGCCTTCCATTTCGAACATGATCTTGCCCGGGACGAATGACGACGACCCACTGCTCCGGAGCGCCCTTGCCCTTACCCATTCGGGTTTCGGCGGGCTTCTTGGTGATCGGCTTGTCCGGGAACACGCGAATCCAGACTTTCCCTCCGCGCTTGATGAACCGGGTCATCGCAATACGCGCGGCTTCAATCTGACGGTCTGTGATCCAGCCGCACTCCATAGCCTTCAGGCCGTAGTCGCCGAACGAGAGCGTTGAGCCCCGCCAGGCCTTGCCGGTCATACGCCCACGTTGCTGTTTCCTGAATTTGACCTTTTTGGGCATCAACATGGCTGATATCTCCTACTTTCCAGGCTCAGACCGGAGTCTGCGCTAGCTACTCCTGTGGTTTCTCAGGCTCCGCAGCCGGTTCCTGACGAGCTTCCTGTTTCCAGCCGGGCTGCGGCGGCGCCATGGGCGGCAGAATCGGGCCACCGACGCGAGACGGCAAATCCGACGGGGGCGGCTGCACGGCCCCATGTGCTTCGGGCGGCGGAGCCTGCATTGGCGGAGCCGGAGGACGCTCCCGCTCCGGACCTGCGTGCCCGCGATCGCGACGTTCCCCGCCCCGATCCGGACGATCCGGACGATCGGTACGTTCGCGCCGGTCGCGGCGCCGGGGCTCCGGCTCACTCCGCAATCCGAGGCGGCGGCCGCCATCCAAAACTTCACCCTTATAGATCCAGCACTTGATACCGATCACGCCATAGGTGGTATGCGCTTCGCTGAATCCGTAATCGATATCGGCGCGCAATGTATGCAGCGGGAGCTGACCCTGCAGATACCACTCGCTGCGGGCGATTTCCGCGCCGTTGAGGCGTCCTGACACGCGAACCTTGATTCCTTTACAGCCGAAGCGTAGCGCCGAATCGACCGCCTTGCGCATCGCACGGCGAAAGGCCACGCGCTTTTCGAGTTGCAGGCCGATGGACTCCGACACCAGTTTGGCGTCGAGCTCCGGCTTATGTACTTCCTGAATGTCGATGAAGACCTCGCGATTCGTCTTCTTCGCGAGTTCGCCTTTCAACTTCTCAATCTCCGCGCCCTTGCGTCCGATGATGATGCCCGGGCGGGAGGTCCGGATGGTGACCCGCAGCTTGTTGCCTGGACGATCCACCTCGATCGAGCTCACGCCCGCGGCCTTCAGCCGCTCGCGCAGCGAGTCCTTCAGATCGAGATCTTCCTTCAACAGCTTGGCGTAATCCTGTTTGGCGAACCAGCGCGAGCGCCAAGTCTTGGTGACGCCCAACCTGAATCCGTACGGGTGTGTTTTCTGTCCCATCCGCTACTTCTTTCCCTTGTCACCGACCATCACAACGATGTGCGAACTCCGGCGCTGATACCGGTATGCACGCCCCATGGGCGCGGGCCGTACGCGCTTGGTGCGCGGACCTTCATTCACGAAGGCCTCGGTCACGTACAACGTATCCACATCCACATCGTTAAACCGGTTCTCCGCGTTGGCAATGGCCGAACGAAGCACCTTCTCTACCGTCGCAGCCATGCGCTTGTTGGTGGTCCGCAGAACCGTGATCGCCTCGCCCGCGCGCAGTCCGCGAATCAGGTCCACTACCAGCCGCGCTTTCTGGCAGGTTCGATGATTGCGCTTCGTCCGGCTATGAAGCTGAGTGAATAAAGACATAACC
>CAWKLV010000010.1:0-501296 GCA_963850575.1 uncultured Acidobacteriota bacterium | reverse complement strand
GCGCCGGGAAAACAGGCGCAGGTGGACTGGGGATATCTGGGCTCGCTCACTGAAAACGAAAGAACCCACGTGCTGTGGGGCTTTACCATGACGTTGGGCTACAGCCGGACGATGATGGCTCGTGCCGGACTGGATCAGAAACTGGGGACGCTGCTGCGCATGCACGAGGCCGCGTTCAACGAATGGGGCGGGGTTCCTGAAGAAATTCTATATGACCGGATGAGGACAGTTTGGACCGGCACCGACGAGCGCGGCGAGATCGTGTGGAACTCGGTGTTTCTGGATTTCGCGCGGTATTGGGGCTTCACGCCTCGGCTGTGCCGGGCTTACCGGGCGCAAACCAAAGGCAAAGTGGAGTCAGGGGTGAAGTACGTGCGGCGGAACTTCCTGTGTGGGCTGCAAGGACGCGAGCCAGCCCATCTGGAAGACTTGAATGCGGAGTTGCGGCGGTGGGTGGCGGAGGTGGCTAACCAGCGGGTACACGGGACCACGCGTGAACCGGTAAGCGTGCGATGGAGTGAGGAGCAGCTCCAGCTTCACCCGGTCAACGGCCGCCTGCCGCATCCCTACCTGGACGACGAGCAGCGCAAGGTGGCGCGCCACGCCTACGTATCTTGGCAGGGCAGCCGGTACTCAGTTCCCTGGAAGTATGCGGGCAAACTAGTGTGGGTGCGCCAGCAGGGCGGCGATATCGAAGTACGCTACGGCTGGGAATGCATTGCCACTCATGCCCAGGCGGTGGGACGGCATCACATCGTGACCGTAAGCCAACATCACGCGGGCATTCCGCTGTCCAATAAAAATGCGGGCAAAACGCTGATCCATATCCAGCAAAGCGCGCCGGTAGTGGAGCATCGCCCGCTGGACGCCTATGAAACCGTGGCTCTGGAAGGTGCGCGATGACGCCCTTGGAAAAGCTGCGCAGCACCCTGGCGGCGTTAAGTCTCACAGCCGTTGACGCCCGTCTGGAAACTCTGCTGGAAAGCGCCGCCAAACAAGAGCCTGCCTACGCCGATTTCCTGCTGGAGGTGGTGAGCGCGGAAGCCGATGCGCGCCGCCAGCGGTATCTCAAGACGCGGCTGCAACTGGCGCATCTGCCATACCTGAAAACCTTCGACCAGTTCGACTTTGCTTTTCAGCCGTCCATTGATGAGCGGCAGATCCGTGAACTGCGCACCCTGCGATTCGTGCATGAAGCTTCCAATGTGATCCTGCTGGGTCCGCCCGGGGTGGGCAAGACCCACTTGGCCGTCGCTCTGGCCGAAACCGCCATTCAGTCCGGGCAAGCCGCCTACTTTATGACGGCGCACGATCTGGTGACCGATCTCGGGCGCGCTTACCGGGAAGGGCGCCTGGACCGCAGGCTGCGCATCTATCTGGCTCCCAAGCTACTGGTGGGTTGACGAAATGGGATACCTGCCGCTGGACGAGATGGGCGCGACCATCTTCTTCCAACTGGTGAGCGCCCGCTACGAACGGGGCAGCATCATTCTGACTTCTAACAAGAGCTACGGTGAATGGGGCTCCATCTTCGGCGACCTCATTATCGCCACCGCCATCCTCGACCGGCTGCTGCATCACTCCACCACGGTGAATATTCGAGGGGAAAGCTACCGGCTCAAGGAACGCCGCAAAGCCGGTCTGCTCCCATTACCGCAACAGCAACAAGCGGACTCGGCGGCTGTCCCCCATAGCCGGACCAAGCAGAAGTCGTTGTGAGTTTTTTAAGGCATGGGCAGATCTATCCATCCGATGTGTGATTCAAGCCGCGGGGCGAAGCCGTTTTGCCGCTCCGCCCCGCGCCTCATCGTCTGGATGAGTCTGCAGCCAGCTATTCCTTGGCGGGGTGCACTCCTGCAGAGCCCGCCTCCGCTTCACCGGCCGGTTTCCATATTGAATGTGACGGCTGGAAATGTAAACCACCACCTAGCCGGGGCTGGGGAATTTTCGACCGGTACAATGGGGAATTTTCAACCGGAGTTGACACAGGTGGCCTTGAATGTCCCGCACACTCATCCCTCGTGCGTACATCGACAGAATCTTGTCGTCAAATCCGGTGAACCGCGTCTGCCGCTTCTCCACAATCTGCGGCTCGAAACTCCCCTTGCGGTCCCGCGGCGTCTCCAGCTCAATTTCACCGAAATCGCCCTTCAGCTTCTTCTTGGTGGTCCCATTGCGCGAGTTCCCGCTGTTGTTCCCCGCCGGATCGTTCTTCCCATACCCCAGGTGTTCGGCCAGCTCCCCTTGCAGCGCCCGCTCCAGGATCGCCTTGGTCAACTGCTTCAACAGTCCGTTTTCGCCGATGATCTGCTCCGGCGTCTTGTAATCCGCCAGCAGCTGATCTAACACTTTTACGTCGATCGCCATGATGTCCTCCCATTCTGTCACCAGAGAACATTACTTACACAGTTTGTTTTACACCCTCAGGGGTCGGGCCTCAAGAATCGCGATCTGTTCGGACTTCTACGACACCACGGGCACGAGTCGCAGGTCACATCTCCCCAATTCCAATCTAGCGCGCGCAAAAAAGTTTGAAGTCGCTGCCGAGGCTCTAATCTGTATCCGGACCACTACCTGAGCGGCCTTCCAGTGCAACCCCTACGCATGTTCAGTGCGCTCGCAGGGCACGACTCACCATTCCTGTCCTCGAACGGTCGCTTGCTCACGCCGCAATTTTTGGACACAGAATTCGAATGTATCCGCCTAAACGATGCCGGGATTCGCCTCAGAGTGTCACCGAGAATGCTCGAGAAGGCGCGAACTGACCCGCCGGCAATCGACAGGTCACACAACAACACTCCAACGCGCGCTCAGCACCACAAGTGGGTGACTCGCACCCGTGGCGTATCCTGACAAGCGAAGCCTATTCTCATTCACGCCGAATGCGCCTTGGTCAACACGGTATTGTCGAGCCGCCGGTCGTAATACAACCGCCCTGAATTTCACCGTCAGTACACTGACAATAAGCATCGGAATCAACTTCTGTGAACCTAGTTGAGGCTGAGTTCGCATCAATGTAGCCTGTAGTTCCCGTCGACTTTTCAGCTAAATATGCGCTCGTGCTGCAGTTTGGGCCTGCCTCAGCTCTAGATGTAACAGTGTATATCGGGCCGGGGACATTTCCTTGGTTATCCCAAACACACGAGCCCCTCATCCTGCATTGTTGAAAGTTGTATAACGGAGGCTTAACAGTCGTGTTTGTGTCGCACCCCCCGGCAGGGGACCAATTATAGAAATAACTATGGACTTGCGGCTTCGCGATGCCGCTCGTCCATATCAAATTAAAACCGGCAGCGAACCAGCAGCTGTACTTAAGAAATCTGTTCATCAGACATCCTCCCATATGGTTACTGAATCCTTACCTGATTTTAAAGTTTTCGCAACAAGAAAACAGCGCTCTTGGCCTTCCATTCACTGGTGCGACTCTCCACGCCCGCAAGCCCCTCCTGATCCAGACGGGCGAGCATACCCTCAGCCATCCGCACCTGCCGCCTTGTGTAAACGTCCCAGTGAAGGAGATCCTTGCGGGGGCTTTCCTGAGCCGACGCGAGAGTTGTCAATGTCTGTCGGATGACGGTCAAGCCTAAGGGCGTGGCCTTTATCAATTCGTCGCAGACATGTTGTTCAGCGGCCAGTTGCTGGCTCAAGCGTGTATATTCGTCTCCACGATCTGGGCCAACAAACTCACCATTATCGAAGACAATTGAATCGAGAGACACATTAATAGCCCTCATTTGACTGAATCTCGCTCAAGTCTTCAATTCGCTATTATAGTTAGGGTCGATTGCTAAGCTACTCACTCGCTTGAATGACACGGCGTCAGAGAAACGACGCTGGATCGCTACGAAACGGGCTTCACCGGGCTTGAGGTGGCCACCAACCGAACGGGGACCTATATCCTCGGTATAATGTAAGTGATCTTCCGCCTTGCTGGTCGGCTATTTGAAAACGAACGCCTATCACGGCGATGTTCCGGCTTCCGCCGTTTTGAATGATTACAGAAAACTTAAGTGTAGGCTGTAGCGGTGCTACGTCTTGGTCACCCAATATGTTGCGCAGTGTCTGTCCAAACTGGATCAAATGATTGGTTATTAACTTAAGCCCGTATTGGTCGAGGCCTGTATCTTGAATAATCAATTTGACTTGAGCAGTCGCCATAGCCGAAAAAGTCATGAGGAGAGTAGCGCTAACGAGGACGTACATAGAATTTACCTCAAACTGAGTCCCTGAGTCCCATTTGCACTCGCGTGTCGCTAAGCAAGGTCGTAGCGACTATACACCCATTGCCCGTCAAGGCCAACATTTGTAGTGGACCCCAGTTTCTGGACAGGTAGCTTAAGTGGAAAGCGGCATTGAAAATGGAGGAGAGTCAATGCCACGAACTCGCAAGAACTACGGGCCCAGCCTGAAGGCGAAGGTCGCAATCGAAGCCATCAAAGGGAATCGGACGGCGGCGCAGATTGCCCAAACGTTCAGCGTCCATCCGAACCTGGTCGCCTGCTGGAAGAAGCAGGCTGTCGAGCAGTTGCCGGATGTCTTTGCGGGCGGTCACGCCAAACAGCAGGCCGACGTCGAGAAGGACGAACTCTTTCAGCAGATCGGGAGGCTCAAAGTAGAGCTCGACTTTCTCAAAAAAAGAGCTGGCTTGCTCGACTGAGGACAAGCGCCGGTGGATCGACCCGAATCACTGCGAATTGAGCGTCCGCGAGCAGTGCCGGCTGCTGGGGCTCGCCAGCTCCAGCTATTACTACCGGCCGCGGCCGGAGAGCGCGGAGACCCTGCGGCTGTTGCGTCAACTCGACGAGTTGTATCTGGAATACCCGTTCTTCGGAAGTCGCAAGATGGCCTTCGAATTGAAAGTAGATCGCAAGCGGATGCAACGGCTGATGCGGTTGGCGGGCATCGAAGCGCTGTATCCGAAACCGAACCTCAGCCGCCGATCGCCGGGGCACGAGATTCATCCGTATCTGTTGCGCGATGTGGCCATCGAGCGGCCGAACCAGGTCTGGAGTACCGATATCACTTACATTCCGATGCGTGGCGGATTTCTCTATCTGGTGGCGGTAATGGACTGGTTCAGCCGGTATGTGCTCAGTTGGGAGTTGTCCAACACCATGGAGACAAGCTTCTGTCTGGCTGCGCTGGACGCCGCGTTCCGGCACGGAAAACCGGAGATCTTCAACTCCGATCAGGGCTCGCAGTTCACTTCGCCAGACTTTCTCGCGGTGCTGCGACGGCGCGAGGTGCGCATCAGCATGGATGGACGTGGCCGGTGCCTCGACAATGTATTCATCGAACGGCTGTGGCGGTCGCTGAAATACGAGCTGATCTATCCGGGAGACTTCGCGGGCGGAGACGAACTCTGGCCGGCGCTCGATCGCTACTTCGATTTTTACAACCGGCGCCGGCCGCATCAGGCTCTGGGGTACAAAACCCCCGCCGATCTCTACCCGGGAACAAAGGCCAGGAAGAAGAACATTTTTTGATTGGGGCTCTGCCCCAAACCCCGGGATTTAACGCTTTCTGGCCAGAATGGATCTTTTGCGCTTCTCTGCGACGGGATGTTTGCCGTAAAATTGAACTGCCTGGGAGGAAGACAGGGCAACGCGGGGACGCGACCCGAGCGCCGTACCAGGTCCGGAATGGATGGCGGCTTCACAGCCGCCTCCTTCTTAGTCCGCCGCTCCACTTAAGAAACGGCGAAAAACTGTCCAGCCTTTGGGGTCCACCTCAATTCAGCATTTCTATTCTTTTCGATTCTGCTATTCTGCTATCCGAAAGCTGCACGATGCTCACTGCTACCCGGGCGCGGTCCAACTGAGTCCGGGTGTCGCTGTCGCCGAGGATTGCGTGCCGATCAGATATGACGGCGGTATGCCTCGACTGTCGCGGACGAGGCCCGTGTTGGCTTTTTGGTTGCACTGGCTTTTTAGTTGCAAAGGTAACCCGCTCGAAAGGAGAAGATGCCAATCCGTTTCGGATCGTCTGCCGTGAATTACAATCAAGAACGATACATGCAGGAAGCCATTTATCTGATCGCGAGCGGCGATCTGCGACTCTCGGCAAATCAAAAATGCTGGCCCGCGCAGGAGCGCACGGAGCAGGCTGTCGTCGCGGCAGTGGAGCGCGAAGGCCGGCACGTCCGCCGCGGCCATGCCTACGACCCCGACAAGCGCCACGGCTTCATAGACAGCCAGAAGCGCGGAATGGAGATCTTTCGCCAGATACCGCCCGAGGCTCCGCTCCTGGTAGTAGAGGCCGTCTGGCAGTACAGCCATCACGTACTCAGCGGGCTCTATACGCATCGCGGACCGATTCTGACGGTGGCAAACTGGAGCGGCGAATGGCCGGGGTTAGTAGGCATGCTGAACCTCAATGGTTCCCTCACCAAAGCCGGGGTGAGATACGACTCGCTGTGGTCGATCGATTTCACCGACGACTTCTTCGTCCGGGGTTTGCGCCAGTGGTTGAAGGGTGAACGCGTTTCACATGATGCGAGCCACGTGCACGCATTGGCGAGCCTGAAACTACCGACCGACACCGTCTCTTTTGGACGGGAACTCGCCGCCCAACTGCAGCGCGATAAAGCGATTCTCGGCATCTTCGACGAGGGCTGCATGGGGATGTACAACGCCATCATCCCGGACGAGCTTCTCCATCCTACAGGTGTCTTCAAAGAACGCCTCAGTCAATCTGCCCTCTATGCGGCCATGTGCAAAGTGCCGGATGAGGAAGCGCTCACCATTCGAAGATGGCTGGACGCCAAGGGGATGCGATTCATCACGGGGCCGAACCCTGAAACGGATCTCACGGACCGGCAGATTCTCGAGCAATGCAAGATGTACGTTGCAGCCCTGCGGATCGCCGATGAATTCGGATGCGATGCGATCGGCATACAGTATCAGCAAGGCTTGAAGGATCTGGCCCCGGCCTCGGATCTGGTGGAAGGACTCCTTAATAACGTTGATCGTCCTCCAGTCTCCGCCGCCGGAAACGGCCGTGTGTTGTACGAAGGACTGGCCTTGCCGCACTTCAACGAAGTGGACGAATGCGCTGGGCTGGATGCGCTGGTTACGAACCGCGTGTGGCGGCGGCTGGGATTCGATCCCGAAACCACCCTGCACGACGTTCGTTACGGCGAAGATTACAACGGCGAGTTCGTGTGGGTTTACGAAATCTCCGGCGCCGCGCCGCCGAAACACTTCATCGGGGAATACGCAGGTACCGCTAGCGAGCGGCAGCCGCCCATGTACTTCCCCTACGGGGGCGGAACCGTGAAGGGCGTCAGCAAACCCGGCGAGATCGTCTGGAGCCGCGTTTTCGTCGATAACGGAACATTGAAAGCCGATGTAGGGCGCGCGAAGGTGGTGGAATTGCCGCGCCAGGAAATTGAGCGCCGCTGGCGTATCACCACTCCGCAATGGCCCTTAATGAATGCCGTGACGTACGGCGTCACGCGCGACCAGTTCATGGCTCGTCACAAAGCCAATCACATCCAGGTCGCCTACGCGCCCGACGCCCCCGGAGCAAATCGCGCACTGGCGGCCAAGGCCGCTGCGTTTCAGCATATGGGACTGGAAGTGTTTGTCTGCGGAAGTAATAATGGTCTGACCGGGTAATTAATCATCACAATATGAGAGTTGGCATTATCGGTACGGGTGCGATTTCGCACAAACACGCCCAGGCGTATAAGAATATCGGCTATGAGTTGACGGTCTGCACCGACATCAACGAGCCGTCGGGCAAGCAGTTCGCCGACCAATACGGCTGCGAGTTCGTCAGCAATTACGAGGAGCTCTGCCGCCATCCACGCGTGGATTATGTGGATGTCTGCACATTTCCCGATTTCCGCCTGCAGCCCATCGAAATCTGCGCGGAAACCAAGAAACACGTTCAAGTTCAGAAGCCGATGGCGACCAACCTTGACACCGCCGGGCGGATGATCGCGGTGGCAGCGAAGGCCGGAATCGTGCTGGGCGTAGTCAGCCAGCACCGTTTCGACGACTCCAGCCAGTTTCTCAAAAAGGCGATCGAGGCCGGACGGCTGGGCAAGATTCTCCAGGCCGATGCTTACGTGAAATGGCACCGCACCGCCGAATACTATTCACGGCCTATCAAGGGCAGTTGGGCGACCGAGGGCGGTGGCGCGCTGATCAACCAAGCCATCCATCAGATCGATGTCCTGCTGTGGCTGGCGGGCAACGTCTCCGAAGTCTTCGGGTACTGGCAACTGGGCGCGCTGCATAAGATCGAGTCCGAGGACGTGATCTGTTCACTGATGCGCTACGGCAGCGGAGCGACGGGCGTGCTGCAATCCTCGACTGCCTTCTGGCCGGGCTACACAGAGCGGCTGGAAATTCACGGCACGAAAGGCACGGCGATCATCTCCGGCGACAAGCTGACATCGTGGGATGTACATGATGACCAGGGAGATCCCGCGCCGGTGGACCGCAACGTTGCCTCGGGCGCATCGGATCCGATGGCGATATCGCTGACCCCGTTCGAGCGGCAGTTCCTCGATTTCGGCGATGCCATCAAGACCAGGCGCAAACCGCTCGTTTCGGGGGAAGAGGGATACCGCGCGCTGGAACTGGTGCTTTCGATCTACACGTCATGCCGGGAAGGCCGCAAGGTCACCCTGCATGGATGACGCAGGCGCCGGCTGGCGTGTCCGCGTACCGGCCTCCAGCGCGAATCTGGGACCCGGTTTTGACGCGTTAGCCATGGCGCTCGAGATTTATCTGGAATGCCGGTTCCGTGCAGCCGGGGATTTGCTGATCCGTGTGTCCGGCCGGGATGCCGGCTGCATCTCCACGGGCGAAGATAACCTGATCTGGCAGACGGCGCTCGCCGTGGCCGCGGATGTGGATGCGACGCTGCCTCCTATTGAACTCGAAATCGAGAACGACATCCCGATCGGAAAAGGTCTTGGTTCGAGCGCCGCCGCTCTAACGGCGGGCGTCGTCATCGCCGACGAGTTGCTCGGGCTGCGTTGGAAGCCGCTCCGCATTCTCGATGAAGCGGCTCGCATCGAAGGGCATCCCGACAATGTCGCTGCGTGCGTGCTGGGATCGATTGTCGCCAGCGCCATCGACTCCGGGGGCGTTGCGCGCGCCGTGCGTCTGGAATTGCCGGAGCGTTATGGAGTGGCCATTGTGGTACCCGATTTTGATCTGCCGACGGTTCGCGCACGGGAAGTGCTGCCAACTCACTATTCACGCGAGGACACGGTGTTCAACGTTCAGCGAAGCGCATTGTTGATTGCGGCACTAGCGGCCGGAGCTACCGGGGCTTTCCCGGCCGCGTTGGAGGACCGTCTTCATCAGCCCTATCGAGCACCATTGATTCCCGGCCTCGACGAGATCACCAAGCTCCGCGCACCCGGCCTGCTCGGTTGCGCACTGAGCGGTGCGGGACCGTCGATTCTGGTGTTTTATCAGCGCGGGTACGAGCAGGTATGCGACTTGGTGCGGCAGATTTTTGCGTTCAAAGGTCATGAGTCGCAGGTGCTGTGGGCCCACATCGCCGACCGCGGGTACGAGCTGACTAAGCTGTAGCTGGACTGAGTTCTTGGCTTGACGTCCGCCGGAACATCTGGGATAGAATACCCGCTTCGCTGCGGCTACCTGGCAGATCGTGGCGTATGTGGGCGCCTACAGCGACAAAGACAAGAATGCGCTTTACACCTACGACGTGAACCCTGGGGATGGAACCCTGACTCGGAGTACGGTCTTCCAGGATTACCCCATCCGGCATACAGGAATTTTTGATTCGGAGCAAGCGTCGATCCCTCCGGCAAGTGGGTTTTCGCCGCAAACTACGGCGGTGGAAGCGTGGCCGCGGTACCCATCAAAGCCGATGGATCGCTTGGCGAGGCTACGGACGTTAAAAGTATTCCGAGTGGACCGTTAGGGCCGCATACGGCTCAAAATGCCCCTCCGTACGATTTCGCCGACAGTGGCCATGACCGCGCCCAGTAACATGGTGGATTTGTGGTGTCCTTTGATGAGCCGCTGATGTTACGCCTGGATCTTCGTATACGCTGTGCGAACGTGCTGAGCTCATTCGTGCCGAACGGCGCGGCACTCGAAGGTGTCCGCTCAGACTCTACGACCATATCATTTTCAGGGCCTGCAGACGATTGCCTGCCCATCCCCAAATACAGGTCGTAAGCCGCGGCTTTTTCCGTGAGTGTCGGATTGCGGGCACGACGAATGAGCGCCGGCTAGGGAGTTAGTTTGACGGCGTGCTAGCGGGGACTGCTGGGATCGGAGAGAAGCTCAGCACCTCGCGCGGGCTCGGCTTCGGATCGGGAGTCGAATTCGAGCGTTCTCTTTATCCGGAGCGCAGAGCTGTCATCGGGTCGATGAGCGACGCGCGTCGGGCGGGCAGGTAGCCGGCGACGACCGCCACCGCGGTCAGAACGCCCAGCATGCCGGCGAACGTGATCGGATCTTTGGCGGTGATGCCAAACAAGGAGCCCTCCAGTGCGCGGGCTACGACCCATGACGCGGCGGTCCCTAACGCCATTCCGGCCGCCGCCAGCCCTAAGGTCTGGGCGATGATGCGGGCCTGCAAGTCCGACGCGGAGGCTCCGAGGGCCATGCGAATCCCGATTTCCCGGGTCCGCTGACTCACCGAATACGAGATGACACCGTAGATGCCCAAAGAGGCCAAGATCAAGGCAAACACGGCGAAGCCGGCCCAACAGCAGCACGATAAATCTGCGGGGTGAAACCGCTCTGTCGACCCACTGCTGCAACGTCCTAAATTCGTTGGCCGGCAAGTTCGGCTCAACCGGCCGGAGCGCCGCACGTACGCCTGGGCGAGTTCCCCCGGTGGCAGTGCCGTGCGGACTACCAGGTCCACTGACGACCAGTCCGCGGTTTGACGGATGGGCAGGTACATCTCCAGGCCTGCGCCCTGCTCCAGCGAGAGATGGCGCACATCGCCGACGCCGCGAACGAAGGCGTCGGGATACTGTCCGCGTTGATACACCTGACCCTTGGCACCCGCGCCCCACGAGCGATTGCGGCCGCAAGGGCAACGCGTCGGTGTCGCAGTGCGAGTGAAACTGGTGGCCTCGACTTTCCAGTTCGAGGCGGAGTTCGGCGCAATTATAGATCTCGCCATTGAAGATGATGGTGGTGTCCCCGCCGGCGGTGGACATGGGCTGCTGCCCATGTTCGACATCGATGATCTCGAGACGCACCCGACGCAGGGAAACGGTTGCTGATTCGTAGATGCCCTGCTGGTCCGGTCCACGATGAACCAGGCTATGCGTGGCACGCCGAATGAGCGCGGTGTCCACATGGCGTTCGAGATGTGTAAAGCCGACAATCCCACACATTGCGCGCTAGCTATAAGCCGCAGCTTAGCGGATCGCCAGTTGAAAATCGAGGCGTCATATCACGCCATTTTGGGACGGCGATGTGATTCTGTTCGAAATTGGGATTGGCTTCGTTCGGTTCAGGACATCCAAGGCGGCCCCAGGAGGCGCCAGCGGAACACCGCGCATGACTTCCATCAAAGTTTTCAGGGCACGGTGGTACTCGTAGGCGGCATGCCCTCCGTAGCGCTGGATGAGGGCGAGAGCGGGCTGTTTGGCCAGTTCCTCGACGGCGGCGGCGAGACGCGCTTCGGGCGGTAAGTCGATATACTCCTTGGCCAGCGGCGCTTCCATGCGCAGCATCTGCAGATCCAGAAGTTCATTTTCCAAGGTCCAGGAGCGGCGGAGATTCCAGCTGGAGTGCACCACGCGATCGACGAGGTCGATCTCCACGCGGTCACGAGGACCAAAACGGAGCATGTAATCGTTGCGGATGGAGATGTATTCATCCAAGTCCTCCGTGGCGACGACAAAGGCACCGGCACTGAGTCCGTGACGGACCGCGTTCAAACAAGAGATGGACTTACCGGCGGCTGTTTTGGGGCCGGTAGAGAGGGCGGAATTCGCGCGATTGGCCGCGATGCGGCGCGGGCTGGACGGAGTGGGGATATCTTTCGGTGGTTTCATGGTGAGTTACTCCTCGGTTTGACTTGGATTTCGATGATTGATCTGACTTCAAGATAGCCGGGCGTAAATAAACTGTAAGACTACGGATGAGTTAAGTAATTCAGTCTTCTACAAATGAAAAATATGGAAGAGTTGTGAATCGCGATCACGGAGGCAGGAAGTATTTGTTGGTATTTCGATTCAGCGGTTTGACAGATCGGGAGAGGAGGAGCCAGGCGGCGTGCGAGTAGACCGATGTTAGCGTGTCGATAGAGGAAAGAGGATGAGGTTAGCGGGCCCGGCGCAGGCCGGACAGATTCGGGCGAGAGTTCCCGCGGTGCGGCGGCCCGCCGTGGAAACGAAGGACAACGACGAAGATTTCGAAGCGCGGATCGGGTTTGCCGCGGATGCCGTGCAACGCGACGTGCTGTGGCGGGGAGGATCGCGATTGATCCTGAATTGCACGCGGCAATGGGGCAAGAGCACGGTGACGGCGGCGAAGGCGGTCCACATGGCGTATTTCCGGGAGCGCAGTTTGACGGTGGTGATCAGTCCGAGTGCGCGGCAGAGCGGCGAGTTTGTGCGGAAGGCAGCGGGGTTTGTGAGAAGGCTGGGGATCCGGCCGCGCGGGGATGGAGACAACGAGATTTCGCTGCTGCTGCCGAACGGATCGCGGATTGTGGGGCTGCCGGGAAAAGAGGGAACGGTGCGCGGGATTTTCGGCGGTATCGCTGCTGTTGATCGACGAAGCAGCGCGGGTGAGCGACGACCAATATCACGCGGTGACGCCGATGCTGGCGGTGACGAATGGAGATCTGTGGCTGATGAGTACGCCGTGCGGCAAGCAGGGATTCTTTCATGAAGTGTGGGCGAAGGGCGGGCCGGAGTGGCGCAAGGTGAGTGTGCAGGCGACGGCGTGCGAGCGGATTCCGGCGACGTTTCTGGCGAGCCAGAGGGAGCAAATGGGGGCGATGTGGTTCGGGCAGGAGTTTTTGTGCGAGTTCGTGGATGTGGAGAATTCGCTGTTCGACCGGGATGTGTTGGATGGGGCGGTGCGGAGAGAAGTGAGGCCGCTGTGGTAGCTGGAGGGTGGTGAGTGATGCGTGGTTCAGGATGACACATTACTACGTTGGATTGGATTTAGGGCAGAGGCAGGATTACACGGGGATTGCGGTGGTGGAGCGCCGGGAGGAATCCTTGCAGCGCTTCGACTATGTTGCGTGGCTGCGCCGGGAGACGAAGCTGGAGGCGCAATTCGCGGTGCGGCATTTGGAACGGGTGGCGTTGGGGACGTCGTACGTCGCGGTGGTGCAGCGAGTTCGGGAGATGACGCGGACGCCGGAGCTACGCGGACGATGCACGGTGGTGGTGGACGGGACGGGTGTGGGCGCGGCGGTGGTGGATTTACTGAGGGAATCGGACATGGATTGCGAGCTGGTGCCGGTGCAGATTACGGGCGGCGGGACGGCGCGGGGCGAGTGGGGGACGTGGAATGTGCCGAAGCGGGACCTGATGGGAGTGATGCAGGTGCTGTTTGAGCAGGGGCGGCTGACGCTGGCGGCGGAGATGCCGGGGGTGCAGATGCTGCTGGAGGAGTTGATGGCGATGCGGATGCGGCTGACGAGTGGTGGAAATGCGCAGTATGGGGCATGGCGGGCGGGGTCGCACGATGATTTGGCGCTGGCGATGGCGTTGGCTTGTTGGCGGGCGAAGGGGGACGAGCGGGTGGTGGGGGAGGTGGCGGATGGGCGGTTGGTGGGCGGGGGTTAGTCGTGGGCTTGGTGTGTGGTTTGTGTCGATGAGCGGACATCTCTCTCAGGCAAGTTCAAGAACCGGGTATCAGAGTCCACGCCACAGCGATCCGCAGTCAGTTTCCGATTTGGGATTAGAATCCGGACGCTAGGGGCTGGCTAATCTGTAGTAGTCGCGACTTGAATTGACAGATTTGCAGGCCGATGAACTAGCCACTATGCGATATGGACTGCCGACACGAGGCTGTAACACGAACCGTGTAAACGGTGGAGCAGCTTACAGCCCGTCGACCGGTAGTGTCAAGTGTTCTGTGTAAACGATCTTCACTTCGTATCCAGCTAACTGCCCGAAAGCTCGTCGGTATGCTTCGGATTTCTGCTTCGCCCTCCTGATAGATTCCGGGGGCCGGTCGGGGGCGCTGTCAAGGTCGCGCCGGTTTTGCGCGCCGAAGGTTACCTTGACAGCGCCCCCGACCTGCCTTATGGCTAGGATCAGGAGGGCGAAGCACCAAGACCCCACCCTCCTGGTCAGTAGGCTTGGTCCGTGCTTCAGGCCCGCTCCAGAGCCGGCATCCGCTCCGGCCACAGGATCTGGAATCGGTTCAGCGCCTCTCGCCAGCCCTGCACCGTGTTCCACTTCTTAGCCACATTCTCCAAGGCCATATACAGCAGCTTCAACGCCGCTTCCTCGCTGGGGAAACGAAGCCCGCGTCTTGATCACTTTCCGCAGCGTCATGTTCAACGATTCCACTGCGTTGGTGGTATAAATCACTTTCCGAATCTCCGCCGGAAACGCGAAAAATGGCGTCACATGGGCCCAATTCCGACGCCAAAAGATCTGCGCAATAGTGGGGTGCGTGCCCTCCCACTTGGCCGCGAACGCTTCCAACTCCATCTCGGCCTGCTCCACCGTCGCCGCCGTATAGATATTCCGCAGATCCGCGGCCACTGCCCGCCGCTGCTTCCAAGACACATACATCAGGCTGCTCCGCACCAGATGCACAATGCACAACTGCACCTGTGTGTTCGGAAATACCGCTTCGATCGCTTGCGGAAACCCTTTCAGCCCATCCACGCACATAATGAATACGTCCTGCACTCCACGGTTCCGAATTTCGGTCAACACTTGCAGCCAGAACTTGGCTCCCTCCTGGCTGGTGGTCCACATCCCCAGTACTTCTTTGCTGCCGTCCAAACGTAGCCCGATCGCTACATGTACGGCCCGGTTCTGCACCTGTCCGTTGTCCCGCATCTTCACATACAGCGCGTCCAGGTACACGATCGGGTACAGCGCTTCCAGCGGCCGGTTCTGCCAGGCGCGCACCTCCTGTACCACCGCCTCGGTCACGTTGGAGATCAGCGTCGGGCTCACCTCTATCCCATAGATCTCTTTCAGGTGGCCTTGAATGTCCCGCACACTCATCCCTCGTGCGTACATCGACAGAATCTTGTCGTCAAATCCGGTGAACCGCGTCTGCCGCTTCTCCACAATCTGCGGCTCGAAACTCCCCTTGCGGTCCCGCGGCGTCTCCAGCTCAATTTCACCGAAATCGCCCTTCAGCTTCTTCTTGGTGGTCCCATTGCGCGAGTTCCCGCTGTTGCTCCCCGCCGGATCGTTCTTCCCATACCCCAGGTGTTCGGCCAGCTCCCCTTGCAGCGCCCGCTCCAGGATCGCCTTGGTCAACTGCTTCAATAGTCCGTTTTCGCCGATGATCTGCTCCGGCGTCTTGTAATCCGCCAGCAGCTGATCTAACACTTCTACGTCGATCGCCATGATGTCCTCCCATTCTGTCACCAGAGAACATCACTTACACAGTTTGTTTTACACCCTCCGTCGACCACCTGCGGCTTCAAACGATCTCCGAAAATGACGACGAGCTGATTCATCACTTTCTCCCAACCCTGGCACCGGGACCAGCGATTGGAGAAGTTGCGGATATCAAGAATGGGATTTGGATCACCGCGTCGTCCTTGGGAAATACCTTCCGGCTGGCGATGTTCTTCCAGCATCTGCGAAAACAAGCTTTCGATGGCGTTGGTGGTATAGATCAAGCGGCGAAGTTCCACTGGATATCGAAGAACGCGGTCAAGCCAATGATTGCGCCAACTGACGGCCGACACGGGAGAGCGGGCGCCCCAAGTCTCTTCGAAGCATTCAACACCAGCTCCGCGGCCTCCGCGGTGGGGCCGTGTAGATCGGCCGCATGGCGGCGCAAAAGGCTTGAGATCTTTAGACAGGATACAAACCTGGCCGCATTTCGGATCTGGTGGACGACGCAGAGCTGCACATCGGTTTGCGGGAAGGCGCTGCGTACGGCATCCGGGAGACCCGTCACTCCGTCGCCGCAAAGGACCAGGATGTCCTGCACGCCGCGAGCTTTCAGATCGTTGAAGACCCTGATCCAGAAACGGGGCCCTCGGTTTCCTCGACCCATAAGCCCTGGACTTCCTGACGGCCGGCTATGCCTACGCCGAGGACCGTGTACACGCACTTCTTGAGAACCCCCTTTCCGTGCAAACAGCAACGCGGGCCATCCCCAAACACAACAGGGTAGACACGTTACAGCGGCCGGTCTGTCGATCGACGATCTGCTCCTGGAATTGCTCGGTGGCGCGCGAGACAACTGAGGCGAGATCTCGATGCCGTAGATCTGCTTGACGTGATCCTCGATTCCCGGGTGGTCATGCCGCGGGCATAGAGCGATATGTCGTTTCGGAGAAGTTGCCGACGGATGTCTGGCGCTTGGCGACGACTTTCGGATCGAATGCTCCGTTGCGATCACGCGGGGTCTCGATCTCGACTTCACCGAAATCGCCGCGGATGGTTTTGGATTTGCGCCCTTACGTGATTCCCGCTGCCCGGCCTTCGCTAGCGTATTTGGGATAGCCGAGGTGTTCTTCCATCTCGACCTCGGGAAAGCCTCCAGATCTGCTTGGCGAGGTTTTGAACGAGCGCCTGGAATCGAAGGCCTGGGTTCCTCCTCCCGCGCGGACTTGGGCGGTTAGGAGTTTCTTGAGGGCCTCAGGTCCTGAATGAGATTGGCAATATCTGGAACTGCTGTGCCTTAGTTCATGGAGCAATGATCTTTTCTCTTTCTGCGTCTCGAATTCGCTCCGCCGTCCTTGATTTTCGGCGCGCAGACCTCCTCGGAGCTGACGTTTTCGGGAAGAACTTCAATCGTCCCCTACGGGCTCCCTACGTCTTCCCGAAAACAGGTGAAAACCGAACCCCACTGCCAAGCTGAGAAAAACGTTACACAGACAATCACAGCACCTCCGGCGGATTTCCCGAAGTCGAATTCTTCGGGATTGATCACTGTTCAAGGTTCGCTACTTCGGGCCGCCGGCTCGGCTTTTTGGGGCGTGACCGGCACCCGAGCTGGCCGAACCGAGACAGTGCCCGTCAGATAGCGGCGGTGCACTCTCAGGTTATACTCCGTCTTTGTAGAAGATGAAGCGTAAAAAGCAGATCCGTGAAGCACTGTTTGAGTTCAATTTTTCAAAGCTCGTCAATGAATGCAGCAAGCAAACAATCTCGGACGACGGTCTCATCGAGCTGGTAAAGCTCGTGAAGCAGACTGGTTGCCTACTGCTCCAGCACGCGTCCGTAGATCGACAGCAACAGCGGGATAGGTTTGTCGAAGCGCTGAGCGAATGGTTTTCCCACTCGGGGAAATGAGACCGCGGTTTTCGAACTAAATGCTCACCGCGGAAGCGCCGCGCTGTGCGAGCAAGCCTTTCAGGAAATTGGTTCCAGCCTTGATAGATGTCCTGTCGGTCGAGTTGATGAGGCGGTCGCCGTTTGGAGCTCTCTTTGGGATTGGTTCTGATATTCTGCAGTCCAACGCGCGATGTTCACAATACCGCTACCCTTGGTTAACCGAGTCTCGTCTTCCTGTCAAGCGAATCGTTACGAGTCGCGGCGCTGGGCCAAGCGAACCTAGATCCGGACGCCGTAGTTGAGCATTGCCTACAACCTCGGAGGGTATCTTAAGATGTTGGGGCACCGTCATGGCTGGTTCGCGATTCGACTTTGGTCATCCCAGCCCGGGCTGATGTACCTGCTGAACTTGTACACGATCGCTCTGCCATGTATTTGGCGGAAGTGTGGAATCAACTCGAGGACCACTCGGAGCAAGTTGCGGTACTTTGACTCAAGCTCCGTTCGTGTTGAGCAGCGGCGCTATGACGGAGGTGTCGAGGGGCGCGGAGCAAACACTCTCATCTTCGAACACGACTGGTCGTACTTCCTAGAAATTGAGGTTGCGCGCGCGAGACTCAGAAGGCAGGTATTCGAGATTATGGTTCACGTGATCGCTTCTCCGGAGACGACTACGCGGGTTCAAGATCCATGGAATACGCGAGTCGAGCTGTTTCCTCGCGGCTTTATCTCTGTCGCAGAGGCCGTAGCAATGCTCGCTCTCGAGATGTGCTACGGTTTGCAGCTCAAGGATGACACTACCGAATATCTTGGTCTTAGACTTACGGAGTGGCTTCGGGCTACTCGCTGCTTCGGTTTTGCTGCGAGCGGTCGCTAGCAGTTACCAAACCTGTCGATGGTCTCTGTTACCTGGATCTGGACGCATTCTTAAGCCTAGCACAGCGGGCGGATATGCCCAGCGAACGGATACTTCAGTTTCTCCGGCAAGTTACATTCCAGAAGAACAGCAGGGACCTCCTTGACGCACCGCTCATCCTGACCTCCGACGGCTATATCTCCTATTGTCGGACATGCAAGCGCACTCCGCAATCCACGAGGTGCTGACCTCTAGGATCAACTCACTCCTCCTTCAGGTCGAACGGAAAGGCTTTGAATTTGAGAATGGGATTCGGCAGCAGTTAACGGAACTCGGCGCCGTGACGAAACGCATCGAGTATCGCAACTCTGAGGGCAAGTTCGAATGTGATGCTGCCGTTCTCTGGGGACGAGACCTCTTCCTCATCGAATGCAAAGCGTACACCCTTCCACAGCCGACGGGCGCCGACTTGTTTTTCTTTAGAGTTAAGCAGGAGGAAGCTGTTGACCAGATTAGGCGCATAGGTCAGCATCTACAGCAAGATCCATCAATTCTTAAGAAGACGTTCGGCCAGGACGTGGATGTCTTGAGCACGACTTTAGACGCGTGTCGTCAATCTAGCTCCCTATTGGACCTCAAGGTGGAAGACGGTGAGATTCTACGATGGCCAAGCACTATCGAAGTTCTCTGAAGGCGCGATTGATTCAGTTCTTCGCCGAGTGGATGGGTCTTTGGACCGACGTACGCAGCTATTACCCGACTGTGGGAAGGTGAGCACCCTACCTCACAAGATTTGATGGATTCCCCTGCCCAGCACATAACCGAGTTGCAGATGTGGGACATCAGAAATATTCTCGTGCCGATTTCGGATGTTTTTGTGATGATATCACCGTCGGCACACCGAGGTCCCGATCCACACCCCGGACCGCCTCGAACGTAAGGCGCGGGGGCGCTACCAATTGACTCCGGTTACACTGTCGCCGGGGTTCCCGATGAGCTAGGGCCGTCGGGGCTCTGCTTCGCGCATCAGCCATACCTGTATCGGAAGTTATGCCCAGCTCAGGTCGTAGCCTCTAACATCCGCACTGACGGTCAGGATGTTGCGCTTGTGAAAACGGCGCTACCTCATGTGGTAAGTCCGGCCAGTCATCGTCCGTCCTATCAAATTCGGGCTAATACAGCTAATCCTAGCGGGCCTGTCCTTAAAGAATGGTGGCCTACGGCTCGCAGGCGGCTATCCGGAAGACGGGCACACATCCAATCCGTATTCCGGGCTCGAGCAGTTGCAGCGGAGAAAATCAGAATGTCGAAACAGTCCCAGAGCAATCAACAGATTCGGACCCCGGAAACGGGGGAAGGAAGGACGGGCGCATGACGTCTTCGCAGTTCTTCGTTTTCGGGTAGCATTTCGTGCAATGCCGAGGTGTGGCTCAGGAGGTGCCGGACCAGCACCCCAGGACGATCACCGCCTTTGAACTCCGCGATGAAGCGGGCCCCGGCGTCGTCGATCGAAAGTTCACGGCGATCCGCAAACAGCATGAGGCTGGCCACCGTGAGGCTTGGTGATCGATGCGAGCAGGAACACAGCATCGCTGCTGAAGGCTTTCCTGAAAGCACGCACGGCGGTTTTTCTAATACGTACTGCGAGCACGGCCGCTCCGAGATAACCCAACGCCGCGTGTTACAAAATCAGGCATGGGCTTCGCCCAAATCTGTGCGTCGAGTGGCGAGGCACGGGGCGCCAGAACAGGTCACGTCTCGTCGTGCTATGAACAGGCTAACGCTAACGACCCGGGCTCGTCACACCATCTCGCTCCGCCGTCCAGAATGGCGCGCGTCCGGCTTCCGAGTCCGCCCGACCTCTTTGAATCGGTCACGCGCATCTGGTGCGAAAGTACTCCGGCCAGGGGGAGTCCAACATTACCTATTACAGGCCGTCATTCTCGGCCTCACGTTGGCTCCGCATCCGTCTCCTCCGGATTAAGTACACTGGCCGAATTACCAGGAGTAATCTTCCTGCGACGGACTTTCGAGGAAGGCGTAGAATCGAGACTGATAGGCATCTGACGCTGTCCTGAGCATGAAAACACCTGGAACAGAATATATGCAGGAATACCGGAGATTGAAGAACGTTCATCATTACGTGTATTCAGTAGGGCGGCCACCTACGCGCTTTGCGCACTGCCCAGGCCGAGGCGAGCAGCGACGTGCTAAGGTATGATCGCCCAGCCCGCCGTTATCCCAATCATTACCTGCTTGATGGGTCATCTGCTCCTGACCCTCCCAGATAAACGCCACGCCGCAGAAGCAGTTGGGGAATGCGCTTCCGGCCAAAGCGACGAAGTGCATACCCGGTCTGTTATCCGGCCCGACCCGTTTTGTTGCTCACGCACTAATTTCAAACCAGCACTCGCATGCCTGAACCAACAATGATCGTCTTGGCGCTCAAAACCGTCGCCCCCAGACTCCTCCCGGTTATCCCGTGGGCGTGGAAGAAGCTACCCCGCAATACTCGAGTTGGAAAGGCCATCACATTCACGCGTGACCGCTACTCGAGCCGTGTCCCTAACGTCGAACTCGCGCTTGAGGCTTGGATATCGAGTGAGGCGTTTCGGTCGGCGGTTGAGTGTCTCCAAAGCGGTGCGCTGACAACTACTGATTCGGCCCATGTGGAGGTGTTTGTAACCACCACGGGACTCGGCTTAGGCATGATCCTCCCTGAGATTGCCGGAGAAATCCTCGCGCACTTTTACGGCCAACTCGTCCGCCAGTTACTGGATAGCGAGCGCGGCATCCAAATCGTCGCAGCCAAGGTCGACGCCGTTCATCGTGAGATCGTAATGATTCGGGAATCATCAACAGCTTCCGGACTCAACGACATCCCTTACAGGCCGCCGCTCGAGGCTGACTTTGGAATCAGCTCAGTTACCAATCAAGACCGCAAAGCTGAAGTGCAGTTGGACGTCGTCAAAGATCTCATCAGCAAAAGAAAGGCTGGAACCGCGTTGGAATTGCTCTTTCCACTTCAAGAAGAAGTTGACACGGGGCAATTGTCAGTTCCTCTTCGCTTCCGTTTTTTTGTTAACAAGGGCGTTAGCTTGATGTTGAAGGGCGAATGGGATCGAGCTGAACTAGAGCTCAGCCGTGCCCAGACGCTGGAGCCGACTAATCCCAAGCAAAGCGCTTATCAATTTAGCGCAAGTTCTCCGCTTCAAGGGACAGCCCCGGGATGCGTTGCCCCTGCTCGAAAAGGTCCTTGGGAGCCAGCCGACAGAATCGACTGCCAACGCGCTTCGATTGGCATGCCTTCACGAGATCGGCGACAAAGACCGGATTGCTTCGATTTTAGCGTCGCAGCCCGAGTTGGCTGAAGACGCAAACTGTCAATACGCGCTCGCATACATCGCCTACGCACAAGAGAGATTCTCTGAGGATAGCACTACTCGCGCCGACACAATGAGAAGGATCCGAACTACCCGGAGGCTTGGGAGCTTTTAGGTAGGGTGATCGTCGTCCCGACTCAGCGTTTTCTACAAGATACTACCCCATCGCCAAACTGGATTTCTAAGGCCCTCAAGGCGCGCCTTGAAGAGGCCGTGTCATGTTTCTCTCGTGCGGAGCAGTTGCTTGTTGCTACCGAGAGTCGCCACGAGCTTAAGTTCACCTTGAGTAACCGTGGGATGGCGCGCCGGATGCTGGGACTCGACGAAGATGCTCGCCAGGACTTCGAACGGGCGTTGCGGATAGATCCATCGCTCGAGCAAACAAAGCGCAACTTGGGCAATCTTTTTTTGGGCGCAGGCAAGCCCCTGGAAGCCGTCCGTGTCTTCCAACAGATCACGTCACCGGCGATTAGCCGGGGAATCACGCCGCTGCTTGCGGCGGCTTTGCTAGACCTGAAAAGGCCCTCCGAAGCACGGGCGCTTCTGGAACCTGAGAGCACTTCCGGGGATGAGCGCCAACAACTCTCGGTGAAAAACATGTTGCTTGTCGCTTGCCAGAGGCTCAAAGACCAGGACGCCTGCCGCGAGCTGGTTCGGACGTTGTCGTCACAAGGAACCAACCCGGAAGCATGTCGAATTGTTGCAGAGTACTACTCCCGTGAGAAGGATCACGAGCAAGCTCGAATGTTTGCTAAGCAATCGGTCGACGCAGCTAGGGACATGGAGGTTGGCGATCGGATGTATCGACTCCTCTTGGCGGACATCCTCTACAGAGCGGGTAAATTCGACGATGCCGCCGATGAGTACGAGCAGGTCCAGATCCCGTTAGACGAGTCGCCGGCGTGCCGCCGGTGTCTGATCGCGCTTTTTAATGCTGGTCGATTTAAGAAAGCTCTCGAGGTCGCTCAGGCGGTTCGTGACGGCCGATCTGCGATAGCGGACTTCTCAGAGATAGAGGCTCTCATCTTCGAGTACTTCGGCGATTTGGATCGTGCCAGTGATCTGCGGCGCGAGTTGCTTTCTGCCGGCATTTCACCTCACTACCAGAAGTTGAAGATTGCCATCAGTCAAATACGACAGGGCAAGCAATCAGTTGCGGCGGCATTGGCAATGGAAGTGGACCTGTCATGCATAATGGACAATCCGGACTCCCTTCGCGACGCGGTGATGCTGAGAACCATCTTAGGGTTGCCTGATGCGCTAGTGTTTGCTTATACATTTCTGCAGCTTTTCCCGGATGATCCCGATGCACACCTCTGCTACGTGGATACTTTCTTCCGCAGAGAGGCTGTTGATGAAGGGCTCTTCCGCGCGGATGTTGTCGGCCCGGACTCCGTTGTCACTGTGCGACACGGCGGCGAATGGCGCGAGTGGACAGTGGTTGACGGCGAGAGCGATACAACCAAAAACTGGCTGTCGGTGGACCACGGTTTGGCCAAGGAAATGCTAGGGAAGCGCGCCGGGGAGAGGTTCCAATTCCCGAAGGGCGAACTTTCCGAAGCACAATACGAAATCGAAGCACTAGACAGCAAGTATGTTCGGGCGTTTCAGGACTGCATGGACCGCTTCAACGAGCGGTTCCCAGCTAGCTATGGCCTCCAACGGATGGACTTCGACCTGGCCGATCTAACGAAGATCGCCGTAATGCTCAATCGGCAAAGGGAGCGAGGAGAGCGCATTATTGAACTGTATCGGACGGGCACTATCCCAGCTTGTGCGGTTGCTCGATTACTTGGAAAGTCAGATGTTGAGATGTTCCGATTGCTGGTCGAGGATCGCCAGATCAAGATTCCAAGCTTCAAAAGCGCTCAAGCTGTACTTCACACTGAAGAAGCAGCACTATTGTCCGCAAGGAACTTAATTATTGAGGCTTCCGCCCTAGTTACTCTTAATTCTCTGGGCCTACTGGACAAGGTGTCCGGCGCATTCGACGCTCTCTGGATCACCCAATTCACGCTCGACGCAACAGCTGACACGGTAAGGGGCATCTTCCCAGAAAAAGAGACCGGTTATCTGTATAGCGAAAGCCCGGGGCACATCCAGATGGTTTCAAAAACCTCGGAAAAGGTTGCAAAAGAGAAGGAGTTTTACCAGAATATTTTGCGTTTCATACAAACGAGGTGCTCTATCAGCGCTCCAATGGTACAGGATGGTCTTGGGCCGTCCGCTTCGGCGCCCGCCAAGAGGTTTTTGGGGATGGAGGCATTGGCAACTATTGCCGCTGCTCTTGATACACACTACCTTCTAGTCTCCGATGATCTTCCGTTGCGGCTGCTGGTCCAGAACGAGAACGCTTTGCATAGCGTCAGCACGTTTGCGTTGTTAAGGAATCTGCGTTGTCGAAACATTCTGCCTGACCACGAATACCATCGGGCCGTGCAGTGGCTTCTGGAACGCGGCTTCAGTTCTGTTTCGGTCGACAAGGGCGATATCGTTTGGGTGTTCACCCAAAACCAGTGGTCGCCAAAGCCAGAGGTTGCGGATTTTCTTCAGTGTTTAGCCGGCCCTGAGTCTAATGCTGACGATGCGATTCGAGTCGGACTTGATGTACTGCATGAGCTTTGGAGCCAGGCGCTTCCGATCTCAACACTGCAACTTAGCTCAGATCTTGTGGTTCAAGCGCTGGTGACAGGGCGCAACTCTGTCGCCGTGCTGAGCCGGTTACGGATGTTAACCAACCGGCGATCGGAAATCTGGACTCCAGCTACGGATCGCATCCAGGGCGTCATTGAAAGCTGGTCTCGACGATTTGGTTCACGCGCTACATGATCATCCTCACAAACCCGTTGTCGCCAGAATAGGCATTTCATCGGCGCCGGTGACTCGGGCTGTGTCCTCCCGATGGCTCGTTGCAGGATCTTTGCTATACCCGACCTCTTGCAGGATCTGATCGAGCACCCATCCGGGAGGCCTCCTGAAAACAAGCGCACGGCTTCTTCGAGTTCTGCTCTCTATTCGGCGCGCAGAGCTGTCATCGGGTCAATGAGTGACGCGCGTCGGGCGGGCAGGTAGCCGGCGACGACGGCCACCACGGTCAGAACGACCAGCATGCCGACAAACGTGATCGGATCTTTGGCCGTGATGCCGAACAAGAAGCCCTCCAGTGCTCGCGCGACGACCCAGGACGCGGCGGTCCCCAGCACCATTCCGGCTGCCGCCAGCGCCAAAGTCTCGGCGATGATGCGGGCCTGCAAGTGCGAAGCGGAGGCTCCGAGGGCCATGCGAATTCCGATTTCCCTGGTCCGCTGACTCACCGAATACGAGATGACGCCGTAGATGCCCAACGAGGCCAGGATCAAAGCAAACACCGCGAAGCCGCCCAACAGCAGCACGATGAATCTGCGCGGTGAAACCGCACGGTCGACCAACTGCTGCAAGGTCCGAAATTCGTTGGCCGGCAAATTCGGTTCGATCGGCCGGAGCGCCGCGCGTACGCCCTGGGCGAGCTCCGCCGGCGGCAGTGCTGTGCGGACTACCAGGTCCACGGACGCCCAGTCCCCGGTTTGGCGGATGGGCAGGTACATCTCCAGGCCTGCGCCCTGCTCCAGCGAAAGATGGCGCACATCGCCGACCACGCCCACCACGCGGCGCTCCTTGTCCGCGCGCACCACTTTGCCCAATGGCCTCCTGACCGGGCCAGAGTCTGCGGGCCATGGTCTCGTTGACCAGAATCACCATGTCGCTGGACGGGGTGTCCCGTTCCGAGAAGTCACGTCCGGAGCGCAAGGGGATCGCCCATGGCCCGCAAGTAACCATCGCTGACGACGCGAACGAAGGCGTCGGGATATTGCCCGCGCTGATACACCTGACCCTTGGCGGCCGCGCCCCACGAGCGATTGCGGCCCAAGGGCAACGCGTCGGAAAGACCGGCGGCCTGGATGCCAGTGACGCCCCTCGCGCGCCGCAGCACTTCATCGAAGTAGGCGTTCTGCTGGGCCTGGGTCCGATTCCTCCTCTCCGGATCGACACGCAGAGCCGCGGCTCTTTCGGGATGGAAGCCGAGGTCCACGTCGAGGACGCGCAGAAAGCTGCGCAGCAACAAGCCGGCTCCGACGAGCAACACGCAGGCGAAGGCGATCTCGGAAACTACCAACGAGTTGCGAGTCCAGCTTCGCTTCTGGCCAGCGGTGGAACTCCGTCCGGTGTCCTTGAGCGCAGCGTGCAGCTCCGCGGCCGGAGCCTGCAGGGCCGGCGTTAACCCGAAGAGTATGCCGGTGCAGACGGCGGCGAGCAGAGTGAAGCCCAAAGCGGTGCTATCGGTTCGCACGTCGCGCAACAGCGGAATGCTGACGGCGCTGGAGTGGGCGAGCGCGCGGGTGCCGGCAAAGGCCAGCGCGAGCCCGACGATAGCGCCGCAGCAGGAGAGCACGACGCTTTCGGTGAGCATCTGGCGCATGAGCCGCCAGCGGCCCGCGCCGAGAGCGGTGCGAATGGCGACTTCTTTCTGGCGGGCCGCGGTTCGCGCGAGCAGCAGATTGGAAAGATTGGCGCACACGATCAGCATGACGATGCCGACGGCGGCGGTGAGCACGGCCAAGGCCGGCCGTATTTTGCCTCGAACGTGATCGCCTAAGAGGGTGAGGTTGCCATCAAAGTCGTTGCGCTCCGGATGGGCGCGCACGATCTGCGACGCCAGCACTTTCAACTCAGCCTGCGGCGGACCCGAGGGTAACTCCGGGCTTGAGGCGGCCGACGATGGCCATGGTGTTTCCCCAGCGATTGGTTTCGGCGCTGAGCGGAAACGGCTGGAAGAGATCGAAGTGACCGCCGGGAGCGAACACGGAGGCGAAATCGAAGGACGCCGGGAGCACGCCCACCACGGTTACCGGCTGCGCGTCGATGGTGAGCGCGCGGCCGACGATGGCGGGGTCCGCCGCGAATCGCCGCTGCCATAGACTGTGCGACAGCAAGACGACTTTGGGTCCATTCCATTGGCATTCCTCGGGGCGAAAGTGGCGGCCCAGTTCGGGCTGCACGCCGAGCAGCGGAAAGAAATTCTCCGAGACGGGGACGCTGCTCAGCCGCTCCGGCTCGCCGACGCCGGTGAGTTTGCTGTCGCCGACGCCATAGAAGGCGAAATAGGCGGCGAGATCGGAGAACGACCGGTTTTTTTCGCGCAGGTCCAGCAGGTGACCCACCTGCGTGGTTTGTCCCGAGAGGCCCCCGGTGTCGTGATTGGAGATCCATACCAGGCTGCCGGGATCACGGAAGGGGAGAGGGCGAAGCAGCAGCGCGTTCACCACGCTAAAGATGGTGGAGCTTGCGCCGATGCCCAAGCCCGCGATCAGGATGGCCAGGACGGCGAAGCCGGATTCGCGCCGCAACGTGCGGAACGTATAGCGCAGGTCCTGGAGCAGGCCGTCCAGGAGCAGGACGCGGCGCGACTGGTGAGGAGCCTGGATGCTTACGGCGCGGCTGAAGGTGAATTTCACAGTACCCTCTTGGACTCGGGGCCTGACAAGAGGTTAGCCGAGCGGCCCCAGCTATGAGTACCCGGATGGACGGAGAAAGTGTCAGCCGCGGGGTTGCGCGAAGGGACCCGGAAGGTTGGTGTTGGACGCCTTGACCGCTGCGCATAACTCCTCTATTCTTTCTCTTGCGTCTTTAGAGCCTTCAGGTGAGGGGTACGCGGCTGCGTCCGTCAGTACCTTGCGCATTTGCCCTCGTGAGTTTCAGGAGGTCTGAATGTCCGGTCATCTTCGCTCGTGCCTCGCCGCGTTCACCGGCAGCGTAGTATTCTGCGCCGCTGCCTACTCGCAAACCACTTTTGCCAGCATTACCGGCACCGTGATGGACAGCACCGGCGCTGTGGTGCCGCGCGTGAAGGTAACGGCCACCAATGTGGAAACCAATATAAAGATGGACGTGCTTTCCAATGAGGCGGGCGTGTACACCATTCCGCAGTTAAAGGAGGGTGACGTACAGCGTGCGCGCGGAAGCCGCGGGTTTCAAGGAATTTCTGGCCCAGGATGTCGTTTTGGTGGCTCGGGATCAGCGCCGTGTAGACATTCAGCTGCAAGTGGGGTCGGTGGGCACTACGGTTGAGGTGTCGGGAGGAGCCACGCTGATTGAGACGGAGACGGCCCGCATCGGCGATACAAAGGGCGTTATGGAGCTGAAAGCGCTGCCTCTGAACACTCGTGGTATGTGGGCGTTTCTGGCGTTGGCGCCGGGGGTTTTGCAGGCAGGAGGAGGCAGCAGCACGATCCGGTTTGCCGGCAGCAACTCGAATCAGTCGCACTGGGCGATTGACGGCACGACGATGAGCGACGGTGTGGATGAGACGCAGATCGGTCCATTCGCCAATTACATCGATTCGTTCCAGGAAGTGAAGATCGATGTGGCGAACAACACGGCTGAGTTCAGCACGATTGGACAGGTGACCATCGTGTCGAAGTCAGGCACCAACCAGTTTCATGGAACCGTGTTCGACTACTATTCGACGCCATGGTTCCGCGCGCGCAATCCCTTCGCGCTGGTGCGGGGAACGGGTATATCGCATGCTCCGGGCGGCGGAATCGGAGGCCCGATCATGATTCCCAAGGTGTACAACGGCCGCAACCGGACGTTCTTCTATTTCTCGTTTGAGACGAGCCGGGGCAGTTCCGCAACGGACGTCCTGAATCCTACTGTTCCTTTGGCGGCCTGGCGGAACGGCGATTTTTCGGGTCTCGCAACGATCTATGACCCCACCACCGGGCAGCCCTTTCCGGGGAATGTGATTCCGGCCAACCGGATCAATCCGGTTTCGAAGCTAATTCAGGATCGTTTTTACCCGCTGCCCAACTTTGGGAACACGTCGGTGTTGACAAGCCAGAATTTCCGGCAGAATCTGACGCGTCCCTACGATCCTTCGACTTACTTCGTGCCGCGCGTGGATCATAAGTTTTCAGACCGCGATTCCATGTTTGGCCGCTTCACGTTTCAGCGTCTCTACAACCGGACCTACGAGGGAAATCTGCCTACCATCGGCCGCCGGTTCCAACAACGCGATAACCGCGGCGCGACTGTTTCCGAAACGCACATTCTGACGCCGTCTTTGACTAATGAGTTCCGCTGGGGCTTTGCGCTGAACAACAATCCCGTGATCGGGCCTTTGAACGGACCGCAACAAGTGAAAGAGCTAGGGCTGACGGGGCTGGTGAGCGATCTGCCCGACATCAGCGGCATGCTGCAACTGAGTTGGAGCGGCATCGGCCTGACGGGGCTTACGCAGCCGAATTACACTAAGCCCGGATTTCGAAATCACCTGGAGGAGTTCCAAGATCATCTGAGCTGGTTACGGGGACGCCACAATATCAAGGCCGGCCTGGACTTCACCCGAGTTGAGTATGACAGCCTAACGGCCAACGCGAACCTGTTCGGCAACCTGACGTTCTCAAACCGGTTCACCAGTCTGAACCAGGCGGGCGCAGTGGGCGGCCACCCCTATGCCGACTTCCTGCTGGGCATTCCGACGACGGCTGCACGGGCGTTTGCACCGGTGGAATTCGATGCCAACCGGTGGCAATACGACATGTTCGTGACGGATGATTTCAAGGTCAACAATCACCTGACGGTGAACATTGGCGCACGCTACGAATTGCACCTGCCATGGCGGGAGAATCACAACCTGCTGGCCATGTTCGATGTAGGCAGCGCCAGCATCGTGGTGCCGGACGGCATGGCGTCGAAAATCAGTCCCCTGTTCCCCAAGAGCTACGTCCCGATCGTGGAGGCCAGCAAGCTGGGACTTCCCTCCAGCACTCTGATTCGTGCGGACCGGAACAACGTGGCTCCGCGGATTGGCGTGGCGTACCGGCCATGGAGCAATCGGACGGTGTTCCGCGCGGGCTACGGTATCTTCTTCGATGTGGTGCCGCGCACTCTGACGCTAGCGGGTTTGCCGTACGTGCTGAACGAGCCGAGCTACACGAATCCAATTGGGAATCCCGATGTGATTTTCCCGCGGGTTTTTCCCGCCACCGGCGTAGGCGGCCCGTCCACGGTGGGCATACCCAGCGCTTACAATCCGAACCTGGTGATCCCGTACAGCATGCAGTATAACTTCACGATTGAGCATCAGGCCTGGAATACAGGGTTCCGCGCGTCCTACATCGGAACGGCCACCCGCAAGACGGAATACGCATACAACATCAATCAACCGGTGGCGGATAGCCGGCCATATGTCAGCAAGCCGAGGCTGTTCCCGCAGTACCCAAATTTCAACTATGTCACCAACGGAGCGGGACACGACTACAACGCGCTGACGCTGGAGGCGCACAGGGCTTTGTCGAAGGGGCTGTACTTTCAAACGTCTTACACGCTGGCCAGGGATATCTACGACCTGACGCGAGGCTCAGCGCCGGAGGATGCCTATAATCGAGTCCGAGAGCGCGCCGTGGCGCAGGATATACCGACGCACCGCTTCAATGCGAACTACGTTTACGAATTGCCGTTTGGGAAAGGCCGGAAATTCTCGAGCTCACATCGCGCCGTGAACCTGATTGCGGGCGACTGGGAAGTCACCGGCATCTACAGTCTCTATTCGGGGCAGTTCCTGACGCCGTTATGGAGCGGTCCGGATCCGACGGGCACCGCGTACACCACCTCGGCGACGGCGATTCCGGTGGTGACCATCCGGCCGGATCTGCTGCGGGATCCCAACCTGCCTTCCGATGTGCGGAATGTGAACCGTTGGTTCGATGTGTCAGCGTTCGGCGCGCCCGCGCCGGGCCAATTCGGCACGTCGGCGAAGGGCGTGATCAAAGGCCCGGGCGTCAATGTGTGGCACATGGGCGTGGCGAAGTCGATTCCGTTTAGCGAGCGGGCCAGGCTGCGCGGAGAGATTACGGCGACCAACATCTTTAATCATCCGCAGTGGAGTAATCCGGGGACGACCATCACGGCCTCCGCGAGCGCGGGGATTATAACCGGCGTCGGCGGGGTAAACGGGTCGTCGACGGGGGATCAGCCGGGACCACGGGCGTTACGGGCTTCGCTTCGATTCGAGTTTTGAGCGGCGGGCTGCGTTCAGAGCGTTTCTAGTACGTCACTCGGATCGCAAAGCGACGGGTTTGCCATGCGGGGTGTGGCGGTAGGCGTCGGCCCACGCCTCCTTACGCTGCTGCAAGGCTGCCGGATCAGTCAGGCCCTTGCTGGTGACCAGGCGTTCCAGGGCCGCCAGCCAATGCTGGTAATAGCGCGTGCCGTCATCGGGCTCACCGCGATCTTCGGCGGCTTTGAGTTCCGCCGCCAGCGCCGCCGCCCACTCTTTCCAGGTGAAGTGTCCTTGCTCAGAGAGTTTCACGGCCATAGCAAAGGCTTGCGCTTGCCAGGGCTCGGCGAAGACGGGACCGCCTTCGTCGCGGGGGAGCCTGGGCAAATCGGCAAGGTGCTGGGCGTCGAGGTTCGGATTAGGCGTGCTCAAGGTAGTCGTCCCACAGGTCGATGTAAACGGAGTCGCGGGGGGAAGCCTGTTCGCCCCACAGCTCACGCGCTGCAAAACGGACGGAGTAAACGTGCTGCCGTTTCTCGCCCTGATATTTCGAATTGGTGTCAGGAAACACGTAGACCCCATGATCCCGGACGATCTCTCCGGTCTTGCCGCGAGCGTATCTCGGCAGGCGGGTATGGCCGGTGGGATGGATGTTGCGCGCACGCACGCGCTGTCCCAAGTGGAACTGCGGAGCTATGGAGGGATCATGACTGGGTGGGATGCCGCGGCTGAGATGACGAGCCATGTCCGGTGTTAAGGCGGGAGTAGCCTTAGTGGAGCCTTCGGCAGCCTTACCGCTCTCCAGCTCAGACTGACTCACGAAACCGTAATTGACCACGCGTTTTTCGAGAGCGGTCAGCCATTTCTCGTAGTAGGTCATGCGCAGGTAGTCGGCCGGCGGCAGGAGCTCGATGTCGTAACGCCAGGCGTCGAGGTTCCACTTGCGCCACGTGCCCATGGCGCGATTCATGGCATACACGCGCCCTTCCCAGCGCGCGTGGAACACGGGCTCGTCCTTCTGGTGCTGAATGGGACCCATGCCTTGCATGCCGCCCATGTCATGTACGCCGTTCATGCCTGGCCTCCAGCGGCGGGCATCGAAACTTGCGCCACGCCGACCATCGCATCGCGGGTCACGAGAGCCGCGAGCTGCTCCTCATTCAACTTGTCGCTTCCGGCTGGACGTTCCGGCAGCACGATGTAACGCAGTTCGGCTGTGCTGTCCCACACGCGAACTTCGACATCATCGGGCAACACCAGTCCAAATTCGCGGAGCACGCCGCGCGGGTCGATGACGGCGCGCGACCGGTAGGCCGACGATTTGTACCAGACGGGAGGCAGGCCCAGCACAGGCCAGGGATAGCAGGAGCAGAGGGTGCAGACCACCAGGTTGTGCACCTTGGGTCCGTTCTCCAGAACGAGCATGTGCTCACCCTGGTGACTCGAATACCCAACCTCGGCAAGGGCAGAGGGCGCGTCCGCCAACAGCCGCTTTTTGTACTCGGGGTCGACCCACGCCTTGGCGACTACGCGCGCGCCGTTTCGGGGGCCGACCTTGTGTTCGAAGGTGTCGATGAGCGCATCCAGCGCCGCGGGGTCCACGAGCCCTTTCTCGACCAGCAGAGATTCGAGCGCCTTGACTCGCAACGTAGGGTCAGAGGGTACGGCCTGATGCTCATGACTGTGGGATTGATCCTGCGCGTGCATATGGCCCTCCGCGGCGGCTCCTCCCGTCGCAGCTAAAAAGGTACGTCGAGTGGTAGTCACCGGCCCTCCTTTGGGAGCCGCTGCTTGCCGGGCGCGGCTGCGAACAAGATTTTACCAGAGTGGAATGAGTGCTATTTACGCCGCAGCCGCACCGTAACTTTCTCGGGGGATCGACGAAGAATCCTCCGAGCGACCAAGGTTCTGGATGCAATCCACCACCTATTTCGAGGAGAACATCATGAAAGTTTCAACAGTACAGAAGAGGTTTTGTTTTTTCAGCATACCCGTATTGCTGCTTGGAGCCGCGTCCGCGGTCCACGCCGATACCGACGGGAGCCCTTTGGTGGTTACGGCATCCAATGCCCCCATCAATCAGTTGCTGGTCTATAATTCGGGGGGTCAACTGATTCAGACCGTCGCGACGCAAGGTAAAGGCGGGGCCGGCGGCAACTCGGGCGGAATCCAGGCGAGGGGTAACCTGGTGGCGGTAGTAAATTTCGGATCGCAGTCCGTGTCCATCTTCGAGCGCCATGACAACAACTTTCACCTGAAGCAGTTGGTACCCACGGTTTCGAGCCCGCTCAGTGTGGCCTTCGGCGCGGGCCACCTATATATCCTTGGAACCACCAAGGTGGAATCCCACCGGATGCATGGATCCGATGTGAATTCCAATCCAGATGGAGTGGTGGGACTGCTGAAGGCGGACGGATCCGCAGCCCAGGTAGGAGTTGTTCAGAATCAGTTAATCATCAGTGAGAAAAGCAATACGATTGAAACGGTAAATCTGCTGGGCGATGGCTCCGTGAGTGGATTTCCGGCGCTGGTGCAGAACATCCCAACGAATGTGGACACACCGTTCGGACTAATCACTCGCGGCAACAATGCGTATATCACCATCGCGCATGCCGATGAGATCAGCCTGGTCCGCAATGGGAAGGTGCTGACCGTCACGGCCTCCGGAGCGCAGCAGCATGCGCCGTGCTGGGTGGCACTGGCGGGACCATTTCTGTATTCGAGCAATTCGCCGACCAAGAATCTCTCGCGGTATGCGGTTTTCGGACAAAAGATCGTGCTGGATGCTCCGGTGGCGGCGCAATTCAACGGCAGCCCGACGGATATCGCGTCGGGAGAGGGATTGATTGCCGTGATTGACCTCAGCGGCTCGGTTTCGCATTTGTCGGTGTTCAGGGTCGACGAGGACGGCAACTTGACGCTGCAGCAAACAGCGGCCACGATCAACGGTGGGGCTAATGGGGTTGCGATCGTGGCGAGGGAGGACTGAGCTAGCGCTGGCGGAGCCGCAGCCTGGCCGGGTACGGCGTGCGACCCAGGGGCAAAAGGCGTCTTGTGTGAGATGATTCTGGGTGTCCGGCCTGAGCTGAAGCGATCCGCGTGTCACGGCAAGCCGGAACGGACTTTCCTGGCGGACACCTTCTCCCACTGCGGAGGATGCAGTGGAGAGTCTTGATCGACATCTGCAAAGCAGCTTTTGGGGCCGGCAATTTAGTGAGTCCCCTTCGTAAGAAGAAACGATGACGCCGGAATATTAAATGGTCATCGACGGTGGAGATGAAAGGACCGCGAAAAAGAAATGAACCTCGACGAACGTCTGGAAGCGCTCACACGTTTGGTCGAACTGCTGGCCTCTATGTTTCGGGACGGAGAAGCCCGGCACTCAGCACAGATGGCGAAACTCGATGCGAGCATCGAAAGATTCGACGCGAATATTGTGAAGCTCAGTGAAATGAACACGAAGCTCGGCATCATCGTTATGGCGCATGAGTAAACGGTGAACGATCACGAAGGCCAGTTGGACGATATCGCAAAAAGAAGTTGGTGCCCGTCTTAACAGGTACACTTCCGAACCAGCCGAGATAGGTAGTTGCGGGAGTCTTGCTGTTGAGTTCCCGGGCCTGACGGACCGAACAGCCGAATACACGATCGACGCGGCGGGGACGTCAGAAGCAGGTGGGCACGCGGCGTGAAGACATTACGCTCGTCGCGGTGACAAAAAGCTCGCTGCTTCCTGATGCGGGAGGCGTACGAGAGCGGGCTGCGACACTTCGGCGAAAACTATGTTCAGGAGTTCGAACAGAAAGCTCCTGCACTGCCGGACCTCACAGACGCCACATTTCACTTTATCGGCCATCTCCAATCCAATAAGGCGCGGAAGGCGGCCGGGATTTTCGGGTGGATTGAGACGGTCGACTCGGTGCGGCTGGCGAAGCGCCTGGAAGAGATCGCTAAGCCGCGCGATTGAAGTGAAGCTCTCCGAAGAAGAGGCCAAGAGCGGGGGCGGGGCGGAGGATTTGCCTGAACTGGTGGAGTACCTCGCGCGTGGGGCGTGCTGCGGTTGCGCGGACTGATGACGATGCCACGGGCATCGCCGACTACTCGGCCGCGCTGGTACAACATCTGCGGAAGCTCGGAACGGTGAACGACGCAGGCAGCGGATGTCCGCCTGTACCATGTGGGCAATAACCAGCTACACCGCCGGATTTATGAACAAGCGCTCGCAGTGCCCAGTCTCATCGCCCTGCATGACCGCCTGCGGAGGTTCACCCGCGACCGAACCAGCCACTAAAAAGCGTAACCGACAGAAGCTTGATACGTACGCGGCGGGACAAAATGGGTGCCGCTGAACGTGGAGAGAAAGTTATATAGCGCCACCTTGTTGGTCAAATTCTCGACGGAAAAGCGGAGCGTCACTCGGCCCCCCTGCTCCTTATGGAAAAGGTTGTCCGTGCCCACGGCCAAGTTGAAAAGATTGCGCGGCTTGACCCGGTCCGGGTTGTGATCGTCGTTCTCGGCGCCAGTCTGCGGCAACCTTAACAGCTTCGACTTGGCGGCACCGGTACAGGTACTCACGGCCGCCGCGTAGGTCGCAAGTGTACCATCGCAGGAAAAACCGATGGCAACTTGCTGCGCAGCAGTAAGCCCGAGTACGGCATCGACATCGCGCACGCCGCTCACCACCAAGCCGCTATCGTAGCGCCATGTGAAGTCAATCCACTCAGCGTTCCGGGCTCGTTGGTAACGCAGCACAACAGTCTGCTGATAAGCCTGGTCATGATCGATACGGAACACCGACCCCGAGAAGCCGCCCAACGGAACAAGTCCGCCGTTTTCCGGGGGGAAATATCTGGCCCGCGTATGGCCCAGCGTCATATAAGCTTGAAACCCATGCAGATTCGTGGTGCTGAGCCGCGCCGTTACGCCGTCCAGTTTCGAGTTGTGCCACGCGATTGGAAAGGTAATCGGCGTATTGAAGAGCACACTGAAATCATAGGCGTTGTGGGTGTACTTCCAAAAGTAATCGGCGTCGATGATGAGCCAGCGCCCAATACCCTGCTGGAGACCAGTGTTGAATTGGCTTCGCTGGCCAGGTTTGATGGGGGTGGATTGCGATCCGAAGACATTCTCGGCCAACCCACCACCACCTGTACCACTGGACAAAATGAGATTCTCGTTGAAGGGAGTCTCGAATGTTCGTGAATAGGCGGCTCGCAGGACGGTATTCGAGGAAGTAATCAGGTACGCCAGGCCCAGGCGCGGTTGAACACTGTTAGCAGAGCTCAAACCGTTGTATTGATCGTCGCGAAGGCCGGCATTTACGGTCAAATTGCCGAATCTGATGGAATCGGTGACGTAGAATGCGTACTGGTTTATGTTGTGCTTTCCATGAAAGCTGAAAGGCTCACCTCCGCGGCTTAGATCGTATGGAACCAGCCCTAGCCGAACACTTGGGTTAGCCGTGTAGGTGGCGTTAATGCTTGAACACTGATCCGGGTCGCTGACGCCGGGAAGCAGGGTGTAGTTCATGCTCGCATCCAGGCACACGGGGTTGTAACCAGGATCGGTGACGCCAAAGCGAAAGTTCTCTAACAAACGCGTCTGCTGGATCTGGGTGCCGACTTTTATGTCATGCCGGCCCTGCGAATGCGAGATGTCCATCTTCGCTCCGTAATTCGTCAGAAAGCGGTTCTGCGAGGCCGTAACCGGCGTGTCTGCGAATGGGTCGGCGCTGGCGTAGTAGTTGACCTGATCGCGGCGGAAATATGGATTGACGGTGAGCAGCGTGTGAGCGTTGAACGTATGCTGGTAGCCAGGCGCGATATTCCAGGTCGATACGCGTTGCTTTTGATCCTGCACCAACTGATCGTAACTGTTTGGCACTTGAAACCAGTTTCGTGCGGCGAAGAGATTGAGGTGAAAGACATCCTGTGTCGTTGGCTGCCAGTCGAATCGGTCAAAAACACTGCCATTATTACCGCGATCGTGAATGGGAAGCAATTCGGGCGTGTCGAGAAAATGGCCGGATCTGATTCCATTAGCAACGATGAAGTTCCCGTATTTGGGTCCGCCAAAGCCAAGCGACGCGTTTCCGCCCCAAGTTCCAAAGGAGCCCCAATCGGATGTGATGCTGCCGAATGATTTCGTTGCACCCAGGCCGGATCGAGTGGTCGCGTTTATAATCAGGCTGCTCTTATCGCCATACTGCGCGTCTGGCGACCCTGTAATCAATTCCATGGATTGGAGCGCATTTGCGGGGATCTGCGTAGAGAACAATTTACTCTGCTGATCGCTGATGGGTTGCCCGTCGATCACGAAGGTAGTCTGCCCGTGATCGCCGAGGGGATGGAAAAAGCCGTTCGCGTCCGCGGCCACGGCGCCGGTGCTGTAGGTGACGGCTTGGCTAAGACTT
This sequence comes from uncultured Acidobacteriota bacterium, assembly GCA_963850575.1. Lineage (GTDB taxonomy): Bacteria > Acidobacteriota > Terriglobia > Bryobacterales > Bryobacteraceae > TMP-7. The sequence goes on along the minus strand of CAWKLV010000010.1, from coordinate 464,201 downwards.
CCCCCTGGATCGAATGTTGGTAGCCGCAAGAAGCTGCTTCGGTCGACATCCTGGTGGGCCGAGGGTTCGCTCTCTACCCGCGCTCCGCTCGCTTCGACCGTGACGCTGGTTGTTTCAGAAGCCACTTTCAGGGAAATGGCGGTCGCGATTGGAAGCGAACCGCGAACGTTCACCTGCTCAGTTGCGACGGCGAAACCAGGAGCACTCACCGTGAGCTCATAGTTGTTTGCAGGAACATTGTTGATGCGGAACGATCCTGAATTGTCAGTGCTCACGGACTGAATGTAATCTGTAACGGGGTTTTTCAACCGGACCGATGCTCGGGCGACAGCCGCTCCTGACTGATCAGTAACGGTTCCCGTGACTGTACCGCTGTTGATAGATTGAGATGATAATTGGCTGGACATCAGAAGCGCCAACCAGGATAGTCTTGCAAACCGCATAGTCTTATCTCCTTAGAAGTGCATGGCCAAATGGATGTGAGCCGGGGCTGCCGTGAGGAAGCGCAGACCGGAGGGCTCAAAACTAAACTGGCTGGACGTAGAAGAAGACTAAGCAGGAGGCGCGCGGGAATGGCTGGATGCAGCTAGCGTCTCTGAAGAGACGCGGGCATATTCGTGCCATTTTGTGTATCCCGCGAAAAGCGGCGGCGCAACCTTGAAATTCGCAAGTGCGAGCGCTACGGGTAGGTGAGCGCTATGGCAGGCTGCACAACAATGGGCGTGAGATCTTCCATGTTCATGGGGGTGGTTCTCGATAACCGAAGCGGTTTGGAGAGCCACGAACGAGGCCAGCATTACAACGATGAGCGCAGGTAGCAAGAGCGATTTGCGCCCAAGAAGCTTCCGGCCGTTGGATGATTGCCCCACGCAATTACACTTGCCCTCCATTGTACGCAATACCCTCGCTCACCGCCATATCGCGGACTTGCGCCGTTTGCTAATACTCGCGGTCGCGGCTGAGTCGGGTCACTGCCTTGCTGGGCCGGACCAATGACAGCTTATATTGGTTGCAGTGCTGCAGCAACGACTGGAGGAGGTGGAGCGCAGGATTCGAGATGCCGCGGAACGGGCGGGCAAGCGGCGTGAAGACATCACGCTGATAGCGGTGACTAAGAAGTTTGCGGCTTCCGTGATGCGGGAGGCGTACGAGATCGGCCTGCGACACTTCGGCGAAAACTATGTTCAGGAGTTCGAACAGAAGGCTCCTGCACTGTCGGACCTCACAGACGCCACGTTTCACCTTATCGGCCATCTCCAATCCAACAAGGCGCGGAAGGCGGCCGAGATTTTCGGTTGGATTGAGACCATCGACTCAGTGCGGCTGGCGAAGCGCCTGGAGCAGATCGCTAAACCGCTCGAAGTGATGATTGAAGTGAAACTCTCGGAAGAAGAGGCCAAGAGTGGGGCCGGAGCGGCGGATGTGCCTGAACTGGCGGAGTATCTTCGCGCGTCGAGCGTGCTGCGGCTGCGCGGACTAATGACGATGCCGCCTTGGTCCGATGATCCGGAAGCGTCGCGGCCCTACTTCCGCCGGTTGAAGAAACTTGCGGACCAGCACAATCTCACGTGCCTCTCCATGGGAATGTCGCATGACCTCGAAGCAGCCATCGAGGAAGGGGCGACGCACGTACGCATCGGAACGGCGCTGTTCGGGCCGCGCCGGAAGGAATGACGGCCGGATATTTCTCGCCCATGCCGCCAGCCCGTACGGGCATCGCCGACTACTCGGCGGCGCTGCTACAAGAGCTGCGAAAGCTTGGAACCGTAAACCTAAACGACGCCGTAGCGGATGTGCGCCTGTATCACCTGGGCAACAATCAGCTACACCGGCCGATTTATGAACAAGCACTCGCTGTGCCTGGCGTCATCGTCCTGCATGACGCCGTGCTCCAGCATTTCTTCCTGGGATGGCTGACCGAAACCGAGTACATCGCCGAATTCGTGTACAACTACGGGCAGTGGCATGCAGGATTGGCGGAACGGCTGTGGCGCAACCGCGCCCGGTCAGGAACGGAGGCGCTTTACTTCCGATACCCGATGATCAGGCGTGTCGTAGAACGATCACTAGCGGTGATCGTACACAATGGGGCGGCCGCCCGCGTGGTGCGAGGACATGTGCCGGCGGCACGCGTCTTTGAGATTCCGCACATTCTTCTGCCTGGTGGTCAACCCGCGGCCTACGAAGTGATCCGGTTACGCGCCCGGCTGGGCGTGCTGCCCTCGGACTGTTTGTTCGGAGTGTTCGGACACCTTCGAGAGTCGAAGCGTTTGATGACCGTGCTCCACGTGTTCCAGAATCTGCGGCGCAGCGGCGAGCGCGTGAAACTGGTCGTAGCCGGAGAGTTTGTCTCTTCCGATCTGGCGCGCGGCGCCGGACCGCTGCTGGACCAACCGGGCATTGTCCGCGCCGGATATACTCCGGAAGACCTTTTCTGGATCTATGCACACGCAGTCGACGCTGCCATCAATCTGCGCTACCCGACGGCGGGTGAAACTTCGGGGATCGCAATTCGAATGATGGGGATCGGCAAACCGGTGCTGTTGACCGAAGGCGAGGAAACAAATTCAATTCCAGAGGCCGCCGCACTTCGTGTGGACGCGGGTCCAGCGGAGAGCGATATGCTGAGCGAGTATATGCTATGGCTGACGCGTTTTCGCGATGATGCGCGGGCCATTGGCGAGCGCGCGCGCCAGCACATTACAGAGCATCACGGCGGAGCGCGCGTGGCAGCGCAGTACTGGCAAGCGCTGGCGGAGGCACGTGCGTAACATCGTGGTGCTTTTGGGGCTGGCCGTCTCCTTCTCCGCGCAAGCGCAGATCGAAGAGCAGTTCCAGGTTCGCGTCCCCATGCGGGATGGCGTGCATCTATCGGCGAACGTATTTCGCCCGGCCGGGACGGGGCGCTGGCCTGCGCTGCTGGTGCGGACCCCTTACGGTAAAGGCGCAGTACTCACGCCCCACTATCGCGCGTTTGTAGAGCACGGATTCGCGCTGGTAATTCAGGATGTTCGCGGACGCCATGACTCTGAAGGGGTGTTCCGGCCGCTGGGTCAGGAAGGCCCGGACGGCGAAGATACTCTGAACTGGATGGCTCGGCAGCCGTGGTGCGACGGCAAGATCGGCATGTTTGGAGGGTCCTACCTGGGCATCGCGCAGTGGCAGGCGGCGCTGCGGAACTCCCCCTATCTGAAGGCGATATTCCCCCTAGTCTCCGGTTATGACGACTATTTGGACCGCTTTTACTCGCGAGGGGGCGCCCTCAAGCTGGGACACCGGCTACTGTGGATTTCGGAGAACCTGCGCGCACCCGGTTTCGTGCGGCCAGACTTCAACCAGTTCATCTATCACTTGCCTCTGCGGACGGCGGATCGCGCCGCGACCGGCGAAACAGTGGAGTGGTACCAGCGATCGCTGAATCACCCGTCATACGACGAGTTCTGGCGGGCGATGAGCACGCGCGAGAAGCTGGACAGGATCAAAGTGCCGGTATTTGCCGCGGGCGGATGGTTCGATAACTATTGCCAGAGTGACCTGGAGGCTTTCGCTGCACTTCGAAAACTGGGCCGTCCAGCGTACGTTTTGATCGGCCCCTGGGCTCACAACTTCGGGGACCGGCTGGCCGTGGATTTCGGTCCGGAAGCCTCGGCTTCCCTGCGCCGATTGCAGTTCCAATGGTTTGACCACTGGCTGAGAGGAAAGGACAGCATTGGAAGCCTGGCACCCGCGCGGATTTTCACGATGGGGGAGAACCGGTGGCACGATGAAGAGGCGTGGCCCCCGCGGGCAGCCACCGTAGAGCCGTACTACCTGGCTGGGAAGGGGCAGGCAAATACGGTCTTCGGTGACGGCAAGCTGCAGTCCAGGCACCCCCGGCGGGGGTGGGCAGACGAATACACCTACGATCCGCGCAAGCCGGTGCCGACTCGCGGCGGAGCGATCTGCTGCAATCCGAAGATCCTGCCGCCGGGCCCAATGGATCAGCGGCCGGTCGAAGGGCGGCACGATGTACTGATCTATACGGGCGAAGCGCTGAAAGCCGACCTGGAGGTTACTGGTGTGGTGCGCGTGCTGCTGTATATCTCCACGTCGGCCACCGACACGGACTTCACGGCCAAGCTAGTGGACGTTGCTCCAGACGGCACTGCGATCGATCTCACCGACGGCATCCTGCGGCTACGCTATCGCAAGGGGTTGGATCGGCCGGAACTCGCGACGCCGGGGGAGGTGTACCCGATCACCATCGACGCCGGGGCCACCAGCAACGTCTTTCGGTCGGGCCACCGGATCCGGTTGGAGATTGCCAGCAGCAATTTCCCGCGTTTCGATCGGAATCCGAACACAGGCCGCGCCATTGCCGATGAGGCAGAACTGCGGATCGCGCGACAAAGCGTGTATCATGGCGGCCAGTACCCTTCGGCGCTGATGTTGCCCGTGGTGCCGCATCCCGGCGCGGGCGCTTACCCGCACCCCGGACTAGTCACAGGACTCCCCTCCCGGCACCCATAACTCCCGCTCTATTGGCAGAAGATGCATGATGGTGCACTGTGGAACTGCGCCATGCAAGTGACCAACGATCTTCGCCGTGCTGTGGTGGAGGACGCCTGGATGGTTGTGCGCTACATGCGCAACTGGCTGCATTACGGGGTGATCACGTTCGCGGTGCTTTGCAGTCTAATTGCGGCGGTGCGCGGAGCGGTGGTGCCCTGGTAGGCGTCCAAAAATCGGAGACGAGGCGCGGATTCCCGGCATGCGGTAGCGAACCTGCGACCCCCGAAATACAGCGGGTTACGAAAAAATCCTTTGGTTACCGACGAGCTATTGTGGCTCCCCACTCATCAGGGCTCAAATCCCGAGCATGCCTTGAAAAAATCCAGTGATGGCCATCGAGGTCCTCAACTCCGTATTGCCGTTCGCCATAGACGGTTGTATTCAGTTGCTCGACGATTCTTGCGCCCGCCGACTTAGCTGTGCTGAAGTGAGCATCAACATCGTCGACGAACACGGTCAAGCTCTGAGTTCCATAGCCGAGTTGGGCAGGGCTCGCAGAATCTTCCCGCGCGCGTTTGAGCATGACCCAGGCGCCGCCAAGCTGCATCTGCGCACCACTGACCGGCCCTCCCGGATCGCCATAGCGGTAGTGCTCTGTGAATCCAAATGTTTCCGTCAGCCAGGCAGTGGCCTCAGCAACGTCCTGATAGTAGATGTGCGGAAGCACGGTATCGGCGGGAACGGACCTATTCGTCATCGGCTCTCATCCTACCACCCGGCGTTCTTCGACAGCATTTGCCTGCATGGGCGTGGGGTGTCGTTCGGCCGGAAACGGGGGCGCGATTGCGTAATACAGCGGGACCAGCAGGATGAACGCACTTACGAAGATGGACAAAGCGGCCCGCCGGCGTGCAGGACATGGGCGCGCACGATCCGGCGCTCAATCGCCTCCCGCACGGGACCGGAGACATCGCTCTTGATGAGAGCAGCATAGATCCCACTGGAATGCAAGCAAATGCCGAACGGTAGCAGGTTGCCCAGTAACAACAGCGCCGCACGGTAAATAACGAACTGCGCCAGTAATCTCGTGGAGAAGGACAGCAGCGAGATGGCGCACAGGAAAACGAAACGGCGAATGTGTTACGGCGCGCGGTTGCGAAACATGCGGCTCGCGCGCTGTGTCCTACACTAGTGAAACGTTTGCGCACTCGCCCGCTACCTACAGCCTTAGAGAACATTGAAGCCGTCGCCAATCTTGAGCAGAAGTTTCTGCAAGAGCGCACCTTGATCGAGCGCATGGGCGATGCCATTGGAACGTTCGTCGGAACCATGGCGTTTGTCGTCATGCACGTGGCCGCGTTTGTTTTTTGGATCCTGATCAACGTGCATCTGATTCCGGGTATTCCGGCCTTCGATCCCTTCCCGTTCATGCTGCTGAGTATGGCGGTGTCGCTGGAAGGCGTCTTGCTGACCACGTTCGTGCTGATGAAACAGAACCGGATGAGTAAACGCGCCGATCAGCGGAATCAGCTGAATCTGCAGATCGATATGCTCTCAGAACGGGAGATCACGAAAATATTGCAGATGTTGATGCAGATCTGCGATCACATGGGCCTGCACCAAGCCGCCGCGGAGCCGGAGGTAAAGCAACTGAGTGAGCATACGGCAGTGGATATGCTGGCTCAAGAGCTGAAGCGGAAGATGCCCGAGTAGCTCGCCGGGATTGCGTACACTCAAAACGTGCGGCGCCTCATTTGTTTTGTGCTGGCGGCCATCAGTCTGATGGCCGGGACGCCTGCGTACGATTCCGCGCGGCGGAAGCTGGACGCGATTGAGGACGACCGGGCTCCGGCGCGCGCCGTGTATACCTTCACCAAGGCGGAGATCGAAGCGTGGGCGGCGGTTGAGATTCCTGAGACTGTGCCCGAAGGGTTTCGTAATGCTCGTGTCGAACTGGGCGACAACGTAGCGACGGGGCGAGCACTGATCGACTTCATGCGGCTGCGGCATGCCAAGGGCGCTCCGAAGAACTGGTTCCTGGACAAGTTGCTGGAAGGCGAACGGCCGGTCGCAGTGACGGTGGAAGTTCGGGCGGCGAACGGCAGCTGCACGGTTTTCCTACGGCGGTTGGAAATTTCGGGTGTGGCGGCGAATGGCTCCGTGCTGGATTTTCTGGTTAAGAACTTTTTCCTAACTTTGTTTCCAGATGCGAAGATCAACGAGCCGTTCAAGATGGAACATCGGGTGGACAGTATTGCCGTTCGGCCGGGGGGAGTTCTGGTCAGGATTAACGGGACGCCACCCCCGCGGGTTCCTGCGCCTGCTCGGCCTCGTACGGGGTTGGGCAGCAAATGGGGGCGGCCTTAGCGAAAGCCGTTTCGAGAAGAGTCTCGACACGGCACCCAATGCGTGCGTGCGCCACAGTGGAGGGAGCGTACGCTTAGACCAGCAGGGCTGCTATGTCCACGAGTGATCGATGCCCTTCGACGACGACTATTCCACTCTCAGTGACATGGTGGAACTGACGATCGTGTTCCAGATCGTAACCGATGGTGGCATCCTCGGGCACGCGGACGTTCTTGTCGAGAATAGCGCGCCTGACTTTGGCACGCCGTCCGATGTCGCAGTTGTCAAATATGACGGACTCGTCGACGAAGGAGCCGGTATGCACCTTGACGCCTCGGCCGATGATGGAATTGCGTACCGTACCACCAGAGAGAATCGCTCCTCCCGCGACAATGGAATCCAGCGCTTCCCCGCGCCGGCCTTCCTCATCGAAGGTGAATTTCGCAGGAGCATCGTAGTAGCCAGCGGTGCGTAGGGGCCATTGCCGGTTGTACAGGTTCAACTCCGGCGCTACAGACCGCAGGTCCATGCTAGCTTCGAAATACGCGTCGAGTGTTCCAACATCGCGCCAGTAGGCAGGCTGACCCGGTGGATCGCCGGGAATCTGATTGCTCTCGAAATCGTAGGCGAACATTTCGGTTCGACCTATGAGCCCGGGAAGGATATCGCGTCCGAAGTCATGCGAGCTGGCCTCGTTCTGGCCGTCGGCGAGCAACTCGCGCATCAGCACATCGGTGGAGAAAACGTAATTCCCCATGGACGCAAGTACCATATGATGCTTGCCGGGCATGGTGGGCGCGTCTGGATTTTTTTCGTGGAAGGCGATGATTTTATTGTTCTCATCCACTTCGATGACGCCGAACTCCTTCGCGTACTCTTTGGCAACGGGAATGGCAGCCACCGTCACCTTGGACTTTTTCTGATGGTGGAATTCGATCATCTCGCGAATGTTCATGCGATATATATGGTCAGCTCCGAAGATGACGACGATGTGCGGATCCGCCTGTTCTATGAGATTTAAGTTCTGGTAGATAGCGTCCGCTGTGCCGCGATACCAATCTTCCCCGGCGCTGCGCATCTGCGCCGGAACCGGGATGATGAAATGATTCCGTAACAGACCTCCAATCTCCCAACCCTCGCGGAGGTGTTGGAGCAGCGACTGGCTCTTGAACTGGATAAGTACGTAGATCGAGTAGATACCTGAGTTGATGAGATTGCTGAGGACAAAATCGACGATACGGTAGCGGCCTCCGAAGGGAACGGCTGGTTTGGCTCGCTCCTTCGTAAGTGGGTAAAGCCGGGTTCCCTTTCCACCCGCCAGTACGAACGATAATGTCCTGAGTTGCATGGAATGTTCCGTGATGCCTCTGATCATTGTGTCAGCCGAGAGAGGGAGAATCAAGATTCTAGGATGCTTTAGGCCTGAGTTGGTATCCTCGTGAAGGATGGTGGACATTCACACTCACGTGCTGCCCGGCGTAGATGACGGGGCTCAGCACGCTGGAAGACAGCATCACCATGCTCGACATAGCGGCTCAATCGGGAACCACCGGAATCGTCGCGACCTCTCACGCGAACACGGAGTACTTTTGGGATCCGGGAGTCGTGCTGGCCAGGTTGGCCCAATTGCAAGCGGCGGTGGGAAATCGAATCCAGGTCTACTCCGGCTGTGAATTGCATCTGACGTTCGACAATATCAACGATGCTATAGCACATCCGACGAAATATACCATTAATCACCGGCAATGGTTGCTGGTGGAATTCTCCGATCTGATCATCTTCCAGAACTCGAGCGAGATCATGGAGCGGCTGCGGCAGGGCGGGATGCTCCCGATCATTGCTCACCCGGAGCGCAATCAAATACTGCAGAATCGTTTCGAAACACTGGAAGAGTGGGTGCGTGAAGGAGCCTTCCTACAAATCACGGCACAATCGGTTCTCGGCACGTTCGGCAGCGCGGCCCGTAAGTTTTCAGAACGTCTGATCGAGAAAGGGCTGGTTCATTTCGTCGCCTCGGACGCGCATGATACGAGTTACCGCACGCCGAAACTAGATGACGCTTTCGCCTGGCTGGAGGGACGTTACGGCCAGGAATACGCAACGCTGGTAACGACCATCAATCCGCAGGGGACGATTGAGGGCGTGGACCTGGACCATGCAGCCGCTCCAAAGCGACGCAAGTGGTTCGGCCTCTGGGCCTCATAAGAGTGGGGATCCGAGCACCCAGATTGGCGAACTCGCCGCGGTTCTCACATTAAATCTTTGTAAATCGAACAGTTTGGAAAGTTACAAAGGTAACCTCCGTACGGGCCAACCGCATCTTTGATGCTGAACACCTTTTAGAGGAGGGTACACGGATATGAGCTTACGCAAGATGTTTGCGACCGCAATCGTCGCAGGTTTAATGACAATGGCTGCTTTCGCGGCCAACATTGACGGTAAGTGGGTCGGTGAGATGACCACGCCCAATGGGACGCGCCCGGTGAACTTCACCTTCACCTCGGATGGGTCCACTCTTAACGGCAGCACCACCGGGCGGCAGGGCGCTGAGACCAAAATCACCAATGGCAAAGTGGACGGCGACAGTGTCAGCTTCGACGTGACCCGGGAAATGCAGGGCAACAGCATGACCATGCACTACACGGGTAAAGTCTCAGGCGATGAATTGAAGCTGAGCATCGCTCGGGAGGGCGGCGAGCCGCGTGAACTAACCCTCAAGCGCGCAAAGTAAGATACGCATTCGCAATGGACAGCGCCAGCAAGATGACCAAGATGCTGAATCGAGCGATTCTGCTGGCGTTCGTTTTTCTCGGCTCGGCGCTGCTCTGTGCGGCGCAAGGTTCCGTCAGTCTTAGCGGCATCGTGAAATCAGGCGGGCAGCCAATTCCCGGCGCTACGGTGACTGCGACGCTAGGCAAGCAGAAGGCAGTGACAGTTACCGACGACGATGGCCGTTATCAGTTCGAAGACCTGACCCCGGGCAGCTGGGCTGTAACGGTTCAGCTGTTCGGTTTCACTCCCACCAGCCTCGAAATTCAACTCACAGCCACGGCAACAGCCGATTGGGATCTTGCGCTCCGGCCCAGGCCACAGACGGCTGTGCCGCAGCAAGCGCAGGGTGGCCGCGGCGGGTTCCAGGCAATGCAAAACACCACCGAGAGCCAGGTAACGGCAGAACTCGCCAGAAGCGCGGCGCCGCAGACTGAAATTACTCAGCAGGACAGCACCACAGAATCGTTTCTGGTGAATGGCAGTATCAGCCAGGGCTTGAATGCGGGTGCAATGGGCATACAGGACGACATGCAGCGCGGCCAGTTCCCCGGTATGCGCGCGGATGACGGAAACGGCGTTCCAGGATTGCCGGGCGCGGCAGGCCCAGGAGGACCGTCCGCCAACGGGCCGGGCGGCGGAGGTCCAGGGGGCGGGGGTTTCGGAGGGCGGGGTGGTGGTGGAGGCGGCTTTGGCGGGCGCGGCGGCGGCGGCGGATTCGGTCCAGGCCGGCAGGGACAGGGGCGTGGTCCGCGTGATCGTCAGGGCAACAGCGCTTTCATCGGCAACCGGAGCCGGGGCAATCAGGGGATGCGCGGCGCGGTATTCCTGTCGTTCCGTAATTCCGCACTGGATGCCAGTCCTTACTCCTTGAATGGTCAAGCCACTCAGAAAGCGTCCTATTCGCAGGAGCGTTTTGGATTTATGATCGGCGGGCCGCTGGTGATTCCGAAATTCCTCAATGCGCCGCAAACATTTCTGTTCATCAACTACACCGGGAATCGCGCCAATAATCCCTACCGCTCGGTGCAGACCGTGCCGACGGCCGCCGAGCGCGCCGGCGATTTCTCGTCCTTGTCCAGCGTGCTCTATGATCCGCTAACGCGCCTGCCCTTTGCCGGCAACCAGATCCCGCTGACGCGCCTGGATCCGGCGGCGTTAGGCCTGATAAAGTTCCTGCCGCTGCCTAACCAGCCGGGCAGCATTCAGAATTACGTATTTGTCGACTCGGTCCAGCAGGACACCGACAACCTCAACATCCGGCTGAATCATAATCTCACGAAAAAAGACCGGATGGCGCTGAACATCAACTATCAGCGCCGTAATGGGAATAATCTGCAGCCATTCGGCTATTTAGACGAGACGAGCGGGATGGGGTGGAATTCGGATTTGAACTGGACCCGCAACTTTGGCGGCAGAACCCTGAATACGGTGCGCTTCAATTTCAACCGGAACACGAGCAATACGATTCCATTTTTCTCGAATGGACCGGATATCGCCGCGCAACTCGGAATACTGGGGTCGTCGCGGGATCCGATTAATTTCGGTCCGCCGAATCTCAGCTTCACGAACTACGGCAGCCTGTCGGACGCGAGTCCGGTATTGGTTCATAACCAGAGCGCCGCGATCTCCGATGCGTTCACATGGAACCGGGCCTCGCATAACATCAGCCTGGGCGGTGAGTTCAGACGCAACCAGTTGAACACGCAGACGGATCAGAACGCGCGGGGCACGTTCAGCTTCAGCGGCCTCGCGACCAGCCAACTCAACGCGACCGGGCAGCCCGTCGCGAATACGGGATACGACTTCGCGGACTTCCTGCTGGGCCTGCCGCAGAGCAGTTCCATCCGTTTCGGATCCTCGAGCACGTATTTCCGAGGTAACGTATACAGTCTGTTCGGACAGGACGACTGGCGAGTGCGCCCCAACCTGTCGTTGAATCTCGGTCTGCGGTACGAGTACTACACGCCGCTGACGGAGAAGTATGGGCATATTGCGAATCTCGATTTGGCGCCTGGGTTCACCGGGGCGGCGGTGGTGACGCCGGGACAGGCGGGGCCCTACGGCGGAACCTTCCCCGCTTCGCTGGTGAAACCGGACAAGAATAATCTTGCTCCGCGGGTCTCGCTGGCATGGAAGCCGACTGCTAAATCGCACACGACAGTCCGCCTGGGATACGGCATTTACTACAACGGCAGTGTTTATAACCAGATCGCGAATCGGCTGGCTGCGCAGCCGCCGTTTGCCTCCACGTCCTCGATCAGCACCAGCTTGAGCGCGCCATTGACGCTGGAGACGGGGTTAGGACTGATACCCGTGGGCAAAACGGTCTTGAACACCTACGCCATCGATCCGGGTTACCGGGTAGGTTATGCGCAGACGTGGTCATCGTCCGTACAACAGGAGTTGCCGCGCGGAATTGTGTTGGAAATCGGTTATCTCGGTACCAAGGGCACGCGGCTGGACATCCAACGCTTACCGAACCGTGCTGCGCCGGGTTCGCCGCTGACGGCGGAGCAACGGCGGCAAATCGGCAACGCCGTAGGATTCACGTACGAAAGTTCGGAAGGCGATTCCATCTATCACGCCATGCAGGTCCGGCTGATGCGCAGATTCCGGCGCGGCATATCGGCGAGCGCGCTGTACACGTTTGGGAAATCGATTGACAACTCGTCGACCTTCGGCGGCGCGGGGAATACGGTAGCGCAGAACGATAAAGATCTGCGGGCAGAACGCGGCCTCTCCAGCTTCGATCAGCGCCATACGCTGAGCAGCAACTGGGTAATCACCTCGCCCGTGGGTGGACCCGGATCGAAATCGGCGGACAATACCCTGGTCACGCGGCTGTTGAAGGATTGGACACTGAGCGGAGGACTGTCGTTCTCCTCAGGTACGCCGTTAACTGCGCGAGTGCTCGGAAATTTATCGGACTCCAGTGGTACGGGCGCGGTAGGTGCAGGCCGGGCAGATGCGACCGGAATCCCGCTGAGCGGGGGCGGTGATTTCTTCAACCCCCTAGCGTTCACGATTCCGCCATCAGATCGCTTCGGCAATGCGGGACGCAATACGATCCCAGGGCCGGCGATATTCTCGTTGAACGCCGGATTCGGCCGCTCCTTTAGTTTTGGGGAACGACGCCGGCTGGAGTTCCGGCTGGATTCGACGAATGTTCTGAATCACCCCAATATCACGAGTATCGGAACGGTGGTCAACTCTCTCACCTACGGGTTCCCGCTGAATGCCGGGGCCATGCGCACCGTGCAAAGCACATTAAGATTCAGGTTCTAGGATGGGAATGCAATACGCCTTACGTTCGCGACTCAGAAGAGGAACGAGCGTCTCGATCCTGCTGGTGGCAGCGCTTCTGCTGCCTGCACAAGAGGTCGCAACATTCAAGAGCACCTCCAACCTGGTGATCGTGAACGTGTCCGTGAAGGACAAGTCGGGCAAGCCGATTACGAATCTCAAGAAGGAAGACTTCGCTCTCTTTGAGGACGACAAACCGCAATCGGTATCGGTATTCGAACTCCAGAAACTGGATGCCGAGGTTTTGCCTGCGCTGGCGCAGGGACCGCGCACGTTCAAAGAGCGCGTAGAGCGCCCGAAGCCAGCGGCACCCGCCCCAGGCCCGGCTGGAACCATCCGCTTCCAGGACAAACGGCTGATCGGCATGCTGTTCGATTTCTCATCAATGGCTCCCGCAGAGCAGGCCCGGGCGCAGGAAGCAGCCATCAAGTTTCTCAGCACGCAGATGACGGCGGCGGACCTGGTTTCCGTCATGACTTTCACCAGCCAGTTCAAAGTGGTGGAGGAGTTCACAGCGGACCGCGAAGCTCTGATCGAGACGATCAAAGGTTTCCGCCTGGGTGAATCGTCCGAACTCGCGGTGGACGGCAACACGCCGGACCCCAACGACGACAGCGATGATGGCTCGCTATTTGTTGCCGATGAAACCGAGTTCAACATTTTCAACACTGACCGCAAGCTGACCGCACTGGAAACGGCGGCGAAGAAGCTGGCCATGTTCCCGGAGAAGAAGGCCTTGGTTTACTTCTCGAGCGGGGTCAGCAAGACTGGCGTCGAGAACCAGGCGCAGTTGCGAGCCACCATCAACGCCGCCGTTCGAGCGAACGTCGCGTTCTATCCTGTCGATGCACGCGGTCTGGTGGCCATGGCTCCCGCAGGGGACGCATCGGCCGCATCGCCACGAGGCTCAGGCGTCTTTTCCGGGCGTACGCAAACTTCGGCCGCGACAAGTTTCATGACCAGCAAGAGACGCTGTACAGTCTGGCAGCGGACACCGGCGGCAAGGCTCTGCTCGATTCCAACGACCTCTCCGTCGGGATCACGCAAGCGCAGAAAGACGTTGATAGCTACTACATCCTGGGCTATTACAGCACCAATCCGGCGGTGGACGGCCGCTTCCGCAAGATCCGGATCAAGCTGGCGGGCCAGCTGCAAGCCAAGCTGGATTACCGCGCCGGTTACTACGCCGCGAAGCAGTGGAAGAATTTCAATTCCTCCGACAAAGAGCGGCAGCTGGAGGAGGCGCTGCAGTTGGGTGACCCTGTCAATGAACTCGCGCTGGCGGTGGAGATCGATTACTTCCGCCTGAACAAGGGCAGTTACTTCGTTCCCATATCCGCGAAAATTCCAGGCTCGGCGATCGGATTGGCGAAGAAGGGATGCGCGCGAAACAGTGAACCTGGATTTCATCGGACAGGTTCGAGACGACAAAGGCCGGCTGGTCTCGGGGGTGCGGGACACGATCACCGTGAAACTTACGGAACCGGCTGCGCAGCAACTGGGCCGCCGAGCGCTGCAGTACGATACGGGGCTGACTATGGCCCCCGGCACCTACGAGCCTGAAGTTCCTGGCGCGCGAACAACTGTCGGGAAAGATGGGGACGTTCGAGACCAAGTTCGTGATCCCCGACTTGAACGCGGAAGCCCCGAGACTGAGGATGAGTTCGGTGGTTTGGGCAGGTCAGCGCGATCCCGTTTCAGCCGCGGTGGGAACGGCCGGAGCAGGTGAGAAGAAGCTGCTCTCCCGTCATCCGCTGGTGCAGGACGGCCAAAAGCTGGTGCCGAGCATCACGCGCGTGTTCCGCAAGAATCAGAACCTGTACGTGTACTTCGAAGTCTACGATCCGGCATCCGATCCGAACCGCAGAGTGCCCAGTGTCGCCGCGGACCTGACTCTGTTCTCCGGCGTCAAGAAGGCCTTCGAATCAGCGCCCGTGCGGATGGCGCAACTCGCGCCGAACCGGAACGGCACCATCCCGTTCCAACTGCAGGTGCCGCTGGCGAACCTCGCGCCCGGACGGTACACCAGCCAGCTCACGGTGATCGATGAGTTCGGCCGGAAATTTGGATTCGCCCGAACGCCGCTGGTAGTGCTTCCCTAACTGACGTTTTGCCAACCAAGTCCCCGATCATCCGTATTTAGAGGAGGGGATTTTGTGAACTTCAACGCCCGGCTGGGTGCTTTCAGGCAAGACCTGCTTTATGGGGTGCGGCAACTCCGGCTTAACCCGGGGTTCACCGCGGCTGCGGTGTTGTCGCTGGCGCTCGGTATCGGCGCGAACAGCGCAATTTTCCAATTGGTAGACGCCGTTCGTCTTCGTAAGCTCCCGGTATCGAATCCGGACGAACTCGCTTACATACACTTCCAGGACGGCGCGTCGCGCTCCGGCTCGTTCACTTCGCGCAACCCGCAATTCACCTACGCCCAATGGGAGCAAATCCAGGCTCAACAGCAAGCGTTCCAAGGGACGTTCGCTTGGAGTGCAACGCGATTCAACCTGGTCGCCGGCGGCCAAGCGAGGTACGCTGCCGGGTTGTATGTCAGTGGCGCCTTCTTTCGGGTGCTAGGTATCCAGCCAATTCTTGGCCGCACATTCTCTAAGGAGGACGACGACGCCGGCTGCCACTCACCTGGCGCAGTAATCAGCCACTCATTCTGGCAGCGCGAAATGGGTGGGGATCCGCAGGCGCTTGGCCGGACCGTGACGCTGCATGGGAAGGCGTTCCCGGTGATCGGCGTTACGCCAGCACGCTTCTTCGGCGTGGATGTGGGAAGCCGGTACGACGTGGCGGTACCGCTGTGCGTCGATTCGTTGCTGGCAGAAGGAGGGAAAGCCCGGAGACAGGTTCGGCACGCCTGGTGGTTGGCGGCGATGGGACGCTTGAAACCAGGCTGGGATATCCGGCGCGCGACGGCGAATCTGCGCGCGGTTTCGCCGAGCATCATGCAGGCGACGCTCCCGCCCGTGTACCGGCCGGACCAAGCCAAGCGATACCTGGCCAATAAGTTGGAGGCGACCTCTGGCGCAACCGGCGTGTCCCAGTTACGGCGTGAATTCGAGAATCCACTATGGCTGCTGTTGGCCACCACCGGGATGGTGCTCCTGATCGCATGCGCCAACCTGGCGAATCTTCTGCTGGCTCGCGCGAGCGTTCGCGAACGCGAGATTGCTGTCCGGCAGGCGATCGGCGCGTCGCGGGGAAGGTTGATCGCGCAACTGTTATCCGAGAGCTTGCTGCTGGCAGGAATGGGCGCAGCGCTGGGGACAGTGCTGGCCCAGATCCTGAGCCAGGGGTTGGTTCGGTTTCTCAGCACGGAAGAGAGTCCTCTCTTTGTTGGGCTGGGCTTGGATGGCCGGGTTCTCGGATTCACGGCCGCCTTGGCCGCCGGCACTTGTATTCTCTTCGGGCTGGTTCCTGCACTGCGAGCAACGCGGGTGCCGCCTGCATCGGTGATGCGGTCGGCCGCCCGCGGTCTCAGTGCCGGACGCGAGCGATTCACTCTCCGCCGGGCCCTGGTCGTAGCTCAAGTGGCACTGTCGCTCGTCTTGTTGGTGGGAGCTCTTTTATTTGTACGCAGTCTACAAAAGCTGCTGGCTGTCGACGCGGGATTCCGGCCCGAGGGTCTACTGGCCGTCAACCTGGACCTGCGACGGCCCAAATACAGCAAGCAACGCCTTCCGGTGGTCGAACGCGACCTGCTGGAGCGGCTCAGCTCCCGGCCGGGTATCGCGTCGGCGGCACCCGTGTTCTTCACTCCACTGAGCGGAAACGGTTGGAACAATCGCGTCCGCCCGGAGGCATCTGCGGGAGCCAGTAAGAACTCCAACTTCAACCGGGTCGGTCCTAATTATTTCCGAACGATGAGAACAGAATTCGTAGCGGGCCGGGATTTCGACAATCGCGATGTTGTGGGTTCTACAAGAGTGGCTATCGTCAACGAGGAATTCGCACGTACCGTTCTGGGCGGCGGAAACGCCGTCGGGCACTCGTTCCGCGTTGAGGCTGACGCAGGTCAAGCCGACCCCATGTACCAGATCGTCGGCGTGGTCCGAAACACAAAGTATTACGAGCTCCGCGAAGACTCCGTCCCGATCGCGTATGTGCCAATGGCTCAGGACGACGATCCAGGGTCCGAGGTTACGTTCGTGCTCCGAATCGCCGCAGGAGCCGGCGACGTTTTGGACGCGGTGAGATCCACTGTCGCAGAAGTTCACCCAGAAATCGGACTGGAGTTCCGCGTCTTAACGGAACAACTCAAAGACTCGCTGATGCGCGACCGGCTGATGGCGATGCTGGCGGGTGCGTTCGGATTTCTCGCGGCATCGCTGGCGACGCTGGGGCTGTATGGCGTAATCGCATACATGGTAGCTCTGCGTCGGAATGAGATCGGCGTGCGTGTGGCTCTAGGGGCTGACCGTTCCAGCGTGATCGGTTTGGTGCTGCGCGAGGCCGTGCTGCTGCTCGCAGCGGGGCTGGTGATCGGAACCGGGCTGGCGCTTTGGGCGGGCCGCGCGGCGGGCGCGCTCCTGTTCGGTCTTAAACCACACGATCCAGCCACTCTCGCCGGAGCCGCTGGTCTGCTTGCCGCCGTTGCGTTGCTTGCGAGTTACGGACCGGCTCGGCGGGCGGCGAGATTGGATCCAATGAATGCCTTGCGCGAGGAATAGGTGGGTGCTAGTATATCCGTAACGGATATATGGAGCCCTTGACGCCCGCCGTTTTCCACATACTGCTTGCATTGGCCGATGGCGAAAAGCACGGCTACGGCATCATGCTGGAAGTCGCCGACACTACGGGCGGCAAGTTCACGATGGGTCCAGGGACGCTGTACGGCACCCTGAAGCGGATGTTGGATGCGGCGCTTATTGAGGAGAGCGGGCGCCGCGCGGATGGGAACGTCGATACGGAGCGGCGGCGGTATTACCGGCTCACCCGGCAGGGCCGCGCCGCAGCCAAAGCGGAAGCGGAGCGCCTGGCGAACCTGGTGCGGGCTTCGGCAGCGAAGTGCTTAGTGAGACATCCGAGGTTTGAATGACTATAGGGGAGCGGTTGTACCGAGGGCTGTTGAAGCTATACCCATCAAGCTTCCGTACTGAGTATGAAGAGCCGATGTTTCAACTGTTCATGGATCAGTGGAGAGACGCCGCGCGCCGTGGAAAGTTGTTGCCATTTTGGAAGCGAATCATCTGGGACTTGTTTAGAACACTTCCCTGTTGCCACCGCGAACACGTTTTGCAAGGTCTGGCCTTGGGGTTCGCGTTTATAGTTGCAGGTACCGGGGGCTACCTCTCAAAGCGGTTCAACATGGGGCTGTTCGATTTTTTTCTGGCCTGAGTCGCTAATCTTCGGCTCTGTTTACGCCACCATGATTGATGCGCTCGCGCTTTGTATCGCGTTCAGCGGCTATCGGCTCGTGACGCGGGGGCCGAGGCCTTCCAGTGAGCTGTTGCTCCCCTTAGGTGTTCTTGTCTTGGGGAAGACCGCTTATGCATTTGCGATGCTATGGGACCTTCCGCTTTTTCTAAGGCACATCCGGTACGAACCGTTTTACGTCGCCCGCTATTTCGGTCACTGGTTGCCCTTATTCACGGCTGTAGGCGTGATCCTGCTTCGTGATAGAACCTCGTTGAGGAATTCCGCCCGACAACGGCCGAATATTGTCGGCTCTTAACCGAAGACCCAGGTCGTGCACCGCAGCGGCCGCCGCTGAGCATCGGTGCTGGCCCGCGGGTTATACTGTCGCGTGAGCTTCGCAGATTGGTTATTAGCCGATCTCCGGCTTCCCAAAGGCATCCACAGCAAGCCGGAAGCCGGAGCACGCCTGGTGGCGGGTTATGTGCCTCACGGGCGTGGATTATTTTTCGACGCTCGGCTATCAACCGGGTATTGCGTTCCTGGCCGCGGGCCTGCTTTCGCCCCTGGCGACACTGATTTTGGTGATCGTCACGCTATTCGGCGCTGCCAGTCTACAGCCGCGTGGCCGAAGCGAGTCCTAACGGCCAAGGCAGCATTGCGATGCTGGAGAAGCTGTTTCCTCAGTGGAGCGGCAAAACTTTTGTTCTGATTCTGCTCGGCTTCGCCACCACGGACTTCGTCATTACGATGACCCTCTCCGCAGCGGATGCGGCTGCGCACTTCACGCAGAATCCATTCACTCCGGCCGTGGATGAAGAGCCAGATGGGTGTAACGCTGATCGCTGCTGGCCATTCTCGGCGCCATCTTTCTTAAAGGCTTTAAAGAAGCGATCGGCGTGGCCGTTGGTGCTGGTGCGTTGTATCTGGCTCTGAACGCCGTGGTTACCGCCGTCGGCGATTGGAGAAGTGTTCCGGCATCCGGCATTGATATCCAACTGGAAGACGGCTCTGTTTGACGCAGCACGGCAACCCGCTGGCCATGATTGGCGTCTCCCTGGTGCTTTTCCCGAAACTCGCGCTGGGCCTCTCGGGATTTGAGACCGGCGTCGCGGTGATGCCGCTAATCAAAGGCGAAGACACTGCAGGCACGCATCCGCAACACACGCAAGCTGCTGGTCACGGCGTCCGTGATCATGAGTGTTTTCCTGCTGGCGACCAGCGTGGTTACGTCGCTTCTCATCGAACCGGAAAAATTCAAAGACGGCGGCGAGGCCAACGGACGCGCGCTGGCTTATCTGGGGCATAAGTATCTCGGCAACGTCTTCGGATCGCTGTACGACATCAGTACGATTCTCATTCTGGCGTTTGCGGGTGCATCGGCGATGGCCGGCTTGCTAAATCTGATTCCCCGATACCTGCCGCGCTTCGGCATGGCTCCGGAATGGGCGAAGGCGGCGCGTCCGCTGGTACTGGTATTTATGGCCACTGCATTCTCCGTCACACTTCTGTTCCGCGCCAACGTGGACGCGCAAGGCGGCGCGTACGCCACCGGCGTGCTGGTACTGATCACTTCAGCGGCGCTGGCAGTAACTATTTCGGCTTGGGGAACTTGGGCCCGGTGGCCATATTCCTTCATCTCGCTGGTGTTCATCTACACCACCGTTCTCAATGTGTATGAACGTCCCGAAGGTATAAAGATCGCCACAGTCATTCATTGTCACTATGGTCATCACTTCACTGGTCTCGCGCGCGCTGCGGTCCACTGAACTGCGGATCTGTAATGTCGAGTTGGACGGACAGGCCGTTGCGTTGCTCGCGGAAGACGAAGATCAAGTGATCCATCTCATCGCCCGACGGCCTAGGGATGAAACTCCAGAGGCGCTAGACAGAATCGACAGACTCGTTCGCTACTACCACAACATCGGCGAGGAAGAACGGCTCTTTTTCTTCGAAGTCGAACGAGGCGACGCTTCTGAGTTCGAAGATACGTTGTACGTTACGGGCGATCGCATTGGAAATCACTCTGTCCTGCGCGCTAAAAGCCCGGTGGTTGCGAATGCGATTGCCGCGATGCTGATCCATCTGGAAAAGACAACTGGAAAAGTCCCTCACGCATATTTCAAATGGACCGAGGGTAATCCGGTGGGGAATCTGTTCCGGTTCATGATCCTCGGAGAGGGTGATGTAGCCCCGATTGCTCATGAAGTGCTCCGGCGCGCAATCGCGGACCTGAAGCATCGGCCCGTCATCCACATCAGTTGAGGCGGTGGCGGCAAGGGAGAGTGTGCTCAGGGGTTCTTCACAAGCCCTGGATACGCTCGGCGTATGTAGGCCCCGGCGACTCGCTTGTCGTTAGCGTCTGCGTAGAAAACTATACTGGGTTCCCCAGTCCAGTCCCTGCCGGTTCGATTGCGTCGGATCGTGGGCGGCGCTGAAGAAAACCTTTAGAGTTGGCAATTAAGGATATTTTCGCCGGATAGCAGGCGATCTGGATGGATTCAGCATGGCCCGTATCGCCTCCCCTCACCAGGTCATAGTGCGCCGTGTCGGCGCCACCGACGGCGTAACCGGAAACAACACTCTTAACGCCGGTGAGTTGTTCGAAAATTCCGGAATCAACTCACGCCTACGTTGCGGACCCGCCCCTTTTCACGAAATTCAGTGACGCGGAGTTCATGCAATACCGCAGGCCAGTCGGCTTCGGACCATCGTTAAAGACATGCCCAAGATGGCCGTCGCAGCGGGCGCACAACACCTCATCGCGGGACATGCCAAGCGAGTTGTCCGAGGCGACTGTGACGTTCTCTTTGGCTATGGGTTGATAGAAGCTCGGCCATCCCGTACCCGATTCGAACTTCGTTTTCGAATCGAACAACGGCGTTCCGCAGCAAACGCAATTGTAGATGCCGTCATCGTGGTTGTTGGCGTACTTGCCCGTACCCGCCCGTTCCGTACCTTTTTGACGAGCTACGTGAAACTGCTCCGGCGTCAATTGCGAGCGCCACTCAGCGTCTGATTTCTTGATCTTTTCCACTTGCGTCACTCCCGTGCGGCGTCCATATCCGTCGAACGTCGCAATTTTGACTGTCTTGGCCGCGACCGCGAACTTTGGCAAGATGGCCAGAACGCCCAAAGCAGCTCTCCGGCTAATTAGAAGATGTTGCACGAGTACCCTCCTATTCAAAATAAGCACTTCCGCGATATTCCGCGGGGTGCTACGCATTCACGTCGATGACGGTCCGTCCCCGTACTTTACCGCCGAGAATCTGTTCCCCTAATTCAAAGATACGTGCCAAGAGGCTCCACCTGGATGATGGAGTCGAGTAAATTCCGATCCAGGTCGGCCGCCAACCGGGACCAGATTTCGCGCCGGCGGGCGTTGGCCACACGAACGGAGTCAATGCCAAGAATGTTGACTCCGCGAAGTATGAACGGGAATACGGTGGTGGTGAAGTTGGCGCCACCAGCCAAACCGCACGAAGCGATGGAGGATCCCACGGCCATGCTGCGCAGAAGTCCTGCCAAAGTATCACCCCCGACGGAATCGATAGCCCCGCCCCATCGTTCGGTTTCCATCGGGTCGCTTGGAGGGAGCAGCCAACACGGCACGATCGATCACTTCGCCAGCACCGAGTCTGCTTCAAGTACCGGTTCAGCTCCGCACGGCCGGTAGAGGCGACTACTTTGTATCCCAGCTTCGCCAGGATCGCGATCGATACGCTGCCTACACCGCCCGCCGCGCCTGTAATCGCGATCTCGCGGCCACTGGGCTTCGCTCCGTGATCCTCCAGCGCCATAACCGACTGCATGGCTGTGAACCCGGCTGTACCAATGCCCATCGATTGTTTGACGTTGATGCCGCGGGGTATCGGTACTACCCACTCCGCCTTGAGGCGAGCGAGTTGCGCATAGCCGCCCCAGTGGATCTCGGAGGTGCCGCAGCCGGTGACCACCACTTCATCGCCCGGCTTGAATTCCGGCGAGGAAGACTCCTCGACATGACCTGCGAGATCCACGCCGGGAACCATCGGAAAAGAACGAATCACGCCCGGCTTGCCCGTGACCGCAAGGCCATCTTTGTAATTCAGGCTAGAGTACGGACACGAATCAGGACCTCGCCGGCGGGAAGCTGCTCCCGGGGGATATCTTCAATGGCGACGTGGAATTTCCCATCCTGCTGCTTAACCAGCACCCCTTTGAAGGTGGGGTTCGACATGTGGCGCTTCATCCTTCCGGTTACCATATTGACAGATGCGCCTGGTGCCTCCGTATATCGAATCGCTGCGCCCGTATGAGGCGGGCAGGGCGAGTGAGGACGTTCAGCGCGAGTTCGGCCTCAGCCGGGTCATCAAACTGGCTTCCAATGAGAACCCGCTGGGACCTTCGCAGCGCGCGATCGACGCGATGTCAGGCGCAATGCGCACTCTCAATCTTTACCCCAACGGCGGACTCGATCTGCGCAAGGTGCTGGCGGGCGAGTACGACCTGAAGGTGGAGAACGTAATCACAGGAAGCGGGTCTGAAAGCATCATGTCGAATATACTCCGCACGTTTCTCTGCGACGAGGACGAAGTTCTGACAACCGATGCGGCGTTCATCGGGTTTCAGGTGCTAGCTAAATCGCGCGGCGTCCGATATAGGACGGTGCCCTATCGCGATTGGCATTATGATCTGCCGGCCCTGGCCCGCGAGATCAACGAGAATACGAAAATTGTCTATCTCGCGAATCCGAACAATCCCACAGGCACCATCTTCTCCAAGCACGAGTTCGACGATTTCTATAAGCAAGTGCCGGAGCGCGTCCTGGTGATCCTGGATGAGGCCTACTTCGAGTATGCGGCCGATAATCCGCGCTACCCGGATTCAATGCACTATCGATATGACAACGTGATCACCCTACGCACGTTTTCGAAGGTCTATGGGCTTGGCGGGCATTCGCATTGGCTATGGCTTCGCGCATGAGGAATTGATTCGCAATCTGCTAAAAGTGAAATTGCCATTCGAGCCGAGCACGCTCGCCCAGGCGGCCGGAATCGCAGCGCTAGAAGATCGAGAGTTTCTGCATCGATCGCTGGAGCTGAACGCGCGCGGTATCCGATACATGGTGAAAGGGCTTGGGCGAGGTGGGCTTGCGAGCGGTGCCATCCGCTGCGAATTTCGTGATGGTTCCGATGGAAAGCAAAGAGCAGGCGCAAGTGATGACGGCGAGTCTGCTGCGGATGGGGGTGGTTATCCGCCCCTTGAAGGCATTTGGCCTCGCTGCTTGCGTGCGGATTTCAACCGGCACGGACGAGGAAAACCAAATTCTGCTGGACGCCGTCAAGACAGTGTGCGTCAACGAGGCGATATGCAAGAACTAGCGGAAAAGCCGGCCACTCACCACGCAGGACTTCCTGCCTTTGAACGGCACTGACTACGTGGAGTTCTACGTGGGCAATGCCAAGCAAGCATCCTATTTCTATCGAGCGGCGTTCGGCATGAAGCTGGTGGCATATAGCGGCCCGGAGACCGGAGTACGCGATCGCGCATCCTATGTGGTCCAGCAGAACAAGATTCGCTTTGTCCTGACAACGGCGCTGTCGCCAGATCATTCCATAGCGCAGCATGTTCTGAAACATGGAGATGGCGTTTACGATATTGCGTTGTGGGTGGACGACGCGGAATCGGCGTACCGCGAGACCACGGCCCGCGGCGGGCACGGCGTGCGACGGCCCGAGATCCTGCGCGATGCGAACGGGGAAGTTTCGATCTCGGCGATCGCCGCGTACGGTGAAACCATTCACTCCTTCGTGGACCGCAGCGGTTACCGGGGTCCTTTCTTGCCAGGATATGTGGCGATGCCGGAGCACGATCCCGTATCACGTCCGGTTGGGTTGCTGCACGTCGATCACATGGTGGGCAATGTCGGCTGGGGTCAGATGGACGCGTGGGTGAAATTCTATGCCGACGTGATGGGCTTCTCACTATATCAGCACTTCGACGATAATGACATCAGCACGGAATATTCGGCGCTCATGTCGAAAGTGATGGCCAACGGAAACGGGCGCGTGAAATTTCCGATCAACGAACCTGCCGAGGGCCGGCGGAAATCGCAGATCGAGGAGTATCTCGAGTACTACAAAGGACCTGGCGTGCAGCATATTGCGATGGCGACCGATGACATCATCAAAACGGTGTCGAGCCTGCGCGATCACGGCGTAGAGTTCCTGCGTGTTCCCACGAGTTACTACGACGAACTCGAGGCGCGAGTGGGCAAGATCGACGAGCCGGTGGCCAGACTTGCTGAACTAGGTGTCTTGGTGGACCGCGACGATGAAGGCTACATGCTGCAGATTTTTACCAAGCCGGTGGAGGACAGGCCCACCCTGTTCTACGAAATCATCCAGCGCAAGGGAAGCCGGAGCTTTGGGAAAGGCAACTTCAAGGCTTTGTTTGAAGCGATAGAGCGGGAGCAGGAATTACGCGGTAATCTTTGATTGCCGCTTATACGATCTTTAAGACGGCCCGTTCTGCCGGCAAACGTCAACGATCCTTTTTGAGCTCGTTCTCAATATTGAAGAGAAGTTGCGACGCCGTAAATGGTTTCTGTACGTAGCTCGCGTTTTTCAAAGAATCGGGATCCAAGAAAGTACTATCCGAATAACCCGACATGAACACTACCCGCAAGTCCGGGCGTAACTCGCGTAGACGGCTGGCTAGTTCGGGGCCGCGCATTTGCGGCATCAGGACGTCGGTAAGAAGCAGAGGAATGGAGTCCCGGGATCCACTCACAAGAGCGATCGCCTCTGCTGGCGTGGCGGCTTCAAGAATCCTATAGCCATAGTTTCGCAGCATCGTGCCGACAAGTTGCCGGACGCTAGCTTCATCCTCCACTAAAAGAAGGGTCTCACCTGTCGGCGTGGGTTGAGACGTTGCGACGGGTGCAATTATTCTATTCTCAATCGGTTCCGGCCATCTGGGAAAATACATCTTAAATGTAGATCCCCTTCCCGGTTCGCTGTCGATTGTGATAGCCCCGTCATTCTGTTTGATGACACCGTAAACGATCGACAGGCCCAACCCCGTCCCCTTACCTTGCTCTTTGGTCGTGAAAAACGGTTCAAACGAACGGTTCTTAGTCGCGACGTCCATACCAACACCGGTGTCGCTTGCCGTGAGCATGACGTAGTCACCGGCAGTAATCTGCATCAGGTCGGCTTCAGGTTGGGTAATGGAAACAACTGCCGTCTCAAGCCTCAGTTCTCCACCAGCAGGCATGGCGTCCCGCGCATTTACGGCAAGGTTCATGATGACCTGATCCAATTGCACTGGATCGGTTCGAATGACGGCCGGCTCAGGGTGTAAATTTGTAACCAGCTCGATATCTTCCCCAATGACCCGAGTAAGCAGCCTGTGGATGTTCTGGATCACTTCGTTCAAATCGATCAACTTCGGTTGTGTGACTTGCCGGCGGCTGAGCGAGAGCAATTGTCGTGTGAGCTCTGCGGCTCGGTCCGCGGCTCCTTTCACTTCCTGCGCGTACCCGAATGGTTCAGGTTGGTTTTTAACGCATTGCATCAATAGAGCGTTATAGCCGCTGATGGCGGTAAGAAGGTTATTGAAGTCGTGTGCTACGCCCCCAGCCAGGCGGCCCATCGCCTCCAGTTTCTGCGATTCACGAAGCCGCTCCTCAGACTTTTTCTCATCCTCAACATCGGTTGAGATGCCCAACCATTTCAGGATATGGCCAGCCTCATCGCGCAGCGGTGTCGCCCGGCTTTTGAACCATCTGTAGACGCCGTCGTACCGCTTCAATCGGACCTCCATCTCGTACGGTGCACCGGACTGAATCGCAGCAATCCAGGCTGCATGGCTGCGTTCGTATTCTGCGGGGTGAATCACGGAGGTCCACCCCTCAGTAACCGTTTGCTCGAACGTGAACCCAGTGTATTCGTGCCAACGCTGGTTTATGTAATCCGTGCGGCCATCGCGCGAGGCGGTAAAGACTATAGCAGGCAGGGCTTCAGCCAGGGTACTATAACGAGCTTCGCTGGCCCGCAGTGCCTTTTCGACATTGCTTTGTTCACTGATGTCGGTGTTGGTACCAAACCACCGGCTTACGTCGCCGTCGTTGTTCTTGACCGGCATAATACGCGTCAGGAACGGACGATACGCGCCATCTGCGCCGCGCAGAGGGAACACCATCTCAAATGGTTCTCCTGTAACGATCGAGCTTTGCCACCGCTCCAAGACTGCCGGCAGCACAAGGGGATCGTGGACCCACTTCCAACCCCATTCGTCCATCTGTTTCGGGGTGGTGCCAGTATACTCATACCAGCGTTGGTTGTACCAGAAAATCCAGCCATCGGCATTCGCGATCCAACACAATTGGGGAATTGCGTTCGCAAGAGTTCGGAACTGAGCTTCACTTTCGCGAAGGGCTTCTTTCGCGCGGGCAGTCATGAGGAGCGACGCGCGCAAATTAGCGACTAACATGCTGATCAGGCCTCCGATGACCACGAAGATTATCAGCCGGACCACTGCTTCGCCACTAGCCATCATGGACGGGTGACGCCGCTCCAAAAAGAGGTACTCAGTCCCGAGCGCGCTCAGCGCTGTAGCCGCGAAGCCGGGTCCGCGACCACCGATTCGGGCAGCGATGATGACAGCGATTGTAGATGGCAGAAATAGCGCATGGATCCCTACTATAGGATCGATGGCCATTCGTACGCCCAACGCAGCAAGTGCTACAACTACAGCCGAGCCATACTGCGCCGCCCGGAACTTGCGGGCGTCGGAAACCAGTTGGGTAAATCGCAAGGCCAAACCTCTACGCGCACTGTATTATAATTTAAATTTACCGAATTCGCTGGAGTTTCTAAATAATTGTCGTGAATACAGACGGACAATTTCTTCGGCACACGGGAGACACTCGTGCCGAAGCACGACGCGCTGTTCCTGCGCTGCTGGCGATTAGTTGATAGCGACCAGCTCTACCGCAGCTGCGGATTTTTCGGCAGGCTGATCATGTTCGCGAAGATGCGATAGGCGCCGGGAACGCCGTCAGGAAGTTGCCGGTAGAAAGCATACGCGTTGTAGATATAAATGCCTTTTCCGTACTTCGCATAGAGCAGTCCGCCCTTCTGCGGGGGCTGGCCTTCATCGTGGGTTTCGAGTAGCGCCTCGTATTGCGGGTCCCAGGATTTCAGCCACTTCGAACCCCGCTCTTCTACCCACCCCGTGAAATCCCGCTCCGAGATCTTGTTGGGCCAGTTAAAGACCGGGTTGGAGGGCGCCAGGATATCAACCTTCGAGGTCTCGTCGGTGACTTCTTCGGGGTTCGATCCCATTACGTAAGGGTAGGGTCCGTAATTGTGATCGTATTCGGGCGTATTGTATTGCACGATTGCGACGCCGCCGTTTTTGACGAAGTCCAGAATGCGCGCGTTGTAGGTTCTCAAATCGGGGCGCGCAGCATACGTGCGAACACCTAACAGGATTACATCGTACCGGCTCAGGTCACCGGTGGCGAGGTCCGCGGGTCCGAGCGAAGTGACCTTGATTCCGAGATGCTCGAGCGATGCCGGCACATCATCCCCGCTGCCCATGATGTAACCGACTTTCAGACCGGGCGCGACCTTTACGTCGACGCCGGCAAGCTTGTACGCGGACGGACGGTACAAGAAGTACGGGCGCAGCCCGGTGTACCCCACGGTCTCATAGCCTTCGGTGTACTTGCGCCCTTCGTACTCCCCGGTGGCGACAATTTGATATGGCTTCTCACCCAGGTTTGCGGGTGTCACTGTGAAAGTCACTGCTTGATCCTGGCCCTCTGCCGCTGTCGCGAACGGCGCGGCGGTCGGATCGGATTTCCAGCCTTCTGGCAACTGCAGCCGGATGGAACCCTTCGCTGGTCCTTTGACATTGCTGTGCACAACGGCCGTCACGGGTAGGGTGTTTTCACTGAGTGGGACAATCCCCGCACGCGGAGAAATGCTGACCGCGATCGCAGGCGCAACTACTAGAGGCTCGAAAACCGTACCTTGGCCGTTTATGCGCTTGACCGTCTGCACGATTTCTCCCACCCGGATCGGAGCGCCCTGAAACGAGAAATCAGCCCACGCCGCGAGCGGATACGGCGCGAGCGGACAGTTCAGAAAACGCTCATCCTGGACATCGTAGTACGACTGCTGGATGTCGGGGCGGGCGAAATAAGGGCGCGTGTAGGAAGCGTCGTGCGGCACCTTGACTGTGAATTTCAGATCGACGGCCTTGCTGTTGGCTATTGGAACTGCCGAGGCAGGCGCGGCGGGAGTTATACTCCACGATTCCTTCTGCATAAAGCCGGCGACACTGCTGCTCTCGAGTGTGACCGGAACGCTGCTGCTGTTGACGACGTGAACCTTCACTCGAAACGTCTGACCAGGAATAGCGGCATTAAACGTTTCAGGATCACCCATGAACATCGCGAAGCGGGCGTTCGGCTCAGTTTCCGGGGCGACGGTGGCGTCCACCGAAAGGCTGAGCGCCTCAGCAAGAGCGTTATTGAACTGAGCGCGCTTAATCTCGAGTTCATGACGAACGTTGTATTTCGCGTTCGCGGCAAGGCTACTCCTCCCGACTTGGTCCAGGAGGGCCATGGTCTGCTTCAAGCCGCTTGCCAGCGCAGGAGCGGAGCGGTCTGGCTGAACCGCAGAGAATTTAGCGATGGCATCCTCGATTGCAGTATTGATGTTGCGCAGACCCGTGGTCAGAAAGGCGGTGTCGCCCTTGGCCAGCGATGCGATCCCAAGAAGTGATATGTCGACGCCATCGAAGAACGCCTCCTCCTTATCGGCGGCCTGCATCACCGATCCGAAGCGGTGATAACCGCTCATGACCTGACCGGCCTTTGGAATGGAAGTACCGCCGTTCTGGGACTTTTGAAAGCCCAGGCCTTCGCGCGCCACCTGGACGTACGATGCGCCGAGCACTGGATCGTAGGTTCCTTCCGGGACTTCGACGTTGACTGCGAGATTGTTCCCCCCGGCCCTGGCGAACGGAACGCGAGCATAACCTTTCAGCGGAGTCCATGGATACAGTCCGGCCTTGATCTGGTCCGGGAAGACATTCGGATCGCCGGCAGCCTTGAACACCTCCTGCGCCATGGCGCCCGCGGTCTGATGATTACCGTGGCCATCGCTGGGGCCGCCGACGAAGACCGATGTGATCACCAGAGGCCGAGTCATTCTCACCACCCGGACCACATCGTAGAGCACGCGGTCATGTGTCCACTTACCCATGGATTCGGCTTGGGTTTTCGAAAAACCGTAGTCGATTACGCGCGTCCAATACTGATCAACGCCGTAGTACCGTCCGGCGTTGAGCAACTCCATCGTCCGCACCAGGCCGAGTGCGTCAAAATAATCCGGCGACATCACATTGGCGCCGCCCTCTCCTCGATTCAGCGTCAACAGAGAAACGCGTGTTCCGCGCCCGCGGCTTTCGTAGGCCAGCATCCCGCCGTCTTCATCGTCAGGGTGCGCAGTGACCATGATCAGGCTGGCGCGCGTGTGCAACTTTTTGAGGCTCTGCCACAAGGCGGCCGATCCGCGGTTAACAGGAATCTCGCGCGCATAAGGTGAAGGCTGAATGGACGTATCGTGGGGTGCTTGCGCGAATGCGCCCACACAGGCAATCAAAACAAGAACCAACTTCATGTTAGTTAAAATATAGTTTCAGCGCGAATTGTATCTCGCGGGGATCCGTTACGGTGTTGAACACCTTCCCGAACGAACCTATTGACGCCGGAGTAATACTGGAGCTCGGATTGGTGAAGTTCGCATGATTGAATACGTTGAAGAACTCACTGCGAAACTCCACTCTCCAACGTTCGGTGATCGCAAACTGCTTGAATACGCTGAAGTCTACGTTCTCCAGGTGTCCACTCCATTCCGTTTCCGGCGAGCGAGGGGGACCACTGCAGATGAACGGAAGCGGCGAGCAATCGAGCACCGCGGCGACATGGCGGAATACCTCGGCGCCAGTGATGCCGCCCACGAATGGCGGCAGGCACATCAACCCTGGCAGCCCATGCGAGTGAAACGGCGTGCCGCTGCCACTGCGTGACACGTGGCTGGGCAGTCACGTTCAGAATCACCGGAACGCGGCGGTTCACGGCCGTAAGCGCGATCTGGGCGGCGCAATCGATCTCGGCTTCGGTTAAGTTCCACCATTCGCTCGCGAACCCGGGGAACGCTACGCCATCGACTCCGGCATCACACACCAGTTCCACTTCCCTGGCGAGCGCGGCCTGGTCAAGCGCCTCTGTTTCGTCGAATGGCGTCTGAAGAATTGGGATCACGCCGCGGAACTGCAGGAGCTCCTCCAGGTACCGGTCAACACCACGTGTTCTAGAGGCTCGTGCCGAGCGAAGCGGTTGAGATTCGTGGCCATCTGGCGTGCACGCCGTGCAATCATGGGCCCGGTCCATGCAGAGCTCTGCGGCGTGGCCAAAACATTCGGAAGTTCGTGGAACGGATACTGCGAGCCGTGCATACGTTCACCCGCGTGCGATGGATAGCGATACCAGACATCCAGCGCGGCGGCCGCGAACCACTGGTCGCGAAGCGCCTCGAAAAGCGCGGCCTCATCAATGATCTCGGCACGCGCAACGTTCACCAGAATCGCGTGTGGCTGGATTAGCCGCAACCTTTCCCGAGTCAGCATACATTCCGTCTCCTGCGTGAGCGGACAGGCGACCACCACGAAATCGCTTGTGGCAAGCAGTTCAGGCAGCGCTTCCGGACCGCCCAGTATCCGTGCATTCCCGGGATCGCAGCCGCCAACCCCGGCCTGCTCCGGATCGCTTGCACAACGAGCCCGAACGCGGCCGCACGGCGGGCAACCTCCCGCCCAATGTGTCCGAAACCAATGAGTCCTAATGTTCCGCCGAACAACTCGCGGTGCGGAACTCCGCCGACGCGTCCGTTGCCGAGCCACTCTCCGTGCCGGAACGCCGCGGCGGCTTCCGCCTGTCCAGTTACCAGCGTGAGCAGAGCCAGAAACACATATTCTGCCATCGGAATTTCATGCTCGTAAACAATCACATGGCGGCACCCTTCGGGCAATTCCTCGGCGTGCCGATGCATGAAGCCCGCGCCGGGAAAAAGTAAAAGTTTTAACTTCGTTGCAGAATCCAGGAGCCCGGGCGGCAGCTTCAGCCCGATTGCGGCGTCAGCGTCCGCGATGTGCTGCAGCAACCACGACGCAGAGCCTGGCCCTACTTCCACTCGCCACTCGGTGCCCAGCGCGTCACATAGAAGATCGGAATAGAGCGGCGCATCATCATCGAAGATGACCAGCCTGCACGGCCCCGTCATATGTAATAACCAGCGCGGGCCGACCGCAGCCCCGGATGGCGAGCCAGTTCTTCCTCATTTAACTCGAAGCCGAGGCCCGGCGTTTCATCCAGGTGAAAATATCCGCCGCGCACCGGCAGCGGCTGATTGAGAACCGTATCACGCCAAGGCACGTCCTGCAGCATGAACTCCTGCCGGAAGAAGTTGGGGATTGTGGCCATGACGTGCGCCGACGCAATCGTCGAGATCGGCCCATTCGGGTTATGCGGCGCGATAGGCACGTTGAAGCATTCCGCTAGAGTCGCTATCTTGCGCAGCTCACTAATTCCACCGCATCGGGTGATGTCCGGCATCAGAACATCGGCCGCGCGCCGCTCGAGAATCGGGAGACACATAAATCGCGAATGCAACCGCTCGCCTACGCAGACAGGCAGCGAAATGCGCCGCCGGATGTCGGCAATCGCATCCGGGAATTCCGGCCCGGCCGGCTCCTCATACCACATCACCTGAATCGGCAGCTTCGCAATCCGATGCGCCATCTCAACGGCGGTGGGACCATTGAGCATTGCATGCGTTTCCACCGCGATGGGAAACCCGGTCCGAGTGCCTCGCCCACTGCTTTCAATCGCTCGATCGCTAAGTCCTTTTGCTCCTCGTCCAGGCTGAGGTTATCGTTCAGATCGCTTCCGTACCAATAGGACGTTGCGCGAACGGATCGAATTTACAAGCCGTGAAGCCCGCTCCCGCCATTGCCGCCGCCGCTGCGCGATACCCGCCCGGCGATCCATCGCAGTCGACAAACCAGTAATTCGCGTACAGTTGAATGCGTTTCCGGTAAGCACCACCGAGCAATGATAAACCGGCATTCCGGCGCGTTTGCCGGCGATGTCCCACAGAGCGATGTCCACCGCGCTGATGGCTGAAAGCAGTGGTCCGGCCTGCCCCAGCCAGTTCATATCGCGATAGCACTTCGACCAAAGGAAATCGATCCGCTGCGAGTCCTCCCCCAATATATGGTTCCCTACGGCCTGGCAAGCCGCCTCCACCATGGTGCTGCCCGGCCAGTTCGTCGCTTCGCCAATTCCAGTCAGGCCGTCTTCGGTCTCCAGCTTCACTAGAGTCCAGTTGTACTTGATGCCCTCGACGAGCCACGTCCGGAGCTTTGTGATCCGCATTATTACTCCGGCCTCATACCCTCAAGGAAAGCATCGGTAATATGCTTGCCGAGAAGATAGTACTTGCGGTCTGGATACCGTGACGTGCGTCTGCCACGGTACTCAGTGTAACTGGTGTAAGTGGCGATTGCTGCAGTCTTTTTGGGTCCCACGATGACTCCGTCGTTATCCGCAAATACTTTGGGACGGCTGAACCACACTGGCTGATGCGCCTTCGGCCGAAACTCCCCAACCGCGAGATGTGCAGGGCGCCGAATAAAGTTCCAGGTGTTCGTTTCCAGACCTCGCGCGGCGCAAACTGATTGTACGGTCTGGCCGGGAGGCCCGTTGAGGAGCATGGATACTGCCGTTGGAACTGTCTGCGGACGGAGCTGCTGCGTTGGATGCGGCCGTTTGCATCGCGCTCGCAGAAATAGCAGTAGTCCGGACTGTGGAGGGTATTTGGCGCTTCTGCGGCGGGCTGGCGACCGATCGCACATCGGGCAGTACACCGTAGCCGAACGCGGGCGCCATTGATCGCGGAGTTCGCTGCGTGGCTCACTTCTGCGGTAATGATGTCGGACTGAAAGGCTCGGCTGAGCGCGCGAGACAGCAAGTAGTGTCGGCGTGCCAATTCGGAACAGAAAACAGGCCATATCCAGGAGAAGTGTACGGCTGGGGCCGCACGGGGTTTCTCCATCGTGCCCGGGGCTCTGGAGTATTCCGCGATGGGATGTGGCGGCAAGATATGTGCCATTTCGAGGAGCCACAATCTTAGCCAGCAAAACTAAATCGACAGAACTTTGCGCCAATCCGCGGAGATTGAAACGAGTGTTCCGTGCGACAGCCAAAGCATACTGCCGGCGGCCACGGCCTGCTCATAGGCCCACTCCGCAATCTCTCGTGATGCCGTGACCCAGATCGACTGGATAGCGGGCGCATGAGAAAGTGATCGATCTTGCCGCCACGTTTGAGATCGCGTCTGGAATAAAAACAGGCTGCCGGCCTGAAGGTCTGTCAGCGCTAGCCGGATCCTGTATCTGTCCGGGCGCTCCGTGCCGAACAGGAATTCGGCCATATCGATGGTGATACCGAGAGCTCGGGTGTTCACTCTTGGGACGTATTGCAGCCATGCGTTACGGATCATTTGCGTGAGTAGAACGTGGAAGCACCGGAGGCAAAACGCGATGCCCGGCCGTAGCTGGATAGCCTGCACGCGCGTTCAGATCTCCTTGTTTTCACACAGGAAATCGCGCAGCTGGTCACCGATCCGCTGTAGACGCCAGAGCGGCTGGGTCCAAAAGTGAGTTGACACCTTTTCGACTACTCTGCGACAGCAATCCGAATCGTGCTGCATGTCGGCCAGTGTGCCATGCTCGCGCCTGGCCTGAACGACGACATTGACGATCGGCGCCTGTCGATCCGTATTCTGTTGCAGTACGAAGCCGGCATCCGCATCCGGTGGGGCGTATGGAACGACGTGGCGCCAGTGATAGCCGACGTACTCCTCCGCCACCCTGAGATCGGCGCGGTCAGCGTATCGCCCGAATCATCGGCGCATTCAACAGCGATGTCGGCCAGGGCGAGCATCGCGCATTTGTACGTTGCCGTGAAAAGGCCCTCATTGAGTAGCCGCTGCACGTGTAGAAGAAATTGAACGTGCGTTAAGAAGATCTGACGGCCTGAGGAATCCCCGAGCGTCGTCCTCAGATTGACTCATCGATTCGGGAGATGCAGGTTCTGTTCATACGCGGTCGTGGCGACGTGAAGCCGGGAAAAGACTCCAGGATGGGGAACCGAGATTGCGTTCAGAAGATCTGTCAGGCGGTCAACAGCTTGCTGATGCACGGCCCGCCCCGCTTCCGCGGGAGCCTACTACACATGAGTTGAAGGCCGTAACCAAAGCTGGTGGACCACGGCGCGGTCAGCGAGAACTGCCTTCCGGTCAGATTTCTTAATGCACGCAATTCACTCCACGCCGGATTCGCCACGGGATCCTCCCTACAATCATTGATTCCTTAACTTCCCTTGCAGGAGGCCCGCTCTTCTGTGAGGACCTGCCCAATCCTTGAAGCTTGGCGCGGCGTCCGACCCTTGCGCGTGCCGTTTTGGCTTATCTTGCCCGCATGAGATAGGCGTGAACTAGGATGTGTTGTTTCCGTCTTGCCGTCCTTTCTTGCAACACCCTGCAATCACATCGACCTTTCCGCTTCAGTTCTTCTCGCGGATGGTGGCACCGCTGTCATCCCGGGCTCTTGTGCCCATCCAGCAGTCTGATGATGTTGTCCTCAATGCCGGCGCCAGTCTAAACCCGAAGAAGCGGGAGGTTCCACTTCCATTTCACCCACCAGCAGCTTCCTGGTTCAATCGAATGGGGTGGTTCTTCGCTCTGATTGCCGTCGCAACGATATGTCGCGGAACATTTCACCGCACCGATTGAACTGGAGATGGCCATCTACAAATGCTTGCAACGTGCGTCTGGCAACCGACCCCGTTCGTCTGGAAAGCCTCCGCCATCACTCGACAAGGTCCGACGCTGTAGAGCTATTTAAGACAGGAAACTAGTTTTGGAAACCGGTGTCCGACGCTGACATTCAGGAACCGACAGTTGTTCCACGCAGCCAGTCCTGGATAGGACTGGAACCCATTGGCGTTTTTGGCTAATTCCGCGATCGCGATTTCGTCCAATAAATGCCCGTCTAAATTAGCGGGAGGTGGCTACTCCTCCGCCGCCGGGCCAGAACTGAGCGACCTTGGTCGGGTACGCCACATCGCGAGCTTCCCAGCTGTCCCATTTGCTGGGATCCTGGGCACCCGGCCTGGGCTGCCAGACCGTCGCCGTCACACGACGCTGGTAGTAGAACTGCCATCCGGCGTTGCCCTTGACGCCGAAAACGGTGCCTTCGTGTTTATACTTAACCTCGCTCAGATTCTGGGTGATCGTTTGATTTTGCGCTGATCGAGTCTTGGAGTCATAGACCTTGGTGGTCTTCGAAATCTGACCCTGTTGGAGAGGCATTCCTTCGTTCACCAGGACGGGGTTGAGCGCGTTCTGCAATTTTCCTACGTTCGCGGTCTTGGTGAAATTGGCCATATAATGTCGACCTTCAACCGCGCGCGCACCAAGACCGAGGCCGCGGCTCGGCGCATGCGTATTCCCAAAAAGATCGTCGCGCATGAAATCCATACGAGCGCGGCGAATGCCATAACCCGGGTCGGGCAGATTGTTGGGGTTATGAAAGCCGGGACCGTTGATGCCACCCGGTTCGGCAGCGTTGGCGTGGTAGACACTCGGTTTGTCGGGTACCCCTTCCACGATCACGGAACATCCATCCAAGGCGGCCGTGAAGAAGATGGACACTTCGTCTCCGAGCCGGGAGAATCCCGACCGCGAGTCCTTGAGGGTGCACTTATAGATCATGCCCTGGTCCCAAGGCAACCAGAAAGCCGGGATCCAATTCGAGTGCTTCTTTCGATCGAAGCGAATCGTATAGACGCCGGGGGTCGTGACATTCGGATTCCTTCCGGGCATCTGGATGTCGCAATAGACGATTCTCTCGTCCGAGGGTACCGAGTGGAAGTCGTTGCCGTGATTCTTGAGGTTGCCTTTCAGGTTCCCTTCAGGCAAAAGGATATGTTGCCGGGCGAACCCGACAGGATCAGCGAGGAATGCTTTGTTCATGCCATCCGACATTGTTTGCTCCTGTGGTGTGAAGTTGTATTTGGGGGAGTGGATGATGACGCGTATTGCCGAGCGACCCTCATCAGAGAAGCGCCGCGTGAGGTCCATTTCGCATCCGCCGGAACGTCCGCAGAAACGGATCCCGACCGGCTGTGCAATTGAGTATAAACCATCCGGGTGACTCAGCTTGGACCTGGTTAGAAACGTCGCGGTAGCACGCCGTTGGAGTCGGACGAGCCTGGCCGGCAATCAGTTGGAGCGCTACGGCGGACCCTTGCTACGGCCTTAGCGACGCCCCTTCTCCCCCTGTTGCGTGCGCCCAGTCGCGAGCGGCTCCGCCGGCGCTTCATCCGCTACTCCCTCACGACATCCGGCGAAGAAGCGCCGACACGATCGACGGCGTCGACCGCCACATACCCACACGCCACGACGCTCAAGAAAAGCACCAGCACTTCGCTGTCGCCCAGATTCACTTCGTAGAATCCGACCACCAGAATGCCTATCATCATCGCAATAGCGCCGTGCAGAATGGCGCGCACCTCCTGTTGGCCGGGGCCCGCCCGCCGCAGTGCCTGCACGAAGTCGTACAAGATCTTGCCCAGCATCCAGATAAACGTCAGCATCGTCGGGATTCCCCGATCCGCTGCGTAGTGCAGGTAAATGTTGTGCAGGTGGCCGTACCATCCGGTAGGAAGCGGGCGCGGAACATCGGCCGGAATCCACTCTTTCAGGTGCAGTTTCACTTGCTCCGGCCCGAGCCCGAACCACGGATGCGCTTTGATCATGGCGAAGCCGGCACGGCGGCAAACGGTACGGAACTCGTTGGAGTCCGTATCGCCGTGCGGCTGGAAAGAACTCAGAACACGTTCCCTGAAGGCGAATGGATTAACGAGCAAGAGCACTACGACGGGAACTGGCAACAGCAGCAACACCCACCGCTTCCAGAACCAGATCAGATAAACGGCGCCGCACAATGTACCGAACCAGACGCTGCGCGTGTAGCCGGCTACGATCGAAGCGCCGACCACTCCGACGGCGGCGATCAGCCATGGTTTCCAGCGCCGCTCGACAGAAAAAAACAAGAAGGAGCACGCCATCAAAATCAGGATCATCTCCTGGCCGCCCAGCGTCATCCAGTGGCTCATGAACCCTGTGATTCGCTCCTGCATATAGTGAGCGTAGAAAGGTTGACCCAATTCGCGGGCTTCCGCCACTTTGCCCGCGAATTGCGTCAGGCTCCACAACGCGGAGAACGATACAATTCCCACCGCCGCCAGCAACAGCCCACGCGCCCGCTCCACCGTGCGGACCGTGCTGTACACCACCAGCACCATCAGAAAGCAGAAGAACTTGCGCATCGCCGGACGTCCGTCGTGCCAGTTCGGGGACATGAGCAGCGAGATCGCCGTGCCGAGGAAAAACGCTGTCAGTGGAATCCAGAAGGGCGGAAATCGCATGCGTTGACTGGACATCAACAGAGCCGCAAAGGCCAGTGCAAGTACGACATTGCTGAAGGCGATAGAGCACAGGATTCCAAGAACGGAGCCGCATGTAAGATAGAACGCCGCATTCTCGAGCGAGAACTCCGTAGATTTCATGAATAGGAAGGGGACTCGCCTGTCAGTATGACAAAATGAGACTGCTGATGGACATTTACCTGCTGCGGCACGGCATAGCGGAGGATAAAGCTGCCTCCGATGCGGAGCGCGATCTGACAGAGGAAGGCCGTCAGAAAGTCCGGGAAGTAATGAAAGTGGCCGAACGTGCAGGCGTCGCGCCGGCACTGATCCTAACCAGTCCGTACCGTCGCGCCCTTGCGACCGCGCGTATTGCATCCGACGTGCTCGGATGCAAGTGCGAATTGGTGCGTACCGAGACGCTGCTCCCCGAATCGGACGTTCGGTCCGTCTGGGAAGAGATTCGCGTCCATCGTTCGGAGCGGTCCGTTCTGCTGGTGGGGCACGAGCCACTCTTCAGCACGCTCGGGGCGTTCTTGCTCGGAGTTGCCGCGCTGAGTATCGATTTCAAAAAGGGTGCTCTGCTGGCGCTTGATATGCCCAGTTTTGGAACTGAACCGCACGGCATTTTGAAGTGGATGCTTACCGCGAAACTGGCGACTTGAGAATTGGCCTATTCCGGAGGTAGGCCGCCGGTACTATTTCAGCCTCGATTTGCGTGTGTTACCTTCACCTTAGGCGCTTCCCGCGTGCGTCTCGCGTAAAACCATGAAAACTAGAGCTGTAAGCATTGCCATTTTTGTCTCCTCATGCGCGTTGGCGCAGACGCAATACAACACGACGCCGTCGCGCGCCTTCGGCCAGCCGCGGCTGTCGCCGGTCGCCTCAGGTAACCCGAATCTGGTGGAAGGGCGGGAGTTGTATCTCCCCCAGTCCATCGCCTTCGATAAGTCCTCGAACATTGTCTATGTTGCCGACCTGGTGAACAATCGCGTACTGGCTTGGCAGAACGCGAACGCTATCACGAAAGGGAACACGGCGGATAAGGTTATCGGCCAGATCGATCGTTTCTCTACCAAAGCGGGCGGACCGGCGACGGCGCAAACCACCGGCCTGAACGCGCCGGCTGCGGTCGCGGTGGACGCGAACGGAAACCTCTACGTCGCCGATTCCGGCAATAACCGGATACTGCGTTTTCCGAAACCGTTTTCCCAGACTGGGGACGTGGTCACGCCGGATCTGGTGATCGGCCAACGGACGTTCTCCAGCGGCAATTCCGCTAATGAAGGGGCCGCGGTGCCTTCGGCAAAGACTCTGGCCTTCGCTTCGGGAAACATCTATTCCAGTGCCCTCGCCTTCGATACGCAGGGAAATTTGTGGGTCTCGGATCCTATCAACAACCGGGTACTTCGATTTCCGGTGGCGGCCCTTGCGGCTGGCACCATAGAACCGGCCGCCGACTTCGTGCTCGGCCAGACTACCTTTGCTACAAAGGACGTGCCACAAACCGCAAACGCCCGGCTCAACAAGAGCACTCTGGTTCAGCCGTCGGGTCTCGCCTTCGCAGAGAATGGAGATCTTTACGTTTCTGATGGCCAGTCCAGGGTGCTGTATTTCAAAGCCCCCCTCGCCAACCCGGGTCAGTCCGCAACACGCCTGTTAGGCATACCGAGCCCGACCGCCGCCGACCCGACCCCGCGGGCGTTGAATGGGTGTCCCGCGACGCCTCCACAGCCGTGCGAGAGTGCTTTGGGCGCTGCCGTCAACGGCGGGATAGTGCCGCCCCAAGGCGTGGCAGTGCTGGGCAACAGCGTATACGTTGCGGATACCGGCAATAATCGCGTGGTGAAATACGATACGCCGGACAAGTGGCCGCCGGAATGCGTTTTCACGGCTGGTACAAGCAGTGCGGTCTGCACCGCCGGGACGACCATTTCGCCCGCTGGAATCCAATTCATCGGACAGACCAACGGGCAGTCGATCAAGGCCAACCAGGGCGCGCAGCCAGGCCCCACTACCGTTTCCCAACCCGTAGGCGTGGCGTTTTTCAATACAGACCTTTGGATCGCGGACGCAGCCAACAATCGCGTGACCGTATGGCCGCAGTCCGGCACCAGCTTTCCCGCAGCCGCCAAGGTTCTTGGACAATTGGATTTCAGCTTTAACGCGCCTAATCTCATTGAGGGGAGAGAATTGTTCCTTTACGACCCGGCCTCGCACACCGCAGCCGGCGGGGTCGCGGTCGACAAGATTTCTGATCCGCCACACCTCTATGTCGCAGATACGCTGAACAACCGCATCTTAGGATTTCGCGACTCCCGGAAAGTAAAGCCCGGCGATGCCGCGGATATTGTGATTGGGCAGCCGGATCCCTACAGCTCCTCGCCGAATTACTTAACTCACGACCCCGGCGTGCCCACGGATTCGACATTGTTCAGCCCTGTGGGCTTGCTGGTGGATCCGGCCACCGGAGATCTGTTCGTGGCGGATGCCGGGAACGGACGCGTAATCCGGTTCTCGCGACCTTTTGACCAGAACGGAGTGTATCACGCGAATCTCGTGCTGGGGCAGTCGGGCTTCTCTACCCACGTAACCGACCCGAGTGCATCAACGATGAAATCGCCTTGGGGGATCGCCCTCACGAGCGGCGGGAACCTGCTAGTGTCCGACGCAGCCCTCCACCGCGTTTTGCTGTTCAAGAAGCCCGCTGGAGCTGATTTCACTCTTGGACAACGCGCCGACGCCGTGATCGGGCAGCCTGATTTCTTCACCGTGAATTCGGGTTCTACGGCCAACCGCTTCAACTCACCGCATGGCATTGCCACGGATTCGAGCGATCGATTGTACGTCGCCGATTCCGGCAATAACCGCGTCTCGATTTTCAGCAATGTGCTGGCGGGCGAAGTGGATCCTTCGGCCCGCTTTACGCCCAATATCGGACAACCGCTGGCTATAGCCGTAAGTTCAACGGGCGAGGTCTGGGTCACTGACGTGAATGCCGGCCGGATGGTCCGTTTCCCCATCTTTGAGGACTGGTTCGCGAACAATCAGCCTGTTTCACAAATACAAACCTCGCAAACGCTGGACCCCAATTACTCGAGCTTTCCGGTCGCGATTGCGCTGGACGCGAGCGACAACCCGGTGGTCGCCGAGAGCAACAATCGCGTTTCGATGTACTTTGTACAAGCCGCTTTCAGCAATGCAGCCAGTTACGTGACGCGCGGGCTTACGCCCGGCATGCTCTCGTATTTGTACCGTCGCGGGCCTACCTTCGCACCTGCCGGGACGGCTCTGTCCGCTACTCCTCCGCTGCCGAACACTCTTGGTGACTATCAAGTCATCATCAATGGCCAGCAGGCCCCGATGTTCCAGGTACTGCCGGATCGCGTTACTTTCCAGGTACCGTGGAATCTGCCAGTCACCGGCACGGCGGACGTTCAGTTGATCCGAAGCAGTACGGGAGAAGTACTGTCCGCCGCCACGTTCCCGCTGCATTCGGCCGACCCAGCACTGTTTTCCTCCAACGCCCAGGGCTTCGGTCAGCTCGCCGTCACGAATCAGGACGGCAGCGTCAATACACCCACCAACCCCGCGGCGCGAGGCAGCATTATTTCGCTGTACGGGACTGGCATCGGACCCATCCCTTCTGCTCCAACGGATGGCCAATCGGCCACCAGTGCAGCCCCGGCGCCGGGTCTCCCGCGAGTTTCGATGAACCCGGGTGGGCTCTTGCCCGACGCTAATGTGCAGTACTTCGGTCTCGTCAACTGGTTCCCGGGCGTTTTCCAGTTGAATATTAAGATCCCGGATACGGTACCGCCTGGGGTGGCCGTGGGCGTCGCCTTCTCGTGGCAGGATTACTTCAGCAATGACGGTCCAAGCGGTCGCCTCACTACCACGATCGCGGTGAAATAACCGCTGGCTCGCAGCACCCACGTCGCGCGCCTCTAACGACGGTTCGGTTAAGAATTGGCTTCGCCGAACCCTTCCAGGCTCTTACGATATAATCAAAATCTCGCGTCGGCTGCCCGATTACTTTTACTAAATTAATCGGACGGGCCAGAAACCGTCCGCTTAGCCGTACGTCAGTCGGATGGAGGGAACGAGTTGGCGCAGATTGGCCAGAACCTTGGTGGGCAAAGGCTCAGTGGCCAGGTTATCATCAACGAATTGCTCCGCAACATGGAGTTGGGGGCCTTCGAGATGGCCTACAGCATCCTGTTACCCTGTGTGTTCGGCGTTTACCTCCACCCTGAAGATCACGCGCGCCTAGCGGGTGTTTTCCCGTTCATTGCCGACGATGCCAAGCGCGCCCTCGGATCGCGGGTCGCGACATTAAACAGCAAACCATCCCGTTTCGCCCTGAAGAAGAAAGCCGGTAAAGAGTACCGCATTGCCGCGAGGGACTGGATTATCGAGTTCTTTGCCGATACCGAAGAAACCGTCCCGCTTGGCGACGTCGAAATCCATTCGGAGTTGAGCGAGGCGGTTCAGCCCGGCTTTCAAGGGACCAAGACCACCCTAATGGACCGCGAGCCGTCGGTCGCCTCCGCGCCGGGTGCGCGCGCACACGCCGATACGCGCAAGCAAGCGGATCGCATTTACGCCGAAATTCGATACGAAGACGACAGCGGCTCGCAGCTTTATCTGGTTACTCAGAACCAGGTCCGCATCGGGCGCGGAGCCGAAGATGAACCCATGGACCTGGCTCTGTACGCCAACGATGAGGTATCGAGAGAGCACATCGTGGTGCGCCGCGACGCTGCGACCGGCCAGTTCTTCATAGTCGACAAAAGCACGAATGGTACATGGTTGGACGGCAAGCGGCTGAAGCGTGATCTCGAGCAGGCGTTGCCCGAACGCGCGGAAATAGGCGTGGGCGAAGTGCTCAAGTTGATCTTCCAGGTGAGACGATGAAAGTACCTCCCGGAGCCGCTGTCATTTTCGTAGTCGCGTTGCTGGCGTATGTCGCGCTCTTCGCCGCCGCCAATTGGGGGCAACGAGGAAGGCAGCCGAAATGAATGCGGCGGCAGCATGGCGTTCCGGACTCGCCACCGATATTGGTCCCCGGCGCGCCAGCAATGAGGACCGGGTCCATGCCGACGATACGAGCGGAATTTTCCTGGTGGCGGACGGCCTCGGCGGGCACGCGGCCGGTGAACTGGCAGCGCAGACCGCCGTCGACATAATCATCCGGGAACTCGATCCCGCAACCGGCGACATTGAAAGGCAGGTCCGGCACGCAATCACGGCTGCGAACAACGAAATCTTCCACCTGGCTCAATCCGACGCCGGATTGGCGGGCATGGCCTGTGTCCTCACGCTGGCCGTGGCCCATGACGACGAGGTAACGGTAGGTCACGTCGGCGACTCACGCTTGTACCTGATCTGGAACGGCACCGTCCGCAAGCTCACCGCCGATCATTCACCGGTCGGCGAACTAGAGGATCAAGGCGAGTTGACGGAAGCCGAGGCGATGGCTCACCCGCGCCGTAACGAAGTGTTCCGGGACGTTGGTTCACGGGAACGCAATGCCACGGATAACGATTTCATCGACGTGAAGTCTTTTCCCTTTCACCCATCTGCCGCCTTGCTGCTGTGCAGCGACGGGCTCAGCGATTCCTTGACCTCTGCGGGGATCGCGTCCATCGTCGAGACCTACAGCGGCGATCCTGGGGAAACGGCTGAGTCGCTGGTCCGCGCTGCAAATGAGCGCGGAGGAAACGACAATGTAAGCGTCGTGTTCGTCGCCGGATCGGACTTTATCGGCGTGAACTCTCCGGCAATGGCCGATGC
The DNA here is from genome assembly GCA_963850575.1 of uncultured Acidobacteriota bacterium. GTDB lineage: Bacteria > Acidobacteriota > Terriglobia > Bryobacterales > Bryobacteraceae > TMP-7. The sequence continues at coordinate 420,523 of CAWKLV010000010.1, read as the reverse complement.
GCGGGTGCGCCATGCCATCACCCGCATACGCCAGGGAAGGTTCCGTTGGAAGCGCCGAGCCACCCGCGCACTATGGCTCGCGATAGGGATTATAGTCGGTATGCTTTTGTTCGCGTTGATCGAGCGCTACAGCTACGTAGTGGGACGAGTGCTATTGCAGTCCATGATCCCTCCAGGAGGTTCGCGCTCTTGACTCCGGCGCTGCACTTTACCCAATTCGGCAAGTACGAGATCATCCGCAAGCTGGGGCGCAGTATGACCGACGTGTATCTCGCGCTCGACCCGGAGACAAACCGTCGCGTCATTCTCAAGATCGTCGAGCAGTGCCGGGATTCCTACACGCAACTGATCGTGGACGCCGAGCGGCGCGGGGCGATGATCCAGCAGCAGCTGCACGGCATGGATCCCCGCATCCTCGAAGTGTTGGACTATGGGGACCAGAATGGCTGCTTCTATCTCGTCATGCAGTATGCCGAAGGGCGCAGCCTGGCGGAAGTCATCCAGCAGCAGGGCAGGCTGGACGCCAACCGGGCCGCCCGTTACGGCGCCGAGATCTGCAGTCAGCTCCAGACGCTGCATGCGTTTCAGGCGGATATCGATGGGCAGAGACGAGCTGTTGTTCACGGTGATATCAAGCCGGCCAATATTCAGATCGGCCCGAAAGACGAGCTCTGGCTGCTGGATTTCGGTATAGCGAAGGCGATCACTGCGACACGCAATCTGACCCGGCACAATCTAGGCAGCCCCGCGTACTGTTCGCCGGAGCGGCTGAAGAACAGCAACGTGGATCCGCACGCTGACCTATGGGCGGTCGGTGTGTGCCTCTACGAGATGGTTGCCGGTATGCCGCCGTATCAGGCGCAGACCACCCGCAAACTGGAGAACCTGATCCAGTCAAGGCGTCCACCGCGGGCCTTGCCGGAAGACTGCCCCGAACCGCTGAAGGCGGTAATCTCGAAAGCCCTGGCTGCGGACGCCGCCCGCCGTTATCCCTCTGCCGCCGCGCTAGAAGACGATCTCCGCCGTTTCCTGGAGGGACGTCCAGTGGCCGGACGAGAGCCTGTATGGGACGCCAACGCCACTGTTGAGAAGGGCCGCCCGCCAGCGTCGCCCAGCCGTTTGGAGGTCAAGCGCAAGGTTTCCCAAGTGCTTGCCGAGTTCAACGTAGTGATGTGGTCGTTGATCGCGGGCCTGATTGTCGGCCTGCTTTGCTTTCTTCCGGCGTCCCACTTCTACCGGTATTGGCACGACAGCGCGCCGCTCCGCGCAGAGCGGGATTACCGGAGTACGAGCGCGGCTAATATCGAGTCGGAGTGGCGGTTGTACCGGCGGTTGGCGCAGACCCAGTCGTACCTGGGAGGTTTCTCTCCCGTTTCTCGCCTGGAAACCTCCGTGCGAAGCCGGCTGATCACCGCAGGTGATGATGTGGTGGAAGCCTACCGCGATAGCACAGATCCCGATATCGGTCACATCGATTGGGAGAAGGCCCGCCTGTGTTTCCGGCACGCACTGGATCTGCAGCCGGCCGCTGCCGATGTGAAAGGCAAGTTGGCGGTCGCGGAAGGGTATTTGCGCCTCACCACCCAGCCCCCGCTACCGGCTGCGGCGCTCGAGAGCTTCCGGCAAGCCCTGCCGCTGCTACCCAAGTCGCCAGATCCGCATCTCGGCCTCGCCCGCATATACGTTTACACACTGCACAACATTGGACTCGCTTCCGTGGAATTTCACGCAGCCGAGCGCGCGGGATACAAGCTGGGGCCACGAGAGTTCGAGCAACACGCCGACGCGTACCATTTCCGGGCCGACCAGGAACTTCATCAATTCCAGCGGGCGAAATCGGCCGGGGACCAGGTCCGCTATTTCACGCTCATGCGGCGTGACTTCGATCGTGCTCGCAGCCTGTACGAACCGATCTCCGGGTTTTCGAACGTCAGCCATAGCCTGGAAGCCCTGGATAACGATCAAAGCTCCGCGGAACGTTTGCGCGCCAGGCGTGAGCTCGCGCGTAACGAAAACCATCGAAAGAAGTCGAGAGTGCGGCGATGGCGGTAACCAGAAGCTGGGAATCACAGGTCGCGTTATCCGTCGACTCGTTGAAACCACCCGTGCCAGTGGAGCGCCGCCGAGAGCTATGGTGGCTGCTCAGCTCCTCGGTCCTGATAGCCATGGCGCTCTTCCTGGTTTACAGTGCGAAGAGTCATGACTTCGCGGAGACCGACAGCCGTTTGAAGAACGGCGCGATACTCAACCTCCATGACATTCGCGACGTGGACCAGATCGCGCCGTACCTCCAGGGGTTTCCCAACGCCGCGGAACAGATCTGGTTGTACCTGCAAAAGACTCCCAATGTTCCAAATGTCGGAGCGCTGGCAAGGATACGCGTTGACAAGGGCACGCTGCGACGAGCGATGCCGAAGTTGAAGCCGCTGTTCGTTGTCCGAACACCGAGCGGGTATCTGCGGCAGTTCATCCTGTGGATCGGAATTTACTTCACGGCGTTCTATGTGGTGCATCTCTGCTGGCGCGTGCGCAGGTTTCAGGGCGACGGCAGCATCCTCCCTGCCCTGCACCTCCTGACTGGATTGGGATTAGCTCTCGCTGTCAGTATTCGCGATCCGCTCCGCGACACCCTCGAATTTACGAAGTTCGCCTGGGGCGTGGCCATCGGCTGCGGCTTTCTGCTATTGCCGCTCCTGAAGCCATTCGATCACCGCAAGTACTCGCGGATGATTTACACGCCGCTACTACTGGCCTTTGCGCTATTCGCCGCGCTCGTTGTCGCGGGTTCCGGGCCCACCGGCAGCGATTCGAAGGTAAACCTCGGTCCTTTGCAGCCGGTGGAAGCCATCAAGGTCCTGCTGGTGTTCTTCATGGCCGGTTACTTCGCCAACAAGTGGGAGTGGTTGCGCGACCTGCGCGAAAAACGTCTGCTACCGCCCGCTTTGCGCTGGATGGATCTTCCCCGCTTCCGCCACGCGCTACCCGTCATGTTCGCTACGGCTTGCGGACTGCTGATCTTTTTCGTCCTGAAAGATCTTGGACCCGCACTGGTCACCGGCTTCCTCTTTCTCGCCTTGTTCGGAGTGGCGCGCGGACGCGCGGGACTGGCGGTACTCGGCATCGTGCTGTTGGTCTCGGGCGTGTTCATCGGGTACAAGATCGGCAAGCCGCACACCGTGGTGGACCGCATCTCCATGTGGACATCGCCATGGGACAACGACGTGCGCGGCGGCGATCAGATCGCACATTCTTTCTGGGCACTGTCCACCGGCGGCGCGTTCGGATCAGGACCGGGCTGGGGCGATCCGGGCATGATCCCCGCCGGACACACCGACCTGGTGATGCCCGCCATCGGCGAGGAATTCGGTTACTGCGGCGTGGTGGTGATCGCGCTGCTATTCGTATTTCTGTTCCATCGCGCCATGGCTATCGCGCGGAGTGCATCGGACGATTACGGCTTCTTTCTCGCGCTCGGGTTCGGGACGCTGATCGCCCTGGAGATGCTGCTCGATCTCGGCCGGCGTCTTGGGCGTGATGCCGTTATCCGGTGTCGTCTCGCCGTTTCTCAGCGCCGGCAATTCGGCGATGCTGGCGAACTTCTTCCTGTTCGCCGTGATTCTCGGAATTTCGAACCGCCGCCGGGCAGAGTCCGTCACGAAGCCGTTTGTGACTCCCGTGCGATGGCTGGCGATCCCGCTTGGCATTGGCCACGCGTGGTGCTCGTCGTGAAAGCGGGCTACATTCAGATGCTGCATGACAGCGACTTCATCGCGCACGATACGAAAGTCTTCCAGGAAGACGGCGTCAAGCGTGCCGCAGCACAATCCCGCGGCTGAACTCGATTGCCCGCGAATTGACGCGCGGAGATATCTTCGATCGTAACGGCATTCTGCTGGCCACCAGCCGGCGATGATCGAACGCTCATATCCGTTTGGTCCGGCGACGGCGCATCTGATCGGCGATCTCCGAACCGGTGATAACTTCCACGCCACCAACTCTTCGCTGATCGAACACGATCAGAATCACAAGCTGCAAGGTTTCGCGGACATCAAGAACTGGCTCCATTAGTCCGCTACCGCCATCAGCCCGGCAACCGGGCCATGGAGCAACTGCGAGCGCGTGATCGGACGGTGAAGACATCCATCGACATTCGCCTGCAGGTGAAGGCGATGGAGATTCTGCGACGGAGGCTGCGACGGGCGGGTAAAGAACGCGGCGCGTTGGTAGTCATGAACGCGGGTTCTGGCGACGTTCTGGCGATGGTGAGCGCGCCGAGTATTCCGGAGAAAGGAGGCTCTCCCGATGAGTTGCTCGACCGCGCGCGCTACGGGCAGTATCCACCGGGGTCGACATTCAAATTGGTGACCGCCATCGCCGCCCTCAGGATCGACCCGGCGCTGACCGGCAAACGATTCCATTGCGGGCCGCTCGGGGATGGACGCGTCGGCGCGCGGATCCCCGGCTGGAACAAGCCCATCCGTGACGACATCGGCGATCATGCGCATGGAAGTCCCGACATGGCGCAAGCCATCGCGGTGTCCTGCAACGCGTACTTTGCCCAACTCGGGGTTTCGTCGGTGGGCGCCAAGGCGCTGGTCGCGACTGCGAATTTGATGGACATACCGGCAGGCGATTTGTCCGAGGTGAAAAAGATGCTTCCGTTCGCGGCCTACGGCCAAGGACCGGTTCTGATGACCCCGTTCAAGATGGCTCGTGTATCCGCAACAGTCGCCGGAGAAGGCGCGATGCCGCAGGGACGATGGATCCTGGACGACAGCAATCCGCGTACTGACGTGCCCAGGCCGATACTCTCTGGCGATCAAGCCCGCTTCATCGCTACAGCGATGCGAGCCGTCGCAACCAGCGGAACGGCGCGGCGTACCATGGCCGGATTGAACGTGGAGGTAGCCGGGAAGACCGGAACGGCGCAAGTGGACGAAGGCGCTCCGCACTCCTGGTTCACTGGATTTGCGCCGTACGACGAGCCGCCGGCCAACCGGATTGCATTCGCCGTTGTGGTGGAGCACGGCGGTTACGGCGCGCAGGTGGCCGCCCCGATCGCACGCGAGTTGGTGGAAGCCGCGCGAGACTTAGGCATCATAAAGGTGACCAATGGCAATCACTGAATGGATGGAGAAGCTCGGGAGAGTCATCTTCGAATCGCCCTTTGGTGCGATCGAGATTGCGAGGGATGCCCCCGAGCTGTCTGAAATCCGTCTAGCGGTTCTGGATGAAGTTAAAGCGAAGAGTCACCGCGTGGGCGGCCGCCAGGTGTTCCCTTACAACGTCATCCGTATCCACTTACGCGGGGTACCCACCGCAAAGTCGAAGTTGTTCACCGGCAAGTTCTTCGCGCAGTTCTGCCAGGAGGAATTGCGCAGCGGCCTGTCCAAATTGAACTACCGCTTTCCCGCCGACCTGCAGGTGGAGGTCGAAACTACGCCCGATCTCCCCGCCGCGAAAGAGCACTGGCTAATCGTAGAAGCGGAATCCCGCGCGGATTCTGCGCCCGCAGCCTCCGGCACTAAGCGCGCCGCACGCTTAGTGGTTCTGAAAGGATTGGCCAACCAGACCGAGCTCGCGCTCACCAAAGCACGAACCAATATCGGACGCACCGTTGATGTCTACCGCGCCGACGGCCCATCCCGCCGCAACGATCTCGCCTTCGATGAAGCGAACGAGATCAGCCGGACCGTATCGCGCGAGCATGCACACGTCACCTACAACAAGAAAACGGGAGAGTACCGCCTATTCAACGATCGTTCATACCAACCCGACACCAAGCCCGGCGCCAGCTGCGGGCTTTGGATCATCCGGGACGGCCTGAGCAATGAGGTGCATCGTGGCGCCAGAGGCGTGAAGCTGGAGTCCGGCGACGAAGTGCACTTAGGCCGGGCTGTCCTGAAGTTCATGGCTAAATAGTACACGCCTCCGGCTCGTTGTTCGTCATGCTTACGTGACCGTTGCGCAAGGTGTGAAGAGGAACCTTGGCTGGTATTGGCTTCCCATCGTTACACTCGCGCTCGGTCTGGGCTCCGGCATCGCCGTATTCACGATCGTCAACGGCGTGCTGTTGAAACCACTCGCATACAAAGATGCCGATCGGCTGGTCTCCCTCGAACAGCGCAGAGAACGCGATGCGCCGGGTGATGGGGGAGTTTCCGCAGCCGCGCTGCTTGATTGGCGCAAGCAGAGTCGGTCCTTCGTCGATCTTGCGGGAGCCAAGGCATCGGTCACGGATCAGGCATTTAACGCCACGGGCGAAGGCGCACCGGAGCATGTCAGCGGTATCCACGTCACGGCATCCCTATTTCCGCTACTCGGAGTAGCGCCCATTCTCGGCCGCACTTTCCTTCCTGAAGAAGACCAGGCTGGCGCGGAGCACGTAGCCGTGCTGAGCTACGAACTATGGCGGCGGCGATTTGCGGAAGATCGGGGCGCCATTGGTAGAACCATCGTGCTCGACGGCACTCCGTACACAATAACGGGCGTCATGCCCCCAGGATTCCGCTACTCGCCGAACGCTGGCGCTCCCGATCTTTGGCTACCCCTCGTGCTGGCGGCGCACGACCGGCAACACCATGCATTACGCGTGACCGGAAGGCTTCGGCCTAACGTCACGCTGGAACAAGCCCAAGCCGAAATGTTGAGTGTGGCGCAGAGCCTCTCCCAGCAATTTCCGGCAACGGACCGCGAGCTTATAGTGGGTGTTGTCCCACTCAGAGATCTCGTCATCGGTAAGAGCCGGTCAGCACTGCTCACACTACTCGGGGCAGTGTCGTTCGTGCTGCTGATCGCCTATGCGAACATCGCGATTCTCTTGCTCGCCCGCGCCGCCGAGAAGCAGCCAGAGCTTGCCATTCGCCTCGCGTTGGGCGCACGCAGAATTGGCCTGATCCGCCGACTGATCACCGAAGCCTTACTGCTCAGCGTTCCCGGCTGTTTGCTTGGGTTGCTGCTCGCAAAATGGCTCATCGGCGTGATCGTGCCATTGGTGCCCTCGGCTATCCCTCGCGCAAACGAAATCGTCATCGATTCCACAGTCTTTTTAACCAGTATGCTGACGACCATCGGCTGTGGGCTGGTCTCTGGTTTGCCGCCGGCCCTGCTGTCTACGAAACCAAATGTGAATCAGATCCTGAGGGGACGCAGCGTTGACCCATCCGGAATAGCGTGTCGCAGACTTCTCATCACCGCCGAGGTGGCGCTGGCGGTTGTTCTACTGACCGGGTCAGGGCTTATGATGCGCACCTTCGTCGCCATGCAACGCATCGATGTAGGCTTTCGGCCAGAGAACATGATGACGCTGGAGATACGGGTACAAGGACCACGCTACTCCGACCCGCGCCAGTGGAGGGCGTTCTATGAAAGCGCCGGTGAACGCATGGCCACAGTTCAAGGTGTCGGGTCGGTTGCGATCGTCGCTCCACTCCCGCTGAGCCGTAATGCATTCACATCGAGTCTCAGGTTAGAGAGCCAGCGTGAGACTTCCACAAAACGGGCCTTGGTGCGGGTTGTCAGTGCGAACTATTTCTCGTTGATGGGCATTCCGCTGCTGACGGGGAGGACCTTCGAAGCCAACGAGGTGGACCGGCATCCCCAAACGGCGGTGATCACCGAGACCACCGCGCGGCAGTACTGGCCCAACGACAACCCGCTGGGTCATCATATCTTCCTCACGAACTATGATGCCCATCACTGGCTCACAATCGTCGGTGTTGTTGGCGATATTCGAGATGGATGGCTGACGCGAGGTACTCCGCCGCAGGTCTACGTTCCATTTGCCATTGCCCCGATGCCCTGGGTCAGCTTCGTTATTCGCACTTCGCCCGGCGCTCACGTTCTGCCCGCGATTCGCGAGCAACTGAGCTTGCTGGATCCTAACCAGCCAATCGAGAGCGTGCGAACCATGGAGCAAGTGCTGGACACTTGGTTTGCGCCGCAGCGGTTCACACTCATTCTGCTGGCAGGTTTCGCTGCGACATCGCTGGTTCTGACGGTCCTCGGCCTGTATGGAGTCATCTCGTATGTGGTGAGCCGCAGTACGCGCGAGATTGGCATCCGAATGGCGCTCGGCGCGACGCGGGCCGATATCCTTCTTTGGGTGCTGCGAGGAGGTATGGGGCTCGTCCTGATCGGAGTAGCCACCGGCGCGATGGCCGCAAGCTATCTCACCCGGCTAATTTCCAGTGAGCTTTATGGCGTATCGCCCACGGACACTCCCACTTTCATCGGTGCTTGTGTGTTATTCGTTGCGGTTGGCTTCACCGCGATCTTAGTGCCGGCCCGCCGAGCTACAGCTGTCCACCCGCTCATCGCGCTCCGCCATGAATAGCCCGTCGTTGAACCGTTATTGGATTAGACCAGGAGGATGCGTGATCAATTTCGAGGGTGAAGCGCGACCACTTCGCTGCTGACCGGTACTCCGCCGCTGACCTTGACCTTGATCACTGCTTCGAAGGGACGGATGCCGCCATCCCTCACGCCAACTCTGTTCACCAGATCCTCAATGCTTCTCGTCCGGGTTACCAGCTCCACGGCGGCCTGCGTTCCGATGGTCGTGGTACCTGCAAGCACCATGACCCACTGGTTTGTGTTCATGCCGGGCACTAAGCCGATCAGGGCATAGTCCTCTGCAATCGGCACCGTCGGAGACCCCCAAAACATACGCCCCTCTCCGCCGCGGGGCTTTATGTTGACAATCGCCAGATCTCCCCTGCGGGGCCCCGATTCTGTAGGTTTAAAGACGAAGTCTTGCGTACTGGGGACCTCGCGCAGGCTCAGATTTTCACTGGGCGAGCCGATGAAGATCAGGTCGTTGTTCTTGGCGTCGTCCAGCGAGAGAAGACGCCCGCGCTTTACCCGGATGGAGTGTCCCAGTAGGGTGAATACGCGATCGAGGTCATGCACCGCCAGCACCTCCCCGACGCCAGTATAGTGATCGAGGATAGAATCCTTGGAGTCGCGCTTGGGATCGAAATAGCGCATTCCCCGTTCCGGACGTCCCACAAACTCGGCGTTGCTGAAAACAACCAGCGGACGTTCCGGCTGGTTAAGGAAACCGTGCCAGAAGATGCCGACTGCAGACGGCAGTCTTTCCTGAACAGCAACTGTTGGGGATCGATGTGCGACAAGGACCATGATGAGCGCAACAGCAAGCGCCACTGCGGTAATTCCCAATGCCCAGACGGTTACGATCAGTCCCTGGGGCCTGACGGTTTCTGGAGGAAGTTGAACGGCAACAGGTTCGGGAACGGGTGTCGGGGTTGCGGGAGACTCTACATGTGTCCGTTCGTGAACGTTGAGCGAGTAGCTGCCTTTGGGCAACTCCACAATTACGTGATCTTCGGCGCCGGGACCGCTATAGTATTCACCCAGTTTGGCTCGCAATCGGCCGGTCTGAACGCGCACCGTTGAATCCATGCGCGGATCGAAATTAGCCGGGCGGCCAAACACCTCTGTGGCGATCTGATATTCCTTGATCGGTGTGCCCGGCGCGTCGATGCTATGCGCCGCCAAATATCGCAGAAGACGGCACAACGAGTCCGAACTCTTCAGGACGTCACTGCTTACAAGCCGGGCGATTTGGGAATGAATTGCGTCACTAGCTGAAGGCGACACCCCTGTAACCGCCATGTAGTGTAAGAGTAACAACTCCGGAAACCGATAGCAACCACACGGTTTAGCCGATTTAACAGTATCAGACCCAAATAAACTTGTCGGAAATCACGGAATAGGTACAGACTACTCGACAGTAGTCTCGGGATGGGTCTCGTCCGCACGAACATTCACAGATCCGCTAAGCGCGCCAGGGTAGGCGTCGTCAGGGGCTACTTTTCCAAGGAGAAACGGATGTCGAAAGCACTAGGTTCAGTGTTTGGGATGGCGCTCTGCTCGCTCGTTATCTTGCTGGGGTTCACGCCAATAGCTAAAGGCCAAACCGTTTCGGGAAGCATCATCGGAACTGTCACGGACGCCTCCGGAGCAGGAGTACCGAACGCGACGGTGAAAATAACCGACCAGAACAAGGGCACCGTTACCACGACGGTGACGAACGAATCGGGAAACTACAGCAAAGCCCAATTGATTCCGGGCACATATACGATCGAAGTGGAATCCAAGGGCTTCCGCAAATCCGTTAGCCGTGACGTGAACGTGAACGTGAACGAATCCGCTCGTGTCGACATGGCCATGCAAGTGGGCGAGGTTTCCGAGCAGGTGGAAGTGACGGCAGCAGCTCCCCTCTTGCAGACGGACCGTGCTGACGTGGCTACCATGTACAACACGCAGCAGCTTCTGAACCTGCCATCTTTCGACCGCAATTTCCAGGCTTACGAACTGTTGACGCCAGGTGCTCAGCGCCTCACCTGGAACCACGCTTCGAGCGAAAATCCGCAAGGCAGCCAGCAGATCCAGGTGAACGGCCAGGCTTTCGCCGGCACGTCATTCCAGTTGGATGGAACCGACAATCAGGACCCAATCCTTGGCATCATTGTGATCAATCCGAACCTGGACTCGATCACAGAGACGCAAATTTCCAGTCAGAATTACGACGCCGAATTCGGCCTGGCGGCCGCCGGTCTGATGAACGTGTCAACCAAATCGGGTACCAACCAAATTCATGGCTCCCTGTTCGAGTTTTTGCGCAACAACTCGCCGGGGTTCCAGGACTTCGCGCGCAACCCGTTCAACTCCTCGGAGAACGTGCGGGTACCACCGACCGTGTGGAACCAGTTTGGCGGATCCATCGGCGGCGCGATCATTAAGAATAAACTGTTCTACTTTGGCGATGCTCAGTTAACACGGCGCCGCGATGGTTCGAGCGTGAAGACCTCTGTTCCGACGCTGGCGGCGCGCAACGGGGATTTAAGCGGGTATCTGAACGGCGGGCAGAATCAAATTTATGATCCCCTGACCGGAGATCCGACGACCGGTATTGGCCGGACTGCGTTCGTGAACAACATTATTCCTGCCAGCCGGCTCAGCCCTCAGGCGTTGAATATTATCAAGCTCCTGCCTCTGCCCAATGCTCCGGGCGATCCCGGCAAGCCTTACAGCGGGAATTACGTAGCATCAGGATCCCGCGCCTTCGACGTGAACGCCTGGGACACCCGTTGGGACTACTTTATCAACGAGAAATCGTCGTTGTTCGGGCGGTACAGCACGCAGGCCTACAATCAGCACGCCGCGGGCGCCTTCGGGGAGTTGATTGGTGGACCGGCGCTAGACAACATCAACTTTGCCGGTGTGTCGGACGTGAGGAACCAGAGTCTGGCACTCGGATATAACCGGACCATCAACCCAACGCTGCTGACCGAGTTCCGCTTCGGCTTCATGCGTTACCGGGTGAACGTATCGCCGAACGGCTTGGGGACCAGTCCAGCCAAGGATGCCGGAATCCCGGGTTTAAACGTGGACAACACTTTCACCTCGGGATTGCCTGCGTTCTTCATTCAAGGTGATGGGGGGACCAACCTGGGCTACTCTCTGGGAACAAACCAGTGCAATTGCCCACTTGCAGAGCGTGAATCTCAGTATCAGTTTGTGAACAACACAACCAAGGTATTCGGGAATCACAGCTTTAAGTTCGGGGCTGACTTGCGTTTTGCTCAAAACCTTCGAGTGCCCAGCGATTCTCATCGGGCCGGGGAGTTGACCTTTAACAACGGTTATACCGCGAACGTGCTTTCGGCCAACGGCAACACTTCCGGCGGGTTGGGCTTGGCTACGTTCCTTCTCGGCCAGACAACCGGTTTCAGCCGCTACTACAGCAACAGCACCGATGCCCAAGAGCGGCAGAAACGCTTTTTCTGGTACGGCCAGGACACGTGGCGCATTACACCAAAGCTGACCGTGAACTTGGGCATGCGTTGGGAGATGATCTTTCCCGAGACGGTTAACAAGGCGGGCAATGGAGCCAATCTCAGTCTCACCGATGGATTGTTGCACGTGTTCGGTGTAGGCCAGACCTCAAACCACGGTATCCAGGATATGAACTGGAGGAATATGGCGCCGCGGCTTGGCGTCGCGTATCAGCTGAATCCTAAAACCGTGATCCGCGCCGGCTACGGCTGGAGCTATTCGCTCGGGACGTTCGGCACGATTTTCGGCCACAATGTCACGCAGAACCTTCCAGTTTTGGGCAACCAGCAACTAAACGCCTGCTAATGGGTTTAGCAGTGTATTTTCGCTGGCACAGGGTCCGCCAACTCCCGTGTTTCCGGTTGTGGATCAAACCACCGGCACCGCGCCACTCCCCGTCGGCGTCTACGGCAAGGTGCGTCCCGCCGATGTCCGGCTGCCCGCGTGCCGACGCGTACAATCTGACCGTTCAGCGCCAGGTTGACAGAGAAGGTGGCTGTTTCCGTCGGGTACGTCGGCAATGTTGGCCGGCACGCGTTCAATTTGCCCAGCGGCCAGCAGTTCAACGTGAATCAACCGGCGTTCGTCCCGGGTGTCTCGAATACCAATACACTGCGTCCTTATTACGCGAAATTCGGTTGGACCCAGGACATCAATTACTATTGCGACTGCGCCAATACTCGTTACGACGCACTACAGGCGCAAGCAACCGTCCGTGCTTTGGCTGGCACCACGCTCCAGTTCAACTATACTTTCCAGCGCGAGATAGGCGATAGCGGAGACAGCTACACGTTCCTCTACAACCGCCCTCTTGGGTATGGAAATAGCGACGGTATCAGCCATCACTTAATCACAGTCGCCGAAAACTGGGAGATTCCGTTCGGCAAGGGAAAGCACTTCGGAAATAGCATGCCACGCGCAATGGACATCGCGTTGGGTGGGTGGGCGCTCAACGGCATCACCACCTACACCAGCGGTCGACCGTTCACTCCGAACATCGGCAACGCCGGTTTGCTGGTGGGTGTGGCTGGAGTTCCCGCCGGCTATACTGGCGCGCGACCTAATCAAGGTCCAGGCGGCCGGCCCGACCAGGGTAAAGGTGACCCGTACGCAACGGGAGGGGCAACGAACGACCGCAATCACTTCTTCGGGGGTATCTTCAATGTCCCTGGTGACCCCAAGAGTGGGCTGAGCGGCGTCTACGGAGTTCCTGCGGACAACACCTTCGGCAACTGGGGCTTCAATAACCTGTACGGCCCGATCTACATCCAGCAAGACATGTCTTTAGCCAAGCGATTCGCGTTCTTGGGCGAAGGCAAAGTTCGGGCGGAGTTTCGCGCCGAAGCGTTCAACGTCTTCAATCACACGAACCTCGGCGATCCGAACAACGACATTACCAGCCCGCAGGTAGGCCAGATTACCGGCCTTGTCGGCGCGTTCGGGACGATGCGGAGATTCCAGTTCGCGATTCGTCTAGACTTCTAGCCTAAAGGGGACAAGGAATGTTCAAAGGGAGCGGGCAACCGCTCCCTTTTTTTTGGCGCGTACCAAGTACATTCGCGGCACTTGGCCGTGTAACACCAACCCATCCCCTGAGCGTCCCACTCAAGGGCTTGGTATGAAAACATCACGGCTGTACGCAATCGTGCTCGCGTTGGCTTCCTTAACCGCGTGTACTCCATCGGACGACGCTCGAGCGCGAGAACGGGCGCGCGAGGCGGAACGGCAGGCCCGAGAAACCGGACAGCAGGTTAAAGAGAAAGCCCGAGAGGCGGGCAAGGATCTCAAGCGCGAGTTGAACGAAGCAGGCCGGGAAGTTAAACAGGAGCTGGATAAAGCCAATCGTAAATTGAAGCAAGGTATGGGCGACGCGCCTGCCGAGGTCGATCACAAGGCCCGGTAGCTTGTGCCACCATCGGATGATGGCCAACCCCGAACGAATCGGGCGACGCGTTGCGGTTGCGAGCATGATCGTTAGCGGCAGCCTCGCCGCTCTCAAGATCACCGTCGGTATGATGGCGAACTCGACGGCCGTGATCTCGGATGGCGTGGAATCGGGTGCCGATGTTTTCGCATCCGGCATCGTTCTCTTCGGCCTCTCTCTGGCGTCCAAGCCCCCGGATGCCGAACATCCTTACGGCCATGGACGCATGGAGACGTTATCCGGCCTCGCCGTTGGCATCCTGCTTGGCATCACAGGCGCGGGCATCTGCTTTCAATCCGCTCTGCATTTGAGTGACGCCCACGTGGTAGCTCCCTTCGCGATCTGGCCCCTGTTGATTTCGATGGTAGCCAAAACCGCGCTCGGCGCAACAAAGTTCCGCGTGGGCCGCCGGATCGAGAGCGAGGCACTCGTTGCGGATGCCTGGAACGACACGGTGGACATCCTCTCGGCATTCGCGGCTCTGGTTTCAGTGTCGTTTGCGTTGTGGAAGCCGGAGCAGTTTTCCTCCGCGGATCACTACGGCGCGTTCTTCGTTGGCATTATTGTCGTGTTTCTCGGCATGCGCGTGGTCCACCAGACCACGCAGCAGTTGATGGACAGGATGCCGGAAGGCTATCTCATGGACGATATCCGGCGGGTGGCGCTGCAGGTGCCCGGCGCGCTCGGCGTTGAGAAATGCCTGGCCCGCAAAACGGGATTGCGCTATCACGTGGATCTCCACCTGGAGGTGGATCCGGACATGACCGTACGGGAGTCTCATCGAATAGCGCATGATGTGCGGGCGCGTATCGTAGAACAACTGAACTGGGTCGCCGATGTTCTGGTGCACGTGGAGCCGCATGCCGCGACTAAAATCGAAACCAGGCAGCGATGGAAAATCGGGAAATAGCGCGCATTCTTTCGGAAACGGCCGACCTTATGGAGATCGCGGCCGAAGACGGGTTCCGGATTCGCAGCTACCGAAATGCGGCGACGGCCATCGACGGTTTTCCCGAGCGCGTCGCGGACATTCTGGCGAACCCGGAACGTAAAGTGACAGAGATTCCCGGCATTGGCAAAGGAATTGGCGGCGCCATCGAAGAGATCGCGCGCCGAGGTTCCTTCGACAAACGCGATCAACTGCTCGCCAGATATCCCGCGGGCGCGCTCGAGTTGCTCAAAATTCAAGGGCTTGGTCCCAAGAGCATCGCTGTTATTTGGGAGCATTTCCGCATCGGCAGCATCGACGAGTTGGAGCGTCTGTGCCGCGAACAGAAGCTGCGCGATCTTCCCCGGATGGGCTCCAAGCTCGAAGACAAGGTGCTGCGGTCCATCTCCGCATATCGCCAGAGCGCGGGGCGATATCTGATGAGCTTCGGGCAGCGCACCGCAAGGGAACTCATCGAGTACCTGTCTCAAACGGCGGGGCTGGATCGCCTGTCGGTAGCAGGCAGCCTGCGCCGCGGCAAGGAAACCATAGGCGACCTCGACCTTCTGGTGACTGGACCCGGTGCGACCGACGCTCTTGAACGCTTTGTGCAGCATCCGAAAGTGCACGAACTGTTGGGCAAAGGCGCTAACAAAGCAAGTGTCAAATTCGGACTGGAAGGGCTCCAGGTGGACCTGCGCGCACTCCCGGCCGAGAGCTACGGCGCTGCCATGCAGTACTTCACGGGAAGCAAGGAACACAACGTGACGCTCCGAACGCGGGCGCTGAAACTCGGCCTCACTTTGAACGAGTACGGCCTGGTGCGCATGGAAGACGAGGTCCGCGTCGCAGGTGAGACCGAGTCCGAGATCTATGAGAAGCTCGGCCTGGCCTGGATTCCGCCGGAGTTGCGCGAGAACTGCGGAGAGATCGAAGCCGCTGCCCAGGGCACTCTGCCCTCGCTGGTGGAGATCTCCGATCTCCGCGGCGACATCCACATGCACACGACCGAGACAGACGGCCGGGCGACCCTCGAGGAAATGGCGATGGCGGCCCGAGAACGCGGCTATGAGTACATCGCGATCACGGATCATTCAAAGTCGCTCGCCATGACGAACGGCTTAGACGAAGCACGTGCTGTCGCCCTCGCCCGGCGGGTTCGCGAAATGAACCAGGACGCGCTAGGAATTCGGGTCCTGTCCGGAATTGAGTGCGACATCCTGCGCGATGGCGCAATGGATCTCGCTGACGACGCGCTGGCGGAACTCGACGTTGTGATCGGTAGCGTGCACAGCTACATGAACATGGACTCCGCGGAGATGACGGACCGGCTGCTGCGCGCCATGGAATGCCCGCAGCTCAGGATTATCGGACACCCGACAGGACGCATTCTCCTGCACCGTGATCCGTATCCGTTCGATTTCGAGCGAGTCGCAGCCGAAGCCGCGAAGCGGAACATCTGGTTCGAAATCAACGCGAGCCCGGAACGTTTGGATCTCCACGGCCCTCTCCTGCGTATCGCGAAGTCCAAAGGCGTGAAATTTGTCATCGCCACCGACGCCCATCACCCCAAACATCTCTTGAACATGCCCTTTGGCGTGATGATGGCGCGCCGTGGATGGCTGAGCACCGCGGACGTGATGAACACGCTGCCGTACGAAGAGTTCCGGCGCAGTTTGCGCCGCGGATGAAACTCATGAATGCAAATAAAACTATGAAACTGGTCTCATCGAAAGAACTGTTAAAAACGAAGATTTTCTGGGTGACGGAGGATGATGCGGTTGACCCGGGCGGCTTCGAGATTAAGCGAGCCATCGTGCAGCACGACGGATCCGCCGTGATGATGCCTGTCAACGAGAAAGGGCGCGTATTGCTGGTCCGCCAGTACCGTCTGCCCGCGCGAGATTATCTTTGGGAGTTGCCGGCCGGTCGCCTGGATCCCGGAGAAACAGCCCTGAAGGCAGCGAAGCGTGAGCTGGAAGAAGAAACGGGAATCAAAGCCAAGGAGTGGACCAAGATAGCTTCCTTCTATCCCAGCCCGGGTTTCCTGGCGGAGAAGATGGATCTATTTCTGGCCGAGAACCTGAAGCAAGGCGAGGCGAAGCCCATGGAGGACGAGCGCATTGAGGTTCGCTGGTTCAAAGCGAAGGAACTGGATGCGATGATCCGCGATCGGACTATTCAGGATGGCAAGACGATCATCGGCTTTCTGACTTGGCGGCGTTATCACCGAGCCAAGAAAACATCTGGCGCAAAGCCTGGGCGCGGTGGCTGACCTGCATTTTCGCATCGGTATCCGCCTCTCCGAAGGTACAGCCGAACGGCTCATAGAAGAATAGCGGGTCGTAGCCGAATCCGTTGGCGCCGTGCGCCGTATCGATGATGCGCCCGCGCACGACGCCGCGGAACGTTCGCACGAATTCGCCGTTGTAGGCTAGAGCGATGACGCACACGAATTGGGCGTCCCGGTCATGGATGCCTCGCAAACGTTCCAGCAGCAACGCATTGTTCGCCTCGTCATTCACATCCAGGCCCGCATAACGCGCCGAGAGTACTCCGGGCTGACCGCCGAGCGCATCCACCTCGAGTCCTGAGTCATCGACGAACAGCCATCCCGAAATGAGGGCTCCGTAGTACAGCGCCTTTTGGATCGCGTTTTCTTCGAAGGTCGCGCCGGTCTCCTCCGGGG
This sequence comes from uncultured Acidobacteriota bacterium, assembly GCA_963850575.1. GTDB lineage: Bacteria > Acidobacteriota > Terriglobia > Bryobacterales > Bryobacteraceae > TMP-7. The sequence goes on along the minus strand of CAWKLV010000010.1, from coordinate 403,120 downwards.
CGGGAACATCGCGCAGTCCGGGAAGTGTATCCACCTCGAAACGCCCGTTCCCAAATTGCTCGCCGGCCAAGCGGAATTCCCGCAGCTTGCCCGGGTTCGAAGTAGCGCATCGAACGATCACCGGTCGCCGAGAACCTTTCTCTGAATTCCGACGAGCTGCGTGATCCCCGCCCGCCCAAGTTCCACCAGGCCCGCCAGCTGGCAATCGTCAAACGCGATCTTCTCCGCCGTGGCCTGCAGTTCAACGAAGCCGCCGGCGCCGGTCATCACCAGGTTCATGTCCACGTCTGCGCTGGAGTCCTCTTCGTAGCAAAGGTCCAGCAGCATCTTACCCCCCACTACGCCGACACTGGTTGCAGCCACATAATCGCGGACCGGCCAATGCTTGATCTGGCCCGCTTGCTGATACGATTTCAGCGCCGTGACCATGGCCACGAACGCGCCCGTTATGGCAGCGGTGCGCGTGCCGCCATCGGCCTGGATGACGTCGCAATCCAGAATGATAGTGCGTTCGCCTAGCAGCGCCGTGTCGATCACCGCGCGAAGTGCGCGTCCGATCAGACGCTGGATCTCGAGCGTGCGGCCGGAGGGACGGCCCTTGATGACCTCGCGCGTATTGCGGGTTATCGTAGCGCGAGGCAGCATGGAGTACTCGGCGGTGACCCACCCCTTGCCGCTTCCCCGGAGCCACTGCGGCACGCTTGATTCCACAGTGGCCGCGCACAACACGCGCGTGTTACCCACTTCGATCAGAGTCGATCCTTCGGCGGTCTGCTGATAGCCGACTGTAAGATCCACCGGCCGTAATTCGTTCGGTTTCCGTCCATCTACTCGCATTAAGAACTCGATTTCAGTACCCAATAGAACAACAACATTAGAAGGCCAAAGATCGTCAACACCACCACCAGGCACGGAAGCGCGCCTCGAAGATCGCTGGCCGCAGCACGCTTCTTGCCCTTCGGCGCTTTGTATTTCGCCATTGGATGCCGGCCCGCTACGCCTTCAAGTACCGGGCGGTCTGGCGGAAAAACTCATCTAGCGCAGCCAGACTGGCAGGCCCCAGATCCTTCACGGTGATGGAGACCACCGCCCGGCCCCGCTCCGCCAGAGCCATCTGAGTCGCCAGAAACTGCGCACGATGATAGTCCGCCGTATAACCGGCTTCCGGCAACGTGGCCGCACTCTCGCTTAACAGCACCGTCGAGAAGGCGCCACCGTGGCCGATGATCATCTCGTGATAGGAATGATTCATCGCGGGACCTTCGTAGATGTCCACCGGCGCCTTCAGGCGCGATCGGAATACCATCTCCCCGGCCCGATCCAAGACGCGCCGAATCGCCATCCCCGATTTCGAATACCGCATGTCGCCGAAGAATGTGAGTTCACCGTAATCACATTGTTGCTCGAACAAGCTGCGGATCAGCGCCGCGTAAATGGCGGGCGCCGTGCCTTCTTTCGGAGCCACCGGAACGCCGGCGTGCTCATACCGGAGCGTGACGCGATTGCGCCAGCGCGACTGGTGCGGAGTGTCCCAAAACGCTCTCCACTGTTTCGAGACCTCGATGCCGCCGGCCTTATCCGCTTCGGCATGGAGACGGTTGGTGATGGTCTTGTACAACTCCACACCAGGCTGCGTTACGAAATTCATCTTCCGGAAGTAGGCAAGGCCGAACACGACGTAGTGCATGACCTGCATGTACGTTGATAAAGAGCTCCGTGATGGAAAGGTCAGCACGGCCACCGGATAGCCGGCCCGGCGGAGCAGCGTGATCTTCGCAGCCTCCGCATTTGGCTCACCCTTCATCTGGACGGCGAGGAACACCCGGTCGGACCCGTTGCCCTTCGGTGAGTGGTAGTTCGGCATCTTGAGGCGCTCGCCGATTACGATCTTGATACCGGTAGCCTCGCTTTTGCCGAGGCTCTCTTCGAAGTCCTGTTTCGTCCATAGCGCCGCGCCGGCCCAGGATTTGGGCAGCGCCAAAGTCACCTTGTCACGCCCCGCCGCACCCTGGGCCTGAAGAAATGCCGACAATCGCCAAGCCGTGTAAACCTGCGTGTCGGTCAGTTCCGCATTGCTGATCCAGTGTTTGAGATCCACGCCGGCCAGGCCCAGCGGATATAGACTCCCACGAGTTAATGGCGCACTATGACGCCCCGCCGTTGAGTTCGCACCGTCCAACTGCAATTCGACTCTGCGATAGCCCCGCTTGCTCGCAAATTGATCCAGCAGTGATCCCGGGAGGGTCAAGTAGATGAAATTGGGGCGAGAGTCGATGCCGTTTGCGTCGTAGAGTTTCGCTAGCTTGTCCAGATTGACCACCGGCTCGTAAGAGGTCATGCCCATCGCCATGCCGACCACCAAGGTACGCTTGAGCGCCTCCGCTAGATCGAAGCCTGAGCGCTTTCGGATGTCCTCCAAGATGCCAGACAGCTTCACCGGATCCGTGGAATCGAGCACGTAACACCGCGGGCCCTTGCTCAACAACCCCACGGAGTTGTACATCGACTTGTCTTCGGCCGAACCGCCCATGCCCGCCCAAATCAGGAACTGTAACGGTGCCGCGTGTGTCTGTTTGATCACCGCTCGGATTTCGGCCAGCTCCGACATCACTACGTCCGGCCATTCCGGATGATGTGCAGCCTGCCAGCTCAGGTTGAAGACACCATAGCCGTTCTTGGTAACCACTCCGCCGCCGTCGATTTCCATGCCGATTGAGATCAGGACATTTTTCGAAGGGTCGACGGAGGCGAGGCCCTTGCGCCGTGCGCGCGAATCCAGGGTCTTTAACCGCGCAAGAGTGTTGTTGGCGTGGAACTGCTGCGCAAGCCCGGCCGAGTCCGGCTCGTCATGATAGAGCGAAAGCAACACGTAATTACAGGTTTAGCATAGAGAGTAGGCGGGGGTAGGACTTGACTTCACGGCGAGCCTGGTTATTTGAAATTATTTCCTTGTGCGGCTGCAGGCCGGCCCGGGATAACGATCCTCCACGGATGCCCAAACAAGTAGCAGATTGGACTCTGCAATCCGGGGCTCAGCGTGTACCCGGCTCGATACCGGATTCGAGGGCTGCCTGGCGCTATAAGTTTTCGGGAACGCCGGAAATAACACTCACGATATACACCATGCCATCGGAGGCGAACGGCTTTGATGCGTTGCAGAAATGGCGTCCTGAGAGAGGCAAGCTGGCCTTTCAGAAGGGACATTATTTTCGGAATTGCGGAGTCGCCTGATGCTGATTTTGGAGCATTGAACCGGTTTATTTCGGAAATACGAAGCTCAAATTCGTGGTATTAAGCAAGCCGTTGCGGCATCAGTATGCAGCGAGTCAGGCAGTCTTCAGGCCTTTCCCTTCTACGACGACGTGGATGCGGTTCGCGGCGAGCGAGGAGAGTTTGTCGACGGCGCCGCTGGGCCAGTGGACCTCGACGTCAGCTTCACTAGCGGCGCCCAGTCCGAAGTGAACGCGCAGATCGTTCTGCGAGATGTAGCTTCCACCGCTGCGGACCTCTTCCATCTGGCGGTGTTTGCCGGTCACGCAATATACGCGTGCACCGATGCCACTCCGGTTGGAGTTCGTTCCGATGCACTTCACCTTGATCCAATTGTTCTTCAGCGTCGATTCACCGCGCAGCAGTTGAGGCACCTCGTTCACACAGTTCACCACCACATCGAGTATCCCGTCGTTATTGAAGTCGCCGACCGCGCAGCCCCGGCCGGGTACGGTCTCCGTGATCCCCGGCCCCGCTTGCATCGACACGTCAACGAAGCGGCCGTTCCCCAAGTTCCGATACAAAACTTTGCGCTGCCGGTATCCATACTCGATCGACGTCTCCGCCACCTCCGGATACACGTGTCCGTTGGTCAGCAGAATGTCCAGCCAGCCGTCGTTGTCGAAGTCGGCGAACATCGCGCCCCAGCCGAGGAATCGTGTATTCCTGCCCAGGCCAGCCTGGAACGTCATGTCTTCGAAAAAGTTGTTGCCGCCATTGCGATACAGGCTAGACGTGTCGCCGGCGAAATTCGTTTTTACGATGTCGAAGTTTCCGTCGCAATCGTAGTCGCCGGCTGAAACCCCCATGCCTGCTTGCGGCTTTCCGTCGGCGCTATAAGCGACCCCGGATTCGATTGCTATGTCCGTGAATGTGCCATCGTGATTATTCCTGTAAAGCGCCGACGACGTCGAGTCGTTGGCGACGTAGATGTCGGGCCACCCATCGTTATCGAAATCAGCGACGAGTACTCCTAAGCCGTAGGTCCCGGGCGATTTCAAAATCCCGGATCTCTCAGACACGTCGGTGAACGTACCGTCGCCATTGTTTCGAAGAAGGATATTCTTGCCGCCATCGAGACCCGGCGGGCCACAGGCGACCTTAAGGGCCTTGTACAGGCAGTTCCCGGATTCGGGCACGGCAACGGTCTTCACGTCGAAATCAATGTAGTTCGCGATGAATACATCGAGCGCTCCGTCTTTGTCGTAATCCACGAATGCGCAGCCCGTGTTCCAGCGGTTCAGACCCTTAGCGGTACGCCGCGTAGTCTTACTGATCCCGGAGGGGTCGCTTACATCGGTGAACTTACCAGTCCCGAGATTCTTGAACAGGACGCAATCGCCCCAGTAGGTGACCAGCAGATCGTCGAACCCGTCATTGTCGTAGTCGCCGATGCAGCAACCCTGGCCCCAGCCTGTACGTGCAAGACCGGAGTTAAGGGTGACGTCGGTAAATGTGCCGTCGCGATTGTTCTTGTATAGGCGGTTCGTAGGACGGTCAGCGTTAGTCCATTTAGCTTCAAAGCGGGTACCGTTCACGAAGAACAGGTCCAACCATCCGTCGTGATCGTAGTCGAAGAACGCGACTCCGCAGCCGGTGGTCTCCAACAGGTAGCGATTCCGACTCTCGCCTCCGAATACTGTCTTGGACCGTAATCCGGCCTGACGCGCTATATTCACGAATTGGATTCCCAGCGAAGCCCCTTCCACCAACTGATCGAACGTGAATACCGCCGCGGTGCGGCAGATCGATTCGACAAACTCGCGGCGTTTCATTTAGATTCGTTCGCAAACTTTGGATCGATTTTTCCGGCCAGAGCCACCGCGCGCGCAGCTTCGGCTGCCTTGCCCTGCTGCAGATAAACCTGCGCCAGATTGAAGTAAAGTGTCGCCGCAAGCGGGTTCTGCCGCAGACCGCTTCGATATGTTTCCGCAGCATCATCCAACCGTCCGGCGGCATACAGCGTGCCGCCGAGATTAAGATAAGCGGGAATCAGATCGGCTTGCAGGTCAATTGCCCGCCGGTACACCCGGACTTCATCTTCCACTCGCCCGAGCGAATTGTATGCGATGCCCAGGTTGTACTGAACGGCGGGATCCTTCGGGTACAGACTGGCCGCAAGCTCCAGAATTGCCGCAGCACGGGCGCCATCGCCTTGCTCTCCGACGCTGACCGCCAGAAAGATCAGCGAGCGTAAGTAGTAGGGATAAATCTGCAACGATTCCAAGTACTTCTTCGCCGCCGGACCGAATGACCGACTCTCGCGAAGACGTGTGGCCTCTAGCTGGAGCTGCTCGGCTTCCAATAGAAAGTCGCGAGGCATCCGGTAGAGAATCACCGGCTTGTTCCTCAGATCCACCACCGGGCTGAATTCTCCTCGTTGGAGTTGCAGAGCGGCTTTGGCTAAAGACGGTTCCATGTCGACTACTGCCATGTCACCGAGAAAACCACCTGAGATCGCAGACTTATCAGTCGAGTATTTCTGAGCGACAGCGAAGAAAGGAGCCCCGGCCACAAGTTCTCTGCGCGCAGCTTCTGCCTGTTGCGCACGGTCAGCAACGATCCACCGCAGGTTCAGGCGCTTCGGAGAGACTCTCGTCCGGTCGGTCGAGTCGTGTGTTGCGGCCTTGATGCCCTGCTCCGGATGTACCCGGATCCAGTGGTCGACCATGTGGAACGCGCCCTTCTGAGATTCCGGCATATGGCATTTCAAACACTCCCCCTTCTTATTCACGGGACACAGCGCGGCGCGGTTCTGCACCTTTGGGCTGTGACACGACAGGCAGGCTGCCACGGAAGCTTGGTCATCTTTGGATGCGTCGTGATGCGGATTGTGGCAGGACGTGCAACTAAGTCCAGCGCCGCTCTGAATGTAGCATTGCGAGCTCTTGAGCGCCGTCACCTGATTTGAGATCAACACATCGTCAGGTACAGGATCGTAGATTTCGCCAAAGCCGGAATGACACCGGCCGCATTGCTCCAGTTTCTGTGGATTTGTAAGCCGCCCCGGATTGAGAATGGCTTTGTTTGGCAGTTTGGCCCCGACGGCTTTAAGGTGCTCGGATCCGGCGCCATGACAGGTCTCGCATCGCACTCCCTTCTCGGACGCGCCATGACATTGTAGACATTTCTCTTCGAAACCGGGACTCAAGACCCGACCAAGAGCCGTTTCCCACGATGCGGGTGTGTGCTCCGGGAACCCGGGAGAAAGCACGAGGTTGCCGGTCGGGCTGTAGTGCAAATATCGAGCTTCGATGAGGGGCGCGCGCTCTAACGGAGTACCATCCAGAGCGGTGAGCCGGACCAGAAAACTGAGGCCGTGGCGTTGTCCGCCAACCATGCTTTCGGCGTCCCCACGCAATACAGGGCGACCCGGTATGCGGACATCGTATTCGATGCTGTCACCCTTGCGTGCGAAGCGGTATTGGATCCCGCCTTCTTGTTTCACGCGTTGGTAGTCTGATGGAAACGCCGCCGCGCCCTGCCACGTGCGCGCCATACTGCTCTTGGATTGAAGCAGCGCCACATTCCGGTGGCATTGAGAGCAGGTTGCGCTGCCGACGTAAGACGGTTCAGACGCGAAGGCGGATGCATACAGTAGCGGCAGGAACAACAGGAATCGCATCCGGAGACGTATTCCAATTGTATCGGGCCTACTCTCAGAACGAGAACCCGACCAGGAAGTCTCCCTGATTCTGGCCCGACGATGGAGCGATACTCGTGACTGACTTCGGATCGCTACCCCATCGGGTATAGCGGAGTTCAGGCGCGATTCGAAGTTTTAGAATCTTCACCTCTACTCCCGCGCCAAAAGTGAATCCCTTTCCGGACCAATACGAGTTGAGAATGCCACCGTTCCTCCGAAAACTGGGTCCCGCCTCGGCGTAGGGCTTCACGATTGGAAACGGCAGGCGGAACTTCCCGAGCACCGGGAACACCCAGCTGTTGAGAGTCTGCGAATTCTGCACGCCCGGACGCGGGATCACTTGCGTTACCGTCGTCAGGTCCAACGGGCGGTACAAAGCGTCGGCTTCAATTGCGAGGCCCAGCGGAAGCCGCACCTCCAGCATGGGTCCAACAATCAATTTCCTGGAATCAGAGAACGAACGAGTAATCACGTCAACGCTGGTGAAGGTCTGATCCGAGAATGGGTCAGTGATGGGCGTACCAATCTTCACGCCTACGGAGATATGCTGGGCCGATAATCCCGATGCGGCGAGAACAAGGCCCGCCAGAATGTTCCTTGTATGTTGCACACACGGTTGACGTTCTTCGCACGGAGTCAGTTTCGCTAACCGGTCATAACGGATTGTTAATCAGGTTTAATTACCATGAGCCGTGCCCTCGGGAAACCCCTTGCGCATGGTCGCGTCTACGTGAAAGGAAGGCCCAATGCAGGGTCAGCAGAGAAGGAGAATCCATGAAGAAACTCGTTTTCGCATCATTTTTGACGGTTGGCATGATGCTCGCGCAGACTCCGCAGTCCGCGGCGCAAACAGACACCTCCCAGACAACAACTACCACTAAGAAGCACGGGAAGAAGGCGAAGACCGATTCGACCACTACCTCCTCGACCGCCAACACGGACGCCGCGGGGAACACGACTCACGATACCGACACAACCAACACCACTACGAAGTCGAAGAAGAAGCACGGTAAACACACGGATCAAACGACAACCACTCACACCGGTTCTTCCACCACAGCTCCGCCTCCACAGCAGTAAGGGCGTTCCTCAGTAGCCGCTGCCGGGCAGCTGTCGCGTGACAGCGCCCGGCGCTTCTGATTTAACAAACCCCAGACAGTCCGCGAGCATTCGCAATTCGGCGCCTTTGGCACGTCCCGTTGATGCGCTTCTCGGCGGATTATTCCACTTCTCAGCGCCGTGCGCTTATGGCAACCAGTTCACTCCCCAGGCCTGCTGAAGATCCATAGGAATCGTGAAAGGGATTCTCTTTCCGCCACGGCCGGCCAGGAGGATTCCCTTAATTAACGCCCGCGCAAACAGCTCGAGCACTTGAGCCATTTCATTGGACCGATGTACGAGGTCGCTCTTGATGTGGGCCAGGAACTGAAGCGGTTGCACCAACACTTTCGTTGCATCTGCCGGCGGCACACCGAGGATGTCTCCGACGGGGTCGCCGAGGAAATAACGGATCATGGTGACCGGTACGCCATCCAGCAAATCTCCGGGAACATAGTACTGCATCATTTCGACGAGAGCCTTGGTCATCATCTGACCTTCTTCGCAGGCCGCATATTGCCGGTGCTGGATCCGGCGCGCGAGCATGCCGCCATCGGCGTAATCGACGGGCTGCAACTCCGGACGGATCCCGAGGATGTAACCGACGACCTTCCAGGAATGCATATACGATTCGGCCTCTTCCGCGGTTAATGCATAGCCCAGCCGCTGCAAACCTTCAAGCGTGACCCAGCAAAACGACAATAAGGTTCCAATGAGATCCTCCTGGTTGATCGGGCGGCCGAATTCTGGCTTCCATCCCTCGTAGCGCCCAACCAGCAGGCGCACTGCTGCGTGCATCAGACGGACCTTTTGGGCGGTGCGGATGCCCGTACCAAGGCGCCCGAGCCCGCCTGGCCGCATCACGTCCACCACCATCTGCGCGGTCTCGATAATGCGGCGCGTCGGGTTAGTGGACAGGCGGGCGGTTAAGGCCAGCACCTTCACGCCATTTGCAGCCGCGTAGCAAAAGGGGAGCGAATAGCACGTCAGGATGGAGATCACCGCGGGACCGTAGCGCCAAAACACTCGTTCGCCGACCTCGATTGCATGTGGATCGGCCCACGTCGGCAGAGTCGCGCTACTGGCCAGATACTCGCGAACGACCGCAGGCAGAGCGTCCGAGGGGAGACCATCATTCTCGATCAGCGTGCGCATCAGGGTATTGACGGAGGTCACCTGCCCGCTGCCGAAAAGCTCGGAAACTACTCCATCTGCGAGTGGGTCGGTCTCCTGACGCATGGGATCCAGCAGCGCGTCGCACCAACGCACTTGGGATTCGACCGGTACACTCATAGGCCAAGTATTTTACCGAACTTTGTGGAACTGGTGGTGCGATACTCGCGTATTTAGACCCATGAAGCTTCTCATCACTGCTTTCACTCTGTTCGCGCTGGCCGTTTCCGGCGCCGATGTCACTGGAAAATGGTCAGGCACGTTAGAGATTACGCATGATGGGGAGGTCAAGAATTCCACCGCGTTTTTCATCCTGAAGCAAGATGGCATGACGATTACGGGATCCGTTGGACAGGACGCTGAACGGCAGACGCCGATCAAGACAGGCAGCATCGAGGATGACAGGATCGTGCTGGAAGTGGTTCCCGAGCAGGGGCCTTCGCTGGTTAAGTTCGCGCTGAAACTGGATGGGGACGACCATATCACGGGTGACATGAGCGCGGAAGGTGGAGAAGGGACGTTGAAGGCGAAGCTGGATGTGAAACGCGAGAAGTAGGGGGCGCGGGCGATTGCGGTTTATCGCAACGCCTCGGCCAAGCCAACATACGTATCCGCGCCGCCGTACCAGAATAGCCAGCGTGCTCCTTTGCGGACCAGCCCCTCGACAAACACCACGTTCGGCACTTGACCCTTCTTCTCCCATTCCAGCTCTGGCGCGAAAAGCGGAACCGCGCTGCGGGCGATCACTTTCGCCGGATCTTTTCGGTCGAACAGCACCCAACCTGTGCGGTAAATCAATTGGTCGTCGGCGCCGTTATAGATGAGAAGAACGCCGTCTTGAGTCAGCACAGGAGGCGGACCTGGTTCGGCCACCTTAGAATCGAACTTCCCCGCCCGCGTCGGCACCACCGGTTTGTCAAGAGCTTCGGTCCAGTGCCGCAAATCGGTCGAGTATGCAACTCCCATCTGACCGGGACGATCCTTCGCATTGCCCATGAAGTACATCCAGTACTTACCGTTGATCCTTGTCTCCAAGATGGCGCCGGACTTGGTCCAACCGGTGTTCCAGAGCCCCTTGTAGGCCGGCATGATCACGCCCAGGCGCTTCCAGTGAAGCAGGTCGCGGGACTGCGCGATGCAGAGTTGTGCGTCCTTCTTGTTGTAACCGGTGTAGGTGAGGTAGTAGAGGTTGCCGATCTTCACCAGGCGCGGGTCCTCCACACCGCCACTCTTCTCGTAATCGGCTTCGGGAACGAGGACCGGATTTGGCCGCCGCTGGAACCTCCGACCGTCCCTGCTGCTCGCATAACCGATGCGCGAGACGCCGCTTTTATCCTGGGCTCGGTAGAGCATTACATATTCGTCGCCAGATCGAATAACAGCCGGGTTGAACACGCCCGCGGATTCCCACGCGGTACCCTGAGGTCCAAGTACCGGGTCGTTAACCACACGTTGAAGCCTGGAGAAACTCGGCGATTGGGCCTGTACACAGAGGCCGAGGAGGAGGCCGGCGAGGAAACTCCGCACCTATCAACGCTACCGCAATCGGGGTCCGGCTACACTGGGCCGGAGCGACGTACACGTGCCCTGGTCGATAATGGAGGAAGTTGAAACGTGCCGCCTGCACGCCCTCGCGGAGTGACCCCGAAGAGGCCCGACTGGCTATTGAGCGTTTTCTCGCCGCCAGCAAGAATCCGATCGCTCTCGAGTCCGGCGATCAGCCCATCTCCATCGTCGCCGGGCATTACGTTCTCGCGTGGAGTTCTGGCTATCTCACCTTCGAGGTCTGGAATGATGAACGCAACTTATCCCGCCGCATTACAGGTGTAGCGACGCAAACCCGCGCTCGCCTGGAACTGATCACCGAGCGGTTTGGAAAGCGGACCGGCACGCTTGCACTGATCGATACCGCGGCAACGCGGGACATTACGCGCCGAACGTCGAGACTTACATATCGAGAGCTATTTCGCCGCGCCCTGATGCGGCAGTTCGCAGGCTCCCGTATCGTAGAGCTGACTACGGAGGCCGATCTGGAACATAGCCTGTCGCCGAGTTACCCCAGGGCGCTGGTCCGGCAAGGGTCCACCGGCTGGGCGGCGATCGGAGCGGGGCTCGAGTCCGACGTGAACGGTGCTCTGACCTTCGGCCTGATTTGGCTCGATTACCTGCGATCGCGGGAGCGCCGGCTCACCATAGAAGGGCTTGCGCTTTTTCTCCCCGCCGGACAGGAGCGCACAACGTGCCTGCGATTGCGTTGCCTGAATCCTCGGGCGGCGCGGTTCATCGCGTTCGTTCAGACGGAGGACGGCTATGAGGATCCAATCGACTTAGCCGATTATGGAAATCTGGAAACGCATCTCGACCGGTGTACGCGCCCCATGCCGGATCGCTCAACCGAGATCGAGACCTGGGTGTCACAAATTAAGGCTAGCGGATGTGTGGAATGCATTCCTCGAGCCGATGGCGCCCTCAGCTTGCGGGTCCGCGGGTTAGAGTTCGCTCGCATGACCGATCGGGCGCTGGTTTATGGGCTCGAAACAAGGCGCGAGGCAACGGCGTCCAACGTGCGGGAAATCACAGAGCTAGCCGGCGTCATCGACAGGTTCCGGTCGCCGTCTGCCGGTGATCGTCGGAATCTCTTGTTCGCCCGGAATCCGGAAGGCTGGCTGGAATCGCAAGTGCGCACCAATATTCAGGACATCGATGCTACTCTGGAACGCGCTCCCATTTATGGGCAGGTTCCGGCGTTTACCGCGGGTGATCGCGACATCATCGACCTGCTGGCGGCCGACCACACGGGCCGTTTGTCCGTCATTGAAGTCAAAGCGTCCGAGGATATCCATTTGCCGCTCCAGGCGCTGGATTACTGGATGCGCGTCAGGTGGCATGCTATGCGAAGCGAGTTTACTCCCAGCGGCTATTTCCCGGGCGTCGCGCTCAGAACGGAAGCCCCGCGTTTGCTCTTGATAGCACCCGCGCTCGATTTCCATCCGTCCAATGAAGCAGTTCTTCGATACTACTCGCCCGATATCGAAGTGGAGAGAATCGGTGTAGGGTTGGAATGGCGGACGACTTTGAAAGTCATGTTCCGTTACGGTGTGAGGAGTTAAAATCATGTCGTCGCTCAATGTAATCAGCCACGTCAAGCAAGCTCTTCAGAATCTCAATCCAGCGGAGGTCCGGGAACAATCTGAGCGGCCGTTAAACATTGCCCTGGTGTCTCACTCGCAAGAGGCCCTATGGCAAATGGAAAGATATCTATGCCCGCCCGAGTTGTCACCGGCGAAGCGTGCTCAGGTTGCGCAGATGCTGCATCGTGTATCGCCGAGCCAGCGCAACCGCGCGTTCGATATTGAGATTTGGGATCAGACGCTCGCCCAGCCGGAACAGGTGTTTTCGTTCAATCCTGCTCTACCCGAACGCATGGTGACTGAAGTTCTCAAGGCCCGGCCGGATCTCTCGCTACCCCTGGCCCGTTACATTTATCCATTCCGGAGTTGCGTGATCGATCAGACCATCCACTCGGTGGCGAAGGAGAATGCTCTATTCTCACTCGCCACAGCACTTCCGGATATGGTGCCCTTGCTCTCCCTTCCATGGGCTATCGGCGAGTTCGCATCCGATACGGCGTTTCTCACCATGAACCAGATCCGCATGGCGTTCCTCATCGCCGCTGCCAGCGATGCCCCGGTGGGCTATCGCGAACAGAAAGGAGAGATCGGATCGATCCTGGCCGGCGCGTTCGGGTTCCGGGCCGTCGCTCGAGAGTTGGTGGGTAAGATCCCGTTGGGCGGCGGCCTTATCCCCAAAGCTGCCATCGCGTGGACGGGAACGTACGTCCTGGGCCGGTCCATCGAGCGGTTGCACAGCCTGGGCTACGCATTCACGCGCGAGGAACGGAAGTCCGCTTACCAGCAGGCGCTGGAAAAAGGCCGCGAGATCGCAAACTCACTGCTCCAGAACTTCCGCCGCCCTAACGCTGCTTAGCCCCACATCGGGCCGGGTTCACTTGGCTGCAGGCTGCAGACCGGCGAAGACCTTCAGCATGTCCGAATGGGCAAGCACCACGTTCGGATCGCGCTGCATCGCGTCGTAGTAGCTTCTCGCGAAGCCTGCCCCATCTTCAGATGGTGTCACCAGAAATCGCGCCTGCGCGATCAAGCGGTCTGCATCGATGACCGTGGCTGGCTCATCCCAATCCAGGGTTTCGTCAATCAGCACCACAAGCTGAGACAATTCGCGCAGCCAAGCGAAGTGTGGGTCCTCCAACACCAGGCCCAGGAACTGGGATGCAGAAGTGATCCGCGCGATATCGTGATCGTATATCTCGCGCTCGGAATCGAGCAGGATCTTATGCAACCTTAAGAGGCCATTGCGGAGTGCTGTTAAGCGCGCGCGGGTGGGGTCATTCACGTCCACTGTGTTATGGTAGCGCGCATACACTCATGTCTGAATTCCAACTGGACCGGCGCGCCTGGTTGAAGTCACTGCCGGCGGCAACGGCCATCCTGTTTTGCGAGACCGGCCTTGGATTACAGGAGCAAGCTAAGCAACCCGCGTCCAGTCGCGTCACGAAGGAAATGGTGGAGCACGCGCTGTCCACCCTCGGCCTCGAGTTTACTGAAGAGCAGCGCGCGATGATGCTTTCGAACGTAAACCGCGCACTGAACAACTATGAAGAATTACGAAAGATAAGAATTCCCCTGGATACGGAGCCGGCAGTCCGCTTCTACCCTGCCCTGCCCGGTTTCGCGGTGCCTACTGGGAAGTCGCGCTTGATCGCCTCGAAGCACAGGGCCGGGAAGCGCCCGGATTCTCTTGACGAATTGGCATTCGCGCCGATCACCCAACTATCGGCGTTACTACGTCGAAAGCAAGTCACGTCCACCGAGCTCACGAAGATGTACCTCCAACGGCTGAAGCGTTACGGGCCGAAGCTCAATTGCGTTGTGACCTTGACCGAGGATCTGGCGCTCGAGCAAGCGGCCCGCGCCGATCAGGAGATCCGAAGAGGTAAACATCGCGGGGCGCTGCACGGGATTCCGTACGGCGCAAAGGACCTCTTCTCGGCGAAAGGTCTGCCGACTACCTGGGGCGCCGAGCCCTTTGAGAACCAGGTATTCGATTACGACTCGACAGTTGTGGCGAAGCTGGCCGTTGCGGGGGCAGTACTACTTGCCAAGCTGTCCATGGGCGCCCTTGCACAGGGTGGACTATGGTTCGGTGGAATGACAAGAAATCCATGGAATCCGGAACAAAGCTCCAGCGGATCGTCCGCCGGCTCCGCGGCGGCAACATCAGCGGGACTCGTCGGCTTTTCTGTCGGTACCGAAACGCTGGGCTCCATCGTATCCCCCTCGAGAACGTGCGGCGTGACGGGTTTACGGCCGACATACGGCCGCATCAGCCGCTTTGGCGCCATGGGATTGAGCTGGACCATGGACAAGCCTGGTCCGATTTGCAGGACGGTGGAGGACTGCGCTCTGGTCTTCAACGCGCTGCATGGTCCAGACGGCAAGGACCTGAGCGTAGTGCCCGCCCCGTTTCGATGGAATGCCGCCGCGCCCGTAAAATCCCTCCGGGTGGGCTACTTGAAGGCCGAATTCGACCGCCAGGAAGGCGATCGCAAGAGGCTCTATGACGACGCTCTGGATGCCTTGCGCAAAACCGGCGCAAAGCTGCAGCCCGTAGAATTCCCAAAAATGCAAACCGGGCCGCTGCTGATCATCCTCACGGCCGAGGCGGCGACGGCTTTTGACGACCTCACGCGCGAGGGCGGGGTCACGAAACTGCGCGGCCAAGCCCCCAACGACTGGCCGAATACATTCCGCTCAGCCCGCCTGATCCCGGCCGTCGAGTATGTCCGTGCTCAACGAGCTCGAACGCTTCTGATGCGCGAAATGCAAGAGGCAATGTCGGGATGGGATGTAATTGTCTCCACTACCTATTCTCCATCGCTCGGCATCACGAATCTCACGGGTCACCCACAGGTGGTCGCACCATGCGGGTTCATCAACCGCAGTCCAGAAGCCATCCTTTTCACAGGACGCTTGTACGAGGAAGCCGCGCCTCTCCGGCTGGCGCTAGCCTTCGAGCAAAATACGTCGTGGAAGACCATGCATCCTAAGGTGGACTGGTAAAACGTTTAGTGGTGGGTAACGGCTCGCCATCGCAATCTATAGAGAACACGTACCTTCTAGAATGGTCGTTCTTATGCTCAGGAACATGAAGGCAGGTTCATGAAGCACCTGGCGCTCACCGCACTGATCATTTGTTCCGCACTCCCCGGCGTGGCCGGAGGCTCCCCCGACGTTCGCGATCTTCTGAAAAGATCTGTAGCCGCCACCGCGCGCGACTGGAAAGAAGCCCCTAATTACGTCTTCCTGGAGCACGATGTCGAGGAAAAGCTGGACGCTAAAGGAAAGGTCAAGAGTAAGACCGACAAGACCTACGAAGTGAGCATGATCGACGGCTCGCAATATAACCGCCTGGTGAAGGTGAATGGTAAATCCCTACCTTCCGATCAACAAAAGGCGGAGGATGCCAAACTGCAAGCCGAGCGCCAACGCCGTTTGCAACAGTCCCCGGCCGAGCGCGCGAAGCGTGTGGCCAAATACGAAAAAGAGCGAAAGCAGGATCAGGCGATGATTCGTGAGATGGCGGATGCGCTCGATTACAAAATGGTTGGCGAAGAGAGCGTAAATGGTCGCCCGACTTACGTTCTGGCGGCCACGTCCAAGCCCGGTTACGTGCCTAAATCGCGTGATGCAAAGGTGCTCACGGCAATGAGGGGTAAATTATGGATCGACAAGGCCGAAACCCAGTGGGTGAAGGTGGAGGCCGAAGTGATACGCCCGGTTTCGTTCTACGCGGTCGCGAGCGTGACTCCGGGCACCAAATTTATATTGGAGCAAGAGCCTGTCGGAAACGGGCTATGGATGCCGAAGCATTTCTCGGTTCATGTGAATTCTAACGTGTTCTGGGTGGCACGGAATTCGAACGACGACGAAACGTACAGTGACTATAGACGCGTATCGGCCGAGGCCGCGCGAGTAAAGACTGCTTCGAAGCGTTGACCCTCTCAGCAATCAGACCAGTCCATAGAGACGCCAGACACGAGAACGTTAGGCGAACGGCGCGTGTGGTACTTTGGAGCCGAATGAATCGCCGCAATTTTCTCGCAGGGGCAGCCGGAGTGGGCCTTGGAATGGCCGCCCAGAAGAGCCCCTCGCCGGTCGATGTGCGCCGCACGTACGAACTGAATCGGAGCTGGCTATTTGGCGGAAAGACCAACCAGGGCGCAGTATCCGTCTCATTGGACGACAGCCGATGGGAACGTGTGACGCTGCCCCATACCAATGTCGCCCTGCCGTGGCATAGCTTCGACGACCGGTCTTACGAATTCGTCTCGACATACCGCCGCCACTTCCGAGCGCCACGCGCCTGGCAAGGAAAGCGGATCTTTATCGACTTTGACGGCGCAATGACCGCGAGCCAGGTATATCTAAATAGCGAGCGATTGGGCGAATACAAAGGCGGCTACACCCCGTTTTCGTTTGAACTGACGCGTGGGCTCAAGTTCGACGCCGATAACGTTATCGCAGTGGGCCTCGATTCGAGCGAGCGCGCCGACATTCCGCCCTTTGGCGGCAATATCGACTATTTAACATTCGGCGGCATCTACCGCGAGGTTCGTCTTCGGGTTGTGCCGCAAACCTTCATCGAAAACGTCTATGCGAAACCCGTTCGGGTCCTTGAGGACAGTCGCGGCCTCAATGTCCGGTGCTATCTGAACGGCGCTGCGGGTGGATCGCAGCTCAGCGTCAGCCTGCTGGACGGCGGAGGCGTCATCGCCACACAACAGGCGCAAGTATCGGCCGGGAATTCCGCGTACCAGGACGTCAACTTGGGCCGCCTCGGCAGCGTCGAATTGTGGTCGCTGAAGAAGCCGAAGCTGTACGACGTTGCGGTCAAGCTGTCCAACTCAGACGGCACTCAGGACGCTTACGAAACGCGTGTGGGATTCCGAGAGGCGAAGTTCACGCCCGCCGGATTCTTGCTGAATGGAGAACACGTCAAGCTGCGCGGCCTGAACCGCCATCAGACCTACCCGTACGTGGGCGGCGCGATGCCCGCGCGCGTGCAGCGCAAAGATGCGCTGATCCTCAAGAATGAGTTGAAGCTGAATCTCGTCAGGACCTCGCATTACCCGCAAGCGCCGTCATTCCTCGACTGCTGCGACGAGATCGGCCTCTTAGTGCTGGAAGAGATACCTGGTTGGCAGCACATCGGCGACAAGGCGTGGCAGGACATCGCGGTCCGGAACGTCGGCGAGATGATCCGGCGCGACTGGAATCACCCGTCGATTATTCTGTGGGGCGTGCGCATTAATGAATCCCAGGACAATCGCGATTTCTACACGCGCACAAATGCCCTGGCCCACTCCCTGGACGACGCGCGCCAGACCGGCGGTATCCGCTATCTTTACGATTCCGAGCAACTGGAAGACGTGTTCACCATGAACGATTTCGGATTCCCTCTGAAGAAGCCGAACCATCCGCTGTACCTGAATACAGAGTTCAATGGGCACATGTTCTCCACCAAGCGCTTCGATAATGTCGAGCGTGTCGCCGAGCACGTGCTGCGCCACGCCCGCGTACACAATCAACTGGCGTCCGACGACCGGTATGCCGGCGGCATCGGGTGGTGCGCATTCGATTACAACACGCACGGGAATTTCGGCTCCGGAGACCGCATCTGCTACCACGGCGTCAGCGATATCTTCCGTATCCCGAAACC
Organism: uncultured Acidobacteriota bacterium; assembly: GCA_963850575.1. GTDB lineage: Bacteria > Acidobacteriota > Terriglobia > Bryobacterales > Bryobacteraceae > TMP-7. The sequence continues at coordinate 385,134 of CAWKLV010000010.1, read as the reverse complement.
TGCCGCCGGATTCTACAAGTCGCAGTGCGAGCCCAGCGAGGAGATCGTGATTGAGCCCGGTTTCTTCTGGGCCTCGGGCGATCACTCGACAGCCGGTGGCCCCGGCATCGTGCCCGTTTGCTCGAATTGCGATCATCTGAAGGTATATCTCGCGGGCAAGCTGAAACTTGAAGTCGATCCCGAGCGCAAGACCTATGCAGATCTGAAGCATCCGCCGTTCCTCCTGAATCTGGTCGATCTTCCGCTTGCACCCTGGGGCGATCTCACTATCGAGGGCTACATCGCAGGCAAGCTGGTCAAGACATTGAAGCTGTCCGGCAGCGGCGTCGACGCGGATTTGCGGATTGAACCGGACGACATGGAACTTAAGGGCGACGGTCGGGACGCCACGCGCGTCGTGATGCGAGTGGTTGACGAATATGGCAACATTCGTCCGTTCGCGACCGGCGCAATCAGCCTGCAGATCAGCGGCCCCGGCGAGATCGTGGGAGAGAACCCCTTTTCGCTGGCGGGCGGTGCGGGAGCAATTTGGATCAAAGCGAAACAGAGCGCGGGCCGAATCCGGCTGGACGCCAGACATCCCTACCTGGGCACGCGTACCGCAGAGATTACAGTACGTCCGGCGTCGCCGGAGCCGGTCTGACTACTTCGGATCGACGGGAAAATCGAACTGGGGCTCGATGTCTACCGGCAGGTTAGTGATCCCAGCCAGGGTCTTGCCAAGACCGGCAGGCATCTTGTCGTACTTGGCGAACCAGCGCTCGGCGCGTGACCGATCGCCGGTCGCCTCAATCTCCAGGAGTTCCTTCGCGACGGCCGCGAGTGCCGCCGGCATCCTTCCGTAGTCGACGAGGTAGCGGCCGTCTACGTGCCGAATCGCGTTCTGCTCCGAAAGGAAGTTGAATTCCATCATCTCGGCCCTCCCGTGGGCTTCGGCGATGCCGTACCGCACGGTCCGAAAAATTCCCGCCACGTACGATGCGTAATATTCTTCCATCCGCGCTTTGGAGAGAGCGCCGTGATCCATCAGCCATTGCAATCCGAACATTCCGGTGACGTCGGCCTTGGCCTCTTCGAGCCCCGAGTAAATGGGCCCGATCGCCTCGCGGATATCAACCTGTTTGCCGCTCGCCCGGGAGTACGCCGGGCCTAAGCCATGGCAGATTTCATGCAGCACCGTGGATGCGAGATATCCTTCACCGGACACACGCGAGGCCTGATCGGCGCGCATCATCCGGCGCGCTAGCGGAATGACCACTTCATTCACCCGGGCATCCATGAAGTTCTTGAAGAAGATTTTCTTGGTGCCCTTCGCCGCGTGAATCCGCGGATCGTTGGGCAGATTGTCCGCAACCGCCTGGTAGCCGTGCAACAGATCGCCGGTGCGGAAGGGCGCGTCCATCACTTCCATCGGCGTGAGATGGCCTTTCTTCGACGGACGGTCGGCCGCGGTGAGCGGCAGCGCGTCCTGAATGTCGGGCACGTATTTCTGGTACAGCGCCAACTTCTCGCTTTCGGCGTCGTTACGGATCAGGATCGCCGCGGAGAACGAAGTCTTGATACCCAGCAAATCGTCGAGATACGTCTCATACGGTCCCATAATGACGTCGAACTTGGGCGCTTTCAGGTCCATCCATTGCAGATCGCTGGGATGGAAATCGTCCCTGAGCAAGCCGTCGGCCCGTAGCTGCAGAAACTTGGCGAACTCTGGATCCCCGCTCAGCGCAGCCGCCTCACGCAGGGCCTTTGCTCCGCGTTCGATGAAGCTCTTGTATTCGGTTGAGTACGGGATCCCGGTCAGCTCCGATCCCCGCCGCCGCACGACAGTGTATCCGCTATAGATCTGGTCCTTGCTGGCGGGATTCCTCCTGACATAAGCTTCAATCTGGTCGCGGGTGATGTCCGCCGGGTACAAATTCCGCCCCGGAGGCGCGGCTCCGGCACCAGCGAAAGGCTTGTTGCCGTTGATTAGATCGTAGCGGCTGCCGTTGATCATGAGAAACCGCTTGAGCTGCGCATCTGGTGTCGAGAGGTACAACTTCAGCCCTTCGGGATCGCTCTGTCGCCAGTAGATGCCCTCCATCGCCCGCGACGCCTCCACCAGCTTCCCGATCATCTTGCGCTCGCGATCGCTGAGGCGGGATGCATCCAACGCCATATGCACCGGCTTCCACTTCTGCAGTTGGGACTGAACGTAGGAGTCGGCCGCCATTACCACGATCGGAAACAGAGAAAGGAGAGCGCGTGCGATCACATCCCAAACATAGCATCCTGGTTTCTATGCGACCCGTCGTCGTGTTGCTTCTGTCTCTCGTTGTTTTCGCAGAGAACCGCCCTCGGGCGCGCGAACTCGGATTGCGGCCAGGCACGTTGGCCACCGGACCGCTGAACGCCATCACGGACGTGGCGGGCGTGCGCGTGGGACACTCGACTTTGATTCAGGGCGAGAACGTGCGAACCGGCGTCACGGCCATCCTGCCGCATGCCGGCAACTTGTTTCATGACAAAGTTCCCGCGGCCATAGTCGTTGCGAATGGATTCGGCAAGCTCGCCGGCTCGACTCAGGTGAACGAGTTAGGCGAAATCGAGACGCCTATCCTGCTGACGTCCACTTTAAACGTTCCGAGGGTGGCCGACGCGCTGATAGAGTACATGCTGAAGCTACCCGGTAACGAAGATGTTCGCTCCATCAATCCCGTGGTCGGAGAGACCAATGACGGATACCTGAACGACATCCGCGGGCGCCATGTCGGTCGTGAGCAGGTGATGGAGGCCCTTCAGAGCGCGCACGGAGCGGCCGTCGAAGAAGGCGCAATTGGGGCAGGAACCGGCACGGTGGCTTTCGGCTTCAAAGGTGGAATCGGAACGTCATCGCGCAAGGCCGCGCAATACGTGGTCGGAGTCTTAGTGCAGACCAACTTTGGCGGTGAACTGGCCATCGCCGGAGCCCCGGTGGGACGCGAATTGCGCGCCGGCCGCAGCTCTGGGTCCGCGGATGGAAGTATCATGATCGTGCTGGCGACCGACGCGCCGGTGGATGCTCGGAACCTGCGGCGCATGGCCTCCCGGTGCGTGTGGGGTTTGGCGCGCACCGGTTCCACGGGATCCAACGGCAGCGGCGATTACGCGATTGCGTTCAGCACCGTACGTAATCCGCCAGGCCTGGTGCGCAACGACGACATGTCACCGCTTTTCCAGGCGGCCATCGAAGCTACCGAAGAGGCGATCTACAACTCGTTATTGAAAGCCGTGACGATTAGCGGCAACGGCCACACGGTTGAGGCCTTACCGATCGAGCGTACTCGCGAGATCCTGCGGAAGCACGGAGTATTGTAGGGCGGTGCGAATCGGACTGCTGTCGGATACGCATGGGATTCTGGATGAGTCTGTATTCAAGTACTTCGCGGAATGCGATGAGGTTTGGCATGCGGGAGACTTCGGCTCGCTGGATATTCTTGAGCAACTCCGGCAGTTCAAGCCAACACGCGGCGTCTACGGAAACGTTGACGGCGCTGCACTGCGTGCCGAGCTAACCGAAGACCTCGAATGGAACTGCGCCGGCCTGGGGGTTTACATGCGGCATATAGGAGGATATCCAGGCGCCTATGACACCGCAGCCAAGAAGGAGCTGCTGCGCCGGCGTCCCGGTCTCTTCATTTGTGGCCATTCGCACATTCTGAAAGTCATGCGTGACCCAGCGCTGCACCTGCTTCACATGAATCCGGGCGCCTGCGGCTACCACGGATGGCACACGGTCCGGACGGCGCTCCGGTTCAGCGTGGAAGCTGCGAAGATCTCGGCGGTCGAGGCGATCGAGTTGGGTCCACGTTCACGAAAAGCGGTCAGCCCCGGCCGATAAACGGCATCTTGGTGGCCATCACCGTCATGAACTGCACGTTCGCATCGAGCGGCAGATTTGCCATGTAGACCACTGCGTCCGCAACATGCCGAACATCCATGCGAGGCTCTACCATCATGTCGCCCCGAGCTTGCGGAACACCGGCCGTCATTCGATCGGTCATCTCGGTCGCCGCATTGCCGATATCGATCTGGCCGCAGCAGATATCGTGCTTGCGGCCATCGAGCGAAATGGACTTGGTTAATCCGGTGATGGCGTGCTTGGTCGCAGTGTAAGGCGCCGAGTTGGGCCGCGGTACATACGCCGAAATCGATCCGTTGTTGATGATGCGCCCGCCGCGCGGTTGCTGGGCTTTCATCATCTTAATCGCTTCCTGCGCGCAGAGGAAGGCACCCGTGAGGTTGACTGCAACCACCGCGCTCCACTGCTCGTAAGTGAGATCTTCTATGGGTATTGCGGGGGCACCGATGCCCGCGTTATTGAAAAGAACATCCAGACGGCCGAATTCTTCCCGCGTCTGAGCAAACAAATTCCGAACAGACTCGGGTTTGCTGACATCGGTAGGAACAACCAGCATCCTGCCCGCGCCGGCTTGCGCTGTTCGCTCAAGAGTATCGGCCCGCCGGCCGGCCAGTACGACAGAGAATCCCGCCGATTGGAGCGCCAGACTGACTGCTCGCCCGATTCCGCTACCGGCGCCCGTAACCAGCGCTACTTTGCTGTTGTCCTGCATCCCTACTCACCTTACAACTAATGTCGGTGAGCGAGACGACTCCGATACGCGCGCCGCATCGGAGTAGAGGAAATTCCGGGTCGCAGTAGGTGCGGATCAGCTGCGATTTGACGCAGTCGCATGATAACCTGCCTTTCAGGACGGTGTCGTCATCTTCTACAAATGTGTATAGCTCGGTGTCATAGGTGAGCGTCACCCCGGTATGCGCCATGCAGGAAGAATATCCCTGGGCGCCATACCGCGAAAGCACCTAAACGTACAGAAAACCAGAAACGGGTTTTAGTACTGAAGTTAGCCGGCGATTCGCCGCCAAGCCTGTTGGGCCGTAATCCGAACCTTCGACCGCTCGCTCTTGAGCTGCGGCTGTATGGCGGCCACCGCCTCCGGCGTACCCATTTTGGCCATTCCGATGATGGCCGCGCATTGCCAGTGCTCTTCCGGACTGGCGAGCGCAACCTTGTAGATAGACATGGCGTCGGATGAGTTCCCCTGCTTCGCCATGGCTTCGGCGTATCGCAGCATGCTGTCCATGTAGTCGTTGCGCTGCCAGCCAGTGAAGCTGTCGGGTTGCGGTGCAACCGCTGGCTTCACTCCGATTCGGCCGTAAGCGCGCACGGCGGCAAGCGCGATCTCTTTGTCTGTAGAACGCATGGCTTGGGCGACCAGAGGTCCGGCTTCTTGAGCCTGCCGGTGTCCGAGAGCGGCTAGCAACCGCGGCCTGAATTCTGGCGGCGCGGATTTATAAGCCGACATGATAGCCTGGACGGACGCGTTACCCGGAATCCGCTCCAGAGCGTACACCGCCTCCTCGCGAAGTTCGGGAGAGTTGAGATGCGCGGCGATGGCGGGTACAGCATCCTCGCCCGCGATATTCGAAAGCAGACGCAACGCATGCACGCGCGCCGCAAGCGGGCCGCTATTTGCCAGGGCCAACAGTCCCTTCACCACGGCGGCGCGGTTCGGAGAAGACGGATCTTTACCCACGGAGTGCACCATGGTGTTCAGCGCTTCAGCTGCCGCCCGGCCCACGCCGGGGTCGGTGCCGCCCTCCAGCTTGCCCAATTCCGCAATGGCGGGCGGCGGAGCCTCGCCGGCCTGCCGCCACGCCGTAAACCGCTCGTCGGCATTACCGGACCGAATCGCCGTCAGGAACTTCTGCTCGTCGATCATGGTGTGCTCCTCTACAGATTCCAAGGACCGCGTCCCGGGCGGCTCAGCAGACGGTTGGCTTCATCGTCATTCTTAAATCGTTCGGCGGCCGCATCCCATTCGAGTTTGCGTTGCAGTTGGAAAGCGATGTTCCCGAGGATGCATAGCGACGCCACACGGTGGCCCGCTTCGATGTGCATGACCGGCTTCTCGCGCGTGCGGATGCAGTCTTCGAAATTCTCGCTATGGCCCGGGCTGCGAAAAACGCTCGTGCAACGGCACTGCTCGCCGTAGTCGACGGCTTTTTGCTCGGTCTTGGTGGACTCACCATCGCCGTACGTGACAGTGATATTGCCCGTGTCGCCCCAATACGTCGCGCCATAGCGGGCGTCGAGCATCGCCGAAGGAGTTCCGGGCTGCGCCCACACCAGCGTCCAGTTGGGGTTACGAAACTGATAGGTGACCTCCATGGTCACTGCGGCATCATACATACCGTCGTGCGGAGGAGCACCGGTACATTCGACCGTCACGGGACCGGTGTAGTCCGCATCCATGATCCACGAAGCGATACTCATGACATGCGCTCCGCGGTCGCGGATCTGGCCACCGCCGAAATCGATCAGCCACCGGAAAGCGCCGTGGGTGTGTTTGACGTTATACGGGATCCAGCGTGCCGGCCCCACCCACGCGTCGTAGTCCAAGGCCGACGGCGGAGCGGAGTCCGGCGTCCAGTCTCCATCGGGACTGGCGTAGTGCCAACAAGTGACTTTGCGGACCGTGCCGATCCGGCCGCCCTTGATGAAATTATTGGCCTGCCACGCTCCCATTTGGGATCGGCCCTGGCTGCCCACTTGCACCACGCGTCCGTACCGTTCGGCCGCGTTCACCATCGCGCGTCCTTCTTCGATGGTGTTGCAGGCCGGCTTCTCCACGTAGACGTCCTTGCCGGCTTCGCACGCCATGATGGTCATCAGGGCATGCCAGTGGTCGGGCGACGCGATGTAGACTGCATCGACATCTTTGTCTTCCAGCAGTTTTCGAAAATCCTTGTAGAGTCGCGGTTGCCCGCCCACCCGCGTCGCCGCGGCGTCAAGGTGCGTGGCGTCCACATCGCATAGCGCTATGGAGCGCGCCGGCCGAAGCATACGGGAGCCGTCGCCTCCCAGATTCGCCGACGCTGGGACTCGCTTGCCCAGATTGGATTCAAGACGTAGAAAGCCCCGTCCCCGTCCACCGATTCCGATGTGACCGAAATTCAGAGTGTCGCTAGGCGGAGGTTCGCCCTGCAGACCGAGGGCACGCGCTGGCACGATGTGGAATAAAGCGGGCACGCCCGCCGCCACAGTGGCGCGCTTGAGAAAATTGCGTCGTGTTCCGGTGGACGATGGCTGCATGATGAGCGGTACCCTTGGCTAGCATATGCGACCGCGAGTGCCGGTTCAAGTGTCTCGCCCTCATGTATACTGGCCACTGGCCATGACGCCGGTATTCGAGGCGGTATCCACTGCCGCACAGCGGAAGATCACGCGGCGGCTACTGCCCTTCCTCTTCCTGCTCTACGTCACGGCTTTTATCGATCGGGTAAACGTCGGCTTCGCGGGTCTGGACATGACCCGCGAGCTGCACTTTTCGAACCAGGTATTCGGCTTCGGGGCGGGCATCTTCTTTTTCGGATACTGCCTGTTGGAGATCCCCGGCGCGATGCTCGCGCAGGCGTGGAGCGCGCGCAAATGGATCGCGTCCATCATGATCCTGTGGGGAACGCTCGCGGCTTTCACGGGGTTGATCAATACCGCGATGGAGTTCAACATCATCCGCTTCCTGCTGGGTTTTGCGGAGGGAGGATTCTTCCCTGCCGTAGTGGTGTATCTCACGCACTGGTTTCGGCAGGAGGATCGCGCCAAGGCCATCGCGATGTTCATGGCAGCCATACCGGTGTCGAACGCCGTTGGCGCGCCGCTCGCGGGGTTGCTGCTACGCCTGCATTGGTTCAACCTCTCCGGCTGGCGCTGGCTGCTGATTCTGGAAGGCCTGCCGGCCTTCGTGTGCGGCATAGTAGCGCTGTTTTACCTGACGGATTGGCCCAAGGAAGCACGATGGCTAGCCCCTGCAGAGCGCGAATGGATCACCGCTGAACTCGATCGCGAAGCCCGAAATAAGAGGAACGCACGCGGCCACATCAGCATCCTGGCGGCGTTTCGGCAGCCCGTGGTGATGGCGCTCGCTGTCTCGTACTTTTTCATCAACACCAGCGGCTACGGCTTGAATATCTGGCTGCCCAAGATGGTCCAGAAGTTTCCCGGGATCACCACCTTTCAAGTGAGTCTGGTTTCTGCCATCCCTGCACTCTGCTCGATTCCGTGCATGCTCCTGGCTGGCTGGCATTCCGACCGGACGCGTGAGCGGAAGTGGCACGCCGCGCTGGCTGCGATGGCGGCAGGCGCCGGATTCGGGCTGAGTCAGTGGCCCGGAGCGTCTCCGGCATTCGTGGTCGGGAGTTTTTCTCTGGCCACCATCGGAGTCATGAGCTACTACCCGACCTTTTGGGCCCTGCCGACCCATGTACTGAGTGACCGCTCTGCAGCCGCCAGTTTCGGTTTCATCAATTTGATAGCAAACCTCGGCGGATTCGCCGGTCCGTACATGGTCGGCTTCTTGACGGATCGCACGGGAACCTACGTAGCCGGGATCTTGTTGCTGGTGGCAACGGCGATTCTATCCGGGCTGGTGCTGTTGACGCTCCGCGAGCACTAGCTTTGGTGAGCGCGTGGCGCGGCGTACTAGCGCATCCACACGCTATGCAACGACCGGCGCTGTACCAAATGAGGTGGTGCACGATCGCCTGGCACTCCGGCGTGACGGCCACGCTCCGGTCGGGGGTCCCGGCAGGATTTTCATGTTCGTATGATGATATGAATGACGCGACGCGATCTGTTACAGAGTGCCGGTTTTGCACTGTTTCAACCGGACTCCCGCAGGGTTGACCCGCTACCCGGTACAGAACCCCTGACCTGGGAAGGCGACCTCTCCGCGAGGATGATGGATGGCGCCCACAAGTTTGTAGAGCGCAAGATCGCCGAATCCGTCAACACCCGGCAGCGATCTTGGAAGCGCGATCTCTCGTCGCGGGCTGCGTACGAAAAATCCGTCGAAGCGAATCGAGTGCACCTGCGTGCGATCGCTGGCGTCGTAGATGCGCGAGAGCGGGTGGTGATGGAGCAATTCGGCGAAAACGATGACTCACCCCTGATCGCGGAAGCGGCCGCGTATCGCATTCACCAAGTCCGCTGGCCGGTGCTGGAGCACGTGTGGGGCGAAGGATTGCTGCTGGAACCGCGCACCACACCCACCGCCTTGGTGGTTGCGCTGCCGGATGCGGATCAGACACCGGAGCAGATCGCCGGACTGGCGCCCGGCATAAGGGCAGACAAGCAGTTCGGCCGCCGCCTTGCAGAGAACGGCTTCGAGATTCTTATTCCGGTGATGATCGACCGCACCTCTCGCTGGTCCGGTCACCCCGAGATCCGCATGACAGACCAGTCCCACCGCGAGTGGATTTACCGCCAGGCTTTTCACATGGGCCGCCACATCATCGGCTACGAAGTGCAGAAAGTGCTTGCCGCAGTCGATTGGTTCGAGCGCCGGCGCAGCGGCAAAATAACGATCGGCGTTGCCGGTTACGCCGAAGGAGGACTCATCGCGTTCTACGCCGCCGCCCTGGATACGCGCATCGACGCGGCCCTGGTCAGCGGCTATTTCAACACCCGGCAACAGGTCTGGTCCGAGCCCATTTACCGGAATGTCTGGTCTCTCTTGCACGAGTTTGGCGACGCTGAGCTAGCCTCGTTGATTGCACCGCGGAGCCTCACAATTGAGCACAGCAGAGTCCCGGATATCACCAGCCCGCGGGGTGATCTGAGGACTCCTGAGTTCGAGACGGTCCGCGCCGAGTATGATCGCATTGCTAAACTGACCAGCCCCGAGTTTCAGTCCAGGAACCTGGTTCACGGGACCAATGGCGCACCCGTTGGTCCAGGCTCATCGGAAGCCCTGTCGTCGTTTGCCCGCCAACTTGGGGGAGAAGCGGAACGGCCAGCGTCCCGTGACCTGCCGGTTGATCGACGTCGCTCATTCAATGCGGACGAGCGACAAAAGCGTCAGGTGAAATCCCTGGAACAACACGTCCAGACCTTGATTCGAAAGTCCGAGGCCGTGCGCGAGCAGTTCTTCCTGTTCAAAGTTATGCCCGAGCTCGCTGATGAAACATGGTCGACAAAGCTGCGGCACCCAACGTTCCCTGCAGCCAAGTTCATCGAAGGGGCGAGACCGTACCGCCGCTATTTCCACGAGGAAATCTTGGGCAAGTTCGAGGAACCGCTGCTACCCCCTAAGGCCAAGACCCGGCGCATCTACGATAAGGCCAAGTGGACTGGCTACGAAGTGGTGTTGGACGTGTGGCCGGAGGTCTTCGCCTGGGGCATACTGCTGGTTCCCAACGATTTGAAGCCTGGGGAGCGCCGGCCTGTGGTGATCTGTCAGCATGGCCGTCAGGGCCTACCGCGGGAAGTGATCGAAGGCGACACTTCCTATTACCACGACTTCGCTGCACATCTTGCGGAACAAGGATTTATCACGTTCGCACCGCATAATCTCTACCGCGGCGAAGATCGCTATCGCTGGTTGAGCCGCAAGGCCAACGGAGTGAAGGCCAGCCTGTTCTCCTTCATTATTAGCCAGCACGAACAGATTCTGCGCTGGCTGGCGGCGCTCCCCATGGTGGACCCGGCTCGCATCGGCTTCTACGGACTGAGCTACGGCGGCGAGACAGCCGTACGAGTTCCCACCGTTCTCGAAGGCTATGCGCTGTCCATCTGCTCGGGCGATTTCAACTCGTGGACCGAAAAGGTGGCGGCGACCGATCAAAGATTCAGCTTCATGTACACCATCGAATGGGAGATGCCGTACTTCAATATGGGCAGCACGTTTGATTACGCCGAGATGGCGTACCTGATGATTCCCCGCCCGTTCATGGTGGAGCGCGGCCACAACGATCACGTCAGCCGCGATCAGTGGGTGGCATACCAATACGCGAAGGTCCGTTGGTTATACGCGCAACTGGGACTAGCCCACCGGACCGAGATCGAATTCTTCAACGGCGGCCACACGATCAACAGCACCGGCACCTTCGACTTCTTACACAAGCACTTGAAGTGGCCGCCCGCAGCCGGCTAGTGAGTGGCGTGTGCGGCCTAGTGGGCGTGCGCCGCCGCCATTCCTAGACGCCCGACCGTGTCGCCCTCAAAGTCGAATTCCACCATGACGGCAGGCTCATCGCCCACCACCCATCCATCATGGCCGGGCTCAATCGCAACCACCTGGGGCGCGGCGAACTGCAACGTACAGCCGTCCTGATACTGGATATGAATCTGACCGCTGGCCAGGAACCCCACGTGGGCGTGCATGCACAGATCGGTGCCGGCGATGCCCTTCATGTGAGTAGACCACCGAAATCCCGACGGATAAATGATGCGCTTTACCCGCGCGCTTCCGGTGCGAACTACATCAATTTGTACGCCGCCGATCTCGCGATGATCGGCTGACTGGATAGGAGCGAGAAGAGTGTTGGAAGTCATATTGAATCTCAGCGAGTCTCCGTCAACATCTTGGCCATGTTCAATCCGCCGGCTCGTTGTATGCCGGGGATAAAGAATTCATCCACGAACTCCTGATCGGTTCCTGAAAAGTTGGAGAGGTCGATCGCAAGCTTCACGGGAACCGGAGCAACGGCCGCTGCGAACTCGGCCCAAATGCCCGCTTTGCCGATGCCGACCAACTCGATGTTCTTAGACCCTTTCTTACTCAGATAGGCGAGCGCTGTAAGGATATCCTGCACGCGATTTGCGTCGTCGGACCTGTTGAACGTGAGAAAGAATTTGTGTGAACGGTCGCGCGGAGCAACCGCCGAGCCGGTCTGGAAGGCGTCGATCATCAGCACCGGGCGGCCCGCCTTCACCAGATCGCGCACCTTCGCAGTATCGCGAGCCGCCGCGCTGCCGTTCGGATCAACCACCAAAGCCGCGGCGCCCTTGCCTGGAATCCAAAGTCCCGGTACGCGATCGCCGGCTCCGGCACGGCTCAAGGCCACTCGCTCGCCGGCCGCTTCGTTGATCACGCGATCCGGCCACTCCGTTGCAAGCGCCAGGCTCAACTGGTGAGCGCGTGCCTTGTGGTCGGCAGTCGCGTCAGCTTGTTTGCGCGCCATCGATTTCCATTGCTCGTACAGTTTCTCGTAGTTGAGCGCATTTTCAGGCAGCTTGCGGCCGGACAGCGCCAGCATGTCCTGAAGCATCTCGATCTTCACGGACTTCTCGCGAAACTTGGCCTCGTCGGTCTCGCCCAGAATATGTTTGCCGAAGAACTTATACACCGCCTCGCGGCTCGACTTGTTGTAGTTGTGCGGCGCGTCGAATTGCACCACCTCGATCTGATCGGCCTTTCCGTAGAGTTCGTAAATGCGTTTGATGGCCGGGTACTCTTCCTTGGGAACATTTCGCGTCCAGTCGCCCGTCGCGGAAACCAGCAGCATGGGCCGCGGTGCGAACATGGCTGCGATCTCCATGTTGTTGGTACCCAGCCGTAGTTCAGGCTGATTCTCGCAGAAATCTCCGCCCTGCATGATCGCCGAAACCATGTTCACAGGAGCCGCATACTGGATTCGATCATCAACGGCAGTCAGCAGGAACGCCTGCGTGCCCCCTCCGGAAGCCCCGGTTACGCCCAGCTTTGCGGTATCCACGTCGTCAAGCGAGGCGATAAAGTCCAACGCACGAATCGAGTTCCACAACTGCAAACCCAGCGGCCCCCAGGCCCAAAGCTGCTCTGCCTTCGAGCCGAATTCATGCGGTGTCTGGATGGTGTCGTTGTATCCCACCATGTCGTAGGCGAAGGAAACATATCCTTGCCGCGCTAACGAGATCCCCAGGCTCGGCCCGGAAAACGTTGCCCCATTCTCCACGCGGCCGTAGCTCCAGTGGCCATGCGGCGTGAGAATACCGGGATGTTTGCCCGTCTTGTTCAGTGGCCGGTAGAGATTCCCACCCAGGTAGTACCCAGGAAACGTCTCCAGCAAAACCTTCTCGATCGAGTAATCCTTGTTCTCGATGCGGCCAAAGATTTGGGGGTGCAAACCGGTCCGCTCCGGCATTGGCAGCAGTCCCGAAGCGGAGAGGATCTGTTCGCGGAGATGGGCCTTGCGAGCTTCCCATTCGGCGACGCTCCTGTAAACAGGGAGCGTGGCGTGTGTGTCGGTATTGGGAGTGTCCGTGTTACGCGAGTCTTGCTGGGGAACCTGCGCAAGCAGATGGAAGGCGATAAGCCCTGCGATGATGATCTTCGACATGCCGTAGCAACCAGTCTACGGCAACCAGAACGACCCGCGGCCCCGCTGTTCAGACGGCTTTACCGTTTAGACGGCGTCTTGGGCGTGTTACCACTCTGCTCAATCAGCCTAGTGAGGAGCGTGACTGCTTTGTCGATAGGAAGAATGTCGGCGAGGCCCAGAGGTGTTCTACCCCTGGAATCCTGCGGATCCAGGTCAGCGCCCTTGTCGGCCAGGAACTGAATCACCTTACAAATTTCAGCCTGGGTAGATGTCTGCATCGAGCCGGTGACTGCGGCGTGCATGACCGTGCTTTTACGGTCCGTCAACGCTTTGACGTCGGGGTCCAGTTTATAGGCATACTCAACAACTTCGACGTGACCACTGCTGGCAGCGGCCATCAGTAACGTGGTTCCATCCTGCGCTTTCAAAGTCGGATCAGCACCGGCGGCCACCAGCGCCTCCATCACATCCTTATGATTCGCTCTGGCCGCGAGTAGCAGCGGAGTCTGCTCGCCGGATGGACCCCGGAAGAATGCCGCTCCACCCTCGCCGGCCATTACCTTCGCTGTCCGGGGGTTTGGATTCGCATGCTTCTCGATCAGCTTCTGGACCACCTCAAGGTTTCCGAGTTGGGCGGCAAGATGTAAGGCGGTATTGCCGGTGCGATCCGCAGCATCCGGATTAGCCCCATTGTCCAACAACGTCTTCGCTGCTTCGGTCTTTTCTGCAAGCACTGCGACTTGTAGAACACTGGGACCGCGAGGCAACGTATAGCTCGGATCGAGGCCCGCTTTCAGCAGGCTCGCTACCGACTTCGCATTACCCTTCTCAGCAGCGAAAACAAGCGGAGTGAAGCCGGCCTGCGATACCGCTTTGACATCTGCTCCCTTCGCGATCAGGTAATCCACCACGTCCGAATGTCCCTCCGCAGCAGCCCACATCAAAGCGTTCTGACCTTTGCGGGAATCCACTGCATTAACCTTCGCCCCATGCGCCAGCAGGAGCTTAACGGCATCCAAATTTCCCGATCGCGCGGCGAGCATTAATGCCGTTTCGCCATTCCACCGGGCCGCGCGTAGCATCCGCGCCCGCCTTCAGGAGCTTTTCGATAATGAGGTCGTCACCCGTGGTAGCAGCCAGCGTCAGAGGCGTTTCACCGTATTCGTCGACGGTGTCCACCTTGGCGCCGGCTTTCATCAGGAGGTCGACAATGTCCACCTGATCCAGGTATACGGCCCATGCCAGTGGAGTTGATCCGTCCGGCTGCGGGGCGTTGACGTCCACATGCTCGGTCAAAAGTGAACTGATGGTCTTGTGGTCCTGGTCTTTCACCGCTTCGATCAGCCGCAGATCGGTAGCGGCCGAACATGGCGCAACTAGGCTATCGCCGCCAATGTGTACGTTTTAAAGAGACCGAAACGCACTGGACCTCTATACGCCCGATAGCTCAGATAATTTACCCGTGCTGTCGGCCAGTTTCTCGGCGTGAACGCCGGCCTTGTCGAGCATGGATACAAGAAGATTATTCATCGGAGTTTCCTTCTCATACCGGATGTGCCGTCCACCCGTGATCTGGCCTGAGCCTCCGCCCACGAGCACCAGCGGCAGATCGTTATGCGTGTGGACATTGCCGTCGCTGATGCTGCTGCCGTACAGGATCATGGAATGGTCGAGCAAACTGCCGTCCCCGTCGGGCGTGGATTCCAGCTTGTTCAACAGGTAGGCAAAAGTCTTGACGTGGAGTTCATTGATCTTGATCGTCTTGGCAATCTTCTCCGGGTTGTTCTGATGGTGCGTGACCGAGTGATGACCGTCGGATACGCCAATTGAGCGGTAGCTCCGGTTGCTGCCTTCGCGCGCCAGCATGAAGGTGACCACCCTGGTCATATCTGTCTGGAAAGCGATTACCATCAGATCGCTCATCAGCTTAGCGTGTTCTTCGAATTCGTCCGGAATGCTGTCCGGACGCTCCATCACGCGGCACCTTCATGGTGGCGCTCTGCTGTTCCGCCTTTTGAATGCGCCGTTCGATGTCGCGGATTCCTTCCAAATACTCGTCCAGTTTGCTCTTGTCGCGAGATCCCAACCCCGGTTCCAGACGCGCCACGTCGCCGCGAACGAAATCAAGGATGCTACGGTCTTCCTTCATCAGCTTCAGGCGGGCGGCCGGCTCGGTGGTATCGCCATCGCCGAACAGGCGCTCGAATACCGCGCGAGGATTGACCTCCATCGGATTCGGCGTCGTTGGCGAGCGCCAGGAAACCGTGTTGGTATAAGCGCAGCTATATCCGCTGTCGCACCCTCCCGCCAGATTCGGTTCTTCCAGGCCGATTTCGAGCGAACTCAACTGAGTGACCTTGCCGAGTTCGCGAGCAGCAATCTGATCGGCGGAGATACCCGCGCGAATGTCTGCGCCTTCGGTCTTCTTGGGATGAACGCCCGTCAGCCAGCTTGCGCCGGCGCGGGCATGATCGCCCGCCCCGTCACCCAGCGCCCGCCCGCCGTTTTGGGCCAGGTTGCTCAAGACCAGAAGCCTATCGCGGAACGGCTCCAACGGCTTCATGGTGGGAGCAAACTGGAAACCAGACCCCACCGTCCGACGGAAGCCATGGCTTTTGGATGATTCCGTTCGGAACGTAAATGAACCCGAGACGCACGGGTGAGGTCGACGGGCGCAGGCGCGTCGCACCGAGCGACGGCACCATGGCGTCCAGCAACGGCAACGCAAGCGCCGTACCCACGCCGCGCAGGAACGTGCGCCGGTGAAGCGACTTATTCGGAATGATCATGATTCTCGGGTTCTCCTCGTTTGAAATTGCGGGTTCTGAACAATAGCCTTAATAAGACCAGGGATCGTCGGGACCTGCGACGCACTTTGCGCGCTGGCATCCCGAATGACCGCCCGCAATGCCGGATTGTCGTAATACTCCAGGCCGCGGCCCAGTGCGTATGTCATCAGCTTCTCGGTGAAGGTGGCCAGGAACTCGTCGCGATGCCGGTTAATCAGCAAGTCTTTCAGCCCTGCCGGACCCTGGAACGTCGTTCCATCCGGCAACTTCCCTGTGGCGTCAATCACGCTGCCGGCATCCTTTACTCTCCACGCCCCGATACCATCGTAATTCTCGAGCGAGAATCCAATCGGGTCCATTCGGGAATGACACGAAGCGCAGGTAGGATTCGCCCGGTGCTGCTCCATTTGCTGCGCGCATCGTCAGCTGTTTCCCGTCTTTCGCTTGTGCTTCCAGCGCTGGTATATCCGGTGGAGGCGGAGGCGGGGGATTACCCAGCAGATTCTCGAGTACCCACTTGCCGCGCTGCACCACGGAAGTGCGGTCCGGATACGAGGTCACAGTCAAAATACTGCCCTGCCCCAGCAATCCGCCCCGGCTCGGGTCAGTCAAAACCACGCGCCGGAATTGCGAGCCGTACACGCCCGGGATGCCGTAATGCTCGGCCAGACGCTGGTTCAGATAGGTGAAGTTCGCGCTCAGCAGATCCGTCACAGGGCGGTTCTTCACGCATAATTGCGTTGAAAAACAACTCCGTCTCCCGCTGGAACGATTGCTGCAGGCTGAATCGAAATCCGGGAAAGCTTCCTGGTCAGGCCGGACCTGCGTCAGATTGCGGAGATATAACCACTGGCCCGCGAAATTGGTAACGAAAGCTTTGCGAACGGCGATCCTCCAACATGCGGGTCACCTGCTGATTCAGGACGGCCGGATCCTTTAGCTTGCGTTCATCAGCCAACTTCAGCAGTTCGTCATCGGGGATGCTGCTCCAGAGGAAGAAAGAAAGCCTGGACGCCAGTTCGAAATCGTCAATAGCATGCGCGCTGCCCGGGGCGCTGCCCGCGGGATCCCGCTCCACGCGGAACAGAAAGTCCGGGGATACCAGCATAGCCCGAAGCGCCATCTTGATGCCGTTATCGAAGCTGCCTTCGCGGCGTCCGGTTTCATAGAATGCCAGCAGCGGCTTTAGATCTGCGTCCGTCACGGGTCGGCGATAGGCGCGAAACGCCAGGTGCGACAGAGATCTGACGAGCGCACGGCTGCTTCCTCGCTCGCTGCCTTGGGTTCGCACACGAAAATCCTGCGGCGGCTGGCCGAATCTCCCGGACCGGCCGCATTGTAAGGCCCGCCAATGCTGACGTTAGTCAATCTCGCCTGCGGTACCTCGTACAATTTGAAGCCGCACGCCGTCCAGCCGCAAGTCCAAGTTGGCCATGGGTCGAGGGGAGCGTGGCTGGGCAGTATTCCCGGCCGCTGCGGCGGCCGCTTGACGCCCCGGAAGCGGCGGAACCACCTCCGGAACCGTGTTCTCCGCCAGGAACGTGACTCCCACTTTCCGGGTCCCCGCCTTCACCTGTACCCGTTCTTCAAGAATGATGGGTTCGGGGATGGGGCCGTCGAATGCTGGTGGCGCGGCCGGCGCCTTGATCTTGATGACGTACTCTGCATCGACGGGAAAGTGATAGTTGATCAACAGCCCGCCGGCCGAGTCGAAAGGCAGATCGTCGCTCACGCGTTCGCTGCGCGTCGCACGCTTGCCGGAGGTCCTGCGAATGTCAAAAATGTTTACTTCGGGCTTGATGCTGGTGTCGCCGATCGCAAGGCGGCTAACCATGCGCGCCACAGAGATGTATCGCTCAATCAGCACCGGTGACATCGACAGCACGTCGCCAATATTGTCGAAGCCGTAACCCGTGTCGTCCGGAGGAAGCTTCGCTCCGGGCTGTATATCCAGCGCCAGCAGGTCTCGGACTGCATTGCTGTACTCGGCGCGGTTCAGCCGATGAATCGTGGGCTGCCCCGGATTTGGGTGGGCAGCGGCGGCGCGGTCCAATTCGTCAGCAACGGCCTTGGTGAAAGCGGCTGTAGCCGCCGGCGACGGGTGAGGCATTCCGGCGGGCGGCATTTGCCCGGCGTTCACTTTTCTGAGGATTTTCTCCCAATTGGCGGCGTCGTCGCTCGCCTTGGCCAGATCCAGACCCTGAACAGAGAATCCCGCCGTCTTTAATTTCGCGTTGTGGCACCCGCGCAGTACTGCTTGACTATGGCATTGGGAGCCGGAACGGTGGCGGTCGGCGGAGGGGACTGCGGCTGTGCGGCACTCACTTGCAGTAGGTTGGTCGCCATCAA
This sequence comes from uncultured Acidobacteriota bacterium, assembly GCA_963850575.1. Lineage (GTDB taxonomy): Bacteria > Acidobacteriota > Terriglobia > Bryobacterales > Bryobacteraceae > TMP-7. The sequence goes on along the minus strand of CAWKLV010000010.1, from coordinate 366,874 downwards.
CGTCGGCCAGAGCCACCGCATACAGTTTGGAAGAGGATGATATTTCACGATTAGAGCAGTCGAGTGACCCTTATACGACGGCGTCGCTAACCGTCGTGGTTACGCTTGTAAGCCGGACCTGTTCGTAAAAACAGGTGTATACATGTCTTGGCTCTACTTATGAGATTCTTGGGGTAGTCGCCAGGATTCGTAGAACAACACTGCCAGATGCGTTTGCGGAACCTCCAATCCTTCGTTGACCTTCACGCCCCCTTGGGCATCCGTACTCCCCATTATATTCCCGGGCCGTGATTGTGAGGCAGGTATTCAGAACAATATAGCTTCGACATATTTCAACGCATGCAGCGGGTTGAATTAGCCGGCAGTTGACGTATCGCCCCCGGATCGCCGGACAGCACCACGTGGTGGTGGGTGAGTTGAGCTCTGGGTCGAAGCCCAGCCGCGATTGATCGCTGAGCAGCAGGCCGGTTCATTAGTACGGTCACCTGGCTGGCGCGAGACCTGGTTCGGGCGCGCTGCAACTAAATGGCACGCCCAGTCGCGCTATGCAGCCGGATTCCGCCGTTCACGGTAGACAGCTTAAGCGAAGGTCCGCCGCTTCCGATTCTTCCGTTCAGGCTCTTAGGCCCCCATCGGCCGCTCACGGTCAAGGGAAAATCCGTCGTCAGCCCGCCGTTCACGGTGCTCGCGTGAACTTCCGCATTGACACCCGCCGGGATGGTGACATCGACGCTCCCGTTCACCGTCGAGAACTCCAGCGCATCGTTCCATGACGTGCCGCCCATCGAGGCCTCGATACTGCCATTCACCGTTTTCACTTTGGCCAATCCGGTGGTGGCAACGTGCACCCTGCCATTGACCGTATTCGCCTCCACGTCGGACTGCATTCCGTTTGCGCTCACCTCACCGTTGACCGTCATGGCCACCAGCCGAACGCCCCGCGGTACCTGAACCGTATACTCCACTTTGACGTCGTTGTTGTGGGTGTTCATGCGCCCTTCATTTCCGGGCTTGCATTCATTGGGACGGCCGCCGTCGCCTGGATACACCGTGCAGATGGTGATGCCGCCGGCGTACGGCACGGCCTCCACGTGTACCGAATTCGGATCGCTGCGAGATGCGCTTTTTCGTGCCATGACATGAATTTCCGGCCCGGACGCATACTCGGCGTGAATGGCGCCATTCACGCCCTTGATCTCGATCGTCTGACCCGGATTCAAACGTCCATTCCAGTGGAAGTCCCCTTCCACCGCGAACACCGGCAGCAGAGCCGCCAACGCCACCCAGACGAACTTGTTCATTGATGATCTCCTCTCACTCGTATCGCAAAGCAATCAAAGGATCAACACGAGCGGCTCGCCCCGCTGGAATCAGAATCGCAGCAGCCGCTACCAGCCCCAACACAATACAGATTACGAAGTATGTCAGCGGATCGTTCGGTCGAACTTCAAAAAGAAACGAGGTCAGCAGCCGGGTGACGGCCAATGCTCCGCCAACACCCACCGCAATTCCAGCGCACACCAAACCCATGCCCTGCCGGAACACCAGGCCGACCACATTCGCCGCTCTCGCCCCTAGCGCCATACGCACGCCAATCTCCTGCGTTCGTTGCGCTACGGAATACGACATCACACCGAAGATGCCGATGGCGGCCAGAATCAGCGCGAGTGCGGCAAATGCCGCCAAGAGGATGGAGTGGAACCGCGGCGCAGCCAGCCCGGCGGATACGTAGTAATCGAGGGTGCGGACGTCCGCCACCGGAAGGTTCGGATCCACGGAATGGATCTGGCTTTCGACGGCCCGGACGATTCTTGAAGGATCCGAAGCTGTACGGACCACTACGTTTGTAAATCCCATCGGATCCTGCATATTGGCCAGAAAGACCGAGGGCTGCGGCTCCTTCTCCAATTTGTCGTTGCGAATGTCGCCTACTACGCCGACGATTTCATACGGCAGGTCCGGATGCCCCCACTGAATGAAGAGCCGCTTGCCGACGGCTTGTTGACCCGCAAAAAACTGTTTTGCCAAGGTCTGGTTGATGATCGCAACCGGCGGAGAATTCTCGCGATCGTGCGTATCGAACGTACGTCCGTTTAGCAGCGGGATCGACATGGCGCTGAAAAACCCAGGCGTGATCACCGAGACTTCGGTCACCGGCATCTCGCCCGGCTTCGGCTCAGGTTGTCCATCTACCCTGAAACCGGTCGCCGACCGCATGCCCGACAATGGCAGAAAGTGGACACCGCCGGCTGCTTCCACCCCGGCAACCGCGCGAACCCGCTCCAGCACGCTGTCGAGAAAAGCCGCCTGTTGCTGCGGCTTACCGGCTCCTCGAAAGGAAAGGCTCATCGAAAGCGTATGCTTGGGGTCGAACCCCGGCGGTACGCTGGCGAGTTGCCGCAGACTTCGTAACATCAGTCCAGCGCCCACCAGCAGGATCAATGAAAGTGCGACTTCGGCCACCACCAACGATGCCCGCAACCGATTCCTGGTGATGCTGCTCGAACCGCCGCGCGTGCCCTCCCGCAATGCGCTGTTCAAGTCCAGGCGGGAGGCCTGAATCGCCGGAGCCAGTCCGAAGAGCAGCCCTGTTAAGGCGGAAACGGCGACTGTGAATCCCAACACGTTCGCATCCAGCGTTATTCGGCTCACGTTGTGAATGGAGATAGATTCCGGTGTGAGGGCGATAAGGACGGACGTCACCCACATCGCGATCAGAGCGCCAAGCGCACCTGCCGCGCTTGAGAGAATCAGACTCTCCATCATCAACTGCCTCGCCACTCTCCATCGCGACGATCCCAACGACGCGCGGACCGCCATCTCTTTGCGGCGTCCCGTTGCGCGGATCAGCATCAGATTCGCCAGGTTGGCACATGCGATCAGCAGCACGAACCCCACCGCGCCCAACAACAATAGGAGCGGCTTCCGAACGTCGCTGGTCGCATGATCCTTCAAGCGGGTGACATACACGCCCCACTTCGCATTGAAGTCCGGACGTTCCTGACGCAATTGAGCCGAGATTACGTCCATATCGGCTTGCGCCGACCGAACGCTCGCCCCGGGCCGGAGTCTGCCGACCGTCTGCAGGTATCTGCCGCTGTTCTGATTCCTGGATAGCCCTAACGGCATCCACATCTCGGATTTGGTATCGGGTAAGCGGAACCCCGGCGGCATCACGCCGGCGACCACCTGATCCTTCGAGTTCACGCGTACCACTTTCCCCACGATCCCCGGATCGGACCCGAAGCGCCGCTGCCACAGCGCGTGGCTCAAAATGACGGCATTTGGGCCGTTGGGCGCATCCTCTTCCGCCGTGAACGTCCGCCCCATCAGGGGGTTCACTCGAAGGATCGAGAAGAAGTCCTTGGTTATCGCGAGACAGTAGACCTGCTCCGGCTCACCGCCGCCGGACAGACTCACGGGAAAATCGATGAACGCCGCGAGTTGTTCGAAGCTGTGATTGCGGTCGCGCCAGGCCAGGAAATTCGCCGGATTCACAACGTTATCCCGCTTTCCCCGAGGGCTCGATTCGAACACCATCGCGAGCCGGTCGGCCTGCGCGAACGGGAGCCGCCGCAACAGCACCGCGTTCACCACGCTGAAAATGGCGGTATTGGCGCCGATTCCCAGGGCTAATGCCACCACGGCGACAGCGGTGAACCCGGGAGACTTCAGCAACCGTCTCAAACTGTATCGCATCTCGGCGAGCATCCCTGAATATACTCCGCTTGGGCCCTTAGGTTTCAATCATTCTTCATCAGTGGAGACTCGCAGATCAGCGTCACCGGCCCGTCATTTTCTGAGTGCACCGCCATGGTGGCCTGAAAGACTCCCGTCTGCACGGGAATGCCGGTCTGCTTTGCGCTGGCAACCACGTACTCGTATAGAACGAGGGCTTCGGGTGCGGGCGCAGCGTCATCGAAACTTGGACGCCTCCCGCGCGAACAGTCGCCATACAACGTAAACTGCGAAACCAGCAACAGGCTCCCGTCCACCTCCCGGACATTGCGATTCATCTTGCCGTTCTCGTCGTGGAAGACCCGGAGAGTGGACATTTTCTCCACCAGATATTCGGCGTCGGACTCCGTATCCGACCGCGCAATTCCCAGGAACACCAGCAGCCCGCGCCCGATCGAACCCACAATGTTTCCATCCACCTCCACGCGCGCGTGGTTCACTCTCTGCAGCACCGCTCGCATATCATCAGTATGTACCCCCTACATGATTGAGACCTTCGCTTACGCCCGCGCCGGACTGCTGGGCAATCCCAGCGATGGGTACTTCGGGAAAACGATTGCCCTGACCGCGCGCAATTTCCGAGCTCGAGTACTGCTATATCCCAGCGCGCGCCTGGAAATCAAACCGTCAAAGGCCGATATGCCGATCTTCGAGAGCCTGGAGGACCTTCACGCAACCACGCGTTGGCGCGGTTATTACGGCGGCATCCGGATCATCCAGGCGCTGATCGTCCGCTTCATGGACTACTGTCGCGCGGAGGGGATCGACCTGGATAACCGTAATTTCACCATCGAATACGAGTCGACCATTCCGTTGCGGCTTGGTATGGGGGGGTCCAGCTCTATCATCACCGCCGCGCTCCGAGCATTGGCCCAGTATTACGGAATCGAGATACCCCTGCCGATCCAGGCCAAACTCGTGTTGGAGACGGAAACAAAGGAGTTGGGGGTGCCCGCAGGTCCGCAGGACCGCGTGATTCAAGTCTACGAAGGGCTCGTCTACATGGACTTCGCTCGGGATCTCATGGAAACTCGCGGTTACGGCGACTACGAACGGCTCGATCCGTCGCTGCTGCCGAATCTCTATCTGGCTTTCCGGACATCGCTGAGCGAGGGCACCGAGGTCTTTCACACCAATGTCAGGGAGCGCTGGAATCGCGGCGACGCTCAAATCGTAAATGCCATGCAGCGATGGGCGCACATCGCGGCCGAAGGCAGGGCGGCCATTCTGAAGCGGGATCACCGCCGGTTGAACGAACTCATCAACGAGAATTTCGATTTGCGCGCGAAAATCTACAACATAGACGAAGGCAACATGGACATGATTCAGGCGGCCCGCCGCGCCGGAGCGTCATCTAACTTTGCCGGGTCGGGCGGGGCCATTGTCGGCGCCTTCGAAGACGAGCAGATGTTCCAGCGGCTACAAGCCGAGATGAAGCCCTTCAACGTAGCCGTTGTAAAGCCTCTTATCCAGCCATCCTAGGTGATTCGGCGGATATCCTTAGGTCCGGGATTGAGTGATCATCGGTGCAACCGAATGATTCACAAACGTAAGTCGAAGCACAGTTCGACGGGTCCCGACTTTATCCATTTGCAGGAAGAGCACACGAAAGCGGTGATCTCCGGGTTCGCCACCGACGGACATATCCGCCTGAAGGACGAACACGACAATGTTTGGGCCGGCGTAGTGGAGCAGGACCATGACGACATGGTTCGCTACCGTCTGAAGAATGCTGCCGGACGCCATATGACGGGCGTCGGCACCGCGTCCGTGCGCGTATTTCGCGACGATTACGGCAATACCTGGAGAGGCGTGGTCGATTGAGTTACGGCCGTGCCATGTACTTTTCGTAGAGCCGGGTATGCTTACTGGCCAGATCTACAGAGCGTCCTTTGATGAACATCTGTCTGATGTGGGTCTGGGCTTCCAGCGGGTCGCCATCGGTGAGAGTAAGGTCCGCCCACTTTCCTTTCTCGATCGAGCCCAACTGATCGCTGACGCCCCAGATCTCCGCCGCATTCAAGGTGACCGCCTTCAGCGCTTCCTGATACGGGAGTCCAAACGCAACGGCAGTGGCCGCCTGGTACGGAAGATTGCGCGAGAACTGAACCGTGAACGACCCAAATGCGAATTTGATGCCGGCCTTGTACAACTCGGCTGGCAAGGTGAACGCCGCGTCGTACGGATCATCCTCTTCCATCGGAAGCGCGAGGGTGGGAGGCGCGATCACCGGGATGCCCTTTGCCTTTATTTCCGGCATGGTCTTGCCGAACTCACGCGGACCAGCCAGCACAATCCTGATCTTCTGTTTATCCGCGAATTGAATAGCATCGCGAATAGCCCGCTCGCGAGTAGCGGCTATCATCACCGGCATCTTGCCCTCGAGCACCGGAATCATCGACTCCAGTTTCAAGTCGGACCTGAACTCGGGCGAGTGAGCGTTCTTGGCATACTGATAGCGGCGGGCGGTCTCAAAGAAATCGTTTAGCTCCTTCAGGCGCTTATCATAGGCGGTCTTTACTTCAGCGAATGGCGTCCGGTTCACCGACATGGTCTCGAACCGGACGGTTCTGGTCTCCAGGGTGGGAAAGATCAACTGCATCGCCGCGTCGCGACGCACTTCCAGGTCTTCCCACGTCCAGCCATCCAGGTGAATCAGCGCAGCCTGTCCGGCGATGAGAATGCTGTTGCCACCGCCTCCGCGCCCACCCCCTCCGCCGCCGCTGGCCGGCATGGTGATTACAGAGGTGATCCCGTTGGCGCGAGTCACGGGCAGGTGCTCGCTTTCCGGATTGACGGCCACCAGCGCTTTCAACTGCGGATTGAAGTCGCCGAGTTCATTGGTGTCGTTGGTTTCCCGGATCGACCCGATTTCCGAAAGTCCGACTTGCGTGGCGGAATCGATCATCCCAGGATACGCGTGCAGGCCCTTGCCGTCGATCACCCGCACGCCTTTCGGGACCCCGAGGCGGGATCCTATATCAGCGATCTTGCCGTTCTCGACGAGGATACTGCCGTTGGCGATGTCGGGTCCGGACACCGGATGGATCGCGATGTTTCGCAGCAAAAACGAATTGTTGGAGTCCGCCATCAGCGGCCACGCGAGTACAAGCGAGGCCAGGAGCTGTCTCATGTCGGTCTCCGCGATGGTGTATTGGAGCGCTGCTGTTGCTGCTTCTCTTTCTCGATCAGCATCTTCTTCTCTGACGTCCTTCTTGCCCTGCTCGCTCTGCTCCTTGTCGCGGTCAAAATAGACCGACCCGTCGATCAGCACCTTCTGCACCTTGGCGTAATTGGACAAGGGATGCTTGTCGTAGATGGCCAGATCGGCATCCTTGCCTACCTCGATGGAACCCACCCGGCTGTCCACAGCCAGTTGCTTTGCCGGATTTATCGTAACCAGGGACAGCGCCTCGGTTTCGGACAGTCCGCCGTACTTCATGGTCTTGGCCGCTTCCGTATTCAGGTGGCGCATCAGTTCCGCATCGTCGCTGTTGAGAGAAACCAATACGCCCTTGCGCACCATGATCGCGGCATTGAACGGAATCGCATCGTAGGCCTCAATCTTGTACGACCACCAGTCGCTGAACGTGGAAGCGCCCGCTCCGTGAGCGGCGATCTCCTTGGCGACTTTGTAACCTTCCAGGACGTGCTGCAGAGTGCGGATCTTAAATCCGTAATCGTCGGCGACGCGCAGCAGCATCAGGATTTCGTCTGCCCGGTAGCAGTGCGCGTGCACGAATCGCTTGCCTTCCAGCACTTCCACCAGCGGCTCGAGTTTAAGATCTCGCCGGGGCGGAATCGCGTTCTCGTGACGCTTTACTTTCTCGTTGTATTCGCGCCAGTTTGCCTGATACACCTTCGCATCGTTGAACGCTTCACGAATCACATCCTCCACGCCCATGCGAGTTGCGGGGTAGCGTGCGCGGCCGCCGGAGGCGACCGGCGTCGCACCCGAACGCTTCGGATTCTCGCCCAGTGCGAACTTAATGCCCGGCGTCGAACCTTCGAAGATCAGGCCGCTCGCATCCTTACCCCATCGCGTCTTAATCACGGAGCATTTGCCGCCGATCGAGTTCGCGCTGCCGTGCAGTATGTTGGCTGTCGTCACTCCGCCGGCCAGCGCTCGATAGATCGCGATGTCCTCGGGATTGATCACGTCCTCAATGCTCACCATCGACGAGACCGATACACTGCCCTCGTTGATGGCTTCGGCGGCGATGTGCGAATGGCAATCGATGATGCCCGGCATGACGAACTGACCTCCGGCGTCGATCACCTGCGCACCTTCCGGCACAGCCATCTGATCGCCGATCGCGGCGATCTTTCCGTCGCGAATCAGGATCGAGCCATTCCTTAACCGTGCCCTTGGTGATGGTCAGAATGGTCGCATTCTGGATCACAGTAACCGGGGCGGCAGTGGCCGTCATCGAAAACCAGGCTATGGATGCAAGTGCAAGACTCCCGATCCGCACGGTCGCGCGGATCCATTGGCTCGCGCCTCTCGCAAGAGCATCTATGGAAAGCAGTCTCATTGCCCCTCCCGGGCACGCGGCGCGGCCGGCGCGGCTTCTGCCGGCGGCTCGAACTTGGTCCCATCTACGAACACATACTTCACTTCGGTCTTGTCCTGGAACAGGTCGCCCTTTGGTGATGACCAGATTCGCGATCTTCCCCTTCTCGACACTGCCCAGCCGATCCGCCACACCGTAAATTTCCGCAGGGGTGAGCGTCATGGCACGCAGCGCATCTTCCGGCTTCAGTCCCGCATCAATGGCCTTCTTCACGGCCTTCATCACGTCGCGAGGCGTTGCCAGGCCGTCCGTGTAAGAATGCGAATCGAACGCCGGCTTTCGCTAGCACCGCGGGACTGCTCGGGGCCTTATCGCGAACCTCCAAAGTCCGGTAAGTTTCCATTTCGTCAGGGTCGCCATCGCGCGCCTTCTCGGGCCATTTCAAGCTGACCAGGACCGGTACGCCGGCCTGCTTCAGGACGTCCGCACCTCGATAGCCTTCATGCCCGCCGTATAAGAGGAAGGGCTGTTTCAACTCCTTCGCGAAGTGAATCATGCGCTGCATCTCCACCCGCCGATTCGCGGGCAGCAGGATGCGCGGCGATTCCAGCACGCCCTCCAACGCTCGATCGTACTCGGGACGGCTGACGCCTCGCGGGTTCTTGGCGTACATGGCCTTGGCCGCTTTGTACTGATCCGCATCCAGATAGATCTGCCGGATATAGGAGATCGTGCCCATGAGTGAGCCGGGGAAATTGCCGAAAGAGCCTGAGGTGGCGAGCGTGACGTATTGCCCGACGGGTCCGCTGACTACCATCTGCCCCGGCTTCTCGCCCGCCAGATCGACAATGGCGCCCTGACCCGCGAAGATACCTCGATTGGGAAACGTCGCCGTGGTGGTGAACCCGCCATTGCGAAAAGTCTCGATGCGCCGGTCACTGGTCTGGATCAAGTCCTCGGCCTTCGCCCAACTGGTGGTCGCGGGGCGATCTTCGGGTCCGCGCGCAGGAGGCGGCAGCACGACGCCGGGAGCTGCGACCACGGCGGGCGTCCGGGCGCCCGACGCGCGTCCGCCTGTCGCAGCCGCGGGCGGAGCCATATCCGGAAGCCCGACCGTGCTCAGCGCGTCTATCAGTCCCGGATACACTGTCAGGCCCTCACCATCGATGGCCCAGGCATCAGCCGGGATGCTGACGTTTGCGCCCACGGCTTCAATGAGGCCGTTCCGGATGACGACGGTGCCTTTATCGATTGCGGGACCGCTCACCGTCACAATGCGAGCATTCTTGATAACGACGGCGGACGGCGCGGCCGCGCTTGCGACAAGCGCCCAAGCGAGTGCGAATCCAATCAGCTTGTTCATGGATGAATCGCCTATTATAGAGGTTCAGAACTTTCTTTTGCTAAATGGCGTCAAAAAAGCGAATCAGTTACAAGGACGCCGGGGTCGACATCGACGAGGCAACCCGGGCTGTCGCGAACATTCGCGAACTGGCAAAGCAAACGTTCGATCGCTCCGTGCTCACGGACATCGGCAGCTTCGGAGGCGGATACCTTCTCAAAGGATGGAAGAACCCGGTTCTGGTCAGCTCCGCGGACGGCGTCGGGACGAAGTTGAAGCTTGCGTTCTTGACCGGCCGGCACGACACCATCGGGGAAGATCTGGTCAACCACTGCGTGAATGATATTGCCGTGCAGGGCGCCGTGCCGCTGTTCTTCCTCGACTACTTCGCGGTTGGAAAACTGGATGCGACAGTCGCCTCGCAGGTGGTGGAAGGCATCGCTCGGGGCTGCAAGCGGAACGGCTGCGCGCTGATCGGCGGCGAGACCGCCGAGATGCCCGGGCTTGTACGCCGATGGCGAATACGATCTCGCCGGATTCATTGTCGGCGCCGTCGAGCGCAAACGCATGATCACCGGCGAGGACATCCGCAAGGGAGACCGGCTGATCGGACTCCCCTCGACGGGGCTTCATACCAACGGCTATTCCCTCGCTCGCAAGCTGCTGTTCGAGGTTGCGGGTCATGCGCCCTCCGCCAAACTTGCCGGCCTGGAAGGAACCATCGCGGACGAGTTACTGAAGCTACACCGCAGTTACCTGAAGCCGATTCAAAAGCTGCATGGCGCCGGATTGCTAAAGGCCGCGGCGCACATCACGGGTGGCGGGATTACCGATAATACGCCCAGCGCGTACTTCCCAAAGGGCTCGGCGTGCGTGTTGATCCGGCATCCTGGCCGGTGCTGCCCATCTTCGAGCTGCTGCGGCAGATTGGGGGCATTCCCGAAGACGATTATCGGCGTACTTTCAATCTCGGCGTCGGCATGATCCTCATTGTGGGCAAGCGCGACCTAGCGAAAGCTCGCAAGTCGCTCGACCGGCTGGATGAGCCGCACTACGAAATCGGCGAGGTGATCGACTCTCCGCGCAAAGGACCGCGCGTCATCTACGAATGAGACGGCTCGGAATTCTGCTGTCCGGACGAGGGTCGAACTTCGAGGCCATTGCAGCGAGCATCGCCGCGGGCCGCCTGAATGCCGAAATCGCCGTCGTCGTAGCAAATCGGCCGGAAGCGCGCGGCATCGAGCGTGCGCGCGAACTCGGACTCCAGCGCCGTTTGTATTCCCTCCAAAGGAGTCGAGCGGCAGGAGTACGACGGATTGGTAGTCGACGTTCTGAAGCAGCACGGCGTCGAATTGGTCTGTCTGGCGGGTTTTATGCGGCTGCTCAGCGGTTATTTCATTCGCGAGTTCCCTCTTCGCATCCTGAATATTCACCCATCGCTGCTGCCGGCCTTCCCGGGACTCGATGCTCAGCATCAAGCGCTGGAGCACGGTGTGAAGTTCAGCGGTTGCACGGTACATTTCGTGGATGAACATCTGGATGCGGGCCCCATCGTCATTCAGGCCGTCGTGCCCGTGCTCGATGCCGATACGTCCGAGACTCTGGCCGCCCGGATCCTCGAGCAAGAGCACCGGATCTACACCGAAGGTATCCGGATCGTGTTGTCGGGAAAATGGCGCATCGACGGCCGTCGCGTTCTGAGCACCGAGTAGGGCGTGTTCTCTAGGACGCTAAGCGCCGCGAAGGCGAGCTGACAACGAGGGCGCTTCGCTCGCCCGGCACGGCGCCCTGCAGTTAAATGAACGGCTTGCTGTGACGCCGCCCGATCACCGGATTTACGTAGCCGAGGCCAGGCAGCTCGTCGGCGGGCTGCCACAAGCCCCAGGGCTATGCTCCTCCGGAATGATGCTGCCCTTCAGGAAAACTGGCCGGTTCGGCTCAGGTGCCCGTTGGCGCGCGGCGGGGCTGAAGACCGCAACAATGCAACTCGCGGGATCAGATTATGGCGCCCAGGTGTACACTGAATCGGATTCGGAGTCCTAAATAGAGTTTGACACCTTACGGAGTCGAACAAGCGGAGGTCAGATATGAGATTCAGATTTGGATCGACCGTCGGCTTCGCGATCCTTACTGCCCTATTCAGCGGGAACATGGCGGAGGGTAAAGATAACTGTTCAAACGCCACCCTGAAGGGAAGCTACGGCCTACATGCGACCGGAAGCATTATCGGTGTCGGAGACTTCGCGGCAGTGGGTCTCTTCACTTTCGATGGAAAGGGAGGCCTAACAGGAAGACTATTTGTGAGAGTGAACGGCAACAATATGGAAACTCCCATATTCACAGGAACCTATTCGGTAAGCCCAGACTGTACCGTGACGGACCACTGGGGCGCACCCATCAACAGCACGCACGTATCCATCATCGTCAATGACGGTAAGCGCTATCTCATACTCAATAATACTTCGGGCTCAGGGGACACCATAAGCGGTGAGGCCACGAAGCAGTTCACGCAGGACTAAAAACACGGGCGGTTGCGCGGTCCGACAATACTTGGCGGTAAGATCTTTTCTTTGTTAGGGCAGGCTTATGGGGCCAGCAGCGTGTTTGAGGCCGCAGAAGCCCCACGTCCGCGAAATTGCACGCCTGTCTCACCCACGCTACCCTGAAGGTAACCAAGGGACAATGCTCACAACCAAAGTAGAAGCGCCGGAAGACGTGAATCCGATCGAAACGGATGAGTGGCTACAAGCCTTCGATGAGATCGTCGATGAGGAAGGGACGGACCGCGCCGCGTACCTCCTGCAAAGGCTGCTCGATCGCGGCTCTCAATTCGGCGGGATGTCGCCGCTGCGGCTGAACACGCCGTACATGAATACCATCCCGGTAGAGAAACAGAGTCCGTATCCCGGCGATCGTGCACTGGAACGTCGCATCAAGAGCCTGGTGCGCTGGAACGCCATGGCAATGGTGGTTCGCGCCAATAAGTACGACCCGAATATTGGCGGCCACATCTCAACATACGCATCCCTCGCGACGCTCACCGAGGTCGGGATTAATCACATCTTCAAAGCCCGCTACGGCGACCAGCCCGGCGATTTTGTTTACTTCCAGGGCCATGCCTCGCCAGGCATGTACGCCCGCGCATACATGGAAGGCCGCCTGGATGAGAAGCACCTGGAGAATTTCCGCCACGAATTGCGTGAACATCCCGGTCTGTCCTCCTATCCCCACCCCTGGCTGATGCCGAACTTCTGGCAGTTCCCGACGGTCTCGATGGGACTCGGGCCGATCTGCTCCATCTATCAGGCTCGTTTCATGAAGTACATGGAGAATCGAGGGATCATCCCCCGTACCGGCCGCAAAGTGTTTGCGTTTCTGGGCGACGGCGAGACGGACGAGCCCGAGTCGCTGGGCGCCCTGACGCTTGCCTCACGTGAGAAACTCGACAATCTGATCTTCACCGTAAACTGCAACCTCCAGCGGCTGGACGGTCCGGTCCGAGGCAATGGCAGCATCATCCAGGAACTCGAAGCGGCGTTTCGCGGGGCCGGCTGGAATGTCATCAAAGTTATCTGGGGGGAAGATTGGGACGATCTGTTTGCCCGCGATCGTTCGGGCCTCCTGCTCAAGCGCATGCACGAGTGCGTTGATGGCGAGTATCAGGTGTTCAAAGCACGCGGCGGCGCTTTTGTTCGACAGGAGTTCTTCGGCAAATACCCCGAGCTTCTGAAACTTGTCGAGCATCTCAGCGACGAGGAGTTGGGCAAACTGCGGCGCGGCGGGCACGATCCGGTGAAGGTCTATAATGCCTACAAGAGCGCGATAGAACACACCGGCGGACCCACGGTGATCCTGGCCAAGACCATCAAGGGCTATGGTCTGGGTGAAGCCGGCGAAGGCCGCAATGTAACGCACCAGCAGAAAAAGCTGAACGAGGACGAACTGGTGTACATCCGTCGCCGTTTCGATATCCCGATCCCGGAAGAGGCGGTACACACTATCTCCTTCTATCGGCCGCCGCAAGACAGTCCGGAAATGAAGTACATTCGGGAACGCCTCGAGGCTAATGGCGGTTCCCTGCCCGCGCGCGACGCAAAGCCGGTCCAGATCGAGGCGCCGCCGCTCGAGTTGTTCAAAGATGCGCTCGGGGGCTCCCGCGGACGTGAAGCGTCTACCACCTCAGCGTTCGTCGGCATCTTGAAGTCGCTGATCAAGCATCCGGACGTGGGAAAGCTGGTGGTGCCGATCATTCCTGACGAGGCGCGCACCTTCGGGATGGAATCGATGTTCCGCGAGATTGGCATCTACGCCAGCCAGGGTCAGCTTTACAAGCCCGTGGACAGCAACGTCCTGCTGTACTACAAGGAATCACAGAGCGGCCAGATCCTGGAGGAAGGAATCACCGAAGCCGGATCGATGGCCTCCTGCATCGCGGCCGGAACCGCGTACGCCAACTACGGCGTCCCGATGATCCCGTTCTTCACCTACTATTCGATGTTCGGGTTCCAACGCGTCGGCGACCTGATATGGGCGTTCGGCGACTCGCGCGGCAAGGGCTTCCTCATGGGTGGCACCGCCGGCCGCACAACGCTGCTCGGCGAAGGTTTGCAACATCAGGACGGGCACAGCCCCATCCTCGCCAGCACGGTTCCCAACTGCACGGTTTACGATCCGGCCTACGCCTATGAGATCGCCGTCATCATCCAGGACGGTATTCGACGGATGTATCAGGACAATGAGAACCGCTTCTACTACCTGACCATCTACAACGAAAACTATGCGCAGCCGGCGATGCCGTCCGCCGATGTTCGCGAGGGAATCCTGCGGGGCATGTACCGGTTCCGGCCTGCCCCGAACGGAAATGCCCAGGTTCAGCTGTTTGGCAGCGGTACCATCCTGAACGAGGTGATTCGCGCCCAGGACATCCTGGCGGAGCGCTATCATGTCGCCGCCGACGTGTGGAGTATCACCAGCTACAACGAACTACGGCGCGAGGCGTTATGCACGGAGCGGTGGAACCGTCTGCATCCGGCTGAGCCCGCCAGGAAAACGTATATCGAGACGGCGCTCGAAGGTGTCGACGGTCCGATCATCGCCGCGAGCGATTACATGAAACTCGTTCCCGATCAGTTATCGCCATGGCTTCCGGGCCGCTTGGTCACGCTCGGTACCGACGGCTTCGGCCGCAGCGACAATCGGCAGTACCTGCGGCGCTTCTTCGAGGTTTCCGCGGAGGCGGTCGTGGGTGCGACCCTGTCCCGCCTCGCTCGCGACGGCAAGTTCGATGCGGGGCAGGCTGCCCAGGCGATGCGCGATCTCGGACTCGACACGGAGTCTGCCGATCCTACGACCCGTTAACCGGTCCTGAACCATTCAATGTTGTATTTAACTGAGGAAGACGTGCGTCACCTGCTTCCGATGGACGAGTGTGTCCGTCTGATGGGCGAGACGTTTGAAGCGCTGGCCCAAGGGGAGGCTCTCAACCAGCCTCGCCGCCGCATGTTCGTTCCATCTGGCGCGGTATTACATACTATGGCCGGAGCCGTGGGACCGTACTTCGGAACGAAATTCTACTCGGTTAAACCGGGGCGGGGCGCGCACTTCTTCTTCATGCTGTTCGATGCCGCTACTGCCCAACCGGTGGCGCTGATGGAAGCCAATCACCTGGGGCAGATTCGTACCGGCGCGGCTTCCGGATACGCCACTCATTTGCTGGCGCGCCCCGAGTCCGCTACCTTAGGCGTCATCGGGTCCGGATTCCAGGCCCGAACCCAAATCGAAGCCGTCCTGCAGGTTCGGGCGATCCGCAAGATTTTCGTGTACAGCCGAAATCAGGCCAGACGCGAAGGCTTCGCCGATGAATGTTCGAGAACCTTAGGATTGCCCGTCACGCCGATGGACTCCGCCGCCGAAGCTGTACGCCACGCCGACATCGTCGTCACCGCCACCTTCTCGAAGGACCCCGTCATCGATGCCAGTTGCATTCGTCCGGGCACGCACATCAACGCCATGGGATCCAACCAACCGCAGCGGCGCGAACTTCCAACGGATCTCATCGCGCGAGCGGGATTGATCGTCGTAGATTCGATCGAGCAGTCTAAATCGAGGCCGGCGACCTGCTATTGGCCTGGTCTGAAGAAGATTGGAACACACCGCGTCTGTTGGAGTTGAAGGATGCCCCAGGCGCGCACAGAGCCGCGGATGACATCACAATTTTCAAGTCCAACGGTCTGGGTGTAGAAGATGTCGCTGCGGGAAGTTTCGTTTATGAGAAAGCTCGCGAAGCCGGACTGGGGAAAAAGCTCTATTCCTGAGCCGGCATCTGCTGGTCGGAGTCGCGCCAGGCGCTGATCTTGAGGCGCCGGCACACCCAGCACAGTTGCTCTTCAGGATTGGCGGACGCGGCGCACTCGCTGCCGCAGACGGTGCACTTTTCCTGGCGCACAACCGTATCAACGTGCACGGACTTCTTTGCCTGCTCCAGGAGATCCGGCGAAATGAGTGGCTCGGAGGGTTGTGCTGACTTACGTTTCACAGTATCGACCTTCTTCCACTATAAACCATTGGGACATGTGGAACCCAGGAATCGTCATGGCACCTTCCGGTTGGCGAAAAGGGCCGGATCGCAGATACGATCCGGCCCTCTTAGCGGAGTTGAAGACTTAGGCCCCTGATTAGAGCGGACCCAATTGATAAAACGAGTCCACCATCGAACCCTTTCGAAAGTGGCTTGCTCAGGAGTAAAGGATTAGGCCAGCTTTTTACGGCGGACCAAAGCTAGGACGACGAGTCCACCACCCAGCATTGCGAGTGTGGCTGGCTCGGGAACATCGCCATTCGTTGCTGAGACAGGAGCAGCGGTGAAGCTCTGCGTAAAACCGGTCAATTCTCCCCCGGCCGGATGACCAAGGTCTTTGTACACATTAAACATCTGAGATGGCGTTGTAAGGGTAGCGCTCGCCATCGATCCGCCAGCCGCAGTCAATGTAGCGAGCGTCGTGCCGCCGGAGCAGATCCCGCTGAATGGATCCACAGACCCACTGCATAGACGCTCGTTGATGCCCGAGTTCGTGCTTCCGCCGTTACCCAGACCGACGCCGAATATCATCGAGGTCGTCGCTGACACATTGAATAGCAGGTGAAGATCCTGGTTGACCGACGCATCATTCAGATTGGGGTTGAAACTCAGCGTGGTCGTGCGCCATCGTAAGTGCCCGAGAGCAGAACCATCGGCTGGCCGGTTGAAGTCGGCGGCGCAGCATCGAAAACCTGGAAATTGCTGAACGTAACGTCACCGCATACCACCGAGCTTGCGTTGGGCATCGTGCCGGGATAAAACAGACTGCCGCCAGCATAACTCGCCGTTGCCGCCGTGAGCGTTACGGAAGACGGGGCACAATTCAAAGTTGCAGCGCCGGCCGTCGTAACTAGCCCGAACAGCGCCACTGATAAAGATAAGCGAAATGTATTTTTCATGTTGTCTCCCTCCGGTATGGCTGCCTTGTTAGGGCCACCACGAGACATCCTGGATCCCTGAGTCTTGCTCCAAAGCCGAATGTCCTGAAATGAATCTACGCTCGCGATCGTACACGGGCAACGGGAGTTAGGTACCAGGACGGCGGAATTCTTCCAACCGGAAGTACCATGAAAAGGCCGGCGATTTTAATTGATGCGCCGATATTGGCTGCAGAATTCGTCCCAAACTGCGCAGATTATTAGACATAGGAGACAGCACGGACCGAGAACCTGCCTGGCGGAAAAAACCCATACCGCCGCTCTGCCCGGAATAGCAGTAGCCCTGGATCGAGTAGATGTACGGCCGCCCAGTGATTAATGGATGCCGGTGCTCAACCCGGGTCTGTGCGCAATGTGCAGCTAGTTATCCTGTATGACGCCAGAGCAGCCGCGCGGAGCACGGAGCCGATGCCCCCAGGCCGAGCTTCGGAGGATATGGGCTCCTCACGCCGAAATGTAGAATCAGAATTCCCGGCCGATAAGAACATCAAGGCGGTGATGCTAGAGCGTCCAGACCGCTTTAAAGGACAGTATGGAACAACTCGCTACCAGTGTCTCCGCTCAGGATCACGCGTTCGAATTAGCGCGGTGGTATCACGAGCTTGCCAAAATGTGCCTGAGTGCGGCCGAATATCACGTTTCGCTGGGCGAGGAGTCGGCGTTGCAGGATGTCGATCGCGCCATGGCCCTCAACGAAGTGATTCGCATCCGCATGGCCACCGTCCAATCGGTCGAGCGCGTGTTCCGCTCGGAATTCCAGCGGCTGTACATCGACCATCAGGTTGAGCGCATACTCTCGCTCGATGATGCAGCGCGGGCTTAGCTGAGCGCCTTGTCTTTGGCGTAGCACACCGGGTCCAAGGGGCAGTCCGCACAGCGCGGCTTGCGGGCGATGCAGATATTCCTCCCAAAGTGAATGATCTGGTGTGAAAACAGAATCCACCTTTCTTTCGGGAGAATCTTCATCAGGTCCTGCTCGATCTTCACCGGATCTTCGTTCTTGGTGAGATCCAGGCGGCGTGTCACGCGCTGCACGTGAGTATCCACCACCACCCCGGTCGCGATCCCGTAAGCCGTCCCCAAAACTACGTTAGCCGTCTTGCGGGCGGCTCCGGGCACGGTCAGCAACTCCGCCATCGTCTGTGGCACGCGACCCTCGAAATCAGTCAGAATCTTGCGCGCGGCGCCGATCAGCGACTTGGATTTGTTGTTGAAGAAACCGGTGGAACGGACGTCGTTCGCCAACTCATCCGGATTCGCATGGGCCAGATCCTCGATCGTGGGATACTTCGCGAACAAGCCTGGCGTAACCTCGTTCACGCGCTTGTCGGTGCACTGCGCCGACAGAATCGTCGCTACCAGCAGCTCCCACGGACTGCGGTGAATCAACGCGCAATTCGCCTCCGGGTACAATTCGTCCAGTGCCTTCAGGATGCGGTCGAGCCGGGTCTTTCTCTCGAGAGCGGTCTTCGGTTTGGGGATGCTTCTCGGGCGGCGTGACGCGGAGCGCGGGGAGGTTGGGCCGCTCGGCGGACGCGGGTTGCTTGCGTGGCATTCGGCGAAAAAGAACCCTCATAATAGCATTTGCGCGAGAAGCTTCTGGTAGTTATAGCCGCGCTGGCTGCCTTTGGACTGACTTCGGCCGGATCGTTCCATTTCGACGACTACGCGCTTTTTTCTGACCCCGTCATTACTGCCCCGAGCGGCGGTTACGAAGTCTGGCGTCCCATGCAGACGCGTCCGCTGACGTATTTCAGCTACTGGCTGAATTACCAGGCCGGAGGCGCCGGCGCTCTCGGCTTCCACCTGGTCGATCTCGCGCTGCATCTGGCTTCGTCTCTCATGGCGTTGGCCGTGTTCCGCCAACTGCTGCCCGCTCCAGCTGCGCTCATCGCGGCCTTGCTGTTCGCTGTGCATCCCATCCAGACCGAGTCCGTCGCTTACGTCTTTGCGCGCGGGACCGTGATCGCCACTCTGCTGTGCCTGGTGGCGCTGTGGTATTGGTTGCGAGGAAAATCCTGGATCGCGGTCCTGTTCTTCGCGGCAGCGCTGCTCGCAAAAGAGGAATGTGCTGCGTTTCCCTTGCTTGTTATCGCCCTGTGGATGTCTCGATCCCGGGAACGACGCCAGCTTGCGCCTATCGCCACCATGCTGCTGCTGTCCCTCGCGGCCGGACTCCGCGTGATCTACGTCGCGAGCACCCTGCGCGGCTCGGGCGCTGCGCTTCAGTCCGGGGTTTCTCCGCTCGAATACTTCTCCGTGCAAGGTGCCGCGATCGTCCGGTATTTAGCGATGTTGATCGTACCCTGGGGTTATACCGTCGATACGGAGTTAGCGCCTTCGCCGGTGTGGAGGGCCATCGCTTGGCTCATCGTAGCTGGCGCGGTCCTTACCGCGGCTCGTTGGGGGACGGACCTGCGCGCTGGATTCTGGTTCATCGCCGGGCTGATCCTGCTCACACCCAGTTCCACAATATTCCCTGCGGCTGATTTAGCGGCGGATCGGAGGATGTACCTGCCAATGGTCGCTTTCAGCGCCTGTGCTGCGTTGCTGGTGTACCGCTGGCCCCGTCCCGCGCTTGCCTTCATATTCGTGGCGCTAGTAACCGTCAGCATTCGCTATTCCACAATCTGGTTGTCTGAACGTTCGCTCTGGTCGGAGGCTGTGGCACGTGCGCCGGATAAGGTACGCCCGCGCATTCAGTTGTCCCGAGCGCTGCAGCCGGAGGCAGCTCTAACCGTGCTGGATGAGGCGCAGCGAATCGCGCCCCGGAATCCGGTGGTCTGGGCTGAGCAGGGCAAGGTATTTCTCGATCTCGGCCGTCCGGCCGAGGCGCTGGCCGCATTCGGCCGTGCCCTTGCGCTGTCGCCCGGAGACGCAAACGCGCTCAATAACCGCGGGGCGGCGCTTCAGGCGCTCGGTCAGGCGGATGCGGCGAGGCAGGATTTCGAGCGATCCCTTCGCGCGGATCCTTGTCTGTTTAATGCGCGTCTCAATCTTGAAAGGTTGGGTATCACTCCACCGCCCGCCAATTGCCGCTTCACGCCCGATCAGCAGGCGCAGTTGCGAACGGCGCTAAATTCGGACATCACTCCGCGTCCATGGCGTAAAATCAGAGGCAATGAAGGTTTGTATTATCGGCACGGGCTATGTGGGCCTCACAACCGGAGCTTGTCTCGCTTTTCTCGGCCACAAAGTCACGTGTATTGACACCGATGCCGGCAAGGTAAAACGGTTGCGCGCCGGAGAAGCGCCCATTCACGAGCCCTATCTCGTAGACCTGCTCGCCGAAGCGGGCCACAATCTGCACTTCACCACCGAGTACGGCGAGGGCGTTCCCGGGGCGAACGTCATCTTTATTGCTGTGGGCACTCCTCCTTCCGCCGACGGTACTCCGGATCTTCAATATCTCTGTTCGGCCGCCGAAGGCATCGGCCAGTACTGCGACGGCGAATTCACCGTCGTTGTCAACAAATCCACGGTCCCGATTGGAAGCGGCAACTGGGTGGACTCCATTCTCCGCGAGTCTTTCGATCGCCATCATTCGGCCCGAGCGTGCGGCCAGTTCTCGGTCGCCTCCAACCCTGAGTTTCTGCGCGAAGGCTCCGCCATCCACGATTCGCTGTACCCCGATCGCATCGTCGTAGGGTCGGACAATGCACGTAGTCTGGAGACCCTGTACACGTTGTACCGCCCGATTCTGGACCAGTCGTTTACCTCCCCGCCGTTCCTGCCGCGGCCCGAGCCGATGGGCGGCGTGCCGCTCGTCTCCACAGATCTCGCTTCCGCGGAACTGATCAAATACGCGGCGAACGCATTCCTGGCTCTGAAGATCAGCTACATCAATGAAATCGGACAACTCGCCGCGAAAGTGGGCGCGGATATCACCCAAGTGGCTCGCGGGATCGGGCTCGATGCGCGCATCGGCTCCCGGTTCCTGCAAGCGGGCCTGGGTTGGGGCGGATCCTGTTTTGGCAAAGATACTTCCGCCCTGGTCGCCACGGCCGCCGAGTACAGTCTGAACATGCCGATCGTGAAGGCTGCCCGCGACATCAATCATCGCCAGCGAGAACTGGTGCTCGAGAAACTGCTGGGCGAACTCCGTATTCTCAAGGGCCGGACCATCGGACTGCTGGGGCTCGCGTTCAAGCCGAATACCGATGATTTACGCGACGCTCCGGGCATTGAGATCGCGAAACGCCTCCTGGAGCGCGGCGCCAGAGTTCGGCTGCACGATCCCATCGCCATGGACCGTTTCCGTGTGGAGCAGCCTGCGTTGGCGCCGTTCTGCTGTCCAACAGCCGAGGCCGTCGCCGAGGGCGCCGACGCCCTGGTTCTGGTGACGGAGTGGCCGCAGTACCTGGAAATGGATTGGGCCCGGCTGGCGCCCCTCATGCGGACGGCGCTGGTCTTGGATGGCCGCCACGTCCTCGACTCGGCGCGACTCGCGCGCGCGGGCTTTCGCTATCTCGCCCTGGCGGGGTGGAATCCGTCGTCGGCGCCGGCAACCGTCCTCGAAGTGAACTCAGTCTGACAGGTAGTTCCGATGAGTACGCTCGCACACGCGCTGGTTTCCTGGGATGACTTTGTCCGGCTGCCTGAGGCTCCTGGACCCGCGGAACGGTATGAACTGCACGACGGCGAGGTGGTTGTAGTGCCGCCCCCCCGGCCTCTGCACCTGAAAATCCAGACACGGACCGAACGCCTCCTCCAGGCGATAGCCGCGGATCGCGGGATCGTGAGAATTGAATTCCCCTACCGGCCGCTGCCCAATTTGCAGTATTGGATCGCGGACGTTGTCTACATTCCCCAGGCAGAATGGGATGCCATGCCGCTGGATAGCTATCCGGTATACGCACCGCCCTTGATCGTCGAAGTGCTCTCTCCATCGAACATCCCTGCTAAGGTCAACCGTCAGCGCATCGTAGCCCTCTCCGGCGGCACGCAAGAGTTCTGGGTAGTAGATCCCAGCAACCGCACTGTTCAGATCACAAATCTCACCGGCACAGAAAAGTTTGCGGCAGGATCGTCACTTCCGGTCCGCATACTCGGCGCAGCAACGATCCCCGTCGAAGCCGTATTCGAGATTTGATCCGCCTACACGTCGAAGATCTGCATGGCCTGCTCCAGCGACTTGATCGGCTTCGCGCCCCGGCGCCGGCGAATACTCATGCGCCACGTATCCCGTGTATCCCAGATCCGCGATGGCCTGCGCCACGAAGCGATAATTCAGTTCCTGCGTGTCGTCGATCTCATGCCGCCCCGGATTGCCGCCGGTATGGAAATGCCCGAGCCACTGGATGTTGTCGCGAATGGTCCGACGATATCGCCTTCCATGATCTGCAGGTGATAGATGTCGTAGAGCAGCTTCACCCGCGGCGAGTTCACGCGCTTGCACACATCCACGCCCCAGGCAGTGTGATCGCACATATAGTCCTTGTGGTTCACCTTGCTGTTCAGCAACTCCATGCAGATGTGTGACGCCTTTGTCCTCCGCGTGCGCCTTCATCTGATTCAAGAACGATGACGCAGTTATCCGCGCCCTCCTGGTCGGGCATGCCGCGGCGATTTCCCGAGAACGTGATCATGTTCGGCACGCCGTTCGCGGCGCGACTCATCGATGCGCCTCGTGCATCGTCTTCAAAATCGCCGCGTGATTCTCCTTCCGGTTCAGGGCGTCGCTGATGGTGCCGCCAACCGGCGGCGGATACATGGTGGGGATCAGCCCGTACTTCTTCAGGGTCGGCCAGTCTTTCGGCCCGATCAGATCGAATCCCTTGCAGCCCAGCCGCGCCGCTTCCTTGCACATGTCCTCGAACGCCATCCCGCGGCCGAAGACGCCCCGCGTCACGCACTGCTTCACGCGTCCCTTGCGTTGTACCGTTTCGGCGGCGTTCGCGGCTGCAGCAAGTCCTGCCACAGCCGGGAGAAAGTCTCGTCTACGCATGGCTTATATATTATCCTGGCGGCGATCGCTTCAACGCAGAACCGCATTCGCAGCCCGCGAGGGGAAACAGCTATACTCTTTCAACACCCTTATGAACCACACTATGATGCTTCGCCTCAGTGGGATACTGCTTGGAACCGCCGGACTGTTTCTGATTTGGTCGCAGACCCAGCGCCAACCCTTAACGATGGAGAAGGTCACCGAGAATCTGTTCGTCATCGTCGGAAACGGCGGCAACGTCGCTGTCATGCCCACCAGTGAGGGCGTCCTGCTGGTGGACGATAAGTTCGCGCAGGATGCCCCGGACATCGTGGCGAAGGTCAAGTCCATATCGGACAAGCCCATCCGCTACATCGTGAACACCCACCAGCACGGGGATCACACCGGCGGCAACGAAATCCTCATGGCCACCCCCGCCGAGGTGATCGCCCATCGCAACGCTCGCGCCAACATGGTGACACAGAAGCAGCCCGGCCTGCCCCGCATAACGTTCAGCGATGAGAGTCAGGTATTCGTAGGCGGCAAAGAGGTGCGCGCCCGGTACTTCGGGCGTGGACATACCAATGGCGATGCTGTCATTCTCTTCCCGGCCGATCGGGTTCTGCACACCGGCGACCTTTTCGTGAACGGCGGCGCGCCGTTCATCGACTACTCGGGCGGCGGGAGCCTAGTGGAATGGGACAAAACGTTGGACCAGGTGCTCCAGTTGGATTTCGACATCGTCATCCCAGGCCATGGTCCAGTTGCGAAAAAAGCGGACCTGCTGAAGTGGAGGCAGAGGCTCGCGACACTGCGGACACGGGCTCAGGAAAGCTGCTCCCAGGGTCCGGACGCGGTGAAGCAGATGAAGCTTGAGGACATCGGCATGCAGATGGGTCCCTTATTCCAACGCAGTATACCGGGCCTCTGTCAGGAACTTGCGCACTGACCAAAATCTAGAACGTGGGGAACCCTGCAACGGGTGGCGGACCCAAACGAGATCGCATATTCAATCCACTGACCGATATCTTTGGTGTCTATTAAAAAGCCTCGTCTGACAAATCTGTGGGTCACCGATACGCTCCGATGGTGCCGCAAGCTCGGCTCGCGCAGCAGGCGAACTCGATACCGGATAGTGAGGCTTCGGCTTTTGCGTTCGTAGCCGGTTGCCTTTCGAACCAGCTTGCCCTCCCCGGTAAAGCTACGCCGTTAATCGCGGCTTGGAATTGCCGATTCACTGACCACACTACGGTATCGCCCTTAGCAGCAGCTGCAACTTCCGGTTAGCAGACGATCTAAGACAAGTTCACCTGTTCTCGGTCCAGTGCGAGTGAGTTTTGGCAATCGCCGTTCATCCGCCGCAGTCAATTGACAAGAGATGGCGACTCCCACGCGGGTAAGGCTGGTTAACTTAGGATGCCCATCGGGAACAAACTCTCCGTTACAGCCGTCGAATCCTGCTAAGGAGGTGGCTCATGTCAGTGTTCTGCCAAGCGGTCGTATACCTGCTTGCAGCTTTGCCTGTCGTCGCTCAGTCGCAAGCATTCGCAACGATCACCATCAAGCCTGCTCGCCCAGCCAACCCGCGTAACGCGGGCGTGCACGTGCTGCCTAACGGTGACTTGATTGCGAGTGCGGTCCCTGTCATTGCGCTTCTGAGTTACGCTTACGACGTGCCGGTCAACCCTTCGCCACGCCTTTCGCCTCTTCCCGACTGGACCCTTCGTGAGAAGTACGATATCGAAGCGAAAGCGCCCGCTAACACCATCCCTCCCGGTCTTCAGGACAGCGAAGTGCGAAGCCGAATCCAGCAAATGATCCGCAGATTGCTCGCCGATCATTTCAGACTCGTGATGCGGGTTGAGAACAAAACGATGTCAGTTTATGCTCTTACCAGTGCCACCGGGGGTCCGAAGCTCCAGAAGTCGGCGATCGCCGAGAAGGACTGCACCTTCGATACCGACCCGGAAGGTTGCCATAGCTTTGTTGGCGGCTTGGGCCATCCCCTGAATGCAAGAGCCATAGATATGGATGACCTTGTCCATTACATTGGGAACTGGACAGATTTGCCAGTCGTGAACCGCACGGCGCTCAGCGGGCTGTTCACGGTAAAGACGCAAGGCTGGGCCCCCATGCGGCTGCCCCCTCCGCCACCCAATGCCACCCCGGCGGTGAACCCCTTCGCCGACCTCCCCACGATCTTCACGGTGCTGGGCAAACTCGGTCTCGAACTGAAGCGGCAAGAGGATGTCTTGCCGGTATACACAGCGGAGCGAATCGAGCGCCCGATGGCCAACTAACGATTGCGGTCTTACTCACGGCTCAGCAACCGATCATTTTAGGCAGAACGTTTCGGGAGATGAAACGGCAACCCCGCGTCTAGGGCCGGTTTATGGGAGGGGTTTGGCCGCAACCCCGTCCGCGCCATCGAACTGATTCTGAACCGCTGCCACCGTTTCCGATGATTTGTCGACCAGCACGCCCCCTTATTGCCGACGAGAAGAACATCGAGGTGACCGTACGACAGCACAAGGGTTCGGCCGCAGTCTGCCCGCGTTCCCATTTGCCGGTCCCCGTTTACGACCAATTCTCTGAACCCCGCTTCGAGTTCATTCCGAAGTAACCTGTTTTCGGCTTCTTGACCCTGAGCTATCAACCACATACGACCAATCCCATTGACCCGCCGTGCTGTACTGAAAGTAGGGGGGAGAACTGCGCGCCAGCGTACGCCTCCGCCGGTCACTGCTCCTGGCCGAACCACCACAAGGACCTGAATGCGGACGACCGGAACCAGGATCATTCAACCCGCGTCGTATTGCCGTTCACGAAAACCCATTTGATTCCGATAAGCTATTCATCGAATTTGCCGCGAACCACATTAGTGATGCCCATCGTGGCGCTCCTAGACGGCTCCAGCGTTGGATCACTACGTCGATTGCGAGACAAACCCAATCTCGCCAGTTCCGCACCGCTCGCACTGGTCCCGCAATTCAGTCGCGCGTGCACGCTCCTGCCGCGGCAGAGCAGATTACCAAACAAACCCAATCGACGGTCTCAACGCGAAGACACGCCGTTGCGAAACAAAGCCATGGCACCCAAGCTTTTACCATCCACCCTTACATTCCGGTCCGAAAACTGCCAAGATACTAGCGAGGTGAGATTTGCGTCGTGATAAAGCTGCCCGTGTTTTGAGCAGTTTATGGGTGATCCAGCCCATTTTGCTCACATTATGTTTTATACCGGTTACCACAATAGCGTCCGCGGCTGTGTCGCCCGGACTCAGTATTGTCTCGGGCAACGGACAGGTAACCCCCCAGTTCTCAAACACCTCGTCGCCGCTGACCGTTCAGGCGCGGGACGCCGGCGGCAATCCCATAGCGAATCTGCCCGTCACGTGGACTGTAACGCAAGGCCAAGGAACCGTCCCGCCGACAGCGTCGGCCCGAACGGATGCGAACGGCATCGCCACCGCCTTTTTCAACGGGAACGTTTTGCCGGGGTACTCGTTCTCTCAGCAGACCGTGACGGCTAGCTCATCGATGGGATCCGTAAATTTTGTAGTCACCACTTCGATCAACCGCCTGCCGAACGGCAGCGTTGCCGAATTGCCATTGGTTCAATTGCTGAACCCGCCTCAGGAGAGCCGCAATTTTTCCGGGAGGTCGGGGAGCACACTCCCGGGCGCAGTGGTTGTTCAGGTTGCCGTCCAGAGCGGCCCGCAATCGGGCACCGCGATTTCGAACGTGGGGATGCGCATTGTGAATTACGACGACCCGACTCTCCCGGCCGCAGCGCAATGCGCCGGCCAGCCGCTCAGCGATGCCAGTGGGACTGCCCGTTGCGATTTAGTTCTCACCGGAGCACCGGGGACTTACCTGCTGAGCGCCGATGTCGGGGAATTTCGTTTCACTCCCCCCTTTCTCGTCACCATCAATGCTGCCGCGGCCTGCACCTACAGCGTCGCCGCCACCTCGCAGCAGTTTCAGCCGGTCGCCTCTATCAGTACCATCACGGTCACCGCCCCAGGCGGCTGCACCTGGACGGCTTCGAGCAATGCGCAGTTGGATCACGATAACACCGTCAACGGCGAGTGGTTCGGGATCCGGTGCCACGTCTTTCAATGTCGCCGCAAACCCCGGAGCGCCGAGGAGCGCATCCATCATCGTCGGTGGACAGACGCTCACCATCAATCAATCAGGCGCTAGCTCCAGCGGCAATGGCCAGGCCCTGTTGATCGTGACCGGGCCCAATCTGCCGTCCGGCGTCGCCGGCACCACCTACACGGCATCGCTGACCGCTTCAGGCGGCAAAGCCTCCCTACAACTGGACTGCTACCACTTCGCTTCCAACGGGATTGACACTCAGCCCGTCCACGGGCACGATTACCGGAACGCCATCCATCACCGGCAATTACAGCCTGCCGCTGACCGTCTCAGACCAGGGCGGCAGCGTCCAGAGCCAGACATTCTCGTTGAGCGTGGTCGCCAGCGGTCAACCGGGTGGCCAACCGGGCGGCCCTCCAGCCATCACCAACACTGGATTCGCCGACGCGGTCGTCGGTGTTCCATATCAGCAGATACTCACCAGCGTCGGCGGGTGTGCCGGCCCATTCTCAGCGCCGCCCACCTATACGGTGACTGGTGGCAGCTTACCAGCAGGCTTGGCCATCGCGAAGGTCGACGACCGTCGGTACGCCATTGCCGGCACTCCAACCGCCAGTGGGCCTTTCAACTTCAGCTTGACGGTCACGGATCCTTGCTCCCACAGCGGAACCAGTAATTTCACATTGACCGTCACGGGCGGGGGCACAGGAACGCCGCCGGGCTCTCTCCTGGCCAGCCCTTCGTCGGTGCCGTTCATCTCCACGGTTGGCGCTTTCGGGAACCCCGCCGATCAGACCGTTGTCGTAACAGGCCCGGCAGGCGCGAGTTTTTCAGCTTCGGCCGCTGCTGCGTCAGGTGGAAACTGGCTCAGTCTGGCGGGGCCTGTCAGTGGGAATCTGCCGGCCACGCTGACCGTTCGGGTCTCCAATTCCGGGGCGCTCGCCGCCGGCAACTACTCGGGCGCTATTACGGTAACCACCTCCGCCGGCTCCATCTCCGTTCCTGTTACGCTCTCCGTTGCGGGCCCGGCGGCCGCTCTCGTGCCGTCACCGGCAACCATTAATGCCACCGCGCAGGTGGGGGGCACGCCAGTGCAGCAGTCCTTGAACATAGCCCTGCCCTCTGGAGCTGCGCATTTCGCGGTTCTGGTCACCACGGTGAACGGTGGATCCTGGCTCACTGTAGACTCGGTAGCCGGTAATACCCCCGCCACTCTAAACGTCACCTTGAATCCGGCGGGACTGCAGGCCGCATTGTATACAGGTTCGATTCAAATCGTGCCCACGACTCCCGCCGCCTCGCCCGTGACTATCCCGGTTACGCTGCGTGTGTTGAGCGCGCCGGCCTTCGCTTTGTCGGCTGCTTACATCTCCTTCGTCAATCAGCCCGGACAGCAACCCGGCATGCAAACTCTCACCGTCACCAGCACCGGCATTCCGGTGGATAGCACCGTTGCCGCAATGACCGCTTCGGGCGGCTCCTGGCTGGTGGTGGCGCCGTCCACAACCTCCACGCCCTTAACCGTCAACGTCAGTGTCAACACTACGGGACTGACTGCAGGGACGTATCAGGGCGCCATCGTTGTGGCCTCGGCGACGCAGGCGGTTGCGCCGGTCACCGTGCCCGTTACGCTGGTTGTTCAACAATCAGCACCGGTACTCGCTGCCATTGTGAATGCAGCCAATTTCCAAGCGGGTGCCCTGTCCCCGGGCGAAATCGTGACCCTATTTGGTTCCAACATCGGTCCCTCCGGACTGGTCACCTCGCATGTGAACTCCAGCGGAGCCCTGGATTCGGCTATTGGCGAAACGCGCGTCTATTTCGACGGTGTCGCCGCCCCCCTCATTTACTCGGTTAACCAACAAGTCTCGGCGATTGTTCCCTACGAGGTCGCTGGAAAAGCCAGCACTCGCGTTCAGGTGGAATACCGGGGAGTTCGGTCAGCGCCCCTGGATTTTTCGGTGGCCGCCTCGGCCCCCGCCATCTTCACCTTCTCGGCCTCGGGACAAGGTCCTGCCGCCGCGCTGAATCAGGATGGATCGCTGAACTCGCAAGATACAGGAGCGGATCCAGGCTCCATCGTCACCCTGTATGCCACCGGAGAAGGCGTCACCACTCCGGACGGCGTGGATGGTTTGCTGGCTACCAGCGTGTACCCCAGCCCGATCCTGCCCGTCGGCGTAACGTTAGCGGGTCAGGACGCTGAGGTGCTGTACGCCGGTGCGGCTCCGCAGCTTGCAGCCGGCTTGATGCAGATCAACGTGCGGCTGCCGCAAAACGTGCCGCGCGCCTCCGCGATTCCGATCGTCCTCACCGTGGGGAGCAACTCGAGCCAATCGGGAGTGACCATCTTCACGAAGTAACCAGGTTGCGCAGCTCGAGCGCATCTCGCACAGCAAAGCCGGCGGTGTCATTGTCGAAATACAAATACAC
Organism: uncultured Acidobacteriota bacterium; assembly: GCA_963850575.1. GTDB lineage: Bacteria > Acidobacteriota > Terriglobia > Bryobacterales > Bryobacteraceae > TMP-7. Next base: position 337,303 of record CAWKLV010000010.1, on the reverse strand, counting down.
CGCCTTGAGCTTTTTCGACCATCCTCGAATCCGTGCGGCCCACTCCTCAAGCGCTGCCGCGGAATAGCTCCCCTGGTACGGTCCGGGTCCTGGACCGTGTAGCCGCACATAGGCGAAGTCAGCGGTCACGAGTATCGGCGATTGAAAGCCCGCGATGTCGTAAGGGCAGAACGCTGCGTTGAACCGCGCGAGCATCGCATACACCGCATCACAGTGCCAGGTGGGGTTTCGGAGTTCGAAAGCATATCGGCCCTCTCTCGGCAGCGCTTCCAAAAAGATTCCCAGCCGCTCCAGATCAAGCGTCCAAAACGGCGGCAGTTGAAACACCACCGGGCCTCGCTTACAACCCAATCCGTCCAGGTGATCGAAGAATTTCTCTAGCGCCGGTTCCGGGTCTTTCAGCTTCTTCATGTGCGTGATGAACCGGCTGCCTTTGGCGGCAAACAAGAAGTTCTCCGGAGTGGTGCCGCGCCATTCCGCGACAGCGCGCTTGGGAGGCAGACGGTAGAAGGTGGTGTTCAGCTCCACCGTGTCAAAGCGTTCCATGTAGAAGGCGAGCATCTTCGATGCGGGGAATGGGTCCGGATAGAATGGCCCCCGCCAGTGCTTGTAGTGATACCCCGAAGTCCCGATGCGTATGTCGGCCTGCAAGCAAATAGCTTACACTGGCATCAGCTTATGAGTGAGCTCAGCCGTATCGGAGTCGCCATCGATTCTGATTTGTTGGAAAAGTTCGACACTTTGATCGCGAGCCGTGGATATACCAACCGCTCTGAAGCGTTCCGCGACCTCATTCGTGAGGAACTGGTTGAGCATGCGTCGGAGGAGCCGGACCGCGAAGTGGTTGGCACCGTTACCCTCGTTTATGATCATCACGTCCGGATGTTGAACGACAAGCTCACCGATATGCAGCACGAGAACTTTCACCACATTCTCTCCACACTGCATGTGCATCTGGATCACGACAACTGCCTGGAGGTGCTCGTCGTGCGCGGCCAGGCGAGCAAGGTAAAGACCCTTGCGGGCGCGTTGATCAGTACCAAGGGCGTAAAGCACGGACGCATCGCCATCACCACCTCGGCGGCCGAGTTGTGATCGTGGGAACCGGCATTGACGTCTGCGAGGTCCCTCGCATCCGCCGCTCCATTGAGCGGTTCGGGCAGCGCTTTATCGATCGGATCTACACGCCTGTCGAGATTGCCTACGTCGAGCGGAAAGCCAACCGGTACGAGCGTTACGCAGCCCGCTTCGCGGCCAAAGAGGCAGGAATGAAAGCGATCGGAACGGGGTGGCGCGGCGGCATTACCTGGCAGGATTTTGAAGTTTCCAACTTGCCTTCGGGAAAGCCCACCCTCATTTTCAGAGGAAGAGGCGCGGAGGTTGCAGCGAAGCTGGGCGTGAAGAATGTGGCCCTATCGCTGACCCATACGGCTGAGCAGGGAGTGGCGTTCCTGGTTCTGGAGAGCTGACCTACTGCGTTCTCGATATCCGGCTTTGCACCGCCCGCAACTGGGCGTCTTCCAGTTGCTTGGTCTCCTGCCAGGTGAAGATCATGCGGTGGATCACCGTGACATTCGAAAGCACCGCGATTACCCATAGCACCGGAGCCATGCGGTCCACCAGGGCCCCGAGTATCACCAGCACCACGCGCTCCGGCCGTTCCATGAATCCGACTTTACAGGTCGGGATGAAGTTCTCGGCTCGCGATCGAGTGTAGCTCACCATAACCGATCCGGTCATCACAATGGCCGTCAGGACTACGTACCAGGGCCGGTTGATGGACCCGTACCAGACCAGCAGCCCTACCAGCAGCCCCAGATCGGAGTAGCGATCGAGTACCGAGTCAAAGAATCCCCCGAACCGCGTCACCTGATTGGTCTCACGCGCCACCCGGCCGTCCACCATGTCGAAGATGCCCGCGCCGATCATCACTAGTCCCGCGGCGCGAAATCGTCCGACCGCGAGCAGTGCGGCCGCGCCAATATTGATCAGCAGGCCGATAAAGGTGAGGACGTTGGGGTGAATCTTGGAGAGCGCGAGGAACCGAACGATCAGCAGGATCAACTTGTTGCAGGCGTTACCGACCGTGCGCGTGACCGTCATACTACCCTCTGCAGTCCAATTCTACGCTGGTTCGTCGTGGATCGTCGTCAATCGTAGAATCTCGAGTTCCTTGACGCCGCCCGGCGATTGGATGGAGACCGTGTCGCCCACTTCTTTGTTCAGCAAACCCTTACCGATCGGAGAGGTCGTCGAGATAAGACCTTTGCCCACGTCGGCATCCTCGCTGGTGACCAGCTTGTAAGTCATCTCCTCGTCTTTCTTCGTATCGAGAACAGTCACCGTCGAACCCAGGCCTACCTTGTCGCGCGGGATTTTGGTCATATCGACCATGGACAACAAGCGCAGGCGCGCCCGTATCTGCCCGATCCGCGCATTCACCATCCCCTGCCGCTCCTTGGCCGCGTGATATTCCGCGTTCTCCTTGAGATCGCCGTGCGCACGCGCTTTCAGAATTTCCTTCGGAAGTTCGACGTGTAGCTCGTGTTCCAATGCGGATACTTCCCCCTCGAGCTTTCGTTTAAGGTCGTCCATTTTGCGCGGAAATAGTCACTCCAATGCTCACGATTATAACTAGAGGGACGACGGGTTTACCACCGTAAGCGGCCGTACGGCCCTCCTAGGTAGGACCGAATCAGTTCACTGTCACGGACACCGGGGAACCCGCATTCCCGACGGTTAATTGAAGCGCTAGTGGTCCCCGGACGGCCGGCGCTCTCAGGCGTACCAGGAAAGAGCCGGGAATGTCGGAATCGCTGGATTCGAGTGAGATCACTTCGGCGCCAGTGATGCTGGAGGAATCGATCCCATCCGTCACCGGCACTCCGTTGGTATCCAGGGCCCGGAACTCGATTTCAAATGTCGCATTACGGCGCACGGATGCCGTCGGCGAACTTAAGATCTGGATGTATCGGGCAGCCTGAGTCGGCACCCCGTACCAGTATGGTACCCGGCCGGTTACCGGCGACTGCGTTCCCTGAATCTGCAGGAACCCTTGATATACTCCACGCGGCAGACCGCTGGCTGCAAACAGAACACCAACGTCCGCCGACTGGCCAGGCGCAAGTTGGAGGGTGTTCGTGGATACACTGGGCGCCGGGCCATCTCCCAACGGCTGCGTGGAGATGGAGAAAGTGTCCGCCGACTTGCCGACATTGGTAATGGTCAGCTTCTGCGTCCAGTTGATGTCGCCACCACTGATACCAAAACTGAGCGATGCCGGCGATGCCGTGGTCGAATTCGCCAGGGCGGCGCTCATGTTCAGCAAACCACCGCCTTCGCTCTGAACACCCAGCGGATTTACGTTGCCATCTGTCGAGAATGCCGTCGCGCTGTTGATCAGCAGCGAACGATACTGCTGCGCGCTCAGTCCAGGCCTCGCTCCGATCAGGAGCGCCGCAGCCCCGGCAATGGTGGGAGACGAAAAGCTGGTCCCACTTTCCACGACATAGGAGCCCAGTGTTACCGGCTGAGCGGTATAGATACTCTGGCCAACGCCCAGCAGATCGGGTTTGATGCCGGTGTCCGAGTTCGGCCCCACGCTGGAGAAACCGCTCAGGTGCGCGGCATTGACAGGCGCGGCAGTCGGGTTGAAATCCACCGATACGTTCGATTGGTTGCTGGCGGCACTCACCAGTGCATTGCCATCGGCGTTGCTGACCATCACGGCCGGGAGATTCGAACCTGTCGTGTCCATCGTGATCGGGTCAGGAGAGGTCGGGCGGGCGTAAATAATGGCGGCCATCGCGCCCGCACTCTGTGCATTCTGCAGTTTCACTGTGAAGGTGCAAGTGCCGCGGGAGATTAGGGCGATCGCTCCGGTCAACGAACCTGTGGGAAGCGCGTTGCATGCCAGGGCAGTAGGATCGAGAGCAGTAACGTCCTTCACCGGGCCCGAGATGGGGTCCCCAGAATTCTTGCCGCTGCCGGGAATCGCCGTGTACGGATCATGCCCGTCGGCCGTGACGTGACCCGCAAAAATGCGGTCGTTGAAGGTGCTGCCCACTGCAATCGCGGACGGCGCGGTACCGGGTGAGCTGATCGTATTCGGGACCGAGCCGTCGTTACCCGCTGCGATCACTACGATCTTTCCCGCGGCTACGGCGTTCTCAACCGCGATCACCAGACTGTCGTCGGCTGGCCGTGTAGCCGGAAAGCCGCCCAGACTCAGGTTGATGACGTCCATCCCGTCGTTCACCGCATCCTCCAGCGCACGGATGATGATCGAATCCGGAGCTCCACTAGAATTATCCGGAAACACCTTGTAATTGCCCAACCAAGCCTTAGGCGCGATGCCCGTTATGGGGCCGTGGATTCCTGTGTTCGTGCCGCCGCCTGCGATCATCGCTACACCGGTCCCATGTCCGTCGATATCGTTGGCAGAGTAGGCCCGGTTTGTGTCGGGATTGGTGTAGGCACGAGCCACGATGATTTTGTTGTTGGTATATACCGAATCTGCGCTGCGGTTCACCTTCGGAAAGCCATCGGGTGTGGAAAAACCGGCATCCTGAAAAGCGGGGTGAGTGGAATCGATGCCGGTGTCGAGAATTCCAATCTTGACCCCAAGCCCGGCCTTGTCGACGCCCCCGATCTGCTGCCAGGCATCGGTCACCTTTTGCAGCCCCACGGAGCGGTCCAGCAGCTTGTGATACATCCTGACGTGGCGCACGCTTTTCACGCCCGGTAGTCCGCTCAGAGCCAACGCTCTATCGCGGGACATGCGGACCACAAGTGAATTGTGCAAGGTTTGGAAACTATCGAGTACTTGCGTATCCGCAGTTTCAATATTGCGGCGGATGCGGCTCTGCTGTTCTCGGACGAGGGCGTGGTGGGCGGCCAATTCAGCATCGGAGGACAACAGACGCTTGTGCCGTTGCGCCGCAACTCTGGCTACCGGATCGGCGGAAAGCTCCACAATATACTGATCCGGCAAGGCTTGTGCGCTGGCGACAAATATTGATAGCGGAAGAAACAAGGATAGCTTCATGCGTTCAACCAGATTAGAAGGACTACATCTATAACGCAGTGCTGGTGCGAGAAGTTGCACAGGAAAATCCCGGACGAATGAGTGCGTGTTGCAGATAAGTAAAGAAATAATCTTGGTTCACATACTATATACCCGAGCCGATACGAGAAGACAGGTGAATACTCGGGATCTATCCGGCTCAAGCCTTCAGTATGAACAAACTACTTCTGGCAGCGATGTCAGTTTTTTCGCTGCCCATGACAGCGGGCGTGATCGTAATTGGACTGGGAAACGACGGACGTCAGTGTCCGCCTTCGCCCGTCCTGATCCCGGTGACCGTACTTGATAAGTCGGCCCCGGAACACAATTACTGCTTTTCCGTCGGGCCCTCCGGCAACACGCTGGTCGGATATACGGACCCATTCAAGACCGCGCAATGGATCGTTTGGACGCCCTTCGCAGAAACTCCTCCCGCAGCGCTGACCCTCGGAGAGGAGGTGTCTTCTGCGCCGCCACCCCGGCCGTCAACGCCGCCTCCGAGTGGGCCGCCAATTCAACTATTGTCGTGGTTTTTGCCACCGATTCCCGCGCCGGTGATCCCTATTACGTCGGTACCGCCTCCTGTCATTACGCCGGACCCGCCCAAGGTGACACCAGACCCGCCGCTCACCACGGGGACACCCGAAGCGTCCACAATGCTGCTGTGCGCAGCTGGCTTGTTAGGACTCGGACTGTGTCGCGGCCGGAGAGCGTAGTTTAGACACAGGAAATGGGGGGCGCTATCGCGATCGCCCCCGGAGCAACCTCGCCCCGAGCGCCCCGCCGAGAGTGGGGAACAGTGTGAACATGACGAACGATATGAGAAGCATCTGCAGGATGGCAGCCGGGTTGCGGAATACATCCATCATGTCCGCACTGCCTTCGGTGCCTCTCGCCTTCATTTGATCCACCAGCCTGGAAGCAATCCCCGGATCTGAAACCGCCAGCACGACTGTCGTCAGCAGGACCAGGAGAATGACGAAAGCGAATAGCCCCGTCATCCAGCCCATTCGGGCGCCGCTGCGGAGCGTGAGCGCTTGACCGGTGCGCCGGCCGTACAAGTAAACGGAGATAAAACCTGCGCCGAGCAGCGAGCAAATTGGAAGGAGAACGGTTTGCCCCGCCACCTGTACCGACAACACCGCGATGAAAAAACTGAGCAGCGCCACTAACAATCCGATCCGGACCGCCTGAGGATTCCCGAAGCCCACGTCCAGGACGGGAGGCGCAGACACGGACACTACCGGAGCGGGCACTTCTTCAACTTCGGGCGCTGGCATGTCGAATTGGGGCTTGCCGCATTTGTGGCAGAACCTCGCGTCCGGTGGAAGCTGCGCGCCGCATGTACAATACTGGGGCACTGGTTCCAGTTTCGCATATGCTCCAAACCGTCCCGCGAGGGTATCCTAATTGATTGACTATGAATTCCCTTGTCAACGTTCTCGTCCTATCGGATCCACAAGCGCCCCACCTCCGGGTGCTGGAGCCACTCAAGGCCGCTGCGAGCTTCACCATCTTGAGCGACCCCGCCCAAATTTCGCAAGCCGCACCTGACGCCGACGTCATCTTAAACGGAATGTTTAATGGCGATTTGCTTCAGATCGCGTTTCCAGCAGCCAGAAAAGTCCGTTGGGTTCATACCTTGTCCGCGGGCGTCGAGAGCGTGCTGTTTCCCAAACTCATCGAGAGCCCCATCCCGCTGACCAACGGCCGCGGCGTATTCCGCCGTTCGCTGGGCGAGTTTGTAATCGCTGCAGCCATGTTCTTCGCCAAGGATCTGCGACGGCTGGTGCGCAACCAAGAGGCCTGCCAATGGGAGCAATTCGATGTCGAGGAGTTGGATAGCCGCACACTAGGCATCGTCGGCTTCGGAGAGATCGGGCGGTCCGCAGCAGAACGCGCGAAGCCTTTCGGCATGCGGGTAATCGCGATTCGCAGGCGGCCGGACCTGTCCGGTGGCGACTCCATGCTGGACGCGGTGTACCCCCCATCCCGTCTGCACGACCTGCTGCGGGAAAGCGACTACGTCGTAATCGCCACCCCAAACACGCCAGGGACCCGCGGGATGATCGGTGAGGCAGAACTGGCCGCGATGAAACCCACCGCGGTCATCATCAACGTAGGCCGCGGACCGGTAATTCAGGAAGCGCCGCTGATCCGCGCGCTCCAGGAACGAAAGATCCGCGGCGCGGCCCTCGACGTCTTCGATCAGGAGCCCCTACCACCCACACATCCGTTCTGGAAGCTCGACAACCTTTTGCTCTCACCGCACTGCGCCGATCATACGGTCGGATGGCTTGAATTGGCGGTCGGAATGTTCGTACGTAATTTCGAACATTTCCTCAAGGGCCGGCCCTTCGAGAACCTCGTCGACAAACACGCGGGGTATTGATGATTACTGTAGCCGACGTGCTGCAAGCTGCCGAACGTACCCGGCCGGTGGTCCGGCGTACGCCGGTGATGACTTCCCTTGGCGTGGACGAGCGGAGCGATGCGGCAGTCTTCCTGAAATGCGAGAACCTGCAACGGAGCGGGTCCTTCAAGCTGCGCGGCGCATCGAACTTCATCCTGTCGATCCCCGAACCGGACCTGACCCGCGGCATTGTCGCTTTCTCATCGGGCAACCACGCCCAGGCGGTCGCGATGGCATCCCGCCACGTCGGCGCAAAAGCAACTATCGCGATGCCGTTGGACGCTCCCCAGGCCAAGGTCGAAGGCACTCGCGCGCAAGGGGCCGAGATCGTCACCTACGACCGGTTTAAAGAGGACCGCGAAGCGATCGGCGCCCGCATCGCGGAGGAGACCGGGGGAACGCTGGTTCCTCCCTACGATCACCCGTGGATTATGGCTGGGCAGGGCACGGCCGCTCTAGAACTGCTGCAGGAGGTCACGGCACTCGACGGTCTGTTGGTGTGCGTCGGCGGCGGCGGACTCATCGCGGGGTGCTCGACCGTCGCCAAGGCCATGCAGCCATCGATACGAGTCTTTGGCGTGGAACCGGAGCTCGCCAACGATACATACCTTTCGTTACAGAACGGCGAACGTGTGGAGATTGCCCCGCCTGCCACGATCGCCGACGGTCTGCGCTCGCCGAAGCCCGGCGCCTTTACCTTTCCCATCATCCAGCGGAATGTGGAAGCTATCCTGCTGGTCAGCGAAGCGGAAATACGTGGCGCGATGCGCTACCTGCTATTCCGGATGAAGATCCTGGTGGAGCCGAGCGGGGCGGTGGCGGCCGCAGCCGTGTTGTATCGTAAGCTCCCGCCGGAACTGAAGCGGATTGGAGTGATTCTATCGGGTGGAAACGTTGATGCCGAAGTACTCGCCCAAACTCTCTAGACTCCCGTGGATTGCGGCGTCCGGCTTGCTATTCGCGCTCGCGACACCGTTTTGGGAAGCCAAGCCATCCACCGAGTGGAGCGTCGATGAGACGCGAACTCTGCTAACCAACTCTCCGTGGGCTCAGGCCGTGGATGCCGGCAGGAACAACCCAGCGCCTCCGGTGCAGGTATATATCGCGACGGCTGAGCCAGTCCAACTCGCCGAAGATCGCCTCCGCGCGGCGGCAAAGGTGAAAAGCGAGGACCCGTCCTGGGCAGAGTATCGCGAGTACCTGATCGAAAATACTGGCAAGTACATTGTGTTTGCAGTGGGGGTGACCGACGCCGCAGCATTCGCGGATAACTCAGAGACGAAGCGCCTGGAGGACAAGAGCGAACTCCGCGTTGGCAAGCGAAAGTACAAGATCGCGGGCCAGTTCCCCCCATCCAGCAGCGATCCCTACGTCCGTCTGGTGTTCCCCAGAGATATCCAGCCGGGTGATCGTACGCTCTTTGTCGAGTTATACGTTCCAGGGGCCGGAAGTCCGTACCGGCGAGCCGAGTTTCCGTTAAAGGAACTCGTCTACCACGGGCAACCATCCTACTAAAGTTTAATTTCTCGCCTACCAGAACCTGATCTTCACTTGAGACATCTAAACAAACGAGAGAAAGGACTTGTAAGAGACAGATACCTCATCTAAGCTGAGAGTTCACATCCGGTCTTATTACTAGTCAGAGTGAGTCATTTTATGGCTGCGCTGCCCATACTTGTGCGAGCTAACTCCGCCGACGACCTGTTCGATACCGGAGTAGATACTCCCCGTCCCGAATACCCTCAGCCGCAGTTCTGCCGGCCCGAGTGGATGAACCTCAACGGCCGCTGGGATTTCGAATTCGATGACGAGAACGCTGGACAGGACAAAAACTGGGCGTCCAGTAAGCGGCCATTCCAACACTCCATTTTGGTCCCCTTTTGTTTTGAGTCCCCGGCCAGCGGCATTGGCGATCCCCGATTCCATCCTTACGCGTGGTACCGGAAGCGGTTTGACGTGCCGGGGGAATGGGAAGGACGCCGGATCCTGCTGCATTTTGGAGCCGTGGATTACAAGGCCACCGTTTGGGTAAACGGTCGCTTGGCGGGCGAGCATGAAGGCGGACATACTCCGTTCCATTTCGACATCACCCCCTTGCTTAACGGCGGCACCAATACGCTCACGGTCCGCGTTGAAGACCCGCCGTCGGATCGCTACGTGCCTCGTGGAAAACAGCATTGGGAAGAGCAGAGCGCCAGCATCTTCTATACCCGGACGTCGGGTATATGGCAGACGGTCTGGATGGAACCGGTCGGCGAAAGCTATCTGGAATCCGTGAAGGTGGATGTTACGGTGGATGGCTCGGCTACATTTGGAGCCCGGATCAGCCGCCCGGCCGAGGATCTCCAATTCTTCACCACGGTCCGGTATAAGGACCGTGTGGTGGCCCTCAGCATGGCCCAGGTGTACGGACCGAGAGCCACAGGCGCCATCGCGGTGGAATGTCCGGCCCTGTGGTCGCCGGAATCCCCGAATCTTTATGATGTGGAGTTCGAGCTGCGCCGCGGCAATGAAGTCGTGGACCACGTGGAGTCGTACTTCGGATTCCGGACCGTGACAGTGCAGGACGGCCGGGTGCTGCTGAACGGAGTACCCATCTACCTAAAGATGGTGCTTGACCAGGGCTACTGGCCCGAGACCAACATAACTCCGCCAAGCGACGACGCCATCCGGGAAGACATCCGCCTGACCAAGGAGATGGGGTTCAACGGGGCGCGCAAGCACCAGAAGGTGGAGGACCCTCGCTACTACTACTGGGCGGACCGGATGGGGCTGTTGATATCCGCGGAGATGGCCAATGCCTATCTTTTCGATGCGAACTACGTCTCGCGAGTGACTCACGAGTGGATTGAGGCCATCGAGCGAGATTATAACCATCCATCGATCATCATGTGGGTCCCGTTGAACGAAAGTTGGGGCGTGCCGAACGCCGCTGACCGACGTCAGCAGGCACATCTGCGGGCCATGTACATGTTAACCAAATCGCTGGATGACAGCCGGCTGGTGATCGACAACGATGGGTGGGAACACACTGAGGCTACCGACCTGTTCGCCATACACGACTACGCCCGGACCGGCGACGAGATGCTGGCCCGATTTAACGCCGCGGGCGGCGGCGAAGTCCCGATGCCGCTTATGGGCAAAATGTTCCTGGCGCCCGGTTGCAAGTACAATGGCAGCCCGTGGTATCTTTCCGAGTTCGGTGGCGTCGCCTATGTTGCGCCTACCAACGGAGATGTGCCCGAGAACTCGTGGGGCTATGCAGGAATCGAGCCGACCGAGGCCGCGGCGCTGGATCGCATGCGGGGGCTGTATCGGGCAATCGCTAAACTGCCGCGCATCGCCGGCGTGTGCTACACACAGCTGTGCGACGTTGAGCAGGAGATAAACGGTATCTTGACAAACGACCGCCGGCCGAAATTCGACTTGGCCGAGATCCGTCGCATCAACGACCTGCTGACCTGATTCGTTTACCCGAACGCGCCCAGCGCGGCGGGTACATCATCGAAGAACCTGAACACTCGATCCAGGCGCGTCACCCGAAAGCTCTCACGCACTTGGCCCGTTGCGCCGGCCATGTGCAGCTGTCCACCCTCCTGAGTGATTCTATTCAGACCGGAGATGCAGCGCCCAATCCCGGTGCTATCGATGTGTGTGATCCCGGACATATCGAAGATGAACCGGCGATCGCCCCGGGCGAGCGCCTCGGTAACGGCCCGCTCGACCTCCTGCCCCTCGGGTCCCAGCATCAGGCGGCCCACCAGCCCGAGCACTACAGTGCCCGGCGCTACCTGACGTTGTTCGATGTCCAACTGTACCGGTTTCAAAGTATACGGATAACACACTTTATCGCGGGGAAAGCCGGGGAGCGTCGACTTTGTACACGAACATCGAATATCCAGGCCGTGCTAGCGGCGTCATCGCCCGGAATGCGGAGTAATAGTCCCGATACTTCGGCGCGAAGAATTGGCCGGGCAGCAACGTGGGACTGATAGCATAGAATTGTCCGGGCTCCGGAATGAGTTTCGGACCTTTGGCCAGGGCGTCGGTCCACGGAGGCGCGATGGGCCTCACCTCGTAATCCTTGAAGTAGCGGTACATCATGTCGGCGCCAAAATAGGAAAGCCGGATCGGCGCCGCTCGGTTTGCGCGCATCCATCGTTCCAATTCACCGAGGCCCTGCCCCCAATCCAGGTTGCTGTCGGCGAGATAGCGGAATCCGGCACTCGGACCACCCGCGGCTAAGTTGAAGAATGCGATCCCGTTTGGGTAGATGCGCACGGACTCGAACGCGAAAACCGCCAGCGCGGACGCTATCAGGACACGACCTGGCCGTTGTGATCGCAATCGCTCAATGGCGTACGCGCACATCAGCACTGCAAAGGGCAATGCCGGCAGAATCAGCCGGATGCCGAGTTGCAGAGGCACTCTGGAAGCCAGAAACACGTAGACAGGACCGGGCAGAATCCAGAACAGGTCTGTCCAGTCCAGCTGACGCCGGACCGCCGCCCTCAGGAGGAAAATGGGGGCAGCAAGAGCCAGGGCGATCAGCGACACGGGCGCTTTCACCAGTAGGGCGACGGGGAAATACCAGGGGTTGCCGTGAGGCCAGATCCGGCCCAGAAAGTAAACCGGCATCTCATAGCCGAGTCCCGCCATGAGCGACAACGTTCCCGCCCACATCTGCGCAGGAACGGGGATTACGGTAAAGGCCCTCGACGCGAGCGCGAACCAGCGCGGCATCGTCGCGCTCGCGTCTAGTTTGCGCAGATCGCCCGTCGTCAACGACTCGACGTCGAATTGGGCCGCAGCCAGCACCAAAAGATACGCGAGCGTGCAGACCCCTCCCGCAATGGCAATGGTCCTCCATCCACGCCACCTCCGCACCCGAAAGCCGCTGAGAACGATCAGCACGGGCGCGACTCCGAAAACGAAGAGCAAAGATAGTTTGGCGAGCATGCACAGCGCTGTCGCGACTGCCACCAGCGCCGCTGTCCAGTACGAGGCCACGCGCCAATACCGCCAGATCGCGCACCAGAACAGAAGATAGGCGAAGGTGGCAGCGTGATCGTTTTTGAAGATGGGTCCATGTGCGAGCGCGTTCGGCTCCAGCGCGAAAAGCGAGGCGGCGAGAATCGCGGCGAGCGGTGAGAATAGCCTACGGGCCCACCACCACACGAGACAAGTGGTCATTAGCGGAAACACGATCATCGGCAGCCGGTTGTAGAAAAAGATCTCCCGGATGCGAGTGATAGGCAGATGCTCCATCATGACGAGCGCCACGTCCCATTCACGCCGCTTGTCACCGGGCTCACCCAAATCCGCTGGGAGCGGGAGCGTCATGCTCCACGGCACCCAACCTCCGACGATCTTGATCAGCGGAGGCATGTCGCCCGGCGGTAAACGATCGGCGCCTTCCCAGTAAAGGCGTGCGCCGACGACGTGCCCCGGTTCGTCGATGGTCACACCAGTGCGCCAAGCCAGATAGGCGAGAAGCCCGCCCGTGAGCACGAGAAGACCCGCGAGAGCACAGCGCTCCCAAGAGCGGATGGGGTTAGATGTCGTCAGTGATTCTATTGTAGGCTCTACCTCGTCAGCGCCGGTCGGCGCGGATCACGGGCGGCAAAGCTGCGAGGGCGAGGCCGGCGAGCAATCCGGCGAAGACCCAGGCTAAGGACCATTTCTTGTAACCATCCTCCCAACCCGCTGTATTCTCTTACGTGAACGGATGACGGAGAACGACGAAAAGTTAATGGGCGAGGTCCGCGAAGGCGATCTGCGCAAGCTGGCCATTCTTTTTGAGCGCCACAACCGTCCGCTGTACAATTTCTTCCTGCATATGAACGGGAACCCGGATCTTAGTGAGGACCTGGTGCAGGACGTTTTTTTCCGGATCCTGCGGTACCGTCACACCTACGACGGCAGCCGTTCGTTTCCGGCCTGGATGTATCAGATTGCGCGAAACGCGAGTATCGATGTGGCGCACAAGCATAAGGGCGAATTGCAATTGGTGACCAAGCGCGAAGATGAGGACGACCGCACCATGAACGAGCCGGCCAGTCCGATAATGGGCGCGGAAGAGACGATGCGCAAGCGTCAGGAACTCGCACTTCTGCGGCGCGCCCTGGAGCGGCTTCCCGACGATAAGCGCGAGGTCCTGGTTCTGAGCCGGTACCAGAATCTCGCGTACGACGAGATTGCCTCAATCCTGGGGTGTGAGGTGGGCGCCGTCAAGGTCCGCGTATACCGGGCGACGCGCGCGCTGGGACAGATTTATTTCGAGTTGGCCGGAGAGAGAGCATCATGAAATGCGAAGATTACCGGGCCCGATTACCCGAGTATTGGGAGGGCGCTCTGGAAGAAGAAGAGAACACTGGTTTGGAGATGCATCTCGCGTCGTGCGCTGGGTGCCGCGCGGAGGCAGACAGCTTGGGGCCCATCTGGCACCGCTTGGCTCGCATTCCGCTGGCGCAGCCTTCACCTGCCATGCGGCGCCGATTCTATGAACGGCTGGACGCCTACCAGCAAGGCCTGCTCGAATCGCCGCTGCCGGCCCGGACGTCCGCCACCGCATCAAAGTGGAATCTGGCAGACCGGCTACGCGCCTGGTTCCCCATGCGTCCCGCTTTTCAGGCCGTGTTCGGCGCGGCGGTACTGGCGATCGGATTTTTCGCCGGATATCACGTCGATGATAAACGGGACAACACACAAGTATCGCAACTTCGTACCGAGGTCAATAACATGCGCCAGATGGTGACGCTATCCCTGTTGCAGCAACAGAACGCGAGCGAGCGCCTGAAAGGGGTGAACTGGTCGTATCGAGTGGAGCAGTCCGATACGGAAGTGCTTTCGGCTCTTTTGTACACCGTCAATCACGATGCGAATGTAAACGTGCGGCTCGCAGCCATTGACGCCCTGCATACGTTTGCGGACAGCCCGATCGCTCGGAAAGGGCTGGTGCAGGCCATCGCTAAGCAGGATTCGCCGATGGTGCAGGTAGCCTTGATCGATACGCTTGCCGAGCTTCACGACTCGCAGGCACTCCCGGCTCTGCAGGCATTGTCAAAGGACGCGGGCGCGAATCCCCAAGTGCGCCAGCGGGCGCAATGGGCATTGGGGAAGATGCAATGAAGCGCTTACCAACGCTGGTCGCCTGCGCAGTGCTGGCGTTGCCGCTGCTCGGCGAAATCGAGGATCGGTCCACGGAGACCAAGACGTTCGCAGGGGTCCGCGAGATTGTCCTGGATAACGTTAGCGGCAAGGTGGATGTCGCCGGGTACGACGGCCGTGACGCTGTGGTGGAGATCGAGAAGCGAATTCGCGCCGAATCGGATGAGCAAATGGAAACCGCGAAGCGCGAAGTGAAGCTCGAAATGACGGAGTCGGCCGGCAAGTTGAAGCTGATGGTGGATGGACCCTCGCGATGCGATTGCGGCAACCGGGGGATGCGCCATAACGGATATCACGTCACCTACGATTTCAAGGTGCGGATTCCACAGCAGGCAGCTTTTGACGTACGCACCGTGAACGGAGCCGTGTCTTTAGAAGGAATCGCCGGGGCCGGAAAGGCCAGCACCGTCAATGGCGGCATGCGGGTGGTGTACGCGAAGAATCCGCCGGGGCCGGTCGCGCTGGAGACAGTCAACGGGAGCGTGGATGTGACGCTGCTTCCCGGGCTCGCCGCCGACCTTCGGATGAAGACACTGAACGGCGACATGTTCACGGACTTTGAAGTCATTCCGCTGCCACAGGAACCTGCCACCACCGAACGAAGGAATGGGAAATTTGTGTACCGGATGCAGGATGCGGCCCGGGTTCGCGTGGGCGGCGGAGGGCCGGAACTCAGTCTGAAAACACTCAACGGGAATATCTACGTAAGGAGCCGTAACTGAAATGAAGATTATATTTGTACTCGCGCTGGGAGCATTAGCGCTGGCCCAAAGCGCGGCCGATCGGATCACTGTTCCATTTTCCGATCCGGCCCGGCCCAAAACGGTGAGGGGAAGTTTGATGAACGCCTGCTTTGTGGTCGAGGGTTATGATGGCAAGGAACTGATCGTAGAGACTCGTGCGGGAAGCGACGAGAGCCGGCGCAACCGTGTGCCTCGCGTGGCGGAGGGGATGAAGCGGATCGAAGCGAACAACTTCGGACTGAGCGTCGAAGAAGATAGCAATACGGTGAAGATCGGAGATTCGGGCATGCATTCGGGAAGCGTTCTGCTGCGCGTACCGCGCGAAACGAACGTCAATTTGAAGTGCCTGAACGGAGGGGAGTTGAAGGCGACCGGCATCACCGGGGACCTAGAATTGAACAATACCAATGCCAGCGTGAACGCAACGAATGTGTCAGGTTCTGTGCTGGCTCATTCACTGAACGGCAAGGTGACCGTCAGCCTGGATCGGATCACGCCAAGTAAGCCGATGTCATTCAGCACGCTGAACGGGGATATTGATGTGACTCTTCCGGCCGATACTCATGCCACGCTGCGCATGAAGTCGGATAACGGAGAAATATTCACGGACTTCGAAGTCAGGCTGACGCCCAATGCATCGCAACCGATGGTGGAGGATAACCGCGGCAAGGGCGGAAGATATCGTGTGAAGCTGGAGAAGGCGACAGTGGGAACCATCAATGGAGGCGGTCCGGACATGTCGTTCAAGACGCTCAACGGAAACATCTTCGTGCGGCAGCGGAAGTAAGGCTCACATCGGGATTGACGATCCCAACGGCTTGGAAGCCACACGGCCGGTCACTTCCCGTGATCGGCTTTTCGGTGGCCCGTCCCCTGACATTGTGGACAGTTCCCGGTTCCCGCGCAATTGAAGCACTGCCCTCCGTTGCTCGTTCCCTTGCACAACGTGCATTGCCCTGAGCCGCTACAAACATCGCATTTCAATCTTTGTTCAGTCACCACGCCCGGTATAACACACTCGTACGCTAGTAATCAGGCGCGCTGTGGCGCGTT
This sequence comes from uncultured Acidobacteriota bacterium, assembly GCA_963850575.1. GTDB lineage: Bacteria > Acidobacteriota > Terriglobia > Bryobacterales > Bryobacteraceae > TMP-7. The sequence continues at coordinate 320,859 of CAWKLV010000010.1, read as the reverse complement.
ACAGTGCACCATATGGGGAAAATGAGGCGGCGCCTACTGAGAAGCGCCGCCCTGCGGAAATCCGCGAATCGCCCATAGCAACGAACCTCGTGTAAGACTCGGAATCTCGAAATGGGGAGCCCTTCGGGCTGGGCGGCTTACCCAGACCGTCTCGCGTATAGAACGCGGCGCTGCCGGACAAGCCGCCCCTGGACTTCGGAGAACGCATCACTTTCTCCGAAGGGCCGGGCCAAGAGCAAGCTCTGTCGTCCGGCCACGCTGCCCCCGAGCAGCGTTCCAATTCGGTAACAGATCAGCAAAGGCCCGCGACCCCCGAGCCGCGAGCCTTGCCACAGGCAATGCCCGAGCCTGGAGTCTGGCTCGGAAATCGCCGCAGATTCGGGAGGCGCCTCACTTCCTCACGAACGCCGGCCGGAGCAAGCTCACAGGCCAGGCGCGCTGTCTGCCGGCAGCGCCCAATTCAGATCTCAGGAAGGACCCGCGAAGCACAGTCGCGGGCCCTAAGAGCGGCAACCCAGTGGCCCGAGCGCGACCAGCACGGAACGCGCCCGGGCCGGGGCTGCCGGAGGGTTCGGGAGGCGCCTTACCTCCTCCCGAAGGGCCAGTTGCTGGAGCGATGCTCGTCAGCTCCCAGCCGCGCTGCCCGCCAGCAGCTTCCCTCTTTCTAACCTAATTGTAGAAACGCGCGGCGAAATCTTCGATCGCCAGTAATGGCGAGATTCGAATACGGTCATCGCTTTAGGCTGTGGAAAAACGGGAGTGAACGGCTTCGCAAGACGTCGCAAATCCGCACTGTCCGATCCAGCTACAATCCGACAGCTACAGTCGCTACCGTTCCGAACCCGGCCTGTTGCGGAACGGCGATGCCGGAAGCTGCTCTTTGTTGATCAGATTGGCGTTCGGGTTGTCGGCCCAGGCGTAGCGCACTGACGCCGGCCGCAGAACGGAAGCGCTGGAAACGACTACGGTGTCGCCATCGATGTTTGCCTCGGCAGGTACGAACTTTCCGTCGGGTCCTGCAATTTCGAAGCCGGTCAGAGCTCCGCCGCCGCGCGCCGCCAAGCCATCTCCGACGCAGTCGAACCATACCCGAACTTGTGCACCTTCCGTCGTCATTTCCCTAAACAGCGGTCCGGAGTACACAATGCTCTCGCCATAAAGCTGGGCGCGCGCGGCGAGTGCCAGCCGATGGCCGACATCCTGCTTATCCGTCGGGTGAATGTCCTTTGGATTGCCAACATCAATGCTGACGGCCATCGCCGTATTCTTAAGCGCGAGCGCGTCGGTTTGCGATTCGCGCAGCAAGGGCCACCATCCGTTACTGGTGAAGTTCGCCAGTTGCACGAAGTAGAAGGGAAGCGGGCCGATGCTCCAGGCTTGCCGCCAATCCTCAATCATGGTTCGGAACAGCCGGCGATACGCAAAGGCGTGCGTAGGCGATGCGTTCGATTCACCCTGATACCAGAGAAATCCCCGAATGGCGTAGGGAGCCAAGGGCGCGATCATGCCGTTGTAGAGGCCGGCGGGTGTGTTCGGATGGCCCGTGCCGAGTGGCGGACGCGGCGCGGTGCCCGACTTGGACTCATTCCATCTGGCGAGTTGCTCGTCGTATTTCTGCTTTGCGGCGGGATAAGCCAGCATCGCCGTCTGCCAGTCATCGAGAATAAATTTCAGCGTCGGGTCAGCCTCCAGCGCCGGCATGCTAGTCCAGGACTGGGCCGGTGTGCCGCCCCAATACGAATCGATGATTCCCACCGGAACGTGCTGCTTCTGTAAAATTTCGCGAGCGAAGAAGTACGCGACCGCGGAGTGAGATTTCACGGTCTCCGGAGAGCACACGACCCAGGCGCCTTGGACATCTTCCAGCGGCTTTTCCGATACCAGCCTCTTCACAAGAAATAGCCGGATTTCGGGATAGTTGGCCCCGGCAATCTCCTTTTCAGAGTTGTCGGCCTGAGCCACGCGAAACTCCATGTTGGATTGTCCTGAAGCCACCCATACCTCGCCGACCAGCACATCATGAACGGTGATTGAGTTGTTACCGGCGACGGTCAGGTCCGCCGGCCCTCCCTGCGCGATGGGGTTCAGGAATACCTGCCATTTGCCACCGCTGTCGGCGGTGACGGACGCCCGTTGCGATTGCAGAGAGACCGTCACTTTCTCGCCGGGATTGGCCCATCCCCAAATATGTGCAGGAATCCCACGCTGCAGCAACATGTGGTCCGAAACCAAGGCAGGCAGGCGAACGTCTGCATTGGCCACGATGGTCAACGCGAGACCGAGTAGTAAAGAACTTCTCATGAGTTATTTCAGATTATCTCGGATGGAGAACCTCGATGCCAGCAGCCACCAGAGCATCTGCGCTGCCGAACGGAGTTCCCGGTGACTGACAGAACGGGTCGTATTGGTAGATGATGGTATTCACTATCATGGGGTCGTTATGTCGTTGGTTGCTGGTGCTGGCGCCGTTGGGCGCATTTGCTGCAACAGAGGGGTACGTGGGCAGCAACGCCTGTAAGACGTGTCATCCCGATATCACGTCCACCTTTTACAAAAACCCGCACTATAAATCGATTGCTTCCGGCAACGAACCGCCGGAGCGTACAGGTTGCGAGAGTTGTCATGGGCCGGGCAAAGCGCACGTGGAGGCGCACGGCGGCAAGGCGACCATCATCGCGTTTTCATTACTTGGACCGAAGGAGGTGCTCGACAATTGCCTCCGCTGCCACAATCAGACCATCTCGCGCGCGAATATCCGGCGTTCCGAGCACATACTGAACGGCATGGCTTGTAATAGCTGTCATTCCATCCATAAACCCGGAGTACCGCGTTCGTTGCTCGCGAAATCTCAAACCGAGTTGTGTTACGGGTGTCATACCAACGTGCGCGCGCAGTTCTCGATGACGTTCAAACATCGCGTGAACGAAGGGTTCATGACCTGCACGGATTGCCACAATCCGCATGGCGTCTTTGCCGCCACCTGGCGGATGGGAGGGCGGCCGCACCTGGTGGACCAGGCGCTCGCCAACGAGGAACCGTGTCTGAAATGCCACGCGGAGAAACGCGGGCCGTTCGTGTTTGAGCATCCGGCGGTGCGTGTTGACGGATGCGAAAGTTGCCACTTCCCGCACGGCTCCACGAACTCGCGCCTTCTACGGCGGCCGGTGGTATTCACGTTATGCCTGGAGTGTCATAACGGCGCGGGCACATTCGGGCGCCAGGGCGATGGGGTGCAGCCTCAATCGGCATCGCATAACATGGCTGATCCTCGATATCACAATTGCACGGCCTGTCACGTTCGCGTGCATGGATCGAACTCCGACCCATTGTTTCTGCGCTGAGAAAACTGATGCGAACCCTTCTCGTTTTCATCCTGACTGCAGTGGCTGCGTCCGCGCAGCAACCTGTCGCGCCTACGCCGGAGCGGGCGGGATCGGCGCGCGGCCAGACTTGGGAAGACTACAACGTGGTCGATTCCGTGGAGACCGGTTATCGCTTTGCGCTGCCCGGCGGAAATCTGCCCCAATATCGAAGCAGTGTCAACTACGGTAACGGCATCCGGCTGCTGAGCAGTTACTTTACGATGAATTCCAAGGAGGGCCACGGCCGCTTCTTCGACGAACTGGTGATTACCACGCAAGGTTTGGGCAACGATCCATATGAGTCCGCCGCCCTGCGAATCCAGAAGAATCAAATCTACAGGTACGACATGTCCTGGAGGTTGAACGATTATGTAAATCCGGGACTCACGACGAATGGAGGCGGGGGTCAACATTTTCTCAACACGGAGTACAGGCTTCAGGATCACGACCTGACGTTGTTTCCTGAAAAGAACCTGAAGTTCTTTCTGGGTTACACCGGGAGTACCCAGACAGGACCGGCCTTTACCTCTATCCAGCTATTCAACTCGAGCGCCCCGATCACGCCGTTGTTTTCCGATCTGCGCCGGGTGCGTAACGAATTCCGCGCGGGAAACGAGTTCCGGGTGTTCGGAGTTCGCGTGAACTGGATGCACGGCTGGGATAACTTCAAGGAAGATACCCCTACGTCGCTGGGCGCGGCGGTGCCCGGCATCGTGACGCCATCGAACGTAGTCACTGGCTTCAACCGCACGGAGCCGTATCACGGAAATAGTCCGTATTGGCGTGTTGCCCTGTTCGCCGATCGCAAGCTGATTAACGTGAATGGCCGTTTCACCTACACTGCGGGCCGGCGGAACTTTTTTGTAGATGAAACTGCAAGTGGTCCCGGAAGGGCCGGCGCGCTGCAAAACCGTCAAATCCTCACTTTTGGTAACGGCAGCCGTCCGGTGGCCACCGGCAACCTCAATTTGACCTTGCTGGCGACATCGAAGTTAACTCTGGTGAATAGTAGCTCTGTGTATAACGTGAGGACGAACGGCAACTCCTACTTCACTCAATTCGACAATGCCAGCCAGGGTGTCCAGTTACTGTACTTCAACTATCTCGGGATCCGGACTTTCTCGAACGAGACGGAGCTGAGCTATCAGTTCTCGCCGTTGTTCAGCGCCTTCGCAGGATACCAATATTCAAATCGCCGAATCAGTTCGGTGGAGCAGGTTACGTTCTTCGATACGACTACCACCACTCCTGCCCGACAGACGAACCAGCTGCACGCGGGGAGAATCGGCGTGCGTTTCCGCCCCCTGAAGCCGTTGAGTATCCTGCTATCCGCGGAAGTGGGCCGCAACGATCAGCCGTTCACGCCTATCGCGGAGCGGAACTATCACGCGCTCAACGGGCGAGTACAGTACAGAACCAAGCTGATTCTCCTCTCCGGCGGAGCGGAGACGAATTACAACGTCAACTCCGTCACGCTGTCCTCGTATAGCTCCCAGGCGCGAAAGTATTTCGCAAGTGGCGCGTTATCTCCGAAGGACTGGTTGACACTGGATGCTTCCTACTCGCGATCTCACCTGTATACTATCGGAGGCATCTTCTACTTCGCCAATTCACAGCCGGTTAGCGGGGACAGTTCCATTTACCTGAGTAATATCAACTCTGTGATTGTGGGCGCCCGATTTGCCTTCCTCAAGCGTGCAGACCTCTATCTCGGCTACACGCGGGTTCAGGACACGGGAGACGGAAGAAGTACCCCAACAGGCGCGGGTATCGGTTCCGCCTTGCCCGTGTTTCAGGCCGCCCAGACCTTCCCCATGTCGTTCCAATCGCCGCTCGCGCGAGTGTCCGTCATTGTCACGAAGAAGCTGCGCTGGAACTTCGGGTATCAATACTACGGGTACCGCGAAGATTTCTATGCAACGCAGAATTTCAGAGCCAATACCGGCTATACCAGCGTGTCCTGGTCGTTCTAGCGGGCTCGGGTGAACCCGGTGCTTCACCGGTATCATAGAAGATCCGGGGAACGAAGTGGCGAACAACTATGACGCCGTAATCGTGGGTGGCGGGCACAACGGACTGGTAACGGCCGCCTACCTCGCCCGCGGGGGCCGCAAGACGCTGGTTCTCGAGGCCCGGGAACTGGTCGGCGGATGCGCTGTCACCGAAGAAGTCTGGCCCGGGTTCCACGTTTCTACCGCTGCCTATCTCACCAGTTTGCTGCAGGAGCGCATTGTTCGCGAACTCGATCTGCCCAAGCATGGCTATCGAGTGGACGCGAAGGATCCCGCGTTCTTTTCGCCGTTCCCGGACGGCCGCTACATGCTGATGTGGCAGGACCGCGCAAAAACGCTAGCTGAGATTGCGAAGTTTTCCAAGCGCGATGCGGAACGCTACCCGGCTTACGAAGATCATCTGGAGCGGCTGTCGCAGGTGGTTGAAGGACTACTGCTCACCACGCCGCCGCCCTTTCCGCCTTCCAGCGTCGGCGCGTGGCTCGAATATTTGAAGTTAGGGGGCCGGCTGCGGGGGCTATCGCGCGCGGACCTCATCGGGCTCGTGAAGATTTTCACGCAAAGCGCCGCGGATTTCCTGGACGACTGGTTCGAATCGCCGCAATTGAAGGTGACACTCGCGACGGACGGCGTCATCGGAGCAAATGGCGGACCGCGCTCGCGCGGGCACGGCGTACATATTGCTGCATCACTGCATGGGCGGCGTGGCGGGGCATCGTGGGTTATGGGGCTTCGTCCGCGGTGGGATGGGAGCTGTGTCCAACGCAATCGCCGACTCAGCCCGAGCCGCGGCGCGGAGATCAGAACGAGCGCACCGGTTGCCCGCATCCTCGTCCGTAACGGACGGGCAACCGGGGTGGTGTTGGAATCTGGCGAGGAGATCGCGGCAAAAATCGTCGCCAGCAATTGTGATCCGAAGCGTACATTTCTGAAGCTGGTGGATCGCTCGGCGCTGGATACTGAATTTCTGGAAGCCATCAGCCGGTTCCGCTGCGAGGGTACCTCGCTGAAGATCAATCTCGCACTGAGCGGGCTTCCCGACTTTAAAGCGCTGCCCGGCACGCCGGGTCCCCACCATGGGGCAACGATGCATATCTGCCCGTCGATCGAGTATGTGGAGCACGCCTGGGACGACGCCAAGTATGGAAGGCCGTCCAAATCTCCGCTGCTGGAGATGACGATCCCCACCATGTACGATGCGACGCTAGCGCCGCCGGGCAAGCACATCATGGGCATCTTCCTGCAATACGCGCCCTACACTCTTTCCGAGGGCACATGGGACGAACGGCGGGAGCCGTTCTACGAGCGTGTGATTGAAATTATCGCTGAGTACGCCCCGAACATCCGCGATATCATCGTCGACAAGCTCGTACTGACTCCGCTGGATCTGGAGCGCCGGTTCGGCATCACCGGCGGCAATATTTTTCACGGCGAGATGAGTCTGGACCAGATGTTCGTCATGCGGCCAGTGCCTGGCTGGGCTCGGTACCGTATGCCGGTGGAAGGCTTGTGGTTGTGTGGATCGGGAGCTCACCCAGGTGGTGGGGTAATGGGAGCGCCGGGTTACAATGCCGCCAGGCGCATCCTGAAGGAGACTTAGGAGCGGTCAGCTGTTTTCCAGGCTGCGCCACAGATACCAACTGGCTACGGAGCAGTACGGCGACCACGGCTCCGCAATACGGGCTACTTCCGTCGGCTTTGGCATGTCCCTCAAACCGTACGCCTTTTTGATCGCCGAACGCACGCCTAAATCGCCGGTAGGCAGCACGTTGGGACGCCGGAGTGCGAAGATCAGGAACATCTGAGCCGTCCAGATTCCGATGCCCTTGACTGCCGTGAAGTGCTCGATGAGATCGTCATCTTCGAGCTGATGGCAGCCATCAAAATCCAGTTCACCCAACTTCGTCCGGCGTGCAAGGTCGCGGATGTACTCGATTTTCTGTCGTGATAACCCGAGCGATTGCATTTTGCGCGGGGTCAAGCGCAGGATGGACTGCGGTACGATCGGTTCGCCCACCGCTTCGGCCAGCCGGCGGTAGATGGTGCCCGCTGCGGCCCCGCTAAGCTGTTGGTAAACAATGGAGCGGACGAGCGTTTCAAACACCGGCTCGCGGTACTGGATACGGCAAGGGCCTACCCGCTCGATAATGTCGCGCAGGACAGGGTCGGCTTTCTTGAGGTGGGCTATGGCTTTTCGCATTGGAACACGATCACGGGCGGGTGCATCCAACATTCTAATGAAAGTCTGGACTGCCCTAATGCTGGGCCTCTTCGCGGTGTTCCCGGCACCTTCCCAGGACAACAATACGATCAAGGTCGATGTCGATCTCGTCAACATTCTCTGCTCCGTCCGCACCAAATCCGGAGGGCTGGTTTCAAATCTGAACAAAGATGACTTCACGATCTTCGAGAACGGCCAGAAACAGGAAGTGAAGTATTTCGCCCGCGAAACGGATCTCCCGCTGACCATCGGTTTGCTAGTGGATGTAAGCCTCAGCCAGCAGCGGTTGATCGAGACCGAACGGCAGGCTGCCTATCAGTTCTTCTCATCTGTGCTGCGCCCAAAGGACCTGGCGTTTTTGATCAGCTTCGGCCAGGATGCGGAGCTTCTCCAGGACTACACGAGTTCCCCCAGCCTGCTGCATAAGGCGCTGGACGGGCTACGCGCAAATGGACCGGTTGGGGGACTCCATCCGGGTCCGGTTCCGACCGCATCCCAGCCTCGAGGGACCATCCTGTTCGACACCGTTTATATGGCGTCGTCTGAGGAGTTGAAGGGTCAGGTGGGGCGGAAAGTGTTAGTAATCATCACGGACGGCGTCGATCAGGGTAGCCGTTACAAGGTGGATCAAGCCATCAAGGCCGCCCAGCTCTCCGACGCCATCATCTACGGCATCAACTACTCGGATCCCAGCGCGTACGGCGGGTGGACGATGCCCAGCGATCGCGATCTGCACCGCATGTCGGAGGAGACCGGTGGACGCGTGTTGAAGGTCGACCGCAAGCACACCTTGCAGGAAATTTTTAAAGAGATCCAGGACGAGATGCGGTCGCAGTATGCGATAGGCTACACGCCCGTAAATCCCAACAAGGACGGCAGCTTCCGCAAGATTGAGATCAAGCTGGCGGACACCGGACTCCGCGCTCAGGCTCGCAAGGGCTACTTCGCCGTGCCTGCCGGAGCAACGGAATAAAGCTACTTTAGAGACGGCCAGTGCGTGACAGATAGTCCTTTATGACTTCTTCGAGGGGCGGCATCGACGTAAGGCCGAGTTCGGCCATCCTCTGATTTTTGAGGGCCGAGAACTTTGGACGCCGCGCGGGCGTACGGTATTCGCGTTCATTGGTTGGCCGCAAGCTCAGGCTTTAAACCCGCCGCCTTCGAAGATCTTCCGCGCAAAATCGTACCAGGAAATGGGAGTGCCGCCGCCGGCATGTACCACTCCGTACACTTTGCCGGCCACCATCTCGACGGTGCGTACCGCCAGGGCAGGAGCGTATGTGGGTGACGCGACATGGTCCTCCACCACTCGGATGGGATTTTGTGATTTCGCCAGCCGCAGCATCAGCTCAATGAAGTTGCCGCGATTAGTCTTCATGCCGCCAGGCCCGAACACACCCGACGTTCGAATAATCAAAGGCCGCTCCAGGTAAGCCTGGGCGTACAGTTCACCGGCGAGCTTGGATACCGCATAAGCGCCTAATGGATGGGGCGCGTCCGTTTCCACGTAGGGACGTCCCGCCGTTCCATCAAAGACGTAATCCGTCGAGAAATGCACTAAGCACGCGTCCACCTGCCGCGCCGCCAGCGCGAGATTACGAACCGCCAACCCGTTGACGGCAAAGGCCGCCTGAGGCTCGCTTTCCGCGATATCCACCATATTATAAGCAGCGGCGTTCACCACGAACGCAGGATCCAAATCGGCTACAGTCTGTTCAACGCGAGCGCGATCTGTAATATCCACGTCGTGGCGCTCGAATCCCTTTACTGCGTAGCCGCGCGCCGCAAACTCGCGCATCAACTCGACGCCGAGCTGGCCTCCGGATCCGAACACCGCCACGCGTTGTGTCATGGTCAAAGACCCAGCATATCGCAGCCGTCCGGCGATCGAATTACATGCGTGAGATTGAATGTTGTCTTTCAACAAGTTATGGACACTCCCCCTTGACAACGCGATGCAACCGGCCAATAATCTTCAAAGTCAAAGTTTTCTGGTGTCATCCAGGTTCCAGGGGGAAGAGTTCATGCAACTCTGTCGGTTGCTCTGTCTCGCTGTAGCGATGGTGCTGACGCAGAATGTCGCACTCACCCAAGTACCCACCGGGACGCTCTCCGGCGTTGTTCAGGACGAATCCGGCGCGATCGTTCCGAACGCGCAAATAACCATTACCAACAAAGCCGAGGGCACAACGCGCACTTTGATGTCGTCCGGAGACGGTACATTCAGCGCACCTGCATTGCCGCCCGGCGGCTACGAAGTAAAGGCGGTTATGGCTGGCTTCCGAACTACCATCCGCGACGCAGTGGTGGAAACCGGATCGACGACTGCCGTGGACATCCGCCTGCAGGTAGGCGCGAGTAAGGATGTCGTGACAGTGGAGGCGGCCACTGCTCAGGTGGAATATCAGCGTAATTCTATCGACGGAGTGATCACGCGTCAAAAGATTCAAGAGCTGCCTCTCAATGGTCGAAGCTTCCTGAACCTGGCCTTCATGGAACCCGGCGTGACGGTCAGTCCTGGAAGCACCTCGCAATACAACTCGCTTTTTTCTGTCTCCGTTCTCGGCGGCGATTCCAGCAAGACGGCGATCACTGTCGACGGCGGTAATATACGTAATCCCATCGAGGGCAATACCGCCATGAACTTTTCGCAGGAGGTAGTCCAGGAGTTCCAACTATCGAGTGTCAATTTCGACCTATCGACCGGTATCACCAGCGTCGGGTCCGTGAATATCGTGAGCCGTAGCGGGTCAAACAGCCTCCACGGCAGCGGATATTACTTTTTCCGCGATCACAACCTGGCCGCCTATCCCGGGCTGAAGCGAAGCGCGCTGAATCCGGATCCTTTCTTTGCCCGCAGGAATCCGGGCTTTTGGATCGGCAGCCCCATCGTAAAGAATAAGTTGTTTGTCTTTTTCAACTACGAGTACCTGAACCAGGCCCAAGTATTCACGTTCGTTCCGAATGTCCCGTCGGCTGCGGGCCTGGCTGGAAACTTCCCGAGCCCATACAAAGGCAAGACGTTAAGCGTTAAATTTGACTACAACCTGAGCGCCAACCATCACCTGTTCGCGCGTTACTCGCATGACGGGAACAGCGGCTTCGGACCCAACGGCAATGTCTCACTTCCCTCCAATTGGCTGCGTAACACCAACTGGTCCGACCAGACCGTCCTGGGCGTGACCAGCACGCTCCGTCCAACACTCGTCAACGACTTTCGCTTCAACTACCAGTACTGGCAGAATCGCAATCTGTTCCCGAACCAGTCGGTGTGCCCCGACTGCCTGGGCCTGGGTCTCCCGCAGGTGCAGCTGATTGGCACGAACGTATATGTCGGAAATACATCCAATGCAACGCAAGGCCGCGACCTCCGGCGCTATCAGTTCACCGACACGATGAACTGGCAAAAGGGATCCCATGGATTGCGGTTCGGCTTCGAAGTGGAACACGCGCCGGGTACCGGATTCTGGGGCTACTGCGATCCGGCCTGCCTGGTAGTCGCGCCGCCTGAGCTCGTACGAGCAAATGTTCCGTCCGCCCGCGTAGACGCTCTGTTCCCGACGCTCCCCACGCAGATTCGCACTGCCCAGGATATTCTTAACCTTCCGCTGCTAGGCGGCGTGGTGGGTATCGGCGACCCCAGCCAGCCGCCGCCGTACAACGTTGATAAGGCTAAGATCAATAACCGGTATCGCCTCTTCTTCCAGGACTCTTGGAGGTTGCGGCCCCGATTCACTTTGAACTATGGGTTGGCCTGGAGCTATGAGAGCACGGTGGTGAATACCGATCTGAACAAGCCCAAGTATCTGGCGCCGCTGTATGGCAGCGATCTGACTCCGACCAACAACAACCCGCATAACTTCTCCCCCGCCCTGGGCTTTGCCTGGACCGCGGATAAGAGCGCCAAGACTGTGGTGCGAGGCGGTTTCGGCATCTATTACGACACGGAGTCTCTCTACCGTCGACTTCAGGAGCGCGCCTACGTTGGTCCCGTCGGCAACGGACGCATTCAGTTCCCGATCAGCGGATTCAAGAACACGATACCGGGCATTGTCGACGTCAGCCGCGGCGGTGTTCCAGTCGCGGTGGGCGATCCAGTTGCGGCGAACGACCTGACGAACTTGACGCTGCAGCAGTTCATTCAGATCCAGCAGGCACAGGTAGGGGGTATTGCTGCCTCGCTGGCTCCCAAGAATCTGAACGATGTTTCCGTGACCGGTATTGACATCGCCAAGTCCGGTACGCAGCTCTACCCCAAGAACTTCCCCGTTCAGCACGGGCTTCATTTCAGCCTCGGAGTGCAGCGGCAACTCCCGCACGATATGGTGCTCTCCGCGGACTTCGTGCGCCGGGTATATCTCAACACTCTGCTTTTTGGGACCGATCTTGATTGGAACCGCTGGAACCGCTACATCAACGGTGTCCGATCGCCCGTCATTCCCGCTTGTGTCGGTAGTCAGGCCAGCATCCCCGGTTTTGGATGTTCCACCGGGCCGATCACGTTCTGGACGCCGGGCGGTCGTCAGGTCTATAACGCCATGCTGCTAAAGCTAGACAAGCGTTTCTCCAAGCGCTACCAGTTCACCGCATCCTACGCGTTGGGCGATCAGCACGGATACAATGGCCTCTACAATATGGACAACTGGGCATCCAGTTGGGGACCGCAGGGCGCCCGCCACATTCTGAACATCTCCGGAATCGTAGAAATGCCCTGGGGCTTTCAGTTAGGAGCCATCTCGTCGATGAGCAGCCGCGGCCCCATTACTGCCCAGATAACCGGGGTCGACTTAACGGGTAGCGGCATCACCAACACGCCGCTCCCCGAAATCCCGATCAACGGCCTGAACCGTGGCTACGGACAGGCGGATCTGCAGAAAGCGGTGGACAACTGGAACGCAAATATCGCCGGCAAGCCGGATGCGCTGGGCAAAGTGGTTCCGAAGATCGTTCTTCCCTCGAACTACGAACTCGGCCGGCCATTCTATTCGCAGGACGTCCGCCTCACGAAGAAGTTCACCTACCGCGAACGCTACACGCTGTCGATATTCGCCGAAGGGTTCAATCTGTTCAACATCGCCAATCTGCAAGGTTATAGCTTCAATCTCGATCAGGTCCAGCCGACGCAGACCTTCTCGTTCGGCCAGCCGACTTCACGCGCGGGGCAGGTGTTTGGAAGCGGAGGCCCACGGGCGTTCCAGTTGGGGGCACGCTTCCAGTTCTAGAGGGCCGTTGACTAGCGCCGCGAGTAGAACCGGGTTCGCCGGCCGAAATCCTTTTTAGAACACGTATCCGAGCTCCACGCGATAACTTCTGGGCGACACAAAATGTGTGCCGCTGAACGTGGACAGGAAATTATACAGGGCAGCGTTGTTTGTTAAGTTCACACCCGACAACTGCAGTGTCCAGCGGGGCCCTTCCTTCTTGTGGAACAGGTTATCGGTGCCTAGTGCCAGGTCGAACAGGTGGCGCGGTGCGACGCGCGGCGGATTCGTATCCGCGTTCGCCGTTCCCTCGGCCGGGATTCGGACTAGCTTGGCCCCGAAAGTCTGATTGGCCCCACAGGAGGTCAATGGCGCGCTCGGCGTTGCTACCTGACTGCCGCAGTAGAGTCCAATGGTGGTCTGTTCGTTGGGTGTTAAGCCTAAGGCCAATTCGCGATTTGCGACAGCACCCGCCACTCCGCCGCTGTCGTAACGCCACGTAAAGGCAAACCAGAGTCCGTCTTTACCATGCTGGTACCGTACCTGGGTGGTCTGCTGAAACGCTTGATCGTGATCGATACGGAATACGGCATTCTCCACCGGCGAGTTGAAGATCAATCCGCCGTTCTCAGGACCAAAAAAACGAGCGCGAGTGTGGCCGAACACCGTGAAGGCGCTGATACCGCGGATCGGCGCAAGATTGACACGCGCCGAGAATCCGTCGATCTTCGATTTTCGCCATTCGATCGGGAACTGAATGGGCGTGTTAAACAAGGTATCGAAATCGAAAGCATTCCGTGTATATTTCCAGAAATAATCCGCGTCCAGCGAGACATAACGTCCTAATCCCTGCTGAAAACCCGCATTATACTGGTTGCGAGTACCCGGTCGAAGTGCCGTCGCGCCGAATGCGCCCAATACGTTGGAGGCCAGGCCGCCCGCGCCCGTAGAACTCGATAATACAAGGTTTTCGTTGTATGGAGTTTCAAAGAACCGCGCATAGGAGGCGCGGAACACGGTCGCGGTGGGTTTGTACAAGTAGGACACGCCAAAGCGCGGCTGGATCCCCTCAGCGCTGCTGAGACCACGATAGATATCAGCGCGTAATCCGGCCATCACGGTCAGATGTCCGAAGGTTAGCGAGTCTTGGATGAAAAAGGCCGACTGATCAATGTCAGCGGTTCCCCGATAGTTCAACGGACGTCCGCCACGGCTCAGATCGAACGGAACCAGTCCAGGTTGAAGGCCGGGGTTAGCCTGATAACCCGAAGCCTGGCATCCCCCTGGAGTCGTGATGTTTGGAGCTGTTACGGGAGCGCCTTGCGAGGTCAGGCACAAGGGATTGAATTCCGGGTCAGTAATTCCAAGATTAAATGTTTCGTTCAGGTGATAGCGCATCACTTGTGTGCCGATTTTGAAGTTATGGATGCCCTTTACATATGCGACATCCGCCTTTACGCCGAAATTGCGCAAATCCCGGCTCTGGGACACGGTGGCCGGCAGATCGGCAAACGGATCGCGGCTGGGTGAATAACGCACTTCGTCCTGACGGTAGAAAGGCGAGACCGTCAGCGCGACGGCGGGGCTGAAGAGGTGTACCCAACCCGGCGCGATATTGTAGGTCCGCACCGACTGGTGTTGATCCTGGCCGGCCGCAGCCTGGTCGTAGGTGTTCGGTATCTGGAACCAGGAGCGCCCTAGGAACACATTCAAGTGGGTGGTGTCCTTCTCGCTCGGAGCCCAATCGAAACGATCGAAGAACTGCTCGTTGTTCCCGACGTCATGCATGCGTTGGAATTCCGGTGAATCCAGGTAACGGCCGGATCGCGTGGAATTCGCAACGATGTAATTCCCCAACTTCTGCCCCCCGAATCCGACGCCCACGTTTTCCGACACTGTTCCAAAAGACCCGTACGAAGCCGTCAAACTTCCAAACGGCTTTTTCTGACCCAGTCCGGAGCGTGTGATCGCACTCACCACCATGCTGGCTTTGTCTCCATACTCCGCGGGCGCGGCTCCGGACATCACCTCAAATGAACCAATCGCATTTAACGGAAGCTGATTGGTGAACTGTTTACTCTGTTGATCGGTAATGGGCTGGTTGTCGACAGAGAAGCCTGTTTCGGCATGATCGCCTAAAGGGTGAAAGAATCCGTTGGAATCGGCCACCACGCCTGGAGAGGCGAGCGTGATCACATCGCTCATCCCGCCGGCCGGAGTCTGGTTTGGAAGCTTCGAGAACAGTTCGCGGTCAATGTCGACGTGCGCTGTGGGAAGACTCTCTACCATATCGGCCGCGTCCGAATGTACCTCGACGCTCTCTTTGCCCTCGGCCAGGGGTAATGCGAATTTCAGCGCCACGGGAACGGAGGTGCGGATCGTGACGTCCTGGCTTTGCGTCTCAAACCCAGGTGACGACACTTGCACGTGATACGGATTCGGCGGAATGCTGGAGAAGCGGACGACTCCGTTGGTATCGCTTGCGCCCTCACGGGTGAACCGCGCTGCCCGGTTCTCGATAACGGCCGTTGCGTTGGCGATAACGGCACCGGTTGGATCCGTAACGGTAATCTCCACGGTTCCCGCACCGCTAGCCGCTTGGGGCGGCGCGGCAAATGCCGGCATGATCAATAAGAAAACTGAGTAAAAACAGACTGACTTCACGGAATCCTCTCGTTTCTAGTCTCGACTCGCGCGCCGGACGCCCTAGGCGCGGCCGACGAAGAACAATGCGACTAAGACCCGTAAGGAGGAGCACGGCCATCAGCGAAGTCCGAGTATGACTCCCCAGTCTGAGCGACCCGCTCCGAAACGATTTGCCAGATGAAGTCGGCCGGCGCGACGACTGCGACCGATGGAACGGCTTGCTGACTCGCCAGGTGAGCGGAGATGCAAACGTCGCAATGCTGCTGCGCAGGGTGTCCGTGCGAAGGACTGAGGGCTACAGTGCCGAGGCTGATGCTGCATGCGATGGCAATAAACGCCATGCAGATACACCAATGTCTAACGAAGTGCCTGGATGCGTCCTTGAGGTCGCGGTCGAATACCTGCTGCGTTCTCGAAGGTTCTCGATTTAGCCCCAGACCCTGCTGCACTCTATTGGATTATCCCATTACCAGTTACGTACTGGGCACGGTCAAAGTTACAAGCTGTAAAATCGGGAGAGCCCGCCGTGCACGCAAAAATGCCACGATTCTTCACACTTACTGAAGCCGAAAGCGTATTACCCAAAGTCGAACGCGCAATGCGGGAGGCGCTCGACTTGTATATCGCGCACCAGGAATCCGAATCGCAACTGCAGGAATCGCTGCGTCGAATCGCGATGCTGGGCGGGGCCATCGTGAACCGCCACCAGATCTCTGAGATGCGAGATCGACAGGAGGTGGTCGCCTCGGAGTTGAATGATGCCATGGAGAAAATTCAGTCCTACGGGTGTCAGATTAAGGATCTGCAGACCGGGCTCCTGGATTTTCCGACGCTGTACCACGGCCAGGAGGTACTGCTATGTTGGCGCTTTGGCGAAAAGGGGATTCGATACTGGCACGGCCTAGAGGAGGGGTTCCGCGGCCGCAAGCCGATCGACGACGAATTTTTGGAGAATCACCGGGGCGACCGCTTGAATTGAGATGATGACGCGAGGGTTCGCCACTCTCGTCTGCGTGCCGGCCCTGCTGGGAGCGCAGAGCATTCAGCTCAGCTCCGAGAAGATCCGGAAGATCGAGCAGATCATTTCCGTCGAGATGTCCCACCTAACGCTGCCCGGCGTGAATGTCGCAATCGGCATCGGATCAGAGGTGCGATGGGCGAGCGGGTACGGCATGGCCGACGTTGAGAACCTCGTGCCAATGACGCCGTCGAGCGCTATCCGGCTGGCATCCATCTCCAAGCCCATAACGGCGACAGCCGTGCTTCAATTGGTGGAACGAGGCAGGATCCAGCTGGAGGCACCCATACAGGAATATGTTCCCCAGTTCCCACTAAAAGAATGGCCCGTGACGGTACGCGAGCTGCTAGGGCATCTCGGCGGCGTCCGCCATTACCAGGATGACGAAATCGCGAGCACGAGGCACTACTCCAATCGGGAGGATCCGCTGCGTATCTTCGCGCTCGATCCTCTGGTGCACGAGCCCGGCACGAAATACCTGTATTCCACCTATGGATTCAATCTGCTGGGCGCTGCCGTCGAACTCGTCTCCGGAAAGCCGTTCATCGAGTATCTGCGAACCCACGTGTTCCGGCCGGCTGGAATGGACGCAATCCGTGATGACAACGTTTATGCCTTGATCCCGCACCGGGCGCGGGGCTACGCGCTCGCTGCTAACGGGCAATTGGTCAACTGCGGTCTGGCGGACACCAGTAACAAAGTTCCAGGAGGCGGCCTGATCGCTCCGGCGTCGGACCTGGTGAAGTTCGCTCTTGCCTTCATGGAGAACAAGCTGGTGCGGCCCGGCACCGTCGACTTGATGCTCACCTCCCAGGCCACGCGTGAAGGCCGGCTGACCGGCTACGGCATGGGATTCTCAGTAGGAACAATGGCTGGCCATCCTTTCGCGGCCCACAGCGGCGGTCAGCAGGGTACCAGCACGTACCTGATCTTGTTCCCAGTGGATCGAATGGCTGTGGCGGTCATGGTGAATCGGGAAGGGGCACCGGCCCCCGGCCTCGCGGACCAGATCGTATCTACTCTTTTCGAGCCTTGACTCGGCAGGAAAAGCTTAGCTGTATGCAGGTGCGCCCTGGAAAAAATTCCAGATGTGCTTCTCCCATCCACGCGCACTCAACTGACATCTGCCCCAAATTCTATATTTTGTATCCTTGCTAGCCGCTGGAATTCCGATTGCACGGCAACGTGAGGGTCTGCCGAAACCCCACTTTAGGCTTGATATTTTTTACACTTACGGCATACTTGTTCCTACATAAGGTGTGTGTTGTGCCCTTTCGCGAGTCGAGTCTATGAAAATCTGTAGAACAAGACGTTCTTCAGACCACAGGCGGAGAGCGTTGTTGTGTTGTCTGGCGGCGGCATCCGCTCCGACGGTGTTTTCGCAATATCTGATGAGCACGGGGCCAAATGGCGTGGCGCCGCGTATATTCAACACCGATATGGCGGTGCTCGAAGCTGGAGATCCCCGGAAGGATCTGCCCTGCACCGTGGTACCGATCAAGCCTGCGCTCGGCTTCGATCTTAAATTCCACTCGGGCTACGACGTCACCGTCCCTTTGAAGGACTTGGCCGGCTCGGAAAACACCCTGACGATGCTTTTCCGCGTCATCCCGGACAACCGCAAGGACGACCCGGTCTACTTCACGCATCGCGTTCGGGTACCCGCCATCGATGAGGACGCCAAGGGCGACGCTTACCTGCAGGGCGGGTTCGATGTCGGCGAAGGTAAGTATCACGTGGACTGGCTGATGCGCGATCGGACCGAGCGGGTCTGCTCCGGATATTGGGATAGCGAGGCGTTCCTGCCGCCTAAAGAGAAACAGATCAGCCTATCTATATCGCCGGGCGCCGTGGAACGGTCCGATACTGAGCAATTTAAAGAAGAGCCGCCTATTGAGCGCCTCGCGAGCGAACCTCCCCTAAACGTTAAAGTACTGATTAACTTTGCGCCTCAGAATGCGCACTCTGCGACGTTCCGGCCGATGGATACCGCCGCCCTGGTCTCGATTTTGCGCCAGATAGCGCGGGACCCCCATATCGGGAAGTTCTCCGTGATCGCGTTCAACATGCAGGAACAGCGCATCATTTATAGGCAGGAGAGCGAGGACCGCATCGATTTTCCGGCCCTCGGCGAAGCACTGAACACGGTGAATCTGGCGACGGTGGACTTGAAAAGGCTGAGCCAGAAGCACGGTGAGACGGATTTCCTGTCGGACTTGATCAAGAACGAAATTGGGAGCGCCGAACACCCGGATGCGCTCATCTTTGCAGGGCCAAAAGTCATGCTGGATTCGAACATCCCCGTGGATTCATTGAAAGAGGTGGGAGACGTTGAATACCCGGTATTCTACATGAACTACAATCTGAATCCGCAGGCAGTGCCTTGGCGGGATTCGATCAGCCGGGCTGTGCGTTTTTTCAAGGGCACTGAGTTTACCATCAGCAGACCGAAAGATTTGTGGTTCGCCGTCACCGAGATGGTCTCACGTATCGTAAAATCAAAGCATGGCCGCCCGATCTCAGCTCTTTCGACGCAATAAGCTGCTGGGGCACATCTCCTGCGCCATTGTCTTTGTGGCTACCGCGCTCACTGCAACGGCTCAGCCGCCGGACTCCAAGTACTCCAACAAGCTAGCTCCCTACGTGACGTCTCCGCAGCGGGTAGTAGACCGCATGCTGGAATTGGCTGCCGTTAAGCCGGGAGAGACCGTTTTCGATCTGGGGTGCGGGGACGGACGCGTGCTGATCACGGCCGCTCAACGTTTCAACGCACGCGCCGTTGGTATCGAGATCTCAAATAAACTCGCGGAACGCACCGCCAACCGCATCGCGCTCCTGGGTCTTCAGGACCAAGTGAAAGTAATTCGGGGTGATCTTCGGCAGGCGGACCTTTCCGGTGCGGACGTGGTCGTCATGTACCTGCTAACGGGCTCCAACAAAGAGATACGGCCGCAGTTGGAGAAGCAGCTCAAGGCTGGTTCCCGCGTGGTTTCGTACTCATACGCGATGCCAGGTTGGAAGGCTTCGCGCGTGGACAAAACCGATGAGCACGAGGGTCACCTGATCTACGTGTACGAAATGCCTCCCACTCCCGCCAACTAGCGAATGAAGTTGTGAGCCGTGCGCGGTTTGCGTGTTTTACGGTAGGACTCCTTGCTTGGGCGGCCGAGCCCGTCAAGCATATCACACCCCTGCAGCGCCTTGACGAATCCAGGCTTCAACAAGTCCACCAAGCCCGGCTGGACTGGGCGCGTGAGCGAGTGGTCCATCCGCAGCTAGGTCTGTACCACGATTTCCGCGCGATTCTACATGTACACGCCGAGGATGCCGAGCACACGTTAGGGACACGCGATCAGGTTTTGACAGCGGCGAAGGAAGCCGGCGTCGATGTGATTATGTGGACCGATCATCGCGGTCCAAAACCGGAGACATGGAGCGGCTACCGTAAGGGCGTTCTGTTCATCCCCGGCGCGGAAGACGACCACCAGTTGCGCTACCCACAAGCTGACGGCGACCTGAAGTTCCTTTCGCATTTGGAGGAAACGCCGAACGCTTCCTCGGATGGCTTCGCAGGTATGGAGATCTATAATCGCCACAGCGACGCCAAGGTTCACGAGGATTTCACGAAGTACATCCAGCGGGCGATGAAAGACCCCGGTGAATGGAAGAAATTGGCTTCTCGCGTGAATCATTTCCCGGACGAGGTATACGCCGCGGGTACCGGCACTCTGCTGGATTTCCTCACCAGGTACGATCGGGAGATTGGCAGGCGTCCTTTCACCGGTATCGCCGCCAATGACGCGCATCGGAATCAGGTTTTCAACGGCGTCGTGTTCGATCCGTATGAAGTGGCTTTCCGTTACGTCAGTACTCATATCCTCTCCCAGTATCTGACCGAGGACCAGATCCGGCAGTCGCTGCGCCACGGCCATGCTTACGTTGCGCACGATTGGCTCTGTGATCCGAACGGATTCTCTTTCGTTGCCAGCAATAACCTGGGCGTGTTCGACATGGGGGATCCTGTTCCACTGATCGCAAACACGCGATTGCTGGCGCGGTTCCCGGTCAAGGCTCATATCAAATTGATCCATAACGGCTCGGTCGTATCGGACACTAACGGAGTTGAGATGACCTTCTCGCCGAAAGAAGAGGGCGCATATCGCCTGGAGGCGTGGCTCCCTGTGGCCGGTGAGGAGAGGCCCTGGATCTATTCGAATCCGGTGTATATAACCAAGCCGGACACCAACGCACTGAATGCCGGTCCTTCGGCCATCGCAGAGAACGTAAAACTCTCACGGGACATTACCTACGCCGAGGGCAAGACCGAAGACGCCGACAAGCATAAGCTGGATCTGTATTTACCTGCCGGCCGGACCAAATTCCCGGTGATGATGTTCGTTCATGGCGGGTCCTGGCGCACGGGCGATCGCAGCCCCTACGTACCCATCGGTAACCGGTTCGCCAAAGTGGGAATCGGAGTAGTGATACCGAGCTACCGGCTCGCACCCGCCAACGGCTATCCGGCCCAGATCGAGGATGTCGCGGCGGCTTTCGCCTGGACCTCGAAACATATTGCGGAGTATGGGGGGGATCCCGGCCGGATTTTCATCGCCGGGCATTCGGCCGGTGGGCATCTTGTGTCCCTGCTGGCGCTGGATCCGAGGTACTTGAAGAAGTACGATCTCACGCCTCAAACGATTCAGGGCGTGATGTCGCTGAGTGGCATCTACGACGTCCGGCACATCGGCATATTC
Source organism: uncultured Acidobacteriota bacterium (assembly GCA_963850575.1). Taxonomy (GTDB): domain Bacteria; phylum Acidobacteriota; class Terriglobia; order Bryobacterales; family Bryobacteraceae; genus TMP-7. The sequence goes on along the minus strand of CAWKLV010000010.1, from coordinate 299,645 downwards.
GGCGCGGACGAGCAGACCCGCGCCGCGGCCTCGCCCTTGGAATATGTGAACCGGAAAGCGCCGCCGTTCCTCATCACTTATTGCCAGTGGGACTATCCGGGCCTCCCCGCACAAGCGCGGGCTTTCGACCGCTCACTGCGGCACAACTTCGTGCCATCGTCGTTGCGATTCATTCCGGAAGAGAATCACATTTCTGAGATCGTTCACGTCTGGAAAGACAACGACCCTACTGCTCGTGAGATGCTACGGTTCATGGAAGTTGATTCCCACTGATGCCCCAATTCGACGTGGTCGGCGTCGGCCTGAACGCGACCGACACGCTTCTGCTTTTGCCGAGGTTCCCCGCGTATGCCGGCAAGGTGCCGTTTGAAGCAGAAATATTGAGTCCCGGGGGGCCAGGTAGCCAGCGCCATGGTGGCGTGTGCCCGCCTGGGTCTACGCGTTAAATATATCGGCACCACCGGGGATGACGAACGCGGCCGAATCCAACGAGAAAGCCTCCAGGACACCGGCATCAATCTGGATGATGTCGAGATCCGCAAGAATTGCCCCAATCAAACGGCCTACATCCTCATCGATCAAACAACCGGCGAGCGTACCGTTTTATGGAGCCGTCCCGATTGCCTGCGCCTTGCGCCCGAGAGTATTACTCCCGAGAAGATCGCCTGCGCCCGATTGCTGCATATCGATGGTCATGACACGCCCGCCGTAGCGCGAGCCGCCGAGATCGCGCGCCAGCATGGCATTCCGGTGACAGTGGATGTGGACACCAGTTATCACGGCTTCGACCGCGTGCTGCCGAATGTGGATTACCTGGTGGCCAGCTCCGAATTCCCGGTGCAGTGGACGAACGAGCGCGATCCCTTCAAGGCCCTCGAACTGATGCGCAAGGAGTTCGGCATGCGAGTTGCCGCCATGACGCTGGGCGCACATGGATCTCTGGCACTCGCGGATGAGGGCTTCGTGTATTCGCCGGCTTTCGTCGTCAACTGCGTGGATACCACGGGCGCCGGAGACGTGTTCCACGGGGCCTTCTGCTATGCTGTTCTTCAGAAAATGTCGATTCGCGACACGCTGGAATTTTCGAATGCAATGGCAGCATTGAACTGCACGGCGCTCGGCGCTCGCGGACGGGTTGGCACCGTGGACCAGGCCAGGGCTCTCATGCAGCGGGCCGAGCGTCGAACTCATAGGGACTACGACTCAGCTCGGCACACATGATCCCGCTTCGTTCGACCGAACGCGTCTACTCGCCGGGGGTCGTCACGATCAGCCTGATCATCGCCAACATCCTGATCTTTTTGTACGAGTCGAGTCTTGACCCGGACTTGTTGAATGTCTTTATCGCACGTCACGGCGTCGTTCCCGACCGTCTTCACTTCTCTACGCTCCTCACATCCATGTTCCTGCATGGCGGGTGGTTTCACGTGATTGGCAATATGTGGTTCCTGTGGATCTACGGCCGGAATGTGGAAGACATCATGGGCTCCAGCCGATTCGCCATATTTTACATTCTGTGCGGATTAGCCGCGGCGCTGGTTCACGTGTTCTTCAATCCGTTCTCGCGCGTGCCTACGGTTGGCGCTAGCGGCGCAATCGCGGGAGTGATGGGCGGCTACCTGATCAAATTTCCGCGCGCCAGGATCATCACGCTGGTTCCCATCTTTTTTTTCATCACGACGCTCGAAGTCCCGGCCGTGCTGCTGCTGGTGTACTGGTTCATCATTCAGTTCTTCAGCGGCTTCATGACTATCGGCTACTCTCAGGTATCCCAAGGAGGCGTGGCCTGGTTCGCGCACGTCGGCGGCTTTGTCGCAGGCATGTTACTGGTCTCAGTCCTGGCCCGGCGTAAGCCGTATCGCGCGTGGGACTGATTAATGCCCCCTTCCCGTTAATCTGCGTTCATTCGCCGTGTCAACGAGAGAATCGAGCGTATAGTTGACCTATGACGACCCGTAAGTTATTGCTCGCTATCACCACGTTGGCTGCTGCGCTGTTGCCGCTAGAAGCCTACGCGACGCAAGCCGCCGCGGCGCCCGCCACCACGAAGGACACCAAGAAAGACGCCACAAAGAAGAGTTCAACTAAGGCGGCTGCGAACACCGCGCCCACGCCCGCCCAGATCAGCGATGCCCAAGCCAAAGGTATGGTTTGGGCGAACAAGAATACAAAGGTTTATCACAAGTCCGGTGACTTCTACGGCAAGACCAAGAGCGGCGAATTTATGACGGAAGCGGATGCTCAGAAGGCTGGCTATAAGGCAGCGCAGGAGCCCGGATCAAAGAAGAAAAGCGCCCCTAAAGCCGATGCTAAGACCGCTCCTAAGAAGTAGCTGTCGCTGAGGCCCTTCAACCAACTTTGCGGCGGCGCTCTAGCGCAGTCCACCAAAGCCCCTGCCACCCCACGCAACTGGCCAGACCGGCATCGCATCATTCTATTCAACCCGGATGAATGGCCACACCACGACGAGTGGCGATCGCTTTTCCAGCAACGCCCTGTCCGCCGCTCACCGCGAACTTCCTTTCGGTACGAAACTGAAGATCACCAATCTGGCGAACAATCGTAGCGTAGTCGTGCGAGGAACGATCGCGGTCTCTTCGTCAAGGGACGCGACATCAGCGTGACCCTTCACGCCGCACAACTGGTCGGCTTCATCAAGTCCGGGGTCGCACAGGTGCGGATGACCGAAGTGAAGTGAGGCTTGTTAGGCCTCCTGGGCCTGCTCACCCGGCGTTCGCACGTTAGAAGAGATCCTCGTCCTCGTACCGCCGCGGACTGGACTTACGCTTAGCAGAGGCGGCCTTCCTGACCGCAGGCTTCTTCGCAGCCGCCTTCTTCGTCGCGGGCTTCTTCCGTGCTACGCCCAAGCTCCGCTCCAGCAACTCCTCCAGAATCTTCTTCTCGGGACCCGTCATTACCCGGTTGAACTTTTCCGGACGTTCCGCGGCAACCTTCTGCATTCGAGCAACCCACTCCAGGGACTCGGCGGCAGGATGGTCGCCAATTTCGCGGACTAACGCCAACGCTGCGTCGAAATCCGGTACCGAGCGGTAGCATCGCAATGCTTCCTTCAAATCGCCCGCCGTCCGATAATTCTCGGCCGCGCTGCGGAAATCGTTCAGTCCTTCATGGCATGTCGCTTCCAACTTGAGCTGCGGCTCGGGAAGCGATCGGACCAGGGTCAGGGCTGTCCCGTACTGCTTGTCTTTGAGGAGCAGTTGGATCGCACGCTGCTGCAGGCGTCCTACGCGAGCCACTCGGTCCGGGAGTCCGAGCACCTCGTAGAACGGCGGAATCAGCCGCATCAGCACGGCTGCGTTATGGCCGTTGAATACGCCCGATTCCAGCTCTTCGATCCAAGCCTGCGATTTCGGCGCCACTTCCACCAGAACCCACGGCTCGATCTCATTTTTGTAGCTGGCAAACTCGCCGGCCAGCTCAGCCAAGGCCTGCAGGCGATCGCCCGGGCGCTCTCGATGCACACGCCCGATGCCGCCGATAGCCGTCGCTAATCCAAAGCGGCGGGCGTTCACGGCAGCGCGTTTGGCTTCATCGAATAGATCCGGCCGCCCCAACTCCGCCGGCAAACGCGCGTTCCGCAGGCCGAGAATGAAGCACACCTCAGACAACGTGAGATACGCCGCAGCGCGCGCTGCATTATCGACGACCGCGGCTGGAGTTCCGGGCCGTCCAAGCAAGGTGACCGCCTGTTGCGCCCGGGACCACGCCATTTCCGGTTTCACGTCCAGATACTGCCGTGCGTCCGCCTGGCAGCGCTGCACACGTTCTTCCGGGTCGAGTTCCTCCTCCTCGATGGTCTTCAGCAACGCCGCCGGCACACACGACGAGGCTGCGCCGTCCGCGTTGCCGCCATTCAGAAAAACCAGGCTCTCGCGAACCACCCGGTCGGTCGGATTGATGTCCAGCCAGAGCAAACGTTCCGTCGGACGGCTGAGCGCGACTCGCAGCTGATCGATCGCGAGCCGTTTGCGTAGCGCTTCGATATCGGCATCCGCGCGGAAATGCGCCTCTTCCCGAATGATCCGCTCCAGGTGCTTGCCCGCATCGAGCACGCAGACGGAATGGAAGTCCAGCCCCTTGGCTTCACGGATGGTCAGCACCGCCGGGCGCACCGCTTCAGGCACAAATGCCGGCACAGATTCTTCGAGCGTGATCATCGCCAGCCCTTCGCGGGCCGCCAGCGAGTTCAATAGCGTATCCAGTTCGGCACCCGGCGTGGCAGTGCAATACAGGATCTGGTCAGTCGCATCGTCGTCAATCTGTGCATAACCTGTCCCGCTGGGCCGGTCCTGCTTCTGCACGTGGCTGTACAGGTCCCACACGCGGTTCACCATCTCCGCGATGCGGCGCGGGCTCCGCAGATTTGCGGAGAGCTTGTAATCCGATGGCGTGCCGATCTGAAAGTGCAGCAGATCGCTCAACCAGCCCCACTCGAAATCGGTCGGGCGCACGGTCTGGGCCTCATCCCCGGCCAGCAGCAAAGGCACGGGCGATCTCCGGTTGCGGTTGATCAGCGAGGCCAGTTCCACGATCGCAAACGCCTCAATGGGCGTCAGGTCCTGGCACTCATCCAAGGCGATGCAATCGAAACCGAGCAAGGCCGGCTCGATGCCCTGGGTCGACCGCAGCCGCTGCGCGGCCTTCCATGCCACATCCAGTTCAGGGAAATAGCGCTCCGCGAGCGGTGCGGGATCGGCGCGTTCCAGGCGCGCCGCGGCTTCGAGCGCCGATCCAGTCGCGCTGGGGCCGAGAAACCGCGAGCGCCGCTCCCGGTAGGCGTTATCCGGGACTCGCGCTTGCTTGCAGGCCGCGAATCTTCCGATGGCGAGCGGAAGCGCATCGCCCACCAGATGCGCGTGGAGTTCGTCGTACAGCGCAGTCTGAGAATTGGCCCAGGCGCCGAGTGTCCGCGCAAACGGAGCAACGTCGCGCGTGAAGCGGTGCACACATTCCCGCTCACTGTTGCCAGCCGTGTCGAGGCCCGCGATTTGCCGGATCAGCGTAGGAAACGTGATTACGTGAAACTGCTTATGGGAGGAGCAGTAGCGATCGAAGTAATCGCGGGCCAATGCCGCCAGGTCACGCGAATACGTGATGTACAACACGCGTTCGGCGCCGGTAGAATCGGCGGCATGCCATAGCGCCGTCGTCTTGCCGGACCCGGGATGCCCTTTCAGCATTCGTACGGACTGGCGGGCCGAAGCGAACTTGGATTGCGGTGCGGTCCAAGGCGTAGGTCCGTACTCTTCGCTCCTCAGCTCACGTACTGTAACCGGCAGGTAGTGATCGTCGAAGCGTTGCGGCGATAGCAGCGAGTGGTCGTCATGATGACGGATGTCACGCAGAAACACCGCTTCCGTGGACATCTCCGGGAAATCCCCGCAGTCCTGCAAAGGCGCTGCATTCCGTGGAGCCCACCACGCGTAGAAGTGGCTGCCCGAATTGCCGCCCAGTCGCGATCGTCGCCAGCCGCGATTCACTCCGCTGGTGGATTTGTAGTGCAGCCGGCGTGCATCGATGGCCAGGCGCTGCATCAGGAACGCGGCTCGGCGTCCGATCGGATCGGAACCATGCGCCGCCAGCTTCTCGAGAAATTCCTGATGGCAGAAGAGGGCGTTAGCTGGCCGGGCGGTCTCGAAAACCTCGATGATGCTTAGTTGCTCTTTGGGGCTCACAATGTCGATTCGATATCAATCTACCATCTGCCTCGACGCAGGCTGCGCTTGCCCGTCACTCCGCCCTTAACGCCGCGAGCGGATCAACGATTGCAGCCTTCCACGCCGGACGCGCACTGGCGATAGCGCCTATAACTAACACCAGCGCAGCCGCGCCCAGGTACGCAAAGGGATCCGTGCCGCTAATCTCATACAGGATACTTGCAAGCAAACGTGAGAGAAGCAACGCTGCCACCAGGCTGATTGCGAGGCCAACCGCGAGCGGGATCATGGCGTCGCGCAGGATGAGCGTGACCACCGTTCGCGGTGTCGCGCCCAGAGCTACGCGAATACCTATCTCCCTGGTTCGCAGGCCAGTCGTATACGCCACCACGCCGTACACGCCGGCGGACGTCAGCAGCAAAGCCAACCCTCCGAGTACAGAAAACAGCCAGGCGGAGAAACGCGGACGCCAAATGGATTCCGCGATCACGTCATTCATAGTCTCCACTTTCACGATGGGTTGATCCGGATCGACAGCCCACACTTCCTTACGAAGCGCGGCCGTTAGTGACAGAGGTTCGCCGGACGTCCGCACGATGATTGTGGAAAGAAACGCTCCGAAGATGGCCTGTTGATAGGGCAGGTATACCTCTCCTTTCGCCGGCTGTTCATAGCTGTTTTGCGGCGAATCCCTGACTACTCCAACTATCGTTAGTCCGTCTTTGGCATCCGCTTCGGAGAGACTTTGCCCGATCGGGTCGTGGTTCGGAAATAACTCTTTCGCTAGATATTCGTTGATGATGGCCACCGGCGGAGAGCCGGTTTGATCGGCTACGGAAAAGAAGCGGCCGGCAATCCGAGCGATCCCCATCACCGAAAAATAGTCCGGGCTGATCGTGCGGGTCGCTACCAACGTGGGCGTGTGGTCTGCTCCATTAATCCGCGTGCTCGTGTTGAATCCGGAAAGCGGAAGATTATTGACCACTGCGGCAGCGCGCACTCCCGGCATCCGCTGCAGCCGTTCGAGCAGTTCACGATAATACGCCATCTGGCGAGGCTTGGTGTCGTACTTACCGGTTGACCTGGGCTGCGTCAGGCTGCCCACGGGTACCCGCATCGTCAGAACGTGGTCCGGGTGCAAGCCATGATCCGCCTGCTGCAACCGGATCAGGCTGTGGAGCATGAGTCCGGAACCCACCAATAAAAGAAATGCGAATGCTGCCTCCGAAGCGATGAGGATCGAAAACAGCCGCGCTGAGCCTCTGTCGCCGCCCGCTCCGTGGCCGGTCCGCAACACCGACTGCAGATCCGCCCTGGATGTGAAGACCGAGGGTGCGAAGCTGAACACAAATGAGAGCGCGACGCACAGAAGCGTGTTAAACAGCAATACCCGTTCATTCAAGGCCACGCGTTGAAGATGCGGAATCGTGATGGGCAGCACAGCCATCTGCCCGGATAGGCATTGAAGGAGGTAGTGCGCCCCGATAATGCCGGTGATGCTTCCCAGCACCGCCAGCACAAGACTCTCGGCAAGCATCTGCCTCAGGATGCGCCAGAACGGCGCGCCGAGTGAAGTCCGGATCGCTATCTCCTTCTGACGCTGGACGGCCCGGCTCAGCAGCAGGCCGGCCGCGTTTGCGCAGGCGATCAGCAGCACCAGCCCTACGGCCACGAGAATGAAGATCAGTGTCAGTTCATATTGCCGTTCCACGGTCTCCCGCCAGGGCGACACCTTGATCTCCAGACTGGCTTTCTGAATCGGGTCCTCCCGCCCTAATTGATCGGCCACGATGGCCAGCGCGCTTTGTACCTGCTCCATTGAAACGCCGGGCTTCAACCTGGCGACGGCCTGCAACAAGCCGCCGGCGAAGGCCGGAGTGAGCCGGAGCGGAAGCCACATTTCGTTTCCGGACCAAGGAAAATCGAATTCAGGCGCCATCACCCCAACAATCGTATGAATCTCGCCGGCTACAGTGATGACCTTGCCGACAACTCCCGGGTCGGCATCGAACACCCGCTGCCACATCCGATCGCTGAGCACTACCGTGTTAGGCGCGTTCGGCTCACCATCGAAGTCCATGAGCGTGCGTCCCAGGCGCGCCTGAACTCCTAACATCGAAAACAGCCCGGCCGAGACCCGTTGCGTGCGGAGTTGATCAGGCGCACCCGCGCCGATGACTGTGACGACGTCGGTCCGGTACGCCGCCGTCTTCTGAAAGAGGTCTCTCCGGCTGCTCCACAGTAGATAATCCTTCGCCGGAATACCGAACATGGCGCGCTTGGTACTGTTCTCCTCGATCCTGATTAGCTCCCTGGAGGATTTGTACGGAAGCGGTCGCAGCAGAACAGCATCCACAATGCTGAACACGGCGGTGCAGGTGCCGATGCCAAGCGCAAGAATGGCGGTGATCGCGCCAGTGAACAGCGGGTTTCTGCGAAGCCAGCGGAAAGCGGAAAGAAGATCCCGGGGCATACTAACGAATTAGTATATACCGATGCACAAGGTGGCAGTACGATACGATGGCGGATTATGTTCCGCGTCAAGGGCAGCGCGATCTGTGCCGGAATTCTGCTCGTCATCACAGCGGGGCTGTGGGCACAGGAGGAACCGGCAGGTCCGGCTAGAGCTGGCGCGCGGCGAGGCGCTCGCGGAGCCCAAGGCACGCGAGAATTCCTTGGCTTGGGGCCCGCACCCGACCCTGCTGCCGCTGCTAAAGGCGAGCCGGTGTATAAGCAGAATTGCGGAACCTGTCACGGTCAAAACGCCCGCGGATCCCAGGGTCCCAGCCTGGTACGCTCCGTCGTGGTTCTCCACGATGAAAAAGGCGAGGAAATCGGGCCGGTGATCAAGAATGGACGTCCGCAGGCGGGAATGCCTGGATTCCCGGGGCTCTCCCAGGACGACATCTACAACATTGCGCAGTTCCTGCACCTGCAGATTGAGCTCGCCGCCAACCGGGGGACTTACAACAGTACGTACAGCGACCTTCGCAATCAGACCACGGGGGTCGCCAAGAACGGAGAAGCGTTCTTCCAAGGCGCGGGCGGTTGCTCAAAGTGCCATTCCGTAGCGGGCGATTTGGCGAAGATCGGCGCGAAATTCCCGCAGGCAGCCATGATGCAGGCTCGGTTTCTCTGGCCTGTGGGCCAAAATCCGGGTAAAGCTAAGGTCACCTTGCGCAACGGTCACATGATGGAAGGCACGATCAAGACCCTGAATGATTTCGATGTGTCGTTCTATGATTCCGCCGGTCAATATCATTACTACCGCAGAGACCAGGTCAACGTGGAAGTCGAAGATAAACTCGCAGCGCACCGAGATCTCTTAGCCCGTTATACGGATGCGAATATCCACGATCTGGCGGCCTACCTGGTGACACTGAAATGAGATCGCTCCTGTTTGCGTGTATCCTCGTTTCGGGTCTTCTACACGGGCAGGGTTTGGACATGAAAGGGCTGACTCTGTTCGACCAGCCCAAGGATGTCTGGCCGACCTACAACGGCGACTACTCCGGACGGCGCTTCAGCAGCCTCGACCAGATCCGGCAATCGAACGTGGATTTGTTGAAGATTGAGTGGATCTACCGCATCAATGGCATCGGGCCGCAGCGCGGCGTAGGCAACCCGACCATCAAATCGACGCCCTTGCTCGCCAGTGGGATTCTCTACTTCACGATTCCGGATCATGTATTCGCGATCAACGCACGGACAGGCGAACACATCTGGCAGTTCGATTTCGAGGATAAGGGCGGCCATCTGGTAGGTCAGCGCGGCGTCGGAATGTACGGAAACTGGCTGTACTTTCTGACACCCGACGGATGGTTCATCTCTCTCAGCGCAAAAGATGGGAAAGAGCGCTGGCGCAAGAAGATCGCCGATGAGAAGCTTCAGTACTTCACAACCATGGCTCCTGTAATTGTGAAGAATCATGTGCTGGTGGGTGTTGGTGGCGATGCGATGGATGTGCGCGGTTTCCTCGAATCCCGGGATCCAGAAACGGGTGATTTGCAGTGGAGATGGTGGAGCGCGCCCCAGAAGCCTGGCGATCCGGGCGCGGACACGTGGCCAAATAAAGGCGCGATGGATCACGGCGGCGGTATGACCTGGATGCCCGGGACCTACGACCCGGAACTTAATTTGCTGTACTGGGGAACCGGCAATGCGAACCCCGTGTTCGCGGGCCAGAGCAGAAAAGGTGCGAATCTATGGACGGCCTCGATTGTCGCGTTGAACCCCGATACGGGAAAACTGGTCTGGTGGTTCCAGGCCTCGCCTCACGACACGCATGATTGGGACAACGTGGAGACTCCGGTTCTGTTCGATGTGGAAATCGACGGGAAGAAGCGTAAGCTGCTCGCCCAAGGAGCGCGGTGCGGTTGGTTCTTCGTTCTGGATCGTACCAATGGAAAGAACCTCGTATCGAGACCGTTCGCCGGCACGGGCAATTGGGCCAGCGGAGTTGATGCGAATGGACAGCCCGTTCCCAATCCAGCTAAAGAGCCCAAAGTGGATGGTTCGATGATCGACATGCCGGCGATGGGCGCAACCAACTGGCCTCCTCCAAGCTACAGCCCGCAGACCCAGCTCTTCTATCTCAATGCCACGCTCGGTTACGGAATGGCTTATCTCTACGACACCACGGACACGCCCGAAGGCTATGGCGGGGGCGGCGGCCCGACTTTCGACGGCAGGTCCGCACTGCTGGCGATGGACATCCGCACCGGCGGCATCCGCTGGAAGCATGAGCACCCGCAGGGCTTGGGCGGCGCGGCGATGAGCGGGGGCATTCTCACCACCGCAGGCGGTCTCCTGTTCACTGGCGATTCAGGTAATCTCGTGGCTTTTGATCCACTAACCGGGAAGATCCTGTGGCATCAGCGCCTGCCTGGTAACGTCAGCAACGGGCCTTCCACCTGGATGCTGGATGAGAAGCAGTACGTCATTGTCGGCGCGGGCGACACTCTGTATGCCCTGACCCTGGCCGGCATGCAGGTAACCCGACCTTCAAATTAAGCCGACGGCAAAAGCACTCTGATCACTTTGCAGCCATTGATCACAGGTTCACCTTGTGACTAAAACCGGCGGAGAATTTACCAGACCCAGTCTCTCGTTCACGGCAAAAATAAAAATATTACCCAATCCGAATGAATTAGTTAACTATTTCGCCAAAGGGGTCTCGAGAGGGTCCCGCCGCACAATCGAAATAGAAAGAGTCCTAAATGCCGGAACAAAACTCAGTCCGCTGTTTCGAAAAGATCCGCCGGATCTACTCCGAGCGGCGCCAGAAGGAGATCTCCGTTCGCATCAGCTACGACGTGAAGAACGTCAACGGGGGCCAACTCGTAGAGTTGAAGAAGGTCGAGGTCCTAGAACCCTGAAGGCCAACGTCCGGCACGCGACGGACAAGGAGTTCCCACCGGGAGGATGAGGTTTCTGTACTGGCTCTATAGTACGTCCGATCTACACGAGCGTCTATTGACCTTAGTTCGTTTTGACTATAGAGTCTGCATAGAGGTTTTGTGGTCGAACAGAGAAGATCAAAACGTTACGAGCTCAGGTTACCGGTCGAACTCATCCGGGCAGGTGCGGCATCCGTGAACGAAAGCGGTGAAACCAAAAATCTCAGCTCCTCGGGAATTCTCATGACCACCGAGGCCAGGTTCGACGTTGGCGAATCCGTCGAGTATCTGATCACGCTGCCGGTCCGGGCCCTCGGGGAACAGGCGCTGCGGCTCCGCTGTGTTGGCAAAATGGTCCGCCACGAAGCTACGGCTGCTGCCGCGACCCTCGATCGATATGAGTTCCTCCGCGACTGATCGTCCGCGAACCCACCACTCTGCAACTCAACATCCCTTGCGCAAACGGCAGTAACATAAGAGTTCACACGGCCGGAAGAAAGGCCCGGTCGGGAGACCTTCAAATGAATCGACGAACCTTCATCGGAACTTCCCTTACTGCCGCCGCCCTCGCCTCGGATTCTACGCGATTGCCCATTCGGAAGGCCGTGCTATTCAGCATGCTACCGGCCTCCATGAGCGTAGCCGACCGCTTCCAACTCGCGCACGACGCCGGATTTGCGGAGGTGGAGTGCGGCACAACGCCGGATCCCACCAAGGCTCAGGAGCTGCTCGATGGTGCGAAGAAAGCGAATATCCGAATCCACTCCGTAATGAATTCCGATCATTGGCGCTTCCCGCTATCCTCACCGGACCCGGCAGTTGTCGCCAAATGTGTGGATGGCATGGAGACCAGTATTCGCAATGCGAAATTGTGGGGCGCCGACACCGTGCTCCTGGTCCCCGCCGTGGTGAACGCGGATGTCAGCTATCGCGATGCGTGGGAGCGCTCGCAGCAGCAGATCCGGAAACTGCTGCCGCTCGCCCGCGAGTCGAAGGTGATTATCGCGGTGGAGGAAGTCTGGAACAAGTTCCTCCTCAGCCCCCTTGAATTTGCCCGCTATGTCGACGATTTCAATAGTCCGTGGCTGAAGGCCTACTTCGATGTCGGCAATGTCGTCCTGTATGGGTACCCGCAGGATTGGATCCGCACGCTTGGAAATCGGATCGTCAAACTGCACCTGAAGGACTTCCGGTTCCGCAAAGGCCTGACCGAGTTCGTCAATCTGCAGGAAGGTGATATCGACTGGAAGCAGATTCACGCCGCGCTCGCCTCCATCGGTTACAAGGGATCCGCGACGGTTGAGTTAAAGGGTGGCGAAGCCGATTACCTCAAAGACGTCAGCCACCGCGTCGACTCCATTCTCAACGGCGCATAAACAATGAAGAAGTTCCTGGTTGGCGTAGGCTGCGGAATTGTCTTCGTTGTCCTGTGCGGCGTGGTCCTCGTGTTTTCGCTTTTCCGCTTATCCGACCGGCGGGCGGCGATTGCCGACAACTCGATTCTCCTGCTTCGTTTGGAAGGGGATGTTCCGGAGAAGGCCCAGGTGGATATCCCGCTCCCTGTGTTCGAGGAACAAAACAAACCCACGGTTCGAGACGTTTGGTCCGGGCTGAAACGGGCTGCGGAAGACTCGCGAATCAAGGCCGTTGTCATTGCGCCCCGGCATCTGGGCGTCGGCTGGGCGAAGCTTCAGGAAATCCGCAGCTCGTTGATCGCCTTCAGGAAGTCGGGCAAGCCGGTGTACGCGTTTTTGCGCTTCCCGGGTACGCGCGACTACTATGTAGCCACTGCCGCGGACAAAATCTACGCAGGCCCTGAGGACCATATCGATTTAAAGGGACTTCGCGTCGAAGCGATGTACCTGGGCAACACGCTCGACAAAATGGGTGTGAAGATGGACGTCGTACACGCCGGCAAGTACAAAGACGCTTTCGACATGTTCACGCGCACGTCGATGAGTCCGGAGACGCGGGAAGTACTGAACCAGATTCTTGATCTGTACTACAAGAACCTGACTGAGACCATCGCCTCGGGCCGAAATAAGGACGCCGCGACGGTTCGCGCCCTCCTCGATCAGGGCCCTTTTATCGCACACGATGCGCTGCAAAGCGGACTTATCGATGCGCTGGGCTACGAGGATCAGGTCATCGCCGATTTGCAAACCCGATTAAAGCAATCCTCCATGAAAAGAATCGAGGCGCGGGACTATATACGAGGACTTACCCCCGAAACGACGCGCACCAAGATCGCTTTTCTGGTGGCCGAGGGAGCCATCACCCAAGGCAGCGGCGATCAAGGATTCGGCGCTAATGAAGGCATCAAGTCCGGAGCTTTTATCAAGTTGATTCGCCGCGTGAAATCTGACACCACGATCAGGGGCGTGATCGTGCGCATCGATTCTCCCGGCGGCGACGCGATCGCCTCCGATGACATTCTGCACGAGATGCAGGAACTGAGCCGCAGCAAGCCCGTGGTGATCTCGATGTCCGACGTCGCGGCGAGCGGTGGTTATTTTATGGCCGTTACCGGCGACCCGATTCTCGCGTATTCGAATACCCTGACCGGCTCCATCGGCGTCATCACCGCCAAACCCAATCTGCACGGTCTTTACGATAAACTCGGCATCTCCAAAGAATTGCTGACGCGCGGCAGATTCGCGGCGCTCGATTCCGATTACAAGCCGCTGGACGATGCGGAAAGAGCCAAGCTGGCGGAGAGCGTTGAGGCTACTTACCGCGGCTTCATCAATCGCGTGGCCGCCGGGCGGCACCGCGGCTACGATGACATTGCACCTCTGGCCGAGGGACGCGTGTGGTTGGGATCGCAAGCCAAAGATAACGGATTGCTGGATCAACTCGGGGGTATCGACCGTGCCATCGAGCTAATACGAGACAAAGCCAAATTGCCCGCCACCGAGAGAGTCGCGCTGGTACCTTATCCGCCGCGCCGCAGTCTTTTCGAAGTGCTCATGAATCGTTCGGATCAGCCGGCGCTTGCCGAGATGCAATTAAGCTCCGCCCTGGATCGTCTTCCGGGCGGGCGTTGGATCCGGCCCGTTCTGGAAGGCGGGACGCTCGCGTTGATGCCCTACTCTGTGGACGTGCATTAGCCGGCTCAGCGGTGCTCACCTCTAAACTGCGCGCAGCGCGCATCAGCGTACTGGTCATATTCTTCATCCACGGTGCGGTATTCGCCACGTGGGTGTCGCGCATCCCTGCCGTTCAAGGCGCACTCGGGCTGTCCACCGGAAAATTTGGCCTGGCCCTGGTGGGTGTCGCGGTCGGCTCCCTCATCTCCATGCCCATCGCCGGATGGCTCATCGCGCGGTACGGCTCGAAACCGGTCACCACCTTCGCTTCACTCTGGTTTTGTCTGGCGCTGATACCCACTTCGCTGGCGACCTCGGACGTTTCGCTGGGCTTCGCGCTCGGCATGCTGGGCTTGGCGGCCGGAGCCATGGACGTCAGCATGAATGCGCAGAGCGTAGTGGTGGAGAGGATCGCTCGCCGGCACCTGATTTCCGGTTTTCACGCCGCCTTCAGCATCGGTGGGATGACCGGTGCGGCCCTGGGAGGCCTGATCGCGAAAGCGGGAGTTGGCGTCCGGCAGCACTTCTCGCTCTCTGCTCTCGTCTGCTTCGTCCTGATCGCCCTCGTTATCCGAGGAATGCTGCCCGGCAGCGCTGATGCAATATCTGAACGCCAGCGCTTTCGAATCACGCCCGCCATTCTGGGCTTGGGCGCCATGTGTTTCTGTTTCTTCCTGGCTGAGGGCGCCGTCGCGGACTGGAGTGCTCTCTACCTGAGTCGTGAGCTGGGTGCCGGCCCCGCTCAAGCCGCGGCAGGGTTCGCCCTGTTCGCAGCCGCGATGGCGATCGGGCGCCTTGCCGGCGACAGTTTGCGCGCGCGATTCGGACCCGAGTTTCTGGTGTGTCGCGGCAGCCTGCTGGCTGCAGGCGGCTTGGCTATGGCTCTGCTATTCGGGCGTACTCCCTGGGCGCTCGCTGGGTTCATGATGGTCGGATTCGGATGCTCCATCATCGTTCCGATCACTTTTGCCGCCGCCGGCAACCTGGGCCAATCGGCAGGCGGCGCGCTCGCGGCCGTGGTAACGACGGGCTACTTGGGATTGTTCGCTGGACCACCTGTTATCGGTATGGCGGCCGAGATGATAACGCTGCGCTGGGCGTTGTTCATCGTCGTGGCACTATGCCTTACCGGGGTTGTTCTGTCTAGAGTGGTAAGAACGGCTGACATCGGTGAGTATGGGGCGGCCGCATCACACACTGCCGTACAGCGTGACGCGATAAGCGAAGCCGTGCGTACGGACGTCGACCTCCCGTAGACCCGCCGAACACGCCAGGTCGCGGAGCTCAGCAGCACGAAATCCCGCCGCCACGGAGATGGCACCGTCATGTACCGTGATGGGATCCCACCCGAGCAGCGCTCGTGTTGCCGGTAGAAAGTAATACGGGATCGTGCGCCGTTCCAGATCCACTGCCAAAACCGCCCGGCGCGCCGCCGCGCGAAACGCTTGCAGCAATCTCACAATCTGCTCATTCGTGAAATGGTGAAGAAAAAGAGAGGAGAACACGTAATCGAACGAGCCGTCCGCAAAAGGCAGCCGGAACGCGTCTCCCACTACCTTGGGGTGCGGCGCAGAGTCCAGATGATGCGCAACATAGTCTAGCGAAGTAACCTTTGCCCCGGCTTGAACCCGCCGGATCTGACGCCCCATATCGCCGGAGGCGGCGCCAACATCCAACACCGAGAACGCTCCGGCCTGAATTTTCGCACGCCGTATCAGCTTCGATAGACTCGAGTAACCACCCCAGTCCCGATTCAGCCGGACCAGATCCGCCAGGCTGTTGCGAGCGTCCTCCGGCGCTATTCCATCCAGCCATTCGGGTTCAATGACACGCTCAGAGAAACGAGAGCCGCACAAAGCGATTGTAGAGGCATAGCCGTCGCTGCCGGGTCACAGTACAATGGAACCTCATGGACATATTCACCGGCCACATCGGCTGGATCGAAGCGATCTGCGGCCCCATGTTCTCCGGCAAAAGCGAGGAGTTGATCCGCCGCTTACGCCGGGCCATGATCGCACGGAAGCGAGTGCAGGTGTTCAAACCCGTCATCGACGCCCGCTACTCGGTGGACGAAATCGTATCGCACGGCGATCTCCGGCTACCCTCGATTGCGTTAAATGGTCCGGCCGAGATTCTCAACCGTCTGGATGCTCGGACTCAGGTGGTCGGCGTCGACGAGGCGAACTTCTTCGGCCCCGAGCTGGTGGGAATAGCCGAACAACTGGCGGACAGCGGCAAGCAGGTGATTATCGCCGGCCTCGACACGGATTACATGGGCCGCCCGTTCGCGCCCATGCCCGATCTGCTGGCCCTCGCCGAGTCCATCACCAAGACGCTCGCCATTTGCGTGCGCTGTGGGAATCCGGCCAAGCATACCCAGCGACTGGTTGAGTCCGACGAATTGATCGTTGTGGGAGCCAGTGGCATGTACGAAGCCCGCTGCCGGCGCTGCTTCGAACCGGGTGTACCCCGGCAGGAATTGCTGGAGTTCGCAAGACCCGTCGCCGCCAAGCACTCGCGCTAACCGTATCTCACCGTACTCCCGGTACGATCCCCCTTGTAACCCACTCGCCAAGCGGCACATCATATCGATATAGTTGTACAGTCTATAAGACAAGGGAGTACCCTCGTGAGTTCAATCAACCCATCTCCAGCATCCAGCTACAATCCTCCACCCCCCGCTACCCTCAGGCTTCGGGGAATGGGAAGATTTGGACGCTGTTCGGTCTGGTCGCCGCGCTGGTCGCCGGGTAACATCTATTCGTTTATGCAGCTCAATCGACGTGAAGACCGATCTTACAAGGACGCGCGACGCGCTGGCCGCTGAAATTGTTAAGGTCCAGGAGGCGTCGAGCGTTTCGGCTCAGACCCACCGCCGCACCATCGAAACCCTGAGCGAGAAATTAGAAGCCGCGCGCCGCCAGGCCAACATGGCCGCCGGCCAGGCCAAGACGGATGCGATCAAGCGTAGTGAGCAACTGGCGGCTCAGCTTCAGCAGGAGCAGCAAAAAGGACAAGCTCTGGTGAAGGCTGAGATCTCCAAAGTGAGCGACGTAGCGGCGTCTGCAACCACGAAGATCGGCGAAGTCAGCACTGAGGTAGGCACCGTGAAAACCGATGTCGCCTCCACGAAGTCCGAGCTCGAGAAGACGATTGCGAACCTGAAGCGAGTGAACGGGGACCTCAGCACGCAGGGTTCTCTGATCGCGACTAATGGCCAGGAGTTGCAGGCTCTCAAGCAATTGGGCGAACGCAATTACTTCGAGTTTCGTATCGCGAAATCTAAGGAGCCGCAAAAGGTGGGCGACATCAGCGTGCTGCTGAAGAAAGCGGACATGAAGAGAAACCGGTACACTATCGAACTGGTTGTGGACGATCAACGCGTTGAGAAAAAGGACAAGACGGTCAACGAGCCGGTTCAGTTTCTCACTTCCAAGGCTCGCCAGCCTTACGAGATCGTTGTGAACAAGGTCCAGAAGGATACGATCGCGGGCTATCTCGCAACTCCCAAAGTTCTGAGTGGCCGTACCGGAGGCTAACGAGCATTCTTGCTCATCCCCCGGAGCTTTCTACATACCACGGGCCCGTGCGGAACGGGCCCTTCTCCTGTCCGCGCTGTAAGCTACCCATAATCTATCACTTGAAGAGCTGATCTCTCTTGGCAGTTGACGTGCAGCATCCACGCCGTGGAACTCGATATGACGCCGACCCTGACGCTGCACCGAGCCTTCGTAATGGACACAGAATTCGAGAATCGGCGAACGCCAATTACACGATTCCGGCGAACGGTTCTCGGTTTCCTAGCCGCTGATGCCTTGTTGCTGTTGTTCCTTACTTACGGTTCGGTGTTCCCCTCGCGCATGAGCATCCCCGAGGTTGGTCAATCGATGCCCGAGCAGT
Organism: uncultured Acidobacteriota bacterium; assembly: GCA_963850575.1. GTDB lineage: Bacteria > Acidobacteriota > Terriglobia > Bryobacterales > Bryobacteraceae > TMP-7. The sequence goes on along the minus strand of CAWKLV010000010.1, from coordinate 281,579 downwards.
ATTACGATTATTCCGCCAAATCCTCTCCGTTCGAGGTCCCGAAAGATACCAGGAGAGCGGCGGCACAGCCTATTCCTAAAATCAGCGCGCGCTCTGTCCCGTTGGTCGCCAGCGCAGACACAACGACCACTTTAACTGTGGACGTGGACCGTAACCGAACTATGTAGCGTTTGTTTCGGCCAGGGTTCGACAGCCCTCAACTGTTATCCTGAGAGTAGTGTCGTCGTTGCCGCTTAATTTTCACCTGGAGCATTACGACGGGCCGCTGGACCTGCTGCTCGATCTTATTCGTAAGCAGCAGATCGATATCTACGACATCCCGATCGCCACCATCACCTCGCAGTATCTCGAATACATGAGCCGCGCGGCCGAACTGGACACGGATCTCAGCGGCGAGTTCATCTACATGGCGGCGACCTTGATTCACATCAAATCCAAGATGCTGCTGCCGCGCGACCCGGCACTGCAGGAGAACGCGGCCGAAGACGACCCTCGCCGGGAGTTGGTGGACAAGTTGCTTGAGCACGAGCGATTTAAAACCGCGGCGGAGATGCTCCAGCAAAAACGGGTTATCGAAGAAGCCGTCTGGTCGAATCCTCAAATCCGCCAGTTCATGTCCGAGGAGGAAAACCCCGGGCTTGCTGTAACGCTGTTCGACTTGGTGAAGACCTTCCAACAGGTGCTCGAACGTGTGAAGGACCGCCCGATTTACGAAGTGGGCAAGGAGGACGTGAGCGTTCCCGATATGATCCAGTTTCTGGGCAAACTCCTCAAGCAGAAACGCAAAGGTCCCATCTCGGCGACAGATTTATTCGAGAAGCAGCGGAGCCGGCGCGGCATGATTTGCCTGTTCCTGGCCATCCTCGAGCTTGTGAAGAGGCAGGCTGTCGTGCTGACGCAAATCGAGGCGTTTGGTTACATAGGCCTGGAACCGGCCGCGCAGGGATTCGAAGAGGCGTTCAGTTCCGGCGGGGAAATGAATGCGATCGAGCAACAATACAGCTAAACGGTACGAATGATATGAGAGAAGCACGAAAAGAGAAGATAGATCCAGCGGATGCGCAGGACTCCACCGAAACGTTTCTGCCCGGTCAGATGCCGGTGAACGAAGCAGATTCGGCTCAAGCCGACGAGGCCCGCAGGACCGAGCAGCAGCCAGACCCGGCTGAAGCCGCGGCAGCGGTGAATCCGGAGTTGATAGAGGTGGAGGAGGAGCGGAAATCTGGTGACTGAGGAATTGACGAGCGACGTGGGCGCCGCTCCCACCGCTCAGGATACGCTTGATGTTCAGGAACTGCTGATCACCGCGGAATCCGTGGATAGTGAACGGTCGCGCCTGAAAGCCATTATCGAGGCGGTGATTTACATCACTGACGAGCCGCTCTCGACACAGCAGATCGCGGGAGCGTTGGGCCGTCCTCTTGACCAGATCAAGGCAATTCTTGATGAACTGACTGCCGATTACGCCCAAGGCGATCGGGGGTTGAGCATCCGCGAAGTGGCGGGCGGCTTCAAGATGGCCACCAAGGCGGAGCATCACGAAGAGATCCGAACGTTCGTCAAGAACCTGAAACCGCCGCTGAAGCTATCCTTGGCGGCGCTCGAGACCCTGGCAGTGATCGCGTATAAACAGCCGATCACGGCGCCGGAGATCATGGAGATTCGCGGGGTCCAGGGAGCGGGCGTGTTGAAGACCTTGCTGGACCGGCGTCTCATCGCCACCGCGGGCCGTAAGAATGTGGTCGGCAAACCGATTCTGTATAGGACGACGCGGGATTTCCTGCTCCAGTTCGGCCTGAAGGACTTGGCGGAATTGCCGACGTTGAAGGAGTTCGAAGAACTAGGGCGCCTCGCTTTGACGGACGCGGAAGCCGAACCGGGGGAAACGCCGGTTCAGGAACCGGATCCCGAACCAGTTCCTATCGAAGATCCCCCGCCCCCTCCTGAAGAGCCAGAACCACCGGTAAAGTCTGCAGAAGCCGCCAGTCGAATGGCTGAAGAACGCCTGCAGAAGATAATCTCCCGTGCGGGCGTCACCAGCCGCCGCAAAGCCGAGCAGTACATGCTGGAGGGCCGCGTCACAGTAAACGGGACAGTCATCACTGAGCTGGGTGCCAAGGCGGAATTGGGCCGCGACCATATCAAGGTGGATGGCAAGCTGCTTCACCCGCCCAAGCGCCTGGTGTATCTGATGGTGAACAAGCCCAAGGGCGTGATGACCACCATGGAGGACCCGGAGGGCCGAAAGACGGTTACCGAACTGCTTCGAGGAATTCGCGAGCGAGTGTATCCGGTTGGCCGGCTCGACTATGCCAGCGAGGGTCTATTGCTGCTGACCAACGATGGCGACTTCGCGAATGCGATCACCTCGGCGCGCAATCACGTCGAGAAGATTTATGTGGTGAAGACGACAGCTGCGCTCACCGAGGATCACGAGAACCAGTTTCGGAGTGGTGTTCCCATTGAAGGCCGCAAGACTGCGCCTGCCGGGCTCAAGCTGATCAAGCCGGGAGAGAATCCGTGGTATGAAGTGCGGCTGATTGAAGGCCGGAGCAACCAGATCCGAAACATGTTCAAGCATTTTGGCGTGTTGGTCGAGAAGCTTCGCCGCGTGAAGATCGCTTTTCTCAAGCTCGATGTGCCGCCCGGCGATTTTCGTCACCTCACGACAGATGAAGTGCAGCGCTTTCGCAAGTTCTTGAAGTTGGACAAGGCGGTCGCTTCGTGAGCGCTTGCGCCCGGACATAAATGTATCGGGGGACCGGACGGCTGCACGGCACTCGGATGTGCGCGTAACCGGACACGGGCAGGCGAGTCTTACAGGCGTGAATAGACGAGAAGTAATCAGTGGATTGGCGGCGCTCGGAGTATCCGCAGGAATGGAAGGCGCAACCGCCGACGTACCGATGAAAACCCTAGGGCGCACGGGAGAAAAGGTGTCCGCCATCGGTTTGGGCGGGTCGCACATCGGCAAGCCCAAAGTCAGTGAAGAGGAGAGCATCAGGATCATTCGCACGGCCATTGATCGCGGCATCAACTTCATGGACAATTCCTGGGACTATAATCAGGGCCAGAGCGAAATTCGGATGGGCAAAGCCTTGCAGGACGGATACCGTCAAAAGGTCTTTCTCATGACGAAGATTGACGGCCGGGATAAGCGGACCGCCTCCCAACAATTGGATGAATCGATGAAGCGGCTTCAGGTGGATCATATCGACCTGGTGCAACATCATGAAGTGATCCGCTGGGAGGACCCCGATCGAATCTTCGCGCCAGGGGGCGCGCAGGAAGCGCTGGCGGAAGCGAAGAAGGCCGGGAAAATCCGCTACATCGGTTTCACGGGTCACAAGGATCCGCACGTACATCTCTACATGCTGCAGGTAGCGCGCGAGCACGGGTTCACTTTCGATACGGTGCAGATGCCGCTCAACGTGATGGACGCACATTTTCGTAGTTTCGAAAAGCTCGTGCTCCCCGAAGCGGTGAAATTGCAGATGGGCGTGCTGGGCATGAAGAGCATGGGGAGCGGAGTCATTCTGAAGAGCAACACTGCCGCGCCGGTTGAATGTTTGCACTATGCATTGAACCTGCCCACCTCCGTTGTCATCACCGGAATTGACAGCATGGACATCCTGGATCAAGCCCTCAGCGCTGCGCGCACCTTCAAGCCCATGGCAAGTGATCAGGTAGCCACGTTGCTGGCCAAGACCGCACAGGCCGCAGCGGGAGGCCGGTTCGAATTGTTTAAGACGAGCCAGCATTTTGACAGCACGGCGCAACATCCCGAGTGGCTCGGCCCCGAATCCGATCAGGTCAAGAAACTGGCACCGGCGTGATTGTTTTCAGGAGGCGTCGAGCGGCACTGTTAATCGCCCTTCCGCTCCGAGTGCTGAAAACGCAGTAACGTAGCCACTCAAGACGCCTCTAACGTTCAGGCGACGTTATGGTGAAAGAAGATTTTCTCCAACACATCGGAGTTGGCGCGGCGGCAGGCCTGATTGGTACAGCCGCCATGCAGGCTGTGCGATCAGCCAATGAGAAGCTGGCGCCGCGAACGATGCCGCCATTGCGGCGCGGCCCGGGAAAGTTTATGGCAGATCGCTTGCAAGGCGCGCTTTCCGGAAGCCTGGGCGCTGAAATGGGCGAGGGCGTGAAGAGCGCTGGCTCATTGTTATTGGCATTCGGGTACGGTTCTACCGCGACTGCGCTGTATTCCGCATTGCGGGAGCAGCCGAAAGTGTTGCTGGACGGTGCGGCACTCGGGCTTGGGGTGTGGGCCGTCGGCTACCTGGGCTGGCTTCCCGCTCTGCGGCTTACTCCCGAGGTGAGGCATCAAACCAAGAACCAAGTCGCTATGTCAATCGCCCAACATATCCTGTATGGCGTTGCCAGCGTGGGCGCGTATCGCAGATTGCGGAAGACCTTCGGTTGATTGGCAACTGGGGTCGCGCACTGGACACAATTAGGGCCGTTGTGGCAGCCCTTCACGGGTCTTCTTCGGCAAGCCGGCCAGAACCAGCTCATAGGCCTTTCGCAGCCGTGTTTTGATTTCGCCCCGCGGCAATGCCGTCTCAGACTGCACTGACACCCAATGGGCGCGCGCCAGATATGGAGCGGGAACAATGCCGGGCAACTCTAGCAATTCCGCGAACTCTTCCGGCGCGGCCTTAAAAGATAAGAGGTTAAGAGCGGGCTCAAGCGGCACCACCGCAAACATTTTGCCGCCGATCTTGAACACCAGATCGCTTCCCCACTGGACCTGCTCCGTGCTGTGCGGAAACGACAGACAATGCTGGCGCACCCATTCGACATCCATGAACTAACGCGCGTTGAACGCCAGCCAGATCAAGAGGCCTACCACGCCGGGCAGAAGAATCTCCGCCCAGGTCTTCCAATCCATGCGGCGGATCACCCTCCGCGCCGCGCGCCCGGGATGAGGACGCAATCCTGAGGGCAATCCTTGTAGCGCCTTGACGATCTCCTCCCTGCCCCTGCGATCCGCGATCAGGATGGTAGCGGCATTGAGACCAGTAGTTGTTTCCTGCAGCTTCCGGCGCAGCTTCGGTGGCACGTCGTCGACGGATCGGTAAACCTTGGTCTTCAGGCCTACAGAGATGAAAATCGTCGATGTTTTGACGGTCAACCGTTCCATTGCTGAACCCCTCAACTCTGGGCGGCTCGCGGCGGCCGCACAGCAGCCATTTCAGGAGATTTCTCACCCGCGTGCTCGAGGGTTACCTCGATAAACCCTAATGCAGCCTTCGAGAGAGCCTTATCCTTTCTATAGATTAGACCAAGCCGGCGGATCATTGGATCTGGCGCGAGTGAGACTGCGGCGATTTTTCGCGCCTCAATCTCCTCCTTACAGTGTGAGGCTGCTAGAAATGACAGGCCCAGCCCGGCCATTACAAACCGTTTGATCATTTCAGTGGAATCAAGTTCCATGGAAACTGACAATTGATCCTCAATGGGTTCCAGGAACGCGTTCAGGCGCGCCCTCGTAGTACCCGATTTCGGCAGGAGCAGCGGCGTGCCGAGCAAGTCCCTGCAGTTGACGGATTCGCGAAGCGATAGTGGGTGCCCGTACGGTAGCAGCAGCTTGATTTCATCGGAATGGATCTTCACCACCTGTAATTTTTTTTCCTCAACGGGCAACTGCGTGATGCCGAAGTCGGCCAGGTTATCCATAACCGCCTGCACCACGCGCACGCCGTAGGAGCGATCCACCAGCAACTGTATATTCGGAAATTGTTTTTTGTACTCCGAAAATACGGTCGGCAGGACGTAAATGCAGGTGGCCTCGTTGGCGGCGATGATGAGTTCTCCGCGCGGAACGCGCTCAAGTTCATTGATCGCGAACTGGGCGCGGCGGCGTAAGTCCAGAATTTGCTCGGCGTACTCAGCGAAAATTTTGCCGGCCGGAGTAAGGGCGATGCGAGTGCCGAGACGTTCGAACAAGGAAGTATTGAGATCTTGCTCGAGTTGGCGGACTTGGGCGCTGATGGCGGGCTGCGTACGATAGCAGGTCTGCGCCGCTTTCGAGAAGCTTTTCAACCTGACAATCTCAAGAAAGGTATGAAGCTGGTCGAGGTCCATAGTGGGCCGAAGTAAAAAGCGGCTGCCTCTCGATTCTACCAGCGAGCAGCCCCCTGCTATGATGACCGATATGTTAAGACCGAGCCTGCTGGCTTTGCTGGTCGTTTCCTCCGTGGCGTTCGGGGCCGATGCCGACCAGATTGAGCGTGGCCGCTATCTGGCCGTCGAGGTGGGTAAATGCCAGGATTGCCACACGCCAATCGGAGAGAACGGCGAGTTGGATAAAACCAAGTGGATGAAAGGAGCAGAGCTGCCCATCCAGCCGCTCAAAGAGATTAAGGGCTGGCACACGAAATCGCCAGACCTCACCAGCGGGAGCCGTCTTTTTCAGCGCTGGAAAGAGGAAGGCATTGTCAAATTCCTGGTCACCGGAAAAAATCCGAATGGAGGAAAAGCCGATGCTCCCATGCCTACCTACACCATGAAGCAGGAAGACGCGGAAGCCATCGTCGCGTATCTCAAGTCTCTGAAGTGAGAGGACTCCCGTCTTCTGTAATTCTCGGCCTCATCGCTGTTCCAGCGATTATGGCCCAGAAGCCCGAAAACGTACTTATCATTGTCAACGACTCTTCGGCACTGTCCCGCTCGGTCGCGGAATATTATGCCCGGAAGCGATCCATACCGGAAGGCAACGTCTGCCGGATCCGGGTAAGCCCAGCTGAAGAAATCGAACGCGACGACTACAACGGCCGCGTCGCTAAGCCGGTCGCTGCCTGTCTCACGAAACGGCAACTCCGCGAGACGATATCTTATCTGGTGACTACGGCGGGCGTTCCGTTACGCATTCGGGGCGCAGGAGGGCTATCGGGTGATGTCGCGGCGGTCGACTCGGAGCTGACACTGCTGTACACGGACATGCTGGGACGGCGACATAAATTTGAGGGCTCCGTTCCCAATCCGATGTTCGGACATCTGGACCGCGCGACATTCAATCACAAGGATTTTCCGATCTACTTGGTAACCCGGCTCGCCGGTTACGATTTCGCCGACATCCGGGGACTGGTGGATCGCTCGCTCGCGGCAAAGAATCAAGGGAAATTTGTACTCGACATGAAAGACGGCGATGATGCGCAAGGCGACGACTGGCTTCGTGCAGCGGCGCGGAAGCTTCCGGCCGACCGCGTTGTGCTGGAAGACACCACGCGCGTTCTCTACGATCAGTCTGATGTCATCGGCTACGCTGCGTGGGGCTCCAATGATAAAAACCGGCATCGCCGTCTGCTGAATTTCCATTGGTTGCCGGGAGCGATCATGACCGAGTACGTCTCGACCAACGCCCGCACGTTTGAGCGACCACCGGATACTTGGACTATAGGGCGCTGGGATGACCCGCGCACCTTCTTTGCAGGCGCCCCGCAAACGCTGATCGGAGATTACATCCACGAAGGGGTGGCCGGGGCATCCGGGCATGTTGCGGAACCGTATCTTACGTTCACTCCCCGCCCGGACTATCTGTTTCCGGCTTACTTCCAAGGCCGGAACCTAGCCGACAGTTACTATCTGTCAATCCCCGCCTTAAGTTGGCAGAACATTGTCGTCGGCGATCCACTTTGCGTCTTGAAGCCGTGAAGTGATTACCTGGACGTTTGGTTCACTGCCCCGCGTTCGGCAACCGTTCTCGTCCCAGTTCCTAGTTGCATAAGTTGAACTCGGTCTGGTAAGCACCGCCGTATGCTACAATTGCCCCAATCATAACGAAGTGGTGGTGTTCGTCTCCGTTGACCCACTCTGCATCGTGAACGGGTTATTGGGCAGCAATTTTCCACTTCAACGGGGGGACAATGGGTATTCAACTTCGGACGTTATCCGTTCTGCTTGGGCTGTTTGTATTCAGCATCCCCGGCATCTCGCAAACATTCCGCGGTAGCATCTCCGGAAGTATCGCTGATTCATCAAACTCCGCGATCCCGGGCGCTACCGTCAAAATTGAGAACAACGGGACCGGAATTTCCCGCAGCCAGGACGCGACATCCTCAGGCGATTTCACTTTCCCCGATCTTCAGCCGGGAATGTATACGGTGACGGTGAGTCATCAGGGATTTCAAACCCAGCAGATTGCAAACGTGGAAGTCCAGGTTGGCAGAGTTGCGAGCTTGACGATCACGCTCGGGGTTGCTCAACAGACGCAAACGGTGGAAGTTCAGGCTGCTGCGGCGGCTATCGATACCACAACCAGCGTCCTGAACGCAGTGGTGAATACACGAGCGGTGCAGGAGATCCCACTCAACGGCCGGGATTTCCGGCAGCTGCTGCATCTGACACCTGGCTATAACGACGCAGGCTCCTCCAACGGCAACAGGCCTAATCAGAATAATTGGCAGATTGATGGAGTCGATAATAACGATTTTTGGCACAATGCCGAGGCGGTGAACCAGGGCAGCATCTCGGGAGTAGCTGGGGTACTCCTTCCCATTGATGCCATCGATCAATTCAATCAGCAGAGCAACGGCGGCGCGGACTTCGGCCGCAATCCAGGCTCTATGGTCAATGTCGCGATAAAGACCGGCACGAACACCTTTCACGGCACGGCCTACTACTTCAACCGGAATGAAGCCTTGGCCGCCAAGTCACCGTTTTCGCCTGTGAACCAGGCGAACCCCGAGCTGCGCAACCAGAACTACGGGTTCTCATTGGGCGGTCCGATCATCAGGAACAAGACATTCTTCTTCCTGACTTACGAGCACCAGAAGTTTATTGGGGGCAACCAGCTACAGGCCACCGTACCCTCGGATGCCTGGGTTGCCGCAACCACGCCGGTGTTGGCGAAGTATCAAATTGCCGTGAACCCGGTAATGCTGAACATCTTGAACAATCTCTGGCCCGCATCGATTCGGGGCGCGGCGGCTACCGGACCAAACTTCTTCAGCAGTGATAAGAACGATTATAAGAGCGACAACGGTATCATTCGGCTGGATCACAATTTCAACGAGCGGCACAGCATTTTCGCTCGCGCCTTTCTTGGAACCGGTGAAGCGACGGCCTTCGCCGGATCGGTATACCGGCCGTACTTTCAGAGTGTCCCGAGCCGGCAGCACAACTTCTCAGTAGTTGAAAACAGCGTGCTTACGCCCAGGCTTGTGAATCAGGTACTGGTAGGCGTCAACTACTTCTTTCAGGCGTTCGATGACGCGGACCATGGACGCAATCCCATCGCGCTCGGGTTGAACACAGGATCGGCGGTTTCAGGAACCCCGAACATTGAAATCTCTGGATTCAATAACGGAGGGGTCGGCGAAACGCCACGATTGGGCCGCATTGATGTCACAGGCCACGTTACCGACAATCTCTCATACAATCTCGGCAGTCACGCATTGAAGTTCGGCGGTGAATTCCGCAGGGCCCGCCTCGACGTGTTTTACAATCGTGATCTCCGTGGCGCGTTCAACTTCGACGGATCCGCCGGCCCCTGGGCAGGCGATAAGAGCTTTACCGACACGCAAAGGGCGTTCGCAGATTTCCTGGGTGGCTATATCGCGCCGGGTAACGCTTCAATTGCCACGGGCGATCCGCAACGGGTCTACTATGTCAACTCTTTTGAATGGTGGGCTCAGGATAACTGGCAAGTATCGCCGCGGCTCAATGTCAACTACGGCGTCCGGTATGCGTTTAACGGAAGAATACACGAAGATGGCTCCAAGGGTCTCTCCATCTTCTCGCCAACGGCGCCCGGGGGGTTCGCGTTCGATGGCAAGGACATCCAGGGTCTGTATCCAAAAGATCTGAACAATTTCGGCCCGCGAATGGGTTTCGCCTTCAGCCCCAAGCGCGGGGGGAGGACAGTGATCCGGGGATCGTGGGGCGTGTACTACGACATTCCAAACGGGAACTTGTTCATCGATAACCGCGCGGGCTCAGATGCCGGCCGCGGATTCTCGCGCAACCCCGCCGGACAGGCACCCGTGTTTGGCATCAGTAATCCCAATCTCGTCGTAGTTCGAAAGGATGAATTGATTTTCGGGTCAGCCAAACCCATTCCGCCCTTTGCGGCATTTACGATCAATCAGGATCTACGATCTCCGTACGTCCAGAATTTCAGCTTCAATGTGCAGCAGCAACTCACTCAAAATATGCTGTTTCAGATTGGCTACGTCGGAAGTCAGGGACGGAAGCTGCTGGTAACGCGCAATATCAATCAGCCATTTCCGACGGCCAGCACTGCCGTACCGTTGCAGCAGCGCAGGCCCTACTTCGCGCAGTTTCCGGATCTGAGCGGAATCACTGAAATTTCGAGTTCCGCCGATTCGCAATACAACTCCCTGCAGCTAACCCTCAGGAACACGTCATGGCACGGGCTCTCCGGGCAATTGTCGTATACGCTCGGACACGCCCGGGACGAGATGTCATCGCCCAGGAACAACCGGCCAACTGACAACAACGATTTGCGGCGTGATTACAGCAACGCGGATTTCGACACCCGGAACAACGTCAGTGCCTACTTGCTGTATGATGTGCCGAGGTTCGGGAAGACTCTGCCGCTGCTTACCCAAGGCTGGCAACTCAACACGTACTTCACTTACGATTCGGGTTTCCCATTCTCGGTGCTGGCCGGAACGAACGTCAGCAATACGAACAACAGAAACGACAAGGCTGATATCGTTGGGGATCCCTTTTCGGCGGTTGTGCAACCGGCGCGGCCAAATGGAACGCTGGTGAATGGCGTGGCCTGGTTCAATCCAGCCGCATTCAAGGCTCCCGCGCCAGGAACTTTTGGTACATCCAAGCGCAACCAGTTCTATGGGCCTGAGTTCCGGTCCGTCGACTTCTCGGTGTTCAAGAATACGCCGATTACTGAGAAGGTGAGAGCGCAGTTGCGCCTTGAGATCTTCAATCTGTTTAACAGCGTGAATCTCGGCGGCCCGGACAGTACCATCAATTCGAGCACCGCCGGCCTCATCTTCGGGACCCGGCACGGCGGGGATTCTCCTGGTATAGGAGCTGGTGAGCCGCGCAACGTACAACTGGCGTTGAAGATCATTTTCTAAACCGCCACGAACTCTCTCGACAGCAATGGCGGCGTCGCGTCCATAGCAGTACCTGATAATCGCGATGCAAGTAGGAGTACGACGCCGTGTCCATGCCACAATGAAAGTTCTGGCCGACGATGCGATTCGAAGCAGCTTCCTACGGCGAAAAAGTAGCACAATTACTCACTCTTGACGGTAACGGGAACCGGTTGATTCCGCTGGTTGCCGCGGGACGTTCTTCCGAGAAGGCGTACGAAACGCTGAAAGCCTCAAAACCTAAGGAACTGTTTCCGAATTCGGCGTCGCCCCAGAGTGCGATGGCTGGGCTATGGCTCTATTTCTCGTGCTTTGAAGAGGCGCATGAGGTAGCGCAGAACGACGGTTCGGCCGAAGGTAGTTTCTGGCACGCTATCCTCCACCGCCAGGAACCGGATTCAGGCAACGCCGCCTATTGGTTTCGCCGGGTTGGATCGCACGCCACCTTCCCGGCCCTGGTGGACGAAACCGCGCGCATTATCAAGCGCTACCCGGACGCGGAGTTCCGGCCCACTGTGAAGTGGGATCCCTTCGGCTTTATCCTGTTTTGCGAGCGGGCCAGAGAGCAGCCGGGATCGTCTTCAGAGACGGCAGCGCTCGAAATTCAACGGGCAGAATGGCAGATTCTCTTCGACCACTGCGCGAGGCCGAAGCATTGAGGCGGCTGGGATATGTACTTGCCGCACTTGCGATAGTATTGCTGGCGTATCTGCTCCTGGTTCGAAGAAATTCACTGCCCGAGGTTCCATTCACCAAGGTCACTCGAGAAACCGTCGTCAGCGCCTTAACCACGAACGGCAAGGTGGAGCCTCTTCAGTGGGCCTCGGCCAGGGCTGAAGTGGGAGGGCTGGTCCAGCGAATATCCAGCCGGCGCGGCCAGAAAGTTACCAAGGGCACCGTACTGGTGCAAATGGATTCGGCTCCGGCCGAATCCGAGCTGGCAGCAGCCCAAGCGCGTGCAGCGCAGGTGCAGGCCGACCTGCAGACATTGCGCCAAGGCGGCCGCTCCGCCGAACTGGCGTCCATCCAGGCCAGCCTGGATGCAGCCAGGCAGGAACTTGCCGCCGCACAACGAGAGTACGACGCTAATCGCCGGCTGCAGGCCAAGAACGCCATTGCAGGATTAGAGGTGACCGCATCGCGCGAGCGGGTGGAACGGGCGCAGTTGCAGATCCAGGGTCTCGAGCAACGGCGCTCGGCGCTGGTAGGGCAACCCGAGCGCAGCGGCGCCGAAGCCCGGCTGCGCGAAGCGGAAGCATCGGTAGCGGCGGCGCGCGAGAAGATTGCCATGACTTTTGTTCGGGCGCCGATCGAGGGAACTGTGTATCAGTTCGACGTGAGACCCGGCACGTATCTGAACCCAGGGGATCTGGTTGCTAACATCGGTAAGCTCGAGGTGGTTCGCGTAATCGTGTATGTCGACGAGCCCGATCTGGGCCGCGTTGAAGTGGATATGCCGGTTACGATCACGTGGGACGCTATGCCGGGACGACAGTGGACCGGCACCGTGGAGCGTATGCCTACGCAGGTGATTGCACTCGGAACGCGCCAGGTGGGTGAGGTGAGCTGTATTATCGGGAACCCGGATCTGGATCTGCTGCCGGGAACGAACGTGAATGCGGAGATCCGTTCCAAGGTCGTCCAGAACGCGCTGACGATTCCGAATTCGGCTCTGCGCCGCGAGGGCGGACGCACCGGCGTCTTCGTGCTCTCGGGCGACACTATCAAATGGCGCGAGGTGAAGCTGGGCGTGGCGAGCGTACTCCACAGTCAACTGCTGGACGGGCTGCAGGAGGGCGACAGCGTCGCGCTTCCTACGGATCGCACGCTGAAAGAGAACATGCCGATTAGGCCTGTCTACCCTTAGCCGGTTTCCACGTGCGCAGGCGCACGTAACTTAGTCATCACGGACACCGATCCCGATAATCGACGTGGGCGGCCAGGGGAGCATAGGGTCTATGCGACGCCACAACGGCACCAGCCGGTCAAACACGGAGAGTTGAAAGCGACTGAAGGTCCGGCGCTTCAATATTCTCCCGTTCACATACCATCCCGGATACGTGATGCGATTGAACTCCAGGATTTTCTCCACGCGAAAACCCGTGGTCCTCATTCGCGCTGCCAGCTCGTCCTTGGAGTAACGGCGGAAATGCCCGAGCGCTTCGTCCAGCGTTCCAAAGACGCCTGCGCCCTGGGGTACCAGAACGATCGCTCGCCCGTCCTTACGTAAGTGGAATAGATGTTGCGAAGACCGGCCATGTCGTCTTCCACATGTTCCAACACGTTGAGGCATACCACAGCATCCATCTGCCGCTCGAATGGTTCGAAGTCGCTCGATTGCATCAAATCGCAATGCGCCGTGCTCACGTTAGGCCGATGTTGTAGCCGTGCCTGTAAGCGCGCCAGGTGTTCACGGTCGATGTCAGTAGCGATATAGCGCTTCCGGCGGCGGGCCAATTGACGGGTCAGATTACCCATCCCAGCCCCAAGTTCGAGCACGTTTCGTCCCAGGTACGGCGAAATCGTGTCAGCCATCCAGCGATTGAAACGGTTCGCGTCGGCAAGAGCGTCGAGGATGTCGGGGCCTTCGTTCTTGTAAACGTCGGACGAGAACCAGAAACGCAAAATCACCCACAATGCGCTCACCGCATCACTCGCGCCGATTTTCTTCCCCTCCTCATACGTGCGTCCGTGATAGCTTATGGGGACTTCGAAGATGCGTGCCTGGCGTTTAGCGACCTTGATGGTCAGTTCCGGCTCGATCCCAAAGCGGTCACTACGGATGGGTATGCTCTGCAACAGCGACGTGCGGAATACCTTGTAGCAGGTTTCCATGTCGGTCAGGTTCAGGTCGGAGGCGATGTTGCAAGCCGTGGTCAGTATGTAATTCGCGATGGAGTGCCAAAAGTAGAGTACGCGACGTTCTCCGGCCACGGCAAATCGAGACCCGTACACGACGTCCGCCTCGCCGTTCAGCAGTGGCGCCACCAGCTTCGAATACTCGCACGGGTTGTATTCCAGATCGGCGTCCTGAATGATCGAGAATTCGCCGTGAGCGTGGTCGATGGCGGTGCGAATCGCCGCACCTTTGCCCTGATTGACCTCGTGCCGAACCAGACGAATCGGAGCGTCCGGATGCGCAGCCATGTAGTCCTGGACAGCCTCGACGCACCCATCCGTAGAAGCGTCGTCTACCACGACGAGCTCTCGCGCGCGACGGTGGGGTGTTCGCGGGAGGGTGGCCCCGAGCACACGATCGAGGACAGTTCCAATGAACTCCTCCTCGTTGTACATGGGAATCAGAACGGACAGGAGAAGATCGCTCATTCCAGGTAATTCTTTCGAGGGTGCAATGACCAGGATACTGCACGGGCGCAGTAAAATATTCCTGGCAATTATCGCAGTGAAGGGTTACCATGAACGCTAACTGGAAGCTTCTGAAGGGCTGGACCGTTGAGTGCAATACTACGTGACATGCATGTGAGTTCCGATGAACTTACCGGCTGGAGGAGCCGGGACATCACATGCCAGGAGCTGAACCTATGTATGCCTTTCTGTTTGGTTTTGGAGCCGGCGCAACGCTCGGCGTCCTGTTTGCCCCGAAATCCGGCGAAGCAGCTCGTAGATATCTAGGGTGCGTCGCCAACGATAGTGTAGATTACGTAAAGCGGCAGAGTGACGAGGTCCGTGAGTCTGCGCTGGACATGGTGGATCGCGGCAAAGATGTCATCCATCGTCAGGTGGAAAAGCTGGCCATGTCGCAGAACAACGGCGCGGAAGTATATCAGCGGTAATCCGGACCGGTTCAGCGAAGTATAGAGAAAATACGGATCGCGCCTGCACTGCCTCCGTGGCGCGATGTTTCGAGAGCCTCTTGTTATCCCGGCGGCCGCATTCGCCGCCGGGATCCTGTTATCTCATTGTTCAGTTTTCTTCATACGTGAATCGGCCATCGCCCTGGCCCTGTTCATCGCGCTCGGCCTCCTGGCGTATTGGCGCGGGTCGAGGGGGCTAGTTTACATCGCCGCGTATCTCGTGATGCTTTCCAGCGGCGTCGTTTCGGACGTATTACATCGCCCGGGACCCGCTCCTGAAATTGAAGGCGAAGGCGAAGTGCTGCTGATTTCAGGATGTGTGGTGCAGCCCCCGGTTTTGAGCGCGGATCGCGAACAGTTCGTAATCGAGCTGGGACCGGGCGCAAGAGCGAATGTATCCCTTGTAGTACGGGATGGGGAGCGGCCGCCGCGTCTCGAATACGGCCAGCGGGTAGAATTCGACGCCAAACTGCGCCGGCCGCGCAACTTTGGCAATCCGGGCGCTTTTAACTACGTGCGCTACCTCGCGCGGCAAGAGGTTTACTGGACGGCGTCGGCACGAGCGTCTACGCCGATTCGGATCTTGGAGGGGAGATGTGGATCGCGGATCGCATCTGCAGTTTTCCGGCTCCGAGTGGCGTCACTCGAACGTATCGAACGGCTCTATCCAGGCGACGACTACGCGGTCGCGATGATGGAAGCAATCCTGATCGGCGAATCCGGAAAGCTCGAGAAGGTGTGGACGGATCACTACCGTCGCACCGGCACATTCCACGCACTGGTGATCTCGGGCATGCACATCGTTGTGCTGGCAGGCACGGTTCTTTTTCTGCTTCGAGTCTGCATGGTTCCAGAGATGCCCGCCCTGGGGATTGCCGCACTTGGCGCGTGGGTGTACGCCGCAGTCTCGGGATGGTCAGCACCCGTGATTCGGGCCGCGGGCGGGTTTACGCTCTACCTCATCGGCCGTTACATGTTTCGCCGCGGCCGTGTTTTGAATCTGCTGGCTGCCATTGCGTTGGTGTATCTGGCATGGGATCCGGGCCAGCTATTCGAGGCGAGCTTCCAACTGTCCTTCCTCTGCGTCGCCTCCATTGGGGCGTTTGCAGCACCGTTGATGGATGTCGTCCTGCGCCGCTACCGGGATGCCGGCCGAAACCTCGCGGATGCATCGCGCGATGTTCAGTCCGAACCGGTGGCGGCCGAGTTTCGCATTGAATTGAGGCTGCTGGCCGATACGATCGCCGAGTGGACGCGCATCCCACGCCGTATTCTTCTGCCTGCCTTTGCGCTGGTGTCCCGCATCGGTGTTTGGGCGGCTGAGATGGTGATTCTGTCGGCGGTCATCCAGATCGCTCTCGCTCTGCCGATGGCACTTTACTTCCATCGGATTTCGCTCACTGGGCTCACGGCAAATTTAGCGGTTGTACCCCTGATGAACGCGTTGGTGCCGGTCGGTTTCGCCGCCATCTTTACTCTTTGGACGCCCATTGCATCTCTCGCTCGCTGGCTTTTGCTGCTGTCACAGTGGGCTGCGGGATGGCACGTGCAGTTTGAACCTTCGCATCGCGTGCCTGACCCGCCGTTATGGCTTGCCTTAGCACTCACAGCCGCGCTCGTGTCGCTTGCTGTGACAGTGCGGCTGCGGACGCGCTGGATGTATCCCGTGCTTGCGTCCACTCTGTTGTTATTCGCGCTGCTGCTGATTGCGCCTTTTCCTCCCGAGGTCGCCCGGGGAATGCTGGAGCTGACCGCCATCGACGTAGGACAAGGGGACGGCCTGATGCTTACGACGCCGGACGGCAAGATCATACTGGTGGACGCAGGCGGGTTACCTGCATTCGGACGCAAGAAGAAACCGAATCTCGACGTTGGCGAGGACGTGATCTCTCCCTATTTGTGGACGCGACGCATCCAGCATGCCGATGTGATTGCCACAACACACGCGCACGAAGATCATGTGGGTGGCCTTGCAGCGTTGATCGCCAACTTTCGGCCAGCAGAAATCTGGACCGGAACCGTGCCCGACCAAAGTATCGAATCCGAGACGCTGGACGTAGCTCGCCGCTCAGGGGTGCGCGTGCTGGCCAGAACGGCCGGCGAGTCCTTCGATTTCGGCGGAGCCCGGTTTCAGGTGCTCTCGCCCGCGGCGGACCACGAATCCTCTCCGCGATCGATCAACAACGATTCCCTCGCTCTTCGCGTCGCATATGGCCGGCACTCCTTTCTGCTCACCGGGGACATCGAGCGCCAGGTAGAATCCGGCCTTGTTGAACAGGGATTATTGAGAAACACGACGGTGCTCAAAGTTGCTCACCATGGCAGCAAAACTTCGACTACGGCTGAATTCCTGGACGCCACACAACCGCAATTCGCGATCATCTCCGACGGTTACGGGAACCTGTTCCATCATCCCAACCCCGAAGTGTTGGACCGCCTGGCCCAGCATCATGCAGATGTCTTGCGCACGGATATGACCGGTCTGATCACGGTGAGAACCGACGGCCATCGACTGACGGTCACCACGACCAGCCGGGATACCGGTGGATTCGCGGAGCCGTTCCAAGCTTGGTAGACCTCATCGCGCCGGGCGCACGGTAACCTGACGGTACATCGTTTTGGTCTGGGCCAGGCTGGCGAAGTTCATCCCTGGCTGCGCGGCGGACGCGGTGCCTGCCCCAACACCCCATCGCAAGGCTTCAGAAAATGAGCGCTTTTTCTCCACGGACCAGACAAAGGCTGCCGCGAGGGCGTCCCCGGCACCGATGGGACACAGTACGTCAATCCGCGGCGCGAGCGCTTCCAGCAGTTCCCCACCATCCGTAGCGACGACTCCACGGCTGCCGAGCGACAGAATCACCCACTCGGGTCCCATGGCTTTGATCCGCTGGACAGCATCAATGAACTGGCCGCGTGTCAGCAAGGCGCGGTTCAGAAGACGCTCTGCCTCGTGCTGGTTCGGCGTCACTACGGTAGGATGCGCCTCCAGTCCATGCAGCAGGCCTTCCCCGTCAGCATCCAAAAGCGTTTGAACATTATGTTTCCGCGCGAGCTCGATCAACTCGCAGTAGAAATGCGGCGGCACACCTGGCGGCAAACTCCCACAAATCATGAGCCAGCTGGCGCTCTGGACGTGGGTGGCGACCATGGTTTTCAAGGCAGTGAGCTCAGATTCGTTTAGCGCGGCTCCCATCTCGTTCAGCTTCACTGTCAGACCCTGTTTATCGGAGATGGTCAGGTTGGTACGGCTCTCAGTGCCGATCTCGACGGCGTGGGCGGGGAATCCGTCGGCTGCGAGCAGTTCCCGAATCTTAGCTCCCGTCTTGCCCCCTGAAGTGAGGATCGCTTCCGTTTTTGCGCCGAACGAATGCAGCACTCGCGAAGCATTGATCCCGCGTCCCCCGGCCGCGTCGGCGCGAGAGAGAATGTAGGCGCGATCTTCGAAAACAAGGTGGTCGACCAGTACCGTCCGGTCGACGGCAGGATTAATCGTAAGCGTGAGAATCAAACGACTATTGTAAAGACTCGTGCTGGGGGACCGGGCAAGATCAGTCCGCCTTCGCGAAACAATACAGTGCCCCGCGCGTACGCAGATACAGCCGGCCGTCCACTGGAGCAGGCGTGGCGAATACCTCATCCTCCATGTCGTTCACGGTGATCAGTTCCCAATCCGGGCCAGCCCGGATTACGGCCACGTGTCCGGCCTGGTCGGCAGCGAAAATCTTTCCGTCAGCGCCGACGGGCGATGAATAGTAGAAGTCTTGAGCACCGGTCAACCGGCCCTGCTTCAGGACGGCTCCAGTTCCTGGATCGAGCGCGGTAAGGATCCCGCCTTCCTTCATCAGGTACAGTGCTCCCGCGTACAGCAGCGGCGAGGGGACGTTGGGCAACGATTTGTAATACCGCCAAATGACACTCTTCTCGGTCATGTCACCGCTGCCGCCAAGACGGATGGCCATCACCGAGTTCACAGACAGACGCTTACCACGGTACTTCTCCCACTCCCAATCGCTCCAGAAACCGTCGCCATCCAAGTCCGACTCGGCAAAGTCATTCTTGTACCGTGAATTTGCCAGCTCGACTTTGGACAGCCTGCCATCATGATTGGTATCCAGGTCCTTCAGCACGGCTGCGAACTCGGGGAGACTCTCCTGATTGCCCTGATCCGCGCCGCCTGCCCAGCCGAGGACGTAGACCACATCGCCTTCGAGGGCGGGCGTGGGTTTCAGTTGCCACGTCAGGCCGCGAACCCACCAGATCTCATGCCCGTCCCGAACGTCATAGGCAATTAACCGGTTGGTGCCGGCAACGATGATCTGGGGCGCACCCTCCTTCGGCTGATAAACAACCGGCGTCGAGAAGCCCCGGGTCATGTCCTTGCGCTCAGTGCGCCACACCGTTCGCCCGGTTGTCTGATCTACGGCGATGATGAACGACCCCGTCTCAGAATCGCAAACCTGGATTACCATTCCACTCGCCAACACCGGCGAGGCGCCCATTCCGAATGGATTATTGAATGGCCCGAGCTTAACGCGCCACCGCTCCTGCCCGTCTGAGCCGTACGACACCAGCCCGAGATCGGTGAAGAATGCGTATGCGTTCTGCCCATCAGTTGCGACGCTGGGAGAAGCCGGGCTGTTCGACTTGTGCAACTCCTGCCTACGCTCGCGTAGGATCCCGCGCCGCCACAGGATCTTTCCCGTCGAGCGATCGAGAGTGATCACGTACAACCGATCCGCGTCGTAAGCGGTGAGGAAAATACGATCTGCAGAGAGCACCGGTGAGGAGTGGCCAGGCGGGAGAGCTGTCTTCCACACCACGTTCTTCGCAGGTCCGAACTGAGCCGGCAGACCGGTGGTCGCGGATACGCCGGTGGCATTCACTCCGCGAAATTGAGGCCAGTCAGCGCCCGCCAACCCGGCCAGTGCGGCAACGGCGAGCATCGCCAAGCGGCTGTACATCCACACAAGTATAAGGGGTTCGCTGCCGGCGCGATACAATTGAAGCTGTACTCTCATGAAGTTGCTCGCCGCGGTCACCTTGATCGTTCTTCCGGCGCTGGCTGGCGCGGATGTCGAGTTCAATCGTGACATCCGCCCAATCCTGTCGGACAAGTGTTATGCATGTCACGGACCCGATCCCGGGACTCGCAAGACGGCGATGCGTTTTGATACGGAACAGGGTGCAAGGGCAGCGCTCGTGCCAGGCGATCCGGCGGCGAGCAAAATGTTCCTGCGCATCAGCTCCAAGAACATCGCGCAGCGAATGCCGCCGGCGTATGCGGGCAAAGCGCAGCTCCCGGATCACGACATCGATCTGATTCGCCGCTGGATCGAGCAAGGCGCTAAGTGGCAACAACATTGGTCGTTCATCGCGCCGCAGCGCCCGGCGGTGCCGGCCGGTGTAAAAAACCCGATCGACTATTTCGTGCGGAGCCGTCTTGAACGCGAAGGACTGAAGCCCGCCACTGAAGCCGACCGCGCAACGTTGGCGCGGCGCGTTTCGCTGGACCTCACTGGGCTGCCGCCGTCGCCGCAGGATGCTGATCTCCCGTATGAAGCGCTGGTGGACCGTCTGCTCGCCTCTCCGCGGTACGCCGAGCGTATGGCCGTGCGGTGGCTTGACGCGGCACGCTACGCAGACACGAACGGTTACCAATCAGACGGCGCACGCGACATGTGGCGATGGCGCGACTGGGTGATCGATGCATTCCAGCGCAACATGCCTTTCGATCAGTTCACTATCGAGCAGATCGCGGGCGACCTGCTGCCCAACGCGACACACTCACAAAAGATCGCCACGGGCTTCCAGCGCAATCACCGCTCCAATGCTGAAGGCGGCATTGTCGAAGAAGAGTTCCGCGTCGAGTATGTTGCGGACCGTGCGGAGACCACCGCAATGGTGTGGATGGGAGTGACACTCGGCTGCGCCCGATGCCACGATCACAAGTACGATCCCTTCAAGCAACGGGACTTCTACCGTCTCTTCGCGTTTTATAACAATGTTCCCGATCGAGGCCTGGTGTACAACTTCGGAAACGAGGAGCCGTACATCAAGGCGCCCACGGAGGAACACGAACGCAAGCTGGCGGAGTTTGATCAAAGGGTGGCGGAAGCCGAGCAGCACTGGGCCTCGATCCAGCCCCAACTTCGCCATGAGCAGCGAGCCTGGGAGAAGTCTCTGGCGAAAACGGCCCCGCTGGACTGGAACATCGAAGGCGCCCAGGTTCTGCATCTTCCACTCGGATCGCGGGCCTTCGACGGGAAAGAGATTGTTGACGGCGGCAAGGTGGCCAAGTTCGATTACCTGGATCCCTACACCTTCTCTGTGTGGATCAAGCCATCATCTCCGGATGGGGCAATTCTTTCCCGTTCCGAAGACTACTGGGAAGGCGCGGGGTACATGCTGTTACTGAAGAACGGGCGGGTAAGGCTGCACGAGGGGTTGAGGTTCACTGATATCAGCCTGCGGCTCGAAACCGAGCAGCCCGTTGCACTGAACCAGTGGACGCATGTGGCCGTCACCTACGATGGCTACCGCAAAGCTAAGGGCGTCCACATCTACTTCAATGGCATTGAGCAGAAGATCCGGGTTGAGTTCGACGAGCTGACCTATCCTTTCAACCCCGATCAGCCGTTCCGTGTAGGGGCGGGTGGCGGGTTGAGATTCCGCGGCTTCATCGATGACGTTCGAATCTACAATGTCCCCCTCACCCCGGAAGAGATCGCGACTCTGCCAATCCGGGACTCGATGAACCTTCTTGCCGCTATACCGGAAAGCCGGCGAACGCCCGCGCAGAGGGATAAGCTGACGTTCTGCTTCCTGGATCGCTTCGCTCGCACCGAATTTCGTGAATCCCGCAACCACCTGATTGCCGCGCGCAACGCCCGCCGCCAATACTACGACTCGATCCCAACAGTAATGGTGATGGCGGAAGGACCGCCACGCGACGCATTCATTCTGAAACGAGGGGCGTACGACGCACATGGCGAAAGGGTCACACCGGGGGTGCCCGAAGTGCTGCCGCAGTTGCGGCCCGAGTGGCCGAACAACCGCCTCGGCCTTGCCCGTTGGCTGGTAGATCCTGCAAACCCGCTGACCGCGCGCGTGATCGTGAACCGGTACTGGCAGATGCTGTTCGGCACCGGCCTGGTGAAGACCGTGGACGATTTCGGCTCACAAGGTGAGTGGCCTCAGAATCAGGATCTGCTGGACTGGCTGGCCACGGAGTTCGTCAATAGCGGCTGGGATGTCAGACACATTCTGAAGACGATGGTGACCAGTGCCACTTACCGGCAATCGTCGAAGGCCACACCAGAACAGTTGCAACGCGATCCGGAGAACCGGCTGCTGGCGCGGGGTCCGAGAGTCCGGCTGTCGGCAGAGGTGATCAGAGATCAGGCGCTTGCGGTCTCGGGTTTGCTCGTGGAGAAGGTCGGCGGTCCATCCGTGAAACCGTACCAGCCAACAGGGCTTTGGCAGGAACTCGCAGGCGGTGGGGGCTACAGGCCGGATCACGGTGAAGGGTTGTATCGCCGGAGCCTCTACACCTATTGGAAGCGGACCGTAGCCCCGCCGTCGATGGTGATCTTCGATTCGCCCACGCGCGAAACCTGCACGGTTCGTGAGACGCGCACGAATACGCCTCTGCAGGCGTTGGATCTCATGAATGACGTCGCCTACGTGGAAGCCTCGCGCAAGTTTGCGGAGCGCATGATCGCCGAAGGCGGTACGTCGGCCGAATCGCGGCTTGCGTACGCCTGGCGCCTGGCGCTGGGGCGCGCACCGGTCGGTCGCGAAACGCAGGTCCTGCTGAAGTCCTTGCACAGATTCGAAGATAACTATGCAAGCGATACCCCTGCCGCTCTGGCACTACTCAATGAAGGCGACTCTCCTTGGAATCGGGCGTTGAAGCCGGCTGAACTGGCCGCCTATACAGGTGTCGCGAGCCTGATCCTCAATCTCGATGAAATGGTAACCAAGGAATGAACGACATCACCAGACGCCACTTTTTCGGCCGCACCGCTACTGGCATCGGCATCGCGGCACTCGCTTCTCTGTTCGAAGACCAGGCGCGCGGCGAACGGTTCGGAGGACTCAGCGATGTTCCTCACTTTGCGCCCAAGGCCCGCCGCGTAATCTATTTGTTTCAATCCGGCGGCCCGTCGCAGATGGAATTGTTCGACTACAAGCCCAAGCTGCGCGAGTACGCGGGCAATGACCTGCCGGAATCGATCCGTATGGGGCAGCGGCTCACCGGCATGTCGTCGAGCCAGTCCAAGTTTCCCGTTGTCGCATCGCGGTTTCAATTTCAGCAGCATGGAAAATCCGGCGCCTGGGTGAGCGAGTTGATGCCTCACACAGCGCGAATCGCCGACGAGTTGACGTTCGTCAAATCGGTAAACACCGATGCCATCAACCACGATCCCGCCGTGACTTTTCTCCAGACCGGATCGCAAATCGCTGGCCGGCCGAGCATCGGGGCATGGCTGTCGTATGGGCTCGGGTCAGAGACCAAAGAGCTGCCCGCATTCGTCGTTATGATTTCGCCCGGTAAAGGCGGCGGCGGGCAGCCTTTGTACGATCGCCTGTGGGGCAGCGGCTTCTTACCCACGCGATTCCAGGGCGTGAAGTTCCGGTCCGTCGGCGATCCTGTGCTGTATCTCTCCAATCCCCCCGGATTCTCTCGCGACCTGCGGCGGCAATATCTGGATGCCTTGGGCGAGTTGAATCAGATCAAGGCCGAGGAATTCGGCGATCCTGAGACTGCTACCCGCATCGCCCAGTACGAAATGGCGTTTCGGATGCAAGCCTCGGTGCCGGGGCTCACCGACCTTTCTAATGAGCCGGCGAGCACCTTCGACCTATACGGTGAGGACGCGCGCACTCCGGGAACGTTCGCCGCGAACTGTCTTCTGGCGCGAAGATTAGCCGAACGCGGTGTGCGCTTCATTCAACTGTTCCATCGCGACTGGGATCACCACGGGAATCTCCCCAAGGAACTGCCGAAACGGTGCAAGGAGACCGACCAGGCATCCGCTGCGTTGATCCTGGATCTGAAGCAGCGTGGAATGCTGGACGAAACATTAGTGATGTGGGGCGGCGAGTTTGGGCGCACGGTGTATTGCCAGGGCCGGCTGACCGCTGACGATTACGGACGCGACCATCACCCCCGGTGCTTCACCGTGTGGATGGCAGGCGGTGGCATACAGCCCGGAGTCACGCATGGAGAGACGGACGACTACTGCTATAACATCACGCGCGATCCCGTGCACGTCCACGATCTCCAGGCTACGATCCTACACTGCCTGGGAATTGACCATACCCGTCTGGTTTACCGGTATCAGGGACGCGATTTTCGCCTGACAGACGTGCACGGCAAGGTCGTGAAACAACTGCTCCGGGCATAGCTGGCGGTCAGGTCATGTATACGGTGAAATGCGAAACCTCGCGGTAGCCCATCTTTCGATACATCTCTACGCCGGCCCGCGTCGCCTGAAGAACCGAGCGTTCAAGTCCGGTGGCTCGGCTATACTCGCCGATCACTTGGCGCATGAGTGATTCGGCATAACCCTTGCGGCGGTACTGCGGTAATGTGCTCACCGAATAGATACCGATAGAACCCGCGGCCACCACTACGGCCATCGTTGCCACCGCCATGCCCCGATAGTATGCGATGTATCCCCGATAGTCGTTGTTCCAGGCCTTCTCTGTGCCGTAGATGGCCCGGCACGTCCCGAACGGAATATCGAAGTTAAGCGAAGTCACGTGGGCAAAGTCGGCGCGCGTTGCCGCATCGGCGACCGGCCGGCAGTCGATGGCCGGCAGAGCACGGCCGGGCGGTCGGATGCGATCGGCCAACATGCCTGGAGCTTCGGTCAACCGGCGCAGATTTCTGAAGCCGAAGATCCCCGGCGCCTGCTTGCGAAGCGGTTCCGAAAGCATGTCATCGCAAACCCACATCGACCAGCGCGTGTGGCGCGCATCGAAATACTGTGTGGCCGTAGCGAGGCTTCGAGAGAGAGCGTCCGGCTTGCTCACAGCCCGGGTAAGCATAGCGATATTGAAGACTGCGTAATTCACACCCGAATCAATCAGCAGGACGCCGTCGCGCTCAGTGATATCGCCAGTCCCGCTGGCCTCACCGAAAAACCGCATGGTGGCGCGTAGATTACTTTCGACGATGGAGTATTCCGGCTCGCCCACGGCGCGATTACAACAGAGTGATCGGGTCCACGTCAATGATCACCGACGTCGGGCTCCACTTCCGTTCGGCGGCGAACCGGCGCAATTGGTTCAACAGGTGGTTCAGGGTCTTGCGGTTTGAGCTCTTGATCAACAACTGATAGCGGTATTCGTTCTTGAGCCGCGGTACCGGCGCTTCGGCGGGTCCGAGCACCTTGATATTCTCTGGCGCCGGCGTGAGTACGTGCCCCAGCTCGACACCCATGCGGTGCGCCTCTTCCTGGCTCGTGTGGCGCACCAATACATTCGCCAGTGCGGCAAACGGGGGATATCGCATGGCGCGCCGGAATTGGAGCTCCTTCTCGTAAAACAAAGCGTAGTTCTGTTGCGACGCAAACCGCACAGCATAGTGATCGGGATTAATGGTCTGGATCAGGACGATCCCGGGAAGATTGCCGCGGCCTGCGCGTCCGGCAGCCTGAGTTAGCAGTTGGAACGTACGCTCTGCCGCACGAAAGTCCGGCAGTCCCAACCCGGTGTCGGCGGAGATGACGCCCACCAGCGTAACGTTGGGAATGTCGTGCCCTTTGGCGATCATCTGCGTTCCCACGAGGATGTCGAAGTTACCCTCGCGGAAGCCGTGCAGAATGGTCTCGAAGTGGCGCTTGCCGCCGACCGTGTCACGATCCATGCGGGCAATGCGCGCGGCGGGAAAGGTGCGATGTAACTCGTCTTCCACGCGCTCACTTCCGGTGCCCAGAAACTGGATGTATTCGCTCTGGCACTTGGGACAGACGCTGGGCACTCGCTCGGCGTAATTGCAGTAATGACACAGCATCCGGCGATCGCGCTTGTGATACGTCAACGTGACTGAGCAGTTGACGCATTCCAGCCGCTCGCCGCAGGAGCGGCATGCGACAAAGCTCGAGAACCCACGCCGGTTCAGCAACAGCATGGTCTGCTCGCCATTCTGAAGGCGGTGGCCGACGGCGTCGAGCATCCGACGCGAAAACGTCGACTGTTTCCGCGTTTCCAGAAATTCCTGCCGCATGTCGATGAGCTCCACTTCCGGCATGGGACGCTTCTCGATCCGCTCCGGCAGTTCCAGCAGCGTGTACTTGCCGCGCTCGACATTGAAGCGCGTTTCCAAGCTGGGAGTGGCGGAGCCGAGCACCACGCACGCACCGGCTTGCTGAGCGCGAACCACCGCAACATCGCGACCGTTGTAGCGCGGCGCTTCCTGCTGCTTGTAACTGGAATCGTGTTCCTCATCGACGATGATGAGTCCGAGATTCTGCACGGGAGCGAACACTCCAGAGCGGGTGCCCACCACGACCCCGGCGCCGCCCGAACGAATGCGCCGCCACTGCTCCGCGCGTTCGGTATCGCTGAATGCGGAATGCAGGATGGCCACGCGATCGCCGAATCGATCGAAGAACTGGCCGGCCATCGCAGGAGTCAGTCCGATTTCCGGCACCAGCAGCAGGACGCCCTTACCTAGCGCGAGCGTCGCGTCGATAGACCGCATATATACTTCGGTTTTGCCCGATCCGGTGACTCCCTGGAGCAGCAGCGGCTTGAATTTCGCCGATTCAATGGCTTCCCGAATCTGTTGATAGGCGCCGAGCTGATGCGGATTCAGCGTGTGGGATTGCCGGATGTAGCCGGCAGAGTGCACGACCGATTCCGTCCGTAGCGTCACCACATGCTTGCGGGCGAGTGCGCGCGCCGCTTCGCTGGCCTTCGCAACCTGGCTCTCGAGTTCGCCTACGTTGTGACTGCCGGGATGGAGTTCGAGATAGGCGAGCAGTTCTCGCTCGACCTTCGAGAACTTGCCCGGTTCCGGCGACCGTTCGAGTTCCACGCGCAGACGCGCCGCCGAGACACGGAGCGGGTCGCGCTCCGCCTCGACATCCTCGACTTCGACAAATCCTTTCTTGATCAGCGATCGGAGAACGTTGCTCGCATTCTCGACCTTCTTCTTCAGGTACGCCTCTGTCAGTGCCCTCGATTCCAGAAGGCGCATCACAGCGACAGTGGGTTCCTCTCCGCTGGCGCCGAGCAGCAACTGCTTGGCGGCGTCCCGTCCCGAATCGGTGAGAGCATACATCTTCCCGCGCCGGATTTCGCCAGTGAGCGGCATCATGCCGCGGAGTACCTCACCCAGCGGGGCACAGTAGTACGTCGAGATCCATCCGGCGAGCGCAAGCATACTTTCGTCGAGCGCCGGGCTTTCGTCAAGGAGTTGGAACGCGGCGCGCGCCGTTACGGATGGCGGCTCATCGTGAACCCGGATTACAACACCGGTGAGCTTGCGGGAGCCGAACGGAACAGCGATGCGGCACCCGCGCTGAACGCGATGCCGCAGGGTCTCCGGGAGCTCATAGGTGAACGGCTGGTCCAGCGGCACGGGCAGGCTGACGTCACAGTAGGCACTCATCCCGGTTGAAGCCGGGGCTGTTTCCGGCGATAGCGGCACACTACTCCATGGTACCGGCGTCGCTGAAGGGATTGCTTCCCGCACGGGAGTTGGTGGGCTCTGGAAGCGAAATTTCTCTCAATGCGGCGGGGAAGGCATCGACGACCCTATGGTCACCGTGCGATTACGGCCGTCATCGCTTTGCCTTCCGCTCCACGCACAACCAGTCTCACAATGTATGTTCCGGGCTTGACTCCGAACTCCGACGGCAAGAATGGCCCTGGACTCAAAGTGCGCTAGTGTCTCGTCGCGAAGTCTCAGATTCACGGTCTTTGTGTTACCGATCAGGTCCCCGCCGCCGGGATCAAAGAGAGCCGTGACCACGATCAACGATTCGCGGCTTCGACCCGCCTCCCGCACGGGGACCATCTCAACGAACTCACTGTTCAGGTCATCAGAGATAAGAAACGTTCCGCGCCGTGCGTTCCTCCAGGAGAACCGGGCCGTTCGGGATCTGCCGTTTGCGCGGACGCGGCCGGCTTGGCAACCCTTGTGTGCTTTGTGCGTGTCTTTGATTAAGTGGCCAATTGTCCGACGTTGCGCATCGCGCACGACAACCGGTACCAGGTCGAGGTTGACGTTGCTCTGGAAGGTTAGAGCCTCTTGGCGTTCGGTGGTGGCATGATCGCTCGTTTGCGCGGACATGACGATAAGGAAAACGTCTATGCATATTGAGACCGTCTACGGTTTCGCTCCGATCGCGAAGAGGTGATGCCGGCCTCGTATATACAGCACGTCGTCTGCGATGGCGGGCGTAGCCATCACTGTCTCCCCAAGGTCGTTTTCTCCCGACAGCTTGTATTCCGGGCCGAGCTGCAGTACGAAAGTGTGTCCTTCTTCATTCGTGATGAACAGGTGCCCACCCGCTGCCACGGGGGAACTCGTGAATCCCGACGATCCTGCGCCGAGGCGCTGTTGATACACCTTCTCGCCCGTGGCCAGCCGGTAGACACTGAGCACTCCATTATCGAGACAGAAGTACGCGAGCCCATCACTCAGAAGCGGCGTCTGCATGTAATTCCCTGCCCGATCCTGAGACCAGGCGATACCCGCGTGGGTCTCGCTGATGTCTCCGGAGGCGTCGGTCCTGATCGCGTCTATCGGCCTCGCGGAACCGTGCGCATTCGTGATCACCACGAGACCATCCGCGAAAACCGGCGTCGGCACGGGAATGTCTCCGCCGCCCTTCAACCGCACAGTTCCTTGCCGGTCTCCAGATCGTAGCCGCCAATCTGTTTCCAGCCGTTCACGACCACCTGCATGCGCTTGACGCCACCCGCCGTGTACGGCACAACCGCGGGACTACCGAACGTCGGAACGTCATGTCGCGGGGTGCGCCAGATTTCCTTCCCCGTGCCGATGTCGACTGCGGCGAGGAACGCATTTTTCTGCACGTCGGCCTGGACGATCACCCTGTTGCCTTGAATGATCGGGGAGCTGGCGAAACCCCACTGGGCCGCGGGTACATGTAGAATCCGGAGTCCAAGACGCCGAAATCCTTCTTCCAAAGTAATTTGCCATTCAGATCGTAAGCGAACAGCCCTTCGGAGCCAAAGAAGGCGACCAGGTGTTTGCCATCCGTGGCGGGAGTGGGGTTGGCATGCGTAGACTTCGGTGCCGCTTAATCCTCGGCTCGCCACTCACCGCTTTCTGCTGCCACAGAATCTTGCCGGTCTTGCGGTCCAGACAATACACGAAGAAACTCTGCTCGCCCTCACCCTCCACCGGTTTGATATCACCGTAAAGACCAAGCTTTAATGCAGAGTCCCCGGTTGCCGGAACCGCGCTGGTCAGGAAAATACGGTCGTCCCAGATCACTGGGCTGGAGTGGCCCAAGCCGGGAATCGGAGCCTCCCACGAGATGTTCTTACCGGTTTCCCCATTCCACTCCATGGCTGGCGAACCCGCGCCGACACCGCTGGAACCAGCGCCGCGAAACTGTGGCCAATTCTCAGCCGAGGCCAGAGCGAGCAGAGCTGGAAAAAGAAGTAACCGGACCCTCATGCCCATAAACTGAACTATACCGTGGCGGCATTGTATGCGAAGGTGTGAGTATGCCGGTGCAAATTGGGCAAAAGCCTGATCGCGATTTCACGCAGCCGCTCGGGCTGCTGAGTGATTGTCATCGTCGCATTGAGCGGTTTCTCGGCATTCTGGCTTCCGTTTCCACGGAGGTACGCGGCGGTGAAATGAATGAGGAACAGCGACTCGCTCTCGAGAACGCCCTTCAATACTTCCGGGAGGCCGCGCCCAAACACACCGCTGATGAAGAACTCTCGTTGTTTCCGCGTCTGCGCGCAACCGGAAACTCCGAAGTGGATCAGGTGATCGCCGATGTACAGCGGCTGGAGCTGGATCATGCGCATGCGGAACAACTCCACAGAGAAATCGATGAGTTGGGAACAGCATGGATGCGGGCTGGAACTTTGCCGCCAGAGACGGCAGAACACCTCCAATCGCTAATCGATGTGCTGCAGGCGATGTACACCACCCACATCGAAACAGAAGACATGCGAGTGTTCCCCGTTGCGGTTCGCGTCCTGAGCCCCGATCTGCAGCGGGAAATCGGTCGCGAAATGGCGGCGCGGCGATCCAGCCAGATCCGTTGAATCGCCGATCCCGCAAGCACCGTTCACAACGATCGCGGATTATTTGCGGCAACTTACTCGCCCCGCTCTTTCATGAACTTAGCGGACCTCGATTAGCCCATCAAACAGGAGGCATGACGTATTCAGACGCTACTCTCAGGGCGGGAGTAGAGAAACCAATTCATCTACACCCGGTGAGTGGTCATAGCCTGGTCCAGCCGTCGCTGGCCACCGCCAATCCAGTGGAGGTCTTCCCGACATGTGTGTTCTTCCCAGCCGTTGGCGTGCGACGGCGATCATGGTGGCGCTGGCAAGCGCAGCGTCCGCCACCCCGGCACTTACCACGGTCCAGGATGTCCTGTACAAGGCTGATGGATCCCGTTTCTACGGAACTCTCAGCATCACCTGGAACAATTTCCAGGCCGGGGACAACACGCCGGTCCCGGTTCAAGGCACGACCGTCAACGTCGTGAACGGCAACGTCAAGATCCGCCTGGTGCCAACTACGAACGCCTCTCCAGGCGCGAATTACAAGGTTAAATACTCGAGCCAGGGCAAGTATCAGTTCACCGAGTTGTGGGCCGTTCCGCCGAGCACGAGCATCTTGCGTGTCCGTGATGTGCGGGTCGCCACAGGCACTCAGGTGGGTCCACCACCGCCGGTGCTCAGCCAATTGCTCCTCTCCGATATCACTGGACTGTCCAATGAGTTGAATGCTCGACCGCTGCGCGGGGCTGGTTATGGACCCGCGCGCACTGCGGTCATTAATTCCGCAGGCCAAATCGATGCCGCGACTGGCAATCTCGGCGACTGCGTACATGTGGACGGGACGTCTGGGCAATGTAGCGCCGCGTCGGTTAACGGCTCTACCTCGGCCTTTGCCGATTCGGAAACGCCTGCAGGCCTGGTGAATGGAGTGAACACCTCCTTTACCCTGAACTTTGCGCCAAATCCAGCGGCGAGTCTTCAGATGTTTCGCAATGGCCTGCTGATGAAGCAGGGATTCGACTACACGCTTAGCGGCACCACGGTAACCTTCTTTACGGTCAGTGCACCGCGAGCCGGCGATCTGCTAACGACCTCATACCGCTATGTACCTCGTCAATGATCCAAAAATGACGTAGAGAGACCACCGCATTCGTGTAGAATCTGATCTTAGGTACACGACCTTATGCTTGTCATTCGCAGCGAGCAGATGCAGGCCTTGAATCGGCGCTTTGAGACCGCATTCCGGGACGCGGTCGTCGAACACCTGGCCTCCGCGGATCCGGCGAAGTTCGGAGCGTTGGGCGATGCCGGCGTCGAAGCTCTTATCGACCGCAGTATCAAGAGAGCGGCTGCTTATGAAATCGATTTGGAATCCGACGTTTTCGATTTCATCGACATGCTGTTCGAAGAAGGCGAGGACTTCCTTGACCGGCCTTCAGAAGCTTGGGCGCTGGAAATTCTCGAGGACCGCGCGGAATCGGGAAGCGCGCGTATGAGCCGCATCAATGCTTGGCGCGATGCACTAAGCCCGCTGAAGCAGGGAAAGGCGACTCACAGTTCCAATCCTTGATTCAAGCGCGGCTATGAAAGCTGATTCTGCGGAGTGAGTTTACGGGTTTCGGAAAGAATCTTGGTCGCCGATTGTAGAGGCGTTCGAGATGGAACTCACGCTGCAGGTTACCGCCGGCGACCAAGACGTACTTCATCGACATCTCCGCCTTGACGTGGCCGAGGCAGCGTCTTCAGCGCAGCAACCTAGGCCTGCGCGAACCATTTCACTGGCGTATGTGCGTCGTTATTCCGGGACCGGAATCGGAGACATTCGATCGCGATGCACCTGCTTCAGACTGGCGACGATATAACACTCATCACTCCGGGCTGGGCACGAAAGCCACAACTCATGCCTACGTGGAGGGAGATCTTTCCATGAAGCACCGCGACCGCGTCTTGAATTTCTTAGGGTCTCTTTGATTTACATGCATGCGGCCTACCCTCAATCTTTGAGGCCTGCACGTCAACGCGGCCAGCATAACTTCGGACTGGACACAATTGCGGCGATAAATTATTGTGCATATCCGGCAGAACTGGCGGCACGTCGGAAGCATGAAGGCTGGTCGCCGACGGGACGTGTTCGTCAGAGAGTATCTCGAGGACTTTCTGCCGGGACTTGATTGCCGCACATTCAGGTCGCTGAACTAATTCCAGCCCGCTGGTTCCCCGCGCCGATAAGACCACCTGAGTCACTAAACGCTTATCGTCCAGCCGGGCCGCTGATTCCGGGCCGCCTGAACGCTCCTGCCTCCGCTTCAACGAAGTGAGCGGTCCGCGAGCAGCTTCGTGCGTGAAGCAAGTCGTCGATAGGTACTCCGGTAGTGACCGGGTTAAGTCCGTTCTGGCAGATGCCGCGTGCATTGCTGCGGAACGGCACGCTGAAGTATGTGCCGGGGGTGTCGAGAAGGCGGCCGAACGGATTCGCAAAAACCGAGCGGATTCTTAGGTTGCAAATCGACTTAGCCGAGGTATACTTACTTGTCCCGGAAGTCAAACGATCGAGAGTCCCGGAGAACATCCATTCGGAGGTGAATTGCATGTCACTGCAGAACCATCTTAGCGGGGGCGGTTTCCCCCGTCGAAGCTTCCTAAAAGGCGCGGCGCTGCTGGCGGCTGGCGGCTCTGCGCCGGTGCTGGCAGACGAGAAGGACGACGACAATCCTTCACGAGCGCCGATCCTGGCCTATGTCGGGGCCTACACCCCGAATGGCCAAGGCATCTACTTGTTCAGCCTAAACCCCGCCACCGGAGTTCTGACGCAGGTGAAGGTGGCCGCCGCCATACCCAGCCCCTCGTGGCTGGCCATCGACCCGCTGGGGAAATATTTGTACGCGGTGAATGAGATCTCGAATTTTAACGGCACCACCAGCGGATCAGTGACGTCGCTCTCGATCAACCGCGTTACCGGCGATTTGACGCTGCTCAACGTAGTGAGTTCACAGGGCGCCGGCCCGGCTCACCTGAGCGTCGATCCTTTGGGGAAGTTCGTGTTCGTCGCCAACTACGGCGGCGGGAGCATCGCGGTGTTGCCCATCCTGGCGAATGGATCCCTTGCCAACGCGACCGACGTGAAAGTCGACGCCGGATCGGTTGGTCCGACTCATGCAACCAACGCGCCTCCGGGCAGTTTTGCGATTAGCGGGCACGAGGCGCCGCACGCTCACATGATCGAGGCCGATCACACCGGCAAGTTCGTGTTGCACACCGACCTGGCGCAGGATCGGATCTACACTTGGCTCTTGAATCGCTCCGCTGGCACCCTATCGCCGGCTGCCACGCCATTTGTCTCTGTACCCCCGGGAGACGGGCCGCGTCATTTCGCGTTCCATCCCAACGGCGCCTGGCTCTATTCGCTTCAGGAGGAGGCTTCGACGCTGATCTTCTACACTTACACGCCCTCCACTGGAGCGCTGGCTCCGCAGCAGATGCTTTCGACCCTGCCGCCCGGCTTCGCCGGCACGAATTTCACGTCCGAAGTTAGAGTGTCCGCGAACGGCAAGTTCGTCTATGCGGCGAATCGGCTGCACGACACCATCGCGGTTTTCCGTGTCGACAAGAGTACGGGCCGGCTGACGCGTGTTGGTGAGACCTCCACGTTAGGCGACTATCCGCGCAGCTTCACTATCGATCCAACCGGGCGTTTTCTGTTTTCGTGCAATCAGCGGAGCGACGTTATCACTGGATTTCGCGTCGAGGAGGACGTGGGAGATCTGGAATTCACGGGGCGATACACGCCGGTGGGCAGTGCCGCGTGTATTGTCTTCCTGACCTGAAACCGACAGGGTCACCGAAAACTCGTCAGGCTTAGCTATCGACGGGCCGCGGGCAGCTTCTTCCGAGGCTGCTCAAGCTATGTCAACGCTCCGACGCTCCCGTTGGTCGAATCGTTCTCGCCACTTCGGCGCGGCACGGCGGGGAGTCGCCCCGATACCGATCGGAGTGATGACTCGATGACATAGTCGAAGGGATTGCCTCCATTCAGCTCGAAGCTGTAGTTCAGGCTCCTGAACAGATGGCCGACTCCTGTGCCGTTCAGAATTATGTAGGAGAGCGCATCCTTGCGGTTCAGAATGGCTTTCTGCAGAGCACATACGAACCGGAATGCAACACGACTTGCCCGGAGAGTAATTTAATCCGACCGCAACGCGTGCATCACATCCACCCGCGCTGCGCGTGCCGCCGGCACCAGCGACGCGACTAACGCCGCGGCTAACAACACAGCCGCCGAACCTGCTACCGGCACAGCTCCCGGCATCTGCATGCCATGGATGTAGCTGCGTGCCAGGTTCGCCATTATGTATCCGCCTACCGTACCCGCCACGACTCCCGCGGCCGCCATCAGCGCCCCTTGCCCGATAACATCCATGACCAGATGCCGGGGTTGCGATCCGATCGCCAGGCGGATGCCAAACTCGCGCGTCCGCCCACTTACGGAAAACGCCAGGACACCAGCAACTCCGACCACCGCAATCGCCAGGGCTAGTGCCGCGAACCCGCCAAATACCAGGGTATTCAGCCGGTCCGGTGAAAGCACTTCAGCGCGGATGTCTTCGAGTGTCGCCGCCCGCTCAACGGGTTGATCCGCGGACATATCGCGGATGATGCGCGTGATAGGCGATACCAGGGAGTATGGATTACCGTGCGTATGCACGAACAGGTTGCCGGCCCAAAGTTGCTCCTGGGAGAACGAATGATAAACAGTCATGGACAGGCCGGGCGCAACATTCTCGTCGTCGACATCGGCTGCAACCCCCACGATGCGGCGGGGCGCAGTGCCTACTTCAATGAACTTCATCACGGGATCGGTCCAGGTCAGATGATGGTTCACTGCGTCCTGATTGGGGAACATGCGCTGCGCCAGGCTCTGGCTAACGATCACCACCTGCTCAGCACTCTGCTTGTCGGAATCGTTGAAATCGCGTCCTGCGATGATTGCAATGCCCACGGAGCTGAAATATCCGGGCGACACTGTGCGGAAGCGGGCGCGCGGGTCTTCTTCGCCGGGTGCCCGGACACGGCCTTCCGTCGTAAACTCAAATCCCGGACCGAATTTGCCGCCGTCGCGCCAGGGCATAAACGTGCCGACGGCAACGCCGTCAACGCTCGGGAGCGAAGTGATCCGCCGTATGGCTTCCTTATAGAAGTTAAGCACCTGTTCCGGGGTCTTTCCATAGGACATCACGGGCACGTTCACGGTGAGCACACGTCGAGTATCGAATCCGGTCTGGGCTGATTGCAGGACGATGAGTGTCTTGATCAGCATCGTTGCGCCGGCGAGAAGCACGAAGGATGCGGCGATTTGGGTGATGGCAAACGCGCGTAACCGGCGATTCGCGCTGCCGGTGATCCGCAGGTTACCGCTCGACAGGCCAAATCCGTGCGAGGTGTCCGCCGAGGGCAGGCGCGGGACGAACGCGAGTGTCACCGCTGCGATCACCGCTAGCGCCGCCCCTACCCAAAGCATGCTCGAGTCCACCGTCAGGTCCATGGCGCGCACCGAAAAGCGGGAAGCGTAACGCGCAAGGACCCCCACCATTGGCCCTGCGCTCAAAACGCCGAGTGCCGCGCCGGCTCCGCACAATACCAGACTCTCGGCCAGCAGCGTTCGGCGCAGAGCTCCGCTGCTTGCACCCAGCGCAGCGCGAATGCCAAGTTCACCTTCCCGTCGAACTGTCCGGGCGAGAATCAGGTTCGCCACGTTTGAGCAAGCGATGACGAACATCAACACCGAGGCGCCCAACAGCACCAGCAATACAGTCCGCGCGCGCGAAGTGATCTGGTCGCGCAACAGCACTGCATCGATCTGAAAGTTCGCTTTCGGCGTGTAGGCCTCGGGATGGTCCTTGACCATTGCCCCGTGAACGACGCGAAGTTCGGCCCGCGCCGACTTGAGATCCGCACCCTGCGCCAGTCTCCCAAACAATTCCGTCATGCGGTGCACCCGGCCGGTCACCATCGTCGCGGAGAGGTGGTGAGGGCTCGTCACCACGTTAGCGATGAGTTCGGTTTCGGCCGGATACGGCACCGCCGGCTCCAACACCCCGACAATGGTGGCCGAACGCGTACCCAGCCGGATCGTCTTGCCCAGCACCGATGGATCACTCTTCACCTGCGTCGTCCAAAACCGATAGGTGAGGACGCAGGCCCCGGCCGCGTTCGGCCGGTCGTCGCGCTTGTCCAGCAGGCGCCCGAGTACCGGGTGCAGCCCCATCACCTCGAAAAATGACCCGTCCACTACTCCGCCGCGCACTTCGCGCGGTTCTCCTAACCCCACCATGGTGAAGCCGATCGTTGAGAATTCTCCAAACGCGCTCAGCGTCTTCACCCGTGCGCGGAGGTCCTGAATCTCCGGTACGGAGAACGGGACGCTCTCTGCGCCGATGCCGGGCGCACTCTGGTGAATGTAGATCAGCCGGTTCTCATCACGGTTCACGAGCGGGCGCAGCAGCACCCCGCGTACCAGGGTGAAGATGGCGGCATTCGCGCCGATACCGAGCGCCAGTGTCAGCACAACAGTTACCGTGAGCCCTTTCGCCCGCCACAGCGAGCGGATCGCGAACTTCAGATCGTGCAAGAAAGTGAAAGCCGCCTCACGGTATTGCCGTTGGTTTCCGTCGTTCTCGGTCATGGAGACTCCTTCTCGATTAGTTCTATTGTTACGTCGAACGCATGGCCCGGAATTCGACAACTCCATTAATTTATTTTCGGCGAGCCGGTGAGGCTATGGTCAATCTTGGCATCCTGGACGGCACAAGAGCCCGTGAGAAACGTGGTGACGGGTCTATTCTGACGATGACATGAACGTGCGGGCTACTCTGGGGTTCGACGGCATCGTCGCTCGCTGACTTACTCGCTAATTTCCGATGAATCGCAGTGCACGG
Source organism: uncultured Acidobacteriota bacterium (assembly GCA_963850575.1). Lineage (GTDB taxonomy): Bacteria > Acidobacteriota > Terriglobia > Bryobacterales > Bryobacteraceae > TMP-7. The sequence goes on along the minus strand of CAWKLV010000010.1, from coordinate 244,496 downwards.
GGAAATTGACTGAGTTCGCGACGAAACACAACTCATGCGCACGTTCGTGGAGGGCGGCCAGCCCGCGGTTGTCGTCTTTTGTTTTGACTCGCGGACGCAGCGTGGCTTCCGTGAACCGACCACCGCCATCTTTCCCAACCGCCATGACGCCGTTTGCGTTGTCTTCGTAGCTTTCAACGACGATCCCCGCATCGGCGCAGAGATGTAGAAACCAGAGCATGTGGCAGGTCGATAAGGAAGAGACCAGCATCTCCTCCGGATTCCAGCGAGACACCTCTCCGCGAAACGCCGGGTCGGAAGACCCTTCGAGCAACTTCCCGCCCGAGCGGATCTCGTGATTCCGGCTGTACTCCTTGTATCCACTCGTCCCCGTCCCGAGATTTCCTGTCCATTTCACGTTCACCGAATATTCGTGTTGTTGCTTCATACTCTTCCTGCTTGGTGATAGTGCGCCACGATTTCCTTCGACCGCCCGAGACAGGCTGCCCTCGTCCCAGTCGATGGGTTCGCCCTTGGAGATCTGAGTCGAACCGGTGAGGATCGGACGGGCGGAGAGTATATGTCCACGCCGCGGGCAACTTTTGCGTCCCGCAAACTGACATCCCGTTTCTCGAAGCGGGATGCGGGCATCTACTTCCACACGGTACCAGGAAACAAGGATATTAACGGAAGGTTCGGGATCTGCCCTGGACGGTCCATACACTAACGGACCCAACCTCAGAGTAGACCCGAACTCATCCTGCCAGTTCTCGACGATCGTCAGTATACCCGTCGCATCGAGGATGGTTGATGTACCCCAAAGGATGGAAGCCGGGTCGATCGTGCCTTTGGCTCCCGTACCCCGGACAATGCTGGTTCCGGCGGTCGTACCCGTACCCCACACGGTCCCTGTACCCCACACTAATGAGGTTGGCGAGACGACTGAAGTTCCCCACACTACGTTGGTTCCCCACACGAGATTGGAAGCTCGGACCAGGCTCACATGGCCAGTAGCCGGATCCCGGACGATTGCCGGGTACAACGCCGGACCGGAACCCGCATCGTTATTTGCCAGAGCCGCTGCAATATCCAGGTAACCGGCGCCTACTGTGAACAGGTCGTATTGGCTGGTGTACGATTTCCCGGTCGATGGATCCACCGCCGTGCTCGTCGCCGGAAACAGTTTATAAGCGGTCTTCATCAGCCGCGCTTTCACCTGGTCCGGGGTCAGCGACGGGTTCTGCTGAATCAACAGTGCGGCAGCGCCACTCACCACCGGTGTCGCCATGCTGGTTCCGCTTAAAGTCATATAGGTCTGAGAGGGCGGGTTCGTGTAGCTGTATCCAGTCATGTAGTATGACTTGGCCACTACGGTGCTCGGGTATTGCAACCAAATCTGACTGGAGGGCGAGGAGAGCAGAGCGCGCACGTGATTGCCCTGCGCCAGAATGTCCGGCTTCACGAGGTGATCGTACAGTGTGGGTCCCTTCGAGCTGTAGCTGGCCACGCGATGATCGCTGCGCAGCATCGAGTCCATCGCTTTCATGGCTCCAACGGTGATCACGTATGGATGGTTTCCGGGAGCGTTGATGGTACCGTAACCGCCAATCTCGCCATTATTGTTCCGGCCGTCGTTACCAGCGGCAACAACCACGACCATGCCGGCTTTCCAGGCCTGTTCCACCGCCTGGCAGGGAGGATCCAGCGCATAGCTCCCCGTCGCCGCCCGCCCCAACGACAGATTCATCACCCGGATGTTGTACTTCGATTTCAGTTCAATCGCTTTCTGAATGGCGGCGATCACGGCGCTGTCCGAGCCCTCGCCGTTGTTGTCCAGTACACGCAGATTGATGATCTTGGCCTCCGGGGCAATCCCCAGGAAGTTGCGGGTGGCGTTGGAGTAGTTGCTGCCTTCGCATTTCCGGCGATGATGCCGGCGACGTGCGTACCGTGACCGTCATTGTCGTCCGTAACGCCCTGCCGGGTGAAGTCCTGGCTGAAGACGATGCGGGATCCACCGCCAGGCGGCTGCCGGAGATTGGGAACATTGGTGACGCCATTATCCAACACGGCAATGCCGATTCCCGTACCTGTCAGGCCCTACGACTGCGCCGCGGCAGCGTTGACGCCAGCTGCCGTCTGGTCCAGCATTCCTTTCACTTTCCGGTCCGGCGAATCGAGACCACATCCGGATCATTGGCGAGCTCGGCAAGAGCCTTCGCCGGCATGGCATAGTGGCCCGCGTTGATCAGACTGAGGTCGCTCTTGTGGCGTCCCCCTTATCGCCCACCTACTTATGATGTTTCTCCGTGGGAACATCCTTGAACCGGATGATCACATTCACGGAAGATTCTGGATTCACGTTCTCCAGATCGTGAGCAATCTTGAGATGCTCCGCAAAGACTAAGCCCGACGAAAGTACCAAGGCAGCGAGCAGTCGAGGAATCCAATTTTGTGTGCATGACGGTACCTCAAATTTGTCCGGTAGTGGTCCACTTCAGTCACTTCTCGCCCTTGATCAGGATCTTCGTGGATTCAGCCGCGGTTTGAGTGCTTGTACCCCACACCGCACTCGTGCCCCAGACGGCGCTGAAGCCCGCCGTGCCTCCAGTGCCCCAGACTGCGGACGTGCCCCAAACCGCCGAGGCGCCCGACACCGTCGAAGTGCTGCTCAGCAGCACAGAAGTTCCCCAGACAGCAGAAGTCCCCCATAGGTTCGTTCCCCAAACTGCCGAGGTGCCCCATACCGCCGACGTGCCCCACACTGCCGAATTGGCGCACAGGGTGCCCCACACTGCGGAACTGCCGGAAACGGCCGGATCGCTGCAGATGGGTGCCGGATTGGAAACCGCTTGCACTTGATTGGTCTGTGAGTCGTAGATCGCCATGGGCGAGAGGGCCCGCTTGCCTGCCGGAAATGGCGTGGTATCCGCAAGCGCGGCGTTGACGTCCAGATACCCAGCGCCCACAGTGAACATGTCGTAGTAGCTTGTATACGCCACGCCCGTCACCAGGTCGGTGGCAACGCTCGAGGTTGGAAAGGTCTTGCCGGCGGTCTTCATCAATACCGCCTTAACTTGATCTGGCGTGAGCGCGGGATACTTCTGCAGCAGGAGAGCCGCCGCACCGCTCACCACTGGAGTCGCCATGCTGGTTCCGCTCAATCGAGCGTAGTTGCGGGACGATCCGGGATTACCGGGGATATACGAACTCGCCGAAACGGCGACGTCACTCGAATAGCCGGTCCAGAGAGCGGCGTTGACATTGTTGAGAGAGATGACTTGATTGCCGGGAGCCACCACGTCCGGCTTGACTACGTGGTCGATCAACGTCGGGCCTTTCGAACTGTAGCTGGCGATGGTATCGTCGCCCCGCCCCGCAGTACCGTTGGTCTTCATCGCGCCGACGGTGATCACGTACGGATCGTTGCCCGGCGCGGCGATGGTGCCGTAGCCGTTGGTGCCCGCCGAATTGTTTCTACCTTCGTTGCCCGCCGCCACTACCACCACGATGCCCGCCTTCCAGGCCGCCTCAACCGCTTGGCACAGCGGATCTTTTTGGAAGCTTTCGTACACGGGCCGGCCAAGAGAAAGATTGATCACCCGGATGTTGTAGGTGTTTTTCACCCGGATCGCTTCATTGATTGCGGCGATAACACTCGAGTCGGTACCTGCGCCGTTATTGTCCAACGCGCGGAGGTCGATGAACTTCACGGCGGGCGCAATCCCGCGGAACGTTCTGGTGTAGGCGACCAGGCCCGACGACACCCCGGTGGAGTCATATCCGTTGCCGCCGAGGATGCCCGCAACGTGTGTTCCGTGGCCGTAAGCGTCAGCCGTGCCGCCGCCGATGAAAGTCTTCGAATAAACGATGCGGGACGTTGCCACGCCGTAGGTGCCAGGCGTCGATGGCGTCCAGGTGTTCAAATCATCAGAAAACGTGGAGAATCCACTATCAATCACTGCGACGCCGACGCCCCGGCCGTCATATCCGTAATTCCAAGCGATGTTGGCCCCGACCGCCGACGCCGTGTAATCCATGCTTCCCTGCACGGGCCGATCCGGCGTGATGTAATCCACATCCGGATCATCGGCCAGCTCGGCTATCTTGCCGGCCGGCATGGAATACACGCTGCCCTTGATCAGGTCCAGTTTGGCTTTCTCTCTGCCACCCTTGTCCCGGACTCTCTGATGATGTGCCTCGCTGGGCGCATGTTTGAACTGAACGATGACGTCGACAGTGCTGGCCGGATCGACGTTTTGTAGGTCGTGGGCCACCTTCGGATGCCTGGCTAAGGCCAGACTTGCACAGCAGGTGACAAGCATAAAGGTTATGAAAACACGTTTCATCGGAATATTGGCTCCATTCGGTATCAGCGGCACGCCTGTCCTTATGGCACAGGAACAGCCAAAATCTTTTCGCCTGTTTAGAGCAACTTAGGGCGACACAAACGAGTTGTCGAAGCCAGAATGTCCGGCATTGGGAGGCAGATGAGACAATCTGTCGATGATCCCGACGGTGCGCCAATCCGTACACATCGGGACTGGGCAAGCCTTTGCCACGACGGCGTCGTATCCTGGGAGGCAGGCTGCCATTTTGACCGTCTTCCATCCATCTATAACCCGACGTAGTTTTGTGGGCGGCACCATCGCGGCTCCCTTTGGAGTGGCCGCTGCAGCGGAAGACTGGATAGACCTATTCGACGGACATACCTTAAACGGTTGGCGGCCCAGCGAGAACAAGAACTCGTGGAAGATTACCGATGGTACGCTGGCTGCCGATGGGCCCCGTTCGCACCTGTTCTACACGGGCCCGGTGCACGGGGCGGACTTTCGCAATTTCGAGCTGGAAGTGGAATGCACCACCCGGCCTGAGTGCAATTCGGGCATCTACTTCCATACCCGCTACCAGGAAACGGGCTTCCCTGAAAAAGGCTTCGAGATCCAGATCAACAATACGGCCCTAGGCGACGGCGGATACCTGGAGCGGAAGAAAACCGGCTCTCTCTACGGCCTCAGGAACATGTACAAGCAACTGGTCCCTGATGAACTGCCATTTCGTATTCGGGTGACGGTGCGCGGTAAGAATGTTCAGATCCGCCTGAACGGTCAAGTGCTCGTGGACTACGTCGAGCCATCTCCTCCGGTGATTCCTAGCGGCGGAGAGAAGGAGCGGTTCCTGGACCACGGCACGTTCGCTCTGCAATGCCATAACGACGGCTCCAGGGCATTCTTCCGCAGCGTCCGGGTACGTCCCTTGCCCGATGATCTTCCGGCTTACAACGGCCCAGCGCCGGCGGTGGATGAGGTCTATCGCAATATCATCAACATTGGCCGCCACAACGTCCCGATGGTCGACTATCATGTCTTCCTCCGCGCGGGCATGACACTCGATGATGCATTGCGCAAATCGCGCCAAGATGGAATTCAATATGGGATTACAGCCGATACTGCAGCGATAAAGAGTGATGCGGAGGCCGAACGATGGCTGCGTCCTCTCGCCGGCAGCCCTGTCTTCACCGCGCTGTCCGCGTCAAAGACCCAGTGGACGCGCGCGTTGTCGCGAAAATCGGCGCAGCAGTTCGACTACATCCTCGCGGACGGGCGTGCTTGGCTGAATCAGCAGGGCCAAATCGTGCGCCTGTGGGATGCAAACGAAGCGCAATCCATCACCGACCGCCAGGCGTTCATGGAAAGCCTGCTGGACCAGACAGTGAAACGTCTCGACACGGAGCCGATCGATATCTACTCCCACCCCACGTACCTGCCCGCGTCGATGAAAGCCGCAGCCGACGAATTGTGGAACCAGGCTCGCACCGCAAAGCTGATCGATGCGTTGGTGCGTAACAAAGTTGCCATCGAGCTAAATACTCTGGATCGATTACCGAATCAGGATTTCGTCCAGCACGCCAAGCAAGCCGGTTGCAAATTCGCCTTTGGTACTGGGAACGCAAGGCCATCTGAGCTAAAGCGCTGCGAATACGGATTGCAAATGGTAGAAGCGTGCAAACTGGATTGGCGCAATTTCTTCGCACCAGGCGCATGGTGGCCCAAAGCTGCCGACCGCCGCTGGCCGTCGGCCGCCTAGGCGAGATATCCATCCTACTTCGCGTGCCCGCTCGGGCATGCCCGCGCCGACAGCTCCAGTGCGGCTAAACGCGTCCTCAGGTCTAAGCCTGCGCCATGGTTGCCACCAGTGTCCGGCTGCTCTGTTCAAATCGCCTCCCGCAGTCCAGGCACAACGACCCCTTCAGCACCGCGAGTATCGCGCCAAGATTATTGCGCAAATCGTACAGTCGCTTCTTCTCTTCGTTCAAGTCCACGGGATCAGTTCTTGTCGCGGCATAGGACGGAATAAGCCGCTCAATTGCCTCCAGCCGCTCATCGATCTTTCGCGTACACTCCAGCCGGAATTCCGGACGCAAGAAATCATCGCTCAAGGTACACGGCACAAACACGCGGCTACCGGCCGGCTTCGCCCGGTGGAAGGCATTCATCGTCTCCATAGCCACCCACGCCGACAGGGGACTGCCGTTGGAGACAATCGACACCACCAGGTCCGCGTCCTGGATCGATCGTTCGATGAACTCCTGTATACGTTGCCCCGCGGCCATGCTGTCTACGTCCATGATCACGTCAAAGTTGTTGCGGCCCAGAACGTCTCGAAGCCGACCGGCCATCGCGGCATCGTCGTGACTATACGAGATGAACACTCTCTTCTTGCTGCCTGGCGCTCGCACTCTCACAGGGACAACCCTAAATGGCCTAATCAGCCCCATGGCCAAGGTCAGCGCAACACCAAACAACGGCATCCACAACGCGCCAACCAACATCAGCCGCAGTCGGCAGCGTTCGATGGAGGCCGCGGTCCAGGCCAATTGCGGCCCTAATCCGCCCAGGGATCCGAGAATCGCATCAGCGTCATCGGTCGGATGCTCGTTATGCTATCTCGCGCCACTCTTGGTGAATTCCGTTCCGATCACTACCCGCTGACCCGCTGCATTCTTCGCGAGGCACACCGATTCCGCCGCGGCGTTGAGCGCATAAAGCGTGATCCCGCCGGCCAAGCTGAGCATCGTCGCCGCCCACAACTGCCGGCCCGGCATGGAACACCGCCACACGCACTCAGCCGCGACGCCCACCAACACGGCCGCGAGAACTCCGCGGAACCAACGGTTGTCCGATGCTGTCAACACTGTTCCCGCCAGGGCACCCACCCAAATTGCGGCGGTTGCCCAGCGCTCGAAACCGTTCACGGCGCCAGCAGCTCAATCTCGATCGTCTCGCCGGACCGCGCCAGCAGCGACGCCTGACTGGCGCCATCGATTGATTGGCCGGACTGCTGAACTCCCTGAATCGGTGCGGCGTTGCCGTTGGACCCGAGGCCAGGAATTCTCCAAATAACACACCTCTAAACCCCTCACCTCTTCTTAACCTCGCCGCTTCGTCTTCACTGCAACCTCTTGGTCGGCGCTCAGTCCTTTCAACCGGCAATGATCTCGCTTGATCCCCAAATCCTCGCTCACCGCCAGTATGAGGTCCACATCCGGACGAGAACGAGTACCCCTCCGCCGAGTCGCCCCCAGCATCAATTGCAGGGACTCACGCAGAGCTTTCCCCGCATCCCGGCTCGCACCAGGACTCTCCCGGAAGGCTTGAAAGTGCGCCCGCAGGTCCTGCAACACCGCTATCAACAGTTGTTTTTGCGAGACCGGCTGCACGGTCTGGGCGTGCACGTCGCCCCACAAAATCGCAATTGCGAGAAAAGCGGTTGCGACCGTGGCATTTCGCGACATATTGGAAAATTATAGTTGTTGGACTATTTGGATGGTTGGTTCTTTCAAGTCAGCAGACTGAAATCACAATGGCCAAGACCGAACTCCACTCCGTGGACGAGTACATCGCCGCCCAGCCCGAGTCCGTGCAAACCATACTCGAGAGCGTGCGAAGAACCATCCGCAACGCCCTGCCCGCAGCCCAGGAAGGAATCTCGTACCGGATACCCACGTACAAACTGAACGGTGAAGCCGTGCTGTATTTCGCCGGCTGGAAGCACCACTACTCGCTCTACCCCGCTGGCGGCCGCCTCGTAGCGGCGTTCAAAGACGATCTTGCACCATACCAGGTCAACAAAGGCACCATCCGCTTCCCGCTCTCCGAACCCGTGCCCGTGAAACTGATCGCACGCATCGCCAAATTCCGCGTGAAAGAAATCGCCGGGCACAGGACGCCATAGGCCAGCATCCGGACTCGCGCAATAAATCCGCTCCGAGCGAAGGGGCCCGATATCTTGCCGCACCGCGCTCATCAGCATGTCCCGGTCGAACAGCGAGTCTCCACATTCACAAACTCGCACAGGAACTCCTGCCGGAACCGCTTCTCCCCAGAATTGCTTCCGTTCCTCGATAACGCGCCGTGTCGCTTCCCCCACGTGTTCATCAGCCAAGTGGGCGGCCGTCTGGCCCCAACGCGCCAAGCTAGTCAATCGACACGAGGAAATTCCGTGAGGTTTGGCGAATCAGGCGCGACCGGCGGTGAGAGGATGAAAGGACGGATGCCCCTGCCGCGAATGCAGCTCTTCGAGCTCGAAGATCTGACCTGGGTTCCCGCCCGCGATCCGTGACCTGGCCACCGACTATCTGCAATTCATGGCCACTCGCTTCGCTTTGCACCGCCCGGTCGTCCCTCTGCTGCGCGATGCATTAAGGCGATCCAATACGGCGCACGTCGTGGATCTGTGCTCTGGCGGCGGCGGGCCCGTGCTGGCCGTATATCAAGCCTTAGTCAGCGACGGGAACACGGTCTCGTTCACGTTGACCGACAAGTATCCGAACCTTGCTGCGTTTCGCCGTCTGTCCGCTCTGTACCCGGCAGGCATCTCGTACGTCACTGATTCCGTCGACGCCATCAACATGCCGGAAAAGCTTGCGGGATTCCGGACGATGTTTAATGCGTTTCATCACTTTGCTCCGGCCTCGGCGCGCGCTGTGCTCCGGTGCGCAGTCGAAGCCCGGCAGCCGATCGGGATCTTCGAGATTTCGGAGCGGGCGCTGGCCACCATCATTCCGCTCTGGTTTACGCCGCTCTTCGTGGCGATTGCATCCCCATTCATACGCCATTTCAATGGCGCCGCTTAATGTGACCTACGTACCCCCGCTTGTCCCGCTCACCTGTTGGTGGGACGGCCTGGTTTCCCCAATGTCGCGCGTACACAGTAGCGGAAATGCTGGAACTGACGCGAGGCCTTGACGCCTACCACTGGGCCGCGGCTCGCGTCCGGCTCCACGCCACGCCCGGGCATCTCACCTATCTGATCGGCATCCCGAACGCTCCGCCGCGTGATCCTTTCGCCGCCAGAGCATTCAGATCCCTCGGAGACGTTCAAATCCGGGATTCAAGTCGGCACCTTTTTTAGCCGTCGTCAATGGTCTCCTACTTCCTGCACGCGGTCGTGAAACGATCCGTAGTCCGGCTTCACTACTCGGTTTGGAGGCGAGGTTTTCTCGACGCCACTCAAGCCGACTACACGTGCTGGACACCACCCCCATCGTTCACCAACGTTACTTCCGGTTTCTCGAGGCGTTTGCGCCATGGATTCGCACCGGCTCTAAAGGCGGACTTCTGACAATCGCGCTGGATGAGAGACCTAGCCTTGTAAGATCCGCGCGGGCAGGACTATCTTCGTTCCCTAAACTGGAGCTGCCCGGCACCGGTGAACGAGGGATTGGTTAGAGTAGTTGAGACGCTATACTTCCGCGGCAGGAGCGAAGGTGATGTCCGAGAGCGCTCGGACGCACCGGTCGAAGCGTGTTGCGGTACCGGCACAGGAGACGTTTGTTGCTCGCCTCCGCACTGCCATGACGAATATGCAGATCGATCCGGACAATTGGCCGCTCCTATCGCGCCTGCTGGACGAGTGGTTTGATCTGCCGGCCGAAGCACGGGAGGGTTGGATGGAGAATCTCGGTCCGGAGTACGCCGGAGCGCTCCCGATTTTGAGGCAACTCATTCACAGCAAGCCGCCGCATTGTCCGGCGAGTTCCTGCGAACCTTGCCGAAAGTAGCGGAGGGCTTGAAGGAGCCTGCGGACGCCGGCCTTTCCGCGGGCGCGCTGGTTGGGCCGTATCGCCTGATGCGGGAACTGGGTAGCGGTGGCATGGGTGTGGTTTGGCTGGCGGAGCGTGCCGATGGCGTTTTGAAACGGAAGGTGGCGCTGAAGCTACCCCACATCTCGCTTTACAACCGTGCGTTGGCAGAACGATTCGCGCGGGAGCGGGATATTCTGGGGCAGCTTGTGCATCCGCACATCGCGAGGCTCTACGATGCTGGAGCGAGCGAGAGCGGTCAACCATATCTGGCGCTCGAATACGCGGACGGAGAGCCCATCACGGACTACTGCGACAGCCGCAGCCTCAATCTAAAGCTACGGCTGCGGCTATTCCTCGACGTTCTGCGAGCTGTGCAGTATGCGCACGCGAACCTGATTGTGCATCGCGATCTGAAACCCTCCAACATTCTGGTAACGCGGCAAGGCGACGTTCGACTTCTCGATTTCGGCATCGCCAAACTGCTGACCGAGGGGGAAGCGGAGCACACCGAACTGACGCGTCTAGGAGGAAAGCCGCTAACACCCGACTACGCCAGCCCCGAGCAAATCACCGGCGATGTAGTGACCACGGGAAGCGATATCTATTCTCTCGGCGTCATTCTGTTCCAGTTGCTGGCCGGCCAACGGCCCTATAAGCTCAGGCGCAGTACTCACCCGAGTCTCCTGGAGGAGATCGTCGCGGCCGGCTGCAATCCGCCGAGCCAGCGGGCGCGCGAATCCGGCAAGGCTCAACTGGCCCGCACACTCAAGGGCGACCTGGATACGATAGTCCTCAAAGCCCTGCAAAAGCTTCCGGAGGCACGGTACGTCACCGCCGATGCCTTTGCTCAGGATATTGAAAGATACCTTGGGGGCAGGGCAATTCTCGCGCGGCCGGAGAGCGCGTGGTATCGGACGGGCAAATTCATACGGCGCAATAAACTAGGCGTCGGGGCGGCAGCCAGTGTGTTGCTGGCAATGACGCTTGGTTTTGGCGTTGCCCTTCGAGAGGCACACATTGCTAAAGCGAAAACCGAGACGGCCGAAGGGGTCGAGAAATTCCTGCTAGACGTTTTCCGGGCAAATTCGAGCGAACATGGAGATCCAATCCGTGCGCGCCAGACTACCGCGATGGAACTCCTTGACATCGGTGCCAGGAACATAGATCACGAACTGGCCAACGCTCCCGAAGCGAAAATCGAGATGCTCGAAACGTTTTCCGCCTTGTACTCGGACCTGGGTCTCAATGACCGGGCAGTGGCGAACGCGCGCAAGGCAGTGCAGCTGGCGAAGGCGACCTACGGCGTCAATCAACCCGAGGTTGCGTCGGCACTGGTTTCCCTGGCGGTCAAGTTGAGCGAGTCGTCTTCGGCGAACGACGAAGATGCGGTACTCAGGGAGGCCGAGGCCATCCTCGACCGAAACCGCGATTACGTGTCATTGACCCGAGCCGGCCTATACCAGGCGCTCGGAATACACTATGTGGCGAGCGATGTCCTCAAGAGCGTCCAATATTCGGAAAAGGCTATCCAAATCTACCGGAGATATCCGCCTTCCGAACCCTTCATCAATACGCTCAATTTCCTAGGGCAGGCGCAGAACACCCGCAAGCACTACCCCGAGGCCGCAGCTGCCTTCGCGGAAGCCATCGATTCAGCGCAATCGTCGCTGCATGGAGTGATGCCGGCGCTGTACACCTACCTCGGGGAAGTGCGCTTCCACTTGATGGACCTTGGCGGAGCTGAACAAAGCTACCGGTTGGGGCTGGACGCGGCGCGCCGGTTTCGCGGCGAAGAGCACGAGGATGTCATTCAAACGAAGCTTCGCCTGGGAACGTTTCTGTACGAAACGGGACGTCCCCAGCAAGCTCTTACGCTGCTCGCGGAGGCGCAGGAACTAGCGAAGCGCACAAAAGGCCCGGACGATCCTTTTCACACTGCGCAGGCGCTCACAGCTTACGGGTCGCGGCTAATCGCTTACGGACGTGTTGAAGCGGGGCTTCCACTACTCGCGGAAGCCACCGCAATTCGGCAGCGCGCGAAGCGCACTGGAGGGCGTGCATTTGCGCGAGGGCAGGAGTTGATGGCGCTCGCTGAGATCGAGCTCGGACATTACAGCCAGGCCGAACAGCTGCTGGACCAGGCCGCGGCCGTCCGCGCGAAGATCGGCGATACGGCGGGGTCCGGTATGCTCGATTCGGCGCTCGTGGCACGAGCGCAGTTGCTGCTGGCACGCGGGGAATCGGAAGCGGCGGCAAAGACGGTTCAGGCCATAAGCGCGCCAGAATCCAACGGGCAGATTACGATTTGGTGGCTCGAATACTCGATGGCCGCGGCCCGAACAGAACTCGCCCAAGGCGGCTATGAAGGCGCGCTCCGCCGCATCACTGCGGTTCTGCAGCGGATCGAGAACAGCGCTCTCCGGAGCTATCTTAAAAGCTACGAGGCGCAGGCCGCCCTTATCGCAGGGAGAGCTCTGAGGGGCGGACGGATGCCCGAGGAGGCTGCGGCCCTGCTGGAGCGCGCAGTGCGACTCTGCTCCCAGATCTACGATCCCGGACAGAGCACCGCACTGGCGGAGGCCCAAATCGAGCTGGCCGGGAGCCTCGCCGACCTCGGGCGAAGCCAGCGTGCCCGGGAACTACTCGCGAAGGCCCGGGCGATCCACGCGACGCACCCTGAATGCGGCCCGCATTTGACCAACCCGCTCCATGGCCTTGAAGCCCGGCTCCGATCCTAACCATCCAGTTCTCCTGTGTCCGGTTTGGCCCACTGGTTCCGTTTGGAACTAGTGAGGACACAAACGTGAAAAGCATAAACATTCTCGCGGCGGTTTGGCTCTGCGGTTTGACGCTGCCCGCGGCCGCCCAGGTGAGAAGCCGCGTGCCACTTTCTCGAGGGCACGTACTTAGCGTTCTACCGGATGCAGCCAAGCTGGCGCGGACGGCCCAGGCGAGCGCAACGCCCATCAACGTCACCGCCATGCTGGATTATTCCGATCGGGCCGGTTTTGAAGATTACGTGAGGGGCTTTGAAGACCCGGCTTCACCGAACTATCATGTGGTGCTGACCCAGAGCGAATTCGCGGCGCGGTTCGGCCCGACGCAGCAGGCCTATGACGCTGTGCAGGCGTTTCTGTAGCAGAGCGGGCTGCACATCGTGAACGGCTCGGCGAATCGCCTGACAGTGACCGCGCAGGGAACGCGTTCGCAAGTAGAGCAAGCCTTCGCGGTCGCGATCGACGATTATCAACTCGGGGGGCGCACGTTCCAGGCCAACGCCGCCGAGCCTTCCTTGCCGGCCACTATCGCGCCCATGGTTCGGAGTATATCGGGGCTCAACAATCTGGCCGTACCGGAGCCCTTGCTGAGTCCCGCTCCGGCGCTACCCCGATCCATCGGAACCGCGTACGGTACCGGCCTGCTGCCTCCCGGGATCAACGGGACCGGCCAGACCATCGCACTGATCGAGTTCGATAACTTCAACCCGCAGGATGTTGTGAACTGGCTGCAGGCCTCCGGTTTGCCGGCGGGGCTGATTAATCAGGTCAGGACCGTCAATGTCAATGGCGGCACAGCGCCGAGCAACACCCTGGGGACAACCGAGGTTTTGCTCGACATCGACATGGTGCTCGGCATTGCGCCCGGGACCAACGTTGTTGTCGTCGTCGCGCCGCAAGGTACGGCCACGATTGATGTCATCAACTCCGCATTCAACGCGATCCGCGGCGCGCCGGGTCAATCGCAGGGCATCATAAGCGACAGCTGGGGGAACTGCGAACGGGAAGTCAGCAATTCGGATGCGGACAGCATGGAGAGTCTTCTCCAGGCTATTGCCGTGCAGGGTGGCAGCTTTTTCGCTGCCTCCGGTGACAACGGAAGCACCTGCAAAAACGGCAGTGCCTTGTATCCGAATCGTGTCAGTGTGCCGTCGGCTGCGCCTCATGCGGTTTCGGTTGGCGGCACAAGTCTCGCGGTAAACGCGGGTAACGTGTATCAGAACGAATCGTGGTGGACGAATGGTTTCGGTGCAGGAGGCTACCGCGTCAGCTGGCATTTTGGACGGCCCGCATATCAGAGTCCGTACACCAGCAGTTCGTCGCGGTCAGTTCCGGACGTCGCGGCAGATGCAGACCCGGCCACAGCCATTCTGGTGTGCCAGGGAGGCTCTCCGGCTGCCCCCAATTGCGGAGTATCAGGCAGTGGCACCAGCCTGGCGGCGCCGACCTGGGCTGCGGTATGGGCGTTGAGTTGCCAGGCAAAAGGCACTTTCCCGTGCGGCGCCTCGCCGGAGTATCTTTACTCACTCAAACCGGACGTGTTCCGCGCGGCCGGCACTATGGTCGGTCCGGGCAACGACTTTGCGCACGTCGGGCTCGGTTCGCCGAATATTCCAATACTCGCGGCTCGATTAGCCGGCACGCCACAGATACAGAGTTTGAATCCCTCTGCGGGACCGCTTAGCGGCGGCACCAGCGTCACTATCAATGGACAGTTCTTTATCGGGGTGACCGGAGTGAAGTTCGGACAAGTAGCGGCTCTCTCCTATACCGTCAACTCGATCTCGCAGATCACGGCAGTGGCGCCGCCGTTTGTAGATGCCGACAGCAGCGGCAGCCAGCATGCAGTCAGCGTGTCAGTGACGACGGCGCTGGGCGAGTTCTACAGCGGCATTTCGCTTCTGTTCCGTTACAATCCCGCTGTGACGAGCATCACTCCCAACTCCGGCCCGATCACCGGCGGCTCCACCGTAACGGTAACCGGGGCCGGGTTCGTGGCCACGCGTGGCACGGATATTTACTTCGGCAGCATGCAATCGTCAAATGCTACTGCTCGAGCAGCACGATTTGTGTGGCTGAGCTACCGCAGTCGAGTGTCATCGGCACGGTCGATGTCATTGTCTCGGCCGGCGAGGGACCAGCCTGCGGACGGCAGCGCCAGTTCACTTATTTGGGACCGGCCATCACGAGGATCTCCCCGCAGGTAGGACCCGAGGGTGGAGGAACGCAGATTTACATCTATGGCGTGGCATTGGCCGATAGCATGATCTTTAAAGTCGGAAATACGACGGTGAAGGCGGGGTGTTTCACCAACACATGGTGCGAGGTGTTCAGTCCTCCAGGGGTTGGGGTAGTGAGCGTATCGGTCGTATACAACGGTGCTCAGAGCCCGCCCGCGCCGGCTACTCAGTTCAGGTATGCGAAGTTCCCGTCGGCGGCAGGCGTGGTACCGAATACGGGGCCGGCGACGGGTGGCTCACGGTGACCATTGTGGGTAGCAACTTCGGCACCAGCCCGGGTGCCACGACCATCAGTTTCGGGTCGGGCCAGGCGTCGAACGTACTGTGCTCGCCGACACAATGCACCGCTATGACGCCCGCGGGAACCTCGATCGTGGATGTGATCGTCTCCGTAAGCGGACTGCCCAGCGCGCGCGCGGCGGCCGATCAGTTCAGCTACATTCTGGTAGTGACGGGAGTATCTCGCAACACCGGCCCGCGAACGGGTGGGACGTCTGTCAACATCGCAGGCGCCGGCCTTACATCCGCACTCACCGGCACGGTGTTGACCTTCGGCGCGAATGTAGCTTCCGCACAGTGCACCGCCAACGCATGCACGGCACAGTCCCCGGCAGGCATCGGTATTGTGGACGTCCAGGTGACCGTGGACGGGCACACCAGCGCCAAGACGCGGCAGACCGGTTCACGTACGGCAATGCGGGTCCGGCGAAGGGCTGGACGCAATGGCAATTGCAAGTGAGCTATACGGGCGCAGACATGATGACTTACGATTCCGTTCGCGCGAGGTCCTGTACCTCACTCCTCAATGGGATGATGTGGGCAACTCGCTGGGCGATCAAACCTGGGCGTGGGACTCCGTGTCTGCCGCCTGGACTCAGCGGTTCTCGCAAAATAGTCCGAATGTGTCGCACGCGGCGCTCGCCTTCGACGAGAGCCGCGGAAAAGCTGTTCTGTTCGGCGGAGTATGGTTCTCCAAACTTCCAACCGGGACTGTCCCGATCCACCATCTCGGCACTGCTACTTGGCTCTGGGACGGATTGGGTTGGACGGCCGCCGCTCCGGCGGTGCACCCGCCCGCACGTGCGTACGCGAACATGGCTTACGACGTTGCGCACAGCCGGACCGTTCTGTTCGGGGGCTGTTACGGATACGCGGTGCACCACCGTGCTGAACGACACCTGGACGTGGGACGGGGTGAACTGGAAGCTCGAAACTCCGGCAGTCAGTCCGCGGCCCGAAACCAGGCCGCCATGACTTACGATCCGGTGCTGGGCAAGATTGTCATGTTCGGCGGAAGAACCAACGGAGAGACCCTGAGCGGAGGAATCGGCGATATGTGGACCTGGGATGGCCAGACATGGGCCCAACTGCATCCGCTCACGATGCCTGCGGCGCGCTATGGAGCTGCAATCGCGTATTCGCGGGCTGACTCCGGCCTCGTGCTGTACGGCGGAACGGCTCGCCGCCTACCTGCCGGAGACGTGGATTTGGAATGGGGTCACCTGGACCCAAATCAATGCCAGCCCCAGCCCGACAGTTGCGTTTTTTGTCAATGAGACGGCATACGACGCGGCGCTGGACTCGGCGGTACTCATGGTGGATGGGCAGGTCTGGACGTGGGGCGGGCGCCCGTGAGCGTCGAGTAACTTCGCGACAAGGTCGCACGGCCGGATCAACCCGGACGCCCGGCAGGCTTCACGATTCAGCTATTTATTTCAGCGCGAGAGACAGAAGCAGCCGCGCCTTCTGCCAGTCTCGTCGGACCGTCCGTTCGTTAATGCCCAGCGAAAGCGCGATGTCTTCTTCCGTGAAACCACCGAGGTAGCGCATCTCTACAATTTTCACCAAACGCTCATCCACTCTAGCCAGCTCGTTCAAAGCCTCGTTTACCCGGATGATTTCGTGCTCCGGTGACGCTGCTGACTCGCTGGCTTCGTCGAAGGGCACACGCAAATCTCCTGCGCGGCGCGCAGCGTGGCGCCGCCTCACCGAATCGACAATAATCGAGCGCATGACGTGAGCGGCGTACGCAAGAAACTGTGAGCGCTCGCGGACACTAAGATTTCCGGATTTCAGAACGCGCAGAAACGTCTCGTCAACCAGAGCCGTGGTATCGAGCAGGGTGATAGACTCGTTCCGCCGCAGTCGTGCATGCGCCAGACGCTGGAGTTCCTCGTAGAGCGTAGAGAAGAGCTCCCGCGTAGCCTCGCTGGTTTTCTCCTCGGCCTCGCTCATTACCGTTCATGATAACGGGTTCCCATTCAATGTCCGGTTTTGGGGCGCCGAATACGTTGAATCCAATGACGGCAGATAGATGCCCAGCGGCCTGGATGCCGTCAGGACGAATCTAGCCAGTCATATATGGAGGAACACACGTGTCGGGAACAAAACTGCTTTTGTCGGGAGTTGCGATCTGGATCTTTCCGAGCCTGCTTAACGCAGGCTCCATCATCACGTCCAACCTGCCCGCAGCCAGTGCAATCGTCAACATCGATGCCCGTGCCGATGGAGCCGCGGTATCTAACCGGTCGTAAACACTTTGGTTCAGCCCGTTTAACACCGCCGGCTCATTGCTTGAATATGCAGTCCAGCCGGGCACGTACCAATTTCGCGTGGTGAACCCGGCCGACTCCGCCGCCCTGTATCCGTCCCTGACGGCCTCGCAACTATCGACCATCGATACCGCGTGGAGCTACAACTCGCCTTTCATCACGAGCTACCTGGTTTTTGATGTTAGCGCGGCCACCAATCCGGCACAGTCTCAACTCCTGGCCGGAGCCGTTAGCCCCTTGGGCGCTGCCACCGCGGCATCGGCTTATTCGCTGGCAAAGACAAGCGGCTACTACAATCACCTTGTGATTGGAGATATCAGCGCTGGCTCGCAAGTCACGCAGTACGCGTTTGATTCCTCTAAAACATTGATCTTCGCTATACCGGACAATATCCTGTTCGACAACGCAGCGGGTGTTTCCGTGCTGATCTCGCCTCTTTCGGAGTCAACCGCGCCGGAGCCGGGGGCGATGTCTCTGATGTTTACTGGCGCCGGCGCTCTGTATCTAATGACTAGATGCATTCGGCGGAGCTGAACTGCGAATCAATCTGTAGGAGGAGGGAGTCCGCTCGCGTACTTGCACCTGAGCGGACTTGCTCAACCATTCGGCAAGTGTTCACCGATCATCGCATCGCAACTCAGCGCATGAGGGGTGTCCTCGAACCGGCCTTGGAGAAGCCTGTTGGATTTAATCCAAATACAGCTTTCGGCGGTTACCACGTCAGGATCTGCAGTTGAACGGAGGTGCGAGAACTGTCGGCATTCCGGACCCGAGTCAATGCGTTTCACTTTGCTCCAGCGGCGGCGCGCGGGCTCCCGTGCGCGGTCGAAGCTCGGCCACTGATGGGGATCATCGACATTACGGAGCGGGTGCTGGACACCAAGATTCCCTCTTGTTTACGCTGCTCTGCGTACCGATAAAGGCGCCGTTCATCTGCGCATTTCCTTGGCGGCGATTACTGTGCACCTAAGTACTTAACCCGTTGGTGGGAGCCTGATTTCCAATGGCCGCCGTCGAACCTCGATCACGCCTATCGACAGTTCCTCCGGTGACGAGGTTCCCGCCGATGCTTGGCAGGATCACGTACTTTTCTTTCTGGGCGGCGTTTGCAGGAGTGCAGTTAGAATAGCTGGACAGCGGATATGCAACAGGACTGATCCCGTGTGTTGGGCCTCCAGCGTACCACGGTGCGGGTATTCGGGAGTTGCACGAATGCCCGCGTGCGGAAATGACGTGTTCAGAAAGGGGAGAAGTCCGAGTGGCCTAGCGTCGCCCGGTCAGGCCGGGACGCCGGAGCGCCCGGCCGGAATGCAACGGCTGGTCTAACGTTTCAACGACGCCATGTCAATCACGAAGCGGTACTTCACATCCCCTTTGAGTAGGCGCTCATAGGCTTCATTGATTTGCGGCATGTCGATCATCTCGATGTCGCTTACAATGTTGTGCTCGGCGCAAAAATCGAGCATTTCCTGAGTTTCGGCGATGCCGCCGATCCCAGACCCCGCGAAACTACGGCGCGGGAGCATCAGATTGAACGGTACGATCGTTCAGCGGATCCGCCGGCGCCCCAACCAGAGTCAGCGTGCCGTCCAGCTTCAATAGAGTGAGGTACTCGTTGATGTCGTGATTCGCGGATACTGCATCGAGAATGAAGTCGAAGCTGTTGGAATGCTTTTTCATCTCGTCTGCATTCCTCGAGATCACGACTTCGTGGGCTCCAAGCCGCTTTGCATCCTCGACCTTCGATGGTGACGTTGTGAATAACACCACATGCGCCCCTAACGCCCGGGCAAACTTCACGCCCATGTGACCGAGACCGCCGAGTCCGACGATGCCGACCTTCTTGGCCAGGTCCCACGTTCCAATGCCGCAGCGGTGAGTAGGTCGTAATGCCGGCGCATAGCAATGGTGCGGTGGCCGCCGGGTTCGCATTTGGGGCTACTCTCAGCGTGAAAGCTTCGTCCACGACGATGCTCTCGGAATAGCCCCCGAACGTCGGATTCTGTCCGCCGGGGCTGTGTTTGTCCAGCCCGTTGTATGTGAACGTCGGGAACTGCTCGCAGTATTGTTCCAGGCCGCGGCGGCAACTGGCGCACGTGCGGCAGGAATCCACCATGCAGCCGACCGCGGCGAGATCCCCGGCTTTGAACTTTGTCACGGAGTTACCGATCTTCTGAACCCGGCCCACAATCTCATGGCCCGGGACTACGGGATAGATGGAATTCTTCCACTCATTCCGAGCTTGGTGCAAATCTGAGTGGCACACTCCACAATAGAGGACCTCGATCACCACGTCGGACGGGAGCGGGTCCCTGCGACCAATTGAAAACGGGGCGAGAGGATCGGTCGCGGTTTGAGCGGCCCAGGCCTTGACCGTCTTCGGCCCGGTCTGAGCGGCAGTGGTGGAAACTTGTTGTTCTGATAATACCGATGACATATTTCAGTCTTTCTCCTAACTTGTTACTCATGCAGGCACGGCAGCGGAGGACCGGCCAGAGAGCCAAGGCTCCCTGCCGGCCCGCGAGTCAACTGCCCTGTAGGTTTGAACCCCAGCGCGGCGAAACGTGGCCCAAGGCGAAGAAGGCGCCTCAAACTGCGCGGGGCTACATGTGTGACGCACAACTCCCGTATTTTGGTCGCTGCGCCTAACATTTCGTCCAAAACGTGCGCGATGGCTGAGAGTAGCGAGGTCCAGACGCCTCTCGGGCAACCGCCGCTTCGGCTCACCTTGTTAGAGATTCTTCGCTTTTTGGTACAGTTTGTTGGCTATCTCAAAGATTTCTTCCGGCGCGTAATTGGGTGCAAAGCTGGAGGCAATCCCGGCTAAGTTGACCAAATTCCCACCGCTGGGAGGCGCGTCGACAAACTCCAGCTGATCAGACCCACCCAGACCTTCTGTATAGTCCGCCGGAGCAGTTCCCTGCCAGATGCTCGCTGCCTCCCGGTAGTCGTCTGGCGAGAAGCGATAAAGCTTGAGGTGTGAGCCCTGTTCCATGAACTTCCGTGCTTCGGGGAAGGTCTTGTTGGCGATGTTCGGTATAGGCAGCATTTTGGCCATCTCGACGCCTGTTAGCGATTCCAAAGCCTTGGCATAGGCCAGGGCATGAACACCGCCGCGCACGAAAAGATAACCAAGCATGGTGCGCGCCGCGGGGTTGTCAGTCATCTGATAAACCCGTAGTTTCTGGGTACGTGCGCCGTTTTCGAGGAAGAAGTTATGCAGCAGGTCGAGAATCAGATTCCCGGATGAGAACACGTAATCCCCCGTCCAGGGCATGCCGCGCGAATCCACCGGCAGGGCCGTCTGTGCGGAGGCTATGTAGTGGCCGCCAAAAATGGCCTCCTCGGATAGCGCTTTGAAAGCACCTTCCGCCGGACCTTGTGAGCCATCAAAATCAGTCCGCGGACCATTCAGGCAGGAATTGATTGCGGCGGAAACAATTTCGATGTGGCCGCCTTCTTCTGCGGCAATGTTTGAAATTAAGGAGTAATAGGGCTTGATCTTATCCCGGCCACGCATACCAAACGATTGGTATGTGTAGTTCATTAGCGTAGACATCTCGCCGAATCTCCCGCCAAGCAGCTCCTGGACATGCTTGGCCGCAGTGGGGTCCACGGTTGCGGAAACAGGCAATTCGACTGGAAGTCTGTCGATACGTAAAAACATGGGTGCTCCTAAGAGCTAGGATGACGCCGGCAGTCGGTAGAACTACTTTTTTCCGAGGCTCACCTCGTCGGCTCACGCGGACACAACTGGGATGCTCAAAAGCATTGCAGCCGCTGGTGGACAGATCCAGGTGACAGAACTTAAGTCACTCTGGTCGAGGTATCAAACCTCGCTCGCCAGGGCCGCTTCGATTACCTGCTTGTGGGGTCTACGGGACTCTCCGAGCCCTTGCCCGCCTCGGAACCTCGCTTGGGCCGGCGGACGGCCCTCACCTTCCCGCTGCTTCCGCCTCCGCAGAAGAACTGATCGCCGCCATCGGACTCGAGCCCCGACACGCCCACTCCGGGCGGCATCTCGAGCCTCTCCAGGACCTCTCCCGTTCGCGGATCGATTCGCCTCAAATCGCTCTCGTCGCCTTCCCAGGTGCCGTGCCAGAGCTCGCCGTCGACCCAGGTGACCCCGGTGACGAAGCGGTTGGACTCGATGGTGCGAAGAATCGCCCCGGTTTCGGGATCGATCTGATGGATCTTCCGGTCCCGATACTGCCCCACCCAGAGCGTCCCTTCGGCCCAGGCGAGCCCCGAGTCGCCGCCGCCGCCGGGCGCCGGGATCGTGGCGAGCACACGGCCGGTCTTCGGATCGATCTTCTGGATGCGATCCTCGGCGATCTGAAACAGGTGCTGGCCGTCGAAGGCCGTTCCTGCATGCGCGGCGACATCGATCGAGCGCAGCGTCTTCCCGCTCGCCGGATCGAAGGCGTTCAGCTTGTCTCCGGCGGCAAACCAGACGTGCTGACCGTCATACGTGACGCCATGCACGCTGGTCGACGCCCGGAAAGGGTCCATACTCGCGGACGATTTCGGCGGCTGATCGATTCATGCTTCCATCCTAGTCACTCGGCAGCGGAGCGGGGAGTAACAAGGTCGTCGTGAATCCCGGCACGGGCGGGGTCATCCAGCGACGCGCTCGCCCGCGACCGAACGACTGCACCTTGCCTGCTGCCGCAAGCGAGTCGAGCGCCCGCTGCACGGTGCGCTGGCTGGCTCCGAGCGCAAGCGCCAGGGCCGAGCTCGACCACGACTCGCCGTCGGCGAGGAAGGCGAGCACCGCCGCATGCTCCTCTTCGACGGGCCGCGCCAGCACGACGACCTCGCGTGCGCGGCGCGGCGCCAGCGCAAACCCTCGCTTCGTCGCGCTCACGTCGGCCAGCGTCCGAAGCACCGCGCGAAGCCGCCCGACTTCGACTCGCAACCGCGCGCGATGCGATTCATCGGCGTGCTTCGCTCCGAATGCGCGTGCGACGAGCGTGTCCCTCGGCACGTCTCCGGGCCACGCTTCGCCCAGCGCGCGTGCGAGCGCGAACAACACCGGGCGCGTCGCGAGCGAGACCACCGTGCCTGCGTCACGCACGACATGACGGCACGCGTCCACGACGAGCGCTTTCGACGCCAGCAACGCTTCGACCTCCTCGAGCAGGAGGAGTCGCTCCTCGCCACGCGCAATCAGGCGCGCCGCGGGCGTGTTCAGGACGAGGGATGCGCTTTCGACCTCCGCCGTCAGCGCCGGGATACCTGCGTGCGCGCGCGGCGCGCTCGGCCCGAGCGAGCGCAGCGCGCGCCGCCTTCGTCCGCAGGCGTCGCATCGCGATCCCCGCGACCACCAGCTCGTGGGCGGCCCTCGACGCCGGCGGGAAGGGCGCGGGGTCGAGCTCGGCGAGCGTACGCTCGGCCTCGTCGAGGCGCCCGATCAGGAGCAGGCGCCGGACCTCGAGATACCGCGCATGCGCGGCGTTCACCCGGTCGCCGTGCGCTTCGAGCGTCGCCCGCGCCGCGTCGAGCGCCTTCGCAGGCCAGCCCAGGTCGCGCGAGACGAGCGCGATCTCGGCCTCGGCGACGACGCACCTCGCGCGGGCCACGGCCTCTTTCGGACCGAAGGCGCGCGCGGCACGTCGCAGGAGAGCCTTCGCGCGAACGAGATCGCCGAGCTGCGCCATCGCGATGCCGCGAAGCGCGAGCGCCGGCGCGTCGTCGCGCAGGGCGACCCGCTTCAATGCGCCGAGCGGATCACCCGCCGCGAGTGCACGCGCCGCGGCCGTGATCAGCGAGTCCATCGGAATCCCGCCACACTTGTCACTCCCACCCGTTCGATATCCGGCGCTAAGTTTATCTCGTGACCACGACCACGAATCGTATCGAGAACGAACATGGACATCACAAGGAGAGACAAGAACGATGACGACAGCACATGACCGGAACACGTGAAGAGTGGCTCGCAGCGCGGCTCGAGCTGCTCGAGGCGGAGAAGGAGCTAACGCGGCGCAGCGACGAGCTGGCGCAGCGGCGGCAGGAGCTGCCGTGGGTTCGGATCGACAAGGAGTATCGATTCGAGACCGATGAGGGGAGCGCCTCGCTGGCGGACCTCTTCCGAGGGCGCTCGCAGCTCCTCGTCTATCACTTCATGTTCGGGCCCGACTACACGGCGGGGTGTCCGTCCTGCTCGGCGATCGCGGACGGGTTCAACGGCTTCGTCGTTCACCTGGCGAACCACGACGTCACGCTTTCGGCGGTGTCGCGGGCGCCGCTCGCGAAGCTGCAGGCGTACAAGCAGCGGATGGGGTGGACGTTTCCCTGGGCGTCCTCGCTCGGCAGCGACTTCAACTTCGACTTCAACGTCTCGTTCACCGAGCAGCAACAGCGCGAGGGGGACGTCGAATACAACTACCGGCGCGAGCGGCCACGCCGATGGACGCGGGCACGACCGGTGCGCCGGAGCCCGTGGCCGAGTTCGCGGCCATGACCGGAACCGACGTGGCCACCTACACGCGCGAGAGGCCGGGCATGAGCGCGTTCGCGCTCGAGGACGGCGTCGTCTACCACACCTATTCCACCTATGCGCGCGGACTGGACGGCCTCTGGGGCATGTACCAGTGGCTCGACCGCGCACCCAAGGGGCGCAACGAGACGGGCGTCTGGTGGCGCCGCCACGACGAGTACGACAAGCGCTGAGCGACGTGCTGGGTGTCATGGCGCAACTGCGGGACGGGAGATCTCACAAGGCATGGCTTCCGAGCGAGCTTCCCAGCGAGCCTTCTTCGGCATCTCGGCGCTGCTCTTCGCCGCCAGCGCGGCGGTGACGATCGTCTGGTGCGCGTCCATGTCGGCGATGGGCGGGATGCCGATGCCCGGCGGCTGGACGATGTCGATGGCGTGGATGCGGATGCCCGGACAGACGTGGCCCGGCGCCGCGGCGTCGTTCCTCGGCATGTGGGTCGTGATGATGGTGGCGATGATGCTGCCGTCCCTGGTCCCGATGCTCTGGCGCTACCGCCAGGCCGTCGGCAGGACAGGCGAGACGCGCCTGGGTCGGCTGACCGCGCTGGTGGGCGTCGGGTACTTCTTCGTCTGGACCGTGTTCGGAATGGCCGCCTTTCCGCTGGGCGTCGCGCTGGCGGCGATCGAGATGCAGCAGCCGGCGCTGGCGCGCGCCGTTCCGATCGCGGTCGGTGTGGTCGTCCTGATCGCCGGCGCGCTCCAGTTCACCGCGTGGAAGGCGCGTCACCTCGCCTGCTGCCGGGACGGCACCCGGGACGCGGCCGTACGCTGCCGGCCGGACGCCGGCACGGCCTGGCGACACGGCCTGCGCCTCGGCCTCCACTGCAGCTACTGCTGTGCCGGTCTGATGGCGATCCTCCTCGTCATCGGGGTCATGGACCTGCGCGCGATGGCTGTCGTGACGGCAGCCATCACCGTCGAACGTCTCGCACCGGCCGGTGAGCGCGTCGCGCGAGCCATCGGGGCCGTCGTCGTCGGGGCAGGGTTGTTTCTGATCGCGCGAGCAGCCGGGCTCGGATGACGCATCCGCAGCTTGCGAGACGTGATCGTGGCATGAGGGAATCATAAGGGTTTAGCGTCCAAGTGCCACTTCCTCGCGTCGGTAAAGACCGGCTCATCTTCGATAGCGTATTGTGAATGCTTGCGTTCAACACTTCATCAGTCCAAACTCCTATTTGGCCCTGGTGTCTGAAAAGGCAGGAACCTCTATGCCCACACCCTTTCGCCCCTACACCCGCTTCGTTCCAGCATTACTTTTGCCCATAGCCGCGCTGAGTATCCATTCCCTGGCGCTACCGGCCGCGCTGGTTGCTCAGGTCGTGCCGCCGGCGCTGGAGTCGCCCCCTGTGCGACCGCCCCAGGCTGGCCCAAACGGCGAGAAGCTCATGGGTATGCCGAAGTTTCATGACCCGGCACCCTATGACATGGGAGAGCATACGGGCTACAAGCAAATCTTCGACGGAAAGAGTTTCACCGGTTGGGACGCCGACCTGACGATCTGGCGCATCGAAAACGGTGCCATGGTGGGAGAAACGGTCGAGGGCAAGCCGAAGGGGAACAACTACATCGTCTATCGAAGCGAGAAAACCCGCGATTTCGACCTGAAACTGCAGATGAAGATCGAAAAAGGCGGCGGAGGCGGCATTCAATACCGCAGCGTTACCGGCGTACCGTGGACGCGGCCGCAGCCTGCCGGCCAGCCTCCGTACGATCTCAAGTTTATGATGACGGGCCCACAGGCCGACTTCTGGTTCCCGGTCACCGCACAGACCGCGTCATACACAGGCCAGTGGTACTCCGAAAACACAATGCAGGGCATCCTCGCATATCGCGGCCAGGTAACGCAGGCGCTGCCCGGCCAGACCAATCGCCTCGTCGCCAATATCGGCGATAAGCAGGCGCTCGGCGGCTATGTGAAGGTGAACGAATGGAACGATTACGAGATCATCGCGCGTGGCGGTGTAATGATGCACATCATGAACGGCCAACTGATGGCGATCTTCATCGATGACAATAAAAATTCGGTCAACAACCAACCTGGACTGATCGGCTTCGAGATCGAAAGCCAGCCGTGCAAGATCTCCGTGCGCGATATCTGGCTTCGCAGTTTTGACTAGTTGGTCTCGTTGAACGGTTGGGGACTAGTGCGAATTCAAGATTTCGAGCATCTCGCGCATGTTGCCATTTTCGGCGGCAAAGCGCAGCGGCTTGCAACGATCCACGATCACCTCCGACTCTCCTTTTGATAGCAGCGACATGGTTTCGCTGATGTAGTCGGCCAACGGCATCGCGTTGGGATCGGTCAGTTGGTGCTCACCCAGCAGTTCTGTCTGGACATACGGCGGCGCCAGCTCGATCACCTCTACGCATGTGCCACGGAGCTGCTGGCGTAGCGAGACGGAGTAGGAGTGAATGGCGGCCTTCGTCGCGCAATAGGTGGGCGCGGCCGACATCGGCACAAAGGCCAATCCCGAGGACACCGTGACAAGGGCACTTTGTGGTTGCTGCAACAGGTGCGGCAAGATCGCCGCCGACACACGGATGGTGCCCAGCAGGTTGGTGGTAACAGTCTCCTCGGCGATGGCCAGGCTTGTTGGAGATAATTTGACGTCCTCGATGCGCATAATGCCGGCGTTATTGATCAGTACGTTGAGCGAGGGAAATTCACTGATCGCTCGTTCCGTAAATGCCTGAATGCTGGCTGCATCCGTAATATCGAGCGGGAGGGAAGCCATGCCGGCATTCGCCGCCGTCACTTCATCCAGGGCGCTTTGCCGGCGTCCCGAAATAATGACCTGATTTCCCAGTTTGTGAAACGCTTCCGCAAGTGCCCGGCCGATACCTGAGCCGCCGCCCGTAATCAGGATGGTGTTTCCCGTCATCTTCATGGTTGTACAAATTCCCCTTCTTACAAGGATGATCCGTCGGAGCTTTCGATCCGATAATCCTGGATTCGTGCTGACGTGCGAATTGGGGATGCCGGTGAAGCCGCGTCTCGCGGAAACCCTGACGCTGATTCCTCCGGAACAATGCTGCGGCGATTACGTCTAAGCCTCCATGCTGTGGCGACTCAGTGCAATCCTTGCCCTTGCGACCCTTTGCCTTTCCGCTCAGCCCGCGATACCCGACACACCGGCTGGGCGCACACTGAAGGCCTGGTTGGAAGCTTTCAACAGCGGCGATCGGGCTCGCATAGAAGCTTACATTCAGAAATTCGACCCCGCGCGCCCGATCGACAACGAAATGAACTTCCGTAATCAGACCGGAGGATTCGACCTGCTCAGCATTGAAAAGAGTGAGCGGACACATATTGAATTTCGCGTAAAAGAGAAGGCCGGGCCGACCACGGCGCTGGGAAGGCTCGACGTCAAGGACGCCGATCCCGCTGAGGTGGTGAAGTTCGGCGTGAGAGCCATACCGCCGGGCGTGACCGATGCCGATTTCAACATCGACGCCGCTGAGCGCGGGCGCGCGATCGACGGAGCCATCGCCGCGCTAGATGAGTTTTACGTTTACCCGGAGACGGCGAAGAAAATGCAGGAGGCCATACGAGCCCGGCAAAAGGCCGGGGAGTATGAGTCGATCACGAATGGCGATGCCTTTGCCGAGAAGCTCACCTCCGATCTCCGGGAAATCAGCCACGACAAGCATCTGGGTGTGAATTTCAGCCCCGCCGTGCTGCCCAAGGGTCCCCCGTCCGGAGCTCCCGATAACGCTGCGATGCGGCAACGGTTGGAGCGCATGAACTGCGGGTTTGAGAAAGCGGAGCGCCTTCCGCCCAACATCGGTTACCTGAAGTTCAACATGTTCGCGAGTCCGGATACCTGTGGTCCCACGGCAAGTGCTGCCATGAACTTCCTGGCCAATGTGGATACTCTCATCATCGACCTGCGCGAGAACGGAGGAGGAGATCCAAAGATGGTGGCTTACATCTCGAGTTATCTTTTCGATGAGCGGACTCACCTGAACGATCTCTACAACCGAAAAGAGGATAAGACCGAGGAGTTCTGGACCAGCCTCGACGTGCCTGGGAAGCGGTTGGGCGGCAAGCCCGTCATCGTGCTCACCGCCAAGCGCACGTTCTCCGGCGCGGAAGAATTCACCTACAACCTGAAGAACCTGAAGCGAGCGACGATTGTCGGCGAAACGACGGGCGGCGGGGCACATCCTGTTTCCGGCCACCGCATCGACGATCATTTCATGATCGGCGTGCCGTTCGCCAGAGCCATCAATCCCATCTCGAAAACGAACTGGGAAGGTACCGGCGTCGAACCCGACGTCAAAGTTTCCGCAGCCGCCGCGCTCGACGAGGCTAAGAAACTTGCGCTGAAAAAGTAGGCGCCCCTGGGGATGGGCTACGGCCGATGATATTGCGCGGCACCCGGCGATCCAAGGCCCATGTATCCTTACCCGCAATCCAGACCGTCTTGACATTGGACCGTTCCAAATCCGCAGCCTGCGTATAGGCTACTGATGGTCATTTGACCATAACTTTCACCGAGGTGTCCGCGACCATACCGGCACTAACTTGGAGTGCGGCAAGTCCCTTGAGGGTATCGGCGGGCAGGCGAAAGTTCACTTGGTAGCCGTCCACCGCACCGGGGAGTCCCACTGCGCCGAGCACCTCTGCGGGTTTCCCATTCACCCTTACCTCGACCGGCGATGTGACGGTAGCCAAAGGGCTGGAAGGAAATGGCTTCCCGGGATCCACGCCAGGACGGGTCGGGCCAAGACCGGTCGCGAACATGGACAACAACTCTCCTGGTGACGCGGGATTGGCGGCGGTGACCAACGTGAAGTCGGAGGCGTGGGTCACGGCCGCTGCGCCGGAACTCATTGCGATCCGCGGGACATAAGCCACACACCCCGGTTGGAATCCGCTCAGCAGGAAACCGTGGAACGCGGTGGTGCTCTCGGCGGTTTGATACCGGCCCACGATATCGCCCCGCTCATTCATCGAGGCTGCACCGGTAAAGGTCGCATTGGGGAAGGCGATCGGGCTGAACAGCCCTCCTCTCAGCAAATAGCCATTCGCCGCGGTGCCGGACGTGTACCTTCCGATAATGTCGCCATGCCCGGTGAGGTACGTCGTGTTGGTGTAATCGGATCCAGGCACGTCCAGCGTCGTGAATTCGCCATCGCTCAGCAGCAAGCCGTGCACGGAACCGGCGCTGGTATAAATTCCGGAAATCTCGCCTTGCGCGTTGATCCCCGTGAGGGTGGTGCCGGTGGAGCCAGGAGGATCGATCGTGGTGAATTGGCCCCCGCTCCACTTGAATCCGTGGTTCACCCCGGCTGTGGTATCGACTCCGACCACATCGGCGGACGAATTTACCCCCCAGCCCTGAGTGGAGGTGGCGTTCGGGTAATCGATCGCGGTGAACTTGTCGCCGGTGAGGAGAAAGCCATGGGACATGCCGCCGGCATTGTAGATTCCCGAGATATCGCCGCGATTGTTGATCCCACGAGCATCGGTGCTGGTCGCGCCAGGATAATCGATGGTAGTGAACCGGCCCCCGCTCAGCTTGAAGGCATGGGTCACGCTGGCGATCGTATAGCTTCCAACAATATCGCCGCTCTTGTTGATTGACCAGGCCAGTGTGGAGGAAGCTCCCGGAAAGTCAACTGTAGTGTAAGTGGGGCCTTGTCCGAAAGCAGTGGATGCGATGCCCAGCGCGAAGCTGAACATGTGCAAGAGATTCTTCATTTGTCGCTGCATTGCTGTTTCCTTTCGTAACCGAATATGCCATCATCACCGCCTGCGCCTGACTCCTGGTTCTAGCCCGGCGAGGCGGTTGCTGCTGGGAATAAGGAATCACAGACCGGCAGGTTAGAGCGCCCATCTTTGCCGGGAGCATGGGCCGTGGGATTTGCGTCCTGGCAGTCTGCCGGTTGCGACCAGGAGGAGCAGGCCTCCGAAAATCAGCGCAACCGACGCCGGCTCTGGCACAGAGGCGATTCCCGGCGCAGTCAGGGTTCCGCTCCCCGATGCTGTGAATCCAGTAGGAGTTCCTAAACCCGCGCCCGAGGCCGATCCAGTAGCGCCTGCGAAAGTGCCAGTTCCTGCGGTGAACGTTAGTTTCTGTGTGAATGGACCCACGCCGTTGTTTGCAGTGGAAACATCTTCAAAGAGGGTGCCGGATAATATGTCGCCGTTGGCCACTGTCAGGCTAAAGGTTCCGTTAAGCAGCCCGGTGGTCAGGTCCACCACACTGTGGTCACGGAATGTAACGGGATTCCAAGTAGCATTCAGGCTCGAACTCCCGGAAAGAAAGGAGCCGGTGGAGAGGGCGTCCAAGACGAGGGTCGAGCCTATCTCGACTGGAGGTCCGGTCAGCCCTCCAGCAATCTTGTAAGAGACGCCGATCGTTGCCGCCTGAGCCGGCATGCCTGCCATAGAAGCGATGAGCAGACTCACGCCCGCCGTCAGTATCGATTTCATATTTCCTCCAGGCAGGATGAAATCCTGTCGCCAGTACAGGCGGAACAGCGAGCCGAAAGCGGCCATGGATGTCATACTTTTTATTGGACGCGGAAATCACTAATCTGCTGAAAGCCTGGTCGGCGGGCGATCCGGCCGCGCTTGATGTGTTGTCCGGGCAGGTTTACGACGAACTGCGCCGCATGGCACGCCGCCACATGCAAGGCGAACGGCGGGACAACACGCTGCAAACTACCGCCCTGGTCCACGAAGTCTATCTGCGGCTGGTGGATGTAACCAACGTAGAGTGGCGGCACCGCGCCCAATTCTTCGCGATTGCTGCGCAAATGATGCGGCGCATTTTGGTGGACGCGGCGCGCGCGCACGCCTCCGGCAAACGCAGCCGTGGCGCCGTGCGTGTGAATTTCGATGAAACCGCCATCGTCTCGCCGGAGCCGGACCGTTCCATAGTCGCTTTGGACGACGCGCTCGCCGCGTTCGCGGAAGTCGCTCCGCGACAGGCCAAAGTCGTGGAACTGCGCTATTTCGGCGGCCTTCAAGAAGAAGAGATCGTCGAAGTCCTCAAAATCTCGCCACGCACCGTCCGCCGCGACTGGGACTTTGCCCGAGCCTGGCTGGCCAGGGAGCTGTCGTAATCCGGCTGCCCGCGTCCCCCGCGGCACTTATGTCATGATTGAGCGACATGACCCCGGATCGTCTGCGGCAGATCGAAGAGCTGTACCATTCCGCCCGCGAAAGCTCCGCCGGCCGGCGTGCCGCTCTGCTCGCTCAGGCCGATCCTGAATTGCGCCGGGAAGTCGAATCCCTGCTCGCGCGTCAGGATAAGAGCCTGCCGGCTCTCGACGTTCGCACGATGACCGTGATGCAGCCGGCCACTCGCCTGGGTCCTTATCAAATCGAGGGCAAACTCGGCGAAGGTGGCATGGGCGAGGTGTTTCGCGCCGTCGACACGCGGCTCGGGCGCCCGGTGGCGATCAAGGTTGTCGACCAACGATTCATTGCGCGCTTCGAGCGCGAGGCGCGGGCGATCTCATCGCTCAATCATCCTCACATCTGTACTCTCTACGACATTGGCCCCAACTATCTGGTGATGGAGCTGCTTGAAGGCGAGACCCTCGCGGCCAGGTTGAAAAGCGGTCCATTGCAGGC
This sequence comes from uncultured Acidobacteriota bacterium, assembly GCA_963850575.1. Lineage (GTDB taxonomy): Bacteria > Acidobacteriota > Terriglobia > Bryobacterales > Bryobacteraceae > TMP-7. The sequence continues at coordinate 212,772 of CAWKLV010000010.1, read as the reverse complement.
CGATGAGGCGCTCCTTTACGCCGCGCAGATCGCCTCCGCGCTCGCCGCCGCACATGAGCGCGGGATCGTCCATCGCGATCTGAAGCCCGGCAACATCATGCTGACAAAATCGAGCGCCAAGGTTCTCGACTTCGGATTGGCCACCTGGGAAGGCGACGACACCCTCACCGGCAGCCACATGGTGATGGGCACGCCGGCGTACATGGCGCCGGAGCAGCGCGAAGGAAAGCCTTCCGACGCGCGCACCGATATTTATTCGTTCGGCCGCGTCCTCTATGAAATGCTGACCGGGGAGCGCACCACGGCGGATCGGAAGCCGCTCTCTTCCAAAGCGCTCGAACAGATCGTGGCCCGTTGTCTCGAAACAGATCCGGCGCGGCGCTGGCCATCGACGGCTGAGCTGGTGCGCGCACTCGAAGCAGCGCGCCTTGGAAAGGCAATCCGCTCCAAAGCAAATCGCAGGTGGATCGCTCCGGCCACCGCTGCGATTGTCGCCATCGCTCTGATTGCGGTCTATTTCGTTTTGCGTCCCGCCAGGAAACTGACGGAAAAAGATACGATCGTCCTGGCCGACTTCGCCAACACCACCGGCGATCCGGTTTTCGATGGCACGCTGCGCCAGGGGCTCGCCATCCAGCTTGAGCAGTCCCCCTTCCTGAAAATCATGGATGACCAGCAGGTGCAACACGACTTGCGGCTGATGAGTTTGCCTGCCGGAGCGCGCATCACCAACCAGATCGCGCATGACATTTGCGTGCGCGATGCAGCCGCGGCGACCATCGATGGCTCGATCGCGAGCCTGGGTAAGAGCTACGTCATCACGCTCCAGGCGATCACTTGCCCGGGTGGCGCGACACTCGCCCGGGAGCAGGTCCAGGCGGACGACAAGGAGCACGTGTTGAACGCGGTGGGAACCGCCGCGACGGCCCTGCGCGCCAAGCTCGGAGAATCGCGCAGCTCGATCCAGAAGCTGAATCGTCCGCTGGAACAGGCGACCACGGGTTCGCTGGAAGCTCTCCAGAACTACACGGCGGGCATGGCCGAGATGAGCCAGTGGCCGGTTTCTGGCTGCTGTTCCTTTGTTCGAGCGCGCCATCGCGCTCGATCCGAATTTCGCCATGGCTTACTACTTACTCTCGGCGGCTTCCAACAATGCTGGGGACGCAGGGCGCGAGGCCGAATACAAGAGAAAGGCTTTTGCGTTGATCGACCGCGTCTCCGAATATGAGCGGGACGTCATTGCGGCCGGTTACTACGAATCGACTGGCGAGTTGGACAAAGTAATCGACGCCTATCGATTGGGTGATCGCGAACTATCCCCGCGTCTGGGGCATTTCATAACAACTTGAGCGAAAACCTACATAAACCTGGGGCAATTCGAAGAGGGACTCAAGGAGGGCCAGGCAGCGGCTCAGTTGCAGCCGAACGCTGGAACCGCCCTATCGGCGGCTATTGGACGCCTACATGTGCCTGGATCGGCTCGACGAGGCCAAGAAAGTCGCCGAGACTGTGCGGAAGTCTGGGTATCGACGGCGCGAGGATCCATCAGCGCTTCCTCGAAATGGCTTACATCGAGGGCGATCAGGCTGCCGCCGCCAGGGAGACTCAGTGGTACGCAGGCAAGCCGGAGGAGTACTTGAGTTTTGGCTTGCAGGCGGCCCATCGGAATGTTCTTGGCCAGCGTCGTGAGTCCAGCAAGTTGTACAAGCGAGCCGCGGAGACGGCGCTGCGCCGGGGGCTCCGGGACGTCGCCGCGGGCTTCGAAGAAGCCGATGCGCGCGCTGACGCGCTGTCGGGTAACTGCCGGACCGTGCGCCACCTGGGGCGTCCGGCACTGGCGCTGGCGATATGCGGCGATGTCGGCCCGGGCGGAGAAGCTCGCCGGGGAGACCTCGAAGCGTTCGCCAAATGGAACCGTCTGGAATGCGGTGCAACTACCTGAAATTCGCGCCGCTATCGCACTCCAGCGCGGTCAGCCCGCCGCAGCGGTGGAACTGCTGGCATCCGCCTCGCCTTACGAGCGCACTTATCCCGAGGCGGTGTACCTGCGGGGCCTGGCGTACCTGCGACTGGGTAAGGGCGCGGAGGCCGCAGCCGAATTCCAGAAGATCCTGGATCACAAGGGCGCCAGTTGGGGTAGCACATGGAAATATCCGAATTGGGGACTGTACTATTCGATTTCCTACCTGGGTCTGGCGCGCGCTTCCGTGCTCGCGGGCGATACCGCGAAAGCCAGGAAAGCCTTCCAGGACTTCTTCGCGCTGTGGAAGGACGCGGACGCGGATTTGCCTCTTCTGGCTGACGCCCGCAAAGAGTACGCGAAGCTCCAGTGATCGGTAAGGGAATGGCTGATATATGCTGTCTGCTCTCGCCGCGCATCACCAGCTTTCGCCCGCGCCGTCCGCCGCGACGGGAGCTGATGCTCCCACTGAAATAAACTTACCCCGTCGCAACTACATCTATATTCTTGTTTCGCAAAATGCGGTCTATCTCAGCCGGCCCGATCTTGTGTTCTCGCAGTAAACGTACCGATTCCCCGCTGCCGTTCTTAGCGATGTCCGCGAAGATGTCTGACGCCGACAGCGACCGCCCCTGGGGAAGATGTTGACTCAGCCTGCGGACAGAGGACGCAACGCAATGCGACAACCACGGCCGTTCAACAATGATGTAGGGCCGCTCTGTCACCGCTCCGCTGGTCGGTGATGGCAGCGCCGGAGGTGGAATGTCCTCCGTAATCCGACGTAGCTCCGTGGAGTTGACCCGCAACATCGCAGCGAACAGATCTCGGGTCTGAATCCCCGAATCTCCAGCCCGCCGATTCTCGTTGTAAGCCACGCTGAAGGCCTTTTGTAGATCGGGCGTCATCCGCTCCCAGAGCTTCTGGAAAACCTGAATGGTCCCGTCGTCAGGTACGGCTCGATGCCGCGACTTCCCACTCTCCTCCTCCATCAGACGCGTCATACGCAGGCACAAATGTTTCCGGATGTCGTCCTGAAACGCCTTCGGAGTCGCATAGTCCCAAACTAAGGCTTTGCCTTCCAGCTCCTTCCGGAAAAGCAGAACTTGCCGCACTTGATCGATCTCCTCGATCTGACGCGGCATGAATGGCTTTTGACAGAAGTAGAACATCAAAGGCATTCGAGGGTTCTGCTGCCAGGCGCGATAGGCGATGCGATATTCCTCCTCCGTGCCGGAGCCCGCAACTCCCGTCGGTGTGCCGAAACGCCGCCACATTAGGCCCACGAACAGGTCATAACTTCCGATTTGATCGTTTATAACCTCTTGAGGCCTCCCCGCGCCCGGCGCTACGTGCGTCTCCCATCGCAACAGATCAAGAGAGTACCCCAGAGGGCCTCCATGCGTCTGATTCACTTCTCCAATGATGCGCGCCAGATTTCGTCGCTCCGTGGACACGTCCCCGGGGGATGCAACAAATACCCGAAATGTACGTGACATGGCAGCCCTCGCCTCAAAACCTGTTCTACATTCTAACGATTCAAAACGCGGCGCAACACTGATGTCGTTCTGCATACTCGCCTGGCGCACTCTTCATGACGCACGTCGAATCGCACGAGGGCTCCGGCCGTGTGGTAGCATCTTGCGAAGCTCAGCCGGAGCCAAGAACACAGCCCATGCGAAAGGTGTTTATCTCATCGACGACGGAAGATCTGGAAAAATACCGGATCGCGGCCCGCGACGCGGTGATTCTGGCCGGCTGCCACCCGGTGATGATGGAGTATTTCACGCCCCAAGGGAAGCGCAAGCCGTACCCGGCCTGTATGCGCGAGGTGGACGCCTGCGACGTGGTGATCGCGATCGTCGCCCACCGCTATGGCTGGGTGCCTGCCGGCCAGCCGGACGGCGGCGGCAAGAGCATTACGTGGCTCGAATGCGAACGCGCGAAGGAGGTCATCGCCTGCGTCGTTAACGACCAACATCCCTGGCCCGCCGAACTCAAGGAGTCCTACAGGCTGAGCGAAGCGGTCGATAAGGGGACGGAAAGCGCCGAACTGATGGCGGAGGTCCGGCGGAATCTCGCCCGCCTCAAAGAGTTGAAAAGCTGGTTGGGCGGCCAGGGTTTCTGGTGGGAATTTACCACCCCGGATCACCTCGCCACCGGCATCCTCCAAGCCCTCAGCGCGAACGGCAGGCCCGGAGATCCTTCGAAATACCTCGCTTGGCTGCGCGATCAGACCGCCTGGATCGACATCCGGGGCTTGCAGGTGGGGGCCGGCAAAGCCTACCGCTTCCCCATTCAGGATCTTTACATCCCGCTGACGACGGCGGGCGCCAGAGCGTCCGTGAAAATGGAGCGCAGCGTCGCTCTTGAGGAAACTCTCACGCTGAAACGGGTTGTCATTGTGGGCGACCCCGGCAGCGGAAAAACCACCTTTCTACGACGTCTCGCCTTCGAGGCGTGCGGCGCTCCCGGCGGGCTGGCGACCTCCGCTATAGGATTCCCCATCCTGATCCGCATCGGGGAACTCGAGGAGCACGTAGGCAACTGCCTCGGACGCAAACACGAAGGCGTTCCGTCCACTGCGTAATCCCCCGATTGGTTGGCCCACTTTCTCGAGTCGGGAAAGTGGAATCTGGATGCCGCGTTCTTCGAGCGAAAAATGCACGAGGAGCAGACCGTCGTGCTATTGGACGGCCTGGACGAGGCGCCGGATACCCGGACGCGGCAGCGCATGGCGGGGCTGTTCGAGAACGCGACGCAGCGCTACCCCGAGTGCCGGTTCGTGGTGACCACGCGCCCCGGCGCGTATCAGGGGCTGGCCACGCTGGCCGGGTTCGACCAGGTGAAGATCGACGATCTGACCGATGAGGCGGTGGAGCGCTTCCTCGAACACTGGTCCGCGGCGCTGTATCCTGGCGATCCGGCGGCTGCGGGCCGGCATCGGGGCGAACTGTTGGCGGCTTTGCGCGCGCGGCCCGCGATCCGGCGAATGGAGCGGAATCCCGTCATGCTCACCGCGCTTGCCGTCGTGCACTGGAACCAGCGGCGTCTTCCGGAGCAGCGCTCCGAGCTGTACGAGTCCATCCTCGGGTGGCTGGCCAAGGCCCGAGAGAAGCCGGACCGGGAGCGGGCCGAGCGCTGTCTCACCCTACTCGGTCATCTCGCGCTCGCGATGCAGAACCAGCCCAAGGGACGGCTCCGGCAGATCGGGAAGCGCCGTGCGGCGGAACTGATCGCGCCGCAACTCCGGGACACGCCGGCTGCGGAACGGATTGGACGGGCGGAGCGATTCCTCGAACAGGAGGAGGTGGACAGCGGGATCGTGGTCAGCCGGGGCCCCCGACTCGAATTCTGGCACCTTACCTTTCAGGAGCACCTGGCCGGGCGGGCGATGGCCGAGCTAACCGACGCGGCGCAGCAGAAACTGCTATTCAAGGGCGATACGCTGTACCGGCCCGAGTGGCGGGAGACCCTGCTTTTGTTTGGCGGGTTGCTCTCGTCAAAGCAAGGTCTCGATAAGGTGGACGCTCTGTTGGGGCTGGTGCTCGATCGCCAGGGCGCAACGCTTGCGGAACAGGCGCGCTGTGCGGGCCTGCTGGGAGCAATACTCGCGGATCTGAAACCTTCGGGATATGAACCGCCGGACTGCCGTTATCGCCAACTGCTGGAGACGGTGATGGCGATCTTCGACCATGAGCGGTCGGACAGTGTTCCGCTACAGACCCGTGTGGAAGCGGCGGAGGCGCTGGGCCGGGCGGGTGATCCGCGCTTGCGGGAGGACAACTGGGTGACGATTCCGGCGAGAGTGTTCGTCATGGGCGATGGCGATAAAGCTCATGAAGTGGAGTCGGACGCTTTTCAGATCGCAAAATACCCGGTGACGGTGGAGGAATTCGCTAAGTACGTCGAGGATGGCGGAGCCGAGCCGGGTGAGTGGGACAAGCAGATCGCGTATCCGAACCCGCCGGTAGTGAAGGTGACATGGCACGCGGCAGCGGCGTACTGCAATTGGGCCGGGGTGCGCTTGCCGACCGAAGCCGAGTGGGAACAGGCGGCGCGAGGGAAGGAAGGGCGGCCGTATCCGTGGGGTAAGGAGGAACCTGATCCCAGCCGGGCGAACTATGAGGATACGAAGATCGGCGACGCCGACCCCGGTAGGCCTGTTCCCGCGCGGAGCGACGCCGGAAGGGATCTGCGATTTGGCCGGAAACGTGTCGGAATGGGTGTCGGACGGGTATGGGGAATATCCAAAGGATAGGCAGAGGAACCCGAGGCGACCGGAGAGCGGAGAGTATCGCGCCGTGCGGGGAGGGTCGTGGTACGACATCCGTCAGTACCTGCGGGCCGCGTTCCGTTACGGGGTCCGGCCTGAGCTCAGGTACGGCAATATCGGATTTCGTTGCTCCCGGGAAGTGTCTGTCCCTTGATTCTTTTTTCTTTTTCCTTTTCACCGGGCGAAACGAGGGTGTAAAACAAACTGTGTAAGTGATGTTCTCTGGTGACAGAATGGGAGGACATCATGGCGATCGACGTAAAAGTGTTAGATCAGCTGCTGGCGGATTACAAGACGCCGGAGCAGATCATCGGCGAAAACGGACTATTGAAGCAGTTGACCAAGGCGATCCTGGAGCGGGCGCTGCAAGGGGAGCTGGCCGAACACCTGGGGTATGGGAAGAACGATCCGGCGGGGAACAACAGCGGGAACTCGCGCAATGGGACCACCAAGAAGAAGCTGAAGGGCGATTTCGGTGAAATTGAGCTGGAGACGCCGCGGGACCGCAAGGGGAGTTTCGAGCCGCAGATTGTGGAGAAGCGGCAGACGCGGTTCACCGGATTTGACGACAAGATTCTGTCGATGTACGCACGAGGGATGAGTGTGCGGGACATTCAAGGCCACCTGAAAGAGATCTATGGGATAGAGGTGAGCCCGACGCTGATCTCCAACGTGACCGAGGCGGTGGTACAGGAGGTGCGCGCCTGGCAGAACCGGCCGCTGGAAGCGCTGTACCCGATCGTGTACCTGGACGCGCTGTATGTGAAGATGCGGGACAACGGACAGGTGCAGAACCGGGCCGTACATGTAGCGATCGGGCTACGTTTGGACGGCAGCAAAGAAGTACTGGGGATGTGGACCACCAGCCAGGAGGGAGCCAGGTTCTGGCTGCAAGTGTTGACCGAAATTCGGAACCGTGGAGTGCAGGACGTATTCATTATGTGCGTGGATGGGCTGAAAGGGTTTCCGCAAGCGATCGAAGCGGTATTTCCGAACACACAGGTGCAGTTGTGCATTGTGCATCTGGTGCGGAGCAGCCTGATGTATGTGTCTTGGAAGCAGCGGCGGGCAGTGGCCGCGGATCTGCGGAATATCTATACGGCGGCGACGGTGGAGCAGGCCGAGATGGAGTTGGAAGCGTTCGCGGCCAAGTGGGAGGGCACGCACCCCACTATTGCGCAGATCTGGCGTCGGAATTGGGCCCATGTGACGCCATTTTTCGCGTTTCCGGCGGAGATTCGGAAAGTGATTTATACCACCAACGCAGTGGAATCGTTGAACATGACGCTGCGGAAAGTGATCAAGACGCGGGCTTCGTTTCCCAGCGAGGAAGCGGCGTTGAAGCTGCTGTATATGGCCTTGGAGAATGTGGCTAAGAAGTGGAACACGGTGCAGGGCTGGCGAGAGGCGCTGAACCGATTCCAGATCCTGTGGCCGGAGCGGATGCCGGCTCTGGAGCGGGCCTGAAGCACGGACCAAGCCTACTGACCAGGAGGGTGGGGTCTTGGTGCTTCGCCCTCCTGATCCTAGCCATAAGGCAGGCCGCCGGAACCTATCATGGAGGGCGAAGCAGAAATTCGAAGCATCCGACGTGCTTTTCGGGCAGTTAGTTGACAGGCGAGAAATCATTTACACAGAACACTTGACACTACCGGCGAAAACCCCGGACCGATTTTTTTCGAGGGTACGTGGGGAACCCGCAAACCGCCAGCCCGTCAGAAGCGGTAACGTGCCGGAGCAGCCACGCCCAAAATGACGCTAGCCATGCACCAATTCACTTCCGCTCGCGCAGGGTATCGGAAGTCCCTTGAAGGCTGGGCTAAGGCGGGCATCCGCAATGTCGAGCCCGCCGCCGGGTTGCTCGATGACTACCTACAGACTGATACGCTGGCCGGCGCGAAACGGGTATTGACCGATAACGGCCTCAACATCGTTTCCGGCGCGGTCGGGGTCACCGGTCTTTGGGAGCCCAATCCGAACTTCTCGACGAACCTCGATGCGTTCAAAAAACGCTGCGAACAGTTTGCCGAACTCGGCGCGCCGCTGGTCTATTCGCCGTGCGCCACCGCAGCCAGATTCACGCCGGACGACTATGTCAGGTGCCTGGACAACATTCGCCAGGTCGCCGAGGTAGCCCGCCAGTTCAAATTGAAAGTGGCTGCCGAGTTCGTGCGCAATTCCACATTTCTGGCCTCGCTAGCGACCGCCCTTCGGCTTCACCGCGAGGCGGCGCATCCCAACTTCGGGGTACTCTTCGACTGCTATCATTTCTGGTCTGGCCCGAGCAAGTTGGAGGACATGGACTTGATCCAGCCGGGCGAGATCATCCACGCCCATCTGAGTGACACTCAGGACCTGCCCCGCGAATTACTCGATCCGCAATCGCGTGTGATTCCCGGCGACGGCGTGGCGCCGCTTGCGAAAATACTGCGCAGACTCGCAGATAGCGGCTACGGAGGGCCGATCTCGGTGGAGCTGTTCCTACCGAAATTCCAGGAGGCTGATCCTTTCGAGCTGGCCAAAGAGATCAAGCTGAAATGCGAAGCGGTGTTCAGACAGGCCGGCGTATAGTGCGGCAAACGGTGGACACCCGGCGGATTCCAATAGTTAGAACGACCGTCTACATCGCTAGGGCGCGTCTACGCGCTGACCGATTCCTGCGAATCGAGTCTCATGTTGATACTGTGTCCTAAGACCCTGGAGAGCTAGGAGGCCTTGAATGAGCGTTACCGAGCGTCCGGCTCGCAACGGCCTAAGTGAGGCTGAGAAGCGTCTGCGTGACATGGCCGTCATGAAGATAGAGCCTATCCTGGCGGGAACCGGCTATTGGGGGAGAGCGGATGCGGAATTTGCGGATGCCCTCGCTGCGGAAACCAGTTCCGAGCGGCGACAAGAGTGGAATCAGCGAGTGGAACAACTGGCTCACGCCCGACAGGATCTCGGTAGTCATGGAGCGGGAGAAATGGCAGCTATCACGCTGTCGAAGAGATCCGGCGACAAGTAGCCGCCGAGGTTGCCCTCACGGCACAAGACCTGGAATTGCGTCATGACTCAATCCATCAATCGGTATTTGTCAATAAGGTCGCGCACGCGCTGAGCCGGTTAGTAGTTCATCGGAACATCGTTGCTGGGCGAAAGGGTCAGCAGGTGTACCGAATTACTGCGCACGGACTCGATGTTTTCCGAGCACACCCAACCGACGTAAGGGTTCAGGACCTCTAGCATTTTGGGCAGACTCCCGGAGACGGCGTTCTGGGAACTTGCGCTGGATGAAGAATGATAAGTCGGCATCGTGTCGGTGCCTCCATACGAGGTAAACCTTCCCGGCATTGCGCATTCAGACGCCTTCTGGGTTCGGCTGGTGTGGGTTCAGTACACGCACCACCGCAGCCTTGAGCGGTGGCAAATCATCGGTTACGGAGTTCCAGATCGTCTCTAAATCGACTCGCTCATAGGCATGGCGAAGCTGGTTTCCCATACCCCTAATATCTCGCCACGGCTGATCAGGAACCTGCCGCTCCGCCTCCATCCCGAGCCGCGTTGCGGCTTCGCTGATGATCTGCAACTTGCGCTCTACGGCAGCCACCGCCATTGGATTCGAACGAAACGCATCGAAATCCATGCCGGCCGTGAATTGCTCGATCATGGCGATCGCGTCCCTTATATCGCTGAACCAACGTTGCCGGGGCGAACTAAAAGACAAGGACCGACTCGCGTTCGGCTCTTTCGGATACCTCCGGCCGAAGCATCTTTCGATCCGACAGATCGGCCTGAACGCCTAGAATATCGGTCAGTCGATTCTCGAGGTGGACCCTCCGGAAAAGCGACAGCTTGAAGGTGCGGTCGAAATCGACGATGACGTCTACATCTGACGCTTCATGGACCGCGGTTCCGCGCGCCCAGGATCCATGGAGCGACAGATGCTGGACGCCTGCCGCCTTTAATTCCTCCTCGTGCTCACGCAGTATGGAAATGATCTTGGACTTGTCCATGTCGCAACCCTGCTTCACATTCTCCCGCACTTGAACCAGGGCAAACAGGCGTACCCAGAGCTTGGAACTGAGACGGCCGTGTCGTCGAAAGCTCAAACAGAAGGCCTCCGAATTCGTAGCTCGTAGTCCAAGCCTCAAATGTCAAACCGAGAGCATCTTGCTCCACCCGGTTCGGCCGTAATACACAGCATCTACGGAAATAGCCTGCTCTCAAGAGCGTCAGCGCCCTTCCGTCGCGTGCCGGACCTAAACAGGCAAGGACGGTCCTGTCAACCCCATCTTTCATCGGGCGTGAGGGTCTCGATATCGGGTTGATGCTTCAATGAGGCCGTAGGCAGCTGCCTACGGAAATGGTGTCGAGCGCATGGCTGAGCCGGGACTCCGGGCGAGCTTCTGTGCGCGACTCCGGTCTTCTTCGTCGGCCACAAAGAATTTGAGGGAGCTCAGCAGAAACGACCGGAACCGGCCCCTATCCGGATCAGCGCGATCGAGATATCTCCCTTCGAGCACGCGGACAAAGAACTCCTGCGTGAGATCCTGCGGCTGATCCGCCGGATAGCCGCGCCGGCGCAGATAGGCATATAAGGGATACCAGTAGCTTTCGCACAGCGAAACCAGAGCGGACCGCGCTTCCGTGCGATCCGGGGCGCGGGCCGCGACCAGCAGCGTCCATCGCGTCGTTGGAAATTCGAATCGTCCGGGTAACGTATGCATGGTCTGGCCGTTCGTCATGGTCTGATCCTCACAGGCTTCCGCTAAACAGGATGAGGGATAAGGCGTGCAAAGGTTACAGCGCGATCACTATAGGACGCTGTACTCTGCTCTGGCGGTCTTCAGGATGGGGACGTCAGGGTCCGCATCCTTCCAAAGTGAGAGGAAAGTCTCATAAGCAGCTTTTGCCTTAGCCTTGTCTCCCAACATCGCGAACACTCTCCCGAGCTGGAAGTGCGCCAGCACACCGATGGGATCCAGGCCCACAATACCGCGATGGTCGAGAATCTTCTGAAATTCGGCAACCGCTTCCGCATACCGGTGTGCTGCAATCAATGCCTCGCCGCGCACATAGGCCGAGTGCAAACCGCCAAGATAATAGTGCGAGAAGTTGAGGCCATTCACCGCCAGCTCATAGGGAAGAGCCGTGTGTAGCCGCTCAACGGTCTCCGCAGGCTTGCCGCGCTCCAATGCCGAAAATGCGCGCAGAACCGGTACGTAGGTGAATTTAGCGAAAGTATCTTCCGGGAAGCGTTTTTCCAGATCGTCGGCAAGCGGCTGCGATCGAGTGGAGTCCCCAGAAAGAGCCAAGCCAAGGCCCGCCGCGTATTCGACATCCCGGCCGTGCGAAACCGCAAGCGCCGCCACCGCGTTCCTTTTCCCCTCGGCAGCATTCCCGCAAATGGCCTCCCACACCCCTCGTGCTGCTCGGTAAGTCGGTGCCGCCTCATATTGCCCCTCCTGCAGCGCTAGATCCACAGCCAGGCTAGATAACCTCCGGGCGGCCTGTAAGCGGCCGGAACGAATCAGGGCAAGAGCTTCGGCGTGAGCCATTGCGTGCCCCGCTCCACGCGTGCCCTTGGCCAGAGCCATTACGCGATCCATCTGGTCATGGTCACCGTCTAAAGCCGCGATCGTATATCGAAGCACCAGAAAATTAGGGGTCCCCAGCTTACGTTCGGAAGCTTGCCGCAGGGTGCTCTCGACCTCGGGAAAACGGTCGAGGAAGTAATAGCTCGCCGCAAGACCGCTGTATCCAGGATAAGAGTCAGGTTCGTCCGCGATTTCTTTTTTGGATGCCTCCATCGCCCTTTCAAATCGACCTGTCCCATGGGTGGCAAGGCCCCCTAACAAACCCTGCGCACTTGGCGCATCCCCTCGAGGGTAGGTCTGAAGCCACAACTCCAGTGTTTGATAGGCCCTTTCCAGATTTCCCGTCACGTGCCGGTCATAGCTAAAGTCGATGAAAAACCTCTCCCGATCACTCACACGGTCCCGCAGTTGGCGGGCTTTCGTAGTGCTCTCCGCCGACAAAACCGACTCGCCAATGGTGCTGTACAAGAGCCCCAAATAGGCGTGTGCCATGGCAAATTTCGGATCAATCTCGACCGCCCGCCGGAAGAGCGGTATCGCCGCGGCACTCCCCGAGGATAAGTTCACTTTGTTGGCTGTGCTGTAAGCTTTCAGTGCTTCGAGTGACGGTGTCGTAGCCTCAGCAAGGGGCGTCGAGTGTTTTTCGACCGTAGCCAGCGATTCGCCCACTCTGATTCTAAATTTGCGCGACATCTCGCTGAGGGAGTTCAGAACATCTTCTCTCTTCGCGGCCACAGCCTGCTCCTGGTCCAGAGTGTTTCCGGTGTTGCAGTCCTTTGCGCTCAGACCCAATACGTATTGGCTTCCAACACGCGCGATGGAGCCGTCCAGGACAGCCGCACTTGCAGTTCGCTCGCAGATTTGCTGCGCCACTTCCGAATTCAGCCGCGCGGCTTTGGGCTGTCCCATGAGCGCCAGCGTCTGCTGGATCTTCCGGTCCGAAATCAGGGTGAGGAACGGCGATTGCTGAAGCTCCACAGACAGTCCCTGCCGCAGCGTGTCGTCAAACACCGGATCGCCCGTCTTGTTTTCGAAATCCGCGAGGACGATCGTATCCTTCTCGGTCAGCTTGGGTCTGGCCCCTGAATCGCGATGTGAAAGCGACCACGCCGTCACTCCACTCATCGCGAGAAATACGATGCCCCCGGCGGTCCCCAGGGCGGCCAGCCTGTTCCTACGGAGAAACTTCCTCGTTCGATACAGCCTGCCTGGCGGTGAGGCAAGGACCGGCCGGTGCTCCATGTGCCGCTGGATATCGCCCGCGAGATCTGATACCGACGCATAGCGTCGGTGCCGCGCCTTGGCCAGTGCCTTCAGCGTGATTGAGTTCAGGTCGCCGTCGACGAGACGGCGCAGCGACGCCGGGTCGGTTTGGCGGCGTGCGGCGATATCGGCCGCCTCGGCACCGAGCGAGGTGAGCTTTCGCGCCAGTGACGGGGCTTCATCTTCGCGGATTATTCGGAGCATTTCCGCCAGACCCGCGTTGCGCAGAGTGGCCGTGTCAAAGGGGACAGCTCCGACCAGCAGCTCGTAAAGGAGAACGCCGAGCGAATACACATCGGAGGCCTCGTCGATCTCTCCCGTCATGGTGTCCGCCTGCTCGGGGCTGGCGTACTCCGGTGTCCCGACGATCTGGCCGAACTGCGTGAGCAGCGTGTTCTCGACGGCCCACTTGTCAGTGGCCTTCGCGATGCCGAAGTCGATTACCTTGGGGACCGGCGCGCTGTCCTGCTCCGTGACAAGCACATTTGACGGCTTCAGGTCACGGTGGATCACACCCTTTTGGTGTGCATGTTGGACGGCGCGGCAAACGGCGAGGAATAACGCGAGCCGCTCGCGGGTGGAAATCCGCTTCGTGTCGCAGTACTGCGTGATGGGCGCGCCCTCGATGTACTCCATCACGAAGTACGGGCGTCCTTTGGCCGTCACGCCGGCGTCGAAGATCTGGGCGATGTTCAGGTGGTCCATCATGGCGAGCGCCTGCCGCTCGTTGTTGAAGCGGGACAGCACCTGGGCGGTATCCATGCCGAGCTTCACAACCTTGAGAGCCACGTGCCGGCGAATAGGCTCCAGCTGTTCCGCCAGATAAACCGTGCCCATTCCACCTTCGCCTAGAGCCCGAAGGATTCTATATCGGCCGAAGTCGTCGTCGGCCGCTGCTGCTGGCGCCGCACTGATGGTCTCCGTTCCGGATTCTTGCACGCCAAGAGAAGTATCGAAAGCTCCCTGAATCAGACAGTTCGGGCACAGATTGGCGGGATCACCGAATCTCAACTCCTCTCCGCATTGAGGGCAGTTTGGCATTCTCGATCAGGAACGCAGGGCCTATTTTACGCTTTTCGCTCCGGGCGCCGTAACCTTCAGCCCCAGGATTCCTTATTCGTGGTGAGCCGGAGTGGAACCGGCCACAAATAAACGCGAGAGGAGATTCGTTATGAACAGATCCATGAAACATATCTCAAAGGTGGCACTGATGCTCAATCTCAGTGTCGCAGCCATCTACGCACAACAGCACCCGGTAAGGATGACGTTTTCGGGAAATGGCGCCCCCAGCGCGATTGATCTTAAGCACCCTGGCGCAAATACCGCTGAAGAAAATGTCGCCGGGATCGGTACGCTGGGCTCATTCACCTTTCGAGATCTCAGGGCTGCGGCAACTGTTCCGCAGCCGTCCAGCGCTTGCGCAGGCCTCTTCTTCCCGACTGTGGCCGGTGGGGGCATATTTCGCTTCCAAGACGGGAGTCTGTTAAAGGTCGTTGTCACGGGGGGAGGTGATTGCATCGATCTAGTGCATGGGATTGGCCACTGTACCTTGACCTTTCAAATCACAGGTGGAACCGGCCGTTTTCAAGGTGTGACCGGCGCTCCTGACGTATGCCGAGACTGCGGTGCCGGTATTTTTCGACGGCTCGGGCACCGCCCCCGGCATGACCACCGAAACGGGGGATATCACGGGAACAATCTCCGGAGTGGGCGATCCGGACCGATAAAGCTTTCGGCCTGGGCGGCGCCAATGTCCAGAGATGGGGGACATGGTTATCGCGGGCGGCGGCCCGGCTGGAATGATGCTGAGGATCCGCCAGCCCGCGCAAGAGTAAAGGCGGTCTGTCTCGACCGCAGTGGCGAGCGGATGACGGCCACCAGCAAATTCCCGCAGCAGCGCGCGAAGTCCCCAGATGCCAAGGGGCCCTAAGGCGCGGCTGGTGGCGCAGTGTTTACAGATTGACGGGAGTCGCCGTCCCGGGCTTATGGAGCGTGAATCCGAACTGAGTGGACCACGAGGACGGGTTCGGCGTTTGAACCCAGCGTTTCCCGTCCACTTGCCATTCAAAGGCCGTGATTGCCCGCAGCCAGTGGGTTCAGTAAGCAGCAGCGACTTTGCGCAGATATTTTCGCGCCCACCATTCCACCGCAGGCACTGTCCAAGGTGATAGATACCATCAATCAGGGACTGCGTGCGAATCTGGAGGCACGAGGATACGGAGTTGATTCACAGTACATTTGCGAGTGGCCGGCAAGCTCTTTTGGCGAGTTCCGCCAATTTCAGTGGCGCCCATTGGATTCGCGCTTGAAGGGCTGAGATATGCGAAAAGGATTTACGAGAAAACCGCAAGCAGACGAGCCCGCGACCCGAGACAAGAACTACATAACGCCGGGCGGACTGCAGCGCCTCCAAGAGGAGCACCGGTTTCTGCTCACCCGGGAACGCCCGGCCGTGACGAAGGTGGTGACGTGGGCTGCGAGCAACGGCGATCGCAGTGAAAACGCCGACTATCAGTACGCCAAGCGGCGACTGCGCCAGATCGATGGGCGGCTTCGCTTTCTTACGCAGCGAATCGATGCCGCGGAAGTGGTGGATCCGGGGCGTCCGAGAGTGGGGCAGGCGGCGACGCGGGCATTCTTCGGAGCGACCGTGCGCTACGCCAATGCCGCAGGAACGGAGCGAGTGGTGAGCATCGTTGGCGCCGACGAGGTCGATCTCAATCGCAACCACATCAGTTGGGTGTCTCCTTTGGGACGCGCGTTGCTGAAGTCGACAGCGGGCGACCGCGTAGCTCTCCACGCGCCCAGCGGCACAGAATACCTGATCGTCCTGGAAGTTTGTTACGGGCACATTTCTGTGGAACCGTTCCGGGAACCACTTGGAGCCGAGGCGTCGACAGAGGGACTATCCGGCCGGCGTCAATCGACCTGACGAAGTTCAGCGAAGTCCACTGGAGGGACGTGGGTTCGGGCCTTTCCACCGAAACTACGAATTTGAACTCGGCCCTTTGAGGTTCCCGTGATTTTCCCAGTAACCGAGAGTGGGGAAGTTCACTCCGGACATAATGAATTCGAGGGTGGTCGCACCGATCACGACCAGGGGCGGTGCGCTGCCATCCAGCCGATGGCGTGCCGACATAGAATGCATTGCTCTGCGCTTCCGGGTATGGAGGCGTGATCCGCCCCTTACTCGATCCACGAAGTTCTACTGGTGACGCTCATCGAGGCAGATCGATCAGGACAACATCGGCATTCTCCTTTTGCCGATCAAAAATGATCTGCTGTCCATCTAAAGAGACGTCGAAACTCTGTATCAGAGTGCCTGGTTTTAGGTCAGTAAGTTGGCGCTCGCCTCCGGTTTCGAGATCCATCCAGTAGAAATTGCGGGCGCGGAAAGACGTGTCCTTGAGGAATATGAGTACCCTATGGCCGGGCACGAAACGGTATGGAGTTGCCCTGGTGTACGGGACCACCATTCTAGGCATTGGAACAGCCGCCCTGGTCCGCGTGACAGCTTTCACGGCCATATTTGACCCGCCCATCGGTTCGGAATACACGATGAATTGGCCATCAGGAGACCAGACGGGATTGTAGGAAGCGGTATCCAGCAAGCGAGTCGGGGCGCTACCATCCACAGGAATGAGGAAGAGACGCGTGCCCTCCTCGAGAGTCGCTGCGGCAGCCACCGTCTTGCCGTCCGGCGACCAGGAGACCGCGCTCCGCACGTCCAACGCCGGCGCCAGTGGACGGATGTTCGTCCCATCGGCATCCATCAGGGAAAGCCCAGCGCGGCCCTTTCTGCAGTAGGAGAAACAGATCTGGGCGCCATCGGGCGATACCGCCGGCGGGGCGATCACGCTTCCGTCGAGGCCTTTCCACAGTTCCCTTACCGCGCCGCCGTCCTCGCGCTTCCAGATCGCGTCACCACCGCCGCGGGAGGAAAGGAACAACGAGTAGCCGGATGCCATCCTCGGCGCCAGGGCGCGCGCGTTCATTACCGGGGAACGGCTCGCTTCACTCTCGGTCTGCTTGCGGTCTGAAACAGGCACGGTCCAAAGGTTCACGACCGGATTAGCAACCGTGCAGATGATCTGCCGCGGGCTCGTTGTACTTGCTGAGACGGAGAGATATTGTTCCGAGATTCCGGAGCTGACCCGATGCGGAATGCGGCGCTCGACATCGAGCGTGTACAGTGACTGGCCTGCGCCATTTTCAGCCGGGGCTGAGTAGATCAGCGTGCGCCCGTCGAGCCACGCCGGATAGGCGACTCGGGCGTTATGGGAAGTGATCCGCTCGGGGCGCGCAGGCGGCGAGCTTTCGGAGGCGCGTATCCGCCAGATATCCAGCTCATCGGAGGTCGGAATGCCTTTAACGAAATAGATGAACCGGCCGTCCGGCGACCAAGTGAGGTGATGACAATGGCCGCCGGCTCTTTCCACGTAAATCTGCCTGGGATGACTTCCATTCGCGTCTGCGATGAAGATAGGGTCGCCGGCGCCGGCAGTGTGCCAGGCTATCCGGCTTCCGTCGGCGGACCAGGCGACCTCCATCGCGCCGGCGATGAACGGATGCGGAGTGCCGCCCACGACGGAAGCGAACCAGCCCTGATATGGTCCGGGGCCATAGCCCTGGACAAACCAGAGATGCGCGCCATCAGCGGAAAAGGCAAGCTTTCGAATCGGAGCCGGCTCCAGATCCCGGAATCCGCCTTTTGTGATGTTTACAAACTCGCCGCTACCGATCTGGCTCGCCCACACATCAAAGCGGCCGTCCCGATCGGAGACAAACGCCATGAACTTCCCGTCCCGGGAGATCGCGGCGTCCACTTCGTCGCCGTCGAAATCAGTTACGCGCTCGATCCTTGCATCCGCGAGTGGATTACGCCAGAAGTAATCCCTCTGCCAGAGAAACCAGAGGAGTCCGGCCACCATTGCAGCGACGACGGCCCCGATCGTGGTGTTGAGACGGCGACGCCGGGGCCGAACCTTAGCAGGCCGATGCTCCTGAACGATCGCGCCTGAACTCGAGCGCAACGCTCGCTTCAGGTCCACAACCAGCTCGCGCATCGACTGGTAACGCTCGTCCGGGTCCTTTTCCAGCGCTTTCTCGACAGTCAGACGAAGAGCGTCAGGCAGATGAACCGGGAGTGGATCGGGCGTCCCCTGGACGATGCTCTCCACGATTTCGATACCGCCCCCTCCGGCGAATGGGCGCCGGCCCGCGAGCATCTCGTACAGCACGATGCCGAACGAAAATATGTCGCTCCGTGCGTCGAGGGCTTTTCCGGACAGTTGCTCGGGCGACATATACGCGAGCGTGCCGACGATGGCTCCGGGTAGTGTGCAGGTTTCACCTCCGGGGAAACCGTGCAGAGGCGGAGTGTCCTCGCACAGTCTCGCGAGGCCGAAATCCGCCAGCTTAGCGTAACCGTTGCTCGAGATCAGGATGTTCTCGGGCTTGATATCCCGATGCAGAATTCCTGCGGTATGGGCGCCAGCCAGAGCGTCAGCCACATTGACCAGAAGCTCGATGACTTGCCGCCACGGCCGATCACTCTGTGACCATTCCCGCAGCGTACCGCCGTCGACGATTTCGGTGACCAGGTAATCGCGGCCCTGGAACTCGCCTGCGTCATAGACGGTCAATATGTGTGGATGGTTGAGCGCCGATGCGAGCCGCGCCTCGCGCTGAAACCGCGCCCGGGCAGTCGCGCCTCGCAATTCATCGGAGAGGAATTTAATCGCAACGAGACGGTTCAGCTTCGTATCCCGTGCGCGGTAGACCACACCCATGCCGCCGGCGCCCAGGCGGCCCTCGAGGATATAGGGGCCAAGTTGCAGTCCGGGATGAAGCTGTGGCCGGCTGTCATGGGCGGCATGGTCCTGGTGGCCGCCGCCATCCCACGCGGGACCGTCCAACATTCCCTCACCAGAGTCGCTCTGCTCAAGCAGGGAAATCACCTCGCGGCGCACTTCTTCGCTCACAGCACGTTCGGCAAGAAACGCGCCGCGCTGCGCCGGGTGTTGTTCGAGCGCAGCGTGATAGAGTTCTTCGACCTGCCGCCAGCTCTCGGAGTTCACAGCTCTCTCTCGGTGTCTCCCAGAATACTGCTGGCCGAGGGCATCAGCAACGGAAGATGATCCTGCGCCGGCAATCAGCGAGCGGCGGGCAGGACCGGAGTCGCAGTTCAGCGGCTCCGGCCTGGTGTTTTCTGACCTACTGCACTGGCCGGAAGAAGTTGTCACACACGTGCTGGGCGACTTTCCGGCCGATCTGTCCGCCATGCAGCAGAGAGTGTCGCCAATGTAAACCCGCCCAGACGCGCGCGTCATAGATCTCGCGCATGAGGGTGTTTACGTCCTGGTAGGTGCGTTCGGTTTTGACCAGCTCAGGTATCGCGCCCCGGTTCGCCGTGAAAGTCCACGCGACTTTGGTCGTGCCGAAAAACCTGGCGACAGCGTCCGTGAAAGCGGTTGAAGAAAAGGCATGTGCCGAAGGGTACTCCGGGTGGTTCACGGATATCAGTGGAGTCCATGTCGGATCGGGGTCCGTGTCAGGATTGTCATCCGTGTCGGCGAGGGGAATCGCCGTCCGGGGTCGCCAGGAGCGGTAGAAGTACTTCGCCTCGAAGCCAGCGATATTCGCGTCTGCCGCGGCGGTGTACACCATTGCGAAGTAACGGGCGGCGTCGCGAACGTTCAGTCCCCGATTTACGGCGAGGCTCACGATCGCCGGGTGCGTGTTCACAGCCTGCCAGAAGTACGCGATATCGGTCTGCTCGGAACTGCGACATGTGCTGTCCCGCCGGCCATAGTCGCGCGTCTCTGTGAAATCCTCGACCCACGCGCTGGAGGTCATCGGGTTCGGGCCGTCGGTTCGAAATTGACTAGCATCCGTGAACGTGAATGGCCGGATCTGGCCGACATTTGCGCCGGCCGGCTGGGTTGCGCAGCCGCGATCGGGCTGGAACTCGCCGGGCGGCGGCGGATTCGAGCTGCACTCGTACAGCACAACGCTATCGACGCCATCATCAGCCCGGAGCGTGAGTATAGCGTTCGCCGCGCTCTGACCTACCTGCACGCCGTCGCTTTTTGCGGCCCCCGCGGGAATAGTCGCCATATAACCGGCGTACTGTGTATCGAGATAGCCATATTGCGACGAGTCGACGCGCGCACGGGCGGTGACGTACGCCGCAGTAGCCACGGCCGCACGCACGTCCGCACCGTCGGGGGCGGACAGAGCCGGCGTAAACGATTCGTACCTCCCCTCAATGGCCATTACTGCGTCGTACACGGCGAGTTGGATCGTCGCGCCAAGGACGAACTGTATGCCTGGAAGCCGCGGAGGCGTGTTAACCGCGGGTTGGACGATGGTTGCCCAGTCAGTCACCACATTGCCCTGTCCGTAAAGACAGCAGCAAAGCAGCAGGTTGAGTGTAATGCAGAGTCTTGCGATCATGTCTCCCCTCCTAGAGAACACCGGAAACACGGAATGCGAATCGGTACCGGCTTCTGTTCTCGCGTGGGTAAGCGAAAACGCGGTCAAGAAACTACAATAGCGGTGAAGTATTTCTGGAGGGCAGCGATGGCACAGGAGGTGTCCAGAGAGATCACTGGCCTGTTGAGGGCATGGGGCGCGGGCGATGCCGACGCCCTGGAGCGGCTGATTCCCCGAATTTACAATGACCTGCGCCGCGCCGCCCGACATTACATGAGGAACGAACGCCCGGGCAACACGCTCGAAAGCACGGCTCTCGTCCACGAGGCGTTCTTGCGGCTGGTAGATGTCCACAGGGCTGACTGGAAGGATCGTGCGCACTTCTTTGCGGTGGCATCGCAGATGATGCGCCGGATCCTCGTCGACTCGGCGCGAGCGCGCCTCTCGGCAAAGCGGGGCGGTCATCGACAACGCGAGGAACATAGCGATGCTCCCGATCTCGACCAGATTCCGGATCTGTCGTCGCGTCGGGACGGTGAATTGGTCGCCATCCATGAGGCTTTGGACGGTTTAGTCCGGATCGACCCTCGCAAAGCGCGCGTAATCGAATTGCGCTTCTTCGGCGGCATGAGCGTCGATGAAACTGCCGTAGTTTTGGGAGTTTCCCCCCAGACCGTGATGCGCGACTGGAAACTAGCAAAGGCCTGGTTGACAAGGGAGCTGAAGAAAAATGGTCTTGGATGCAACAGACTTCCGGGCAATTGAGGCCGGATCACAGGTCAACTGGGACCTCGGCCGTAGGGCGTCAAGTTGTCACGTAAAGGCGATATAGGTGGATCTGGCCGGCGGTGTTGTCGGCTACGGAACTGATCCACCCGGACGTGTAGTTGCCGACCCGGGCAGTGTGCCTGCTCAGACAGAATCGTGAAGCGGAACCGGCTTCGTGAGGGTCGTGCCCTCTGTCCGCTTTTGCATGATGAGGTGACTGCCGCGCTGGCGCACCGGGAGGAAGCCGTGCTGTTCGAGAATGTGGCAGATCTCCAGGCCCGAGACGATTCGATGCTTACCCAACCGGGACCTCGACCTGTGTCACAAGCACGTCGCTGGGTAGCGCCGCCTCGCCTCGGCCGGGTCCGCTGTTTGGAAAAAATGCTTTCACCAGATTTGTCCAAGCCTCATCGATAGACGCACCCTGGCTGGCAATGTCAAGTTACCAGCGGAAGGGTAGTACGCCGAATGGAGCGATTGGACTGCAAAATTCTATTCAAGCATTGCGGAGGCCAAACAGAATAATGGCCGGCTCCGACAAGGCAAACCAGCCCCGATCACGTCCCATTGGTCGGGACGCGTCTTTTCACCGATCCAGAGCCAAACCATCGAAGATATGGATCTAGATTCCTGCATAAGTAGCGTAGGCACGCGGCCCGCCGTAGCGGCGTCGATGCGCGTGAGTGCCAGCGCGAAAACGATACGCGAAAGAACACCGGCGAAGGTCCAGAGCGGGCTTTTGCCGAGCCGCGCCACGCCCAGAATGCGAAGCAGCCAGCAATCTCGCCCGCTGCGGCCAGCGGATACCAGAGCAAAGATCTTAGTGAGCAGATTCCATGACGGCAGCGGCAATCCGCCCGCACTCGGGCAGTTCAACACACTGACATTGCAAGACACGATCCACCAGCCGTCGCATGGCTTTGAGCCGCGCGATTTGGACGTCGAGCTCGCGTTGCTTCCGGCGGGCCAGCTCCTGCCAGCGGCGCGGCGGTGGAACACCGACTCTGAAACCATGCAGCAGGTGGCGCATCTCATCCAGCCGAAAGCCGCAAGCTTGCGCCAGATGCAAGACCGCAAGACGTTCAACAGCATCCGTAGAGTAGCGCCGTTGCCCGCTAACCCGCGCAGGTCCAGGCAGCACTCCGACCCTTTCCCAATAGCGGATTGTGGAAGCAGGTGTACCGCTTTCCGCCGCCAGTTCACCTATGGTCATCCCTACTGTTCCTCTTGACTTGAAGTTGACTTTAAGTCTTACAGTTCGAATATGACGATTGCAACAGCGTTATTCGCTTCTCTTTTTTGCGTGTGCGTGAGTGCCGCAGCACAGAAGAACTCCGCAACGGTTTTCGCCTGCAACTTGAAGGCAATCAGCGCCGCCGAGCGGCCTCGCTACAACAAGCTCGTGAAGCGTGTTCGCGAAGCCACGCGGGAGCGGACAGAAATGTCCAATGGGTATACATTTAAGCTGGACAGCAAGACGATCACCCTACCGGAAGCCGCTGAGTGGATCAGCATGGAGCGGCTGTGCTGTCCGTTCCTAACTCTTCAGCTTTCCGCGGCGGGCAATCAGGCCCATTGGGTCCTGACTCTGACTGGCCCTGAAGGCGTTAAGCCGCTTCTCGAGGCCGAGTTTCCCAGGCACTCAAAGGATTAGGTGCTCTAGGCAATTTCCCCACGTTCAGATTCGTCGTCGACACAGTGGATGGGCAGGCCTAGGATCGCGGCTGACGGCGTAGTCTTTACTTTCGAATTGCTCCTGAATTGTAGGATTGTCGGCCACCGGTAGACCGGTCTGGCCTGCCGCGCGGTAAAAACCATTCTCCGAGCGGCGCGTGATCCGCCCCGAACAAGCGCTATTCGGGAGCGATCTCTCAGGCCTCCACGCCGCTCGTCCTTCGGCGTTGCAGAAAGGGTCCGTTGTCAAAATAGACTAGACGCCACCTTGTAGATTTGACACATGGCGCTCAACCGAATGGACAACGTAGGAAGCGTCGTCGATAACCTCGGAGGGACGATTGATTTCTTTCGCGAGCTCGGCCTCGAGCTCGAAGGGCGGGCCACGATCGAAGGAGAATGGGCCGGACGTGTCACTGGACTGAGCGATCAGCGCGTCGACATTGCCATGATGCGCACACCGGACGGCCACAGCCGGCTCGAGCCTCTCCCGCTTCCTCACGCCGCCTGCCGTCGCGGATCACCGCAACGCCCCGGTGAACGCTCCAGGCTACCTCCGCGTCATGTTCGCCGTGGACGACATTGACGAGACGCTTGAAAAGCTCCGCAAGCGCAACGCGCAGCTCGTAGGTGAAGTAGTCCAGTATAAAGACGCGTATCGGCTCTGCTACATGCGCGGGCCTGAAGGGCTTCTCATGGCACTCGCTCAAGAACTCAGTGATCGCACTACGAAGACATCGGAGAGACCGCCGCTTTCAGCTACCGAGTGGATCGTCGGCAAACCCGGAAGCGATCCACCCGTCCGTGTAGTCGCCATCCCGTTGATTGGCGGCGAGCGCCGGAACAAGCGAGCTACGGACGTTATTCGTCAACTTGCCGGCTGGAGGAAACCTACAGCCTCGCCGACTCTCGGCCACTAATGTTTGTGGCGCATCCTCACGGCGTCTTGCTCCCACGCGATGAAGCCCTTGCGGGAAGCCGTGTCTCTACGCTTTCTCGAGCACAAGATGGGTCGCGTATTCCGAAGTCTTGCGTTCGGTTATGGAAAACCCCGACGCATGAAGGTCCAGACCATCGAACA
Source organism: uncultured Acidobacteriota bacterium (assembly GCA_963850575.1). Taxonomy (GTDB): domain Bacteria; phylum Acidobacteriota; class Terriglobia; order Bryobacterales; family Bryobacteraceae; genus TMP-7. Next base: position 188,740 of record CAWKLV010000010.1, on the reverse strand, counting down.
GCAGTTCTCCTTGACCGAGGAGAACGGGTACCGACGCGATGTGGAGAGAATCGATTAGGCCAGCTCTTAGATACTGCCGCACTGTGGCCACGCCGCCTCCGATCTTGACGTCTTTGCTGCCGGCAGCCTTCTTCGCAAGGACCAGCGCCTCCTCAAAACCGGCCGTCACAAAGTGGAAGGTGGTTCCCCCTTCCATCACCAGAGGTTCACGCTTGTAATGCGTGAGAACGAAGGTAGGTGCGTGGTACGGCGGATTGTCACCCCACCAGCCCCTCCATGAGTCGTCTTGCCATGGGCCGCGCACCGGACCGAACATGTTGCGGCCGATGATGAAGGCACCGAAGTTCTCCATCGCCCGGTGAGCGAACGCATCGTCCACATCACCCGTGGTTCCCTCCTCCCCCCCGTGCATGGAGCAAAAGCTCTTCGTGTGAAAGTACCACTGAAACATCTCCGTTCCCCGCTTGCCCAGCGGATCGGCCAGGTTCTGTTCGATCCCAGCGCTGAAACCATCCAACGAAACACTAAATCCCGCTACTCGAACCTTTGACATCCCAATCCTCTCCCTCAATATGTTTGTGCTGACTCTTTGTAGCTTTGGCTCGCGAGGCCGCGACAGCTTCAGCCAACCTCAACAGGCCCAAATCATAACTCTGCTCTCGGCCGGTACTTCAGCGGGCGGTGAGCTTGCGCCGTCGCTGCTCGCTTGCCTTCATCATTTCATCCAAGTCGGCAGCTGGACGTATTTCGAAAAGCGACCCATACTTCAGAGCCGGATGCTGCGACATGAGCTGAATAGCATGATTCATGTCGTGTGCCTCAAGCACAAGAATGCCGCCGAGTTGTTCCTTTGTTTCGGTATATGGACCGTCGGTAGTAGCGACTTTGCCGTTTTTCCAATACAAGGTCAACGCGGTGTCACGAGGTTGCAGAGCTTCCCTACAGAAAAGTGCCCGTTCGCGCGCAAATGGCCGTCGTACTCAAAGCATTCGTCGAACATTGCGTTTCGCTCGTCCTCGGTCATGCCGGCGTGTTTTGCTGGCTCGTAGTATCCCAAACAGATGTATTTCAATATGTCTCTCCTTATGTTGGTTGCCAGCAACGCAACCCGCGCACTGGATTGTTCACCCTATAGTCGCCGGGCAAAGGGGAAATCGACAGCCAAAGCCAGTTTTTCTTTCGATTCCTCGAGCCCCTGCAACACAGATCCGCACGGGCGGAGTACGCGAGGGGATAATTCGCGAGTTCCTCGCACGACAGAAGGTTATCGATGAGACGAAGCCCCGGCTCCGGACCTTCGTACATGGCGATGGCAACTGCGCGGTTGAGTTCCACGACCGGTGATGGCTGAATCCGAATCAGTCGGCCGTAGAGTAGCGTGATCTGGCGCGCCAGTCCCTGGACGCCGCCGAGGAAGTCTCGGCGTGAACTGCCGCGATGGCCTCCTGGAGGGGGTAAGCACGGAAACGGCGCGATCAAAGAGCGCTCCCGGTGAGCGCGATGCCTTCGGAGATCTGATCTCGATTCCACAGGGAGCGATCCTGCCCGTCCAGCAGGATCAGATCTCCTAGTTGCAGAGAGCAGTCTACCCAGACGGATCTCCTCGCGGCTCAATCCAGCTCCCGTTGCTTCCGTTGAATAACCCGCGTTGAAGACCAGGTACACCAACCTGAAGTACGGCCCCCAACCTCACTGGTATTCCTGCGACACGGGCACTTGATAAGGAATCGCTGGTTGCGGATCACGGCTTTCACGCGAACCATGCGTTGAGCAAGCGTCGCTGGGGTAACGAAAAATGCCCGGGCAATCTCCTCTGTTGTCAGTCCGCAGACTTCACGCAGTGTTAGCGCAACCTGCCCTTCCGAGTGGCAGTGCAGGATGGCAGCAGGTGAGACGAAGACGATCGTCCTCCATCTCCTCTTCCTCAGGCCCTTCATTGACACGCGCTTAAAGTTGGAGTGCCATGTCACTCTCTGTGCGGCGTCGAAGCGTCCGCGCCGGCGCGTCACGTCAATGGCCTTGAATCGCCGGGCCGATATGAGCCAGGGGCGCGGATTGTGGGCCGGTAAAGAGTCTCCGTCCTACTCAGATCTTCGGGCGCATTCGGCGGCATGCATGTCAAAACTAGCAAACGGACAGGCTCGACACAACAGCAGTTGGCCGTTCTCGACCGATCTTCCAGTAATGGGCTGACGGCTGATTGTGGGCAGCTTTGAACTTGAAACCAAAGTAGATCTTAGTAAAAGGGCGCAGGGTCCTGCCGTCCACTTTGACGCGTACTCGCCGTCCCGGACTTATGCGGCGTGAATTCGAAGTGAGTGGACGACGAGTACGGGATGCGCGTTATTCGTCACGTGACGTGACGCCGACCTCACGATGTTAGATACAGGTGTTCGGTTGAGCAGCATGGACTTTGGCGTCGAAATACATCGTCTTATCATCGCGGCAAAGAGCTACAAAGTCTATCGTATGCGGGGTGACCGAGAGGATCTCGCCCGTCTTCCCGGTCCGGCTGTCTATGAGGAAGACCTTGCCGTCATACTGAAACAGCAGCCTGCGGCTGTCTGATAGCCACACGGGACGGAGTCCTAACCGTGTCAAGTGCTCCAATCTCGCGGATCCCAGGTGGTAAATTCCGAGTCCATACGGCGGGAGGCGTCGGTCCTGCGAAGTTCTCCCGCCAGTCTTAGCCCATCGGGCGACCAGGACCATACTTCAGATCGCGCGCCAAGCTCGGGCGGCACTGCAACCGGTCTCGGCGATTGCTCCTTCCAGGGCTTCGCGAGTTCCAACACGAAGGGACTGCTGTCGGGGAGAGTGTAGACCAAACGTGTGCCTCCGGCGACCAGACTGGAAAATAGACGGCAGGAGCGGCAGCGTAAGTGAGCCGCTCCAGACCGCTGCCATCGGGATCAATCATCCAGATATCGAATTTGCCGCCGCGCGTAGATTGAAAGGCGATGTGCTTACCGTCCGGCGACCAACGAGGATAACGGTTCCTGTACGCGTTCGTGAGTTGACGAAGCCCGGTCCCATCCGTTTTGATAACGAAGATATCTTCCCGCTTGCCATAACCTTCCGTTACGGCCACCCATTCGCCATCCGGCGAGAGTTGGGGCATATGCAACCGCCGCGAGCCCTGGGTTAGCCAACGGAGGCACCACGATTTCCCTGCGGGGATCAAAACCCACCTTCTGAATATGCGTGCTGACAAGCTGCTGCACGTCGGCGATTCGCTTTCCGTCACGGGACACGCTGACGGAACCGCTATAGGGCGAAGGAGTGGTGACCGGCCCCGGACGTCCCAGAACCCTCCCCGACCTCTCGTCGATGCGAACTCGCCACAAATTCATACTGCCCCCGCGGTCACTCGCAAAGTAAAGGTAGCCGCCGTCGGGCGACCACGCAGGGCTCCAATCGAGAGCAGCGTCCTGAGTAACCGCGACTGGATGCGTGCCGTCCGCGGCTATGGTCCAGATGTCGCGCTGCCCGCCGGCAACTGCCCAGTAGCTGATGCGGTGGCCGTGAGGCGACCAGTTGGGCTGAGCTGCGTCCGGTACAGTATCAGGTTTTGTGAGCTGGCGTTTCTCACCGCTCCCAGCATTCACAACCCAAAGCTGGCTGTTGAAAGCGTACCTGCCTAGTGGATCCTCCCATCGCGCGGTGCTGAAAACGATTTCCTTACCATCCGGCGACCAGGCGGGGTTAAAGCCGAAGTCGGTGAGGCGGCGGACGGACTCTCCCGTTGCGCCCATGACGAAAATGCCTCCCCCGTTTCGCATTGAGCGGAATGGTATTTGATCGCCATCCGGAGAGAACGCGGGCTGGGTGTCGTCGGCGGAGAAATCCTTGGTGAGATTAACCGGATTCTTACCACCGACCCGCTGGAGGTAAATGTCCCATTTGCCCGGGGCGCGAAGAGCGTACACGAACGCCCTGCCATCCGGAGAGAGACTGGGAAAGGTTTCCTGACTCGGCTGGTCCGTGAGTTGCGTGAAGCTGATCTCCTTGGCCGGGCTCGCGTTCTCGGGTTGGGGCCGCAGAACGAAATACGTCAAGCCGGCGGCCAGACCAATCACGGCGGCGGCAAGCGCGACTCCCACTCTGGACACGTTCGCAGCCAACGGCCGGACAGCCGCGGCATCCTCGCTAACGCTTGCGCCGATATCGCGTTTCAGCCGCGCGAGGTCAGTGAGCAGGTCCGAGGCGGTCTGATAGCGCAGCTCGCGATCCTTCTCCAGTGTTTTGGTAATGATGCGCTCCAGTCCCGCGGGCACGTGGGGATTCAGTTGAGAGGGCGGTAGTGGCGTCTTGTTCAATATGGAGTCGAAGATAGAAGCTGAGGTCGCGCCTTGAAACGGCAGCGCGCCCGTAGACATCTCGTACAGGACGACACCCAAAAAGAGAACAGATCGCTGCGCGCATCGAGTTCCTGGCCGCGCGCCTGCTCGGGAGACATGTAGGCAACGGTTCCAACTGTGGTCCCCGGGCTGGTGAGCAAGTCCTCGGTGGGCATCAACGAACCGCCCCCGTGCGGGTCAGGCCTGACCAACTTTGCCAGGCCAAAATCCAGCACCTTTGCCTGGCCGCCGGGATGGGTCACGAACAGATTGGCCGGCTTGTGTCGCGATGCACGATACCCTTGGCGTTGGCGGCCCCAAGTGCCGCGGTGATCTGAAGGCCCAAATTGAGCAATGGCTCGAGCTCGAGCGGGCGGCCCCCGATGCGGCGCTTCAGGGTTTGGCCTTCCAGTAGCTCCATGACGATGAAGGGTTTACCGTCTACCTCATCGATGTCATAAATTGTGGAGATGTTGGGGTGGTTTAGGGCAGAGGCGGTGCCGCGTTCCCGATAGAAACGTTCCAGGGCCGGACGGTCGGACAGGTAATCTTCAGGAATGAACTTGATGGCCACGCTGCGGCCCAGGCGGATATCCTCGGCCCGATAAACTACGCCCATCGCACCGCCACCGAGTTTTTCCAATATGCGGTAGTGAGAAACCGTTCTGCCGGTCATGCAGCCCCGCAACGAGTCACGAGCCCAAGCGCAGACTTGTCTCTAAGTTCATCGTAGAACTTCGCAGCTTTGAAACGTCGTCCAGTCCGCTGACACCGTTCTGCCGCCTCAGCAAGATTGACCAGCAGCAGCAGTGCCTCTAGCGTTACGCCATCAGGTTTCCCGGGCTCGCCCCGGCTTGCCAAAACGATGCAGCTCAGATTTTACATGCGTTTCCTACGGACCATGAACTTCCGCCAGCTTCTGCGGGCCTGCCAGGATTATCGATTCCTTGTCGCTGCTCGCAGATCACGCTCGAAACACCGCTGAGGAAACTACATGAGCGATAAGCCGAAATGGTTCCTGGTGTCGAGGCTCGCAGGGAGTAGCGGGCGAATGACGTGGTAACGCCACTAATCCAAGAGCACCCGCGCCAGCCGTGCCCTGTGTTGCCAGACGCGAAGTCGTCCACTATGAACTCCGGTAACGCTGTTCACAAGCGTCTACTTGCCGGACCGAGTGTGGTTCGGACCAGCTATCGAACTCTGAATCATCTGACTCGTTTCATCAGCGTTGTGACGTGATATGGTGAGCGCCCACTCCCGTCCGTGAATACCGTGAAGGTTTCAACCCGCAACTCATCCGTCATATCGCCTGGGAAGATCGTGAGAATCGTTTTTTCAAAGCCGCTTTCGTATTGAGCTGTGACAGCTTTGGCGGTGTCGAGCAAGTTTGCCTCCACACCCGGTGCGTACGCTTGGGCATCCACTTCTCCCCAGTCACAATCTTTCGGGTGACAAGAACCAAATGCGTGTAACCGGACCTGCTTGCTGAAGACGCTAATCTGGATGGTTGTGAGCTGCCGTCCCGTAGCGTTCCACGTTCCGACGAACCGGTCCAGGCTTCCGGACAGAAAAGCGGGTGCACCGAGCAGAATGGTCACGGCCAGCATCGCGCGCCTGAGAGGCATAGTACGTTTCCTTCAAATTGCATCATCAGCGCCGCCTAATAAAGGCTCCGCTGTCGGGCTGATTTTATCACCCTGCTGAGAGCGGCTGATCCTTTTCACAAATGCGAGGCCGTTCTGCAATCGGCGTCGCACCGGAGCCGCGAAAGCCGCTAACAATAAAAGGACAGCATGAAAGCTTGCGCTTAGAGCATTCAGCTGCAGCACATCGCTAGGCATGCGGAGGCAACACGACCGGAGTTGGAATCCACGACTTCACTCCCGCGATCACACGCCGGCGGCTTTCAAAGCGGCGAGCACGCGCTCGTCGCGGAAAGGAACCCTTCGGATGCGAACTCCAGTAGCATCGTAAATCGCATTCCCGATGGCCGCAAGCATTGGTTTGAGAGTCGCCTCGCCGGCTCCGTAAGGCGGCAGGTCGGGACGATTCGGATTCGGATCGCCGTTCACGAGTACGATATCGATGCGCTCGGGAACGTCTGCGTGCCGGAGTGTCGGGTGCGAGAACCAGTCGACGCTCGTCACCTTCTCGGTGGTGAACCGGACTTCCTCGTGAAGGGCGCGGCTCAGGCCGTGAAGCGTACCACATTCCAGCGTGCGACGAAGGCTCTCCGGATTTACAACCAGACCGCAGTCGTGAGCGCACACCAAGCGCTTCGCCCACACATGACCGGTCTTGCGATTCACCTCTACCTGGGCGATCTGGGCAACGACCGTCTGCCCGCGGAAGGAGTAAGCGATACCGCGACCCGTGAGGATATCCCCTTTACCGCGCGGTCCTGGTGAAGGCCGCGGGTCCCATCCATAGGCTTCCCCAGCGGCCTTGAGAACCGCAATGCGACCGCGCGCGCCGGAAACCCGCTTCATCGTTTGTGCCGGCTTTCAACATTTTCATCCGGAATTCGAGCGGGTCGATTTTCGCCGCCGCCGCTGCTTCGTCGATGAACGACTCGGCCGCAAATGTCGCTTGCGGGCCGTTCGGATCGCGCAAGTTGCCGGTGCGCAGCGGCGTCTCCCACACGGCCGGCAAGCCGACGACTTCGCCGATCATTTTGCGATTGGGGATGGCGTACATATCAGACGGCATCGAGGCACTGCCGGCGGCAGGCGTGGCGCGCCTGGAACCCATCAGTTGTGCGATCAGCACGGTATCCGGCTCGTTGTATCCAACGTGGTTGTAGTCGCAAGAACGCGCGTGGTAGTCATACCCGACCAGACGCCCGCCGCTATCCAGAGCGCCGCGCATCTTCACGAGAAATGCCGGGCTCTTGGTATCCCAAGCCGTCTCCTCATCTCTCATCCACTGCACCCGCACGGGCCGGCCGATCTCGCGGGCGATCCAGGCTGCCTCACAAGCGGCGTCCTCCGCCGCCGATCGCCCAAAACCCTGCGGCCCTTGCATCCAGACCACCCGCACGCGATCCTGCGGCATGCCGAGAAACGTAGCGACGCATCTCCGCATGCCATAAGACTTCATGTCATTCGAATAGACGGTCATCTGACCGTTCGACGGGTCCGCGGTGGCATGAGCACCGGCGAATGCGGTGTGTCCCTGGAAGGGTATCTCGTACTCCGCTTCGATCGTCTTTGCCGCGCCCGAAAATGCCGCATCGGGATTCCCCAACACGACGGGTCCCGCTACCGGGTTACGTGTTTCAGCATCTCCCGTCCCAGCGGGTCTGCCCGCAGAAGCGGGCTTTGCCGCGCGCATGTAGTTGAAAAGATCTTCCGATGCCGGGAAAGGAGCGGTCGACGGCTTCTCCCAGGTCGTCTTGAGTCGGCGGGCGGCGCGGATGGCCTGCTCTTCGCGATCGCATACAACGGCGACGTAGTTGCCTTTACTGACGACCTTGATGAAGCCCGGCAGGCTCTTTACCGACGACTCATCGATGCCCGTGAGCTTCGCGCATGCGAACGGAGGTTTGACGTTACGCGCGTGAACCATGCCCGGCAGCTTCACATCGACGGCCCATTTCAGAGAGCCATCCACCTTGGCGGGAATGTCGTCACGCTGGAGAGATTGTCCCGTGTATTTGAGTTCGGGGACCGCTTTCGTTTTCGCTTTACCGGTGACCGTGTAGACGTTGTTCCCGGTCAACGTGACATTGAACTTCTTCCCAGCGATCAGTTCGCCATAGGTAACACGCTTCGAGGCGTCGGCCTTCGACGTGATCAATGCGTCGCGGACGGTCAGTTGATCGACCGGCACTCCCAGCCGGGCCGATGCCATTTCAAGCAGCACCCGGCGCGCTTCCGCCGCAACGCGCCGCATCGGCCACGAATCCCTCTCCATTGCGGTGGAGCCACCCGACCCGATCTGGTCGACGGTGATGTCCGTGCTTCCCATAATGCAGGTGGTCTTCTCGAACGCGATGTCCAATTCGTCGGACATCAACTGACGGAAATTCGTTCCGGTACCCTGGCCGGGATCCGTCTTGCCGACATAAAACGTGGCCGTGTTGTTCTCGTGAATAACGATCCACGAATCGATTTGCCGGAAATCAGGATTCGGATACGGCCCTGGTCCTTCAGCCGCGCCGGCGCTCTGAGCATCTGCTTCCGAGAGCCATCCGCCGCAGCTCGCCAGCGAGGAGGCCCGCGTTTCTGAGAAAGCCCCTGCCGATGCGTCGCGAGGACTTCTTCGACGTGCTTCGGGATGCTGTCAGCGGCACTCATGCCAAGACCCCTTTGCCGGAAATCGGCGACGTGCCGGCAATAGCTTTGGCGGCGCGTTTGATGGCGGTCTGAACCCGGTAATAGCTCATGCAGCGGCACAGAGTGTCGTTCATCGCCTGGCGAATCTGCGCGTCGGTCGGACGGGGAGTCTTGTCCAGCAGTGCCTTCGCTGTCATGATTTGTCCGTTTTGACAAAATCCACACTGCGGGACCTGCTCATCGATCCAGGCCTGCTGTAGCGGGTGTAATTTGCCATTCGACGCAAGTCCTTCGAGTGTGGTGATTTCACCTTTCACTGCGGACACCGGCATCACGCAGGAAGCGACCGCTGTGCCGTTGATGATCACTTTGCAGGCGCCGCACTGCGCGAGTCCGCACCCAAACCTGGGACCTTGCAGACCTAGGTCGTTGCGGAGGACATAGAGCAGTGGCGTGGCCGGCTCGATATCCAGCGCGTGGGAACGACCATTCACCCTAAGCTCGATCTTGCTCATCGATTCGTTGCTCCTTGTTCACCCGAACTGATGCCAACCACGCTATCGCCTGGCAAATCCACCTGTATCATTATGGCGAACCGGAAGATTGCGGTGGCCGACACAATTCACACTTCTAAGAAGGGGCGAGCGTTGCCCGCCCAGAGTGCCCGCACTATGCTTGCTTGATGTTGATAAAGATCCCGTTCTGGCTGATCATCTGGGAGCTGGCGAAATTCAATGCATTCGGCGATCCCATGACGAGTTGAACAGCCGACTGCGGCGGGAACTTGAAATTCTTCAGGTCCGGATTGTTATTCACGAGTGCCGCTGGATCGGGAACCAACACGCTGAGTTGATAGACATCTCCAGGGAGTCCGTTAACCGGTCCGATGATCGCCGCAATTCCATTGCAATACAATCCATCAATGAAGACGGCCGGCGTTTTCGCGGCGACGGCGTACCCATTGGATAGGGCGTACTGGCCCGCGCCGGCAACAAAAATCGTGATAACGGAGCCAGTGGCCGCGGGATTCGAAGGCGAGTTCAAGGTGCCGTCGCTATTGAGAATGTAGCCCTGTCCCACGCCGCTGCCATCGACCGAGTAAATGGCCGGTGACGCGGCCGCGGCAGGCGCATAGACGGAGTTGGAGAGCGCTCCGTTATTCGAAACCTGCAGCGTATGAACTCCCGACGTAACGGCGGCGTCCGGCAGGACGGCCACTATGGACGTAGCGTTGGCCGAAACGGTGGCGAGCGGCGATCCGTCGACGACAATCTGCGCACCATTGCCGAATCCCGCTCCCAAAGCCATAATCGGCTCGCCCGGAGCTAATGGGCCGGCGATGTGGCTGGCGTAATTTTGCACGGAATCGAGGCGCACCGCCGGCGCGGGCGCCAGGGCGATTTTGTTCGCGACCACGAGATTGCCCACCGAGAACGACGCTCCATTGTCTCCAGCGAGAAATGGACCTCCAGGGCTCAGCGTGGAACCGGCCACCAGGATATTGCCGCTGCCGTCAGGCACGGCCGCGTACGCAGTGAAGGGCCGTCCGTCGCCCAGGTAGGTGGAGAAGAGAATATTCGAGAGATTCGAATCGAGCGCGGCGACGAATCCCGATCGCGAGGAGAACGACGCCTGAAACGGCGCGTGCGTCGGAAAAGCTTTCGAATCGGTGTAGCCGCCGACGATCACTGTGCCGGAAGCAGCGACAGCGATGCTGGTAGCCGTATCGGGCAATTCGCCGCCGAGCAGGGTGGCGGCAAGCAGATGGGTAAGGCTGCGATCCCACTTTGCCACGAAAGCATCGAGTCCTCCGCCGGATGATGCTTGATACGAAAGCGCCGGAATGGCCGGTTGCGGAGCGGGTTGGAAGGCGTCCGGCGTGGCCGGAAAGCTTACCGCCTGCGGACGGTACGAGCCCGCAATGTACACATTGGAATTGGCGTCGAGCGCCAAGGCCGCGACACTGCCGAGCCCGACCTGGACCGCCGAGGCCACTACCGCCGAACCCGCCGGGTTCAACTCCACGACGCTGGCGCTGGCGCCGGGAACGAGGCCCGGTTTGGCTGCCACGCCGATCCAAGCATTGCCGGCTGCGTCCACCGCGAGAGCGGACGCGCCCGCCACGATGTTCTTCTGGTTGTCGGTAGGGACATAGGTGGAGTAGATCAGACCGGTGCCCTTCGCGTTGAACTTGGTCACGAACGCCGAGGGGGGACCTACGACGGTGAAGAAACCGTTGGAGGTCACGCTCTGCTGAAAAGTGGTTTGGTATGCGCCGGGGGTGGTCGGCAGGCCGCCGCCAGTGGCGCCCCCGACGTAGGGATCGCCCGCGGAATCGACGGCGATGGATGTGACGCCGCTCTCGGTGAAGTAGGTCGCCCAGTTGAGGGTGCCATCGGGATTCAGTTTTAAAACAAAACCTGGCGATCTTCCCGGAGCGGAAGGCAGTTTGGATAGATACGCTCCGGCGGTCACTGGCAAGTCGGCCGAGTTCGTCGTTCCGGTTACATAAAGGCTGCCATCGGATCCCACCGCCAACGCCGCGGCAGCATCGCTGCCGCTGCCGCCGAAATACGTCGAGTAGACGACCTTGCCGTTGCTATCCAGTTTCACGGCAAACACGTCCGTAGTGGGCGATGAAATCTCAAACAGGTTGGGACCGGACACAATGAGCTGCACCACCGATGGCTGGTTGGGACCAATCGGGGATGTGGTGGCGAATCCGTCAGTGGATTTGACAATGCCATAGCCGGATGAGTTGGCATAAAAGGCCGAGCTGTTCGGATCCGCGACCAGAACCGTTGTGACCCCGGCAAGTTTCAGGTTCCAGGCGCTTCCCCCGTCACTGCTTTGGTAGATGCCGGCCGAGGTACCTGCATAAAGAACCCCGGCGTGGTGCGGATCGGGCGCCAGCGTGAACAGTGCCGCTGGATTCGGAAGCGGCGATAGTTGAACAAATGTTTGGCCATTATCAGTGCTTTTGGAGATGGCGTTGCCGTCCGCGAAATACAGAGTTCCGGATGTGAACGGGTCGAACGCCAGGATGGTGAAGGAATCGCCGCCGGCAATCAAGGTCCAAGTGTTGCCGTCATCAATGCTGCGCGCCAACCCGGAGCCGCTGGACGCGAAGATCACGTTCGGCGATGCCGACTCGACCCACACTCGTCCCACGCTGATGGTGCCATTCGGCGAGTGAGGGATACCGGTGTTGATCGCCGTCCACGTGAGCCCTCCGTCCATGCTCTTGTATATGCCCACAGTTGATGTTGCGGCATAGACAGTGCTCGAAGTGATTGGATTCACGGCAAGGCCAAACACACTGACGCTCGCCGGGAACTGGAAAATCTTGGTCCATGTGGAGCCGGCATCGGTGCTCTTCCAGATCTGGCTGTTGGCAGCGGCGTACAGCGTGCCGGAATTCTCCGGAGCGGCGGCCGCTGAGGTGATCGCGGGAAGACTGGCTGGAAACAACCTGGTCGCGCTTGCAGTGACGAGGTTGATGCGGACCAGCATGGACCCGCCCGGCACGGCCTGAGCTGCCGCCGAAAGAGGAAAATCAAGTGACGTGGTGGCGCCGACTATATACAGGTTCCCTCGAGCGTCAGCGGCCGCCGCGGCGACCGAGTTATTCCCGGAGCCCCCGGCGGTCTTGACCCACAGTAAAGCCGGTGCCAAATCCGCGGCTTGCACAGCGAGGGATGACGCGAGCAATACGGTTACGAGCCATAGTTCTTGCAAAGGTCTCATCTCCCAGATATTGGGTGCAGAAGCGGGACTTACGCGGGTGTTTCCAGTATTGCAGGATCGCACCTCCGGACGTGCTACGGCGAACGCGGAGAGAGGTCTGATCTGATCGGCTGCCTGCCGCGCTCCAGAAATCGAATTAACACGGAACCGAAGCGACCTAAGATAGGTTTATGACCGCACCTTTCCTGGAAGAATGCTTTTCTGTGCTGACGCGCACTCCCTCTACGTTCGACACTCTACTGCGCGATTTGCCGGACGCGTGGACAACGGCCACCGAGGGTCCCGGCACGTGGAGCCCTTACGTTGTGATCGGTCATTTGATCCACGGCGAGAGAGCCGATTGGATGGTCCGCCTGGGGATTATTCTGGAGCATGGTCCGAGCCGGCCCTTCGATCCTTTCGACCGGGAGGCGCAGTTCGGCGAGAGCCATGGGAAATCGCTCTCCACGTTGCTGGACGAATTCATCGCGTTGCGGCGCGACAATCTGGCGCGTCTGCGCGCGCTGAGCTTGCAGCCGGCGCAACTCGAGCTGAAAGGGACGCATCCAGCGCTGGGTCCGGTAACCGTGCGGCAACTCCTGGCCTCTTGGACGGCCCATGATTTAGCGCACATCCTGCAAGTGAGCCGTGTCATGGCCAAACGTTACAGGCAGGAAGTAGGTCCTTGGGCGGAGTATCTGTCGGTCCTCAAAGAGGGGTGAAAGTCCGGACGGCGGTGAAGCCGGTGGCGCGGGTTGATTCGCTTGTTCCTGCGCTCTGCCGCGAGGGCGGCTCTCCTGAGAGTGCTGGGTCTGACGCGCCTTCTGATTGCGGCGGAATTGCGCTGGAGGACAAGCAGACTCCCGCTTGAACGCGCGGTTGGATGCAGCTTCTGAGCCATAGCCCACCGCCGCAGCGACTTCCGCGACGCTATCCGCGGTGGATTGAAGGATCTCCGCCGCCAGTTTCAGCCGCCATTGTGCCAAGTAGGCCATCGGCGAATCTTCGAGAAAATGGCTGAAGCGCTCAGCGAGGCGCGTACGTGACAGGCCGGTGCGCCTGGCCAGATTCGAGACGGTCCACGGATGTGCGGGGTCCTTGTGCATCAGAGCGAGAGCCTGGCCGATGGCCGGGTCACGTGCGCCTGCGAGCCAGCCGATCTGGTCGCGAGGCAGCGCACTGATGAAGCGGCGCAAGGTCTCAACGAACAGTACTTCAGACAGTTTGGCAAGCACCAGCCCGCTGCCCGGATTCGATCCGTGCACTTCGCCGACCGAAAATCGGATCGAGTTTTCAAGCCACTGTCCCGATGGTTCGTTAGCGACATGCACTTTGAATATGGGCGGCAGGCCAGCGAGAAACAACTCGCTCAACCGTGGTTTACAGGCCATGAATCCGCACACGAATCTAGTGATCTCGCCGCCACCCCCAAACCGGACGAGTTTTAGACCCTCGGTTAGATTCTTCGCAAACATCTTCAGGGAGTCCACGGGCTTTTCGGGTGAGCCTCCCCAAGATGTGGGCATCTCCGTGCGGAAAGATCACGATATCGCCGGCGGTCAACTCCTCTCTGTGTCCTTCCAGCAGCCTCGCATAGGCACGGCCCTCGGTTAAGAAGTGGTAAATGATCAGGTGCGCCGCGTCGGGGAAAGATAGGGAGCGATGGCCGTGGATCGGGGTGCACTGAAACTCCAGGGGGCGGAGAACTCCGCATTGAAGAACAGCGCCCCCTCCACCCTAACGACTCTCAGAACCTCGGAGAGCACGTCCATATACATAGCCTCACTGCATTGAACGATTGTGCCAAGAATACCGGAGGATCGATCATGTATTCAAGGCGGTGGCGGCAGCACAGGAGAACTCGATTGCTGGGAGCGCGGATCCAAAGAACTGAAGGAACCAGGTCTCTGCATAAATGAGGGGATGCCGTTTTCCGCAGCGTGCCAGGCATCTAAGGTATAAACACGCGTTGTGTAGCGGCGAGAAGGTACGTTGGCGGCGTGTTGATGTTATCCGCCGAAGACCACAGGTTCGCCCGACTGTTACCCTAGGTTCGTGAGTTTGTACGATTTAGACCCTGGACCCGAGATACCCGAACTGGTTCGGGTTATTGTCGAAATACCGAGCGGCTCCGCCAACAAGTATGAATACGATTGCGAGCTCGGCTTGTTCCGGCTTGATCGAGCGTTGTATTCGCCCATGCACTATCCCGGCGACTACGGTTTTGTACCTGGCACGCTGGCCGAAGATGGTGACCCGATGGACGTTCTAGTGCTGGTTACCCGGCCCAGTTTCACCGGTTGTGTGCTGGAGGTTCGACCCATCGGAATGTTGCGGATGGTGGACCAGAAGGAACGCGATCAGAAGATCATTGCGGTGCCGAAGAGGGATCCAAGGTTCACCGAAGTCCATACGCTGGATCAGGTATATCCGCACGCGCGCCGCGAAATCGAGCATTTCTTTACCATCTACAAGGAACTGGAGGGGCGCACCACTGAGATGCAAGGCTGGGGCGGGCCCGACGAAGCTCGGAAGGCAATTGTCGAAAGCCGGAGATGTTATCTGGACAAGAAGATCGCCGCCGCCAGTGCCCACGTAGACGCTTGATGGCCTGGGCCTTAAGAGAAAAGCCGGAAGCAGGGTCGAGCCTTGCACTTTCCCGGCCAAATTCGTTCCTGAAACGGATTCCTTGGGTGTATTATGGTGCCAGATGAGTTCGCTTTCGCCCAGACTGCAGCTTAGGGTCGCGCAGAAGCAGATCCTCACGCCGGGCCTGGTCCAGATGGTCACGGTACTCCAGCTCAACAGGCTGGAGTTGAAGGACATGATCGTGTCCGAGATCGCCCAGAACCCCGTCCTCGAAGAGGCGGCCGATGGCGGCGAGGAAATTACGCCGGAAGAGGTCCAGGCGATCCTTGAAGCCGAGCGCGTATCCGAACCCGCCGACCAGTCGTTCAGGGAAGCCATGGACGGTCCCGATGTGGTGATGTCGGTGGCCGACAGCGAACCCGATGTGGCCCCTGCATCTGTGCCCGCGAGTGCGGTGGGAGTCGCCGAAGGCGAACCTACCGACGCGCCGGCACCTGAAGCGAAAACGGAATCCGATCCCTTCGATGAAATCGATTTCGGTTCCTACTTCGATGAGTATCTGGATCCGGGCTACAAGAGTCCGGCGTCGGAGAATGTCGAAAAGCCATCCTTCGAGACGTTTCTTTCCTCGCCAGTCACTCTCGCCGATCATCTCCACACCCAACTGAGCGTGCTGGTGATGCCGGAGAGCGTCCGCGACGCGGCCGATAGCATCATCGGGAACGTGGATGAAAACGGGTATCTGACGGCCACCGTCGAAGAGATCGCCGCCGCCGGTGAGCACAATGTCGACGACGTCAAGCAAGCCCTGCGTATCGTGCAGACGCTGGATCCGGCCGGCATCGGCGCCAGAGATCTCCATGAGTGCCTGCTGATCCAACTCGAGAGCCGCAACGCCCGCGGCAGCGTGGCCTGGCAGATTGTCGCGAATCATCTGAAGCTGGTCGAAAACCGGCAGCACCGGGAACTGGCGAAGGTGCTGGGACGGCCGCTGGATCACATCCAGATCGCCGTCAATGTCATCAAGACTCTGGATCCTCGCCCCGGCATTCGTTATTCGGGTCCGGGCGCGCGATGCGTGGAGCCGGACGTCTACATCTCTAAAGATGGCGACGACTACCTGATCCAGTTGAATGATGAGGAAATTCCGCAGCTGCGGCTGAATCCGCAGTACCGCAAGATGCTCGACCGCGATCAGGAGCCGAGCAAGGAAATCCGCAACTACGTCAAAGAACGGTATGCCTCGGCGATGCAGCTGATGAAGAATATCGAGCAGCGTAAGCAGACCATCCTCAAGGTGTGCCAGTCCATCGTTCGGCGCCAGGCCGATTTCCTGGAAGACGGCATCGATCAGTTGAAGCCCATGATGATCAAAGAGGTGGCCGAGGAAATCGGCGTCCATCCTTCGACCGTCAGCCGCGCGGTGGCCAGCAAATACGCTCACACGCCGCAGGGCGTTTTTGAGCTGCGATATTTCTTCTCTGAAGCAGTGCAAGGACCGTCGGGCAGCGCCACGCCGCTGCTCATCCTGAAACGGAAGGTGAAGAAGATGATCGAGGACGAAGATACCCGCCATCCATTGACCGACGAACAGATCACCGAGCGGCTGCAGGCCGAGGGGATCCAGGTCACCCGCCGTACGGTCGCCAAGTACCGGGAAGATATGAAGATTCCATCGACGCATCAGCGCCGGATGCGAACCTAACCTCGACCAAGCTGTTCTCCAAGCGGAGGCAAACCATGAACATCAGTTATACGGGCAAGCGTCCGGAACTCCCGCCGGATCACCAGCGAAAGCTGGACGCAAAATGGGAGAAGATTGCGAAGTTGATCGAGTGGAAAGGTCAACGCGAAGCGCACGTAGTCATCACCAGCGAACGCCACTTGACGAACGTGGAAATCAATTGCAATTTCTATGACCACCCGCTGGTTGGGCTCGGGTCCGGCGGCGATTTCTTCACCGCGGTTCAGACGGCTCTCGAGAAGCTCGAAAAGCAGGCCCTGAAGGTCAGGACAAAATTCCGCGACATCAAGCGGCATGCCAAGGACAAGAGCCTGGAGGGCGCCGGAGAAGCTGAAACGCAAGCTGCGGAAAAAGGCAACCCGCCGGCCGAAGAACCGGCCTCGATTCAGGTATTCCCGGTCGACCATCATGACAGGCGCAAGCCGATGACTCTGGACGAAGCCCTGATGGAGATCGACGGCCACCCCTATTTCGTTTATCGAGATTCCGACAAGGATTGTGTTTCGGTGCTGATCCGGCGGGCCGACGGCAACTTCGATTTGGTCGAATCCTAACTTGTCCGCCAAGCCGAAGCCTGACCCAAGCCTGAGCCTAAGCCTCAGGCTGCGCTCTCCGAGGCGGCGCAAAAACAATCCGAGCTGGTGATCATCACGGGCATGAGCGGTTCCGGCAAGGGAACCGTTCTCAAAGCGCTTGAAGATCTTGGATACTACGCCGTCGACAATCTGCCGATCCAACTGATTCCCACTTTCGCCGAACTCATCGGTGGATCCGGCAATCGCTTCTGCGCGATCGTAGTTGACATTCGCGAGGGGGAAGCGCTGCAACGCTTCCCGCTGCTGTATCGAAAGATCAAAAGAAAGATCCCGACCAGGTTGTTGTTCCTGGAAGCGGATGACGACGCGATCGTCCGCCGGTTCAGTGAAACCCGCCGTCCCCATCCGCTCGGCACCGGGACGACGATCTTGAACAGTATACGTGCGGAGCGAAAGGCACTCAGCGAGATCCGCGCCCTTGCCGACTACACTATCAATACATCCAAGTTCAACGTCCATGAACTGCGGGAGATCATCGGCGAGAAATTCCAGGGCGGGCGCGACGCCTCCAACATCAGCATCTATATTTCAAGCTTTGGGTTTAAGCACGGTATTCCAACCGACAGCGACCTGGTCTTCGATGTCCGCTTCCTGCCGAATCCTAACTACATCCCCGAGTTTAAGAAACTCACCGGCCGCCATCCCAGCGTGGCGCGCTACATCCGCTCCTTTCCGCAGACTCTGGAGTTTATCGAGCGGATTTCGCAGTTGCTCATCTATCTGCTGCCGCATTACATCCGTGAAGGGAAGAGCTACCTCACCATCTCGTTCGGATGCACCGGAGGCCACCACCGGTCGGTGATGATTGCGGCCGAGATTCGCAAAAGACTGACCCGCGCGGGATACCGCGCACGCGAGTCACACCGCGACGTCGAGAAGTGAAATCGCGTCTAGCGATCCGGCCGTAGACGCGCAGCTACCACTAGAGCGATGAGACTCACCACCAAGCCGCCCATGGCGTCAGCGCCATAGTGGTACCGGCCGTACACCGTCGCAATCGAGACCGCCACCGCGTAAACCAACATCGTCCATCCGGCCCACGGGTACTCGGGCAAGAAGCGGATCAGGCCCCAAGCCGCGGAGAACGCGGAAGACACATGGGCGCTCGGGAAAACGCTCGAGTGGATGCCATAGCCGCCGACCAGCATCAGGTTCAATTGACGAGTCGCCGTCATATACCCCGGCAGGTCCGCTCCAGGAAAAACGACGCGCGGCGGATCCGAGGGAAAATACGGAAACACGGCGTAGGCGGCCAGCGTTCCGATGAGGTAGATGGTCAGAAACCGATCGGTGCGGTCGCGGCGAAACGAAAGGTAAAAGGCGGCTACTGAAAACGCGCCGATGCCGTACACCAGCAAGTACGAGAACTCGAGTACCCACGGCCACACTGGACCCCACACTTCGATCCAGTTTCGGAATCCGGCATCATACAAAAATCTGTGATCCCAGGCCAGCCACTGCTGCTCGAGATGCCGGGGCTTGTCGACGCCGCTGAACCAATCCATCTCTCGATACGCGCCCAAAATCAACACCACGGGCACCCAATCCCGCGCGACCTGCAAGGGGGGGCTGGACAGGAAGACGAAGAGTCCTGCCGCTCCGAACAGTACCAGCAACGCCTTGAGAATCGTCTCCGCAGGAAGTTCGAATGCGATCGCGGTGATGGCCACGTACGAGAAATAGGCGAGGTAGATCCACTCCGACGTGCGAAGGCGACTGCTGAGGCTCAACCCCGCCAGTGTAGCAAGCGGTCGAAAGTTACTGTTTCACCAACGCCAGAACCTCGGAGCAGCCTGCGAATTTCGCGATCCGGCGCGCTCCGGAGTGCGCGTTTAGTCTCAGATCAGGCGACGCAGCCAGCAGCGTGCGAACCGTATCGGTTTGACAGCGGCCTACTGTGAAGCGGTCGATATCGGACATGCCACCCACTGCGGCGGTGAGTGCGTCTTCGCCATTATTGGCTGTAATGTGCGGGTCCGCGCCCGCTTTTAGAAGCATCGCGACGATGTTGCTGTAACCGTAGCCGGCCGCCATAATAAGCGCCGTCGTACCGGAACCGCCGCGATCGTTAGGTCGCGCTCCCAGCGACAATAGTACCTGCACACTGCCCGGCTGATTCTTGTGCACGGAGTGCATCAGAGGAGTCCAGTCGTTTACACCGGCACGCACGTTAGGATCGGCGCCGGCTTCAATCAGACTCCTCAGTTGCTGCACCTTCCCGTCTCGGGCCGCTCCGATAATCGGAGGCATGGATGCGCCGCCACCCAAAAACATGCATCCGGAAAGCCCGACTGAGGCTAATAGAGCCACAAAGTTGTATCGCATTACGCGATGCCCTCCGGAATCAGTATAAAGCGACGACTCTACAATGTAAAGTGGTTTGCGATTACTTCTTGGCGGCCTTGGCCTCTCCCCCGATGGCCTGATCCCGCAGCGAAAGGTAGAAATCTCTCACTTCGTAGTCTTTACCGGCGTGACTCAGCCGCTCTGCGACCTCGGCGGTGGTCTTCGGCGGAGGGACAACGACTTTGTCCCCGGGCTGCCAGTTCACGGGAAGCGCACACGAGTATTTATCAGCGGTCTGGAGGGCCTTCACTACACGAACGATTTCATCGATGCTACGACCGGCATTCATCGGATAGTACACGATCGCGCGGATAGTACGCTTTGGGTCGATGAAGAATACGGCGCGTACCGTCGCGGTTGCGCCGACGCCGGGGTGGATCATGCCATAGGCTTGGGCTACTTTCATATCGAGATCGGCGATCAGCGGGTACGGGATCTCCATCCCCATCTTCTCTTTTAAGTTCTGCAGCCACGCGAGATGGGAATGCACGCTGTCAACGCTCAGCCCGATCAACTTGGTATCAATGGCGCTGAAGTCCCCCGCGCGGCGCGCGAATTCGATCAACTCGGTGGAGCATACAGGTGTGAAGTCGGCAGGGTGCGAGAACAGCACCACCCAACTATCACCCTGCCACTCGCTGAACCGCATAGTTCCCGATTGAGTGGTGACCGCAGTGAAATCAGGGGCGGGATCGCCGATTCTAGGCATCGGCGTAATTGTGAGTGTTTCGGACATGGTTACCTCCAGACTTGAATTGTCGCAGAAACACGGATCGCGACTCGACTAGAGAAGATGCCAGTGGAAGACAGAGCACACGGGCTAACAAAACGCCGCACGCCGACACTCAATTGAATCGGTCGGCGCCGCCTTCAGCAAGCACCACAGACAGTCCGGCGATTTCGGTTTCCGGGTTGCGGTGATACCGGTCCGCGAGTTCTGATGCGGACTCGGTCATTCGCCAGCGATAGGTAATTCCGATGAGAAACAGCCAGTGAGATCCCCAGAACACCGCGTTCCCAAGTACTGCGGCCGCAGGTATGCTTGCCAACATCGGCGACGCAACAATCATCAGCGCCACAAGACGAATCAGAAGCGAAGCGACGAGATAGCGAAGAGACCTCGCAAGATGCCCGGCTCCGATCTCCTGACTCAGGCGGTGCAGCACCAGGCCCGTCAGCGCGGGGCTGGCCAACAGCAGCGGGCTCAGCGATTGCAGGCCCCGAATGAATGGATAAACGGACTGAGAGTCGTTCATACCGTCCCGCAGCGAAAAGACGAAGGGCACCAGACCGAGAACCGCGAACAACACGAACACATCGCTTTTGTGAAATCGAAGCCGCAAACCGATGGAGTTGAACGACCACCACATCGCAATCAGCGACGCTGTCAGCAAGATCAGCGAAAGCACAGTTGGGATTTGCCGCAGGCTCGCCCAAGTGAGGGCTCTTGTTTCGGTCCATCCAGCCACGGCGATGAACCATTCGTAGCCGTGCCGTACCACTGCCGCTGCGCAGCTTGCGCACATTAGTAGCCATGCAGTTCTCATGGCGGACGGGCTCCGGAAATCGGAGACGATCTTCAAGGAGACGTATAGTGCGATGGAATACACCAGCACACTCAGCGGCTTGTTGGCCGTAGCCCAGATTCGGGTGAGCGGGCTGCCAGGATCCGCAATCTGCAGCATCTTCGCGATCGCGCCACCAATGGCAGCCATCACAAATACCGCCCACAGCATGCGAGAGAACTTCATCACTATCCCTGGACCAGCATGCATTGACCCGCGCGCGATACCAAAAGGCCCGCTGCCGAGCCGCAAACCGACGCGATAGTCTCACTCAAGCTGGCGACGAACAGCTTCCAGTTTCCGCCGGATCTCTGCATCGCCAGATCCCGGGTGACGCGTGCGACGCCCAGCCCGCAGAGCGGCTCCAGCAGGGACAGCATGAGCATCATCGCTTCCGCAAGGGTCCACCGGGAACCGCCGCGCATGCGATCCATACAGCCGGCTAGTAGGGAGTCGAGATCCGTGCCGTCGAGTTGGACCGCCACGCGCGATCGTGCCGCCTCTTGAGTGAGCAAGCCGCGCCAGGCCTTCAGATCAAGCGCCAAACGACCACACTCAGGGCAGCCCCGGGTGTGTGCATCGATTCGCGTGCGCTCTGCGTTATCACCTGTCTCGTCGACGTAGGCCAGCCACTGCTGTTCGGAAATTCCATGTTGCATAATTCAGCCTTTCCCGAAACGCGCCGCAAGCTTCTTCTTACAGTTGAAGATCCGCCACTGGACAGTTCCGAGCGGAATCCCCAACGCCGAGGCTATTTCGTGATACTCGAGACCTTCGACGTAGCGCAGCATCAGCACCTCCCGCTCGTCCGGTTGCAGCCACTCCATCCACTCGGCAAACCGGGATCGGACCACCAGGTCATCGGCCGGTACGCCGGGATCGTGGCGGCGGATATCCAATTCCGTAGTTGGAATCTGGCGACCTTCTCTTCGCACATGCTGCAACAAAGCGTTTCTCGCAATCTTGAAAAGCCACGGCAGGAAGAATTCTTTTTCGCGCAATGTCTTGCTTTGCCGGTACACCGCGAGCATCACTTCCTGCGTGAGATCCTCGGCCAAACTCACATCGCAGCCGCGAACGCGGAAATAGCCGATGATGCGTGGCGCAATGAAACGAAAGAGAGCGGAGAACGTCTCCTCGGAAGGCTCGGCAAGAAACGATTGGATCGCGTCCTGTTCGGTCACTGCACTCCGGGCTTGGGCGCGAAATTCGTGAGGCCAGCATACTACTCCTTCGCTCCCTGAATCCACTGAAGGATGGTCGCGTACTCCGGCGAGTCCTTGGTGAACCGGATACCCCCGCCGTGGGCCAGCGTCTTGGAACCGGCGATGCCCTCCGTCTCGGAACTGGACGTCGGCTTGCGGAGGATCAAGCTGTCCTCAGGATTCCGGGTGTCCACCACGTTCTTGACTGTGCTCCAACTACCATCGAAAAGCGTGTGCGTAGCATGACAGTTCACGCACGCATAACCGTCCTTCCCGCGCTTTTCCAGGATGGGCTGAACATATCCGCGGAAGAAAGCTTCGTCCAGCTTTGCCGTGGAGGCGCGCGTTGAACTCGTTTTCGCTGCAGCAGCCATCGGCGGAGCGGGCTTTAGAACGCGGACCACGTCGGCCGCTTCTGGCATATTCTCCAGCTTGGCTTTGACCAGTTTCACGTCCGGGCCGAACGGGCCGGCCACGCGGTTCACGTCGGCAAACCGAACATCGCGGAACAGCAGTGAAGCCTCCGTGGCCAGATGCCGCATCTCGGGATCCCTTGAATCCAGCAGCGGCAAAACAGCTCGCGCAATCCGGTCGCCACTTTCGCCGAAAAAGGCGATCTGCTCGATGTCGTTGCCGATTCGGTTATATACGGGCGGCGCCGACTTGCCGAGGTCGGCATCCAGATCGTAGATATCGCCTCGGCGGAGCGGGAATTCGGTGAGCGACTGCAGCAGCGCTTTCTTCTGCAGGTCCGATCCAGACTCCAGCACAGCTGCGAACTTGGTTGCCAAGCGCGACTCAACCGCCAGTCTGCCACGTACGGCACGCTCGCGATCCGCGGGACGGCTCAGCAGCGGCACCCAATTGTTGTACAGATACCGTATATTCTCGTCGGCCAGGTTATAGACCGCAAAGTTAAGATTGCGCTCCACCCACTCGGGCTGCGGTTTGGCCAGCGCTGCTACGATCGTGTCCTCAATCTGATCTTTGACATCAGTCCTGGGAGTCCAGAACCAGAACTGCCATAAACCCTTCGTCGCAGTCATGCGTACGGTCGCGTCGTGATCGTTGATCAACCTGGCGAGAGCTGCCGCCATCTCCGGGCGTTTTGCGAGTGCCGAGAAATGAGCAGCGAACACTCGAGTAGCGCCCCACCGGGTTCGATCGTCCTCCGAGCCCAGCGCTGAAACGAGGTCGCTGGATGGAGTCTCGGTGTGTCTGCTATAGCTCTGCCGCATGGCCCAGGCAGCGGTCCGCTGGACCAACTTACTGGGATCGCCCAGCAAATTTCCGTAAACAGCCTCACGGGCGCCGAGCCGGCCCAACGCCTCCGTTGCGGCTTGCCGCAGCAGAACATCGTTCGATTGAGCTTCCGCCTCAATCTGCTTCAGCACAGCCGGTGAAGGGGCGTCCCACACCTGATCGAGTTGCTCCAGTTCTTCAACGGGGTCATCCGATAGCCGTGAGAGGGGCGGAGAATTCCAGCCCTTTGCGCGGCCCTTCAACGGGTAATACGCACTGAGCGCGAGAACCGCCATTTGCGTCTCCCGGAATGGAGTGCGGAAGTTTTCAAAAGATTGCAGCGGGTCCATCCATCCGCCAAATTGTTGCTGCCGCCCTAACAGGTACGCGATGGCCTTTGCGACTTGCGGATTGTCCGCCGGGAGGCCGGCCGCCTGCAGGGCCCACAAGGCGTGCCCCGTCTCGAATTCGACTTCGGGTTGATTCGCCTCAAAGCGCGCCGACCACTGTCCATCCGGCCGCTGCAGGGACAGAATGCGCTGCGCATTTTTCTCAATCTGGTCACGGTACCGCTCACGGTCGATATCCGCGAGCGCCAGCGTCTGATACCCGAGGTCGATCATGTTCTTGACCTCGCCCTTCGAGATGAATTCGCCCATCCGCGGATCCTTCGTCGCCGTCCAGGCGTACCAGGCCACTTCGTGGGCGCTCACCAGCGGGGTATTGCCATTCGTCTCATCCGGCGGCAACTTATCGCGATCGGCGTAATACAGCTTCAGGTACTCCGCGATTCCCTGATGATAGGAATTCCGGCGGTCCGGCGTGATTTGCCCTTCGAAAATATCGATGAGATGCGACATCCGTCCCAGCACGTTGGCTGGGGCAGAAATCATCCGGGCCCAGACCGCTCCCTGTTCTTCGAATCCGTAGAATGGGCGCGGGTTGTTGTAGAACCGCTCCGTCAAGAACTGGAGTTGCTGCCGCTGGACCACGGGGTATCCGTTTCGCGTGGCGTAAAGCTGGGCGCGAAGTGGGAAATGGGTGGTGTGACAGCCGACGCACAACGAAGTCTCCTGATGGACGCTTGACACACGATCAAGAACCCCGCCGCGGCGAGGCGTGTTGGCGTGCCATGAATCACCAGCCGCCAGAATGTAATCGACAGCGGTACGCACCGCGACGTGAGGATCCGAATAGGGCGGCGGATCGTAAACTCGCGTGCGCAGCTTATATTCCGGATGGCTGGCGCGGACCGAAATGTAGTATGTACCCTTGTCTTTCAGAATGCGGGGTGTGAACTTGTTCCCGGGTAGCGCCTGTACTTCGTGCGGCAGGGTGACAGGATCTTCGCCCTCGTAGAATTCTTTGGGCTTACCCTCCACCAGACGATACACGGCGACATCCACCGGCACCTGATCCCGCTCCATCAGGTCCAACTGGAAGAACACCAGCTTCGGCGTATCGGAGGAGAATTCAAACTTGTACCAGTCCAGGCCTGCCGCGTCTTCAGCGACCGTTCGCCGCGGCGTTCCCGGAAGGGGGATGTATTCCGCATCATCGCCGGACGCGAAGACCGTCTTCCCCAACGGAATGGCGACTGCCTCCTGCCACCGGTGATTTGGCCCGCTCTTGACGAGCCCGGATGCAGGCCAGCGGTTCACATTGAGGTGGTATGTTCCGCTAACGCCAGAGTTCCGTACGGTCACGCTGGCGTCGCCCGCTCGCGCCACCCGAAACTGAGTGTAATAATCCGGATCGCCGGAATGAAGTGTTTTCGATGCCAGCAGCCCATCTCCCTGACGAAGCTCGAGGGTCACCCGGCCTTGTCCGCCAAAAGCACGCAGAGGGCTTACCGAATACAGCAGACTGTATTGATTCTGCGGGCTGAGAGCTTTCAGGACGATGTTCTCGGACTGGACGGCTCCGGTCTTCGACAGTATCGCCGGCAGCGGCGCGGCGGATAACGCACACAACCACATCGGGATTGCAAACCACTTGATCAAAATCGATACTCCTCTTGGGGCAGTCTTAATGGAATGGATGCCGCCTTGAGTCGTCTTGTTTGCGAACGGGGCGAAATTCAGGCTTTGGTTGACACTATCGCGGAGGCCTGGATACGCTGGTAGGTGGACGTGCCGGTGTAGCTCAGGTGGTTAGAGCGACGGTCTCATAATCCGTAGGTCGCAGGTTCAACTCCTGCCGCCGGCACCAGCCTTCTCCCGCCCGCCACAGCAAGGTTTGTACACATCCTTCCTCGTGAGTGCGGATCCAAGCACGGGTTACTCCTTGACCTCCCTTCGTAAGATCCATTCGCCATCGGGACCGTGCGGGCGTTGTGAACCAAATCGACGCCATGGGACAATCCCAAGAAGTGACTGATCGCGGCTGGGGAGACACCAAATGAAACGATATGTTGCGATCGCCGGACTGGTTTTCTGCGGAACGGCGTTCTGGCTGTGGGCCCAGCCCTCGGGTGATCCGCTGATAGACGGTTTTCGGATGGTGGAAGTGGCGTCGGTAGCCGATGCGCACGAGCAGCTTTATAACGGTGAACGCGCGCACATGAGCCACGAGATGCGGCCTTTGTCTCCGGCGAAATTCGCCGGACCCGCCGTTACCGTGCTGCTGAAGAAAGAGGAACACAAGGAGGGCAGCGGAGCGTCGAAAGGCATGCTGGACGCCATCGACAGCGCACCCGTTGGTTCCGTGTACGTGATGGTTCTGGAAGACGGTCTGGATGTAGCCGGTATCGGCGGACTGATGGCGACAGCGATGAGATATCGGGGCCTGGCGGGCGCGGTGATTGACGCCGGCGTGCGCGATACGCCACAGATCCGGCGGCTTCAGTTCCCGGTGTTCAGCCGGGGCGTGGTCCCGTCGACGTCCGTGAATCATTACCGCTTCGCAGGAGTGAACGTACCGGTGATGTGCGCCGGAGTGCGCGTGAATGCGGGCGACATTATCGCGGCGGATGAGGACGGCGTCGCCGTAATCCCGAAAGCGCGAGCTGCGGCCGTGCTGAAGAAAGCTCAGGAGCTGGACGATACGGAGCACAGAATGCTGCCATTCATCGAGAAGTTCAAATCGATCGGCGAAGCGGTGGCGAAGTTCGGGCGGATTTGACCTCGGCTCCGTCGCCCATTGCAATTCGGGTGGATCGCCTCACGCGGAACGTGAATGGGCTCAGCATCGTCAATAACATAAGCTTTGAAGTACCGCGAGGAGAACTGCTCGCCGTCGTTGGACCCAGCGGATCGGGTAAATCGTCCCTGCTCAGATTGTTGAATCGCTTGGATGAGCCAACCAGCGGGACCGTGCTTCTCGACGGGCTCGATTACCGAACTCTAACCCCGCGCGAGTTACGAAGGCGGGTTGGAATGGTGATGCAGCGCCCTTATCTGTTCCCCGGCACCGTCGCTGAAAATATCCGGTTTGGTCCACGGCAAGCGGGTGAAGTGCTCGACGACGTTGCGGTGGAGAATATGCTCTCTCAGGTGGAACTCGCGGGTTTTGGCGTCAGGACCGTCGATAAGCTGTCCGGGGGAGAGGCTCAGCGCGTTTCCATAGCGCGAACATTGGCGAATCGTCCGGCGGCCCTGCTGATGGACGAACCGACTTCCGCGCTGGACGAAGGGCTGGCCCGGCAAGTGGAGGAATTGATCGCAGCCATCGTTCGCGAACGACACCTCACCTGTCTTTTCGTGACCCACAATCGCGCACAGGCACGCCGCATCGCCGGCCGCGTACTCGTAATTAATCGTGGATCGGTAGCGGCTATCGGCGCGGCGTGCGAGGTGATCAGTGCTCCCTAAACTCATTCACGACCGGCTTCTGCTAGGGCTCGCTCAGGCGGGCATTGCAGCGGCACTTGCGCTGGCAGTTACGCTATTTGCGCGGACGCGGGGCATCGACTTGGTAAAAGATGCCTCGATATCGCTCTCCAGGGGCATCTCGCAAATCATTGTGGTCGGCCTCATCCTGGCGGTGCTCCTGCGGGCTCCATGGTGGACCGGGCCCCTGTTACTGCTGGTCATGATCTTGGCGGCCGCAAAGACCTCGTCCGCCCGCGCTAAAGGGTTTCCAAACGCGTTGCGGATCTCACTTTATGCGATCGGATTCGGCGCGGGAACCACCATTCTCGTCATGACCGTAGCCGGCGTGATTGAGCGCTCCACTGCGTCGCTGGTCCCCATAGGCAGTATGCTGATCGCCAATGCCATGAACGCGAATGCTCTCGCGCTGGACCGTTTCCGGGCGGAGTTGCAATCCCACGTCGGCGAAATCGAGGCGGCGCTATCGTTAGGAGCTGCGCCCTCGGTAACCGTGGCGCCCTATGCGCAAGGCGCGCTGCGAGCCAGCATGATCCCGCCGGTGGATAACCTGCGATCGTTAGGGATCGTCTGGATTCCAGGGGTCATGGCGGGCATGATTCTGTCGGGTTCGCCTGCGCTCTACGCATCGATCTACCAGTTCGTCGTCCTGGCCATGATATTGGGTTCCGCAGGTATGACCTGCATTTTCGGGACTTATCTAATGCGGAGAGAAGCCTTCACGAAGGCGGATCAGTTAGTTCCGGAAGTGGCAGCGTATACTTAGTACGGCCTCTTACAATCCAATATGCAGTCCACGGTTGCTCTTCCGCCTTTGTTTTCGCTGGTGATGGCACTTGGGCAGACTGGCACGGCTTCCAGTTCACAACCCGTTCCGCTCAAAGTCGAACCTGGAGTCCCGCTGCGCGTGTACTTGACGAAGCGGCTTCCCAAACGCCTTGGAGAACCGGTGAAGGCCAGACTACTGGAGCCGCTCTTCGCCTTCGATCGGCAGGTTGCTCCGGCCGGTTCTGACGTGATCGGTCACGTGAGCCGTCTACAGCGGGTAGCGAAAATGAAACGAACCCAGGCGATTCTGGATGGAGATTTCACTCCCCTCCATAACGCCGAAGTCGAATTCACCACGCTCGTGTTACCCGATGGCCGGCGCATGCCCCTGCACACTCTCGAGTCGGTTGGCCTGAACACCATTGTTCCACTGCACCCTCCCAAGCCCGGCAGCGCCCGTCCGGCGGGCAATACTGGTGTCCTGGGAACAGGAAAGCGTCAGGCACAAGCTCAAGTGGATGCGGCCAAGCAGCGGGTCGCAGGCATCGCCGACATGGTGCGAGGCCCGGACAAGATGCAGCGATTGGGTGAATTCCTGGTAACGAAGTTGCCCTATCATCCGCAGTGGGTGAGGAATCGAACCCGCTTTGACGCTGAACTAGCGCAGCCGCTGGACTTCGGAATAGGTACGGTGAACAACGATGCTCTTCATCTTCTCGGTACGCAGCCGCCGGCTGACAGCGTGGCGCATGTGCGGCTAACCACGGCCCTCGACTCCAGCACGGCGAAACAAGGCGACGAAGTACAGGCCGTCCTGTCACAGCCCATGTTCTCATCCAATAACAAACTCATTCTCCCCGAGGGCACTCATCTGACCGGTGCTGTCACGGTAGCGCATCGCGCACGCTGGTTCCACCGGGGCGGACAGCTGCGATTCAGTTTTCAAAAGATCGAGCTACCATTGGGTGTAACCCGGCCGGCTCAAGATTCTGGGCCGCTAGTGAGCAGAACCCAAGCTTCGCTGCAGTCCGCCGAGCCGGGCGGCAAAGGCAAGATCAAAGTGGACGAGGAGGGAGGCATCAAGGCGTCCGAACCGAAGACCCGCCTGCTCGCTCCGGCTCTCGCCCTATTGATCGCCAGCAGAGCAGCGGACAATGATGCGGATCGTGCCGGCCGCGTGGGACACGCAGAGGGTAACGCCGGGGGAAGGACAATAGGCGGGCTATCTGGCTTCGGTTTGCTGGGCGCGATCGCAGCTCAATCCTCGCACACGGTGGGGACTGTTTTTGGCTTTTACGGACTGGCCGCGTCGGTGTACACCAACATCATTTCGCGAGGTAGTGAGGTCGAGTTTGGAAAAAACGCGGCGATGGACATTCGCTTCGGTGCGCGCCCACCCGGATCCAAATCTGCACCGGCCCGGTAGTGCCCTGCCCCAAGTGATCCGACGCTAAGTCAGTGGACCCATGCGCTCCAGCTTGCGGTACAGGGTCTTTCGCTCAATACCCAAAATCTTTGCAGCGCGGCTCTTGTTCCCGCCGGTGGCGGAGAGCACGCGCCGGATCTGCTCGGCTTCCGTGTCGGCGAGAGTCTCGCTGGAAGTCTCTCTCGGTTCCATTTGTTCGATGGCTTCGCTCACTGCCGAGTGGTCGATCCTGCCACCTGGGGCGAGGATGACAAGGCGCTCCATCATGTGCTGCAACTGCCGCACGTTCCCAGGCCAACTGTATACTTCCATGGCCTTCAGGCCTGATTCGGCCAGGCGTGCGTTCTGCCGGTAACGGTCGTTGTATTTCTTGACGAAGAAATGCGCCAGCAACGGGATATCGCCGCGGCGTTCACACAGCGGCGGTACTCGAATAGGAACGACGTTCAACCGGAACCAGAGGTCCTCACGGAACTTTCCCTCGTCCACCAGCTTCTGCATGTCCCGGTTGGTAGCCGCGACCACCCTGCACATCGACCGGCTTTTCCCGGGATGAACCCACTGGACGGATCTCTCGCTGCTGCAGGAAGCGCAGCAGCTTCAACTGAAAACCCAATTCGATATCGCCGATCTCGTCCAGGAAAACGGTGCCGTGGTTGGCGGCCTCAAACAGCCCGATACGATCGCGATCGGCTCCGGTGTAGGCGCCTTTCATCGCGCCGAACAGTTCGGTTTCCAGCAGAGACGGAGCGATGGAACCACAGTCCACCGGCACAAATGCCTGGTTGGCCGCTAGCGCTGTTGCGATGGATCATGCGCGCGATAAGTTCTTTACCGGTACCGGTTTCGCCCTCGATCAGTACGGTGGCATCGGTCGGAGCAACCTTCGAGATCACCTTGTAGATCTCAACCATCTTCCCCGAACTGGCGATCATGTCGCTCTCGGGCAGATCGTCGATATCCTTCTCGTAATCCTCCTCAACACCGTTCAAGGCGGCTTCAGCCCTCCGGATTGTGGCCAGCATATCGTCGAATTCAAACGGCTTGGCGATGTAGTCGAATGCTCCATGCCGGGTTGCGGCCATTACGGTTTCCATACTGCCGCGGGCTGTCATCAGGATTACCGCACACTTCGGATTCTGTTCGCGCGCGGTTCGCAAGACGTCAATACCGGTGCGCTCGTCCAAGTAGATATCGGAGATCACAATCGGAAACTCGTCATGGTTGAGTTTCTCGATGGCTTCCCGAGTGGAGGATACCGCTTCGACGGCGTATCCCTCCAGTTCAAGGAAAGTCGTGATAGTGGTACGAACCGAGTTGTCGTCTTCAACTACGAGCAGTCTGGTCAAGATCAATCCTCGCTACACCCTTGGCCGCGCTTGCGGCGTCCAAAGAGGACTCGGCATGGCAGGGCAGAACCATTGTGAATGTTGAGCCCCGGCCCGGTTGGCTGGTCACGTCCATGCGGCCGCCATGTTCTTTGACAATCTGTTCGACAATCGACAAACCTATCCCGGTGCCGGCTTCACCGGAGGCCTCGGCCTTCTTCGTCCGGTAGAATTTTTGGAAGATATTACGCAAGTCCTTGGAGTCTATCCCGATCCCCTGATCCCGCACGGAGATGCGCACCTGGGCTCCGGCACGCTCGGCAAAGACCCACACTTCGGTTTCAGCCGCCGAGTACTTCACCGCATTCGTCAGCAAGTTATAGACCGCGTATTCCATCAGCTCGCGATCTCCGATCAAAGCAACATTTGTAAGCTCGCCGGAGTACATCCGGATCTGCTTCCGCTCGGCGAGGGAACGCGCGCGATCCAGGCACGTCGCAACGATGTCCTTCGCGAGGAACTGTTCACGCTTCAGTTCTACTTGACCCTCCGAAAGGCGCTCGACATCCAGGAATGTCTGGATCATTTTGGCCAGGCGCTTGGATTCCGAATTGATCATCTGCGACATCTGCTTACGCTTTTCGTCTGTCAGCGCATAGCGGCTTAACAGCTCACTGGAGCCCTGGATGGCGGTGAGCGGCGTTCGCATTTCGTGCGTTACGAAATGAATCGCCTGGCGATAGCGGGCCTTATCGGATTCGGCATCCAGAAGCTGGCCGCGCACTGTGAAGTAACGATAGGTCGCCGCGCCGGCGACGGACAGCCATGCCGCACCGATGCACGTGAAATAGGGGAATACCACTCCGTTGCGGAACAACAGAGCCGGTATGATGTGGCTGGCGAGAAGCAGCAATGCCGCCATGACGTAAGACGACCAGCCATCGCCGAAGCAGAAAATCGCGCCCGCCGCTAACGCGAGCGACAGGCATACGCCGAGTACTAACCGGTCAGACGCCGGCGTCAGAAACGTGTTTTGCGCCATGGTCTCGAAGGCATCGCGATGGATCTCCACCCCGGGGATGGATTGGCGCAGTGGTGTCTTCAACCGGTCGCGCGCGGCGGTTAGGGCGGTGATTCCGAGGAAGACCGTCTTTCCGCTCAGGGACGCGGCGAGACTGGGATCGCGCCTCAGGTCGGCCACGGAAATTACCGGGGCAGACTGCGGGAAACGAATCAGCATTGGACGATCGCCGCCCTGCCGCGCCGCCGGAATTCGGATTCCCGCCATTTCGATATCGTCCGGCGATTCCAGGATCGGCGCTCCACCGTGCGAGAACTGGAAGGCGAGCAGCGACAGAGCCCACCGGCGATCGGCGCGAGTCACCATTTCAAGCTGAATCTTGCGGCTGACATTATCCAGCGCATCTTCGTCTGCATGGATATGCCCGACTGCCGCTGCATAGCGCCGAAACTGTGGAAGCGGATCTTCCCAACCGCTAGGATCGCGCTCGCAGGACAAAATGAGATTGCGCGTCTTGCGCATCGCTGCTTCGAGTTTCGCGTTCTGCACAGGATCGCCGGGGTCGGCGAGAATGACATCCACGGCCACTGCTGCAGGCCGCGCGATCGCAATCCGATCCAGAGCGTCGGCAAGAATTGCCCGAATTTGCCCCATCCCGCCCAATTCCCGGAGAGTCTGTTCGTTGACGGCGACTACAGCCGACTCAGGATTCCATGCAGCAGGTGGATACAGGCCAAATAGGAAATCGTAAGCATCGTTGTCGATCCGCTCGGCGAAACTGGTCCAACCGGCAAGCAGAGCAATCGAACCTGCGGCGAAGATGACCGCGAGATAGCCCGCAAAATGCTTACTTGGCCAGAGCTTTTTCAACGTCCTCGGGGCTCCGTGGCAGAGCGGCGCTCAGTACTGTCGCGCCTTTGTCCGTAACGAGCACGACGTCTTCGATACGAATTCCGATGTTCTCTTCCGGCAGATAGAGGCCCGGCTCCACGGTGATTACCATGCCGGGCTCCAGCTTCGCGTTCACGATGCCAGGGTCGTGCACGTCCAGTCCCACGTTGTGGCTGACGCCATGCGGCAGGTACTTGCTAAGCGGCTTGCCTTCTTTGTCTTTTCCTTGTTTGTCAATGTATTCGCGCGCGATCCTGGTGAGATCGGACATGGGGAGCCCGGGCTTGATCGCATCGATGACGGCTTGCTGGGCGCCCAGTACAATCTGATACAGCTCGCGTTGACGCGAGGTGAACTTGCCGTTGACCGGCAATGTGCGCGTGATGTCGCTGGTGTAGGATCCGCACTTGGCGGCAGCATCAATCACCATCACTTCGCCCGCGTCCATGCGGCGCGAATTCACGCTATAGTGCAGCGTCGTCGAGTTGGGTCCAGACCCGAAGATAGGCTCGTAAGAATGCCCCTCGCACCCTGCATCGAGAATTGCGGCCGTGAAGGTCGCGGCGGCTTGATATTCGTAGGTCCCCGAAGAGACTCGTTTCCAGGCCGCGCGATGGGCCTCCATGGATACGTCTGTTGCATGCCGTATGGCTGCGATCTCCGCGGGCGACTTCTTCACCCGCAGAACGGCAATGGTCTGCGACCCGTTCGCAATCTCACGGAAGGGAGCCAGGGACTTGAGCCTCTCCAGATTCGCCGGGTCGGCGATCGCGAAAAACGCGGTGTACGAATCGAGCGCACGCCGCAGCGAGGACTCGAACTTCTCAGGGGCCAGTACGACATCAAAACCCGTGGAGGCGGCGGCATTCGCGTCTTCAGGCGCGATGCGCTTGCCGTTATAGATCTCGCGGCGTGAGTTCCGATGCGGCAGAAACAGAATCTCTTCGGCGGGCGTAATCAGTGCGATGGCGCCCGGTTCGTTCCAGCCAGTCAGGTAATAAAAGTTCGAGATCTGACCTGGACGATAGACCTCGTCGGGCCCCTCGGTGTAGCCGAACAGGACCATGACACCGTCCAACTTCTTGCGCAGTTCGGCGCGCCTGACATGGTACTCGCTGCGCGGGATAGGGTCGGCCCCGAAGGCGAAAGAGATTGCCGCAAACGCCCAGATCAGGGCCCACCTCGACATTTAGTTTCAGTATATCGGGTGGCGCATAATGGATAAGAGCTCTATATGGCGACAACAGCCGCGATGACCGGGGCGCAATTCGACGCACTGCCCTATGACCAGGGCCGGCAATGGGAACTGCTGAATGGAGAATTGATTGCCACGTCAGGTGCGACGCTACGCCACCAGAGAATCGTGACCCGGATTCTGCTTGCCCTTTGCCAGCATCTCGAAACTCAGAACGCCGGAGACCTGGCCTGTCCCGATCTCGAGTTCGCTTTGACGGACAACGACCGGCTCCGTCCAGACGTTTGCGTCATGCTGGGCGAAAAGGCGCGCCGTCTCGATCCCGATTAAATCCCCGCTCCAGGCGCGCCGGATGTAGCAGTCGAAGTGATCTCTCCAACCGAGCGCGCGAGCGAGAGCCATGACAAGGTGCTTAGGTATCTGCGAAACGGGACCAGTGAAGTGTGGCAGATCTATCCTACGTCGCGGACAGTTCAGATCCATCGCCGTGAATCCAGCAGGCTCGTAGACTCCGAGCAGGAAATTACGAGTGAGCTGTTGCCTGGGTTCGCGGTGCTTGTTGCTTCACTCGTGGATTGAGTCGGTAAGCGACGCTTGGCACACAAATTTCTCGATTCTGTGCGGGACCCCATGGAAAGACGGAAAGTCCAGGACGCCTGGTTCGCCCCGCTGGCCATCGGAACCGGATGCGAGTGGATCACTACGGATCAAGCCTACTCCCGATTCGACGCTATGCGCTGCCGGACGCCGTTCTAGTGCGCCACCCCCACTCGGGGTGATAGTTTGGAGCGAGCGGTCCTATGTTTGTACCCCTTACTCCTCTTCGCTGCCTTCACCGGGCCGTAGATCTTTTCGGCAAAAAGACCGGTGTCATCTCCGGAGACCGAGATTTCACTTATGGACAGTTTGGGGAGCGGGCGGAGCGGCTCGCTACGGCGCTGCGGGGAACGGGGATCCGGCCGGGGGACCGCGTCGCGTACCTCAGCTTCAACAACAACGCCCTGATGGAGGGCTATTACGGCGTCGTGCAAGCCGGCGCGATCGTAATGCCCTTGAATGTGCGCCTTTCACAGCAGGAATTGACGGCGATCCTCAATCACGCGGGCGCGAGCATGCTGATTTTCGAGAACGATTTCGCGCCGCTGGTGGAGAAGCTTCGGCCCCTTTGCCCCTCGATCGAGCATTACATCACCATCGACGACCAGACCCCTGTAGCCGACCTCACCTATGAGGAACTGCTCGACCGTGGCCGTCCGGAGCGGGCGGACATCTATAAGATCGACGAGATGTCGATTGCCGAGCTGTTTTATACCAGCGGCAGCACAGGAACGCCGAAGGGCGTCATGCACAGTCACCGCACTCTGTATCTGCACGCGCTTTCAGTCGGCGGACTGTTTCGTGAAGTGGACACCATGGTTGATCTGCACACCATCCCCATGTTTCACGCGAACGGGTGGGGCCGGCCGCAAGCCTCCACCATGCTTGGCGTTACTCAGGTGATGGTGCGGCGCTTTGAGCCAACCCTCGTTTTTAAGCTGATCCAGCAGCACAAAGCTACCGACATGAGCCTGGTGCCGACTATGGCGAACGCTTTGATCAACGCGCCCGACATCGGCCAATACGATCTGTCGAGCATGCGGAACGTGATGATCGGCGGAGCCGCGGGGTCGCCTGAACTCGTGCGCCGTGTCGAAAGCGCGTTCCCGCATTCCGAATGTGTTAGTGGATATGGTTTAACCGAAACGGCTCCGGTTCTGACGTCTGCGCGCAAGAAGAGTACGGCTTTACCGCTTACCGATGAGCAGCGCTACCAGCGCCAGTCCATGGCGGGCTGGCCGATTCCGAACGTCATGCTGCGCGTGGTGGATCCAGAGATGAACGACGTACCTCGGGATATGCAAACTATCGGTGAGGTGGTCGCCGCCGGAGATCACATCATGGAGGGCTACTATCGTGAGCCGGAGGCGACCAGCGCCGTAATGAGCGGTCCCTGGTTCCACACCGGGGATATGGCCGTGTGGGACGACGAAGGCTATATTCATATCGTTGATCGGAAGAAAGAGATCATCATCAGCGGCGGCGAGAACATCTCCTCGCTGGAAGTGGAGAAGGCGATCTTCGCGCATCCCGAGGTCTACGAATGTGCGGTGGTGGCCGCGCCCGATGACAAGTGGGGCGAGATTCCGGTTGCGGTCGTGGTGCGGAAGCCGGGTAGCCAAGTGACTTGCGACGAGTTGGCCGGGTTTCTTACGGAACGCCTGAGCCGCTACAAGCTGCCTCGCTTGATCGAGTTCAGTGATGAGCCGCTGCCTAAGACCGGTACTGGGAAGATCAAGAAAATGCTGATCCGCGAGCGTTTCTGGGAGGGCAAGGCCAAGCGCGTCCAGGGCGGATGATTTCTTTGTACCTGGAGTGCGGCGCGAGCCAGCAGGACGTGGTGATCGCAGAGTTGTATGAGCGAGGCACGTTGGGGGTGCTGGAGTTGGGCTCCGGCCTGCGAGCCTGGTTCGACGACAGCGTCGACATTCAGGATCTCGTCATTCGATACGACGGCGAAATCCTTGCTGAAGACGAACAAGACTGGGCCCAGCGAACTCGCGATTCGTTTCCGCCAATAGCCATCGGAGAACGCTTCTGGCTGGTGCCTCCCTGGAATGGCGATCCGGCTCCGCCCGGCCGGATGCGCCTTGAAATCAACCCAGGATCGGCGTGCGGTACGGGCTGGCACCAGTGCACGCAGATGTGTCTAGAGGCCATGGAGCGCTATGTGCGCAAGGGTTTCTCGGTCCTGGACGTGGGTACCGGATCGGGCATCCTAGCCGTCGCCGCTGATTTGCTCGGCGCGCGTTTGGTGATCGGCTGCGACGTCGATCTGGATGCCGTCCGAGTTGCGCGGGAGCGTGTCGGCGATGGCGTGTTCGCAGGAACCGCAAATGCGGTCTGCGATGCTGCGTTCGATGTTGTGGTGGCCAACATCAGCGCGCCAGTGGTCACCGCGCTGCTTCCCGAGCTACGGCGTGTGGGCCGCGGAGTATTGATCTTGTCAGGATTTTCAGAGGGAATGATGCTACCAACAGCGATCGAGATCAACGAACGCGATGGTTGGCGATGTATCGTAGCGGAGTGAACGCACTGATACTAGAGTTCCGTCCGGCGGAGGCGCAGGGCATTGGCGATCACTGAAACGGAGCTGAACGTCATTGCCGCGCTGGCAATCATCGGACTCAGTAGCAACCCGAAGAACGGATACAATAGTCCCGCGGCAATCGGCACGCCAACGGCATTGTAGATAAACGCGAAAAAGAGATTCTGCCGTATGTTGCGCATCGTGGCCCGGCTCAATTTCAGTGCTCGGACGATCGCGCGCAGATCACCCTTCACCAGCGTCACCCCGGCACTCTCCATGGCGACATCTGTTCCAGTGCCCATGGCGATTCCAACATCAGCTTGGGCGAGTGCCGGCGCATCGTTTACGCCATCCCCCGCCATCGCGATGCGGTGCCCCTGGGCCTGCAAAGCCTTCACGACGTCGCTCTTTTCCTGCGGCATAAGCTCGGCGCGAACTTCGTCGATCCTGAGTTTGCGCGCGACGGCCTCGGCCGTCACCTTACTATCGCCGCTGAGCATGACGATCCGGAGTCCGGCAGCATGAAGAAGCTCGATCGCGCCTGGGGTGGAAGCCTTGATCGGATCGGCGACGCCGAGAACTCCCGCCGGGCGGCCGTGAATTGCCACAAACACGAGCGCTTGCCCTTCAGCCTTTTCACGCGGCACTTCGAGGGCTAGCTCCTGGAACAGCCGGGCATTCCCAACTGCTACACTCCGGCCATCCACGTCGCCCTTCACGCCCATTCCGGTCAGAGATTTGAAATCCGTGACGGCTCTCAGCTGTACTCCACGCTCCTCCGCACCCTCGATGATGGCTCGCGCCAGTGGATGTTCGCTGGCTCGTTCCAGGCTGGCCGCACACGCAAGCAACTCCATGTCGTCATGACCGTCTAATGCAAGCACGGAGACCAGCCGCGGCCGGCCTTCGGTCAACGTTCCGGTCTTGTCGATGACCAGCGTGTCGATCTTCTCCAGGGTCTCCAGGGCTTCGGCATTCCGAATCAAGACGCCAGCAGATGCTCCACGTCCGGTGCCCACCATGATGGACATCGGAGTGGCCAGGCCAAGAGCACAGGGGCAGGCGATAATAAGCACCGCCACGGCATTCACCAAGGCGTGCGCCATGCGCGGCTCGGGTCCGAAGAAACCCCACACCAGAAAAGTCAGGACGGCTGTGGCAATGACTACCGGCACAAACCAACCAGCTACAACGTCCGCGAGCCGCTGAATCGGCGCCCGAGTGCGTTGAGCTTCCCCCACCATGCGTACGATCTGTGAAAGAACCGTATCGGCGCCTACCCGCTCAGCTTGAACAATCAGGCCGCCGAGCCCGTTCAAGGTGCCGCCGGTGACCTTCGCGCCGCGGGTCTTCTCCACAGGAAGCGGCTCGCCGGTGATCATCGATTCGTCCACCGAGCTCGTCCCGTCCAAAACCACACCATCCACGGGAACGTGCTCGCCGGGCCGCACTCGCAAACGATCGCCGACTTGCACCAGGTCGAGCGAGAGGTCCTCTTCCCGGCCATTGTCACGGATGATTCGGGCAATTTTTGGAGCAAGCCCAAGCAGACTCCGGATAGCGCTGCTGGTCTGACTTCGCGCCCTCAGTTCGAGTACCTGTCCAAGTAGAACGAGAGTGACAATGACAGCCGCCGGCTCGAAGTAGACGGCGAGTTCACCAGTCTCCGTACGGAAAGAGGCCGGGATCAGCCCCGGACGGAATAAAGCCACGAGGCTGTAGAGATAAGCGCTGCCGGTCCCGACAGCGATCAGAGTGAACATGTTGAGGCGGCGGTTGAGGACCGACGCCCATCCTCGTTCGAAGAATGGCCAACCCGCCCAAACAACAACAGGGCTGGCCAAGATGAACTGGATCCAGAGCACGATCACCGGACCAAGCCAGGTCTGTAGGGCCCTGCCGGGAAGCATCTCGCTCACCATCAATGCCAGAATCGGGGCCGTAAGGACCACACTGATCCATAACCGCCGGGTCATGTAGCTGAGCTCAGGATTCGCCTCGTCGCTGGTGACTTGGGCCGGTTCCAGCGCCATGCCGCACTTCGGGCAGGTCCCGGGACCAATCTGGCGGACCTCGGGGTCCATCGGGCAGATGTATTCTACATTCGCATGTCCCGCGGGCACGAGCCGCTGTGGGGAGAGATACTGCTCGGGATCCGCCGTGAACTTCTCAACGCATACCGGATTGCAAAAGTAATACGTCTTCCCGTTGTGCTCAACTGTCCCTGCCGCATCGGCAGGTTCGAAGGTCATGTGGCAGACGGGGTCTTCTACCTCCGCCATCACTTGCCGGCGTACTGCGCTGGATTAGCGTCGAACTTCTTCTTGCAGATCGTGGCGCAGAAGTAATACGTCTTGCCTTGATACTCGCTCTGGCCGGCCGCTTTTTCCGGATCCACCTGCATTCCGCAGACCACATCTTTTTCCATGTAGAGCCTCTACTTCTTCGTTGAAGGATCCTGTTTCGAATCGCGGTAGCCGGCTCGCTGCGCGTCGGCTTCGCTCATGTACTGGCCATTCTTCGTCTTACCATACCAACGGTCACCCTGGCGGTGGTAAATCTTCGTTTCCGGATTCACCCAAACCATACCCGGACCCGCTGAGCCTTGGGACGCACTCGGTTTGGCCTGGGCGGACGACCGGGAGTTCGCCGCTGGCATATTCGAAGCCGGAGCAGAGGACGGCATTGCTGGAGGAGCGACGGCAGTTGCTGCTTTGCCGCGCGCTCCCGACCCAGGGGATGCGCCGGCAGCAGCAGCCGAAGCCGCGCCAACCACCACCAAGGGCGTGATCTTCTGAATTACGGCCGGCTTCAACCCGGCGCGCGAGAGATCGGAAACGGAACTGTAAGGACGCCCGGCGATGATCTTCTTCGCAGTAGCCGGGCCGACGCCGGGCAGCCCATCCAGGTCTTTTTCTGAAGCTGAGTTGATGTCGATCTTGGATGCAGCGGCTGCCGGACTGGCTGCTTTTGTTGCCGTATCACCTGCCTTGGTTTTCTTACCCTTAGCGGCAGCGCCGACGATAAGCAAAGTGGACAGAAGTAGCAGCGCAACGGATGTTGTTCTGTGTTTAGTCATAACGTCCGATTGTACGACGCTGGAACCAGTCCAATGTTGGTGGGTGGAAGCAGTGCATAATGAACGAATATGCGCAGAATCGGTATCGTCGTAGCCGTCCTTTCCGGCGCGCTAATGCTCCTCTTCGCCGCGCGGGAACCAGAATCGGGCGGGTCGCGGCGTCCAACCCAAAATGGCTGGATCATGGTTCATCTATCCGGATCGCCGAGCGCCATCGGATATCAGCATGGGTCGATGCTGGCCCGCGAAATCGAAGATACCAGGAAGGCGATTGAACTTAGTCTGACCCACGGCTCCAAAGATTGGGCGTTCTTCCGGGGCGCGGCGGAGAAAGTGCTCTGGCCCAAAGTACCTGCCGAATATCAAGCCGAGATGCGGGGTATCGTCGAGGGTGCTCGTTCCCACGGCGCCAAACTCGACATCTGGGATCTAACCGCAATGAACGCATGGCTCGAATTCTCACCCTACTACGTGAATTGGTACGACAAGGTGAACAAGACTGGCGCTCCGAAGCAGCCGACGCCGGAACGTTGCAGCGCATTCGTCGCCACCGGCAGCTACACCAAAGACGGCAGGCCAGTGATCGCTCACAATAATTGGACCGATTACCTGACTGGTTCGCGCTGGAACATAATTTTCGATGTCACGCCCGCCGCCGGGCACCGCTTCATTATGGACGGCATGCCCGGCCTCATCCATAGCGGCGATGATTTCGGGATCAACGCGGCAGGCATCATGATCACCGAAACGACGATCAGCCAGTTCAGCGGTTTCGACCCCGACGGGATCCCCGAATTCGCCCGAGCGCGGAAGGCCATGCAGTATTCCGCTTCCATCGATGATTTCGCGCGCATCATGAAGGAAGGCAATAACGGCGGATACGCGAACGACTGGCTGGTTGCCGATCGGAACACAAACGAGATCGCAAGCCTGGAACTCGGACTAAAAAATGTGAACTTATGGCGCTCGAAAGACGGCTACTTCGCGGGCTCCAACTACCCCATCGACCCCAAACTCGCGCGGGAAGAAACCGACTTCGACTCCAACAATAAGAGCATTAGCGCAAACGCCCGCCACAGTCGTTGGGACGAACTGATGGCAGCCAATAAAGGCGCGATCGATGTGGCGGCCGCTCAAAGGTTTCTTGGTGACCACTTCGATACTTTCGAGAAGAAGGTGGATTCGGACGAGCGGACTCTGTGTGGTCATATCGACCTATCTCGCCGCGGCAGCAAGCCATGGCAGCCGGAGTATGGTCCCGCGGGCACCGCTCAGAACAAGGTGTCCAGCGCCGCCATGGCGGAACGCATGGAGCTTTCGGCCTCCATGGGTCACTCGTGCGGAATTCACTTCAAGGCTGCCAATCACTTGGCGAAGCACCCCGAATTCGCGTGGCAAAAACCACTTCTCCGGGATCTCGATTCAAATCCATGGACCATCTTCCGGGCCAGGTGACGGCAGCCGCACCTAGAGAACCTGTAAGATCAGGCACTTTAGATAGAGCGTTTCCGGCACCGTGAGCAGGATCGGGTGGTCGGCCGCCTGCGTCCTTCTTTCGATGATTCGCAGCGTGCGCCCGGCATCCAACGCTGCCTCGGCGGCTACCTCCAGCAGCATCGCCTCACTCATGTGATGGGAGCACGAGCAGGTCACCAGAATACCGTTCTGACCCAGCAATCGCAGCGCTCGCAGGTTGATTTCTTTGTAGCCCCGGATGGCGCCTTCAACCGCGCTCCGGGATTTCGCGAACGCGGGCGGATCCAGCACAACTGTTGAGTAAACCTGCGAGCCGTGCACCTCTGCTGCGAGCAGTTGGAACACATCCGCTTCGCGAAACTCGATATTCGAGATGTGATTTGAGGCTGCGTTGGAGCGGGCCTGCGCAATCGCGGCCTGCGAGGAATCCACCGCCGTCACATGATC
Organism: uncultured Acidobacteriota bacterium; assembly: GCA_963850575.1. Lineage (GTDB taxonomy): Bacteria > Acidobacteriota > Terriglobia > Bryobacterales > Bryobacteraceae > TMP-7. Next base: position 146,522 of record CAWKLV010000010.1, on the reverse strand, counting down.
GCACTGCCTGGCGGCATGCATGGCGAATCCGCCGCTCGAAGTGAAGCAGTCGAGCACCCGGCCATGTGCGTATTTCGCGGCGGCAACGTAGTTCTCACGCTGATCAAGATAAACGCCCGTCTTCTGACCATGCAGCAGATCCGCATCAAAGATGAGACCGTTCATGTGTATCCTGACTGGCCCTTCCACATCACCCTGCAGCGTTCGTTTTTCAAGAGGAAGCGATTCCCGCTCACGAATCGAAACGTCATTGCGCAGAACGATGGCGCGGGGCTCGATCAATTCCTGAATGCACCCGGCGATCGCGTCCTTAGCCCGGTCCATGCCTTGATCGAGATTCTGCATGACGATGCAGTCTGCATAACGATCAATGACCAAGCCAGGGAGTAAGTCCCCCTCTCCAAACACCAGCCGGTACGCATCTGATTCGTTGACCACCCTCCGGCGATATTCCAGCGCTTGTTTGAGCCGCTGGCGAAAGAAGCTCCGATCGATGGCTCCGTCGCTGCGGGTGAGTAACCGCAAGCAGATCTGCGAAGTGGAACTGTAGTGCGCGACGCCGAGAAGCCGGTTTTTTAGATCGAGCACACGTACCGTATCGCCCGGCGCCGCTCGCCCTCGATCCACTACATCGCTCGCAAAAATCCAGGGATGCCCGGCAGCAACGCGGCTCGCGCCCTTGGTGGAAACGCGGACACCCGTGGTTATCGCATCGCCTCCAGGCGGGCGATCCGCTGCTCAGTAGAGGGGTGGGTTGAGAACAGATTCATCAGGCTACGGCCAGTGAACGGTTTGATGATGAACATATGCGCCGTAGCGGGATCTGCATCCATCGGGATCCTCCGGGAAGCGCTTTCGAGTTTGCCTAACGCACTCACCAGGCCGTCGGGATGCCCGGTGTACTTGGCAGATGCCGCGTCAGCGGAATACTCGCGGCTGCGAGAGACCGCCATCTGGATCAGCACGGCGGCAATCGGGGCCAGGATCAGCATCAGAATTCCGCCCAGTGCGCCGCCCCCCTCGTCATCGCGATCGCGGCGATCTCCGCCAAAGAACATAGCCATGTAGGCCAGACGCGTGATGGCCGCCGCCAAAGTCGCAGCTACAGAACTGATCAGGATGTCGCGATGCAGGACGTGACCGAGTTCGTGGGCAATTACGCCCTCCAGCTCACGGTCGTTCATCAACTGCAAGATGCCCGCGGTAAACGCGACCGAAGAGTGGGCAGGATTGCGGCCCGTGGCGAAGGCGTTCGGGGACATGTCCGGGATCAGCCAAAGCTTGGGCATGGGCAACCCCATCCGCTGACAAAGGCCGGCGATAATCGGGTACACCCGCCCGTACACTTGCGGATTCTGATCGGGCGTCACCGGCTGGGCCGCATACATTGATAGTGCGATCTTGTCCGAGAAGAAGTAACTGACGAAGTTCATGACCACTGCGAGCCCGAGCGCCATCTCGAGTCCGCGGGTACCGCCCAGCGCTTGCCCGCCGACCAGGAGAATGGCACTCAGAAGTCCCAGGAGGAATGCGGTCTTGATCCCATTCATACCTATTTACATTGTCCCACGTACCCCTAAATCTGGAGCCGGATTCAGTCGATATTCACTTGGGATGTACCTGTCTGTTTACCTGGTCTGGATTCCGCTGCTATTTCTGATCGCAGGCGTTCAGACTGGGAGCCATCCCTGGCCGGTTCCACGCAGCACGATACTGCGTCGCGTGCGAATTGGCGCGGACCACTCGCCGCCCTACTATTATCTTCGGGCGGACGGAAAGATAGAAGGTTTGGGCGTGGATGTACTGAACGCGGCGGCATCCCGAGCGGGTATCACGCTGACGTGGATGCCCATCCATACACGGTTAGAGGATGAGTTCGACTCCGGCAGATTGGACATCCTGCCGGCGGCCTCGATCACGCCGCAACGAATAGCCAAGTATCACTTCACGGAACCGTGGCTGATCAATAACTTCTGCCTGATCTCGAAATCGGATTCCGGCATCCAGAGCCCCCAGGATACGGCGGGCAGGAAGGTGGCTGTATGGTTCCCGACACTCATCCAAAAACTTGCGCGGCAATTCTTACCGTTGGCGACGATGGTTTTGGCCGAATCGAGAGAGGAGGCTCTGACAGATTTGTGCTCCGGCGTGGCCGACTCGGCCCTGCTCGAGACGCGCTTCCTGGATAGCGCCATGTTGCAACGCCCCGCTGCATGTGAAAAGACAAACTTTCAGGTTGCGATCGTTCGCGATGCAACTACGCAATTGAGTGTTTCCTCGACGTGGCAGGCTGCGCCGACGGCTGAGTTACTTCACGACGACATCTCCGCTCTCGCTCTCGACGGGACCCTGTTTCAAATCATGGAGCGGTGGGCGTCATTCTCCTCACCCGACAGCCGCTCGGCTCATGCGCTGGCAGAAGCTCAGCGGCTTAGCCGGTTCTATGCCTTCGGTTTGGCGCTAACGCTTGCGGCGGGTATGATCCTAGCCTCGCAAATTGTTGGGGCCCACACGGCACGGCGGCGCGCCAGGCGAGCACAGCGGGCCGCAGAGCGCGCCAACTCTGCCAAATCCGACTTCCTCGCCAACATGAGCCACGAGATCCGCACGCCTCTGAACGGGGTGATCGGGATGACAAATCTTCTTCTGGATGGGGCGCTCAACGAGGCGAAACGACCGGACTTGGAGACTGTCCGCGATTCGGCCAATGCTCTACTCGGCATACTCAACGATGTTCTGGATCTGTCGAAGATTGAAGCCGGCAGGGTAACCATCGCTCCGGTTCCATTTGGACTTACGGTCGGTACTGTCGGCCGTGGTAGATCTATTCACACCGCAGGCGAAAGCCAAACATCTGGCACTGACGTGGTTCTGTGACGCCGACGTGCCCGATGAAGTTCGCGGAGATGTCACCCGGGTACAACAAATTCTAGCCAACTACGTCGCTAACGCCGTGAAGTTTACGTCGGAGGGAGCTGTCCAACTTTCCGTCCGGGTAGCGGCGAGGCACGGACGGAGGGTCTCGCTTCGATTTACGGTGGCCGATACCGGGATTGGCATCCCATTAGATACACAGCCGAAACTGTTCGCTAAATTCGTCCAGGCCGATCCATCGACGACGCGCAGATATGGCGGCACGGGACTCGGGCTAGCAATTTCCAAGATGCTGGCAGAGCTCATGGGCGGGGTCGTCGGGCTGAAAAGCGAAGTGGGCAAGGGATCGAACTTCTGGGTGGAGCTGCCGTTTGATATCCAGCCTCCGGGGACATCGAGATCTGCGTCCTCCCCCGGTCGACACGAAGTGACGCGGCTGTCCTGGTCTCCTCGAATTCTGGTGGTGGAAGACAACGATGTGAATCGCCGTATTGCGCTTGGCTTTCTCGAGAAGCTGGGGTGCCATGTGGACACGGCCGTGAATGGACGGGAGGCGCTGCGTAAATGGGAGGAAAACGCTTACGACATCATCCTGATGGATTGCCAGATGCCGGAAGTGGACGGCTACGAGGCCACTGCCGCCATTCGACGAGGCGAAGCTGGCGGCATGCGAATACCCATCATCGCGGTTACGGCCCACGCATTCTCGGATGATGAGGAACGCTGCTCACGGGCCGGCATGGACGGCTACCTCCGCAAGCCGATTCAGATGGTGCAGTTGGCCGCGGTTGTAGAGAAGTACGCTCGCGGCACCGTTCTGCATTGATGTCGAAGCGTCGATCCATGATCCGGGCCTGTGCCAACCGGAACAACGTCCGCATTGGATGACTTTCATGTTTCCGCGTTGACCAGGGCCTATTCCAATGGAACCGCGGGTTCTTCGGATTCGTTTGTTTTAGTCATGGATACCCTGGTCGCCGACCTCCGCTATGCTTCCCGCATGCTGCGAAACAGCCCGGGTTTCACCGCGATTGCCGTCGCCGCTCTCGCCCTGGGAATCGGCGCGAATACCGCGATCTTCACGGTGGTCAACGCTGTTTTGCTCCAGCCCCTGCCCTACACCCAGCCGGATCAAATTGTAAGATTGGGCCGCAAATTCCCCAGTGGGATCGGTTACTCGAACTCGATCCCAAAGTTCATGGCTTGGCGGCAGAACCACGTTTTCGAAGCGACAGCTCTCTACGGCCAGTCAGGAGCGGGTTTAAACCTCGGCGCCGGCGACCGGCCCGAAGCAGTGAAGGCCCTGCGTGTTTCGCGGGATTACTTCAGGGTTTTTGGAGCGTCGCCGATGTTGGGTCGGACGTTCATAACCGACGAGGATTTGCCGGGCGGCCCCCGCGTGGTCATCCTCAGCTACTCCATGTGGCAATCACATTTTCGCGGCGATACCCAGATTTTAGGACGCAATATCCGCTTGGGCGGCGAGTCCTTTTCTGTCATCGGCGTGCTGGCCAACAGCTTTCACCCAGACCCGCCTGCCGACGTGTGGATTCCGGAGCAGGCCGATCCAAACAGTACCAACCAGGGGCATTACTTGTCTGTAGCCGCGCGACTGAAGCCAGGCGTGAGCCTCCAGACTGCTCAGGCCGAGATGAAGGTGATCGGCGAGCAGTTCCGGAAAGTCAATCCCAAGTGGATGGACAACGCCGAAAGCGTGGCCGTAGTACCGATGCGCGACGCCACCGTGGGCGATGTCAGGACCGCTCTGCTTGTTCTGTTGACTGCTGTGACACTAGTGCTCCTGATCGCGTGTGCGAACGTAGCCAACCTTCTGCTGGTGCGAGCAGCCGGCCGTCAGCGCGAAATGGCGATCCGCGCCGCCATCGGAGCGGGCCGATGGCGCGTCACGCGGCAGCTACTCACAGAAAGTGTTCTGCTGAGCGCGATCGGGGGCGTGCTCGGATTCGTTTTGGGCGCTTGGGGAGTTCGCGTTCTTTTGACCCTGGTCCCAGGAAACATACCCCGGCTGACCGATGCGGAGGGCGCGCACGCAATGGTTCCCATGCTCGATTGGCGAGTCGCCGTTTTTACCATCGGTGTGTCGCTATTGACGGGAATTCTGTTCGGCGTGTTTCCAGCCTTGCACGCGTCGAACCCGCACCTGGCTTCAGCCTTGAACGAATCGAGCGGCCGCTCCGGCACGGGACGGAAACAGAATAGGGCGCGAGCTTTGCTGGTGATCACGGAGATGGCACTGGCGCTGGTGCTTCTGGTAGGGGCCTCACTGCTGATCCGCACCTTCGCAGGATTGAGAGCTGTGAAGCCGGGCTTTGATGCACACAGCATACTCACCATGCAGACCTCACTCGCGGGCAGCACTTACTCAAGCACCGCGAAGGTAGACAACTTCAGCAGGCTAGTCCTTCGCCGGATAGAAACCCTGCCGGGAGTACAGGCCGCAGCATCGTCGACTGTGCTTCCGGCCGACGGAGAGATCGATTTGCCGTTCACGATCGCAGGCAAGCCGCCGGAGAAAGGAGGTCAATACAACGGAGATGAACAATGGAGATCGGTATCTCCGCACTATTTCGCCGTGTTCAAGATACCGCTGACGCGGGGCCGTGTGTTCACGGAAACCGACACCGGCAATTCGGCGCGCGTGGTGATTATTAATGAGGAAATGGCGAAAAAGTATTGGCCCAAAGAGGATCCTGTCGGACAGGTGATCACCATCGGCAAGGGACTGGGGCCGCAATTCGCAGATCCTCCCCGGCAGGTGGTTGGAGTGGTGGGCAGTGTACGGGAAACCGGGTTGAGCAATGGCGATGTGGGGGTGATGTATCTGCCCAACAGCCAGGTTCCGGAAGGTATTACTGCACTGGCGAACAGCGTCATTCCACTGTCCTGGGCTGTGCGCACCTCCATCGACCCGCTGGCCCTGCGCACGGCCGTCGAGAACGCCGCGCACGAGGTGGACAGCCAGATACCGGTGGCGAAAGAGAGGACGATGGAGCAAGTCCTCTCGGCGACGGTCGCCCGTCAGAGTTTCAACATGCTCCTGCTGAGCATTTTTGCCGCAATTGCACTTCTGCTGGCGAGCATTGGGATTTATGGCCTGATGTCGTACTCAGTACAACAACGAACCCAGGAGATCGGCATCCGGCTCGCATTGGGCGCGGACCGGCAGGATATGCTGCGACTCGTCCTGGGGCAAGGGATGAGGCTCACAGGGCTTGGGTTGGTGCTGGGCGTCGCGATGGCGTTCGGGTTAACGCGCCTCTTGAAGAGTCTGCTATTTGGTGTGGAAGCCAGCGATCCTCTCACGTTCGGCGGCGTAGTCTTAGTGTTGGCCTTAGTCGCTATGATGGCTTCATACATCCCCGCGCGGAGAGCAGCGACCGTGCAGCCCGTGGAGGCTTTGCGTTATCAATAGAATGCAAAAAGGCCGGGGTGGTCAAGCCCCGGCCTTAGAAGAGAGACAGACTGTCAGTTATCGTGCAGCGAGCAAGGCCCGCAAATGTCGCGCGCGTTCCGGCGACCGTAGTTGACGGAGTGCCTTGGCTTCGATCTGGCGGATCCGCTCCCGGGTGACGTCGAACTCTTGTCCGATCTCCTCGAGCGTATGTTCCCGCTCGCAGCCGATCCCAAACCGTAGACGGATCACCTTCTCTTCTTTTGGCGACAGCGTCTTCAGGATGTTCGCCGTTTCATCCCGCACATTCGAATCGATCACAGCGTCTACCGGAGATCCTACCCAGCGGTCTTCGATCAGATCGCCCAACGCGGACTCTCCGTCCCGACCCACGGGCGTTTCCAGTGATACCGGGTCGCGCGAGATCGTCTTCAGCTTCTGGACCTTTTCCACCGGAATGTCCATCCGGCGGCTGATCTCTTCATTCGTCGGAGCACGGCCCAGTTCCTTCTCCAGTTCGCGTGTCGCGCGCAGGAACTTGTTCATGCTCTCGTTCATGTGCACCGGTATGCGGATGGTGCGAGATTGGTCTGCGATCGCCCTCGTGATCGCCTGACGGATCCACCAAGTAGCGTAAGTGGAGAATTTGTAGCCGCGGCGGTACTCAAATTTATCGGCCGCGCGCATCAGGCCGATATTGCCCTCCTGAATCAGATCCAGAAGATGCAAACCGCGGTTCACATACTTCTTCGCAACGGAGACCACCAAGCGAAGGTTGGCTTCCACCAGGTCCTTCTTGGCGCGTTCAGCTTCGATCTCGCCCTGTCGGATTACGGCCAGCGAGTGCTTGATGTCGATAAGCGAAGCGCCTGCCAGCGACTCGCCCTTTTTAATTTCCCGGCGCAATTCCCGAATGCGGAGCTGATTTACCTGGAGGCCCTTGTCTTCGACGCGCTGCAGTTCAGCCGTCAAGTGCAGCAACTCATCGGCCGTGCGCTCGATTTCTTTCGTGAAATATTTCCAGCGCGGAAGCTGCCACGGGATAGCACGGATGGCCTTGGAGGTTTCCACCAGGCAGCGTGCCAACTTGCTCATCCACTTGCGGCGGAGCTTCTTGTTAGCAGGCGCGATGGCTTCCAACTTCTCGAAAAGCTGAGCCTGTTTCTTGTGCAAAACGATGACGTCGGCGAACTGCTGTTTTATGTCCGCCCGCTTCTTGCTGTCGGCAGCGCTTCCGTCTTCAACGTCACCCAAATCGACGTAGATGTCGAGTTCTTCTGCCCCTTTCCTGATCTGTTCGGCGATCTCGACCACCACGTGTTGAATAAGGGCCGACCGGCTGATCGCCTTCTGCATTCGCAGTTTGCCGCGCTCCATGCGACGCGCAAGATCGACTTCACCTTCACGGGTCAGCAGCGGTACAGCACCCATTTCCCGGAGATACACGCGCACCGGGTCATCGGTGTAGATCGATTCCTCGGGAGCTTGCCCGGCAGGGAATTCCTCTCCATCGTGTACTTCCTCTGGATGAAAAAATGCCTGCTCCTCATCGAAGGGGAGGCCCAGAGGTTCATGGCTATCGGTCAAAAACTGATCTTCGAAATGGTCCACAGTGTAAAGTCACCTCCCCCAATCTCCTTCCGTTGGATTCACAATTATGTTGGGGTATATTAATAAACGGCCCCGCGTTGCTTGCTTGGCTCCGACGGCACCCCTCGTCCGGGGTATAAAGGGCCGCATCGAGTATACCATTGATGCTCTTCCAAGTTAAGTGCCTACTTTAAAGATGTTTCTAGGGTCATTTGGTTACATAAAGTATCCCCCGACCGTTCAGGCAAGTAGTCCAGAATACGTCCAGCAACGGCCTAATATACGACCCCACCTAGGTGCGCATTTGGAGCATCAAAGTCTTCAATTCATTGAGGAATGCCTCGACATCCTGAAAATCTCGATACACCGAGGCGAACCGCACATACGCGATCTTGTCCAGGCCTTTGAGGCGCTCCATCAGGAGTTCCCCGATGTCGGTTGTGGACAGTTCCCGATCTGGGCTGTCCGCTAAGCGGGTCTCCACTTCATCCACGATCTCCGCCAACTTTGCCATACCCACGGGGCGTTTTTCACACGCCCTCAAGAGCCCCCCCAAGACCTTCTGGCGATCGAACTTCTCGCGCCGACCGTCCTTCTTGATCACCATGTATGGGATCTCGTCGCTCCGCTCATAAGTCGTAAATCTTCTTGCGCACGACAGACATTCTCTTCGGCGCCGGATTACGTCACCTTCCTTACTCTCCCGTGAGTCAATGACTTTGTCCTCACGGTGGCCACAGAAAGGGCAGGTCACGGTGCTGCTTCCTCCGATACGTGTTTGAGATTACCCCAGTTCAGGCCTTCACGGAAGGCCAGCAGTACCCCGAATGGCACCACGAGAACGAAGGTTACCATCCAGAGCGCAACGGCAAAACCGCTGGCCGCCTCCAGCTTTAGCCCGAAGAGCTCTGTGAGCACCAGAATCGCGGCGACCTGCATCCCGCCCCCGACGCCTGGAACTTGTATCGCCGACCCGAGCGCGACGAAACCCATGAAGATAACGATGTCCGTGATGGAGAACCGGGCAGTCACCGGGAACGCACGGAAAATCGTGATGAAGCTGCCCACGATGAACAACCATTCCAGGATGGAATAGCCCAGCAATAAAGCGATGAAACTGTTGCCGCGGGTGGCGCCAAATCCGCTTGAGAAAGCCGAAAGAACGTTGCCGATGCGTTGCTGCATGGCCGTAGGTAGAAAGGTAATGGCCGACGATAGCCGCCGGTTAGCATCTGCGGAGAAGTGGCGGAAGGCGACGAGCAGCCCGAGGCAGCCTACCCCGGCGACCCCGATGATGGTACCACCCGCCTGGAGCAGCGTCTTGAGATGAGGACCCGGTGTTAGCCCCGTCCGGGGAACTTGCGACAAGGCGACTCCGAAGATGAGCAACACCATTAGTAGGTCCAGTACGCGTTCCAAAAGCCAGGCGGCCATTTGCGATGAAAAGGAAACACGCTCTTTCGCGGCTATCAGGTATGGCCGGACCAGCTCGCCTGCGCGCCCGAAGAATACGATCGCGGTAAAGCCAATCACCGTGGCGATAAATATGTTGGCGATGCTGGAGTCTGGACGAATCGGCCGCACCATCACCTGCCACCTCAACGCGCGGCCAAAGTATGTGAGTAGGATCACCAGCGAGCCGAGCGACAACCAGCCCCAATGCACGCCCTCGAAGGTGGACAGGAACAGTGCCCACTCGAACCCCGAAGTCCGCCACCTGTAGACGACGAACGCTGCAAGGGCGAGTGCGCAGGCGCCCAAGATCAACACGGCCCGTTTTGACGAGTTCTGAGTGATAGCTCCTCCAGTGGCGGTGGTCGCCGAAGGCTAGAATGTTAGTCTACACCGTAGTGTATTCGTCGCACGGTAAGCCGTTCTTCGTGTGAACTTTCGATGAGCAAACGTCGTTGTAATCACAAGAGGGTAATAACCGGACCCGGTTTCCGGTGGAACGAGGCTTTCGATGGCGACCACGGTAGCACAACTCTCGGCGGCGGGCCTGCAATGGCCTGGAGTCCGTCTGTTTTCCGCGGACGGAAGGGTGAGGGCTTTGGACGCTGACAATCAGCTGGTAGGGCGATGCCTGAGTGGCGAAGATGCCGCTTGGGAAGATCTGGTGAAAACTCATTCCCGGCGCATCTATTCTATTTGCTACCGCTTCACCGGATCGGATCACGAAGCCCAGGACCTGACGCAGGAGGTGTTTCTCCGGGTTTTTCGGGGCCTCAAGAGTTTCCGCGCCGGCGAAGGTTCGTTCCAGGTCTGGTTGACCCGGCTCACCCGAAATCTTTTGATCGATAATTACCGAAGGACCAAGTTGGACCGGATCTCGGATTCGATCGAGGATCAGATGCCGATGTTGGAAGAGAAGACGGCGATGTCGGCGCGGGCCGATGGGATGCTGGCGGGCCGGGAAGCGAGCGAGGTGTTACAAGCGGGGCTTGCCAAGCTCTCGCCGGAGTTGAGGGAAACTGTGATCCTCCGCGATCTCGAGGAGATGGATTATCGTGAGATCGCGCGAGTGCTAAACGTTCCAGAAGGAACAGTGAAGAGCCGTCTGAATCGCGGCCGAGCGGAGTTGGCTCGCATATTGCGACGCCAGAACGTGGCCGTATGACCCAGGTGGGGCTCAGTGACCGCTTCCAGGTCAGCATCGTCGGGAAGCGTTTTGGACAGTGAAGGCGTTATGAACTGCTCGGATGTTGAAATCCTGCTGTGTGACTACGTGGATGGAACCCTCCACGGCGAGCAGAAATCCGCCGTCGAGGGTCATCTCGCATCGTGTGCGGGTTGCGCTGAATCGGCAAGGGATGCCTCGAGCGCGGTCGCCTTCATCGATCGCGCGGGGGTCGTGGAAGTACCGGCTCATCTGGTGACCCGAATCCTATTTGAACTACCGGTAGCGCGCCGTGCCGAGCATTCGGTGTCGCGCTCAGGGTGGCGGCGGTTCCGTGCGAAGTGGCTGGAGCCGGTGCTGCAGCCCCGTTTCGCCATGGGGATGGCAATGACCGTGCTTTCGTTTGCCATGCTGGGCCGCTTCGCAGGTATCCGGGTGCGGCAGTTGAATCCGTCGGACCTGGATCCAGTGAAGGTGTGGATGACGGTGGAAGACAACGCCCTCCGGACCTGGGAGCGCGGCGTTAAGTATTACGACAGCCTGCGTATTGTTTTTGAGATACAGACTCGTCTGCGCGAGTGGAGCGATCAGGCGGAGTCGGACCGGGCCGCAAAGCCGGCTACAAAGAAGGGGCAAGCGGAACCGCGACCGTGAGGAAACGACGCCAAAAACGGAGCTAGACATGAACTGCGCCAATCATCCGGATGTATCAGCGGTAGCGTATTGCCGATCCTGTGGAAAAGCTCTTTGCCAGAGCTGTCAGCGGACGGCCGAGAGCACCGTTTTTTGCGAGGAACATATGCCCGTACAACAGACTCCTCCGATCGACCAGCCTTTTGCTGCTGGACCCGGACCAAAGACTTATTCGCCGTATACGGCGCCCCCGACCGTCACTCCGCCTCCACCCTACGCCCCGGTTGTTAGCGTGTCGCCGGGATTGGCCTTTATTCTGGGCCTGGTTCCAGGCGTCGGCGCCATCTACAACGGACAATACGCAAAGGGATTAATCCATGTTCTCGTGCTTGGCACTCTGATCAGCCTGGCCGGAAGCGGGAACCTGGGTCCGGCCGCCGCGCTTTTCGGATTGTTGATAGCAGCCTGGTTCTTCTATATGGCCTTTGAGGCCTACCACACGGCTAAACGCCGCCAACTCGGTCAGCCGGTGGACGAATTCTCGAGCGTGTTCCCCATGCGCGGAACGGGCCGGTTCCCGGTGGGCCCCATCATTATGATCGCCATCGGGTTGATCTTTCTGTTGAACAATCTCAATCTGATTCGTTTCTACGACATCGCCCGATATTGGCCGGTGTTTCTCATTGCGCTGGGTGGCTATATGCTGTACTCGCGATTGACCTCACCGATGGAATCGGAGACCATTCCGGGAGACCGGCAATGAACAGCCCGAATCTGATCCAGGCAGTGCGCGGCCCGGTGATGATGATCACGCTGGGAGTCCTGATGGCAATCCATAATTTTGGCCAGTACAGCTTCGGCCGGACGTGGCCCTTGCTATTCATTGTGTTTGGAATCTTGAAGCTGGCCGAGCACGCCGCTACCCGTCCGGAGAACCAGCCATGAGGCGTGCATCCATCGTAGGTCCCATCATCATTATCGGAATCGGCGTTCTGTTCCTGGCGCGGAACCTGTATCCGCAGCTTCCGCTAATGGAGTTCCTGGCTCAAAATTGGCCATTCCTACTCATTGCCTGGGGCGGGCTGCGGTTGATCGAAGTCCTGTTCTGGGCCGCGAGCCGGAGGCCGCTCCCGGTGAACGGTATCTCCGGAGGCGAATGGGTGTTGGTGATCTTCCTCTGCCTTATCGGATTCGGAGCCTATGAGGCGCGGCACGCCTCGTGGTTCCCGAACAGCCGAATGCGAATCAGCGGTCTGGAGATGTTCGGCGAGGCTTTTGACTATCCGCTGACTCCGCAGGAGAAGACCGTCGGCAAGAATGCCCGTCTGGTGATCGAGAGCTTTCGCGGCAATGCCCGCATATCCGGAGTGGACGGCGATGTTGTGAAAGTCTCCGGCCGCAAATCGATTCGCGCATTGCGGCAGGAGGACGCAAACTCGGCCGACCACGCGTCTCCCCTGGAACTCGTGGTCAACGGCGACCAGGTCATCGTGCGCACCAACCAGGACCGCGCCGGCGGTGATCATTCCCGCGTCAATGACGATCTTGAGATCACGGTTCCGAAAAGCCTGGCGCTCGAAGCCGTTGGGAGATACGGCGATTTCGACATCTCCGACCTGGCGGGTAATGTCGAGATTGTCAGTGACAACGCGGGCGTGCGCATGCAGAATCTTGGCGGTAACGTCCGCGTGGAAACGCGGCGCAGCGACATCATTCGCGCTACGGGCGTGAAGGGCTCAATCGAATTGAAGGGTGGGGGGAGCGACCTGGAATTAGAGGACATTGGAGGGCCGGTTACCCTGAGTGCGAAGTTCAGCGGCACGATTCAATTCAGAAATGTGGCCAAGCCCGTTCGCTTCGAATCCGATCGTATGGAGTTCAATGCGGAGGCCATCCCGGGCCAGGTGAGGATGACGCTCTCGGATTTGACGGCGAACAACGTGGTAGGCCCTGTGCGGCTGAATGCGCGTTCCAAGGATGTACAGATCAGCGATTTCACGCAAAGCGTAGACGTGTCGGTGGAGCGCGGAGACATCGAACTTCGTCCCGGCAAGGGACCGTTCGGCAAGATGGAAGTGCACACCCGCTCGGGCGCCATCGATCTGGCCCTGCCGGAGAAGGCCAAGATGCAATTAACCGCCAACACGGACCGTGGTGAGATAACCAACGATTACAACCCGGCGTTTGAAGAACGCAGCCAGGGACACGGCGCATCACTAAAAGGGTCAAACGGCGATGGTCCTCGTGTGAATTTGACGACCGGGCGAGGGTCGATCACCCTGCGCAAGGCATCCTACGAGGTATCCGCCACGCCTTCGCGACCGCCCTCTCCGCCGAAGCCGCCGCAACCCATAGAGCAGTAATCGGCGCGTGTCCTACGAACTCTTCCGCGAAGGTTTTACGACCTTGTTGATCTTTTCGTTCAGGGCTTTCAGGTCTTTGCTCTCGGGCATTCCCTTGACGGCTTCCCTGGCCGCCTCCGCAAACATCCGGGCCCGCTCAGGCTCATCCAGTTTCTTTGAGTTGTACAGGTCCGCGGAATTGATCAGGGCGCGTCCCATCGCCAGCATGAATGTCGAACGCGGGACCTTCACCTCTCCGCTTTTGAACAACTCCTGCGCCTTCGATGAGTCCTCGGCGGTACCTGTAGCGTCGGCAGCTTCGAGAATGATCGCCCGCCTCAGCATTAGCTTCTGAGCATCCTCCAATTCGGCTTCGGGAGGAAATATGCCCTGCAGAATTTTTCCCAGCAGCGGAGGAGAAGCCTGCGTGCCGCTCGGGAACGGAAATGCCAGCGACACTTGATCGTCTTTGTTGATCTTCTGGAAATCCCGGAATTTCTCGGCCAACTGCGACGTCAGCCCGCGTGTCAGTCGCCTGTAATTCGAGGCTTGCCTGCGGAACGGCCCCGGGTTGGTGCGGTTGGCACGGGCGCCTTGCTCGTAATCGTCGGCAAGTTCCATGTACCCGCGGATCAGTCCCGCATCCACGATCATCGACCAGGGCAGCGCCTTTGCAGCATATTCACTGCTCTTTGTTGCACGATCCAGATTGTCGCTGGTTTTCACGTAATCCCCGGACAAAAACGTTTGCCTGGCGGACGCCCAGTAGAAGGCGGCCGTGCCTGGTTGGGGTCCGCTGGGTTGGTTCGAACACGATACGAGGAAGAGCACGACGGAACCGGTGAAGAAGGAAGGGATCAGCTTGCAGCGCATTGGGAACGTCCTCCTGCCGGGTTCATTCGTATCACAGTGACACGACTGGCGCAAGCTCATCTCGGCTATGCTTACGTATTGGACATCCACAAGCAGACGGCGGAGGACGCGCGCCTGGAACAATCCAGGCAACGCACGGTTCACTGGAAGCGGTGGGGCCCGTACCTGGCTGAGCGCGCCTGGGGCACTGTCCGCGAGGACTACAGCGCCGACGGAGATGCCTGGAGTTTCCTTCCGCACGATCACGCCCGGTCGAAGGCGTACCGTTGGAATGAGGACGGACTGGGAGGGTTTTGCGACCGGCATCAGCGCATCTGTTTCGCGCTCGCATTGTGGAACGGCCATGATCCCATCCTCAAGGAACGGCTGTATGGGTTAACCGGCCACGAGGGAAATCATGGCGAGGACGTGAAAGAGTCCTACTTTTATCTGGACAGCACACCAACCCACTCCTGGATGCAGTTTCTGTACAAGTACCCGCAGGCCGAATTTCCATACCGCTGGCTGCTGGACGAGAATCGTCGACGCTCACATAACGACCCCGAATTCGAGCTTGCGGATACAGGAGTATTCAACGAGAACCGGTATTTCGATGTACTAGTGGAATATGCCAAGGCCACGCCTGAAGATCTCCTTATTCGTATCACGGTGTCGAATCGGGGACCGCAGGATGCTGAGATTCATCTGCTGCCGACGCTGTGGTGCCGCAATACATGGTCGTGGGGATATGAGGTGACCAAACCGGAACTGCGAGCGATCTCCGGCCCTCCAGGACACAGCGCCATCCAATTGATGGACGCCACATACGGAACCAGGTACTTAATGGCCCAGTGGAGCCCAGAGTTGTTGTTCACCGATAACGACACCAACGCCGCGCGCCTGTACGGCTCTGCCAATACGTCTGCATACGTGAAGGACGGCATCAACGATTACGTGGTCAATGGCCGTCGCGAGGCTGTGAACCCGGAACGGGCAGGCACAAAGATGTCTGCATATTACCGGGCCAATGTTCCGGCCGGCGGATCGGTGTCCGTCCGATTGCGCTTCTGCGACCATATCGGAGACGATTCGTTTGGACCCGAGTTTGAGCACATCCTGGAACAGCGTTGCAGGGAAGCGGACGAGTTCTACGCGGCGGTCGCTCCTCCCGATCTATCCGACGATGGGCGCGCTGTAATGCGGCAAGCGTTTGCCGGACTATTTTGGTCCAAGCAGTTCTATTCCTATGTCGTTCGGGAATGGCTGAGGGGCGATCCCGCGGGTCCTCCTCCGCCGCCGGACCGACTCATGGGCCGCAATCGCGATTGGACACATCTGTATAACGCCGATGTAATTTCAATGCCGGATGCCTGGGAGTACCCTTGGTACGCTGCGTGGGATTTGGCCTTTCACTGTGTGCCGATCGCATTGGTGGACTCAGAGTTCGCGAAAGAGCAACTGACGCTCATGCTTCGCGAATGGTACATGCACCCGAACGGACAATTGCCGGCGTATGAATGGGCGCTCGGCGATGTCAACCCGCCGGTGCATGCATGGTCGGCGTACCGCGTTTACAAAATAGAACAAAAGCGCAGCGGAGCAGGCGACCGGGGGTTTCTCGAAAGGGTCTTCCACAAACTCCTGCTGAACTTCACGTGGTGGGTGAACCGAAAAGACACCGAAGGGCGCAACGTTTTCCAAGGCGGCTTCCTGGGGCTGGATAACATCGGAGTGTTCGACCGCAGCAAGCCGCTGCCCACCGGCGGCTTCATTGAACAAGCCGATGGCACCGGCTGGATGGCTATGTACAGCCTGAACCTGCTTGCGATCGCCATGGAGCTGGCACGCAAGGACCCGGCTTATGAGGATGTAGCCAGCAAATTCTGGGAGCATTTTGTGTACATCGCGCGCGCCATCAACCATTTGGGCGACGACGGCATCGCGATGTGGGACGAGCGTGACGGGTTTTTCTACGATGTACTGCATCTGCCGAACGGACATCCCGTGCCGCTTCGGGTCCGGTCGATGGTTGGGCTGATTCCGCTTTTCGCCGTGGAGACTCTGGAGCCTGGGCGTGTCAACAGCTTGCCGGGCTTTAAGCGCCGCATGGATTGGTTCCTTGAGAACCGGCCCGATCTGACGGATAACATCCCCCACATGAATGAGCCGAAGGAGGGCAAGCGGCTGTTACTGTCGGTTGTCAATGGCGATCAACTGCGGCGCGTGTTGAAATTCATGCTGGATGAAGAAGAGTTCCTGTCGCCCTACGGAATCCGTTCCTTGTCCCGCGTGCACAAGGACAATCCGTATGTCGTGGAGGTGGGTGGGGCGGAGTATAGAGTCGCTTATGAGCCGGCGGAATCTTCGACCGGTCTGTTTGGGGGCAACTCGAATTGGCGAGGCCCGGTGTGGTTTCCGGTGAACTACCTTCTGATCGAATCGCTCCAAAAGTTTCATCATTACTATGGAGACGAATTCAAAGTCGAGTGTCCCACCGGGTCCGGCGTGTATCTCACTTTGTGGGAAGTAGCGGCCGAAATCTCGAAACGTTTGAACCGGCTCTTCTTATGCGATGCGGATGGACGGCGTCCCGTGCATGGCGGCGACGATCGCTACCGGGACGATCCGAACTGGCGCGACCTGATTCTGTTCTACGAATATTTCAATGGGGATGACGGGGCCGGGCTCGGGGCAAGTCATCAAACCGGATGGACGGGCCTGGTGGCTAAGTTGCTTCAGCAGAGCGGCGAGTAACGTCCGCGGCAGTGGTCAGGCGGCCGCCTCGCGCTGTGAATTCGGATAAGAATGCATCGGCATCCGATTGCTTCAAGGCGCGGACTGCGTCGGTTACCAGCTCGACGTTCTTGCCTCTCTCCAGCAGACCCATTGCGGCGTGCTTCACACAGATCTCCGTCACCACTCCGTAGACGACATACCGATCCGCATCGAAGGCGAGCAGAAGCCCTTCCAGATTCGGATTCGTGAAGCAGTCGTTGTGCCGTTTCTCGAGTAATAATTGCTGGAAGTCGTCGATCCGCTCGGCTGCGTCGAACGGCGGAATCACCAGTCTACTCGCGAGCAGCGTGGAGGCGGGCTTCTGCTGGCCCACCGTTCCCACCACGCAGTGCGGGGGCCAAGTCCGAAACTCCGGATCATTCTCCAGATGTGCATCCATGGTCGAGACCAGCGGTGAACCCGTCGCCGCGGCGAACCGGTTCAAACCAGCCACAGTGTCCAGGATGCCCGCCGCTCCGGGCACGTGGAGGGCCCCGGCTGGGTAAACGAAATCGATCTGCGTATCAACGTCGAAGTAAACGGTCTTCATGCTGGCAAATCCTTCTGATGGTGACGAACCTGGTCGGATAAATCGTGCAGCTCCCCGCTGTAATCGACGCGCCATGCGTCTTCGCGGGTGAATAGCGTTTTGACAGTGGACGGGAACGGCGCCAGCGACCGTTCACGGAGTTCGCGAGCCTGGTGAACCGTAGGAAGCGGTTCGACCAACTGACCTTTCAGGATCACCGGACGAAGCAAAGCCTCGGGCCGGCCGGCGCCACGCGGAAGCGGCATGCACTCTCCCTGGCGCCCGATGACGTCGCGGTCAGAAAAGCGGAAAATCTGCTTTGCACCGGGCATCGTGTTCTTGTCCGGACTGTACTTTGCCGTGTAGCGCTTCTCACCATTGGACTCCATCTCTACCAGTTTGTAGACAGCGCTCAGACTGGGTGCATCGGCCGATGTCGCCAACTCCGTTCCAACGCCGAACGAGTCGATAGGCGAGTTGCCCGCGATCAACTCCAGGATCTTGTATTCGTTCAAGTCGCCGGTCGCCATGATCCTGGCATCGCGCAGACCGGCGTCGTCCAAGATCTTCCGAACTGCCGGGGCTAGTTCCCGCATACTTCCGCTATCCAGCCGCACCCCCCATATCGGCCTTCCGAGCGCCGCCGCGAGGCGCGCTCCCTGGAGCGTGTCGTAGGTGTCAATCAGGTAGACGGTGGCGTCACCGAGCAATCTCTGCAGCTGCTCGTAGGCTGCCCGTTCGCTCGGAAAGGACTGGACCCAGGAGTGCGCCGCCGTGCCGAAGACCGGTATGCCGAAGCGGTACCCGGTCTCGGTATTACTTGTCCCGATGCACCCGCCAACATAGGCCGCACGGCCTGCAAACATACCGGCCTCGGGCGAATGGGCGCGGCGTGTTCCGAACTCGACCACACTCCGGCCGCAGGCTGCTTCCACAGTGCGCGCGGCCTTGGTCGCGATCATCGACTGGAATCCTACCGTAGCGAGGAGATAGGTTTCGGGAATCTGGGCCTCAACGATCGGCGCCCGGATCGTTAGAACCGGCTCACCCGGAAAGAACGGAGTTCCTTCGGGCAGCGCAAACAGATCTCCGGTAAACCGGAAGTTCTGGAGATACTCGAAGAATTCCCGTGGAGCAAACCGGAATTGCTGGAGGCTTCGCAGGTAGTCGACTTCGTCCCCGGAAAACCTGACATTCAGGAGATAGTCGACCACCTGCTCCAGGCCGGCTGCAATCAGAAAATTTCGATTGTGGGGGAACCGGCGGACGAACAGCTCGAAAGTCGCGATCTCCTCGGTCTTGGCGGCTTGCACGTAGCCAGCCGCCATCGTGAGTTGATAAAGATCCGTCGAGAGCGCAAGCATGGCGCTCTACTTCTTCTTCGTGCCGGGCGAGGCTTCCTTGATCTCCGTAGCGGCCTTCATCAGATCGTCACCGGCCTTCTGATCGAGCTGATAGGTCTCCGGACCATTTTCGCGCCTGGCGAGATAATCGTTCCCCGGCTTCGAGATCGAGACCTTATCCACCAGCTTGCCGTCCTTGGCCGTGACCGTTACTTCCATACTCGGCGTACCAAAAGCGGTTTCTACGAATTTCGTGGCCGAGAGGTCGCGGACCTTTTCTATGAAAGCCTGCAGGCTCGCCGAATCGATCTGCTTGGGGCCGGAGAACCATTTATCACCGGACTTGGCATAGGTGACGGCGTTCCCGCCGCGCCGGATCTCGAGTTTGTTGGGATCGTTGAAGCCGAAGTCAAAGAGCTTTTTGTTTCGGAAGTCGTCGAGGCCCTTATCCAGACCGGTTCCCATGTCGGCCGGGACCTTATAGATCCCATCGACGACGCTCGACCTGGCGTAGTAGTCGTCCTTCGCCTTGCGAACCTCAAGTTTCTGAGATCCTGAATTGTCGGTCACCAGCGCGGTGGCGATCGGGGTGCCAGAGGCAAATGCGGTAGCCGCCTTCTTCTGATCGTCTGCGCTCACGGTAGTATCCATCTTGGCATCCCGCAACCGGCGGATCAGTTCCTCCACCTGCCATCCATCGGCGCGCAGCGGCTTCGGCTTCAAGATCTGCCAATCGTTCTGGTTGTTCTTCCCGAATTCAAGTGATTGCTTCTTCGCGGTCAGATCCACTCGAGTGAGCTTATCCGAGTCGAACGTCAGCAGCCTCTTATCACGAAGATCCTGGGCTGTCTTATCCAGACTGGTCTTACTGGAACTGGACATGGTGAACACCCGCGGATCGCTGGCAAGTTTGACGTATACGTCGCCGCCCGTAGGCGTATCGTCTCCGATCAGGAGCTTGTCGGACTTGCCATCTTTCTTCGTCACCGTGACTTCTAAAGACGGCGAGTTGAGGCCGAAGGAGTCCAAGCTGGAGGGCTTTTCTTCGACGACCTGATCCGCGGTAAGCGGATTCAACGCACTGGTCAGGCTCGAAGCGGCGTCGTTATCAACGCGAAATTTGGAGGGGGCCACCATCTCCCATTTGTTCGCGGCATTCTTTTTGAGCACTGTCTCGACGCCGTCCTTCCGCTTCAGGGACAACTGCGAGATCTGGTCATCGGGAACGGTGAGGATCTTCGGAGACGAGGCGGAGTCAGTCTTGGATTTCGCGTCGGCGGAGGGCTGATGCTTGTTGGACCACCAAACACCTCCGGCTAAGACTGCGAGCAGAACGGTTGCGATCAACAGACCACGGGACTGCATAGACTACCTCCGGCGCCACCAGACAGAGAGTCCGGCGAAGACGACGAATAGCGGAAGCGCGATCAACGTCGAGTACAGGAGTACGCGCATCTGCCGGACAGTCATGGCGAGTGGACGATTCTCGGGCTCCTTGGGACGAATCGAAATCAGATCCTCGTCCGAAGAGAGCCAGTTCATCATGTTCAGGAACAGGTCGCGGTTGGCGAGCGAGCGTGATGGCAAAATGTTGTTGGCGATCCAGGAAGAAGAACCGGTGACTACAAAGCGGCCGTTGTTATTGGGCTTTCCGGTATTGTAGCTGCCTGCCGCGGCGAGGGTGAGCGGACCCTTCTTGTTGTTCTTATCGTTAGGATCGATAGAGCTGGACTTCAGATTTGTCGCGCCGAACGAATCCGCCGAACTGGCAAACAGTTTTTCGACGGCAGATTTGTCGGCAGACTTCACTTCCATTGATCTAACCAGCGGGAAGGCGGTAGAGCCACCCTTCAACTCGCGGACGATCTGCTGGGACTCGTACTCATTTACCAGGACCACTGCCGCGGTAAATCCAAAAAGCCGGTTAACAGGATTCGGGTCGATCACCAGATCCTTGTCCAGTGTTACGCCCCAAGCCGCAAGCTGCCCGGTGAGCGCCGTGTTTTCCGCAATTTCCTGTCCCTTGAATTGGAGCGGAGGATCCAAAGCGAAGAGCGCCCGGCCACCGCCTTCAACATACTTCTTCATTCCGTCGACGGCGGCGGGAACGTAGTCGAGGCGGGGCCCGGCGATGAAGAGAATAGTACATTCCTTCGGAACATCCTGCTTCTGTAAGAGATTGATGACCTGCGTTTTGTAATTGTTCCTCTCAAGCAGTTCCTTGGCCGACGAGTAACCATCCTCGGTTGTGTTGTCGAGAGCATGTTCACCGGCGCCGGTCGCAACACACACTGTGCGCTCGCCGCCTTTGAGGGCGCGAACCAGGGCTCCAGTCACTTCTTCTTCGCTGACGCTTTTCGCTTCCTGCTTGCGGCCGGCAGTTTCGATGAAGACGGTGCCCAGAGTGCGCACCCCGGCAGCTTTGGCGATTTCCGGCTTCTTGGTGGGATCGATATAGTTGACGTGCACCTTCGGCGACAGGCCCGAGTAACGGTCCAGCAAGTCGCGCGCATTGCCGCGCGGGTCGGAGATATTACTGGTCTTGTCAAAGTAGTTGATGGTGACGTCCTGGTTCAGCCCTGATACAACTTTCTTAGTCTGATCAGAGAGACTGAACTGCTTATTCGCCGTGGAATCCCAGGATTTGTTATACCGCTGAGCGAGGAAGTTCGCCATGGCGAGCACGGCGATAATGATGGCGATGTAGAGGGCCACATACGCCGAGTACTTGGTTTGGCGGGCTTTCAGCCACTGAGTATTCATACTATGCCCTCCAACGCAGCGACTCCATGGAGCGCGCCGTCAAAAACAATCCTAGGAAAATCATCGTGAGATAGAAGACCACGTCTTTGGTGTCGATGATACCTTTTGAGAATGGCTCGAAATGAGTCAACACGGAAAGGTAGGAAACAACCTTGGCCCAAGCGGCCGTTTCAAAGGCGCTGACCCAATCCAGCACCCACAACAGCAAGCACACGGCGAACGTGGCAACCCCAGCGACAATCTGGCTGCGGGTAGTGTTCGAAATGAAAGTTCCAACGGCCAGCAGACACCCACCTTGCAGCAGAAGGCCCAGATAGCCGACCAACATGGGCTTCCAATCTGGCTTGCCGTAAGCGTACAGGATCAGCAAATCGAGCAAAGACACGCCGAGGATGGCGGCATACATGATGAGCGCCGCGATCCATTTTCCAAGAATGATCTCGAAATCGCGGATCGGCGAGGTGGCCAGCAGTTCGTAAGTTCCGGACCGCTTCTCCTCCGCGAAGAGGCGCATGGTGATCATCGGAATCAGGAAGAGCCCGATGACGCTGACATTCGACAGCACCGGCCTGACAACCCACTCATTCACGCTCATTGGAAAGCTGCGGCCCATCATCTGGGATTCCATCGAGCGCTGTACAAAGATGGCCGTGGCGGAGTAAAAGAAAAACCCGGCGACCAGCGCGAAAAACGACATCAATCCGTAGGCGATAGGCGAGACGAAGTAGCTGTTCAGTTCCTTGCGGCAGATAATCCAGACATTTCTCATTGTTTATCTCCGTTGGCGACGGCCTGCTCGGCGCCAGTCAATTGGAGGAAGATCTCTTCCAGACTAAAGCCGACCGCATGGAGTTCATGGAGATTCCAGCCTGACTGCACCACGGCACGGGCGAGTTCGGCCCGAATCGAGTGGCCCTGCAAACTCTCGATCTCAAAACGCATGCGGCCATCCCGGTGGTCGCGGAAGAGTACGCGGCTGACGCCTGATACCTGCTCGAGCTTGCGCTGGATCTCAGCCGGTTCCGCAGCCAAACCGCCGCCCTCCACTTCCACCTGCACCATTTCAGAGCCGCGCAGCCGGTTGGTCAAGTTCGCGACTGTGTCGGTGGCCACCAGCTTTCCCTTACTGATGATGACGACGCGTTCGCAGATGGCTTCCACTTCAGGCAGGATGTGCGTGCTGAGAATAATCGTGTGTTCGCCCGAGAGCTTCTTGATCAAGTCGCGAGTCTCGATGATCTGCTTAGGATCGAGGCCGGCCGTGGGTTCGTCCAGCACCAGGACATCCGGGTTGTGAATGATGGCCTGGGCGAGCCCGACGCGCTGGCGGTAGCCTTTCGACAGCTTACCGATCAGCTTGGTACGGACATCCGCGACGGCGCACCGCTCCATGACTTCATCCACGCGCCGTTTCAGGTCCGCTCCGCGCAGGCCTTTGAGGCTGCCCACGAAATCGAGATACTCGACAACCTCCATCTCGGGATAAACGGGCGGCGATTCGGGCAGATAACCGATGCGCTTCTTCACCTCGAGCGGCGACTGAAGGACATCGAATCCAGCCACGTTCGCGGAGCCAGAGGTGGGCGGCAAGAAGCACGTGAGAACCCGCATTGTGGTGGTTTTGCCGGCCCCGTTCGGGCCAAGAAAACCAACAATTTGGCCCTTCTCGACTTCGAACGAAATGTTATCGACTGCGATGGTGCGTGCGTAGCGCTTGGTCAGCCCTTCGACTTTGATCATAGGTAAAAACCGGAAAAGATGTGGCGGCGAACTACTTGAATGATGAAATTACATCATACGGTCTGGACGGTGCCTCAATCAAGCCGGGCCGTTTCAAGACGGCGGATAGTTTATGTCCAGCATAAACATATCCGTGCACTCCGCCATGCACATCAATTTGACGATTGCAGGCCGAATAACGTTCCAGCTGAGCCGCCGGTGGACGGTACGCCGGGCGGAAATAGGTTCGCCTAGCCTGGATCCACGAGGTGTATTGACACCCTGACGACTGGTTGGGTTTGTTTCGTAATGACGGTAAGTACAGGATGAAGCCGGAATGGGTTTGTTTCGCATTCCGATGTTTGTCTGAGAGCTCGGCACGGCCAGTTGGGTTTGTTTCGTAACGACGCGATGCGCCTGGTCCTGGGTTCTCGCGGGGGCTTGCCGGCGCTGGAGTTTCGAGATGTCAGTCGGTGCCATGTCACTCAGCTTCACGGTATACCCAGGCAGCTAATCTGTCGCATGTCCATTCCTGGCAAGGTAGCTAGAACAAAGAGGTAGCGTCGAATTTGAGTGGCGTGAACGGTCAACAACGAGTCCGGCGTTAGGCCGCTACCCGCGACACGCGGGAACATGTCCGCGGTAGAATAGCAGGCTGCTAACCGAGGAAGCAGGCAATGAGAGGCCTTGACCCAACCGCCTCCGGCCGAGATTCGGAAGGATCTAACCCGGGTTCTCGCGAGTCCGCAGTTCGCCGATGCCCCGAAGCTTTCCGCGTTTCTACGCCACGTCGTCGAAAAGACGCTGGCCGGTGAGTCGGAGGACATCAAAGAGTACTCCATCGCCACGGCCGTATTTGATCGCCCGCCAGTTTCGATCCGCGGCTGGACACAATCGTGCGAGTGCAGGCGACGAAACTCAGAAGCCGCCTGAACGAGTACTACGCGTCGACGAGCAATCGCAGCCGGGTGTGCATCCATCTGCCCCGCGGGTCCTATGTCCCATCGTTTGACTACTCGGGTGACATCGCCAGTCAATCCACGAGCGAGGCAGCTTCCGCGACGCTGTTCCCGAAGTTGCAGCGCCGTGGCAGGCAATGGGCGTGGGCCGTTGCGGTCGGGGCCGCATTGCTCTTAATGGCCCGGTCTCGTCCCGTACCCCCACTCTCCGCGCCCATTCGTCTTGCCGTATCCCCGCCGCCGGGGACGACCTTCCGATCGGCCGCCGAAATGTCCCCCGATGGCCGCCGGATGGTGGCGGTGGTCGAAGAGAAGGGCGCTAGCACCGCACTCTACATGCACAGCTTCGAATCTGAATCCGGACACATCTTGCCGGGAACCGCAGGTGCGGAAATGCTCAGTTGGTCCGCCGATAGCAAATCTCTCCTATTCGCCGAGGGCGGAAAGCTGAAAGCCATCGACCTCTCGAGCAGCACCGCGGCTACGAGTATTGGCGACCCCGGGTCAGGCTTCGGCGCCGACTGGAGCCGCGACAACGTCATCCTGTTCGGCAGCGAAAGCGCCGGCATACAGCGTCTGTCTTCGTCCGGCGGAGTCTTTCAACCGGTCACGGCGCTCGACTCATCCCATCACGAAGTCGCCCACGCGTGGCCCCAATTCCTCCCGGACGGGAATTGGTTTTTGTATCTGGCTCGCAGTGAATCACCCGGCGTGAGTGCGATCTGCGTCGGATCGCTCGATGGCAAAGTCAGGAAGCGATTACTGCCCGTCGAATCCAGAGCGCGGTTCGTACCCGCAACCAATGATGGGCGCTCTGGTTCCGGGTACCTGCTCTATGTCAGCCGGTCCATTCTCTTAGCTCATCCGTTTGATTGGAGGAAGTTGCAGTTCACCGATGCGCCGCGCCAGGTTGCTTCCAACGTTCCGAATCTGCCCTACGGAGCCTCGCCTTTCTCAGCCTCGGCCACGGAGTCCTCGTATACGGCACAGTGCCCGGCCTGATAGCGTTCACTGGTTCGATCCAGCCGGCACACGCTCGGCACGCTCGGTCCACCCGGCCTGATCGGCGACCCGGTGCTCTCTCCCGACGGCAGCCGGCTCGCGTTCAATTTGGCCGAGGGATCTAATCCCGACATTTGGACCGCTGAGGTCGCCACTGGCAAGCTCTCGCGCTTGACATTCGATCCCGAAGTGGATCATTGCCCGGTGTGGTCACCCGATGGCCGAAGCATCGCCTTCGAGTCACACCGGGGCAGCCGGGGCATTTATATGAAAGACGCCTACGGCACAGGCCCGGAATCGCTCCTCGGCTCCGGCACCGAATCGACCTAGCAGTTGGAGCCCGGATTGCCGCTGGCTGATTTTCGATTCTATGCGTCCACTTGTGGACGTAAAAGGCATTTGGTTGCTGCCGCTCGACGCAGCGGCAACCTCGCGAATGGCTGCGCACGGCAGCCAACGAAGATCGTGCCACGGTGTCGCCGGACGGAGAGTGGATCGCCTATTCCTCTTTCGAATCCGGCCAGCAGAACGTGAACGTCCAGCGATTCAACGCATCCTCGCCGCCCACCGGCAGCAAGTGGCAAATCTCCTATAACGGCGGATCGCAACCGATATGGCGAGCAGACGGAAAAGAACTCTTCTACCTCTCCCCAGATCACCAGATCATAGCCACCGACGTCCGCTCCGGACCCGCTTTTCTGAATGATCCGCCAGTCGCTCTCTTCGATCCGCAGGTCCGCACTTTACGCGGACCTTGCGTCGATTACTCCACTCGCGACGCAAGCGGTTACTCGTACGTTCACGTGCAACCGGCACCCGCGCCGCCTTTACACGTCATCATCCTGGCCCGCCGTTCTGAGCCCTGAACGCGCACTAACCTTGTTAGCGACGGGCTTACGCTGTAGCTGGCTTACATCCACCAGATTCGCGCCACTCGCGGAGCCCACTGCGAACAGAGCTTGCGCCTTGGCTTGCAATTCACGCGCCTCCTCGCGGCGACCTATCGTTTTAGCACGTCCGCCCAGCTCTTTAAATAAGCGCAACTTCCGGTGGTCCGGCCGAGCACTTCCATAGCCACCTCTGCCGCTCGACCTGCAGACGCTCGGACTCCCCGAGTTCACACGTCTCCGCGCCAGTCGCCCAAATCTTGCAGCGTCAGCGTCATATTCCAGCGCTCCAGCCCGTGAGCGACTCCTGACTTGCCAGTGCGCGCCGTAGCTCCGTCTCCGCCAGTTCCGGCCGCCCACAGCGCGTATGCACAACGGCAAGCCCTCCGAATCAACTCAGCATCAAAGGCGTCTCCGATGGAATCAGCGCGTTCCTACCTGGTTCAAAACCTCTGTCGCTTCTTCGTAACGCCGTCTTATGAGCCACAGTGATCCCAGGTTCTGCAACGTGAAATTTCACTCTTAGCATCCCAGCACCACCGCTTGCGCTGCAGTTCGAGCGACTCTCGTAGCATACGTTCCGCACGCTTCTGGTCGCCGTTGCGGAGCCGCACCGTACCTATATACGCCAGTAAATCCGCCTTCTCCGACCTGGCTGGTCACGAACCAACTCAGCGCCCGCCACACAGATTCTCCGCTTCGCTCTCCCTTCCGCAAAAACCAATCTCTGCCGCATGTGACATCAGCACGCCTTCCTGCCATCCGGCATTACGTTTCCTTCCACACATTGCAGAAGCGCCGTCGCGGTCGAGTTCGCCTGGTCGAGTGGCCCTGAGGCTACCAGCTTGCGGAGTTGCAAATCCAGTTCCGAACACGCGCGGATGCTCCTTGTGCCGACGCCACAGAGCGTCATCCCCACTCAAAGCGCGACCCAGCAAGCGCCCGCTTAGCCATCGCCGTTTTTCTTGAGGCTCTAGATCCAGCATGTCGTGACATCAACCTCTACCCTGCACCTCAAGCCGGGGACGTAACAGTGATTCACCGCAAGTTAGCGGTTAACTCCCTCGACCAGCACGTCTAAGCGTGAGGCTGCGTTCGCATCTGACGATCCGCCCGCGTTAGCGATCGGGCTTCCGTTCTAGCTGGCTTACATCCACCAGCGCGGGACACCCGCCGATCCCGTTGCGACAGAACTCGCGCCTTGGCATGCAATTCACGCGCCTCCTCGCGGCGACCCAATTGTCTTAGCGCGTCCGCCCAATTCTTCAAATAAGGCGCAACACCTGGATGGTCCGAGCCGAGCACTTCCATAGCCACCCCTGCCGCTCGAGCATGCAGTCGCTCAGCCTCCCCGAGTTCACGACGTCTTCGCGCGATCTCGCCCAGATTTTGCAGCGTCCGCGCCATCCACCAGCGCTCCAGCCCAGTGAGCGACTCCTGAACATGCCAGTGCTCGCCGTAGCTCTGTCTCCGCCATTTCCGACCGCCCACTGCGCTCATGCACAACAGCAAGGCCGTTCCGAATCAAAGCTATCTTAGCGACCTCTCCAATCGAAACAGCGCGTTCCAACGCCTAGTTCAAAACCTCAGTCGCTTCTTCGTACCGCCTTCGTAACAACAACAGTGATCCCAGGCTGTGCAACGTGAAGATTTCGATCGTACCCTCAGCACCGCCGACGCGACGCTGTAGTTCCAGCGACTCACGCAGCATTCGTTCCGCATGCTTCCAGTCGCCGTTGTGGAGCCGCATCGTCCCGATACACGCCAGTAAATCCGCTTTCTCCGGACCTAGCTGGTCACGAACCATGCTCGAGCGCCCGCCACAGCAGATTCTCCGCTTCGTTCCTCCGTCCACACAGAACCCAGATTCCTGCTGTCTGGACATGAGCAAAGCCTTCTCGCCCAGCGTCATTTCATTTCGCTCCACACATATCAGGAGCTCCGTCGCGGTCGAATTCGCCTGGTCGAGTGTCTCGGACACTATCAACTTGTTGAGTTGCAGCTCCAGCTCCGAACACAGCGCAGATAATATCTGTGCCAACACCACAGCAGCATCATCCCCACCCAAAATATAACCAAACAAAACACCCACCTAACCACAGCCGTATATCTAGAAAATGAATCCAACATATCGTGACATCACCCCCAACCATACACCCAAAACCAAAACGTACCAGTATTCACAACAAATTAGCATTAACTCCCACACAAACCACCAAACTTTGAACAACATTCGTAATTTTCCTTGTGATATCGGTGGCGCACGATTCGGTCGATCATGCCGGTGATGCTGGCGTGTTACATCCAGACGTGACCTGTCAGCGATGAGGCCTGCGCTGTAGCTGGCTTACATCCACCAGACTCGGCCCACCCGCCGAGCCCATTTAGGAGAGAACTCGCGCCTTGGCGTGCAATTCCCGCGCCTCCTCGCGGCGACCCAATTGTCTTAGAGCGTCCGACCAGCTCTTTTTTAAATAAGGCGCAACTCCTGGATGGTCCGAGCCGAGCACTTCCATAGCCACGCCTGCCGCTTGAGCCTGCAGGCGCTCGGCCTCGCCTAGTTCACGACGTTTCCGCGCGAGTTCGGCCAAAGCTTGCAGCGTCAGCGTCATCTTCCAGCGCTCCAGCCCGGTGAGCGACTACTGAAGTGCCAGTGCGCGCCGTAGCTCAGTCTCCGCCAGTTCCGGCCGCCCACAGCGCGTATGCACAAGGGCAAGCCCGGTCCGAATCAACCCGGCCTCAAAGGCGTCTCCGATGGAATCAGCGCGCTCCAAAGCCTGGTTGAAGACCGCTGTCGCTTCTTCGTACCGCCGTCGTATGAGCAACAGTCATCCCAGGTTCTGCAACGTGAAAATTTCACTATTAGCATCCGCAGCTCCACTGCTTTGGCGCTGCAGTTCGAGCGACTCCCGCAGCATCCGTTCCGCATGCTTATGGTCGCCGTTGCGGAGCCGCACCGTACCTATATACGCCAGTAATTCCGCCCTCTCCGGACCTGGCTGGTTGCGAACCATACCAAGCGCCCGCCACAGCAGATTCTCCGCGTCGTCCTTCCTTCCGCACAGAACCCAGATTCCTGCTGTCTGTGACATGAGCAAAGCCTTCCTGCCAAGCGGCATTTCGTTCCGGTCCACACATTGCAGGAGCGCCGTCGCGGTCGAATTCGCTCGGTCGAGTGGCCCGGACGCTATCAACTTGTTGAGTTGCAGCTGCAGTTCCGAACACGGCGCGGATGGTGTCTGTGCCGACGCCGCAGCCGCGGTCATCCCCGCCCAAAGTATGGCCAGGCAAACCGCCCGCCTGGCCGCAGCCGTATTTCTTGAGCGTTGAGGTCCAGCATGTCGTGACATCACCCCCGACCATGCGCCCCAAACCGGGGACGTACCAGTGATTCACAGCGGTTAGCGGTAACTCCATGACGAGCACGCCGAAGCGTGACGCTGCGTTCGGTCACGTCTGGAGATACTGATCACCCACGATTCGGCCGATCCACTCCGGTACACGATTCGCGATTCCGCGCGCGTGATGTTTTGAACCAGGCGCAGGAACCTTAGCGATGGGGTTCCGCTGTAGCTGGCTTACATCCACCAGACTCTGGCCACCCACGGAGCCTGCTGCGGACAGAACTCGCGCCTTCGTGCTATTCACGCGCCTCCTCGCGGCGACCCAATTGTCTTAGCACGCCCGACCAGCTCTTTAAAAAAGCCGCAAGTTCTGGATGGTCCGGACCGAGCAGTTCCATTGCCACCCCTGCCGCTCGCGCATGCAGCCGCTCTGCTCCCCGAGTTCACGACGTCTCTGAGCGAGTTCGCCCAAATTCTGCAGCGTCAGCGCCATGCTCCAGCGCTCCAGCCCGTGAGCGACTCCTGAATTGCCAGTGCGCGCCGGAGCTCGATCTCCGCCAGTTCCGGCCGTCCACAGCGCGTATGCACAAGGGCAAGGCCATTCCGCATCAACGCGGCCTCAAAGGAGTCTCCAATCGAATCAGCGCGTTCCAATGCCTGGTTCTACACCATTGTCGCTTCTTTGTACCGCCGTCGAATAAGCAGCAGTGCTCCCAGGTTCTGCAACGTGAGAATTTCATCCGCAGCTCCACTGCTTTGCCGCTGCAGTTCGAGCGACTCCCGGAGCATCCGTTCCGCACGCTTCAGGTCGCCGTCGTTGAGCCCCACCGTCCCTAGACGCGCCAGCAAGTCCGCCTTCTCCGGGCCTGGCTGGTCGCGAACCATATCGAGCGCACGCCACAGCAAATTCTGCGGCTTCGTCTTCCGTCCGCACAGAACCCCGTTCCTGCTGTTTGTGACATGAGCAACACCTTCCTGCCTTGGGCATTTCGTTTCGGTCAACACATTGCAGAAGGGCCGTCGCGTCGAATTCGCCTGCTCGAGTCTCCCATAAGCTACTATCTTCCGGAGTTGTGCAGCTCGAGTTCCGAACACGGCGGAGATGCCGCCTGTGGCGACACGCCGCAGGGTCATCCCCGCCCAAAGCGTGACCCAGCAAAGCGCCCGCTTGGCCGCAGCCGTTTTTCTTGAGAGTTCAGAGGCAGGATGTCGTGACATCAACTCCGACCATGCGCCCAAAACGGGGCCCGCACCAGTGATTCACAGCAAGTTCACGTTAACTCGCCACGACAAGCCCGCCGAGGCAGCGTTCGATAATTTACCTTCGTGAAATCGGCCGCGCACGATTCGTCGATCATCCCGGTGATGCTGGCGTGTTGCATCTCGTCATTGACAGACGACAGCACGCGGGAGTCATTTACATCGTGCACCGCACATCGACGGCGGACTGAAGGTGACTAACTTGAACCTGACCACAAAACTTCGCGCGCCGGCGTGACCTGTCAGCGATGTGGCTTGGGCTGTAGCTGGCTTACATCCACCAGACTCGGGCCAGCCGCCGAGCCCGTTGCGAAGAGAGCTCGCGCCTTGGCTTGCAATTCACGCGCCTCCTGGCGGCGACCAAGTTGCCTTAGTACGTCCGACCAGCTCTGCAAGTACGAGGCAACTTCGGGATCATCCGGACCGAGTACTTGCATTGCCACTCCTGCTGCTTGAGCGTGCAGCCGCTCTGCCGCCCCAAGTTCACGACGTTTCCGCGCGAGTTCGCCCAAATTCTGCAGCGTCAGCGCAATCTCCCGGCGCTCCAGCCCGTGAGCGGCTCCTGCAGTGCCAGTGCCCGCCGCAACACCGATTCCGCCAGTTCCGGCCGCCCAGAGCGCGCATGCACAAGAGCGAGGCTGTTCAGAATCAAAGCTGCCTCGGCGCCCTCCCTAAGCGAATCAGCGAGCTCCAACGCCTGATTCAAAACCACGTCTCTTCTTCATGACGCCGTCTTATCGCCAGCAGTGATCCAAGTTCTGCAAGTGAAAAGTTCGTTTGCTTCCCCAGAACCACTGCTGCGGCGCCCTAGCTCCAGCGACTCGCGAAGCATTCGTTCCGCACACTTCAGTCGCCGTTGCGGAGCCGAACTGCCCCGAGTACGCCAGTAATTCCGCCTTCTCCGAGCCTGGCTGGTCGCGAACCATACCAAGCACCCTCCACAGCAGATTCTCCGCTTCGCCCTCCCGTCCGCACAGAAACCAGATTTCTGCTGCATGTGACATCAGCAATGCCTTCGTGGCGGCCGGCATTTCGTTTCCGTCAACGCATTGCAGGAGGGCCGTCGCCGTCGAGTTCGCCTGGCTGAGAGGCCCCTGCGCTACCAGCCTGCGGAGTTGCAGATCGAGTTCCGAACACGGCGTAGATGGTGTTTGTGGCGACGCCGCAGCAGCGTCATCCCCGCGCAAAGTGTGGCTAGGCAAACAGCCCGCCTAGCCGCAAGCTTATTTCTTGCGCGCTGAGGTCCAGCATGTCGTGACATCAGCCCCGACCATGCGCCCAAAGCCGGGATGTACCAGTGATTCACAGCAACTTAGCGTTAACTGCCATCGACATTCGTCGATGACGTCGCGCTTCTCAGAGAGAATGCCGTGATGCCCTAGTGATGCGGCGCGAGTTGGCTATCGTCTATCCGGCAAAGTCATCGAGTCTGGCGCATGGCTCCGACCACCTCCGTTACACTGAGAAAGAACCCGACACGGATCGAAGGAAGCACTTGTACAGATTTCCAAGCCTCATTCTCGCCTGCGCCGGCGCAGTCCTGCTAGCTGCGTGCCAGGACAGAACACGCCAGCCCGCGACAGGCCCGCCCGCCATGCCGGTTACAGTCGCCACTGCCTCCACTCAACCTGCTCCCCTTGAGATTAGAGTGGTCGGCACGGTCGAGCCTTCCTCGAAGGTTGAAATCAAATCTCAAATCTTCGGCCAGCTGATGAGCGTCCATTTCAATGAAGGGCAGGATGTCAGCCAGGGTCAACTCCTGCTCAAGATCGATCCGGCGCCCTATCAGGAAGCCTTGCGCCAGGCCGAAGCGGCTGTCGAGCGGGACCGCGCATTGCTCAACCAGGCGGAGTCGACTGTCCAGCGGGACATCGTTCAGTCCAAGGCCGCCGAACTCGAAGCGGGGCGGTATGAAACGCTCCTGAAAGACCATCTGGTCTCGATCCAGCAGAACCTGCAATACCGAACTACCGCGGAGGCAGCCAAAGAAAGCGTCAGCGTCAGTCAGGCAGCCGTCCAAAGCGCGCGAGCCAGCCTGAAGATGGATGAGGCCGCCCGCGACCGAGCCAAACTGGATCTCTCCTACACGGACATCCACTCGCCGATTTCCGGACGTGCGGGCAACCTGCTGGTGCACACGGGAAACCTGGTGAAGGCGAACGATGTGGCGCTGGTAGTAATTAATCGCGTCACTCCGGTTTTCGTTTCGTTTAGCGTGCCTGAACAGAATCTCCAAGCTATCCGCCAGCGCAGTTCAGGCCGCCGGTTGCCGGTCCGCATCACCTCTCGCGATGACCCCGGCAAGACCGTCGCCGGCTACCTGAGCCTGATCGATAACCGAGTGGATAATCAAACCGGAACCGTCCCTCTAAAAGCGACCATCGACAACGCGAATCGGCTACTCTGGCCGGGCCAGTTCGTTAACGTCGTCCTCACGCTCGATAGCGTCCAGAACGCCACCGTGGTACCGGCCGAAGCGGTTCAGGCCGGACAGCAGGGTCAGTTTGTCTACATCGTAAAAGCGGACCGCACCGTCGAACCCCGCGTGGTTTCTGTCGGCCGAACGCTGGATCAGAATGTGATTGTCGACGAGGGAGTGAATCCCGGTGAAACGGTGGTGACTGACGGCCACATGCTGCTGTTCCCCGGGGCCCACGTCACCATTGCGGCCGCGCCCGGGCAGACGGCGGCCGCACAGTAGTCGGGAGCCGGCGCATGCACTTCTCTCGCATCTTTATCGAGCGCCCAGTGATGACGACGCTGGTCGTGTTCGCGATCCTGCTGTTCGGTATTGTCGGCTACCGGGCGCTCCCCGTGGCCGCGCTGCCGAGCGTCGAGTACCCTACGATCCAGGTGGCTGCGGAAATGCCGGGGGCCGATCCGGAAACCATGGCGTCATCAGTGGCCACACCGCTCGAGCGCGAGTTCTCCACCGTCGCCGGTATTAAGCAGATGAGCTCGTCGAACTCACAAGGCTCCACTTCGATCACCGTCCAGTTCGACCTCAGCCGCAAAATCGACGAGGCCGCTCAGGACATCCAGGCTGCCATCTCCCGCGCCGGCGGCCGCCTGCCCTCTAATATGCCGCGGCCGCCCTCCTATCAGAAGGTGAATCCCGCCGAGCAGGCGATCTTCTACCTTGCGCTCAGCTCGTCCACGGCTCCCTTCTACACCATCGACGAATATGCTGAAACGCTGATTGCACAGCGGCTTTCCATGATCTCCGGTGTATCGCGTGTGCAGGTGTACGGCGCGCAAAAGTATGCCGTCCGCGTGCAGGTTGACCCTGATCAACTGGCGGCGCGCCAGATCGGGATCGACGACGTCCAGCACGCCATCGAACAGGCCAATACCAATCTCCCCACCGGCAAACTAAACGGGGACCGGCAGGCGTTCACGATTATGTCCACAGGCCAGTTGACCACCGCCGCGGCTTACCGGCCGCTGGTTGTTGCCTACCGCAATGGGGTTCCCGTCCGCCTGGAACAACTCGGCCACGTCATCGATGACGTCGAGAATAATAAGGTCGCGAGCTGGTACGGCGGGGTACGCGGCATCA
The DNA here is from genome assembly GCA_963850575.1 of uncultured Acidobacteriota bacterium. Lineage (GTDB taxonomy): Bacteria > Acidobacteriota > Terriglobia > Bryobacterales > Bryobacteraceae > TMP-7. The sequence continues at coordinate 112,062 of CAWKLV010000010.1, read as the reverse complement.
TTCTGGCGATCCAGAAACAGCCCGGCACCAATACAGTCGAGGTAGCGAACGGCATCCGCCAGTTGCTGCCGCAGTTGAGCCGTGCCATCCCACCCTCCATCAAGCTCGAAATTGCCTTCGATTCATCCGGCCAGATTGAGCGGTCCATCGGAGACGTAAAGTTCACGCTTGTGCTGACAATCTGCCTGGTGGTACTGGTCATCTTTCTTTTCCTGCGCAACCTATCGGCCACCCTGATACCCGGCGTGGCGGTTCCGCTCTCCATCGTGGGTACGTTCGCCGCCATGTACCTGCTGGGCTACAGCCTCAACAATTTATCGCTGATGGCGCTGACGCTTTCGGTCGGCTTTGTCGTGGACGATGCGATCGTGATGCTGGAGAACATCGTTCGCCATATGGAGATGGGCGAACCGCGCATGCGTGCGACGATGCTGGCATCCAAGGAGATTGGATTCACAATCGTGTCGATGACCATCTCCCTGGTGGCCGTCTTCATCCCCGTCCTGTTCATGTCGGGCATCGTGGGCCGCCTGCTGCACGAGTTCTCGGTGACTATCGCCCTGGCGATTCTCATCTCCGGCTTCGTCTCGCTCACGTTCACGCCCATGCTGAGCAGCCGTCTGCTCAAGATGGACAGCCACGCGCGGCATGGCCGCCTGTATACAACGCTCGAACGGGCGTTCGACGCCATGGCTCGCTCTTATGACCGTTCACTCCTGCTGGTTCTGCGCTACCGGCTCGCCGCTCTGCTCGGCGCCATCGCCCTGCTCGCCGGAACGGTTTGGTTATTCAGGATCATGCCTACCGGCTTTATCCCCAGCCAGGACAGCGGTTTCTTTTTCGCATTCACCATGGCCGGCCAGGACATCTCGTTCGATTCCATGGCCCGGCACGAGTTCGCGGTGGCCGAAATTGCCCGCCATGACCCGAACGTCGCAAACGTCGGCGCTTTTCTCATGGGCGGCAACCAAGGTGGATTCTTCGTCAAGCTCAAGCCCCGCTCGGAGCGCGCCCTTTCCGTGGATCAGGTTATCGACGGACTGCGGGGCAGGTTCATGCAGGTGCCCGGCATGCTCGCGTTTCCGCAGAATCCTCCGCCGATCACGGTGAGCGGCCAGTTCTCCGCGAGCGTTTATCAACTGACGTTGCAATCTACAGGACTCAAGGATCTCTACGCCTGGACGCCTCGCGTGGTGCAAGCGATGATGTCGCTCCCTGGCTTCGTTGACGTGAACTCCGATCTCCAGGTCGCGAGCCCTCAAATCCTGGTGAATATCGACCGCGATCGCGCGCAATCGCTGGGAGTGAGTCCGCAGCAAATCCAGGGAGCGCTGATGAGCTCCTACGGCAATCGCCAAGTGTCGCTGATCTACGAGCCGGCTAATGAATACGAAGTTATTCTGGAAGTAGATCCTCGCTACCAGCGAACCCCCGACGCGTTATCGAAAATCTACGTGCACTCATCGCAGGGGCCCCTGGTACCTCTCGATTCGGTTGTCCAAGTGAAACGCACCATGGGCCCGCTCAGCATCAGCCACTACGGGCAGCTTCCGGCAACTACGGTGTCCTTCAATCTGAAGCCCGGTCATTCCCTGGGCGAAGCCACCAAGCAATTGGACGATGCCATTAGGCGCATCGGCATGCCGTCGTCGGTGACACCGCTGTTCCAGGGAACCGTGAAGGAATTCCAGGAATCGTTCCGCAACCTCACCGTGCTGCTGATCATCGCCACTCTGGTCATCTACATTGTCCTGGGAATTCTGTACGAGAGTTTCATTCACCCCATCACGATACTTTCGGGTCTTCCGTCGGCCGTGTTCGGTGCTCTGCTGACCCTGCTGATCTTCCACAAGCAGCTTGATTTATACGCGTTCGTCGGCCTGATCATGCTGTTTGGCGTGGTCAAGAAGAACGCAATCATGATGGTGGACTTCGCCATTCAGGAGCGCCGACGCGGCCAGAGCCCCCACGACGCGATCTATCGCGGATGTTTGCTCCGCTTTCGGCCGATTATGATGACCACCGCAGCGGCGCTGTTCGGTACGCTGCCCATAGCATTGGGCTACGGCGAAGGGGCCGATGCCCGCCAACCTCTGGGACTGGCCGTGGTGGGCGGACTGATCGTTTCGCAGTTGCTGACCCTCTACATAACGCCCGTGGTCTATTTGTATTTGGACCGTTTCGAGCGCGGGAGCAGACAGACGGCCGGGACTCAACAGGAACTCGCGCCGATGGCGGCGACCACGTCATAACGGGCCTGTTTGCTGCACTCCCGTGCGGTACCGCCGCTGATCGTGACCGTCCGTTATTTTCGTCGGCCTTCGGATCGATGACAGCAGTCTGAAATCTGCGATTCCATCGCATCCTGCGACGGGGTTTGGTATATTCCGCTAATCAGGGGTTAGTTCACCTGAGACGATGCTCGTGGCGGCGTGGAGCGACATGGACCACGCGCATTCCAGGCGCACGCCCACGAACTTTGGTCATAAGACCACACTTGACGGCCGTCGGTTTCACCAGGATGGGAGGAGATCTCGCATGAAACGGAATCAGTTGATTTCAATCGTTGTCATCGGGGCATTCGCAATTCCGGCGCTCGCCCAAGAGGCGGGCTCAATCCAGGGCCTGATCACCGACCCGCAGAGCGCGGCGGTGGCGGGTGTGAGGGTCGTGATCGAGCAGACCGGCACGGGAATCACTCGCGCCACGCTCTCGAACTCCGACGGACTGTACTATTTCGCGAGCATCGCTGTCGGCGTGTATACCGTTACGGCGGAGGCCAAAGGATTTAAAAAGGTGGTCACGCCTGGCGTGCGCGTCGAGGTGGGCGAGCGTGTGCAGCAGGACTTGAGACTCGAAATCGGCTCGTTGACCGAGACGGTGGAGGTGTCGGCGGTTTCGCCGGTGCTGCAAACAGCCGATTCGCAGATCGGCAGTGTAGTCGAGAGTAAAGCGATTTCTGACCTCCCGCTGAATGGACGCAACTTTACGCAGCTGATGGTGCTGATGGCAGGCTCCACTGAGCGTGCGGGCGGGACGGTGGCGGGACATTATGCGGAGCGCGCCGGCGGGATTGCGTTCAGCGTCAACGGACAGCGCCAGAGCGCGAACGCATTCCTGATCGACGGCTTCATGGCGAAGGACGTGCAGCACGGCACCAACTCCATCGAACCGATCATAGACGCCCTGCAGGAATTTCGGGTACAAAGCACGAACTATTCGGCGGAATTCGGCAGCGAGGCCGGCGGGCAAATCAATGCCGTGCTCAAATCCGGTACAAATGGCTTTCACGGGGCTGTATGGGAGTTCCTCCGCAATGACAAGCTGGATGCGAACAACTTTTTCAGCAACCGGACCGGGACCGCGCGCGCGCCGTTCCACCGCAACCAGTTCGGCGGGGCAGCGGGCGGTCCCGTAATTCTTCCGAAGTACGACGGAAGGAACCGCACATTCATCTTCGGCGCATATGAAGGTACCCGCGTTGTGAAAGGGATTACCCAGCTGAGCACGGTCCCTTCAGAAGCACAGCGCGCGGGAAATTTCAATGGCACGGGCGTGGTAACGGACCCGATTACGGGAGCCCCATTCCCTGGCAATGTCATCCCTTCCAACCGGCGCAACCCGATCACTTCGGCTATTCTGGACCGCTTCGTGCCTCTGCCGAACCGAAGCGGCGTGTTCAACTGGGTGTCAACGGATCCGCAAACCATCGGCGTGGAGCAGTACAACTGGCGCATTGATCATCGCATATCGGATCACGACTCGATCTTCGGACATTATCTCTTCGAGGACACCGATTTCCACTACCCGCGGCTGTTCCCGACCGATGGCGCGTCACAGAAGCTGCGCGGTCAGAACGTGCTGGCCTCGTGGACACACCTGATAGGGGCTCATACGGTCAACGAACTTCGCACGGGCTTCAACCGTTTTATCCAGCACGAATATCAGGCGCGAGCGGGCAAGGAGAACGTCGTGGCCGAACTGGGTATGAGCGGCCTGTGCGAGGATCCGGCATGTTGGGGTGTTCCACAAATGAACGTCACCGGGTTCGCGTCCTTCGGCGAGCACGGCGGGCAAAATGTATCGGGCCCGCGCGCGTGGCGCGTGGAAGCATTCGAGGGGCAGGACAGCTTCTATCATTCGGTAGGGCCGCACAGCTGGCGGTTCGGAGCGACAGTCCGCCGTCACCGCGATAACTTTCCGGAGGCTATCGACCCGCGGGGTAATTTCACGTTCAACGGTTTCCTCACAGGACAACCGTTCGGAGATTACTTGTTGGGTTTCCCAAGAAACACGCTGACCAGCATCGATATCTTCTCGCCGCATTTCCGCTACTCGGCCGTGATGCCGTGGGTGCAGGACGACTGGCGTGTTTCGGCCGCTTTGACGCTAAATTTCGGACTGCGTTGGGAATGGAACGGCCGCCCGCAATCGGAGGACAACAGCATTTCGACAGTAGTCTACCGGGGGAACACGGCGACTTTGGTCACAGCACGGAATCCGCAAGGGCTCCCTCGCTCACTGGCTTATGACGATTACAACAACTTCGCCCCGCGAGTGGGTTTTGCGTGGAACCCGAAAGCCCTCGGCGGGCACACAGTGTTCCGCGGAGCGTACGGAATCTTCTATCAACGGGAATTGGCAAATACCTGGATCGACCTGGCCATCAACGATCCGTTCATTCGCCAGACCAACATCAACCTGGATAACACTCCCGGCAGCCCGTTCTACTTCGCAGGTTTCAACCTTGAGCGGCCAACGGCGCTGGCTCCTACTTCGCCGCAACTCGTGTTCTCAATCGATCCCAACTGGCGCGATGGTTTAATCCATCAGTGGAACTTCAATGTGCAGCAGGCACTGGGTTACGGCGCCGTGCTACAGGTGGCTTATGTGGGAAACCGGGGACTTCGGATGCCCCGCGCCACACTGCCAAATCAGCCGGACCCCGGTCCGGGCCCGGTGGCCCCACGCAGACCCTTTCCGAATTTTGGTCAAATTAACGGTCTCGATTCCGGTGGCGATTCGCATTACGAGGCTCTTCAGATTCAGGGCGAGAAACGGTACTCCAACGGGCTGCAGTTTATCGCCGGATACACATATGGCAAATGCATCAGCAACAGCGATGCCACGTTCGTGGGGGAGAGCACGTCTATTCAGAACGGACGCAACTTTCACCAGCAGCAGGGCCTGTGTACACAAGATTTTCGGCAGCGTTTGACCGTGAGCTGGGTCTATGATCTTCCGCTGGGTCGCGGTAAGGCTTGGATGGGACACGCACCGCGGCCGATTGAACTGGCATTCGGCAACTGGCAGGTGAACGGCATTTACACGGCGCGAACCGGGTCGCCGTTCACGGTAACCCAGCCTGGAGATGCGCCCAACGTCGGCGACGGTTCGCCGCGGCCGGATCAGGTTGGGAATCCGAATACGGGCCAGACGCGAAATATCGATCAAGCGTTCAATACGGCCGCGTTTGTGCCGGCGGCGCCGTTCCGGTGGGGAACCGCGGGGCGCAATACAGTTACGGGTCCGGGAATCAATAACTGGGACCTATCGCTGTTCAAAAGCTTTGCTTTTGATGAGAAGCGGCGCTTACAATTCCGCGCCGAGTCTTTTAACTTCCTGAATCATCCGGAATTTGGGACGCCGGGGGCGTCCATCGGGACTGCGCAATTCGGGCGCATCAGCGGGACCACACGCGATCCTCGAGACGTGCAGCTATCGATGAAGTTCTTGTGGTGAGCGCGGCGTCTAGCAGCGGGTGTTTAAATCACTCTCGTATTGTGTTTGATTCTACTTGCGTTTCTGATGCTTTTCGGTTCAACGGAGAGTGGAGCACGACTGGTCGCTTCGGACCGCTCGCGCCGTCTTAGAAATAACCGGGCAACGGCAACTAATAATGCTATCGGCACCACCCATGCCAAGGCGCCGGCGGTGATCGCCGGCCACTCGAATCTGAACTGCCGTAAACGATCTGCACGCTCGGCAATCCAATGCCAACCCGTGTGGGCAATCAGCGCGGAGACGATGATCGTCCCCATGCGCTCGGCGATAACAAACCGGAAAACGATGTCGAGAGCCGGTATCAGCACCAGTAGGACGAGAACCTGCCCGAGCTCGACGCCGACATTGAACGCCAGCAGGGATGCAAGCAGATGTGCGCCGGCGAATTGGAGGTTCTGGCGAAGGGCAAAGGAAAAGCCGAATCCATGTACCAGCCCGAATCCGAACGCGAACATCCACCGGCGCTGAGCCGTGTTTGCGCCCGCGATATTTTCGAGGGCCATGTACAGAATGGATGACGCGATCAGCGTTTCGATCAGCGGCGGAAACCATAGCGTGTCGGGGCCGAGCCCGTACGCGGACGCGATCAGGGTGAGCGAGTGTGCGAGGGTGAACGCGGTCACTATTTTCAGGAGCGGCCGAAACTGGCGGAACGGGAGCACGAGGCACAAGAGGAAGAGGAGGTGGTCAGTTCCTTCCAGGATGTGTGAAAAGCCTAACTCGACGAACCGTGCGGCGGCCTGGCGCCAACCTGGATCGAGGTGAACCAGCCCTGCATCGCCCAGGAATTCATAGGCGCGAACCGCGCCGCTTAGCGACACGAAACGAAGCACGGTGATCACGCGCGCACCCAGCCGCTCGAGTCCTGGCTGAATTGAGAACTTGGAGTGCTGGGAGTCAATCGGATATTCGAACAAAACATCGAACATCAGGTGTTGCCATGATACGTTGGCACTGTTCGCAAGCTTGGGGCCGGTGATGTGACGGAGCGCCTCGTCGAACGACGCAAATGTGCGGTCGGACGGAAGCGAGAGCTGGGTCGCTATGAAGCTCGGCTTTGGCAAACGCCTGTCGCCTTCGTAAAGAGTCACGAAATCCGCAATCCAGAGACTCGCGGCCGCTGGAAGTTGCGGCGCGAGTTTTTCGACATCCAGATAGCCACTCTGGAGTTCCGGGAAGTCGACGTCGCGAATTGCGCTTAACGGAACGCGTACCAACAGCTGCAGCTTCGATGACGATGGTTTGAGAACCATCTGAACCGTCACGTCACTCGGGATGTCGTGAGCCGCGGCGGCCAAGGCGCAGGCCAGCAACACCGGCGTTGAAACGAGACCGCGCAACAGCTTGTCCCCTCTTAGCTGAATCGAGTATCATACCGTAGACTTGGCGGAGGGAAGAACATGGACGCGAAGTACTGTCTTCGAGGCGGCTGTGCCGCAGTTGTTGTCGTGCTCGCTTTCGCGTCGTGGACTATCCAGCGGCATGCCCGAGTGGAGGCTGCCTCAGTACAAGCTCCACGGTTCGAAGTCGATCCGATGTGGCCGAAGCCGCTGCCGAATCATTGGGTCATCGGAGCCGTGATCGGCGTGTCCGTGGACGCGAACGACCATATCTGGATCATTCACCGCGAAGGGTCACTCGAGGCCAAAGAGAAGTACGCCGTCGCCAATCCACCCGCCGCGGAATGTTGCATTCCCGCTCCGCCGGTGCTCGAGTTCAACGAAGCGGGCGACCTGATCGGGCATTGGGGCGGTCCGGGCCACGGCTATGACTGGCCGGCATCGAACCACGGAATCGACGTCGACTACAAAGGCAATGTTTGGATCGGCGGAAACGGTCGAGGCGCTCAGCCGGCAGCGCTTCCAACGGACGAGAGCAAAATGGCGGGCGCCGGAGCTGTTCACGACAGCATGGTTCTGAAATTCACGCAAACCGGAAAGTTCCTGATGCAAATCGGGAAACCGAACAAGAGCACCGGGAGTAACGATATTGCGAATCTCAGACTACCAGCCAAGACGCTTGTTGACGCAAAGACCAATGAACTGTACGTTGCCGATGGATACGGTAACCGCCGAGTGATCGTATATGACGCGGATACCGGAAACTACAAGCGTCATTGGGGGGCGTATGGGCACAAGCCCGACGATACTCAACTGCCGCCATACAACCCGAATGATCCGCCCGCGCAGCAGTTCCGGACCCCTGTGCATTGCGTCGCGCTGGCCAATGATGGCAAGTTATACGTTTGCGACCGCAGCAATGACCGTATTCAGGCCTTCAACACGGATGGCATGTTCTTAAGAGAGCTGTTTATCGCGAAGAACACCCTGGGTGACGGCTCGGTGTTCGACATCGCGCTATCCAGGGATGAACGGCAGAAGTACCTTTACGTGGCGGATGGATCAAATATGAAGATCCATGTTGTCGAGCGCGACACAATGAACCTTCTGACCAGCTTCGGCGATGGCGGGCGCCAGCCTGGGCAGTTTTATGCAGTGCACAGTATTGCGACCGATAGCAAAGGGAACATCTTCACGACTGAAACCTATCGCGGCCAGCGTGTGCAGAAGTTTCTCTACAAGGGACTGGCTGCGGTGACCAAGAAGGATCAGGGTGTCGTGTGGCCGAGGGCCGCGTCGCAATGAAACGAAGTTAGGGCGCAGGCGAGCCGAGCCACGACATCGGAAGGTGCGGCGAGAAGCGTTCTCCATGGCTTGCGTGCCCTTCGCCTCCCGCCACGTTGTCGCCATAATGGTCCTGCGCCGCCGAAGGCAGGCTAGTGCGGCGGTCTTCGGCCTCCGTTGAAGGTTCCGGGCTGGGGCGTGTCCGCCGGCCAATAATTGCTATACCCCTCGCGCCAGGGTTTGCCGCACAAGCTCGAAATGATACTCCACTCCGGGGCGCCAAGATTCAGATCGGGATGGTAAATGAAACGCTGGAGGCCGGCTTTCTGAGAAGCAACCAGCATTCGGTACAGGTCATGCGCCGGCATGGGATCTCCGGCATGCGGATTCCGCCCAGTGGAAACCCAGGCGATCACCTTTGACGGGTCGTCGACGGCGTCCAGGGCTCGCTTCGTCTCGGAGTAGACGACTTCCGAAAAGAATTCGTCCGGGAACCCTTGCTCCAGGTCCGCGAGCCTGTTTACACCCGGAAGCTTTAGTCCCAACCAGCACTGCACGGCCGCGAAGCAATCCGGTTCGCTCAGCCCGGGGTTCCATTTTCCGAATGTCTGGACCCAGCGGGCGATCGTACCGTACATGCCATCGAAGCCGCGATTCCAGAAATAGTGCTTGTGAAACAGGATATCGAAGTAAGGGTGAATTCTCGAGTAATCCTGAGTCGTGAGAAGGGAAAAGCTGGTCGCCCGGGTGATAGTACCGAACCTGGCTTTATGTTCGAGGCTGTCGATCTGTTTGCGGTAGGCAGCCACGGTTTGCATCGTGACTTCCTGGCGCCCGCGCAACCAGTACAGGGCGTCTTCATTCAAATCGAAGAGATCGAGGCCGCCCATCATTCCACCGGCGGCGTAGTAGCGGACCATTGCAGGAGTGAGGCGATGCATTCGGTCGCGCAGGTGAGCGATGCCTCGCTCCATCCGCGCAGTATCCATTTTCAGATACTCGAACAGCGGCCTTTCGCTTTCCCGGATTTCCAGCAATTCACCACCGTGGTGAAAGGCAAGTTCATAGTGATGCTCACCGCCGCCGTCGATCACCACGCCTTTGGCTTGAGGATAGGCCCGCATCGTATCCTCGATGCCGGCCGCCAGAGAATGAGCGCCGTACGGATCCTGTTCGAAGGAACGCCGCCGGCCATAGTGGCCGGGCCCAAAAAACATGACGTCCCAGCCTCGCCCCGCGGCATTCTCCACGATCGCCTGTAGCTGCTTTTCCTTTTGCGGATCGCGCTGCGATTCCGCCGGCGGATCCACGCCGTGCTTCCGGTAAATGGCAGGGTCCGGGGCGAAAGTCGGAAACTTTTCCCCGGGTCGCGCATAAGTGAAGTCGAAGCGCGGAACTTGCTTGAAGAAGACCAACGGCCCGATCACCAGGCCGCGCACGCCGCCTTCTTCCCAAGCATCCAGCGTGCGCCGATAATCCCCGAGCCATTGCTCGAGCGGGTAGATCATATACATCCAGGGCACAAGACGTTGCGCAGGTTGCCCCATCAAGGGAAGTGCCGAGCCTGCCAGGGCCGCTCCCAGGAATCGACGGCGACTCATCGTGGAAACTTCTGTCATGCTTCTGCCCACTGTTACCACGACAGTTTGGCCCCCACCTGGAGCGTTCGCATTGGCGTTGCGAGCGATGTGATCTCACCCATTCGCGGTGTGTCGGGAGTGATCGAAGTGCTGCTCGAAAATCCGATCCCATTGGGTGTACCGAAATACGGCGTGTTGAAAGCATTGATCGCCTCTAGCCGGAGTTGCATCCGCACGGTTTCAAGCTTTCCCGGAAATCTGAAATTTTTGAAGAGCGAGAGATCGGCATTGCGTTGGCTGGGGCCGTACAAGATGCCCACTCCGGAGCTGCCATAGTGGCACAGGTCCGAGCGGCTCGGGATGTTGCAAGTTACGCGCCGGAAGGCTTGCGGGTTGAACCACAACTGGCGGCTCGGGTCGCTCAGCCGTCCGTCGGCTATACGATCGGGCCGGACCGGCGTGAAGCCGCCGGTGTTGAGGTCATCTGCCTGGCCGATCGTGAACGGCAGTCCGGAGCGGAACGACAGAATTCCATTGATCTGCCAGCCGCCTAGCGCGGCGTGGGTCAATCCCTTGGAGGTCCGCAGAAAGGGCAACTCGTAGACGAAATTGCCATTCAGCCTATGGCGCTGATCGAAGGGGAGAGGACCGCGCCCCTCTTTGAAGTTACGCGGGTTCTGAATGGGAAAACCATCCTGGCTGCCGCTGGTCTCACCGATGGCCTTGCTGTACACGTAAGAAGCTCCAAAGGCCAACCCGCTCGAGAAACGCTTGTCCACTGAAACCATGCCGCCTTGATAGGTGGCGTTACCTCCCGACACGATCGCCTGCAGCGAATTTAAAGGCAGTACGTCCGCCGCGGGCTGCAAAGGATCGTGGAAAAACTGATATGGACGGCGAACCTGATAGTTGGTATCCGGAGAAGGCGGGGCCGCATTCCAATTTTGCTCGATTCCCGAGAGGTTCGATGACTTACTTCCGACGTAGCTCACAGTCAGCGCCATGCCCATCGGCAATTCGCGCTGGACGTCGAAACTCCAGGTCCAGTGGCTAGCGTTCTTCTTGTCGGGCTGAACGTACCATAGATCCTCCGGCGCTATCGTCGTGGCGCCCCCGAACAAGTTGGATCCGAGTTCGAGCAGCCGCGTGCCTGGACGGACGACTCGCGTCACTACGTTCGTCGTCACGCCTCCGGCCACGACGGGATAGGTTTGGAACGGATTAGTCACTTGCTGGAACGAACTGCTTCCGGAAAATGGAGGTACCAGATTGAGAATCGTGAAGTTGTTGAAGTGGGCAGTGGCGGCGTACCATCCCACGCCCGCACGGATCACCCACTTATTGGCCGGTCGCCAGGCGAGACCAACGCGAGGCATTAAGTAGCGGTTATCGTTTTGCCAAAGCGGCTTTGCGGCCTGACTCCCGAGCACTCCGGGCGTCATCGTCGGAATCTGAAGACCGGATGCGGTTGTATAAGTGTGCTGTAGGTCCATGGTGCGCCAAAATCCGCCGGCATCGTAAGGTACGCCGAAGTAGTCATAGCGGAGGCCGACGTTGGCGGTCAGAGTCGGAGTGATTTTCCAATCATCTAGGAAGTAAGCGCCCGCCATGGTTTGACGCGGCTGCGTCAACGGATATCCTTCCGGCGTGGACGCGTAATCGGGGTAGCCCAGCATCATCGACGCGAATGAGAAGCCGGACTCCGCGGCATTGAAGATAATGCGTCCGTGCGGATAGTTCGCGGCCAGCCGGTTCATCGAGCTGCGGCGATATTCAACCCCGGTCTTGAAGGAGTGGCTGCCATGGACGATGGACACATGGTCGGCTGCGTTATAGACGCGGATATCATCTTTGCCGCCGGCATAAAGATCACCGAAGGAGGTGGGGAGTCCTTCAATATCGGGGATGCCGGCCTCGCGAATCTTCAACGCGCGAGGGCCAGAAGGCGAATTGACCTGAAAGTTCCCGATGCCAAGTCCGTTCTCGTCAAACAGAGAACCCCACCTCCGCTCAGCAGCCTGGAACTGGGTATCCATCAAGCCAAATCGAGCTTCGTTTAACAGGTGGGAGTTGAAGACGTGGACCCACTGGCTGGCGAAGCTGGTGGGGGAGTTTGCAAATGCTGTTCCGAAGTTCGTGTTAATCGAAGGCACGTCCCAGGATTGACGGTCGAAGTCCATGTGCATGAACACGCGATCGTTCTCGCTGAAATTGTGATCCAGCCGCGTAAAAAAAGCGTTCTGGTGAATGGGCTGACTGAGATTGACGAGGTTCGTGTAGTTGAGTGGATCCGTTTGCTCGAACTGCGTCTGCGGCATATATTTGAGCAGGTTTTGGACCCCGGCGTTCAGGCGGCTCTTGGGAATGACATTGCCAGGGAAGGGCACGCCAGTGAGTTGATCGTAAATCAGGATCGGGGCGCGCACCAGTCTCCCATTCGCGTCCACTGGGTTCAAGAGCCTGGAGAAGTCCCCATTCCGCATCGCCTCGGTGGGAAACCAGGCCGTCTGAACGCTCACACTCACTTCACGGCGTCCCTCGTAGTCGAATGACCAGAAAGTCCGATTCCGTCCGTTGTAGTGGGGCAGGAGCACCGGTCCGCCTAAGAAAGTTCCAAACAAGTTGCGCCGGAACGGGCTCTTGTCCTGCTGTCTTGCGCCAGCGGGAAGTTGGAAGTTGAGGAAGTAATTCTTGGCATCCAGAACTTGATTCCGAAGATATTCGAATGCGGCCCCATGAAGACTGTTGGTACCGGACTTCATGACCACCTGCACCTGCGCACCACTGCTCAAGCCATACTCGGCCGAATAGGTTGCGGTCTGGATCTTAAATTCCGCGATGGCATCCAGCGAGGGAACCAGCGTCATCGTGTTATATCGCGGTTCTTTGATGTCGACACCATCGAGCGTGTAGCTGTCGGTCTGTTCGGGCTGCCCGTTCGCAACCAGGGCAACGGCCGTGCCCGTGGGCGATGTCCGGCCCGTCGAGCCCGTCGTGAGTCCCATGCGTGTCCCGAAGCTGACCCCAGGAATCAACAACGCAAGCTGCGCAATGCTGCGATAGGGCACCGGAAGTTCCACCACGCGCTTGCTTTCGAGATTTTGGCCGATCGCGGCATCCTCGGTGTTCAGCAGTCGAGCCTCCGCCATCACCTGCACGCTTTGCGTCAGCTCACCCACTTCGAGCCGGACATCCACGCGAGCGCGCTGCTGATATTGCACATTGATGTTCGACACTGTGGTGGCCTTAAATCCCGATAATTCCACGACGATCCGGTATCCGCCCGGTTCGATCAGCGGAAAAGTGTAAAGGCCTTCATTATTGCTCGGAGACATGGCGCGTTTCGCCGGTAGCCAGGCGCGTCAGCGTGACCTCCGCGCCGGCGACCGGAGCGCCGCTGGGATCGCTCACGAGACCACTGATTTCCGTCGAGCTAGTCTGCGCCACAAGTGGAACGACTAAGACGGACATCCAACATAAACGAGCAATCAACGGTAGCATTAGTATCCGCATACAACAGTTCCTTTGGATGTGAACAAGGTATTGTAACAGCTGCTCGCTTCGATTCCTTATGGGATCGGATCGCCTACAGATGTCGACATCATTCGCCATAAGCAGGTGCGAACCTCACGACTCGCATTGTACTTCCACCCTCAGACCAGTGGCTCCGGCCCTATCTCCATCGGAGGACCGCTCTGGCGGTTCTGATGGAACCGTTTTGGACAGGTCTCGTCGCGACGAAAGGCTAGACCGGCGCTTCTCAGACGGACTCCGTGAGAGCGCCCTGGTGATGACTTATGGCAAGCGTGCGTCAGTAGAAAAGAGACTTTCGACCGCCCCGCTCGACAGGACCGCGCGCTCGCGATATGTTGGAGTGACTCCGTATGAGATGCGCTGTTGCTTTCCTACTAAGCTTTGCGTACCCGCTGGTCGGACAGAACACGTCGGGATCGCTCTCTGGGACCGTTCAGGACAAAATGGGCGCAGTTGTGCCCGGCGCTGAGATCACGCTCACCAATGCTCAGGGGTTCGTTCGCACCAACAGGACCAATGATGCCGGTTTCTTTTCGTATCCGGACCTGACTCCATCTATTTTTTCCATAGTCGTCAAAGCGCCAGGTTTTCGAGAGTTTCGCGAGACGGGCATTGAAGTAACTTCCGGCCAACAGCGTTCGCTCGGCGCCACTACTTTGCTGGTGGGAGGACTCGCCGAGACAGTGACAGTGACAGCCGAGGCTGTAGCGGTCCAGCTTGGTTCCTCCGAGAAGGCTAACACTTTGACCAGCGGCGACCTGGAACAAATGTCCCTCCGCGGCCGGGACGTAATGGACGCAGTCGGGCTGATGACTGGAGTTGTGGACACCGCGGACAGCCGGGAGGCTCCTTCGCCTACGTCCATAGGAAACCTGTATCTGGCAGGCGGCCGCAACAACTCCAAGAACATGACCATTGATGGCGTAACAAACCTCGACACCGGTTCGAACGGAAGCGTACACCAGATGCCATCCATGGATTCGATTTCTGAAATCAAGGTGCTGTTGTCAAATTACGCCCCCGAGTACGGCCGCAATGCTGGGGGGACGATCTCGGTGATCACCAAGGGAGGCGGCCAGAATTTTCACGGGTCCGCAGCCTGGTACTACCGTCATGAGAGCTTCTCGGCCAATAGCTTTTTTGCGAACCGGAGCGGACTCCCTCGCAATCCGTACCGGTACAATATCGCGGGCTACACTGTGAGCGGTCCGGTTTACATCCCGGGCAGAGTGAACCGCAGCCGCTCGAAGCTGAATTTCTTCTTCTCCCAAGAGTATCAACGCCAGCGGGTAGACCAAGGGCTGAAGACGGTACGCGTGCCCACCGCTGCTGAGCGTCACGGCGATTTCTCGCAAAGCCTGGATACGAACAGTAACGTGATCCGCGTCCTGGATCCCCTAAACCGCCGTGCCCAATTTCCCGGCAATGTCATTCCCGCGAGCCGAATAAATCCTACAGGACAAAGTATCCTCAATCTTTTTCCGTTGCCCAATTACGTGGATCCAACTCCCGTTCGCCAGCCGCAGTACAATTTTATTTCTCAGCTCAGCGGGCCATATCCGCGACGGACAGACACGTTTCGTGTTGACCTTGCGCCACGGGACAACATGCAGTGGTACTTCCGCGGCAGCCAGAACTCCGACCAGCAGTATCCCGTTTACGGAAGTTGGACCAATGGTAACGTTAACTTTCCTTTGAGCCCCATCGCTTTTGCGCAGCCCGGGCGCGGTCTGGTGCTTCACGGCACAACAACGCTGTCCGCTACTGTTTTTAGCGAGACCATTTTCGGCATTAGTCAGAATAAGCTGACCTACGGTCCGAAGGACCCCGCGGCCGTTTCCAAGGGCGCACTCGGAATCACGGTGGCACAGTGGAACCCATCCTTGAACCCGGGTGGCTTGATTCCGAACATGACTTTTGGTGGAGTCCCGAATTACGCTAACCCGTCCATGAGCAACGGGATTCCTTACTACAACTCGAACACGATTTTTAGTTTCGTGCAGAACATCAGCTTGATCTGGAGGACTCACAGCCTGAAGACAGGTATCTATGTCGAACGGACGCGGAAGGATCAGAGCGCAAGCACACCTACGCGCGGCAGTATCAATTTCGATCAGAACGGGAATAATCCTCTGGACGCCAACTACGCCTATGCCAATGTGTTACTCGGAACCTACAATTCTTACTCCGAAGCTACGGCGCATCCGCAGGGACAGTTCCGGTTCACCAATCTGGAAGGATACATCCAGGATGCCTGGCGCGTCCGCAAGAACCTGCTCATTGACTATGGCGTGCGCTTGTATCACGACATGCCGCAATACGATGCCCGCCACCAGCTTGCATCTTTTGTGCCGTCGCAATGGGACCCGGCGAACGCTCCAGAGCTTCTCTGGCCGGCGCTGGACGCCAAGGGTCAGAAGATCGCGCTAAACCGGCGTACAGGCGAAATCTATGCTCAGGGACTCATCGGCACTTTTGCTCCGGGCGTGGGCAGCCCGTCGAATGGGATGGTGGTCGGCGGCAAAACACCAAGTGTGCCCGCCGGTCTGTACGCGCTTCCTTCCCTGGCGTTAGCACCGCGCCTGGGTTTCTCGTGGGACCCTTTCGGCCGTGGACGCATGGCCGTGCGGGGTGGCGCGGGCGTGTTCTTCGATCGCCTACAAGGCAATCCCACCATGAACACGTTGCCAAATCCGCCCACCGTGTACACGCCGACTGTTTACTACGGCTGGCTTGATCAGATCGCCGATGCGGCCGGCCAAGGCATTTTGGCGCCGAGCACCGTCTCTGACTCCCTACTAGGCAATCAGCACAACCCTGTGACTTATAACTACAGTTTCGGGATACAAAATCAGCTTGGCAGCTCGATGATCCTGGATGTCTCCTACGTTGGGAGTCTCTCCCGGCACTTGCCCTGGAAACGCAATATCAACCCCGTCGCGTATGGGGCGCGATGGCTGGACATCCATCCTGAGAATGCAGATCCCACGGTGAAGAATACCGCGCTGCCCACTAACTTTCTCCGCCCTTACTTAGGTTACGGGGATATCAACATCTATGAATTTGCCTCTACGGCGAACTATAACTCCCTGCAAGTGAGCCTCAGCAGGCGCATGCAGCGAGGCGTTTACCTGGGCTTCGGTTATACGTTCTCAAAGGCCTTGGGCTCCGCCGATTCCGATACTAGCGCAGTCAGTCCCTTTTTCTCCGCCCGAGAGCGGAATTATGGTCCTTTGAGTTTTGATCGCGCTCATGTAGCCTCTGTGCGTTATACGTGGCAGTTGCCGAAGCCCGGCAAGCACTTCCAACTCCGTCAGCTGAGTTGGATATCGGACGGGTGGGAGCTATCGGGGACCAGCCGCTTTCAGACGGGCGGTCCTTTCACGCCTGGCTACTCGCTGGCCGACTATGTGGATATCCTGGGTGGCGCTTCAGTTGAAAGTAATGGCACCCGTATGTCTGTCGTCAATCCGATGGCGCCGCCTTCGTCCCGGTTCGGCAGGCCTCAACGCGGCGACTTCGGCAATTCCGGGATCAATGTTCTCCGTAAGCCCGGCATACACATGTGGGACACGTCGCTCTACCGAGTGATCAAATTCGGCGAGCGCCTCAGCGGCCAAGTGCGCCTGGAATCCTACAACACGTATAACCATACTCAGTTCAATGCAGTGAACCAGACTGCCCGGTGGCAAGGCCAGAATCAGATTGATCCGACGTACCTGGAACCAACCAGCGCCATTAATCCACGGCGACTGCAATTGGCGATACGCTTGAACTTCTGATCGGACCAGTTAGCTGGCGAAGCGAGCGGGCGATCTTCTTCATCGGCCCGATTCGGGAACGCATGGTTCGGGGGCACCACTCGTCGAGAGATTTGCGGGCCCAGGCGGGCGAGTTGTACTCCCAGAGTTGAAAGGCCTCCTCTGAGGCTCTTCTTGTCGGCACTGAATTAGGCGTGCTGGTCGACAATACTCCGGAGACGATGGCGGCCGTTAGAATCGTGATCAGTTCCATGGCGCGGAGACTAGCGGCGACGAGACCTCTACCGTAAGCCGGCCCTGGAGGCGGGCTCGCCGTTTCGTCTCGACAAAAGCTGCGGCCCTTAATCGGGGAGAACGTCCAGAGTTTCAACGAGAGATTCCGAGCCAAAGCACGTTGACCAGGCCGGGAGCGGCGGAATCGTAAACGCTGTGGAACTGATCGAGCGGAATCGGCCGATGCGGATATTGAGATGACCAGGCGCAAAGCATTTCCGGCCATTCTACGACACGGGACCGGAAAACGCTTGAGAAAGTACAATGGACAGCCCTTAGGGCTTTGCGGACGCGGGCTGCCAGAGCTCAATCTTATTCCCATCCAGGTCATAGATCCAGGCAAAGCGACCGTAGGATTCATTCATTCGTTTGGCATCAATCTTTACTCCCTCTTGTTTTAAGCGGTCGAGCAAAGCATCCAGATCGTCCACGATGTAGTTGATCATGAACGGTGCGGGGCTGGGATCGAAATAATTAGTGGAGGCGGGAAAAACAGTCCAAACTGTAACGTGTTCCTTTTGCGGGTCGTCGTGTTCGCGCCACGGAAGCATCACGCCTTGGCCTTTGTCAGCGAGTCCAAGATGCTTCGAATACCATTCGCGCATCTGATCACGATTAGCGGATTTGAAGAAGACACCGCCGATTCCAAGGATGCGCCCGCGCTGCTCCATTTTGACAGGCGGCTTCGACTTTTCAGGTTGTGGAGATTGCACTTCTTGCCCTCCTTTTGAGCACACCGAGATGAGCAACAGCGAGCCGAGCGCAATTGTGCTGCAGGGTATTACTTGCATTGGTAGATGTTAGCGCGGTACTGGCTTACGCCAGCCCGTTTCTAACTACCCCTTTCAAACCGTGCGTGCGGTTTTCCCGCACACGGCTTAACGATGATCTTACTGATGTGGCTTGCGTCGGATACTTCACGGTTCCTCTCAGTCTGTACAGACCCATACCAACGAAACGTTCGTTGGACCACTTTTCTATCAGCTGAGGCCTCTGCCCACCGCGCCTGCCCATCCACTGCGCCAGCCGCGCCGTAAACATACTATCCAGCTGATTGAACTTCTCGCCGGCATTCCCCGACCGGAAATAGCTGCCCCATCCCCGGAGCACGGGATTCAGTGTCGCGATGATCTGCTTCACGTCTTTCCCACTGTGCCGCGAATCGATCAATTCATGCAAGCGTTCCCAAATGCGTTTGTTTGCCTTAGGCGACGGCCACCGCTGCAGAAAAACGCATGCACGGGTTCCGTTGTTTGCTGCGCTTCTTTCGAATCCTGGAGCCCAGAACCACAAAGCTTCCCTTCCCAGGTCTGAAATCAGCCATCCGCGTCTTCTCCGGATGCAGTGTTAAACCCAGCCGGTTCATCACCAGTCCGATCCTTCGAAGCGATACCTTCGCATGCACTTCGGTACGGCACATGGCCACGAAATCGTCGGCGTACCGGACCAGCCCAAGTGACGAACAACGTGCCCGCCCAGATTCGATCCAGCTAGTTGAGATAGATGTTGGCCAACAGCGGCGAGTGACTCCACCTTGTGGGGTCCCGCAGTGTTTCTCTCACTTGCCGTCTTTCATCATTCCGGCGTCCAGCCATTGGCGTATTAGCTTCAATACCCTTCGATCCGAGATTCGCTTTTTCACCAGCTCGATTAGACGGCTTCGGTGGATCCCGTCAAAGTAGCCCTGAATGTCCGCATCCGCCACAAAACTGTGGCTCCGGTTGCCGCCTCTCTCGGATCGCCTTGAGCGCCTACGTAAACGTCGGGATTCCCAACGTGGGAAACTCACCGGGCTCCCGCCCTTCGGGATCAGCGCCGGCTGACGCCGGTTAGACATCGTCTTTCAGTTCCCGGTGCAATCGATCCAACCGCTGATCGAGTTGCGCGGCAAATCCATCAGATTCTGCCCGTCGCACCTCCATTGCGCCGGTTGGCCTCGACCATCTCCCAATTCTATCGCTGCTACACCTTATCAATTATGAATAGACCTTCCTTGCACCCGCCGGGTCGATCCAGTCCACCAGTCTCCTAGGACGAGAATCTACGGGTATTTCACTCGTACAACTGATCCACGTTCGCGTCCTTGCTCATCTGGTTTTCTCTCTCTCCCCAACCGCCTTGGTCGGCTGCCCTATTCCGCCACCGGTTCCCCGGTCACACGGCTTCCACCGCGCTTGTGGAAGTACGCAGCCGTCCGTCTACTGGCAAAGTGTCGCTCGCCGCTTCGCTCTCGCTTATAGGTCTGCTAACTAACCCCGGTGCCATCCGAAGACTCCGCCGGTCCTCCTGAGGTCACGCTCTGTTCTTCGGTACCGTGCCATCCGCAAACACCGTGGTGCGGGTGAATACCTTCCTCTCTCGGCCCGCGAGGCATCATTACCCCCGCATTCGGATATGACCCTAATCCGAGCACCAGAGGGACTTCAACCCTCCTGTACAACGCGCTCAGCCCACACTACGAAGTCCTGAGAACTCCCTCCTGGCTCCGCGCGCTTCCGGCTTCCGGCTTTTTATATGCCCGGTCTTCGTCCGACAAGGTCGCCGGGGAGGGTCTCTGGAAACGCGCCATCGGCCTCTACCCCGGAAAAGGTCCAGCGGTCGTTCCGGCCTTGCGCGTCGCTTGCTTGCTCCCTGCTGTTTCACAGGTTTTTCGACGCCCCGCGCTGGGCCAGGAAATCTCTTTCCTCGACTAGGCCTGCTACCGGGCGCTCCGGCGCTTACCCGGACGGATCTCTCATCCGCTAGAAAATCGCGTCCTTCAGGACGCACCATGATTTTCATGATAAATTTACCAAGCATGTACCCGGGTGTCTTTTCGCGGATCACGATAATCGCCCTCGCCACCGCTCTGGTCGCCCCAGCCCAAATCTCCACCGCAACGCTCGTTGGAACCGTCACTGATCCAACGGGAGCCGTCGTGGCCGGCGCGAAAGTCGAGGCGAGAAACATCGCCACCGGAATTGTGCGCTCCACCAGCACCGACGGAGCCGGCGAGTACTCTATCACCAACCTGTCCGCCGCCCGCTACAACGTAAGTGTCAGCATAACGGGCTTCAAGACCTTCAACGCCAATGAAATTGAACTCCAGGTCGCGCAGCGCGTCCTGCTGGATGCCCACCTGGAGGTCGGATCCGTTGGCCAGGAACTCACCGTCAGCGCCAGCGCGCCGCTGATCGACACCGCGTCGTCCTCCGTCGGCCAAGTGGTTAACACGGCGGCTGTCGAACACATGCCGCTGAATGGCCGTAGCTTCTGGCAACTTACGCAACTGACGCCGGGCGCGAGCTACACTCCCGGCGGACAGGGCACGCGCACGGGCGGCAGATCAATCCGCTCGTCGGTGGTCAATGTCACCATCAACGGCACCGCCCCCACCTGGACCGGCTGGTCCCTCGACGGATCCCTCATCAGCGAAATGCAGACGGGCGGTACGCTTATTCAACCTAACGTCGACGCCATCCAGGAGTTCCGAGTCGAGGGTTCCAATATGTCGGCTGAATACGGACACACGCCCACGATGGTGAACGCCACGCTCAAGAGCGGCGCGAATCAGCTCCACGGCGACCTGTTCGAGTTTATCCGTAATGACGCGTTCGACGCGCGCAATTTTTTCTACATTCCTCCGGTCGGCTCGAGCCACAGTAAATCGCCACTGCGCCGGAATCAGTACGGCGGCACAATTGGCGGTCCCATCCGTAAGGACCACACTTTCTTTTTCGTCGACCTTGAACGCACCAATGTGCGTGAGGGTCAGGACTTCAACAACGTCGTCCCGACCAACGCACAGCGAACCGGCGACTTTAGCTTGCTGCTCACCCAGACCAAGCCGTTGCAACTTGTCGACCCACTTACCGGCGCGCCTTTCCCCGGCAACATCATTCCCGCGAGCCGCCTGTCTCCGCAGGGTCTCTTTTTTCTGAAGTACCTGCCTACTCCGAATCAACTCGTGGGAGGTGTCAGTCGGGCGCTGCTCTCAAACAACCTGGCGCTCGATCAGACTCGCGGCGATATACGCATTGACCAACAGGTCGGCTCCACGCAATTGATGGGACGCTATTCTATTAGCGATAACTCCGAGCAGGATCCGAATCCGTTCCCTACTCTCGGCGCGTTCGACCTGCACAGCCGCGCTCAGAACGCCATGATCGGCGCCACCCGCGCCTTCTCCTCGCGGTGGGTCGGGGACGCCCGCCTTTCTTATTACCGCTCGATCTTCCTTTTCGGACCCACCCTCGGCGGCACAAATTTCAACAGCCAGGCGGGCGTAAAGGGCTTCGACGATCTGACCAGCATTTACTCATTCCCACAGATCACGATGACCAACTACGCGACGTTCACCGGCTCACCATCCGATCAGCGACCGAAGTCTAACCGCATCCGTAACTGGCAGTCCGCCGCCAACCTCAGCTATTCCTCCGGCCGCCACTCGGCAAAGATTGGGGCCGACTTCATGCATCAAACCGCGGGCTTCTTCAACGGCTCCCGCTCCGTCGGCATCTTCAACTTCGATGGGACATACACGGGCAATTCCTTTGCCGACTTCCTCACTGGCTATCCCAGTTCGGTCACTCGCGATTACTTCAAGGAACTGAACGGCGATTACGCGACCTTCTGGAGCTTCTACGCCCAGGACAACTACCGCGTCACGCCGAACGTGACGCTCAACCTCGGCATGCGCGTGGAACTCAACCCGTTTTACTCCGGTATTCGCGGCCAAAAGAGCGCGTTCGACCTTACCACGGGGAAGCTCATCATCCCGTCCAGCGTTGACCCCGCCGTTCAGCCTCTCACCGCCACGATGCTCCAGATATTTCGCGACCGCTTCGACTACACGAATGACCGCGGACTACCGGATTCCATTCACGGCACAGACGTCAACTGGGGTCCTCGCGCCGGCATCGCATGGCGCCCGTCCGGCCAGCAGGATTGGGTAATTCGCACCGCCTACGGCATTTTCTACGTTTTTCCCGACAGCAACACCATAAACAATACCGTCGCCACCGTCCCTTTCATCGCGACCCAAACCGTGTTTAACGATCGCCCGCCCGCCTTGCCCTCGCGCACCTGGAGCGACTTCTTTCTCGGCCAGCCGGCCGTATCTGCCAATCCTAATCCGGGCAAGCCGTGCCCATTCGGATTGACACTGCTCTCCTGCTCGCAGCCGGACGTCGATTCCGGCGCCATCCACTTCTCGAGTACCTACCTGCAGCAGTGGAATTTCTCCATCCAGCACCAGTTGAGTTCGTCCACCTCGTTCGACATCGCCTACGTCGGCAACAAGACAACGCACATGAATCAGAATCTCAGCCGCAATGATCCGCTGCCGGGCCCCGGCCAGATCCAGAGCCGCCGGCCGTACCCGCAGTGGGGCGCGCTGACTTATCCCGTGTTTGAGGAGAATGGAAACTATAACGCCCTGCAGGCGAAGTTCGAGGCGCGCACCTTCCACGGACTGACAATGCTGGGCTCTTACTCTTTCTCCAAGTGCATCGACTACACGACGAACGAAAGCGGCGTGCCCACCATCTCCTTGTGGCGTTTCTATCGCGGAGTGTGCGACAGCGATCTCCCGCATTCCTTTGTGGGCAGCTTCGATTATCAGCTGCCTTTCGGCCGTGGGAAGTTATTCGATATTCCGAACCGGGTGGCGAACCAGGTGTTCGGCGGCTGGGAGGTTTCGGGAATACTGACCTTACGCTCGGGCCAGCCTTTCACGCCGACGATCTCGGGGGATGTGGCCAACACCGGCGTGACCGGCCAGAGGCCCGACGTGATCGGCGCGCCGGTCATCGTGGGTAATCCGTCCTGCTGGTTCTACATCTCCGCCAACTCCGCCTGCGCCGCTCTCTCGCCCGGAACGAAGGACGCCTTCGCCGTGCCCCCCGCGCAACTTCGATACGGAACCGGCGGACGCAACATCCTCCGCTCGGATGGTCTCAAGCAACTCGACTTCACAGTGATGAAGGTGTTCCCGATTAGGGAGTCGAAGCAGGTGGAGTTCAGGGGCGAATTTTTTAACTTGACGAACCATCCGATTTTTGCCGCGCCCGGGACGAACATCAACAGCTCGTCCGGAGCGCAGGTGAGCGGGACATTGAACGCAGCCCGAATCGTCCAGTTTGCGCTGAAGCTTCGGTTTTAGCAGGTTCTGTTCTTCAGAAGCAGTTCCATTCGCAGTGGCCGATGAAAGCGCGTGTATGCCGTTATCTGTTCGGTAGTCACGTCTGTGATCGCACAGATCGGCCGCAACAAGTGACTCGGCCGAACGGCTTTTCCGGTGGGATGTGATTGAAAATTCCTGACTGCCCGACATCGCCGCCGTCCGCAAGACAATAGTGGAGAAACCGTTCTACCCCCGATACTGATCCGCCCTTTCGCGCTCACTGCTACACCTCGCGATCACGTTTCAAGGATGTTCATGATCGGATGACGGAGTGACGGCTTCACGCGACTTGGTGGAAGCGATGGGCGAGCGGTGATTTTTGAACTGGTGCACCCATGGATTCTGCGCAGGGTGCAGCGGTACGTCCCGGAGCCGTTACGCACGAGTGCTTAACGGGTCCTGTGGTTGTGGCGAGACCTGTATAAGATGAATCGCCGCTGGACGGAAGCGGAAGTAGTCTGCCGACAAGGGCCGGAATCAGTTCGAGCTCATCGTGAGTCCATGCGCAGGAGGAGCAGATCGTAGGCCTGGAGTTCTGGAATGATCAGTGAAGCCTCGCGATCCTTTACTGAAAACTCAAGAGTGCTAGATTCCTGATCCGGGCTCCTTAATACGGCCTCACGCAATCGGCGCCCTTCCGGGATCTGAAATCGCACCTGTATGTTTCTTACGGGTTCCCGGAACTTGAAATTAATCAAGTGCAACAGACGCGAATAAGGGGGAGTTTCCTGCTCGGCTACTTCGGCCGTCACCCATTCGGGGGCATCGATCTCGACGCACAGCTTGTCGCCACTGGCCCAGCGCACCGACGATACTAAGGTCTCATGATTTCTCGGCAGTTTCCAAAGTGCGTTGTGAACCGAGTAAGTCATCTGTGGAGGAGCAGGCGCTATCTGCGGCTCAATGCGCGGAATGTAGACCACACGTCCTTTGCCGAAACGGCGTTGGACGGGAGCGTTCGGAGCGGAATAGGCGGGGGGCTCAGATAAACCGAACAGATCCGCCAACCCAAACGAGCTCCGTTGCGTTCTCCACCCGGTGCGCATCGATGTAGCTCCCGTCGCTACCAGGCCGCCGCCATTTGCGACAAACTCGCGGATACGGGCAATCTGCTCGTCGGCCAGGGCGTCTTGGTCGGCAAGTATGAGTACCTTGTATTTGGCTAGATTCTCCAGGTGCCGGTCGAAGATAATGCCGAAGGGTATTTTCGATTGGATCAACGTCTGTTCGAACAGAACCGTATTGAAATTGGCTTGTGACGGATTGAACTGCGTGGAATTGAACGAGCGGAGGATGGCAGCATCCGCTATCTCAGCCGTGTGCGTGAGGTCTTTGATGTTGTCGCGGAAGAAGGTCACGTATCGAAGCGTGATTGGGGGTGGATCGCCTGCACTTCCGCCCGCCACAACGCCCAGATTCGCATCATCATAGGCCAGCGATTCCGCCAGCCGGAGTACTTGAGGGGCTTTCCTGTAAGCATCGTAGCGGGCAAGGTTCTGCCAATGGAAAAGCGGCCTACCCATGGCGCGAGCGGCCTTATAGCTTCGGATTTGCGAAACCAGACGCCCATCGGAGGTCCACTCGGGAAGATTGGGTTCCTCGGTCCACACTCCACTCAGCGGCGCGAAAAGCTGCTGCGGGTCTACTCCATACATGAAGCCGACGTCGCTCTCCAGATTCATCGTGGGGTTTCCGATTACGGCCACGTTACGATTCAGTTTGTGAATATAGTCCGCGAACTCGGTGAAATCCCGGGCTAAACTCCAGGCGCGAAACTCGGCCCATTCTTGCATCATCGGATTGCGCAATTCGGGTAAGCGAATAGGCGGTTGATGTGTGTCATACGGCGGAGGAATCACGCCGCCGAATCCGGTAAATCCGAACCGTAGCCTCGCCCTTTGCGGGTTCTCGTAACGCTTCTCGAGGAACTCGCGAAACTGGGTTCGGCAATACGGACAGCGGCACGAATTCGGCTCGCCCCACCACATCATCTGGTCGAAATGGATGGCGTCCAGCTTCACGTCCTGGATGCCGAGTCTTACAACCTTTCGGATAAAGGTCCGATATCCGGGATTGTTGCGGCATGCCAAATAGCGAAATGTCTGCTCGGCAGTGTAGTAGATCGGCTCACCAAACTCATTCTGCTGCCGCCACTTCTTTGCTCCAGGCTCCTCTTGTACCAATGTTTCGTACATCAGCGTCGCGCCCACATAGCCCGCTACCTTGATGCCATACTTGTGCGCTATCGCAGTAAATTGGCGTGCCGCGGCGATGTCCTGACTCTCCGCTTTGAGCCCCGCGCCTTTGTGGAAGTTGATGACGGAGAAATTCACGCCAATTTGTTTTAACTTTCGGATGGCCGCTTCGCTGCGCTGCGCATGCCATTGATGGACGGCTTCCGCCGGCTCACCTCCGCTTCGGAGAATAAAGGTCAGGGCTTCCATGTCGGAAGAAGCTACGATCCCATCCCGAATCCAGGTGGGTTGCGCATAGCCGATAACGGCTATGATTGTGGCGCACGCACTTCTGCGTGCCGTGTTCAGACTCATGTGAACACGCGTTCGCGCTGCACGCACGAATGCGTGCGCCACATCGGATGGGTCAGAACTGGAATACGCCCCCGATTACAACCCAGCGAGGATTATTCACCTGGCTCGATACTGTCCCGAACGCAGCACTGGTCACAGTCACAGATGGCGGCGCGAATTGCACCGTGTTCAGGGCGTTGTATGCCTGCAGCATCAGCCGAAAAGACATTTGCTCCCGGATGGGGAAGTTCTTGGCCAGCGATACGTCAAGGTTTCGCAACGCTTGGCCACGTATGTTCGGGTTATAGGTGGATAGGGAGGGCAATGTAAAAGAGGGTAGAGGAGCAAATGCTCCGGTGTCGAACCATTTCGCGATAGATCGATCCGCGGACTGAAGCGGCCGGACCGCGATCGCGTTCGACCATGGGCCCGCTAACTGTCCGCTCTGTAATGTTAGGGTCGGATCCAGTTCCCAGTTTCCCAAAACGAACAGGATTGGCTTCGGAATCGAAGATCCAAATGCCTGGCCACGCCCAAACGGAATCTGCCAGATCGCATTTATGGTGAAGCGATGCGGCCGGTCGATTTGTGCGATGCTGCGTTCGATTGGCAGATACTGGCTGCGGAAACGCATATCATCGAGTTGTTTACTGAACGTGTAAGCCGTGATGAGGGAAAGTCCGTTGCTGAATCGACGGCTAAAGCTGATTTGCAGGGCGTTGTACCAACTCCGTCCGAGCGGAGCATAACCATTGGTTACCCCGGTGAACTGCGGATAAGGCAGAAGAAGCTGGCTGCGCGCCACTGTTGCTGCGCTCAGAGGACCGGTTGAAATCAGACCAAAAAAGGGGTTCGCGACTGGCTGGCTCAATTGGTCAGCGAGTGGATAGTATTGCGGAGAAAGTTGATTCCGCGGCTGGTCCACAGTGATGTCTTGGACCCGACTGCCGACGTAAGCCAATTCAACAATGCTATCTCCTGGTAACTGCCGTTGCAGGCTCAACTGGAACTGCCGCGAAAGGGCTCTTTTGCTGTTCGCGTCCGCGGCACTGATGGATTGGCCAAGCAGGGTTCCCAAACCGAGCGATGATCCGACAGGAAGCACGATACCAGTTGGAAACGGATTCGTCAGGCTGTTTATAGGCAGTCCATTCAGCGCAGTCAGCATCGTCGTGGAGGAACTGAACCCCGCTTGGGAAATCGGAGGGGTCAGCTGAGAGACCGTGGCCACGCGAGCATCGGTAAACGGCATGTAGAACCAGCCGATGCCCGCCCGCATCACGGTCTTCGGCGTGAGTTGATACGCGCCTCCGATGCGCGGCCCGAAGTTGTCGCGCACGGGATTAAACTCGTACCTGGAGTTGCCGTTGGCACCTGCGAAGACGAGACCGCCGTTTACAGGCAGGGTTGCGAGTTGTGGGATGGGATTCCTGGCGTAAGCGGCCTGGGCCTGCTGGGCGATGGGACTCGAAGCAGTTAGGTCGAGCCCTCGATTTAGCCGATTATAGCGCTCGGTATAGGGTGTCTGATAATCGTAACGGAGACCCAGATTCAATGTCAGCCGATTGGTCGCCCGCCAATTATCCTGCACGTAAACCGCGTTGTATAAACTCTGGGCTGCAACGTTCGCATTGTAGTTAATAGAGCCTGAACTCGGCGTTCCCAGTAGCAACGTCGCGACTCCGTGCCCGGAGGTGGCGCTGGGAACGGATGCATTCGGACCCTGCGTCCAGTCCCGATTGAAGGCGAAGCTGCCCCCTTGGCCACTCGCGTTGTTGTAGAATGCCCGTGATACCTTGAACTCGTAGCCAAAGTTCAAGCTGTGGCGGCCCCAGATTTTCGTAAGCGATGGGCGAACGTCCGGGTTAGCGAATGAGTAGAGTTGATAGGGATAACCTATGCCCGCCATGTCAGAGCTACTAATCGCCGGGAAGATATCGCCGTGCACCTCCGACAAAAATGTTGGGGAGAAACCTAAACCTGAAAGCTGTGCTCCCGCCACCAAGGGCACCAACTCCTGTTTGTACGCTTGCACGCCGGCACGTATGTTCAAAATCATTGTCGGCGAGAACACATGCGTGTACCCGAGCGTCAACAGCTTGCTCCAGCTCTTGTTGTCGTATCCCGTTACGCCCGTAGCGAGCGCGCCTTGGAAATTCAAGTCTAAGTTCAACCACCCGAATGCAACGGAAAGGCTGTCCCGGTCTCCGATCCGATGGTCCAGACGCAAACGGAATCCGTTATCCGTATGCGGGTAGCCGAAGCTGTTCAGGTAATTGTTCACTGTTCCAGGAAGGTTCGGCAAGGGAATGAATTTCAGCAGGTTCTGAGCGACGGGACTGATCAGAGAAGCGGGGATGACATTCCCCGGGAAGGGATCTCTCACCAGTACGTTGTTCGTATCGAAATGTGTCGTGAATGGGTTGTAGATCTGGATCAGTTGCCCGTTGGCGGCGAAGGTCTGACTGAAGTTTCCAACGCGCTGCTCGGCGGTCGGAACTGTCGACGTAAGTGTGGTGCCTACCCGATCGCGCTCCGTATCATAATCGAAAAACCAGAAAGTCCGATTCTTCCCTTTGAATAAATAGGGGATGTATACTGGCCCCCCTAGCGCGAAACCCGGCTGCGTGCGGCGATTCTCGGTTCGGGGGCGGCCGAACTTGTTAGAAAAGAAGTCATTCGCGTTAAATGCCTCCTGGGTATGGTAGTACCAGGCGTTTCCGTGCAGAACATTCGTCCCCGACTTCGTCTCGAAGGCCACAACGCCGCCTGCAGTCTGCCCGTATTCGGCGCTGAGGGCAAACGTCTGCACACGGACCTCCTGAACGGCATACGTGGGCGGGGTGAAACCCATAGCTCCGGTCCCGTACTGGTCTGTTACGCCATCGAGCAGGATAAGGCTCCCAGCCGCTGGCGTTCCATTGAATGAGACATCGGTCGGTACGAACGTCGCGGAGGGCGTGGCGAAACTATCCGTCACGAACGTCGGATTACTGCCCGGAACGAGTCGGGTTACCATCTGCGGATTGCGGCCAAAAAGCGGAGCGTCCTCGACGGTTCGCGTCGTAAGGACATGTGAGGCGCTGGCGGAGTCTGTGTCCACAAGCGGCGTACCCTCATGAACCTCCACTGACTGTTGCACCGACGCAAGTGTCATCGTAATGTCAATTCGCTGGCGTTGCTGCCGAAGTAGTTCGATGCCGGGGCGGCTGTACGTTGCAAAACCTGGGGCCGTGGCGGCGATGTCATACGTTCCGAAATTCACCACTGGGAATTCGTACGCGCCGGAGCTATTGGTCTCCGTGGTGTCTGCGACGCCTGTCGCAACGTTCTTGGCAGTGACTTTCACACCGGGCAACGCGCCGCCGTTAGGATCGGTGATGATTCCGAGGATGACCCCACCTGTAACTTGGGCGGAGACTGTCCGCCAAGGAAGCAAGCTCACGAATCCGCATAGGACTGAGCTTACCAGGAGCTTAGAGCAGTTTCGAGGAAGCATCTGGACGCCTCACTATTATCGATTAACGATAATCTTGAAGCGGGCGCTTGTCAACGATATTTTGCAACGATCTCGAACAGTGCCGGCGAGCTCCGCCAATTGAGGAATCGAAGAAGGCGCGGTGAGCGGGGAGTGAGCACCAGGCGAGTTCGGCATTGACACGGAGTTATCGATAACTTATTATCTTAACTTGATCAGCGAAGTCCAATTTGGAGCACGTGATTTAGCTACTGCTAGAGTGGCAGAGATGACCACTGATTCCACCGCTCTCAACAGCGAAGCCCCCACTTCCACAGGTCTGAATGCGATCTCTCGGAGATCGGCGAAGGATTCTGTAGTTGACGAAATTCGGTCATCCATTATGCGTGGCGCACTGAAGGCGGGCGCTCGTATCGTGGAGCACAAAGTAGCTGCGACTCTTAACGTAAGTCAAACCACGGTCAGAGAGGCTTTGGTTGATCTCGAGCATCTCGGATTTGTTCAACGCGTGCCGCCCAGAAAGACCTTCGTAACGCGGCTGACACGCCGGGACATAGACGAGATTTACGCTGTGCGAGTGCCGATGGAAGAACTCGCGGTCGAGCTTCTTGCTCACGTCCCGTCCCTCGATTTGACTGGGTTGGAGCGCGCCTGTGCCGGCATGAAGACCGCCGCGGCCGCCAAGGATCGGATCCAATTCGAGAGTATGGATCTGGATTTTCATCGCGCACTCTGGGCGGCGACGGGAAACCGCACACTGGAAGCCATCCTCGAGAAAGTAGTGGTGAAGCTGTTTGCGTTCGGATTCGTCATGGATCAACAGATCCATTCTTCGCAGGCGCGGATGGAACAACAAGCAGGGCAGCATAGCAGAATACTCGATTTTATAAAAATCGGTAATTTTCCTGCCGCCAAGTTGGCCATGGCGTCTTCCATGGACAAAAGTTGGCTCGAAGACATCGAATTTCCGGAAGAATCTACGGCTTCCGATTCTGAGGCGCGGCGCAGCTAACCATGCGCGAACACGGCGGCTCCTTTCGTCGCGTACAACGATTGGGAGCCACGATCTGGACATCCGTCGCGATCGCGCTAGTTCTCTCTTCATGGCTTTTCAATAACGGCGTACGAGCGGGCGCTCCTGAGCATCCCCATCCCGGACCGCAATGGCTGCGGGAGGGCATTGTCGCTTCGTCAGATATGGAGGCGCTCACGTTTGTGCTGCGCCGGGGAGGGGGGGCAGAAAATGCCGTCCAACAGTGGCATGCGCAGCGTAGCGAGGAGGCCATTCACAAGCTGAAGGCAGCGGGCGTCAACTTCGCGATCATCAACTTCCACAAAGGAGCCGGTCTCAAAGCGGAGAGCGAGGACATCGCTGCGGCCCGTAAATTCACGGCCCTGGCGCACATGTCTGGTATCAAGGTTGCCGGATACGTCGGGGCTACGCTGATGTATGAAACGTTGTTTCAAGAGGAGCCCGAGGCTCACGGTTGGCGGCAAGTGGATGAGTTCGGGCACCCGATTTACTACACAAACGACCAAACATTCCGGTACATGGCCTGCCGCAACAATCCGGGGTACCGAGCCTTCATACGGAAGGTGGTTGAGATGGGTATTCGAGACGTCAAACTCGACGCCATTCATTTTGACCAGATGCAGTGGTGGCCCGAGCCACGCTCCTGCCGTTGCTCCTATTGCCAGACCCAATTCCGTGATTTTCTTACGAAGCGCTACCCACAGCCAAAAGAACGGAGGCTTCGGTTTGGCTTTACGAAGTTCGAAGGAGTGATACCACCGCCGTTCGGCTTGCAGGAGCCGCCGGTCCGTCTGCCTGAGCTTCACAACCCTTTAATGCAGGAATGGGCGGAATTTCGCACCTGGAGCCTGGCTCGCGATTTCACCGAATTTGCCCAGTACATACACGGACTCGATTCTAATGCAGCAGTAATCGCGAATCCCACAATGAACCTTGAGAGCAGCGTGGGATTCATGTACGGCGTTGATCCACAGCAGCTCTTCCCCAGTGTCGATGGGATCTGGACCGAGGAGCCCAATCTTCCCGAATATACTCCAGATGCCAGATTGGTATCGCAGATTCGAAGCTACAAGGCGGCCCGGACCATGGAACGGCCGCTGTTTCACTGGCAGGACCTTACAGGATATGCGGCGTACCAAGCTGCTCCTCTGGAGGTTCGGCTGGCTGAGTCGATGGCCTATGATGATGCGAACTTGGGAGTTCTGGCGGGAGGTGATGCAGGTGGAAACGATCCACCCGCGGTCGTACGCCGGTACATAAAGTTCTTCCAGTCCAATCTGCCTTCCCTCGTGCACACCCGGGAGGTGGCGGATGTTGCGGTTCTACGGTCATTTCCCTCGACGGAGTTTAATCCGTCGCGGAGCAATTTCGATACGGTACTCTTCGAGCAATCTCTGATTCAAGCGAAGTTGCCGTTCGGCATCATTTTCAACCGCCAGTTGCCGGACCTGGCTCGGTACAAAGTGCTGGTGCTAGCCAATCAGGACGCCCTGACCGACAACGAACTCGGATTAATTCGAAGGTTCGTTGAGAACGGTGGTGGTCTGGTTGCCACCGGTGACACATCGTTGCTGACGGGATGGAGGACGCGACGCGAAAAATTTGGGCTGGCTGATCTATTCGGAATCGATGGACCTCCGTTGGAAAATACGCCGAACCGGCCCACCGAACGGAACTTCGGGAAGGGTCGCGTGGTTTACATCCCTAAAATCGATCCGGCATCTCCGGCGCCCCCGCCTCAAATGAATTACTACGTCCGTAATGCGCTTTGGAAATTGCCGAAGAATGATACGGAGTTGATCTCGGCAGTGCGGTGGGCCGCGAAAGACTCTTTCTCCGCCACCGTTGAGGCCCCGGCATGGGTAACAAGTGAGCTCGCCGACCAGGAGAGCTCGCACCTCCGCTTGTTGCACCTCGTGAATTTCAAAGTGGATACGCCGGTTACCCGCATACCGGTGCGCGTGCGGATTCCCGACGGGTTTCGTCTGAATAGTGCTGTGCTGCTGGATCCGAACACCGATGAATCCCAACAGCTGCCTGCCCAGACTCAGCACAACATTGCTTCTCTGACTGTTCCTCGTCTGGGCGTTTACGGCCTGGTGCTTCTGCATTTGGAAAAGGAGTAGCTCCCACCGCAATGAAGGTGACTGCGCTCAAAATTAAAGATCGCGAGTTTTTAAACTGGCACGGCGAGGTGGAGAACCGATGGAATTACGATGACCTTCGGCGTGATCCCGCGTGGCGCAAGGACTGGATCAGCTTTGACTGCTGTCTTTTCGTCCAAGAGAACAATACGCTCTATTGCGGCCTGACATGTCTCGATGGCGATATTTTTTGGGCCTTCGACCGTAGCGCGCGATCGTTCCGCAACTGTGGATATAAGGAGCAGGTGGACAGCACCTTTGATGCGAAGTTTCATCGCTCACTGGTCCGCCGTGAAAAAGACGGGTGCCTATACGCCGCGACCGCCCTTCTGCATGATATCGACCGATATTGGGAAGCGCCCGGAGGAGCGCTCGTACGCTATGACCCGGCGAACGGGAAAATCGAAAAGATTGCTGTTCCCCTGCCCCACTTGTACATCCAGATGATTTGTCTGGACGAGCGCCGTGACGTTCTCTATGGCGTCACGTTTACGCCCGAACGGATGTTCTCGTATGATCTCAATACTCATACTGCCCGCGATCTCGGACCTATCAGTTCGGGATTCGAATTCACGCAAGGGCAAAATATTGAACTCGATGATGATGGGTGTGCCTGGTCCGCTTGGAGCGTGACGCGCGCCTGGCAGAACAGTGCGGGGCCGGACAGCAAGCGCCTGTCGAAATACGATCCCCGTTCGGGCTCGATGGTTCACTATAAGACCGGTCTACCTCGACCGGGATCCCCGTGCGAATATGTCCGGCTCGACGGACTGTTCAACTTCCACACCGGCGCGATGTTTGCGACCGGCGGGAATGGCTCTCTCTATCGCGTCGACACGGACACGGGTGAAGCCGCCTACCTGGGCACGCCCATTGAGGATCGTCCCAGCCGGTTGTCCTCGATGAAACTGGGGCCGGACGGGGCGGCCTACGGGGTGGTTGGCATGGAGGGCGATTGCGAGATCATCCGGTTTGATCCACAATCGGGCAAGTA
Source organism: uncultured Acidobacteriota bacterium (assembly GCA_963850575.1). Lineage (GTDB taxonomy): Bacteria > Acidobacteriota > Terriglobia > Bryobacterales > Bryobacteraceae > TMP-7. Next base: position 78,166 of record CAWKLV010000010.1, on the reverse strand, counting down.
CGATCTGCTCGGATCCGTCTCCGATCGCGGTACGCGCTGCTGGCAGATCCACGATATTGCGGTGACGCCGGATGGTGTCATCTATGCGTGTGAGAATGATGATCCCTACCGCAGCAGCTATCTCTGGGAGATCGTACTGTGACCATAGATGGCTATTGCACGCTGGGCGTCGACCGCGAATACGATCTGACTGAAGCGGCTCTCCTCCAATGCATGGATGAGGCCGGCGTGGAGCGGGCGATCATCGCTCCTCCGGACCGTCATCTTGCAGTCTGGAATCGAGAAGGCAACGATAATATGCTGAGCGCCTCCCGTACCCACCGGGACCGCTTCATTGCGGGTTGTTCCGTTAATCCTTGGTACGGAGACAAGGCGGTGAGCGAGCTTCGGCGGGCGCTCGATGAGGGCGCACGAATGCTGATCCTGCACCCGCTCGTGCAGGGATTCACGGCCAATGATGAGCTCGCGTTTCCGCTCCTTGATATTGCCGCCATCGAGAGAGTTCCGGTTTATGTGCACACTGGTCCTCCGGGCAACTCCACCCCCTGGCAAATTGTCGATCTCGCTGAACAATTTCCATCACTGGACTTGATTATGGGTCATTGCGGCGCGACCGATTTCTGGAATGATGTACCGGACGCGGCGCTTGCCGCTCCCAACATCTATTTGGAATCATCTCTCGCCCGCCCCTTCCACTTCGCCCGGTATATGAACGAAGTCGGAAAACACAAAGGCATCATGGGGTCCTGGGCGCCACTCAACGTACTCGGGTTCGAGTGGAGCCAGATGCGCAAGTTCGTTCTTCCGGAAGTTTTCGGAGATATTTCCGGCAGGAACCTGGGCCGCCTACTCGCCAAGCGAGGCGGCCTGTGATCGTCGACTGTCACACTCACTGGGGCCGGGTATGGGATGAAAGAGATGGCGCCAATCCGGCGCACTGGTTATCGATGCTGGACGCGCATCATGTAGCCAAGGCCGTGTTCATGGGTCACGCGAATTTCACTCGAATGGACCTGTGCGAACAAGAGAACCGCAACCTGGCGCGGATGGCCAAGGAGTTCCCGGACAGACTTATCCCCATCGGTAGTTGTTGGCCACAGCTGGGGCCTGAGGGTGTTGCCCAAGCGCAGCGCTGCCTGGGCGAGCTAGGGCTTAAGGGGCTTAAGTTCCATCCGTGGGTACAGGGATTCAGCACCGCCGACCCGGCACTAGGGAAGATGTGCGGTCTGGCCGGTGATGCCGGGGTGCCAGTATTGTTTCACGACGGCACTCCGTGCTATTCACTTTCCGAGCAGATTGCAGGACTGGCGCGCCGGTTTCCTGATACGCGATTCGTCCTCGCCCACGCGGGTTTGCTCTGGAATTGGCGCAGCGCATTACTGGCCGCGCGTCTCCCGAATATCTGGATCTGCTTGTGTGGTCCGCACGTGCGTGCCATGGAGTTGTTATGCGGCCGGGCCGATCCCGATCGTATTTTGTGGGGCTCGGATTTTGGTTTTGGCTTTGCAGACCAAATTGAATACCGCCTGAACTTATTTCTTGAGGCTCGTATACCCAGTTCTCTGCGCGAGCGTATCCTCGAAACGAACGCTCTCCGTTTATTCGGATTGGCTTCATGAGACTGCCCGCAACCCAATTATTCCTACTGCTGGTTTCCGCCGGACTGGCGCAAACAACGGCGGATTCCGTGAGCCGGAGCATGCAGGAGCCGCTTCAGAACCCGGAAGTAACTGCCTGGCAGATCCGGCGCTACGTCGTCCAAAAAGTGCCCAGGCTCGTTCTCCCCGATAGTGCTGCCGCCTGGACTGCCCAGGCCAAGGACCTGCGGCGACGCGCGCTGGAGGTTGCTTTCCACGGTTGGCCCAAGGAGTGGATCGACTCAGCCCCGAAGTTTGAGGACGCTGGTGAAGTTCCGGCCGGAAAGGGCTACCACCTTCGCAAGCTTCGCTTTGAAGTCGTGCCCGGATTTTATGCCGCTGCTCTTCTGTATGAGCCGGAATTTATCAGCGGGAAAGTGCCTGCCATCCTGAACGTGAACGGACACGAGCAGGAAGGAAAAGCCATGGAATACATCCAAAAGCGTTGTATCAGCCAGGCACGCCAGGGCATTCTAGCCTTGAACCTTGAATGGATCGGGATGGGAGAACTCGCCGCTCCCGAAAATGTGCACTGGAATGAAGCGTACCTGGATTTGGCCGGCGCAAACGGGCTGGGGTTGATGTACCTTGAAATGCGGCGAGGTCTTGATTACCTGTCGCAGCTTGCACAGGTGGATCGCGCGCGTATCGGCGTTACTGGTCTTTCCGGCGGTGGTTGGCAGAGTATCGTGCTGGGTGCGCTGGATGAACGAGTAACGGCGGCGCTGCCGAACGCTGGCTATCTCGCGTCGATGTCCTTGGGTGGGACCGAAAAGGTCGGCGACAACGAGCAATCCGCAACCGATTTCATCTCGTTTCTCGATTACACTCACCTGACGGCGATGCGCGCACCGCGGCCGACTCTGCTGATCTTTAATGAGAACGATAACTGCTGCTTCCGGGCACCGAGGATGAAGCGCTATCTCTTCGACGAGGTGCGGCCATTCTTTTCTCTCTACGACGCGGCCGATAAATTTGGGTGGTACGCAAATACGGATCCAGGAGATCACAATTATCAGCTCGACAACCGACTGCGCTCGTATGAGTTCTTCGCGAAATCTTTCGGCCTTCCGCCTGTCCCGCGCGAAACTCCGGCTGAGGCTGACATCAAGGGCCGTGAAGAACTGGATGTCGGCCTTCCCAAAGATAACCTGAACCTCCTGACCTTGGCGCGGGAATTCGCCAAGCACATTGACCGGCCGCCCATTCCGGACAACGGCTCTCCGCTTGAGGCCTGGAAGGACAGGGAACGTGATCGACTGAAACAAATCTTGCGCTATCACCCGGTGGGATTGGACTCGCCTCCGTGGCCCGTTGCGAACTTCTGGGGCGGCGGCCTGAAGACCATCGGTTACCGCTTCGATTTCAACAACGGGCTGAGTGCAAACGGTACGTGGCTGAAATCTACCGGGGTCTCTGACAATTCTTCCTGGACAGTTGTATTGGATGATCGGGGCAAGAAAGAATCTGCCGCGGCGATTTCGGATCGCGTCAATCGGGGCGAACAGGTGCTCGCGGTCGATCTGCTGTTCTTCGGTGATGCAGCCACGCCCAAGTTTTATTACCCGGTCTACGATCGCATGCTCGCGATGTTGGGGGATCGCTCCCTCGGCCTGGAAGCTGCGCAATTGACCGCCATTATCGACTGGCTTCGAACATCGTCAGGCCATCGGGAAGGACGGATCGAAGTCACCGGAATGCGTACTCAGGCGGTAGCTCTGGTCGCAGCGGCAATGGATCCTTCCTTGTTTTCGCAGATCATCGTTCGAAAAGGTCTGAAGTCGTGGAATGAGATCTTTGAACATCCGGTCCGCTACCAGGATGATCCCGAGCTGTTCTGCCTCGACTTGTACAAGTACTTCGATGTAGGGCGGCTGGCCAGAATGGCGGAGCCGGATCGCATCGCCGGGGCCCGCCGCTGACGAGCGTTCAAGGCACCGTGGCCCTTTTCATCGGCACAAAACGCACTGGCAATACCGAGCGGATCGTAGTTTTACCGTTCTTGGCCTTATCCAGAACGGTCAACTGTTGCATACCGATGCCGACCGGGGCTACTAGCCTGCCCCCAGGCTTGAGTTGCTCAATCAATACTGGCGGGATTTCGGGAGGCGAGGCCGTCAGAATGATGCGATCGAAGGGAGCCTTTTCGGGCCAGCCCAAATATCCGTCTCCGATCCGGACCAGCACGTTGGCATAGCCGAGCTTGCGCAGCCGCTCGGTTGCCGAATGACCTAGCTCTGCAACAACTTCGACCGAATCTATCTCTTTGACGAGCGTGGAAAGAATCGCCGCCTGGTATCCGGATCCGGTGCCGATCTCAAGGACCCGGTGATCGCTTGCGGGCTCCAGCAACTGCGTCATGAGTGCGACGATGAAGGGCTGTGAAATCGTCTGCCCCCAGCCGATCGGTAGGGCGCCATCGCTGTAAGCCTCAGCACGGAACTCATCGGGGACAAAGAATTCGCGCCGCACCGATGCCATGGCCCGAAGCACGCCAGCGTTGTTTATGCCGCGCGCTTGAATCTGGTCGGCGAGCATGCGCTCCCGAGCGCCGTGGAAAGAGTCGTCCAGACAGAACGCTGGGCCAGTGGCGAGAATTAATGCGGCAATGAAAGTGTTGAAGCGCTCGGGGTTGCGCGGTCCTTCACCCATGTGTGCGTCCACCCTAAGACGACCGTGTTGCAAAGCAACTATGGTGCCAACTGCGCGAATGTGTATGCCAGTCAACTTTCACCTTCAAGCTCGCCAGAGTTGACGCGGAAACAAGCTGCCCGTCACGGCGTCTTTAACATGAGAGGTAATTAGATGGCTAACAGTACCAACGACTACACCTCGTGGCTGAACGATCTCATCGAGACCTGCAAGGATGGTGAGAAAGGTTTTCGTGAAGCTGCCGATGGTCTGAAAGGCTCCGGTCTGAAAACGACGCTCAACGAGTATGCCCGGCAGCGGTCGCAGTTTGCGAGCGAGTTACAGAACCACGTATCGCGGTTGGGAGGCCAGCCCCAGACTTCGGGCAGCGCGAGTGCCGCGTTGCATCGGGGCTGGATTGATCTGAAATCGGCGCTCACCGGAAAGGACGACCACGCGATCCTAGCCGAGTGTGAACGCGGCGAAGACTCGGCTGTGAAGAATTATCAGAAGGTCCTGGCGGAAGACCTGCCCAGCGATCTACGATCGGTGGTTGAGCAGCAGTACCGGCAGATCCTCGAAGCACATAACCGGATAAGGTCGTTGCGCGACGGAGGTGAGACAGGCGGTGACGCGGCCCCGATCCGCACTGACACCACTGTCGGGAACCGCATCGTTTAGTGGCAAGGGTGGCATGAGCTTTGGTTCCTGCCACTCACACCTTCCCGAGCCAGTTCAACCGTCAGGCCCACATCAACGCCGGCCCGTTTGAGGCCGCGCAGAACCAATCCAACCACATTGGCCGCAACCGCCACTGCGCAGACCTTCCACACTTCGTTTCGCCCGGCCCGGGGCGTGACCCGTCGTTCGGGTGATCCATCGAGTCGATCGCTGGGTTGGGGCATAATTGCTGGTAAAATGTTCTAGTCGACTGTTCCCCATCCACCGGAACGCCTAAGTGCAAGACCGCTTACGTGCCACACCACAGTTCTAAGCCATGAAATCTGTCTTATTCCGTAGTTTGCTCGCGTTGCTCAACTCTGCATGGACCCTGGCGCAAATGCAAGGTCAAACTCCGGCTCAAACCGAGGTGTTCGAGAAGAACGCCCGCCCGGTCTTCGTAGAGAAATGCCAGGGCTGCCATAACGCGAAATTGAAAAGCGGCGGGTTGGATCTAAGTTCGTCGTCGGGGATTAAACAAGCGGCTGCCGGGGGCTTCTTCGGCAGCGCCGCTGACCCGGAGAGTAGCGTCCTGCTGCAGGCTCTCTCCTATTCCGGCCGTGCAAAAATGCCTCCACAAGGCAAACTGCCGCCGGAGAAAATCTCTGGCATTCGCGAGTGGATCGCTGCCGGTGCGCCTTTTCCGGCCGGGGAGTCCGCTTCGCAAGCAACCTCAAACGCTCCTGAGTCTGCCGGCGGCACGCGCCCGGCCGCGCTTCGAGGAATCATCACCGATGCCGATCGCAAGTTCTGGGCATTCCGGCCCCTCGCCCATCCGAATCCGCCTCAGGTCAGCCGGAAAGATTGGGCGGCCAATCCGGTGGACCGATTTGTTTTGAGCAACCTCGAAAAGAATCAGTTGCAGCCGGCCGCTCCCGCCAGCAAAGCCACCCTACTGCGCCGCGCCACTTTCGATCTAACAGGATTGCCACCTACGCAAGAAGACATTCGGGACTTTGTCGCCGATGCATCCCCAAATGCATTCGAAAAGGTGGTGGATCGTTTGCTGGCTTCACCGCGATACGGCGAGCGATGGGGGCGGGAATGGCTGGACGTCATGCGCTATGCCGATTCCACCGGCAGCGACGAGGATCACCGCTACCCACACGCCTGGCGCTATCGCGACTACGTCGTGCAGGCTTTCAACGATGATATGCCATACAACCAGTTCGTGCGGGAACAACTGGCAGGCGACGTTCTGGCGCGAAATGAAACGTCGGGCGTCGGGCACCGCGGCATAGTGGCCACGGGCTTTCTCGCCCTGGGCAAGAAGGCCCTGGCGCAAAAGGATCTGCCCTTGAAGCGCTACGACGTAGTGGACGACCAGATTGACGTGACGTCGAAGGCGTTCCTGGGACTCACGGTGGCCTGCGCGCGCTGCCACGATCATAAGTTCGATCCCATCTCGACCAAAGACTACTACGCGATGGCGGCCATCTTCGCGAGCACGCTCAGCTACGAGAAAGGCGAAACCGGAGATCCGATCCAAACGCCGCTAGCGCCGGAGAGCGAGTACGAGACCTTCCGGAAGCAATGGCAGGAGGTCCTCGACCTGGACCACAAGATCGCGAAAGTCATCGACTTCGACAAGGAAGAGAAGCAGTTTTTGGAGGAGCAGGCGAAGCTGATTCCCGCCAATATGCTGGCCGCGTATCGCGTTTACGCCAAGGACGAACCGCTGGCCAAAGTCGCCGGCGACGCCAAGCTTGATGCGCCTTCTCTGGAGCGCTGGGTCGCGTATCTGAAGGTGGCATCGAGGCCCGAGTTGGCGAAGTGGCGGACTGCGAGCGATGAAAATCGGAAGCATTTGGCGGAGCTGTACCAGGAAGAGTTTAAGCGCAGCTCCTATCAATACCAGCAGGATCTCTCTTGGTGGAAGGAGGCTCGCCAGAGTTATCCATCGGCGGGTAAGATCGCAGGCCCCAGGCCAAAAGTGACCCGGGAGAAGGACCCTTTCTTTTTCGCTGCCTCCATGGATGCCGGCGGTAAGGGCCCGCTATACCGGTCACAAGAAGAACAGATTGCCAAACTGGCTTCGGATAAAGCTGGCGAAGTCCGCTTGCTCATCGCTGAACGGGATGCGAAGGAGCGCAAGACCCCGACGCAAGAAGTACCCATGGCCTGCGCCGTCAAGGAAGGCGAGACCATGAGCCAGAGAGTTTTCCTACGTGGAGACTATCACCTTCCCGGCGACCCCGTCGAGCGAACTGTTCCGGCAGTCCTCAGCCTCAACGCGCCTCCGCCGGCAGTGGAGACCAAGAGCGGCCGGCTGGAGTTCGCTAATTGGATCGTGGATCCGCGCAATCCGCTGCCCTCACGCGTGATGGCGAACCGGATCTGGCAGGGGCACTTTGGGGATGGTCTCGTCCGTACACCGGACAATTTCGGCAAGCTGGGTGACCGGCCGTCCAATCCCGATCTACTTGACTTTTTGGCCGCAAAATTCATGGAGGGCGGATGGTCAGTGAAGAAGATGCACCGGCTGATCATGCTCTCAAATACCTATCAGATGAGCGCGGAGTACGACGCCGGCAAGAAGGCGAAAGACCCCGAGGACCGGCTCCTCTCCCGCTACCCGCGCCGCCGTTTAACGATTGAAGAGATACGCGATGCCTTGCTTGCCATAGGGGGCAGTCTCGATCTCAAAATGGGCGGCACGTTAGACCCCGGCGTTGGTACGGATGGCGAAACCAGCGCCAGCCGCATCAGCTTGAATCCTGAAAGCACGAACCGCCGCAGCATTTATCTGCCGCTGCGCCGTTCCAATCTGCCCACTCTCTACACGCTTTTCGACTTCGGCGACGCAACCAGTCCGGAAGGAAAGCGTATGCCCACCACGGTGGCTACGCAGGCTCTGTTCGTGATGAACAGCCCGTTGGTTGAACGGGAGGCCAAATCTCTCTCCACGAGGATTATGGCTCAGAACAAGAGCGATTCGCGGCGCATTGAGGATGTCTACATGGCAGTGCTTGACCGGCGCCCGGACCCCAGTGAAATCGACGCTGGGCTCACGTACATCCAGAGCCTGGGGAAGAAGTGGAGCGACATCGGGCGAGACAGAGCCTGGCAGAGTTTCTGTCACGCACTGATGGCCTCAAACGAATTCATGTATGTCTATTGAGGGAAGCAAGATGGACCTGAACTCACTCATCACTAAAGCACCGAGGTCAACGCAACTTTCCCGCCGCGCTATGCTGCGGGCCGCCGGCTGCGGATTCGGGTTCATGGGGCTGGGTTCCTTGCTGGCCCAGGCCGATACGGATCCGCTTGCGCCCAAGGCACCTGCTTTTCCCGCGCGCGCCAAGCGCGTGATCTTTCTGTTCATGCACGGGGGGCCATCCTCCATCGATACGTTTGACCCGAAGCCCTACCTCATCGCGAATGATGGCAAGCCTCTGCCGATCAAGCAGCCGCTCACGTTTGCCGCCGGCAAGACCGGTGCGCTGATGAAGTCCCCCTGGGCCTTCAAGCAGAGTGGCGAGTGCGGGTTGCCTGTCAGCGACCTGTTTCCTCATGTGCGCGAGTGCATCGACGACCTCTGCGTGATTCGTTCTATGGTGGGCGAAGGCGTGGACCATGGAGCTGCTTTGCTGCAGACCTTCACGGGTACGTTCACCTTCACTCGTCCCAGCATGGGTTCTTGGGTCCTTTACGGTCTGGGTACCGAAAACCGGAACCTGCCGGGCTATATCACTATCAAGCCGGCGCTTTCACATGGGGGCGCCAAGAACTGGAGCTCGGGATTCCTGCCCGGCTCGGTGCAAGGCACTGCCATTGGACACGCGGGCATGCAGGTTGCCGACATTCAAAAGCAACCCATTGAGTACCTGGTCAACCAGGGCATGAGCCGCGAGCAGCAGCGGTATGAGCTCGACATGATCCAGGCGATCAACCGCAAGCATCAGGAACTCTGGAAGCTGGATGAGGACTTGGAGACGCGTATCCAATCGTTCGAGATGGCATTCCGGATGCAAGCCGAGGCGCAGAAGGTCTTCGACGTCTCCGGCGAGTCAGACGCAACGAAAAAGCTCTACGGCCTGGACGACCCAAAGACGGCGGACTTCGGATGGCAATGCCTTCTGGCGCGTCGTTTGGCCGAAAGCGACGTGCGGTTTATCCAGTGCACCCACAGCTACAAATGGGATCAGCACTCCGATCTGTTTGTGAAGCACAATGAGAATGCGGCGGAGGTAGATAAACCGATAGCCGGACTCTTGAAAGACCTGAAGGCGCGTGGACTCCTGAAGGACACGCTCGTAATCTGGTCGGGTGAGTTCGGCCGCACGCCCGTATCGGAAGGAGGGAACGGACGCGATCATAATCCCTATGGCTATTCGCTCTGGATGGCGGGCGGCGGTGTGAAGCCCGGATTTGCCTACGGCGCGACGGATGATTTTGGATACCATGCCGCGGAGAACCGGATGCATATTCACGACTACCACGCGACCGTGCTGGCGCTACTCGGCCTCGATCACGAGAAGCTCACTTACAAGTATTCAGGCCGTGACTTCCGTCTGACGGACGTAGCCGGCACGGTCCATAAAGATATTTTCGCCTCGTAGTATCCTTCTCTCGCTGCCGACTGGAACTGGAAGAGATTTGGTTCCGGCTCGGTTGCGTCAGAACGACAAAAAACTTAGGCGGTTGGCTAGTGCACTCGCCAAGCCACCGGGGTGACATCGCCCGAGGAATTCGAGATTCGGCGGTACGCTAGAACCACTTCGAACGAAGGGATACGGCCGTTTGCCGCGATCCGCCGGTAAAAAGGAGCCCACAGGCTCTCGGTCATCAGGCGCACGAGCTCGGTGTCTGACAAGGTGGCCGGGGACACCACGAGGTTGCGACAACCCCAACAGCCCCGGTCCACTTCGCTGGACAAGCACTTACGGCCTTGTGGAGAAGGTCCTCGAACCTGCGGCACCTCCTCGATGTGTGGACGGCGTGACCTGTGACAAACGATGGCTAGATAATTGAGACCTTCTCGCAATTCTGGGCAAGCTGGGGCTTGGCCGACGCCTAGCCGTGAACGTCCGGGACCCAGACTTCCATTGCGGTCGTCTCCCGATTGGAAAAAGCGTAATACGGAATAAGAGTCAACTCTGCCTTGCGGCCGGATTGCCGACGCCGGTTCGCCAACGGGAAGTACAGCGGCTCCTGGGCGGACGGCCTGGAACCCACCACGCCTTCCGCCTTGACCTCGACGATGCCGCCCAACTTATCGGGCTCGAAAGCGGTAGCCCGGAGTTTAGCGGGATCAGCAACGATCGAGATATCGGGCAAGGCGTCCACCTTCTGATCGAGTCCTTCCATGCAGTACACCAGCGGCCCGCGTTGAATAGCCACCTTGCCAGCGTCATCGGACACGCGCGGATTAGCCGCGATGAACTCGGGCTGCATCGGAAGGTCCAATCGAACGCGATCACCTGGCTTCCACAGGCGGCGAATGGGCAGATACTCGCCGGACTTGGCCGCTGGGATCACCTGACCGTTCACGCTGGCCTTCGCCGATCGCGCCCAGCCCGGGATTCGGATGAACAGCGTGAATTGCGCATCGCGGGTAGGCTCAGGAGTGATTTCGACCACTCCATCCCAGGGATACCTCGTCGTTTGTGACAGCTTGAGACCCGTATCATCACCCAGGCGGCAATCGAGCGTGCTGTCGTGATAAAGATGCACGTAAACACCCTCGCTGCTCACGCCGTACATGTATCCGGGCAATGAAGCGAGAATACGTTCCAGGTTCGGAGGACAGCATGTGGTGTCGTACCACGGGTTTCGAATCTTGTCGGAAGGATCGCCAGTGAGCTCGAGCGGGTTGCGGTAACAGTACATGTTTCCGCTCAGCGACATGCCGGAGTTCACGCCGTTGTACAGCGCACGCTCAATCACGTCGGTGTAACGCGCGTCGCCCGTCACCGCCAGCATGCGCCAGTTCCACATCATGTTGCCGATGGCGGCACAGCTCTCGGTGTATGCCAAAAGATTGGGAAGCTCGTATGCCTGCCCGAAAGCCTCACCCTGGGCGCGCGATCCCACTCCGCCCGTAATGTACATCTTGTGGGAAGTCATGTCACGCCAGAGCGTCTGCAGCGTGTTCCAGTAGGCTGCTTCACCAGTTTCCAGATAGTAATCAGTAGCGCCGCAGCATGCGTACATCGCTCGCACTGCATGACCCTCAAGCTGCGTACGCGACGTGAAAGGTTTGCCACTGAACATGTACGTGAGCTGGCGGGGAGTTAGCTTTAGTCTGTCGCCGTCTCCATGCAGCAGATAACCGGCAAGCTGAAGATAGCGCTGGTCACTTGTAGTCCGATAAAGCTCGACCAGCGCCATCTCTAACTCAGGATGACCCGTGAGCAGCGGGCGCTTATCGGGACCGAAGTCCGCAGCCAGGTAATTGACAAACTTCATGCCGCCATCCAGCAACCGGGCATTGCCCGTGGCCCGATAGTATGCGATCGCCGCTTGCAGCAGGTGGCCCAGACAGTACAATTCATGGCCGCGATCCATCTCGGTGAACCGCTTCGGCGCGAGCTCGCCGGACCAGTAGGTGTTCAGGTATCCGCTCGGTTCCTGGGCTGCTAAGATCTGATTCGTGAGGTGGTCGAATGTCGCACGCAGCTTGGAATCTTCGCCGGACTGGAGCACAAACGCAATCGCCTCCATCCACTTGTAGATGTCCGAGTCGGTGTACAGCGGACCTCGTCGGGGCACGTTCTTCTTCCCCGAGAGCCGCCTGAAATTGTCAACGACGCCATGCTCTTCCAGCAGATCGAGCATCGTCGGTATGCTCTTTTCCACATTGACTTCCCGGCGTGGCGTCCAGAAACCTGAACCCATCTTGACGGAATGAACAGGAACATTCCGGATCCTGGCGTGCGGCGACCGTTGCAGATCGAGGATGCCTTGTGAACGCCACTCCTGATTGTTGGCGAAGGCTGGAGAGAGGGAGTAGGACGCGGGAAGGTACACCGCAGCCCATTGAAGGATGTCGCGGCGGGTCATATCATCACTGTATCTGAACATCTGGCTTGCCGGTCATCGCTTGTGGCCTCCCGCCTCCCATTGCTGGCGAAACTGGCGGTACTGCGGCAAGAATAGCTATCGTATACTGCGGAAGTCTGACTATGAGCGAGGATGGTTTGTCCGTCAACGAAGAACTACACGAGCACGCTGAACACGCCCACGATAGTTTTAGCCGAAGAGCCGCGGCCGGAATGGCGATCATCGCCGCTTGCCTGGCCGTGGTCGCTGTTTATGGCCATATCACCACGACTGAGGAGTTGCTGGCGCAACAGAAGGCGACCAATCAGTGGAACTACTATCAGGCCAAGGCGCTGCGACGCTATCAGTCCGACGTAGCGCAGGATATCTTGCACGCTATGGCCAGCGGCGAGTCGGCCAAGATGGCCGATAAATACAAGGGCAACGTCGAGCGGTACGAGAAAGAAGGCGAGGAGATTCAGGAGAAGGCCAAAGAGTTCGAATCGGAAAGCGCGATACAGGGTCATAAGGCCTTGCGGCTCCACCTCGGCGAGGTCTTTCTTGAACTGGCGATTGTCTTCTCTTCGCTCGCGATCCTGTCGCGCCGGTCCATCTTTTTCTACATCGGAGTCGGCGGTGCTGTATTGGGGGCCGTCGTGGGTGCGAGTGCGGTGATGTTGTCGCATTAAGTCGTTGGAGCACAGCTCGTACGCTGCTCGACGTATCCTCTCGTGCTATAACCGGGAGATGAATTTCTCACTCCTGTATGCCCGTTGACCCGAAGGTAATTCAGCTTGCGTCGCGTGTAAAGCTGTTGTTGATGGACGTTGATGGCGTACTCACCGATGGCAAGTTGTACAACGTTCCCGGCCCCACCGGCGCGATGGTGGAGACTAAGGCCTTCGACTCGCAGGACGGGATCGGACTGCAATGGCTGGCTCGGATCGGCATGAAAACCGGAGTGATCAGCGGCCGCACCTCTCCGGCAACGGTGGAGCGAGCTAATCAATGCAAGATTACCTACGTGTATCAAGGACACACGGAGAAGATTCCGATTCTCGAAGAGATCTTCTCTCTCTCTGGCTTCAGTAAGGAGGAGGTTGCCTACGTCGGCGATGATTTTACTGACATTGTCGCGATGCGGAGGGTAGCGCTGGGCGTCGCCACCGCGAACGCACGGCCGGAGGTGAAGGCTTGTGCGCAATATGTCACGCAGGCCGAAGGCGGGCGCGGCGCAGTGCGTGAGGTGGTGGAGATCCTTTTGCAGGCGCAAGGATACTGGGAGGAGATCCTCCGGCATTACGAAGTCTCAGCATGAGAGCTTCAAGATCCGCGACTTAGGCTACACCTACAGGAATTGCCCGATTGTTTGAGGGCGATACTTGCCGTAGGTTTAGAACATGACCGCTTGTGTTCTGTTCCTCAGTGCGACCGCGCTGGCCTGCGCGCAGACTACGATCCAGACGTACGTATTCGACGCTGAAGGTAATCGTACTCGAGGGCCGGAAGTGGACGTGCGCGGCGATGTCCGGACTGAACTGCTGCCCTCGATCAATGGCCGCAGTGTTCCTCTAGAGAAGGTCGAAGAACGGGTAATCCGCGACGACGGCACAAGCAAGTTGATTGAACGTACCATCCAGCGATTCGACCAGACCGGCCATCTCGCTCAGACTGAACGCGTCTCAGAAGAACGTACGAGACAGGCAGACGGCGGTAGCCAAGTTCGCGCGACGACGTATCGCACGGACGTAAACGGGAACATGCAGCTCTTCGAGCGCTCATCGACAGAGATTCGGAAAACGGGCGAGGCACTAACCTCCGATGTCGTGGTTGAGCGGCCTTCGATCAACGGTTCACTTGAGAAGGCCGAGAAGCGTTTCATCACTGACGACCAAACGCCGAGTCACGACTCGAGGAGCACAGTCATTTATCGTCGGGACGACAACGGCGGATTCCATGAAGCCGTAAAAGAGACGGTGAACACGCAAACCGACGACGGCCGTTCCGTCCAGAATTCGGCACGATACGCGGTGGGAAGCTCCGGGCGGCTGGAACTCTATGAGCAAGCTGTGAGAACGACGGTGAAGAGGAAGGACGGAACGGAATCCACCGTTGTGGACCTTTATTCGTCCGAAAGACCAGGATCCTCAAACGCTTCGGGGGATCGTACGCCGAAGCTGAACGAAGAGCAGTTGATCGAACGCCGATCCGCAAACGGCCAGGTGTACGAAGTGTTATCGATGCGCGAGCCTTCCGCCTCCGATCCGAACCGGCTGGGAACCGCGCGCCGGATCAAAGAGACGGTTTGTACAGGAAAATGCGAGGACTGAATTAGCCGTGGCCGAGATACATGAGCCAACTGAGGCCAAAAAGCGCCGCCATGAAGTACGCAAAACACTGAATCCCGTAACGCACCCGCTCGCGGTCAGTCCGCTTGGTGACCACGCCTAAAACCACCGAGGTCAGAAGAGCGAATATCAGCGCTGCCTCAAAATGCGACAGGTTCATCTTGGGCATGTTCAGTCCTTCCGCCCGGTAGCGATCTCGAATGCGTCCACCATCGCCAAGATGTTGAGCAGTCCGGCCCCCACAAGAAATTTAGTCCCGTAGTCGTGGACATGCCCCGCCACGTCAGGCTGATTGTAGCCCAGCCAGGAAGTGAGCAGATATAACAGACCGCTGGCCAAGTCCCCGATAAAGCCCCCGCAATAAATGACGGTGGTGAGCAGATCGCCGGTCTGGGGAGCGAACATCGCGCCCCGCATCAGCAGCCCCAGCAAGAACATGAGAGCGACGGACGCCATCAGAACCGAGCCGCGCGTCGCCCGGCCCAGCAAAAAGTGACCTCCGCCCGGAATCAGCCAGCCCAGCGCCACGGCGGGCATCCATCTCGTGCCGGAGACATGAGGCTCCCGCGCCTTAACCTGAGTTTCTGCCATCTGCCACAATTTTAGCAGGCGCTCGGTTGCCGAGCGCCTGCACGATTGGGAATTCGAAAACGTCAGAGTTGCATATAGTTGTCTTATGAACAGACGCACCGCACTGATCGCTATGGCCGGCGCGGTCCGCACAGCAGCCGCGGATACCGGCCGAGTAGCGGTCCTGGTAGAGTTGTTCACGTCGGAAGGTTGCTCAAGTTGTCCTCCCGCGGATGCTTTACTCACTCAGCTGGACCGTCAATCCCCGAGCGGAGTCGAAGTGATTGCGTTATCCGAGCACGTTGATTACTGGAATCACCTGGGGTGGGCGGACGCGTTCTCAGCGCCTCTGTTCAGCGCGAGGCAACAGAAATATGCGGCGAAGTTCCGGATGGAGTCGGTGTACACGCCGCAAATGGTAATCGACGGACGGAGCGAGTCTCTCGGGAGCGATTCGTCTAAGGTCTACTCGGCCATCGATCAGGCGGCAAGGACGCCCCGAGCGCTGGTCCGCGTGGAGAGAATCTCCTCGGATGGCGAGGACCAGCCAGATTCCGCTCGCGTTCGAGTGGTTGTTGACGCTATACCTGCCAGTCTGAAAAACGAAACCTTCGATGTGATGCTGGCCACGACGGAAAGCGGCATCAGCTCGTCCGTGTCGCGTGGAGAGAACGCGGGCCGGGTATTGAGACACACTGGGGTGGTTCGAACCCTCACGCGAATTGCCGACATCAGTCCACGCAAGGCGCGATCTTATTCGGCAACACTACTGCTGCCGATACCTCATACACGTGCCAAATTCCGAGGCGTGTTGTTCGTGCAGAGCCGCGATACCCAGGTGGTTGCGGGCGTCGGTTCCTGCACTTTGTAGTGCGCCTTTTTCGCGTCTTGAGAGCACTGCAACGGAAGATTACTCAGCCGAGCTTATACGGTGCTCGATACTCATAACTCAGCAATTGGTTGGCGGTCTCGTTGTTGGTGAAGCGCTCATCTTGCCCATCCCACTCCAGAAGGCTGTGCGTCTTGTGCGCGATATTACCGAGCAACACGCTGGCCGTAGAAACGTGCCCGATGAGGACGTCAGCATTGCACTTGGCGCGGCTCTTCACGCAATCCAGGAAATTGCGGGCGTGGGAGGCGGTGCTCTCCACGCCTTTGCCGTTTTCTCGTGGCTCCATCGCAGCCTTGTGTGAGGGCCGATAGGCGCGTTCGCTGACTCTGTCGAGCGGGCTACGCGCGAAGAACTCGAGATCCGTTACCTGTTCGGGCACCACCGTCCAACGGCCGCCCGCCAGGTACATTGTGCCTTTAGTGCCGCGCAATTCGATTTCGGCCCTCATCGGATTTCCAGGCGCCGCGTTCCCGTCGAAGTGAGAGAACGTCATTACGGTGCCGCGGTCGTATTCCCAGATCACCTCCAGCGTATCCGGGATCTCGCGGTTGTCCTGGACCACGTATTTCCCGCCCAAAGCGGCAACACGGCGCGGGTATTCCTGGCCCAGGCACCAGCGAATCATGTCGACGTTATGTACGCCGTAATTCGTGAGTTGACCGCCGGAATAGTCATAGAACCAGCGGAACTTATAAAACTCGCGATTCTTGTTATAGGGCACCTTGGGAGCAGGGCCGAGCCACTGGTCCCATTCCTTCTCGGTGGGTGGATCGCCATTGGGCGGATTACCGATGCCTTTCGGCCACTCGTTCTCCATGTGGTAGGACTTGGCCACGGTGACATGACCGATTCCTCCAGAACGCACGAATTCAGCAGCTTCAATGAGCGACGCTGTGGACCGGCGTTGCGTGCCGACTTGAGTTACACGTCTTGTACGGACGGCGGTCTCTACCATCTTGCGGCCTTCCACCACAGTTAAGGAGAGGGGCTTCTCTACGTAAACATCCTTGCCCGCGTTGCACGCGTTGATGAACATGAGAGCGTGCCAGTGGTCGGGTGTCGCAATGACCACGGCATCAATGTCCTTATCGTCGAGCAGGGCATGATAGTCGTTGTACTTCTTGGGATGCGCTCGCGATTTCCTGATCGCAAAGTCCATGTAGTCATCCCGCAAATCGCACACTGCAGCAGTTTCGTTGTTTGCGTGTTCGAGAAACGCATCATGTACCTGGTCCCCGCGATTGCCAAGGCCAACGTAGCCCATTCTGACTCTGTCGTTGGCTCCGAGGACGCGGGAGTAGCTGGCCGCGGTAGCGAGAGCCGCGCCTTTTGCCAGATCGCGGCGACTTATTTCGTTCATGATACTTCCTTTGAAGAGGCGCGTACTGAAATGGCCGTAATGGAGCTATAGTATGGAGTGTTTCCAAGCGTGTCAAGAACGATTGAAGTTTGTACGGCATGCGTAATACTGCAATTGCGAGCGGGATTGTGAAATACTTTGAAATCGGCGAAAGGGAACGAAACCGTATTCCGGCAGTCTCGCGGAGGCGGGCGACACCACCATGCGCGCACGCTTTTGGGCGCGGGCCGTCACCGTTGGAAGCACGCCTATCCCACGGGGACCCGCCTCCCATTTCGGGATGAGCTTTTCCCATCAACGAGTCGAAGAGACGCTTGGACTATTCGAACTGCAACGCCGCGGAGGGCGAAGGTGAGGGCGGCTTAGGAACTGGCATGTCAAATCTGTCTCGTCGTCAACTGCTAAAAGGAATTGCTTTGTCGCCGGCGTTGTTCAACATCGCCAAAGGCGCGAAGCCAACGGATATTCACATCGAGGACATTTCGTACTCGTATGAAGACTATAAATACAGGGTGCCGATCAAGTTCGGCGGCACTGCGCTGGATCGCGCGACCATCCTCAACGTGAATTGTGTAGTGCGGACCGTCAATGGACGGACAGCCAAGGGTTTTGGCTCCATGCCGCTAAGCAACGTGTGGGCCTTCCCTTCGAAGACCATGCCGTATGAGACCACTCTCGGCGCCATGAAAGCGTTGGCCGATCGGATCGCGAAGATAACCAAGGGTTGCAAGGACAACGGGCATCCAATTGATCTGAACGTGCTGCTGGAGCCCGAATTTATGAAGGCCGCCGAGGAGGAATCCCACCGGTTAAAGCTCGATGCTCCGATTCCGAAGCTCTGTATGCTGGTCACGGCCAGCGCCTTCGATGCCGCCGTTCACGATGCCTACGGCAAAGTTCACGGCCTCAACTGCTATCGCACCTACGGCCCGGAGTTCATGAGTCACGATCTCGCGCATTACCTCACGCCGGATTTCAAGGGCGAATACGTGGACCGGTACATCACCCATGACCCCAAACCGCGCATGCCACTGTACCATCTGGTCGGGGCCGCCGACGCTATCTTCGATACTGATATTACCAAGCGAGTGAACGACGGTCTGCCTGAAAGCTTGCCTGAATGGATCAAGTACAACGGCTTGACTCACATGAAGATCAAGCTGAACGGTGACAATCTGGCCTGGGACATCGATCGCGTTCTCAACGTAGATAAGGCGTCCACCGAAGCGCAGAAACAGCGCGGAGTCTCGACCTGGTTTTACTCACTGGATTTCAATGAGAAGTGCCCGAACGTAGAATACCTTATTGATTTCCTGAACCGTGTGAAAGAGAAGACGCCCGCGGGTTTTGCGCGCATTCAATACGTCGAACAGCCGACGCAGCGCGACCTGAAACTGCATCGCGAGAACGTGGTGAAAGCCGCGTCGAAAATCAAGCCGGTGGTGATCGATGAATCGCTGACCGACTTCGAAGCATTGATGCTATCGCGAGAGATGGGTTATAGCGGCGCGGCTTTGAAGGGGTGCAAGACGCAAAGCCAAGCGATGTTGATGGCCGCCGCGGGTCAGAAATACAAGATGTTTCTGTGCGTGCAGGATCTCACCTGCCCAGGCGCATCACTGATCCAATCCGCGAGCCTGGCGGCGCATGTACCCACCGTTGCCGCAATCGAAGCCAATTCGCGCCAGTACGTCCCCGTGGCCAACAAGGGATGGGAGGATAAATTCCCGGGCATCTTTCACATCACCGACGGAACGATGAACACGAGTGGATTAACAGGTCTGGGTCTAGGAGCCGTGACGAGCTGATGTTGGCGAAGGCGGCTTTCCTCTGCCTGCTTGCGGCCATCGCCGGCGCGCAACCGGTGGATACGATCTACTACAACGGAAAGATCGTGACGGAGTGGGAGGCCAAGCCCGTGGCTGAGGCACTCGCTATTCGGGGCCATCACTTCGTCGCGGTAGGTTCGAATAAGGAAGTACTCTCTGCCGCGGGACCTTCGACGGAGAAGGTCGACTTGCGTGGGCAGACCGTAGTTCCGGGCCTTATTGAGAGCCATACCCATCCGATCATGGCGGCGCAGGCCGAGCAAGCCGGGCCACTGCCGGCCATGCATTCCATTGCCGACATCCAGGCTTACATAAAGCAACAGTCCGCAAAATTGCCCCCCGATCAAGTGATCTTTGTCCCGAAGATTTATGCCTCGCGCCTGAAGGAGAGGCGCTACCCAAACCGCCAGGACATCGATGCAGCGGCTCCGAACCGGCCGGCCATGTGCGATAACGGCTACGCCAGCGTTCTCAACTCTGTGCTTCTGAAGCAGGCCGGAATTAGTCGCGACACACCACAGCCGGCGAACGGAAAAATCATCAAGGATGCACAAGGTGAACCGACTGGCGTTGTGTTGGGAGCTCCAGATTTGTTGAGCCGCTTCCGCCAGAGCCGTCCAAGAACCCACGAGGACAACGTATGGGCGATCAAGGCCATGCACAAGGCCTACAACAGCGCCGGCATCACCAGCACCTGCGATCGGTTGCAGGGACCTGAGGGTTTCCGCGCGTATCAGGAGGTTCACGCGAAGGGTGACATGACGGTGCGTACGAACGTGACGTATTACACCTCGGCGAAAGGTACGCCTGAGGATGTCGCCGCAGAAATCCGGCGCATTCCGTTCGTAACCGGATGGGGCGACGAGTGGCTGAACGTGGGGCCCATCAAGACCACGGTGGACGGCGGCATCCTGATCGGAACGGCCTATTTGCGCGAGCCATATGGGCGGAATACGCAACTCTACGGGTATTCGGATCCCGAGTACCGGGGCGTGCTCGCCGTGAAGCCGGAAAACCTGTTCATGCTGGCCCGTGTCGCGGACGAACTGGGGTGGCAGATGACATCTCACGCAACGGGCGGCGGCGCGCTGGATCTGCTTCTCGACGCCTACGAAGCGGCCGACCGCGTGAAGCCTATCCAGGGACGTCGCTGGAACGTTATGCACGCAAACTTCCCGAACGCGCGCGCGATTGCACGGGCCAAGAAACTGGGCGTGGTCTTCGACAGCCAGATCGCGTGGCTACACAGCGATGGCGATGCCATCAAAGACGTATTTGGCCCTGAGCGGATGGCTTACTTCCTGCCGTTCCGATCGTTAGTGGATGCCGGTCTTACCGTGGTTGGCGGCTCCGATCATATGATTCGATTCGATCCCCGCGAGTCGATCAATCCATATCACCCGTTCTACGGCATGTGGATGGCGATCACGAGGAAAACCGTAGATGGAGCCGTCTTGAACCCAGAGCAGCGAATCACTCGCGCCGAAGCCTTGCGCATGTGGACTTTGAATGGTGCATACAACACCTTCGAAGAGAACATCAAGGGCTCCATCGAACCCGGCAAATTGGCCGACATGACCGTGATCTCGAAAGATTACCTGACGTGTCCTGAGGATGAGATCAAGGACATTGAGGCTCTCCGGACCGTCGTGGACGGCAAAGTGGTTTACGAGCGCAAATGAGCTGGGCGAAGCGGCTCGCCGCACTGGCGCTGTTTGTCTTCCCACTTGCGGGCCAGCAGTATGATTTGGTGGTCGCAGGTGGACGGGTGATGGATCCAGAGAGCGGGCTGGATGCAATCCGCAACGTCGGAGTGAATGGAAACCGCATTGCCGCCGTTTCTGCTTCACCTCTCCGGGGCCTTCAGACGATTGAGGCCAAGGGACTGGTTGTAGCGCCAGGCTTCATCGATCTTCACGCGCATGGCCAAACGGCTGAGAATTACCGCCTGCGCGTATTGGATGGCGTCACCACCGCGCTCGAGTTGGAAATCGGAGTTGCGGATCTTCCAACCTGGTATGCATCACGCAAGGAGAAGTCGCTTATCAACTTCGGCGCTTCCTCGGGCTACGTGCCAGCCTGTATGGCGGTGATGCACGATAGCGGCGCTTTCCTGCCCCGCGATAAGGCGGCCAGTCTTCGACCGGCTCCGGACCAAAGCCGCGAGATCTTCGAACGCGTTCGGCGCGGTCTGGACCAGGGCGGATTAGGCATCGGCTTTGGATTGGAGTACGTTCCGAAGGTCGGCCGCGAAGACGTCCTCGAACTCTTTCGACTCGCCGCGCGACGGGGCGTGCCGTGCTTTGTGCACTTGCGTAATCAGGGCCTGGCGGAGCCTGGGGTTCTGGCCGGTCTTCAAGAGGTGATCGCCGATGCTGCGGCCACGGGCGCTTCCTTACATGTCGTGCACATCACCAGCGCGGGACGCACGCTGAGTGCTGAAGCGTTTAAGATGATCGAAGGCGCCCGGGCCCGGGGCTTGGATGTGACCACGGAATTCTATCCATATCCCGCATCCATGACCGCTTTGGAGTCTGCCGTATTCAACGACGGTTGGCAGGAACGGATGGGCATTTCCTACGAAGATCTGGTGTGGGTCAAGACCGGTGAGCGGCTCACGCAGGAAAGCTTTGCTCGACATCGGAACGAGGGGGGACTCACCGTGATTTACGGAATACCCGAGCCTATGATTCGCCTCGCGATGTCTAGTCCGTTCACTGTGGTGGCCAGCGATGGTCTGATCGAGGAAGGTAAAGGTCATCCGCGCGGAGCTGGAACGTATGCCAGAATGTTGGGGCATTATGTGCGGGAAGAGCAGGCCCTTACCTTAATGGAGTGCTTGCGAAAGATGAGCCTGCAGCCCGCGCAACGGCTCGAAAAGTCGATTCCAGCCATGCGCGTCAAGGGCCGGATCAAGGTGGGCGCCGACGCCGACCTGGTCGCGTTTGATCCGGACCGTGTAATCGACCGTGCCACGTTCAACGAACCTTCCCTGCCCTCCGAAGGCATGAAATACGTCATCGTCCAGGGCCAGATCACGATCAGCGGCGGAGAGTTGCAGCCTGGAGTGCATGCCGGGCGTCCAGTTCGAGCCGCGGTCGCGCCCTCCACGAACTGAGACTTCCAAAATCAGCCCGCGATCCAGTGGTTCCGCTCTTCGCGGCTGCTGCAAAGAGCGGCTGAAAAGGAGGGCTCCTTATAATAGGGTATAAGTGCGGAACCGTGTCCCCATCGCTCTCGGCGCAATCGTACTGGCGCTGTTGGTTGCGATGCTGGTCTGGCAGGGGTCATTTTCCTTCGGCGACTATGCTCCTTCCAGTCCCGAACAGACCGTTCTGTTTTGGGCTGTTTCCACCCTGATTGCGCTGCTCACAGTGGTAGTCGGCTTCATGCTCTTTCGGACTGGCGTGAAGCTCTACATCGAGCGCCAGAGCAATCGCGAAGGTTCCCGCATACGATCCAAGCTGGTCATAGGCGCGCTCTCCCTCGGCTTTGTTCCCGTCATTTTCCTGGTGCTGTTCGGCTACGCGGTTATGAATCGCAACCTGACTAAGTGGTTCAGCCGCCCAGCCGAGGGTTTGAGATTGGAGCTGATCAAAACCGGGAACGCATTGGGCACGGAGTTCGAGGCCCGTGTAACGGCCCAGACGCAATGGCTGGCGAGTCTGCCACAGACCCGTTCCGCGGCCGAGCACGGTGATACTGAGCTCCCATTTTTCCGCCGGCAATGCGAACGAGAAGCCATCGATAGCCTGTGGATCACGCTGCCTGGTCCGAAGCGGCTGGAGCTTTGCAGGCCCGGTCCGAATGCATTGTTGAAGCCTTCCTTTACGGCAACCGTCGCGGTGGACGGCGTGCCCGGCGTGAGCCTCTTCGCTACCGCCCAGATGCCAATCGACCTAGCCAGCGAACAGCGCGATATTGATCGCTACGTCAAAGAGTACGACCAGTTGGTCAGCAGCCGCGGTCAAATGCGGAACCTGTACCTGCTGTACATCACCCTGATTGCGATGTTCGTTTTGTTCTTTGCAACGTGGATCGCACGCGTGCTTGCGGACCAGATCAGCAACCCTATCGCCGCATTGCTTCGCGCTGCGGGAGAGGTGCGGAAAGGAAACTTGAGTTACCGGCTTCACACCAAAGCGATGGACGAACTAGCCACGCTGGTGCGCGGTTTCAACTTGATGATGCAAGCACTGGAGGCCAACAGCAAAGAGTTGGAGAGCAGGCGGCGCTTTACGGAAGCGATTCTCGAAAGCATTCCAACAGGTGTGATCTCGATGTCGGCGGACGGCCGTATCCAGCGCATCAACCGCGCTCTTCGCGGCATCTTCCCGCCGGAACAGATCGATCGCGCGGTCTATATCCGGGATTTGTTTCCGCCGGAGGATGCCGCGGAGCTCAGCTACCTGATGAATCGCGCACGGCGTACCGGCCTCGCAGCTTCGGAACTCGAGCTAAAGGCGCAGGGCAGAACGATGAATCTCGCCGTTACTGTGGCGGCGCTCGATGAGAATACACCTTCGGGGTTCGTTTTAGTATTGGAAGACACCAGCGAACTATTACGCGCCCAGAGGGCGGCCGCGTGGCAGGAAGTGGCCCGGCGGATCGCGCACGAGCTGAAAAATCCGCTGACTCCGATTGCTCTCGGCGCCGAACGAATTGCCCGGCATATCGACCGCGGCCTGACTCCGGAGAACGAGCGCATCATCCGCGAGTGCTCGCTAATTATCGCCCGCGAAGTAGAGACCGTCCGTACGCTGGTAGATGAGTTCTCCCAGTTCTCGCGCTTCCCTGCCTCTCAACCTGTGTTGGGCGATCTCAATCAAATCGTCCACGCCGCGATGCAGGTTTTCTCCGGCCGCCTGGACAAGACCGAGGTCCGGGTTGTGCTGGACCCCGATCTTCCGCCGGTGCACGTGGACCCCGAACACTTTAAGCGCGTCGTTGTGAATCTCGTGGACAATGCCGCGGAGGCGATGCAACACTCGCTGGTGCGCAACCTCCTCGTCGCCACGAGATCGCTGGCGCCCGACCTGGTGGAACTGGTGGTGGCCGACACTGGTCCGGGAATCTCACCGGATGTAAAAGAGAAGCTATTTCTCCCCTACTTCTCGACCAAGCGACGCGGCACTGGACTCGGGTTGGCCATCGTTGCTCGCATTGTGGCGGATCACGGCGCCTCGATCCGCGTTGAGGAGAATAAGCCCGTTGGCACGCGGTTCATCGTCGAGGTTCCGGCTGTCGCCGCCCCTGCCGAATTGCAGCAACCCGCGGTCGAGGCTCGCGGATGAAGACCAACCGCATTCTGGTGGTCGACGATGAACCCGGGATCCGGCAGTCTCTCTGCGGCGTCCTCGAAGACGACGGATACGTTTGTAACGCGGTGGAGACGGGCGAAGAATGTCTCACTGAGATCGCGCGGCAAGCCTTCGATGTCGTGCTGCTCGACGTCTGGTTACCGGGCATGGACGGTTTGGAAACACTCGCACGCATCCAGGAGATTCCGTTCCCTGACCGTCCGGAGGTGGTGATCATCTCGGGACACGGCACGATCGAGACGGCAGTGAAGGCCACCAAGCTGGGCGCCTTTGATTTCGTCGAGAAGCCGTTGACCATCGAGAAAGTCGCCGTGGTGGTCAAGAATGCTCTCCAGCAGCGCCGTCTGCAGTTGGAAGTGGAGCGCCTGAAAGGAACCGACAGCTTCCCTCAAATCATCGGCCAGAGTATTTCGATGAAGGCGCTGCGCCAGCAGTTGACGCTAATGGCCGCCACCAACGGACGAGTTCTGATATTCGGCGAGAGCGGCACGGGCAAGGAACTGGTAGCCCATGCTCTGCATGCGATGAGCCCCCGGGTGAATGAGGCCTTCGTGGAAGTAAACTGCGCGGCGATTCCAGAGGAGCTGATCGAGAGCGAATTGTTCGGCCATCGCAAGAGTTCTTTTACCGGGGCTCAGGAAGACAAAATCGGCAAACTGCAGAAGGCGGATGGAGGGACGCTGTTCCTGGATGAAGTGGGCGATATGAGTCTTAAGACGCAGGCCAAGGTACTGCGCTCGCTGGAGGAACAGCGATTTGAACCCGTAGGGGCGTTCGAGTCGATTCAAGTGGACGTACGTGTCGTTGCCGCAACCAATAAAAATCTTGAAGATGAAATCGAGCGTGGCAACTTTCGGGAAGATCTCTTCTATCGCTTGAACGTGATCCCTTTTTATGTTCCGCCTCTACGCGAGCGCGTTGAGGATATCGGGCTGCTGGCAGATCACTTCCTAAAGGAATTCACCACGGCATACGGGCGCAAGACGAAAGAGTTAACACCGGAGGCTTATCGAGTTCTGCAGGATTACTCATGGCCCGGCAATGTTCGCGAATTGCGAAACCTGATGGAACGCATCGTCATCATGAATCCCCAGATTCGTATTGATGCACGGCACATTCCCCTGAATGCTGCACGTCGGGCGGTTTTCGAGCGGCCGCCGGATCGGTTCGGTAGCTTGCAGGAGGTCCGGGAAGCCGCCGAGCGCGAGTATATTCTGAAGAAGCTCGATGAGGCAAAAGGTAACGTTACGCGGACCGCGGAATTAGTAGGCCTGGAGCGTAGCAACCTTTATCGCAAAATGAAATCTCTAGGCATTGCTCCGAAGGACTGACCCGCCGTGCACGTAAGATTTTCTTGACACAAGTTGTTTTTCCGCCTGGTTCAATAGCCGCACCTCCCACCACGGTTCAGATTTCAAGGGATTGGAGCCGCGGGCACGCTTCTTCATCCAGCACGGCCGCCGGATCCTGGAACAACTTTCGACGGGGACTCCGCGGCGGCCGTGGGGACCGGCTCCCCGCCCAGCGCGGCAGCCTGACATTCGACGATGGCCGCGGCAGCCGCTGTATCGATACCCGGAACTCCACCGCGCGATTACGGTCATCTTCTGCGAGAACCGTGGCGGACAAACCGTCGTAACGCTGATCTGGGTGCTCTATGATCCCGCGCCGGGCGTTCAGGATACAGTCCGGCGGGAATGGACCGAGGTTGCAGATGCTGCTATCCGTGCCGCGGCGTCCCGCCCGGTCCTCACGCAATCCGGGATGCCGATTCCATAATAGGCGTTGCCGGCCAGATGCAAGCCCGGCAGCCCGGCAATGCGGCTTTCGATGTTCGTCAATCTCTTCTGGTGTCCCACCGTGTACTGCGCCATGGACCTCGGCCACCGCGCAATAGTATGGAACATGGGTTTTGCCGAGATGCCGGTAATACGCTGCAGTTCTTCGATGGCAGTATGGACTATGAAGTCATCCGTTTCGTTCAGGACGGCTTCATCCGAAGCTCCGCCAAAAAAGCAGCGCAGCACCACCTTGTCCTCAGCGACGCGATGGGAGAACTTGTTACCAACCACCGTGCAGGCCACCAGGCGTTGACGTTCTTTCTTGGGCACCAGGAATCCGAATCCCGGCAGGTAGCCGAGATCCGATCGGTTGTATCCGAGTGAAAGAGTCAGCGAAGAGGTGTATTCGATTTCGGCGAGAAGTTGCGCCAACTCGGGATCCACGGCACGAATTAACGCGGCGGCGTCGTACGCGGGACACGCCAGGATGACGTGCTTAGCTTGGATCCAATCGCCACCCGCGAGAATGCGATAGCCCTCCGTGTGCCCGTCCATGGCGTCCGCCGTCGCGTGCAGGACCCGGACGTTCGGGGTTATCGACGTTTCGAGCTTTGCAACCAGCTGCGACAGCCCATTCTTCAAGGTCCGAAAAAGGGCTCCGCCACCCTTGGCTGGCCGCGCTCTTTCGGTCAGCACGCCACGTGTCAGGCTGCCGTACTTCGACTCGAGGTCGACGAAGCGAGGCAGCACGCTAGCCGCACTCAGACGGGCAGGATCGCCCCCGTACACGCCGGAGAGCAGCGGCTCCGCGAGGTACTCGAGCGATTCGACACCGTAGTGATCGGCAATGAATTCCGAAACCGAGCGGTCGCGCAATCCTGATTTCGAAGGCCGCCGGAAGTATTCGAGACCCATGCGCATCTTGGTACCCCACCCGAACAGCCGTGTAGTGAGTACCGGTGCGATCTTGGTGGGCACCATCATCATCAGACCGTCGGGCAGCGGTACCAAACGTCCATTCCGCACCACGTACGTAATCCGAAGATGATCGTTGGAGCCAATGATCTGGTCCTCCAGTCCGACCTCGCGGATCAGTTGCGTAGCCGCGGGCTTCACTCCCAGGTAGCTGTCCGGACCAGCCTCGAGGGTGCACCCCTGAAGATATTCAGTCTGAATGACCCCGCCGAGCCGAGGCCGCTTCTCGATCAGAGTCGCGGGAATTCCTGCTTTGGTGAGATAGTAGGCGGCGGACAAACCCGAAATCCCGCCGCCTATGATGACTACTTCGGCCACTGCCTCAAGGTCTAAAGCTGCGAACGATTTCGACCACTGCCTTGACGTTCTCCACCGGGGTCTCGGGTAGGATGCCGTGGCCCAGATTGAAGATGTGGCCCGGCCGCATGCCGGTTCGCTTCAGCAGCTCATGCACTCGCGCCTTCAATTCGGGAAGCGGCGCGAACAGTACCGCGGGATCCAGGTTGCCCTGAATGGCTGAGCGATAGCTGATGTCCATCCAGGCCTGGTCGATGTTCACACGCCAGTCCACGCCGAGGACGTCCCCGCCCGCGGCGTGCAGTTCGCGGAAAAAGCCACCCGCGCCGGTACCGAAGTGAATCACCGGCACGCCCCCCGAACGAATCCGCTCAATCAGAGCGCGCGAGTATGGCGCAACGTAACGTACGTAGTCATCGGGGCTGAGCGTTCCCACCCAGCTGTCAAACACCTGGATGGCGCGAGCGCCGGCGGCAATCTGCATGAGCCCAAAAGGTCCCAGGACATCTACAAGCTTGCCCATTAAGCGGCGCCACAGCGTCTCGTCGCGATACATCATCTGCTTGGTTCGCAGGAAGTTCCGCGAGGGCCCGCCCTCGATCATGTAACTAGCGAGAGTGAACGGCGCGCCGACGAATCCGACGACGGGAACGCGCCCGGCCAGAGCCCGGACCACAGCCTGAATCGACTCGCCTACGTAGCCGAGTTCGTCCGTGTTGGAGATGGATAATGTATCGACGTCGCCGGAAGTCCGGACTGGGTTGTCAATGGCGGGACCTTCGCCGGAAATGAACTGGAGCTTCAGGCCCATAGGCTCCACCGGAAGCAGCAAATCAGCGAAAATGATGGCTGCATCCACGTCCAGAATTTCCACTGGCTGAAGAGTGACAGCTGCTGCCAAGTCAGGGCGCTTACAGATTTCCAAAATGCCGTGCTTAGAGCGGATCTCACGGTATTCCTTGAGATATCGCCCGGCCTGCCGCATAAACCAGACCGGACGAACATCGGTAGGCCGGCGGCGGCAAGCGTCCAAGAAGCGGCTGGTCATTGGAGCCACGCGCATGATGTCTCCTTCTTGTCTTCGCAAACAAACACGCGAAACCCCTTCGGTTTATGATTCGCCGCCCACTGGCGGCCGTTGATGTAGTAAGGTTTGGTCCAGGCTTCCGAATCGAGAGTTCGGGGCGCGACCACTGAAACGGACAGGATGCCTTCCGCCGGATATCCGGTTCGAGGATCCATGATGTGGCTCCACATCTTACCTTCGGCGAAAAAGAATTTCTCGTAGTTGCCGGACGTGGACATGGATTCGTCTTTCAAATTGACTTCTTCTACTGTCTCGGACGTCTTTCGGGGATTCTTAATGGTGATTTTCCACCCTCGCGGGTCCGATGGCGGCGCGCCAATCGCGTAGATACTGGACGCTGAACCCGAGACCAGAGCCGCGGTGATGCCGTTCCTGCGAAGGACGTCAGCCATGCGGTCCACCGCATACCCCTTACCGATTCCGCCCGGATCCATCTCGACACCCTCTTGGGCGAAGCGCACGGTATGGTGAGCCGGGTCGAGCAGAATGTTCTTGTACCCCACACGGGCCATTGCGCCGCGGATTTCTGCGCGATGTGGCAGCCGGCCGGTGCCTTTGTAGAAGCCCCAAATCTTCATCAGCGGTCCGACCGTTATATCGAACGCGCCTTCACTCGCACGGCTATAATTCACACAATCGGTCAACAAATCAAATAACTCTGGCGAAACGCGCACCGGTCCCTTTGCAGCATCGCGGTTCACTTCGCTCCACTCGCTGGACGGTATGTAATTCGACAGTAAGTGGTCTAACCGTCGAACTTCCTCAGCCGCTTCCTCGGCTGCAACGCGCAAACGCGCTTGATCGGTTCCATACAGCGCCATGGTGTACGTACTTCCCATGGCATCCACGCTGGACTCCAGGCGTAATAGCTCCTGGCCGGCCGCACTGGACTTTGTGTCTGCTGACAGTGCTGCGAGCACACTGCTTAGCGCAAACAACAAAGTTACCACAACGTGTTTCATTTGCCTACGCCGCACTGCGTCCAATTCCGTAAATTCCAGGATAGCCCGCGACTACCCGTGGCGGAATGGCTTTCAGGCGAAATTGTTCAAGATAATAGAGAACCTGCGTTACCAACCGTTGCCGTGAGTACTGGTGCGAAGGCGGCACAGATAGGCGTCGGCCGTAATGTAGAGCACGGATCCGTCTTCGCCCCAAGCGCAGTTTGCGGTCCGCTGGCCCGTGTCGATGCGGCCGAGGAGTTTGCCATCCGGACTAAATATGTGGATGCCGCCGGGACCGGTCGCCCAAAGATTCCCTTCACGATCGACTTTCATACCATCGGGCAACCCGGGTAGCTTATCCACGCCCGCAGTGGCGTCATAGAACACGCGCCCTTTTCCTAAGGTTCCGTCCGCGCCGACGGGGAACGCCATCCAGATTGCCTTTTGCGGGTCGGATTGTGAGACGTACAGCGTTTTCTCGTCCGGTGAGAACGCGATGCCGTTCGGTCGGGTCATCTCTTTGGTAAGCAGGGTCAACTTGCCGTTGGGCGAGAGCCGGTACACGCCGAAGAAGTCGAGTTCGCGCCGCGGGTCGTCCGCATTTCGGGGGAGCCCGTACGGCGGGTCAGTAAAATACAGGTCGCCGTTGGACTTGAATACGAGGTCATTCGGGCTATTCAGGCGTTTGCCCTCGTAATTATCCGCGAGGGTGCGCTTTCCACCCCCTTTCTCCAGGCGGGAGACGCGACGATCGCCATGCTCGCAGAGAGTTAACCGGCCTTGCGGATCGATCGTCAACCCGTTACTTCCGGGCTCCTTGCCGTAGTAGGTGATCCCGGTATATCCTGACGGGTTCATGTAGAGCGAGGTGCCCTCGTCTTCTTTCCACTTCATGACCGAGTTGCGAGGTATGTCAGAGAACAGCAGATATCCACCGCTCTTGATCCATACCGGACCTTCCGACCAAGTGAATCCGGAGTCGAGGATCTCGATCTTGGCATCCTTGGGGATGAGTTGATCCAGGCGAGGATCCAGGCGGACAATCTGGCCGAGCGTCGGCCGCACGGGTGCATTCTGAGCGCTAGCAAGGGAACCAGCCACCACCAAGGCTGCGGACCGGGCAAATAGCATAGGTTCTATTGTAGGGCGGAGTTCTTGACGCGTGCTTGCCCCAGGTCGGCGCACGATGGCCTATCCGCCGGACCTTGCAGCATCGGACCCGGACCATGGTAGCCTTTCGAGTGCATGCCCCAGAACGGTTTTGATCTTGCCGCAAGCGCTCGTGAAGAAATGATTCATCAGGGCTTTCAGCCGGACTTCCCGCCGGGTACAAGTCAACAACTCGCCGCCGTGAAGCAACGTCCACCGGCAATCATAGCCGATAGCGTGCGCGACTTTCGGGATCTGCTGTGGTCGTCCATAGACAACAACACCTCACGAGACCTCGATCAAATCGAGGTCGCCGAACGCGTCGCTAATGGCATTCGTGTATTGATCGGTATCGCGGACGTGGATGGCGACGTCGCCAAAGATTCGCCAATCGATACGCACGCGTCCTCGCAAACGACAACGGTGTACACCGCCGTCCGGACGTTCCCGATGTTGCCTGAAGAGCTTTCAACAGATTTGACGTCCCTCAACGAGAACGTAGATCGCTCAGCCATTGTCTTGGAATTGGTAGTCGCGGCCGACGGATCCATCAGTTCCTCCACGATTTATCGGGCGCTGGTCCGCAACAAAGCCCAGTTAACATACGAAGGGATCGGACCGTGGCTCGAAGAAAAAGGGCCGGCCCCCACCGCGGTAGCAGTTTCCTCCGATCTCCAAGCGCAATTGAAATTGCAGGACGAGGCGGCCGGCGCTCTTCGTAATCGACGGCACGAGGCCGGCGCTTTGGATTTCGACAGGGTTGAGTCCCAGACAATCATAACGAATGGCCAAGTCCAGGGAGTTGCCGCACGCCGTAGGAATCGAGCCAGCTCACTGATCGAGGATTTCATGGTGGCCGCGAACGAAGTGATGGCTCAAACTCTAAGCGCAGCCAATTGTTCCGCCATCCGCCGCGTGGTCAAGTCGCCGGAGCGATGGCCGCGTATCGTTGAACTGGCTTCGCAGCACGGTACGGAGCTACCCGCGCAACCCGATTCCGCGGCACTCGCGAGTTTCCTTCGAGAACAGAAGCGCAAGGATGAGCTGCACTATGCCGATTTATCTCTGGCGGTGATCAAATTGATGGGCCCCGGTGAGTATGTCCTGGCACGCCCGGGTGACCGCGGGCCAGGACATTTCGGACTTGCGGCGCAGGACTATACCCATTCCACGGCCCCCAACCGCCGGTTCGCCGATCTCGTCACGCAGCGGCTGATCAAATCCGTGCTGGACCACAGCGCTTCGCCGTACACGGATGATGAGTTGGACGCAATCGCCAGAAATTGCACGTTGAAGGAGGATGCGGCCCGGAAGGTGGAGCGCAACATGGAGAAGCGGGCGGCAGCGGTTGCATTACAGGGGCGGATCGGCCAGAGCTTCGACGCGGTAGTGACCGGCGTCACACCGAAGGGCACCTTCGTGCGGGTACTGGACCCGCCGGTGGAAGGACGCCTAATGCGTGGAGAACATGAGGCGGACGTTGGCGATAAGATTCGAGTCTCCCTGCTGTCCACGGATGCGCAGCGCGGTTACGTCGATTTTGGGAGGTGACCGCGGGTGCCAAACAAACCCGAATATCTGAGCTTTGTTACGGAGTGGATGCGGCCGCTGGGTGAAATCACTGTGCGGGGCATGTTTGGCGGCCACACCATATATTGCGATGGCGTCGTGTTTGCTCTGGTAGCAAACAACGTTCTTCATCTCAAGGTAGATGATATTACGCGGCCCCGCTTCGAAGCTCTCGGACATGAAGCGTTCCGCCCTTTTCCCGATAAACCGGGGAGCATGCAATTTTATCCCCCTCCTCCGGAATTCTTCGAAGACGTAGACGTCATGAAGGAATGGGGCCGCGCAGCGATTGTTGCCGGCCAGCGAGCAGCGGCAAAGAAGAAGCGCGGCTAGTTTTTTCAGCTAAGACGACTTGGCCTTCTTCAGCATGTCCACCAACGCCGGAACCACTTCAAACAAGTCCCCTACAACGCCGTAATCCGCGACCTCGAAAATGGGAGCGTTCGCGTCCTTGTTGATTGCGACAATCGTCTTGGCGCCCTTCATTCCCACGAGGTGCTGAATGGCCCCGGAGATTCCGACGGCCAAATACATTTTGGGCGACACTGTCTGACCGCTGCTGCCGACCTGCCGTTCCATCGGAAGCCAGCCATTGTCGCAGATCGGCCGGGAGGCTGCGATTTCAGCACCCAGGGCCTGCGCCAATTCCTCGACGATGTGGATGTTATCCTTCTCTTGGATCCCGCGGCCGACAGAAACGATGATTTCCGCTGCGCTCAAGTCCACGGCGCGAGCGGCTTCCCTGAACGGCGCTTCCGGCTTGGTCCGAATCTGACCGGCTTCCAGTTTCGGCGTGAAGGCTTCCACCTCTGCCGTACCGGACTCCAAATTCTCAGCGCGGTATGCTCCGGCCTGTACCGACGCGAACACCGGGCCCGACCCGGTGGGCCTGAAGTCTGCGTTCAACTTCCCCTGAAATAACTGCCGCACGAACACCGGCACCCCTGCATCCACGTGATAGGAGATGATGTCGCTGATCAAAGTCGTCCCGAAACGGGCGGCGAGCTTCGGCGCGAAGTCGCGAACCTGGTAGGTATGCGGAAGCAGGACGTAAGATGGGCGGTGCGCCTCGATCAATTCTTGCAGCGCAGCGGCGAATCCGTCCGGCGTGTACTCGTTCAACAGAGCGTGATCGACGGCGTGCACTTTCGCCAGATTCCTCTTCGCGACTTCAGTCGCTAAGTCGTTGATCGAGTGTCCAACCACAGCGGCAAACACGGGCAGGCCCAGGTCTTTCCCAAGTTGCTGACCGGCAGCCAGTGTCTCCCAAGACATGCGGTGCCAAGCGCCGCCCTGTTGTTCCATCACCACCAGCACGCCGCTCATATTATCCGCACCTCGAATTTGAGCTTCTCGACCAACTGCGCTGCTACCGTCTTGGCGTCTCCTTCGAATATTTGCGTCTGCTTGGATTTTTGCGGGATGTAGACTCGCTCCAGCACGGCGTTTGATTTAGGAGCAGCCCCGAGCTCGGCGACAGTGAAGCGGCGAATTTCTTTCGTCTTGGCCTTCTTGATACCCATCAAGGTGGCATAGCGAAGCTTGTTGATTCCGGATTGTATGGTCACGACAGCCGGCAGCGGAATTTCAATGTACTGAAAAAAACCGCCTTCCAGTTCGCGCTTCACACGTATTCCGGAGCCCTGCACCTCCACCTGCATGATGATTGTCGAGTGAGGGATGCCCAGCAGTTCGGCCAGCACAACGCCCGTCTGTCCGTAGCCGAGATCGTCGGATTGAAGACCTGTCAGGATCAGGTCGGGTTTCTCGGATTGAAGCGCGGCCGCCAAAATGTGCGCGATACCCAGCGTGTCCAGCTGCCGCAAATTTTCATCCTCGATGTGAATTGCGCGGTCCGCGCCTTTTGCTAATGCCTCCCGGATGGTCTGCGCCGCTCGCGCCGGACCGGCGCAAATCGCGACGACCTCGCCGCCGTGCTTTTCCTTCAGTTGCAGGGCTTCTTCCAGCGCGTAGGCATCTGGTTCGTTGATTTCGAAACTGAGATCATCTTCCTGAATCCACTGCTGCGCCGCGTCCGCTCGTAATTGAGAATCGCGCACGGGAACTTGTTTTATTGCAACTACAATCTTCATAGGGAAATACTGAGACCGGCCGGGAACTCACTGATAGCGCTTGAAGATCAAGCAGCCGTTTGTGCCGCCGAAGCCGAAGGAATTGGACAGAGCCGAGTCGATACTCATAGGGCGCGCCTCGTTCGGAATATAATCGAGGTCGCACTCCGGATCGGGGTGCTCATGATTGATGGTGGGAGGCGCGATCTGGTCGCGTATGGCGAGAACAGTGATACCCGCTTCCAATCCGCCGGCGCCTCCCAGCAGATGGCCCGTCATGGATTTCGTGGAACTGACGGCCACCTTCGTATCCTGCCCGAACACGCGCTTGATGGCAATGGTTTCGATCTTGTCGCCGATCTCCGTAGAGGTGCCGTGAGCATTGATGTACTGGATTTCCGACGGATCCAGCTTCGCGTCTTTCAACGCGTTCTGCATCACGCGGAACGCACCGTCGCCGTCCTCGGAAGGTGAGGTCATATGATACGCATCGGCGCTCATTCCGTATCCAGCGATCTCCGCAAGAATCGGCGCGCCGCGGCGCTTGGCGTACTCTAACTCCTCGATCACCACGATCCCGGAGCCCTCGCCGATAACGAAGCCGTCGCGATCTCTGTCCCATGGTCTGGAGGCGCGTTGTGGCTCATTGTTGCGCTGCGACAAAGCGCGCATCGCGGCAAATCCCCCAACGCTCATCGGGGTGACGGCGGCCTCTGTGCCGCCACAGATCATCACGTCAGCATCGCCTCGCTGAATAATTTTGTACGAATCCCCGATCGCGTGGGCACTACTGGTACATGCGGTTGCGGTAGCCGAGTTCGGCCCCTTTGCTCCGGTACGGATCGAAACGTATCCGGACGCGAGATTGATGATGGTGGCGGGAATGAAAAAGGGTGAGATCCGTCCCGGGCCTCTCTCTAACAGAATCTTGTGCTCCCGCTCGATCACTTCGAAGCCGCCGATGCCGCTTCCGATGTAAACTCCGACTCTCTCCGCCATGTCGGGGGAGACCGTCAGCCCTGAGGATTTGAGCGCGAAATCCGTCGCCGCGATGGCGAACTGAATGAAGCGCCCCATCTTCTTGATCTCTTTTTTCTCGATATACACCGCAGGATCGAAATTCTTCACTTCGCCCGCGATCTGGCAGTTAAACGCCGATGGGTCGAAAGCGGTGATCCGGCATATCCCGCTAGCGCCATTGCGAATCGAATGCCAGGTCTCTTCCGT
This sequence comes from uncultured Acidobacteriota bacterium, assembly GCA_963850575.1. Lineage (GTDB taxonomy): Bacteria > Acidobacteriota > Terriglobia > Bryobacterales > Bryobacteraceae > TMP-7. The sequence goes on along the minus strand of CAWKLV010000010.1, from coordinate 42,773 downwards.
CCCGGTTCCCACGGAACTCAGAAGCCCAACACCCGTGACGACTACTCTACGTGACAAATTTCGCTCCGTTGTACGGCAAAGCGGATGCGCGGCTACTTGCCCTTCTTACTCTCGATGTAGTCCACCGCATCTTTTACTGTCTGAATCTTCTCGGCGTCTTCATCCGGGATATCGAGGTCGAATGCTTCCTCAAACGCCATGACGAGTTCGACGATATCCAGCGAATCCGCACCCAGGTCATCCACGAACGACGCAGTGCTATCCACCTGGTTCTCATCCACCCCGAGTTGCTCGACAATGATCTGCTTCACCTTCTGTTCAACGGACATGAATCCTCCATGGTTTTTGCAAACGCATTGATTCTAACACGCTCAATGTGGGCGGGCGCCAGCAGAGCAACCAGTCTTTTTAGGATGAAACTGTGGACCCAAAAGATGCATTGCGTGTTATTATCTTCTCGGAGCGTTCCTGCACGACAGGTGCGCGGCTCTTCTATAATTGATCCGATAGACTTGTCATGGAACCCGGCTCGTTGTCTGCGCCGGTGTGCAGGCTCCGGCGGCTTAACAACCCGACTCGGAGAAGCCTAATGGCGCTCGGAGGGTTCCCCCTTGCTTTCATCAGGGGTCAATGACAGGAGTCGTCACGGTCAAGCGGTGCGCTCCATACTCCTTACAGACGGGGAGACAGTTCCGCCTCGTCGTTCATGAATCTGCTTTTCATTGGTGATATATTTGCCTCGCCCGGACGTGGTCTGGTCGCGCGCCATCTCTCTCGCATCATCGAACAGAATGCGATCGATCTTACAATAGCTAACGGTGAAAATTCCGCCGGTGGCTTCGGTATTACTCCTCTGATCGCCGAAGAACTATTCTCACTCGGTATTGACGTACTCACCAGCGGCAATCACATTTGGGACAAGAAGGAAATCTACGATTACTTCCCGAGGCAACCTAAGTTGCTGCGACCCGCAAATTACGCCGACGATCTTCCGGGCAGTGGCGTGTTTGTAGTCGAAGCTGGGAACGGGGTACACTGCGCGGTAATCAATCTTCAAGGCCGTACGCACATGCCCGCGACGAACGATCCGTTCCGCAAGGCTGACCAGATTCTGGCTAATCTGAATGGCACAATCAAAGTGCGTTTCGTGGATTTCCATGCGGAGCTGACTAGCGAGAAGATGGCAATGGGTTGGTATCTCAATGGGCGTGTCACGGCAGTCATCGGAACTCACACTCATGTTCCCACGGCAGACACGCGCATCCTCTCCGGAGGTACAGCCTATCAGACCGATGTCGGAATGACCGGCCCATACGATTCGGTAATCGGAGTCGACAAGGACATTATCCTCCGCCGATTCCTCACATCCCTGCCCGTACGCATGGAGGCCGCCCGCCACGGAGCGGAGTTACACGCAGTGATTCTGGGCGTGGATGAGAAAACCGGAAAGGCCACTGACATACGCCGGTATACCTTGGCGGAATAGACCTGCACGTCAGTTCTCGCCGAACTTCGCACCGCGGCGCTCTCGTCCCAGTGCGGTGACTACAGCCGCAGCAACAAAAACCGTCCCTGCTGTCATGGCCATGGCTTTCGCGTACGTCGTACGATGAGCGAGTAGTGCTTCCAGGTATGCCACCGAACTTGCCAGCAGCACGCCGCACTGATACCCGAATCCCGGGAGGAATCCGCGAACACTGTCCGGTGAGAGCTCTGCTAGGTGCGCGGGGATTACTCCCCATGCCCCTTGCACCAGAAACTGCATGACGAATCCCCCCATGACCAGCAGGGTGATGGATGGCGAAAAGGCCCACAGGGGAATTGCAAGCAAGCCCCCGCAGAGGGCTGTAATCATCGCGCGGCGCCGGCCCCATCCATCAGACAGATAGCCGAACAGCGTGCCGCCGAGAATCGCGCCAACCATGGAAACAGCAGTGACCAGGGCGCGTTCTGTAGGTTTGAACCCCCACTGCCGTTCGAGGAGTGTTGGGTACATGTCCTGCGTTCCATGCGAGACAAAATTGAACATCGTCATAAGCGCAGTGATGTAGAGGAACAACTTCCAGTGCGATAGCAGCGCCCGGCCCAAACCACTCCAGCTCTCTTGCCGGGTTTTCTGCCAGACCTCCGATTCCTTTACGCGGAAGCGAACAAAGAGGGCGAGTAACGCCGGCAGCCCGCCGATGAAGAACAGCGGCCGCCAGCCGAGCCGGTCGAACAGAAAGAAATAGCAGATCGCGGCGAGCAGGTATCCGGCGGCGTAACCTTGCTGTAAAACTCCGGAAAGCAGGCCGCGGAGTTTGGGCGGCGCCTTCTCCATCGTGAGCGAAGCGCCTACTCCCCACTCACCGCCCATCCCGATGCCGAATAACGCGCGGAGCAGCAGAAAGGTGGTGAAGTTGGGCGCTAACCCGGAGAGGACTTCCACTACGGAGTAGAACACCAGATCGATCATCAAAGGCAAACGGCGGCCGTAGCGGTCCGCCATCAGCCCGAAGATGAAAGCGCCAACCGGGCGGAAGGCCAATGTCAGGGTGATGGAGAGCGCCATTGACGCGTCACTCTGGTGGAACTCCCGCCCGATCGCGGTCAGGCAGAAGACGACGAGAAAAAAATCAAAAGCGTCCAGCGTCCAGCCCAAAAAGCCGGCGGTGAGTGCGGCCCGGTGATCGCTGACGTGGGTTTGTGTTTGCATGCACGCTGCGAAGATTATAATCGGCGTACTGATCCATGAACAACAATCGAAGCCGGAACTGGTTTGAAGGCCGCGAGTACTACAATTTTGCGCGGCGCGCCTGGCTGCGCTCGGAAGGATTCAATCGCGACATTTTCGACGGCAAGCCAGTGATTGGCATCTGTAACTCCTGGAGTGAACTGAACAACTGCAACGCACATTTGCGGCAAGTGGCCGAGGCCGTCAAGCGCGGTGTGTGGGCGGCGGGTGGAGTCCCGCTCGAATTTCCGACGATCTCGTTGGGCGAGATGCTGATGAAACCCACCGCGATGTTGTATCGCAACCTGATGGCGATGGACGTGGAGGAGAGCATCCGAGCCAATCCTCTGGACGGCGTGGTCCTGTTGTGCGGCTGCGACAAAACTACTCCGGCGCAATTGATGGGCGCGGCCAGCGTGGACATCCCGGCCATCATGGTCCCGGGCGGCCCGATGCTGGCCGGGAGTTGGCGAGGTCGAAAGTTAGGTTCCGGGACCGATGGCCGCAAGCTCTTCGACCTGTACCGCTCGGAACGCCTGTCCGAGGAGCAGTTGTGCGAAGTAGAAGGCGCCATCGCTCGTACGGCAGGTCACTGCACTGTAATGGGCACAGCCTCGACAATGACCAGCCTTGCCGAAGCGCTCGGGATGACGCTGCCGGGATGCGCAAACATTCCTGCGCCGGATTCGCGCCGGATGGCTATCGCCGAGGCCAGTGGACGGCGTATCGTCTCGATGGTGGAAGAAGAGCTGCGTCCTTCGCGGATTATGACCCGAGCGGCATTCGAAAATGCCATCGCTATCCTGATGGCGCTGGGGGGCTCGACGAATGCGGTGGTGCACCTGGTCGCGATCGCGGGACGGCTCGGCATCCGCATCACGCTCGACGAGTTCGATCGCATCTCAAGGCGTACGCCGTGGATAGTCAATGTCAAACCTTCCGGCGAACATCTGATGGAGGATCTGTTCGAGGCCGGCGGCGTCCCCGCTGTTCTGAGGGAGATCCTGCCGCTCATCGATGGAACATGTCTTACAGCGACCGGGAAGACGGTCGCCGAGAATGTCGCCCAGGCAGAATGCATTCGTCGAGACGTCGTAAAGCCGCTCGACGCTCCGCTGGCCGCCGAGGGAGGAATCGCGATTCTGTCCGGCAACATCGCTCCGGATGGCGCGGTGATCAAGCCGACCGCGGCATCCTCCCGCCTGTTGCAACACAGGGGTAGGGCGTATGTCTTCGAAACCAAGGATCAAATGATGAGTGAGATCGACAGCGACGAATTGCCGGTGGATGCCGATACCGTGCTGGTGATGAAGAACTGCGGTCCGAAGGGAGGACCCGGCTTCCCCGAATGGGGCCAGATTCCGCTTCCTGCCAAGCTGCTGCGGCAGGGCGTAACCGACATGGTACGAATTTCAGATGCGCGGATGAGTGGGACCAGCTTTGGGACTGTCGTGCTGCACGTCGCGCCGGAATCGGCCGTAGGCGGACCGCTCGCCGCAGTGCGAACCGGCGATGATATCGACTTAGACGTGGCGCACCGCAGAATCCAGTTGTGCGTCAGCGGCGAGGAGATCGCACGCCGGCTAGCCGAGTACCGGGCACCCGCGCGGGCCTACGCTCGGGGCTACGGGCGGTTATTTCTCGATCATGTCACCCAGGCCAATCTGGGCTGCGACTTCGATTTCCTAATGCCATGAAGATCCCCAAACTGCTGTGGGTCATTGGCTTGCTGCTCTTTCTTGCTACGGCCCTGAATTACGCCGATCGCAATGTACTCTCGATCGTCTCCGTCGACATCCGGAAAGAATTCGGCCTCTCGCCGCAGGACTACTCGGACATCGTTGCGCTGTTCCTGGTCGCATACGCGATTATGTATGCCGGCTCGGGCTGGATTGTCGACCGGCTCGGCACCAAGCGCGGGTTCGCATTGTTCATCTTCGGATGGTCGCTCTCACAGATGCTGCACGCCTTCGCAACGGGTAAGTGGACGCTCGCGACCTTCCGCTTCATGCTCGGTCTGGCCGAACCGGGCAACTGGCCGGCGGCGGCGAAAGCGGTGGCCGAGTGGTTCCCGCCCGCGAAACGGGCCCTCGGCGTGGGGATGTTCAACGCCGGCTCTTCGATCGGCTCGGTGATCGCTCCGCCGCTGGTCGCTTTTATAACGATCGAGTACGGTTGGCGTTCGGCTTTCGTGCTGACTGGCGCTTTAGGCTTCATATGGCTGGTGGCGTGGCTGGTGCTTTACGATCCGCCGCACCGCAACAAGTGGTTGTCCAAGGCCGAGTATGCCGAACTCGCTCCACAGTTGCCGCCACCGGTCGAAGCAGCGCCAACGAAGCAGAAAATCGATATCGTCCGCCTGTTCCTGAGGCGGGGCTGTTGGAGTCTCGCCGTGGCCCGATTCTTCACCGACCCCGTGATCTACTTCGTCATCTTCTGGTTACCCGAGTATCTCCGCAATGAGCGGCACTTCAACCTCAGCGAGGTGGGCAAGTATGGATGGGTTCCGTACATTTTCGGCGGCATCGGCTACATTGTCGGCGGCTGGCTTTCCGGCCGGCTGATCGAGAATGGCTGGGCCCTGCCTAGGGCGCGCAAATTCGTCATGGCATTGGGTGCGTGTTGCCTGCCGATTGCGATACTCGCGCCATTCGTGCCGAAGGCGTGGATGGCCATCGGCGCAACTTGCTTCATCACGTTCGGACACGCGTTCTGGGTCTCTAATTTGCAGGCCTTGCCCACCGACCTGTTCCGCGGACGCGAGGTGGCCACCGCCTCCGGATTCACTGGGATGGGCGGCGCCATCGGAGGAGCGCTGGCCCAATTGGGTACCGGCTACCTGGTCGCGCATTTCTCCTATACGCCGGTGTTCATCATCGCCGGTCTTATGCATCCCATGTCGGCGTTCCTGGTGTACTGGTGGCTGCCCGACCGCGAATTCGCGAAAGCCCACGCAATCAATGCGTGACGATCAGATTCTTTTGCACGTCCTCCAGTCTCGTCCGCTTCGTTTCCGGATACACGAACAGGACCACGAAAAACTGTAGTGCCATCATCGCCGAGAAGAATATGAACGGGGCCGGTTTTGACCACGCGGCAATGATCGGGAAAGTCCACGAGATCGCAGCGTTCATCACCCAATGCGTAAAACTGCCCAGACTCTGGCCCCTTGCCCTGACGCTGGTGGGAAACACCTCGCTTAAATACACCCAGATCACCGCACCTTGGGAAAACGCGAAGAACGCAATGAATCCTACCAGCAGCCATACCAGCAGTCCTTCGTTGCTGCCCGAGTAGAAGATTGCAGCGACGCCGCCCAAACAGACCGCCGTTCCTACAGATCCAATCAGTAGCAATGGCTTGCGTCCCACCTTGTCGATGATCGACATCGCTAGCGTCGTGAACAGCAGATTTGTGCCGCCGATGGCTACGGCTTGCAGATCGCCGGATACTTTGCTGAATCCCGCCCTGGCGAATATGTCGTTCAGGTAATACAGGATGGCATTGATCCCTGAAAATTGATTGAACATGCCGATAGAAATGGCCAGGAAAATCGGCAGACGGAACTTCCAACTGAACAGCGGTTCCTGACCTTGCGCCTGCACCAGATCAGCCGCCGTAGTCATAGCCTTCAACTCGGATTCAACGTTCTCTTCTCCGATCAGTTGCAGCACCTGGCGCGCCTCGGGAATCCGCCCCTTCTGCGCCAGCCACCGGGGACTGCGAGGAATCAGGAACAACATCAACAGGAAAAGCACAGCGGGCGCTGCCGCAACCCCCAGCTTCCACCGCCACTCCTGCTCGCCGAAGCCGGAGATTCCCACCACGTAGTTCGAGAAATAGGCCAACAAGATACCCGCAACCACGTTGAACTGAAAGAATCCGACGAGCCGCCCTCGCCACTTCGCCGGCGCGATCTCGGCGATATACATGGGACCCAGCACCGACGAACCTCCGATCCCTAGGCCACCGACGAAGCGGAAGAAAATGAGCGAATTCCAATCCCACGCCAGCGCGCAGCCCAGCGCGGACAGGATGTAGAAAACGGCCATTCCGCGCAAGCTGTCCCGCCGCCCGTAACGATCGCCGGGGATACCCGCGAGCATAGCTCCGATAATCGTGCCGACTAGGGCGGCAGCCACCGTTAGCCCCAAACCGCCGGGCGTCAAGTGGAAGGTCCTGGTTAGGGCCTCCGTGGTCCCTGCGATCACCGCGGTATCGAATCCAAACAGCAACCCGCCGAGCGCCGCGACAACCGTGCTCTTTAGGAGAGTTGAGGGGAGACTCATAGATTGATTGCCTGTTCAGCTAACACAAGGCCTCCGAGCACCCCGGCACGCGATCCTAGTTTGGGGGGAACAATGAAGTCATCGAGACCGTCCATAATCTCCTTTACCCGGATGTAGCCGTTTAGCAGTCGGGCGAGTTCGCTTCGCACCAGTGGAAACAAATGCGGCTGCTGCATCACACCGCCGCCCATGACGATGCGCTGCGGGCAAAGCGTGCATACCCAGTTGTTCAGGGCGAGCGCCAAGTACTGCGCTTCCAGCGCCCATGCCGGATGGGAGATCGGGAGCTCGGCGGCCGGCCTGCCCCAGCGAGCTTCCATGGATGGACCGCACGCCAATCCTTCCAGGCAGTCGCCGTGGAAGGGACAGTGGCCGGCATAAGGGTCCTGAGCGCTATCGTGGCGGATTCGAATATGACCCATCTCGGGATGCAGAAGCCCGTGCAGAACGCGGCCATTGACGATCGCGCCACCTCCTATCCCTGTGCCTATCGTGAGATACAACGAATCGGAGAGCCCCTGCGTTGCACCCCACCGAGCTTCGCCAAGCGCGGCGGCATTGACATCGGTATCGAAGCCTACCGGCACGCCCAGGCCAGCCCGTATCGCGCCTGCAAGGTCGAAGTTTTGCCATGCCAGCTTCGGTGTGGACGTGATGAATCCGAAGGTCCGGGAACCGGGATGGGGATCCACGGGTCCAAAGGATCCGATACCAACGGCCTTTAGTTCGACATCGGAATGCTGGCGAAAGAACGCGATGGCGGCCTGGGTGGTTGCTGCGGGCGTGGTGGTCGGGATCTGCGTAGTGATCAGATGGCTGGGGCTAGTGCCGATGCCGCAGACAAACTTGGTACCGCCAGCCTCGATACTACCGAACACATTCATGGTGTATTCCGAAGTTTGCCACAAATGAGTCGCGGGCGCTCTTGTTTATCGTGCTACCTTCGGAAGAGCTCTCGACATGCTCTGTAATAAATGTTTTTTCCACAGCACATGATTCTGTAACAACTAAGGTTCCTAATGGAGCCATGAAGTGTGACCTCCACGTACACACGACGGGCTCCGGCATGTGCACAGTTCCTGTTTTAAACCGAATATGCCGCGAAAGCTATAACGATCCCCGCCTTGTTTTCGAGACTCTCAAACGACGCGGCATGGATCTCGTCACTGTCACCGATCACGATTCCATCGACGCGGCTGAGGCGCTCCGCGCCCACAAAGATTTCTTCTTGAGCCAAGAAGTTTCTACGCGCACCCCGACAGGTACTCTAATCCACATCGGAGTCTACGATATCCAGGAGCGCCACCATGTGGAACTGCAGCGCCGCCGGAACGACGCCGTTTCGATGGTGGAATATCTACATCAGCAGAAGCTTTTCTTCAGCATCAACCACGTTTTCTCCAACCTTACCGGGCCTCGCACCGATCACGATTTCGCGCTATTCGAGAATCATTTCCCCGCGATTGAAGTCCTGAACGGCCAGATGCTCGCGTCTTGCAATGTTGCCGCTGCTGAGCTGGCACAGCGCTGGCGCAAGACTGCGATCGGAGGGAGCGATTCCCATACGATGGCGTCGCTTGGCACGGCTTATACGGAAGTTCCAGGAGCAACGAATCGCCGCCGAATTTCTCCTGGGTTTACGTCGCGGCTTTGGGCCGGGTACGCGGTGTTTCGGGGGACTACTGGAAACTCACCAGGGCTGTGATTGAGATCGGGCTCGCCATGATCCACGAACGCCCGATGACGGCCGCGCTTAGTCCGTTACTCGCGGCCGTGCCGTTCGCCACGCTTGGGAATATCTTCTGCGAGATCTCTTTCGCCCGAAAATGGGTCGATCGGCTCCGGTTAGGCACGAGGCAATATGACGATATCCAGGGTATGGTCGAGTTTATCCGCGCCTGATTACATGCTCATGCACCGGGTGAACCGGTGGATGGCCCCAGCCTGGGTGCGCTGGTGGATGATCGGCGCCACGCGGGGTGGCGACGGGTGGTTTTGGGCGGCCTGCGGGCTGATTCTGCTTCTTTCGCACGATGCCGCGCGCTACTCTGCTTTGCTCTCTGCGGCCCTCTCTACGTTTTGCGGCATTCTGTTGTTTAGGGTTCTCAAGATTGCCGTGGGCCGCCAGCGCCCGTGTGAAAAGGAACCGCACTGCTGGGCAAAGCTACTTCCGCCAGACCGGTTCTCCTTCCCGTCCGGCCACTCGATCACGGCTTTCGCAGTCGCGGTCCCGCTGGGCCATTTTTACCCCGCCGCCGAGCCTGGCCTTCTCTTTCTCGCCTTCAATGTCGCGATCTCGCGCATCTTGCTCGGCATGCATTTCCTAAGCGATGTTCTCGCCGGTGTCCTGCTGGGAGTGGGGCTCGGATATTCGGCTGTGTGGTTCGTCCAGAACGCGAATGTATAGTTCAGCAAGATCCGGCGTAGCGCGGTTATGCTCTCAATTTTCATCACTTATTTATCGGCCCTTCATCCCGCCTTCAAGTGACAGAAGTTTTACATAGACATGCTTCGCGTTGACGGCGCCCGACTCGATATTTCTGTTCGCGCGCTTTGGATGCATAGCGCTTCCGTACCCGGGCCAGCCTTGGACCTGCGCAACCGTCTACTCTCACCGGATGTAGCCGATCCGGCAGTCCCGCACACCTTCTTGCAACCATCCCGTAACCAATCTAGGAGAAGCAGATGACATGCGCCGCGTCTAACAATGCGTGCGCTTTCTGGTATTAGCGACTGATTATGATGGCACTCTCGCCCATGACGGGCGTGTGAAAACGGCTACATTAGAAGCCTTGGACCGTTTCCGGCAGTCCGGGCGCAAACTTTTTCTGGTCACGGGGCGGCGACTCGACGAACTCATCCAGACCTTCCCGGAACTTGATGCGGCCTTCGACCTGGTGGTGGCCGAGAACGGCGCCGTGCTTCACTTGCCGGAGACACGGACAGTGAAGATTCTGAGCGAGGCTCCGCCTGCTCTGTTCGTGGAGGCCCTGCGCGATCGGGACGTGTCTCCACTGGTAACGGGACACGTCATTGTCGCCACCCTCGATACCGAAAAGGACAAAGTGTTAGACGCGATCCAGGAGCTCGGGCTGGAACTGCAGGTTATCTTCAACAAGGGTGCACTGATGGTACTCCCGTCAGGCGTGAATAAAGCTTCCGGCCTGGACGCCGCCCTGAAGTCGATAGGATTGTCTCCGCGCAATACCGTAGCGGTTGGCGACGCAGAAAATGACCATGCGTTCCTGAGATATTGTGAATGTTCGGCGGCCGTGGCCAATGCGCTGCCCGCACTGAAAGAACGAGCCGACCTGGTGCTCGCTCTAGATCATGGGCGTGGCGTCATCGAGTTGATAAACACATTCTGGAAAACGATCTGGCTGATATACCGGCTTATCCGGTAACGGGCTTCTGCTGGGGACCCGGTGAGAATGGGGAAGATCTGCTCTTCGGCCTTATGGCGCCGGTTTGCTGGTGGCGGGCACATCGGGCGGAGGCAAGAGCACTCTGACCACTGGCATTCTTGAACGCATTGCGGAGTTGGGATATCAATTCTGCGCCGTCGATCCGGAAGGTGACTACCAGACGTTTCGAAGGCGCCATCATCCTAGGCGACGCTAAACATGGCCCGACCGCGGAGGAGATTCTGGCGTGCTGGAGGACCCGAGCCGCAGCGTGATCGTGAACCTGGTGGGCATTCCATTTGAAAAGCGTCCGGAGTTCTTCGAGTGCCTGCTTCCGCGTCTCCAGGAGCGGCGCGCGCAGAAAGGAACGGCCACACTGGATTGTTGTGGATGAGGCGCACCATTTACTGCCGTCCACGTGGGAATCGGCAGCTGTGGTTGTCCCGAAGGAGATGACCAACCTGGTACTCATCACACTCGATCCAGACCATATCGCAAAGCCGGTGTTGTCGTCTGTGGAGATGATTGTGGCGGTCGGGTCTGATCCGGGGAGCACACTGGCAAAGTTCGCTGGCGCGGTAGGGGTGATTGCGCCCGAGGTCGCTCGACGCGGAGTTGGAAAAAGGCACGGCCTTGGCCTGGTGGAAAGACGGGCATGCCTCACCGGTGCTGTTCCGAGTGGCACCGTGCAAGACCGATCGCGTTCGCCACAGCCGAAAGTATGCGGAGGCGGAACTGACTCCCGATCGCAGCTTCTATTTCCGCGGGCCTGAAGGAAAGCTTAACCTGCGTGCGCAGAACCTGGTTACTTTCTTGCAGTTGATGGAGGGAGTGGACGATGAGACGTGGTTACACCATTTTCACAGCGGTGAGATCTCCGCGTGGTTCCGCGAGAACATCAAGAGACGACGAGCTTGCGGAAGCAGCGGAAGCCATCGAGAAGGCGAGATCTAGATATTGAGCGCCGGACAGAGCCGGGCCAAGTTTCGCGAGTTAGTGGAGACTCGCTACACAATTCCGGCTTGACAGCTACTCTGCGCTCTCTTTCGTCTGAATGCGACAAGCGAGTTCTGGCGGAAACGAGAACATTCCTCAAATCGTCGCCGTCTTGCACGATCGTCTTCGCCCACTCCGGACTGCCCTATAGGGCTTTAATCGGCTTTGATACTCAGAACCGGTCACAAGTGCCGGTACTCAAGCTTCTCGATTGAGGGCTTCAGCCTTACTCGGTCGAGCGGGGCTTCCATCCACGAGCAATACCGACGGAATTCGCAGTTCTATCCGGGGTACAGAGCGGCTTGGCAGGGCGTGGCAAGACCAGCTTGGCGTGCATTTCGCTTTCTAGCAGGACAAGCCCGCTACCAATCCACCCGCCGCGGCGCTTCAAACCATCCGCTTCAGGCTCTTCGAGGCGAATTGTTGTGAGGCGCGGCGGCGGGCAGCGTTAACTCAGACGCGATTCCCAAATAGCAGCCAGAGAATGAGAATAATCAGCAGAAGACCCCCTATGCCGCCGCCGACTCTCGGTCCGCCATAGTAGTATCCGCCTCCGCCTCCGAGCAAAAGCAGCACGATCAAGACGATCAGGATCAGACTCATAGATCAGATCGTATCACGCGCTTTCAGGCCAGCGCCGAGCCCTTATCGATGCGCGTTTTGATTACGGGCGGTCTTTACCATAGCCAGGAAGCGGCGCGCGAGTTCGCCGATCCAGGCGGGGTCGCGCTGCTGCACGGCCGCTGTCGGAATCAACTCGCGGCCGATGCCGAGTCCAGAAGCTCCAGCCAGGATAAAATCCCCCGCCGTCCTCTGATTCACCCCGCCGGAAGCAATCAGGGCGATGTGCGGTAGGGGCGCCTTCAGTGCCCGGAGGTAACTGGGGCCGCCCACTTGCGCGCAAGGAAATACTTTCACAAAGTCGGAACCCGCGTTCCAGGCGGCGATCACCTCGGTAGGAGTGAGGGCGCCCGGAATCACCAGCACGTTTTCCTTGACGGCGACCTCCACAATGCCAAAATCGAGGCCTGGGCTGGTTACGAACTTCGCGCCCGCCGCGATGCACCGCCGAGCGGTCTCGGGATGGAGGACGGTGCCGGCGCCGACGACGAGGTCCGGCCGATTTCGCGCTAACGTTGAAACTACCTCGATGGCCTCGGGCACGGTCATCGTGATTTCGACGATGGGGATTCCGCCGTTGCAGACTTCCTCGGACGCAAAGATGGCATCCTCCGCCGAGGATACGCGGATGGCAGGTATTATACCGATCTCTTCGATTCGGGTCCGAACCTCGTCTTTTGTCACACGTGCTCATCCACCCTGGATTCCGGCAGCGGGAGCACGTCGCGGTCCCCGGCCGCCCACACATACAGAGTTGGTAATAAGAAGATACCAAGGATGAGCGCGCCCACCAGACCCCCTACAATCACGATCGCGAAAGGGCGTTGAGAGTCCGAACCGATACCTCGAGACAGCGCCGCCGGCAGCAATCCCACACTCGCCACCAACATCGTCATCATGATTGGGCGAAGCCGCTGCACGGATCCGTCGATCGCCGCTCGCATGATGGATTCGCCGCGCGCACGCAGTTGATTGATGTACTCCAGCATGATCACGCCGGTCTGCACGGATACGCCAAATAACGCCAGAAAGCCCACTCCCGACGACACACTGAAATGGGTGTGTGTGATCAGGAGCGCCAGCAGGCCGCCGATCGGCGCCATGGCTACGTTGGCGAGAATCAGGGCTACCCACTTGACGGAATCGAACATGGTGTAGAGGATGAGACAAATCACCAGGATGGTGAGGGGCAGCACAATCATCAGCCGGCGCTGGGATCTCTTTTGACTTTCGTACTCGCCGGCCCAATCAATGCGGTAACCCGTTGGCAACTTGACCTGCTGATTTACCTTCCGAATCGCCTCTTCAACGGCGCTACCCAAGTCGCGGCCCACCACGCTGAATTTTAGGGCGACGTAACGGGAGTTCCCTTCCCGGTAGATCTCCGATGCGCCATCGCGGACCTTTACATCACAGAGCTGCGCGAGCGAGACACGCTCACCGGCCGGGTCCAGGATACGGATGTTTTCGATTGCCTCCTTCGTGCTCCGGCTGGGGGCATCGTAGCGTACCACCAGATCGTACCGTTGCTCACCCTGCAGAACCTGGGAAACGGCTTTGCCCCCCACGGCCGTCTCGATCTCGTCCTGAACATCGGCCACATTGATTCCATAACGGGCGGCCTGGTCCCGATCCACGGTGAACTCCATGTTCGGCTGGCCGATCACGCGAAACAGACCGAGATCCGCAATGCCTGCCACCGTGCGCATCACGCCGACAATCTTGTTTCCCGTGGCCTCCAACGTTTTGAGATCCTCGCCGTAGATCTTGATCGCGAGCTGACCCTTGACGCCGCTTACGGCTTCCTCCATATTGTCGGCAATGGGCTGGGAGAAGTTCCACAATATGCCCGGGATCTTTTCGAGTTCCCTATCCATCGCCGTTACCAGCGCTTCTTTGTTTCTGTTGAAAGCAGGGCGCCATTCCTCACGCGCCCTAAGGTCGACGAAGAACTCCGTGTTGAAAAATCCCGTCGTATCCGTTCCGTCATCCGGCCGGCCCACCTGGCTCACCACCTGCCTCACCTCAGGAAATGAAGCCAGGATCACCCGCGCGCGGTTCATCACCCGCGTGCCTTCTGTTGGGCCGGTGCTGGGCGCCATCGTAGCCCTGGCCCAGATCGCGCCCTCATCCAGATGGGGCAAGAATTCGGAACCGATCAACCCGCTCCCCAACAGAAACGCTGAGCCCGCCAGTGCGGCCGCGGCAACTCCCGCGGTCACCCAGCGAAATCGAATCGCGCGCCCCAGCGCTAACCGATAGGCTCGGGTCATCCACGTCATCATTGGGTTACGCCACTCCCGAACGTGCGTTCCGAAGAGGAAACTCGAAAGCACCGGCGCGATGAGCATCGAGAACAGAAGAGCCCCCAGCAGCGCAAATGTCACCGTCCAGGCCATGGGCTTGAATAAGCGGCCTTCGACGCGCTGTAGCGTGAAGATGGGCACATAGGCGGTAATGATGATGCCGATAGCGTAAAATACTGGCCGTTGAACCTCATGAGCGGCCTCTCGAATCGGTCCTAATGAGCCTCCGCGGTCCCCTTCCGTCCTGCCTAGATAGCGGATGATATTCTCCACCATCACCACCGCGCCTTCTACCACCATGCCGAAATCCAAGGCGCCGAGAGATAGGAGATTCGCCGGTATCTTGGCGACATTCAGGCAGATGGATGCAAACAGCAACGAAAACGGAATGGTCAGAGCGACAAGAAATGCACCCCGTGCGTTTCCGAGGAACAAGAATAATATCACCGCCACCAGCACAATACCTTCAGTCAGATTGTGAAGAACGGTATGCGTCGTGTAGTGAACCAGGTCGCTGCGATCCAGAAAGGGAACAATCTTCACGCCTCGAGGTAGAAGTCGCTCATTCAACTCGTTCACCTTGTCATGAATGGCTACCAGGGTCTCGTCTGAGTTGGCGCCCTTGCGCATGAGGACAATTCCCTCGACTACGTCGTCGTTGTCGATGATCTTCCCGTCGGCCCGATGAATAGCCCGGCCGATCTGACCCAATCGGATTCGCGTACCTTGCGTGACCGAGGCGATGTCCTTTACCCGGATCGCCGCTCCACCTTGCATCTTGATCAACGTCTTCTCGATGTCGCCAGTGTTGCGAATCAGACCGAGCGCCCTGACATTAATTTGCTGGAGGCCTGCTTCGACAAAGCTTCCTCCGGCGTTCACGTTGTTGCCGGATAACTGTTGCTCCACTTGAGCGAGGGTCAGTTTGTATGAGACTAACTTATTGGGGTCGATCTTAACCTGATATTCCCGGGTCACGCCTCCGAAGCTCACCACATTAACCACATTCGGAACGGACTTGAATTGCTTCTCAATGGTCCAATCCTGCAGTGTTTTGAGCTCCATCAAGTCATAACGCGGGTTTGCGCTTCTCAGCGTGTACCAGTAGATCTGGCCGACCGGACTGTAATCAGCGCCAATTTGCGGCTGCAAACCGCTTGGCAGATTCAACTGGCTCAAGCGCTCCAACACCTTTTGCCGGTTCCAGTCGTTGCTTGACTCGTCATCGAAGATCAGCATCAAACTTGATAATCCGAATAGCGACGTCGAGCGCAGGTGCTCCAGGTGTGGAATCCCGTTCATGACAATTTCAATCGGGATCGTGACTTGTTGCTCTACTTCTTCAGCGGCGCGCCCGGGCCATTGCGTAATCACCTGAACGTAGTTGTTGGCTACGTCGGGATACGCTTCGACAGGAAGGTTGTGAAAGGAGATGGCTCCCCAGATCAGCAGAAGCAAAGCGGCCGCTGTGATCAGGAACCGGTTGTTCAGAGCGAAGTCGACAAGAACGCGTATCATCTATAATCGCTACGGCTGAACGATCTCACCCCACACCACTTGATACGCCTCAATATCGTTTTCAAGATTCCTGCCGGCCCGGATGAACACTCGGGTATTTCGCTTCAAGCCCGCGGCTTCCACTCTTTGGCCATCTCCGATATAGCGCGTGTCTTGACGCAGAAGGATCAACTTTAGTCCATCGGCCCGCGTTCTAAGGGTAATCACATCATGATCCACCCGCATCACCACTCCGGCAAACGTCATATCGCCGCGCGGAGCGAACGATTCGGTCGGGCTCTGTTCCTTTCGAAAGCGAGGCCGGCCGCCGGGTCCTGGCGTTGCCGCCGGGGTGTCCAGAACATGCACGGTTCGCGCATAGCAGACCTCGGAGCCCGCCTTGCGGTCCGACACAATTTCGACACGATCGCCGGCGGCCATCGCGCCCGCCGTAACCCTCTGATTATCGCGCTCAAAATAAGTCTTACCGTCGAAAGAGCATTGATATAGGCGGCCTTCCAATGTCTTAAAGCTCAATTCGCCGGCGCCGGAAGTGGCCTGCCAGCTGACCAGATCTCCGCGCGCAATCCCGATGGGCGCTTGCTGCGCGCTAGCGGCGCACACCACAAATAAAGAGAGTACAAATCGCATCCAAAAGCCCTTAGACTACGCCAAGCGCCGCCTGCCGCGGCCAGCGAAGCTGCAGATGATACACTGGAATTTCCAATTCCAACTTGCAGGCTTCCAAGATTTCTCTTTCACTTATTGATACCACGCTGGCACGCGCTGCCTCCTGGTTTCTGGATTCCGGGATACAGGACGACACCGGGGGCGTCGCGCGCTATTACCTGTGTGATTCCTGCCGGAACGCACCCGTTTCCACGGAGATCACCGGCTACGCAGTAAGTATCCATCTTTATTTATGGGAGAAAACGGGTGACGCTCGGTTCCTCAAGGCGGCTGAACGCGCCGCGCACTATCTTCTGCATCACGCATGGAACGATCGAAGCGCGACATTCCCTTTTGAGCCCGTTCTGAACGGCGGGCCGGCCTACGCGTATTTTTTCGATTGCGGGATTATCGCCCGCGGCCTGCTGGCGATCTGGCGGGCAACCGGCAACAAAGAATATATCGCCCGTGCCCAAGAGTGCGGCCTGTCGATGGCCCTCGATTTTATCGCCGACGAAGCGATGCATCCCATCCTGCATCTCCCGGACAAGCAGCCGGTCGCTTATGAAGCGCGGTGGTCGAGACGGCCGGGTTGTTATCAACTGAAATCGGCACTGGCGTGGCATGAATTGAGTATCGCCACGGGTCACCGCGAACTGGCCAGCGCCTTCGAGCGCCTTCTTGGATATTCGCTAGCAACGGAGGTCGACTTTCTTCCAGGGGATGCGAATGACGAGAAGGTGATGGACCGCCTTCATGCCTACTGCTACTTCCTCGAGGCCCTGCTGGCTGTTTCCGACCGTGCTGAGTGCTCGTCGGCGCTAGCAGCGGGCATCGACCGGGTTGCCTCCCAGCTACGCCACATCGAAGATCGCTTCGCGCGCTGCGATGTATATGCCCAGCTGCTGAGAGTACGCTTGTTCGCCGACGGGCTCGGTGTTTGCCGCTTGGATAGAGCCGCGGCCGCAAGCGAAGAGCAGCGGATCCGCGAGTTCCAGGCAAATGATCCCGATCCCCGCATCCACGGAGGCTTCCGGTTTGGCCGCAAGCAGGATGTCTGGATGCCTTTCGTGAATCCGGTCTCGACCGCTTTCGCTATCCAGGCTCTCGCCATGTGGCAGGAGTATCAGGATGGCGCTGTCCAGACCGATGTTGTCGCACTCGTGTGAGCGCCGCGCGCGATAAGGGCCCGGTCAAAGTCCTCTTCGCTTCCTGCACGGTGGATCTGGTAGCCGGAGCCGTGGAGCAAATGAAGGCGATTCTTCCCGAATTGCCTTTGGTGGTCGTCTCCGAATTTCCCCCGCCGGATGGCGAGTGGGTTCAATTTCATATCCGCCGCCGCCTCCGCGACAACATCGAACTGTGCCGGGCGCGGTTAGCCGGACGCTGGATTCGCATCGGAGCTATCGTGCTCCAGCCCAACAAGCCCTATGGCCGGCTACGGCTGATGGGACTCAGGATGGCCCCTTTCCGGCTCCTTGTATTCAACGAGTACCTGAGTCACTTTGCACTCCGTCCGCAAAGTGCCCCCAGCATTCTGCGCCATTTCCGCTGGCGCATGACGGAGTTCGTCAAGAGGCAAACCCATCCCGGCGGGTGGCTGTACACGTGGGTCTGGAGATTGGGGCATCCTGAGGCGCTTCGCCGTCCCCTGTTCTATCGGACGGCGCTCGCGGGCGGCTCCGCAGCGTCTCTTTTGAAACGAACTCCGCCCAATGGACCGCCTCCGAGGTTGGGTGAACGCCTACCGGACGGCGTGTCCGTAGTCATTCCCTCGCGGAACGGAATCGAGCTCTTGGCACAATGCCTGCGCGATCTGCACGGCGCCGACCAGATCATCATAGTCGACAATGGCTCCGACGATGGCACTCGGGACTTTCTAGGAACACACTATCCCGAGGTCATCATCGAGCATTCAGATATAGCTCTCTCGTTTGCCTCGGCCGTGAATCGTGGCATTGCCCGGGCTCGATTCTCACACATCTGTCTGTTAAACAACGACATGCTTGTGGAGCCCGGATTCTTGGAGGCGCTCCGGAATGCGTTCGAGCGTGTGCCGGACCTGTTCTGTGCAACGGCGCACATCTTCATGCCGGAAGGTCAGCGCAGGGAAGAGACCGGAAAGGCGGTGATACCGCTCCAGCGGCCATACAACGCCTTTCCGATCACGTGCGATTTGCCGATAGATGGCGAGGAACACACGCCTGTCCTGTACGGGAGCGGTGGAGCGTCGTTGTATGACACTCGAAAGTTACGCGCTTTGGGTGGGGTGGCTGAAGCGTACGTGCCAGCGTACGTCGAGGATCTCGACCTGGGGTTTAACGGCTGGCGAATGGGCTGGCCTACTGTCTTCGTGGCGAGTGCGCACGTGGTGCACCGCCATCGCGCAACCACTTCGCGCTACTACTCCGATGCACAATTGAGAGTCGTCCTGGAGCGCAACTATCTGCGCTTCCTGGCACGTAGCGTCACGGATGCTGATGTGTTCCGGTCACTCTGGCGCGAGGCCATATGGCGCATTAACATCGCATGTATTAAGCATCCGGAATACGTCGAAGTTCTTCGCGACGCGAGTCACGCGCCGCACTGGATTGAAAAGCAGCCACCCGCGGTTTTGGCCGAAACCGAAATTTTCGCGGTGGGCAGCGGCGCCATTGCCGTGTTCCCCGGCATGGCGGCAAGTGGGCGCCCGGTTGTAATGGTGATAAGCCCATACAAACCGTACCCGCTGTCCCACGGCGGCGCAGTCCGCATGTACAACCTGATGCGCCGCGCAGCGCAAGATTTCGATCAGGTCCTGGTCTGCTTCGTCGACGAGCCGGCGCCCGTGCCGCGCGAATTGCTCGAGATGTGCGTTGAAGTGGTTTGCGTTAAGCGATACGCGACGCATGCAGTTCCCGCCACCGAGCGGCCGGACGTCGTGGAAGAATTTGATTCGCCCGCATTTCGGGCGGCGCTGCGTCAGACCGTGCGGAAATGGCGTCCGCGGATCGCGCAACTCGAATTCACACAGATGGCGCAATATGCGGCCGATTGCGCCCCAGCGCAGACTGTGCTGGTGGAGCACGACATCACGCTGGACCTGTACTCACAGCTACTTACGCAGCGGGAGGACTGGGAAACGAGGCGTCAATTCGAGCGTTGGGTTCGTTTCGAAAAAGCGGCCTGGGGCCATGTGGACCGCGTAGTTACGATGTCCGACAAGGACCGCCGGAGCGTAGGCGCTCAGCACGCGGTAGCTTTGGCGAACGGCGTGGATGTTGAACGTTATCAGCCTTCTTCCGACCCGCCCCAACCGGGACGCCTGCTGTTCATCGGTTCCTTTGCGCACCTCCCAAACGTGCTGGCCATCGATGCATTCCTGCGTGAAACCTGGCCGTTGTTGCAACCCCTGAAGCCCACGCTGCACATCATCGCGGGATCACGGCCGGAGTACTACCTCGAAATGTACAGACAGCGGGTCGCACCGGATCTGCTCCAAAAAGGGATTGAACTCGAGGGGTTTGTAGCCGACGTGCGCCCGGCCTACCGGAAGGCCGCCGTCGTGATCGCGCCGCTGTTGGCCTCAGCCGGCACAAACATCAAGATCATGGAGGCCATGGCCATGGGAAAGGCCATTGTCAGCACGCCTGCCGGAATCAATGGACTTGACGAAGTGCAGAACGGGCGCGACGTGGTGGTAGTTAGGAACGGAGAGGAGATGGCCGAAGCGATAACAGACCTGCTGGAGGATCCTACGCGCCGGGAGCAATTGGAGCAGCACGCCCGCAAGACGGCGGTGGAGCGCTACGACTGGGATGTGATCGCAAAAGCGCAGGCGGAGCTGTATCGCCGCTTGCTGTGACCTTCTCACTTTTTTTCGGGTGTCGCCGCCAAGCGCCGGTAAATCGTTTCGAAATCGGGCTTCGACCCGACGCTCACGTTCCTGGAGACCGACGTATTGGGGCCAGTCGATGGATCGTAAGGCGTGCGGGCCGGCTTCGGATCAGTGACGGTCGTAAGGTTTTCCTTTGTGACCCGGCTCGCAGGTTTCGGCCGGTAGTCGATCCATTCGATCTCACGCTTCGGGATCGCAACCTGCTCGTTCTTGATAACGACGATCAAGCGTTCGTCATTAGTTAGGACCGGGCTTTCACCCTCCCCCGTTACGTGAGTATCTACGAAAAAGGAAGTCTGCTTTCCGTTCCCGTCGCGAGCCTCACTCAGAATGTTGGCCGGTCATAAACGCCGTCCCGGACTTTTAGAGCGTGAATCCGAACTGAGTGGACCACGAGGACCCGATGGGCAAAAAAACCGGCCAGGTGGCAACCGGATACCGGCACATAACGCAAACGACAGCGCGGTCACTGACGAGCTACTCATCGGGCGATATATCTCAGCGGAAAGCTTATCGGGGTCGACCCAAACGGCGCATAAAGGTCCGCATAGCGAGGATCCGATCGGAAGCCGTCGAAGTACAGCGATGCCAGCTCGATTCGGACTTCGTGAGTCTGATACGCCTTCTCCAACCATTGAAACGTTGAATCCGCGTCACCCAATCCGGCGTAGACCAATGCGAAATCAACCGGGGAAACGAATTGCTGATTCGACAAAATCGTAAGCTCCTTCGAGATGCCGAGAGCCTTGACCTGCTCTCCGGATTGTCCGTAGACATAGCCGAGATACCCTCGAAATAGCGGACCATCAGCCATGCTGAGAGCTTTGGCCAAAGCGGCGATGGACTTCGAAAAATCCCGCTTGCCCGCATAAGAAACGCCCTGCCACCACAGCGCATTGACGTTACTCGGATCAAGGTCGAGCGCTTGCACACTGGCTTCAATCGATTCGTCATAGCGGCGACGGCGGAAGAAAACCATGGAACGGCTGACATGGCTGATGGCCGACACGGGGTCCCAACTTAGCGTTCGCGCGGTCTCCTCCATGGCTTGGTCGTACCTTTTCATGCGCGTCAGGCTTTCCGCGTACCGCAAACGTGTCAGCAGGTTGCTGGGATTCAACTCGAGCGCGCGTTTGCGCCGGCTAAGTCCAAATCGTATCCTTGCTTGACATCTGCCAGCGCGTCATGTGCCGACGCATTCGATTCGTCGAGTTCCAGAGCTTTCAAGGCGGCTAACCGCGCCTCCGGATAAGCCTCCGCCGAACTGCGGAGACCGAAGATTCCGGCGAAACACAATGCCTCGGCCAGCCCAGCATAAGCCTCCGCTTGAGAAGGATCGAGTCCAATCGCTTGCTTGAAGAAATCTATGCTCTTGGCGGTGCCCCTCATCCCCTGATGCAAGAAGAAATTTCCTTTGAGAAAGAGGTCATACGCCTCGGGGCGAACCGGACCGGTCCTAGTGAGATAAGTCCTCTCCTGTGACGTAAGCTTGATCTGGATCTGACTGGCAATTGCGCGCGCCACATCACTTTGTAGCCCCAGAATATCGGTTAGATTGCGCTCGTACTTTCCCGACCAGAGGTGCCGGTCATCTTGGGCCCTGATCAACTGCGCGGTGATTCGAACCTTTGGGCCGGACTGCACCACTGTGCCTTCGAGTATTGCGTCCACGTTCAGTTTACGCGCAATCTCCAACAACGACTTACGAGCGCCCCCTTTGTACTGCATGATGGACGTCCGGGAGATGACCCGCAGTGAGCCGATCCGGGCAATCTCACCGATCAACTCGTCCGTCATTCCATCAGAGAAGTACTCCTGGGCCGGGTCTCCCGACAGGTTCTCGAGCGGCAGCACGGCGATGGACCCGATCCGGGTAGGGACGGCGACTAGCTTGCGGTATCCGACCGTGAAAAGCGCGAGTGCAATCAACCCGCCGGTGACTGCGAGTAATCCACGCCGTCCGCTCCAGCGGGGAGGGCCAGCCGCGGTTGGTGTTGACTCCCTTATCCCGGGCGGGACCGCGGCGGCGGGCACAAGTAGATCAGGGGGCATCGCCGGATCGGCGGATTTCACCTCCGCCAGAAATCGATAGCCCCGTTGCGGCAATGTCTCGATAAACTGCGGATGGTTAGCGTCGTCGCCCAGGGCTTCGCGCAGCCGGTTGACTGCTTTGTTGAGGCCGCGATCGAAATCGACAACAACATCGGAAGGCCAAAGCCGTTTCTGCAGGTCTTCCCGCGACAGGACCTCGCCTGGACGCTCTAGCAGGGCCGCCAGGACCTGAAAAGGTTGCTCCTGGAGCTTGATCTTCTTACCCTGCTTACGCAGTTCACCTGAGGGCAGGTGGACCTCGAAGATTCCGAAAGGATCGGTGCACGGAGTTCCAACAGTTCCGCTCCTCCCCCAGTCCCGAATCATACCACCCGGATGTTCCGAACCCCGAAAGAGCGCAAGTATATCGCTGGTCCTAGTGGGGAACATGGTCGCCACAACATAAGAACATGCCCGCCATTGAAACTCCTCCAATGAGAGGATACTGTGCCCCTGAGGCCAAGGAATCCTCTCACAATGACGCGATCCACTCTTATTTTTTTCGCCGCTCTCATCGCGAAGACGGCGCAAGTTCAAGCCCAAGGGCTAATCCAGGCGATCACCACGCCGGAAAAGGCCGTTGCGGTGGTCAACCAGACCTTAGAAGGCACATGGCTGTCCGAAGTGCGTCCTGCTGGGCAGCCGGCCGCCGCAACGCCGATTCTCAACATTGTCACTTTCAACTCGAACGGTACCTTGGCGGCCTCGTCCTCGGACGGCACTCAGAGCGTAGCGCACGGGGTTTGGGTGCGCGTGGGCGACCGGAAATTTCTCGAAACACTCTTCATTTTCAATTACGATGCGAGCCGCGTGCTGACCACCATCACGAAGGCTCGTATCAACTTACAGGTGAGCCCGGATGGCCAGACTTTGAAGGCGACTAACGAGGTGGTCATAATGGACGGAACGGGGAAGGTCATGGCTACGATTCCGGGAGGCACCGGCTCCGCCGTCCGCCTCAGCCCGGAAATACCCGGTGACTTCTACGATTTCCAGAAGTTGCAATAGGCAGGCTCAGGGGCCGAAAGCGGAACGGATTCGAACCAATAATTATTTCGCGATGGTCGGTGTGCGTCGCCAGTTCCACCCTGGTCCGCCCGGGAGGGGACTTCGCTGGTCTGTCCCCGAACTGGACAAGTGCCGCAATGCATAAAGTTTCTAACCGCGTTTCGATCGGAGAAACGCCACCCACAAACCATCAAAACGTTTGTGTACGCGTCGTCAACGTGCCTCTCTGATCGCTTCCCCCCGGGGAGCCCCGTCACGTTTCCTTTGTTCGAGCAGGCCAGCGCGGGGCTGCCAAGGGCGCGGGGCGGCGCAGCGAACCCTTGCTCGGCGAGAAGCGGGCTGCGACGAAAACAGCAGAGGGGCGGATCCGGAGGGGAAGCGATCGACTTTCCCTCGGTGAGCTCAGACCGTCTTTTGCCGCATACCAAAGCAGGCATTCTTTCCGGCCTGAGTATCTGGAACCGGTCAAGTGTTTCACGCCAACTCTGCGCAGAGGTCCTATTTTCGAGTGATTCACAGCGCCAGAGACAGCAGCCCGATTGCTGCTCTTCGTTCGGAACGATCCCCGCGTCTCTAGACTATTGCGCAAGCACGACGCAGTGACTCGACAGCATCGGTCCAAGGTGAACGGCAGATCGCCTGAAGAATCGTGTGCTAGCTGAGATTGGCTCGTCAACGTTCACGAAGGTCCATAGATTCGTCCGCAAGCTCTCAATTCTAAAGCCATCAACAGATTGCAGACACTCGCACCCGTTCAGGCCCTGGCCCACCGCCGCTTGGCGAACCAAACTGAGGACACCGATGAAGGTCACTGCTCTAAGAATTCCCCGTCTCGCCCGGCAATGCAGCCAAATGGGATGCCTCTCCAAGAGCACGGAGCGAGTTCGGCCGCATGGGCCAGTCAATCCTTTCTTGTGGGTGTTTGGGACCCGACTCTTCCAGGACCCTCGCCTTCTGCCGATGGTCACCGGGAATCCAACGAAACAAACCCAAATACCGATTCCACTGAAAGTCATCAACCCCGATTCCCCGGATTACGAAACGAACCCAACGAAGCTAAACCCTGTATGGAGAGATAATTGAGAGTTAAGGCCCCGATTCGAAAGATCGATGTCGAGAGATCCGCGCAATGCTGCACCAGAGCACAACCGCTCAGCCCTTTTGACCACGTTTACAATCCACTGATGGACCATCACACGGTTGCGATCGTCAGCATCGCTGGTACCTGTTTGGATGTGCTCGGAAGCCTCTATCTTGCTTACGATTTGTTGGGCGGTCGCCAGGGGCCATTACGGCTGCTAACGCGAGCGGTGACCTACACGGTGGTTTTCGGTGTTGGCTATGGCCTCGGCCTCGGCTGGTTCTTCGGGCTGCTTTCGGGGGCCGCAACAGGTGTCACGGTCGCCATCGAACTGAATCGAACAGCACGGCACGGAGATCATTACTCGCTGCTGTGGGAGGGACTCTTCAGCGCGATACGGGGCTGTGCGTTCGGTGCGGGACTCTACAGGACCGTTGGTCTTCAATATGCAGCCGCATTCAGTCTCCTGATTACGGTGGGACAAATCTTTGCGTATTCTCGCGGCATGCGTCCTGGCATGGACTATGAAGCGTCTCGCCGGCCGCGCCTCACGAGACGGCAGTTATGGGGTACGATCATTCGAACGATAGGCTATATCGCAAGCGCGCTCATCTGCAGCACGCTGGTGCGGCATGTGGAACACGCCTGGTCGTTCGCGCTGCGCGTCGGACTCGTGACCGGACTCGTTACTGCGGCCGGCACCACAGTAAATCCGTTTATAGAGCATTTCGCCGACAACCTCCCGGAGCGGCGGCTCGGAGTGTTCGGGATCGCACTGATATTATGCGGGTTCGCTTTCCAATCCTTTCAGTACTGGTTGGCTGTTTTGGATGTTCCGGTGACATGATGACGCGGTCTGGAATTCCTCCGATTGTCGGTCGGTGCTACGATCAATGACTAAGATTCAGGAGTTATCCGATGGCTCTGGTGGATATTAGCAGTCGATTCGCTTTCAGGAAATGGACACAAGGCAACTTCGACTATAAAGAGGCTTCCGGCGAACTGGGCGTGCCCGGTCAGGTGGTGACCCATCGCAGCATTACTGCCCAGCGCGTTATGTCGGGCGGCACAGGCGAGCATGCCGGTCATCTCATCGGTATTCAATTCGGGGCCCCCGGGGATGAACGCAACCTTGGCTTGCAGAACCCGAACATGAACACTTTCGCCCCGAAGTCCCTGCAGGAGGCGTTCCGCGGCTCAGGCGGGAGCTATCACGATCTCGAATCGCGCTGGAGCGAGCGGCTGAAACAGGGTTGCAAGATTACCGTCACGGTGCGGGATAAGTACCGTCACGGCGAGAACCGGCCATTCTCGCGATCGGTTCAATGGACCGAGACAACCCGGAACGGAATCCCAGGCGCCCGGCAATCGCTCGAATTCGGCAATTTCAGTTCGCCCCAAAGTAGAGCGGCTCCGTAGCGAAGTTTTTGGGCATGAAACCAACCGTGTTGCGCCTGATCCGCCGACAAGGCTCAGTTGATCGGCTGCTGAAGAAGATGGAGCAGGATTGGGACGAACGCGCGCGCACCAACGCCCGCCATTTCATCGCCACGGGCCAGTTGGATTGGAGTCTGAACGATTTCCTGCAGTCAGGGATGGTTAATGTTCGAGACCAAATCCTCACTGACATGCAGAACATCTGCCAAGGGCGTGATCCCAAGCAGATGCGCGTTCTCGAAATCGGCTGTGGCGCTGGACGGCTACTCTATGCGCTGGCCCAGGTGTTCGGGGAAGTGCATGGCGTGGACGTAAGCGGCGAGATGGTCAAACTGGCCCGCGAGATATGCGGAAGCTTCTCGAACGCTTTCGTATACCGGAACAATGGGACGAACTTGAGCGTCGTGGGTCATTTGACATTTGATTTCGCATTTTCGTTTATTGTGTTCCAACACATCCCGAGTAAAGCGGTAATAGAAAATTACATTCGTGAGACACATCGCCTTTTGCGGCCCGGAGGCCTGTTCAAATTTCAGGTCACAGGATGTCCGGGCAATTCGCCGCGTAGTGATACATGGTTTGGCGCAGGAATTTCAGAACCGGAGGCCAGAGAGATGGCCAGCGGTGCGGTTTCGAGTTCCGGTACGCGGTGGGCAGTAATACGCAGATGTTTTGGCTGTGGTTCTTCAAGCCGAGTGAGTGACTGCACGCCCCATTGCCTCGGACCTGCCGATTCATTAAAATTAAATTACAAACTTTTTGAAGGAGCCAAACGTGCTACGTCTGGATGCCGACCGGCCCGTTGAGTTTTGTGACGGTACCCGTAGGCGGGACTTTCTGCATGCCGGTGCGCTAACCTCGCTCGGCTTCGGCCTTACCCACCTGTTCGGACTCAAGGCGCAGGGGGCCGTAGACGAGTCGAAGTCCGACCAGAATTGTATTTTCCTGATGCTGGTGGGCGGGCCTTCCCAACTGGACACGTGGGACATGAAGCCCAATGCTCCAATCGAGATCCGCGGCCCTTACAAGCCGATCAAGACCAACGTGCCGGGGATCGAGGTCTCTGAGAATTTTCCCCGCATGGCAAAGCATGCCGATAAATACTCCCTGATTCGCGGAATGTACCATACGGCTGCCGCCGTCCACGATACCGGCCATCAGATGATGCAAACCGGTCGGCTGTTCCAGGGCGGCATCGAACAACCCAGTATGGGTTGCGTGGTGTCCAAGCTCAAAGGACCGAAAGGCGACGTCCCCGCTCACGTGCTGCTGCCTCGCCCCATTGGCAACACCGGCGGAAACATGCCGCATGGATCGAGTGCGGGCTTTCTGGGAAAGAGCTTCGACCCCTTCGTGCTTAACGCTGACCCCTCCGATCCGAATTTCAAAGTCCCCGACATGCTGCCGCCAGACTACCTGACGGCCCTGCGCGTCGACCGCCGCCGTAACTGGCGTGCCATGGTCGACAAAACAGTCAGTATGTTTGAGACCTCGCAGGACGCACGCCTGTTCGACTCTACGTTTCAGCAGGCTTACACGCTGATGTCATCCGAAAAAGCCCGTGCAGCCTTCGACTTGAACAAAGAGCCTCAGAAGGTCCGCGAGAAGTACGGCATAAATCGGTTCGGGCAGAGCTGTCTGCTTGCCCGCCGTTTAATTGAGGGCGGCGTCCGCTACGTCACCGTCAACATGTTTGAAACGGTGTTCGACGAGATCACCTGGGACATTCACGGCTCCAAACCATTCAGCCCGATTAGCTGCTATCGCGACCTGGTAGGCCCCATGTTCGACATGGCCTACAGCTCTTTGCTCGAAGACTTGAGCGACCGCGGTCTGTTGAAGAACACCATGGTTGTAGCCACTGGCGAGTTTGGCCGCACGCCCAAGGTAAATCCCGCGGGCGGCCGCGACCATTGGCCCCAGTGCTGGACCATGTTGATGGCTGGCGGTCCTTTCAAGGGCGGCGAAGTAATCGGATCCTCCGACGATATCGGCGCCGCTCCGAAGGACCGCCCTGTTACTCCCGCTGAGGTTGCCGCCACCGTGTACCAGGGCCTTGGCATCGATCCGGGCCTCGAACTCCCGGGCGCGCAAGGCCGCCCTATTCCTTTGGTGGATCGTGGCAACTCGCCGGTGAAGGAATTGTTCGCGTGAGGCATCGAATTCTTCTCCTGCTGGTCCCCGTGTGCGCCTTCGCTGAATCTCTGACCATACTCCCGTCGAAGGTTGAATTGACTGGTCCTGAAGCCCGGCAGCAGCTGATCGCGGAAGCCTCCGCCGGGCGCTACCAGGAAGACTGGACCCGCAAAGCCGAATGGAAGGCCGCGGATCCCAAGATCGTCACCATCGAGAAAGCCGGCTTGATCCGCCCTGCTGGTGACGGCGAGACTACGGTGACAGCGAGCGCCGACGGCCGGACGGCAACCGTCCACATTACCGTCAAGGGCTCACACGATCCGTTCACCTGGAGTTTCCGTAATCACGTCATTCCCGTCCTCACAAAGATGGGCTGTAATCAGGGCGCGTGTCACGGAGCGCTCGCCGGCAAGAACGGATTCAAGCTCACCCTTCGCGGCTACGATCCCGACGTGGATTACGATACGCTGACCCGCCAGTCCGCAGCGCGTCGCATCTCCAGCGCCGACCCGCCGGCCAGCCTTATCCTTCAGAAGGCGACCTTTGGCATGCCGCACGGTGGCGGTCAGCGCTTCAAAAAGGATTCGCTGGAATACCGCGTTATACAAGAGTGGATTGCCGCCGGCACTCCCCGGCCGGCCGACACCGATCCCGAAATCAAAGGCCTCGAAGTGTTCCCGCCGGCCGCCGTATTGAAGCCGGGTGCCGAGCAGCAACTCTCGGTTCTCGCCAGGTATTCGAATGGCACTACCTCCGATGTTACCCGCTGGGTGAAATTCAGTTCGAATAACGAGGGAGTTGCTTCGGTTGATGATAACGGCCTCGTGAAGATGAGCGGCGCGGGCGAAGCCGCGGTCACACTCTGGTACTCGAGTAAGGTCCTGTACGCGCGCATGACAGTCCCGTTCGAGAATCAGGTCGCGGCGGCCGCCTACGACAACTTTCCGCGCCGCAATTACATTGACGATCTGGTCATTACCAAACTCAAAGGTCTGAACATCGCGCCTTCCGCGCTCTCGAGCGACTCGGTCTTTATTCGCCGCGCCTACCTCGACGCCGCCGGAATTTTGCCCACGGCGGAGGAGGTGGAGAACTTCCTCGGAGATACCTCACCCGACAAGCGCGCCAAGCTCATCAATCAGTTGCTGACCCGCGACGAGTTCACCGACTACTGGGCCTATAAGTGGTCCGATCTGCTTCTGGTGAGCAGTCGCAAACTTCGCTCCCCGCAGATGTGGTCCTTTTACGACTGGATCCACGACAGCGTAAAAGCCAATAAACCCTGGGATGAATTCGCGCGGGAAATCTTCACCGGAACTGGCAGCACACGCGAGAACGGCGCGCTGAACTACTTCGTCCTGCACAAGGACCCCATCGATCTCACCGAAACCACCACGCAGGCGTTTCTCGGCCAGCGGATCACCTGCGCCCGCTGCCACAATCACCCGCTTGAGAAGTGGACCCAAAAGCAGTACTTCCAGATGGCAAATCTGTTCGCGCGCGTCGGCCTGAAGAACGATGGCGCCGATACGGTGGTGTTCGCCAAAGTCTCGGGCGACATCAATCATCCGCGGCTGCTGCGGCCGCTGCCGCCCACACCTCTCGATGGTAAGTCGCTCGCAGTGGATGCGCAGGTAGATCGGCGCGCGGCGTTCGCCGAATGGCTTACCGACCCCAAGAATCCTTTTTTCGCCCGTTCAATCGTAAACCGGATTTGGGCTAACTTCATGGGTCGCGGTCTGGTGCATCCGGAGGATGACGTCCGCGCGACGAATCCCGCGTCCAATGAAGAATTGCTTTCCGCTCTCACCAAGGATTTCGTCCAACATCAGTTCGACGTCCAATATCTGATTCGCACGATCATGAACTCCGGCGCCTATCAGTTATCGTCGGATGCGAACGCGACTAATCAGAACGACGACCGCTTCTACTCGAAGTACCTGATTAAGCGGCTTCCCGCCGAAGTAATCCTCGATGCCATGTCCCAGGTCACAGGAGTGCCCACAGCCTTTTCCGGATACCCCGTGGGCACGCGAGCCATGCAGTTGCCGGATTCGCAGGTGCAGTCTCAATTCCTGTCGTCTTTCGGCCGGCCGGTTCGCAATATCTGTGACTCTTCTGAGCGCTCCTCTGAACCGAACGTAGCGCAGGCTCTGCACATCATCAACGGCGACACTCTGAACAAGAAAATAGCCGCGTCCGAGGGCTATGCGGCCTTGTTTCTGAAACTTGGGCTCTCGGAGCGCAGGGTGGTCGAGCAGCTTTTTCTTTCAGCCTTCAGCCGGTACCCGACGGATCAGGAGCGGGAGTCCATCCAGAAAGCCCTCGCCACCAGTCATTCGACCGCCGCAGCGAACGACACGCGCCGGCAAGCGTTGGAAGACATGATGTGGGCCATGCTGACCAGCAAAGAATTCATCTTCAACCACTAGGGCGAAATGGGAAAGCTTGTTCTCCTGCTCGCGGCGCTCGCCACTAGTCACTCACCCGTCGCCAGCATCTATTCGCTCGCCTGGTCTCCGGACGGAAATACGCTGGCACTTGGCAGTTTCCGTGAAGCCCGCCTCGTCGATGCAGCAAGCAAACGTTTGCAGGCGACGCTCGCCGGTCATGCTGACGCAGTTCGCGCTCTAGCCATATCCCCCGACGGCAAGTGGCTGGCTGCGGGTGGCGGGCTGCCGGCACGCAAGGGCGAGATCAAGATTTGGGATCTCGGGACTCATACCGCGGTGCGCACCATTGCCGGCCACGCCGACTGTATCTACGCTGTCGTGTTTTCACCTGACGGGAAGACGCTAGCCACCTCCAGTTACGACAAGCTGATAAAACTGTGGGATCCAGAAACCGGCCGGGAAATCCGGACCTTGAAGGATCACATCGATGCGGTTTACGCCCTGGCCTTCACGCCCGATGGCAAGCGGCTGATCTCGGGCGCCGCTGATCGAACGGTGAAAATCTGGAATCCCGCGACAGGCGAGCGCCTCTATACATTGTCTGAACCCGCCGACGGCATCAACGCTATCGCGGTGGATCCGACGGGCACCATGGTCGCAGCCGGCGGCCTCGATAAGAATCTTCGTGTCTGGAAGCTCGGCGAGCGGAGCGGTCAACTCCTGAACACATTGATCGCCCACGAGGACGCCATTCTCGCCGTGGCATGGTCGCCGGACGGCAAGCGCATCGCCTCCGCGGCGGCTGACCGTACTCTGAAAATGTTCAACGCTCCGGACTTGGCGGAGTTGAGCCCCCTCCCCAATCAGTCCGACTGGGTTTACAGCATCCGCTTCAAGCCCGATAGCAGCGCCTTCGCGGTAGGCCGCTACGACGGCACGTTCGAGATCTATCCATCGAGGTAGCCCATGCATTCGCGTACCACCTGCATTTTGTTTGTAGCGCAGGCTTTCGTGTTGTCTGCAGCTTCAACCGACCACCCGACCGGCCCCCGCATGACGCCGCCGACGCTGAACGTGGTCTCCCCCGTCGGCGTTTCCCGCGGCACCACGCTGGAGATGACCGTCGAGGGCCTGAACCTTGCGCGAGCATCAGCCGTGTACTTCAGCGAGCCCGGCATCAAGGGCTCCATCCTTCGTGTAAAGGAACTGCCCGATCTTCCGGACGTCCGCCTGGGCTCGAACGGTACGCTGTCCACTGTTGATCTGGGCCCTTTGCCGCCGCGCAATCAGGTCACGGTCGAGGTGGAAGTGAGCCCGAACGCAGCCATCGGTCCTGTTGCCTTTCGTTTGCTCACCCCGCTCGGCACTAGTCCGGAAGGCCGCTTCTTGGTGGAACCCTATTACGGCGAGACCGCCGACCGCGAACCGGACGACACCATCGATACGGCGGTGGAGACCTATCTCCCGGCCATCCTCACCGGCACAATCGCTAAGCCCGGCGATGTGGATTATTTCAAGATCGAGGTCAAAGCCGGCGCCCAACTCACGTTCGAAAATGGCGCAATGCTGATCGGCTCCACGCTGCAGCCGGTTGTGACGATTCTCGATTCCGAGCAGAAGCAAGTCGGCGAGTACGGAGAACACGGCGGCATGAGTGAGAGCATGTTCTCTCACCGCTTTGAGAAAGCGGGGACGTATTACATTCGCGTTGCCGATTACCAGGAGAGCGGTAAAGCTTCGCATTTCTATCGCATCAAAGTGGGCAAGTTTGCTCTCGCCACCGCGGCGTATCCTCTCGGAGTCGAACGTGGCAAGACCCGCGAGGTTTCTCTCCGGGGTTGGAACCTTCCCGCTACCGCGAAAGTGACGGGGAAATCTACGGGTGAGGATGAGGATCTGGTCGTGTTGCGCCCCGGCACTTCGTTCAACGAATTGAAGCTGGCGATCGGCGACGAACCGGAATTGGAATGCCTCCCTCAAGCCCTCAGCGCCGGCTCGGCGCAAGCCATTCCCGTCCCCGGCACTGTGAACGGCCGGCTTGCCGAACGCGGGAAGGCCCACTTCTACAAATTCCACGCACGCAAAGGGGACAAGCTGGTCATCGAGTCGAATGCGCGACGTCTGGGATCGGATCTCGATTCCGTGATTGACGTCTTGGACTTGAAAGGTAAACCCGTCGAACGTGCGACAGTACGGAGCACCTACGAAACGTCCGTGACCTTGTCTGATCGCGATTCCGCTTCCCGCGGCATCCGCCTGCTGGCATGGACGGGGATGGCTGTCGGTGATTACGTGATGGCCGGCGGCGAGATCCTTCGTATCCAGGCTCTGCCGAACGGCCCGGATGAAGACGTCATCTTCGAATCGTTCGGCGGGCAGCGGCTGGCATACTTTGATACCAGCACTGAAGCCCACGCCATTGATAAACCGGTTTACAAAATCCAGATCCATCCGCCGGGTACCAAGTTCACGCCGAACGGGCTGCCTGTGGTGCCACTGTATTATCGAAACGACGATGGTGGCCCCGGATACGGCAAGGATTCTCTGGTCCACTTTACGGCGCCCGCCGACGGCGATTACGTCGTGCGGATCGCCGATGTTCGCGGGGCCGGCGGAGAGAATTTCGCATACCGCCTGACCATCCGTCCGCCGCGTCCCGACTTCCGCCTGACGGTCAACCCTCGCAATCCGAACCTGCCGTCAGGCGGCTGCGTGCCCATCACGGTCACTGCCCTCCGCCTCGAAGAGTTTGACGGTCCCATCGATGTCGAGTTGCTCGACCTGCCCCAGGGGCTTCACGCGACGAAGGGAGTAATCGCGCCCGGCCAGGTTTCTACGACATTGCTGCTAAGCGCTGATCCGGCCGCCAAACTCGAGAAGGCCGCCACCCTGGAAGTGAAAGGTACGGCCGGGAAACTTGCGCACTGGGCCAATCCCGAAGACAAGCTGAAGTTGATCGCATTGGCGCCCGGCCCGGACATCATCACCAACGCCGAGACCCGCGTGGTCGAAGTCGAGACGGGCGGGACGGCCGAGGTAGCGGTCCGCGTCCACCGCCAAAACGGCTTTGCCGGGCGCGTTCCGATCGAGGTCCGCAATCTGCCCCCGCGGGTCTTCGTGCCGGACGTCGGACTGAACGGAGTACTTGTGAACGAAGACGAGGATCGCCGCACCTTCACGATTCACGCGCTGCCGAACGCTGAGCCCATCGAGCAGCTGATTTACGTCTCCGGTGCGATTGAGACCCGCTCCAATCAGCAGAATTCGTACGCCGCGCCAACCCCGATCCTGCTCCGGGTGAAGCGCCACTGATCGATGCTGCCGTTCAAGCTGGTCTACTCGAGAGGGTACGAACTCGATCTTGGGCGGCATGTTTTTCCGGCACAGAAGTACCGCCTGTTGCACGACCGCCTGCTGCGCGATGGCTTCGCCGCACCGGACGACTTCGTGGAACCTGAGCCGGCCTCGGAAGAAGACCTTCTGCTTGCCCACGATCGCGCCTGGGTCGACAAGCTAAGACACGGAACCCTAAGCGTGGCGGAGCGCATGAAGCTCGAAATTCCGTATTCGCGCGAGATGGTTTCGGCTTTTACGCTGATGGCCGGTGGCACCATAATGGCCGCGCGCAACGCCGAGGAGAACGGGCTCGGCTTTAACCTCGGCGGTGGTTTCCATCATGGCTTCCGTGGGCATGGCGAGGGATTCTGCGCCATCAACGACGTCGCCATCGCCGCACGGCGCGTGCAGAAGGATGGACTGGCGGAGCGCGTGATGGTGGTGGATACTGACGTCCATCAAGGGAACGGAACCGCCGCGATCTTCGCGGACGACCCGACTGTCTTCACCTTGTCCATCCACCATCTCAACAACTATCCGTATGAAAAGCCGCTCTCAAATGTGGACATCAACCTTGACGACGGCACCTCTGACGCAGAGTATCTGACGAAGTTGGAGCACGCTTTGCTGCCCTCGGTCGATCAATTCCAGCCCAACCTGATCGTGTACGTTTCCGGCGCGGACGCTTTCATGGAGGATCAGCTAGGCGGTCTGAGCCTGACCTTCGATGGTCTGGTTCGGCGCGATCATTTGGTGTTGGAGACCGCCGGGAAGCGCGGGATCCCGATCTGCGTCGTGCTGGCCGGAGGCTACGCCTTCAACACTGATGACACCGTCACCATTCACGCCAACACGGCGAAGGTAGCGGTTGAGGTGGTTATGGCCAACAAGCGAAACACCTCTGGCGCAAGTCTAAAGTGAACGCTGATTCGACCTCGTCTGCCTCAGGTCTGAGCAGCCGCGGCAGCCGGCTCGTGTTTCTGCAACTCCATTTTCGCGACGCTCTCCAAATGTACTTCGTCAGGTCCGTCCGCCAGACGCAGCGTTCGAGAGTTGGCCCACATCGCGGCGAGTTCGAAATCCTGAGAGACTCCCGCTCCGCCGTGCGCCTGGATTGCGCGGTCAATCACGCGTAACGCCACGTTGGGCGCAATGATTTTGATCATCGCGATTTCCGCCTTTGCCGCCTTGTTTCCCACAGTGTCCATCATGTACGCAGCCTTCAGCACCAGCAGCCGTGCCTGCTCGATCTCCAGACGCGAGTTCGCAATGTCCGCGCGAATCGTCCCCTGCTCGGCGATCGGTTTCCCAAAAGCCACTCTCGATTTCACGCGCTTGCACATCATCTCCAGCGCACGTTCCGCCACTCCAAGCAGACGCATGCAGTGATGAATCCGGCCCGGCCCCAGCCGTCCTTGTGCAATCTCAAAACCCCGTCCCTCGCCGAGCAGCAGATTCCCTGCGGGTACGCGCACATCGCGGAAGATCACTTCGCCATGGCCGTGTGGCGCGTGATCGTACCCGAACACGGTGAGCATGCGCTTTACGGTTACTCCCGCCGCATCCATGGGGACAACGATCATTGACTGCTGCCTATGCTTGGGGCCAGCGGGGTTTGTCTTGCCCATGAAGATGGCGACTTTGCATCGTGGATCGCCGGCGCCCGAGGTCCACCACTTATGGCCGTTAATGACGTACTCGGGCCCATCCCGGACGATGCTGGATTCGATGTTGGTCGCATCCGAGGACGCCACCTTGGGCTCGGTCATCGCAAAGCAGGAACGAATGTCGCCGTTCAGCAATGGCTGCAGCCATCGCTGCTTTAACTCCGGCGAGGCATAGCGTTCCAGCACCTCCATGTTCCCGGTATCCGGGGCCGAACAGTTGAATACTTCGGCGGCCATGGTACTGCGGCCCATGATCTCGCACAGCGGAGCATACTCGAGATTAGTAAGTCCAGCGCCGTGCTCCGAGGCCGGCAGAAACAGATTCCAGAATCCGGCAGCGCGCGCCTTGGGCTTCAGTTCTTCGATGATCGGCACCGGCCGCCAGCGGTCCTCTTCGATCTGTTGCTGATACAGCCGCTCATTGGGATAAACGTGCTCGTCCATGAAGGCTGCCAACTTCTGTTGCAACTGCCTGGACTTCTCTGAAAACTCGAAGCGCATTAGTTACCTCCCCGTGAACGCGGGCATCCTCTTCTCCAGGAAATGCGCTACGCCTTCCCTGAAATCTTCCGATCTCAGGCTGTCGACCATGGCCTGCTCGGCGGATATCGTGGCTTCTTCCAAGCTTTGGAAAAGACCGTTATAGACCTGGTGCTTGATGATCCCCATCGAGCGTGGCGAAACCATCGTGGCGAGCTCCCAGGCGTAGGCGCGGACGCTTTCGAGAAAGGCTGCAGAGCCGAAGACGTTGTTGACGAGTCCCATCCGATGCGCCTCCGGTGCATCCACGAGCCGCGCCGACAAGAGCATATCCAGAGCATTCGCGGGTCCGACCAGACGCGGTAGCATCCATGCGATGCCGTACTCCGCAATGAGACCCCGGCGCGCGAAAGCTGTCCCGAACCGCGCCGTATCGGAGGCGAATCGCAGGTCGCAATACAGCGAGATGATGAATCCCAACCCCACGGCGGGTCCGTTCACCGCGGCAATCACCGGTTTACCGAGTGAAGGAAAGTACGAATACTTGCGCTGAAAGTCGGCCGCAATCCCTTCGCGGCGTTCCCCCGTGGTGTGGTGCGCCAGCGCATGGCTTGGGTCTACATCGCCATGTTCAGCTATGCTGCTGAGCAGAGACATGTCCGCTCCTGCGCAGAAACCGCGGCCGGCTCCGGTGAGGATCACGACGCGAACGTCGTCGCTCGCCTCGGCGGCAAACATGGCGTTACGGACTTCATCTCCCATCTGCGCCGTCCAGGCGTTCAGCTTGTCCGGACGGTTCAGCGTGATGGTGGCGATCTGGTCAGTGACGTCGTAGCTGATCTGTTCGTAGCTCATACGTGTATTACCGGTGGGTTCTCATCGCCGCATCGATGAGGTGCGGCACCCCATTGAAGCTGAACAAAAGCAACTGCTGTCCGCGCAGCCGCAAAACAGTAATCGATGAATTGTACAGCGCGCCCGCGAGACCGCAGGATGCGGGCGTCGTGAATATCCAGCGCAAGACCTGTCCAGATCGGCCGTAGGAGTAGCCGACGTGAACACCGCGATGTTGCCTTCCGCTCCGTTCAGCGACGGACGCGGCCCGGCCACCCGCTCGCGGAACGCCGCCCATGACTCACCGCTGTAAGGGTACAGCGAACGAATCCAGGCGTCCACTACCTGTAGGTCGCACGGCGACCAGCGCCGGTGAACTTTCGCCTCCGCACGTCCGCGACTCGCTCGGACCTGCTCGAGCAAACGCTTCGTACTCGCTGCGAAAGTTTGCGTCAGCAGCGGCCAGCCATGGCGCCAGTTCGCTGATAAACATGATCGAGATCGAACTCGTTCCATGCCGGCAAAGTTTGCACTTCGGGGAAGCCGAGGCCGGCCCGCTTGTAACAGGCGGCGACGTGCGCGGCCGTCTGCTGCTGGCGCGCCATCGCTCCGGCATAAGCGGATTCAAACTGAATGCGCTGCGAGACCAGATATTCGCCGAGCCGCTCCGCTTGCACGGCGGCCCAAGTCCGATAGCGAATCATAATTGTCGCGAGTGCCGGCCTGGCCGTGGCGGAAGAAGTAGATGACGCTCAATCGAAACGCTCCACCAACGACGCGGCCAGCCCGACGAGTCCTCGCGTCCGCTGACCGAACTCGCGGAACCGCTCGTCGTTCGTCTGGCCGCGCCAGAACCGGTAATAGATCTGCTGCAGGATGACCGCAAGCTTGAAAACGCCGAGAACTTCGTAGTAGCCGATCCCGCTGAGATCTCGCCCTGTCTTCTCCGAATAGCGCTCGATGAATTCTTCGCGGGTGTACCAACCCGGTCTCGAAGTGATCGCGGGTATGCCAGCGGCGCGATACTTCCGGCGCATTGGCCCAAGCCCAGTAGCAGAGAGTGAGTCCTACATCTGCCAGCGGATCGCCCACCGTGGTCATCTCCCAATCGAGCACGGCTTCGATGCGATCCGGACTGCGGTCGGACAGCATTACGTTATCCAGTTTGTAATCGTTATGCACCAGCGTCGCCTGCCGTCGAACTTGGAAGACGCTGTTGTAACCATTGGATGACGCGATCCATCTCCGGAAGTTCTTCGGTCTTGGCGCGTCCCCAGCGCTCGGCCCAGCCGCGAACCTGACGCTCGACGAACCCGGCGGCTTGCCGAGCGAAGTCAGTCCGGTGGCCTCGAGATCGATGGCATGCAGTCTCGCCTGACAGTCGATGAAGGCTTCGCTGATATGCTGGCCGTGGTCCGGGATGGGCTTCGATTTCGGGCGGAACCGAATCGCGCAAAATCACACCGCTCCGCCGTTCCATCAGGAAGAAGACAGCGCCCGCGACCCCGGGATCTTCGCATAGATGGTAAACCCGGGGAGCTTCGGGAAACCAGGGCGCCGACGGCTGCGAGAACGGCATATTCGCGAGCCATGTCGTGCGCCTTCGGAGCCACGGGACCCAGTGGCGCGCGCCTCAGCACATACTCGTTGCCATCCGCTCTCAACAGGTATGTGAGATTCGAGTGCCCTCCCGGGAATTGCTCCACCGTAATGCCACGTTCTACACCGGGGATTCTGCCGCGCAGGTACTCCGCAAGTCTCAACGCATCGAGTTTTTCACCGTGCCGAACAGCGGCGGTATCCGGAGGCACCGTTCCACTTTAGCTCAACCTCTAACCGGACAACAGATGTGCGGACCGGGGGTGGCAAGAACTCTATACTGAGCGCGGCGCATAGAAAAAGGGCCGGCGATTTAGGCCGGCCCTCGCGAGACTTAGCTGGTGAGTACTGTGTTACTACGGGATACGCGTTACTACCAGACGTACGTCCACCGAGCCTGTCGCGACGTTGCCACGAGCATCAGTTACCGTTACATCGAAGAAGTAATCGCCGTACAAGTTGCCAAGATAGACCATCGGAGTTGCCGACGTCGCATTGGCAATGGCCGCTCGACCTTCCCGCGCCGTCCACAAGTACTTCAGCGGGGTGAAGCCGGCGGGGCTCACGGACTGTGAAGCATCCAGCGTCACGTTGCGGACAACAGTCTCAAACACTGGACCGCCGGTGATGATCACTGTTGGCGGTGGACCTTGCGGGCCGGGTGGTACCACGGGCTGCGTTACCTTCACCAGTCAATGACTTCGTGTCTTGCGATGACGCACCTACAGCCGTACAGGTGTAAGTGGTATCCACTTGCGGATTCACCACAACTGACCCATTAGCGGCTAAAGGACCCGCTCCGGCGATAGTCACGCTGGTGGCATTCGTCGCCAGGCAACTTAACACGACGTTCTGCCCGGGACCCGGACGAGACCGGTGGGTTCGCCGTGAAACTGGTGATGCTGACGTTAGCCGCCGGCTGTGTCACGGTAACAACTGCTGTCGCCGTCGAAGAACCTTGTTTATTGGTTGCCGTCAGCGTATAGGTGGTCGTTTGAGCAGGAGTTACATCCTGAGTACCGGTCGACTGGACAGTTCCGAGGGTGGTGATCGTCACCGTATCGGCATTCTCTACCTGCCAGGCAAGATTTGACTTGGCTCCGGCGGCGATGGTGTCGGGTGTAGCCGTAAAGCGTACGATGCGGGGCGGAATAACACCCGAATTAACTGTGACAGTGACCGTGCATGCCACGCTCTGATTTCCTGCTCCGAGCGCATTGATCGTGTAAGTGGTAGTGGTCGTGGGGTTCACGACGAAACTGCCATTCGTTCCAACTCCCGGCACGTTCGGCGTCACAGTGACGGACGTAGCGTTGGTAGTCGAGAAGTTGATGGTCGCCGCCTCACCAGCGTTGATGTTAGTCGGTGTAGCCGTACAACCTGTAATCGTGGTTTGCGGAGCCTGGACCACCACCGTGGCCGTCGCGTTCTCCTCGCTGATTCCGTTGCGGGCGGTCAACTGATACGTCGTGGTGGTTCGGGGCGACACCGAGGCAGTACCCTCGGCCCGCACTGTGCCGATGGTGGCGATGGTGACCTCCGTGGCGTTCAGGACGCGCCAGGAGAGTTGAGATGACTGCCCCGCCTGAATCGTCGGCGGATTCGAAATAAAGAACAGGATTTGCACTCGATCCCCGGCGGTAGTGGTGACGCGCGTGCGGGCCGAGGCCGTTAACCCTGACTCATTGCGCACCGTCAGGCGGAACGTGTAGGACTGTCCGTTAACGGCGGTGAACGTGGCCACAGCTTGATTGGCCCCGGAAATCGCGATCGGATTGCCGGTCTCCTGAGTCCAGCTATAGGTCAATTTCTCACCGTTAGGATCATAGGATGCAGAACCGTTGAGCGTGACCGTCCCGGCCGGAACGCCGATCTGATCGGGACCTGCATCGGCGATCGGAGGCGCGACTCCGTTCCGTACGCGGCGCGTGACAACTTCGTACCGGACACGTGGAACATCCACCGGGTACCGGATGATCCACCGCCTGCATTTCCTTCGGACGGAGGAAGTTGCCGAATTGAACGCCGACCACCGCGCGGCCCCAGTTGCTGGCAGCAACGAGTGTCTCGTTCATCCCGCCTTCGACGGTGAATGCCACACGGTTGCCCACCGGGAAGATGAAGCGCAGCGTTCCACCGATGCGGTCGCCATTGGCCCGGCTCCGCAGGTAGCCGAGGTTGCCCTCCATGTAGTTGTTCTTCCACAAACCTACCGTGCCGCTGACCCCCGCCTGATCCACAACCCGCAGCGACCGCTGCAGGAACAGGTTCGGCGCGAGTGCGCAGGTGCCCGGAGCCGCTCCGGCACAGGAGTCCACGACGGATCCGTTGACGATGCCCGCGTTCCGGTTGTCGATCACCTGGTTGTCGAGGAAGGCCTTCGTGCCGAATACCCCCACCTTGCCAAGCCGGAAGATGTAATCGAGCGTCAAAGCCCCTTGTCCCAGCGTGCCGCCGTTCTGATATTGGCGCAGATCCACGTGTTTAAAGCTGGAGAACAAGCCTGCCTGGAAATTGCCAATACGGTCCACCAAACCGAGGTCGAATTGTCCCTCACGCGCTTCGTTGAAGTAGAAGTATTCGCCCTGCGCCTGAATCGGCGAAATGCTCTTTGAACGGTGCAAAGAACCTCGCCCTGCCGCTGAATGTAACGTGCTTGTAGCTGTCCTCGCCGACGTTCAAGCCGAGCAGCGCAAAACGCGGATCGCGATTCTTCAGAGATCTGCTCATCCACCACCTTGGCCGTCTCCGCTCGTGTTGAGCGGTTTGGGCAGCCCGCTGACCTGGCTCTGCAGCGCGGCCTGCTGCTGCTTGAGATTATCGAGTTCCTTGCGCAGACCGGCATTCTGATCAGCCATGTCCCGCAGCATCTTCGCGATCTCATCCAGCCGGTCAAGACGCTTTAGAATTTCGTCGCAGCAATCGCGGGCGCGGCTTGGGTATCGCGGCGATCGCATCGCCGATGCCGCCCGCGCTCACAGTGCGGCCCTGCTCGTCGAGCACAGTCACGGCGACGCGGCGGTTCATCCAACGCGCGACGTCAGTCTTGCTGTACCGCTGCTTCTCTCCTGGAACCTTCGGATCCTTCTCACCGCGGCTGAGCGTCTCGATCTGGCTCGGCATTCGCGCCATACTTGACCAGGAAGTCGCGTACCGTGTTGGCGCGCTGCATGCCCAAGCTTCTCGTTATAGCGATCACGCTCCGAGATGATCGGCATGACCTTCCACCCTGACGCGATAACCCGTGTGCGCTTTCAGCAGGTCCGCGAGCCGCAACAAGCTCGGAAATCCGTCCGAGAGCACAGCCGAATTGAATTCAAAATTGATCTCCTCCCAATCATCCTTCGATGCTCTTGTATCTAACCCCTGAGCAATAGATACTGATGGTGAAAGCGGAGAAGAGAGTTAGCGATGTTGACGAATCTCTTCAACATTATTTGCACTCCTCTGTGCTGTCCCTATCGAGAATAACATCTCGACTTGATTGTACTGACCTCTGTGCACGTCGTCTGAGCCAATCTTAGTCTAGAGTACACTAAGTCACTGCATATACACGCTTTGTTATGCGTGATATTTCCGCATAAGTGGGATAATGCCGCTAGGCTTGCCGGACGGGTAATCGCCTGGTGCGATTAGCAGGTACTCGGGAGGAAAGTCCGGTCTCCATAGGGCAGCATGCCGGCTAACGGCCGGGGGGATCCGCCAAGCGGATTCTACGGAAAGTGCCACAGAAAATATACCGCCTTGTCACGAAGGTAAGGGTGAAAAGGTGCGGTAAGAGCGCACCGCGGCGGGAGTAATTCGCGCCGGCAGGGCAAACCCCATGCGGAGCAAGACCAAATAGGGGAGGAGGAGCGGCCCGCTCCGCTTAACTTCCGGGTAGGTCGCTTGAGCCGTTCAGTAATGGCCGGCCTAGATGAATGATTACCGCCCCGCAAGGGGACACAGAAACCGGCTTATAGTCCGGCAGGCCGTCTTAGATGATCGGCGTAGACGCACGCTCGCTGTCACAGCGACGAAGGGCTTATGCAACATGATAGTCGCATCGGTGACTTCGCTATTGCTTCAGTTGAGGTGCAGATGCCGGCCGAGTCACATCGCGTGACACCCATGCTTGAGCTGAGCCGTAGTTACCTGCCATGCATTTCTGAACCCGCACCGGGTGCCGTTGCGATTATACGATGACGGCGAAGACACGGCTGATCGAACGGTAAAAAGGACGTGGATGGTAGAGACCTCCGAATGCAGCACTGCCTGAGCGCGATCCTGGAGGGCTTTGACTTGTCAGCCGCTCGCCGTCAGGAACTGGATGAGGCTGGCTTTACCATCATCGCGGGTC
>CAWKLV010000009.1:0-140865 GCA_963850575.1 uncultured Acidobacteriota bacterium | reverse complement strand
TTTTACCTGTTCTTTATCCGGCAATGGCGGCATGGGCAATATCTTTGCCGCCCCGATTGTAGCCAGCCAACGCAGCGGTTTCTATTCCGGGGACAAGGCGCGTTTGTCCATGTTCAGCGTTACAATGCCGTCGTCTACGGAAGCGATTGTGTCTGCCAGAAACGTGGTGTCCGCGCCGAAGAAGTGGCCCTGCCGCACCACAAACGCGGTCGGCTTGCCGGAAACGGTGTCCACGGCAACGCTGTGGATTTCCCCGACTTTTTCCCCGTCCCGGCTGTACACGTCGTCGCCTTCAGTGATGATGACATTTTCCACGTCCTGCTGATGCAGGTACTCTTTCACTTCTGAGGGCTGTTCCGTTTGCATCTCCTCATCTACTACATCGAGGCAATCCCATGCCGCGCCGAAGGGATACCCGGTTGGGGCAAACGCCTGCCCCATAGCCGCCCCCGGCCATAGCAGGCCACCGAGCGGAGCGTTGGGGAACGTTTCACTCGCATTGAGGCGGCGCGGGCGCATACTGCTGCTCGTCAAAGTGCGGCAGATTGTGTACCTGTTCCGCCGTATATCCAATCGTGACCGGGCCGTTCCGCTTTCCAGCACGGCAGACAAGGGGACTTCCACATCGTCGGGAAGTAGCATCCCTTTTTCCACAACAAGCGTTTTTACGCACGCCCGTTGCGGGTCCAAAATCAGATGCTTGATCGTGCCCACATCGTGCCCATCCTGCGAATGCACATGGTCGCCAAGTTCAATCCGCATGACTAACTCCTCGCCACAAATCACGCCATAATAGTCGGATATAAACAAGGGTTTCATGGCTTGCGCTTAGGACGCGGGCAAAGGCGATAAGGGTTCCCAAAAGTAGGTGTTCAGTGTATCGAGTAATGCTAATGTGATTGAACAGAGTGTTCACTCGTCACCTGAACACCGTAAACCTATCTGATCTACCGCGTCATCGTATAGCCGTTGTAGGCGAGGGAGCGGCGCAGGTATTGGCCGAAATCGCCCTGCGCAAGCTGCTGATGCGCGTTCAGTTGGGACAGCACGGCTTTGTAGCGGTCGAGCAGCTTGCCGTCGCGGTTCAAGTCGCGTCCTGCCACTGCTGCGCGGCGATGCTGACGACGTTGCGGCGCTCTTCCACCTGCGCAATCGCGTCCCCAATTCGCCCCTGCTCGATGAGCGCGGCGGCCTGCGTCAGCGCTTCGCCGGTCTGGAAGCCGAGCAGGTTCTTCTTGACGCTCCGATTGACCGAGTAGATCATCTCGTCTTTGCTCGGCGTGTACTGCACGGCTAGCGCTGGCCTGCGCTTCGCGGTTGGACAGGTGACTAGATCTTTGTACTTGACGGACACGTCGCCAGTGCGCAGATCGGATTGCAAGGTTGGCGGCACTTCCGGTGTATTTCGTCATGGCGAGTTCGACTGCGGCGGGACTTTGATTTCCAGCATCACGACATGGCTGTCGCCCCGGTAGAAGGCGGGGATCAGCATTTTGATGCCCGGCTCTTCGGGCGTGTT
This sequence comes from uncultured Acidobacteriota bacterium, assembly GCA_963850575.1. Classification (GTDB taxonomy): domain Bacteria; phylum Acidobacteriota; class Terriglobia; order Bryobacterales; family Bryobacteraceae; genus TMP-7. Next base: position 139,346 of record CAWKLV010000009.1, on the reverse strand, counting down.
CTGGCGGTTGGGCGCGATGCCCAGCTCTTCGGCCACTTTGCGGTCTATCTTCTTTTCTTCCTTTTTCACCTGCGCGGTCTGCTGTCGCGTCCAGCGTCTGCGCGCCCAGTACGCGGATCAGGCCCACGCCGGGCGCAAGCTGAATCCGCAGTTTCACCGTCTTTGGCGACGACATGCGTCAGTTCGTCGAGTTCGCGGGCAAAGACCTGCTGCGTGTCCGCGCCGTCCTTGAGGAAATGGTAGTTGCCCTTGCCGTCACGGGCCAGGGACAGCATCAAATCCTCGTTGAACTCCACGCCCACGCCCACCGCGCTGGTCTGCACGTCCTTGTCCACTTCCGAAGCGGCCAGATGATGGAACTGCTGCGGATCGTTGCACGCCGGCAGTGACCTCGCCATCCGAGAGCAGAATGACCCGGTTGACGCTTTCCGCGCCGACGTTTTTGTGTATCTGCTGATAGGCCTGGTCAAGCCCGTCATAGATGTTCGTGCCGCCGCCGGGCTGCAGCGCGGCGATCAGATTGCGGATATGCGCTTTGTTGGTGACGTGCTGCGCGGGCACGAGGACGTTCGCGCTTTCGATCGAAAGCGACAAGGGAGAACGTGTCGGCGGGCGTCAGGCTGTCCACGAGTTTGACGGCGGCGGATTTGGCATATTCCAGTTTGTGTTCATCGCGCATCGAGCCGCTGCGGTCGATGACGAGGGCGAGATTGAGCGGCGGGCGGCGCGGCAGTTCGCCTTTCATGGCCTGCAAGCCCGATTTGCAGATAGGTATGCGCGCCCGACTGAATGATCTTGCTTTGCACGGCATCGGCGGTCACGTTCAGGGCCGTTTGCTGCGGAATGGGGAAGGCCTGGGCGTAGTTGTGCGTGAAGGCTTCCAGTTTGACGCGCTTGCCATCCACGAGTACGCCCGCCTGGATGAGTTTTTCCAGCCGGTCTTTTTCGCCATTGCCGCCGATGTAGGTATCCGCGACGTACATATTGGGATTATACACGGCGTGGGGTGAGGGCGCGGCGCTGATGCTGCCGACTACGACCGGGCGACGCAAGGCTGGAAGAGAATTTGCGCGAACGTAGCTTTGTTTCTGATAGCGGACGCTTGGAACTGCCGCCATATTTTTATCCGACTCCGGATGGCGAGTACGAATCGTGCCGCCTGCCCGGGGACGCGGCGGCTTCGGAGAGGTTCAGGCTTGCATCTTTTGCGCTGTCGGAGGGCGGGGCGCTCTTCATCACTGCCGCGCTTTGGGCTTCGGACGTATGTATAGATTTTGGCTGTGCTCCATCAAAGTCGGCGGGCATTTTCTTGTTGGCGGCAGCGAGGTCAGGCTGTGGGGCGCTGGCCGCTGTGGTTGCCGTTGTGGGCGTACTGGAAAGGGAGTGAACTGACAGATTTCCCCCGTGTTCTAAAAGGACACATTCGGCAAATCCTCTTTGTGGCCGCATCCGGTCGGCAGGAGATCCTGTGGCGGAAAGAGCAAGGGCGGCATGGACAGCATGTTTGGCATTCATAAAAAGCAGCCTCCGGCAGACGGGTTGTGTCGCCGCGCCGCGTAGGTTTTAAGCGGCGACAGGTAGTGTGTTTGCTGTTTTGTTACCAACCCGCGCCGGAAGGTTCAGTGATTCGGAAAAATGTTTGCCGCAGGACACTTACAGAACGTCTTTAGCTCATTCAGATTTCACTCTGTCTCTCCGCCAACGTTGCCATGCGTCTGTCTTCCCCCATTTCCATGCGGCGGATCAAACCCGTCTTCCATTTGATAGATGTGCTGAACCATCACCTCTTCGAGCAGATGGCCTTGCAGGTCATTCACCACTTGATGCACTTCGATGACAATGCGCCCGTTCGCGTCTGTTGCAAACCGGAGAGGTTCGACGTGGGGATCAACCAGGTTCCATTGCTTAGTCCAGTAGGCGCTTACCCCGTCATGCCCATGAACGTAGCCGCCTTCCATCGTGTTGGGCCATTCCACTTCGGGGTGCATGGTGGCTAAGGCGGCTTCGAGGTCGCGGGTGTTGAACGCACGGTAAGCGGTGGTCAATAGTTCCTGGTCAGTCGTCATCGGGGTTCTCCGTAAAAGAAATGATGCGCAGAGTATACCCAAGTTGCACAGGGTAAGATATGTGTGGGGCAACACACTTTCGGCGCAAGACCATAGAAACTTCGGCGTTTACGCCTGGGGAGTTGTCACTCTATTTTAGAAGAACCCGGACACCCTTACGATGGCTTGTATGTTGTCTGCTACACACATTACGACAACTTATTGAATTTTACGGATAGCATCGGCTTTCATCACATCCTGATCGGCCCGCATCAACCTGTTCGGCTGGAGGCCGACGATCTGGAAGAACCCACCTGGCCGCATTGGCAAATGACGGGCAGCCCGTATGTCAACGGCTATGCGTTTATCGGTGAAGCAGAACCAATCATCCGCGCGTATTACAAGCGTGTTGGAATGGAGTAAAACGGCTTGTGAATGAAACGAGAATACATTTACCGGTGGTCCACATCACCGGCATTGATTACAACTTGTGCGACTATCAACATGTAGATGTATAGTGTTTGAGCGTGTTGGCGTTGCGGAGGGCGTTGCCGCCGCCGTCGTTGTTGAAGTAGGCGTAGATGTCGCGGCCCTGCGCCTGCCACTCGCGGAAGCGGTCGGCCCACCAGCGCAGATCGTCGTCGGAGTAGGAGCCGGCGTATAGCCAGTTGGTGTCCGGGCCGTGAAAGCGGACGTAAACGAACGGCGCGGTGGCGCGGAGAACGCAGGGCAGGTGCGCGCCGCTCATCACGCAGTACGCCGCGCCGTAGCGCTCCAGCAGCGCGAAAACCTCCTCGGTATGCCAGCTCGAGATGCCGGAACTCCACCGCCACTTTCAGGCCGGGCGGCAATCGCCGCAAAAACCCTTCCAGCGCGTCATAATCGCAGGCGAATTGCGGCGGCAATTGCACCAGTAACACGCCCATGTGTTCTCCCAATCCGGCTATTCCCTGCGCCATGCGCTCCATCCATTCCTGCGGATTGTTCAGACGGGCGTAGTGCGACAGGCCCCGCGCCGCTTTCACGGTCATTACAAACCCGGCGGGCAGTCTGTTCCAGCCTGCGAACACGCTGTCCGCAGGCCAGCGGTAGTACGTGCTGTTGACTTCGACGGTATCGTAGCGGGCCAGGTAGTAGGGCAGACGCTTGCCGACCGGCGTGTTTTCGGGATACAGCAAGCCCTGCCAGTGGTCGTAACTCCAGCCCGATGTGCCGATGTGAATGGTCATAAACGCAAAATCTCCTCTGCAAAGGTCAGCATAATGTGGTACACTGGAATGTAACTAAAATCATAGTCGTGCATTGTGGTGTGTTTCGCACTCCGGTTTGCTTCTCCACTCTGTTCGTGGTTTTCGTGTCAATCCCCCGATCGTTGCACCCGCTTGGCAGTCTGCCTGAACCGGACTTCCGCTCCCTGCGGAGACAGGCCGATTTCAGGAGACTCTATTTCCATGTCTTTCACCGAACTCGGCCTTCGCGCCGAACTCCTGCGCGCCATCGGCGATGAGGGCTACACGACTCCGACTCCCGTTCAGGCGCAGGCCATCCCTGTGATCCTGCAGGGCCGCGACATTCTCGCCGGCGCGCAGACCGGCACCGGCAAGACCGCCGGCTTCACCCTGCCCCTGCTGCAGCGGCTCGCGCACCGCCCCGCGCCCGCGCGCCTTCCGCCCGCGTCCGCGCCCTGATCCTGACCCCGACCCGCGAACTCGCGGCGCAGGTCGAGGAGAGCGTCAGGACCTACGGCAAATACCTGCCGTCGACCTCGACCTGCATCTTCGGCGGCGTCAACATCAACCCGCAGTTCCAGGCGCTGCGCCGCGGCGTCGATATTCTGGTCGCCACGCCGGGCCGCCTGCTCGACCATGTGCAGCAGCGCACCGTCGATCTGAGCCGCGTGGAGATCCTGGTGCTGGACGAGGCCGACCGGATGCTCGATATGGGCTTCATCCGCGACATCCGCCGCATTCTCAACATCCTGCCGCCCCGCCGCCAGAACCTGCTCTTCTCCGCCACCTTCTCCAACGAGATCAAAGGGCTGGCCGACGATCTGCTCAACAACCCCACGCATGTGGAAGTGGCCCGCAAGAACGCCGAGAGCGACCTCGTGACGCAGGCGGTCTATCTCTCCCATAAAGAGAACAAGCGGGACCTGCTGGTCCATCTGCTGATTCAGGAGAAGATCGGTCAGGCGCTCGTCTTCATGCGGACCAAGCACGGCGCGGACAAACTGGTCAAGCAGTTGCAGCGTCGACGGCGTCTCGGCGGTTCCCATTCACGGCAACCGCAGCCAGGCCGCAGCGCACCCGCGCCCTCGCCGACTTCAAAGCCGGCGCGGTGCGCCTCCTGGTCGCGACCGACATCGCCGCGCGCGGCCTCGACATCGACCAACTGCCGCATGTCATCAACTACGACTGCCCAACGTTCCCGAGGACTATGTCCATCGCATCGGGCGTACCGGCCGCGCGGGCAGCAAGGGCGAAGCCCTCTCCCTCGTCAGCATGACGAGCAGGGCTATCTGAACGACATCGAGAGCTGATCAAAAAGCGCATTTTGCGGCGGGAAGCCGTCGGGTTCGTGTCCGCCCCCGCCTCGCGCCGATGAACCCGCCGAGCGCCCCGAACGGCAGCCCTATGGCGCGCGGCCTGCCCGTCCACCGCAAAACCCGTCCTTTGCGCCCCGTTCCAACCGTCCTGCTGTGGCCTCCGCCGCTTCCGCGCAGCCGCGTCAAGCGCCGCGCGGCGCGTCCAACGGGCAGTATGGCGCAAACACACAGGGCAACCGACCTGTCCGTTCCCATCCGAACGGCCCGCAAACGCCGCGCAACGCCCCGCGCCCGTCTCGCCCGCGTTACGACGACAACTCGTGACAACTCCCCAGGCGTGAACGCCGGGACTTCTTTCCTGTCTACGCCGGGACGCTGTGTTGCCCCGCAGCGATTTTGAGGATGTTCTTTGCGGCGTTTACGTCGCGTTGCACATAAGGCCACAACACGAACAGATGTGAACTCGCTCAGACAGCTTCTTTTGAGCGCGGTGTCCACAGGTTGAGCAGTCTTGACTGGTGTACGCGGGGTTTACGGCAATCACGACACGGGCGGCTCTTTCAGCCTTCGAGGTCACGACAGCGCGGAACATACTCCAACTTGCGTCAGCAATGGACTTGGCAAGGCAGTGGTTCTTCACCATGCCGGATACATTCAGGTTTTCAACAGCAATCAAGCCGAAGCGGTTAACCAACTTACGAGCGGTCTGGTGAACAAAATCGTGGCGGCGGTTACGGATGCGTCGTGGATGCGAGATATAACCTTGTTGGCCTTGCGGCGCATGGCCTTCTGCTCCTGAGTGCGGGCATGTTTGTGCTTGTCGGCTTTGCGTTGCGCTTTTGCCAGAGCCTTTTCGTCTTTGCGGAAGAAGCGGGGGTTGGCGATGAACTCCCCGTCGCTCTAGTGGCGGCGAAGCGTTCGAATCGCTACATCTATACCGATAGTCTCGTTGGAAGGGGAAGCGGTTCGGCTTCCACTTCGGGACGGGGCTTTGCCCTGCACTTCGTAGTCGCGCTTGCGCCAGCCCACCATGCTGTTGTACACCTGACGGCACACGGCAAGCGTCTGCCGCAGTTTGGTTTCCTGTGCAGGCGTTGGGTAGATGCGGTACTTGATGGTACAAAGTTGCATACGTATTGTGCCACAAAGCCCAACCGAAAGCACTCGTTTGGAGTGACATTCGGCCTGAAAGCCGAAGTCTAAACAGGAACTCGCTGTATCCGGGCGTCCACGCAGGAAAGGACCATGCGTAAATGCAGGGGCCTTAGCGAGTTGAACTTCGGTAAAACGAATTCTGCGCGAAAGCAGCGCGCTCCGCGTTGACAACCTTCCGACAGCCTTGCAATAGAAATTGCAAGGCTGTTGCCATGTCAATGCTGATGTTATGCAGAGACATCTTTCGCAGACACATCTTTCCCCGCTAACCTGAAACTTAATTTAGAAAAGAGGGAAAACATAAGCGGATGAGGAACTAAGCGGCACGAGGATTCGGCCGCCCGTCTCCGTTCCGTATGCCTCGCCGCCGCGCGTGGATACAACCGCAAGCAACTGACCCGCTCAACGAGGAACGACATGGCCGACCTGCGTAAAAACGAACCGGATACCCCCCCTCTTGAAACCGCCAAAGCCGTTGTCCACGCGGCTTCGGAGGGAAAAGGGAAAAGGGAAAAGAGAAAAGAAGAGATACAAGATACGAGACAGGAGATAGGAAAAGGAAAGGCCCCTGATCCCTCATCCCTCATCCCTCATCCCTCAGCTTGAAATGGTATCAAGGCGTGGAACATTATGCCTGGCTGGTGCTGTTCATCTCCGCTCTCGGCTGGCTGTTCGATACGATGGATCAGAACCTGTTCAATCTGGTGCGCCAGACGGCAGTGAAGTCGTTGGGCGTAGCGGCGACAGACATCAGCCAGGTCAGCGGCAACATGACTTCGGTGTTCCTGGTGGGTTGGGCGATAGGCGGACTTATCTTCGGCGTCCTCGGGAGATTGCGCATCGGACGAACGCGCACGATGGTAGCGACCATCCTGATTTATGCGATTTTCACGGGACTAAGCGGTCTGGCGCATAATGTTACGGAGTTCGGCGTGTTTCGCTTCCTGACGGGACTGGGGATTGGCGGCGAATGGGCGGCGGGCGCAGCCCTCGTATCGGAATCGTTTCCTGCCCGCTCCCGTCCAATGGCCCTGGGACTACTACAGGCGCTTTCCGCAGTCGGAAACATCATGGCGGCGCTGATTTTTCTGATTCTCAATAGTGTCACGATTGGCGGCAAGGCCTGGAGATGGCATTTGCGGTGGGAGCCTTGCAAGCCCTCCTTGTCCTCTGGATACGCCGCTCCGTCCGCGAACCGGAAAAGTGGCAGAAAGCCAAGCAAGCGGCAAAGGAAGCCGGGAGCAAGGAAACAGAACAGCCCGGCAATAAGGAACTCGGCGGTATTACTCAGTTGTTCAAAGAACCCTCTTTGCGCCGCAACACCATAGCCGCCACTCTGATGGCAACGGCAGGTATCGGCGGTTTGTGGGGGATTGGTTTTTGGACGCCTGAACTGACCAAGATCGCCCTGACGCCGCTCAACCTGAGTGGGGCGAAATTAGACCAGTACAAAAGCATTGTCTTCATCGCGCAGCAATTCGGCGCCTTCTTGGCATTTATGCGTATGCCGTTTTTGCGGAACGCACCACGCGGCGGGGAACCCTGATGCACGTCTATTCACGCCGGAAGACGTGGCGGCAGGAGCTCCTGGGATGGAGATGGGTCATGCATCCACCGAGGGCCGGTCAGAAGACGAACGGTGGCACGTGCGCAAGGACGGCTCGCGTTTCTTCGCCAGCGGCGTGATGACAGTGGTCCGCGATGACAGTGGGCAAGCGCGCGGTTTCGCCAAAGTGATGCGTGATGTCACGGAGAAGAAGGAAGCGGACGAACAACTCCGGGCCTCTCTGCGCGAGAAAGAAGTCCTCTTGAAGGAGATCCACCACCGCGTAAAGAACAATCTTCAGGTGATCACCAGTTTGCTCAATATTCAAACCCAGTATCTACGCAATACCGAGGCGCGCGAGGTGCTGGACGACGTGAGGAACCGGGTGCATTCGATAGCGGCTATCCACGAGATGCTCTACGAATCCGGCGATCTGTCGCGCATCGACTTCGAAGCGTATTTACGGCAGATAGCGAGCGATCTCATCGCGTTCTACGGCATCGACGGAGACCGCATCCGCGTAGTGATCGACGCACAGCCGGTAAAGCTGAATATCAGCCAGGCAGTTCCATGCGGCCTGATTGTCAGTGAACTCCTGACCAATGCGGTGAAGCACGCATTCCCGGACGACCGCCGCGGTGTTGTGAAGGTACGGCTCCACCCCGATGGCGAATGCGTACTGGTGGTCAGCGATGACGGCGTAGGCTTGCCGGAGAATCTGGATCCCAAGCGCAGCGGAAGCATGGGTCTTCAACTCGTCCATCTACTCACCGAACAGCTTCCGGGCACTGTGGAAATCGACGGGTCCAACGGGACACGCGTGACGATCCGCTTCCCAACCAGGGTGAAATAGCTGGAACGTGCGGGAGATTCGAGTTGGCCTGGTTGGATATGGATTCGGCGGATCGGTTTTTCACGCCCCTCTAATCCGCTCGGTTCCGCAGCTACGGCTGAAGGCGGTGGTCACCAGCCGAATAGAGCGGGTCAGCCGAGACATGCCGGGCGTTCAAGTGGTTCCAACTATCGCCGGGTTGTTAGCCGATCCTGATGTAGAACTCGTAGTCATATCCTCACCGTCGGCCACTCATTTCGACCTCGCGCGCGCGGCATTGGAAGCGCGAAAGCATGTCGTAGTGGACAAACCCTTCACCACGACGGTAGTAGAAGCCGATGCGCTGCTCGAGTTAGCCGCCAAGCAGGGGCGCATACTCAGTGTTTTTCAGAACCGGCGGTGGGACAACGATTTTCTCACCGTCCGGGACTGCATCTCGCGGGCCTGGCTGGGGACCGTGTATCACTACGAAGCCCATTTCGACCGCTTCCGTCCCGCAATTAAGCCGGGGTGGCGGGAGGAGGCCGAGAGAGGGTCCGGGATTCTGTACGACCTGGGCGCGCACCTCCTTGATCAGGCCATAGTTCTTGTTCGGGATGCCGGCAGCGGTTACCGCGGATGTTTTCGCACAGCGGCCGGCGGCACACGCAGTGGACTATTTCCATTTGGTGCTCGACTATGGTCGAACGCGCGCGATCCTGCACGGCGCCACACTGGTGGCCGGCCCGGGTCCCGCACTACGCGGTGCACGGCGACGGCGGCAGCTTCGTGAAGTACGGGATGGATTCGCAGGAAGAGGCACTGATCGCAGGTAAGCGGCCGGGGGACGCGGGTTGGGGACTCGACAATCCATCTAATTACGGCGAGTTGGTGTCAGCGGACGGATCGAAACGCAAAATAGAAACGCTGCCGGGAGCCTATCAGGATTACTATGAGCAGATTGCAGCTTGCATACTGGGCGGCGGTGCGCTGCCTGTCGATCCGACAGACTCGCGGAATGGTCTGGTAATCATCGAAGCAGCTCTACGAAGTGCGGCTGAGCGGCGGACAGTGGCGATCCCCTGACTTCGCGGTCGCTAACGGTGTAATAATTCGAGGCGGGGCGGATCACCAGAATGGGCTTTAGCGGCATCATCCAGACGGACATTTCTAGGCGTAGCCGCTGCGCCGTTTCTGGTTGGGTATCACGAACTGGCGGCCGCCAGTAAGAACCGCGTAAAAATTCGCGATATTCAAACGATGGTGCTGCAGGGCGCCCGGACCTACACGCTGGTAAAAGTGGTGACCGACGCGGGTCTGTATGGAATCGGCGAGGCGTACGGCAGCCCGGGTGTCGGCGTCAAGGAGCAGGTTCTTTCGCTCAAACCATGGCTGGAAAGCAAAGATCCATTGGAGATCGACAAGCTGTACACGCTGATGGGTGACCGGACGCAAAACCTTTCCGGTACGCGCACCGATGGATCCGCGCACCAGTTGTTGCGCGCGGTTAGCGGTGTGGAGATGGCGCTGTGGGACCTGGCGGGTAAGATACTGGAAGTACCGGCGACCAAACTGTTGGGCGGGAAGTTTCGGGATCGCGTAAGAGTTTACGATCACGCCGGCCCGAGCGATCTGCTGGACAAGGGCTCATGCAATAAGTGGGCCGCCAAAGTGAAAGCTGACCCGCAAGGTTTCACGTGCCACAAATTCGGCTTCGCGCATACGAATCCCAAGAACGATAAAGCGCGGGATCTCGCAAACCGCGTGCTGACGACAAAAGAACTGATCGGAGTCCGGCAGGGATTCGAAAACTGCCGCGAGGCGGTCGGCTGGGATCATGACATCATGGTTCATTGCCATTGGGAATACGATTTGCGGACCTCGATTCAGATCGCCGAAGCCGTGGAGCCGGCTCGTCCCGTATGGCTCGAAGACCCGCTCGGGGTGGACTACTCGGAATCCTGGAGACGTCTGTGCGCAAGCTCGCGCGTGCCCATCTGCACTGGCGAGAATCTGGCGCGCCGGCAGGGCTTCAAGGATTTCATCCTGCATCAGGGCTGCGATATCGTGAACCCTGACCTGCGCAATGCAGGGGGCATGCTGGAAACCAAACGCATTGCGGACATGGCGGACATGTTCGGCCTGCCCATGGCCACTCACAATACAGGAAGCCAGGTTCACACATGGGCTGCGGCGCAATGGGCGGCGTCGATCCGGGATTATGTCGCGCTGGAAACGATCACAGGTCTCGGCGACTGGATGGATAAGGTTCTCGTGTTGGATCACCCCTATATCGAAGACGGCTTCATACGCGTGCCCGACGAGCCGGGGCTGGGCATCCAATTAAACCCGGACATCGTGAAGGCGCATCTTGCCGAGGGAGAGCGCTGGTGGGGATGATTGCTTCGCGGCAAGCGGCTTCACCCGTGGGCGAGCCCAGTGCGCGTCCCGCCGCGTGGGTAGTCATCGGACTGCTCACGGTGGCGATCATCATCGCTTACGTGGACCGCGTCAATCTGTCGTCGGCGCTTCCGGAAATCCGGAAGAGCTTCCCGCTGTCGCCGTCTGCAGCGGGCATTCTGTTGTCCGCGTTCTTTTGGTCGTACGCCATCCTGCAGACACCAGCCGGTTACATCGTGGACCGCTTCGGCGTGAAGTGGCCTTACGCGATTGCGTTCTTCTTATGGAGCGGAGTCTCGGCGGCCACGGGCCTGGTGAGCACGCTGAACGGTCTGATCGCCGTGCGAATTCTCCTCGGCGTCGGCGAGTCGATAGTCACCCCAGCCACCTTGCGGTACATCCGCTCGAATTTCACGGAGCGGCAACGAGGAACCGCCATCGGCATCTACATGTCGGGGACCAAGTTCGGACCGGCGATTGGAGCTCCGGTGGCCGCCTACATGGTCCAGGCTTACGGGTGGCGATGGATGTTCGTCCTCACCGGGCTGGTATGTCTGCTGTGGCTGATTCCCTGGGTGCTGGTGGTTGAGAACGACGGCGGGAAGATGGCGACGAAATCGTCAATCGCCGCCGTCTCCTGGGGCGTGATACTCCGATCCCCGCTGATCTGGGGAACGTGCATCGCGACATTCTGCTACATGTACTTCGTATATTTCTGCATGACGTGGATGCCCAGCTACTTTAAGGAACGGCATGGACTGTCGTTGACAAATTCGGGTTGGTTCACGTTCATGTCCTTCGCAGGTATGGCCTTTATGGCCATCATCGGGGGATGGGCTGCGGACAGGTTTATCGCGGCGGGCCGGGACCCCGTACTAGTGCGGAGAGTCTTCTCCATCGTGGGGTTCACGCTCGCATTCAGCGAGATTATCGGCGCATTCACCAGCTCAGCGACGCTGACGCTTTTCTTCGCCGTGTTCTCGCTCACCGGACTGGGCCTGACTACCGCTAATTACTGGGCGCTGACCCAAACCCTGGTGCCGGCCGGGGCAATTGGGCGGATCGGCGGAATTCAAAATACCGCTGCCAGCCTGGCCGGAATCGCTGCACCCTGGATCACAGGCATTTTGGTACAGCGGACTGGAAATTACGGCGCGCCCCTTATGGCCATTGGCTTCTGGCTAGCCATCGGCGTTGGGTGTTACGTGTTCCTGGTGAAAGAAAAATTCGCTTTGCGCTAAGCCTTAGCCTTCGCCTGCGTCTTGAACTCGTAGTTCTGAACATGGACGGCAGCCTCGCCGTCGACGGAGCGCACTACCCTGCCGCGTCCGACAAGCCGGAGAGCGCAGGAGTTGTTGAGTTCGACGGGCCAATCGATCGACACTTCGATATCGCTTCCAGGGGCCAGCCTTTCCGTGGTTGTGAACGACACACCCGCACTGCTCACATTCACCGTCTTGCCGTCACCGGTCGCAGGAAGGCTTGATTCCGGGGCAGCACTGCGCGGGTTCTTGGACCACGGCGTTTTGGCTCGCGTCACCTTGAAGCGCACATCGCGCTCGACTGGAAAACGATCCGAGCGCCTCCGGTTTGTGTGGACGTTTAGGTTCACCGAAAATCTCTCCTGCATTATAATGTGGCTCGCGAGTGACGGCTTCAATGAACGATTTGGACTATTTTAAATAGGACTTAAGTTTGAGGTGCACCCTCAGCTGAGATACAATGCGGTCGCCATGTCCGCAATCTCCACATCTCCTCACAAAACCAGTTCTCCCCTGGGGCTGAACGACGTTCGCGAAGCTATGCGCGCCAATGCCGGCATCCTGAGGCTTGCGCCGTGCTGGGTACCGCGCTCCTTTCTCATGCCGGGCGGCCGCCTGAAACTGGATCCGCGCGATCTATACGCACTCGGGGCGCATCGCGGCGGAATCGACGAACGCTGGTTTTCCAGCACTACCAACGCCGACAACGGACCCGGCACGCCGGAAGACGAAGGCCTGAGCTATATCGATGTCAACGGCCGCCGCATGCTCTTGAAAAGCGCGATCGCCGACGTGGGGGACGAATTCCTCGGAGCCGATGTCATGCGCGACCGGGGCGGTTGGAATCTACTGTGCAAGTTCTTCGATAATCTCGGCCCCATCCCCCACCACATGCACCAGAGCCAGGAGTTCGCGGCGATGGTGGGCAGAAAAGGAAAGCCGGAGGCATACTTCTTCCCGCCCCAGTACAACTTCAAGGGAAATAACTTTCCATATACGTTCATGGGGCTGGAGCCAGGCACCACCAAAGACGACGTGAGGCGCTGCCTGGAGCGCTGGAACGAGGGCGACAACGGAATCCTCTATCACTCCAAAGCGTACAAGTTACAGCCCGGCACCGGCTGGCAGATCGATGCCGGAATTCTGCACGCGCCGGGATCGCTGGTCACCTACGAGCCGCAAGTGAACTCCGATGTCTTTGGCATGTTCCAGTCGATGGTGGAAGGCCGGGCGGTGCCGTGGACGCTCCTGGTAAAAGATGTTCCGCCCGAACATCACCACGATCTGGATTTCATCATCAGCATGCTGGACTGGGATGCGAATGTGGATCCGGAGTTCGCCAGGCATCGATTGTTCCACCCCACGCCGGTACGCGACGCCAACGAGATGGCGGAGGCGGGCTACGCGGAAAATTGGGTGGTCTATTCCACCGGCGATTACTCGGCCAAAGAACTGACCGTGTTCCCGAAGCGGTCCGTGGTGCTGCGGGACGCCGCCGCATACGGAGCGATCGTGGTGCAAGGTATCGGCTCCGTCGGCGCCATGGACGTGGAGACGCCTTCGCTGATCCGCTTCGGCGAGATGACCAAAGACGAGCTGTTCATCAGCGCGGCTGCGGCTAAGGAAGGCGTTCGCGTCACCAATCGCAGTGACACGGAGCGCCTGGTCATGCTCAAACATTTCGGGCCGGGTAATCCGGAAGCTCCGCGGCGCAAAAGCGCTCCTGACGGGCCGGCAGTTGGGACATCGTTGAATTCGGAGAACCCATGAAAATCGGAATCAATACCTTCCTTTGGACCTCGAGCTTCGGCCCGGAACACTTCTCGCTGCTACCACAATTTAAACAATGGGGATTCGATGGCGTGGAGGTGGCGACCTTCGATATGGAACGTTTCCCGGCCGCGGAAGCGCGGACGGCCGCTGCGGATGCCGGACTCGAGTGTACGTTGTGCAGCGCCCTCAGTGGCTCTTTGAGCCTGGTCAGTGAGGATGCCGCGATTCGCCAGAAGGCGCGTGATTTCCTGCTCCGCGGCATTGAGGTGGCCGGAAAACTGGGATCGCCGGTCTTCGCCGGGCCGTTCTGCGCACCCGTCGGATACCTGCCCGGCCGGCGGCGTACAGCCGACGAGTGGAAGCGCGCGGTGGACGGCTTGAGGTCGCTCACCGAGGCGCTCGACGCGCATAATGTATCCCTCGCGGTGGAGCCGCTGAACCGTTTCGAAACGTACTTTCTCAACACCGCCGCGGACACAGCGCGATTGTGCGCCGAGGTGAACCATCCGCGTGTAGGAGCGCTGCTCGACACCTTCCACGCCAATATCGAAGAGAAGAACATTCGCGGTGCGGCTGAGGTGCTCGGCTCTCGCATCTTCCACGTCCATACGTGCGAGAACGACCGGGGGACTCCAGGTTCAGGTCATGTGGATTGGGACGCGCTGTTTCCTGCGCTGCAGCGCGCGGGCTACGACGGATGGCTGGTGATCGAAAGCTTCGCGGGCACGATTCCGGAGATCGCGGCAGCGGCATGCATTTGGCGGGATCTGGCTCGCACTCCGGAGGCGATTGCGATAGACGGCGCGGTATTTCTACGGAAAATGACGCAGCAGACGCGGTCCCAGGCCGGTAACTGACGTTGCAAGGAAAAGGGGAGCTGTAAAGCTCCCCTTCGTCGCGTCGTTCGGATTTGACCCTAGATTTGTAACTTCTTGGTCCCCTTCGAATCGGGGTATTCCCATCCTATCACGCGAGGGCCTCAGCCCACCTTCTCGGCAATCGACTTGGCCTGCAAGAACTGCAGCAGATAATCCGGTCCACCCGCCTTGGAATCCGTACCCGACATGTTGAACCCGCCGAATGGATGGGCTCCTACCATGGCTCCGGTACACTTCCGGTTGATGTATAGATTCCCCACATGGAACTGCTTCCGGGCCTTCTCGATCTTGTCGCGGTTGCGCGTGTACACCGCGCCCGTCAAGCCGTATTCCGAATCGTTCGCCATACGGAGCGCGTCATCGAAATCTCTCGCCTTCGTAACCGCGAGCACCGGTCCGAAGATCTCTTCCTGGAAAATCCGCGCGTTCGGGCTGATATCGGCGATTACAGTCGGCTGAATGAAATACCCATCGCCGTCGGCGGCGCCTCCGCCGGAGACCACTCGTCCTTCGCCCTTCCCGACCTCGATGTATTCCAGAATGGATTTCTTCGCGCTCTCGTTAATAACCGGACCCATATAATTACTGGCCTGATCGGCGGGCCCTACCTGGATCTGCGCGACGCGATCGCGTAGCTTGTCCACGAACTCGTCATACACGGCATCATCGACGATGGCCCGGGAACACGCTGAACACTTCTGTCCCTGATAACCGAACGCCGACACCGCCACGCCTTCCACGGCCTGATCGATGTCAGCCTCGCGGTCCACCACAATCGCGTCCTTACCGCCCATCTCCGCGACCACGCGCTTGATCCAGACTTGCCCGCGCTGGGGCTTTGCGGCCAGTTCATTGATCCGCAGTCCGACATCGCGCGATCCTGTGAAGGCCACGAAGCGGGTCTTGGCATGCTGCACCAAGACATCGCCCACCACAGAGCCGCTGCCCGTGCACAAGGAAAACGACTTCGCCGGAAAACCGGCCTCCAGCAAAACCTCCGCGAACTTCGCCGCGATGGTCGGTGTGTCGCTGGAGGGCTTGATCACCACTGTATTGCCGGTCACCAGCGCGGCGGCAGTCATCCCCACTAAAATCGCAAGTGGGAAGTTCCAGGGCGGTATTATGACGCCCACGCCCAGCGGCAGGTACACCAACTCGTCCTTCTCGCCAGGCAACTGGAGCAGCGGATCGGGCGCGGCATAGCGCAGCATCTGCCGCGCGTAGTATTCGCAAAAGTCGATGGCCTCGCTAACGTCGCCTTCGGCTTCAGCCGGGGTCTTACCGGCCTCGTAGACCAGCCACGCATCGAAGTACAACTTGCGCTGGCGGATCAGGTCCGCCACCCGCAGCAGCATTTCGATTCGTGCCCGCGCCGGAGTATTTGCCCACTTCGAGAAATACTCGTGCGCCGACTCCACCGCCCGACGCGCCAGTTCGGCGGTCGCTTTATGATGCCGTCCCACCACTTCGCCCGGACGGGAGGGGTTCAACGACTTCAAAAAATCCCCTGTTGAAACCTGTTCGCCAGCGACGCGAAGCGGATATTCACGGCCGAATTCGGAGTTCACCTGTGCCAGCTCCTGATCTATCGCACGCCGATTCTCAGCCTTTGCGAAATCCACGGTGGCTTCGTTTCGAAATTCGGGCAGAGAAAGAGTCGGGCTGGCCAGGATAGTGCTCATCTCGCGTCCTTCTTGGGGCGGTTACGATCGAGCTTCGGCGCTAGCGGCTTCAGCGGCCTTCTCGACGATCTTGCGTCCGCGTTCTAGAAGCTCGGCTGCGTCATCAGCCATTTTCCGGCCGCGCTCGTACAATTCGCGGCCGCGCTCATACATGTCCTTACTGGACTCCGCCAGCGCATGGCTCCCTTCGCGCGTCTTCTGGCTAATGTACTCGCGGGTCTCGGTCCCCTTCGCCGGCGCATACAATAGCGCGACTGCGGCGCCCGCAGCGGCTCCGGCTGCTAAATAAATCAGCCATCCGTAATCTTTATCCTGCACGATAATTCCTCCATACTCATTCTACCGTCCAGGCGCGAATATGGGTTCTTGCTTTAGTGCCGTTTAGCGACAACGACGGTGATATCGTCTGCCGCCGGGGCTCCCTCCGTGAACTGAGCCACGGCTTCGATCACGGCTTTCACGATCTGCTCGGCCGATTCATTGGCGTGCCCCCGGATCAGGTCGGCGAGGCGTTCCTCGCCGAACTCCTCATCCACCACTGGACGCGCCGCTTCGGTGACGCCGTCGCTGAACAGGACCAGGATATCGCCCGGCTCCATCCGAGCCTCCGCCTGCTGGTAGACGAACTTGGGCATAATGCCGAGGATGATGCCGCCCGTGCCGAGCGTCTCGTAACCACCCGAGCTGCGAACCACCAATGGCGGATTGTGGCCGGCGTTGGTGTAGGTGACTGCGCCGGTAGCGGGATCGATGATGCAGACGAAGAACGTGATGAACCGGTTCTCCGGGCAATTCGAGGCAATCGCTTTGTTGAGCCGCGTGACCCGTACCGCGAGATTCTCACACTCCTCGAACAGGGCTTGTACCCGAGCCTGCAAGCTGGACATCAGCAACGCAGCCGGCATTCCTTTGCCCGCCACATCGCCCACCAGCATCGCGAGCCGGCCATCCGGATAGGTGATGAAATCGTAGTAGTCGCCGCCGACGGTGCGGCAGGCGGCCGTGCTTCCCGCCAGATCCAGGCCGGGGACCGAGGGGGCGGACCTTGGCAGCAGGCCCCTCTGAATCTGCGCGGCCTGATCGAGTTCTTTCGCCAGCACCCGCTCCGTCTGCTCTACCTCCACCAGCCGTGCGTGCTCGATCCGAATCGCGGCGACGTTGGCCATCACGGTGAGCAGGTTCAGATCGTCGCGCGTGAACGGCTGCACTAGATTGGGTGAATCCAGATAAATGAGACCGATCACGCGATCCTTCGCCTGTAGTGGAACGGCCATCATACTCCGCACGTTTTGGGAGACGATGCTGGCCCGTTCGCGAAACGCCTGATCGGTTTGCGCATCCACAACCAGCACGGAGGAGCCTTCCTTGAGAACCCGGTCGCGCACCGCCGAACTGATCTGGAAGCCTTGGCCCCGCGCCGCGCGTACGATTAATCCATCGCCGTCCACCGTCATCAAGACACCGCGATTAGCGCCGACGGCCTCCAGCGACAAATCCATGATGACTTCGAACAATTCGGCGAGTGAGAGATGCCCGGCGAGTTCGCGGCCGGCGCGGAGCAGGGCGCGCGTCTGCAGGCTGCCGTGAAACACGCTGGTCTTGCTGAAGTCCTCTACTTCAGGGCCCATTAACCCTTCCAGGCTATTCGCCACCGTCGTGGTGGCGGCGGTCACCACGGCGCTATCGACGAACACCACCGTATGATTCATGCCGGCGCTGGCCGAACCGGTCTCGCAGAACTCCATGCTCAGATGTCCCGCCGAGATCCGGTCGGACTTGCGCAGCTTGTGCGGCGCTGTGATGCGATTTCCGTTAACGAGAGTTCCGTTCTTGCTGCCCAGGTCGCGGACGGTCCATTCGCCGCCGGCGAGTTCCACGTTCAGATGTTGGCGCGACAGTCCTGCGTCATCGGGGTAGCAGAGATCGTTTGAAGCAGACCGGCCGAGGGACAAGTGGTCGCCGGTGAGCGGTACGGCCCGGCTCTTGCCATCCGGCGTTCTTACGATAAGTTCGTACACGGCAGATACACTTGGAGCGGGAGCCATAGCTACGAGGTTAGCTCAGCGGCGGCCCGCTCGCATCGTGAAGATCTATCTATATTACATCGGGAAGTCCAGAGACCAACACGCAAATTCGCTCGCAGCCGAGTATGTGAAGCGAACCAAGCGCTATCTGCAGTGTGAAATGCGAGAGGTTCAACCCACGAAGTTCGACTTGTTTTCGAGGCATGGAGCAGCCAGCAAGATAATGCTGGATCCGGAGGGCAAGCGAATGGATTCGAAATCGTTTACGGCCCTGATCGCAAGAGCCGAACTAGAGGCGCGGGACCTGATCTTCGTGATTGGGGGTGCGGATGGGCTCCCTCCCGAGTGGAAGCCGAGGGCGGACATTCTGTTATCTTTATCCGCCTTGACCTTCCCGCACGAACTTGCGCGGGCGATGCTGGCCGAACAACTCTATCGGGCAGTGACGGGGATGCGAGGGCACCCGTATCCCCGTTGATTCAAGTTAGCTTACTTCTCGCTATCCATCTTGATCGATGCGACCTTGATGCTATCATCGGTCACATCGCCGCTTACCGTAACCTTGTGGCCGGCATGCGGAGTGGCTGCCGCCTGATCGTCCAGTTTATAGACCTTGCCAGCCGGGGTGACCAAAACGGCCGCGGAGCCACCTTTAATGCATGTCTCGGCGCATGATGCATGGCCGGCCGCTGCCGTCTTTGCGCCCTTGCCTGCGGCGCACTTGGCGTCGGCGATGTAGCCCGACACATCCGCCCCAAACGCTCCGAGCGCGAGGACGGTAGCATTCATTACGAAAATCAAAGCAAACTTTTTCATGTGTGGTATCCCTCCAAACGTTGACAATCAATTGTACGACTATACGCCCCTGTTTGGATTGCCGCAACCCAAGGAACTTGGAGACGACACAACTTAACTTCGCCACGCGTCTCCCATCCGGAGCAACTACATGAGTGATCAACCGACTGGACCTCTCGCCAACGTGGCGCGCACGATAGGCAGCGCCGCCGGAAAGCTTGTCGCCGCTGTTTCCGGTAACACGGCTGCGGCGCCTCCGCCGGCCAAAGCGAATTTGTGGAACGCCGAATACGTCGGGAGCGGCACGTTCATCATTCACAAGCCGAAGCGCAAAGCGCATAAGCGCCGGCAGCAGGCCGTAAAGAGCCGCCGCCGCGGCATGCGCAAGTAGCGTCTGCTCCGCCCTGGCGCATGCTGTCTCGAATACGCCAGATAGGAAACCGAGGGTCCGCCTTGTTACGCTGGAAGTGTAACCATGCGGTTTTCCGATTCGTTTTTTGCAAGCAAGTTTGGTCTGACTGAGCGCGACTTGGACCGATACCTGGGCGAAGCCCTTTCGGCAGGCGGCGATTACGCTGACCTCTATTTTGAATATCTCGTAACCACTTCCATCACGGTAGATGAATCTATCGTGAAGAGTGCAACCCAGGGCACGACCGTCGGCATTGGCATTCGCGTCCTTTCCGGCGAGCGTACGGGGTACGCTTACAGCGACGATCTCAGCCCGCAGAAAATCGTCAAAGCTGCGCGGGTGGCCGCCTGCATTGCCAGTGGACCCGCAGCCGTCGACAAGGCCGGTTTCACCGAGGGTAGAAAACTCGACCTCTATCCGGTCATCATGGCGCCTACCGAAGCCCCGCTGGCCGCGCGAGTGGAACTGGTGAAGCGCGCCGATCGCGCCGCCCGCCAAGCGGACCCGCGGGTATTCCTGGTACAAGCGACTTACGCCGACAACATCCGCCACGTTTTGATCGCGACCAGTGATGGCGTGTTGAGTTTTGATCGCCAGCCGCTCGCGCGGCTAGGTGTTTCGGCCTATGCGCGACAGGGTGATGGCACTCCGCAGAGCGCGTATGCCGGCGGAGGCGGACGCGTAGGTCTTGAGTTTTTTGAAGAGAAGACGCCGGAACACTTCGCGCGGGAAGCCGTGCGGCAGGCCATCGTACAACTTGGAGCGGCGGAGGCGCCGGCAGGAGAGACCACTGTGGTGCTGGGCCCGGGTTGGCCGGGCATCCTGCTGCATGAAGCCGTAGGACACGGCCTGGAGGCGGATTTCAATCGAAAGGGCGTCTCCGCTTTCAGTAATCGAGTGGGGCAGCAAGTGGCCAGCTCGCTATGCACGATAGTGGACGACGGATCCATCCGGAATCGGCGGGGATCGCTGAACGTGGACGATGAAGGCGTCCCAACTCAGCAGAACGTTCTGATTGAGAACGGCGTGCTGTGCGGTTATCTCCAGGACAAGCTGTCCAGCCGCCTGCTGCATGAGCGTCCCACTGGGAATGGACGCCGGGAAAGCTATCAGCACATCCCGATGCCGCGGATGACCAACACCTTCATGCTCTCGGGCGAGAGCGATCCCGAAGAGATTGTAAAGTCGGTGAAGCGCGGCCTGTATTGCGCGACGTTCGGCGGCGGACAGGTGGATATCACCAGCGGTAACTTCGTGTTCTCCGCTTCCGAAAGTTATCTGATCGAGGACGGCAAGATCACGCGCCCGGTTCGCGGCGCCACGCTGATTGGCAACGGGCCGGAATCGCTGAAGCACGTGAGCATGGTGGGGAACGACTTGAAACTCGACGAAGGCATTGGCATCTGCGGTAAGGAAGGCCAGAGCGTGCCGGTGGGCGTTGGAATCCCGACGATCAAGATCGACCATATGACCGTCGGCGGTACCGCACAGTGAGCACCACCACTCAGTTGGACGCTGTCGAACTGGAGCGCGCGCGCATGGAGGAAATCGCCTGCGAGGCTGTGCGCCTGGCGCTTCAGGGCGGCGCTACAGACGCGGAGTGTTCCCTCGTCCAAGGTCACGAGTTCTCCGTAAACGTGCGCCATGGGCAGGTGGAGAATCTCAAGGAAGCCGGTTCTCGAGCGACGGGTATACGGGTGCTCGCCGGCCAGCGAACCGGCTCGGCCTACACGTCCGATCTCACGCGAGACGGCATTCGCGCGATGGTGCAGGGGGCCGTGGAAATCGCGAATATCACCAACGACGATCCTTACGCAGGGTTGCCGGAGCATTCGGAATTCGGGCGGCTGGAAACCGATCTGGAACTGTATTTCGACGACGTTGAGGCGCTCAGCACCGCGGAAAAGATCCGCCTGGCACGGGACGCCGAAACGGCTGCGCTTTCTGTCGATCCGAGGATCAACAACTCCGAAGGGGCTTCGTTCGATTCCTACACCGGCATGCGGGTGTTCGCGAACTCGCGAGGATTCGTCCATTCATACCGCACCAGCAGTTGCGCTCTAGCGGCTGTTCCGGTGGCGCGCGAAGGTGACAGGATGGAGCGCGATTCCTGGACCACGGCCGCCAGGAGCAGCACGCGGCTCGAAACGCCGGAGTATGTGGGACGCAAAGCAGCGGAGCGCGTGCTGCGGCGGCTGGGGCCACGGAAAGTGCCGACCCAGAAGGCCCCCGTGGTCTTCGAATCGCGCGCGGCGCGCAGCTTGCTCAGTCACTTGTTCGATGCCGTGAATGGCGCATCCGTGTATCGCAAGGCGTCGTTTCTCGCGGGCCAGCTCGGCCGGCAGATCGCAGCTTCGAATGTCACCATCGTGGACGACGCCACGATGCCGCGATTGTTCGGCAGTTCGCCCTGCGACGATGAAGGCGTACCCAGCCGGTGCACGGTGGTGGTTGAAAACGGCATATTGTCCAGCTATCTGCTGAATACGTACACGGCTCGACGGCTCGGCATGAAGACTACCGGCAATGCATCGCGCGGCCTCACCGGGGCTGCCTCCGTCGGCCACGGGAACCTCTATCTCGAACCCGGGCAGTCGAGCGCGGAAGAAATTATCCGCGGCATTGGAAAGGGCCTTTATGTGACCGAGCTGATCGGGTTCGGGGTCAACACCGTCACCGGCGATTATTCACGCGGGGCAGTCGGTATGTGGATCGAGAACGGCGCCCTGTCGTTCCCGGTTTCGGAGGTGACCATCGCGAGCACGCTGCAGCAGATGCTCATGGGCTTGGCCGTAATCGGGTCTGACCTGGAATTCCGCGGGTCGCTCGCCTCACCCACGCTCCTGGTTTCGGAGATGATGATTAGTGGTCAGTAGAACCGTTTTCACGGTCATCGCCTTGGTGCTGATCGGAACGGTTGTGTTTTGGTTCGTTCAGTACACCTCCAGCCGCAGCGCGCAGTCCTTACAGCTTTCGGCCGAAGCCAGGGAATACATCGCGAATCTGAAATTGAGCGAGGTGGAACTCAAGGCTCAAGAAAGTTACCTGAAGCAGATGGTGGTGGAGATCGATGGCAAAATCACCAACGCGGGGAACCGGGCCCTGGAAGTGGTGGAGATCTTCTGCGTGTTCTACGACACCTACGGACAATTGGTCTTGCGCGAACGAGTGCCCATCGTCAGCAGGCGCATGGGCGGCCTGAAACCGGACGAGACCAAGAGCTTCCGCCTGCCGTTCGATGTGCTGCCCGAGAGCTGGAACCACCAGCTCCCCCAACTCGTGATTGCCGGTATCCAGTTTCAATAATGCGCATACCTCTCGTCCTTACAGCCCTGTTGGCCGGTGCGGCATACGGACAAACCTACCCATTCCAGATTGAGCGGGCCGGTGATGCAGCCGGCAACATCATCATGTCCTCGCCGGGGTCGGACTGGGCACGCCCAGGACACGAGGCGGCGATGGCCGATATCCGCCTGGATCAGCAGCCTGCGTTTCAAATAATGCTGTACGCCGGCGAGGCGGTACGCAACTATTCCGTGTTTCTGGGACATCTAGAGCCCGGACGGCATCGGATCACAATTGAGCAAAATCGGACCTACTCGGCTCCGGGGACCTCCCTCAAGGTCGCGAGTGTATCGGTGCGGGGAAGCATTGACGATCCGGTAATGCTGCGCTCTCCGGTGCTCTACGCCCGCAAGAACACCATCGGCAAGTTCACCGACGTGCCGATGCTGGTATACGCGGAGAAGCTGAACGAGAACGGAACCGCGTATCTGCAGTACACCGTAATTTTCTCGAACGAGGACGGAGGCACCTCCACGCGCGCGCTGATGGCGCGATGGGGCCGGACCCACGATGTGGAGTATGTCTACAGACTCAACATGACGACCGGGCGAGCTATCATTCAGGGCCGTGACCACAAGGACATTGAGTACCAGGGCAAGCTGGAGGGCGCGCATCCCCTCCTGATCCCGGTGACGGACAACAATATGGTGGGCACCGAGGTTCCATCGGCGGTGCGGTATCAGATCGCCCCGGTTCTGGTAGACCTGAGCCATCATTCGCGCGAGCAGGTCATCGACGACGATCCGGCGACGTACGTAGTGATGGCCAAGGAATTGGAACGGGAAGATAAGCTACGTGCGTTTGGCGTCGTGGATGGGCAGAAGATCAGCGATCCGCGCAATTACCTGTATATCGAAGCGAAAGTCGGCGTAGCAAACGCGGGCGTGGTTACGTTGGTCCGGCGTAAGGACGACGGAGTGTGGCGATCCTCGAATTTGGGCCGCACGGATTATGCGGTGGATCGCGGAGGTTGGATACGGACCACGATCGAGTTGCCGCCGGGTTCGAGGCCGGAGGATTTGGGCGAGATGGGATTCACGTGCTTAGTGGTCCCGAACGCAGATAAGAAATTGCCCCTCACCGGATCGTGCCGCGTGGATGCGGTGAGCAAGATTTTCTTTCTGGATCGAGAGTACCGCCCTGGCCCGAGCGTGTGGTCACTGCGCGAGCCTGTTGAGATTCCCGCCGGTATCATCAACAGCTACCAGGTTCTAAAACAATAACTTCAGACCGAGTTGAATCCGCCGCGGGTTATCAGCCGACACGACCTGACCAAAGGTCGGCGAACCGATGAAGTTATCCGGCAAGCCGAAGTTGGCATGGTTCAGAAGATTGAAGACCTCGGCGCGGAACTGCAGCGTGATTCGTTCGGCAAGCGCCGTGTTCTTGATCATTGACGCGCTCACCGTCTGAGAACCAGGTCCGTCCACGATGTTGCGGCCGGCATTGCCGAAATTACCCCGGGGCGGAATGACGAAGGCGCCGGTGTCGAACCATCGCTGCGGAGTGCGATTGTCGAGATTCGGATTGCGGATTACGTTAGGACGATCGTTCGCTCCGAAGCCAAGATTCGACCGGCCGGTGTTGCTGTTATCAAAATCAGGAAGCAGCGCGACGGTAACCGGCCGGCCCGTCTGAAACGCCAGAATGCCGAATGTCTGCCAGCCGCCCAGCAGCTTGCCCTTGAATGGGAGATCGTAGGCATAGCTGATGGACATGCGGTGACGAACGTCGAAGTTCGACCGGCCGCGCTCCGCTCGCAGGTTATAGCTGTTCTGCGGAAAATTCGGATCGCCCCCGGAGGTGAAGAAGCTGGAGCCATCGTCGATGGACTTCGCAAACGTGTACGAGGCGAGCGCACTCAATCCGGCCCGCAGACGCTGCTCAAATCGAGCCTGCAGACTGTTGTAATTCGAGTTGCCGCGCGATTCCAACAGATTCACATCTTCGAATTGCGGCAGCGGTCTCTGATAGCGCTCGGCGGTCGACGGCTGCGGTTGATTAATGTCGCGCGCGCCATATAAATGGGTTCCTTTCGAGCCTACGTAACCGATCTCCACCAGACGATTGCTCCCGAGCTGGCGCTGGATGTTGAAGTTCCAGTGCTGCATGTAAGGCGTCTGGAGGTTGCGCTGAAAAGCTGTCGCCGACAGTGGAACGCCGAGCGGAAAATTAGCCGGAAAGGGATCTTGCAAAGTCAGATTGAAGAGCCCCTGGATGGGGAAAAACAGCCGAAGGTCGAAGTACGGCGGACTGAAATAGAGGCCCTCACTCGGCGCCAGTGAGGACTGATCGTAATAGAGGCCATAGCCGCTGCGGATGACGGTCTGCCCCTTGCCGCCGGGCGACCACGCTATTCCGATACGCGGTGCGAAGTCCTTGCGGTCCGGATCGAAGCCGCCGCGCGGAAAGCCGTTCGTTCCTACTGCCACCAGAGTATGCGTGGCGGGATCAAAGAGGTTGGCCCGATTCTGCGCGTCCACCGGCGGGGTGTTGTATTCATAGCGGAGACCCAGCGTGAGCGTCAGATCCGGACGCACGCGATAGGTATCTTGAACGAAGGCGTTGTAGCTTTTACCGCGAAGGTGCTGCGGGTTATCGAGACGCGCAACCCCGCTGATGGTGGGAGCGCCTAACAAGAGTTCAGACAGGGGATTGCCGGTGATCAGGCCGCTGAAACTGATCAACCCCCGCGACT
The DNA here is from genome assembly GCA_963850575.1 of uncultured Acidobacteriota bacterium. Classification (GTDB taxonomy): domain Bacteria; phylum Acidobacteriota; class Terriglobia; order Bryobacterales; family Bryobacteraceae; genus TMP-7. The sequence continues at coordinate 113,975 of CAWKLV010000009.1, read as the reverse complement.
GGACGTCTCGAAACGCGTTCTGCTGCAGAACCCGGAAATCGAAGCCGAAGCGGACCAGATGACGGCCGGTGGTCCATGTCGCCTGATCGAGAATCTGGTAGTCATTGGAGACGCCGCGCTGCGGGTTGTTACCTTCATCTCCCAGCGGCGAGTATCCCGGAACGGTGATAAAGCTCAGACCCGTGTCTCGTGGATTTTGTGAGATGACGGGCAGACCGACCTGAGCATTCAGATTGCGATTGACGTTTTCCTGGTTCACCCGCTGCGCTACGCGATCGAACCCTACCCGGATTTCGTTCAGAAATGATGGCGTGAAGACGTGGGTATTGCCGATCATCGCATTCTGCGCCCGGCGCGGGATGTTTACGCCGAAACCGGGGAGCATCGAATAGCCCGGCCCGGAGAATGGATCGTACAGAGAGCGATCCGCGAAGCTGTATCGCGCAGAGATCTCCGATTTGGCAGAGACAATCTGATCGAGGCGCAGGTCGAATTGTTCTTCGCGGTCGCGCCGCGCGGGCGAGCTGATAAAGTCCTGTCCTGGAACGTTGCGATTGGGCAGCGGGTACAAGGCTGCGATCGCTGCGCCAATCGGATTCTGGAAGAACTTCGGAAGTTGATTGCCAGGGAAGGGCTGCCCGGTGAGCGGGTTCGCCGGCGGGTTTTGGCTTTGCGAGAAGTCGCCGTTGCGCTCGGCTAACGTGGGTACGTTGGTGATGGTGGTGATCCCCTCACGGAGGCGCTGGCCTTGATAATCGCCGAAGATGAAAGTGCGATGCTTTACGATGGGCGCTCCCAGTGATGCCCCATATTGATTGCGCTGATACTTTGGCGCGGGCTGACCGGCTGGGGCGAAGTAGTTGCGTTCATCGAGCGCGGCATTGCGGAAGAACTCGTAGACCGTGCCATGCACCTGGTTGGTGCCGGACTTCGTGATGACGTTCACCTGCGCTCCGGAATTTCGTCCGAAGGACGCGTCATAGCTGCTGGTGGCGACTTCGAATTCCCGGATCGCATCCACCGGGGGATTCACCGCGAACCCGTTCAGCTTGGGGTCTCCGTTGTAGACTCCGTCCAGAACAAAGTTATTTGCATCCTCGCGAGCGCCGTTCACGTTGATCGCAAAATCGCCGCGGGCGGAGCCTGCCGAACCCGGAGCGGGAGGCACCACGCCCGGCAGCAGCAGACTGAGCTCGTAGAAGTTGCGGCCATCCAGCGGCAGCCCAAGAATGGATCGTGTATCGATGACGCCGCCGATGGCAGCCGATTCCGTCCGCGTCATCGGAGCCCTGCCTGAGACGGAGACCTGCTCCGTGCGCTGTCCAGGCAGCAGCGGGATGTCAACGTGTATTTCCTGATTGACGGCGAGATCAATGGTCTGCACGTGACGCCGGAAGTTCTCGCGCTCCACCTCGATCCGGTACGGTCCTGGCGTCAACGCCGTAACTACGAATGCGCCCTCCGAGTTGCTGCGCGTGGTGCGCTTCTTGCCCGTATCCGCCTCGACCAGGTCGACGCGCGCCCCCGCGACCGCTTTGCCGGAGGTATCGGAAACCGTGCCGCCGATCGAACCACGAACGGTCTGCGAATGCCCGGAAACCGCCAGCACAAGGGCCCAAATGATTCCAACTGTCAGTCGATTCACGAATCCTCAGATGTAGAGTTGCAAGCAGTTCTTCACATGATAGCCCGTACGGCAATGCAACTTGGACGGGTCGCTCTTACAAAGGTTTGAGCGGTGCGATCTACGCGAATCGCGTGCTATGAGAACTTGGTCACGCCAGGACGCGCCAGCGGCGGCACTTCATGCGTTCCCTTCCAGTCAAGATTATCGGGCACCAGTTTCTCCTGCGAGTTGAGCGCCTGATCCCAGGTCACCTGCTCTCCCGTGTAGGCGGCCATACGGCCCATCATCGCGAGCAGTGTGCTGGTGGTCATTCGCTTCCCATCGTTGACCGGCTCGTTTTTCCGGATGGCGGCGAACAACACGTCATGTTCCCGCTGATACATGTCGTAGGGCTGACCGCTCCAGGTCCAATTCGTCTTACCCTCAATCCGCGGGACCGGTCCGCGCCCGATGGTGCAGGTCCCATCCGAGCCTTGGATATAGTCCGCCGTCTCGTTGTAGCAATTCGCGATCTGGCGGCACGCAACCGACGCCCGCACGCCGTTCGGATACAGGTAGTTCACTTCGAAATGATCGTAGATGTTGCCGCCTTCGTTGGGGATATCGCGGCCGCCGACTCCGACGCAACTCACAGGCGGCTCGTCCTTCATCGCCCAAGCGACTTTGTCTACGCTGTGCACCGCCTGCTCTACGAGCGAATCCCCACAGGTCCACACGAAGTTGTACCAGTTGCGGATCTGCCACTCGATGTCGCTCATCCCGGCCGGACGCGTGCCGGCAGGCGGCATGGGTTTCACCGGGCCGGTGTAATACGTTGCATAGTAGGAGATCAAGCGGCCAATCGCGCCACCGTGCACTTGCTGGAACGTGTCCTGGATCATCGGGTTATAGCGCCAGCAGAAACCGGCCACCAGAGAGAGATTCTTCTGTCTGGCATCTTCGGCCGTCTTGAGAACGGCGCGAATACCCGGCGCATCGGTAGCCACCGGCTTCTCACAGAACACGTGCTTGTTGGCCGCGACGCATGCGGCAAGATGAACGGGCCGGAATCCAGGCGGGGTGGCCAGCAATATCACATCCGCGCCGCTGTCGATGACCTTGCGGAACGCATCCAATCCGAGAAACTGGTTCGCCGCCACCACCTTCACGCGATTCGCGATTCGATCCATCTTCCTCAGCCGTTGCAGCGAGCCATCGATCTGCGCCTGGTCGACATCCGCCACAGCCGTCAGTTCGCTGTAATCGTCCGCGCGCAGGGCCTGTGAGGCCGCTCCTGTGCCTCGCCCGCCGCAGCCGATTAGCGCTACCTTGATCGCGTTGGTGACGGTCTGCGCCGAGAGAATGGCTGGGAAACCGATGGCCGCCGCCCCCTTGAGAAATGTCCGCCGATCCGATTTTTCGTTTTCCATTTTTACCTATGGCTTGGCTATCCAACTGGCCCAATACTCCTGCCATTCTACCTGCTCGCCCGCGGGCAGCACGTGAATCGGATTGAGTCCATCCAGCATAACAGCGCTTTCGTCCGTTTCCTTCTTTTTACCCTGGTTAGCCAGAGCCTTCGGATGCGGACCGTGATGGATACCGCGCGGATGCAGTGTCGCCATCCCGGCTTTGATGTTATCTCGGCTGAAAAAATCGCCGTCGTGGTAAAAGAGGAACTCGTCAAAATCCGTGTTGCGATGAAAGAAAGGAACCTTCAAAGCATCCGCATCCTGCTCCAGCGGCCGCGGCAAGAAGCTACAGACAACGGCGCCCTGCGTGAGAAATGTAGTGTGTGCGCTGGGCGGCAGATGCGCCCGGTGGCTTGTGATCGGGCGAATGTCGCGCATGTTCAGCTTCCACACAGTGAGGTCGCCTTTCCATCCGACGACGTCGATCGGGTTCCACGGATAAAATACCTTGGAATACTCGTCCTCCACCTTAATCCGCACTTCCCATTCCGTGTTGTCGTCCAGGTTCGGCTTTGGCTCCGGCGTTTCGATCACCGCCGGATCGTAAAGCGCGTGCTGCCCGATAAGACCCTTCTCGGGTTGATCAAACTCCGCCTTGGACTGAATGATCAGGAAAAAGTTATCCTGCGTCTCCGGCACGACTCGATACGTGACTGCTCGTGGAATCACGATGTAATCGCCCTTTTCAAATCGAAGCGGGCCGAAATCCGTCTCGATTGTACCGTTCCCGCGGTGGACGAAATACAACTCGTCGCCGTCAGCATTGCGGAAATAAAACGGCATTGGCTGCGACCGGCGTGACACGTACAGCCGGACATCATCGTTGCCCAGAAAGGCCGAGGGCTCACCGGCCGCGTCGGTCATATCCGTCGGCCTCAGTCTATTCAAGTCGAAACAGTGGGGCCGTAGCTTGCCTTCGAAACGGATCCAACCGGTAGGTGGATGCGCGTGATACAGATGAGCGCTCTTGCCGTAGAAGCCCTTGCGGCCGTGCTCCTCTTCGAAGGTTCCCTGCGGAAGGCCGACGTGGGCCTGCGATGCGGTCTTACCCTTTTTCAGGGGATACATAAGCCGTCTCCTTTCTCCAGGATAGAGCCATGCCGGACGTGTCTGATACACACCACGTCGATGTGGTGCAACTTTGCTGAGCGTGCGGTAGTCTAACAATCAGGCAGGAGGTGTATGGTGCCGGCCAGCGTTGACTCCGGGTTGACTACCAACGAGGCGCCGTTCATAGAGGCTGCCCGGCGCGAATGCGAACTGTACATCCAACAGCCGTACGATCTTTATTCCGGCGAGAATCATGAAGCTTGGAGAAGGCTCTACTCGCGTTTGCAGCCCCGCTGGGAACGCTATGCGAACGAACACTTTCTGCGGGGGATAGGCTCGCTGTGTCTCAATCCGGAGCGCGTGCCGCGGCTGGATGAAGTAAACCGGTTTCTATCTCCGCTCACCGGATTTCAAGCCAAAGCGGTAAGCGGCTACGTGCCGGCGTTCCTGTTTTTCGACTCGCTCCGTAATCGCGAATTTCCGACGACGGTCACGATCCGCCGGTGCGACCGCCTGGATTATCTGCCGGAGCCCGACATTTTTCACGACATCGCCGGGCACGTCCCCATGCACACCGATCGGGCGTTCGCCGACACTTTGGTCCGTTTCGGCGAATGTGCACACACCGCTGCGGATATGGCCTCCGCCATTCGAGACGAGGAAACGCGTGTCCATTATCTGAACAGCGTGATCACGGCAATGGCCCGCTTCTTCTGGTTCACCGTGGAATTCGGTCTCATGCGCTCGCGCAACGGGCTCAAAGCGTACGGCAGCGGTCTGCTTAGTTCATACGGCGAAATTGCTCACGCCATTGATGCCCCTGACGTGCAGCGCTATCCCGTGCAGATGGAATGGGTCATCAACCAGGGATTCGAGATCGACCACTACCAGCCCCTCCTGTTCGTCGTGGATTCCTTCGATCACCTGTTCACGCTGGTGGATCAGTTAGAGGGTTGGATGAAAGTGGGCAAACTGAGCAACGTCGCGCCGGGCGAGCCGCGCATCAACGATGCCGACCTGAAGAGCTTCTTGCACCGAACTTCGCGGTGAGTAGACGCCGACGCCTCTTCATCAGGAAGGCGTTCACCTGACCGATAGAAGCGAACCGGCCCACAAAGAACGGAGAGGATGGCGCAGGAGAACGGCGATCGCGGCTGAAATCGCCCGCGCGAAACAGATCGGTGTTGGAGACAACGGCCACGCCCATCGCCCGATACTCATACGTGCCCGCCGCCCAAGCGAGCTCAGGTCCCACCCATAGCGCGAATCCCACGTTTCGATTATGGCGGAGATACTGAAGGTATACGAACCGGAAAAAATCAAATGAACCCACGCTTGCTGATGTCCTTACTCGCGATTTCTCTTGCAGCGGCACAAGACCGTCAGTTCGCCGCGGGGTGGACCAGTCCTGAATCAGCCGACTACAAGGCGTCCATCGACCTGAAGACAGCGCACGGGGGACATCCCAGCATCTGGCTGAAGTCCATCACGTCAAGTGCTCAGGACTATTCAGCACGTCAGAGTATCCGCGCGGATGCGTATCGCGGAAAGCGGGTACGCTTCTCCGGGTGGCTGAAGCCGGACCACGTGGAGGACGGCGGCGCGCTCTGGCTCCGCGTGGACATGCAGAACGGCGATTACATCCTGGACGGAATGCTGGACCTGACCGCGAAGAGCAAGCCCCTGACGAGTTCCAACGGCTGGACGAAATGCGAATTGGTGGCGCAGGTGCCGGACGACGCGATCGGGATTAGTTTCGGCGTGCGGATGAAAGGTAAGGGAGAAATCTGGGCCGCCGATTTTTCTTTCGATGTGGTGGATAAGGGCGTGCAAACGACGATGATCGAACGACGCCCGTACCGCGCGGGTGCAGGCAAGGACGCGGCTATACAGCGCCTGCGAGATCAATACTCGAAAGCGCCGACTCATCCAATCAACCTTGGCCTCAGCGCGCGATAAGCCGGCGCTATGCCTCATGCCATTGTGACTGAAGATATTTCAGGGCTCGCGCCAGAGCCGCTTGGGGATCATCCGTCGCTTTTGACTCGACAGTAAGCCAGCCGGAATAACCCCATTTCTTCAGCGCCCGGAAACCCGGCCGATAGTCGAATGGAAGCGAACCCGGCTCGGTCCGCTGCTCACCGTCAGCCAGGTGCACATAGCCGGTGTACTTGCCGCCACGGGCGAGCGTCTCGCCGATATCCTTCTCCTCCAATTGCATGTGATAAAAGTCGCTGAGCAGTTTGAAACCGGGGGCACCCACCGAATGGATTGTATTCACGCCCTCGCTCTGCAGGTTCATGAAGTGCGTCTCTTTCCTGGTCAGTGGCTCGAGTAGGACGGTGATGCCGGTTCGCTTCACGTCCTCGGCGAGTTGCTGCAATCCCGCCACCAGCCACTCATCCTCCAGCGCACGCGGGATCATGGGCCGGGCAGGCCCGAAGATCGGAACCTCAATGAGGCAATTAGCTCCGAGCTCCCTGGCCATCCCAAGCCGGAGACGATCCAGTTCCACAGCCCCGGCCCGTTTTTGTGGATCGGCGTCCAGCAGTTTCAGAGACCCAACGATCGCGCTGACAGCAACTCCTGTGCCTTCGAGTTCCTGGCGTATGGAATCCGTGTTCTGATTCAGCCACTCGGGACCGAGTTCGATTCCGTCGTAGCCCAGTTGCCTGACGAGCCGCGCCCGGTCACGCAAGCTCATCGTTTTCGGAAAGGGAGTGCGCACACCAAAGCGAACCCGACCAGGGCGGGTCTGACCGAAAACGGCTACCCCGGCGGCGAAGGCTGCGCGTCGGGTGATCTGGTTTGTCAGCATGCGCTCAGTCTCTCACGGGTGGGGGCATCTATCATGCGGATGAAAGTTTCTTTTCAAGGATTTTTCACAGGCGGTCATAGGCTTGACTTCCTGTTCGGTTTCGCGTCCAATGGACCAGATGAACCCGCGATGGTTGGCCTTGGCTGAACCTGCTCTGCGGAGCCTGGTGGGAACTCAGGGTAAGATCGCGGCCGGAACTTTTGCCATTGTTTTTGCCAGCCTCTTGACGGCAGGTCTAAGCTTCCAGGACCGGGACAGGGCGTCGGCAATGGCAGTTCACACTGATTACGGCGAGTCGAAACAGCTGCTGGGTCTCAGCGCCGTTCCCTCTGGCGAATACTTCCGCATCAGTTGGAATCCCAACTCCGAACCTGTCCGGCGCGCAACACGGGCGGTTCTCTTCCTTAAGGACGGCGGTGCACAACGCAGTATAGGCATTCCGCTGGAAGATTTGCGCATAGGCAGGCTCCTCTACTCGCCGGCATCCGGTGATCTCCAGCTTCGTCTGGAAATTGCATCCACTGACAACTTAGTGGCGCGCGAGTCGGTCATCGCCTTGAGCAGCAACCAACGTTAAGTCCTCCCCCTGCTCGCCGTTTGGCGATTCATATCTTTCAAGCCGATTGCAGCGGCTGCGTCATGAGACTTGTGAGACAGAGTGTCCACGCCGGCGACAAAATGTCCCCGTGAATGCCTTGGTAGCATCGACAGTACACGAAACCCGCTGTGCGTGCCAAAAGATGTTTGCGCGCAGTCGGATAGTGAACCCTGAAGTCAGGCAAGATCGCGGATTAACCCGTCGCCAACGAAATGGCCTAACGCCTTGCGCTAAGTCAGCGCATGCCAATGTGTCTCGCAGGGAAAACGGATCCATCTCATAACCCACATATTCACAATAACTTAGGAGGTGGCCATAGCCCTGCTTAGTAAGATTCACGAGCAGCTCTATGAAGATCATGGATTCCACCCTGCCGCGTGGCCGAAATATTCGAATATGGCTCACCTTCTCGGCAGACGAGTGCACCAGGGCGCTTCGCGGCGTTGCTCAGGGAAAGGAACGCGGATCAATCTAGAGCTGATCTGAAAGAGACGTGGTAATGAACAAACGCTTTCATCTCGCAATTGCAATTCTGACCTTCGCGGCCGGACTGGCTCAGGGCAAGCATTCCAAAATCTCGCCCGATCTGGATGGCGTCGACCCAGCCATCACGGTTGATGTCATTGTGCAGTTCAAACAGCCGCCCACCCAGGCAGATCACCAGAAGATGCTCAATAGTGGCGGCAAGCATAAGGCAACATTGCATGTGGTAAATGGCGGGCTATATTCCGTGCCGGCCGGCAAACTGACAGAACTCGCGCGCGATCCAAATATCAAGTACATCTCGACGGATCGGCAGATCAGCGCTGCGCTCAGCTATTCGACCCCGGCGGTGGGCGGAGACATTGCGCGGAAGTATGGCTGGACTGGAACTGGAATCGGTGTCGCTGTCCTCGATAGCACTGTCCTCCCTACCGCTGCCGACCTTCAGGACGCAGCGGGACATAGCCGGGTGGTGCATAGCGAAAGCTTCCTCACCAACGCCACAGATGCCTACGGACACGGTACACACGTAGGGGGAATCCTGGCTGGCAACGGCGCTGCTTCTTCTTCGCTGTATTACGGCGTGGCCCCCGGCGCAAACATTATCAGCCTCAAGGTGCTGGATGGCTCCGGCAACGGGACAGACAGTGCGGTGATCGCGGGAATCCAGCGCGCCATTCAACTCAAGAACACTTATAACATCCGGGTGATGAATCTCTCGCTGGGCCGTCCCGTATACGAGAGTTACACCCAAGATCCGTTGTGCCAGGCCGTCGAGCAGGCTTGGAAGGCGGGCATCGTAGTGGTGGTGGCCGCGGGCAATGAAGGCCGGAACAATACGCAGGGAACCAACGGCTACAGCACCATCGCCGCGCCCGGCAACGATCCCTACGTGATCACGGTCGGCGCGATGAAGACGATGGGAACGGCCGGCCGCGGCGATGACCTGATTGCCAGCTACAGCTCCAAGGGGCCGACGTTGATCAATCACGTGGTTAAGCCGGACATTGTCGCGCCCGGCAATCGCACCGTCTCTTACGCCTTCGGAAGCAATTTATACAAGCAATACCCCGCCAACCGCGCGGGGGCCTATCTCACGCTGAGCGGCACAAGCATGGCTACACCCGTGGTAAGCGGAGCCGCCGCATTGATGCTGCAGAAAGATCCGACGTTGACGCCGGACCAGGTGAAAGCACGCCTGATGAAGACCGCGACCAAGAACTTTCCAGCCTCGAGCGTGGCTACCGACCCCTCCACGAAGCTGACGTACACGAGCCAGTACGATGTGTTTACCATCGGCGCGGGATACCTCGATGTTTGGGCGGCGCTCAACAACACCGACGTCCTCCCGGCCGGCAATACGGCCCTCTCGCCGATAGCGTCGCTGAACGCCGCGGACGGAAAAGTGTACCTGGTGTCGGATACGTCCGCAGTTTGGGGCACTACGGCAGCTTCCGCGGTGTGGGGGACTTCCGCGGTATGGGGTACGACGGTGTTCCTGACCGGAAGCTCGGCTGTGTGGGGCACTTCCGCAGTTTGGGGAACCAGCTCCACTACGGGTTTCAGTGCGGTGTGGGGCACCAGCGCCGTATGGGGCACGTCGACGGCCCCCGCTTCGGAAGCTGCGACCCTGCTCGTGAACGGAGAGAACTAGACGTATGAGATCCAGGAGCGTGGCATTTTTTCATGCCCGCCTGCAGAACGCCGTAGCTGGTGCGAATGGCCTCTGTCAATCCTTCAAGGGACCATCACAGCTGCCGCCGGGACAGCCGCCGGACGAAGTCGTAGTCTCCGTCCAAAAAGTCGTACTCGGGTAAGCGTTCCCGGAGTTCCCACTTGATCTGCTCGAATGCAGCATTGCATACGTCACCGCGAAAAGTGATGACGCGATGGAAAATTAAAAGAATAGGCGAACGTTTCGGATACTGGAACTCGTATCGAACGATCTCCGGACCAATCTCGGCGTCGATTCCCAACTCTTCCTGTAACTCCCGCCGAAGAGCGTCCTTGGGATGTTCGTGCTGCTCGACTTTGCCGCCAGGAAATTCCCATTTCAGAGCGTGGCGATCGTTAGCCCGCCGCTGTCCGATCAGAACTTGCCCGTTGCGTTCGATGACGGCTGCTACCACCATCCGTGTCGATCTTGTCGTCATCGCCGCTTTACAATGATACATAACCGCACTCGCCTTCATGTTCAGCGAACGCCTGCTCGATCACTTTCAAAATCCCCGCAACGTTGGTGAAATCCGGCCGCCGGCTCTGACCGTGGAGGTGTCGAATCCAGTTTGCGGCGACATTCTGCGACTCAGCGCCCGCATCGAAGCACACCGGCTGATCGAGGTAAAGTTCAAGACCCGAGGGTGCACGGCCTCCATCGCCGCGGGTTCGGCCTTAACGGAATTGATGGTGGACAGGAACCGCGAGGAACTCGGCAGCATCGATGCGGCAGCCGTGGAGCAGGCGGTAGGTGGCCTCCCGTCCGAGTCGCGCCACGCCGCGGCGCTCTGCGTTGATGCGGTGAAAGCGCTGTTGAGACAAATGCGCTAGCTTTCATGATCGGAAGTGCTGGAGTGCCCAACCTTGCGCCAGTACACGGCCGGGAAGTCTCTGAAGAGGAAGAACTGTTTACACTGAGCATTCAGTCGCTGACGCGTTGGATGCCGCACACTCGAAGTGCATCGTACATCGGGACATCAAACCCGCGAACATATCGTCACGGCGGCCCGGTCATACGAAGATTCTCGACTTCGACTGGCCAAGCTCATGGCACGGCAGCGGGCGTCCCCGGAAGCCACAACCTTGACGGATCAGCTGATTACCGGTCCTGGCGCAGCTCTCGGAATCGCCCTTATACTCTGCCACTGCGCGATAACACGGCGGCAACTGGCTTCGAGGGCATGCTGAATCGGACGCCGGTCCCGCCCACTTGCCCGAATCCGAACCTACCAGTACCTTCGCTCCGGGACCCACACCGCAGACTTACGCCTTTTTGCGCGAAACCGTTCAACGAAATTTGTACCGCATCCCGCTGTCGGAGTGAACCAGACTATTACCTTCCCGGTCAACGATCTTGCCGGTAAAGACGTGCAAAGTCGCCGAGCTCCCTGGCATTCAAATCGGAAATCGCGAAATAAGTCATACCGCCGGTAGTCCATTGAACAGCATTGAAACCATTCATTGAAGACGCCGCCGGGGCGGACTCCGCAGCCCCGAACCGGGGCCAGACAAACAAGTTGATCACATGCTTCCGCCGCTCAAACACAATCGCGGCCACTGTCCGTCCCTGCAGGTAATCCAGCCGTCCGCCTTTCAGCTCGAAGCCGTCCTGCTTCAAATCGACCACACGCGGCGCGAAGTCGAGTTTGCCTGTGAACCAAGGCTTCACGGTGTGCTGGTCCGACGAGGGCACATCCACAACATGGCTCGCCATCAACGATCGTACGTGGTTCGAAACCACTTCCCTCTCAAGCAACGGCTCACGCGTTTTCGAGCCGGCAAACGGCAGAGTCAGCAGCAAACCGGCTGCGAGTCCAGCGGCGAGTCCGGCAGCGGCAGCCCCAGAAATCCAGGCCCAGGGAAGAGTTCGGCGCTTCGACTGATGATGCACCGCCCGCAGCGCCGCTCGAATCCGCTCAGCCAAGTGATCCGGCGCGCTGTAATACGGCGCTCCCTGGCGGATCGTTGTCCGCAATTCGGTGAGACCATGATACAGTTCCGCGCACTCCACGCAGCTCCGCAGATGATCCTCGACTTCGGCCCGCGGCCCTGCATCCAGTTCGTCATCCACCAGCGGCTGAATCAGTTCTCGTGCAGAATGACAGATCATATGCGCGCCCCGCGTACGCGAACTGAGAGGCACTGCTGTAATCGCGCGCGAGCTCGGGCGAGCCGCGACATTACGGTTCCGAGCGGCGCTGTGATCGCGGCGCCAACCTCCTTATAGGACATCTGCTCTAACTCCCGCATAACCACCACCACTCTATATTCATGGGGGAGAGCCGCGATGCACTGCCGGACGGAGTCGATTCGAGCCTGCCGGAGCATTGAATCCTCAGGCCCTTGCTCCGTATATTCAGACCCATGTCTTTGCTCGTCAAATTCGTCCCAAGTCTCTGCTCCGCGCGTTTGCATCGAGGATCGGCAGACATTCCTCACGATGGCCAGCATCCACGCGCGCCCGTCGCCGCCATCGAATCCGTCGAAGAACCGAAAAGCTCTGAGGTAAGCTTCCTGTACGGCATCTTCGGATTCGGACGGGCTTCGCAAAAGCCAGCGCGCCAGGTTATGGGCGGCATCCAGGTGTGGAAGCATGAGACGCTCGAAACGCGCGAGTTTCTCGGATTCCATCATGACGTTCCCAAGGGTGCTCTCAGGAGGGGTGGCAACATCAACGGTTCCCCCTTGACTACTCCACCTGGACACGGACAAATACATTAGCCTGAGACTCCACGGCCCCGACCTGGGCGACTATAGCCAGGTCGCCACCGCTCACACCAGGGGGGACCTGAACGTTCACCTGGTACAGACCCGGAGATGTGAGGCCCGCAAAAGTCACCTGCGCAACCATTCCGCCGATACTAACAGCCGGAGTCGTAATGAGCGGCGCCGGAGCTGCCGGCAGCCGGCCATCCACCGCCGGAGTAGTCGGCCCAAATCCCGTGCCATACAGTGTAATGATTTCGCCAGGCGCCGCCGGCCTGGCCACACCGGGCAGCATGTCCGCCGGGGCCAAGAGCGCGCCGTCGCCGTGCGCCGCCGCAGCGTACTTCCCGTTCTTGATCAGGAAGAATCCCGGAGCCGCCGGCTGAAGCTGAGCGCTTGCCGCCGCACCTGCTAATCCAGCGTTGGAGACCACGACGGGTACGTTGCCCTGCCTTGAGTCAGCCGGCACGATAATGTTAATCTGCTTCGGGCTCACAAAGTACACGTAAGCCGGCTTCCCATCCACCGTCACGGACACGCCGTCCAGTTGCACAGGCAGCTTCCCGTCGATCAGATCCGCCGAAGACCAGGTGCGTGTCGTGGTGGAGAGATTAACGCCCTGTATCGTCGCGAATCCACCAGGTGCAATCGCTGCCTCATAGCTCGCAGCGTTGAAGACGCCATTGCCCACGACCAGCGGCGCAGATTGAATGGACCCGAACAGGCCGTGAGACTCCACCCCATCCTGCGGTCCTGAGATTCCGGCAGCGAAATACAGTGTATTTGTATCTCCGCTCCCGGAACCGTTGCCGAAGCTCAATCCCCACAGCCCGGGGATCTGAATCAGCTTACCTTGCGAATCCTGCAATTGTCCGAGTAGATTGCCGGTCGACAGGTCGAAGGCGTTGATCGCCCCACTGCCGAAGTTACCCACCAGTAGTGCCCCTCCAAAGTCGCCGAAGCCTTTTGGCGCTATGGCCAGCCCCCAGGGAGAATTCAATTCACCGCCCGAGGCGACCCGCTGCAGCAGCAGCCCGTTCAGATCGAAAGCGTCGATGAACCCGTTGCCGTGCCCCACCACATCGTCGTGCTTATCTGCGTTCTGTCTGGCGTATGCCACGTACAGCGTGCCGCCGAGGTTTTGAATATTGAACGGAGCGAAGCCTGCCGGAATCCCGCTATCCTGAAGTGCTCGTCCCAGATTCACGGGACTCAGATTTCCGTCGAAGACTTCCACTGTCCCGCGCGAAAATTTGCAGCATAAAGCAGAGGACCTTCTGAGCGAGTAGCCATGGCCAGTCCTTGGTACACAGCTCCGTTTGCTGACCGGTCCACCAGGATGACGCCGTGTGAAGGGTCCACTTGCGCGTTCCATCCGACAATTGTTCCATCCTCGGTGGCAAACAGGAACGTCGCCGGCCTCCCGGGTGCAATATTGAAGAACGAGGTTCCGTTGAAGACGATCCCCGTGGCTGCTCCGCCCGGCTTGTCACCGGGTGCGGGTAATGCGACTTGCAATGCGATCGGCGCTCCGCTCCCGTCGTATAGGGTGGAGAGCCCGGAGCCATTGTCGGAAATCCAGAAGGGACTGGTCGGTGAGGCCACGAGACCCCACGGATTGACCAGCTCTGCATCGATGTGATCAGCAGTGCCCGGAAGGTCCGATACAAGATTGTGCTGCGCAAACCGGTTGGCCGCGTTGAGCCACGATGTGAGTGCCAGGGCAGAAATTGTTGCCAGAAAGAAATTTCGTGACATGCTCTTCTCCTCGTTGTAAGTCGATTTGAATCGCTATTGTGCGCCGTCGGTCTTCGCGCGAGCGACAACCTGTTGCGCAACCATATTTCCCATCAATAAGCCCTGACTCACGTCGAACGTCGTGTGTATACCCGCATCGAAGGTGGATGTGCCGCCGTCGACGGCCTGATTACTGAAAGCGTCCGCGTCGTTCGGAAACAGATAGGCCAGTACGGTGGCCGCGGCGCCTGACCCGCATGCGTGCGCAGACGGATAGCTAGGATTCGCGGGATTGGCGAACAGCGGTACGATCGTCGGATCCGCCATACTGGGCCGCGGCTCGAGATACGTGAACTTCGAGTCCCAGCAGGCAATCGTTGCGTCGTGTTGCGCGATCGCTTCCAAAGCATATACCCGTGCCGCCCTGGGCGGGTTCATGTCCAGATGATTCTCGAATATTTCCTGATGCACGGTGTCGAGCCACGGCGTGACGAATGCAGGCTGCCACAGCCAGGCCAAATGATTGGAGGTATTACTTCTCGCGAAGTTCTTTACAGCCGCTAGCTCTCCTAGGAATTCCGCAGAATCAACGGCTGGAGGCGTGGGGAATCGAAACTGGCTCCCGGAAGTCAGGACCCACGGCTGCCACTGGCCAGCCAGCGGAGTGGTGGGGTTTGTGCCGCTCCATTTTCCAGGGGTTGCCGGAAAGGAGCCGCCAAAAGCCGCGCTCGACCCGTCGCTCTGGGCATAAGCGACCACCATCCTGCCCACCGTGCGTCCCAGTTGAAGACCGGCGTCAACGTCGCTGGGATACTGCGTTCCCGAAAAAACGCGCGATCGCGCGCACTCCTCAGCCAGGTCGTCGAAGCCGGTCCCTATGGACGGGAAGAGGTACGCCAGTACCACTGACGCGGCGCCCGCGGCAACGGCGTGCTCGGACGGATAGGCGGGACTGCTGGGGACAGGCACCATAGTTTGAATGCTACTGTCCGCGACACTCGGTCTAGAACGGTTGTATAGATACTTGCTGTCCCAAGCCGCGATCATGGCATCGTAAATCGCGACACTGACCAGCGCCATACCCCGCGTGAACAGAGGCGTGGCGACGTTCTGAGCCAGCATAAGCCTGGCGGTGGTCTGCTCCCACCGGTAACCCGGCGAGCCTGCGTCCCAGTAGCCGACCTGAGCTCGTATGGTGTCGTTGGCCTCCGCCATCAATGTCTTGATGGTCTGAATTTCAGTGCTGGTCGCCGCAGCCGAGGGCGGTGCAGCGAGTCGGAGTTGATTGGTTGAAGGGATAATCCAGGTCTGCCATGTTACAGCTTTGGGTTCCACCTGCGCGAGAGCCAGAAACCCGCAGAAAAGCCCGGCAATGACTAGCGTGCGTGCACACATGTTCACTCTCCTCGTTTCTGCAGTACCGAAGAATCCCACAAGTTATTCCCAGAAACTCACGTTTTATTTGGGATCCATTGCAGCCATCGCGCTTGGGAACAGAATGTCGCGGGCGGAAACAATCGATTTCAGCCGTTTGCGTTCACCGTGCGCCCAGCTATCGACTAATTTCACTTCCATGTCCGAAAGCTTCGCCTCCGCGTGTAAGAGCAAATACTGCGGCAGCGGCATCGCACGGTTCCGCACCATCACAGCGATTCGCGAAAGCAACATCGCGCGTTCGTCTGTTGTGTAATCGTCCCAACGGGACAGATTCAGGTGATTGCGCGCTCGTGGAACATCTCCCTCGATCATCCACGAAAGGGGAGGGACGTAACTGTACCAAGGCCAGTCGGTCTTCTCCGAGTGACAGTTCTGGCACGACCTCTCCAGCACGTGCTTCACCTGGGGCGTCACAAACCCGCCCACCAATATAGAGCGATTGCCCGCCCGCGACTTCACTCTGCCGAATGGATGGGCCAGAGATGAAACGATCAGCACCGGCGCCGCGGAAAGCAGAAGTTTGTTCACATGCTTCATCAAAGTGGACACGCCTCTAATTACTTCAGTGCTCCGGCCAAAATTCCGGAATAATCTTTGCGTCCGCGCGGTCCGGATGGATGCAGTGAGAAGTATTCGAAAAGAGGAAAACTTGTCAAAACTAATTTTTTATGACCCCGCCGCTGATGGAATCGATCGTCGCGGCTTCTCTAGAATGCATGGCCTGGGCCGGCACCGGGATGATTTGGAGCGTCAGTGGCGGACTCCTGAGTTCGCGCGCATTAGGCCAGCAAGCGCCATCGCGTACGGACTGGAGCTTCGTCCAGATCAGTGACAGCCACATCGGTTTTTCGAAACCGGCGAATCCCGACGTCAATGGCACCCTTCAGGCCGCCATTGAAAAAATCAATGCCCTGCCCCAGGCTCCCGAGTTCATCATTCACACCGGGGACCTAACCCACCTTGCGAAGCCCGCGGAGTTTGACACTTTGGAGCACATCGTTATGAGTGCCCGCCCAAAGCAAGTGTTTTATGTTCCAGGCGAGCACGACATCGCCGCTGACGACGGCAAACAATATCTCGAGCGTCATGGGAAGAACACCAAGGGCCAAGGCTGGTACAGCTTCGACCGGGGCGGCATACACTTTGTGGGCTTGGTGAATGCCGCCGCTATTGAAGGTCTGGGTAAGCTTGGCGCAGACCAACTGAGGTGGCTCGAGGCGGACTTGAAGGGCCGTTCGAGCAGCACCCCCGTCGTGGTGTTTGCGCACGTTCCGCTATGGACGGTTTCCGCGGAGTGGGGCTGGGGCACACAAGATAGCGAGCAGGCGATGAGTCACCTCAAGCGCTTTGCGTCCGTTACGGTTCTTAATGGGCACATCCATCAGACCATGCAGAAAGTGGAAGGCAACGTGACATTCCATACGGCGATGTCCACCGCTTTCCCGCAACCCGCTCCGGGATCAGCGCCAGCTCCCGGTCCGATGAAGTTACCCGGCGAACGATTGCGGACTGCGTTGGGCATCACGAACGTGCGGTATGTCGTGAGGCAGCAGTCACTCGCACTCGTCGATTCCCCGCTGGAAGGTTGAGAATCTATGGGCTACCGAATTGCATTCATCGGAATGGGCCTATTATTCCATGGCCTCTTGACACTCACCGCCACAGACTCGTCTGACGCTGGCAAGCAAGTGTTCCTGAAGCGTTGTTCGGGATGTCACGCCGTAGACAACGAGAGGCAGGGACCACATCTTCGCGGCGTCTTCGGCCGCAAAGCCGGGAGCATCGCTTCATTTCAGTATTCCGATGCGCTGAAGGCATCCGGGATTGTCTGGGACGCCGATTCGCTCGACCAATGGCTTGTGGACCCGGAGAAATTCGTGCCGGGCAACGAGATGGGCTTCAGCGTGCCGAATCCGGCAGAGCGGGCTGCCGTCATCGGCTATTTGAAGGCCCTCAACCATTGACCACTTCGCCCCCGTTAGGGTGCAGCACTTGGCCCGTCATATACGAAGCATCATCCGACGCCAGGAACACGTAACAGGTCGAGACTTCTTCCGGCTGACCCGGGCGGCCAATCGGTGTATCCGCGCCGAAAGATTTCACCTTCTCGGGCGGGAACGTCGCGGGTATGAGCGGTGTCCAGATGGGTCCTGGCGCCACCGCATTTACACGTATCTTGCGCTTGGGAGCGAGATTTTTCGCAAGCGATCGCGTGAACCCCACAATCGCTGCCTTAGTCGACGCGTAATCGATCAGGTGTTCACTGCCCCGGTAGGCGGTGACCGACGTCGTGTTCACGATCGCGCTGCCCTCTTTCATGTGGCGCAGCGCCGCGCGCGTCAGATAGAACATCGCAAAGATGTTCGTACGGAAAGTCCGTTCCACCTGCTCCGGCGTGACGTTCTCAAACTCCTGCTGATCATGTTGTTCGGCTGCGTTGTTGACCAGGATGTCGATACGCCGGAAGTCATCTATGCTGCGCTGCACGATCTGTTCGCAGAACTTCGCGTCGCCAATATCCCCCGGAATCAACAGGCACTTTCGGCCCTTCTCCTCAACCAAACGCTGCGTCTCCTTCGCATCGTCATGTTCGTTGAGGTAGGAAACGACGCAGTCGGCACCCTCTTCGGCGAACGCGACCGCAACGGCCCGTCCGATCCCACTATCTCCGCCGGTGATGATGGCGACTTTGTCGCGGAGCTTTCCTGTCCCTTGGTGCGACTGCTTGTGTACCCGCGGCCGCGGCGTCATCTCGGCTTCAACGCCCGGCTGTGTGCCCTGCTGCTGTGGAGGCAGGGTCTCTTTTTTATCTGGCATCACCTACTGGACGCTGACAGTCGAAAGATTGAGACGTGGGCGCGAGACGGATCTCACCGTTATCGCTTCCATGACGTACTTCTCCAGTTCCGCCGCGCGGTGGGAGGCGGTGTGGGCCGAAAGCACCCGTGCGCGGGCACGCTCTCCTATGCGCCGGCGCTCCTCGCCGGAGTTGTCGCGCACAAACCGAAGGCTCTCATCGGGAGATCGAGCGATCAGGATCTCCCGTCCCGGCTTGAATAGCTTATCGAGCCCCGGCCACCAGTCACTAATCACCGGCACGCCGCAAGACGCGGCTTCAAACAGCCGCACGCTGGGCGAATATCCCTCACGCACCATGTCGGCGCGAGTAACGTTCAACGTGAAGCGCTGTGAATTGTAGAACGCGCGATGAAAACTGGGAGCCAGGTGGTCGATACGCTCCACATTGGCCGGCCAATGGATGGTCTTCGGGTACATCGGACCCGCGACGATGAATCGGCCTACTTTCCAACGCCTTGCAGGCTCGCAAAGTAAGGCGTCGAGAGTAGGTTGCCGGTCTTCGCCGTAAGTACCGAGGTATCCCAGGTCCCATTTGCAGGCCTGCTCTTCCGGCCGGTACACGTCCGGGTCCACCGAGCAATACAGGACACGAGCCCGAGGGGAGCGGAAGCGGCGCTCGATCCTGCGCAGAATCGGTCCGCCGGTGAAGGACAGGTAAAGATCGTATTGCGATACAAGCGCGGCGGAAAGGTATTCCTCGTCACCTCGTTCCAGCTTGGCCATGGTGACTGGCGTATCGATGTCATAGAAGGCGGCGATGCCGCTGGTATGCGATACTACCCACTCGCCGATCGCTACTCCCTCAGGCACATACGACCCGACGATGACGACATCGGCCTGACGGACGTGGCGCGAAAAACGGTCTTTCGCTTCCTCCAGACTCTCGTACAGGAAGGTCTTCCCGTACGGCGGTTTCGGCAGATCCCGATTGCTCGAATACCAGGGCACATCGCGCTCCAGAAAAAGCACGTCGTGGCCGCGCGCGGCTAACTCGCGTACTAACCCACGATATGTGGTTGCGTGCCCATTGCCCCAGGAAGAAGTGATCGAAAGGCCAAAAATCACGAACCGCAATTGCGGCATTACCGCGTGGCCTCCGCGGTATGCGATGTGGTCCGCCGGCCCCTGTTGACCGGGGTCACGCCGCCGAGTAGCGCGTCCACTTGCCGCGCGCGGTGCGCGTAGGTATGCTGCGCCAAAACTCGAGCCTGAGCTTTCCAGCCAATCTCCCGAGCTCGTTGATTGGTCAGGGATCCGAGCAACTCGGCCACCTGTGCGCCATTCTGGGCGACAAGAATCTCTTTGCCCGGCTCAAGGAAAAGCTCGACGCCCTTCCAGGGGTCAGTAATAACACAGGTTGCCGCGCCCGCCGCCTCGAAAATACGCGTCGCCGGCGAGTACCCGTAGCGCGCCATGCTTTCACGATTTATGTTCAGGACCGCCCGCGCGGAGCAATTAAACGCATTATGATCGGCCGTGTATACATGACCAACATTCCTGATGTTGGCCGGCATGTTCTTGCCCTCCCAACCATTTCCGCCCAGCAGAAAGCGAGAGTCCGGCATGCGCTCAGCGGCCCGGAACAGAAACTCCTCGACGCGCACCTCGCGGTCGGGCAGACGATTACCCAGAAACGACAGATCCGCCTCAAACCGAGCATCGGGCGGAGAGGGGAAGTGCGTTGCAGGATCCAGGGCGTTGTAGATAGGAACGCATTCCTGCGCGCCCAGGCGCTTATAGGCGCTGGTGACCGGTTGACCGCCGCCATAGGTCAGGATGAAATCGTATCGTGGTATCAAATCGGTCAGCGGATCTCCCGGATCCTGCTGCACACGATCGAGCGTGGCCGGAGCATCCACGTCCCAGAAAATCGCCACAGCCCCCGGACGTTTGATTTCGAGCACCGATTTTTCCAGGAACTCGTCGAGCACACCGACGCCGCTCGCCTTCACGATCAGGTCCGCCGCCTCGGCTTCTTCCAGCACCTGGTAGACGCCTTCGAAGCCCTCCGCCGAATAGACGCTTACTTTCGCCCACGGCGGATCTTCGATGTCGCGGTGCTTCTGGCGATCGTAGGCGTCGGGCTCGTAAAAGGTGATGGAATGCCCCAGCGCCTGCAGCGCTTTCAGGATTCCACGATAATATGTCGCGGCTCCGTTCCAATACGCGGAAACCAAGCTCGATCCAAAAAACGCAATCTGCATGTTCAAGCTTCCAATGCCGCCAGCGGTGGTTGTCCCACAGGCGCGATCTCCTCGCGGATCTTCATCAGTTCATCCACACGATGCGCACAAGTATGCCCTGCCAGGATACGCCGGCAACCGCTGCCGGCAATATCACGGGCCATTCCGGGCTCCTCAATCAGCGCTTTCAGGTGCTGCTTCATCATATCGCCGTTGTGCGCCATCAGGTAGTCCTCGCCCGCGCGGAACAAGCCTTCAGTATCATCCCAGGGTGCGGAAACCAGCGGAATGCCGCAAGCCATAGCTTCGAAAGGGCGAATGGTCGGGATGCCCGGAAGAGCATCGACGTAAGGCCTGCGCGGGACATGCACAGTCACCCGATATCGAGAGAAGGTTTCGGGAACCTGATAATTCGGCAGCCATCCACCGTATTCGATACCCGCCTGGCCTAGTGCTGAAATTGCGGAATCGGGGTAGCGCACGCCAAAGACTCTCGATTTCAGATTCAGCTCCCGAACTGGCCGCAACAAATATTCGTGGAGTTCCGCGGTTCGCTCATTATCGCCCCAATTGCCGATCCATACCAGGTCCCCGTTCTTTTCAGCTGCGGGCACCGGATGGAATATGCGGGTGTCGGCCGCCTCATGCCAGGTCCAGACGCGTCGCGCCCAACCGCGGCGCTGGTAGATTTCACGGATCGGCTCACCGAACGCGAGCACGCCGTCGTACCCGTCCAGATTGTAAGCCGCCATGCTGGAAGCGTCGGTCACGCAGCGGTGGTGAGTATCGTGGAACAGGAGACGATACGAGCCTGAGGTCGCTCGATGGCGTCCGATGCGCTCCACCAGCGCGTGCTTGTTCCACTCATGCACCAGGACGAGATCAGCGCCGTCCAGTTCGCGATCCAGATCCAAGGTCTGCAGCGTGTACTCATGCTCGCGGAGTTGTGGATAGACTTGATGGAATTCGGAAATCGGATCTTCACCGTGTTGAAGAATCAGGTTTGCGCGGCTCCAGTTCCCGGATTCCTCAAAAACGGCAACGCCATGCCCGCGTGCAATCAACTCAGAGGCGACGCCCCGCAGAAAATGCGCATTGCCGTGATTCCAATCCGACGCCAGCGAGTGATAGAACATCACGACGCGCATGGGATCAGTCTCCGGCGATTGCCCTTGCGATTGGTTTCCGCGACAGTTGCGTATAAGCCGAGAGATAACTATCGGCGGCCCGCCGGACCGTGAAGCGTTGCGCCCGCTGCTGGGCGGCGGCGGCAAGTGAGTCCAGGCGTTTCCGGTTCTCGATGAGTCCCCGCAAATGCCACTCCAGTGCCCTTGCATCCCCCGGCGCCACGAACACCGCCGCGCCATCCCAGTTCTCCCGCAGGCTGGGGATGTCACCCAGCACCAGTGCACAACCGGAGAGTGCCGCTTCCAATACCGAGAGCCCGAAAGGTTCGTACTTCGCAGGTAAGCAGTAGATGGCTGCGCGTGAGTACCAGGCAGCCAGAGCGTTCGCGGTTAACTTCCCGAGCGATCGCAAATTTTGATAACTCACCATCTTTCCGTCGGGATGCCGGTCGTCGCCCGCCACATAGACGGGCCACTCCATGGCCGCTGCTGCGCGCGCGAGCGCCGCAATGTTCTTGGCCTCATCCCACAGTCGCCCCGCCGCCAGCACGACCGGTTCTTTTCTCGTCGCGCGATATGACTTCGAACAACGGCCGTTGGCGATCACTGCGGTCGCGCGGAACGGACCGTAGTACCGCTGCAGTTCAGCCAGCATAGCCCTGGTGGGGGCAACGACCAGATCCGCCGCTCGCACACCCTTGGTGACTGCGAACCGGTAAGGGGTCCATTGATCGGGCGCTGGCTCTCCCTTTACGGCCTTCCACCAGGAGAGCACGCAAGAATGTCCTACCACTAACTTCGGCACGCGCCACGGCAGATTCCCGTGCGCAAAACCGTTTAAGTGGATCACATTGGGCTTCAGATCAGTGGCAAGCTGAAGCAGCCACTCTCCGGCGCGCTCTACGTCGGTCCACGCGTCCTGCATCCACTCCAGCTTGAAGGTGCTCTCGTGAATCTGGAGGTTTGGAACTGCGGCGGCTTCCTTGGACTGTTGCGGCGAGAGGGGCGCTCCCATCGTGGCAACGCTCACCTCGACGTCATAGTCGTTCAGACCGCGTGCAAGATCCAGGGCATACGTCCAGACGCCGCCGATTGTATCGGCTGTCATCAAGACTTTGCGGATCTGATTAACTTTGGCCATGACTCGCTAACTCCAGTTGGACCAGCGGCGCCGGATGATCTTCTTGAATGTCGCTGAACGTGCTATAGCCCTTGAGATAGTACTCATGGGCGCGCTCCCAGGCGACATCGTCAGGCGTACCCCATAATCGCGTGTAGTCCGGCGAGCCAGGATACGGAAACAGCGGGACTGGCTTGTTGGCCCATACACCCCGTTCCAAGAGATACTGCCGCCACTGCTCCACTTCCTCAGGATTGTCCTGCTTCATTTCGATGAGATTGGCCTGAACGAAAGGAACACGCTGCTTCGCATACACCAAACGGTCCGCTAACTCGTGCGTGGACATCCGGCATTTCTTATCAAGATATTGCCTACCCTCCGGCGTGATACTCTCGACGCCGGCCTCAATCGACACACAGCCGGCCCTGCCCAGCAGATCGATACTCGCTTCGTTCCATAGGTCAATTCGCGTTTGTAAGCCGATTTTCACTCTTCTCTCTGCAATCCCTTCCAGCAATTCTTTATTCGGGAGGAAAATCTCATCGATGAAGTACACATACTCGATGCCTTGCTTGATTAATCCGTCAAGTTCCTGCAATACCACCGGAACCGGACGTCGCCGATATTTATCCCGAAAGTTTTCTTTGGCGCAAAAGGTACATCGATAAGGACACCCGCGCGAACTCTCCATCTCCGCGCCGGGGCCACGCGGTTCGGCATCAAACCGGTGATGATGATGCGCATGTCGCGCGATCACTTCCCGCGGCCACTCTAGCGACGGCAACTCCATCATTTCGGCGCCGTGCGGGGCGCCTTGGACCCGCGCCTCGCCGTCTTGCCAGTAGCAGATGGAATCCACCTGGGACCAATCACCAGTAAGCCTGGGGAGGATGTCCTCACATTCGCCGAGCACAACAACATCCACCCCCAATTTCCGTAGCGTCGGCCGCGGAGTCGTAGACGCGTGGGGACCGACTCCTACCAGCGTCCCTCCTACACCCCGTACACGTCGCGCGACTTCCTGCGGCACCCTCAATTCAGGCGGAGCGCATCGCCAGAACAGGTAGCTTGGCGCAGTAGTGATGACGGTGAAATCAGGACGGAATGCCTCTAACTCGGCCCGCAATTCCGTTAATGACAGATTGTCGAACTGCGCATCGACGATTGATACTTCGTGACCTTCGCGTTCCAGGAGCGCCTTCGAGTATCCGAATTCCAGTGGAAGGTGAGGCTCCCGGCACCCGAAATAGATACTTCCTTCGAAATGCCAGTTAGGATTGACTAAGGCAAATTTCATGAGGCGGCGATCTCCTCGGTGGCAAATCGCCGCGCCTCCACCAACCAGTCATGTAACTTGCGGATCCCCGCACGCGGAGCGATCAATGGCGTCCCATCCAGTCAGTCCGCAAAACTTCGAGATGTCGCTCACGTAATAGCGTTGATCACCGGCCCGGCTGCCCTCGTAGTAAATGCCCGGCTCGCGGCCGCTCATCCGCCCGATCAGTTCCACTAATTCCAGCAGACTGACCGTACGCTCCACTCCGCCGCCGATGTTGAACGCCATTCCCGACAGGTTTCGGATCTCGCGCCATGCGAGCAGAAACGCGTCCACGAGATCGTCGATGAACAGTATGTCACGGACCTGCAGGCCATCTCCGTACAACGTAATCGGCTTGTGCTCCAGCGCTCGAATCAGGAAATGCGCCACCCAGCCCTGATCTTCCGTGCCGAATTGGTGCGGCCCATAAATACAACTCATCCGGAATACTGCCGTACGTAACCCCAGCGTGCGGGCGTGATCCAGAACATATTGCTCCGCCGACCCCTTGGAGCAGCCGTATGGCGTGTGGAAATCGAGAGGACGGGATTCGCTGATGCCATGGGCCGCCGTGGTGCGGTCCACAGGCACGTAGCGATTGCCGTTGCGCTCGAGTTCCACGTCGTCCAGCCCGCCGTAGACCTTATTCGTCGAAGTGTAGATCAGCGATGGCGGATGCTCCATTGCCCGAATCTCCTCGAGCACGTTCAGCGTGCCGGTCGCGTTAATCTCATAGTCGGTTCGCGGATCTACTAGGCTCGTCGTGACTGCAACTTGGGCTGCGAAGTGGAACACATGCTCCACACCCTCCAGCGCTCGTCGAACATCTCCGCGGTCCCGTACATCGCCGACGATGATCCTAACTTTCCGACCGTGGCGTTGCTGGAGCCACAACGCGTTTTGGTCCACGCCGGCGCGCGAAAGATTATCGAGCACCACTACGCGCCGGCCCATCGTCAACAAGCGATCGGCAAGGTTGGTGCCGATGAAACCAGCGCCGCCTGTAATCAACACCGGCCGCAACATCGCGGACGAGCCATCTCCATTCGTCTCCTTGCGGGAGCTCTGATTCCGATTGATCACACTACCAACCCCCTCGCTGTGAGTTCGGCGCGTGCTTCACCGAATCGATCGTTGGCTACCTGGCCATCCAGCCATGCAGCCAGATCCAGCAGTCCATCTTCGAAGTTGACGGCCGGAGCGTAACCCAGCACTTCCCGAGCCAGGGAGATGTCGGGGAAGCAGTGACGAATGTCTCCGACCCGGTATCTGCCCGCGATCTCCGGGTCAATTCGCTTGCCCAACACTTTCGCAATACGTTCCGCCACTTGACGTACCTGGACGGCGCAACCGCTGCCAACGTTGAATACATGACCGCCTGCCTCGGAACTTCCAGCGCCAGGCGGCAGGCGCGGGCAACGTCGTAAACACTGACGAAATCCCGCAACTGGTTCCCATCCTCAAAAAGGATGGGCGGTTTGCCGTTCAGCAAACGCGAAGCAAAAATCGCGAGCACGCCCGTGTATGGGTTCGACAACGCTTGGTTTGGCCCGTACGCGTTGAAGAAGCGAAGAGCCACGGAAGGTATCCCGTAGGCCCGGCCCACCATCATGCACATTCTCTCTTGGTCGTATTTGGATAAGGCGTAGACCGAAGCGAGCGATGGAGTCTTCCACTCTGGAGTGGGCACCGGTTTCAGCGGCTCGCCGGTGCGGCTGCGCATCTCCCAATGGTTCGACTTCAGTTGATCGAGCGTCCGCTCGACATCCGAGTGAATAGTTCCATCGGCGCTTTCATACAGCCCTTCGCCGTAGATACTCATGCTGGATGCGACAACCAGCCGTTCTACCGGACGTTCAATCAGTGCCTCGAGCAGAACCGCGGTGCCTACGTTATTTACGTCCGTGTAGCGGACCAGCTCGTACATACTCTGGCCCACACCGACCATCGCCACGAAGTGGTAGACCGCATCGATTCCCTTCAGAGCCCGGCGCACAGCGTCCGGGTTACGGATGTCGTCGACTATGAGTTCGACGTCGGGATTGAGATAAGTGGGAGTCTCCCGCTCGACTCCGTGAACCTGAACAGAAAGATTGTCGAGGACGCGTACACGGTAACCGTGTTGCAGTAACTCTTCAGCAACGTGCGATCCTATAAAACCCGCGCCGCCCGTCACCAGAACGTGCTTCATCATGCATCTCCTGCGCATCTGTTTGGCGGTCAGTTCCCTTATATTTTAAAGACTTAGGGAATGTTAGCTGGGTGTTTGTGAACGCATCGTGTAGTCAGGTCCTCCTCAACCGGTTATTTTTCAGCTTTCCAGCAGCGAATTACTGTTACGTGAGCGCGGAAGTGTCTTATCTGTAGCGTTGAAGTCCGCTTTTGCTTCGCTGGTGGTGGATATGTCGTTAGCGCCGGTGTGCTCCAAAACCTCTTTTGCACGCTTGGTCCAATCGGAGTTATCGCAGTGTACGGAGAGCAGAATCCCGCCGCTCCGGATACGGCCTTCGTAGCGTTTCGCTTCATACTCGGGAATACCGATCCCGATAAGGGCGCCGGCAAAGCCGCCAACCGCCCCGCCGGCTCCAATACCGCTCAGTGCGGCGACAATCGGACCTGCGGCAACGAACGGTCCGATACCAGGTATCGCCAAAAGGCCGATACCAGCTAGCCACCCTAGCGCCCCGCCGATAATTGCGCCCGTGCTCGCGCCGGCAACAGCGCCTTCGGGCGCCTTTGTATGCTTCTCGTGCCCAAAGTCTTTGTTCCCGACGTTCTCGGGAAACAGAACAGAAATGTCGGAGTTCCGGAAACCTGCCCGTTTCAAGGCTTCGACACCCTCGGCGACACTTCCCTGATCCGGATAGATGCCGAACGCCGAAGTATTTTTTCCGGCCATGGTTGTCCTCCTAACTAGTCGTCTCTGCGTGGAAGGCCCGCAGCAGTGCGCGGCACCGGCTTGTCAGTAGCAGCAAAATCGGCGCTGGCCTCAGACGCCGAACCAATGTCATGAGCACCCGTGTGCTCCAGAATTTCACGCGCCCGCTTCGTCCAATCTGAGTTATCCGAGTGAACCGACAGCAAAATGCCGCCTTCTCGAATGCGGCCTTCGTACCGCTTGGCTTCGTACTCCGGGATTCCCATTCCCACCAGCGCGCCGGCGATTCCGCCTATAGTCGCTCCAGCGCCCAGTCCGGCCAGCAACCCCATGATGGGCCCGGCGGCGATAAACGGCCCAAGGCCCGGAATCGCAAGGGCGCCAATACTGGCCAGCCATCCCAGCGCACCGCCAATCACCGCGCCGGAGACGCCACCCGTAGTAACACCCTCCGGAGCTTTGGTATTCTTCTCGTGCGCTAAGTCCTTATTGCCGCTATTCTCCGGAAACAACACTGAGATGTCGGTGTTCCTAAATCCAGCATTTCGCAGATGGTCGATGGCTTCTTCGACTTCTCCCCGGGTGGGATAGATCCCGAAGACCGATGTGTTATTCCCTGCCATTGTTCCTCGCCACACCTGCGTCTTTGAACAGGCATGTTCGTGTAAGTAGATGCACAAACCTAACAAATCGTGACGCTGTAATACGGTTATTAGTAACATGTTGTTGCATCTAGTGTTATCCCTAGGTCATATGCGGTCTTCTTAGGCCTTTGGGGTGCTCGAGAATATCCAGGACCATCAAGATGGCTGCAACAGTATGGAAAGGCTACATCACGTTCGGACTAATTTCCATTCCTGTTCGACTTTTCACGGCGGCCCGCAACGAGCGTGTGAGTTTCCACCAGTTACATCAACCATGTCACACCCGCATCAAGCAGCACCTGTATTGTCCCTCCTGCGATCGGGATGTGGAGCGATCCGAAATTATAAAGGGCTACGAGGTCGCCAAGGGAGAGTGGGTCATTGTCGACGATGACGAGATCAAGAAGATCGCGCCCGCATCGACGGAGACCATGGACATTCAGCAGTTCGTGAAGGTGCAGGATGTCGATCCGATCTACTTCGACGCTTCCTACTACGTCGTACCCGAAGAACCGGGCCGGCGTGCTTATAGTCTGCTGCTTGAGACGATGAAGCGAACTGGATTCGCTGCCGTTGCCAAGGTCACCATGCACCAGCGCGAGTACGTGGTGGTGATTCGCCCGCGTGAGCAGGGACTTACACTGCACACCATCTTCTACCCGAACGAAGTCCGCGCGGTACCCGAGTACGCCCGGATCGAGACGGTCGAACTACGGCCGCAGGAGGTGCAGCTTGCCGAACAACTGGTCAACAGTCTGGCTGCTCCATTCCACGCCGAGGGATACGAGGATGAATATCAGAAGAAGCTGCTGCAACTAATCGAGGCGAAGACTGGCGGCAAACAAGTCGGTCCGGCTCCACACAAGAAATTAGCGCCCGTCATCGACCTCATGCAGGCCTTGCAGCGGAGTCTCGGGCAAGTCGAAAAAGCCGCCGCACCAGCCCCGGACAACGGGAGGAAGCCCGCGACGAAGGCCAAGCCAAAGCCGTCGGCGACCAAGCGGGCGGCTAGCTAATCGTTACTCCGCCCCTACCACCACTTGCCAAGAGGCGACCAATTCCGCGTGAAGTAATCGTTGGACGTCATCCCGAACAGGATTACCATCCAGAATAGGCCCGCGATGACGAACAGTTTGGTTAGTCCAGTGCTGCGCCGCACGTCCATGAAGAACAGGACCACCAGCAAAGCCTTAATGACCGCAATGGTAAGCGCCACCACGACGTTCCAGGGTCCCAGCTCTATCTCCGCGACTAAGACTGTAGTGAACGTCAGTACGAGCAGGATCGCAAAGACCGTGACATACATCCGTACTGGAGGAATACTGTGGGTCATAACTTATGTTTGCCAATCAGGTAGAGAAGCGGAAACAGGAATATCCAGACGATATCGACGAAGTGCCAATAAAGCCCAACGATCTCTACGGGCGTGTACCAGTGCGCCGTGAACCGTCTCCGGATCGCCATCACTAGCAGCGTAGCCAGCAGCGCTTCACCCACCACCATGTGCAATGCATGCATTCCGGTCATGCAGAAATACAGGAAGAAGAAGATCTGGGCATGCTGGGCGTAATTTGCCTCTTCGTAGTGATAATTGAAGCCCGGCACTAGATGCTCCACCCACTTGTGATGGTACTCGTACGCCTTGACTCCTAAGAACACGCCGCCCAGGATCATCGTCGCAATCAGAAACAGTATGATCCCATTTCTATTTCCGAGCTGACCGGCTCGTACCGCCAGCACCATCGTCAAACTACTGCAGATCAGCACCGCGGTGTTGACGCCGCCCACAATCACCTGCATGTATTGGCTGGTGCTGGCGAACGCATCGGGGTAAGCGTTCCGGTATAGGCTATAGGCGAAAAACATTCCACCGAAGAACATTATTTCGGTGACCAGAAAGGCCCACATGCCTAACGTGGCAGACTCAAACTGCTGCTCCGGCTGCTCGAAATGATGTAGTAACTCAGGCCCGTGCAGGGTTTCCGTGTTAGTGGCCAACTTCTACCTCCGGCCGGTCAACGTCATGGTATTGGTAAGCTTCCCAGGTGACAACTGGGGTCTCTTCAAAATTGAAAGTGGTTGGAGGCGACGGGATCGTCCATTCCAGTCCTACGGCGCCCCACGGGTTGGCGGGCGCTCTCTCACCATAGCGCAGGGACCACAGCAGGTAAATCATCGGAATGATATAGCCGACGCCCAGAACCGAGGCTCCGGCGGTTGACATGACGTTGAAAACCTGGAACTCCTCGGCGTAGGCGTGGTAGCGGCGCGGCATCCCCAGATAGCCGAGGATGAACTGCGGGAAAAACGTCAGGTTGAAGCCGACGAACACCACCAGCGCCGCGAACTTCGCCCATCCTTCCGGATACATCCTGCCCGTCATCTTCGGCCACCAGAAATGTATTCCGCCCATGTAGGCCATCACCATGCCGCCCACCATGACGTAATGGAAATGGGCAATCACGAAATACGTATCTTGCAGATGAACATCTAAAGCCGTGCTCGCGAGAATGAGTCCCGTGAGTCCGCCGATCGTGAACAGGCCGATGAAGCCGAAGGCGTAGAGCATCGGAGTCTCGAAACTGACCGATCCCCGATACATCGTCGCTGTCCAGTTGAACACTTTAATCGCCGATGGCACCGCCACCAGGAAACTCAAAGCCGAGAATACCAGCCCGGCGTACATGGATTGGCCGGTAGTAAACAGGTGATGTCCCCAAACCAGGAATCCCACCACTGCGATTGCAACGCTCGAAATAGCCACTACTCCGTAGCCGAAGATTCGCTTGCGTGAGAAACACGTCACTAACTCGCTGATCACTCCCATGCCGGGCAAGATCATGATGTACACGGCGGGGTGCGAATAGAACCAGAACAGATGCTGGAACAGAATCGGATCTCCGCCGGCATTGGGATCAAATACGCCGACGTGGAATACACGCTCGGCGGCAACCAGCAGAATCGTGATAGCGATCACCGGAGTGCCCAGAATCTGAATCAAGCTCGTTGCATAGAGACTCCAGATGAACAGCGGCAACCGGCTCCAGGTCATGCCCGGTGCCCGCATTTTATGTACGCTGACAATAAAATTCAGTCCTGTCAGGATCGACGAGAACCCGGACACGAACACACCCAGGGCTGCCGCCATCACATAGCTATTGGAGTAAGTCGTGCTGAACGGGGTGTAGAAGGTCCAACCCGTGTCCACTCCACCGGCCACGACGGCGCTCAGGGCCAGCAATCCGCCCACGATGTAGATATACCAGCTCAATAGATTGATCTTTGGAAATGCAAGGTCCTTAGCGCCGATCTGAATAGGCAGGATAAAGTTTCCAAGCGTTGCCGGGATGGACGGGATCAGGAAGAAAAACACCATGATGATCCCGTGCATCGTAAAGAACCGGTTATACGTGTCGGACTGCACCATGTCGCCGCGCGGCGTCAGAAGTTCCAGGCGCATCAGCACGGCGAACATGCCGCCGACGAAGAAGAATGCCGTGATTGAGATCAGGTATAGAAGCGCGATTCGTTTGTGGTCCGTCGTGAACAGCCACGACTTCCACCCGTAATCGGCGTTTAAGTAATCTACTGCCTCCGCTTTGGGAGTTTCTACGACAGTGCTCATTTCTTTCTCTCGTTACCGCTCTGCTGTGGACGCTCTGTAATCGGAGTTGCCCCCACATTGCCGGCGCCAGTAGAGGCGCCTCGCGGGACAATCCCGCCAACCCGCGCCGCCCCGGAGGTCTGACCCGTTGCTCCTGCTCCAATCGTTTGGTTCGGCTGCTGAGTCTTGGAAAGGCTCTTGATATAAGCGATAAGCTGCATCAACCCTTCTTCACTTACCTGTCCTTGGAAGGTAGGCATAATGTCGCGCTTAAAGCCAGAAACGATCTTCGCATTTGGATTCAATATCGATTCGCGTACGTAAGCGTCGTCAGCCGTTACCGTTCTACCATCATCCAGCTTGACCGGGTTCCCGTAAACATTGCGGAGAATCGGACAGCGCCCCTGCTCATCCAGCAGATGGCAGGTGCTGCACCCGAGTTGCTGGAACAACTTCTCACCTTGAGAAGCCATCGAGCCCGTGACTCCTCCTCCCGACAACCAGTTCTCATATTCGACGGGCTCCATCACAGTTACCCATCCAATCATCCCGCTATGTTGCGTACCGCAGTACTCAGCGCAAAACCAATGATATCGCCCGGCCTTGGTAGCTCTGAACCAGGCGGTGTTCAAGTGCCCCGGAACGACGTCACGCTTCAACCGAAAGGCTGGAACAAAGAAGCTGTGTATAACGTCTTCCGAAGCCATAGTCACCTTCACAGCCCGGCCCACGGGAACGTGCAGCTCGTTGATCTCCCGTTGACCTTCCGGATACTGCACTTTCCACATCCATTGCTTGCCGGTGATATACACATCCAACGTGTCGGGCGGAGGCGTGAAGTACTCGTAATACAGTTTTCCGCCCCAGAAGAACATCACCATCATCACGAGAAATGGCACAACCGACCAGAAGATTTCTAGCGGCACGGAACCGTGAATATATAGCGGCTTTTCCCCCGCCGAGCGGCGGCGGTATTTTACAGCGAACGCGAATACCAGAAGAAAGATCAGAATGGTCATCAGAACGACCACTGTAATCTCGAACCACCACAGTTTCTCGATGTCGTCGGCCCAAGCGGAGGCCGACTCGGGTATCAAACGGAAATTCATGTGTCTTTAATGCCTCCCCACGAGACGATCGCGACGGAGGTTCACAAACATAAATAGTCCCAAAGCCAAAACGCTGGCCGTTCCCGCAACCCGTAGCGCATTCATAATTGCAAAGGTGTACTTACCCTTAGTCGGATCATAGTGATAGCAGAACAGCAGCATCTGATCCGTGATCGATCCGATCTTGTTGGCCGATGAATCCACCAGGCTCAACCGCAGATCGTTCTTCGAATATTCGATCCCGTACTGATATCGCGAAACCAGCCCCTGCGGTGTGAGTATCATGATCCCACTCGCATGCGCCCATTGTTTGGTCTTGTCGTCCCAGCGATAACTAAAGCCGACTGAGTCCGCTAACTTGTGAATCTGATCGTCCGCACCGGTGAGGAAATGCCAACCTTCAGCGGCGCCGGGACGATTGTATTTGTCCACATAACTCGCCTTTTTCTCGGCCGCAAGCGCCGGCGTCTCAGACGGATCAAAACTTACGGTCACTGCTTCAAAGTCGCGGCCCAGTGTTTGCTGAACCTGACGGAAGCTCCTCAGTTCCCCGTTCATCACCAGATTGCATAACATCGGGCACTTATAATAAACCAGCGACAACACTACCGGCTTACCACGAAAATAGTCACCCAGACGAACCGTCTTTCCAGACTCATCCTTGAACGTAAGGTCGAGTGGAACCTGTTGATTCAGCCTCTGCTCAATGCCTACTTCACGTAGAGCGGGCGGGCGCCCATAGGGTTGACCCCAAGCCGTCGCGCAGATCAAAAAGCCAACGGCCTTACTTCTTAGCCGCATTCCCCTTCACTCCTGCCGGCTTGGACGGATAACCCGTCGCCTGAGACGGCACATTTCCTTCATTCCCGCCTGTTTTCGGCATGCCTGACCCGCCCTGCGCACCCGCGGTCTGGGCCCGCGCCGGCAACCCGCGCTGCACCACGATATCCATCGCGCGGTCGATCGGGATTCGAACCCTGGCAGCGTCTTTATTCGCCCATCCGTACGAGGTGAGCGACTGCTCTTCGTGTTGGCGAAGGACTTGTAACTCTTCCCATGGCTTGCTCTGCAGGCGCGGCGTGGGAGGGAATTGTGCCACTGTCGGCACCTCCGTTATAGGCAGGCGCGCAGCACCCTCTGTAGTGGCAAGAACCTTCACCAGGCCGGCCACCGCGAAACAGACAATCACGGTGCCGACCAGGAGGCCGATGCCAGTGAAGATTACTTCGCGAACGCTTGCGTCTTCGACTTCGTAGCCGGCGCCGTTCGCAGCGTTCTCCTCGCGTCCGTGCCCGGGATGCGAATGTCCGTGCTCGTGCGCCATTTAAAGCAGCCCTCCCACCATCTGCCGAGGTTCGCCGATCAGTCTCTGATCATTTATTGGAACCACCGGATACCGCTTCAATTGCCAGATGAAAAACGCGACCCACAAACCGATCAGCGCCAGCGGAGCGGCAAAGTCGAGCCAATGTAATCGGAAGATCTCTTTGTGTAGCGGGAACTCAGGTTGATAGAACGCAGGTTCAACGATCCAGTAAACGTCGATCAACCGGATTACCAGCATCGCAATCGCAACATTCCGGAGCATGTTAGGACTCCGTTTGACGATCCTCTGCAACAGAACCAGAAACGGAACGATGAAATGAAACAGCAGCAGCAAGACCGCAACAACGCCCCATCCGCCGGACAGCCGGCGTTGATACCACGGAATCTCTTCGGGCAGGTTACCTGCCCAGATAATCAAGAACTGTGAAAACGAGAGGTAGGCCCAAAGAATCGTAAACGCCAACATCAGATTCCCGAGATCGTGGAAATGACGGGCGGTCACTATTTCCGAGAAAGGAGGCCGTTTGGACAGGAACACCAGCACAACGATGATAAAGGCGAAAGTCCCTAGCATCTCGCCAATCAGGAACATTGCGCCGTAGATGGTGGAGAACCAGTGCGGCTCCAGTGACATGATCAAATCGAAGAAAGCAAATGTTCCCGCTAGCGTGAAAAGCACTAAGCCGGGAGCGCTGATTTGCCGCATTCGAATGATGAGCCCCGGGTCGCCCGTGCGGTCCTGCTCCTGAGACTTTCGGTTCAGGATCCACGCATATAGCATCCAGATGCCGAAGTAAATTACCATCCGAACCAGGAAAAACGGGACATTGAGGTAGGCGGCCTTCCATTTGATGCTGGCGTCGTGCTCGGCAATTTCCGGGCGAGCCCAGATATACAACGACGTCATCCCTACCAGCACTGGGACCAATAGGACCGCCATTAATGGAAATGTGCGGGTCCCCGCCTCCAACAGCCGGCGAGTTACCACACCCCACTTGCCACCGACAACGTTGTGCATGAGTAAGATGCCCAGACATCCAACGCTGAGTCCTAAGGTGAAGATGTAGGCAAACAGATAAGAGCGGAAGAACTGGCCAGGATCGATGAACAGCCCAATGGCAGTCAGGATCAGAAAACCGACTCCCCCCATCAACGCTAACCGTTGAATCCGGTCCATGCGGGGGCCCAGCATTGCTTCGGTCGCGGTCATTTCTGTGTTGCTCTCCCTCTGTCCCCGCTCTTTTGCTCCGGAGCAGCAGGCGTCTGCGGCCCTTCATGACCCTCTTGGGGCATCTGTGCGCCGCCTGCCGGGGGCGGTTGCGGTTTATCCAGATCGGCGCGGCTCTCCGGCGGCACATCGCCTACTGCGGCGCTCTGGCTGAATTGCAGCGCCCGAATATAGGAGATGATCCGCCACCGGTCGTCCACTGGTACGCGCGATGCATAACTCACCATCGCGCCGAATCCATTCGTGACGACATCGAAGAAATGTCCTACTGGGGCGTTCTTCAAACGGTCGTCGTGATAAGAAGGCGGCTGCCGGAAACCGCGCTTTACGATCATGCCATTCCCGTCCCCGAGTCGTCCATGACAGGGAGAACAATACACGTTAAACCGCTCCTGACCGCGGCGCACGTCCGCGCGAGTAATCGGGAAAGGAAATGCGTCAACGTCGACGCCGTTCACCTTGCCGGTGAATCGGGCGTCGTCTAACCGCAGGTGTCCGCGGGCTACGGTATCCTCAATTACCGGACGGGATGCCCTTCCATCGCCAAAGAAGTTCGATGCGGCGAGTGGCTTGTATTTCGGCTGGTTGTGCATGTCCTGCCGGCACCCCGCGATAAATAGAGACGCTCCGATACAGAGCGCGCACAACACGCCTCTATTTCTCAACTTCGGATACCTCCTGCGGGCCCATTCTCTGCAGGAAGCTCCGCGTAGATTCCAGATCGAACTGAGGATCATCGGCCTCGATACAGAGGAAGAAGCGATCCTGTGAGGCGAGTTGGAACCGGGGAACGTTAAATACCGGGTGATACGGTTGCGGCAAGCCATTCAGCGCTAGCATACCCACAACTGCCGTGAGCGACGCGAATAGCACAGTCATCTCAAAGGTGGGCGGAATGTATGCGGGCCAGCTATAGAAAGGTCGTCCGCCGACGTTCAACGGATAAGCGATGCAAGTAATCCAGTACATCAGCCCGAAGCCGCCAATGCAGCCGACCAGCCCACCCAGAAACACGATCGTCGAAACCCATGTGCGAGTCGACCCGAGCGCCTCGGGCAAGCCGTCCACCGGCATGGGAGTGTAGGCGTCCATCTTCCGGTACCCGTTGGCGTAAGCTCTCCGGGTCGCCTCCACCAGAGCCTCCGGAGTAGTGAATTCAGCCATCAATCCGTATAAGCCGAAGCGGGTTTTGTAATTGTAACTAGTCTCCATGATGGGCCGCCCTGTGATGGACTTCCTCGCGCACCTCGAAAATCGAAATGGCCGGTAAACCGCGAATAAAGAGGAACATCAGAGCCAGAAAGAGCCCGATAGTTCCAGCAAAAGTCGCGATATCCCATATCGTCGGATAATACATGCCCCAGGAGGACGGCAGGAAATCGCGATGAAGACTCGTGATAACGATGACAAAGCGCTCCAGCCACATTCCAACGTTCACCACCAGTGCCACCAGCCATACTGCGGCCACATTCAACCGGACCTTGCGTATCCAGAGCACCTGCGGAGTAAGAATGTTGCATAGGATCAAGAGCCAGTAACTCGGCCCATACGGACCCAGCACCCGGTTCATGTACATGAATCGTTCGTACTTATCGGCGCTATACCAGGAGATGAAGGCTTCCATTGAGTAACCGTAGGCGACGATCAGCCCAGTCCCCAGCATCACCTTCGCGCACGCTTCGACGTGCCGCATCGTGATCAAATCTTCTAACCCGTACCACTTTCGGAACGGTATAGCCAGTGTCAACACCATGGCGAAGCCGGAATAAATAGCACCGGCGACGAAGTAGGGCGGGAAGATGGTCGTATGCCAGCCGGGAAGAATGCTGATTGCGAAGTCGAAGCTGACTACCGTGTGTACGGACACGACCAGCGGCGTCGCTAGGCCTGCTAGCAGCAGATACGCCATCTGATAACGCTGCCAGTGGCGAGTCGACCCCCGCCAGCCAAAGGACAACAAACCGTACAGCTTCTGAATGAACGGCTTGGTCGCACGGTCGCGCATGGTCGCCAGATCTGGAATCAGTCCTGTATACCAGAACAGGAAAGAGACCGTCGCGTACGTCGATACCGCGAACACGTCCCAGATCAGCGGGCTGCGCGGCTGGGGCCACAGCCACATTGAATTCGGATAGGGAAGCAGCCAGTACGCCAGCCACGGACGCCCCAGATGCAGGATCGGGAACATGCCCGCTTGCGCTACTGCAAACAGCGTCATGGCTTCCGAAAAGCGGTTAATCGAAGTTCGCCAGTCTTGCTTTAAGAGCAGTAGAATGGCCGAGATCAGCGTACCAGCGTGGCCGATACCGATCCACCACACGAAGTTGACGATCGCGAATCCCCAGCCAATCGGTATGTTAATTCCCCACACCCCGACGCCGCGGAAGAACAGCCACCCCATGGCCAGGAAGAGGAGATTCGCCACCAGGAACGACAGCGCCAGCCCGATGAAGAATTGCCGCGGAGTCCGCTTCAGCGGCAGGTAAACTACATCGCTGATCTTGCGCGTGACGGTGTCGTAGTTATGGCCCGGCCCCAGAACATCATCGGGACCCGGGTCCACGGTGGGTGGTAGCGTGGTGACCGTCGTATCATACCGATCCAACTCGTCGCGTTTCACGTGTTCCAAGCGTTCACCCTTTCTCGATCTCGGGATTCATATTCCGTAAGCGCGCCTGATACGTCGTCCTCGGACGTGTATTCAGCTCTTCCAGCACACTGTAATTGCGCGGCTGCGCTTTCAGCTTTGCCACTCTGCTATTCGGGTCGTTGATATCGCCAAAAATGATTGCCTGCGTGGGACATACCTGCTGGCAGGCAGTCAGGATCTCGCCGTCTTGAATCCTGCGGTCCTCTTTTTCTGACTCGATCTTGGCCGAACTAATACGCTGGACGCAATAGGTGCATTTCTCCATCACACCGCGGCTTCGAACCGTGACGTCCGGATTGCGCACACCATACAGACTCTGGGTATACCAGTCCGAGTACAGATAGAAGTTAAACCGCCGTACCTTGTACGGGCAGTTGTTGGAGCAATACCGCGTGCCCACGCACCGGTTGTAAACCATCTGATTCAGTCCGTCGCCGCTATGGACAGTGGCGGCCACGGGGCATACCAATTCGCACGGCGCCAGTTCGCAGTGCATGCACGGTACGGGCTGATAATAAGTCTCGGGATCGTCCAGCTTACCCCTGTAATAGCGGTCCACTCGCAGCCAGTTCATGTGCCGGCCGCGAGAGACCTGATCCTTGCCCACTACCGGAATATTATTCTCCGCCTGGCACGCTACGACGCAAGCCTGGCATCCGGTGCAGGCATTCAGGTCGATCGCCATCCCCCATTTATACCCGGCATACGAGTACTCCGGGAACATCGTCAGTTCGCGAGGGAGACGCTCGGCCTCCACCTCCGGATCCTTCGAGTAATCGGCGAAGCTCATCACCTTCACCGGCTCGCGCTCTTCCATTGTTTGGGTGTGCTGTGTGGTCGCAAACCAATAGCGGCCCGTCTTCCGCAGCCTCGCACCGGCG
Source organism: uncultured Acidobacteriota bacterium (assembly GCA_963850575.1). Taxonomy (GTDB): domain Bacteria; phylum Acidobacteriota; class Terriglobia; order Bryobacterales; family Bryobacteraceae; genus TMP-7. The sequence goes on along the minus strand of CAWKLV010000009.1, from coordinate 75,425 downwards.
CCTACCCAGGGGGCGTCGGAAGTGCGTAAGGCATACGCGTTGAACCCCACACCATTACCTACACGACCCGCCCGAGTGCGGCCATAACCGAGATGGACCGTAATCGAATCGTTGGCATGGCCAGGTTGTATCCAGACCGGGCCCTCCACCTTACGCCCCTGGTACTCGATCTCGACCATGTCCGCTGTCTGCAGTTTTTGAGCTTCAGCGGTAGCGGGGCTGATCCACACCGCATTGTCCCAAGTCATCTTGTTCTGCGGCTTGGGCATCTCCTGCATCCAGCCGTTGTTGGCGAACGATCCATCCCAGATCGCCGGGTCAGGACGGAAGACGATTTCGAGCGACCCTTGCGGAATCGCCGGAGGCAGGGGAGCGCCGGCAGGCAAGCCCGGGTTGGCGGTGGTCGCGGAAGCCGAATTCGGCACTACTCCATCGTTAAGAACCTGCTGCCACCACGCGCTGAAATTTCCGCGACCGGCTTGGCCGGACCAATAATTCTTCACCAGGTCGTGAGTCGAAGCGTCCGCCTGACTCACCAGAATCGCCAATATCTGATGTGCGCTAATGCCGCCATATAGCGGCTGAATCAACGGCTGTAAGATGGTGACCGTTCCATCGTGCGCCCGCGTATCACTCCATGACTCGAGATAGTGTGCCTCAGGCAGGTGCCACTGACAGTATGCGGCCGTTTCATTGAATGCCTGACTGAGATGAGCTCTCAGCTTCACTTTCCTGATAGCGTCTGCAAACCCGAGGTCCGCCGGCGCATCATAAACCGGATTGCCGCCCAGAATGAGCAGTGTTTCAACACGCCCGGCCTTCATGTCGGCCACTAACTCGCGAAGCGACTGCACATTATCCACCGGGCTGAAGTCGACTGGAACGGAGTAACTCACCGTCTTGCCAACATTGCCGAGAGCCTGATTCATAGCATGCGCGAGAGCATGAACGGCGGCCGGTTGATAATCGCCGGCAATCACCAGGCTCGTGCCGCGATGTGCCTGCAAATCCCGGACAATGGCCGGAATCGCCTTCGCGGCGGTATCGGGAAGAGCGCCCCCAGACGCCCCAGCGCCCGATCCCAGAGCCTTCGCCAATTCCGCTGCGAACGCCGGCACGTCGGAGGTGCGCATCCGAATCCGGTGGTCGGCCTTGGCGCCCGTCACTGATGGCGTACCCTCGGCGACATACAGGCGGTTCATCGTTGCCTGGGCCGGAACGCTCTCTCGCGCCTGAGCTCGATTCGCGCCGGGCCCTTCTGGCTGATCTTCTTTAGGCGCGGTTTGCAGAGCTCGTTTCTGCTCGGCCGGACTCTCCCCCGCCATCACGCGCCGCTTGGCGGCGAAATCCCGCGAGTACCGCACGCTGCCCGGCCCGCACGCCAGGAAATCGCTGTCCAGCGAAACGACCACGTCCGCCGCCGCGAAATTATAAATCGCGTTGTAGCCGGGGATTCGCATCACCGGATCCCATTGGTGCCACTTGGCCTGAGGCATGGCCGTCATGAATGCACGGACCTGCGATTCCAGGGTGGGTGACGAAAACGGCCGCGATAGGATCCTGAGTCCCGCCCCTTGACGCGTCGCGTGGTCGTCGCGTGCGCCGCTCAGCACCGCCATGAAGTTGACCCAGCTGCTGATCTGCCCATTTCGGGTGGTGGTCTGCGCGCGATCCGGATCCCACAGGTCCAATATCGACGCCTGCGTAAATGCATCCGTCGCGCCCAAGCTGGCGGGATGAGTCGGATTGCCCTCCACCTTCGTGGGACGTCCCATGTGGCTCTCTGCCAGTATGCCGATCGCTCCGCCCGGCGATGGGCGGGCGGTCGCGTAGAACAGCGGCTTGCCCGGCACTAATTCTTCAGGCTGCCGCACGTACGGCACGATCGCTTCGTGCGGCTGTTTCGTACAAGCGCTTACCCCGGCCAGGGCCAGCGATGCACCCATCACTTTCAGAAACGTGCGCCGCTTCGCTTTATCCTGCCAGTCCGGAGCACGCTCGGCGAACTCGTCGTCCACAAACTTGCGAAATTCATCAGTATCCGCCAACTCTTCCAAACTGCGCCAGAACTCCGGGCCTTTTTTATCCACGAGCTTCTGGCGGAGCACGGACATGTCCAGGGAGCGCGGTGACTCGACTCCTTCGGAAGGCGGTCGAGCAGAACCTGGCGTGGGGTTGATGTTAATTAGCGATGACACGTCTGGCAATCCGTGAGCTTTTGAATCTTGTATTCGGCAACGAGTTTTCGCCCCAATTCCAGCTGATCTGGTGGTGGTTGATAGGCCATGTTGAACACTTGGTCGCGCGGGCGCACATACTGTTCCGGGTTCCGGTGGCAGTTCACGCACCAGTTCATGTACAGCGTATTCACCTTGTAAGTTAGCGGCATCAGGTCGATACGGCCATGGCACGTGGCACAGCCCATACCCTTGTTCACATGGATGCTGTGATTGAAGTACACGAAGTCCGGCAGATCGTGGACCCGTGTCCAGGATAGAGACTGGCCGGTACGATAACTTGCTCGAACCGGTTCCAACATCGCTGCGTTATTCCAGATCTGGGAGTGGCAGCTCATGCACGTCTCGGTGGGCGGTACGCCGGCGAAACTGGACGTCTCTACAGACGTGTGGCAGTACCGGCAATCAATTCCGTCGTCGGTGACGTGATGTTTATGGCTGAACGGCACCGGTTGATCCGGAGCTACAGACACGTCTGTAATGAAATGCCCTCGGTCGATGGAGTAAGCGCCGCCGATGAGCGCTCCGGCCAGAATGACGGCTGTCACGATGCTGACCTTCGCTACCGAATTTGCGCCGCGCGGGAAGATCTGAGCCATGGAGAGGTTGACTAGCTGACGCCTCCATTTTTATCGCAATTTCACTGAAAATGCAAAAAATCTTTATTGACCGGATTTCCTTGCCCCTGTTATCACAGTTACATTTCAGGTACGCTGCTCGGCTTCAGGTCGACTCCGCCTCGCAACCAAACAAACCCAACCAGAGTGTAAATGCCTGAAGCGATTAGGTACCGGGACAAAAATAAGCCGTGGCGGGGGAGCTTTCTCCCCCGGTTGGCTTGTACGATAACTCGTGCGGGTTTTAGCTAGGCAGGAATTTTCAGCTTCTGGCCGGACTTGATGTGATCCGGATTGTCGAGTTGATCGCGATTGGCTTCAAAAATCTTGTTGTACTGGTTCGCATCGCCGTAGAAGCGTTTGCTGATAAGTGAGAGGGAGTCGCCTGGCTGAACCGTGTAGGTCTGCATGCCGCCCGCGGCAGCAGCTCCCGCCTGTTGGGCAGCAGCAGGCTGCGGCAGGGATGAGTTTACTGTGATATCTGCAGTCAGATCCGAATAGGATGGGTCCACTTTCTTGATCTCGTCCCATACCTTGTTTTTCAGAGCGTCGGACGGTGCTTCGCCCTGGATGAAAAGTTTGTTCTCCTGAATGTGTACGTGAGTCAGATGCACGCCGGACTGTTGGATAAAGTTCAGAACGGATTGATACTTCTGTTTCAATTGTTCGAGTTGGTCTGCCATAATTTGTCCTTCACGTTAGACCTAGGGACTACCCCGGTAGTTTCAAGGAAGTTCTGTCTCCGCGCATGCGTACATCTCGATATCCTGGGAACGGAGAGCTTATGAGAACTGTTCGAGGATTCTTGCTGTTCGCAATTTTAGGACTGTCTCTCGCCGTGTGCGCCGACTTCGCTACCGGACTCAGCGCCTACGAGAAGGGCGACTATGCTACCGCGCTGAAGGAATGGGAACCGCTGGCGCAAGCAGGCGGGTCCGCTGCCCAATATAACCTGGGTTTGCTATATTACGATGGCAAAGGGGTACCGCAGGACTTTAGCGAAGCCGCCAAATGGTTTGAGCGCGCCGCGGACCAAGGCTATACGAAAGCTCAACACAACCTCGGCGCGGTGTACGCGGTGGGGAAAGGCGTGAAACGCGACTATGGAAAGGCGTACATGTGGCTGAGTCTGTGCGCCACCTCCGGCGACTCGCAGTGCGCTGAGCAGCGCGATTTGGTCGCCAAGAAGCTGAACGCCTCGAAACTGGCGGCTGCGCAGCGCATGACGCGCGAATGGAAGCCGAAAAATACTCCGACAGCTGCCCCGTGAAAGATCTCTCGAAGGCTTTGATAGCCGCTCCGGGACGCAAGACCAGACTGAAGCAGTTCGATCCCGCTAATACCTACGGGGCCAGTAAGCCGGAGAGCGCCGGTCAACTTGGCGAAAAATCTCGAACGCCTTTCAGTGCTTCAATACCTGCTCTACGCCGAAGGCCGCCGATCCGTATTAGTGGTCTTGCAAGCCATCGATGCCGGCGGCAAGGACGGCACCATACAGCACGTAATGAGCAGCATGAATCCACAGGGCGTGACCGTAACTCCGTTCAAGGTTCCGGAAGGCGAAGAACGGCGGCACGACTATTTGTGGCGGGTCCACCGGGCCGTCCCGCAGTATGGCAATATCGGCATCTTCAACCGTTCACACTACGAGGATGTGCTGGTAGTGCGCGTGCACGATCTTGTTCCCAAGGCGCAGTGGTCCAAGCGCTACGATCAGATCAACGATTTCGAGCGAATGCTCAGCGAGAACGGCGTCAAGATCGTGAAGTTTCTGCTCTACATCAGCAAGGACGAGCAGGCTAAGCGGTTTCGCCAGCGGTTGGAAGATCCGGGGAAGAACTGGAAGTTCTCAATGGACGATGTGAAGGAGAGCGAGTTTTGGGACGACTACATCGCCGCGTACGACGAAATCCTACAGAGGTGCAGCACGGAGTACGCGCCGTGGTACGTCATTCCATCGAACCGGAAGTGGTTTCGAAATCTCGCCGTCTCACAGATCCTGGTTCAAACACTTGACTCCATGGATCTGAAGTATCCGAAGCCGGCTCGAGGACGTACAGAAGCTTCAATTCGAGTAGGGCGCTTCGGTAACCACACCCTCCGCCGCAAGAGCGTCAATGGCGGAGTCATCAAGTCCCAGCAGCGACGATCAGTGCTCCTCGCGTGTGCTGCCCCAACATCGGCGCGCCGGAGCGGACTGCGCCGGGAGTCTCGGACAACTTGAACGGCAATCCGGTGATGCGGAATGGACCCGCCCCGGGGTTCTCGACAACAGGAAACATGTCCCGGGCGGCCGCCTGCGGATCCTGCGTGACCTCCGCCACCGTCCGGACAGGAGCGCACGGAACACCCACCGCGCGCAGCCTTCGCTTCCATTCCTCAGAGGATGCGCCCCGGAATATTTCCGCGAGCAGTGGCTCCAGCACACTCGCGATTTTTCACCCGCAGCGCATTAGTCGTGTAATCGGGATTCACAGCCAGTTCCGGATGTCCGATAGCATCGCAGAAAGACGATCCAAAGCTTCTCGCTACCCACCGCGATTGCAACTTCGCGATCGGCGGTGGGAAAAGTGCGATACGGGACAATGGAGGCGAACGCCGTCCCCTCGGACGCGGATCGATACCCGATCCGAGATAGTTAGTGAAATTCGAGGTCATGGCGGAAATCATCGAATCCAGCATCGCGACATCCACGAACTGCCCGACGCCGGAACGTTCGCGCGCATGCAGGGCCATTAGAATCCCGATAAGCGCGAACATGCCGGCCGTGATGTCGGCGACGGAATGGCCGCACCGGACCTGCTCTCCTTCAGAGGTGCCGGTGACGCTGATCAATCCGCTGGCGGCTTGCAGAATGAGATCCATCGCCGGCTCGTCGCGGGAAGGGCCGTTCTGTCCGTAGCCGGAGATGGAGCAGTACACCAGCCGGGGATTGCGGGCGCGAGCGGCGGAGTATCCTAGTCCCAGACGATCCATGGCGCCCGGGCGAAAATTCTCGATCAGGACGTCAGCCTTGGCGATCAACTCCAGACACAAATCAAGCCCTCGAGGGTGTTTGAGATTCACGGCAAGGCCGCGCTTTCCAGCATTGACGCCCAGGAAAAAAGAGGCTTGTGAACCGGTGTACGGGGGTCCCCATCCGCGGCCGATATCCCCACCGCCGGGCGACTCGATCTTGTAAACGTCCGCTCCATACTGCGCCAGCAGCATCGTGCAGTATGGACCAGCCAGGGCGTGAGTGAAATCCAGCACCCGAAGTCCCTCATATGGAGGCATGGATAGGTTAGAGTAACGCATTGCATGTTCTGAACAAAACTCGACGCGGCGGCGGACTGTTCACGCCCGACGAATATCTCGATGTCGAGCACTTCTTTGCAGCGCGGCACGACATCGCACCCACGCCGCTGGTGCGGTTGCCCTTGGTGGCCCAGCGCTTAGGAATTGGCGAGTTGTGGGTGAAAGATGAGGGTTCGCGATGCGGCATCGGCGCGTTCAAGATCCTGGGAGTGTCGTACGCCATCTCCAAGCTGCTCGCGCGTGTGGGCGACCGGCGGGATATGATACTGGCGTGCGCGACGGCGGGAAATCACGGACGCGCGGTAGCGCGCGTGGCTCGGGAATTTGGCCTTCGCTCTGAGGTCTACATGCCGTGTGATGCTCCGCTTCCACACAGGGCAGCCATCGCCGCCGAAGGCGCCCATGTGACGGTTTGCAGCGAGCACTACGACGGGACCGTGGAACAACTCGCGCGCGATGCCCGCGAGCGCGGCTGGACCATCATTTCCGACACTTCGTGGGACGGATATCAGGAGGTTCCGCGATGGATCATGGCCGGCTACACCCACCTTTTCGCCGAAGCCGAGCGTCAGTGGCAGCCTGCGGTGCAGCCCGATGTCATGTTCGCGCAAGCTGGTGTTGGCGGACTGGCTTGCGCCCTGGGCAGTTGGACGGATGCCCGCCAGAGCGATCGCCGTTCGTTCATAGTCTGTTGCGAGCCCACCGGCGCGGCATGCATACTCGAGTCCGCCCGCGCTGGGCATGCGGTGAGTCTGAGTGGACCACTGCGCACGATGATGAACGGGTTGCGTTGCGCCGTGCCCTCGCCGCTGGCATGGGATGCGATTGCGAGAACGTTCGATGCCTTCGTTGCCGTGACCGACGTCGAGTCCGCAGAGGCTATGCGCATGCTGGCGCCCAAAGTCGTCGCAGGACCCTCGGGCGCGTGTGGACTTGCCGCTCTGAGTGCCGTGATGTCGAACCCGGACTTACGCGAGGTCCGCGAAGCGGCCAAACTGGGCCCCAAATCCACTGTTCTGGTGGTGAACACCGAGGGCGCTACGGACCCCGAACTGTATCGACGAATTGTCAGTTAGCCGCGCGAAACTCAGGCTTTGGGCGCTTTGTCGACAGCCTTCCACTTCTTCTCGTCCCAATACAGGACCTTGCCTTCTCTGTAGCTCTGCACGGCAAGATTGATGACGATCTGAGCCTTCGCGCCGGTCTCGACATCCAGATGCGGTTTCTCGCGAGTGCGCATGCAACTGATGAAGTTGTCGATGTGACGGTACATCATGTCCTGCGTGTTATCTACCGGGATTTTAGTCTCGTCCATCCCGAACTTGTAGTCCTTGAACATCGGGACCTTGGTAGCCGTGCGGGTTTCGCGATCGAACTTGCGGCCGACCTCAGGCTTCACGGTGATGAAGTCGGTAGTGCTCTCAAACATGCCGTGGTCCACCATGATGATGGTGCCCTCGTGTCCTCGGATCAGGCCGGGAATGTGCTGGGAGTTCGCCATCGACGAACTGAGCACCAGGGAGTGACCCTTGGCATAGTCGGCGATCAGGTGGAAGGTGTCGGGCACCTCTCGCTTCTCCTGAAACGCCGGCCCGCCATAGATGCCGCCGCCCGCCACGACCTTGTGCGGAAATTGCGGCTCATCCCAACAGATATTCAACGGCGACACTACGTGATAAAAGAGGTCAGTGGCAATGCCACCCGAATAATCCCAGTACTTGCGGAAGCGGAAGAATCGGTCGGCGTCAAAGGGGCGCTTTTGCGCCGGTCCCAGCCACATGTTCCAGTCGATGTAGTCGTCGCCTTTCCCATTCGGGCCGGCATTCTCGTCGATCGGCCAGTTCCATTCACCATCGATCGAATTGCGGTGGTAGGAGCCCTGGCTCATGATCATCTGTCCGATCATCCCGTCGGCAATGGCCTTCTTTGCCTTGTACCATTGGTCCGCGGAGGTGGTCTGCGAACCCACCTGGAACACCCGTTTCGTCTCCTTCACGGTGCTGATGAGTTGCTTGGCCTCATCGTTGGTGTGGCACATCGGCTTTTCGCAATACACGTCCTTGCCGTTATCCATGGCGGCCAGTGAAACTTTGGTATGCCAGTGGTCGGGCGTGGCAACGATGATGGCGTCCAGATCCTTGCGGGCAACTACCTCGCGCCAGTCCAGAGTGCTGTCGCACTTGAAGTGCTCGGCCGCCTGCTTTCGACGCTTCTCGTACACATCGCAGACCTGGAGGATCTGCAGACAATTGTTGTTCTTCTCGCCGTACTGGGAGAAAGCGCGCGCGACGTAGGAACCGCGTCCGCCGACACCCACCACACCGATGTTGATGCGGTCGTTGGCGCCCAGTATCCGGCCCGTGGAAGTCTTGCCGCCGCGCGCGAATGCCGAACCGGCGACGCCCAGCGACACACTCGCGGAGGTCGCTTTCTTCAAGAAATCTCTTCTGTTGGAATCTGACATTGAATCCTCACTGATGGCCCCGTGGCGGACACCACATCCAGTCTACTTCAATCCAACGGTCCTCAACTCGGGTATAATCCCAGCAAGCAGTTACGGCACTCGTACAAGGGGATGAAAATGCCGCGTTGCATCCGAGCTGAATTGGCAGCCGCTTATCTTCTTCTCACGTTCCCAGCGCTCGCTCAGGAATATCGCGCTACTATCACTGGCCGCGTCACCGATCAGCAGGACGCTGCCGTTGTCAGTGCGCGAATTGTAGCCACTCACCTGGAAACCGGCGGAAAGTCACAAACCGTCTCGGCCGCCGACGGCCAGTATTCTCTGCCCTTTCTGGCGCCCGGCCAATATCGCATGACGGCGGAAGCCCCTGGCTTCAAGACCTACGTCCGGGATACTTTCACGGCCAGCGCGGGCGAACGCATTCCCATCGACATCAGACTCGAAGTGGGCCAAACCGCGGAGAGCATCACGGTGACCGGAGAAGCCCCGCTACTCGACACAGCGACGGCTACCACCGGACAAGTCATCGGCGCGCGGCAGGTGGAGAATCTGCCGATGAACGGCCGCACGCCCCTGGTTCTCGCGCAGTTGGCGATGGGCGTGGTGCCCAGCAGCGACCCGAAGTTCAACCGGCCGTTCGACAATGCGGGTCCTGCCGGCTTCTCGATGGGAGGCGCGCCGGCGCAGCAGAACGAACTTCTGGTGGACGGCGCACCGGATACTACCCGAAACTCGCGAACTGCTTACAATCCCCCGGTCGATTCGGTGGAAGAAGTTCGTGTCCATGCATTCGAGGCGGATGCGGCGTACGGGCACACCGGCGGCGGTACCGTAAACGTGGTTCTCAGGAGCGGCACCAACAAGATCCACGGAACGGCATACGAATTCAACCAGGTGTCGGCCTTAGCGGCCACTCCGTTTTTTACCAATAAAGCGGGTCTGTTGAAGCCGGTAACCAGATATAACCAGTTCGGCGCGAACGGTGGTGGTCCGATCTGGATTCCCAAGCTCTTCGACGGGCGCAATCGAGTGTTCTGGTATTTCGCGTGGGAAGGCATCAACGACTCCTTTCCCGAACCCCTCACCACCACGGTCCCAACCGCCGCCGAACGAACCGGTGATTTCTCGGCATTGCTCAAAGCGGGTTCGAATTACCAGATCTACGATCCGCTGACGGGCGTGGTGGAGGGCTCGCGCATACGCCGGCAGCCCTTCAACGGGAATATTATCCCTGCCGAGCGATTGAATCCAATCGCTCTGAACGCGCTCAAGCTGTATCCGCTTCCGAACCAAGCGGGCGGCCCTGACGGGCGCGACAACTATCTGGCGAACTCCGTGAGGACGGATACGTTCAACAACGAACTGGGCCGCATTGATGTCAATCTGAGCACGCGCAATAAGGTGTTCTGGAATTTTCGTCACAACGATCGAATCGAGAACCGCGGAAACAAGTTCAACAACATCGCGACCGGGAATTTTCTCGGCCGCATCAATTGGGGCTCGATGATCGATGACGTTTACACACTAACTCCGACAACGGTGATGAACGTTCGTTTCAACTGGACTCGCTTCGTCGAAAGCAATACCAAGCCCAGCGATGGACTCGACTTCACCACCCTCGGCTTCCCCGCGAGCCTGAAACCCATTTCGCCGCATCTGGCGCTGCCCCGTTTCGATTTCAACAGCAGCTATGAGTCGCTGGGCGATACCGCTGGAGACTCAACCCCTTACGACAGCTTCCAGATCTTCGGTGATGTGGTTAAGACGCATGGCTCGCATACGCTAAAAGCGGGAACGGACCTGCGGCTGCTGCGCGAGAGCGCTATCTCGTTCGGAAACTCGAGCGGCCGTTACGAGTTCCGTCCGGACTGGACGCGCGGCCCTCTCGACAACTCCAGCAGCGCTCCCATCGGGCAGGATCTCGCCGGCTTCCTCCTCGGTTTGCCAACGGGCGGCCAATTCGACCTGAATACGACCCGTACGAATCAGACCAAGTACATGTCCTTCTTCCTTCAGGACGACTGGCGTGCTCGCTCCAGCCTGACGCTGAACCTGGGACTGCGCTATGAACGCGATTTCGGTGAGACCGAGCGATATAACCGAGCCCTAGCTGGCTTCAACCCAGCTGCTGCGCAACCCATCGCCGCCGCTGCGATGGCAGCCTATGCGAAGGCTCCCATCGATCAGATCCCTCCCGCGCAGTTCAACGTCGCAGGCGGCTACACCTTCGCAAGCCCTGACCGCCGGCAAATCTATAATACGAGCACCGGCTACTTCAGCCCACGCCTGGGATTTGCCTGGACACCTGGGAAGCTCGGCGGGAGAACCGTCCTGCGCGGCGGTTTTGGAATGTTCGTCTTCCCGCTTGGCGTCCCCAGCATCTTCCAGGATGGATTCAGCCAGTCAAGCTCATTCGTTCCGAGTCAGAACAGCTTGCTGACTCCGTTTTCAACACTTTCGAATCCATTCCCAACGGGCATCCAGCAGCCCACCGGATCGAGCCTGGGGGCGGCAACATTCCTGGGACGGAGTCTGAACTTCCAGGCTACCAATCCCCATAACCCGTACTCGCTCCGCTGGAACTTCGGCTTCCAGCACCAACTTCCCGGGCAGATCGTACTGGAGGCTGCCTACATCGGCAATCACGCGGTGCATCTGTCGGTAGACCGCGTGCGCACGGATTTCTTACCGCGACAGTATCTCAGCACATCGCCCAACCGCGATCAGGCCACCATCGACTTTTTGTCGGCGCTGGTGCCAAACCCATTTGCCGGCCTGATCCCGGGCACCAATCTGAACGGGTCCACGGTGGCGCGGTCGCAACTGCTGCGGCCCTTCCCCCAGTTCACGGACGTCGATATCCGGCAGGACACTGCGGGCAGTTCGTATTATCACAGCCTGAACGTACGATTCGAGAAGCGGTACACAACGGGCTTCAATCTTCTGGCCAACTACATTTACTCGAAGCTGATTGAAAGAGTGACCCGCCTGAACGATTCGGATCCGTACCTCGAGAAACGCGTGTCCGGCGACGATCGTCCCAACCGGGTTGTGCTCAGTTCCAGTTACGAACTTCCGTTCGGAAAGGGCAAGCGCTTCTCCGCCTCTAATGGGCTGCTGAATCGCGTGATCGGGGGCTTCGTTATAAATGGAATCTACACTTGGCAGATCGGGGCTCCGGCCAACGACTGGGGCAACATCATCTACTTCGGCGGCCCGCTGAATTGGAATCCGCGGAACATCGATCGTGCTTTCGACACGACGCAATTCAATCGCATATCGTCGCAGCAGCTCTCGAGTAATATCCGGACCTTCCCCACCCGATTCGGCAACCTGCGCCAGGACGGTTCCAACAACCTGGATGCCTCCCTGATCAAGAACACGTACATCTCTGAGCGCATCAACTTCCAACTTCGATTCGAGGCGTTCAACGCATTGAATCACCCGGAATTCGATAAGCCCGATCTCAGTCCCACGAGTTCGAGTTTCGGCAGGATAACCAATCAGACGAACCTGGCGCGTTCCATCCAACTGGGCGCCCGGCTGGTCTGGTAATTCCCGTTCAGGCTTTTTGCCCTACTCCGAGAGGATCGGCTCGGACACGTCCTCCGGACGCGGAGCCAGTTCCTTGTGCCGCGACAGAAAGCGGACGCAGGCATTCCAACGGAGCACCGCATCGTCGTTGCCGGGACTGCGCAGGCGCTCGGCTTCTGCAAATAATTGGAGCGCTTTCACAATCCACTCGTACGCGTAATGGTGGGCGCCTTGACCCGCTCCGTGGTGGCGGGCCTTGGCCCGGCGCTCCCACGCAATACCCGCGTAGTACGCGCGATCGTATGGCGTAGCCAGGCGGCCTGCCGCGGCGATCGCATTCGTAAAAGCGTGGGGATCATTCGGAATGTCGTCGGTCAGAGCCAGAACCAGGCTGATCAGCGCCTGCTGATTGCCGGGCTCGATCTCCAGGATGTCGCGGCAGATGCTTTCGGCTTCGCCGGGCTCGTTCAATAGCCGGTATCGCTCGGCCTTGGCCAAAGCGTTGGCGACACTGTCATGGGAGATCGGTTTTAGCGCGAACATGGCTTCCTCCTTAAAGGATATGGAGCAGCTTCTTCAAGGGGTCAAAAAACTGATCGACCACTCGCTCTTTCAGCGGTATGATCGCGTTCTCAGTGATTGTAATGGACTCCGGGCAGACCTGGCGGCAACAGGTCGTGATGTTGCAATATCCGATATTCGATTCTTCCTTCAGGTCCCTCACCCGATCTTCGACATCCAGGGGATGCATCTCCAGAGCCGCGGCGTAGACGAAGTAGCGCGGGCCGATGAACTCATCGTGCTTATGATGGTCGCGCAGCACGTGGCACACGTCCTGACAAAGAAAGCACTCGATACACTTGCGGAACTCCTGCACGCGGTCGACGTCGGCTTGCTGCATGCGCCAGGTGCCGTCGGGGGCGTCTGGGGATCGTGGCTTGAATTTCTTGATGGTTTTCTTGACGCGGAAATTCCAGGACACGTCGGTAACCAGGTCCCGAATGGATGGGAAAGCGTGCATCGGCTCCAGAATCACCGGCATATCCAGGTTCAAGTCGCTCAGCCGGGTCATGCACATCAGCTTCGGCATGCCGTTCACTTCAGCGGAACACGAGCCGCACTTGCCCGCTTTGCAATTCCAGCGAACCGCCATATCCGGGGCCTGCTCGGCCTGGATGCGGTGGACGGCATCCAACACCACCATGCCTTCGTCCACCGGAGTGTTGTAGTCCTGAAACTTTCCGCCGGCTGCATCGCCGCGCCAGATCCGAAACATGGCCTGCTGTCGCCATCTACTTCATCTCCTCAATGACGGACTTCAATTCTACCGGCATGGGCTGCACCGGACGCTTCTCCACAATCATTTCACCATCGCTGCCGCGTCTCACGACAATGTTGTTGTTGCCCCATTCGGGATCTTTATTGGGGAAGTCCTCGCGAAACTGAGCGCCCCGGCTTTCCTTGCGTAAGAGGGCGGCGCGCGTGATCGCCTCGGAAACCTCCAGCATATTGGGCAGATCCATTGCCGTGTGCCACCCGTTATTGTATTGACGGTGGCTGCCGACGCCGGCCTGGACGGCCCTGGTCCGGAGTTTCGCCAGCCGTTCGAGAGCCTGCAGCATCTCGCTTTCCATGCGTACGATACCCACCAAATCCTGCATGAACTCCTGCAATTCATACTGGATCTGATACGGGTTCTCGGCCGAGGGGCCGCGCTCAAAAGGCTGCAGCGCCGTCCGCGCGACAGCCTGCACCTGGGTATCGTCAATCGCGGCGGCCCCATTCTGTTTCGCAAATTCAGCCGCGAAATGACCGGCGCGCTTGCCGAACACCAGCAAGTCCGACAGAGAATTACCACCCAAGCGATTCGCTCCGTGAAGACCTGCTGCTGCTTCGCCAGCGGCAAACAGACCGGGCACTGTCGACATTTGAGTATCGCCATCGACGCGGACTCCGCCCATCATGTAATGCGTGGTTGGCCCCACTTCCATCGGCTCACTCGTGATGTCGATATCCGCAAGCTGCTTGAACTGGTGATACATGCTGGGCAGCTTGCGCTTGATGTAATCCGGGGCTTTCGGAATGTGCTGCTTGATCCATGCAATATCCAGAAACACGCCGCCATGCGGACTGCCGCGGCCTGCTTTGACTTCGCGATTGATGCAGCGCGCTACGTGATCGCGGGTTAAGAGCTCGGGCGGACGGCGTGCGTTTTTGTCGCCCTGCGTATAGCGCCAGCCTTCCTCTTCGTTGTCCGCCGTCTGCTCCTTGTACAAATCCGGGATTTCATCGAACATGAAGCGGCGTCCCTCGCTGTTGCGCAGAACCCCTCCCTCGCCGCGGACGCCTTCCGTCACCAGGATGCCGCGCACGCTAATGGGCCACACCATCCCGGTCGGATGGAACTGAACGAACTCCATGTCCAGAAGCTCGGCGCCGGCGCGGTACGAAAGCGCGTGGCCATCCCCCGTATATTCCCAACTGTTGCTGGTGATCTTGTAGGCTCGTCCGATCCCGCCGGTTGCCACCACCACGGACTTGGCCGACCACAAAATGAAATGACCCTTCTCCCGATCGTACCCAAATGCCCCCGCAATTCGGCCAGAATCCACCAACAAGGTGAGCACCGTGCACTCCATGTGCACCTCCATGCCGGTGTGGATTCCGTGATCCTGTAGCGTACGAATCATCTCCAGGCCAGTACGATCGCCGACGTGCGCCAGTCGCGGATAGCGATGGCCGCCGAAATTGCGCTGCAGAATCCGGCCATCCTTGGTGCGGTCGAACAGCGCACCCCAGGCCTCCAATTCGCGAACTCGATCCGGGGCCTCCTTGGCATGCAATTCAGCCATTCGCCAGTTGTTGAGGTACTGGCCTCCCCGCATGGTGTCCGAAAAATGAACCCGCCAGTTATCGCGATCGTCTACGTTGGCCAGGGCAGCCGCAACGCCGCCCTCCGCCATCACCGTGTGCGCTTTGCCCAGCAGTGACTTGCATACCACGCCGACCTTCACTCCCGAAGCCGCAGCCTCTATGGCCGCTCGAAGACCTGCCCCACCAGCTCCAATTACCAGCGTGTCGTAAGAATACGACTGGTACTCCGCCATTAAAGAATTCTCCAGTCGGACCAGATGCCCATCGAGCAGAGGCGGACATAGATGTCCGCGAAACCGACCGAGAACAGGCTGGCCCACGCCCACTTCTTATGACTTCCGTTCAGGCAGGTGACGCAGTTGTAAAGTTGATGCCGGACAGGGTGTCGCGAGAGTTGATCCAGGCCGCCGCCCGCCAGATGCCGGAACGCATGACAGCCGAAGATATAGCCGGCCAGCAGCACGACATTGACGGCCAGTATAAGACTGCCAAGTCCGATTCCGAAGTGGCCGTCGAACCAGAACGAAATGATCGCATCGTACACCAGGAAGCCCCAGATGATGTAGGACAAACGCAGAAAGTAGCGATGGTAATTCTGAAGTATCAGCGGGAACCGGCGTTCTCCCAAATAGGTTTTTCGAGGCTCGCCGACGGCACAAGCCGGAGGATCGGCCCAGAACGACTTATAGTAAGCCCCTCGATAGTAATAGCAAGTGAAGCGGAACAGACCGGGTATCCAGAGGATCAGCAATGCGGGCGAGAAAGGCAGAAAACTCGGATACCATGCAGGCTTGGGACCGAACCACGCGTGCGGAGAATCGCCGAAAATCTCCGGTGAATAGAAGGGAGATATGTAAGGCCCGAAAGTGTAATGGGCGTTCTGGAATGCCGCCCAATTCGCGTAAATGAGAAACGCCCCGAACCCCAGCAGGACGAGCAAGGGCGAAGCCCACCACGTATCGCGGCGCGAAGTCTGGCCGAAGCCGCTCTGAGTCCAAAGGACATCAGGTCTCGCAATATTCGGCTCCGTCTTGGCCGGTGTTCCCATTGTGTTTTCTCCTGCCGGAATCGGCAAGTATATCATCCAGGGAAATCTTCCAAAGCATTTTTCGGAATTGAGTTGGGGTAAGTCGTTCCTAGCCGACGCTACTCGCTCGGCTGGGCCGGTTTCTCGTCCCAGATCCAGCGGCTGAACCACTCGTAGTTGTGTTCCATCACGGCCCGCTGCTGTTTCGGCTTGTTGATGCCGTGCCCGAATCCCTTATACACGATCAGCTTTGCGGGAACCCCTTTGTCTTTCAGCGCCTGGTATAGTTCGTAGGCATTGGGAATGGGTACCCGCTTATCCAGTTCGCCGTGCTGGATCAGCGTGGGTGTCTTCGCCCTCGCGATGTAGGAGATGGGCGATGTCTTGCGATAGATATCCGGATCATCCCACGGCGTGGCCTTCAGGTATTGCCGCGTGAAGGGGTGAATATCGGTGTTGACGTAGTAGGTGGTCCAGTTCGAGATCCCCGCGCCCACCGATACCGCCTTGAATCGATCGCTGTAGGTGGTGATGAACGCCGAGATGTATCCGCCTTGGCTCCATCCCATCGCGCCGACGCGATCGCGGTCCACGAACCCCTTCGCGATCAGCGAGTCCACCCCGGAGATGACGTCCTCATAGTCGCCCATGCCGAGGTTCCGCACATTCAGTGACCGGAACTTTTCGCCGTACCCGGCCGACCCGCGGTAGTTCGGCCGCAATACGAGCGCGCCTTTGGCGACGAACATCTCCACGGGGTAATTGCGATCCGGAGAGACGACCGGCATATCGACACCGGTTGGACCGCCATGAATGACGACCAGCAACGGATACTTGCGCGCAGGATCGAAGTCCAGCGGCTTCAGCAGTACGCCCTCGATCACTGTGCCATCTTTACTTTTCCATTCGGTGACCTCACGCCGCGCCAGCTTTAACGCCTTCGTTTGCTCCGCCATATCGGTCCGGCGCTGGGGGGTGAAGGCTTTCACCGGCGAACTACAAATTTCCGCCATTTGATTCGGACCACCGCACACGAAGGCAACATGCCCGAAGTCGTGTGTAAAGCTCGCGGCGCCGGCGTTCGAGGCTGCCGGTTGACTCACGCGCTCGAAACGACCCGTCGCCGGTTCAAGCCGAAACAAGTGCGAACTGGTTCGCTGAATACCTTCGAAGTAGATGCCATCCGGCGCCCAGTCCACAATGCGAGGATCCTCGTCGAAACCTCCGCTGACTACGCGGACTTTGCCACCATCCGCGTCCACCACTGCGATACGCGCGTTCATGAAGTAATGAAACTCCTGGCCCGCGGCGGTCTCGAACGCAATCTGACGGGCGTCCGGCGACCACACTGGATTCCGATCCGGGCCCGGAGTGTCCACCAATCTCTTCATGTACTTGTCGGAGAGGCGCACTACCCAGATGTCCGAGGTGTCGTTGGAGCTGAGATCCGGGTCCTTGGCGGCGGAAAACGCGATTCGTTTGGAATCCGGCGACCATGCGAACTGGCCGACCGTCAAGTTCGAAGCCTGAGTGACTTGTTCCGGCGTGGGCTTGTCGTGAATCTCGGACGGAATCCGGATGATCCAGAGGTGGCTCATCTGGTAATCGCCGTTCACGATTTGAAAATCTCCGTATTTGTCCTTTCGTTCCTTGCGCACCTTGTCTTCGGGTCCGGTTGAGACATAGGCTATCGAGGCGCCGTCGGGCGACCACCGGAACGCGGTCACTCCCGTATCGACATTGGTCAACTGCGCCGGTTCTCCTCCCGCCGGAGACATGATGTAGATCTGACGCTTGCCGTCGCGCTCGGAGATGAACGCGAGCCGTTTGCTGTCCGGCGCCCAATCCACATTCCCGCTCGATTTCTTACCGCGCGTCAGCTGATAGCGCTCTCCGCTGGCCGTGACCACGATCCAGATTTGCGGGACGAAATCGTTCTCCTCCCAGTTGGCCTCGGTCACCTGATAGGCGATGAAGCGGCCGTCCGGCGAGATCTTCGGCGCCGATACCGTGCGCATGCTCAACGATTGCTCAATAGTCGGCGTCTGCGCGAATGCGGCGGCAAGCGGTAGCACCAAAACCCAGGACTTCAGCATGCGATTATTATGGCGCTACCATCGAAGTGATGCAGAAGAACGGTATCTTAAGTTCAATTATCGATATTGGCGTAGTGCCCGTGGTGCGGACATCCACCGCCGACGCAGCCGTGAGAGCCATCGAGGCAATGTATCGCGGCGGCATTCGGGCTGCGGAGATCACGATGACGGTACCGGGCGCAATCAAAGCGCTCGAACGAGTCGCCGACCAATTCGGCGATCAAATCGTGCTCGGCGCCGGCACCGTGCTCGACCCGGAAACGGCTCGCGCCTGCATGCTGGCCGGCGCACAGTTTTTTGTGACTCCCAGCCTCAAGCTCAGCACTATCGAGATGGCCAAGCGCTATTCCAAAGTCATTCTGCCGGGAGCTTTGACGCCCACCGAGATCCTGACCGCGTGGGAGGCAGGCGCCGATGCGGTGAAGGTGTTCCCGTGCGGCAGCATGGGAGGTGCGAAATACATCAAGGCGCTCAAAGGCCCGTTCCCCCAGATCGAAATGGTGCCCACCGGGGGCGTGAACCTGGACACTACCGTCGACTTCCTGCGAGCCGGCGCCTGCGCGGTGGCGGTTGGGAGCGAATTGATTGATGCAAAAAGCGTGCAGGACGGCGACTATCAGGTATTTGAGGAACGCGCGCGACAATATCTCGCTAAGGTGAAGGAAGCGCGCACGGAGAAGGCCAAAGCGGGCGGGTGATAACGTAATTGGTACTCATGACACGCTCCGTCGCGGTGATTGCCCTCACCGCCGCTAGGTTGCTTGCGGCGGAGTCCATTCCTTCCGCGCACTGGCATCACGTTCACATAAACGCGACCGATCGTAGAGCTTCGGTGGACTACTACACTTCGACTTTCGACTGTGAGAAAGCTCGGTATCTCGATCGGGTCGAGGCGGTTTGGGCGCAGAAGTCGTGGCTGCTGTTCAGTCCGGTGGAGGCGCCCCCGCCATCTGACATCGTGTCGCCGATCTGGCACATCGGTTGGGGAGCTGAGGACATGAAGGCAACCTACGATAAGCAAATCGCCGCTGGCACCAAATTTCAGACACCGATAACAGATATCAGCGCACTCGCCGGGCGGCCTCCAGGCAACTTCTTCTACGCGTATGTGGACGGACCCAGCCACGAACTGATTGAGTTGAACACCGCCAATCACCACCGTTTTGGGCACCTGCATTTGCTAAGCAACGATCCCGTCGCTGCTGCTGAATGGTATGCGAAGCATCTCGGGATTGCGCTGCGCGGGAAGCAATCCGAGAAGCGGATGTACGAAGGATTTCCCGTCGGACCCTCAGCGGCCCTGCAAGCCGACAACGTGAGCATCCTGATCTACCCCGTGGAATACGCACGCGTGTCCTGGCCCAAAATTTGGTATGGCCGCAAGGATTTCGAATCGTCGCGCGGCCGCGCAATCGATCACATCGCTTTCAGCGTGGACGATCTGAATGCAACCGCGGCCCGGTTAAGTGAAGAGGGAGTGAAGGTGATCGACGCTCCCCATGACGTGATCGGTGTGAAGTCGGCGATGATTGAAGGTCCGGACCACATCGCCATCGAACTCGTTCAAGGCGTCGCGGCAAAGCCATGAAGCTCAGCGGGAAAAAAGCAGTGGTGAGTGGCGGCGCTTCCGGCCTTGGCGCTGCATGCGTCCGTATGATTGTCGAGAACGGTGGAGAAGCGGCAATTCTGGATGTAAATCAGGATGCCGGCCGTGCACTGGCGGATGAACTTGGCGCAGCCGTGCAGTTCTTTCACGCCGACGTCGGCGATGAGGTCGCCGTCAGGAAGGCCATCGACAGCGTTAGCCCCCTACACGTGGCCATCAACTGTGCGGGTATCGGACCCGCGCAGCGTACGGTGGGCAAGGAAGGACCCGCCGCTCTCGAGTGGTTTGCGACAGTTATTCGCGTCAATCTGATCGGGACGTTCAATGTCGCTCGACTGGCGGCCTGGGCCATGTCTGCGAATCACCCGGATGAGGGCGGCGAGCGCGGAGTGATCATCAACACCGCATCCATCGCCGCGTTCGACGGACAGATCGGACAGGTGGCGTACGCAGCGTCGAAAGGTGGAATCGTAGGTCTCACGCTGCCGATGGCGCGCGATCTCTCCCGTTTGGGCATCCGCGTAGTCACCATCGCACCAGGCATCTTCGATACGCCGCTGCTTGGAAAAATGCCCGACGAAGTCCGCATCAGTCTCGGCGCCGCGGTGCCGTTCCCCCCGCGCTTAGGCCGGCCTGCGGAGTATGCTCAGTTGGCGCGGCACATCATCGAGAACACCATGTTGAATGGAGAAGTGATTCGGCTGGATGGGGCCCTCAGGATGGCTCCGAAATGAGAGCCGAACAGCCCACAGCCGCTCCGTTCGTTTCGCCGCAACCTACGCTGACCACGCTTCAAATTTCGTCCAGGCGCTGTGAAGGCTGCCACCTCTTTCAGCACGCCACACAAACGGTATTCGGCGAGGGACCCGCTACAGCGCGAATCATCATGATCGGCGAGCAACCCGGCGATCAGGAGGATCTGCAAGGACGCCCGTTCGTCGGGCCAGCCGGAAAATTGCTGGATAAGGCGCTCGAAGACGCCGAAATCGATCGCCGCATCGTGTATGTCACCAACGCTGTGAAGCATTTCAAATTCGAGCCGCGCGGCAAACGCCGGATTCATCAGAAGCCGAATGGGATCGAGATCAATGCTTGCAAGCCATGGCTCGAGGCCGAACTGGATGTGATCCGGCCGGATGTGGTGGTGTGCTTGGGAGCGACCGCGGCGCAGGCGATGCTAGGGCCGAAGTTCCGCGTGACCAAGGATCGCGGAACGTTCTTCCCACACGAACGCGCGAAGTGGCTGATGGCGACCATTCACCCCTCCGCGCTGCTGCGCATGCCCGAACCGGAGAAACGGCACGCGGAATTCGAATTATTTGTGAGGGATCTGAAGCAGATTCGAACGAAGATCGGGTAGGGCAGGCTGCTTACAAAGCCTGCCCCACGAAAACTGACTTATACGGGCTGTGCTGCCTCGGTACCCTTTTTCCCGAGTTTCTCTCGCTGCTCGCGAAGAACCGCCTTGCGGCTCAGCTTGATCTTGTTGCCCTCCAGCGCCAGAACCTTTACCAGAATCTGATCGCCTTCCTTCAACTCGTCGCGCACCTGCTTGATGCGGTTCTCTGAGATTTCGCTGATGTGCAGCAAACCGTCCGTGCCCGGGAAGATTTCGACGAAGGCTCCGAAATCCACCAGCCGGACCACCTTGCCCAAATAGGTCTTGCCGACTTCGGCCACCGCCGCAATATCGCCGATCATCTGGATAGCTTTCTCTGCCGCGCCGCCGTCGGCCGCGTAGATGTTCACCGTTCCATCGTCGTTGATGTCGATCTTGCAGCCGGTCTGTTCGACAATGCTGCGAATCATCTTGCCGCCCGGACCTATGATCTCGCGGATCTTATCGGTCGGCACGGTCATGGTGAAAATGCGCGGCGCGTATTGCGACAGCGAGGCCCGCGGTGTCTGGAGCGCTTCGGACATCTTGTCCAAAATAAACAGACGAGCGCGGCGGGCCTGCTCCAGCGCGTTCCGCATAATCGCGGAAGTCACGTTGGGCACCTTGATGTCCATCTGTAGCGCGGTGATTCCTTCGCGGGTACCCGCCACCTTGAAATCCATATCGCCGTAATGATCTTCGGCGCCCGCGATATCGGTGAGCACGGCGTAGTCGTCGCCTTCCTTCACCAGGCCCATGGCGATCCCTGCCACCGGCGCGGAGATCGGCACGCCGGCATCCATCAGCGCCAGAGTTGCGCCGCATACGGTGGCCATCGAACTGGAACCATTGGATTCGAGTATGTCGCTCACCACGCGCAGCGTATACGGGAAAGTCTTTTCGTCGGGAATCACCGCGGCGATGGCGCGCTCCGCGAGCGCTCCGTGACCGATCTCGCGGCGGCCGGGGCCGCGCATGAACCCGACCTCGCCAACGCTGAACGGCGGAAAATTATAGTGCAGCATGAAGCGCTTCGACGCGACACTCGCGTCCAGCATTTCGATGCGCTGCTCGTCTTCCTTCGTGCCGAGCGTCGCCGTGACCAGCGCCTGCGTCTCGCCGCGTGTAAATAGCGCCGAGCCGTGGGTGCGGGGCAGCAGC
Source organism: uncultured Acidobacteriota bacterium (assembly GCA_963850575.1). Taxonomy (GTDB): domain Bacteria; phylum Acidobacteriota; class Terriglobia; order Bryobacterales; family Bryobacteraceae; genus TMP-7. The sequence continues at coordinate 53,134 of CAWKLV010000009.1, read as the reverse complement.
CCAACTTCCGAATTGATATCGCGGATTTCGTCAAACTGGCGGCCATCCGGACGGCGATGATTTTTCAACATCTCGTCCCGGAAAATGCGCTCTTTCAGTGCGTCGAACAGCGCGCCGGCTTCTCCGGCCTTCTCCGCGTCTACCGACGCAACCGCGTTGGCTCGTAGTTCATCGATCTTGTGATAGCTTTCGAGCTTCGAGTGCTTCTGCGTGTTCATCGCGTCGGTGAGGTCGACACGGAACTGCTGTTCGAACTGTTTGGCGAGTTCCTTGTCCAACGACGCCGGGGTGAAGGCCCACTTCTTCTTGCCGGCCTTCGACACCAGCTCCCGTATGGCCTGAGCGATCTTCTTGCAGCATTCGTGGCCGAAGTCGATGGCATCAACAATCTCTTCTTCGCTCGCGTGCAGCGCGGCGGCTTCCACCATCACAATGCCTTCTTCGCTGCCGGCAACGACGATATTGATCGTGGATTCGCGAACTTCATCGTAGGAGGGCATCGCGACCAGCTTCCCATCTACCCGGCCTACCCGGACTGCGCCCAGGACATGGTGAAACGGAATTTCAGATATCGCCAGGGAAGCTGCAGCGCCGATCAGGGCCAACGTCCCGGGGTCGCGCTGCGGATCAGCGGACATCACCAGGCCGATTACCTGGGTCTCGTGAGAGAAGCCTTCTGGAAATAGTGGCCGGATGGGTCGATCAATCAGCCGGCTGGTGAGAATCTCTTTTTCCGAGGGACGTCCCTCTCGCTTAATAAACCCGCCGGGGAACCTTCCCGCGGAGTACGTATATTCCCGGTAGTCGACGGTCAGCGGGAAGAACGAAGCGCCGGGCTTCGGTTTTTCGTTGGCGCACGCGGTGACCAGCACCACGGAATCCCCCGTACGGACGATAACGGCGCCATTGGCTTGCTTGGCGAGCTTGCCTGTTTCTATTGTGATTTTTCGACCACCCAGGTCGATCTCAACGGTATGCAGCATCTGATTTCCTTTAATCCGGAGAGGGCCAGCACGTGACCGCCTCCTTCGCGTCGATTAAAGAAGACTGGATTGAACAGAATGGAGGGCGTCCGGCCCCGCATCGCGGGCAGCCGGTAGTTGTGCGGCCCAAGCCGCCATGCCGCCGGGTGAACGTCTAGCGGCGAATACCCAGACTCTGGATCAGGGTTTGGTACCTTTCCGGATTCCGGCTCTTCAGGTATTTGAGCATTCTGCGCCGCCGGGCGACCATAGACAACAGACCCCGCCGCGAGTGATGATCCTTCTTGTGCATCTTAAAATGCTCGTTCAGCTGCAAAATTTGCTGGCTAAGGATCGCTACCTGCACTTCTGGCGACCCGGTATCCGTGCCGTGGACCCGGTACTTTGAAATCGTGTTTTGCTTGACGTCGTTCGCCAGTGCCATTCTCGGATCGATACTCCTCGTCTCTTTAATCTTTTTTTACCCTCTTAGGATAACACGATTGTAAAGTGCGCAATCAGGTCTCATGTAAGTGAGAGCGAAACTGATCGGACGCAAGTCAAAGCTCTACTCCTGGCTACCCGCCCTGTTTAGAACATCAATTTGGCGCCAAGTTGAATATTCCGGTTGCCGCTGGCGCTGGTGATGTTGCCGAACGACCCCGTGTTAATCGTCGATGCCGGATTGCCGAAGTTGGCATGATTCAGTAAAGCGAACGTCTCGAACCGGAACTGGAATCGCACCCGTTCGCGGATGGGGAAGTTCTTCATAACCGAAAGATTCACGACCTCCGAGCCCGGACCGTGCAGCAGGTTCCGGCCGGCATTCCCGTAGGCGTAGTTGCCAGGAGTGATCGGATATAAATCCGCGACCGTGAAAGCTGTCGCATCGATACAGCCGATGAGATGCCCGCGCCCGCAGTTTGCAGTCGGCGCATGAACCAGGTCCGGCCGGTAGCTGCCGCTGGAGGCGGTGTTCGCCGTATCGGTGCCAGTGGTGACGTTAAACGGCACACCGGTTTGCAGCGTGATGATGCCGTTAGACTGCCAGTGGGAGAACGCTCCCCTCAACACAGGGTTCGAGACGTTGAAAAAGGGTATGTCGTAGACGAAAGTCGCAACGAAGCGATGGCGGATGTCCCAGTTGGAGTTGCCATAATCGGCTTTCCACCAATAGGGGTTCATCGGAGTACCACCTCCGTTAGAGTCCGTCGTAACATCCAGCGTGTGGGCCCAAGTGTAGCTGCCCAGTATCTGCAAGCCACGCGTCATACGCTGGCGGAAGATGGCGCTCATGCTCTCGTAGTTAGCGATCTCGTCATTGTTGATGGTCCGGATGGGGCCGAACAGCTTGTTGGGTCGGCGAGAATTGACCGCCCCCGGTCCGGGGAGGGGCGTGTTGTTATAAAAGCTGCGGTCCAGGTGGTAAGAATGCGAACCCAGATATTGCAGCTCGAACCCGCCGCCGCTCCACAACTGCCTCTCCAGCCCGGCGCTCCATTGATTCATACGCGGAGTGGGCTGGTCGTAAGGATCGGTGACGATTAACGCCCCATTATTGCTGCCGGGAATGGGACAGGCGGCCGGAACACCAAAGGGATTAGACAAACTGATGGGCGTCAGCCCCGTGGAATACGTGCATTGGAAAATCGGGCTGAACGGAGGGTTCGTGTTAAGGAAAGTGAAGCTGTTGGTCTGGTTGGGGTTGTAATAGATCCCGCCGCCGGCTCGAAACACAGTCTTTTCGGTGAAGCGGTAGGCCATTCCCACACGCGGCGCCCAATCCTTGTGTTGAGGGCCGGTAAAATGGAAACCGGGCTTGCCGACCACCAAAGCGGTCTGGTCCGCGTTCAGCAGGCTGGCGTTCCCATTGATGGTGTACGCCACGGTTGGCAGCTCGTAACGCAAGCCGTAGTTCAGCGTGAGCTTGCGCGATACCTGCCACTTGTCCAGAACAAAGAACCCATCACGCCACTCGGCCACGCGTCCACGGATCTCCGGCCCGGCTGTTGCGAAGCTCTGCGGCAAGCCCAAGACGAAATCGGCCGGCGCGTATCCGGTCAGCGTTCCGTTGAAGGTGAACGTGCCGCGCGCACTATTGACGGCGGAGCGGCCGGTGGCGAGCCTGCGAAATTCCAAACCAGCCATGATGTTATGCGAGCCGCGGCTCCAGCTGATCTGCTCAGACAGTTGCATCGTACTGTCGTTCTGATACCAGTTGGTCGAGGCGCTACCCAAACCATTGAAGCCGGTGATCCCGAAGTCGGGAATGCCAGGGTTGTTGTACTGGGTGTCGCCGTTGAAGCCCGGAATTCCGAGCGCCGTCCCGCTGCCCGCTTGGGCTCCGGTAGCGAAGGGGTTAACGGTGGCCGTGTTGAAGAAATTGCGGCCCACCCTCAGATCGTTTACCAGGCTCGGCGTTAGAGTGTGGGTATATCCGATCGTGTAGTTGGTGACCGTCGTCGGCGTGGTCGACGCGTTGATCGGAATCGCATTCCCTCCGAATACGTTCCACTCCTGCCAGTGCGCGCGGACATTCAACCGGATCTTGTCGCCAATGTTGTGATCGATGCGGTCGACCGTTTGGTTATACCTGCCCGTGGTGGGTACCGGCACTGAGAAGTTGCTGCTTAGACCGGGGAGGTTGGGAGCTGGGAAGTATTGCTGAAGCTTTTGGACGATGGGCGAGATTCGGGCGGCCGGGATGATGTTGCCTGGGAATGGAGCATTCCCGTTGAGCGGATCCTTGATCACCCCGCCAGTGATGCTCGCTGCCGGCACTCCTGAGAAATCGCCATTGAAGAACGCAGTGGGCATCTCCGTGGAGAGCGAGGTGGATTGCTGCACCAGCCGGAAGCCTTCGTAGGATGCCATGAAGAAAGTCTTGTCCCTTCCGTTGTACAGCTTCGGAATCCATACCGGGCCGTCGAATTCAACGCCGAACTGGTTCTGCCGTAACGGCGGCTTCGATGCCGTGGGGTTGGCCGGCGTAGGCAACGTGAAAAAGTTGCGGGCATCCAGAACCTGGTTACGGAGGAACTCAACCAGGTTGCCGTGCACTGCGTTGGTGCCGGACTTGGTAATCATGTTGATGTGAACGCCCAGATACGCCCCGTATTGGGCCGAGTAGGTCCCGGTCTGCACCTCCACCTCCTGAATCGACTCGACCATCGGCCGTGTAGGAGTGTTGGTGATCAGATTGTTCATGATGCTGATGCCGTCCAGGGAAAGGCTGTTCTGGATCTCGCGCGTGCCGGCGCCCACGAAATCGTCCCCCGGCGGCGTTGCCGAGGGCGATGATTTCGGCCCTAAGAGTACCCCGGGCGTGGTGACGGCGAGAGTCATGACGTCCCGGCCATTCAGAGGCAATTCGGACACGGCGCGTGTTCCCAGAATCTCCGAAACCGTCGCATCGTCCGTCTTGATGGCCGTCACAGTCGCTTCCACCGTGACGCTCTGCGATACCGCGCCTACCGGCAGCGTCACATCCGTGCGGACGGTTTGGTTAATGTCAACCGGGATGTTTTTGCTGGTGACTTTTTGGAACCCCGGCTGCTCCACCGTGACGTTGTACACTCCAACGCGCACGAAGTCGATGGAATAGTACCCCTGCTCATTGGTGGTCGTATTGTAGGTATCGCCCGTGCGGGCTTCCACGGCCGTGACTTTAGCGCCGGCGATAACCTTGCCGCTGGAATCACTCACTGTTCCAACCAGCGAAGTTGTGGTCGCCAGCTGGGCATGAGCGGTCACAACGAGCAGCACGAAAAGAGAAACGTGCCCGAGAATACGCTTACTCATCGGAAAGACCCCCTGAGAAATTTCGGATCCAGAAACTTGAGTGAGTTCAGTATGCCCGATTTCGGAAGAACTTTCACTTGAAATTTGAGTAAGGTCCCGCCTTCACCCAGTCCGTCGTAGCTAAGCCATCCCGATCCCACACGACGGTTCCATTACGTATAGTCAGTACGCAGCGCAGCCGCGTGCCTCTGTTATCGAACAGAGCAACGTCTCCACCTGAGCCTTCGCTCAGGTTCCCCAGCTCAGAATGCTCGATCAGCCGTGCGGCAATCACGGTCCCGCGCTCGATGACCTGTTGCGGGGTCGCATCCTGGATCTCGCTCCCTGCATCGCTTTCCGTTGCCATCAAGACCCTGGTCTTGTTATGAGCGCCTTGCTTCGGGGCCACGCCGCTGGTGATCGCGAGCGTCGTGACGCCCTGGGGCAAGGTCCGGTAATCCGGCTTGTAGCTCGCGGCGATCTTGATGAGGCCCGGCGCCACCAGGTAATCGCTCGCATCAATCACCACGCGCGCATGAGCTGCGGGTAGACCCACGGCAACTCGAGCAATTTTCCCCGCAGTGATCGCGACATCGAATCGGCCGTCCCGATGATTCGCCGGATCGATCACGTGGCCGTTTTTCAGCAGCACATCGTAGATCGGCCCGCCGGCCCGCGCCGAAGTCTCTGGACGCTGATACACCACCTCCCCGTCACGAATCGTCAACACGCACTCCAGCCGCTTTGTGCCGAGCCGTTTTGCGGGCCACGCATCCTTGAACGCGAACACGCCGTCCTGCACTTCGAACACGGCAATATCCGCGCCGCGTCCGACGCCGAGCGTTCCTAACTCGGGGTACCGCCGAATCGCCTTGGCGGGACTCACCGTCGACCTCAGAACCGCATCGGACAGGCTCATCCCTAGCAGCATCATCTTGGACATGCAGTTCGGCATATCCGATTGCTGCCGCAGAATGCTCTCGCCGTGGAGATCGGTGCTGATGGTGTCCGGATAGAATCCTTGCGCCGCGGCCTTGCTCGCCACCGGCCACAGAAAGCTCCCGGCGCCGTGGCCCAAGTCGAACAACACGCCGCGCTTCCGCGCCTCGATCATGTAGGGCTGCACCTTGCCGCTGAAGCGATCCACCACTTCCAGTTGGCGGTCGTTGAACATGTGCGTGTGGATGTCTCCCGGACGCAGATGGACCAGCAGCTTGTCGCGCGAGGTGCGGCCTGAATTCGTGAAGATCTTATCGTCCACCATGACGGGGACGTCTGCCTGCCGGCCGGCTTCGACCGCACGATCGATCGCCGTCCACCCCGGGCCGCCGAAGTGAGCGGTCTTGATACCCACCACTACATCCCGATTGCGCTTGATGATGTCCGCCGTCTTCCCGGAATCCATATCGGCGGTGTTGCTCTCGGCGGGCTCGCCGACCATTCCGGCGCCGACGATGTTGATCAAAGCCAGAACCCGCGTTTTGGAGTGCGCGATCACTGTTCGTCGAAATTCGTCGAAGGTGCGCCATCCGCTTCCGCCGGCATCCACGACCGTCGTCGTTCCGGCCGGCAGAGCCGTGTCGTCCGGCGGAATCGAGCCCTCGTAGCCGAACACGTGCATGTGCAGGTCGATCAAGCCGGGAACCACATAGAGCCCGCCCGCATCCACTGTCCGGCCGCCCGGCGCGGCGGCCAGATTCCGACCCACGGCTGCAATGCGCTTCCCGGAAACGGCGACGTCCATCACCACGTCGATTCCGTTCGCTGGGTCTATGACGTGCCCGCCCTTCAATACAAGGTCATATCGCTGCGCGGAAACTACGACCGTGGCGGCCAGCATCAGGAGGAAGGTGCGCAAGTAATCCATGGTCTCCACGATCATAATGCAGCGATCCTCGGTCGCGACAACGTTCCACTCCGTGGCGGATCGTCCCGCCGCCCCCCAGACTGGCGTACCGTTGAGAAGATGGCGATTCTTTACCGATACCTGCGTGACTACTGGAAGCTGGTGGCAGCCGCCCTGGTGTTGGCGGCGGTGAACCAGATATTTTCGCTGCTCGATCCGCTGATCTTCCGGCACATCATCGATTCGTATGCGACGCGGTTCCACGACTACACGCGCGGCCAGTTTTTTCGCGGAGTCAGCCTGCTCCTGGGCGCGGCCGTTGGTGTGGCGTTCGTCTCGCGAGTGGCCAAGAACTTTCAGGACTACTTCGTCAACCTGATCACCCAACAGGTGGGTGCTCGCATCTACGCGGACGGCATCCGACATTCCCTGGAGTTGCCCTATGCCCAGTTCGAGGATCAGCGCAGCGGAGAAACGCTGGGCAAGCTGCAGAAGGTTCGGACCGATGTCGAAAAGCTCATCAATATCTCGGTGAATCTTCTGTTCACCACCCTCATCGGTGTGATCTTTGTCATGGTGTATGCCTGGAAGGTGCATTGGGCCATCGCACCGGCGTACCTGCTCACTATCCCGCTCCTTGGCGGACTTAGCTCCATACTCAGCCGCAAGATCAAAGATGTGCAGAAGACGATCGTGAAAGAGACCACCGCCCTCGCCGGATCGACTACCGAGTCGCTGCGCAACATCGAACTGGTGAAGAGCTTGGGCCTCGCCCAGCAGGAGATCGGCCGCCTGAATGCCACCACGTCGAAAATTCTAAAGCTGGAATTGAAGAAGGTTCGCTATCTCCGAAGTTTGAGTTTCATCCAGGGAACATTCGTGAATATGTTGCGGACCTCGATCCTGTTCCTGATGCTGTATCTGATCTTTACGCAGCGCATCACCGTCGGCCAGTTCTTCTCGCTTTTCATTTACTCCTTCTTTGTGTTCGGTCCGCTCCAGGAACTCGGAAACGTGGTCAACACCTATCGCGAAACGGAAGTCTCACTCCAGAATTTCGAAGCCATCCTCCAGATGGCTCCGGAGCCGCGCCCGGCCCATCCAGTTCCCATCGACCGCTTGGAAACCCTGCACTTTGACGAGGTGGCGTTCCAGCACCAATCGGCGAGTCAACCGGCGCTGCAAGGGATCTCGTTCGACGTGTCGAGAGGAGAAACGATCGCTTTCGTAGGACCTTCAGGAGCGGGCAAAACTACGCTGGTCAAATTGCTGGTGGGACTGTACCGTCCCGGCTCCGGGCACATCTATTACAACGGGACGCCCGAGGACGAGATCGCCGTCGAGAGTCTGCGGGAGCGGATTGGTTTCGTCACGCAGGATGCGCAGCTATTTTCGGGCTCCATCCGCGAAAACCTGTTGTTCGTACGGCCGGACGCTACCGATGGCGACTGTATGGCTGTGCTGAAACAGGCGGCCGTCGGAACTCTGCTGGCGCGCGCCGATCGCGGTCTCGATACTGTCATCGGTGAAGGAGGCGTGAAGCTGTCGGGTGGAGAGAAGCAGCGTCTGGCCATCGCGCGAGCGCTGTTGCGTGAGCCCGATTTGCTGGTATTCGATGAAGCGACGTCATCGCTCGACTCCTTGACCGAAGAGGAGATCAGTCAAACCATTCGAGACCTGGCGGCCAGCCGCGATGCCATCACCATTCTCATCGCTCACCGCCTTTCGACGGTATTACAAGCGGACCGGATTTATGTTCTCGAGCGAGGACGCATCGTCGAGTGCGGCCGTCATGAAGAACTGATCGAGGGCAAAGGGTTGTACTACGCAATGTGGCGCCAGCAAGTGGGAGAGGGCCGCCCCGCCATCGCTGCGAAAATGGCATCGTAGGGCTGGAACCAGGTTTGATATGCTGCGATGCATGGCGGCGGTGTTTGTAGCTCTGGTTTTCCTGTACGCCGGGAGCACACCAGCCAGGACCAATTTTTCCGGCACATGGCAAATGGATTTCGAGCGAAGCGAATCGGCCCATCAAGCCGTCCCGATTGGTCCGGTTACGTTGGTTATCCAACAAACGGCGAAGGACGTAAGAATTGAAACCAGGCGGACGGATCCGGGCAGCGCGGTCGCTCGTACTGAGGTGTTGACCTATAAGCTGGATGGGTCTGAGACTACGATGGTCGGCGTGGATGGCGTGCCCGTCAAATCGAAGGCACACTGGGACGGTACGAAGCTGGTGACTGAAACGGCGCGCAACATCCAAGCCGCGTCGATTACGACAATGAACGTCCTCATCCTGGACCCTAAAGGAAGAGAGTTGACGATCCAGAGGACTCTGACCGTGCAACACGGCTATGAATTCAAGGGAGCTGAGACGACGGGCAGGGGCACGGATGTATTCATCAAGAGGAAGACTTCCGCTGCGAGGTAGCCGTTATGGCGTCAAGCTCCATGCAGAACTTACCGAACGCTCAGGTCGCGGAAACATACCTGGAAGCGTACCGCACCAGGGATCCCGGCAAAGCCTTATTGGCTCCCGATGTTTCCTTGCAATACCCGCTGACGCCGAAGAAGATTGTCGGCAAGCAAGAAGTTATTCAGTACATGCTCTCTGTGATGCCGGGAATGGACGACATCGAGATCGAGCGGCGTCTGACGGATGGCGAGTACGTCGCGATCGTGTGGAAAGCCCACACCGTTTGGGGTACCATGCCGGCCTGCACGGTGTTCCGCATCTCTGCCGGTCTGATCCAGGAAGTACGGAGCTTTTTCGATCCCCAGCCCATTCTCAAGCGTTCGTAAAGACGTGGCCACCAAAGTGCTGGAAGGGCACGGGGGTGGCTTCATGTTCGTCCGTTCCTTTCTGACCTTCGCCGCATTTCTGGCACTTGGCAGCAGCCTGACCGCACAGCCGCGCAGAGCGTCCATCCGGGGTGGTGGTGGTGACCGCGGCAAATGCACCATCGAGGTGGTCGTGGATGGGGTCGCCGACGTTGAAATCCGCGGCGATTCAGCAATCTTGCGCACAGTTTCGGGACGGCCCGCGGAATGGCGGCGCTTTGAATGCACCAGTGCCGTACCGCCGAATCCAACAGAATTTAGATTCAGTGGTGTCGACGGCCGCGGCAGGCAGGAATTAATCCGGGACCCGCGGAGCGGTGGCGTGGCAGTAGTCCGGATTGAGGACAAAGACGCCGGCGCGGAAGGGTATACGTTCGATATCACCTGGAGCGGCGGCGCCGGATATCCCGGCTACCCGAATCAGGATCGGAACATGGGTGTTTATCCACCGCAGAATCGGCCACGCTCGGATGATCGCGATTACAACCGCGGGGGCGACCCGAATCGCGACATGGATCGCGGCCGGGACCGGGACCGCGATCGCAACGGGCGAGTCTCTTACGATCAAGCCGTGAGTATGTGCCAGGATGCCGTGCGCCAGCAGGCGGCTCAGCGCTTCGGCACCGCTGATATAGCCTTTCGCAGGACAGCTCTGAACGATGGCCCGGGCCGGCAGGACGCAGTCACCGGAATCTTTGATGTACGGACGAGGAATGGGCGTGACGAGGCTTACCGATTCTCTTGCTCGGTGAATTTCGAAAATGGGCAAGTCCGGTCCGCAAACATCGAGTCGATGAATGGTGGCGGAGCCTATGCGCCAGGAAACCTCGGGGCTACTCCCACCCGGCAGGCAATCGATGCGTGCCAGCGAGCGGTGGAACAGCGAGTCCGGCGAGACGGTTATCGCAGTGTAGAGTTTGGACCGATGAACGTGGACGATCGCTCGGGTCGAAACGATCAGATCGTCGGCAGCGCCACCGCTCAAGGGGATCCATTTGACTTCACTTGTAATATGAATGCCGGCAGCGGCGTCGTTCGGTCGGTCGATATCCGGGGACGCTAGTTCTCACTGTCCTAATTCATGGCAGGTGGTGCATGTCACGGCGGCATTCTTCGCGCGATGGCAGTTCATGCAGCTCACCATGCTCGTCGACACTTCCTTGGCTAGAACATCTCGCGTCTGCACGGCGCCGTGGCAATCCGCGCAAGATGTTCCGGCTGCAGCATGCCGCTGGTGACTAAAGAATACGAAGTCGGGGACTTTGTACACGCGCACCCAATCAACCGGCCGGCTCAAAGCCTGGTGGCACGGCGTGCATTTCGCGGATTCCGGGAGACCCGCGCGGATCTGCGTCATCGCCCCGGCGTGACAACCCGTGCACTTCAGACCGGCCCCCACGTGGACGCGGTGGCTGAATGGCACAGGTTGCGGAGCCACTGCAGCCGGCAGCTTCTCGTCTTCACCCTTGTAGTCCGCGCGGAATGACGGAGTACGCGCGGCTGCGATGACGGGCGGCTCCGCGGGATCGCCTTGTCGCGGCAGAGCAAAGGCGAGTAGCTTACCGCTGAACGTCTTGTTGTACTTGTTGCCGCCGCCGGCCGCGACCATGATAAATTGCCGGCCGCTCTTCGGACCCGTAAACGTCATCGGAGTGGCGTGGGCGCTGGCGGGAAGTTTGGTCACCCACAGCTCTTCGCCCGTGTCCTTGTCGAAAGCCCGGAACTTGGAGTCGTTAGTGGCGCCGATGAATACCAGCCCTCCCGCGGTCACCACCGACCCGCCCAAGTTCGGCGTTCCCGTCTTCGGAATCCCGTGCGCTGTCAACTCCTCGAATTCGCCCAGCCGCACCTGCCAGCGAAACTCACCCGTGTTGAGATCGATGGCGGTCAGCGATCCCCACGGTGGCTTCTGGCAGGGATAGTTGTTCGCATCCCAAAATCTTCCGAAGCCCTGGCTCCGATACGGCAGCCCCGAACCTTCGGGACGCTTCACAATCCGCATGAAAGCGGCAACATCCATCGAGTTCACGTACAAAGTTCCGGTGGTGGGATCGAACGACCCGCCTCCCCAGTTGGATCCGCCATTGGTGCCGGGGAACATCACAGTCGGCTTGTCCGTGATGGGATCGAATATGTGGCCCTCCACTACGGCATCCTTGATCATCGCCAGGCACTCGGCGCGAGACTCCGGTGTCACGTCCGTCATTTCTTCCATCCGCATCGATTGCCTGGCGAATGGAGGTGGCTTCACGGGCATCGGTTGCGTAGGATACGAGTGCTCGCCGGGTATCGGGCTCTTGGGAACTGCGCGCTCTTCCACGTCAAACAGCGGCTTTCCGGTGTCGCGGTCCAACACGAAAACAAAACCCGTCTTAGTCGCTTGGGCCACCGCGTCCACGGCTCTCCCGCCGTGGCGGACCGTGACCAGCACGGGCTGGGAGGGCAAATCGTAATCCCACAAGTTGTGATGAACAGTCTGGAAGTGCCAGCGCCGTTGGCCGGTGTTGCAGTCGAGCGCCACCACACTGTCGCCGAATAGATTGGCGCCCGCCCGGTCTCCGCCGTAGTAATCCGTGGAAGGAGAGGTCAGCGGAAGAAACACGAGTCCTCTCCGCTCATCGACGCTCATGTTCGACCACACGTTCGTGCCGCCCCGGTCCTTCCACGACTCGGCGGCCCAGGTATCATTGCCAAATTCACCCGGATGCGGAACGGTGTGAAAGCGCCACAGCTCGCGGCCGGAACGCGCATCAAAACCGCGCACATCCCCACTAGGCCCCAGAGGCTCCCCATCCGAAACCCACGATCCGGTCACGATGGTGTCGTGGCATACTGCGGGCGGAGAAGTCAGGCCGTACGATCCGCTCGGGAACTTGTCCGTCATACCCTTGCGGAGATCCACCACGCCTTCGTTTCCGAAGCCGGGATCCAGCTTACCTGTCTTGGCATTCACGGAAAAGAGCCGGGCCTGCTGATCGGCCATCACAATGCGTTTTTCGGCGCCGCTTTGCCAGTAGGCAACACCGCGGCTTTGAAAAAGCATGACGCGGGTGGCCCGATTGAATTTGGGATCGAATTGCCACAGGATGCGGCCCGTCTCGGGATCCAGCGCAAATAGCCGGTGAAACGCTGTGGACACGTACATGATTCCGTCCACCACCAGTGGCGTAGCCTCGAAGGCCGAGCGGCCCGCCAGTTGCTTGCCGTCGCTGAAGTCGCCGGTGTCGAAGATCCACACCGGCTTTAGTTGCCGCACATTGGATTTGGTGACCTGATCCAGCGAAGAGTACTTCGTGCCTCCGGCATCACCGCCCCAGTAGCGCCATTCCTTGGATGAGCTGGCGCCGCTGGCCCCGATCAATGCGATTCCGCCTATCAGCACAAACAGACGCATGGTGCCGTTATACACCATAGGAGGATCAGTACAATAATCAAATGCTCTCCCGCCGTGACTTTCTCCTCACTTCCACTGCCGCGGTACTGGCCCGCGGCGCGGCCTCACTCACTTCCAGGCAGCGGGTTGACCGGGCTATCAAAGGCGAAGATGTCGACCGCACTCCATTCACGTTCTGGTATCACTTTCTGGACGAGACCAAGCCGCCCGAACAGCATGCCAAATCAACGCTCGATTTTCACCGGAAGTTCGGGACGGATCTCGTCAAGGTGATGAGCGATTATCCCTATCCCAAGCCGAAAGCCGAATGGTTCGATGTACGCGAAGACAAGAATCCCTTCCCGAAGCAGGTACGCGCCTTGGAACTGATTCGCGACGGACTCGGCGGCCAGGCGCATTTTCTGGAAACGCTCTTCAACCCGTATAAAGTGGCCGAAAAGTTGTCATCCGAAGATGCGGTGTTGAAGTTGAAACAGCAGAACCCGCAGCGCCTGCACGGTGCTTTGGAGGTGATCGCTAAGTCTCAGGCCAATCACGCCAGGCGCGCCATCGCCGCCGGCGCAAGCGGAATTTTTCTAGCCATCGGCAACTCTGCCGATCCCGATTACGCGAAGTTCAGCGAACCGTACGACAAGATGATTCTCGAAGCCGTGCGGTCTGCGCCGTTGAACGTATTGCATATTCATGGCGACAAGATCGATTTGCCCCGTTTCTACAAGGATTGGGCGGCAACGGGTCTTAACTATTCGCGGCACGGCACGCAAATTCCCATCTCCGAGGCGCGAAAGAGTTATTCGGGTGTGCTGCTGGCCGGCATTGACGAGGTGAATTATCGCAAGCTGTCCGCGGGCGATCTGAAACGTCAGTACGAGGAAGCCATGCAGGGTGCCGGGAAGAAGTTCGTCCTCACTCCCGGGTGCTCGGTACCGAACGATACAACGGACGAAGAGATGCTCCGCTTGCCCGCCGTAGTCGGAGCGAAAGCGTAGCCGGCATTATGCTCTAGCGATCCGCAAAATCTGCTCTGCCACAAACTCCGGCGCCTCCATCGGAATGAAGTGCGAGTACTCCACCACCAGGTCTTCCGCGTGCGCGAATCGCGACGCCAACTCGGGAGGCGTCGGAGAACCATGCATATCCATCACGAGCCCGTCCCGCCGCGGCGTCACGGCGCGAATGATCGTCACGGGAAGATCCAGGCTCGCGATCTCCGGATAAATGTTCGCCTCCTCAGCAAGGCTCTGTTCGTAGATCGATCCTTCTATGTCCGGCGGACAGGCAAGCACGAATCCATCTCCGTCCGGGGCGGGAACCAGCGCATACTCACAGTAATCGCGGAGCACCTGTTTGTCCCAGCGGTTGAACGGAGGCCGCGGGCTGAGTCGCTCCAGCATGTCTTGCCACGAGGGCCAGCGGTTCCGCCGTTTGCGCGTGAAGTGCGGCTCCGCGATCGGACCCGTATACATTTCTTCCGGCAAGATCACGGGATCCAGCAGTACCAGGTGCGAGAAGGCTTGGGGCTCCTGCGCAGCCGCCAAGGTGATGGAGTGTCCACCCATCGAGTGCCCGACGGCGATCGCCCCCTGGAGAGCGAGTTGCCGCGCTATCTCAGCCACGTCCATCCCGAAAACACGCCACGGGATTGGAGGCAGCGGCTTCGAGCTCAGGCCGTGGCCGCGCAAGTCAATGGCAATGCATCGATGTGCGCCAATCCGCTCCATGATCGCATTCCAGATACGACCGTGAAAACCGGTCGCGTGACACAGCACAATCGGCGGATCTAGGCCTGGCCGCTCCCAGAGCGCGGCTTGCGCGCCGTTGACGTCGAGATATCGGGGTCCCAATTATGTATTCCTGGTTCGAGATATTTCCAGGCCTGAAAAACTCGCAGTGTAACGAGACTCATCACGCTTAGCAAAATCGAGAGGTCGTAGCTCACGCCGGTGACGAGAATGCTTGCAGCTGTCGCAGTACCGTGAACTGTGCGCCCCGACTTCATGATCGTGCCCGCTCCGATAAAGCCGATGCCGGCCACCAATCCCTGAATCACCCGGGACTGCGCGTCGGGATTGTGCAAAGCTCTGGCCGCAACAACAACGAAAGCGCACGACGCGACGGAGACCAGGGGAAATGTGCGCAGGCCGGCGGAACGCTCGTGCCGCTCGCGTTCCCAACCCACCGGCAATGCCACGGCGTAAGCGATCACGATGTCCAACAGCGACTGCCAGTCGACGGTAAAGGGAGCCATCACGCAGGCGCTCCCGGCGCAGTTTGTGGCGAGGCGTCCCACACGCCTTCGAAGTCGACGTAGTACGTGCTGACGCGGACGTCCGCTATGTTCAGCCGGACGTGATCGGCGGCAATCCACAGTTCACTCTTCAGGTGAATCCGCTCGGCGGCGGCGTCGCCCCCGAAGGCTTCATCCAGACCACCGTACGCGCCGCAGTCACTGTGCGTCATCAGGATGACGTGGGTGGTTCCATGCAGCCGGATGGATTTGCGGATCTGGTCCAGCACGAACTGCCGATCGGATTCCTGCTCTGGGGATGCCAGCGATTTTGCGCCGCCCGCGATCTTGATCGGATCGGTGTTTACGATACCGCGCCGCGTTAGGAACTTTCGAAATCCGAGGTCGAACCGGTTGTCAAAGCACCATACGACAGCGGCATCGCACTGATACTTGCTGCGTGGAGAATCGAAGTGGAAAACCTTACGCATGTGGCCGCTCGTCTCTGTATCATTCTAAGGGAAGATAGGTGTATGCCTGCCCAGGCATTGGAAACTGCCCCGGTAGAACTCGAACTCAAAGTACCCGGAGGGGGAGGACCTGGGGATTTGGGCCCTGACGGCCCCGGCCGGGGCGGGGGTGGCGGCGGAGACGACGACCGGCACCGCGTTCAGTTGTACCGGCTTGGCCTGACCCTCGCCTTGATCTCGATCACCACGCTCTTCATTGCGCTGACGATGATCTACTATTCGCGTTCGCGATTGCCGCTCTATTGGCAGCCGATCCGTCCGCCGCACGCCCTGTGGCTCAGCACCGCGATCTTAGGCCTCAGCAGCCTGATGATCGAATGGGCGCGGCATGCGTTGGCCGGCCACCACTGGTTCGTCTATCGGCGCAGACTGCTGCTGACCAGCTTCCTGGGATTTTCGTTCATCGCGTCCCAGATGCTCGCGCTCGCCGAACTCCTGAAGCAAGGCTTCTACCTGCGCTCCAATCCGCACGCCTCGGTGTTCTACGTTTTCACCGGACTGCACGGTATCCACTTGCTGGGTGGAATGATGGTGCTGAATTACTTACTTCTGAGCCGCGGCCGAAATTGGAACCGGCACCGGATGGTGTCGAATCTGGTCGCGGTTTATTGGCACTTCATGGGCCTGGTTTGGGTGGGCCTGTTCATTGTGCTGGCCCTGCTGTAAGCCGGTTTCGTCAGCAATTACGGTCGCTTCTCCTCTTTGTTCTCACCTCGGGGTTCAGCCTTTCTAGCCGGCCTCTCCCTCTCCTTGGGCGGCTTCTCCGCTTCTGGCTTGGGTGGCATTACCTCGTGACGAGGCGGTCCCGCGGGACGCACGTTTTCGTTCATGGGCCGGGATTGGTTCACGTGCGGAGCCTCGTCCGGACGCCTTGTTTCCGGCGCACGCAAATGCGGGTTCGGCGCCGGAACCGCGCTCTCCGGTTGAGGCTCGCGCTGGCGGCCGGGTGGTGGCGGCTGCGCCGGTCTTGGCGGGGCCGGGACACCGGGTTGAAAAACGTGAGGATTTGCGGGCTGGGCAGGCTGCAAGGGCTCGACGTCACGTTGGGGTAAGCCCCCGGGAGCAGCGCTGGCAGGTGGTGCGACCCGCGGATTCATGACCTGGGGCGGTTGCGCCGGCGGAGGCGCGGCGGGGACTTCGGGTTGAAATACGCGCGCCGGGGCGCCCGTAGGCGCAGCAGGTTGAGGCATTCGGGGATTCATTACCTGCGGCGTCCGGGCAGGCGGATTCGCGGCCGCCGCGGGTTGGGCGGGGCGCACTCCGATAGCCGGGGACACAGCGACCGGGGGAGCCTGCCGGATCAGCGGACGGACGCTCGCGTTCGCCCTTTGCTGCATTTGTTGCGTTGCTTCCGGTGACACCGGACGGCCAGGGTTGGCTTGTAGCGCTTCCTGCTTCATCGCGAACGGTACGGGACGCGGTGGAGGAGCGGACTTGGCGACCACGGACCGGTTCATGATCGCGGCGGGAGGACGAGCCGCCGCAGGCGCTGGCGCATTTGCCCCAAGTACAGATTGCCGCGTAGGCACAACCGGCGCGGCATAGGCGACGGGCGCCGCCTGTACGTTCGCTGGAACTGCAACCGCGGCTTGCGCGACAGGACGCGAGCGCACGAACGCATCCTGCGGAACAGCGGTCACCGCTCCAGGAGCGTTTCGATTCACGTACTTGATCTCCGTGATGTTCGTGTTGTTATTGGTAACGTTGGTGGTGTTGTTAATGACCGTCGTGTTGTAGATCTTGGTGATGTTGACGTTGTTTACGACGGTGTTCGAGGTGTTCACGGTGTTGAAGTAGCGGGGAGTCGTGCGATAAGACGGAACGTAAACGTCCCCCGGCCCGAGCGGAAACCACGCTACTCCCGCCCGTCCCCCGCCGCCGATGGAAACGGAAAGACTTAGGTGTGAGCCACCTACCCACGCCACCAGCGCGGGCGCATATACCGGACGCGCCACAACGGGTCCGGGTATCCAGCCCCAGCTTCCACTTGCATGAACCCACCGTCCATAGTGAAACGGCGCGAAGCCCCAAGGAGCCTCGTCCACCCAGGTCCAGCCCCACGGCTCCACCCAGGCCCAATGTCCGTTGTGATACGGCGCCCACCCTGCGGCAATTGCCCGCGGATACCATACCATGCCATACCCGGGCACCGGCCTCCATTCGCCGTATTCGTCGAGATCCTCATAGCCAATTACCTCACGCGAGACGTACCTGGCCGATTGGGCCTGCTCTTCCCGGCGCTCGCGCGTGGCGCACCAGTTGTCCCACCCGTCCGGAGGAGGCGCGTCCTGGACATCGAAAATCGGGGAGTCCATTCCGGAGACTCGCGCCTGTTGTCTCACATGTACGGGAAAAGCCTGCCCGCCTCCCGTTCCTTCCCCTTCACCGCCCCGGACAGTGATGATGGTGGCCTCCCCGCTCGGATTCACGTCAATACGGTATGAGCCGGGGCGCAGCAGCGAGAATGCCAGATTCGGAGTATCTACTTCGAAAATCTCATCGTCGTCCAGCCGGCGAAGACGGATCTGCAGCGAGCCTTGGGATAACCGGATCTGGACCGTCTTGTCATCCAGATTGAGTAAGGAGAAGCCGGTACCGCTGCCCACGCGGATAGCCGTGCTGCCGATGTGCAATTCCGCGCGGGCCCGCTCGTCCGCCCAGATGTGGTCACCGGTGGTGAGCGGGCGATTGAGCGGCGCTTCTACCCAGTCGTCCACGCCCGCGGGCTGAAAGTCTACCACTCCGCTCAGATAGTTCAACCGCGCCACACGAGACGGAGGGTCGATGTCCGCCCGCAGGCTCCCCAGTGTCAGCAGACTGATTCCGGCCAATAAAGCAAGTCGCATCCGACACTCTCCTCGATTGCGTGAACCCATCGTGGTCGATGATGTTCCGGTATCTGAAACCAAGTTAATTGTGCTTGAAATCGAGGTTTGTTCTACCGGAAATTAGGCGGTGCGAAGAAAGTCACGGGTTCAATTTTAGCCACCCGCCACTTGCCCTCTTCTTTGCGAAATTGTACCGTGATGGCGACCTCGCGGACCTGCGTCCGCGTTTCTTCGCCCTTTCGCGTCAACCGCAGTTCCCAATCCAGCTCCAAAGTGCGGGACATGTCGTCGCCTTCGTTGCGCAGAGGAGAGATGGAGGATTGGGCGTCGGCCTGCTGCACCATCGCCTGGACGTTATCAGCAAGGGCACCATAGGTAGGCATCTTCGGGTCAATTGGCTTCAGAAAGGCCGGAGGGTTGTCTTCGGCCAGAGCCGCGGCCATGCCGGCGATCAGGTCCCAGGCATCGGAGGCAGAGTCGGCGGACACCGGAACGGCCGCTGCGGCAAACACGCCGATAACGGTGCGACGCGTCATGTGCGATAGCTCGCGTTGATGCGGATGTAGTCCTCTGTGAAGTCGCAGGTCCAGAAGCGCGCGGTTCCCTGCCCTCCGCCGGCCACCACGAAGCGGATCTCGCAATCGCGATCGTCAAGCCGTCGGGTCAGGTCAGCTTCGGAAAAATCGGCCGCGAGACCTCCTTGGCAGACCCGGATCCCCTGCAGATGGATATCCACCTTTGCCGGATCGAATTTGACGCCGGCGTTTCCGGCAGCAGAGAGGATGCGGCCCCAGTTCGGATCCGATCCGGCGATGGCGGTCTTTACGAGCGGCGAGTTCGCAATCCCCCTCGCGATGCGCAGTGCCGACTCAGTATCAGGCAGGCCCGACACTTCGATAGTGATCAGCTTCTTCGCGCCTTCGCCATCTCGCGCAATCGAGCGCGCCAGATTCTCCAGAACCTCGGTCAGAGCGGACTGCACTTCGACACGCTCCTCCACGTTCGGCTTTACTCCGGACGCTCCATTCGCCAGTAGGACAACGGTGTCGTTTGTGGACGTGTCCCCGTCCACGCTGAGGCAGTTGAAACTGGAAGCGATGCCCGATTTCAGCATGGCGCCCAGATCGCGCACGGCGATCTCCGCATCCGTGATAACGAAGCCTAGCGTAGTCGCCATGTTGGGCTGAATCATACCTGCACCCTTGGTCATTCCGGCGATTCGGATGGTACGCCCGCGAACGGCGACTTCGCGGCAGGACGTCTTCACCTCCGTGTCGGTGGTCATGATCGCGTGCGCGACGTCACGGAATCTGTCGGCCCCCAGATTTTGGACCAGCGCCGGTACCGCCTTGGTGATGAGCGCCGGATCGAGTTCCACGCCGATGACTCCCGTCGAAGCCGGCAGCACTTGTTCGATGGAGCAGTTCAGCCCCGCGGCCACAGCCTCACAAGTCGCTAGCGCCACCGCCTCCCCCGTCCGTGTAGCGCAGTTCGCGTTTCCGGCATTCACGATAACCGCCCGCACCTTGCCGCGAGAGGTTCGAAGGTGTTGACGCGAAAGTTTCACCGGCGCAGCCTGTACACGGTTTTGTGTAAACACGGCGGCCGCGGACGCCGGGGCATCCGATACGATCAGCCCAAGGTCGTCTTTGGCCACCTTGCGAATGCCCGCATACATCGCGGAAAAACGGTAACCGAGAGGAACGGTCAGCAATTCGTGAGCACCTCTTTGTGCTGTATAGGATTTCCATTCAGGAACGCTTGAGCGGCCATACGCTTACGTCCCTCCAGTTGTACTTCGAGGAGTTCAATCCCCGTGCCGCCGCCGCAGCCCGCGATCGCGCGCCTGCCGTCCACCACCAGAACACCCGGTTCCTGCGCCGTGGTCTCGCGCGCTTTCCAGATGTGAAATCGCTGCCCCCGGAAAAACGTATAAGCCCCGGGCCATGGCGTGAATCCACGAGTGCGATTGAGAATATCACGGGCGGGCAATGTCCAATCGATGAGACCATCCTCCTTCTTGAGGATAGGCGCAAGCGTGGCTTCGGCGTGGTCCTGGGGCTCCGGCACAATGGCGCCCGACTCTAGACCGCGCAGCGTCTCCACCAGCAGGTCCGCTCCCGCGATCGAGAGCCGCTGCCCCAGTTCCACCGCGGTCTCCTCGGGTCCGATCTCCGTCTCCCATTTGAGCAGCATATCGCCGGTATCCAGCCCGGCGTTGATCTTCATCGTGGTGATGCCGGTGCGGGTCTCACCTCGCGCAATGGCCCACTGAACGGGCGCCGCGCCGCGATACTTCGGCAGCAGTGAGGCATGCACGTTAATAATCCCGTGGGACGGGATATCGATGATCGATTGCGGGATGATCTGCCCATAGCCCACCACCACCATCGCCTCCGGATGCATCGATCGTAATTCCTCGACGGATTCGGCTCGACGGATGCGCTCAGGCTGGCGGACTTCGAGACCCATCTCGAGTGCCGCCTCTTTGACCGGCGATACAGCGTCTTTCTGGCCGCGCCCCTTCGGGCGATCGGGTTGCGTGTACACAGCCAGCACCCGGTGCCCGGTCTCGACCATGCGCCGCAACGTGGGGACAGCGAATTGCGGAGTCCCTAGAAACACCAGGTTCATGCGTTGCACGTGGAGCAGGTCGAATTGGCGTTTTCTGGGTCGATGATTCCCAATTTACCCTACGGCCACGCGGCGGCGCTCGATAATCGCCGAGGGTCTCTTCGCCAGGAACTCGCAGACCAGCGCGATCGCCGCCAGTCCGGCCGCGGCGTAGAAGGCGGCCTTGTAATCGTGATTTTTGTCGTACAAGACCCCGCCGATGCGCGGACCGATGATGCCGGCCACACCCCAGGCGGTGAACAGCATACCGTAGTTGATGCCGGCGTTCTTCGTGCCCCAAAAGTCTGAAGCCGCTGCTCCGTTTACGGAGAGTTGCGTGCCATAGCACCAGTACACGACAAACACCGCCACGTACAGCGCGGCGACGTTGGTCCCCACTACGTACAGCGCCGGCATGGCGATCATCGAGATACCGATCATCGTGCGCAGTACGTTGATGCGACCCAGTTTGTCTGACATCCATCCCGATAAAATGCGGCCCGATGCATTACCAAACGCTCCCACTACCAGCGTCATAGTGGACAGTGAAGCGGCGGCAATGCCGACACTTTTTGCAAACGGTACCAGTTGACTGATCACCATTAAACCCGCCGAGCAGCCCAGGGCATAACCCGCCCACATGAACCAAAATGACGGGGTCCGCAACACCTCCCCAGGACTGAATTCGTGCTTGGGGCCGGATTGCGACGCGGCCGCGGGAATCCAGCCTGGAGGGCGGTATCCGGCCGGTGGGTTCTTCAGCAAGAAAGCTCCGATGACCGTCATAACGAGGAAGATCGCGCCAAGAATCTGAAACGTGGCCGGCAGACCGTAACTCGGGATCAGCTTCAGTTGCGACAACGGTCCGAAGATGGCGGAGCCGGCGCCGTAGGCCCCCACTGCCAGTCCGATGGCGAGTCCGCGTTTATCCGGGAACCACTTGGCCATCACGGGAATGGGCGTGGCATATCCGAATCCATTGCCCAACCCGCCAATCACGCCGAAACACAGGAACAGGTAGGTCAAAGTGGTCGTGTAGGAGCAGAGAAAGAATCCGGCACTCACTAAGATGCCGCCCGCCAGCGAACAGTAGAGTGGGCCGAACCTGTCCTGGATACGCCCCGCTACCAGAAAAGTGAGGGCAAATACCACGACGGCGATGGTGAACACCATCGAGGTGTCGGCGCGCTTCCACCCGAACTGCTTTTCCAGCGGAGCCACGAACACGCTCCAGGCATACAGACAGCCGAGGGCGAGGTTCATGGACATCCCGCCCACGAGCCGCCACCAGCGGCTGATTCCAGGTTGGGTTGATTGCATGCTGGGCTCTTTGTCGTTTTGCGGAAGGAATAGTCACTTGCTCTTTGGACGGGAATCCGGCGGCACCAAGCCGTTGGCTCGGTAATAGGCTACCAGCAGACCGTAGTGTTCTGCCGAATGCTCGAACACGGACATCCACGGTTCTAAATTCTTCTTGGGCCCGTCTGGATATTGCTTCCGGGTAGCTTCGCAATCGTCAATAGATTGTTTGAACGCAGCGACGATTTCGGCCTTGGTGGCGTACTTCTTAGGATCCACTTCATCCCAATTCGCCTTTTCGCCGCGTCCGGCTCTTGCGCCGTAGATGTTCCCGGACAGGATGTGCACAATCACCTCGCCGAAGGACCGCATCTCTTTCGTGAGGCGATAGCCGTACTTGTCCTCCGGGAAATCCTGGGCCATGTCGAGAACCAGCGCATTCACGCGCGTTAGATGCGCGTGAGCGCGATCAGCGCCCGTGGCAGGGGCCGCATCCTGAGAGAAGGAGAGGCTGGCAAAGGTGAGGGTAAGAAGGGCACCAGCGAGAAATCTGTCCATTGTGGACTAGATAATATCAGACCTCTCGAGTGGGAAGGGTTGGAAAAGACGAGCGAAGGTGGCCCTTTCAGGCCACCTTCTTTTGCAGTTCAGGCAGGTGGATGAGATCCGGCACAACAGCCGCTAGAACGTCCTCCACGCGTTCCGCGAAGATGAATTCCATCTCGTTGCGGACCGCCTCGGTCAGGTCGCGGAGATCCTTCTGGTTGGCCCGCGGAAGAACCACTCGTTTGATGCCGGCGCGCCGCGCGGCCAGCACCTTCTCCTTTACGCCGCCGATCGGCAGCACCAGACCGGTCAGCGTCACCTCACCCGTCATTGCGGTATCGCTTCTCGCCGGGATCTTGGAGTACGCCGACGCCAGCGCCGTTACCATCGTCACACCCGCCGAAGGACCGTCCTTCGGGATTGCGCCGGCGGGAACGTGCACGTGCAGACCGGTGTTCTTGAATTGCGCCGGATCGATGCCCAGCAAACCGGCATGCGACCAGACATAACTCTGTGCGGTCTTCGCCGATTCCTGCATCACCTCGCCGAGCTGGCCGGTAAGCGTCAGGCCCTTTCCGTCCGGGCAGCAGCGTCGCCTCGATATACAGGACATCGCCGCCGGTTTCCGTCCAGGCCAGACCGGTCGCGACACCGGGAACCGTCTCGTGACGGGCCTGTTCCAGGTGGAAGGGCTCCGGCCCCAGCAGTTCCGCAATGTCTTCCGGCTTCACCACCACCGGTTCCGTGTTGCCTTCGGCGAACTTCAACGCGACCTTGCGAGCCACGCGGCCGATGGCCTGCTCCAGCCGCCGCACTCCAGCCTCCCGCGTGTAGCCCGAGATGAGCTGTCTTCAGCGCCTCGTCGGTGATCTCGCACTGCTCTGGTTTGAGACCCGTCTGCTTCAGCTGACGCGGAATCAGATAGCGCTTCGCGATGTGAACCTTCTCTTCCTCGCTGTAGCCCGACAGCCGGAGAATTTCCATGCGGTCGAGCAACGGGCGCGGGATCGTGTCCAGCGAATTCGCCGTGGTGACGAACAGCAGCCTTCGAAAGATCGAAGGGCAGATCCAGATAGTTGTCGCGGAACGTTTTGTTCTGCTCCGGATCCAGGATTTCGAGCAGCGCCGCAGCCGGATCGCCGCGGAAATCGCGGCCCAGCTTATCGACCTCGTCCAGCATCAGCACGGGATTGTTCGCGCCCGCCCTGCGGCATGGCCTGCACTAAGCGGCCCGGCATCGCGCCGATGTAGGTGCGGCGATGGCCGCGCAGTTCTGCCTCATCGTGCATGCCGCCCAGGCTCATGCGCTCGAACTTGCGTCCCAGCGCCCGGGCGATGGACTGGCCCAGCGACGTCTTGCCGACGCCGGGAGGTCCAACGAAGCACAGTATCGGAGCCTTGGCCTCCGGATTCAGCTTCAGCACGCCCAAGTGCTCGAGAATGCGCTCCTTCACTTCCTTCAGGTTGTAGTGATCCTCGTCCAGCACCTCGCGCGCCCGCGCAATGTCGAGGTTGTCCTCGGTCCGCTTGTTCCAGGGCAGTTCGAGGATCAGCTCCAGATACGTCCGGATCACCGAGTGCTCCGGCTGCCCCGCCGGCATGCGCTCCATGCGCTGCAACTCGCGATTGGCCTCCTTCAGCACATCCTCGGGCAGGCCGGCCTTCTCGATCTGCTCGCGCAGCATCTGCACTTCGGCCTGGTCGGAGTTCTTCTCGCCCAGCTCCTGCTGGATGGCGCGCATCTGCTGGCGCAGCAAGTACTCGCGCTGCTCCTTGCTCATCTCGGTGCGCGCATCCGTGGCGATCTTGTTGCGCAGCTCCAAAACCTGCAGTTCGTGCGACAGGTATCCGTGCATCAGGCGCAGCGCTTCGGGCCGGGTCGACGCTTCGAGCAGTTCCTGCTCCTTGGCAAGATCCAGGCTGAACATCGAAGCCAGCATGTAGGCCAGCCGCAGCGGGTCGTCGTTCAAGCCCAACAGTTTGCCCAGTTCGATGGGATTCTGCACCGCCTGACCGCCCTGCGTGAGGCTGATCGCCTTGGCGCCAAGCTCCAACAGCGCTCGAGTGAGCGCTTCTACTTCGGCGCTGTTCTCGGCGGGAACCGGCAATGCCCGAACACGGCCGCGCAGGAACGGCTCCACTTCGTCCAATTTCAGAATGACAACACGCTCGACGCCCAAAACGAGCACCTCGACCAGATCTTCGCTGGGGCGCGTCATCTTCCGGATAACGGCCTTCGTTCCGATCGTGTAAAGGTCGGCGGGCCCCGGGTTGTCCACCCCCGAGTCGCGCTGCGCTACGATAACGATCTCTTTTCCTTCCGTGGACAGGGCGGCCTCGACCGCTGCGAGCGAAGCCGGTCTGCCGACCGAGAGCGGCATTAAAAGATTCGGAAATAGAACCGAATTCTTCAGCGGCACCAATGGCAGGGATTGAATGTTGTCTTGTTCCGGCATGTCTTTCATCATCCTTACTGGGTGGGTTCCACCCGTACAAACAGAAGCCCGTCTCTGGCTTCCAAGCTATATTCCGCGCTCGACAAGTCGCCCGGCAGCTCGACGGTTCGCTCGAACCGGTTGTAGGAGATTTCCATCGAGTGATACTGGTAGCCTTGCTCCACTACCCAATCTTTCCGTATACCGCTGACCGTAACCCTGGATCCCGCTAAGCGGACCCGGACATCTTCAGCCCGTACGCCGGCGAGATCGAATTTGAGCAGCCAGATATCGCCTTTGCGGTATACGTCGACCGGTGGCCGCCAGAGGTCGCTAGTCTCTGGCGGGCGTTCCGGAGTCAGGTAGATGGACCAGATCTTCACAATTTCCTTTCTTGGTCGTACTAACGAAAGAAGCCGACTCGGGTGAGCCGGCTCCACTCAAGTTCACTTAGTTTGATTCGATCAACCCTTACTTGGATTCAAGAGCGACGAAGTTTCTGGCTCCGCCTCGATTCACCATTAGGAGGGTTGTTCCACCTTTGCTCTGGCCAACCAACCGGTCAAAGTCTCTGACCGTCTTCACGGGTTGCCGGTTCACCTGCTCGATGACATCGCCCTGACGCAAACCTGCTTCGGCCGCATCGCTGGCTTCATCGACATCGGTAACGACCACTCCGGTCTGGTCCTTCGGCAGTTGAAGCTGCTGGGCTACGTCCGAGTTGAGATCTTCCACGGACACGCCGGGAATGCCGCTCTGCTGGCCGCCTCCGCCCGGATTGCCGTTGCGTCCGGGACGCGCGTTCTTGGCTTCCAGATCGGCCGGACGCTCGCCCAAAGTGACGTTGACGTCGGTGGGGCTGCCATTCCGAATCACGTGCATCTTGACCGTGGTACCCGGCGCGAAAGATGCGATCCGGTTACGTAATCCCTGGACATCCACCACTGGCTCGCCATTGGCCTCGGTCACCACATCGCCTTCCTTCAAGCCCGCCTTTTCGGCCGGGGTGTTGGGATCGATTTTGGTGATAACGACGCCGTTGTTGCTAGAGAGCTTGAAGGCGCGCGCCAGGTTCGGATCCACGTCCTGAAGGTAAGCGCCGATGTACCCCCGAGTCACTTTGCCGCTGCGAATCAACTGATCCATGATGTTGCGCGCCAGCGTCACAGGAATTGCAAAACCGATCCCCTGGTTGCCACCCGAGCCGGACAGGATTGCCGTATTGATGCCGATCAGTTCGCCGCGCGAGTTGATCAGCGCGCCGCCGGAGTTGCCGGGGTTAATGGACGCATCGGTCTGAATGAAATCCTCGTAGCCTTCGATGGCGCCGCGCAGATTGCGGCCGGTTGCCCCGACGATCCCCATCGTCACGGTCTGGCCCACGCCGAATGGGTTACCGATGGCGAGACAGATGTCACCTACTTCGGGCTTGATGCCGCTCAGCGGCAGCACGGGAAGCTTGGTCGCATCAATTTTGATCACCGCTATGTCGGTTTGCGGATCGGTGCCGATCGTCTTCGCCGTGAACTCGCGGCGGTCGGAGAGCAGCACCTTCACCGTGGTCGCGCCCTCGACCACATGATTATTCGTCAGGATGTAGCCATCCGGGCTGACAATTACGCCCGAGCCCAATCCCGATTCCCGTCGATCCCGGGGAACCATGTTGAACGGCATGTTGTCGCCGAAGAACTGGCGAAAGAACGGGTCGTCCAGCATCGGGTTCTGCTGTTGGCCCCGGCGCCCGCGGCGATTCCCGTTGGGTGTGTCGGCGGACGCCTTAATCACCTTCGTAGACGAGATGTTCACTACCGCCGGAGCGGTCCGCTTCACCACGGGCGAAAAACTCATCATCTGGCCGGGTTCGGCGGAAGCAGCTTGCGCCGTTGTGACAAAGATCGGAACAGTGTGTTTGCTGGTCACTCCGTACGCAATCAGACCGCCCCCGATCAATGCAACTATCAATGTAACTACCGCCATCCAGCGGCGGACTACGAACTTGCCTGTCATTTCCTTATTTACCTCCAGAGGTATCTACTTCTTCCGACGGTGGCCAGAGCCCGCTCGTTGCGGTGGTACTGAGCACCTGCCATTCTTTACACGCTCGCGAGCGTTGGCTCCGGCTGATTCTGCGCCGTGAACGTGAGCCCGCCGCCCGTGGCATCCACGATAACGGTTTGACCATCGCGCACCGCGCCGGCCAGGATTCTCCGGGCCAGAGGAGTTTCCACATAGCGCTGAATAGCACGCTTCAACGGCCGGGCTCCGTAAGCCGGGTCATACCCGGTTTCTACCAGCACCGTCCTCGCGGCGTCAGACAGCTCCATGGCAATCCTTCGCTCGGCCAACCGCGCCCGCAGACCAGCCAGTTGTATGTCCACGATCTTCTTGAGATGTTCCATGTCCAGGGCATGGAAAACAATGGTTTCATCGACCCGGTTCAGGAATTCGGGACGGAAGCTCTTTCTGAGTTCCTCGAGTACCGCTTCCTTCATCCGTTCGTACTCGTGGCCCTGAAACGCGCCACGATACTCGAGAATGCGGTGGCTGCCGATGTTGGACGTCATGATTACGATGGCGTTCTTGAAATCCACCGTGCGGCCCTGCCCATCCGTCAAACGGCCATCATCCAAGATTTGAAGGAGAACATTGAAAACGTCGTGATGCGCCTTCTCGATCTCGTCGAAGAGGATCACTGAGTATGGACGTCTGCGAACCGATTCGGTGAGTTGGCCGCCCTCTTCGTATCCCACATAGCCCGGAGGCGCCCCGATCAGGCGAGCTACGGTATGCTTCTCCTGATATTCCGACATGTCAATGCGGATCATGGCTCGCTCGTCGTCGAACAGAAACTCGGCCAGCGCCCGCGCTAGTTCCGTCTTGCCCACGCCAGTCGGTCCCAGAAAAATGAAGCTGCCGATGGGCCGCTTGGGATCCTTCAATCCCGACCGGGCGCGCATTACGCTCTCGGCGACGGCCTGGACCGCTTCGTCCTGGCCGATCACTCGCTGGTGCAACTCCTCTTCGAGGTGCAGCAGCTTTTTCATCTCTCCTTCCAGCAGTTTGGATACCGGGATGCCAGTCCACCGGCTGACCACTTCAGCGATATCTTCCTCATCCACTTCTTCCTTCAGCAGCCGCGAAGTGGCTTGCTTTTCGGATAAGCGGTCCTGCTCAAGTTGCAGTTCCCGTTCAAGTTGGGAGAGACGGCCATACTTGAGTTCAGCCGCGCGATTCAAATCGTAGCCGCGCTCGGCCTTGTCGATATCCACCTTTACCTGCTCGATCTGCTCGCGGATGGTGCGTAATTTTTGCACACCTTCCTTTTCCGCCTGCCACTGAGCCTGGAGAGCGTTAGCTTCGTTCTTCAGATCCGCGATTTCCCTTTCGATCTTCGTCAGGCGGTCCTTCGAGGCCGCGTCGGACTCCTTCTTGAGGGCTTCACGTTCTATCTCCAGCTGCATGGTGCGGCGCAGACGCTCATCCAGTTCCGAAGGCATCGAGTCGATCTCCGTACGCAGCTTCGCGGCGGCCTCGTCCACCAGATCTATCGCTTTGTCCGGCAGAAACCGGTCGCTGATGTAACGCTGGGAAAGAATCGCAGCCGCCACCATCGCGGAGTCCTTGATGCGAACACCGTGATGCACCTCATAGCGTTCCCGCAAGCCGCGCAGGATGGAGATCGTATCTTCCACCGACGGCTGGTCGACCAGAACGGTTTGGAAGCGGCGCTCCAGGGCGGCATCTTTTTCGATGTGCTTGCGATACTCATCGAGAGTAGTGGCACCGATGCAGTGCAGCTCTCCACGCGCCAGCATGGGCTTCAACAGATTGCCGGCGTCCATGGCGCCCTCGGCTTTGCCCGCGCCCACCACCGTGTGCAATTCGTCGATGAACAGAACGATCTGGCCTTCGGAGCTTTGCACCTCTTTAAGAACGGCCTTCAGCCGCTCCTCGAATTCGCCGCGGAACTTGGCCCCCGCAATGAGTGCGCCCATGTCCAGCGACACGACGCGCTTGTCCTTCAAACCCTCCGGCACGTCGCCCCGGATGATGCGCTGCGCCAATCCTTCGACAATCGCCGTCTTACCCACGCCCGGCTCGCCGATCAGCACGGGATTGTTTTTCGTCCGGCGGGAAAGAACCTGGATAACCCGGCGAATCTCCTCATCTCGGCCGATCACCGGATCGAGTTTGCCCTGCGCCGCCAGCTTGGTGAGATCCCGGCCATACTTTTCGAGAGCTTCGTAGGTGGACTCCGGATTTGCCGACGTTACGCGCTGATTGCCTCGAACCTCCTGGAGCGCACGCATCAGGCGGTCGCGAGTGAGGCCGAACTCTTTCAGCAGCCGCCCCGCCGCGCCCGCATCGTGCGTCGCTGCGAGCAGGACGTGCTCGATCGAAATGTACTCATCTTTCAGCCGCTTAGCTTCGTCCTCGGCTTCGGTGAAGAGCTTGGAAAAGCGGGTGGTGACGTAAACCTGATCCGGTCCACCGGTGTGGCCCGAGACTTTGGGGAGCTTCTCGATTTCCTGCTCCATGCGCCGCCGCAGAGCCTCGACGTTGATGTCTGCCTTATTAAGGATAGAAGGCGCCAGGCCTCCCTCCTGTTCCAGCAGCGACGCCACCAAGATGTTCAACGTCAACCTGTTGATTGCCGTGACGAACAGCCTGAGACTGGGCATCGCGGATCGCATCCTGAACTTTTTCTGTGAACTTGTTGAAATCCATGCCGAAACCTCAGCTACTGATCCGATGCTATCACATTAGCCCAAGGGGCTGCAATAATCTTAGTGTGTTTTCATCACATCGGGAGTGAGACCTGATCCGCGGTAAGGGGCAGGCGGTAAACAAAACGGAGGCGGGGCGGAGGGAGGTGGTTTCCGCCCCCGCTCTCCGGGAATCTAAGCTACCTTCGATCCGTTCTCGACGTGGTGCGGAGACTTTCTTGACAGGGGGACGAATGGGTACAACTTTCTCGGCTCGCGGGGCCAAGGCCTGCACGGGCTGGCTGCGATGACCCGACCCGAAGTACTCGTCCAGGGGATACAAGGCATACGGCTCGAGTTCCGAAAACACCTGGCCCAACTTGGTCTGAATCCGGTACACGGCGTGGAAAAACGGGCCGCGCTCCATCTTCAGTCTGCGAATGCAAAGCTTCCAGTCAGCGCCCAGCAGGAAACGGTACTTGAAAATTGTGAACTCTTCGGGGGTCAGCGTCTTTTCGGTAACATTGAGGAAATCGGCGACATACTCTTCTTGCTTGCGTCCCCAGGTGCCCCGGCGGTTGGGACCGGAATGTATTTCCAGCGTCACTTTGCTCATGTACTTCTCTCTCGTGACGCAGTAACGGAAGCGGTTATGGCAAACCTTAAAAATTCCGCGCAGCACGCATTCGCACGCTTTCATCGTGCCGGCGCGCCCGAGAGTCAGTCCGGATCCCTGGCAGGCAGCGCATTTGTGAGTCGCTAACGCAAGTGTGTTTGAACGGGTCCAAAGCATTTTCTAGTGTCCTCCGGGCGGATTCTCTCATCCGCCCTGGTTTGTTTATCTGTTCCAATGCTATGCGACTCGCGAATATCGTCAACTATTTTGTTTTTATTTTTTAGAGCTATGGGGTTGCGCTGTACAGCAATTACGTAACTAAACCACTGTTTATTAAGCCGGTTAAATACGAATATAATTATAATTACTGTACCGGAATAATAAGTGCGGAACGGGTCGAATTATTCGCAGTACTATCGACCCTATTTCGATTTGAAATAGTACGGACGGGTAAAATGATCGGTTTCGACAACCTGCGGACGCGCCTTATCGAGCAACTTCGCCATCGCATACGCAACGGCGAAGTCACCGAACGGGCTCTCGCCCGAAAAACCGGGATCTCACAGCCGCACCTCCACAATCTTCTGAAGGGCGTCCGCGCGTTAAATGCCGGCCGGAGCGATCAGCTGCTCACCAAACTGGGGCTGACCGCGCTGGATCTGTTCGAGGGCGAGGAGTTGCGGCGTGCGCTCTCCTTGCGAGCGCGCCAGGGCGAGGTGTTGCTGGAAGTGCCGGTATTAGAAGATCGGCTGGGACCGGGACTGCCGTGGCCCGACCGACTGAGCCCGTTCGAGCGAGTGGAGGTTCCCGCTCCGCTACGTCTCCCGCCTGGTGCGTCCGTCGGTCGCCCGCCTGGGCGATGACCCCGCCATGACGCCTTTCTTGAACGCCGGCGACCTGGTCCTGCTGGATTACCTGGCCCACGGCGATGCCTGGGGCGAACCCGAGACGCTGTTCGCGGTGGATGTGAACGGCGCCGTTTGCCTCCGCTGGCTGCGCCGGGGAAGAGGTAGCCTGTATTTAATTTCGGCCGCCTCTTGCGATCGTCCCAGCGAATGGGAAAAGGCGGCAGGGCCCCCGGCCCAACTGGTACGCGCCCGCGCTATCCCGCTTCGCTTAATGCGCCAGCCTGGACTCGGCTGCGATCCGCTGCTGCCACCTCGCGATATACCTCGAGCACCTGGCCGGCGGTCTGGCGCCAGCTAAAGCGCGCCACCTGCTCGTACCCTTTTGCGATGCAAAAGCGGCGGCGGGGCAGGTCCAGCAGGGAGTCTCGAATGCCCCGCGCGATGTCGAACACGTTTTCCGGATTGACGATGATGGCGGCATCGCCCACCACCTCCGGCAAGGAACTGACATTGGAGGTGATCACCGGGGTGCCACACGCCATGGCCTCCATGGGGGGCAGGCCGAAGCCCTCGTACAGCGACGGAAACACAAACGCGGCAGCCTGTTTGTAGAAGATTCGCAGAGTGCCGATGGGGACAAAGCCAAGAAATCGTACGGCGTGTTCCACACGGCTTTGGATCACGGAGTGGCGCACCGACGGATATTTCGAAATTTCGTCGCCTATGATGATCAGCCGCAGATCCGCGTACACCGGATGTCCGCTCAGCTCCCCGCGCAGCACGGCGAAGGCTTCTACCAGCCGCGGTATGTTCTTCTGCGGACGAATGTTCCCGGCGTACAGCAGAAACGGGTAATTGATCTGATACCGCTCCATCACCCGATGGCTTTCATCCAACTCCAGGCCGCGGGCCGGAGTGGTGAAGATGGGATCCGGAGCGTTGTAGATCATCCGTATGCGGCTGGCGGGTATACCGAGCGATTCTGCACGTCCCGGCGCGTTGCGTTCGATACCGAGATCACTCGGTCAGCGCGCAGGAGGCCGCGGCGGAACCAGTGCACCTTCAGTTCATCCCGCCACCCCGACCGGCGCTCGGCGAACAGAATCGTGCTCATGTCGTGCACGGTGACAATGTACGGCTTCGGCATGAATACCGGCACTCCGTTCACCGGAATGTGAAACAGGTCGGCTCGAAACTGGCGGAGGAAGTAGGGGAAGGCGATCAATCGCAGCGCCCGGTTCTCGGTACCTGTATAGGGTACTGTCTCGAAGTTTGCCGGAACGGCCGGGATTTCACCAGTGTCGTCTGGAGCGGTGATCAGGAAGTACTGATTCGTCTGGTCGAGGGCTCCCAGGCTGGAAATGAGATTGCGGATGTAGGTCCCGATGCCGAAATCGCGGATTCTCCGGGCGTCGAATACGATGCGGAGCGGCATGTCAAGGCTGCTGTTGCTCTAATGCGCCGATCTTCTCGACGCGGCGAGCGTGACGCCCTCCCTCGAAGTGAGTATCGAGGAACACGGCTATCAACTCGAGGGCCGTAGCCGAATCCAGATAGCGGGCGCCAATCGTCAAGATGTTGGCGTCATTGTGCGCCCGGGTGAGGCGCACTTCATCGGCGTTGACGGCCAGAGCGGCGCGGATGCCCGCCACCTTGTTGGCCGCAATCGACATGCCGACGCCGGTAGAGCAGACCAGGACGCCCCGCTCGGCGGTGCCCTCCATCACCGCGCCCGCCACCCTTCGGGCATAGTCCGGGTAATCGGTGGATTCGAGAGACGTGGTTCCCAGGTCCACGACCTCGTGACCCAGGGCGGAAAGTTTGTCGTGAAGCTCCTGCTTCAGCGAGAATCCGGCGTGGTCCGCTCCCAGCGCGATACGCATCGTTGTTCGAATTCTATCTCGATCGCGCCTCGGCGGCATTAGTCTAGCCCCAACGGCTTCTTCGGCACCTCATCCCGATATTTTTGCCACCGCTGGCGCACGCCTAGCAGTTCGCTGACCACCACCAGGGCCAGAATCACAGACAACGCCAGGCTGCCGAACAGCCACCACCGCGACTCGTAATGCCAGCCGCGGACAGCCCGGAACAGGACCAGGACAATGATCACCAGGCTCAAGACTACGCGCAGAAGAACCCGTACCTGCATTCCCACTCCATTCCAACCTATTTTTGTATCTCGTTCAATAGCTTGGAAGCTAAGTAGAACGAATTCTTGAGCTCCGCTGTTACCGTGAAAGCGGGAAAAGACAAATGCCCTCAGAAGCCAAGGCACCCATTGAACAGCAGACCGATTCGGTTCCCGAATTGGACTCCTACCGCACGCGTGACGATTTCGTACGCGCCTACAAGCCGGCCACCGACGAGGAACTTCTGCTGGTCACCCAGATCGCGCGAGCCTGGGGTCACCTGCAGGAAATGTTATCAACTGCGCTCTCAGGTCACCGCTGAAAAAGGCCTGCTCGCGCTATTCAACGACGACTTCGATAAATACAAAATCCTCATGCGCCATCTCACCGAAGCCGAGAGGATGTGGCGTCACGCTGTTCAGGAATTGCAGCGCGCACGCCGGCGGGGGACAGCGAACGTCAAGACCTCAACACTCCCCGCGCGCGTCCGCTTCGAACCACAACGCAGACCACCACTCAGCCCTCCGCCGCCGGAAGCGGCACACCAACCTTGTGTGTCGTCTCGACCTCTCACATCGAGACCCGGCAATCCACAACAACCTTCTCCGGAGAGAAGAATGTCAAACGAAAACAAGACCCCCTTCGAACACATTGCCCGATCCTGCCATGGAACTGGACTTCTATCAAACGCGTGAGGAACTCATGAACGCGTATAATCCTACGACCGACAGACAGCGCGAGTTGATCAACCACCTTGCGGACAATTACGAGCAACTGCGAGAGTCTCGACGCATACGGAAGCTGATCGAGGAAAAAGGCGTGCGCGGGTTATCGGCACAGGAATTCGAGGACTACAAAGCCCTGATCCATCGCGGTGTCGAAGGCGATCTCATGCGCTTGCGGGAATTCGGAAAGGCCAGCCGGCCCGGCCGCGCCAACACTGCCCCTTCCGGAGCGGCAATCCTGCGCTCACCGGCCTCTGAGAAAATCCCGCTCCTGAGCGAACCCGCTATAATAAACGCCTAACCGGTAGGAGGCCCATGCCCCGTGTTGTCCGATGCGCATTGATCCAGGCGACCAATGTCACCAGTGCCGACGCCCCGCTGGAGCGCATCAAGCAGGATATGATCGACAAGCATCTCACCTACATCGCGCAAGCCGCGAAGGCAGGGGCGCAGATCATCTGCCTGCAGGAAATCTTCTACGGCCCGTACTTCTGCGCCGAGCAGACCGTGAAGTGGTACGACATGACGGAGCAGATCCCGGACGGCCCCACCATCCGGCTGATGTCGGATGTCGCCAGGCGGCATAAAGTCGCGCTGGTTGTACCCATCTATGAGAAGGAGCAGGAGGGCGTCTATTACAACACCGCCGCGGTGCTCCATAACGACGGCGCGTATCTTGGGCAAGTACCGCAAGACTCACATCCCGCATGTCGCGCCCGGCTTCTGGGAGAAGTTTTACTTCCGGCCCGGCAACCTCGGATATCCGGTCTTTGACCTCGGCTTCGCCAAGATCGGAGTGTATATCTGTTACGACCGCCATTTCCCCGAAGGCGCTCGAGCCCTGGGACTGAATGGCGCAGAAATCGTCTTCAATCCCTCCGCCACGGTGGCCGGATTGAGCGAGTATCTGTGGAAACTGGAGCAGCCGGCCCACGCCGTCGCCAACGGATACTACATCGGCGCCATCAACCGCGTGGGTACCGAAGCGCCCTGGAACATCGGAGAGTTCTACGGCTCCAGCTACTTCTGCAATCCCCGGGGCCAAATCATTGCCCAAGCCGCACGCGACAAAGATGAAGTGCTGACCGCCGATCTGGATCTCGACATGATCGCCGAAGTCCGAAAGACCTGGCAATTCTTTCGCGATCGCCGTCCCGACATGTATGAGGACCTGGTAAGAGCCTGACCATGAACCCGCTCAGCCTGGAGCGCTTCCCGGACCTGCATCCGTCCTTCGCGCCCCAACCCGCTCTGGTCGAAGCATCGCGTTGCCTGTATTGCTTTGACGCGCCTTGTGCCGTGGCCTGTCCTACCCACATCGACGTTCCCCGCTTCATCAAGAAGATCGCCACTCACAACGTGCGCGGCTCCGCTCTGGCCATCCTGGAGGCCAACATTCTGGGCCTCAGTTGTTCGCGAGTCTGCCCCGTGGACGTGCTGTGCGAAGGGGCTTGCGTGATGCATCGCTACAATGAAAAGCCCATCGAGATCGGGCGTCTGCAGCGCTTTGCGATGGAACGATTCTATGAATCCGGGGCTCGCCTCCCGTTGCCGGCCGTCGAGCAACAACCTCATAAGGTCGCCTGCATCGGAGCCGGACCAGCCTCGCTCGCCTGCGCCGCGGAACTGCGCCGTCATGGGTGGCAGGTGACGGTGTTTGAGCAGCGTCCGCTCCCCGGCGGGCTCAACACCTATGGCGTCGCCGAGTACAAATTGCGGCCCTCCGACAGCCTGGCCGAAATCGCTTTCATTCAGTCCCTGGGTGTGGAATTCCAGCAGGCCGAAATCACCTCGTTGACCGACTTGGAGAAGGAGTACGCATTCGTCTTCCTGGGCCTTGGGCTCGGAAAAATGGACCGCCTCGGAATTCCCGGCGAGGACCTGCCGGGCGTCATCGATGCGTTGACATTCATCGCCCGTTATAAGACATCCGGAGCCGTTCAGGTAGGCCGCCGCGTTGTAGTCGTTGGAGGCGGCAACACGGCCATCGATGCCGCCAGCGCAGCCAAGCGACTCGGCGCGGAAGAGGTCCACATCCTATATCGCCGCGGCGAAAAGGAAATGCCGGCGTTCGATTTCGAATACGATCGTTCGAAGGTAGAAGGCGTAACATTCCATTTTCAGCTTCAGCCCGTGGCGATTCTGGGCGGGACACCTGGATGCGCGGGCGATCCTCGACCGGCCGTGGCTGCTGTCGAATGCCTTCGCGTCCAGCTAGGCGAACCCGACGAAAGCGGCCGCCCCAAACCGCTTCCGATCCCCGGTTCAAATTTCCGGCTGGAGTGCGATATGGTGATTCCATCGCTGGGGCAGGGCCGGCTCACCGGCTTGCTCGAAGGCTGCCCGGGTGTCCAGTTCGACGGCGGTTGTATCGTGATCCACAGGCCAACCGGCCGCACCGGAAATCCGAAATACTACGCGGGCGGCGACTGCGTCAACGGTGGTCGCGAAGTCGTGGATGCGGTCGCCGACGGCAAGCGGGCGGCGCTGGGCATGCTGCAGGCACTCGCCGCGGAGCGTGCATAAATGGCCGACCTCACCACCGTGTTCGCGGGCGGCATCCGCTGCCCCAATCCGTTCTGGCTCGCCTCCGGCCCACCGGCCAACTGTGGCGATCAGGTGATGCGCGCCTTCGACGCCGGATGGGGTGGAGCCGTGTGGAAGACTTTGGGCGAGCCGATCGTCAACGTATCCTCGCGCTATTCGTCGGTCGATCTGAACGGCACGCGCATGATGGGCTTTAACAATATCGAGCTGATTACCGATCGGCCGCTCGACGTGAACTTGCGCGAAATATCCGAGGTGAAGAAGCGCTACCCGAAGCACGCCGTCATCGCCTCGCTGATGGTCGAATCCAATCGCGACGCCTGGCACAAGATCGTGCATCAAGCGGAAGACGCCGGCGCGGATGGATTGGAGTTGAACTTCGGCTGTCCCCACGGCATGAGCGAGCGTGGCATGGGCAGCGCGGTTGGCCAGGTACCGGAGTATACGCGGCTCATCACGGAGTGGGTAAAGGAAGCGGCGCGCACTCCAGTGCTGGTGAAACTCACTCCCAACATCAGTGATATACGGACCGTCGCCCGAGCCGCCGCGGCTGGAGGCGCCGACGGCCTGTCCGCGATCAACACCATCAACTCCATCACCGGAGTCGATCTCGACACATTCGTGCCGCGGCCGGAAGTGGATGGCCAGTCCGCGCACGGCGGCTACTGCGGCCCTGCGGTGAAGCCGGTCGCCTTGCACATGGTGCAGCAGATCGCCGCCGATCCTGGGATCCCGGTTTCCGGCATCGGCGGAATCTCCGGTTGGCGCGAAGCGGCGGAATTTATCCTGCTCGGCGCCGGAACCGTGCAGGTCTGCACGGCGGCCATGCATTACGGATTCCGCATTGTCGAGGACATGATCGACGGACTCAGCAATTGGATGGACGAAAAGGGTTTCCACAGCATCGAAGACTTTCGCGGCCGCACGCTGCCGAAAGTCACTGAATGGAAACACCTCAATCTGAACTATAAGATCGTCGCGGAAATTCATCCCGAAAAGTGCATTGGCTGCGATCTCTGCTATGTCGCCTGTTGGGACGGCGCTCATCAGTGCATTCACGTAGATCGTCTGGGTCCAGCGCTTCCACCCGCGCTCGTCGAAGCCGCCAGCCGCTCGAGGATCACCACCACGCCGATTCCCAAACTGGACAGTGTTGCTCAAGCTGCCGCCCCTCGACACACACCCTGGGACCGCATCCCAAGAGTCGACGAAGGCGAATGCGTTGGCTGCAATCTTTGCGCTCTGGTCTGTCCGGTGGACGGCTGCATCACCATGAAGCGCATCGATGTAGGCCTGCCTCGCCAAAGCTGGGAGCAGCGGGCATGAGCCTCCTGATCCGTAATGGAACTGTGGTCACGTCGACCCAAAACCTTCCTGCCGACATCCTGATTCAGCACGGCATCATCAAAGAGGTCCGTGCCGCCATTCCGGAGAACGCCGCGAAACTCCATATCGATGCCGCCGGAATGCTGCTGCTGCCCGGCGGCATCGACGTCCACACCCATCTCGACATGCCTTTCGGGGGAACCACCTCGAGCGACGACTTCGAAACTGGGACCCGCGCCGCTGCCTTCGGCGGCACTACGACGCTTGTCGATTTCGCCATCCAGGCCCGCGGCACGCGAATGCGCGATGCGCTGGACACCTGGTGGAAAAAGGCCGAGGGCAAGGCCTGCATCGATTACGGCCTGCACATGATCGTGACGGATCTGGGCGGCGCCGGCCTGGAAGATATGGACGACATGGTGCGGGAAGGCGTGGCCAGCTTCAAGCTGTTCATGGCCTACCCGAACGTCCTCATGGTGGACGACGCCACCATTTTCCGCGCCCTCTCCCAGACCGCGAAGAACGGAGCTCTGATCTGTATGCACGCGGAGAATGGCGGCGTGATCGACGTCATCGTGCAGCGCGCCCTGGCCGAAGGAAAAACGGCTCCCATTTATCACGCGCTCACTCGCCCCACGACGGCCGAAGCCGAAGCGGTCCACCGTGCCATTGCGCTCGCCGAGATGGCCGGCGCTCCGGTCTACATCGTTCACCTGTCTTCCGAAGACGCTTTGAATCAGGTCCGCGAGGCTCGTGATCGCGGCGTGCCCGCCTTCGCCGAAACTTGCCCGCAATATCTTTTGTTGTCCGTGGAAGAACTGGCGCGTCCCGATTTTGAAGGGGCGAAATACGTCTTTACGCCGCCTTTGCGCGAAAAACATAATCTGCCGAAATTGTGGGCCGGACTGAACGACGACCACCTTCAGGTGGTATCCACGGATCATTGTCCCTTCTGCTTCAAAGAACAGAAGAGCCTCGGCAAGGACGACTTCACCAAGATCCCCAATGGCGGACCCGGCGTCGAGAATCGTTTGCAGTTGATCCATCACCACGGCGTGAATCAGGGCCGTCTCAGCATCAACCGCTTCGTGGAACTGGTCTCGACTACGCCCGCGAAGATCTTCGGCATGTACCCCAAGAAGGGCGAGATCGCGGCCGGCAGTGATGCCGACATCGTAATTTGGGATCCCCAGGCCGACCACGTAATCAGCGCCGCCACCCATCACATGCGCGTCGATTACTCGATGTTCGAAGGCTTCCACGTAAAGGGGAATGCGCGCACGGTGCTGTCGCGCGGCGAAGTCATTGTGGACCGCGGCAACTTCCTGGGCAAGCCGGGCCGCGGCGAATACCTGCGGCGTCAGGCGCGAGGCGGCGCGTGGACCTGATTGACCGCGACCCCGCGCTCTTCAACCAGGATCTCGCGCCCATTCCTCTCGAGCGCCGCACCTGGGGTCTTTACAATTACGTTTCGTTGTGGGTCGCGATGAGCGTGTGCATACCCACCTACATGCTCGCCTCGGGTCTCATCGCAGGAGGCATGAGTTGGTGGCAGGCGATTGGCACCATCCTGCTGGGCAACCTGATCGTTCTTGTGCCCATGCTGCTGAACGCGCACGCCGGCACGAAGTATGGAATCCCCTTCCCGGTTTTGGTCCGCGCGTCGTTCGGCGTCCGCGGCGCAAACGTTCCAGCCTTGCTGCGCGCGCTCGTGGCCTGCGGCTGGTTCGGCATTCAGACTTGGATCGGTGGCGGCGCGATCTTTTCCATGCTGAAAATCGTTTGGCCGGCGGCCAACGAACTACCCGGCGGACTCTGGATCTGCTTCTTCGCGTTCTGGGCGCTAAACATGTATGTCATTTGGCGTGGCATTGAAACCATCAAATTTCTCGAAGGCATCGGGGCGCCGTTTATGCTCGCCATCGGCGTTCTTCTGCTGTGGTGGATCACGAGCAAAGCCGGCGGCTTCGGACCGGTTCTGAGTACGCCCAGCAAATTCCACACCCCGGCCGAGTTCCTGCGATTCTTCATCCCGTCGCTCACCGGGATGGTTGGATTCTGGGCCACTGTCGCGCTAAACATTCCGGACTTCACGCGGTATGCGAAGTCGCAGCGGGCGCAAATCGTGGGACAGGCGCTGGGGCTTCCTGCGGCCATGACTCTGTATTCTTTCATCGGCGTCGCGGTCACCTCCGCCTCCGTAGTCCTGTTTGGCGAACCCATTTGGGATCCGGTGGCGCTGCTCGGAAAGTTCAATCAGCCGGTCATAGCCGTAATCGCCTTGGTGGCACTTCTGATCGCCACGCTGAACACCAATGTCGCAGCCAACGTCGTTTCGCCATCCAACGATTTCTCGAACCTGAATCCGCGGCGAATCTCGTTCCGCACCGGCGGCATGATTACAGGTGTCCTCGGCATCGCGATCATGCCGTGGAAGTTGCTCAGCGATTTCAGCGCCTACATCTTCGGATGGCTGGTCGGCTACTCCGGCCTGCTGGGTCCCATCGCGGGCGTGATGATTGCTGATTATTTCGTGGTCCGCCAACGACGTCTGATCGTCCGCGATCTGTACCGCCGCGGCGGCGCTTACGAGTACAGCGGCGGCGTGAATTACCGCGCGATGATAGCTTTAGGCGCGGGCATTATCGTCGCCCTGCTGGGTATCTTTGTACCGCCCCTGCGCTGGTTATACGATTACGCCTGGTTCGATGGTTTTCTGGTATCCGCAATCGTGTATGTGGGCCTGATGGAGAAAAGTGATGATCGCAACACAATCGACAGTCCGGGAGCTGAAATTCCTGATTCACGGTCAATGGGAGCCCGCTGACGCGCAGGCTCTCCATCCTGTCACCAACCCGGCGACGGGCGAGATCATAGCCGAAGTTCCGTACGCGAGCGAAGCCGATGTGGATCGGGCTGTCCGCAGCGCGCACAATGCTTTTCTCAAATGGCGCGAGGTCCCCGTGGTGGATCGTGTGCAGGTGCTCTACCGCTACAAGACGTTGCTGGAGCAGAACGCCGCGGATATAGCTCAAACGCTGACGCGCGAAAACGGCAAGACCGCGGAGGATGCGAAAGCCGAGACGCGCCGCGCCATTCAGATGGTGGAGGTAGCCTGCGGCATGCCCACTCTGATGATG
Organism: uncultured Acidobacteriota bacterium; assembly: GCA_963850575.1. Classification (GTDB taxonomy): domain Bacteria; phylum Acidobacteriota; class Terriglobia; order Bryobacterales; family Bryobacteraceae; genus TMP-7. Next base: position 11,796 of record CAWKLV010000009.1, on the reverse strand, counting down.
GGCGATGCGCTGAACGACGTGGCCAAAGACATCGATTGCCACACCATGCGCGTTCCCATCGGAGTTTGCGCAGGCATTACACCCTTCAACTTCCCCGCCATGGTTCCGATGTGGATGGTCCCGTTTGCTATTGCATGCGGCAACACATTCATTTTGAAACCGTCGGAAAAAGTGCCGATGACGCCCAACCGCACCATTGAACTGCTGCACGAAGCGGGCCTGCCTCCCGGCGTTCTCAACCTTTTGCACGGCGATAAAAAAACAGTGGACGCGCTGCTTCATCATCCGCTGGTGAAAGCCGTTTCGTTTGTCGGCTCCACGCCTGTCGCCAAGTACATCTACACCACGGCTGCCGCGGAGGGAAAGCGCGTCCAGGCGCTCGGTGGGGCGAAAAATCATATGGTCGTGATGCCGGACGCCGATATGCCGAAAACGGTAGAAGCCGTCATCGGCTCGGCCTTCGGCGCAGCGGGCGAACGTTGTCTCGCGGGAAGCGTCCTCGTCGCAGTCGGGGATGCCGCCGAGCCGCTGATGAAACTGCTCGTCGCGCGCACGAAGAACCTGGCCGTGGGCGACGGCTCTCAGACCGGCGTAGAGATGGGACCCCTGGTCACCTCCGATCATCGCGATCGCGTTCGAAGCTATATCGACAAAGGCGTCGCCGAAGGAGCGCAGGCGGTCTGCGACGGTCGTGAAACAAAAAGCAGCGGTAATGGTTTTTTCCTGGGTCCCACAATTTTCGATCATGTCCGCTCCGAAATGACCATCGCCCGCGAAGAGATCTTCGGCCCCGTGCTCTCTGTGATTCGAGTCAACACGCTCGAAGAAGCCATCAACTTGGTGAACGGTTCGCCCTTCGGCAACGCGAGCTCGATCTTTACTGCGAATGGAAAATCCGCACGCGAGTATTCCGCGCGGGTGGAAGCCGGCATGGTCGGCGTGAATGTCGGCGTAGCCGCGCCCATGGCCTTCTTCCCGTTCGCGGGATGGAAGAATTCGTTCTTCGGTGATCTGCACGCGCACGGCAAAGACGCGATTGCCTTCTACACGGAACAGAAGGTCGTGATGACTCGCTGGTTCTAAGCGATTTCGCCCGACGCTCGCAGGAGTGTTTCCTGCAGCAGCAGTTCGTGATCGTAGGAATACTTCAGTTCGGTCCCGGACTTGATTGCACGCGCCAAGTCCTGGAAATCTTTAATGAACCGCGGCTGGGCCGGAAGTTTGATCTCCTGGCGGCTTTTGTTCCGCAGTTTGACCCGAAGAATCGGCACGGGCTCCATCGGTTCAACCAACATGGTGCCGTCCGTCCCGATGACTTCGAAAGAGCGGTTCGAAGCCGCATCCAGGGCTGTACTCATCACCACCGCCAGCGCTGAGGGGTACTCGAAGACGGCGAGAGTATTGTCCTTCTCCGCGTCGTCGATCTTCGTATCATGCCGCAGCCAATGCTGGACGCGGGCGGGCTTTCCGAGCAGGGCGATGACGCGGTCGATCATGTGACCGCCCAATTCGAACATGGTGCCGCCCGGGTAACGGGCTTCTTTGATTCGCTGTTTCAGATCCCGATCGGCGTTGATGGTGCACCGTACCATTTGAATATCTCCCAGCGAGCGATTCCGGTGCGCTTCGAGCACGGCATCGGTTCCAGCGTGGAAGCGCCAAATATATCCGAGTTGGAGGCGGAGATTCTTACGCCGCGCCAATTCCACCATTTCTCGGAACGGCTCCAGCTTGTTGGTCGGCGGCTTTTCGAGGTGGAGGTGTTTGCCGGCTTCCAATACCCGCATCCCTAGGGGAACGGCATTCTTGACTTCGCCTTCGAACACGATGAGCTGAAGCGAGGGATCGGCAATCAACTCGTCCGCCGGCATCCAGCGCAGGCGCTGCAGCGCGGGTTGACCGGAATGCTCGCGCCGCGTGGCGTCATCGTCGTCGGCAACCGCGATCACTTCGTAGTCGGGATTATCGTTCAGCGCCTGAAGTTTGGGTATCAGATGAGAGTGCTGAATGCCTAGGACTCCGGTACGGATCCTGTGCAGAGTTTGCGCCGCGGCTAAACTTGCGCTCGTTGTGGCCAGAAATCGGCGGCGATTCATCGTAGTCAAGAATAACTAATGAGAGACGCATTTGCTACCATTCGATTACGTGACAAGGCTGATGAGGCGGGCCGCGTTTTCGGCCATTTCGTTCACCGCGCTGATCAGCGTTCGGGCCGAAATTTCCGCTCCTAAAACGGCATTTACGCTGTGGTACCGGCAGCCCGCGAAGCAGTGGGTGGAAGCATTGCCCGTAGGCAACGGCCGCCTGGGGGCGATGGTCTTCGGAGGCATCGTCAAAGAGCGCATCCAGTTCAACGAGAGCACGGTCTGGAACGGCGAGCCGCATGAATATCAGCATCCCGGCGCCTGGCAACATTTGGCCACTTTGCGGCAGTTGCTATTTGACGGGAAGCAGGCCGAAGCCGAGCAAATTGCGGCCGACGAGTTCATGAGCATTCCGCTAAATCAAAAGGAATATCAGGCATTCGGGGACATTTTTTTAGAATTTCCCGATATTAAGGAGCAGGGAATCTCCGGTTACCGCCGCGAGCTCCAGTTGGATTCCGCGATATCGGCCGTGGAATTCATTCACGGCGGCATCGGGTACCGGCGGGAAGTATTTGCCAGTTACCCGGCTCAGGCCGTCATCGTGCGCCTGACAGCCACTAAACCGCATGCCGTGAACTTCTCCGTAGCGTTGAAGAGCGCGCATGAAGACTCCACCACGGCTGCCTTGTCCCGGAATATTTTGGTAATGAGCGGACAGGTACAAAAGTCGGCCATCCGGTACGAAGCGCGCCTGCTGGTATCGGCCGACCATGGCAAGCAAGAAGCAAGTGGCGGCCGTATCGTGGTGAGCAATGCAGATTCCGCCACGCTGGTGTTAACGGGTGCGACAAACTTCAAGAACTACCGCGACGTGTCCGGCGATCCCGAAAAGCGAAACGACTCGGTCCTAACGGCGTTGGGCGGTAAGAGTTTCGATGCTTTGCGCAAGGGTCATGTCGCCGATTATCAGAGGCTGTTCCGCCGGGTCGCGCTGGATCTCGGTGAAACGCCGCAGGCAACTACGCCGACGGACGAACGTATCCGAGCGTTTTCGAGTGGAAGTGATCCGCAACTGGTTAGTCTGCTGTTCCAATACGGGCGCTACCTGCTGATTGCCTCCAGCCGGAGAGGCGGACAGCCCGCGAATCTCCAAGGGCTCTGGAACGAGTCGAACCGGCCGCCATGGGGCAGCAAGTACACAGTCAACATCAACACCGAAATGAACTACTGGCCGGCGGAGGTGACCAATCTCGCCGAATGTACTGAGCCCCTCTTCTCGGCGCTAAAGGACATTGCTGAGTCAGGCGCCAAGACGGCCAGGGAGCAGTACGCCGCCGACGGGTGGGTATTGCATCACAACTTCGATCTGTGGCGCGGAACAGCCCCGATCAATGGCTCGAATCACGGGATCTGGCCGACCGGCGGGGCATGGCTGGCCCATCATCTCTGGGATCACTATCTGTTCGGCGGCGACCAGAATTTCTTGCGTACTACGGCGTATCCTTTGATGAAAGGCTCTGCGCTGTTCTTCGTCGATTATCTGGTGAAGAATCCATCCAATGGCTGGCTGATTTCAGGACCCAGCAATTCACCGGAGCAAGGCGGTCTGGTGATGGGCCCCACCATGGATCACCAGATTATTCGAAGCCTCTTCGGGAAAGTCATCGCGGCCAGCGAGATACTCAACACCGACATCGAGCTGCGAAAGACACTGATCGAGATGCGCGGCCAAATCGCTCCGAATCAAATCGGAAGACTCGGGCAGTTGCAGGAATGGCTCGAAGATAAAGACGATCCAAACAACAAGCACCGGCATGTCTCCCATTTGTGGGGAGTGTTTCCAGGAGGGGAGATTACAGCCTTCGGCAGCCCGGACCTATTCGCGGCCGCGCAGAAATCGTTAGAGTTTCGCGGCGATGCCGCCACAGGCTGGTCGATGGGTTGGAAAGTGAACTTGTGGGCACGATTCCTGGATGGTGGGCACGCGTACCGGATTCTGATCAATCTGATCACGCCGGCTGGTTCATCCCGGCAGCACGGCGGCCTCTATCCGAACCTGTTCGATGCGCACCCGCCTTTTCAGATCGACGGCAACTTCGGAGCCACCTCAGGGATTGCAGAGATGCTCCTGCAAAGTCACGATCCGTACGCTACCCCCACGGAGTTGACTGAAATCCAAGCCGGCAATGCGTCGATGTTGAACCTTCTCCCTGCGCTGCCCGATGCCTTCGCGAACGGCAGCGTAACCGGCCTGCGCGCGCGCGGCGGCTTCGAAGTGGATTTGACGTGGAAGAACGGCAAGCTCTACGAAGCAACGGTCCGGGCCAGGCAATCTAAGCCTTTGCGAGTGCGCTATGCGGGAAAGGAGATCAGCCTGGATGCGAAGGCTGGAAAAGTATATCGATTCGGGGCGGATTTAGCGCAGCCGAAGTGAGAGTTCGTCCATCCGGCGCTTCATCTGCCGCCATTCCTTGCGCATTTCCGGGAGCTTCGCGAGCACGGCCAACTGCTCGAGATACTCCTTGAGCGGACGGGCGGGAGTTCCCCAAACCACCTGCCCCGAACGAACGATTTTAGAGCTTAGAATTCCGGCGCCGGATCCGATAATGGCCTGGCTCTCGATGCGAACCTTCTCGCCCATCCCTACCTGTCCGCCGATGACCGCGTAGTCGTCGATCACACATCCGCCGGCCATTCCGGTCTGAGCGGCAATGACGACGTGCCGCCCGACGCGGCAGTTATGGCCGATGTGCACCATGTTGTCCAGCTTCGTCCCGTTGCCGATCGAGGTGACTCCTAACGCCGCGCGGTCCACGCAGGAGTTCGCACCAATTTCGACATCATCCCCGATCTCCACCCGTCCGATCTGCGGGAAGTTTTCCCACGCTCCGTTGCGGATGACGAAGCCAAATCCGTCGGCGCCCAGCACCGCGCCCGAATGCAGCACAACACGGTTACCGATGGATACGCTCTCGTACAGAGTCACTCCCGAATGCAGCGTACACTCGCGGCCAATCTGCACTTCCCCGCCGATCGAGCAACCGCCTCCGATACTGGTTCCAGGCCCGATTCGGGCGCCTTCGCCGATGGAGACGTACGGCCCGATGGAGACATCGGCGCCCAACACAGCACCTGCCCCGATCAACGCGGTCTCATGGACTCGCCCCGCGGCCTTTCGTCTCGGATGTAGGCGCGAGATCACCTGGGCGATTGCTACCCGGGGATCGGCCACCCGGATTACGGTCTGGCCCTGGTTCGAGTATTTCATCGGCACCAGAATGCACCCCGCCTTCGAATCTTTGGCGTTCTTCGAAGCACGTTCACCCGCCGCGAAACTTAGCTCTGCCGGTCCCGCCTCTTCCAGGGGCGCCGCGCGCCGCACGTCGCGATCCCCCTCGCCTTCCCACGCCGCTCCGAGCATTTCGGCTAATTCGCGTACCAACATGCCGTTATGATACAAACTTATGCCTGTTGATCCTTCCGCCAGCGTCGCTCCAACCACTCGCGTGCATCCGGATGCGTGGATCGGGCCGGGAACGGTGATCGGCGAGTTCTGCGTCATCGAGCAGGACGTGCGGATAGGCCGGGAATGCCGCCTGGAGCCCTACGTTTACGTGAAGCGCTGGACCACGATGGGCGATCGCAACGAGATATCTGCCGGAACGGTGCTCGGGACCGACCCGCTAGACAAGGCGTTCACCGGCCAGCGCAGCTATCTGCGCGTCGGGCACGGAAATAAGATTCGGGAGCATTACACGATTTCCAGAGGCACCAAGCCCGAGTCCATCACTGAGATCGGCGACGAGAACTTCATCATGACCAGCGGACACATAGCCCACGATTGCAAGATCGGAAACGGGACCGTGATCGCAAGCTGCGCGTTGGTGGCAGGCTACGTCCAGATCGAGGACCGGGCGTTTATCTCAGGCGGCGTGGTGATTCACCAATACTCGAAAATTGGGCAGCTCGCGATGATCGGAGGGAACACGCGCGTGAATCTCGATGTTCCGCCGTTTTTCTTGTATAGCAGCTTCGACGTCAAGGCCACAGGCTTGAACCTGGTGGGCCTGCGACGTGCCGGTTTCTCGCACCAGGATGTCTCTGCGTTGAAGACCGCCTATCGTCTGCTGTACCGTTCCGGTCTCAAACTTGAAGAAGCGCTGTCACGCATCGAGGCCGAAGTTCCCGGTGAGCACGTAAGACACCTGATATCTTTCATTCGCGCCAGCAAGCGTGGCATCTGCCGCGCGGAACGAGCTTAATCGGGTTTCTTGAAGGCTTCGTCCATTTCCGCACCCGGCCGCGGCTTCCAATCCAGAGTGTAATACTGTCCCCGATCCCGGGCCCAAGGGTCGAATGCGTTCACAACGTTTTCCAACTCCGGCTTTAGCTCAGGGATGGTCCGCAGCAGGACGCGCTTCATGGGCGACACCGGCTGCGCGTGCCCGTTCGGAGTGCCCTTCTCCATCATCGCGACTGGGCCGTTGCTGTTCACCCAGTTCACGCCCATTTTCGTATAGAACTCGGGCCTGAAACTGGAGGTGAAGAACCGATCGCTGAATAGCCGTCGCGATGCATTCAAAATGAACACGACAAACTGCGTCTCTGAGATCGCGTACCCGTGGGGACGCGCCTGCTCGGCCAACCACCCCACCACGGTGTCCACATCTTCGATGTTGTCGACGGTGCTCCCGTTCGGGTTGCCGAGGCAATCGTTGATCGGCGTCCCGTCTTCATTCTTCTGCGCGTCGGTGATCACTTTCGTCGCATTGCATACATGCTGACCGTAAACTTCGCGCAGGGTGGCCACCATATGCTCCTGCTCCGTGCGAGCCGGCGAATCCTTCTCTACATGCGGATCGATGAAGTCTTCGAAACGAGTCAATTGGCGCAATCCGTATTGCCTGCGGAATTCATTGAACCGCGGAACTCCGTGCTCGCGGTCACGAATGATATCCAATGCCGCCAGGTCGATCATCTGGGTCTTGCTGTCCAGCCGCGGTCCCAGTGCCAGGTTTTGCAGGAACTGCGGGTGATTGTTCAGCGTCAGCAGGCCTAAGCGCTGGCGTCCCATGGTGAGGGCCCAGTTCGCGACGCCGTGCGACCGCATCGCGTCCGTGGCATTCCCGCGAAATGTCTCGATGATCGGAACCTTCGCGGCGATCTTGTTCGGGTCCCTAAGATCGCGATACTCCAGCAGATCCGGCAGCAGCGGGTGCAGCCGGTATACAGTGATAAATTCTTCAGGGAAATTGAATGGGGATCCGAAGTGGTTTACGCCGCCGTTCACGTGCTGCGGGTTGGTAAGGTCATAGCCGTGAATCTTGCTGCCAAGACCAAAAATTCCGGGTCCGGAGGCAAATGCGGAATACCACTGCGTCGACTTGGCGACGTCCCGTGACTTCCCGAAATTGTTCGCCACGATATTGCTTAAAGCCTTCGACACTTCGCCGCCGTTGGAGCCCAACAGACCGTTCCAATTCGCGTTCATCGCTTTGTAGAGCGGCTCGTTATAGAGCAATTGAGGCGTCCACTCGGTGGTGTGAATCTTCGCAATCTCGGCGGACACTACCAGCCGGGCTACTTCGAATAGCTCGTCCGGGGTCACATCTTTGTAGCGAATCACCTTCTTCGGCTCGGACGGATTCCGCAAGCCGCGAATCCGCGGTGGGGGTTTGCTGGCTCATCTTGCGGAACGACTCGACGAACGCGTTGTGCTCCCGTACAAAAACCGTATGCAAGAAACTGATGCCGACGGTCCAGTTGTCGGGGAACCCGGCCGCTTCCTGGCCCTTCCATTGAGGCTGTATCGGATCGCCCTCCTCGAATACCGGCAGATATCCGGGCCCCGCGCCGGGCACCGTCGTGAGAAGGAACTTCGCGGAATCGACGGGATCGCGCTTCACCCGTTTTCGCGAAATCGCGTCGTAGCCATACAGTTGAGAGGCGTCCCACCAGGCTGTGGTGTTGTTGCGGAAAGTTTTAGGCGCGCGAGAGAGATACTCCTTGCCGTCATGCGTAAACCTGGCGGGCGCGGAATCGTCGGCTACCAAAGCCCGGTCTACACGATCGTCAGGACGGCAGCCGAGTTGCTTGATTTCGTCCGCAGTGAGCGGAACCTGCACTCCATTTACGAGCTTTGTCTCGCATCCCACCTTCATGTAATCTTTTTCGTTGTTGTGGCCCTCCTCCATATGAGAGAACCAATCGTGAGTCATGAACTGGATCCAATACGCCGCCATAACATTAAAGAATGGAGCTTGCTTATAATCACAATTCGCATCCTTTGAGTCGCCTGGCAAACCCAAGCCCGCCCTGCACGCCTCCGGGTTCGACTGCTTCCGGGTGAAAAGCTTCCTGCTGATCACTTGCGGATCGGGTGTCAGCAATCCGAGGCGATCGCCGTGCCGGTTCTTCACCAAGTTCATTCCGGCCCTCATCGGGGAAGGTGGTTTCTAACTCCACATTTCTGGCGAGCAACTGTCCAGTAGAACCCATCGCAGGATTCAAAACATCGTTGCAAATACCAGTCACCGTGCGGGCGCGAATCAAGTCGCCTTTGCAAACCTGCGGTCCGTCGCCGCCGACCTCTTTAAAGTTTGGATAATCGCTTGGAAGGCGCATGGCATCCCACCGCTTTAAAGCAGGCCCGCCGGTTCCATCGCGGCCGGCAATGAATTCCTGGTAGGTCTTGTTGTTGTCGAAAAGATTGAATTTGATCAGCTCAATACGCTGGAGTTCAAGATCCAGCAAGGCTCCCGTTACGCCCCGCAAACCTGGAGCCTTCTTGCTTAACAGGCCGGGCGGCAGCGTTGAACCGTCGCCGGTCCCCCAATAGTTGGACCAATCCACCCACGGCGTGTTCCGGAATTGCAGCGCCCGAAAACCGCCGCGGCAGATGGCCCTGGCCTCCGACACCTTTCCGTTAAATCGCTGGTCGCGGTTTTCGGCGACTGTAACGCCTTGCAGAACTGCCTGCGCACAAGCCTTGATCGAATCTTCCTGTTCCTTGTTCGCAGCTGCTATCGCCGGATGGCATGAAATCAGGCCGACAAATGCCGCTACGCAGTGAGAAATCCTCATGCAATTACCCTTCATGACCTTCCTAGAGAGTTCACTAAATTATGCTGCGATATGAATTTGAAAGCAAGCCGGTGTCGGTAGTTTGTCAAGATGTCCGCTTTTAGTAATTAGTGATCTGTCCGCTTTAAAGCACAAAGAGAATCGTTGAGTCCAGCGCCTGGGGTGCGCGCGCGGGGGATACACAAGACATCTGAGTTATTCCGTCAAGTGGAATCTTGAAGGTTTGGAAAAACCTGCACAGGATTTCCAACGTATATTCACATCCCCTGTGGATATCTGGGGAGGGTCACTCTCGGGCTGTAGCCGGGACTTCACGTAGCGCGCTTCGTCGTAGGGCACGCCATCTTTCCAGCATCGGTGCAAGATGCGCAGCCATTTGTAGCCGACCGAGCGAATGGCCGCATGGTGACCCTTGCCTTTGGCGCGTTGCTGCCGATAATGTTCACGGGCCCACTCGCACTTCTTCCGCGAGTACCCAGCCCACTCATGGATGGTCTGGCGGTCGAATTTCGAGCAGGCCCAGCGCCAATGGATCCATTTCTGCTTTCCGCTGGTCACCGTGACCGGAGCGATCCCGGTGAAGCACTGCAATTCATCGGCGGAGCCGAACCGGTCGCGATTAGTTCCCAGTGTGGCCAACAGCCGCGGAGCCATCACCGGACCGGCCCCCGGAAACGAACGCACCAGGTTGAAATCCGGATGCGCTTTGGCGACTTCGTCAATCTTGGCATCGAATTCCGCAATGGCATGGACCACCTGGACCAATTGCCTGGACACGGATCGGATCCATAGAATCCCAGGCTCGATCAAGGCCCGATCCTCAGTGGCCGGCACTGCCTGAGGGATCTGCTGGATGCGTTGTTCGATGCGCTCAGTGTTGCGGCTGTTGTGCTTTTGAAAGAAATCACGCACGGTTTGTGGACGGACCTTGCGCAGCGATTCCAGCGTTGGCCAACGCTCCAGGAAATCACAGGCCAGCGGAGTGTTGAGTTTGTCCAACCAATCCAGAGCTTGCGGAAAGATCTGCTTCAGCACAGCGGTGAGTTGGTTAGTGTAGGCGGTCTGCTGATCCACCAAGTCCCGCCGTCGTTCCACCAGGATTCGTAACATACGCGTCTCCTGGGTATCGGGGTCGAGTTGCCGCAGCCGGTCCCGATGGCGGGTTACCATTTCCAGCAATAGGATGGCATCACTGGGATCGCTTTTAGCGCCAGAAGATCGAAAGGCACTCCGGTAATCGGAAGACGCCTTGGGATTGATTGGATACAGCACTAGATTGGCGTACTTGCTCAGCTTGGCAATCACCGCGCCGCGCACTTGTTCCAGAGCTACGGCAATGAGCTGGCCATGGAAGCGGCTGGTCAATTCGGTGACCCAGGTTTCCATGGCTTCTGGGGTATTTTCGACTAGTCCTTGTTCGACGCGCTGGGATCCGGTTTCTTGCAGTGCCCACGCGTGTTTCTGATCGGCCCAATCCAGGCCGATGAAGGCAGCATACTGGGTCCGCTGCTGGTGACGACGGAGAGGGTTCGTTCATGACTGCTCCTGATTGTGACGAGCTGAGCAGGCAGGACTTTGTCGCCGCGAAAGCCTTATAGTAGAGTCTGTTGCCAGACGACATCTAAGTGTTCGTTTTGGAAACAAAGTGCATCCCGCGGTTCGAAACTCTTGTGTTAGGCTTTCCAGCCAGGGGGCGATATTCGAACCCGCGGGATGCCCGCTCGCCAATACAATTTCACGCCTAATTGTTCAATGCAATCAGGGTGGTCGCGAGCAGATTTCCACAGCCCGCCGACCGACGACGGCTGCTGTATGCCTCCCTCAAACAACCCATCACGGAATAACTATAAGGGGGCGGCAGCCCTCTTGTGGGGGGAGCCGGATGCATCGATGCGTGCCGGCGCTTTGGCTGGCGCGCAGCGTGCTCCCGGCGTGGGGGAACCCGCCCGCCCCGGCTTGCCCCGGAGGGGAAACGGGAAAGGGGAGTTCCAATTCCTTGCGCCGCAGGGATTCGCTTCACGCCGCCCGCTCTCCTTTCGGGGCACCGCGCAACGCTTGACCCGACGCATTGAACCGTCCTATCGCATGCGGGCCAAAGCGGATCGACACGGTCTCATCCAGATGTTCGTGAATCGTCACCGTGCATCCCGCCAGCGTGTTCCGGAAGCGCGACTTCCCGATCTGCCAACTTCGATCCCCAATCGCCACCGTATTGTCCTTGGCCACCACCCGCTCGGTCTGAATCGTAAAAATCCAATCCAGATCAGAGCGGGCCGTCTTGCGGAAGGCCGTCCCCTTCTCCTTGGCCAGTACCGTGAACTGCCGGTTGAACTCTGCCATGTAACGCTCACCCAGGAACTGATTGGCCGCCTCCACGCTCTGGATCCCGGCTAAGCGCAATTCCTGTGGCAAGCGCCCTTGCCACGTGCCGAAGCTGCGCTCCGACCTCCCCCCGGCCTGCGCCGAATACGCCGGAATCATACCGTACTCCCCACTCCTTCAAAGCCCGCCCCACTTGCGGCAGCCGATGCTTGTCCACCTTATCGCCGGCCTTCACCGTTACGAAAAAATGACTCCCCCGGTCACTGTACAACGCACAGAACAGACCTTTCCTGGCGATCACCTC
>CAWKLV010000008.1:0-72475 GCA_963850575.1 uncultured Acidobacteriota bacterium | reverse complement strand
CCGAGGCTGATGGGAGCGGAGTAGATGATACTCCTCTCGTCGACAATCTTAAATTAAGACTCGGGTGAGATGGATTCTCCCGAAAGAAATGATAGGACTCTCGTGCCTGTTCCTGAACAGCCTTGGGAGGAATACGATCTGCTTCGAGGAACCGCTGGCTCGTAAAGGAGTTCATTCCCCGCGGGTCTTCGAGAGGCTGCGTTTTATGCCGCTCATGTTCTTCAATGGCATCCAGCGCAAGAACCGGAAGGTCTGGCGATTTTCGCGAACGTACCGCTCGCACGACTCATCATTCAGTAAGAGTGTCAGGAATCTGCGAGGCGATTCGCTTCTTGGTCAGATTGTCCGGCCCGGGAGGGGCGGAAGCCGGATCGTAACTCTGTGAGATGAGTATTGTCCGTCTTAACCGGGAACACATTCTGGAGATGCCGCTCATACATTGGCGAGACGAAACGCCACTCGGATTCTTCGTGGATCACTCTCCGCATCTCTGCAAGTTTCGGTAATCCCAGGTGGCCAACTCGAGTTGCTTAGCGCTGACTATTCCGCCCTCAATCAGAGACCTTTCCAATGCGGAAACGGAATCGAAAGCTGGTTCCCTGCTGAGCAGTGGTGTGCTGGCTCAGCGTGAAATGGAGAGTTGGCGTGCCCCTGCGAGTGTAACGCAATTTTCCGCGACCCAGTTTGGGACGACACTGCCTAACGCAGTAGCGGCTTGTGGGAAATCGGTTGGCTGGTCCTCCTATTCACCTCCATTCACACAGGGCGCGCGGCGCAAAACGAAGCTGGCCACAGAAAGGAATCAATCACGGCCCGAACGCTGAGACACCGCACGGCCATCGTCGAATGTGGCCCATGTTCAAGAGATCGACGGACAGTACCGGCGAGATCGCATCCAGCGCCACCTTGGATACCGCGTTCGCCTGAGTGGTACGGCGACGGCCAAGACGCCCATCAAGCCCCGATCCCGCGGGCTGCGTCAGATGATGTTGGTAAACGCTGCGCGACTACACGTGGGTTTGGCAAGACTCGGGCAGCCGCCCGTCGTCAATCAACGTGTAGGCGACAAACCGTCAAGGTGGATCCGACCGAACTGTGCATCGCGCGCTGTACTGCTTGTACCAGAGCAGGTTTGGTAATCCAGGCATGCGTCATGTGTCATGACTCTAGTGTGTTCTCAAATAGACTCCGGCGACCTGGCATGACTCGATCCCTGGTTGGGCACAGGATCTACCGCAACGGATCACTAAGGACTGATCCCACTCATAATTAACCCACGGCTGAAGCGCGTGAGTGCAACACCACATTCTGAACTGCCGGCGAATTTAACAATATTCCGCACAAGCGCTGATCGAAGATATGATCGGCAATATAAGTGATGAGCGAGGTTGCTTCTCTGAATGCCGCACGCGCAGCATCGTCATTCCCGCGCTGCGCGTGAAGACGGCCCAGCATCGAATACGTTTTCCAGCCGACAAGCGGGGCTGGGAATTCGCTCAATAACTTGACAGCCGCGTTTAATTGAGCTGCGGCGCTTGCCGGTTCACCTTCAGCAATTGCAATCTTTGCCAGGATCGTGTGTGCCGCCATCATGTACTTCCGTGCGCGGTAAAAGGTTGCCTTTTCGAGCAGGCAGAGTCCTTCGCTTTTCGAGAGATCCCGTTCCGCACGGGCGGCATGAATGCGCATCTCGAATCGCCAACGGAACCAAGGCTCGCTCGATAGGATCGACTCGGCAGACTCCATTACCGAGCACATACCCTGCCGGTCTGCCGCGTGAAGGTGATCAACTCCCATATTGATTAAGGAATTCACCTCAGCCTCTACCACACCTAGGCGGCGCGCCGTCTCGACGCCTTGCCGGTCGAAAGACATGGCACCGTCGAAATCCTGCAACTCACGATGAATCCAGCCGAATGCGTTCGGCACGCGGGAAGACCAGAAGCAATCGCCATTCCGTTCAGCCATCTGCGTTCCTAGACGGAGCATTTCAAATGCCTCGGAGATGCGCCCCAGATTAGCCAGCGTGAGGCTGAGAAAATATTGCGATTTGAGCATCTCAAAGGCGTTGCCCAACTCGGACGCGGCATTAAGCGTTTCTCTAAACATCTCCTCGGCTTTGAAGTATTCGGACTGAAAATACGCGAGCCTGGCGCGTACGTCCAGAACTCCGAGCTTCGTTTGCTTATCAACAAGAGAGGCGCGCCCGACGACCTCCCTACTTTCACGCTCTGCGTCGTCTAACTCGCCGAGAGCCAGATGCCCTTGGGCCATTAGGGCTACCGCTTGCAACCGGGCTTGTTCGCTGCCGGTGCGCGCCGCCAGCAGTAACACATCCTCGAGCACCGACTGCATTTCAGGCAATCGGTGGGCCCAGAACAGCGTGTTGCCGAGCGTGTAAAGAGCAAGGTACTCCAACTCCGGTGAATCGACCATTCGACCCCGATCAATCATCTCCTTACAGTCGGCGATGGAGGAGTCGAAGCGGCTGGTTGCCAGATGGACGGCAGCGCGTTCTTTGTAAATGCGGAACTCCGTTTCCGCACTCGTCCCGGGCGGTAGCTTTGCGACAAGCTCAAGAGCATGCGTGTAGTGCTCTGTGGCCTGCGCGTTGGCGTACATACCTCTCGCATTTATGCCTGCGAGAATAAGAAACTCGATCGCTTTGATCCAGTCGCGTCCACGTTCGAAATGCATCGCCAGTTGCACGGCAATGCGCGGCGCGTAATCGCCGTAATGCCGCAGCAATTGCTCGCCGGCGCGAGCGTGTAACAACGCACGCCGTTTGCTTACCACCTCGTCGTAGAAAACGTTCTGATAGAGGCCATGTGCAAATGCGTAACGCGTCGCCAGAGCGCCATTCGGCAACTCCTCTTCACCCTGGAATTCGATCAGCCGATGCGTCTGCGCCAGTACCGCAAGCTGCTCCTCGACTTTCACCTCATCGCTATCGAGTAAGTTCGCCACCACACTCGAGAGAAACTCCTCTCCTAGTACGCTGGCGTACTGTAGGACGAGGCGGGACGGTGCATCGAGTGCTTCGCTCTTCTTGGAGATCATTGCGCGAACACCCTGGGGGATTTCCAGACCAATCTCAGACACAGGCTTCGTGAGTCTCCAATGAGAGTTGACTTGCGCAATGTCGCCGCGGTCTCCAAGAAAGTCAAGCAGGCTGACGGTGAAAAGAGGTTGGCCGTCGGTCCGCCTTCGAATCAAGCGGGGAAGTTCGTCCGGAAAATCACCGGGACTGAATTTCAAGCGAATCAAATTCGCGATATCTTCCGCGCTGAGCACATCCAACGAAATCTCGTCGCACTGCTGGTGGGCCTGCATCTCAATCTTGCAGTTCTTCAGCGGGTGATTCTTAACTTGAACATCTTCGGGGCGCACGGTCGCCAGCAGGAGGACCCGCTGTGCCGATATTCTGTGCCGCAGATACCGAAGCAGGTCGACCGTCGGAGAATCGGCCCAGTGCAGGTCTTCGAGAAGCAACAGCAACGGTGCAGTAGACGAAAGGGCGGAGAGGGCGTCTCCCATCTCGCGCAACATGCGATCTTTGGTGGCGCCTGCTGTTTCGCGCCGCAGTTGGTCCAGATCGCCACTGGAGTGGAACGCTGGAAGGTGAAGACACCAGGTGGGTGCGTGAGCGCGGAGTAAGGCCAGCAAAGGGTCTGCGTGCTCGCGGAGCAACGCAGACAGCGCATCCAGAAAAGGCAAGTAGGATTCACCGGTTCCGTACTGCTCGACAGCTCGAGCGGTTGCAATCATTAAGCGGGGGTGCTGCCTGCGCACCACGCGTATGAATCCCTCCGCGAGTGCGGATTTGCCAATTCCTGCCTCACCGGTCAGAAACACGAGCTCACCTGTCCCCGCCAGCATCCTCTCAAGATGTTGATGTAGACGCTTCGTCTCGCGCTCGCGGCCGACAAAAGTCCGTGCTTCCGCGTTCAACGCAGTCGCCTCACTCGGAGTGTCCTCACGGTGTTGGCCTGGCTTGCCGGTCCTGCCACCCCAATGACCGGATGCATCTGCGGATGTCACTGTGGCGTTAAAACGGTATCCGTGCTTAGGAACGGTCACGATGTACTTTGGATCGTGCGAATTGTCTTCGAGCACCTTGCGGAGCGTCGAAATAGTCCGCGCGAGGCTGCCCTCTTCGACGACGGCTTCGGGCCACACCGTTTTGAGCAGATTTTCCTTCTCAAAGAGTCGTCCGCCGCTTTCCACGAGCGCAAGAAGAGTGTCAAAAATCTTGGGCGCCAGGGAGATAACATCGTTTCCCCTTGTCAACAGGCGTTGGTCACGGTCGATCCGGTAGGGGCCGAACTGCAAAACGTGATTTCGATCTAGCGCCATCGGGTCTTCCGGATTTCTACAGGATTTCATCCGAATTTTATCCGTCTTTGCGAAGGACATTGGACGTGTCACGCTCCTAATCTTAATCTTGTGAAACATGAGCCGCAAGGCAATCGCTGGCAAACAGCATTTTGAAATCATTTGGAGGACGGCTTTATGGAAAATCAAGACATCTCTCGGCGCGCACTGCTGAAGGGGGGCGCCGCCGCATTCGGCGGATTAACCATGTTGCGGGTAGCCGGCCCGACAGAAGCCTTCGGGCAATCAGGCGAGGAGGTGATTCCTTGGCTAGATCAGCCTCCGCCCCCTGCGTTGCCTCCGGCGATCGTTGGAAACCTACTCGTATGGGAGAAGCTGGACTCCTGGCTAACGCCGCCCAGCAACTTCTTTTATGTCAGGCACTACGGACAACCGGAGGGTCTCGATGAGTTCAGTTGGCATGTGAATATTGAAGGCTTGGTCGCTCGGCCCCAATCACTGACCATAGCCGACTTGAAAGCCCGTCAGCGGCGTGAAGTCGACTTCACACTAGAGTGTTCGGGCGACAATGGATTTCCCTGGCTCGTCGGCGCGGTCGGGAATGCGCGCTGGGCGGGAACGCCGCTGGCCTCCATACTGCAAGAGGCCGGCGTGCTGAAACAGGGGCGCGAGGTGGTCTTCTATGGGATTGATCGCGGTACGGTGACCATCGGTGACAACGGAGGAATCCTCAGTGGCGGCGAGACCGGGAAGGTTAACCCGGGTCCCGGCGGGAATGAACTGACGATTACGGAACAGTTCGCGCGTAGCATGTCCGTGGCTGAAGCAGTTAACCCGAATAACCTGCTCTGTTACGAGATGAACGGCGAGCCATTGCCTCCTGAGCATGGCTTTCCCGTGCGCCTCATTGCGCCGGGCTGGTACGGTGTGGCTAACGTCAAGTGGCTTACCCGCATTGAGGTGACAAACCAGCGCTGGGCGGGCCGTTTCATGACGCGGGATTATGTCACAATCCGGGAGCAGCAGCGGGATGGCCAGACGGTCTGGACCTTCGCCACCGTAGCGCGTGAGCGGCTCAAATCGGCGCCGGCCAAAGTAACGCGTTCTAAGAACAACCAATACGCAATCATGGGCGCCGCTTGGGGCGCACCGATTGCGGCGGTGGAGGTGCAAATCGATGATGGGCCCTGGCTGGCAACAACTCTGAGTAATCCCGTATCACGCGGGACAACGCTGCGTGACTTCTCCTGGGTGTTTTGGAACTTCGACTGGAGGATACCTGCGTCCGGCGAGCACGCGATCCGGTCGCGGGCGTTCGACATGGACGGCAACGTCCAGCCAGCGCCGGACGACCCATTTCTTGCGAGTAAGAGAACCTTTTGGGAGAGCAACGGGCAGATAACCCGTCGAGTTCTGATCGCGTGATGTCGGCCCATTGCGGATTGGCACTCTGGAGCAGAGCGATGAAAGCGATCTATCTTTTTGAAGTGACAGCCAGCGGCTCCTCACTTCCATGGCGCAATCCCGGGTAGTGACTATCGAGTCAAAAGGAAATCCTTAATGATGAACGATTGTGGCCGCAGCCATACCAAAATGGAAATCCCAGGTAAAACCCGCTAGGAAGGAACGCCAGCCAGAATCGGGATTGGGCGCGATGAGCATCAAGAAAGTAGCTCGACTTTAGGGGGACAACCATGAAATCACACTGGACACACAGAGTGCTGACGGCCGCGTGTATAGCGGCATTTTGTAAAGTCGGCATCGCACAAGTTTCGCCGGCGACCATTCTGAAGATAGACCTTCAGAACTTCGTCCAATACAACCAGGATGAGCCCAGCTACGCCAAGTTCGCCGGCAGCAGTGAGGCTACGACTGCCCCGCCGGCGGCAAACTTTGCACACTACATCCTCCTGGGAGATATCGTCGCGGTTAATGGCAGGCCTGCCAAGGGCGCTCACGTCTGCCGGGTGCAGCAAGTGAACATGGCAACCGCCCCCACACCCGGCCAGGCGATTGGCGACGTGCGGTTCCCTAATCTTCTCGACTGCGTGGAGCAGTTAGTGCAAGTGGACGGTACGCCCGTAGGATCCTTCACATTCATGGGCCGTGCGAATGGCCCTCCACCGCCTGGGGCTCCTCTTGAACAGCCGATGGGCGCTACTGTGGTGACGGGCGGCAACGGAGCTTTTCTCGGCGTGCGTGGACAAGGGGGCGAAGTGCGCTTAGATCCGGCAACGAGAAGAGCCTCGGTCACAGAAGATCCCTCCAGGAGAAGAATTCACGGGGGAGGAAACGTAACGCTAATTTTCCACCTCATCCCCATGTTCCGGCCCGAGCTCGTAATGACCGCCAATGGCCCCGCCGTGGTCCACTCCGATTACAGCCTGGTTTCCGCGTCCAAGCCGGCGAGGTCCGGCGAAATCTTGACGTTGTTCGCTTCAGGCCTTGGTCCCACCCGGCCCGGTGTCGATCCAGGACAACCCTTCACGGCAGACCCTGTGCAGATCGTCAATTCGCCCGTCGAGTTGACAGTAAACGGAAAGCCGGCCGAGGTTCTTTACGCCGGCGGCTACCCAGGGACTGTGGATCGATACCAGGTCAACTTCCGAGTTCCCGAGGGGACGATCGCGGGCCTCGTTGCAGTTCAATTGACCAGCGCGTGGATCACCGGGCCCGAGGTGAAGATCGCGGTCCAGTAAACGGGTATTGGGGATCAATCAGGAACGGAAAACCGGGTTAAGGTAACCCGAGAGTTGCAGATCCGGGCGCACGAGGGCGGGGTGCTCGGCCTACATTGGCCGCTCCAGCAATGCCGTTTACGATCGGGGTCCGGTGAAAATTCGGGCAGGGTTAAATATGCTTCGATATTCGAACGAAAGGCATAATCTGGGTGCTGTGACGATCGCCCTTGGATTGGTAATCGGCGGAGGCCGGGCAGACGGTCAAACGCTCTCTTTCCATCACCGGTTCACGACTTCGGGGATTTACCGCGCCACCGCAGTGGCTACCGATGAGTCGGGCATCTACGTAGCGGGAGTCAGACCGTCCGCGAGAGGCAATAGAGCTGCCGTGCGTAAGTACGGCGCACTCGGGAATGAGCTGTGGACCCGGGACTTCGTCACGCCCTCCTATGTAACAGCGGTGACCGCGGACGCCAGCGGCGTCTACGTCGGCTTCGGCGAAGCCGAACAGTCTTTCCTCCGCAAGTTCAGCGCCCGGGGGAATGGAGTTGTGGACCCGCCAATTGGAGATCCGCCCGTTGGGTGGTTTGGCTGCGGACGGGACTGGGATCTATGTGGCCGGCGGCAACTACACCTCCGCCTATTTAGGCAAGTACAGCCCGGACGGCGCCGAGTTATGGACGAGCCGGTTCGGTGAAATCAAAACTGCCTCGGGTGTGGCCTCGACGCCACAGGCGTCTATGCCCTGGTGACGAATTCGAACGGGGCTGCCGGCGTGATCGTGCGGAAGTGGGAACGCGCGGCAACGAGTTGTGGGCTCGCCAATTAGACGCATTGAGTGTCAGCAGTGCGTTTGCGGCGGCGGCCCCGACTGGTTTTTATCTACTCGTTGCGTCCGGCGCCGACGGTTGGGTCACCATTTTGCGCAAGTACGATTCAGGCGGCAACGAGATGTGGAGTCGCCGGCTCGACCCGTCCGACCTGAACGGCTCCATTGCGGCGGATGCGACGGGGGTTTACATCGCCGGGACCCCGCCCGTGAGGTATCAGCCATATCGTCCTTTTACCGCCTTCCCCGGGCAATGCAGGTCGGGCTCTGGTGGGGATTCCTTTGTGGGCAAATACGACCTTGATGGCGGTGAGGTTTGGACGCGCCAGTTCGGCGCAGCCGACGCAGCTTGGGCCAGCGGCTTGGCCGTGGATGCCAGGGGCGTTTACGTGGTAGGGCGGGAGGGGACCTCTATGTTCACCGCCAGCGAGGAGTGGTATGAACTCCCGGACGTCCTTGCGCCAGCGACCGCATCTAACGACGCCTTCCTCGCGAAATTCGAGAAAACTGCGGCGGCGGTCACGGCCCCTGGGCCGCGTATCTTCCCCGGCTGCGTGGTCAACGCGGCCAGGTACGTGGGCGGCGGCGTGGCTCCCGGCGAGATTGTGACCATCTTCGGTTCGGCGATGGGTCCTTCGGATTCAGTTCCGTTGCGCGTGAACGACGATGGGAAGCTGGCGACCGCCTTGTGCCGACACGCGCATCCTATTCAACGGGGCGCCGGCCCCGCTCCTCTATGTATCCGATAAACAGAGCAGCGCGATCGTCCTGTACGCGGTGGCTGGCCAGTCCTTGGTGGATGTCCAGGTCGAGTACAAAGGCGTGCGGTCCGAAGCGGTGACAACTCCAGTACTGCCCTCGCGTCCAGGGATCTTCAGCCTGGATAGCTTCGGTCAGGGCCGAGGCGCGATCCTGAATGAGGACGGGAGCCTCAACTCCCCGTCGAATCCTGCCCGGCGGGGCTCGGTAATTACGCTATACGCGACCGGAGGGGGCGACGCGGCACCGGGGGTAGAGGACGGCCAGATCCTCGGCGACGTTCTACCCCGGACCAGCTTGCCGGTGTCGGCATTGTTCGACCTTGGGAACAACGAGTTCAAGTGCCCTCAAAATCTGGCGAAGTGCTGTATGCGGGGGGAGTATCCGGGTCGGTGGCCGGCCTGCTGCAAGTTAACGTGCGAGTACCTGCGAACGCCGTGGCCACCGGCAATGCCGTCCCCTTCGTGCTCCTCATTGGCTCCCATTGGACGGTGTATCAGGCAACCATCGCTTTGCGTTAGCCAGGCAAGGAAAAGCGTACGAGATAACTCCCACATCGACGTAGAGCTGTGGATGCGCATAGAGGGTCGCGATCGCGTCGTCGGCAAGAGGCCAGCCGGCGTGCATGGCCCAGATACGAAGCTCGGGATGACGCGCGAGAACATCTTCGAGTAGCAGCAGACTAGACAGCCTCATGCGGTAGTTTTGGGCCCCAAAGTATGTCACACCGAGTGGGCCTGGGCCCATGTGAACGCCGATGGGCACGTCAAGCTGTTCTGCAAGAGCATAATACGGTTCCATTCGCTCATCGTTTGCGGCGATCCCCATGTACTGGGTGCCGATTTCAGCGAACGCAAGGACTCGTTTGGTTATCACAAGACTCCGTAAGTCGCTGATCGTTGGCTTGCCAGATTGCGGATCGAAACCGATAGCGGGCAGTACCCGATCTCCTCCGGCTTTCCTCCATTTCTCCACCGTGTCGAGTGGGCCGCTGGCGATGCCGATCACATTGCGCGATCGGACGATCCCGAGCGTGAGGCGCATTAGTTCTTCGTCGGATGGCGGCTGAGCGCAGAGAGCCGCACAGGGGGGCGTTTTGCCGATAGAATACTGCTTCACGTTGTTGGCCGCCAGCCTCCCCAGAACATTGGCCGGTTTAAAACGACCACTCGTTCGGAATCTGTTTACACCAACGCTCGTCACTTGTATGAAGTGCGCGGAAGTTGACCATCAACAATTTGGGGTGAGTATACAATTACAAGCGACTCACCAAAGGCAATGAGGCAATGAGCCCGGAGCGGCGGCAGAAGATCGAGGCGCTTTACCACGCCGCGCGTGACCCTGTGAAGCGCGCGTCCATACTCGCGCATACCGATCCTGATTTACGGCGTGAAGTGGAGTTGCTGCTGGCGCAGGATCAAGAAGGTGTGACCCAGAGTCTGATCGGCGCTGACCGTCAGCTCGGCCCCTACAAGATCGAAGCTCCGCTAGGCGCGGGAGGAATGGGCGAGGTCTTCCGCGCCACAGACACCCGTCTGCACCGGACCGTCGCGATAAAGATTTTGCTGCGCGACAAAGTTGCCGATTCGGAGCGCAGGCAGCGGTTCATGCAGGAGGCCCGCGCAGCTTCGGCGTTGAATCATCCGAACATCGTCATCGTGCACGATATCGCCAACGACTCCGGCACCGACTACCTGGTGATGGAGTATGTCCCGGGCAAGTCTCTCGATAAATTGATCACTCCGAAGGGGTTGCCTTCGGTCGAAGCGGTCGGCTATGCGACTCAGATTGCCAGCGCGCTGGCGGCCGCGCACGGAGCTGGGATCGTGCACCGGGACATCAAGCCGGCCAATGTAATTGTGACTCCCGATGGGCAGGTGAAGGTTCTCGACTTCGGTCTCGCGAAGCTGGCCGACTGTGAAACCGCCGAAACCCAGACGGCGGCTGGAAGCATCATGGGCACGGCGGCCTACATGTCACCGGAGCAGGCCAGCGGGCGGCCGCTGGATCATCGCACAGATATTTTCTCGCTTGGTGTGATGCTGTACGAAATGCTGACAGGCTCGCGGCCATTCCGCGGTAAGTCGCAAGCCGAGACGATGAGCGCGATCATCAACCATCCGGCGCCGACGCTGCGTACCATAGGTCCCCGAGTGGAAGAGATCCTCGATAAGGCTCTCGAGAAAGATCCGAAGGAACGCTATCAAAGCGCGAGCGATCTCGCGGTCGATTTGCGGCGCGTCCAAAAGATCGGTCCGATGGCAAGCTTCGCCCCTGCCGCAAACCGGCGTAGACCGTGGTTGTGGATCGCGGCTGGGGCGCTGGCGCTTGCGGCGGGGACGGTGGGGTGGTTCGCGCTGAGGCCGCCGGCATTCCCCGACAACCCTCTCGCGGGCGCACAATACACGCGTATTACGGATTTTCCGGGCGATGAGACGGATGCCGCTGTATCGCGGGACGGGAAATTTGTCGCGTTCCGCTCCGACCGCGATGGACCGGTTGATACCTGGGTAAGCCAGATTGGAACCGGGCGCTTTGTCAACCTTACTCACGGAACCCAAACGTCGATTCCGGTTCGAAACGTGGGTTTCACTCCCGACGGGTCCGAAGTCTGGTTCGCCGGCATTGTCGGTGGCACGCGGTTGCGTCTCATGCCTCTCACCGGCGGTACCGCCCGTGCGTTCCTGACCGAACACGCGGTGAATCCGTCGTGGTCGCCGGATGCGTCGCGCATCGTGTTCCATACATACGACACGGGCGACCCCATGTTCGTCTCGGAAGGCACCGGGGGGAACGCGCGGCAGATCTTCACGCTCGGGGCGGGTGGGCATAACCACTTTCTTACATGGTCGCCGGACGGCCGGTGGATCTATTTTGTGAGCGGGATGTGGGATGCCTTGGAAATGGACCTGTTCCGCATTCGGCCCTTCGGAGGAACGCCGGAGCGCTTGACGCACCATAACAGCGACTTACGCTACATGGCGGCACTGGACAATCGAACCATACTGTATGTCGGACCCGACCAAAACGGAGCGGGACCCAGGCTTTGGGCGTTGGACACAGAGCGTAAGGTGAGCCGCCGCGTAAGCTCCGGTCTTGAGATATACGAATCGGTGGAAGCGAGCGCGGATGGGCGCCGTCTGGTGGCCACCGTCTCCAACCCGACCGCAAACCTGTGGAGCGTTCCGCTTCTGGATCGCCCGGCGGAAGAAAAGGACGTTAAGCCGTTCAACCTGCCGACCATGCGCGCATTGGGGCCGCGATACGGAAGAACTTCGCTGTTCTACTTATCCTCGCGCGGCGGAGGGGACGGGTTATGGCGTTATGAGGATGGCCAGGCGACGGAAATCTGGAGGGGCGCGGATGGCGCCCTACTGGAGCCCGCCGCGGTTTCCTTCGCTGGCCGCCGCGTCGCGGTAATCTTGCGGAAGCAAGGAAAGCGAACTTTGAATACGCTCTCCGCGGACGGTGGCGACCTTCGCCCCTTGGCGGAGGCGATTGATGTGTCGAGTTCCGCAAGCTGGTCGCCCGACGGAAAGTGGATCGTGGCCGGCGGCGGTGACAAAGAGGGGTCCGGATTGTTCAAGATTCCAGTGGACGGCCGGCAGCCGGTCCGGCTGACCAAGGGCGTGGCGCTCAATCCGGTATGGTCTCCCGACGGATCTCTAATTTTATACACTGGACCGATGGTTGGTGTGACCGGGCCGCTGCTCATGGTTCGCCCGGACGGGTCTCCCGTCGATGCGCCGCCGATCCAACTGAAGGTGGGCGGCGCCCGCTACCGCTTCGTGCCCGGGCGCCAGGAGCTTGTGTATATGCCCGGATCGGCTCGTTCACCGGGGGACTTTTGGCTCGTCGATTTCAACACAAGGAAGACCCGCCGGCTTTCCAATTTCGACACACACACCACCAGCACGTTCGACATTACTCCGGATGGCAAACAGATTGTCTTCGATCGCTCGAAGGGGAACGCCGACATCGTGCTGATCGATCTGCCTGGGAGGAACAAATGACTTCGCGCACTGGCGGCAGATCGAATAGCCGTACCGCTGACGCGCCTAAGGTTTGCATCCCAGGGTCAATGTTCAGCGACGTTTCCGGCGCGCCCGTGAGTGCTCCGGCCGTTCTTACGCGGTACTCGGAAACAGCGCACCTTCCCGCATAACGCCCGTTTCCCGACATGTGGAAGTGGACCGATAGCCCCTCCCTGACGGCGTAGCGTTTACGGGGGAGGGTGTCGAGCACAAAAGCCGAAGCCTAACTATACGGTACCGAGTTCGCCTGCTGCGAGAGCCGAGCTTCCCGGCGCCATTCGAACGTATCAGTGATCCACCGAACCCTCTGATGAAGCAAAAAGATCGACTCCAGCTGTCCTTTGCGTACTCGCGCACACGAGCGCTCGCGACCATCTGAGGAAGTATTCCCGCTCTATAGCGTTGCAATAATCGCGTCGCGGGAGACCCGTTTGTGCTGGGCCACGCACCGCAAAATGGATACGAACGTCCCCAAGCGGAGGGGATCATGGTGAGGAACCGTATTCGCTGGTGAGTCGGCTCAAATGTTTCCAGAATGATAGCACTGCCGGCCTGGTGTACTTTAGCGTATTGCCATCGGCGGCAAAGTATCTCAGCCAAATGCGCGCCCGAGACATCCCGGGGGAGTTTCATGCGACAGATAAGATCTCATCCCGTACCAAGTGCAGCCGGATCCGCTCGGGGGGGGACGTGGTAGTGTCAAGTGTTCTGTGTAAATGATTTCTCGCCTGTCAACTAACTGCCCGAAAAGCACGTCGGATGCTTCGAATTTCTGCTTCGCCCTCCATGATAGGTTCCGGGGGCCGGCCGGGAGTGCTGTCAAGGTCGCGCCGGTTTTGCGCGCCGAAGGTTACCTTGACAGCGCTCCCGGCCTGCCTTATGGCTACGATCAGGAGGGCGAAGCACCAAGACCCCACCCTCCTGGTCAGTAGGCTTGGTCCGTGCTTCAGGCCCGCTCCAGAGCCGGCATCCGCTCCGGCCACAGGATCTGGAACCGGTTCAGCGCCTCTCGCCAGCCCTGCACCGTGTTCCACTTCTTAGCCACATTCTCCAAGGCCATATACAGCAGTTTCAACGCCGCTTCCTCGCTGGGAAACGAAGCCCGCGTCTTGATCACTTTCCGCAGCGTCATGTTCAACGATTCCACTGCGTTGGTGGTATAAATCACCTTGCGAATCTCCGCCGGAAAAGCGAAAAATGGCGTCACATGGGCCCAATTCCGACGCCAGATCTGCGCAATCGTGGGATGCGTTCCCTCCCACTTGGCCGCGAACGCTTCCAACTCCATTTCGGCCTGCTCCGCCGTCGCCGCCGTGTAGATATTCCGCAGATCCGCGGCCACTGCCCGCCGCTGCTTCCAAGACACATAGTTCAGGCTGCTCCGCACCAGATGCACAATGCACAACTGCACCTGCGTGTTCGGAAATACCGCTCGATCGCTTGCGGAAACCCCTTCAGCCCATCCACGCACATAATGAATACGTCCTGCACTCCCCGGTTCCGAATTTCGGTCAACACTTGCAGCCAGAACTTGGCTCCCTCCTGGCTGGTGGTCCACATCCCCAGTACTTCTTTGCTGCCGTCCATCGTATCCCGATCGCTACATGTACCGCCCGGTTCTGCACCTGTCCGTTGTCCCGCATCTTCACATACAGCGCGTCCAGGTACACGATCGGGTACAGCGCTTCCAGCGGCCGGTTCTGCCAGGCGCGCACCTCCTGCACCACCGCCTCGGTCACGTTGGAGATCAGCGTCGGGCTCACCTCTATCCCATAGATCTCTTTCAGGTGGCCTTGAATGTCCCGCACACTCATCCCTCGTGCGTACATCGACAGAATCTTGTCGTCAAATCCGGTGAACCGCGTCTGCCGCTTCTCCACGATCTGCGGCTCGAAACTCCCCTTCCGGTCCCGCGGCGTCTCCAGCTCGATCTCACCGAAATCGCCCTTCAGCTTCTTCTTGGTGGTCCCATTGCGCGAGTTCCCGCTGTTGTTCCCCGCCGGATCGTTCTTCCCATACCCCAGGTGTTCGGCCAGCTCCCCCTGCAGCGCCCGCTCCAGGATCGCCTTGGTCAACTGCTTCAATAGTCCGTTTTCGCCGATGATCTGCTCCGGCTTCTTGTAATCCGCCAGCAGCTGATCTAACACTTTTACGTCGATCGCCATGATGTCCTCCCATTCTGTCACCAGAGAACATCGCTTACACAGTTTGTTTTACACCCTCCGGGACGTGCATGATCGAAAAAGAACGCCGTGGTCGCTTCCACCACGTTGTGGCGCAACTCTTCCCAGGTATTCGCTTGCGTGAAGATATTTTCCTTCAGGCATTCGGCACAATACCCGCCATCTGCCGCCTGAACGACTTCAAAAACCAGTTCTGCCATGTGTTCATGATACGGTACGATCGGCTCTCGCCAGCCCCCGAGGACAAGGATCACTTCACCGCCCCTACTTTGCGCTCTTTGCGGTTCCTTTGCGGTCTTTGCGTGAAAGTCTTTACCTCAGTTCACGCGAGAATTAAATTTATATCTCCAATCACCCCACCATTTCCCCCATCCACGCAACCAGTCAAACCCTAACCACCCCCTACCCTGGAATCGGAGGCACAACCATGTCCAACATTCCCGAAACCGAAAATCCCGAGAACACAACCCTGAAACCCATCAGCCCCCGCCAGCTAGCCGCCAACCGCGCCAATGCCCAAAAGTGCACCGGTCCCAAAACCGAAGCCGGCAAACAGCGCTCCCGCTTCAATAGCCTCAAGCACGGCCTCACCGCCGTCCACGTCTGCCTCCCCGGCGAATCCCGCGAGGATTACGACCTGCGCCGTCAGGAATACATCGATTACTTCCAACCCGCCAGCCTCGTCGAATTCGATATCCTCGACGACCTCGTCGCCAACCGCTGGCGTAAAGAACGCGTCATTAAGCAGGAAAGATGCGTCATTTACGAGAAATTCATGCAGCGGCGTCCCCAGATCCAGGACACCTTTCAGGAGATTAGTCTGGACGTGGAATGCGCACTGGCCGTCCGCGACCTCGCCGACAACTCCAAGATCTTCGAGTCTCAGGATCGCTGCGAAAGCCGCGTCACGCGTAACATCCTCTTTGACTGGAAGCATCTCTTCGAAGCCATCATGACCCGTCCGCCCGCGGGCCGCGGCCCCGAAGCGCCTGCCGGAGATAGACAGATCGCAACCGCCAATCTGCAAAACGAAACCATTCCCGATATCGGACACTTCGATCCCGAGCCCGTCGGCGGCGCCACGCAACCGCACACCATCGTTCTTCGCACTGAGAAGACACCGTCCCGTTGCGACTCACGCCGGATGAGCGCCTTGTACGTCCGCGTCGACGAAGCCTACGCGTTTCCCCACAGCCGGATCCTTCTCGACAAAGGCCGCCCGCCGAAGTCGGCCCCGATGCTCTGGCCTTTGCCCGCGACCGGCTCGGATTCCAGCCCGATCCGCAACAGGCCTCCATGCTCGCCGGCCGCCATCATCGCCTCATCGTCAATTGCGCCCGCCAGTGGGGCAAGTCCACCGTTGCCGCCGCCAAGGCGCTCCATGTCGCCTTGTTCCGCCCGGACTCCCTCGTCGTCGTCTCCAGCCCCACCGCCCGCCAGAGCGCCCTCTTCATACACAAGGTCCAGCAGTTTGTCCGCAAGTTGGGAATTCGCCCGCGCCGCGACGGCCAGAACGTCATCTCCGTGCTATTGCCGAATGGATCGCGCATCGTCGGTCTGCCCGGCGCTTCTGAGGACAACATCCGCGGATTCTCCGCCGCCTCGCTGCTCATCGTCGATGAAGCCGCCCGCGTCGACGATGCCGTCTACCACTCCGCCCGGCCCATCCTCGCGGCCAGCGGCGGCGACATGTGGCTCCTCAGCACGCCCAAGGGCAAACGCGGATTCTTCTATAACAATTGGGTGCATGGCGGCGACACCTGGGACCGGATCAGCGTCCCCGCCACCGAGTGCCCGCGCATCCCCGCCGCCCACCTCGAGCACGAGCGTCGCGAAATGGGAGACGACTGGTTCAGTCAGGAATATCTTTGCGGCTTCGTGGATCTCGACGGCGGCGTCTTCCACCGCGATCTCATCGACGCCGCTTTCTCCAAGGAAGTCCGTCTCCTTGGCGACCCTTGCGGTTCCTTTGCGCCTTTGCGTGAAACTCTGATCGGTGTCGATCTGGGACAGAAGCACGACTCGACCGCGATCTCCGTCCTCCAGGTCGTTCAGTCCGGCCATCCATACCACCTCGTACCGTCCACCACCAGCTACCACCTTCGCCACCTCGATCGCGTGCCGCTCGGTACCTCCTATCCGCGCATCGTCGAGCGTATCTGCGAACTCGCTCGTCATCCGGAACTGCAGCAGCGTTGCAGCGTAGTGGTGGATGGAACCGGTGTCGGCGCCCCCGTGGTCGACATGCTGCGTCAGAGTCTCGATTGCTCTCTGGTTGCCGTCACCATCACCGGAGCGCGGCATGCCGGCAGCGCCGGTGGCTACTCGACGGTGCCGAAGCGTGACCTCATTCAAAACCTGGAACTGATGCTGGAAGACGAGGAACTGCGCATCGCACCCAACCTCGCCGAGCGCAAACGCTTGGTCGAGGAAATGATGTGCCTTCGCATGAACACCACCCAGACCGGCCACGAGACCTACGGAGCCACAGCCCGCCAGCATGACGATCTGGTCCTGGCGGTAGCCCTGGCCTGCTGGGGCGCCCGCCGTTCAACCACCGGCCACCAGCAGAACCGCTTGCTGTAACGATCACAATTACTACGCACCAATCACCAACCACTAACGGCGGAGCACTAAACCACGAGCCAATGCTAGATTACATTAAGGACCCAACCAGGCATGGCAATGATCCAATTCGTCAACAACTACGAAGACTTGTCCACGGACAGGGGCTACCAGTTCAAATTCCACTGCGATAAGTGCGGCAATGGCTTCATGTCGCGCTTTGAGATGTTCGACCATCGGGACTGCCGGCTCGCTGTTACGCGCTGCCTCCGGCTTCCTCGGCGGTTGGGTAGGATCGGCCGGCGACTCGGCCTACGAGCTGCAGCGCGCCGTCGGCGGCAAAGCGCACGACGCGGCTCTCGCCAAAGCCGTTGACGAAGGAAAGCAGCATTTCCATCAATGTTCGCGCTGCGGCAAATGGGTCTGTCCCGACGCCTGCTGGAATGAGAAAGCCGGCCAGTGCGAAGACTGCGCGCCGAATTTCGAAGAGCAGCTCGCATCCGCGCACGCTCAAGCCAAGGCCGAAGCGGCGCGCCAGCAGCTCTACGAAAAAGCCCAGCAGACCGACTACATTTCGAATGTCAACATGAAGTCGGACTCGGTGATGGCGGCGTCCGGGAAATCCAGCGTCGTTTCTAACCGCGGTCAGTTCTGCTCCGAGTGCGGGGTATCGGTGGGACAGGCCAAGTTCTGTCCCGATTGTGGAGCGCCGGTTCAGAAGAAGAAGCTCGCGTGCCCCGGATGTGGTTTCGAGCCGCCGAATCCGGTCAGGTTCTGTCCGGAGTGCGGCGGCAAAATGGCCGGATGAAGTGATCAGCGCCTGGTGAATTTATGAGCAAAGACACGCCCAGCAGACGAGCGTTCCTGCGCCGCAACGCGGCACTGGCGGCAACCGCCGGACTCGCAGTTACCGCCAAACCGAAGATCGCTCCCAAGATGAACGGCCGCGTGCTTGGCGCGAACGACCGCATCAATGTAGGCTTCATCGGCTGCGGCATGCAGTTCAACGGTTTGCTCGACCGTGGCTTCATCCGCCGCAAGAAAGAAACTAACGACTTCGAGTATTCCGCCGTCTGCGACGTCTGGACGCCGCGCGCCGAATATGGCCAGAAGCGTACCGGCGCCGAAAAAACGTA
The DNA here is from genome assembly GCA_963850575.1 of uncultured Acidobacteriota bacterium. Taxonomy (GTDB): domain Bacteria; phylum Acidobacteriota; class Terriglobia; order Bryobacterales; family Bryobacteraceae; genus TMP-7. The sequence continues at coordinate 53,953 of CAWKLV010000008.1, read as the reverse complement.
TAGCGACTATCACGACGTGCTGGCGCGGTCCGATATCGACGGCGTGGTAATCGCCGTGCCCGATCACTGGCATTATCCGATGGCGCGCGAGGCGTTGCTGGCCGGCAAGGACGTGTACCTCGAAAAGCCCATGACGTACACCATCGACGAAGCCGCTCGGCTGAACGACCTGGTGGATGAAACCAAACGCGTCCTGCAAGTCGGCGGCTCCGGCCCCAGCACCCGGCTGTATTGGAAACTGAACGACTACGTTAAGGCCGGCAAGATGGGGAAGGTGCTGTGGGGATTAATCAGTTACAACCGCAACACGACCACCGGCATGTGGGATTATCCCATCCCCGGAGTCGGCGAGGATGCGTGGCCCACTGCTGAAGTGAAACCGGGTGAGAATCTTGATTGGAAGATGTGGCTGGGGTCGGCCCGCAAACGGCCATTCAGCGCGGACCGCTACTTCCGCTGGCGTAAGTATTGGGAATATTCGGGCGGGAACGCCACCGACCTGCTCTACCATCGGCTGGGCATGATGTCCACCATTATCGGGTTCGATTTCCCCACGCGCGCCTCCGGCATGGGTGGGATCTACGTGCAGAAGGATCGCGAAGTTCCCGATGTGTACATGACCATGGTCGAGTACCCCGGTGACTACTCCGTCAACATGGTTTCCTGCATGGCGAATTCCCAGTCGGTGCCAATGACCGTGTACGGCAACTGGGGCACCATGAGCGTGTTGGAAGGCCGCGCGGCCATGGGCTCCATGGGCGACATAAGGAAAACCGAACCCGGCCAACCCCGTCCGCAGCAGGCCGCGGTGATCAAGGCCGAGCGGGCGTTTACCAGGGAGTTTCAGGACGCCAACGACGGTAAGACCGAAGTCACCATTGAGGGCGAGCAGGGCCCGGACCTCATTGACGACTGGCTGGACTGCATGCGCTCTCGCAAGACCACCGTCTACAATGTGCTCCGGGGTTACCAGGTAATGGTCGCCATAAAGATGGGCGTGGAGTCCTACCGTACTGGTAAAGTCATGGCCTACGATCCCGAGCGCCGTCGAGTGCTCGCCGCCGCGCCTCCCCATCGCGAGTACCCGCCCAAAGACGCATAAACGCCGCGTCCGCATCTTTCACGAAATCTAAATGCGGCATTTGGGTCATAGAAGCGAGGGAACTATGTCTTCTAACCCAACCTTTCCAGAATCTACCACTGGTACTGCCAAAGATGCCATGAACGCCGCGTCAGATGCCGCTAAGCAGGCCGCTGACAAAGCCGCTAACCTCGGCCGCGATACCGTCAACAAGCTGGATGCCAGCCGTGAGCCGGTGGCCCAGGGATTCCAGCGTACGGCCGATGTTATCCGTTCCCACGCCCCCGATGCAGTGGCGGATCAGGCGCACTCCGCAGCCGATGCCATGGAAGACGCGGCCGGCTACATTCGTACCCGCGATCTGCGCGGTATGGGCTCCGATCTGACTGACGCCGTCCGCAAAAACCCCGGGCCGTCTTTGATCGCTGCGGTCGCCGTCGGCTTTCTGCTTGGCCTCACAATGCGGCGGGGGGACTAACTGCGCCGAAAAGCAGAGGTGAGCAATGAGTGATCCGGCAAAGACCGCAGCCGGGCAGATGGGCGGATATGGCTATGATAACCGGGAGCGCTCCGCCGGCGAGATCGTAAAGGATATTCTCGCTAGCGCCCAAGATATCATCCGGTCCGAAGTCCGCTTGGCGAAAGCAGAAATCCGTGAAGAGTCGCGTAAGGCCATCTCGGCGGGTACCCTGCTGGCGGCCGGCGCGGTGGTCGCCTTGTATGCTGTCGGCTTCCTGTTGTCAGCGGTGGTTAACGCCTTAGCCTTGGTCCTGCCGATGTGGGCGTCGGCAGCGATCGTAGGCGTAGTGCTGACGGTAGGAGCCGGAGTGATGGTGAGCCTCGGTCTCGGCCGATGGAAGTTGGTTCGTACGACACCGGACAAAACCATCGGCGATGTCAAGGAGAACGTCGAATGGCTGAAACGTCAGACCAAATCTTAGAAGAGATTGAAGCCAAGCGCGAGCGTCTGGCCCACAACATCGACCAGTTGGAATCCTATGTGCGTGAGAAGGCAGACGTCACCGCTCACTTTAGTCGTAAGCCGTGGGCCTTTATGGGCGGTGCCATTGTGGCCGGCTTCTTGCTGGCCCGGATAGTGTTGCCGGGCGGATCCCCCAACCGGCGGCGGCATTAGCGTAGAGGCCGGGTTAATCCCTACGGCTGCGGAGAAGTGATCGTATATACCGCTCGAATGAACTGCCAATCCGGCAGCTCATAAACCCGGAGTGTGGTTGTACACTCTCCTGAGGCGTTCACCAGTTCCTGTGGCGGGAGGGCCGGTACCTTTGCCTTAAAAGTGCAGAACGCCGGCTCCTCGGCTTTCGCTGTGCTGGGCTTCAATCCAATGCTTAGCCCCAGATCGGCAATGTCCGCGTCGGAGTGATTTACCACCCCAAATCGCACTGAGATTTTGCCCTGCTTGGCTTCCGAAAGCCGGATCCCGACCACTTCCAGGTACTTTGCCAGCGGATGTTTGCGGTTCTCAGCTACCATCAATCCCGGAGCTAAAGCTGGAGTTGCCAATTTCGGGGCAGCCGTCTTGGAGGAGTCTTGCGACGAACACCCGGTGGCCAGCATCGAAACCAACAGCACGGGAACAATCGCGGATAGGCGGTTCATCTGTGCTCGAATTATAACGCCCCGAGGCTTATCACCTTCGGAGCCATACTGGACCTAAGTGTTTAAGACCATCCGGGAACAGGTCGAGACCATCTTTCGCGAGGACCCCGCCGCCAAGAGCGTCCTCGAAGTGGTTCTGTGCTATCCGGGGTTTCACGCGGTCCTGATGCACCGCATCGCCCATCGCCTCTACGGAGTGCGGTTGTACCTCCTCGCCCGCCTCCTTTCTAACGTGAACCGTTTCCTGACCGGGGTCGACATACATCCCGGAGCTCAGATCGGGCACCGCTTCTTTATCGATCACGGGATGGGTGTAGTCATCGGCGAGACCACGGAAATCGGCGACGATGTGCTCGTTTACCAGAACGTCACCCTTGGCGGAACCGGCAAAGAACGTGGAAAGCGCCATCCCACCATCGGCAACAACGTGGTGGTCGGCACCGGCGCGAAGGTTCTCGGCAACATCCGCGTCGGCAACCATGTCAAGATAGGGGCCGGTTCGGTGGTGATTCGCGCGGTCCCCGATTACTCGACCGTCGTCGGCGTGCCCGGCCGTGTGGTGCGCACCCGTTACGACGGTCTCGGCCACGAGTTGGAGCACGGCAGCCTGCCCGATCCCGAGGGTCAGGCCATAGACGATCTCACGCGCAGGCTGGAAGAACTCGAGCAAACCGTGCGTGCGCTGGCCGCTGAGCGGGTTGAGCGCTAGCCCTATCTCGTCCGGAATTTCGAAGACAACATCGCTAGTTTATCTTCCATCGAGGGCTTCGGCGGCTCCACTTTATTCGGAGCGGGCGGTCTCTGCTCGCGCCGTATCGGCCCCTCCAATTGCTTGATGGACAACCCGATCCGTTTTGCTTTCGGGTCGGCGGTCAGAACCTTGACCTTTACGATCTGACCCACTTTAACCGCCTCCGACGGCTCCTTGACGAAGCGGGTCGACAGCTCGCTGACGTGCACCAAACCGTCCTGATGGACGCCGATATCGACGAAGGCTCCGAACTTCGTGACGTTCGTCACCACGCCTTCCAGCACCATGCCGGGTTGAAGATCGGCGATCTCTTTGACGTCGTCGCGAAATTGCGCCACCGTGAACTGCTCGCGCGGATCACGCCCCGGCTTCCGCAGCTCGTCCCGAATGTCGGTCAGCGTATACATCCCAGCGGTTTGCGTCTGGAATTCTTCGAGCTTGATCTTCTCCACCAGTTCCGGCTTGGCGATCAGCTCCGGCACCGTGACGTTCATGGAGGCGGCAATCTTCTCCACGATCGAGTACGACTCCGGATGCACAGCGGTCATATCGAGCGGCTGCTCGCCTCCTCGGATCCGCAGGAATCCGGCGGCTTGTTCGAACGTCTTCGGACCGAACCCGGAGATCGCCTTCAGTTCCACCCGGGACCGAAAACGCCCGTGCTCGTTGCGGTACTCGACGATCTTCAGCGCCGTACTCTCCTTGATGCCCGCAACGTAGCGCAGCAGCGCCCACGAAGCGGTGTTCAGGTCGACGCCCACGCGGTTTACGCAGGATTCCACCGTGCTCTCCAGGCTATTCCGCAGTTTCTTCTGATCCACGTCGTGTTGATACTGCCCGACGCCAATGGACTTGGGATCGATCTTCACCAGCTCCGCAAGCGGGTCCTGCAGGCGCCGTGCGATCGAGATCGCCCCTCGAACCGTCAAGTCCAGGTCGGGAAACTCCTGCCGCGCGACATCCGAGGCCGAATACACCGAAGCGCCAGACTCGCTCACCACGACGCTGAACACGTTATTCAGACCGGCTTGCTTCAGAAAATCCTGCACGAACGCGGCGGATTCCCGCGAGCCCGTGCCATTGCCGATCGCAATCGCACGAACATTATGTTTGTGGATCAGACCGGAGAGCACTCGTACCGCGCCCGCGAGGTCGTTCTTCGGTTCCAACGGATAGATGACGGAATGTTCCAGGAATTTGCCTGTATCATCCACCACCGCGATCTTGCAGCCGGTGCGCAGACCTGGATCCACAGCCAGCACACTCAGCATTCCCGCGGGTGGCGATAGCAGCAGATTTTCGAGATTCTCGCGAAACACCTTGATCGCTTCCTCGTCGGAGCGGTCCTTCAGCTCCAGGCGAACCTCAGTTTGAATAGACGGGTTGATCAGGCGGTCGTAGGCGTCCTCGGCCGCAAGTTCGAGATGCGGAACCCAGTCTCCGTGCTCCCGTATCGTCTTGTTCTTCAGCAGAAGCACCGGCTTCTCACGATCCAATTCGATTTCGAAAGTGAGAAATCCTTCTTTTGCGCCGCGACGAATGGCGAGCATTCGATGGGACGGGATTTTCGAAACCGGCTCGCGATAGTCCGCGTACATTTTGAACTTGCCTTCGGGATCCGGTACACCCTCGAGCGCGGTGCTCACCACGAAGCCGTGATCCACCATGAGCTGGCGAATGGCTTTTCGGAAGTCGGCGTTCTCACTGATCGTTTCTGAAAGGATGTAGCGGGCGCCGGTCAACGCATCCTCGGCGGTCGCAACACCCTTGTCCGCACTCACGAAAGTCGCGGCCAGCTTGTCCAGCCCCAGTTCACCGGGCTTCTGCTCCCACAAATATGTGGCGAGCGGCTCCAGTCCCTGCTCGCGCGCGATCATGGCCTTCGTGCGGCGCTTCGGCTTGTAGGGCAGGTACAGATCTTCGAGTTCGTTCTTTTCGAGGGTGGCCTCAATCTTCGCCTTCAGCTCGGGGGTGAGCTTTCCCTGCTCCTCGATGGTGTGCAGAATCGTCTCGCGCCGGTCCTCCAGTTCGCGGAAGTATTCCAGCTTCTCCTGGATTGTACGGATCTGCACTTCATCCAGGTTGCCCGTCACTTCCTTCCGGTAGCGCGCGATAAACGGCACCGTCGCGCCTTCGTCCAGCAACGAGATCGTCGAGACGAGACTCTTGAGAGGAACCGGAATCTCCTGGGCGATATGCAGCAGTACGGGAGTGCTTAGCGTTCTTAAATCAGGCATTCATGAACCATCATAGGGCGGTTGTCTGGACTCTTGTTCGTGCCGGATCCGGCCGAAGAGTGATTTAGATGCAGCATCTCACTGAAGATGAAATAGAGAAGTACGCGATGGGCAAGATGCCCGAGACGGAAGCAGCGGCGGCAGAGGAGCACCTGCTCATCTGCGAGCCATGCCGCGATGAGCTGGAGCTGATCGGGTTGATCATCTGTGGGCTGCGCGAAGAGAGCTCTCGTCCGCAGCGTTCGTGAGCGCTGATGAAGTCGGTGGTGTCGAGTACAAGTTTCTCAATCCCGTTCCTCGACTCGCGTATTCCGCCGAATGTGGTTTCGCATGACACGGTTGCGGTTCAGGTCACTCCTCCGGCGGAGTGCTCGCAACATAAAGACCGCACCCACCGCGGCCGCCAGTGCTAGACCCAAACCTACCAGCATGCTGATCTGAATCTACTGCATTTCGCTGTGCTCCAGGAACTCGACAGGCCTCGGTCGACTCAAGGCAGGTAATCCAACATCATCAGGCCCTTCCTGAGATGCTCGAACTTCGCATACGTGAGCTGCGTCTCGTCAGGAGATACCGCCAATATCGGAGTGTGCAATGGGAGAGGCCCGCGAATAATCGCAAGTTGCACGATGTCATAATTCGGAAAACGAATCTTGCGAAGCGCTGAGTCACTGGTATTGGGAATGTTCTCCAGGAAGTAGATTCCGCTCTTCGCGCCTTCCCACCATCCTTGTCCTACGAGTGGATGCACAAGGGTCTCAGGACCGCCGCCCACCGGCATTCTCCAAAGCCCCATCTTGTCCCATCTCTTGCAGTAAAAGATTTGTCCCATCTCGGAAGACTCGAAGATTTCGGATCCCCCATTTAGAGTCACCTGGGTCGGTTCTCCGCCCGCGGATGGCCTCTTCCAGATCTCTTCCCGGCCTGACCGGGCAGTACGGAAATAGATCCAGTTGCCGTCAGCCGACCAGCTGGGCCGGACTTCCCCTTCATGACCGGCCGTAAGTTGTTGGACCTGCCGCGTGTCGACGTCTATCGTGAGGACCTGGCCCTCGGTGCCTTCAAAAGAATCGAATGCTATCTTTTTTCCATCGGGCGCCCAACGGGGACAGCCCAGGAGTGCTGTGGATAGGTGAGTTAGCTGTTGCAATTGAGAGCCGTCCGCCAAGCAGAGCCACAGTTCAGCGCTGCCGCTTCGGGAGGACGCGAATACTATCCGGCGGCCGTCCGGAGAGTATTGAGGGTTCTCATCGGCTTGGGTGGAGTTTGCGGGGAAGCGCCGCGGCGACTCCGCGATGTGACCGGGGCCGATATCCGTTGTCCACAGATCGACATCGTCATCGCTGGACTCGAATATAACCTTGGGACTGCGACCCCGAACGCCTCGAAATACATTCGGATATTCAGCCTGGACCTTCACCGACTGCATCCGTCGCGGTTGGGGCTGAAGAAGCAGTCGCGTTAGCGGCAACTCCCAAAGGTGGGCCTCTCTGTCATCTAGCCGGGAAAAAACCAGGCTGCGCCCATCCGGCATCCAATCTACGCCGTAGAGCAGACCCAAGCCCTTTGTGAGGCGTCTCGGCTCGCCTCCCCGGACGTCAACGACATACAAGTCTTGACCATGGTCCTCACGGATGAAGGCCATCTTCTTGCCGTCAGGCGCAAACGAGAAGTTGGCATCCCCGTTGCCAGAGATTGGTGGAAATGTAAGTTGCCGCCTTTTCCCGGTCGCAATCTCGATAAGCACGATGGCAAGCGGACTTCGGTCGGTAACGCGATCTGCCATCGCAAGCAGCTTACTGTCCGGGCTCCAGGCCAGCCAAGCACCTCCCCTGGACCGCCCAACTAACCTTTCAGGGCCGCCGAGCGGACGAATGAGCCTGACCTCGCCGCGTCCCCACGGCTCGCGGATGAAAGCGATCCAGTTTCCATCCGGCGACCAGGCGGGAACCCAGTCTTTCGCGGGATCGCTGGTCAGTCGAAGCGGTGGTTCAGCTTCAACCAACCGAACGTAGATATCCATATTGTCGCTGTGTTCGCCGTCCCACATGAACACGAACTGACTGCCGTCCGGGGAGAATCGGCCACCGTACTCATGGCCTGGATACGTCGTGAGCGGAACCACCCGGGCCTTTGCCGGCGATTCCGGACGCGTACTGTTGATCAGGAGGGCTGCCGGAAACAAAAAGCCGAGCAGCGCGGCGATAAACAAGGCCATCCGGCGGCGAGGCTTACGAACTGGTGGACTGAACGGCGGGTCAATTTGACTTGAAGGGAGCGTTTCACGGTGCTGAAATTCGGCAATGTAGCTTCCCTTTGGAACTGTAATTATGACCGGATCGTCCCGCCCTTGCGCCTCGTAGTAGCGAGTCAGCTTGGCACGCAGTTTTACGGCCTCGGTGCGAACACTGGAATCCGATTTGGGATCAAATGACGCTGGTTTGTCAAAGACTAGAAGGCCGACAGTATACTCCTTAAGTTCGTGACTGCGGCTACTCAGCTTTTCTTCCACGAGGAAAGTAAGAAATCGACTCAGGCGAGGAGAACGCGCGAACTGCGGATCGGCCAGGATGCGCACGAGCTGATCCCGGACGGCGTGCGCTCGAATGTCGCTCTCATTCATCTGAGGCTTGTGACATTGTATTACTCCCGAGAGGGCAGCTAAACGGGGTTGTACAACCTCGAGCAACCCCGTTTAGCATTCCGCATTTTCGCCAACAGGTGTAGATCTGTGAAAGATAGAACACGATGTGTGCGGCGTGCTTCTCTAGGGCTACCAAGACAATAAAGAATTCGATCATGATTTGCCGAACGCACCGCGGAGGGTGGCGTTCGAACGGAGGAAGCAAAACAAATGAAGCTCAACGCTAAACGTACTCTGGCTTTCAGCCCCGTTCTCACGGTGCTCGCCGTCTTTTGCCCAGCCACTCTGGAGGCAGGCCCAATCACTTTGAATTTCGGGGCCGGCCTGAAATTCGATCCAAATGCGATCGTCACGGGCGGTGGTGCGAGCGCCGGTGATGTTGTAGCAACGCGTCTTTGGACCCAGCTCTAGCGGGGCAGGAACTGCCCAAGTGACAGGCAGTTTAACCTTTGACACGAACCGGGCCCCTGTCCAGCAGACAACTTTAGGCCTGACGGGCTCTCTGGCCGACTATCTTTTCCCCATCACTGCGGCAAGCATTGGGATTGGAACATCGACGGTGACTGCGAACGTTCCGCAAATTAATTCCTCACCGGCCAACGGGTCTTTCGTGTCTGGAATCAGCCCCACCACTGCTTGCTTCGGGCTAGCTTCTTTAATTTCATCCTTCTGCCCTGCCGGCCAGACGCAAACCCCCACAAATGCGGCTGGCGTTTACAACAACATCGATGTGATAACCAAATTAGCTGACGGAACCACGATTACGAAGAACGCCGATTCGCTGTCGCTATACTTGGGCGGGACACTCGGCTCGATCGAGGAGTTCGCGCCGAGTCTCAGCGCAGGAGCCGCCGGATCTGTCCACGTCAAAGCGGTCTTCTTCGGATTCATTGGAAAGCCGGGAGAGGACCTGTTTCCGTCTAGCGCCCTGCCAGACTCGCTGAATCTCGCCGACCTGAGCCGCATTGATAGTACGCTGGTCCAAGTCACGCTGGACGGTCCGAGCCTGACCTCGCCGATTCTTCTGCAAGGAAACGCAACGACTCTAAGCGTGGGTCCTTCTTCATCCGTGCCGGAACCGGGAACGCTGGCGTTGCTGGGCGGAGCGCTCTCCCTTCTGCTTCTTCGGGTCGTTGCGCGGGTGGAGCAGGGAAGAGGTTTACACTTCCGCGGTATGCGGCGCGTCATTGCGCCGGCATTATGCCGTAGCGTGATCGCCGGGCTGGCTCTGTGCATCGTATCACTGGCAGGTCCGATCTACGATTTCCACAGCTTTCAAGTATGCCCGGGCTGCTCCACGCAAACTGGCGGAATCAACAATGCGGGACTGGTCGGCGTGGATGTCAATGATCAAGGTTACCTGTACGACAGCAAGGCAGGAACAGCGCTCCTCGGTCCTGCCGGAGCCTTCTTCACTGTTCCGAATAACAACGGCCGCGTACCTGGTGCCCTCGCAAATTCCGACGGGACGTTCGCGCCCATCGTCAGAGAACCGAATGGCACCGTCACTACCTACCCGGGCTATCCCGGTGCTGCGTTCACGGCTTTTCTGGGGCTGAACGCAGCGGGGGGATCGGTCGGGTACGCGAGCTTGGACTTTAATCGGTGGTTCAGCTTCTCACGATCCCCAACGGGCGCATATACCCGTATCGATGCGCCGGGAGCGCGAGCTATGGGGACGATTGCGCTGGGATTCAATGAAGCCGGGACGATTATAGGGTACACATCCGAAACCATAGACAGGGGTTTCAAAGGATTCATTCGCAATCCTGACGGTAGCTTCCAAGAGGAGTCGATTCCGGGAGCGCTGGACACACTACCCTTCGCCATCAACAACAGCGGCACAATCGTTGGAGGGTACCGGGACGCTTCCGGTTGGCACGGATTCGTTCAGATGAGTGGAGTGGTGACGACGGTGGACTTCCCAGGAGCGCCAGACACTAATATCACTGGCATAAACGACCTGGGCGTGCTGGTGGGGAGTACCTTTGACTCGGACAAGCCAATCACGGGAGGACCGTTCACTGGATTTATAGCCAGCCCATTGCCTGAACCCGGAACCGTCGTCTTCACCGCACTCGGCTTGGCATTCATAGCCGCGAGACGCAGGTTCGGATTCTGAAGACAACCTGAATGCACTGAAAACCGCATCCCAGTAAACGCCACCGGATGCGGTTTTTAGGACCGCAGATTTCGGCAAAGCAAGCCTTCAGCGCCGCGAACGCCGCGGTTTGAACAGCATTAAACTACTCAGAAAAGCCCCCAATGCACCCACGAACAACCACACCGCGCCCCTGAACTGGTCGGCCCCCCCGCTGTAATAGAACGATGACATAAAGAATCCACGTGCCATCACCATCACTACAAACAGACACCAGAATGGGAACGCATAGCGGAAGATGCCGGTGAGGGCGAGAAGCGTCACAAGTAGACCGATCAGGCCCAGCCCAAACAGCCAGTGCGTCAGACTTGCGCCCTCCCACGGCAGCATCGGCAACTGAAGATTGTTCTTGCCGCCGATGAGTGTTACGACAGAAATGGCGAAGAGAAAGAAGGAGAGCGCTAGATGATAGAGATAGCTGTATAGACGGAGTACAGCTCCTAGGATGTCCACGAAAAGCCTCCCGAACGCAAGTCGTTATTGTATCAGGAGTTTCCGTGGAACTTCCCGGCCGCGCCAGCTCTTGACCCTGGTGTATGATGCAACATACAATCTGATTAGGAGCACTATCGTTAAGGGGTATTAGCTGCAAGCAGGAATGGGACCCACCTCGTCCACAGCGCGTAAGCTCGAAATCCTTCACGCGATCGTCAAGGCTTACATCGACACCGGCGAGCCTGTAGCCTCGCGCAGCGTTGCACGTAGCCGCAGAGATAATCTCAGTGCGGCTTCCGTTCGTAACGTGATGGCCGACCTGTGTGATGAAGGGTTCCTCGCGCAGCCGCACACCTCGGCGGGCCGCGTGCCGACCGAGAAAGCGTTCCGCAGTTACATCAATTCCTTGCTGGTGAACAACCGGCTATTGACGACGGAGTTGTCCCGTATGCGGGCCGACCTCAGCCGTATGGATACCATGGAGGACCGCATGGAGCGGACCTCGCACATCCTGACGGAACTGAGCCGCAGCGTCGGCATTGCGGCTGCCATACCTGCTCTCAGCCAGCATCTCGACCAGATCGAATTGCTGTCACTCGGCGATCGCCGGGTTCTGATGATAGTAGTGACCAAGGATCGTACGGTCAGACAGCGGGTAGTCACCCTCGACGAGCAACTCAGCGACCGGGATCTCGAATCCATTCGGAATTACGTGAACGGCAACTTCAGCGGTTGGGTCCTCTCCGAAGTTCAAGGCGAGTTGAACCGGCGCCTGGATGCCGAAAGCGCGGCTTACGACGCTATTCTTCAAAAGCTGACGCTGCTGAACGATAAGGGACTTCTCGAGATCGGTTTAGCGCCTGAGATCCATTTAGACGGCGCGAGCAATCTGGTTGGACTGGATCTGCATCTAACCCGTGAGAGGCTGCGCGAATTGTTTCGGGCGTTGGAGGAGAAAAAGCGTCTTTTGCACTTGTTGGACCGCTTCCTTCAAAGTGGAGAAGGTGAACTGGCTGTCCACGTCGGACTGGGGGATGCGCATCCCAGCATGGGAGAATTGTCGCTCATAGGTTTAACAGTAGTGTTGCCCAGTGGAATGCGCGCTAAAGTAGCAGTCCTGGGTTCGATGCGAATGGATTACGCACGGGTCCTATCGGCCGTCCTGCATGTAGGCCAAGCGCTGCAGAACTCGCAGGAATAGGTGAAGTCTCACGACGTCCCGGACGCTTCCGGACCCGTTCGTCACGCGAAACGGAAGACCTTGTTACGCTGGATATCAGACGTCATTATGGATCAGAAAGAACCGACAATGGACTCGGTAGACGAAGTCCCATCCCAGACACCGCTGGCTCCGCGGCTCCGGAGGGGCAACTCGCGGCGGCGATTGCTGAACGCGATCAGCTAGCCGTCGAAAAGGCGGAGCTGCAGGACCTGTTCTTGCGGCGTCAAGCCGAATTTGAGAACTACCGCCGTCGAGTAGACCGGGAGAAATCGGAATTCGTCCAGTACGCATCCACTGAAGCCGTGGCAGCCATGCTCCCTATCGTTGATGATTTTGAGCGGGCATTTAAGCAGGAAACATCCGATCGCGAGTATCAGCGCGGCATGGAGCTGATTTATCAGCATCTATTGGAAGCCTTAAAGAAACTTGGGCTGGAGCCGATCACCAGTGTGGGACAGCCCTTCGATCCCTACATGCATCAGGCCATCGAGCGCATCGAAACCGAGCAGGCCGAAGATCAAACGGTGCTCGAAGAATTCCAGCGTGGATACAACTTCAAGGGGCGCCTTCTTCGCCCAGCGATGGTTCGCGTGGCGGTAAGCCCGGCAGCGAAAACGTAGGCAAAAGGTATCGGATACTCTAGAGGAATCCTTTCGGAATGAGTGTGGCGAAGCGAGATTATTATGAGGTACTCGGCGTAGACCGGGGCACCGATGACCAGGGGCTTAAGAGCGCGTACCGCAAACTCGCGCTGAAATACCATCCCGATCGGAATCCGGGAAGCCATGAAGCTGAAGAGAAATTCAAGGAGGCCGCCGAGGCTTACAGCATCCTGAGCGATTCTCAGAAACGTGCCGCGTATGACCGCTTCGGTCATCAAGGCGTCTCGAACGCCGCCAACCAGGGATTCGATCCTTCTGCATTCACCGACTTCAGCGATATCATTGGCGACTTCTTCGGCTTCGGTGATCTCTTCGGAGGCGGTGGCGGCGGAGCCCGCCGGCGCAACAGGGCACAGCGCGGGGAGGACATCCGCTACGACCTCGAGATCGAATTCGAGGATGCGATTCATGGCATGACCGCCGACATCCAGGTTCCACGCCTCGAGCCCTGCGGCCGCTGCAAAGGCAAGGGAGCTGAGCCGGAAGATGGACTGGTTACCTGTCCCATGTGTCACGGGCGCGGTGAAGTCGTATTTCAACAGAGTTTCTTGTCCGTGCGCCGTACCTGTAATCAGTGCGGCGGGAGGGGTCAGATCATCCGGCGCCCCTGCAAGGATTGTCGCGGCGATGGATACACGCGGAGCGAACGAAAGTTAAAAATCACGATTCCTCCCGGTGTGGACACCGGAACGCGGCTTCGGCTTTCCAATGAAGGCCAGCACGGCGCGAATGGCGGGCCGCCCGGCGACCTATACGTGGTGGTGCGGGTGAAAGAGCATCCGATCTTTACGCGGGAAGAAGACGACCTTCACGCGACAGTGCCCATCAACGTGGCGCAGGCTGCGCTCGGGACCGAAGTAGAGGTCCTTACTTTTGACGGCCTGCAGACCTTGAAGGTGCCTGAAGGAACGCAGAGCGGAACCCGTCTTCGGGTGAAAAGCCTTGGAGTTCCACATCTGAACGGCAACGGGCGCGGTGACCTATACGTTCATTTGGAGGTTCGCGTTCCCGCCAAGCTGACGCGCGAGCAGAGGAAACTGTTCGAGCAGCTACGCGAAATGCTGCCGGTCGACAACGAACCGGAAGAGAAGGGTCTGTTCGACAAAGTCAGAGACTACTTTCTGTAGATTCGGAGCACCAGGTACGGCGGATTTCGCTAACCGTGTTCACGGTACGACGCACTAGCCCGGCCCGTCTTTTCTAAACACGTCTTGTACATCAGCGAGAAGTCGAGAGCCGCTCGGGATTCGCGGAGCTCCTCAACCGTGAACCGGGTCTTGTGGCGCCAATTTGGATATTCTTCCGTCGTGCCCGGCAAATTCTGCTGATCCTTTTGCTTCATCAGATCCTCCTCGCTCAGGAGCATCAGCGAAGAAGGCGTGGAGGCGAGAAAGCTGACGATGGCGTAATGTAACTGCCCGGTCAGCTCAGGAATAGCAGACGCAACGCGGGGGTGATCCGCAGGCAGTAACCCGGTCGTTAACAGAAGGTCGAGAATCTTCTGCTTCTCGCGCATCCGATCTGCGATCTGCGCATGATATCCGGAGTCGTCGTGGAACATCTTCGCAACCCGGCGAGCTTCAATATCCCGGTTCTCCCAGAACCCGGCGAGCGTCGGCAAATCGTGGGTACTCGCCGAGACCAGCGATTGTTTCGAGTATTCATTGGGGTGCTTGAATGAGCCATCTTTTCGCTTTTCGAAGTAAAACAGCCGGTAGCTCAGAATTCCGAATCGCGATAATGTTTCACGGACCTCGTCTGCTACCGTCCCCAGGTCTTCGCCGACAATGATCACCTGATTCCGAACACTCTCCAGCGCGAGAATGCGAATGAGATCCTCATGCCGGTCGCGCACGTAAATGCCACGCTTCGCACTCAACCGGTCCGGAATCCAGAACAGGTGAAAAAACCGCATCACGTGATCGATCCGCAAGGCTCCGCCATGCCGGACATTCTTTCGGATACTCTCGGTAAAAAGGCGATAGCCATCCTGATAATGGGCGTAGGAGTCGGGGGGAGGGAACGACCAGTCCTGTCCATTCGGGGAAAAGTCGTCAGGCGGCGCGCCCACTCTGCACCCGGCCACATAAAAACGCCGATGCGCCCACAGGTCCGCGCCGAAGCGGTCTGTGGCGAGCGCCAAGTCGTGATACAGCCCGATAGGCAGGCCGAGTTCAGTGGCGTGCCGCTGTGCCGCCGCCAGCTGCAACTCCAATTGCCACTGAACGTATTTGTTAAACAGAACAGTGCGCCAGTGCTCGCGAGCGAACGCGCGGGTGTCTTCGGACTCCGGGTCCTGATACTCCACCGGCCAGTCCCTCCACAACCACACGTTTTTATCCCTGCGATGCGCGGCATGTTCCAGCGCACAGTAAACCGCGAAATCGTGCAGCAGGGCGCCCTCGGATTCCACGTACCGTTGAAAGTCGCGCGCGCGGGCGGTGTCCTTTCGATACTCGTGCTGTAGGAACGATCGAAATAGAGCCTTCAAGACCCGAAGCTTCAGCCGCTGCACATCGCCGTACTCAACGTACTCCGCGGCCCGAAGTTGCGCGACTAGCGACTGTACACGAGGACCCTGCACGATGCTTCGCGCCCACTCGGATTTCTGAAAATCCTCAATGGCTTCGACGTCCAGGTAAATCAGGTTCTTATAGAAGATACACAAAGGAAGGTAGGGGCTAGTATTATACGGCTGTCGATTTGGGATCGCATGCAGCGGGTTGAGGCCGATGAAAGAAGCTCCCAAGTCGGCCGCCACCCACTCGATCAGGCCCTTCAAATCTGTGAAATCCCCGCATCCCCAATTCCTATTCGAACGCAGACCGAATAGGCTCACGAAGAGACCGCCGGCCCGACCGTTATTGGCAAGTCTCGGGGGGAAATAGGCCCGGTCGGGACAGAGTATCCACCGTGTCGTCGCGGGCTCTGTTTCAGGTAACGTCACTCGCAGCTCGTGATATCCCAGCCGGGGCTCAAATGGTACCCGCACGCGCTTGGCAACGAACTCGCGCTCACGCAGATGAGACGCGCCGCTTTCCTCCCCGGCGGTTAGGTCGACAACAGCGCGGTCCGTGCTGCCATCCTCCCATCGAACCTCGACATCTGCGGCGGCCGAATCCCGCGACACATGCATCGTGATGTACGGATCATTCACGCTCGTGACTACTGTACTCGGCACCGGGCGGGACCATATCTCCCACAACCGGCTCTCCACCGCTCTATCTAATTCCTGTTGCGAACCTCCGTCGATGCCCATCGATCCTAGCACCGCCGCGATGTCTTCCGGCGGAGCGAAATGATGATTTCCCCAAATATCCCAATAATCGCGTTCGATTCCAAAGATATCCGCCGCGCGCAACAGCGCCTGTTCGTAAGTGTCTGAAGGCGAAAAGGAAACGGAGGGTCTGGGCATCGAGGTCAAATTCGATGGTACCGTGTCCGTGAGACAATGGGCTTGTGGACGCCGACACGACCTTTCATATTAGCCAACCGCCGGAATTGTTCAAGCGAAACGATGAAGCCGATCCTGGGGATTTTGCCGATACCGTCTTCACAACAACTCTGGACAAAGCAATCAATTGGGCTCGCAAAAATTCTATTTGGCCCATGAGTTTCGGCCTTGCCTGCTGTGCCATCGAGATGATGTCGATGATCGCCTCGCGTTACGACATCTCGCGTTTCGGCGCCGAGGTGATGCGCGGCTCGCCGCGGCAGTCGGATCTGATGATTATTGCGGGCCGCGTTTCGAACAAGATGGCCCCCGTAATTCGACGTTTGTATGAGCAGATGCCCGAACCGAAGTGGGTGATCTCAATGGGCGCGTGCGCAACATCGACGGGGGTCTTCAGCAACTACGCCCTGATTCCGGTGAATCAGGTGATTCCCGTGGACGTTTATGTCCCCGGATGCCCGCCCCGCCCGGAGCAATTGATCTACTCGATCATGCTGCTGCAAAAGAAAATCGAGAACGAGCGCGGCACCATCCAGAAGGTCCTCAACCTCGCTTAGTGTAGGCCGAACACACTGGCGACAAGCTCGTACGATCTGCGTCGCCCACCGTGATCGTACAGTATATTCACCAATAATATCTCGTCGGCGTTATACTCCCGGGCGAGAGCCTCAACCGATCCGCGCACGCGAGCCGGCGAACCGGTGATGATCCGGCGTCCCACGGGCAGCAGCTGCATAGGGATCCCTTCTGCTTCGAAAAACTCGTCTGCATCCTGCACCGTAGGCACTCGGATCGGTCGTCCCCGGAAGAGCTGGACACTCATCATCCTCATGCTGGCGGAAAGCCGCAGTGCCGCATCATCCGTGTCGGCGCAAATCACCCATGCGGCAACCGCGGTCCGAGGCTCCGATCTCCACTGCGATGCCTTGAAAGTCCTCTGATAATCGGCGGCAATTGCGGCTCCCTCGGGGTTGATAAAATCTGCGAAGGCGTACGGGAGTCCCAGCTCGGCAGCCCACACCGCGCTCTGCGGTGACGACCCCAATAGCCAAGGTTCCGGTGTCTCGAACTTGGCAGCGTACCCCAGTAACTCGTCTAATTGATCGCGGAAGTCGTCCGGCGGTGGCTGGCGCCGGTCACGCTGCAAGGCGAACGCGACCCTCGAAGACGTGCCTGCTGCTCGGCCAATACCCAGGTCGATGCGGCCAGGGAACAGCCCGCTCAACATGCCGAAGTTCTCCGCTACCTTCAGAGGGCTGTAATGCGGCAGCATGACGCCGCCACTGCCAACGCGGATACGATGTGTCGCGGCAGCGATGGGTCCCATCAGAACCTCCGGGCTGTTGCATGCCAACCCTGGCGTGCCATGATGCTCGGCAACCCAGTATCGGTGGTATCCGAGTTCTTCGGCCAGGCACGCGAGATCGAGGCTGTTGCGCAAGGCCTCGCGTCCCGTGCTCCCGTCCGAAACGGGTGACTGATCCAGGACTCCCAAACGAAAAGGCGGTTCGTGAATTTCGGCCATTCACTACAGTAGATGCAACGATCCTGAAGAGCGGTCTTATCGAAGACGCCTATATCGGGCGCCATCCTTAGAACTTGGAGCCTTAGGTCCGGCAATTTTAGCTTCCACTGGAGGTATCCTGATTGTTTCGTGGGCCGGGACATCGATCTGCCAGTGTTGCGCGAGTGGTGAGAGGCCACAAAAATGAATAACGAAAAGCTCAGGGCATGGTGGTCGCATCGCCAGGGCCTCGACGGATCGCTGAACGGTCGCACGGCTGCGGAGACGCTTGCGAGTACTGGCTGGGCTCGTTCGGTAGGCGGCTCCGGACCATATCTCAGCATTTTCGCTCGCGCCGGTCTTTCCCGTGAAGCTGTCGATGCATCGGTCGCGGCGCTCCGAATCCATGAACTTCCTGCTGCGCGGGGATGCACGTATGTTCTTCCTGCGGCGGACTTCGCGTTGGGTCTCAGAGCCGGTGAGACGTTTTGGGGTGGCGACCTGAAGGCGGCGATGAAGCTTGGCGTAACCGAGGCAGAGGTTGAAAAGCTGTGCGACGCAGTGTTGAAAGCACTCGACGACGGGCCGCTCGACCCTGAGGAGCTGAAGAACGCCGTGGCACCCGCTGCCCGCAGTCTGGGACCTGAAGGTGTGAAGAAGGGTACCGGGAGCACCATGCCGCTCGCGCTTGGAAAGCTGCAGGCTTCCGACGATATCCGCCGCGTTCCGGTGAATGGGCGTCTGGATCAGCAGCGGTACCGTTACGCACGGTGGACCCCGAACCCTCTCGCGCAATTCCGGATGGCGACCGCGGAGGTTCACACCGGACTGGCGCGCCGCTATTTTCGTTGGATCGGACCGGCCACGCCAAGCGAATTTCAGTGGTTTTCCGGCCTCAGCCTGAAAGCGGCCAGGGCCGCGTTGGAAGCGTTGAAGCTCACACCCCTTCATCCGGGGAGCGAACGGCTGATGTTGCCGAGGACCGCGAAGCCCTTGAACAATTTCAAGCGCCACAAGAGCCTCAGTATGTCTTGACCGCCGGAGTGGATGGCATGCTCCTGTTGCGTCGCGATTTGTCACAGTTGTTCGCTGAAGAGGATCGTAAGCTCGAGGTGGCCGCAGATTCTGGATCGCGTTCGCTCGGCGGCCTTGCCGATTTGCCGAGCCACGCCATCCTCGACCGGGGACGCATCGTTGGCCTGTGGGAGTACGGTCCTCAAGACGGCTCTGTCGCGTGGTGGTCGTTCCAGAAACCGGATCAGGCATTGAAGCAGGCGGTGGACCGCACGCAACACTACGTTAGTGCGCATCTCGGAGACGCCCGTTCGTTCAGCCTGGACAGCCCCAAGAGCCGGATGCCGAGGATCGAGGCGCTCCGCAAGGCTCACGCCGCAGGCACATAGACGATGTAATCGCTGTTCCCAAGCGGCCGCCACAAGCTGGATCCAGAACATTGCGACGGCGGTTTGGCTGCGACCACAGCCCGCACACCCACGCGCGTCATCGCGTCCAAGACGGCGCGCTGACCGGCATCATCGAGGTTCCAAAAAAGCTCAGGCTCGTACACGGCCGTTGTGATGCGCAAACCTGCAAGGTGCGCGAAGTAGAAATAGAAGCCGGTATCGATGGCTCCGATCGTGTCGCCCCGGTGCAGGCCGAGCTTCTGAAGCGCGTGAGCGGCTTCGACATCGCCGCTTCCGTCCGCCGGCAAATGAGCTCTCCGGATCGGGCTCACCGCCTTTAGCGCCTCTTTGGCGGCCGGCACGATAATCAGCAGCGTGGCCGTCAGGAGGACCGCTTTTTGCACGGTGCGCCCGCTCCCGCTCAGCAACACTTGCAGGCCACCCAGGAAGAGCAAGATCAGGAACGGGGCCACGTATCGGGTCTCCAGCGCGACCACGGCATACATCCCGATCACCAGCACGGGCCAGAGAATCAGGAACGGAAATCGCATTCGAAAGAGGGCAGCTCCGGCACGGCGACCCTTATGCCAAGCCAGCACCACCAGAACCGCCATGGCCAGCAGCGAAGAAGTGAATAGATCTGCGAAGAACCCGGCGCTTTGTACCAGTGCGCGGACTTCACCACGCAGATTGAAGTGACTGTTAGCGCCTTGATACCAGTAGGCCGGGTCATACCAAAGCGGATGCGTACCGGCGACTGGCGAGGCGAACTCCAGCGTTCTCGGCTTCTCGACGATGACGCGAGGCGCATGAAGAGGAGTGCCGGTGGAGGGATCGCCGCCTCCAGTCCAGCCGGAGTGCTCAGGGACGCGATTGATGGCCCAAGCGTAATTCAGGCGGCCGGTCTCGCCAAAAGTAAGATAATGCTCAGTGCGGCTGATAGCGAGGACTAGCGGCGTGGAGGCGGCGAAAAAAACCAGGGCGGAAACCGCGGCGAGGCGAAGCTTTCTCGGTGCAAGGCACAGCAGAAGGAGAATCCCGATCGGCAGCATGGCGGCCTTAGCGTAGTAGCCGATTGCCAAGACGACGCCGAGCAGAACTGCCGTGAGCAGGTTCCCGGTTCCCGACCACACTGCACACGCCAGTGCGGCGGCCAGGAAGGCGATTAAAGCCACCAATCCATCCGGGTTGCCCCTCGATAGCGCCAGGAACTGCGACCCATACTGCCATAGCAGTGCGAAACAGAACGCGGCCCAGATGCGAAACGACCACGGGTCGCGATCCAGCCTTGGCTCTTGGACCGAGGCGCTGTGCCAAAGCCGTGCCAGGAGGAAGGCGAAGGCGCAGCTCGTGGCGGCGAAAATCAGCCAGTTCAAAAGATGAAGAACGGGGAACTCCGAGTCGGCCGACACGCCGAAAAGCTTGAACGCAGCAGCCAGCGCGAAGGGATAGAGGGGGCTCCAATACGGATGGAACAGCGGATCGGCATGGCCCTGTAATAGTCGATCCGCCATGTCCAGATAGCTGATTGCGTCCGGATTCAGGTTGTAACGATCGGTATAGGCCTTGGCGCCCGCGAACAGCACTACAAGCGCGATGCAGGCCACCAGCCATGGCCAGTGAGACCCGCGTCTGCCGGGCGATTCAATCACAATCGCGGCTCAACGGAACAGCGACAGTTTGCGGGCGGCGAAGTTCCAGAAGAAAACGACTGCTGTTGTACACAGCTTCGCGATTAGGTAGTGCATCCCAGCAAGACTGCTAAGGAGCCACATGCCGGTTTCGTTCAGGCCTAACCCGATGAGCCCGATGCCTGAGAAAATCGCGAACTCGAGTGAGGCACTCCGCACCGAACGATGGGGGAATACCCAAGTCCGGCTTAGAACGTAATTCACGATTAACCCCAGCAGAAATCCCACAGCGGCGGAAACCAGGTAATGTACACCGGTTTGGGACGTGAGCACGTACAGTGAGCAGAAATCCACGACGAATGCGAGGCCGCCGACAACAAGATATCGCAAGAACTGGACCGAGGTAGATTCCGTCCGCTCCAGCACAATGCGGCGCCACGCCGGTTTGGCGATTTGAGGCGAGGTGTCGCGTACTGGTTCCAGAGTGGTGTGCATGAAGTCGTCCCGAGCTACTTCTGCTCGTGATACTCCTGTTCGGTATTCACGGACCAGAGGTTTTCCTTTGCGGTGATGCCGGACGCAATATTATCGACCGCTACCATGGCCGTCAGCATCGAGTGATCTTGATTGTTGTATTTATGCATGCCATTGCGGCCCACCAGAAACAGATTACCGAACGCGTCCACATACTTCCTGATTTCGGGAAAACGGTCGTAGGAACCGAAGTATGCGGGATAGGTCTTCTCCATCCTGATCACGGTTGAATCCAGCACCTGCGACGGATCGACGATCTGGAGACGCTGCATCTCTTCTTTCGCGAGCGCTTTCATCTCATCGTCCGTTTTCCGCCAAAGTTCATCGCCTTCGTTGCAGAAATACTCGAGACCAATCCAGGTGTGCTCTGGATCCGCCACCATGTAAGGGCTCCAGTTGTTGAAGATCTGCAGGCGGCCCACCAGAGCATCCGGTTCCTGGATGTAGATCCAGTTATCCTTGATCCGGACTCTTCCATTGTGGCTGCCGTTGCCGTTTACAGGCGCATCGCTGAGCTTCAACGACTTGCATAATAATCCGACAGTGATGAAATCCCTGTACATCAGACCTTGAGCAACTTCGCGAACGGGCGTAGGCGCGGGCGGATTCATTGCATTTACAAGATCCTTTACGGGCATGGTGGAGAAAAAGAAGTCGCCTTGGAACGAGCGGGTTTCTCCGGAATCCGCATGCACCGCATCCACGGCGGTAACGCGGCCGTCCGTGTGCTGAATGCCCTGTACCTTCCAGCCGCAAAGAATCTGGCCACCCAGCTTCGTGACCAGTCCCGCCGTTTCTTCCCAGACCTGGCCGGGACCAAACTTTGGATACATGAACCACTCGATCAGGGAAGTCTCCACGTCCTTCTGGGATAGATCCTTCTTCTTCGGCATGGCCTGTTTCGCCATGTGAGTGAGCGCTTTTAGTATTGACAGCCCTTTCACACGTTGAGCGCCCCACTCGGCGCTGATCTCGTTGCAGGGTACCCCCCACACTTTCTCGGTGTAGGATTTGAAAAACGTCTGGTACAACCTGCGGCCAAAGCGATTGATGAAGAACTGCTCGAGATTTTCTTCCGGACGTATGGGGAACATGGCGCTCTTGCAATAGCTGACGCCGATCAACATAGTCTGGAACAATCCCAACTTGCTGAGCGTGTCCATCGACAGCGAGAGTGGATAATCGAAAAAGCGGCGCCGAAAGTAAATACGGCTTTTCCGACTTCTGATCAGCATCACACGATCGGTAGCGTTCGGATCGACATCCCCGGGCGTGTCGAAATCGCGGCTCTGATTTTGATAGGTCAGCTTCAGCTTAGAACCATCGCTCTGCTCCAGTGAAAGACGGTCCAGCCACCACTTCACGACCCGATCAGACTTCGAGAAAAAACGATGGCCTCCGATATCGATGCGGTTGCCTTTATAGTTGACCGTGCGCGAAATGCCGCCCATCTGATCGGTTCTTTCGAGCACGATCGGAATGACATCGGTTCTGGTCAATAGTTCGTAGGCGGCTGTCAGGCCCGCGGGACCCGCTCCGATTATGATTGCGGTACGACTCATAGCTTAGTAAGTTCTAAATGTATCAACGCTTTCTCATCCTATCGCACGCCGTGCGGCGCAGGCGTCTTGTAACAGTTCCTGAACACCCCTGGAATCATCAGTTATGGCGCAAGCGGTTCAAATCGCGCTTCGCGGGCTCGAGATCGGGTTGCATTCTGACCGCTAACTCCAGTTCCCGGAATGCATCGCCCTTACGCCCCGCCCGGCGGTACAAATCCGCAAGCAGAACTCGTGCCTCCGCCTGAGTGGGCTCACGCCCTTCAGACGGCTGCGAAAGATAGGTCTGCAGGTAACGCTCCGCGCGATCGAAATCCTGACCCATATCGACCAGGCGGCTAGCCGCTGCATAGTACGGGCCGACGTCGTCCGGCACGGCGTTTTGCGAACGCAGGAGCACTTGATCCAGATCGGCCCAACGCTTCTGGGCCACGTAGGCGCGCGCCAAAACCGCATAGGCGCCCGCTGCTCCAGGATCGACCGCCATCGCCTCTAGCGCATAGCGTTCCGCGCTGGCCGGGGTGTTGCACGCACGTTCTCCGCAATAGAAAAGAGCAAGCGAGATTCGCGCGCGGTAGAACGACGGATCGGACTGAACGGCTTTCTTCAGCACTGTCTCTGTGGCCGTCTCATCGCCCTGGAACTGATATAGGCGGGCCAGAGCAAGATAACCCCACGCCGGGTTGATGGTCATGATCCGATCTGCCAGGCGGCGGGAGAGTGCTTTGTCTCCGCCCGCCAGAGCCGGCGCCTTCCATGCGAACACCATTTGCAACAACAGAGTGTCGACGTGATTGGCATCGAGAGACAAGGCGGCTTCGATCTCCTTCTTCATGCGGCGGACGTAGGGAAGACTTTTCAAAACATGGGACTTGTCGGCCATCAAGGCACAACTCTCCGCCAGCTGTTCGTGAAAGCCGGGGTTGCCCATATTCAGTTCCACTGCACGCTCCGCCTCCCGGATAGATGTTTCGAGATCGCCGAACGCTGTAGCGATTTTCGCCATCCAGGCATGCGCCTGGGCATCGTTCGGATTTGCGTTTAGCCGTGCAAGCGAGATCTGACGGGCTCGCTTCCAGTGCCCCAGTTCCATGAGGCCATCCACGCCGGACAGGTTGTTGTTGGCCGCCACCGCGTTCAGGCACACAAATAGCGCTACGGCTGTTTTTTGAATCATCCCCACTTAGATCTATGTTAACCCGTGTTCACTGCTGATTCCTAAGCGCGGGCCAGAGCAGGTCGCCGGCTGCGGGCCTCCGCGACGTAGAAATCCATGTACTTGGAAAACGCTTCCTGCAGTGTTTTGCAGGCGTCTCCGTTATTGTTTACCGACAGTCCTTGAATGTGCTCGACCTGCAACAGTTCCCGGGTTGTGGAAGTGATGAAAACCTGGTCAGCCTTGGCCAGATCGTTGGGCATCAGCGTGCGTTCCTCAACACTGAAACCGGATATCTTTGCGTCATGCAGAAGCGTATGCCGGGTGATGCCGGCCAAGCAACCGGAGCTCAACGGAGGCGTGAATACTCGATTGCCGAAAGCCGCGAAGATATTCGCCGACGTGCACTCGGCCACTTCCCCGCGTTCATTCAGCAACACCACCTCGTCAAATCCATCGACGTGCGCCTTCTCATACCACGCCAGGTTATACGCCCAGGAGAGGATCTTCGTCCCAGCGAATGGCGAGGCGGCGTGTCGGCCTTGCGGTACGAGATCCAACCTGACGCCCCGCCCCCAATCATTGACGTCCGCCGTCAGAGCGATTACGTCGTATTCGCGTGTCATACCGGGGCCTTCCCAGTACCCGCCACGATTTCGTACCACGATGGCTCGCAGCGTTGAGTTCTGAGCATGATTCGCATCAATCAGGCGGAGCAGAGCAGTTTCAAACGGCCCCGGCTCATTCGGAAAAGGCACGCGAAGCAACTCCGCATCACGCCTCATGCGTTCCCAATGGTGTTCGAAAGCGAATAGTACGCCCTCGTACACCCGAATGGTGCTGAAGATTCCCCAACCGGCCAGCAATCCCAGCTGTCCGGGCGTTAACACGCGCTCCGTCGACTCGCGGATTTCGTCGTTGTGCAGCAGGTACCGATGGATCACAGTCTTCAGTGTATCAGCAGCTTTTCAACACGCTTGTAGCTGTTCCTTCAGATGCTTCGAGAATTGCTCGATAGTGCGGCCAAGGGTTGTTTTAGCGTCGATGAGGGAACCTTCTGCAAGCGATTGCATGACCCGTTTCTCGTGGAAACTGAAAACGGCATCGATCGGCGTTCCCAGGTACGTTTGCAGTTGTCCGACGTGGGGAGCGGCCGCATGCTCGGATACCGTGAGCAGCACGCGGGTCCGGGAGTGCAAATCCAGGCTCGCAAGCAGCTCCAGCTTCTCGCGTGCGAGTTCCAGCGAGTCGGCTTCGGTTTTGGAGACCAGCAGGATGCGGCACGAACGGCGCAATAATTCCAGGGTGTAAGTTTCCATGCCGCCGGTCAGGTCGACACAAATCGAGTTGTAATGCTTAGCGGCAAAGTCGACCAACTGGCGCATCTGACCAGGCGTGAACGACTGCCGCGGATTGAGCCCTCCTTGTATGACATGCAGCCGCTCGGCCGGAACGACACATCTAAGCCAACTCCTGGAGTCGACGGCGTGCCCGCTCTCGGCCAATTCCCGCAGCGACGATGTCAATGCGAGTTTGAATACAAGACGAGAAACTCCCGCGCATGCATCCAGGTCCGCCAAAAGCACTTCCGCGCCCGGCAACGACGCCATCCTGAAGCTCACGTTGCAGGCAAGGGTGGATGTCCCGGAGCCGCCGCGAGACGGAAGGAAGCAGACTATCGGGTGCGTGGAGGTCAGATCCAGTGCTTCCTTGTGTTGGTAAGCGATGCGATGAATGGCCTCCAGAAACTTGACGCGGTTCAACGGAGCGGCGACGCAATCTCGAACACCCAGCCGCATCAACTCGCCGAGCGCCCGCGGATCCTGAAGGCGGCTGATCCCGATCACCGGGACGCCAGGAGCACCGGCCTCCACCGCCTGGAGAAACCCAACCATGTCCTGGAGCCGTTCCGTGGCCACCAGCACTACTTCGGGCCGGCACCGGTGCAGATGCCGGGCAGCTTCCAGCGGCTCCGGAAAGCGTTGTAACACTAACGCCGGATGCACCTCACCGCCTTCCAGAAGCAGTTCGTGGATCCTGGACCGCAGGTCCGGGTCCTCGCAAAGTACAAGCCCGCGCAGAGAGCGCATCAATAGTTCTCTTATCGATGGTCTTGGCCGCAAACTTTAGAGCGTACCGTTTGCGACAAGCGGCAGCAGCGGTTCGAGCGTCAGTTGCTGGCAGCTGCCGATTTCGCCAGATCCGGATGCGCTTCCCTGCCGGCCACGAGATCGCGCATAACATCCGATCCCCCGCGAACGGCCGGGTCGCCGTGACCCACACACAGGATCTCTGCTTTCGTCATCTCGGCCAGCTTACCCACCGAGTCCCGATTTTGCTTGTTGTCGAGCGTGATTTGCGGCCATCCTAGGGCGACCTCAGGCCACGTCGTCACGACATCTCCGGTGACGAGCGCCGCTTGTTCAGGCCAGTAGAAAGCGAGGCATCCGGGTGTGTGGCCGGGTACATGGAGGACGGTCAGGGGGCCGATGTGATCGCCGTCCTTCAGGTTCTGATCCACTTCGCAAGGCGCGTGCTTTCCGATGCCAAGAACAAACGCAACCTGAAGATAGTAGATTTGCAAAGGCTTTTGGGGGAACAACGTCGTAGTGGGCGGAACCTCGATCTTACGCTTGCCCGCAATGATATCCGCCTCCCAGTCGTGAGAATAAACCGTAGCGCCGCTCGCACCCTTCAAAGCGGCGAGCCCCCCCAGATGCGATGGATGGGCATGCGTCAGAATAATGCGCTTCAGGTCTTTGGGCTGCTTACCCATGGCCTTAATTTCATTCAAAACGCCGCTCCCATCTTTATCCAATAGAGTATCGATCAGCGTCAATTCGCTGCCGTCATCGATTAAGAACGCCCGGACGTAGCCGCCTTTCTGGTCGCCTAAACAGTGAAGTCCTGGTGCAATCTGCATGTGCACCTCCTTCGTGAAAGTATAATGGAGTCGATTCTGAACCGGTGATTCTTAATCTTCTTCCTCTATCGCGGGATTTCCCGGTTTCACCAGCAAAATCGATTGCGAGTTTGCGCACCCTGTCAAGAGCGGTACCACGAACTCCAGTCCGATGCGGAACCAACTGCCCGCGGGCCTGCTATGGCGAACGAACGCTTTGGCGGCAACATCGTGCCCGGGAATATCAACAATGACCATGGCTCCAGTCGGGATCGAGCACGGGAGTTCAATCAGCATCCCGTACACGGAATACGTGATCGCATTCCCCGTCCATTCAACCTGGGGGCCCGGAACCGCTGGCGACACGGTGACCAGGGCTCGGAACCTGAGGCGCTCATTCAAGCGATGCTCCATATGGACGGCTGAAGACCTTATCGGTCGAAAACGGCGAAAGTTCGCGCCCCTTTTGAGCCGGATACCCCAGTGTTTCGCGCTATCCTGACTACGTGCTCCCCATGATCAGCCTGCGCAACGTGGAGAAATACTTCGAGCACGGCCCAACCAAGACGTTCGTTCTCCGCCGCATCAATCTCGACATCAAGGAAGGTGACTTTATCTCCATCATGGGACCCTCGGGTGCCGGCAAGTCGACCCTGCTACACGTCATTGGGATGCACGACAGTGCCTGGACCGGCGAGTATCACCTCGCGGATCACCCGATCCACAAGCTGAATAAGAAAGATCGCTCGGAGTTGTATAAGAAGCTGTTCGGGTTCGTCTTCCAGAGCTACCATCTCCTCGATTCGCTAACGGTTTACGAGAACCTCGAAATCCCGCTTTCCTACCGGAACGTAAAAAAATCCGAACGGGATGGCATCGTCTGTGACGCCCTCGATAAGTTTCAGATGGTCGGAAAGAAGGACCTTTTTCCGAATCAGCTTTCGGGCGGGCAGCAGCAGCTCGTGGCGATCGCGCGGGCGATTATTGCCTCACCGAAGGTGATCCTGGCCGACGAACCGACTGGTAATCTACATTCCAGTCAAGCCAAGGAGATCATGGAAGTATTTAAGAAATTAAATAACGAAGGCACCACAATCATCCAGGTTACGCATTCTGAGTCGAACGCGTCATACGGTCACCGAGTGGTGAAGATTGTCGATGGTTGGATAACTGATTAACGCTTTGGTGAGACCTATAGAGATAAAATGGGTTAGGTTCTTAGACCTTCCCCGGACTGTTAGGTTCGTCGAGAGTAGCCTATGTTAACAGGTTGGTTCGCACTGCTGATCACCCCAGGCGGAAGCGCTTTCGATGCCCTGTTCGACAATACTTTCGCTGGAATTCACCGGCTCGACTGGTTCGACTGGGCGCTCCTGATCCCGTACTTCGGAACCCTTCTGATCCTGTCCGTGTATGGACTCCACAGATACGAGATTATCCGAGAGTACATGAAGGTGAAGAAGACGCTGCCCACCGACCCGCCAAACCGGTTCGAACAGCTTCCTCGAGTTACCATTCAACTTCCTCTTTACAATGAGCGTTTTGTAGTGGAGCGGCTTCTCGAGGAGATCAGCCGGATAGACTATCCGCGCCAGCTTTTGCAAATTCAAGTGCTGGACGATTCTACGGATGAGACCCACAGCTTCACCGAAGGGTTGGTCCGGGAATACCGGGAATCCGGCGTGCCTATCGAGTATCACCATCGGATGAATCGGCACGGGTTCAAGGCCGGCGCGCTGCAGGAAGGCTTACATACGGCCACGGGCGAGCTGGTAGCCATCTTCGATGCCGACTTCGTTCCGCCGCGCGACTTCCTGATGCAGACCGTCCACTGGTTTACAGATGTAAACGTCGGCGTAGTGCAGACCCGGTGGTCGTACCTGAATCGTCATTACAACCTGCTTACCGAAATCCAGGCGATGCTGCTCGACGGGCACTTCGTACTCGAACATGTGGCGCGGATGGGGCGCGGTCTCTTCTTTAACTTCAACGGAACGGCAGGCGTTCTGCGCAGGTCGATGATCGATGATGCGGGCGGGTGGCAGCATGACACTCTCACCGAAGACTCCGACCTGAGCTACCGCGCACAAATGAAGGGTTGGCGTTTCGTCTACTTGCCGTGGGTGGAATGCCCCTCGGAGCTGCCGGTAGACACTTATGGCTTCCAGGTGCAGCAGTCCCGATGGGCCAAGGGACTCACGCAGGTGGCGATGAAGATTCTCCCGAAGTTGTTGAGGGCGAAGCTGCCATGGCGGGTTAAAGCGGAGGCCTGGATGCACCTCACTCCGAACATCTCTTACCCGCTGATGCTGATCGTAACGGGCTTGATGGTTCCGGTGATGGTGGTGCGCTTTTACATGGGCCTGTGGCAAATGGTGCTGCTCGACATGCCCCTCATTGTCGCTTCATTCTGGTCGATCTCGATCTTCTACATCACTGCTTACCGGGAATTGCACCCCAAGCAGTGGAAACGCTCCCTGGCTTTTTTGCCAGCGCTGATGGCGGCCGGGGTCGGACTGACGATCATCAACGCACGGTCCGTGTTGGAGGCTCTGATCGGGTATCAGACAGCATTCGCCCGCACGCCGAAATATGCGATCGGCGCCCAGCGAAAGGTGGGCGTTCAAGATGCTGCCTACCGTCGGCGCAGCGGCTGGCTGCCCTATGCCGAGCTGGCCGTGGGAACCTACTTCGTCGCCATGATCGCATTCGCCATAGACACGTTCAACTTCTTCGCCATCCCGTTTCTCATGTTGTTTGTCGCCGGCTATTACTGGGCCGGGTTCTCTACGCTGTATCAGGAGTGGCAAGGCAAGCTAGCCTTCGAGCGCGCACGCCGCGTCGCGCAAGTTGCTGAGTCCGATTAGCCGCCTGCTCCCGATCCCTGACACCGTACTCCCAAAAGTACGGAGTCGAATTCACGCCATGTTCCGCTCATACGAAATCGGGGCACCGTCGCTAAGCACCGTTCAACCTCAAGGAAACACTGCGGAATGGTGGTACCACCGGGCCTGCCGCGAGCTCCAGCAGGTCCGCTCGCGCCCAGTACGGAACAAAGCCACAGACGTCCAGAACTGAGTCGCGGAGCAGCTCCCTACTCTTCAAACCGGTCCAGATTCTAACCGGACGACTCCGGTGACTCTGTACCCGCGTCGAAAAACCGGACGTCTAGACAACTTCTACCCTGGATGAGGCCTGAAATCACTATCGTGGCGCGCGCAATTGTGCGTGCTGCGTCGGCAATCCTGCCGACGCTTGGCCTGCTGGCAATTCTCGTCGCCGCCGAACCCCCCAGCCTCAACGTCCTTGTAGTGGACTTCGAGAACCACCCCGTCGCCGGCGTTCGAATCCAGCTTGCAACAGGCCAATCGGTCACAGGGTTTACCGAAACCGATCAACAGGGACGAGCCGCCTTTCCCCGATTAAAACCCGCCCAGTACGATGTCACTGCCGCAAAAGACGGCTTCCAACCGGCACACAAAGAGGATATCGACTTGACCCAACCCGGCGCCGTCACTCTGGAATTTACGCTAGCCCAGGCCACAATACGCACGGACAGCGTGGACGTGAAAGCGTCGGCTTCGGCTGTTGATCAAGCAGGTTCCTCGGCCAGCGAAGTGCCCGTCCAGATCGCCAAGGAACTTCCAGGACGCCCCGCGACAGTCACTGACGCGTTGCCGCTGGTTCCGGGCGTCGTGCGCTCGCCAGGGCGGCGGGCTCATTCTCTCCGCCGCGGGCGAACATCGCAGCGCTTTGATCGTGAACTCCGCGGACGTGACCGATCCCGCTACCGGCCAGTTCGGCTTGACTGTTCCTATCGATCGCGTCGAGACCCTCAACTTCTATCAAACGCCTTTCCAAGCCGAATTCGGCCGATTCACCGCCGGCCTGGTATCGGTAGAAACGCGTCGTGGGGGCGAAAAATGGAAGTGGGAATTGAACGACCCGTTCCCGGATTTTCGCATTCGCAGCTACCAGTTTCGTGGCGTGCGCGATACCACTCCGCGCCTGAATGTCGAAGGCCCGCTCATTCCGGGCAAGCTGTATTTCTCCGAAGGCTTCGAATACGAGCTGCGCAAAACCGAAGTGTACGAACTGCCCTTTCCGCGATAATCAGAAGAAGCAGGAAGGCGTGAACTCGTTCGCTCAACTGGATTGGATCGCATCCAGCAAACACTTGGTCACGGCCACTGTTCACATTGCGCCTCAGCGTCTGGACTTCGTCAACCTGAACTACTTCAATCCGGAACCCACCTCGCCGGACGCCAGCACGCACAACTACACGGCCACCGTTGCCGACCGGCTGACCATCTGGGGAGGCCTGCTCGAGAACACATTTTCAGTCACGCGTTTCGATGCGCGAGTTTGGGGGCAAGGATCGGCGGATCTGAACATCACGCCCGGAGGCAATAGCGGAAACTACTTCGCGCAGCAGGACCGCTTCGCCACGCGCGCCGGTTTAACGCCGACATTCTCGTTCGGCGCGATGTCCTTGGCGGGTACGCACAACATCAAAGTAGGGGCATACGCAGCCCAGAGTGTGGAGAACGGGCAGGTCACTGAACACCCCATCAATATCCTGGATTCCGCCAATCAGTTAATTGAAAGGATCTCGTTCACCGGCGGTCAACCGTTTCACAGGTCCGACACCGAGTCTGCGTTCTTCGGGCAGGATCATTGGATACTGTCGCCGCATGTGGCCGTGGATTTGGGTGTTCGCACTGAATCCCAGCAGTTGTCCCAAAGTTTTCGAGTGGCGCCGCGAGCCGGTGTTGTCTGGAACGTCTTCCCCTCGGCCGGCACTGTGATCCGCGCGGGATTCGGGCTGTTCTACGATCGCGTTCCGCTGAATGTTTACTCCTTTAATCAGTACCCGGATCAGGTAGTCACGATGTACGGCCCGGGAGGCGAGATCTCTGCCGGTCCGTTCCTCTATGAGAATGGGCTCGGCACCGTGAGCCTCCGCGAGCCATTTGTGATCAAGAGGCAAACTGCGGGGAACTTCTCGCCACAGAGCGCAATAGGTAGTGTGCAGTTGGAGCAGCCTCTCACATCGCATGTGAAGCTTCGGGTCGGCTACATTCACAACGACTCTTCGGGTCTGGTGATTCTGAACTCGGTAGGGCCCGATCCGGCCACCAACACAGGATCCTATCTGCTCTCCGGCACCGGTCAGTCCAGATACCGGCAATTCGAAGCCACTGCGCGCTGGCGCCTGAGCGATAAACGCCAGCTATATTTTTCCTACGTTCGTAGTCTGGCCCGAGGAGATCTGAACGATTTCGCCAGCTTTCTCGGCAGTTTTCCGGTTCCCATCATAAGGAGCAATCAATTCGGCAATGTTCCCACGGAACTGCCTAATCGCTTTCTGGCCTGGGGCGCTTTGCAGCTTCCGGCCGGCTTCCGCGTTGCGCCTCTGTTCGAGTATCGAAGCGGATTCCCCTACGCCGTCACTGACGCCTCACAGAACTACGTCGGAGTGCCGAACTCGAATCGCTTCCCACACTTTCTCTCTTTCGATGCCCGTTTTTCCAAAGACATCAAAGTGAATCCGAAATATACCGTTCGGCTGTCGGTCAGCGGTTACAACCTGACCGACCATTACAATCCCGAGGCCTTCCACTCGAACGTGGCGGACCCCGCCTATGGGATGTTCTTCGGCCAGCGTGGTCGCCGCTTCACGGCAGACTTTGATGTCATCTTCTAACCCCCGTGACGCATGCCGGGACGCGTGTGGCCTGGTCCTCCTCACCGTAGCCACAGTGTGCGTCCACGGCTATCATCTTGGTGTCGACGACGCCGCCATCTACATCCCCGCAATCAAGAAAGTCGCCGACCCGCGGCTCTACCCCTTCGGTGCCGAATTCTTCCAGTCTCATGCTCATCTGTCCCTGTTTCCGGATCTGGTCGGTAACACCGCGCGCCTGACCCGGGCGCCGGTGGACCTTGTCATCTTCGCCTGGCACATCGCGAGCATCTTCCTTCTGCTGCTCGCCGCCTGGCGGCTTGCTTGCGTTTGCTTCCGAACCGATACTGCCCGCTGGGGCGGAGTCGCTCTGCTTGCCGCACTGCTCAGTGTCCCGGTAGCCGGGACGGCGCTGTCGATCATGGATCCCTACCTCACGGCCAGGTCTTTATCCACGCCGTGCGCATTGTTCGCGATCGGATGCTACCTCTCGAACCGCCGCAAGCAGGCCCTGGCTTGGCTCCTTGTCACTGCGGCCGTGCATCCGCAAATGAGCGTCTATGGCGCGGTATTCCTGGGTTGTCTGGCCATCGTCAATCGCGTCCGTATACCTGACCTGGTGTACCTCTCTGGCCTCCCTTTCCTCTTCGACTTGCAACCTGCCCGCGGGGCCGCACGCGAGGTGCTCTTCTCCCGAACCTTCTTCTTTGTCTCGAACTGGACCTGGTATGAGTGGTTGGGAATCGTCGCGCCGCTGGCACTTCTGTGGTGGTTCTCCTCGTTCAAAGCGGCAACTCCATCCTTCCAGACGGTCGCGCGGACGCTGGTTCCGTTCGGACTCATGTTCACCGCCGCCGGCGTCATGCTTTGCTTTCCCGCGCGCCTGGAAAACTACACTCGCCTTCAACCCATGCGGGCGTTCCACCTCCTTTACGTCGTCTTCTTTATTCTGCTCGGCGGACTCATCGGCGAGTACGTGTTGCGGAGACGGACATGGCGATGGCTGGGACTCTTCATTCCGCTTGCTGCCGGTATGTTTCTCGTTCAGCGCCAAACCTTCCCGGCGAGCTCGCATATCGAGTGGCCCGGGTCCGGCTACAGCAACCCGTGGACATCCGCCTTCCTGTGGATTCGCAACAATACTCCGCGCAATGCTGTGTTCGCGATGGATCCTCAATACATGCTGCGCCCCGGGGAGGACACCCACGGCTTCCGCGCTCTTGCGGAGCGGAGCGTGCTCGCCGACTTCGCCAAGGATAGTGGCGCCGTGTCGCTGTTCCCACAACTCGCCGGCGAATGGAAAAATGAGGTAGACGCGCAGAAGGGCTGGGACAACTTCGGCCTCAAAGATCTCCAGAATCTCGCCAGGCACTACCCGGTTACCTGGATTCTGACTCGCCGTCCCGGACCGCTGGGTCTCACCTGCCCGTTTGAAAACGAGGATTTTGCCGTCTGTCGAATGAACCCCGTGACTATTGGGCGGCGGTAAGCCCCTTGCTGAATTCCGCGAATGTGTTGCCCGATTCCGCCAGTCGCTTCAGCAGCGGCGCCGGTGTCCACCATTCCCCGTGCTGCCGCTCAAACTCGCAGACCCGGTCGTACACTTTCTTCAATCCCACCGTATCCGCGTACCACATCGGACCCCCTCGATATGCCGGGAATCCGTAGCCATTCAGGTACACGATGTCGATATCGACTGCCCTGAGCGCGTAGCCCTCTTGCAGAATGTAGGCTGCTTCGTTGACCAGCGCATACAGGCAGCGGTCCACGATCTCTTCGGCCGGAATCTGCCGTTGCGGGATGTGCGCGTCCGTAACCCACTTCTTGACCAGCGCCTCCACCTCGGGATCCGCGAACCGGCGGCGGTTCTCGTCGTACTTGTACCAGCCCGCGCCCGTCTTCTGACCGTAGCGGCCCATCTCGCAAAGACGGTCCTCCGCGATCGGCTGCCGCACGCCGGGCTTCTCCAGATGTGAATACTCCTTGCGAATGCGCCAGCCCACATCCAGGCCCGCGAGATCCCCGGTTGCCAGCGGACCCATCGCCATTCCGAAGTCGTATAGCGCCTTGTCCACGGCCTCCACGCTAGCTCCCTCTTCCACCAGGAACTGAGCCTCGCGGCGATACGGCCCGAACATGCGGTTCCCGACGAAGCCTCGGCAGTTCCCTACCAGCACGCCCACTTTCCCGATCCTCTTGGAAAGCTGCATGCAGGTGTGGATCACCTCTTTGCTGGTCGTCTTGCCGCGCACAATCTCCAGCAGCCGCATCACATTCGCCGGGCTGAAGAAGTGTGTCCCGATCACCGCTTCCGGCCGGGATGTGGCGGACGCAATCTCATCGATACTCAGGGTCGAGGTGTTGGAAGCCAGGATCGCGCCCGGCCGGCAGGCCTTGTCCAGTTGGCCGAACACTTCCTTCTTCAGGGCCATCCCCTCGAACACCGCTTCCATAGCCATGTCTACGTCGCCGAAACCGTCATAGCTGAGCGTCGGCTTCAACAGCGCCAACCGTTCGTCCACGAACTGCTGATTGAAACGGCCCCGTATCACGGAATTCGCGTAGTTCTTTTGAATGGTCGCCATTCCTCGATCGAGCGCCGCTTGATCTGCCTCTTTCAACAGCACCGGAATGCCCGCGTTCAGAAACGTCATAGCAATGCCGCCGCCCATCGTGCCGGCGCCAACGATGGCGATGTTGCGAACCGGCAGCACCGGCGTGTCCTTGCCGATGTCCGGAATCTTGGCCACTTCCCGCTCCCCGAAGAACACGTGGATCAAGGCCTTCGACTGGTCCGAGAAGAGGCACTTCGTGAACAGCTCTTGCTCTTCGCGAAGACCTTCGTCAAACGGCATCTTCGTCGCGGCTTCGACGGCATCAATCGCCGCCACAGGTGCCAGCATGTTTCGATACTTTTTCTGCGCCGTCCCGCGCGCCGTCGCGAATAGCTGGTTATAGGCCCCGAGTTTCTCGTTGCGATCGCGTGTCCTCCGCACCGGTTTGTCGGCCACCTCCCGCGCAAACCCGACCGCCCCGGCCAGGAGATCAACCTCCACGATACGATCCACAATCCCGAGAGCATGCGCTTCCGGAGCCTTCACCGGAGCACCGTCCATACACATTTGTAGCGCCTTCTCGATCCCGGCGAGGCGCGGCAGCCGCTGTGTCCCGCCGGCGCCCGGAATCAGACCGAGTTTAACTTCCGGTTGTCCCACCTGCGCCGAAGCCACAGCCACGCGATAGTGCCCGGCCATCGCCGTCTCCAGGCCGCCGCCGAAAGCCGTTCCATGAATCGCCATTACCACCGGCTTTCTGCAGTTTTCGATCTTGTCCAGGATCGCGTTCAGTCCGATGTCCCGTTTCTTATCGCCGGAAGTGATCTTGCCGAACTCCTTGATATCCGCGCCCGCGATAAACGTGCGGCCGCTTCCGATCACCACCACCGCCTTGATGGAATCATCAGCATTCGCGACATCGATACCCTCGACTATTCCCTCCGGCACTCCGGGACTCAGCGCGTTTACCGGCGGATTGTCGATGGTAACTACCAGAACCTCGCCGTCACGCGTGAAATGGACTAACTCGCTCATGAATGCTCCCCTTATTCGAATCGATAACCAGACGGGCAATCCGCTCCCGGTGGAATGTCGCGTCCCCGAACGCGGTCTCGCTCGCCTTGAAGCGCCGGTAGAACAAATGCGTGTCGTTCTCCCACGTGAAACCCATCCCGCCCTGCACCTGTATTCCCCGATTGCCGACGTTGCGCGCGGCATCGCTTGCGTACATCTTGGCAATAGACACAGCAGTGCTCGCGTCCGGCGATCCGTTGTCCAGCGTCCAAGCCGCGTAGTACACTGCTGACCGCGAACTCTCGGTTTCGAGATAGGAATCGGCCAACTGGTGCTGCACCGCCTGAAACTGCCCGATGGGCTTGCCGAACTGTTTGCGTGTCTTTGCGTATTCGACGCTCATGTCCAGCACGCGCTGCATGCCGCCCACCAACTCAGCCGATAACGCCATCGTTGCAATATCGATGGCGCGCTCCAGGCCCTCGGGGTCTCCCAAGGTCGTCCCCACATTGTCGAATCTGACGGAGTAGATCTTGCGGCTAATGTCCATGCCGTGCATCGGTTCAATCTGCGATGCAATCCGCACGCGCACACCATGCCTGTCACTGACTACCAGGAAGTCTGCCACTTGAGCATCGGCGACAAACAGCTTCACGCCTCCCGGGCCGTCGGTTAAGGCCAGCGCTGCACGAGCCTCGCCATGACAGATGGGCGCAAGAAATTGCTTCTTCTGCTCATCGGTCCCGCACTCGTCGATTACTGCGGCGGCAACCATCGTCGAAAAGTAGGGGCCTGGTACCAGCGCGCGACCCATCTCCTCCATCAGCAGAGCCAGTTCTACCTTGCCCAGGCCGAAGCCGCCGTAATCTTCGGGGAAGATGATACCGAGAAATCCCTGTTCCGCCATCTTCTTCCACAGCCGTTCGTCGTAAGCCGTCTCTGTCTCCATCAATCGCCGGACTTCTGCCATCGGACATTCCGCCGCAAAAAACTTTCGCGCGTTGGTCTTTAAAATCTGCTGGCTTTCGCTGAGTCCGAATTCCATGGCGGCTCCTTAGTAGCTCTTGGGCAGGCCGAGAACGAAGTGCCCGATGATGTTGCGCTGAATTTCGGACGTTCCGGCCTCGATCGTGTTGCCGCGCGCCCGCAGATATCCATACGCCCACAGGCCGTCGTCGATGGAATATCCGTTCGGGCCTTCCAGTTGCCCGTAGGGGCCTAGCAGTTCCTGCGCCATCTGTTGCAGCCGTTGATTCAACTCGCTCCAGAAGATCTTCTGAATGGAGCCTTCCGGTCCCGGCACCCCGGTTGCGTTGATGCGGCTGAACGCCCGCATCTGGTTCAGCCGCATGATCTCCACTTCCGCGTAACACTGCGCGAGTTTCTGGCGAATGATGGGGTCCGTGTCCCGTTGCAGAGTTCGGGAGAGTTCGATCAACCGGTCCACATTGCGCCGGTACATCACCTGCAACCCTGCGCCGAACGTGCCGCGCTCGTGCATCAAAGTGCCCATCGCGACCTCCCAGCCCTGGTTGACTTTGCCGACGACATTTTCCGCGGGTACCCGGACATCGCGAAAGAACAACTCACAGAACTCGCTCTCCCCGGTCATCTGCCGCAACGGGCGGACTTCGACACCGGGGGTCTTCATGTCCACCAGTAACACAGTCAGTCCCTTATGTTTCGGAGCGGTTGGATCGGTTCGCACGACCAGTTCACACCAGTCCGCTGCCCAGCCGTAGCTGTTCCAGACCTTGTGACCGTTCACCACGTAGCAGTGGCCATCCAGACGCGCATCGCTGGTTACGGCGGCAAGGTCCGACCCGGCGTTGGGTTCCGAAAATCCCTGGCACCAGATCTCTTCGGCGCTGAGGATCTTCTCCAGATAACGCTTCTTCTGGGTTTCTGTGCCGAAGGCGATGATCGTCGGTCCCACCAGGCCCAGTCCGAGCACGTTAGCCAGCGGAGGCGCCTGTGCGCGAGCCATCTCCTCCCAGAAGATCACCTGCTGCATCAGACTCGCTCCTCGCCCGCCATATTCCTTGGACCAAGAGATGCCGGCCCAACCGCCGTCGTAGAGCTTGCGCTGCCATGTTTTGAGGAATTCGAAGCGCTTCTCGAGCGGTTCCTCGCGTTTGTCCTCCCACTCTTTCGGAACATTGCTCGCCAGCCACCCGCGGAGTTCGTCGCGGAAAAGCAGTTCATCGGCGGTAAGAGCCAGGTCCATGCGAGATTCACTATATCAAGTGACCATACGGGATCGTGTTACTCTGGCGACGCAGAGCGTATGATGAATCCCGCCGAGTTCGCGAATATCGCGCGCTCCGAGCAGACCTTCTGGTGGTATCGTGGCATGCAACTGATTCTGTTCCGCATGCTGGATCCTATCGCGGAGGAGCGTCGATTCGAACGGGTGCTGGAAGCCGGTTGCGGTACCGGGTACCTTTCGAAGCTCCTCGGCAGACGTTATGGCTGGCCGATATTTCCCGTCGACTTGGGCTGGGACGGGCTCCAGTACGCGCGTTCGATGAACGTGCCTCATCTGGCGCAATGCAACATAGCGGCGCTTCCGTTTCACGACCACGCTTTCGATCTGTTGCTGTCGATGGATGTGATCGTACACTTTCCACGTGGAGAGGAGGCGCTAGCAGTGGCCGAGTTCGCCCGGGTCCTGGAACCCGGAGGACTTCTGATCATCAGAGTCTCCGCCCTGGATGTCTTGCGGAGCCGGCACTCTACGTTCGCACACGAGCGCCAGCGCTTCACGAAAGCGAGGTTGGTGCAATTGCTCCAGGACCACGGGTTTACTGCTCAGCGTTGCACGTACGCCAACTCGTTCCTGATGCCGTTGGCGCTAATGAAATTCCGAGTTTGGGAGCCCATAACGCGGATGCCCCCTCAAAGTGGGGTCGCGCCGGTATCCCCGCCGC
The DNA here is from genome assembly GCA_963850575.1 of uncultured Acidobacteriota bacterium. Taxonomy (GTDB): domain Bacteria; phylum Acidobacteriota; class Terriglobia; order Bryobacterales; family Bryobacteraceae; genus TMP-7. The sequence continues at coordinate 14,812 of CAWKLV010000008.1, read as the reverse complement.
TGGACCGTCTGTTGTATGCGCCGCTGGCCGCCGAAGCGGCCCTGATTGGCGCCGGATTGAACCTCCCGCTGGGTCAATCCCTCATTGTGGTCGCCGAGCGGCGCTGACTCCACTCGCGAATCTTCCTTATCTCGCCGGGTACAATGTGCAGATATTCCAGAAACAATTCATGTTCTGTTGGATCTGCTTTCTCAAATTCGGCATGCCAGCGATGCATGTCGTCGTCTTTGAATCCGGCGGCTTTCATGATTGCCACCCATTTATCTTTCGTCATATCTTTCTTTCTCCAAAGTGATGGTTTCGTTCCGAGCAGCTTCAGAATCGTTTTTTGGTGATCCCGCAGCCGCTCAATTTCTGCATTCAGTTCCACGAGGCGCCGCTTGAGAACCGAGGAAGGATCGGTCTCAGGACGGTCGAGAAGGGCACGGATGTCGGCCAGCTTCAATCCTGCATCGCGGTAAGTGCAAATCTGCCGTAACCGGGCCGCATCCTTCTCGGAATAGCGCCGATAATTCGCGGCTGACCGCGCCGAAGCCCGCAACAGGCCGATCGATTCGTAATACAACACAGCGCTGCGGCTCAAACCGCAGCTACCAGCGAGTTTGGTAACCGTCAACATCGTCCTGTTCCAGTCTCAACCCTGTAGTTGTAGACAGGTCAACCATTATCTGACATCTCACCGCTCTATGAAGTGCGATTCATGATGAATGTTTAACAGCCTCGGAGCGAAACTCGCCTGCGAATTCCGTTCTTATGGAAGTGAGCATGTATAGCTCACAGAACAAAGCATCCGGGAGACCGACACCATGAAACGCATCGCATTAGCATTGGTCGCACTATCAACTCTAGCGGCATGTTCTTCCTTCGCCGCGCCCCAGGACCCCAAGCCTGAGGGAAAAATCCAGAAGCGGAAAGAGAACCAACAAAAGCGGATCGCCGAGGGAGTTGAGAATGGTTCGCTCAATGCGAAAGAGACGGCCAACCTCGAACACAAAGAGGCGAAGCTCAACCAGCAGATTCACAAGGAGCGGGTTGCGAACGGCGGCAATCTTACCAACAAAGAGAACAAGCAGATCAATCGCAAACAGAACAAACTCAGCAAAGACATCTACGCCGAGAAGCACGACAAGCACTAGGCCGCGCTCGTGGCTTGCGGGACGGGTCGCACCGCCTGTCCCGCGGGCTCGGCTATCATGCTCTTACAGCATGAACCAAGCCAGCATCGCATTTTTCACCCTCTCCATATTGACGGCATTCGCTGGACAACCATCCCAGAAACCCGCTCCTCCGCTACGCCTCGCCATTGCCGGCCTGGTCCACGGCCATGTCGACGGCTTTCTTCGCGCCATGTACAACCGTTCCGATGTACAACTCATCGCCGTCGCCGAGGCGGACGCGGAGCTGCAGCAGAAGTACGCTGCTCGCTATAAGCTCGACCAATCCATCTTCTTCAAGGACGTTCCAACCATGCTCGAGCGCGCCCGACCCGAGGTCGTCGCCTCATTCACCAGCACCTACGATCACGCCTCGGTGGTGGAAGCCTGCGCCGCGAAAAAGGTGGACGTGATGATGGAAAAACCGCTCGCGGTCAGCATGGATCAGGCGCGCGCCATTCAAAAAGCCGCGGACCGGGGCGGCATCAACGTGATCGTCAACTATGAAACGACGTGGTATCCCAGTCACGCCTTGCTCCGCCAAGTGATCAAGGATCAGAAGCAAGGTGGCGAGATTCGGAAGATGGTTGCCATGGATGGGCACCAGGGTCCGAAGGAAATCAACGTGGGTCCCGAGTTCTTAGGATGGCTCACCGATCCGGTAAAGAACGGCGCCGGCGCTCTCTTCGATTTCGGGTGCTACGGAGCGAACCTGATGACGTGGATGATGGACAATCAGCGGCCCGTGTCCGTAACGGCGCAGACTCAGCGCATTAAGCCGCAGATTTACGGGCGCGTGGATGACGAGGCGGACATCCTCGTGGAGTATCCGCGGGCCACCGGCATCATTCAGGGTTCGTGGAATTGGCCGTTTAGCCGCAAGGATTTTGAGGTGTATGCGGAGCACTCGTATGCTGTCGCAACCGGGGGCGCTTCGCTCCGCGTGCGGCTGCCCGGGAAGGAGGAAGAGGTGCGTACGCCCGGTCCGCTGCCCGCCGGCGATCAGGATTCCATTTCGTACCTCATTTCCGTGGTTCGGCGGAAGCGGAAACCGGCGGGATTGTCGTCTCTCGAAAACAACATGATTGTGACGGAGATCCTTACGGCTGCCCGCGAGTCGGCGCAGACCGGGAAGACCGTACGGCTCGCGGCGCGTTGAGCGTTTGTCTGACAATATATCTTCAGACATGCAATACACGAGACTCGGATCTACAGGCTTGAAGGTATCCCGCCTCTGCCTCGGCACCATGACTTACGGCGCGAAGAGCTGGCGCGAATGGGTGCTCGAAGAGGAAGAGAGCCAACCGTTTTACCAACGGTCGTTTGAGGCCGGCATCAATTTCTACGACACCGCCGATATGTATTCGCTCGGGGTTAGCGAAGAGATCCTGGGGCGCGCCGTCAAGAGATTCGGCCCGTCGCGCGATCGGGTGGTGATTGCCACCAAAGTTTTTAACGCCATGGGCGACGATCCTAATCAGCAGGGTTTATCGCGGAAGCACATCATGCACGCGATCGACGATAGCCTGCGGCGCCTCAATACCGACTACGTCGATCTCTACCAGATACACCGTTTCGACTACAACACGCCGATCGAAGAAACCGTGCGAGCCTTGGAGGATGTCGTGCGCGCAGGCAAGGCCCTTTACCTGGGAGGGTCGTCGATGTTCGCATGGCAGTTCGCAAAGATGCTTTCCGCCGCGGATCAGACGGGCGCGGCGCGGTTTGTCACCATGCAAAACCACTACAACCTGATTTATCGGGAAGAGGAGCGCGAGATGATTCCGCTGTGCCTGGAGGAAGGCATTGGCCTGATTCCGTGGAGCCCACTGGCGCGCGGATTCCTGGCCGGCAATCGCACGGCTAAGGACTATGGTGAGACCATTCGGGCCAAGACCGACGATTACGCTCAGAAGCTTTACTACCAACCATCGGACTTCACGGTGGTGGAACGGGTAAGCGAGGTAGCGCGCCGCCGCGGTGTCTCGAACGCTCAGGTTGCATTAGCCTGGGTGCTGGCCAAGCCGGGGATCTCGGCGCCGATTATCGGGGCGAGCAAAATGAAGCACCTGGATGATGCGCTGGGGGCGTTGGACTTAAAGCTGGACACAGAGGAGCTCAAGCAGCTGGAGGAGCCCTACCAGCCGCACGCAATCCTGGGACACTCGTAGCGCCTTATTGGCCACTTGCAACCAGCCACTCTTCGGAGCCGGCCTCAATCTCTGAGGCCGGCGACTCCACATCACGAAGCTTCTTCTCCAGCACGCGAGTGCGAGTAAGGCCCTGGTCCACGGTATTGCTCGCCTCCTGCAGCTTTTTCTGAACGCGCGAGAGTACGTCGGCATACTTGCCGAATTCGGTCCGCACCTGGCCGAGCACTTTCCACACTTCGCTCGACTGTTTTTGTATGGCGAGGGTCTGAAATCCCATCTGCAGGCTGTTCAGCAGGGCGCAGAGAGTAGTGGGACCGGCTACCGCCACGCGGAAGTCGCGTTGCAGTGTCTCGACCAGACCCTTGCGCCGCAGCATCTCCGCATACAGGCTCTCCGTCGGAAGATACATGATGGCGAAATCAGTCGTGGCCGGCGGCCGTATGTATTTGGTGTTGATATCGCGGGCGCATACCTTGAGACGTGCTTCCAACTGCCTGGCGCAAGCCTCTACCGCGATCCCATCGCAGCGCTCGCTCGCCTCCACCAGCCGCAGGTAATCTTCATTCGGGAACTTGGCGTCGATCGGCAGCCAGACAAATCCCCCTGCTTCTGTTCCGGGCATGCGGATCGCGAACTCTACCCGGTCGGCGGTGCCGCTGGTGGGCACGTTGCGGGAATATTGATCGGGAGCGAGCATCTGCTCGAGCAACGCGCCAAGTTGAATCTCGCCCCAGGCGCCGCGGGCCCGAACGTCGCTGAACACACGCTTCAAATCGCCCACCCCCGTCGCGAGGGTCTGCATCTCGCCCAACCCTTTGTAGACCTGCTCGAGTCGCTCACTAACCAGGCGGAAAGATTCGCCAAGCCGCTTTTCGAGCGTGCCTTGTAACTGCTCATCTACGGTGCGGCGTATGGTTTCGAGCCGTTCTTCCGTGGTCTTTCGCATGATCTCCAGGGACCGCTGAGTTTCAGACCGGTTCTGGCCCATTTCGTCGCGCATGCAGCGCTCGACTCGTTCAATGCTGCGGTCGAGAGAATCGATGCGGGCCAGCAAGGGCGCAAGGTCGACCGGTGGAGGACCCGGGCGCCGGGTCAGAGCGATCGTCACCCATGCTACGCCAATTAACAGTACAAAAACAATCAGGAGCAGAATTGTTTCCACGATCTCTATTGTACGCCGAGCCGGACCCGTGGACCCTTATAAGCTGATTTCGATGGCGCGTCCGGGTTCGGGCCAGCGGAGGCGGTGGCTGATCCCGGCCTCGGCAAAGGCGCCAGCGATCTCCAAGCGGCCTTCTGAGAAGTGCGCCCAGCCTTCAAAGTGCAGGGGAACGATTATTGCGCCAGCGAATGCGTGCGCCGCTTCGACGGCTTCAGCGGCGGTCATGGTGAGGTGGAACGCGCCCACTTCAGGGACGCGTGCGGCCCCGAGATTGAGAATGGCCGCTTGAACCCGAAAGCGTCGGGCTACCTCGGCAACGCCCTCGTACCAGACAGTGTCGCCGGAGAAGTAAACGCACTGCTCCGGAGTCTCCGCGGAGTGCAGTAGGAAGCCGATTACCGCGCCGCGCTCCAGACCTTCAGGGCCGTGGCGTGCCGGCGTGGCGACGACCCGCAAAACACCGTTCGAACGTGTCGAAAGATCAACGGTTTCCCAATCGACCAGGCCAATGCTATTGGCATCCAGCCGCTCGGCGCCTTCCGCCGTAGTGAGCACCGACTTCGCTCTCGGCAGGATAGTTCGGCCAGTGCGATCAAGATTGTCGAAGTGGTGATCGTGACTCAGAAGCACGTAATCGAAGTGACCAATCTCTGCTGGGCTCAGAACAGGGTCAGCGAGTTTCCGGAGCGTGGCCGGTCCCGACGGGTACTCATTGCCGGCTGCGTCGAAGGTTGGATCAATGAGCAACCGGGTTCCGGCAAAATCGAGCAGAGCGGTCGGACCGCCCACGTGCGTGAGTCTCAATGCTTGGGTTCGCATGCAGGTTGGATTCGAACAACCGATATTGCGATTCGACGCTGGGGTGGGCTTCGGGTTTGGGGGCGCGTACTCGTGTGTCAGCAGGCGTGTGTCCGCCCGTCTAGCGAATCAGCCGCCAGTCGCGTCAAGGTTCGTCGTAGGGCCGAAGCCGCCGTATCCAGATGTTCCGGTATCGGACAATCTGCCCGTGGTCCTGCAGGCTGAGCGGCTCTTCGGCGCCGTGGGGCGTGTACTTCGCTACACGCCGGTGGACCGCTGCGCCAAGAATCTCCTGATGGTTGTGGACCAGCACGCCGTTGTGCAGGATGGTGACGTAGCCCGGCTTCGCCAGCTTGTCTCCCTCGAACTTTGGAGCTTCGAAGAAGATGTCGTAAACGTTCCATTCGCCCTGCGGCTGCGAGGCATTTACCAGCGGCGGCCACTGCCCGTAGATCGAGGCTGCCTGGCCATCGGCATAGGTCAGGTTCTCGGATGATTCCAGGACCTGGAATTCGTAGCGCATCATTAATTCCACGCCGCTGTTTCCACGGTTTTGCCCAGCGCCCTCCACGCCCTTCGGAACCATCCACTCGACGTGCAACTGGCAATCGCCGAATTTCTCCTTGGTGACCAGTCGTCCCGAGCGCGGCACGATCTCCATGTAGCCGTTCTCGACCTTCCACTGCGGATCCAGCGTCTTGCCCCCGCGCGTCGTTACCCAGTGCGAGACATCCTTCCCGTCGAAGAGCACGATTGCATCGGAGGGTGGAGCTTCCTTCAGTAACGGCTGGCCCGGCGTCACTTTTCGCGGACGCGGGCGCGCCATATCGTGGACTTTCCATTTCTGGTTTGGCAACTGCGGCGTATCCGTGTAGCCGCGCTTGTCGTCGCCAACATCAGCCTTCGGCTCCCCAGCCGGCTGCTGTGCAGCGAGCGGAAGCGTGATCGCGAGGAGAATGAGAGTCTTCATCTTTAAAACGTCAATCGTAAACCGAACTGCCATTTTCGCATTTGTGCCAGCCCTGCTAGTGCGAAGATCTTTCCGGCTGTTGGGGAGTCCACTGTCGCGTTAGGCTGTCCCAGGTTCACGTGATTGAACGCATTAAACAGCTCGGCGCGGAATTGTGCAGTCAGCTTCTCGGTAAATCGGAAGTTCTTGCTCACGGAAGCGTCGGCATTGAAGAAATGCGGCCCAAAGAACGAGTTGCGCGCGACATTTCCGAAGGTGCCGGGCTGCGGGCGGCTCCATGGCCCGCGAGTGCAGCCGTTGGAGTTCAATTCCGGTGTGGCCGTGGCGGTAGCGATACAATTCGGTCCGCTGGTTCCCGGGGTCGCGGTTGTGTACCAGCCGTTTCGGCTGGGATTGGACACTGACGCGTCGCCCACCAGGTTGGCACGGCAGGGACCAGTGTCTGCGTCCTTGCCGCAGTTCACGTAGCCGGGGGTGAAGGGGTACCCCGACGACCATTGCCAGATTCCGGAGAGCTGCCACCCGCCCACCACGTAATCCAGCGCTCGCGGGGCGCTATTGAACAATTTGTGGTTTCTTCCAAAGGGCAGTTCATAAACGTGGTTCAAGTTGAACACGAATCTGCGCACGCCATTCTCCCGGCCGTAGTCGATGTCATGGTTCCAAAAGAAGTAGTCGTTCGCGAAATCGAAGGCGCTGGCCCACGTGAAGTTGCCTTGGAACAGGAGTCCATTCGAAAATCGCTTTTCGCCGCGGGCCTGCAGCGAGTTGAATTTCACGCTCGCATCATCGCTGAAGTATTTGATGGATTGCGTCCAGCCATAACTAGCGAAATATGGCCTGCGTTGATTCGTATTCAGTGTCCCAAATCCGACGATGGTGGGTGCGTTGATATTGTAGTTCGTGCCGCCCGGAGTGACATGATAGCCCTTGTTGCCGACGTAGCCGACGGAGAACACGAATCCCGGCGTAATCTGGCGCTCGATGGTGAAATTCCAGGCATCCACCACCGGCAGCCGCATGGTGTTGTCGCTGGTCAAAGGCAGCACGTTCGGAGAAATGCCATTAGGCAGCAGCGGATTACCCGTTGCGCCTTTGGGCTGCGACGCCAGAATGGTCGGCGGATTCAGGGCCGGCGGTCCCTGACTGAGGGTGAAAACAGGCAGCCACGAACTCGACGGGTTCAGCGATTGATTGGCAAGCACCGGAAGATTCTGCGTCACATTGTGACCAAAAGAGACGCCGAATACGCCGACATCATAAGAACGCCCAGCGCCGGCCCGAATCACCGTTTTGGGTGTGAGTTGGTAAGCGATTCCCGCCCGCGGCGCAAAGTGCTTGAGGGAGGTGTTCACGTTTCCACTCAGGTTAATCCCATTCTCGCCCGCAACCAGCACTTCGCCCGTCGCCAAACTCTGGAATCCACCCTGGTCTTTGCCGGTGACGTATTGAGGGAAGTAAATCTCCCAGCGCAGGCCGTAGTTTAACGTCAACTTCGGGGTGATCCGCCAGGTATCCTGGGCGTACGTGAAGAAGCGCTTCTGGCGTTCCGCCGCGTCGGTGGAATTACTGACGTAGCGAGTAAACGATTGAACATCGCCAAGCAGGAACGATGCCAGTCCGAGGCCCCCACCGTTGGGGCCCTGTGTCGTGGTGGGATCGAATGTCAATTGTCCGGAGCGGTGCGAATCGCTGGGAACCCGAAGATTCTGAGCATAACGAACATCGGCGCCGAACTTGAAATTGTGATTCCCGCGCGTGTGAGTGACGTTTCCGACCCACTGGAACTCGTTCTCCTGCTCGTTCAGGGGGCAGTTGCACGCGTTAATGCCCAGCGAATAGCCGAACGAAACGCCGCCCGTGCCATTTAGAGTGAACGCCGGCATACCGGAGGTGTACGTACTATCCACGTTCAATCCTGGGATGCCGGCATCCTTCGCGGGAGAGGTGCCAAGGCCATTCGGGTTCACGAAGACGCGATAGCGGAAGAAGCCGAAGCGGAAGTCGGCGAGCCAGTCGGGCCGAATGATGTAATCCATGCCGTAGGACACGCTCTGGTCTCGAAGGGATGCGGTCCCGGCGAAAGCGGTAGTCGCAAAGTTGGGCCCTCCCGCGGCGAATCCAAAGGCGCCCGGAGCCGCTTGGTCTACGCGCAGGAAACTGTAGCGGCCGAACAAATGCAGTTTCTCGCTTTGATACCGATCCACTCGGACGTCGAACGAGTCGTTATGCACGATGCCGATGCCGGAGGCGGCAAAATTCGGTCCGGCGCCACTGACGCCCGCGATGTTCGGCAGCGGAATCGACTTGAGTACATTCAGCGCCTGCGGCGACAACAAAGCAGTGGGGATCACGGCATTGGTGAACGCCTGACGGTTGGCCGGCAGAACGTTGCAATCGGCGCCGTTGCAGGGATTGTAAACCTGAACCCCCAGATCACTGAGATCACCAGCACGTTCGGCCGCTGTTGGCACTCTGGTAAGCAACGATCCGCCGTTTCTCTGCCGGCTGCCCTGATAATCGCCGAATATAAAAGTCTTGTCTTTTTGAATCGGTCCGCCGAGAGACCCACCGAACTGGTTCCAGAGCGTAGATGGGATGAAACGATTGCTGGTGCCTGGAAGCGGTTGGGATTGCGCGAACGGATCGCGCGCGGCCAGGTTCTGATCGCGGCGAAAATCGAAGGCGCTCCCATGCAGTTGATTGCTTCCGGATTTAGTCTGCGCGGAGATGACGGCTTGGCTTGCCTGTCCGAACTCGGCATCATACGCGGTTGTGGTGATCTTCAGTTCCGAGACAGCTTCAAGATTGGGCGTTATGACTGGTTCGCCGAGCACCGACTCGCGGTTGTCAGTCCCGTCTAATTGGAAAGAGATTCCGCCCCAATACTGACCGCCCACTGAGGGCCGGTAGATGTCCTGAGGCTGCTCACTGGCTGCCGTGGTTCCCGTTGCCTGGAAGCCTGGAATCAAGAGGTAAAGCCGGCTCATGTCGCGCGAAAACACTGGGAGCTCCGAGACGGCTTTCTGCGTCATGGTGTCGGAGACGTCAGATTTCTCTGTCTTGAGCAGCGGGGACTCGGCGGTAACGTTGATCACTTCTCCGACATTGCCTATCTGCATCTGGGCGTTCACCTGGACCGTTGCGTCCACGTCGACATTGACGTTCGTCTGCACAAACGTAGAAAATCCGGGTGCTTCGACGCGGACCTCGTAGGTGCCCACAATGAGATGGCTTTGGCTGTAGTTTCCGGTCTCATTGGTGCTGGTGGTGAACGATACGCCCTTGCCCACATCGCGAACGGTGATCTTGGCGCGAGGAACCGCGGCGCCAGTCGAGTCAGTGACTGTGCCTACGATGTTGCCGTACACGGCTTGTGCTACGGCGGTGACGTGCGTGAATGACGCAAGCAGCGACAGCAGCGCTACGCGGAGAAGTGTCCTGTTCATAAGCCCCTTTCCTCAGATCTGAGCGCCGTTTGCGGGGACGGCGAGATGTCTGAATCTTATTGCCCGGCGCAAGCCGGTGTCAAGGCAGGCTAGCCAGGCGAGGGAGAGGCAGCGAACTACTTGGTCTCGAGAATGAAGGTAGGCGCGAGTCCGGCGATGGTTGTAAAGCCGGACGGCGTCTCGGCGCGAATATAACTGGAGCAGCCGTGAACCTTGCCTAAGAACGAGTGCGGGTGAACATCGACGCGCAGATCGCGCATTTGCACGCTCCCGTATTGAAACACGGGGAACGGGAACCGGGTTGGCTCCGTTTCCTCCTGCACAACATATGGAGATCGCATCGCCTGCTTCAGTGCTTTCTCCCAACCCGCCTCATCGGTATCGGCGCCGCGAAATGCGTGCTGGTCGGTTGAATCGTCGTTGGGCCGGAGGACTAGTTTGTCGCGGTTCTTGAGAATGAATTCAGGAAGATCGACGGTCTGATCCTGATACTTGGTATTCGCCGCCGCCACGACTCGGGTCCACGGAATGAACTCGCGTATGGCTTTCCGCTCCACGGCCGGGAAACCCGCGGTCAACGTCTCATCGGTTAGCAAATCGAAGATGGCTTTCTTCTGTCCAAGTTCAGAGCGGAAGCTATTGACTACGCACACAGCGCGGTCGCGATAGGCGCGCATCAACGGATGGCTCAAGTCGAAGCGCACGAGGAATTCATGGATCTTGATGCGCCGATACACCAAGTCGATTTTGAAATCACCGTGGCGCAGGACGCCGTTGCGGTACTCGAGTTGATCTGGCGAGACCACCTCGGTGTTGTAGCCTTCTCGCCGGAAGAAATCCGCGAGGACCAGGTACTCGTTAGATTCGGAGGTCTGAAATGGCTGCCGGAACTCAACGATCGCAATATTCGGCCGATCTTTGCGGCCGAATTCCTTAAAAGACTTGAGCAGGGCCGACAATAGATATTTCGTCCCGCCCAGCTTCGCCAGAGGATTCTTCTTGCGAAACTCTTTGACAGGAGGGGCATCGTAAAAGAGGTTATCGAGAGCCTCTCCGAATGCAACACCAACAGGTGTGTCGGCGTGATAATCCACGAAGCGGAGTGAGCCGTTGTGGAGGTTTGTATCCAGCAGCGACGTTACCGACACGAATGGATATCCGGGGTCTACGCTCGCCAGCATTTTTTCGGCTGGGAGTAATTGCATCCTGGTGAGGAGTTGTGGCGTTCCGAGAGCCATCTGCTCGACGCGGCGTATAGCGCCGAACATAGCTTCGGCGGCCTTGACCAGGTTTGTGTACTGACGCCGCGTGATAAAATGCGGTCTGAGAACTGGGGACACCGGACGCGTACCAGTGACCAGATGACTGGACTTCATCCGGCTCTGTAAGGCGTTTGCCCATTCCAGATCCTTGTAAGGATCGCTCTCCAGGATTTTGTGATACCGGGCTATTGCCTCGCCCAACTGCGACATGGACTGTTAATCTCTCTGCCTTTAGTATCGCAGACAAGTCTCGAAATGTGAAGCAATGATCCAGGCATGGTAGGCGCTAAGTCTAGGCATAATAATAACTTAAACGCGTTTTATATGCTAACCGGTCAGGGCAGCTGATCCCATCGGCTCCTGAATTATCCTAAATACCCCCGGACCGGCTCGGGACGCATCTACCATGAAGAGAATGCCCGAAATGCCTCAGGCCGTGTTGATCTTGTCCTTTGGAGGACCCGAATGCCGCGCGGACGTGATCCCTTTCCTTGAAAACGTGTTGCGTGGAAAAAACGTGCCCAGAGAGCGGATGCTGCAGGTCGCCGAACACTATTATGATTTCGGGGGCCGAAGCCCGATCAATGATCAGAATCGGGAACTGATTGCCGCGCTCTCGCGCGAATTGGCCGATCACGGCGTAGATCTGCCGGTGTACTGGGGAAACCGCAACTGGCATCCATTACTGCCCGACACCATGCGGCAGATGGTCAATGATGGCGTGGATCGGGCGGTGGTATTCGTGACCTCGGCCTTCAGTTCCTACTCAGGCTGCCGTCAGTACCTGGAGGACATGGATGGTGCGCTTTTTCAAGTAAGTCCATCGTCGCTGCGTTTGGAGAAACTGCCCGCCTTTTGTAACCGCACCGGCTTCATCGACGCGGTGAGCGAACGAGTGCAGGAGGCGTTCGCTCAAATTCCCAAAGAACGTCGAGCCGCAGCCGGCTTGTTGTTCACCGCCCACAGTATTCCGATGTCCATGGCGGAGACGAGTCCCTACGTGGGGCAATTGACAGGGGCTTGCGCCGAGGTCGCTGAGCGCATCGGACATTCCCAGTGGGAACTGGCATACCAGAGCCGCAGCGGTCCTCCATCCCAGCCGTGGCTGGAGCCTGACATCGCAGAGGCGCTACGGCGTTTTCGTGAGCAGCGAGGGCCCGGCGGCGACGTTGTGGTCTCGCCCATTGGTTTCATATCCGATCACATGGAAGTACTGTACGACCTGGATACCGAGGCCAAGGCTCTAGCTTCGGAGTTGCAATTGAACATGGTGCGAGCCGCCACGCCCGGTATACACCCGCGCTTCGTATCGATGATCCGGGAGATGATCGTGGAGCGGATTAGCGGAGCAGCACCTTATTCCCGGTGCGCGCCGGATTGCTGTCCTGCACCACGCCGTCCTGCTCCGCAACGCGGTTAATTCACCCTAGGCCGCGAGCCCGAGTCCAACCCATTTGCACCGACGGACACCATTGTTCCCAGCCGTGGCGGCCTGAATTGGACCACTCCGCCTGTAATTCCGCTTCTGCGTTCGACCACTCACGACCACTGAAGCGACTATCCAGTGCGAAGCGATGGCCGAAGTCGTACGCCTCCTCATGTTGGGCGAAGTCGCTTTTCCCGCGCTCGGCGAGCAACACGGGCGTTTCGCCGGCGAAGTCACCGGCGAACTCGTCGAAGCTCGGTGAGAAAGTGGGATTCACGGGAGCGAAATGTTCCGGGCCGGCGTCGTTCTTCACCCGTGTATCGTTGGCGTCTTCCACTCGCGTGGCGTCGCCCGTGGTCATCTGATGGCTGTCCGCGTCCGGTTTTTGAATCGAATCCGCTTCATAGATAGGTAGGGGTTCGTGCTCCGCATTTGCGGACGGCACCCCGTCATTCGTGAGTTTCTTATCATTTTCATTCATGCGGTTTTGCTCTTTCGTTCTTCAAACGACTCCGGCATGATCAACTCGACCGGGGTTTGGTCGTCCAACCGGGGTTCATCCCCCGTGATGATTCGCTTCTCTGGAGTTTCAGGATGCAGCGCAAGATTTTGGCGGAAAATCGAGCCGAACCGGTGCGTATAGACGCACGTAAATTCCGCGCCGAAAAAGAATATCTGAGCCGAATAATACACCCACAGCAGCACCAATACTAACGACCCTGCCGCTCCATAAGTGCTGGCCACCCCGGCACGGGCCAGATACAGTCCCAGAACCAACTTCCCGACAGCAAACAACACCGATGTCGCTCCCGCGCCCACCAGAACATCGGTCCACTCCAGTTTCACATCGGGAAGGAATTTGTATAAAAGCGCAAATAAAAATGCAATTACGAGAAAGGAAACAATAGAGTAGGCCAGGCTAAGGGTCCACTCCCGCATTGGCAGGAACTGGCTGAAGTATGTCCCCATTGCCGAAAGCGACGCGCTGAGGAGCAGCGAAACCAGGAGCACGAATCCCACACCTGCGACCATGGCGAAAGATAGAACGCGGCTCTTAATGATTTCGACCACGCTCATCCAGTACGTAGTCTCACGATTGGGTACGTGCCAGATCGTGTTCAGCGCGTCGCGCAGTTCGTTGACTACGGCCGTGGCTCCGAAGAACAGCGCTGAGAAGCCGACCAGCGTTGGCAACCAGCCGTGAGTAGGTTGGTGGGCACTGGTCAGCAGCCCTTGTATGGCTACCGCGCCCTGATATCCCACCAGATCCTGAATCTGCCAGATGAGCTGACCTTGGGCCGCTCGCTCGCCGTAAGCCAAGACTCGCGATGGCTACCACGATGATGATCATCGGGTGCGAGCGAGAGCAGCGTGTAGAAGGCCAGAGAAGCGCCGAGCCGCGGCGCCCGATCAGCCATCCAGCCGCGATACGTGGCCATCATCAGCTCACCCATCTCGCTCCAGGTAGGAAGCGTTCTGCATGAGCTCTTGTTTTCCGGCATGGTTCTACCTTAGCCCCACTCACTCTAATGATGCACGCGCCGTGGAAAAGCGCACTTTCCAGTCCAATTTTCCTCTCCGCACGGAATCTGGGAACATCCTAGGAATGTTCCTGGTTCTGTGAGGAAAGGTACAATCCCGAGTATTTTTTACTTGCATTTTTCACCCTGTAATGAACCGTATGTAATTGCATGCACAAACTTGAAACCTTTCCGGAGGCCAGTGGTCTTACTTCCAGAATCTGGTCACGAACAAGGGATTGAGTTCAGAGCCACGATTCTGCGGCCACTGCAAATAAGAAAGGAAATAGCGGCGATGAAGGCGGTCTGTTGGGAAGGTCGAAATGCCGTCAGCGTGGAGGAATGTCCCTGAGCCTAAGATAACGAATCCGCGCGACGCTATCATTCGCATCACCACGACGGCTATCTGCGGCTCCGACCTGCACCTTTACGACGGATACATTCCTACCATGGAGAAGGGAGATATTCTCGGCCATGAAATGATGGGCGAGATCGTCGAAATTGGAAAAGAGAATGGGCTGAAACGAGGCGATCGCGTGGTTGTTCCGTTCACCATATCCTGTGGCGGCTGTTTTTTCTGCAAGCGGCAGTTATGGTCGCTGTGCGATAACTCGAATCCGAACGCCGAAGCCGCCAATGCAATGATGGGATATTCGGGATCGGGGCTGTTTGGCTACTCGCACTTATATGGGGGTTATGCTGGCGGCCAAGCGCAGTACGCGCGCATTCCCTTCGCCGATGTCGGCCTTCTGAAAGTGCCCGACCATTTGCCGGATGAGAAAGTACTATTCCTCTCCGACATCTTTCCCACCGCCTACATGGCCGCTGAGAACTGTAACATTCAGCGGGCGATACAATCGCCGTTCTGGGGAATCGGTGAAAAGTACAAGACCAACCTGAACGAAGGCACGCACACAA
>CAWKLV010000007.1:0-7221 GCA_963850575.1 uncultured Acidobacteriota bacterium | reverse complement strand
TATACTTACCGCACGTCCGCAAGGAAACATCCAATGGCGCGGGTCCGAGAAGGGCGCACAGGTCGGCCTGAAAGCACGCTCGATATCGCGGTTTCCAGATCATGAGTGCGTGGCGAGGGCCGCATCTTTCCGAATTCGACGTACCGATCGTCAATGCGGCCAGAATAGACCAGATAGCCTGCTGAATCGAACACTGCAGCTTGCGGAGCCACGTTTACCTCGGCTCGGTGAACGAGCGAGTGGCGCGGGTCGGCCACCGGGGTTCCCGGCAGACGGTACTCCACCGCATGCTTTTGAATTCCGGCACGTGTCTCGGCAGAATCCGGGTAAACCAGCCAAAACTGCACCCCTCGCGACGCGAACTTCGCCGCTATACGTTGCAACTCGGGCGCGTACCGGTTGGTCAGTGGGCAGTCCGTGCGCACAAACAACAGAACTCGGACGGTGGGTGACGAAGCGAACGGATCCGGCGACGTACTACTCATACCCCCTGCTTGACTAGCGATAATCACGGTCATCGCTAGATACGCAACCCGGATGCACGGCCTCCTCATCAGTCCTAACCTTAACACCCCTTGAATCATTGCCTGGCTGGACGCATCTAAGATTAGGTAAGTCTATGGCTGAAGAAACCGCACGATACGCCGATGAACTAGAATCGCTGGTTGGCGGCGAGACTCCCCCAAGACAGAGCCGGCTGAAGAATCCGAAATTTCTTGCGCTGATCTTCGGTGGAATCATAATTTTTGGGGCCATTGCGTTCTTTATCTGGCTGCATTTTCATGGGCGAGTTTCCACTGACGATGCACAGGTGGACGGTCATATCGTGCCAATCGCTTCGAAGATCTACGGGACTGTGGGCGAGGTACTTGTCTCGGATAACCAGTTTGTAAAGAAGGGAGAAGTGCTGGTCCGCATTGACCCGCGCGACTCCCAAGCAAAACTTGATCAGGCCAAGGCAGCGCTGGCGTTGGCGCAAAGCCAGGCACGAGCCGCGAATGCCGGGGTTCCACTCACCCGGCAGACGACATTGAGCGGGACTTCCGAAGCCGAAGCTCAAGTAAGCGCGGCGAGAGCCGACGTCGCGAAGGCGCAGACGGAATATCAGCGTTCATCTACGGCTGATATTGCTGCCGCTCAAGCGAACGTAGAATCCGCGCGGGCTCAATTCGAGCAGGCGCAAGCCACCCTGAACCGCATGCGGCCCCTGGTACAGAAAGAGGAAATATCTCGTCAGGACTTCGATGCTTACGTCGCGGCGGCCAAAGTGGCTGAAAGCCAACTCAACGCGGCGCAGCAGCAACTGCGGGCGGCCAGCCAAAATGCGGATACGAAACAGGCTTCCATTCAGGCGGCGCAGGCCCGCGTGCAGGAAGCAGTAGCCGGCGTTCAATCCTCGCGGGCCAATCAGGCGCAAGTCAAGGTGCGCTCCGCCGAAGCTGCTTCCGCAGGCGCGGGAATACAGCAGGCCCAGGCAAACCTTGAGGCTGCCGAACTGCAGTTGGGGTACACGGTACTGGTCGCGCCCGTAGATGGCATGGTGACCAAGAAAAGCGTTGAGATCGGCCAGATTGTACAGCAGGGTCAATCGCTGATGACTCTCGTTCCCTTGCAGGACATCTGGGTGACGGCCAATTTCAAAGAAACGCAGCTGGCTCAAGTACGAATCGGACAGAAGGCCGAAATCAAGGTGGACGTGAACGGACAGAGCTATGAGGGTCACGTGGATTCGGTAGCCGGCGCCACCGGAGCACGGCTAAGTCTGCTGCCACCCGAGAACGCTACAGGCAATTTCGTCAAAGTCGTCCAGCGTGTACCGGTCAAGATTGTCTTCGATCATCTTCCGCAGGGTGCATTCTTGCGGCCGGGCATGAACGTGGACGCCACCATCCTCACCCAATAGCTTCAGGCGTTATAATCGTTCCAGCACGGGGGGCTCCTCATGACGTCATCCTTACTTGAACGATCACTCGGTATCGCTTGCATTGCTGTACTGGGAATTGGCCTACTAGCCGGACAGCAACCGGCACCGCAACCTCCGGCGGCGGGTGGAGCTACAGCACCGCGTACACCCGTCCCGACGACTCCCACTATCCCGTCGAATGTTCCGGGTCGCACAACGCCTGGCCAGACGACCATTCCAGGACAGGACAACATGGAGCGTCCCATGTTCCTCAGTGGCAAAGTGCTGCTCAGTGACGGCACACCGCCGCCGGACTCGGTCAAAATCGAGCGCGTGTGCGGCGGACGAGTGATCCCCGAAGCCATGACCGACCGGAAAGGCCGCTTCAGTTTTCAGCTAGGCCAGAACAGCTCGATGCTGATGGATGCGAGTACTTCGGGGCCGGGTCGCAATTCGCCGGCCGGCATGATGGGCCCGGGCAACGCAGGGGGCATCCGGGAGCGTGATCTCTTCAGTTGCGAACTGCGGGCGTCCTTGCCGGGCTTCCGTTCGGACGTAGTGAATCTGGCGAATCGCAAGTTTATGGATAATCCCGAAGTAGGGACTATCATCCTCCACCGGCTGGGAAACGTGGAGGGATTGACCATCAGCGCCACCACGATGGCGGCGCCGAAGAACGCCAAGAAGGCCTATGATAAAGGCCACGAAGCTCTCAACAAGAACAAGCTCGAAGACGCGCAGAAGCACCTGGAGAAGGCTGTCGAGGAGTATCCGAAATACGCTATTGCCTGGTATGACCTCGGTCTCGTACATGAGAAGCAGAAAGATACAGAGGCCGCGCGGAAAGATTTCAGCCAGGCATTAGCAGCGGATCCGAAATTTATCAGTCCCTACGAGGTCTTGGCGCAAATTGCCGCCCGGGACAGCAAGTGGCAGGACGTGGCCGACATTACCGATAAGATGATCCGTCTCAACCCAGTGGATTTCCCGCGAGCGTACTTTCTTAATTCCGTGGCCAAGCTTAACCTGAACAAGCTGGACGAAGCCGAGAAGAGCGCCAAGGAGTTGCTCCTGATGGATTCGCGCCATCAGATCCCAAAGGCGGAACACGTCATGGGTGTGATCCTGGCCCAAAAGCAAGATTTCCCCGGAGCGGCGGCCCACATGCGCAAGTTCATTGAACTGGCTCAGCCGGGGTCGGATGTCGAGGTCGCCAAGAAGCAGTTAGCCGATATGGAAAAGTCGCTCGCTGCCCGCGAACAATCCAAGTAACCCGTTCGAGTCGGTTCTTCAGCTAGAGGAAGAGGCCCGCAACGCGCGGCTGTACGAGAGACAGACCTCGATCAAGTCGTCTTTCGAAACGCGAGCACCGCGTTGAGCCCGCCGAACGCGAACGAGTTGGACACAGCGGCTTCGATCTGCGCGTGGCGTCCTTGGTTCGGGACGACGTCCAGGTCACAGGCCGGATCGGGAGTTGTGTAATTGGCGGTTGGCGGGACAGTCCCGCAGTGAATGGCCATTGCCGTAGCGATAGCTTCGATAGCGCCTGCGGCTCCGAGCGTGTGTCCGTGCATCGACTTCGTTGAACTGACCAGCAGCTTGTCGGCGTGCGAGCCGAAGACGCTGCGAATCGCCGCAGTCTCCGTAACGTCGTTGGCCTGCGTTCCGGTTCCATGCGCATTGATGTAGCCGACCTGCTCCGGCTGCAACTCCCCATCGGCGAGTGCGCCCCGAAGCGCTCGGGCTGCGCCTTCGCTCGAAGGCTGCGTGATGTGGTGGGCGTCGGAAGACATGCCAAAACCGGCAAGTTCAGCATAGATGTGAGCGCCGCGAGCCCGTGCCGCCTCCACTGGTTCCAAGACCAGCATGCCCCCTCCCTCGCCCAAAATGAGGCCTTTTCGGTCCTTCGAGAACGGGCGGCACGTGTCGGTGGACACCACCCGCATGGCGCCCCAGGCATGCAGCACGCCGAGCGCGAAAATGGCTTCACTCCCTCCGGTGACGGCTACCTCGGCCGAGCCGCTGCGCACCATCCAAAACGCTTGTCCTATGGCGTGGTTCGCCGATGAACACGCAGAGCTGATCGTGTAGGTAGGACCCACAAAGCCGTACTCCAGAGAGATCCGGCTGGCGGCGGCGTTGGCCATCGCTCTGGGGATGGTGAGCGGATTGAACCGCGTATTCTTCTCTTGGTAGACCTGGACGTATCCTTCGTCTTCGGTCAACTTGCCACCCATGCACGAGCCGGTGATGACTGCGGTCTGGGTTTTCAGTTCCGGAGTCCACTCGAAACCGGAGTCCTTGATCGCTTCTCGGGCCGCCGCAACTCCATACTGCGCGAAGGGGTCCAGAAACTGAATCTCCTTCGGTTCGAAGTAGTCATTTGGATCGAAATCTGCGACCTCGGCTGCATTCGTAAATCGCAGCACTCCGGGCGGTATGGATGTGATCGGCTTGATTGCCGAGCGCCCCTCCCGCATCGCCGTCCAGAAGTCTTGAACGTTGAGACCAGAAGCGGAGATAATACCGAGGCCAGTGATGGCGACACGCCGCTGCATCTATGCGCTCGCCGGAGAGCCGGCCTCGGCTTGCTTTGCGGATACCAGTTGCCGCACGCCCTCCACCATTTCGCGTACCGTCCTGATCTCTTTGGCGGCATCGTCGGGGATGTTGATGTCGAACTCGCTTTCGAGTGCGAACAGAATGTTGATGCCGTCCAGGGAATCAATACCGAGCTCCTGGAAACTGTTATCGATTGTGATTTTGTCCTCCGGCATGTGCTGTGTGGCGGCCATGACCGCGATCACTCGTTTGCTCAGTTCGTCTTGCATAAAATCTGACTTACGGTCTCGAATCGAAATCCTTCGCCAGCCCAGATGGGCAGGATCTTCCGTATTGTATCTAAAGTAACGGCTATGTCCGGTTTTTCCCGCGTGAGCCGGCCGTCGTGCAGACATAGGATCGCCCCGGGCTGTGTTGCGCCAAGCAGGCGCTGAGCCACGGCTCCCGGTTGTAGTTTCCAGTCCAGTCCGATCGCGGTCCACATCACGCCCGTCAACCGCAGCCGTCTTTGCACGCCACCCAGTCCGAACCATCGCACGCCGAAGGGCGCTCGAAATAGCACGGGTGCCACACCTGCGTTGTCCTCAATGGCAGATTGAGCTGCGCGCAGTTCGTTGTACATGAACTCGGAAGACTTGAATTGAAACGAAGGGTGCGAGTAGGTGTGGTTGCCTATCTCGTGCCCCGCAGAGGCAACTCCCCGGGCAGCCTCCGGCAGCCTGCGGGCGTTCGCACCGCATTGGAAAAAGGTCGCTCGTGCGTCGTACTTCGCGAGGAGATCCAGCAGCCGGGGAGTTGATTCGCTTGGACCGTCGTCGAATGTAATCGCGATGGCCCTGCGCGATTTGCTACCCAGATACACCGATGGCGCGAGCAGGGACGATCGCGGCGACCGTACGACGTAGGCCATGCTGCCGGCCGCTATGGCGGAGCCCCCTATCGCCTCCATCCACATATGCGGTTCCATCATAACTCTGTACCATCAACGCTCAGCTTCACGAGGCTCTCGTAAAAAAGACTACCCAGAAGAGCGTATTAATGCTAACGTGCGTACATAAGCAGTACCAAATTCAATTTACGGAGAATCAGATTGGCCACTAAGAAAACTGCAACAAAGAAAACAGCAACGAAGAAGACGGCTTCGAAAACCGGATCCAATACGGGAGCAAAGAAGAGCATAGGCAAGAAGTCCGCGACCGCATCGAACAAGACCGCCTCGAAGAAGACCGCTGCGAAGAAAGCAACGGCCAAGAAAACTGCGGCCAAGAAGACTGCGGCCAAGAAGAAGTAATCCGCAACGCCATCATCCTGCGGGCCCTTCGCGAATCAATTTCCTGAGGCGCCCGCCGCCTTCTCAACCGGAAATCCCTTGTCGATCCAGTCGGCTGTAAGACTCGTTGGAATGACGACGAGTTTGACTTTGGCATAACCGAGTTCATGCAACATCTGAAATGCAGGCCGCACGTTCGGGCACTTCGTGAACGGGCAGCAGCCACAGTACAAAACGATGTTCGCGTCCTTCGAAATCTTTGCGGCCGCTTGCTTTAGCGCTTCTATTCCTTCCGGCTTTGTTGCAGGCCCGGCCAGCACCGCTCCTTGGATGTGAGCCGCGCGATAGAGCACTGGAAAGCCCACGTATAGGACAGCGGGCCCGTCGCCGCGGGTCTTCAATGACTCCGCCAATGTGTTCGTCTGGATCAGGTCCGACTCCTTCCACGGTTCCGGCTTTTGCGCCAGCAGCAGTAGCGCGGGAAACAGGAAAAAGGCGGCACGTCGAATCATGTGTCGAGTCTACCGCACTACGATATCAGTAGTTCCGGAAGCCACACCTGGACATCCAGCGATTTTGCGAAGTGCAAAAGAGGTTCACGCGTCGGCAAATCCAGACCTATTTGCGCCGTCATGCTGTTGTGCTCGAATTCGGCCGCGGCGGTTTGCAGCGGCCAGCGTGCATGCTGGATTTTGGCGTGATACAGCCGACCGTGGCGATCTCCGGCGAAGAGTGCATAACGCTCCGTCAGCCAACACTCAAGCGAGCCCGGTATCGATATAAACGGCGAACCAACGGCTTTATAGGATGCGCGGAACTCGGCAGGCGGTGCTCCGTGATGACAACGACAGCTCTCGTACATGATTCTTTCACCTTCATGCCGTAGCGACATTCGGGCGTGAAAATAGTTCAAATGATAGATCGCTCGCGCTCCGATCACGGCGGGCCAACTCGCTGCGTCCAAGCTGAAAAACCACACGCCGGAGACTTTGCCTTCTCGCACGTAAGTTCGTAAATTCAACTCGAGTGTTCGGGAAAGCCCGGGAAGGGAAGGCATTCCGCGCAGGTGTATCCCAGTCATTGCGAACGGCGCGAGTGTCAGCCAAGCCGTACCTGCGAATTGATCGATCTCCAATCGTGAAGGGATGTGATCACGAAGCGCGCCGGCGGGCACCGGCCAATGCGCGAATAGCAGATCGCGCCACGTCATGTGACCTGCCCACGGGTGACCAATAAGTCTGCTTGCCATGGGTCACGCTCTAACTTGAACCGCCGCCCGGCAGGCGATCCACTGTTGCCCAGAAATCATCGGTGGCTTTCACTTTCCGAAGAAACTCGTCGATATCCACCGGCTTGGTCGGGGCGTCTTGCTCCTGCACACTGATCCACGCGACGTAGAAATCATAACGCCTCCTCCCCGTCCGTAGCCACGGAGAGTTCGTGAAGGAGGCGCGCCTCCTTGGATGCGATTTGAACTAATCCGGCG
>CAWKLV010000006.1:0-76730 GCA_963850575.1 uncultured Acidobacteriota bacterium | reverse complement strand
ATCCGGGTGCCAGGCCGCTGTCGAGAGCCACAGTCTCGGCGAAACTGCACTCTGTGCACTCGCGGTAGAGGCGCCGATTCTCCAGGCGTCGAAGCGGTCGTCGGCCATGGGCGAGTAGACCGCTCCCGACGTGTAGCATTTTCCCGAAATCCAGACCTGCTTGCCGGGCGCGTATTGCGACAGCGCGACGGGCAGATCCTTGAGATGGTGCGAAACTTCATGATCGGCCGGAACGACGTCGACCGATCGACATCGAACACGTTGAACGTGGCAACATCTGTCGGAAAAGCGTATCGCGGCAACACGCCCTTGTAGAGCAGCCGATCGAGGAGAGTTTGCCGGTTAGAGTCGTCGCCTGCGTCGGCGTCTCTTCGCCTTCCTCCGCCTGGAACTCTCTGTCGGCGTCGGTCATCGTTGTCCTCGTCTTTGTCTTCGACGAATTTGGCGCCCGATTTTTTAGTATCGCGTAAAGCGTCGTCGACCGCAGCAATGCAATCGGTTGCCATATTATCGAGCAGCCGGTCGCGATCCTGCTGGCTAGTTGTCCGGAATCCAGAGGCGGCTACGCGCTGGCGAAGGCCATGACGTTTGCCTTGAGCCAGGAGGCAAAGTCGTTGCGGTTCAAAATTGCTGTCTTGGTTAGAAAATCCGCGACCGACCCCAGGACCGAGAAGAGATCCGGATCGGCCTCCGGATCGAACACGGGAAGGCGGTCCTGGTGGTAGCACTGGAGGAGAAATGCCCGGATATGCCGCTGAACGATGTCCGGGTTGTTGAGAACGAGCCTGGGATCGACCACCGCCCCGGCAATCATCTCCTTCGGCGAACTGAAGTAGTGCTCGTCGTGACTATCGGCGCTGCCGAAAGCAACCACGGTCGCGACGGCATTGCCGCGCCGTCCAGCGCGGCCAGCTCGCTGCTGATAGTTGGCGCGGCCGGGCGGCATGTTGCGGAGAGCGACGCCTGACAGAGCACCGATGTCGATACCGACTTCCATCGTCGTGGTGCTGGAAAGCACATCGATGGCAGTGGCGCGATTGGCCGCTGCACCGAACGTGAGTTCGACATCCTGGAAGAGAAGTTCGTTTTCCTCGGCCTTCGAAAATACGTCTTCGCTTTGGGGGGCGTTAAGCTGCGCCGTATGCTCTGCGGCGATCAAGGCCATGGGCTTTTCGTCGGTGTCGGAAAGTGCCGCGATAACGGGGGACCTGTAATATCCCTTCCGTGCGACGAACACGGGATCGCTGAGCGGATCGAGCGCCGCGATCAATGGACTGCCGCAGTCGAGGCAGTGCGGCAGCTTCGGGACCGGGCGATGCACCGAGCGGCAAGCCCGGCAACGCACCCAGTCTCCGGTGAACTGCAATGACAGATTGCGGCCGGCGAGACGCTTGAACCCGCTTTCCATCTCGGCGGCGAAGATCGTCATGAGAGCGGGCTGCCAACTCTTGTCGAAGACCTTGTAAGCCGTCTTGTCGGGCAGGACCGTCCGCATCGCCCGGAAAGAGCCCTTCTGGGCGCGACGCTCGTGCCGCGCCCGCGGGGCCTTTTGTACCATACGGTGGGCATCGTATTGAGCCAGAAACCGGCGGAGCGCCAGCACCGCAGCCAGGCGCGAACGAGCGCGACCTTGTCCTCCGCAGTGTCGGCAATCCCGGGGATTGCCGGCAGAGCATGGATGTCTTTGAGTTTGTTCGTGGCCTCGCAGATCGAGGCCAGCGCGAGCGCTTCCAGGCCGAGATACTTGTCCTGAACGGTCTTGATAATGTCGTCGAGAAGCGCGGCAGGCGGCATCTCCCCGCGCACATCCATCCACAACCCCTGAAGGCTGGCGTCGTCCGCGAGCGCGCCGTCCGCAACGGCCTGTTCGACGGGCCTTCGGCCGCAAAATTCTCCCCGACTTTAACTCGGGCCGCAACCGGACGCCCAATGCCTTGGAAGCAAGCAGAGTCGCCAAGTAGAGGTCCTCGAGATTGAGCCGGTCGCGAATCTTCGATTCTGCGCAGGCGTTCGTATCCCCAGACGATCAGTGCGCGGAGAGCATCGCGCACCGAGTACATCTGCAGGTTGGGAGCAAGGCGGCGGCGACCTGCCGGGAATCGAAAAAACCAGGACCTTGCGGCCTCGCAGCGGCGCAAAGTTGGTCGCTTTCTGCGGCCCCGGCGGCTGAACTGGATTTGACGGGAAACGAGCGCCTGAAACGGCTGATCGCCCTTGGTTTGATGATCCTGGACTGACGTCCGGCCGTACGCCGCCGCTTCGCCACACACGGCGCACGGCGTAAACTGGCCCCGGTTTCGAACTGTGCATCGACTTCACCGTCATCATCGACGGCCGGAGTAATCCGGTCCTTCCTGATGTGGACCGATCGGGTTCGTGGCCCGAGCGACGGCGGGTTGAGACGACCCGTTTCGAGGTCATAGTCGGCCACTTCGGCGAGGTCCGTTAGCCGCGGATCCTCGAGCAGGAGATCGAGGTCCAGCAAAGGTGCGGTCTCGCCGCCGGACATACGAAGACGACGGCCGGGTTCGGACCAGAGCGCATTGGGTGTGTCGATATCGTCCGAGTAGGCCCTTGCGTAACCGGCACCGCAATTACGGCACGTATGGAATTCGAGCACGCGGGCGCCGCAGCCGCAAACGTCGTGCGGCTGGCTGTACATCCGCCCGCATATGCCCGATCGCTCGTTCTCGGTGACTTCGGTGCATTGCGGATCCATGCAAACCCAGAGGCCCGGCAATCCGCGAAAGAAATTATGGATGCGGCAGGGAAGAAGGCCGGTCGCATCCGGCGCTCCCGTGCGACACTCCCAACCGCGAGAAGCGTCGTCACGGCGCGGTCGGCAAGTCAGAGGTGCATCGGGAAATAGCGCCGCGCCAAGGCTCGCCACCGGCTGGGCCGACTTCATAGTCATATTGACCGTGAAGTCCGAGCGGCGCGAAGGCTTTGAGCGCCTCGAACAGATCCTTCTCCAGTCCGGCGCCCCCTTCGACGCCACGGTGCGCCAGAAGGGGAGCGACCGCAGCGAGGCGGTCGGCCTCCGAGGACGAATAGAATTGCTCAAGATCTATTGCGGCGAGCATCTGACGCATCCGCGCTTGCTGCCGGGCGCCGCATGGGGCCGGAGGTCGAGATCCCCGGTAATCGCTTCAAATCTCGCCGCCGGAACACCCGCCAGTTGTGCTCCGAAGTCCCGCGCATACTCGGGATCGCTGAAGCTGGCTGTCGCGCAGATGACCTGGAAGCGTTCGGCGACGATACCAAGCCGATCCCGCAGGCGTCGCAACAGTAATCCAACTTCGGCACCCGGCGGCGCCCCGGTAAAGATGCGCTTCGTCCAGCACCACGGTAAAGTTCTCATCCGGATTGGCGGCGAGCCACGCGCGCGTGCTGTCGAAGATCGACCGCTCGATCGGCCGCATGAGCATATATTCGAGCATGGAATAGTTCGTCACCAGCAGATCGGGCGCCGCTTCTTGCAATTCGTGACGGGTGATCAACTCGGAATCGCCGGGTAGGGTAACGGCCCGCAGAAACTCGACCCGTCTTACGATCCAGCCAATTGCTGTTCTTGGCGCCGAACCATTGCATCAGGTCTGGCTTTGCAGGCCATTTGCCCCGATCACGGAGTTGCTTTTTCAGCGTGGCGGCCTTCGCCTGCTCCTCGGACGCCGGGCCAGACGCTTGACGTTCGATCTCGACGTAGAAGTTCTCGAACGAAGCCAGCTTTTTCCCGTCGCGAACCTCCCGATTTTTTCCCCGGCGCTTTCCGAGACCAGTCCCGGCATAGGGCGTGCGACTTGTGTAGCGGGCAAACGTCGGCGGACGGCCTGCCCATTCGTCAAACTGCTGAACCAGTCGGGGATCGCCGAAGATCGCTCGTAGCCGACCGAGTTGGTCGTTGACGAGAGCGCGATTCAAGGATTCACGTTGCTTCGCATTCAAGTACGGAACTATTCTCAAACCGGAGTGCGATTAGAGAGGGTGCGAGGATTCCATCTGAGCGAAGGCGGTTGTGGTAACAAAAACCAAGTCTTCGATAACAAAACCGTAGGCATCGGCATAATTGCGCTTCCGGCGGCAACGGCGCAATTGGACCCCCGCATCGATCCCGCGCCGGACGAAAACGAAGTCCGCGATAACATCACTGTGCAAAACGGGCTCGGTCCGGATCCGAAGAGTGCGCCAGCACCGGGCAGCGATTTAGGCTGGGATGGGTCGGGACAGGGAAACTGCTGGGCGCGAAACTTTTTCAGGATCTCGGTCCCGCCGCATCTCTGCCGTCCTGTTCGCATTAGGTGGATGAACGCTTGCGGCCTGGGAGCCGTGCAATTCCGGTCTGTACAGGGCTGGGAATAATGCTATCGTATTATGAACGAGTTTACCCAAGGAGTTCTTGTGACCTCACGCCGCCGCTTCTTGACCACGGGAGCCGGAGCGCTGTTAGCCGCCGCCAGCAGCCGCGCCGCTAAATCCAGCTCCACCCCTTTCCCCTACACCGAGTTTGAGGCTCGCATCGCGCGCCGCGATTTCCGGGATATGACCAAGGATGTGCTGCCTACGCCGTGCATGGTTGTCGACCTTGACCTCTTCGACCAGAACGTCAAATGGATGGCTGACCACAGTAAGCAAGTTGGCATCAACGTTCGCCCCCACGTAAAGATCCACAAGAGCGTGGATGTGGGAAAACGCCAGATTGCCGCCGGGGCTATCGGTCTGACTTGCGCCACAATCGCCGAGGCTGAGCTGATGTCGGGCGGCAGGCATCAAGCACGTGCTCTGGACCAAGCAGCCGGCCAGCGCCAACAACATCGCCCGCGCCATCGCGCTCTCGAAACGGGACCCCACGTTCATGTTCGTTGTCGATGATCCGATGGTGGTCGACTGGGTGGAACAAGCCGCCGCTGCGAGCAACGCGAACTGCAAAGTCGCGGTATCGGTGTTTGCGGGCTTGACGCGCCAAGGCATCGAGAATGGCGAGCCGGCACTCGCTCTCGCCCAAAAGGTGAATGCCTCCAAGCGCATGAAGTTTGAGGGCTATATGGCCTATTCGGGTGCCGCTTCCCATACCCACGGCTTTGAGGCGCGCCGCAAGCAGTCCGCCGACGATCTGGCCGGCGTGAACGAGACTCTGGAGCTGACCCGCAAGGCAGGACTACCGGTCAACATCGTCAGCGGCGGATCCACCGGCACTTACAACATCGACAAAGATAATGGGCTTACTGAGCTCGAGGCCGGCTCCTACGTGTTCATGGATACTGCTTACTTCGCTATCGGGAGCAAGAGCGGAGAGCCCACTTACTCCGATTTCAAGGGTGCGTTGACGGTGCTCACCACCGTGGACAGCCAGCGCCATCCCAACTTAGCCATCACCGACTACGGCAATAAGGCCATGGCGCGCCCAACCGACAAGGTGAAGGGGATGCCGGGGGTGACGGTGGGAACTCAGGGCGCAGAGTACGGGACGCTGAAGTGGAACCAGGGCGACCGGGAACTCAAGCTCGGCGATCGCGTCGAACTCTACTGCACGACGCTCGACATGAGCACGCACGCCTACGACCGCTACTACGTCGCGAAGGGCGACCAGATTGTAGACGTGTGGCCGATCATGGGCCGCACCGGCAGCGCCGCACAACGGTAGTCTGCTGCTAGTTCATCGCTGACGCGATGCGCGCTGGGAGTGTCTCCCCAAGCCACATCGACGCACGGCAGGCTGGATTCAGCGATGGCGTGCCGCTTCGCCTGCGTCCTTCCGCCCGCGGTCCAAACCGAAGTTGGGGTGTTTCGAACTGCCCTCCACCTTAACTCGAAGAAACGTGCCGGCGCCGTTCTTGGAGAAGAATGGATCCACTGGCTTCAGCGCCCAGCGTTTCCAACCAGTCATGGTTTGGGAAACCTTGGCCTGCAGCTTAATTGCGCCGTGAAGGTCTAATTGATCGCTGCCCAGGTTCACTTTTCCAGCGAGATGGACGGCGGCGCCAGGGACGCCGAATGTCAGCGAGCGGAAGCTCAGCACCTCGTCATCAAGAATGTATGAGCCCCGCATGAGCGAAACTACCTCATCGATTTCCTTATTCTCCGGCTGACCCTGCCCGCGGCGGCTCAGTTGATCGATCTGCTCCTGTATATTTGAACGCAGAAATTTTCCGTCGCGGACTTCGAAACTTCCGTTGAGTCGCAACTTCTCGCGCACTGTGCCCGTTAGTGGGGGGATCTCGATTCCGGTCCTCAGCATAATCCGGCCTTCCATGAAAGGGCTCCCCTTCATAGCCAACAGCAGCAAGTCTCGCAGTTGTCCGCTAGCCATGTTCACCTTCAGGCTGATCGAGCGCCGACCGAGTTCTTCGTGCTTCACGACGGTTCCCGAGGTGGTAAAAGCAGTGGACCCCAGCCTCGCCGTTACAGGCTTCAGCACCGTGTCTCCATTGGTACCATCCACCAGCGCATCGAAATGGGTTTCGAGCGGGACGGGGTTGCCGGCGATCTTTAAACGGAAATCGGGCACCGACGCTTGGCCGTTGACGTGAAGCGCTGAGAGCGTACCATCGAAGCTCCCCATCGAACGGAGATGGCCCGCAATTCCGGTGAACACGCCCAGGTCGGCTTGTGTGAAGTTATAGTTCCCTCGCAACGGCGTTGTATCCGGATCGGCGGCCTGCCACGGTCCGAAACTGCCGCTACACCGCACGTTGCCCGGGGGCTTGGGAATCGTGAGGGTCGCATCATAGTTCATTGCCACATTGATTCCCGCGGAGGTCATGTGCAGCTCCGCGATGTTGAACTTAAGCGGTATTTTGGTCCGGTCTCTCGGAAGAAGGACCAGTTGCGCGTCGCGGATGAAGACCTTCTCGATCAGTACATTGGTGTTAGAGCCGTCACTCGAACCAGCCGGCGCACTACCGCCCTTCTTGGGCCGTTCGTCTCGGGGCGGGACGGTGATCCGCAATCCGTCAATCCTCACCACATCCACTGTCTTCCGATCCTCAGTGAGTGTTCCAAGATCCACCGCAAATTCGAATTTGCGCATTGTGAATAGCGGCTCGACGCTGGCGGAGCCGTGCCGGCGCAGAGCGACCCCAGTGCCCTCGACGGCGACCCGCGTACCGCGCCCGCGCTTCAGAATCAGTTCCGGAAGTGACAGCTTCGGCATTCGAATCCGTAGAGCGGCGATTTCGACCTCCGAGTCAAAACGATCGCTGAGATACTTGACCGCCTGCTCGCGGATGAGAGGCTGGAAACGTCTGCCAAGGATGAAGGCGGCGATGAAGAGAACGGCGATGAATATGCCCAGAGCAGCGGCGGTCCAGATTAACCAGGCTTTCCGTCGTCTGCTCATGACTTGGGACGGTAATTCACGTCTGCCCGCGGCAGCTGAATCAGTCGCACTGCCGCTATGGATACGATACCTGATCGACGCTGCGAGAGGGAAGTGTCTCGATAGCAGGCCGGAGCTGAAGGGCTACTACTGATTCGTCCGTTTGCGTTCGTACGGCTTCTCGATGTACTTGCCAGCCTCTTCGAGCGCTCCCTGCGTATTGTCCTTCGTGCGCATTGCCTGCTTGTACTCATTCACCGCGCGCTCGCGCTGGCCGCTAATGTCAAATATCCAACCCAGGTGAATATGAGCCCACACCACGATCCATTTCGGCTCCTCATCGCCGCTCAACGACTCGCGGAACTCATTCGCGGCCGACTGGAAGTTATTCTGCAGGAAGAACAGCTCCCCTACTCGATAATGCGCGAGCGAACTGTTTCTGTTGACGTCCAGCGCCTTCTGATATTCCTTCAATGACTCGCTGAACTCACCCACCTCCGCGAATTGCTCACCGCGGCGGATCGCCACGGCAACACGCATCTTTGGGCTATAGCGCAGCACGCGTCCATTGGGATCGATAATCACCGATTTCGGCTTTCCGAACGTGTCGATCACGAACTCCGACGAAGTGCCCACCACTTCCACGCGCTTCTCTTCCGGATTACCTTCGGTTTCGATCTTCAAATCCACCGGCATCCGGAACGTATCCAGGTCCTGCGCAATCTTGCCCATCACGCGGAACCCTTTCTGGGTGCGGAACACCGTATACTCCATCTTGAACTCGGGTGCGCCGCTCGACTCGATCCACTGTACGAAGAAACCTTGTAAGTTCTGACCCGACACCTGCTCCGCCAGCTTGCGTACATCCTCCGTACTAATGGACTTCCAACTGTACTGGTCGGGGATGGCCTTCAGCAGCTTCATGAAGTTCTGATCGCCGATCACCGCGCGAAGCATATTAAATACTGCTGCACCCTTGGCTGCGGTGGACGCCCAAAACTCCGGCGAGTAATCCTCCAGGCGGCTGTCCTGAATCAGCGGCGGATTGTCCACGGTCAAAGCCTCGACGTAGGTATCGCGCAAATCGGCCTCGACCGACGACGGACCATTCGCCTGCTCCAGATACAGGACCTCCGAATACCGCGCCAACCCATTTTCGATCCACATGTGGTTGCGGGTGGAGGGCGACACCAACATGCCCCACCATTGCCGCGAAACTTGATTCGCCAGCAATTTCGCATTGGCCGTCTTGCCGATCGCCTTCGGCGCCAGGAACACGATGCCGGGCGCGGCGTAGCCGTTCGGCGTACCCGGTTCCGTTTCCACTACAGTAAGATTCGCCTGTGGCGGCAATCCGAAAGTGCTGGTGAAATACGTCATCACCTTTCCGATCTCGTCACCATACACCTGCGCCATGGCCTTCGAGTCGCGGAGAAAAAGACTGGTGGTAACGCCCGATGACGTGATCTTCACCGGCTCGCCTTGCACCACCGCTATGCTTCCCGGGAACGAGCGCTGCGTGAAGTGAAAGGTGTAAACCACCTTGTCGTTTCCCACCCGGTCGGAGCGCTCCTGTCCGGCCGCAATGACGCGATAACCCGCTGGGACGGTGATCCGCATATCGGCTGCGAACCGGTCTGTCGTGTAGTCGTTCACGGGAAACCAGCGCGCCGGGTACATCAGATAGCCAAAGTCGTCGTGCAGGGCGGCGAACTTGATGCCGAACACCGGCGAGTCCTCGGCGCCGGTCAAGTGTCCATCGTAGGTGAATGTCAACGTGGACTGTTTGCCTTTCGCGATTGGGGCCGGGAAGTTCAGCCGGACGCTGAAGTCCTCCTGATTGCGAGACGCGGGGATCTGCCGTCCTGCCTCGTCTACGACACGCGAGAGATTCAGCGCATTGTTCAGTTCGAAGTTGGCCGTAGTCACCTGGTCGTCTACAGCGGCGAACTTCACCTGAACGTTGGCCGCCAGCGATTGCGTGCGCGGATTCACCTCGGCTTCGATCGTGTACTGCTCGATGTCGATCCTGGGCGTTTTCCTATCCGTCTGGCCGGTAACCGGGGCGGCGCCCATCAACGTAAAGAAGGCCGCCCCTACGAGCAGTGCGCCCCCGATCGTACCCTTACCTGACATTCACATTTTCCTTATCTAGAACTTTGCTGATCACACTAGCCGCCCGGTCCATCGGGTGTTCGGCAACGCTTAAAATACTGCGGACCTCTCGAAGGTGAGTTCTCTGGCCAGATGCAACAGCAGGCTCCAGCGCGCGCAAAGCTTCCGCGGCGAGGCGTTCCGGCTGCATACGCCCTTGTATAAGTTCCGGAACCACCTCGCGTCCCGCAACCAGATTAACCATGGAGAGAAAAGGCGCCCGGACCAGCCACCGGCCGATCATCCAGCTTACAGGGCTAACCCGGTAGAACGTTACCATCGGCGTTCCCAGCAAAGCTGCCTCAACCGTCACCGTACCGCTGGCAGCCAGTGCTAAATCCGCATGGGCGAGAAGATCCCAGGTGTAGCCCTCGATTATTTGGATGGACTCCCGCTGAAACCGTTCCGAAAAAGATGGGGCGCGAACCGATTTGGAAAGTCCGGGCGGCGTGCCGGTAACAAAGGTGCAGTCCGGACGCAGTTGGCGAATTAGCCTCACCGCTCGCGTCAGTGAATCCATATGGCGAGCGATTTCCCCCGGGCGGCTTCCCGGAAGCAGCGCTATCAAAGGTCCGTCGGACGAGATCCCCAGCCGCTGCAGGAATTCGGATTTCGTCATTGAGGGTCGTACCATCCGGGCCAGTGGATGGCCAATATAGGTGGCTGGTACTCCATGTTCTTGAAAGAACTTCTCCTCGAATGGAAAGATGCAGAGAAGGTGGCGAATGGTTTCCTTGAGTATCCGGATTCGGCCCGGACGCCAGGCCCATACCTGTGGTGCAACCAGATAGATGACTGGAATCCCGGCGCGATGAAGTTTCGGCGCAACACGAAGGTGAAAATCCGGGCTGTCCGTCAGAATTGCAATGTCGGGGCGCCGCTCGCGGGCCGCCCGGATCAGTTTCCGGAACCCCACGTAAATGCGCGGGATATGGGCCAGAACCTCTACG
The DNA here is from genome assembly GCA_963850575.1 of uncultured Acidobacteriota bacterium. Taxonomy (GTDB): domain Bacteria; phylum Acidobacteriota; class Terriglobia; order Bryobacterales; family Bryobacteraceae; genus TMP-7. The sequence continues at coordinate 66,311 of CAWKLV010000006.1, read as the reverse complement.
AGGCCCACCACGGACAGGGTCTCGGACTCGATGATGGGCTCGACGCCCTCGGCCCGCATGCGTGGTCCCGCGCAGCCGAAGAATTCGGCTCCAGGCTGCTCGGCGCGCAATCGTGCCACCAGGGCGGAGGCGTAGAGATCGCCGGAAGCCTCCCCTGCCGAAACTAAAACCCTAAGCGCCACTATCACTTAGTGTATCAATGGGGCCCTCATATAGGGTTATTGTGAACAAAGCTCTGTTACACTGGTGTCAAAGCTGGCATTCACCCTTACCGATGGCCGCACAAACCGACCTTTCTAAATTGAGCGTGGGACAGTTCGCTGAGCGATTCCGCGGAGAGATGATCCCGCTCAGCAGCATGTTCTCTTACTTCTGTGCCTCGGTACCCCTCACTGACGATGACGTGAAGGAGTACCTCCAGGAACCCGTCGCGGCTCTGCCTCCCGCTGTAGCGGCCCGCCTGCCGAAAATCTCGATTCTGCTGGTGCCGTACCTGGAGCGGGCGAACGGCAAAGAGAAGGTGAGCGGCAAGAATAGCGACTTCGTTTCCATCGAGAAGCCTCCGGAGAGCCGCCTGTCCTGGAACACGCAATTGCATGTTGGGGATGAAGAGGTTCTGGTGTTCGCCTTGAAGGACCAGGAGGTGGCCGAATACCACTACCGGTTCTATCGCGTGCTGGCCACTCTCGTAGTCGACCGCTGCGCGGACGATGAAATCTCGAGCTTCGCCGGTCTGCTCCGAGAAGAGCTCGCGTCCGATGTTCATGGCGAGGTAGATGAGGATAGCTGGCAGCTCAAGCAGGCCGTACTTCGCCGGCAAGGCATCACGCGCAAAGAGACCAAGTTGTTCCGCGAGTACGCGCGTCAGGCTTTTATCGACACGCTGACCCTCTACCTTCACGGCATCTGCTGCGATATCGATGTCGAGACCGGCCCTCGCCAGTTGCCCAGCCGTTTCCTGCGAAGGCGTCTTCAGTTGGTGAACTCGCTGTTTCCACCACCCGAAGGGTATGCCGTCTTTCCCGAAGATTTGAAGAAGTAGTTTGTCGTCGATAACGTGACGCGCACGGGCCTGTTCCATTTTGGTAGCCGAACTAGCGTCCGCGTCTCGTAACGGAGCATCTCGCCGTCCGTGTGATCCCGGCTACGACGGCCCTTCTTAGCTGGGAACCTCTCAAGTGCCCTGCAATTAAGAAGATATGGACTCCAAAGAGAAGCTGCCGCGCATGGCAATGCGAGTGCTTTACAGCACGCATGCCTCGTTTATTCGCCTCGAAGTTATATCTCGCCACGAAGCAGGGCTATTCGTGCGAAGAGATCGCCAGCATCCTCGGCCTTCCCCTCGACTGGGTGGAGGAGCGGATCGAAGCGGCCCGGCTCTGCTTTGATTACCAGGTTGCGCCCTGGGATGTTGACGTCGATACCCCGTTCGATAGCTTATTTCAGCGCAACTGACTACGCTCGAAGCCTTTTACGCGATTTGCTTACAACTGAGCGGTCGCGGTGATTGTGAGCTCCTTGGCTCAATAAGAACGACGTACCACCGGAAATCGACGGCGAGTTGGTCACTCGGGCGGTGCAGCCGATGCGAGAATGGACGACGAGCGATTAGCCGACGCGACGTGCTGCTCAGATCCTCATCCGGTATAGCTTCGCTGGGATCTAACGCTCCAGTCCCCGCGGCATCTGCCCATTTAGCGTTTACTCGCGTCAGCGTCATTGACCGCACGGGAGTCCTGTTGTGGGATCACACCGTTCTGCTGCAGGGAGAGCGGATCGAGGAAATCGCTGAGGCGAACTCAGTTCTGCTCCCCCCGAACACAATGGTGATTTCCGCGCGCCAATTTCTAATTCCAGGGTTGTGGGGACGCCCACGCTCATCTCAGCTACTTCAAGGCGAGTGCTCTACCGGTTTTGCTGGCCAATGGTGTGACGTCCATCCGTGACATGGGCGGCACGCTCAGAGAGTTGGACGAATGGCGCACCGAGACCGCCAAGGGCATCCGAGCCGGGCCCAGGATCTATCGCGCGGCCCCATTCTAAACGGCAAACAGTTCAACGACTTTTAAGTTGCCGTGAGCGATACGGTTGAGCACGTGGCGGCATCATTGATCGATTTGCGTCTGAGGGCGTGGCTCCCGGCGACATGGCGGAAGCCTTGATTCGTTTCAAGAGAGAAAAAGCGCCTGCTCTCTTCGACCTCTTCGCCAAGAACAAGACATGGTTTACGCCGACGCTGATTGCAACGAAGTCGGCGATTCATCTGGGCGACCACCAGCCAGATCCGAGGGACAAGTATGTGTCGGCATGATGTAAGAGGATCACCGCCGAATTACTGGCCCGGCCCAGTTACCGGGAGTTTTCTCACTTCGGACTCAGTCTCTCGACAGGCGCGAGATTTTCAGGATTCCGCCACCCCGTTTCGCGCAGAGCTGGAATTGCTGGTCGCGGCTGGATTAAGTCCAATGGACGCTCTACGTTCGGCCACTGCGAGTCCCGGGGGTGTTCTCGGACAAACTTACCGCGGAGCAGTGAAGGCCGGCAACTTGGCCGACCTTGGCTTTCTCAAGGCAGCTCCCTTATCGGATATTCGTAACACACGAAGGATCCGGGCCGTTGTCAGTAGAGGAAAGCTGTTCCGCCGTGCTGAACTTGATCAGCTGTTGACGCAAGCCGAGATTGAGGCGCGGAACACTTAAGCGGTCGGTGCATTGGGCCTCATTCTATCAGCGGATTCGTGCCTTGCCCGTTGCGTTCGATGACGCTCACCAGCAGCACCGCGCCAGCACTCAACAAGACCAGCAGAAATAGACCGCCGCGAAGCGATGTCAGTTCTGAGATGAAGCCGATCGCCGGGGGACCGACGAGAAATCCCACGTATCCCAGCCCACTCACCGTAGCGACCCCCGCTCCTTCGCTAACGGAAGGAATCCGGCCGCCCGCCGCAAATACCAGAGGAATGATCGACGAAAATCCTGCGCCGGCAATCGCGAAGCCCAGCATCGCCAGGTAGGGCGACGCGGCCGCGACCACCAGGATCAATCCGGACGCGGCAACCAGTCCCCCCAACCGGATGCTCCACGCTCGGCCCACCCGCATCGTGATGGCATCGCCGCAGAACCGAAAGACGGCCATGGTAGCCGAAAACACCGCATAGCCTCCAGCGGCAAGTCCGTCGCTCGCGCCCAGAATCTGTTTGAGATACACCGCCGTCCAATCTGCGATCGCACCCTCCGACAAGAAAATGCAGAAGCCGATGGCACTCAAAGCCACCAGCGCGACAGGCAGTGAACTTAGGCGCGGGCGAGACTCCTTTTCTGTACCACCGCCGGTCTCCACAGTGAGGCGGGGCATCACAGCGGCGAATACGAGAAAAATCGCAGCGCCGGCGGTCAGATGCCACACAGGCGCGATGCCGCGGCCTGCAATGAGGCCGCCGGCCGTGGCCCCAAGAATGCCGCCCAGGCTGAACATCGCATGGAACCGCGATATGGTCGGCGTACCCAGCAGTTTCTCGGTTCCTACTGCCTGCGCGTTCATGGCGACATCGTTCGCGCCCGCCATAGCGCCGTAGACCAGCAGTGCCGAAAACAATGTTCCGGCATTCCAAGCTAACGCTGGTAACACCAACGCAAGGCAGAATCCGATGCTCGTCCAGGTAGCTGTACGTCTGCTACCGTACCTCATCACCAACATGCCGCATATCGGAATCGCCGTCACTGACCCCACGGCCGTTCCCAGCAGGGCCAGACCTAATGCGCCGTCCCCGAGATGAAGGGTGGTCTTCACGGTGGCAATCCGCGATACCCACGTCGATACCACCAGTCCGTGAACTAAAAATGAAACCAGCACGCCCCAAAAGGCGCGGCGCAATTGCCCGTTGCGGGCGGGTGCTTCGTGCACCGCGCCCGCTAAGGAAGTCTCTTTACGCTCCAGGAGTTGTGTCACTGAACCGTCTCCGTCGCCGGCGCTGTCGGACAAAGGGTGATCGTATCCGTCCGTACTTTGTCCCATACGGTCAACGCGAACCCATGAGACTCGAAAAACAGGCGGATCTTCGTGCTGTCCCAGCCCAGCACCCCTTCGAGGATCGGCACCAGCACGCTCAGTGCGTCATCGCTCAACACCGTCCGAGCCGCAACTTGCGTCAGGTACTTGTTTTCCGATACGGCGATCGTCAGCCCCTTCAACCGGTTCACGTGCAGCATGACGTGCAGATCCGAGCTTCCATCGCCCACGTACACCAGATGATCGTGGCCGATCGGCAGCCCGCCCCGAAGTTCGTCCACCACCGCCACCTTGCCGTAACCGGCCGGCAGCCGGACGATGGATTCGATCTCTCCGGATACAGAGTTGTATCGAAAGCGAGTGCCGAAAATGTGCTCGGGATCCACCAACCCTTCAAGGGCCGATTGAATCACCTCTTCCGGCGCCGCCGAAACGACGTAGAACGAGAAATGGTGGCCGTCCAGGTTCTCGAGCAACCTCGAGAGCAGCGCGATGTTGGCCTTCAGCCTTACGCGTTTTCCGACTTCGATCAAGTGCTCTTTACGCACGCGCCGAAATTCAGGGTCGTGAAGCAGCAGATATGCGAGTTCGCCGCCCTGCTGCACCAGGTGGATTTCAGCAAGCCCCGCCACCCGTTCTTGAAAGTCGGACATCCCCAGCATTTGACTGAGCACCAGGCCCGAGTCGTGAAAACTGAGCGTTTGGTCGAAGTCACTAAACAGAAGAAATTGTTTTGAAGCTCCTCGTACATTATTCATTGGATACTCCTTTTTGTTCGCGAATGTTACCGGGAGGCTACTCGGCGGATGGGAGCGACGGGGCCGTCAACTATAGGATGCATCCTGAGTATAACAGGTTGATAAACAAATCGTAAAGTTGATATAACAGGTCAAGCCATGTCGCAGCGCGTTCCCCTGTATCGGACAATTTCAGACGCCTTGGCCCGAGACATCAAGGCGCACCGTTACCAGCCGGGTCAAAAATTCCCAAGCGAAGCGGCGCTGGTTAAACGCTTTGGCGCATCGCGCATCACGGTGGGCCACGCGGTGCGCGAGCTTCAGGAGAGGGGATTGGTGGATCGAATCGCGGGTTCCGGAACCTACGTCGCGAATCTTGCGGGCCACTCGCACCGGGCTTTGCTGTTCGGCCTTGTGATTCCCAATCTCGGCGAGACTGAGATTTTCGAGCCGATTTGCCAGGGTATTGCCGCCTCGCCGGGTCCAGACGGGCACGGGTTATTGTGGCCTCACGCGGGTGCCCGGGAGTCGAGCAAGGAAGACCAGGCCATCCACCTGTGCCGCCAATGTATTGCGCGAGAGGTCTCCGGGGTGTTTTTCGCCCCCTTGGAACTAAGCGTCCACAGTTCCGAGATCAACCGCCGTGTATTGAAGCTCCTCAAGGATGCCGGGATTCCTGTGGTGCTGTTGGATCGCCGGCCAGAAGACGAACCGGCCCGTAACCGCTGCGACTTAGTAGGAATCGACAACCACCGGGCGGGGTTTCTAGCTACCGGGCATTTGTTGCAACTCGGTGTTGGGCGTATTGGATTCGTAGCCTATGAAAATCAGGCGACCACCGTGAAGTCGCGCATCGCCGGTTATTCCGAGGCGATTGAAGGAAAGACGGCGAAGCGGGTTTTACTCCTGCGGCATGATTCCAGCCCCGAGCTTCCGGAGACTGCATTGGAGTGTGAGGCTTTCGTGTGCGCCAACGATCGTATAGCCGGTCACTTGATGCATGCTCTCCTGGAGCGCCGCATCCGGATCCCTGACGACGTCCGGATTGTGGGGATTGATGACGTGAATTACGCGAGTCTGCTGCCGGTGCCCCTCACCACCGTTCATCAGCCCTGCCGTGACATTGGGGAAACCGCTTTGCGTGTTATGCTGGAACGTTTACAGCGGCCGAAGATGGCAGCGCGGGACGTTCTGCTCGATTGCTCGCTCGTCATCCGGCGATCCTGTGGCGCCAGACCCGCATAGAGCCGTGGTTCTTCAAGAGCGTCAAAATCCGCTATACTCACGAGAGTTCACACGGAGTGTGTATGTCTGAGCTTCGGTTAGGCGATGTCATCGACGACTACTGCATCAAGTGCCGGCGCGTGACCAATCATTCCATCGTTTCTATCGTGAATGCCGCCGCCGCGAAGGTCCGTTGCAGGACCTGCTACCACGATCATGACTACCGGCATGAAGAGGTTCCACCCTCGAAGAAGGAGCTGAAAAAGGCAGAGCTGCTCGCCGCGGCTTTAGCTAGTGGGGCAGCGGCGCCGGCTCAACCCGGCGCGGATGATCCGGGTATCGGGGAGCTGCTGGTGGAAGAAGCTGCCGAAGAACAAGCCACAGCCGAGGAGTTAGAAACCGACGAGACGGTGGCGACGGAGCGTGAACCTCCAATTCCCGCTCCGGCTAAGGCACAGAAGAAGGCTCCGAAGACGGCTCTGAAGACGCCTCGGAAGTAGGGGGGCCATCTGCCGGCATCTGGCGTTTTAACTCGTCCAATATGTCCGTCGGCCGTCCAGCAAGATCGCGCTCCAACCGTCGCAGCGCCACTCCCACCACATCGCGGTGGTGAAGTTTTGAACCTACTGTTTCGTCTTCGCTGAGCTTGAGCCAAAGCTCGTGTAAACGGTCCACATCCTCCGGCCACAACCTGGGTGGATGCGGGCCGAGATTGACGAACATCGAGTGGCGATCCGGCCGGATGATCTCGAGCGAGAAGGGATGGCGCGGCTCTGGCAGCTTCTCCCACGCGAGCCCAATCCGCCGCGCCAATTCCTCGGACGGCATCCTGGCCGACACACCCGTCACCAGTCGGGAGGCGCGCAGGCTCGCGGCCGTTTGCACCACGGCATCAAAGGGATCGACTGCCGGCACCACCAACAGTTCCACGGTCTTGCCTTGCTTTTCGGCGAGTTCCACGACGTGGCTGAAAAGCTCCTTCTCGTAGTCCGTGAAGATCTGGTCCTCGGATAGATCGTACTCCCCAGCGCCCGTCGAAATAGGGCGAACGGTCATCACCACGATGTCATGGCGCCGCATATTGGTCTTGTCCAACACGCGCTTGAGATGGCCCATGTTGTGGTAGTCGCGAACGGCGACCAGGACCGACCCGGGGCGGGCGTGAAGGCTGTTGGAATTCACCCGCGGCTGATGGTCCAGATTGAATTCTTCGAGCGGCTTGGCATGCGCGCGCATGTGTGCATTAACGCGCTCGGAAATCGTGAACACCAGGAATAATCCAACGGTGAAAGCAATGCCATAGATCGTGGCGATCTGTTTCGTAAAGAGGTTCGCCACGGCGACGAAGCCAAGCACTAACGTGGTAACACCCAGTCCGATGGGCAGTTCGATACCCGCCACGCGGAGATTAAGTGGGAATTTGTATTCCTGATCGTGCCTCTGGAAGCGGAGCGCCAGCACGCCAAGCGACTTCATGAAGAAACTCCAAACCACACCGAACGCATAAGCCTCACCGAGTAAGTACATGTTTCCACGGCTAGCTATGATCGTTGCAATCTGAAGTCCGACTACCCAATTGATGATGCGGAAGGTGGTGCCATACCGCTTGTGCGGTTTACGGAACCAGTCCAGCAGAACCCCGTCCTCGGCAACCCGATTGAGAATCCCGTTGGCCCCGATGATGGCTGTGTTCACCGCGCCGGACAGAATAAACACGCCCACCACAACGACGAACATATGGAAGACAAGCCTTAGCAAGTATGGCCCTGTCAGGTTCATTGCCAACCCGCCGAGCAGGTTGTCGACGTAGTCTTTGCGGAGGTGATCGGGGATGATGTATCCCGCAAAGACGGTCGTCAAACCTGTGAAGATCACAGCATACCAACAGACGATATTGGCCGTGATCCTGAGGTTTTTGAGCTTTGGATAGGCGATCTCACGGTACACCTGAGCCAACGTCTCGAATCCGCTCATGGACAGCAGCGCATGGCCGAAGGCCACCACCATCGCGATTGCCGGTATCTGAATCCAAATGGTATCTTTGAGCCAGCCGAGCGCTTCCTTGCTGAAATGAATGTTGGAAGGTATCGGCGGCAAGGGTGATGATTTCGGACCCTCGATGAGCAGCGTCAGTGGGCACCAGACGATCAAAACAACTGCCATAACAGTCGTGAGTTGCATGATCCGTAACGCCTTACCGCTCGACTCGTGGATGCCCTTCTGGTTCGTCCACCAAAAATACAGCGTGAAGATGACGCCAAACACCGCCGCGAAGTAGTTCGGATTCACCGAGTATTTCTGGTGCGCCAATTCGCTGATTTCGTTCAACAGCCGGCCGAGATACTGTCCCGCCGTAACAATACTGATCGGTCCGGTAAGGATGTAATCAAATACAAGCGCCGATACGGACAGGCGAGCCATGAATGGCCCCATGCTGTCGCGCACTACGACGTACACGCCGCCGCGGACAAACATGCCGCAACTCTCCATGTACACGCTCCGTACCGCGAAACTGAACAACATGACGCCCAAAACGAACCATGGCGCCGATTTCCCGATGGCTTGTTCGGCGATGCCACCCGCATAAAAGGCGGAGGAGGCGAGATCGCTGAGGACGATAGCCGCGCCGCGCCAGAAGCTGATGAAGGCGAGTGCGACGGTGGTGGCGACTACAATTTTCTGAGAGGTACCCGTTCGGTCGGTGGGTCCCGAAGTGCCGGCTATGGAGGACATTCTAGCGGGACATTCTGCCCCACGCCTATTCTACGATCAGAAGCATGATGGAAACCACTGCGGCTCAATTGGCGCGGCGAGTTTCAGCAGCACTGAAATCCGCAGGCTTCCAGGCATATCTGGTCGGCGGCTGCGTTCGCGATGTGTTGCTCGGTCGTGAACCCAAGGATTACGACATCGCCACCGATGCTAGTCCGGAGCAGGTGCTGGCGCTTTATCCGAGCGCGAACCGGGTGGGAGCCCACTTCGGGGTGGTACTTGTCCGCGGCGATGAAGCGCAGGTGGAGGTGGCGACTTTTCGAAGCGATCACCAGTACATGGACGGACGGCATCCGGACCAGGTGATCTTTGAAACAGATCCGCGCAAGGACGTACTGCGTCGCGATTTCACCATCAATGCGCTGCTCATGGAGCCAGATTCGCAGCGCGTTATCGATCATGTGAACGGGCGCCAGGACCTGGAACTCGGTGTCATTCGAGCGATTGGCGACCCGGAGCGGCGTTTCCGCGAGGACCACCTTCGGATGCTACGCGCTGTACGCTTCGCGGCCCGCTTCGCGTTTCCCATCGAGCGCGGGACGATGTCTGCCATCCAGCGTTTGCACGGTCTCATCACTCGCGTTTCCGCCGAACGAATTCGTGACGAATTAACGCGCATCCTGACCGAGGGCGGCGCGCGGAGAGGGTTCGAGTTACTCGACGAAAGCCGCCTCCTGGGCGACGTTCTGCCCGAGATAGCGGCAATGAAGGGTGTCGAGCAGCCCCCGGAGTTCCACCCCGAGGGCGATGTCTGGACGCACACTCTAATGATGTTGGAGAGCTTGCGAGTTCCGACGGCTGCGCTCGCCTGGGGCGTCTTGTTGCACGACGTAGGAAAGCCCGGTACCTTCCGGCGCGCGCCGGACCGGATCCGATTCGATGGTCACGTGGAACTGGGGATCAAGATTGCGAAAGAGATCATGCAACGCCTTCGCTTCAGCAACGCGGATTGCGAGCAGGTTCTGGCGTTGATCGCGAATCACATGCGATTCGCGGATGTGCCGCGGATGAAGGACAGCACATTGAAGCGGTTCCTGCGGCTGCCGCGTTTTGCCGAGCACCTGGAACTGCATCGTCTGGATTGCGAGAACAGCAACAAAAATCTCGCAACTTACGAGTTCGTATCCGAAAAGCTGCACGAGCTTCCGCCGGCGCAACTAAAGCCGCCTCGCCTGATCACCGGTAATGAGCTGATTGCCCAGGGGTACCGTCCAGGACCGCTCTTTGCCGAGATCCTGCAAGCCGTGGAAGACGCGCAATTGGACGGCATCTTGCACGACCGGGCGGGAGCATTGCGCTGGATCCAACAGACGTTTGTCCGTGAATGAACGGAGCTGTCGGCGGCATCCCGTCCGAATTCACCCAAGCGGCCGGTCCGATGTCTTACACTGAAGTAAATCCATGCGCCTGCTGCCCCTGGCCCTGTTCGCCGCTGCTCTGGCCTGCGGCGCGCCAGCCGATTTTGAACGCGACATCCAGCCGATCTTCGCCAAACGATGCTCGGGTTGTCATGGGCCGCAGCAGCAGATGAACGGTCTGCGCCTGGACCAGCGCGACGCGGCCATGAAGGCCATCCAGCCTGGGAATAGCGCTGCCAGTAAGCTCATCGCTCGCATCACCAGCACTAAGAAGGGCTTCGCGATGCCGCCCGCGGGCGCGCCGCTGACCGGGACGGAAATCGCCAACTTGCGGGCGTGGATCGACGACGGCGCCAAGTGGCCCGCGGCCTCGACGAAAGCGTCGCCCGCCACTCATTGGAGCTTTCAACCCGTCCACCGGCCTGTCGCTCCCGAGGTTCGCGCACGAGCCTGGGTGCGCAATCCGATCGATGCGTTCGTGCTCGCCCGCCTCGAATCCGAGAACATTCAGCCCTCTCCCGAAGCCGGCCGCCGGACACTGCTTCGACGCCTCTCTCTCGATCTTACGGGCCTGCCACCCACTCCCGAGGAGATCGCCGTTTTTCTGGGCGACAACCGAACGGATGCATATGACCGCGCCGTGGATCGATTGCTGGCCTCGCCGCATTATGGCGAAAAGTGGGCCCGGCACTGGCTGGATCTTGCGCATTACGCCGACAGCGACGGCTACGAGAAGGATCGCTCACGGCCCTGGGCCTGGCGCTATCGTCAGTGGGTAATCGACGCCCTGAACCGGGACATGCCGTTCGACGAGTTCACCATCCAGCAACTGGCCGGCGATCTGCTTCCGAATGCCACTACCGAACAGCGAGTCGCCACCGGCTTTCTCCGGAACACTTTGACTAATCGCGAAGCCGGCGTCGATCGCGCGGAAACGCGGTTCGAGCAAATCGTCAATCGCACGAACACGGTCAGTACGACTTGGCTGGGCCTCACCGTCGGCTGCGCGCAATGCCACAATCACAAGTTCGATCCCATCAGCCACAAGGATTATTACTCGATGTTCGCCTTCTTCGAGAATGCGGAGGAGCAGAACATCGATGCGCCCCTTCCGGGCGAGGCCGGCTCATATCTGCAGGCCTTACCCGAGTATCGCGCCAAGCGCGACCAGATCTACGGCGAATACAAGCTACCGGAACTCGAGCAACGCTGGGAGGCGCGGTTGCGCGAAGCCTTCCAGCATCAGGGGAAGGATCTGGAGTGGGACTTCTGGCTGACTGAGTTCCGCGCGGGTTTCGACGGCGAGCGCAAGATTCTGACGACGGATCAAACTCACCGTTCGCAGCACGAACAGGACCGGCTCATCGATTACTTCATCGATCGCATCGGTCCCGACTTCAGCAAGGACAAGGCGCTGTCCGAATCGATGAAGGCTGCCAAGGAAAAACTGGCGGCGCTCAACGCTACCCTGCCGCAGTACACACAAGCTCCGGTCATGGAGTTGGACCCTTCCATACCGCCCAGCCGCATACACCTCGGCGGCGATTACAAGAATACGGGCGACGTAGTGGAGCCGAATACGCCGGCGGTGTTGCCCGCTCTTCCCGGGCCGAAGCGCGATCGTCTCGCCTTGGCGCGCTGGATGGTGTCGCGCTCGAATCCCCTCACCGCGCGAGTGGCTGTGAACCGGATGTGGCAGGAGTTTTTCGGCATCGGCCTGGTCCGCACGTCCGAAGATTTCGGCACCCAGGGCGAGGCGCCCTCCCACCCCGAGCTGCTGGACTGGCTCGCCGCCGAATTCATGGAACGGGGCTGGAGCATGAAGCAGATGCATCGCTTGATCGTGACATCGGCGGTGTACCGTCAATCCTCGCATCAGCGCAAGGAATTGGAGTCGCGCGATCCGGAGAACCGGTTGTTGGCCCGTCAGTCGCGCCTGCGCCTGCCTGCTGAGTTGGTTCGCGATGCGGCGCTGTCCGCGGCGGGACTGCTGAATCCCGAGGTGGGCGGCAGGAGCGTACGTCCGCCGCAACCCGCGGGTGTAGCGGAGTTGGCTTATGCCGGCAGCGTGAAATGGGCCGAGAGCAAGGGCATGGACCGGTACCGCCGCGGACTGTACATTCACTATCAGCGCACCACTCCGTATCCGCTGCTAAGCAATTTCGATGCCCCTGATTCCAACGTGACCTGCTCCCGCCGCAGGCGGTCTGACACGCCGCTCCAATCGCTGAATCTGCTGAACGACCCGGCATTCTTTGAGGCGGCGCAATCGCTCGCTGTGCGGGTGTTGAACGAAGCGCCAGGCGAGCTCTCGAACAAGCTGGACTACGCCTTCGAGCTTGCCATCGGACGTCCGCCGGCGCCGCGCGAACGCGAGAGGCTCCTGCGTTATCTCGACGCGGAGGCCACCGCGTTTCGTGGAGACTCGAAATCTACCGCGGCGATGCTGCCCATCGAAGTCGCTGGCCTGAACGCCGAGCAACGTGCGGCCTGGGTCGCGGTCAGCCGCGTCCTGCTCAACCTGGACGAATTCATCACACGGGAGTAGCCATGGACCTTCGCGAATTCGCGCGTATACAATCGCGACGCTCGTTTTTCCGCACCTGCGGTCTCGGACTGGAAACGGCTGCTCTGGCGCACCTGCTGGCCACCGACGGCCAAGCTGCGTCCCGCACGGATCCCCTCGCGCCAAGAAAGCCCCACTTCCCCGGCAAGGCGAAGAACGTCATCTTCCTCTTCATGGAAGGCGCGCCGAGCCAGCTCGATCTTTTTGATCCCAAGCCCGAACTCGAAAAAATGCACGGCCAGCCGCTTCCGGAGTCGCTGACCAAACAGCTGAAGCTCGCGTTCATCAAACCTTCAGCCGCCGTGCTCGCCAGCCCGCGGAAATTCGAACGCTACGGTAAGTGCGGCATGGAGCTTTCCGACTTCATCCCCAACATCGCGTCCTGCGCCGACGATATCTGCTTGGTGCGGTCGATGAACACCGAGGCGTTCAATCATCATCCCGGCCAGTTGCTGCTGATGACGGGCACCACCCAGTTCGGCCGACCCACCTTTGGCGCATGGACCATCTATGGACTGGGCAGCGAGTCCGAGAACCTCCCCGGCTTCGTCGTGCTCAGCTCCGGCGTCGGCACCAGCGGCGGAGCGTCGAATTTCTCGAGCGGCTTCCTGCCCTCCACTTACCAGGGCGTGATGTTCCGAGGCTCTGGCGACCCGATCTTATATTTGTCGGATCCACCCGCCGTCACCAAGGACCGGCAGCGGGCCGCGCTCGATGCCTTGCGCGACCTGAACCAGGAGCACCTCGCCGACACCGGGGACGCGGAAATCGCATCCCGCATCAACTCTTATGAGCTGGCGTTCCGCATGCAGATGGCCGGTCCCGAACTGCTCGACTTTTCCAAGGAGTCTAAAGCGACCCTGGATATGTACGGCATCGACAAGAAGCCGATGGCGCCCTTCGCCACCAATTGTCTTCTGGCGCGCCGCATGGTGGAGCGCGGAGTACGTTTCGTCATGCTGATGCACGCAAGCTGGGATCAGCACACCTATCTGAACCGCGATCTGAAGAAGAACTGCGACATCACCGATCAGCCCACTGCGGCGCTCATCAAGGATCTTAAGCAGCGCGGCCTGCTCGATTCCACGCTGATCGTCTGGGGTGGAGAGTTCGGACGCACGCCCATGGTGGAGCAACGCAAAACCAGCGATCCTGAAAATCAGGGACGCGATCATCACCCGCTCGCCTACAGCATGTTCCTGGCGGGCGGCGGCATTCGCGGCGGACAGGTGCTCGGCAGAACCGACGATTTAGGATTCAACGTCGTCGAAGACAAGGTCCACGTGCACGACTTGCAGGCGACTCTGCTGCACTGCCTCGGCTTTGACCACACGCGGCTTATCTATCACTACATGGGCCGTGATTTCCGGTTGACGGATGTTGAGGGGAACGTCGTACAGAAGATGCTCATTTAGCCGCTTCACAACTAAAAAATCGGGACCGCCCAGTCCTCCGAGCTTCTGGACGGTCCCACTGGAAAAAGAGCGGCCTGGCTATTGCCATTGATCACTCTTTTACCCACACAACTTCACCGGACCCGTTCACGCCGTACGCCGCGGCGTGGCCGGCCTTAAACCGGCTTCTATCAGTGAAGCCATTGATCGGCGCAGACTCCCCATCGCATCCGGCCGGTAATCAGCGACTCCACCCGTTGGGTGTACCGCCGTCCCCGGCATCTGAAATCCGCTAGGCGTTCCCAAAATCCTGGATGCGAAGCACTGGCCCCGCAGTGGCCGCCAAAGGTCTCTAAAGCAACTCGGCGAGGAGTGGAGAATCTTCGTGCCAAGGTCATTGTGCGCGATGTCCCTGGTGGAGAAAATCACCTGAAGGTACCTGGACCGAGCAGTACCGAAGTAAATACGAGATTGTCCGGCAGTGTAGGCTGGAAAGGGCATGGTCCCTCTCTTATTCACCCCGCTCCACTTGCGGGAGCTTCGATTCAAGAACCGGATTGCCGTGTCTCCCATGTGCCAGTATTCCTGCCAGGATGGGTTCGCGACAGACTGGCATATTGTCCATCTGGGGAGCCGTGCCGTAGGCGGAGCGGCACTGGTCATGGTGGAAGCCACAGCGGTGGAGGCTCGCGGCCGCATCTCGGCGGCCGATATGGGCATCTGGAAACAGGAGCACACCGCCGCTCTCGGTGCAGTGGCATCTTTCATCAGGCGGCATGGCTCTGTCGCCGGTATCCAGCTCGCGCATGCCGGACGCAAGGCCAGCACGCGCGTACCGTGGGAAGGTGGAACGGCAATTTCAGTGAGTGACGGAGGTTGGGTTCCTGTCGCCCCCAGTCCCATTTCCTTCCGCGAAGGCGACCCCACGCCCCTCGAACTCGGCACCGCACAGATCACTCAGGTCATCGAGGCCTTCGTTGACGGGGCGCGCCGCGCGCTTCAGGCCGGTTTCGAAGTCGTGGAACTCCACGGGGCGCATGGCTATCTCATCCATTCGTTCCTGTCGCCATTCTCCAACCAGCGCACGGACGAATACGGCGGAGCCTTTGAGAATCGGATTCGATTTGCACTGGAGGTGTGCGCCGCCGTGCGCAATTTCTGGCCCGCGGCGCTGCCCGTGTTTATGCGGCTGTCCTGCTCGGATTGGGCCGAGGGCGGTTGGGATATCGAACAGTCCGTCGAACTCGCCAAACGCCTTCGCGGCATAGGTATCGACCTCATCGATTGCTCTTCCGGTGGCGGATTGCCGCACGTGCGGATCCCGGTGCAGCCCGGATACCAGGTACCCTTCGCGGAGCGCATCCGGCATGAAGCCGGTATTCCCACCGGGGCGGTCGGCATGATCACCGATCCGGAGCAAGCCGAGGCGATACTGAGGGACGGCAAAGCGGATATGGTCCTCCTGGCGCGTGCAATGCTCCGCAACCCATACTGGCCGTTGCACGCTGCTCAAACCCTGGGACATAAGCCGGAACCGCCGGTCCAGTATCAGCGAGCGTTCTGACCGGCTCCCTCGCATCCACCCGCCGGAAGCGGATGTCCCGCCCAGGGAGACCAACCGCTCCTGAACGCATGCGGCCCCGCCAGCAGCTCCTTCGCAACGCGCACCGTATCTCTGAAATTTCTCCGTCAGCGAAATCACTCCCTGGGGGAGCAATGATCATTCAACCCCGTCGGGCACCCGGCTCCGATCGAATGCTGGACGGCAATCCCGCCACAACCGTCCCTTTACGGGACCCGACTTCCGTCGTCATGGACGCCACTGGAAACTTCTATGTCGCTGACGCGGCAGATAACCGCATCCACCGTGTTTCGTCTTCCGGCAGCATCACTACGCTGGCCGGCACAGGGATTCCCGGCTTCAGTGGGGATCGCGGGCCGGTCTCCGCTGCCCCGATCGATACCCCAGGTGGACTGACTTTACCCGCGCATCAACTGCGGTATCCGCTCGAAATGCCGGTCGCGCGTGATGAGAAGCAGGTTGTGCTCCAGGACGAGAGCGGCGATCCAGAGGTCGTTGTCGGGGATCGGAGTTCCTGCCCGCTTCAGCTGCACGAACGCCCGGGCGTAGTGCTCAGCCGTTTCGGAACTCGGGAGCAGAACATGCACCGTCGGCTTTGCCAGGAGCCGGTGCATTAGGATCTCATTTCGGCGTTGTTGCGTCCCGCCGTAAAAACCCGCCCTGATTTCGCCGAGCACAATCAATGGAATCCAGACTTCTTCGCAGGTTCCCAGCCACTCCGCCAGCTCTCCATCACCCTGGAACAAATCGGTCAGCCGGTTCGTGTCGAGCGCTACTCTTGCTTCCACTTGTCCAGATCGATCTGTCGCTGTCCAGCGACAATCTCATCGAAGGCCGGATCGGGAGTCCATTGCCCTACCAAATCGGAAAAGTCCGCTCTCTTTCGGGAACCCACGGTTGCCGCCGTCAGTTCGTCCACAATGACTTGATTGAGGCTCTGTTTGCGGTTATAAGCCTTTTGCCGCAGACACCGGTCGACCTCGGGCGGGACGCCCCGTATCGTGTATTGGACGTCCGCCTGCTCTTTCATGCATACATGATAGCATTCGTTGCAGGCACAAATAAACATTCCTGAGGCCTTTACATGTGACCAAATAGTCACATATTCTTTGAGTAATGGACGATGTGTTTAGAGCCCTCGCAGACCCGACACGTCGCAGCCTGCTCGATGAGCTATTCAAAGCCGATGGGCAGACTCTGAGCGCGCTCGAGGAGCGGCTGCCAATGACGCGCTTCGGTGTCATGAAGCATCTGAAGTTGCTCGAAGAGGCCGGTCTGGTCGTCAGCAGGCGGCGCGGGCGCGAGAAGCTGCATTTCCTGAATGCCATCCCCATCCGGCTCATCCACGATCGGTGGGTGAGCAAGTACACCGAACCTTGGGTCGCGGCACTGAGCGACCTGAAAAACAAACTGGAGAACAACACAATGCAAAAAGTATTTGAAATCTACATCAAGACCACCCCCGAGCGCCTTTGGAAGGCCATAACCGACACCGAGATGAGGCGTAGGTACAACTTCGGAGCGGTCGTCACTTCGGAGTGGACCACGGGCTCCCGGTACGAGGGCGTCGGCGGGGGAACGACAATCTTCGAGGGAGAGAATCTGGAGGTCGATCCGCCGCGGCGGCTTGTCCAGAGCTTTAGGGCGTTATGGGGCGAGGACGTGAAAACGGAGGGGACATCGCGCGTGACCTGGGCAATTGAGCCGGTTGGCGATTCATGTCTGCTCAAGGTCACGCACGATGAGCTGCGCGAGGATGCCAACAACCAACTATACGGCGGCTGGCCGATGATTCTGTCGGGAATCAAGACACTGCTGGAAACGGGTGAAAATCTCACGACTCCCGGCTCCATCCGTTGGTTGCAAGTCGCTTAAGCGCTCAACCAACCTGCGAGCCTAAAGCGCATGAGACGATCGCTTCTGCGGATCGTCGCTGTGATTGCCGGCGCCCCTCCGGCAATCACCCTCGCAATCTGCCGAAGGCGAGAACAGGGAGGAACACCGGTTTCCGAAACAGCGGGCAACTATGCTCGATTTGTTCTGCCGCTCCAGTCTGAATTTGCTTACATTCATGCCGCATATCGCTGCCATTCACACCGCTTTTTCCACAGTCTCGATCGTTAACTAACGCTAACCAAAACAGCGCATTACGCACACGAATTTCTTCATACGACAGCTCCATTTTCCTCGGTTCACCATTAATATAAAAGCGCGGGAGAATAAATGATCCATCATTCTCACTCCGAAAACATCCGCTTTTGCTGGTTTCGTGAAAGCTCGCCCGGCCACATTGAACAAGATGCGGGCCTGCCTATCGCGAAGTGCGATCTTCTCCTGGCCTTGTTTGGCCTCCACCCTGCGCAGCAGCGCACGACGGCGGAACCGCCCGTCACGCTGGAGGCCGTCATGAATGCGCTGTCCGGGTCGGTGCCATTCGAAAGCCTACCGCCGTGGTCTCTCAAACGGCTGACCATCATGCTCGGCCCGCTCCAAACCGGGGACCACCCAGGTCTCGCAAAACATCGTGCGCAACTCCTCGTGAGCCTGGCCGATCGCGCTCTAGCCGCTCTCCCGGCAGACGTCGAAACCGAACTGCATCTCCCCTACATCGATCGCCGGAACTGGGCGGAACGCTTCGACATCCTGCAGAACACCACCTTCGCCGAGTACGGCGGCCGCGTCGTACCGGCCTCGCTGCTCTACCCCGGGCGCATCGACGAATACAACGCGCAACTGCTCACCGTTTCCTCGGCGCACTCGGACATCACCACGGATGTCGCCTTCGCGCACACCCTGCCGGCATCGCGCGGGCTGCTGCAACACCTGCTCCCGGTCGAAACGCAAAATCTCGAGTTCCCGGAAAGCGATGCCGAAGTCGAGATCCGCGTAACCCTGAAAGCCGAGGCGTGCCGCGCGTGGAACACCGCGCCGAAAGAGACCGGAGCAGCCTACTTCCCGATCCATGCTCCCGTCTCCATCGCGGTTCAGGCGAGTCTTCGCCGCTGGCTTGCGTGGTATTGGTTATCCCGGGTGGAGCGATTCGCCGACGAGCCCAAGGCTTTCACTGTCCTGGGCTATCTGGCCAGCGCCCCGTGTCCGGGAAGCCGCCGTACGGACTTCGCCTATGACACGCTCACCCCAGAATGGATGGACTTCGCCTTTCGCCATGCGCGGCGGCCTCTGCGCGCGCTGCTCCGCCACATTCGTTTCGCCCTGGTCGCTGCCGGCCAGAAAGATCTCGCCGAGGTGTATCACCCGCGCGAGGTGAAAACCATTCTGGACAGAGTGCGTAAGGAGCGTAAGGCCATCCGTTCGTTAGTTGCCGCGGAAGCCCACTTGGTAAACCATGTCTTGAAATTCGGCTTGGAACTTCAAGGGATCGACGATGCCATTCAGGTGGTTCACAGCGTCCCAGAGCTGGTACGCGGGATGGGTAGCCGTCTCCGCCGTTTGTTCAACGAACAGGATCTGACCTGGCTCGGCTCCCTGGTATTGATCGAGGCCACCAACGCGCTCTGGGTCGCCCAAGGGGGCCAACCCGCCATCCAGACCTCGGTCCGAATCAAGCCATTGCCGCCAGCACCATCGCAGTGCTGATCTCCGCCATCGACGGCGCCCGTAGGATCCGCACTTGGCTGCCGCGCGGGGCCCAGATCGCCGGGTCCGTCGGACCGAACAGCGCGATCACCGGTGTCCCGGCTGCGGCTGCCAAGTGCGTGATCCCTGAATCGTTGCCTATATATAGCCTCGCCCCGGCGATCCATTTTGCGAGTTCCAGCAGATTTTCGAAACGAACCCAATCCGGCCCCCCCGCCCACTCCACCCCCGTCAATTGGCTCTTCAATTCGAGCCATCTCGCCATCGGCCAGTTCTTCCGCGCGCTTCCCGACAGCGGATGGATCACGATCGATTCTCTCGGCTCCACCGCTTCCACACGGATGTGGGGAATAGCCGGACCACACCCTCCGGCTTGTTCCAAGAAGAAATCTGCCGCATGCACTTTTGAATCTGAGGGCGGCAGCGCTGGAAGGAAGTGCACGTTTTTGCAAAACAAACCCAATGCCTCCCGGAACTCCGGGCGGTTTGAGCCATACCACGAGACGATTTCACCAAACGAACCCAACTCACGGACCAGTTCAGCCGGAGGCTCAACACCGGGAATGCCGAGCATCTCGATTCCCGTGGACGCAATCGCCCGTACGCGCTTGGCGAAACGGATGAGTGGGACAGTGTCTGAACGAACCCAAACTTCGTCTGGCCGAAGATGTTCGATCGCCGGCAGACTGAGTATGGTGTCGCCGATAGCGCCTGGCCGGATCACCAGCCGCCGGCACCCGGGGTCGCTAATTGAGGCGGTACAGCCGTCGGGCATTCTCCCGCATCACCATCCGCGCCAACTCCCCGGCCCGGTCGCGCGTAATCTCGCCGTCCCGCAGCATCCCCGTCAGAGCCATGGCGAGAGCCGCCCGGCCGGTGTCCGCCGAAACCAGGCCGGTCTCTTCCCAATTGACTGCGTCCGTGATCGGACTCGCATCGGTGCCGAACATCACTTTCTCTGGACCGTATTCCAGCCAGTCGCGCAGCACCTCGGACAGCGCTCGCGGGTACAAGAGAAAAGTCTGTGCGGAAAAATCGGCGTAAACGTTCGGTTTATCCAGCAGCGCCGCCAGTTCTTTGGTGTATGGCCACGAGCCGTGGACAAAGACGAAGTTGGTTTTGCGAAAAGCCGGGTCGGTGATCACCGGAATCAGGAGTGCCGGGTTCACGCCGGCCACGTCGAAATAGCGCCCCGCGCCCGCCGACGAGTGGAAGTGCAGCGGCATCCCGAGCCGTCCGCATTCGGCGGCGATATGGCGGAAGATGAAATCCTGAAGAGCCTTGTAATCCGCGTCACTGGGAACACCGGATCGCGAATACTGCGCGTACAGCCGATCCGCGGAAGCCTTTTCGGGATTGCCGACATCCAGCGGCCGCAAGTACGCCATCTCGAGTTTCACGGCCACGGCGGCGGTCTTCTTCCAGCGCTCCAGCGTGGACGAAACAAAACGCAGATAATCGTCCAGGGTGTTCGGCATCCCGCTGACGCCCGCTTCATTGAGATAGCGCCGCAGCAGCTTCTCTTCCGCGGTGAAGAACGCCTTTCGATCCGGATCGTGTTTGCCCAGGCTCTCGTTATTCGCCGGGTACATTAGCGCGTCGCCGTAGGGCACCCACTTGAAGCGGGCCGGCGAGAGACCACGTCCCATGCCGACGCGGTTCGCAAACATGATGTCGATGCCGAGCTGATCCAGCACCCAGGCGCTATATCCGTCGCCCTTCTCCTGCATCGCTCGCGCCTTGCCGCCGCTGAACAGCTTACGGGATGCAGCCTCATATTCCGGATTGGTAGGCCGCAGCCGCAGAGGAACAGTGTCGTAAGCCTCCATCATCTCGACGGGCAGCGCATCGTACTCGGTGTCTTTTTCGCCGCTATTCACCAACCGCATGGGATGCGCATGATTGTCGATGGCCTTGATGGAATCGATCTCTGCCTTGAGCTGCGGATCCGGGTTAGCCGGCGGGGACGCGCAGGAAACGATAACCACACAGATTGCAGCCGTGGCGCACGCACTCGTGCGTGCAGAGTTCACATTCATGTGACCGCATTCTACTGAATCTCCACCGTGAGCGGCACATCGATAGTTTTCGGCGGCAAACACATTTTCGCGTTGCACGCCTGGTATCGTAGTTTGCCGGTGAGGATAGCCGGACCGTTCGGAGCGTTCGCCGGAGCCTTGAACTTGGTCGCGATTTCAAAGTCGCCGGAAAACACGCTCACCGGCTTTTCCGAAAACTCATACTTCTCCAGCAAAGGCTTCGGGTAAGTAATTTCCCCGGCTTCCAATGGATCGGCCTTCCAGGTCAGCTTCAGGGGAATGAGATACGACTCCGCCGGAGTGTTGCTGTTGACATGGTATCCGGGACGCAGTTGCAGATGGACTTTTGCCGTCACGCTCTCGTTCCGCTTCACGCGGACCTTTTCTCCAGGCACGACGCTCAGAACGCTGATCTGTGCCAACGCCATCCCGGCAAAAAGGATCAGAGTAGCCAGTCTCACTGCATTCCGGCCGATTTGTTGCCGGCGATCAGCTTCTCGATCTCCGACTTGTAGTCGTTCTTGCCCACCAGTCCAACATGCGTGGCAGCCACCGCCCCCTCCCGATCGATGAGGAACGTAGTAGGCAGCGATGCGATACCGCCGTAGAGATTCCCCACGGAGTCGTCGCCCATCACTACACGATAGTTGATCTTCTTATCCGCGATGTACGGCTTCACAGCATCCCAACCGTCTTCGTCCATGGATACGCCGAGCACGGCAAAGCCCTGGTCTTTAAACTTCTGCTCAAACTCCATGAACCACGGAATTTCGATCTTGCAGGGACCGCACCAGGTAGCCCAAAAATTTAACAGCACCACCTTCCCGCGATAGTCCGTCAGCCTTACGAGCGCTCCATTGACATCCTTTAGCGAAAAGTCGGGTGCTGCCTTCCGATCGCTCTTGGCTTTCACGACAGCGGGGCCCGAGCGCGAACAGCCGCCGATCAGACATGCGACCGCCAGCATCGACGCGAATATTGCCCGGGTTGACCAGTTACACACGGAGCTCTCCTTCTTCGATTATAGGACTCAGGTATTTGGCGCGCTTCTTCCGATGCGATGCCGCCAACGTCCACTCCGCATGCGAGCGGCTGCGCGAGTACATCCAGGCTGCAGTGTCGCAGAAGCTCTCACACACGTAATCCCGCCACCGCTGCGTTCGCTTCCGCCGGTCTTCCAACGTCAGATTCTGCTTCAGCGACAACGACGGCCAGCCCAGTTCGCCCCGCGCGTTGGATTCCATCTCGCGGTGCAATAACTGCTCATAGCCGTGCCGAGCCTTGCCCAGCCGGGCCCAAACATAATGATGGACCTCATGCACGAAGATCCGGACCAGTTCCGCCGGGTTCGCCAGCAGGTTGGTTTCGAGTACCATTTCGCGCCGCCGCAGATGTGCTCCGGCATGAACCGGTAGCCCGCGACCCGCAGCGGACAACAGCTTCCCTCGATGGGCCGTCAACTCGGGGAGAAACGATACCAGGATCGGCTCGCCGTTGAAAGCGGGCATCCCGCGCAGCAGGGGCGTCAGCAAGGTGGTCGCCTTCCTGTCTGAGATTCGGAAGCAGCCTCGGCTCACTTGGACGTCGCTGCCGCCGGACTCGTCTGGGGCATGGGCAGTGCCGGGGCGCCGAAAAATCCCGGCGTCTCGACGCTCACCTCAAACCGCTTTTGCACATCCGCCATCCATTTCTGGAAGCGTTCCTGCTTCACGTCAGCGGCCACCACCTTTTGAACTTCGCTGAAGGGCTGTATGCTCCGCTCATCCACCTTCAACACGTAAAACGCGGCGGCTTGACGGATGGGCTCGCTCACGTCGCCCGGCTTGAGTGCGAATACTGCTTTCTTTATTTCCGCGGGCCCGTTATCTGCCTGGCGCATCAAACCAAAATCGCCGCCTTTAGCGGCCGTCAGTTTGTCGTCCGACTTTTCCGTTGCGAGCTTCGCAAAGTCGGCTCCCGCCCGCAGTTGTTTCACCACGTCTTCCGCGACGGCCTTAGCTTCGGACTCGGTGCGCAGGCCCATTGGCAGCGAGGTTTTGGGATTGGACGCGTCGCTCATGTCCACCTGCGCGTTGATGGCCTTCGGATCGCCAAACCGGATCATGATCCCCTGAATCTTCGCCTGCGCGTACTTGTTATCCTTATCCATCTCGTACCGCTTCAGCTGATCCTCCTGGCTGACCGCGATGCTCTCCGATTGCCGGTTCACGACGGTTTGCGCCAGCAGTTGCATGCGTTGCAACCGCAACTGTTCCTTTAGTGGAGTGGATTGATCCAACTTCTCCTGCTCGGCCTGCCGCATCAGACTGTCCATCAGGAAATACGATTGCACTACCTGCTTGGGATTGCTCTTGGCCGCGCGTTGAATGTCGGGCGGGAACTGCGACACGATGGCCTCGAACTCAGTGGCAGTAATAGGCTTCTCGCCGACTTTGAGAACGACCGTATCGCCAGGGATTGGTTTCGGCGCAACCTTAGGTGCGGGAGCTTGCGGGGTGGCTGGCGTAACAGCCTGGCCGAAGCCCGCTGTCGCGCCGAGACAGACTAAAAGTGTAAGGTATTTCATGAATTTCAGCCGGAACTTCCAGTTTAATCTACTGCGAAGGCCTGGCGTTCTTTCACCGTGCCCGCTCCGCTACAATCGTTACCTGCATGTCACGCGCTGAGCGTACCAGCTTGTGCAGATCCGGCGCGTACCGGGTAACAAAGATTTGGGTGATGTGCTTTTGGCGGGCATACTCGGCTACCGCCTGCGCCGGGTTATGGCCGTCGATCGTCTCTGCAGAGATTCGCATATTGCGCGCGAAGTTCAGATGACGATCTACTGCGGCACGCTGCTCCGGAGGATCTCCATGTGTTGATACCGCAACGGCCATGCACTCAGATTGCAGATAATCGGCGACGCGCCGGCCGCGGCGGATCAATATGGCTGTCGCGGGATGGCTGGTGAGCCACAACAGAATCCGTTCCTTGCCCAAAGCGCCGGGCTCCGGAATCACTGGTGAAGGGGCTCGAACGAGTTCCTCTTCACGCCGGTCTTCGATTTGATGCGCCGTCTGACGTAGCGCAAGCTCCCGCAAAGCTGTGAGGTTCGACTCCGAGAAGAAATTCTCCAACGCCTTCTGCGCCTTCTCGGGCGCATACACTACGCCCCGCTCCAGCCGGTGAAGGAGAGCCCGCGGCGTTACGTCCACCATGATGACTTCGTCGGCTTCGTGCACCACCCAATCGGGTACCGTTTCTCGAACCCGGACGCCAGTTACCTGCCACACCTGATCGTTCAAGCTCTCCAGGTGCTGCACATTCATGCTGGTAAGCACATCAATCCCGGCGTCCCGGATGACAATCGCATCTTCCCAACGCTTGGCTCGCTCCGAACCTGGGATGTTGGTGTGGGCGAACTCGTCCACCACGCACACTTGTGGACGCCGGCGGAGAATGGCATCCGTATCCATTTCTTCCAGGCGTGCGCCGCGGTAGTCCGAAATACGGCGGGGAATCGTCTCCAGTCCCGCGGTCTTCGCGATCGTGTCCTTGCGCCCATGCGGCTCGAAATAGCCGATGACGACATCGACGCCAGAGGCTTTGAGCTGCTGCGCTTCCACCAGCATCTGGTAGGTCTTGCCGACGCCCGCTGCATACCCCAAATACACTTTCAGCTTCCCGCGCTTCGGCGTTTCAGCCGGCTTGGGTGTGAGGGAAGATTCGGACATCCATTCCTTCGGCGGCCTTGATCAGTCGATCTACTGGGCTGGGCGTCCAGAGCTTCCAGGCGCTGCGTTGCGTATGGCCAATGAAGATCTGCGTAATTCGATGTTTACGAGCATAGTCTACGATCGCGTCGATAGGATTGCCGGTGGCTTTGAGGACCTCGACCGAGGCGCCGAGTTTCCAGGCATATTCCAGATATTTGTCGACAGTCTCTTGCGATTCACGCGTAAGTTCACCCTGCTCCACGTGGATAGCAAACAATTGCGCATGAAACCGGGCGGCCGCTCGCCCGCCGCTCTCGAGCATAGGCCGCGCATTGCTGCGAGGCGTAATGCACACCAGTATCCGCTCCTGCGTACCCCAGGACTGATGGATCCCGTGGCGCTTCATATAACGCAGGAGTTGCTCTTCCACCACCTCCGCCGCGAGCAGGAGCGCGAGCTCGCGCAGCTCCGATAGTTGATGAGCGTTCAGCTGCGAGCCTGGTCGGCCGCCTTCCAGCGCCAGGCCCTCCGGCGGCACATCGACAATCACGATCTCGTCTGCTGAATGCACAAAGTCCTCGGGGACCGAACGCGCGGCACGCCGTCCCGTAATTCGCTGCACCGCATCCTGCTGCTCGGCGACATGTTGCAGATTCAGAGCGCTCAGCACCGTAATGCCCGCCCCCACCAGCTCCTCGACGTCCATCCACCGGTGAGGATGACGGCTGCCCTCGGGATTATCGCGCGCGAGTTCATCGATCAAGCAAACCTGTGGAGCGCGTTTGAGGATCGCCTCGACATCCAGCGTCTGCTCCCCATTCGCTACACTGCACGGGATCGATTCAAGATCGCGCAATACAGGCTGGATTGCGGCACTGCCGCTTTCCTGAATCGCTCCGACGACGACATCTTGCCCGCGGCTGGCGCGGCGGCGGCCCTCATCGAACATCCTCACCGACTTGCCAACGCGCGGAGCATAGCCGAGAAAGATCTTGAGGCGCCCCCGGGCGCAGTGCGCGTCCTCCTCCTCGAGCTGCCGGAGCAGTTCATCCGGATCTGGCCGCACAAATTCGCGCGAGGACATGGCTTACCAGGCACCTTCTTTATTCCCGAACCACCAAATCAGCCCGAGTGTAGCTGTCGTCTGCTGCTTCTTCAGAAGCCCGGGAGTATCCGTCAGGAAGTATGGATGATTCGAGAAGTCTCGCC
Organism: uncultured Acidobacteriota bacterium; assembly: GCA_963850575.1. Lineage (GTDB taxonomy): Bacteria > Acidobacteriota > Terriglobia > Bryobacterales > Bryobacteraceae > TMP-7. The sequence continues at coordinate 40,130 of CAWKLV010000006.1, read as the reverse complement.
GGAACTCATTGCGGACCAGGAAGCCCTCGGCGATCTTGTACTCCAGCGTTCCCGTCATCTCCTTCAGGGCCTGGGTGGACCCGCTGAAGGTGCCCCCTCGGTCCGAGAAATATTCGCCCCGTCCTCCCACCGCAAACTTTGTCGTAGGCTGATAGCGAGCATAAAGTGCGCCGCCCAGAACACGGGATGGCGCCGAAGTCGGATCCACTCTCACTATTACGCTATCCGCCTCACCGGCAAGCAGCAGCTTTGAGTTCGCGTTCCAGGACAAAGTCGAATCGAAGATGTGGGTCTTGCCGCGCGACGCGTCGTGCCCTTCCTGTCCCAGGTAATAGTTGACATTCCACGCAAAGCTCTTAGTTGGCCGCACAGTCACTAGAAACGCGTTGGACTTGAAGCCATTGAAATCTTCCGTCTGCTGAATTCCGTTTACCAGCCACCAACCGACGGACAAACGATTGTTCACGTTGTAAGTGCTGCGGAACCCCATGTGATAGTACGGCAAGTAGTTGAACAGGTACGAACGGGAATAATTGATCTGATCTTTTGTGAAGTTGTTCTCATAGCCTAGGGAACTTGCCCATTTCCCGAAATCCACGGTGAGTCCGCTGCCCACCGGAACAATGTAGGTCCCGTATGCTTGCCAGATCGGGCGATAGACCTGCGGTCGCGGTTCATTTGCCGGATTGCCTTGCGCGCTCTCGGTGGCCTGTCCGTACTGCAGGTCCACCCGCGCCCCGTAACGGCGTCCGTTCTTCATATCGGGAGCTCGCTCGATAACGAAGGTCGCCTGGTTCAGACTGAAGCTGTTGCTCGAGACATCGTAGGCGCGAAGTTGGTTGACACGGTTGATCGGCCGATTGAAATTGTACTCGTAATAACCATCGAGCGTTAGATTGTAGGTTGTGCCGGCGAGAGCATCGGCTACGGGCGCTGGCGTCTGCGGGACGGGCGCAGCTGGGCCGGCCGACGCACTGACGGGAGCGCCGCCAAGCTTTTGTTCCAGAGCCGATACGCGCGCCTCCAACTTCTCAATCACCTCCATCAACTTCTTCTCGCGCTCGGTAGGAACGTCCTGAGAAACGGCGCACACCACCGCCCCTAACTGAACCAGAAGCAATCGCTTCAACATGTGAGTAAGACTCCGGCCGTCTTACTTGTGAACGGGAAAACGCTCGTCCAGCGCGAGATTCAGTTTCAGGACATTCACCCGCGGTTCTCCTAACAATCCGAACTGGCGATCGGCCGTGTTGACGCGCACCAGTTCTCGTACTGCTTGCCCAGAAACCCCCCGAGCAGTTGCTACGCGGGCGGACTGGATCGCTGCATTGGCCGGGCTGATTTCCGGATCCAGCCCGCTGCCCGAAGTAGTAATGGCGTCGGCCGGAATCGTGGCGTTGGTGTGATTTTCCGCCCGGTACGCCGCTGCATCTTTCCGTAGGCGCTTTGCGAGATCCGGGTTCGTCGGGCCCAGGTTGGACCCGCCTGACGCGGTAGCATCGTAGCCGCTGGAACCGGCGGCCGAGGGTCGCGGGTGGAAGTACTCGGGTCTGGTGAAATTCTGGGCGATCAACTCCGATCCGGTCACCACGCCATTCCGGGTCACCAGGCTTCCCTCCGCCTGGCGGTGCAGGATCAGCTCGCAGATCCCGGTTACCACGGCCGGGTAAAAGATCCCAGTAATAACGGTAAGAATCAGAGTCAACAGAATTGCTGGTCTCAATTGAGAAAGCATGATGATCTCCTAGGCCAGCCCCAGAACCCCGAGCAACCGGTCGATAATCCAGATGCCGGGGAAGGGCGCCATAATTCCGCCGAGTCCGTAAACGAGAAGATTGCGGCGTAACAGCGCGTCAGCCCCGAGCGGCCGGTACTTCACGCCCCGCAACGCTAGCGGCACCAGCGCAATGATGATCAGCGCGTTGAAGATCACCGCTGCCAAAATCGCGCTCTCGGGTGAGTGCAGCCGCATGATATTCAACTTCGCCAGCGCCGGATAAGTCAACATGAACATGGCAGGAATGATCGCGAAATATTTGGCTACGTCATTCGCAATCGAGAATGTGGTGAGTGCGCCGCGGGTAATCAGAAGCTGTTTCCCGATGGCGACTACTTCGATCAGTTTGGTGGGATTGCTGTCCAGATCCACCATATTGCCGGCTTCCTTCGCGGCCATTGTACCCGTGTTCATGGCTACGCCGACATCGGCCTGAGCCAGTGCGGGTGCATCGTTTGTGCCGTCTCCGGTCATGGCCACCAGACGGCCGCTGGCCTGCTCGCGTTTGATCAGATCCAGCTTGTCCTTCGGAGTGGCCTGCGCCAGGAAATCGTCGACGCCTGCTTCAGCTGCAATCGCCGCGGCGGTCAGTGGGTTGTCGCCGGTGATCATCACCGTGCGAATTCCCATAACGCGCATCTGCTCGAAGCGATCCTTCATGCCGCCCTTCACGATGTCTTTCAAGTGAATGACGCCCAGCGCGCGGGCACCGTCGGCCACCACCAGAGGCGTGCCGCCATTTCGCGAGATTCGGTCAGACGCATCCGCTATGTTCTGCGGAAACACCCCGCCGCGTTCGATGACGTAGTTCTTCACTGACTCCGTCGCGCCTTTCCGCACGGCATGGCCGTCCAGGTTCACTCCACTCATGCGCGTTTGGGCGGTGAACGCAATGAACTCGGCTTCGAGATTCGAGATCTCGCGCCCGCGCAGACCGTACTTCTCTTTCGCGAGCACCACGATACTGCGGCCCTCCGGTGTCTCATCGGCAAGGCTCGAAAGTTGTGCTGCGTCGGCCAGTTCCGCCTCAGTCACTCCATGCGCGGGAATGAACTCCACGGCCTGCCGGTTGCCGAGAGTGATGGTGCCGGTCTTATCGAGTAATAGCGTGTTGACGTCACCCGCCGCTTCCACTGCCTTGCCGCTCATCGCGAGTACATTGTGCTGCATCACGCGATCCATACCGGCTATGCCGATTGCGGAGAGCAGCCCTCCGATTGTCGTCGGAATCAAGCAGACCAACAGGGACACCAACACAATCACCGAGGGACCCGTCCCCGAACCCGCCGCTGTCACCGCGTACTGCGCAAAGGGCGCCAGGGTTACACAGGCCAGCAGGAAGATCAACGTCAGCCCCGCAATCATGATATTCAACGCGATCTCGTTGGGCGTCTTCTGGCGTTGAGCGCCTTCGACGAGCGCGATCATACGGTCCAGGAAGGTTTCGCCGGGATTCGACGTAATCTGGATCTTTATGTAGTCGGATAGTACCTTCGTACCGCCTGTGACGGCACTCCGGTCGCCGCCTGATTCCCGGATCACCGGCGCACTCTCACCCGTGATCACGGATTCGTCCACGCTCGCTATGCCTTCGATGACATCGCCGTCCCCCGGTATGATGTCGTTTGGCTCGCACTGGCAAATATCGCCCTTTCGCAACGAGGACGCCGGCACTAACTCCACTCTGCCGTTCACGACTTTCTTGGCGAAAGCTTCCGTCTTGGTCTTTCGCAGACTGTCTGCCTGCGCCTTGCCGCGGCCTTCCGCCATTGCTTCCGCAAAGTTCGCAAACAGCACGGTGAACCACAGCCAGATCGCGATCTGCAGCTCGAAACCGAATCCGGCGCCATGGGTCACCACGGTCTTGATGAGCAGCGCTGTAGTGAGCGCTGCGCCCACCTCCACCACGAACATGACGGGGTTCTTTGCCAGGGTGAGGGGATTGAGCTTCAAAAAACAGTCGGCCAGCGCGCGCTTGACGATCGGCGGATCGAAGAGCGGGCGCGAGCGCTTCCCTCGCGACAGGCCCAGCGATGTCGAGTCACCAGCCGGCGGCGCAAGGGGCGCCGTTTCAACTTCCATTTCCGCTTGCATAATTTCTCCCTACAGCAACAAATGCTCGACGATCGGGCCTAGCGAGAGCGCGGGGAAGAAGGTTAGGGCTCCGACGATGAGCACCACCCCAACCAGCAAACCTACAAACAGCGGGCCATGGGTCGGGAAGGTCCCAGCGGAGACGGGAACCTGCTTCTTAGCCGCCAGGGATCCCGCAATCGCGAGCAGCGGGATCAGCATGAAGAAGCGCCCGATCAGCATCGCTAAACCGATGGTCAGGTTGTACCAGGGCGTGTTCGCGCTCAGGCCTCCTAAGGGGCTGCCGTTATTTCCGGTGCCGCTCGTGTAGGCGTAGAGGATCTCCGTGAAGCCGTGCGCTCCGGGGTTGCCTAAGTTCGCCGTGGCGGCCCCCGCGGGGTTCCAGTAACCATTTTTCGCGAATTGGGCAACGGAGGAAGTCCCCGAGAAAAGAAGGATACTCGCCGCCAGCACCAGCAGCGCGAGCATGGCCATCTTCACTTCCTTCTGTTCGATTTTCTTGCCCAGATACTCCGGCGTGCGGCCGACCATTAGCCCGGCGATGAAAACCGCTAGAATGGCGAACATTAGCATTCCGTAGAGTCCCGCGCCAACGCCTCCGAACACTACTTCGCCCAACTCGATATTAAACAGCGGCACTAATCCGCCCAGCGGCGTAAAGCTATCGTGCATCCCGTTCACGGCGCCGCAACTTGCATCTGTGGTGACGGTAGCAAACAGGGCCGAGTTGGCGATGCCGAAGCGGGTTTCTTTCCCCTCCATATTCCCGCCGGGCTGCGTGCCCGTGTCCTGAAGTTCAATCCCGCTCTTCGCGAGTTGCGGAGTGCCTTTCTGCTCGAAGTGATAGGCGGTGAATACGCCTGCGAACCAAAGCACCGACATGGCCGCGAAAAGCGCCCAGCCCTGCCGTGTATCGCGCACCATCTTGCCGAACGTGTACGTCAACGCAGCCGGTAACAGGAAAATCACGAACATTTGAATCAGGTTCGAGAAGGGCGTGGGATTCTCGAAGGGGTGGGCGGAATTCGCGTTGAAGAATCCACCGCCGTTGGTGCCCAGCATTTTGATCGCTTCCTGCGAAGCCACCGGCCCTTGAGCGATGGTCTGCTTTACCCCTTCCAGCGTGGCCGCTTCCATGTAGGGATTGAAATTCTGGATGACCCCTTGAGAGCACAGGACCACAGCCAAGATGATCGAGAGGGGAAGGAGGATATATAGCGTAGCTCGCGTGAGGTCCACCCAGAAATTTCCAACGGACTTCACGGATTGCCGCGCAAACCCTCTCACCAGTGCGATCGCAACCGCCAATCCGGTCGCCGCCGAAACAAAATTATGGACGGTGAGTCCGGTCATCTGCACAAAGTAACTGAACGTGGTCTCAGGCACATAGCTTTGCCAGTTGGTGTTCGTTATGAAGCTCACCGACGTGTTAAACGCCAGGTCCGGACTAACCGAACCAGCTCCGTAGTGCTGCGGATTGAAGGGCAAGAGGCCCTGTAGCCGCTGGAGGGCGTACAGCAGCACTCCGCCGGAGAGGCTGAATACAAGCAGTGCTCCGGCATAACGCGTCCAGTGCTGTTCCTCCTCCGGGTTTATTCCGCTCGCCGCGTAGACCAGCCGCTCGACCGGCCGCAAGACGGGAGTCAACCAGGTACGCCGATTCTCGATCACCGCCGCGATAAAGAGCCCGAGCGGCTTGGTACAAGCTAAAACCAGACCAAAAAAGAGGGCGATCTGTAGCCAGCCATTGACAGTCATGATCTGCTAAAACCTCTCCGGCTGAAGCAGTGCCCAAAGCAAGTAAACTCCCAGCCCAAGTGCAATTAACCCGGCGATTACGTACTCCATATTTCCCTTGCTTACAAGCGGTGACAGGCTCGGACAAAGGCCCAGGCCACTAAAAAGAACAGCAGAATCGGCAACGACCAAAAGATGTCAAGCATGCCTTACCTCCGGATAACAAATCAATACCTGGTGTCCCGCGCGCTGCAAGCGCGTGGCGAGCTGTTCCTGCCGCGTTCTCCAGGGCCTCCGTTTCGATGCAATCACCGTAGTGGTCGCGGATTTTAACGCGGTCAGCAACGCGGGTCCCAGATCACGGGCAAGGTGAAGCTCCGCTGTGACGGGCAAGCTGCAAGCCATAGACAAACCCCTCAACTGTTTGCGAAGAGTGGAAAGGGAAACCGGCGGGCGGCGCAAGTCAAGCGGGTATGGAACCACTTGCACCCGGATCAAACGCACGTGCGCCCGCAATCCAGACCCGAGCCTCTCTGCCTCCCGCAGACCCGCCTTCGTAAGATCAGGTGTGGTAAAGACCACAACAATCTCCAGGTCTTGCAGCGCCGGTTCCACCGCGGGCGAATAGCCGGGGAAAGTTGATTCGACGCGATTCATAGGCGGCTCCTGAATCAACGGTACAGCCGCACCCGTTAAGAAACCGTTAAGGTTTTCTCAAGACTCTGTTGGTTCTTGCGGCAGCACGAAGCGATAGCCCACCCAGGGTTCCGTTAGGAGGTAGCGAGGCTTGGCCGGCTCCGGCTCGATCTTCTTGCGAAGCGAGTTTACGAAAACGCGCAGATATTCAACCTCGTCGCCGTAGTCCGGCCCCCAGACAGTTTGCAAGAGCTTGCGATGCGCAACCGCCTTGTTGGGGTTGCTGACCAGGAAATGCAGCAGGTCGAATTCCTTGGGAGTAAGGCGGACCGTTCTGCCGCGGAGACGGACCAGCCGCGCTTCAAAATCGATTTCGAGCTCGCCCGCGTGTACGACGCGAACATCGCCGTCACCGCTCCCGGGCGCACGCCGCATCGCCGCGCGGATTCGGGCCAGCAGCTCTTGAATCCCGAACGGCTTGCTGACGTAATCGTCGGCGCCGGCGTCCAGCGCTTGCACCTTGTCCATCTCCGTATTACGGACGGAGAGAATGATGATCGGCGTATCCCAACGATCGCGTATGGCGCGGCATGTCTCCAGCCCGCCGATGCCCGGCATGTTCAGATCGAGCAGAATCAAGTCCGGTTGTAGTTCGTCGAGGCGTTGGAGAGCTTCTTCGCCGCTCTTCGCCTCCACGACGGTGTAGCCTATTCCAGACAAAGTGGCCTGCATTGCGCGCCGCAACTGCGGTTCGTCATCGATCACCAGAATGGTCGTTGTGTTCATCGCAGCGGAACTTTGAACGAGAATACGGCGCCTCCGCCGGGGCGGTTCTCCGCCCAGATGGTGCCGCCATGAGCCTCGATGATACCCTTCGCGATCGCCAGGCCGATGCCCGTTCCATCCACCGAGCTTGCCCCGCGCGTTCCACGGTAGAACTTCTCGAAGATACGATTGATTTCGCTCGGGCTGATGCCGGGGCCGCGGTCCAACACCTGGAAGAGCACCATGCCGTTCTCGGCCCGCGCCGTAATCTCGATCTTTGCCGCCGGCGAGTACTTGGCCGCGTTCTCCACCAGTTGCTGGATGGCCTGCGCCAGCAGGCTAAAATCGGCGTTGATGGCGAGATCGACGGGAACGGAAATGGAGCGGCGCTCCGGATCGGCAGCTGGCTGCAAGAGATCGCGCACCGCGAACGTGCGCCGTTCGAGAGCGATTTTCCCGGATTCGATACGAGCCAGTTGAATGGCCTCCGTGATGGTCCGCTGCAGATGATCGGTCTCCTCGTCGATGATACTCAGCAGCTCAGCGCGCTTGTCCTCGCTTCGCGGAGGGATCGTGATCAGCGTAGTCACGCAAGTTTTGATGGCGGTAAGTGGTGTCTTCAGTCCGTGAGCGATTCCGTCCAGCAGGAATGTCTTCAGCTTCTCCCCGCGCCGCGCAGCTTCGGCCGCGGTGGCGCGGTCAATCGCCCGGGCGCGCTCGTAGCTGATCGCAACGAGATTGGCGATGGAGTCGCGCTCAGGTTGCGTCAGGTCCTGCCCCCAAAGTCCCAGGGCGCCGAAGACGCGCGTCCCCAAGCGTACCGGAACAATGGCGAAGCCGTTGCCTACAGCGGGTTGGTCGGCGGCGACAACCCGGGCCAGTTCCGGTTCGTGAAGAGCCGGTTCAGCGGTGGAGCCGTAGACCCGTTTGGAGTCGGCATCATAGAAGGCAACGTGCCGCAGTCCGAAGATTTCACCTGCTGGTTTCAGGGCTGTACAGACGATATCGGCAGTATCGTCCATCAGCATGGCGCGGCTAAGCCGGTACAGGCGCTCGATCTCGCCACGGCGGGCAGATGCTTCTTCGGCCCGTCCCTTTGCGCTTGCCGAGAGTTGACTCGCAATGCCCGCGCTGACCAGGAAGGCGAAGAGCGCAACCCAATTCTGCGGGTCGGCGATAGTGAGGTTTCGCACCGGAGGCAGGAAGAAATAATTGAACCCGACGACGCAAGCGAGGGAAGTGAAGATCCCTTCGGCCAGCCCCCACCGGGTCGCGATCACCAGGACCAGCAGAAGCATTGCTAACGCAGCCGTCGTCGCGTTCACGCGCGCCGCAGAGAAGCAGATCCAGATCAGAAGAGCGACGGCCGCCAACGATAGGACGTAGCGTGATGCAGATCTGAGGGCAGCCATCCACTCCAGCGTAGCTGGATCAGCTGTAAGCAATATGCGAGTGTGGCGTCCCCACGGGGATTCGAACCCCGGTTCTCACCGTGAAAGGGTGGTGTCCTAACCGGGCTAGACGATGGGGACCTTGGACAGTGCGGAAAAACCGCCTGTTTCAATGTATCGGATCGGCTGGCCCGAACACAACTACCGATCCGACTAAACGGTTTTTAGGTAAGCCAGAAGGTCGGCCCGTTCGTCATCCGACAACATGTCGGCATAGGCGGGCATCCCATTGCCGCCGGCGTTGATCAGGGCCTTGACGTTCTCCTCCGTCACCTTCTTCCCGTTCTTCAGCTTATCCCTCTTGAACAGCCCCTTCAGCGATGGCCCCATTTTCTTCTCGTCGCTATCGATGTTGTGGCATACAGCGCACTGCTCGAATACTTCTTTGCCCTTGGCGGCGTCCCCGGCCTTGTCGGCTGCCACGGCCGATCCGGCCAGCAACGCTGTCGAGCAAACCCCTGTAACCATCCACTTCGTGTTCATGCAGTCCTCCAGACCAGCCTTCAGTTTACAATCGTGCGATGCGCCCCGCCATAATCGGTTTCGCGAAAGCCCTTCCCAGAAAGGCAGCGCGCGAGCCAACCTAATCCCACGGTTTCGCCCAGGGCGCGGCCGCCTGCCTCAGGCCTTCCGCGACTCAACCACATCCCTTGAAGCACTTACGTGGAGTCAATCCCAAATGAGAACGCTAGCACCCCGGGGCGGGCGACCGGGGACAGAGGCCTTCGCCTGATGCAAGATGAAGGGGATTTAGGATTAAAATCTCAAAAGACCTTTGGCGAGCAAGCCACAAAAGCGGGATCCCCGGCGTGAAAGCGAACTGCCGCTTCACGACCATTACGACGCCGAGCGCCATCGAGATGGATCCAGCCAGACCGAAGGCGGCGAGAGCAAACCCGCTTAGAATGAAGTGTGCGCACAGAGGAAGCTCTTCAAGAGGCGGTGTCGCAGCTGGATGCCGTTCGTAACGAGATTGCGAAAATTATCGTTGGACAAAAAGACGTCGTAGATGGCGTCCTTATCTGCCTGCTAGCCGGCGGGCATGTCCTGCTGGAGGGCGTTCCGGGATTGGGGAAGACGACGCTGCTGCGGACGCTCGCACGCGTTTTGCACCTGCGATATTCCCGCATCCAATTCACGCCCGACCTCATGCCCGCCGATATCGTCGGCAGCATGATCATCGAAACCGACGATCGCGGAAGCAAAGCTCTCCGGTTTCAGGCGGGTCCCATCTTTTCCAACCTGGTGCTGGCGGACGAGATCAATCGCGCAACTCCAAAAACCCAGTCGGCGTTGCTGGAAGCCATGCAGGAACGTACAGTAACCAGTGGCAATACAACCCACGAACTCGAAGCTCCGTTCCTGGTGATGGCTACTCAAAACCCGATCGAGATGGAGGGTACCTATCCTTTGCCGGAAGCGCAGCTGGATCGTTTCCTCATGAAGATTCTGGTCAGCTATCCATCGCGTGAGGAGCTGAACCGTATCGTCGAGCGCACGATTCAGAAGGAAGAAGTTCACCTGAGCCAGATCGTGGATCGTGATGCCATCCTGCGGCTGCGCGGCACGTGCCGGGAAGTCCTGGTTGCGCCGCACGTGCAGGAGTACGCCATCAACATGGTGATGGCAACGCAGCCGGGGACGCCGACGGCGCACGACATCGCGAATAAATACATCCGCTATGGCAGTTCACCCCGCGGCGCACAGGCCCTGGTGGAGTGCGGTCGGGTACTGGCGCTGATGCGGGGACGCCTCCACTTAAGCAGCGATGATGTTCGCGAGGTGGCGGCTGCCGTGCTCCGGCACCGCATCATCCTGAATTTCGATGCCCACGCGGACGGTCACACGGCCGAGACCATTCTGCAACCCATTCTGGAACGCACACTGGCGCCCACCAGAACACGCTAGTCCGGACCCAGCGTGACGGGCGGCCCTGCCGTTCGGATCAGCTGCTCAATGGCACTCGCCTGCGCGCGCTTCTCTGCCGCGCGATGCTCCAAGGCCCGTGCCGCCTCCGGGTGTGTGTCCACCAGGCGCAGCGCCAAGTCGGCGCCCTCCTCCAGTGCGACCACAGCGGCCCACAATGCACGCTCCTGCGTTTCCTCACTGGCTTGAAAGGCGTCCTGAGGCGAATACGCGTGACCCACGCGGCAGATTAATTCGACGGTGCGTCCGCGAAGCTTTTGCCGGAGTGGGCCGCGGCATTCAGGGCATGTCAAATTAGTCGGATCTTCCACCGTCTGTTCCTCCTTTGGTGATGTGTTCGCTTCCACGGCTTGAACTATAAGCGCATTCAACATCGAAGCGATTTCCGAAGCGGGCAGGATGTAATCCGCGTCGACATCCCGGATGGCACTCCGGGGCATGGAGTCAAAGGCTGCGTCTTCAGGATCTTGCACGATCGTTATCCCTCCGCGTCCCTTGATCTCCCAAAGTCCCGCCGTCCCGTCATCCAAACTGCCGGACAGAATAACGCCGATGACCTTCGGGCCGAAGTTCAAGGCCGCCGAACGAAATAAAGCGTTGACTGATGGACGCGACCTGTTTTCTTTCGGGCCGCGAACGGATCTCACGTGCCCGTCGGCGATCAGCATATGATGGTCCGGCTCGGCGACGTAAATCGTCCCGCTCTCAATAGGTAATCCGTCGGACGCCTGAACCGCACGGAGCGCGCCAGCCCGGTCGAGGATCTCCGGCAAAAAGCTCCTCCCCGAGGGTGGAGTGTGCAGGACCACGAAGTACGCCGCAGACCGATGATGCAACCCGGAAGCCAAGGTTCTCAGCGGCTGGACGCCCCCGGCCGAGGCTCCTATGACGACGACGCGAGCAATCTCCATTCCTACTACTGACGCGATTGCGCGACGCGCCCGTAATAAATCCAACGCCTCACAGGGCCGTATTCCAGCTTGTAACGGTAAGTTTTAAATTCCTAACACTCTCACTAGGTTTTTTCGTGGACTCTCACGGCTAGAGTTGTAGATGAGTGATTTTCTCCCATGGCGTTTTGACCTCCTCGCCGTTGTGATCGTCGCTCGCCTGGGACAGTATTTCGATCAACTTACGTGATGGATCCAAACCCGATGCGCGCTGCGCTGCCGAGCCACGAAGGCGACACACACGGCGCCACCAGCCTCAAGGGGCTCAGCGCCACACGGCGGGGATGCGAGGGCACCCAGGGTCCCTCGAATCATTGCCGGCGTCGCTTCAGGGTTGCCGAATTGTTCGCCGGAGTGGAGCTGCCGAGAGTCTGTTCGGCTGGAACAAGCACAGAATTCTGGGACGGGTGCCCAGCGGTTTTTTCCCCGGAGGACATCAGTAAAGGGCACCTTGCACGCGAGTGTCGATTTTCCAAGATGGTACGAGATCTCATCAAACGCAAACAGGCCGAAGGACGCCTGCTCGAAAGCGAGGAGCACCTCCGGCTGTTCATCGAGAATGTAAACGATTATTCCCTGTTTGAAGTAGACGCTTGACGAATACCTCGACGTGGAATATTGGAGCGGGACGGGCCGCTTGTTGGCAAAGTGGGTGACCACGCCTGTCACAGACCAGGAACGAAACCTTTATAGATACGCCAAGGTTATGCGGGATCAGACGGAACGGAGAACAGCCGAGGAGCAAAACCGAAAGGCCATTTGGGCAAAAAACCCAGTGCTCCAGGAGCCCCATCAACGGGTCACAAAAAATCTTCAAGTAATCACGAGCCTGCTCAGTATTCAAGCGAATCGTCTCGATCCGGAAATCGCGGCCGTTGTGAAGGCGGCCGAAAACCGCGTGCGAGCCATCGCGTTGATTCATGAAACACTGTACAGCTCGGTGAATCTCGCGAGCATCGATTTTGGCATCTACCTGGATCGTCTGGTTCCCGAGATCTTCGCCATTCATGGCGCGCCGGGTAATGTCCGGTTTCAGATTCACCGGATTGACATGATCTTGGACATTGGGCAGGCCATCCCTTTAGGTTTGATATTGAACGAACTAGTTATCAATGCAATCCAACACGGCTTCCCAGACAAGCGGCCCGGACGCGTGGAAGTGTGCTTGGAATCGCTTTCCGAGAGTATCGATCGCGCGCGTGGTCAGACCCTGGAGGCTGGCTTGGGCCGGCTTACCGTTCAGGATGACGGCGTCGGATTGCCGGGGGGTGTCGAAGTTCGAGAGGCCGAGTCGATCGGATTGCACCTCGTGAACACCCTCGCGCGGCAGTTGCGAGGTGAATTGAGAGTAAATCCGCGAGAGTCTGGGACCAGCGTAGCGGTCACATTTCCGCTCGTGATCAAGTAGAGGGATACACGGTGGCTAATATTCTGATCGTCGAGGACGAAAGCATCATTGTTGAAGACCTTCGAGGCAAGCTGAGGCATCTCGGTCATACCGTTGCGGGGACGGCCGCTACCGGCCAGGACGCGATCGAACGGGCGGCAGCAACTAATCCCGATCTCGCATTAATGGACGTACGGCTGCGCGGCGACATGGACGGCATCGAAGCCGCGCGGCAGATTCGGGAGACCCATCGGATTCCGATCATTTACGTCACAGCCCATCCCACCCGGTTTCTTAAAAACCCCACGCTCATGCAGGAGCCCTACATGTGCCTTACGAAGCCGTTCTCCCTCGAAAGCCTGGAATCTGTACTTACGGCGGCGCTGGCGAATCACGCTCCCAACTGACAGCTTGGAACACATCCCCCATTTCCCGTAGCTGAGACTCCGGTACCGCCCTCCTGATCGAGAGGCCGGGGCGCAATGATAACGGCGCTGCAGGCGATCGTTATAAGACATCAGTACGGTACTAGATCGCCTTGTGATGAGACTGAAGGTTTACAAAAATACCGCCGTAATGCGGTAATGGCTGTAAGCATCTAATCAACGTGATGCGTGAACAAGATGGGACATAAAATCCTCACAGTAGGGCGGCCAGCCGTCACCCAAGCGCTGGATATCCTGACGGGCAGCCACGGGCGTCCTTTTACAGTCAAACCAGGCCTGGTTCTGGAACCTGGAGCCATGGCGGATGGCGACTCCGTGTTGGTCTCGGCCAACGGCCGCACGGTGCAGTACACGCGCGGCGACACGCTGTTCCAGGACGACCTGTACCGTTTTTTGGTCCGTACGTATTCGCGCGACTGGAAGCGCCCAGCTTGGATGATGACTCTCGCTCCGCCCAAGAGCGATTTCGTGTTCCGACTGGCGCACACCCTCTCGCCATGGTGGGGGCCGCGCGGGTCCGTGGGTGCCTGGCTCAGCAGTTTCGGGATGTTTTATTGCAGCCATCGCACCCAGATCGATCTGGCCGCCAGACATGCCGGGCTGATGCTGGATGGCTTGTTCGGGTTACGGCCGCTGTGGACGACACTGTTCGAGTCACTGACCGTCTCGATGGGCGACGGCGGACCAGAGGTTTTCGGGCGGTGGGTGCGGCCCTCCGATGTTGCACCGCTGCTAGGCATCCTGATTGGATCGCAGGGCCAAGAGCAGATCTCAGTCGAAGGGCTGACGCGCGAGCTCGCGAAATTACGTGAGTCGCCGACCCCGGATTTTGTCTCCTGCATGTCTTTTGCCCCCTATCCGATGCTGGTCCGGCGGGCCGAAGAGGCAGCGCTTCAACTCGCGCCGGTGATCGCGAAGCTGCGCTCGGAATTGTGAGTCCGCCGGAACTGGCGCACTATACCGCCTATCGCACGCCGGCGCCGATCCTGATGGATGGCGACTTGAACAAGCCCGCGTGGGCGAGTGCGCCCGTTTCGGCGGCCTTTGTCGATATCGTCACCGGCGAGCCGGCGTGGTTCGACACGCGGGTTCGCATTCTATGGGACGATGCTTGCCTCTACTTCGGGTTTACCGCCGAGGAGACACATGTATGGGCGACATTCACCGAGCGCGATTCGAAAATCTGGTTCGATAACGATCTGGAGATCTTTATCGCGGGCAAGGACGCCTACTATGAGTTCGAGATCAACGCCCTGAACACGATCTACGAGGTGATGTGGATCTGGAAGGACATGTACTTTCCCGGGAGCCCGTACAATTTGCCGGAGTGGAATCCGGCGGGGAAAAATCTCATGATCATCGACGGCATCGGGGGACACGTGCATCCGCGCGGCACGCGATACGGTTTCCTGGACTGGGATTTCCCCGGCGTGAAGCATGCTGTTCACGTGGACGGAACGTTGAACCAGCCGGACGACCTGGATCGGGGTTGGTCGGCGGAGATCGCGTTTCCCTGGGCGGGGTTGAAATTGCTGGCGGATGGGCGATCGCTGCCGCCGAAAGAAGGCGATATCTGGCGCATTGATTGTTCCCGGTTCCAACACATCGGGCGGCAGGGGGAGCGCCTGGATCCAGCGGCTGGTTGGACCTGGAATCGACATGGCCACTACGATTCGCACATCCCCGAGGCATTTACCTACGTCCACTTCGCAGACGCCTGTGTGAAATGAAGGCGCGGATTTTCCTGTTGTCCCCAGCGAATGCGGGCGGCCAGCGGGCGCAGATGGTGTTGAACGAGCGGGCGCAGTTCGATCTTGCGAACCAATTGCGTACCACGGGCGCGGCTCTGGGAGACGTGTTTCAGTTCATCAGCGGCTTGTACTTTCGAGGCAAATTAGCCTACTCTCGAGCTTTCGGGGCTCCGCCACCGGCCACCCCGGCCTCCGTCATCATCACGTCCGGGGTGGGACTTATACCTCCGGAGACGCTGGTGACCATCCACGAGCTGCGGGCCATCGCCGGCATACCCATCGATGCGGCCGACCACCGCTATCGCGCGCCGCTGGAGCGCGACGCTCACCTGCTCAACGAAGCGGCAGGACCGGATTGCGATTTCGTGCTGCTGGGCAGTGTGGCCACCGAGAAATACGTGGAGCCTCTGATCAAAGTTTTCGGAACGCGGCTGCTGTTCCCCTCCGATTTTGTGGGGCGGGGAGACATGAGCCGTGGCGGGTTAATGCTCCGCTGCGCGCGCACAGGATTGGAATTGCCTTATGTGCCGGTGCTGGGAGCGGCACGTTGCGGGGCAAGCGGCCGCCGAAATTCCCGCGACGCTGAGAGCGGCGAAAACGCCTATTTCCCATAAGAATTTTTTGTATTGCGACCCACTGAAAAACAGTTATCATAATTGACACACATTCATGTGGTCCGTTTTCTTACTGTGCCTGAGGGGCAAGTGTAGCCCTTGTGTGCACCCCCCGCCGTCGCCGGGGGTAACGCAAAAGCGACGGTAACAGAAGAGCAAGTGTCCGGCTGGACCAGGCTGTGGCAGAAGCGCCTGCATCTCGAGGACTGGAAAATCGATGTGCGAATCGTACGCCATTCCGATCTACGGCCCGATACTCTCGGCAATCTGAAGTGGAGCACGCTCTCTCGCACCGCATCCATCAAAGTGTTGAATCCTCTGGATTATGAAATTCCGGCCCAGGACGTGGCGGAAGACATGGAATACACGGTGCTGCATGAATTGGTTCACCTGCAGCTCTCGGTGTTACCCCGCGACCTGAACCGCAAGGACGTCGAGGAGCAGGTGGTGAACAAAATGGCCGACGCTTTGATGCAGCTCGAACGCGGCGACTCGTTTCGCGCGCGGAGCCGGCCGGTGACAGCGCATCCTGGCGTGACGCCTGAACCTCGCGCCGCGGACGTTGCCGGCCGTCAGGCAGGCTACCCGGATTGACGAGGACGGCAGCTCTGGACCTTCTGGGGACGGAGCCGTCGTCATCTATACGCGGCACTTTTTCCATTCTGGTCGTACACTGAAAGCGGAAACTGTCCGCATGCGCCTTTGCACGCTCCTGCACCCGGTCTCGTCATGTCTACTTAGATGGCCTGCGCCGCGTCAAATGCCGGGGGTTGGGTGAGCGAAGACATCGGCCATAGCCCGGCGGCAGTCGGGTCGGAAACTTCCCAGGAAGCGCAAAACCGCTTTATCTCCGATAACTTGCGCCGTATCTTCCTGCTGGTCTACAGGGTGGTCGACAACGTCGATGACGCACAGGATTTGACCCAGGAAGTGTTCATCAAGGCCCTACAGCGGCAGGATCAACTCCGCGATCTGGATAAGGCCACGCACTGGTTATCCCGGATTGCCACGAATACCGCAATTGATTTCCTGCGGAGGAACGGGCGCGTCAATTTCTGCGACATCGATGAAATGCCGGATCCCTTCTCCGCTTCCTCGCTGGAAAGCCCGGAAGCCGGCGTCTTGAGGGCCGAGAGGGAGGAGTTTCTGGAAGGCGGTCTGCAAACCTTGACAGCGCGAGAGCGCACGGCCCTGATACTGCGCGATGTGGAAGATTTGCCCGCCGAGGAAGTAGCGGCGAAGCTGAACTGCTCTAAGGCGACCGTGCGATCCCACATCGCTAACGCCAGAACGAAGTTCCGGCGGTATATGGAGAAGAGGAAGTCATGAGGCATCCGGACGAGCGGCAAATCGCGTTGTACGCGACGGGCGACGCTGACTGGATCGATCGCTTCTTAATTCGCCGGCACTGCAGTGAGTGTTCCCCCTGCAGCCGTAGAGTCGAAGCCTACCGGCGGGACCGCGACGCGGTACGAAGCCAGGCGCGGGAGTTGCCCACCCATTTGAACTGGGACCGGCTGGCGAGCGAGATGACGGCCAACATCCGGGTGGGTCTGGCGGCGGGTGAATGCGTGGCGGGTCGCACCAGCACTCCCATCGGATGACGTGGCGGCCGGCGCTGGCCGGGGCGGCAATAATGGCAATTCTGATTTCGGGTTGGTATTTGAACTTCCCCGCGGAGAAGCGTGGGACTCTAGCTCACGGTATGCGGCGGATGTGGACCCGGCCGAGCGCGGACACCGATTTGGGAGTTGCACTCGAATCAACCCGGAGCGGTATACAAGTTTCAGAGAACGGGTCGGCGCTGACGATGATGCATCCCGGCTCGGAAATCCCGGTGGTGGTGGTGAGCACGCGAGGATCGCTCCGCGCCCGCTACATCGACCTCGATACGGGGCAGGTAACCATTACGAATGTATATGCGAAGTAAGCTCGCGATCGCCTCCGGCATGTTTGCCGCCGCTATCGCGTGGGGGCAGGCCGATGCCCGCGGTTCTTTCAAGATCGACGTTCCCAAAGACTCTCCCGTAAGTTTCGTGGCGGCGGATTGGGGCCAGTCGCGGCCGCTGCCGCGCGGCGGCGCAATGGTCCTGGATCTGCATACCTCGCTTTCACTTCGCAACTCAAGCCAGCGGCGAATTCGCGGCATCACGCTCATGGTGCTTGCCCAGGAAGTGACGCCGGGCGGAAAGGCGTCGGTTTCGGTGCCCAGCCTGGATGTAGCCCCGGGCGAGACCTTTCCCGTCCGCATCGATCTCCGGCTGCTGCGGCCGATTCAGGGCGGGGAGAATGCGCCGGTGGTCCAGGTCGCTCTGGACGGAGTTCTCTTTGACGACATGTCATTCTTCGGGCCCAACCGCCTGGAGTCACGGCGGTCGATGACGGTGTGGGAACTCGAAGCGCAGCGCGACCGCCGCTACTATAAAAACATTTTGGAGCAGGCCGGGATGGAGGGGCTGCAGAAGGAAATTCTCGCCAGCCTGGGCCGGAAGGGCGATCGCTCTCAGCCGGGCGTCCAGATGGTGCGCGGTGGACGGGCTACTACTTACGAACCCGAGCACGAGGTGAAGTTCGCTTTCTCCAATTCCCTGACGCGCCTATAGAACCTGTTGACGGGAATGGCGCGGGTCTCCGGCAATGAGGCTCGGGCGCCGAGGATCGAGGTTCGCAACCGCGGAACCAAGCCGGTTCGGTATTTCGAGATGGGCTGGATCGTTCAGGACGAGCAGGGACGCCAGTTCCTGGCGGGGTCGGTACCGGCTGAGTTGAATCTGGCGCCGGGCCAGAAGGCGCAGGTGCTGCAGGACACGTCGATGCGCTTTTCAGAGCGCACGGCGATCAAAGGGATGACCGGTTTTGTGAACTCAGTGGAATTTGGCGACGGGCGATTCTGGATACCGACGCGCGCTCAAATGATGCCGCTACAGAACGCTACGGCTCCGTCGCCCGAAGAGCAGCGGCTGATCCAGATCTATCAGAAGAAGGGTCCCAAGGCGCTGGCCGAAGAGCTTCGGAAATTCTAAACGCTTCAGTTCGCCGCTTCAAAAAGCCCGGCTGCGCCCTGGCCTCCGCCCACGCACATCGTCACCACCCCATATCGGGCTTTGCGCCGGGCCATCTCATTGGCTAGCGTGCCCACCATGCGCGATCCGGTCATCCCGAAGGGATGTCCGATGGAGATGGAGCCGCCGTTCACATTCAGCTTCTCGGGATCGATGCCCAGCCGGTCGCGGCAATACACCACCTGGACGGCGAAGGCCTCGTTCAACTCCCATACATCGATGTCGTCTATCTTGAGTCCGGCGCGCTTCAGCAACTTCGGCACTGCAAAAACCGGACCGATGCCCATTTCATCCGGATCGCAACCCGCTACCTGAAACCCGCGAAAAATCAGCTTATAAGGAATGCCGAGAGCATCGGCGCGCTCGCGGGACATGAGCAGAGTCGCCGAAGCGCCATCGGAAAGCTGCGAGGCGTTGCCGGCAGTGACTGTGCCTTGGCCGCTGTGCGGATCAAAGTGCGGCTTTAATGCGAGCAGACCCTCCAGTGTCGTATCTGGCCGGTTGCATTCGTCCTTGGCGCAGCACGTCTCTTCCTTACCGATGATCTCGCCCGTCTTTTTGTCCAGGATTCCGCGGGTGACTCGCATGGGGGCGATCTCGCCTTCGAAGAAACCTTCCTTCTGCGCGCGAGCCGTGCGCTGCTGGCTGAGAAGCGCGTACTCGTCCTGGGCCTCGCGCGAGATCTTGTAGCGCTTGGCCACCACCTCCGCGGTGTCGCCCATCACCATGTAAATGCCGGGCATGCGTTGCTTCAATCGGGGTTTGGGTCGTTATCGCGAGGCGCCAGGGTGATGCTCTCCACCCCGCCGCCGATGGCGGCATCAACACCTTCATTCATTATCTGATGCGCGGCAAAGGCGATCGACTGAAGCCCGGAGGAGCAGAAACGGTTGATGGTAGAGCCGGCGACCGAGGTTGGCAGACCCGCCAGCATCGCTGATATCCGCGCCACGTTCGACCCCTGCGGACCATGCGGCTGTCCACAACCCAGAATTACGTCCTCGATCTCGGCAGGGTCGAATTGCGGTGCCTTGCGAAGAACGTCCCGGATGCAGTGTGCCGCCAGTTCATCCGGGCGGGTGAGATTGAACGACCCGCGGAACGACTTGGCCAGTGCCGTACGTGAACTGGCGACGATGACAGCTTCTCGCATGAGCGTTAGGATACACCACCCATCATTTGAGGAACCCGCTTCTACCCGCTCCCTCCGCGCTTAAACGGTCGTTCAGAGGGTCACCCAGCGCCAGCAGCGCCCTAAGCTCTGGCCCCAGCGCCGCTTGCGTTTCCGGGCGCAGCAACCGCTTCTGATATTGCTGCTGCGGCTTGTCGGCGCGGCAATAAAAGCCGTGCATCGCCCGACGGTGTGCGTCCGTACGATTCGCAGTTCCACCGTGCCACATGTGGGCGTTCATCACTACTACTGTTCCGGCAGCGCCGGTTACGATGGTCTCGTTCGGATGCTTGGCGGTCGGGTCCGACAGCTCCGCTTGGGGCAGCTTGCGCCAGCGGTGCGAGCCCGGCACGGCGCGGATAGCTCCGTTCTGCTCGGTGAACGCATCCAGCATCCACACGGTGTTGCAGACCCAGTATCCTTTCTCGTCGGCGACGGCGCCCATGTCCGCGTGCAATGGTTGTACGGCGGTCGAGTTTGGATTCGCCGAGCGTACGTTGAGGCTGCTCAACTTGAACTCGGGCCCCAGCACATGCCCCACCAGTTCCAGGATTTCCGGAATCGCTATAGCGCGCCTGGAATACTTCTCCTTTGTCCACCAAGTTAGCGAGCCGCCGCGTCTGGTCCTCTTGTTTGAATTCCGATCCGGCGGCTGCGCCCTCCAATTCAAACAATTCGTCCACGCGCTGACGAACCTCGGCGAGCAGCGCGTCACTCATGAAACCGTTTAAGGTGACAAATCCTTCGCGATCGAGTTGGTGCATTTGACTCGGGGTCATATCCAGCCTCTCTACAATGATTCTAGGTGCATTATTCCAAAATTCTGGTGCGCGCCACCAACTGGGTGGGCGATGCGGTCATGTCGCTGCCTGCTTTTCGCGCAATCCGGGAGCGATTTCCGGATGCGGAGATTTCGGTGTTGGCGAGACCTTGGGTGGCGGATCTATATGGCCGCGAGTCCTGGTGCACGCGCATCCTCCCTTACACCGGGGCGAGATGGCAAACTGCATCGCAACTGCGGAGGGAGAAGTTCGACTGCGCGATCCTGTTCCAGAATGCCTTCGATGCGGCGCTGCTGGCCTGGCTGGCGCGGATTCCCACGCGCATCGGCTATGATCGCGACGGCTCGTGGGATGCTGCTGACCAGGGCCGTGCCAGTGCCCAAGCCGGGCGATACGCCGGCCCATCAGCGCTTCTACTATCTGGCACTGTTGGAGCGGGCGGGCATTATCGATCAGGTCCCCTCCGTGCAAGCGATTCGACTGGAGGGCGCTGTTGAGGCGGCTGCGTCAGGTCGGGAACGATTGGGCGGCTGCGTGGTGGGAGTGAGCCCGGGGGCAGCCTATGGGTCGGCCAAACGATGGCTGCCGGAGCGGTTCGCGGAAAGTGCGGTTCAACTGTCGCGGGAGCTGGGCGGCGGCGCAGCGGTGTTCGGCTCGCGTGAAGAGCGGCCATTGTGCGAGCAGGTAACTCAGCTGATACGAGCGGGTGGAGTCGAATCGGTTAACTTCGCTGGGGAGACAACGCTGAATCAATTCATCGAGATGGCGGCCGCCTGCCGCGTTTTTCTCACCAACGACTCGGGGGCGATGCACATTGCCTCTGCACTAGGTGTCCCGACAGTTGCTATCTTTGGGGCTACCGACCACGTCGCTACAGGACCCACGGGCAAGCTGGCGCGCATCGTGCGTGAGCCGGTGGAGTGCAGCCCCTGTCTGCTGCGCGAATGCCCCATCGACCATCGCTGCATGACCGCCGTGACGGCCGGCAGGGTAGTGGCGGACGCCAGGAGAGTGATCACTTTGACCCGGACGTAACGGATTGGGCCGGACGTGCGTACCTATATTGAGCGTCAGCAGAGTGGGAGTTTCAGCGTGACCACCCGTATTCCATGTGCGTTATTACTTGCCCTGGCCTGCGGAGCGTCGCTCCTGGCAGCCGACGAGACGGTGGTGTTCCGTAGCGAAGTTGGCCTGGTCCGCGTGGACGCCCAAGTGGTGGACCGTAACAATCGGGCGATTACAGGTCTGGGTCCGCAAGACTTCGTGCTCCGGGAAGAAGGTAAGACCCAGGAGATTCGCAATTTTGCGCGTGAAGACATGCCGCTGGATGTTTTATTGCTGCTGGATGTGAGCGCCAGCATGCGGCCGCATGTTCAACGCATCGCCGACGCGGCGCATCAGGCCATGTTGGTCCTCGGTGAATATGACCGGGTCGGGATCATGGTATTCGATCGCAACACTCGCCTGCGGATGCCGTTCCGAAAAGGCCGCTCTAACGTGGAACGGGAGATGGATTCTCTGCTCCGGCAGGAGACGTTCCGGGGCGGCACCGATATCACGCGCGGGATGTACGATGCTGCCGCGTACGTCAAGCGCGAAGGCCGTCGTGATGCCCGGCGGGCCATCGTGATTCTAACCGATGATGAGACCGAGTTCAATCGCGACGACCAGGGCGTTTTGCGGGCCTTGGAAAGGTCGGACGCGGTGATGAGCGCTCTGATCGCTCCCGATGCCATGGGAACCGGTGGAATGGGACGCATGCCCCGGAGCGGGGGCTCGTGGCCTAACGCTGGACCAGGCATCGGTGGACCGCTGGGCGGCATCATTCTAGGGCGTCGTGGAGGGTACGGCGGCCGCGGCCCTGGGGGCGGGACTATGGGCGGGCACCACACCAGCTCAGCGGGCACTGCCGAGATCGCGCGGAACTCGGGTGGAGATAGCATGCCGGTGGATGATGCCGCATCGCTGGAAACAACCCTGTCGCGCCTGCGCCAAAGATATGCCCTCCACTTTTATGCGCCGACCACGGCACAGGCGGGGCAGGAGCGGAACATACAAGTGGAGCTGGCGAGCGATGCCCGAAGGCGTTACCCGGATGCCGAAGTACGATATCGACGCGTTTACCTGGCGCCAGATGGGGGCGGTACTCCAGCGAGCGCCGGATCCGGGCAGGTCGTGGTTACGCGGGCGGGGTCCAGTAGAGACGATCGTAATTCCGAACCAGCTTCGACTAATTCGGGTCTGAAGAGGCGCCGTGCTGTCAACGAGGATGGGTCGTCGGTGGAACCGACCGCGGCCTCCCAATCCACTGCCGCTCCTGCAACCCCTCGAGCTGCAGACACGTCATCCTCGACCGACGCTTCCGCGACTCCGATAGCCAAACCACAGCGCGGCTGGAGGCGAGTCGACGAGCCTTTGAGTGCACCGGGACCGAAGGACAATAAAGACGTGACGAAAGATCCAAAAGATCAGCCTGCCTCACCTCCGGGCGCTTGGTCGCGCACTAAGCCGGACGACAGACCGTAAGTGGTTGATCGCGTAATAGAGACTATCTGCCGCTGCGGCATGCTCCCCCAGGCGGCCCGTGTTGGTGTAGCCGTCTCCGGAGGCGCGGATTCGGTCTGCCTCCTGCACGTGCTGGTTCAACTCCGTCCGCTGTGGGGCCTGACACTCACCGTTCTACACATCAATCACCTGCTCCGCGGATCTGATTCAGAGGCAGATGAAATTTTCGTCCGCGAACTGGCCGACGGTCTTGGGCTCTCGCTGATCTGCGAGCGAGTGGACGTGGGAGCTTTGGCAGCTGGAACCGAACCTGGAACAGACAGCGCGCGACGTGCGGCGGGCAATCTTTCGCCGCGAGATCGAAGCTGGGCGCCTGGACCGCGTCGCCGTTGCGCACACTCGTTCGGATCAGGCCGAAACCGTGTTGTTCCGCTTTCTTCGCGGCTCCTACACCACAGGCCTCGCAGGCATGCGCCCGGTGACTACGGAAGGCATCGTGAGGCCGCTGCTGGAGGTGGACCGCTGCGAAGTCGAACAGTACCTCACTGACCGGAATCTCACCTGGCGTGACGACCACTCCAACCAAAATACGCAGTTCGCGCGAAATCGAATCCGTCATCAACTCATGCCGGCGCTTGCGGCGGAATGGAATCCGAACCTGCCCAAACTGCTGGCGCAGCATGCTGTACTGGCGCAAGAGGACGAAGCGTATTGGGACGCCGAAGTGGACCGCCTTGCGCCAGAGGTTTTTACCGAGTCGGGAACCGCATGGATTGCCGACGTTCGAAAGCTCGAAGGAGTACCGGCTTCGATGATTCGCCGGCTGATTCGTCGCGCCTTCGAACGAGTCCGGGGCGATTTGCGGCAGATCGATTTTCGGCACATTGATGCTGCCGTGGAGCTGGTTCGCGGCAAGTCGGGCCATTATCGAATCCAGGTGCCCGGTGTGGATATCCTGCGCAGTTTCGATTGGGTTCGTCTGGCAAGACCCACCACGGCTCCGGTCGGCCGCGACTTCGAAGTTCCTTTGCAGATCCCGGGCCGCTGGCCAATGCCGGGTTCGGAACAAACGTTGTTCCTGGAACTGATTGAAAGCCCCGGGGCTACGATCGCTGTAACCAAACCGACGCATGTTACACTGAAAGCGGATTTGGATTGGAATCGCATCCAGTCTGAGGCAGGGGCGCAGTTGCTGATGTTGAGGAACTGGAGACCCGGTGACGCTTATCAGCCAGTTGGTGACCAGCACGAACACAAGCTCAAAACTCTTTTCCACGAGGCGCGGATTCCGCTCTGGGAGAGAAGGAACTGGCCAGTGGTTACGGCCGGAGGGCAAATAGTTTGGTCCCGCAGATTCGGCCCCGCCAGTCATGTAGCCGCAGACGCATTCAGCGGAACCATCCTCCGTATCTCAGAGTTAACGTAGGCTTCCTGAATCAACTCGGCCTAATTTCACGTCATTATAGATAGGGACGGTTCCCCTCCAGGAGTTGGCATGAATTCTAATGTAAAGACGGCAGTTCTCTGGTTCGTGATTATTTGCGTGGCAGTGCTGCTATGGGCGGTGGTGCACACCGGCCGAGCCAAGGTGGAGGACACTCCCACCTTCACGCAGTTAATGGACTCTGTCGAAAAAGGACGAGTTAAAGCTATTGTCGTCAACAGTTCTACAGGCGATGTGCAAGGCACTTACAACGACACCGATGGGCGTACCTTCCACTCGAACATCCCCACAAATTACCCGAAGATCTACGACGACCTAAGATCCAAAGGCGTCGGCGTGACGGTGCAGAAGGATTCCGGAACCGGGTGGGTATCGATCCTGATCAACGCGATACCGTTTGTGCTGCTGCTGGCGTTCTGGATTTTCATGATGCGGCAGATGCAGAGCGGTGGAAACAAGGCGCTGAGCTTCGGTAAAAGCCGGGCTCGCCTGCATTCCTCGCAGCAAAAGAAGGTGACATTCAAGGATGTCGCGGGCGTGGAAGAGGCGAAGGAAGAACTGCAAGAAATCATTGAGTTCCTCCGCGAGCCGCAGAAATTCCAGAAACTCGGAGGCCGTATTCCGAAAGGCGTACTGCTGATCGGCCCTCCCGGAACCGGCAAGACCCTGCTGGCCCGCGCCATCGCCGGTGAAGCGAATGTGCCGTTCTTCTCGATTTCGGGTTCGGACTTTGTAGAAATGTTCGTAGGAGTCGGCGCGAGCCGTGTCCGGGATCTGTTCGAGCAGGGCAAGAAGAACGCTCCGTGTATTGTCTTCATCGACGAGATCGACGCGGTTGGACGTCATCGCGGCGCCGGATTGGGCGGCGGTCACGACGAGCGCGAGCAGACTCTGAACCAATTGCTGGTGGAGATGGACGGTTTTGAATCGAACGAAGGCGTGATCCTGGTGGCGGCGACGAACCGTCCGGACGTCCTGGATCCTGCACTGCTTCGCCCCGGCCGCTTCGATCGGCGAGTGGTTGTCGGCCGTCCCGACGTGAAGGGCCGCGAGGCGATTCTACGGGTCCACACCAAGAAGGTGCCGTTAGCTGACGATGTCGACCTGATGGTGGTGGCACGCGGAACCCCTGGTTTTGCCGGCGCGGATCTTGCAAACCTGGTGAATGAGGCGGCACTTGTGGCAGCGCGGCAAAATCGGAAGCTGGTCACCCAATTCGATTTCGAAGTTGCAAAAGACAAAGTGATCATGGGTGTCGAACGCAAGAGCCTGATGATCAGCGAAGAGGAAAAGAAGAACACGGCGTATCACGAAGCAGGGCACGCGCTAGTGGCAATGCTGACGCCGCACGCCGATCCGTTGCACAAGGTGACCATCATTCCGCGCGGCATGGCACTCGGCTTGACGCAGCAACTGCCACTGGACGACAAGCATTCCTACAGCAAGCATTACTTGGAGGCGCAACTGGCCATTCTGATGGCCGGCCGCATCGCCGAGGAGATCTTCATGAAGCACATCACGACCGGCGCGGGTAACGACATTGAGCGCGCTACCGACCTGTCGCGCAAGATGGTGTGCGAGTGGGGGATGAGCGACCTGGGTCCGCTGAGCTTCGGTAAAAAGGAAGAGCAGATCTTCCTCGGGCCGAGAGATCGCGCAGCATCGCGACTTCAGTGAAGCGACCGCGGTCCTGATCGACGAAGCGGTGAAGGGCATGGTCCAGCAGGGTTATGATCGCGCGCGCAACGTGATTGAGCAGCACTCCGAGGCCATGGTACGTATCGCTGAGGCGCTGCTGGAGCGGGAAGTCCTGGATGGCGCGGAAGTGAAGCAGTTGATTGACGGCCAAACATTGCCTGCGTTTACACGTCCTACGCCGCCGTCTAACCCGGACGGCACACAACAAGTGATTCGCCCCGAAGGCGGGAATCGCGTGCCGGGTCTGCTTGGCGGGGAGCGTCCACAGACGGCGTGACGGTTCCGCCCTTTCCGGTTTATCTGTTCGATATCGACGGCACTCTGGTCGACTCCGCTCTGGACATTTGCGGTGCCGTCCAGAGTGTTTTAGCGAAGACGGCCCGCAGCGATGTCGAATTCGACTTCCTGAAGGGTTATATCGGGCGCCATCTGCTCGATCTTTTTCAGGACCTGAGTTTTCCCTCCGATCAGATCGACTCCATGATTGCCGAATACCGGCAGGTCTACACGAGTCGCCAGCACACGATGACGAAAATTTATCCGGGGGTGATCGAGGGTCTCTCGGCGTTATCAGGCAGAAAGTCAACGGCAACCACGAAAGGCACGCCGACAACGCGCGTTGTACTCGAAACGTTTGGGCTCCTTCCCTTCTTCGATCACGTACAGGGGACTGACGGCTTTCCCGCTAAGCCCGCCCCGGACGTGATTTTCACGGCGCTGGATGCCCTAGGCGTCACGGCCGGAGAGTGCCTCTTTGTGGGCGATTCGCCTGCTGACATGGAAGCCGGGAAACGCGCTGGAGTAAAAACCGCGGCCGTCACTTACGGTTATGGGAAGCGGCCGGATCTCGCTCGCTGGGAGCCAGATTATTGGATCGACGATTTACGCGAGTTATGTTCGACACGGGTGGAAGCGAAAGCAACCTGAGCGCCCTCAAGCAGGAATTGCTGGAGCTCGAAATTGCATTGCTACAACCGGCGGTGCGGCATAATCGCGAAGCGCTCGCCGCGTTGCTCGACGATGATTTCCGTGAATTCGGCAGCTCCGGTCGCATCTACACGAAACAAGCGGTGATCGATGCGTTGCAGAAAGAATCGGAGCTCCACTTCTCTATTCGGGATTTCAGAGTTGCTGCCGTGCAGGACGGTGTTATGTTGGCGACGTATACGGCATCCAGCGCAGCCGGAGCGTCTTTGCGCAGCTCGTTGTGGGTCATGCGGGAAGCTCGATGGCAAATGCTTTTCCATCAGGGCACACGATTAACTTACTCAGTATCCTCCCGATCATAGTCGTCGAGTCCACACCGACTCTCGGGCTGGATTCTGAAGCTGAGCTAAGTGCCGGATTCCGCAATCTTCTCCGCTGCAGCGAGTCCGGACAGAAAGGCGCCTTCTACGCGCGCTCCCCCGAAGGCGTCGCCCGCGAACGCGATTCCCGCGGGCTGGCGAGAATAGAGACACATGGGACCGCTCGCGCTAACCGGCCGGCTATACTTCCAGCGATGCAACCGCCGAGCCGTGACCTCTCCTCCCAGCCACGGTTCTGCCGCTTCGAGGAGGAGACTGGCCACGCAGTCTGGAGGCGTGTCAAAGAATTGGCCGGAGAAGTCTGCGCGGGCGTGGATCGTCAGAGCCGCTTCGCCCATTGAGATACCCTTTTGCGTATTATCGGCGATCCATTCGAGCGGTCCTTGATCCGGGCGAACGTAGCCGGGCGCCGGTACTCGACTGGTTCCATCAACGGTCGCCAGGAGCGAAAAACAAGGATCGAACTCGATGCTCTTCAAAGCCGAAGTGATTTCCGATGGCAATCGATGCGCGCACCCCGTAAGGAGAGCAAGCGATTGCGGTGCCGGAGGCGTCAGCAACAATGCGTCGGCGCGGAAGTGCTCTTCGGCCCCAGTGATGATCCGCCATCCTTGCCCAGACGGCTCAACCGACTCCACCGTCGTCTCTGTCCTTAAGTCGAATGGCTTCGCCAAGTGTCTGGCAAGCGTGTTCATTCCGCCCACGGCCTTGTACCGCGCGTGCCCACCGTCAATGAACCAAGGTGCCACCCAATCGGAAGACTCCCACTGGTCGACTGCCTCCTGGAAGCGGATGTCACGCACCGTGAAAAACTGAGCGCCGTAATCCAGCAGGCTCTCTCGGAGTGGCCGCGTTGCCATTCGACCGCCGCTCCCGCGGCTTTTGTCGAGCAACACGACTTTCCATCCTCTTGACTTCAGGAGGCTGGCTGCCGTAAGGCCTGCTATCCCGGCACCGACGATCACACACGACCGGGATTCGCCCATCGTTTAATCACGCCATCGCGAAGAGACTACCACCCTCTGGTCCTAGGACCACCCTTAAATGGACCGGTGATGTTTGAAGTTATCCAGCCGCCGTAGAAGTCCCCTTCCTGGGCTTCAACACGTTCCCCATCGACGAAGCATCCGTCGACGCGATGGGGATAGAAGGCGAGATGATCACGCAATACGGAATACGCACCGCGTGGTGAAGGGTAGCTCCACGCCGCAGCGATCGAATTCCGAGCTCCGGATTGAACATCCCAATAGCTGGCGTCTCCCTTGAACTCGCAAAAACTGCGCATAGGGTTTGCCCTGAGAAATCCCATCTTCACGTCTGCTCGAGGAATGTAGTAGCTAGGCGGATGGCTGGTTTCGAGGACACGGTACGCTTGGAGTGTGTCGGCCACCGTCTCGCCGTTGAACTCCACTCTGATGCGTTGGGAAAAGGGTTCGACTCGGGGCGGGCGTGGGTAATCCCAAACGGATTCGCGCGCGAGACCAGCGGAGGACTGCTGCATCCGATTCATAATGATTCGACCTCTGGGTTTACGATTCGTTGAAAGTCGAACGGGCGCATAATAATTTGCAAATAGGTCCGTAAGCGCGAACGCGAGACATCGCGTCCCGACTTACTGAGGTTTGCGTAATAGAGTGACAGATTAGAACAAGGAAGCCTGTTTCCAGCACGCGGTGATGATGGTCCGTCTCCGTTGCATGGACCGGAGGGCGGAACGAGCCTCGGCAGACAGGTGCCAGAGATCGCGGGGACAGAAGTTCGGTAGCTCATGTTGCTTAAGGTGGGCCCAGACGTATTCGGCGGGATTTAACTCCGGCGCATAGGCCGGGAGATAGAAGGCATGGATCTTGCCATTCAGCGTCGCAAGGTAGTGCTGCACCAGGCGGCTACGGTGACCAGGAAGACGATCCCAGATCAGGAGGATGGGTCGATCGATCTGCTTATTCAGGTGGCGGACAAAATCCAGGACTTCTTCTTTGCCCATGGTTCCTTCGGACAAGCGGAAGTAGAAGTGCCACAGCGTGGCACCAGCGGCAATGGAGAGGTTGTCCCAGTTGAATTGATACTGGAGGACCGGCGTGACGCTGCGCTGGGACCAGGTACGCACTCCATGCAGCCGCTGGCTGAGCCCGCTTTCGTCTACGAAGACGATGATTCGGCCCTCGTTTTGGGCTTTTTTAAGGGCCAGATGTTTTCTTCCAGTCGCGGATCGCCGCCTCGTTGCGCTCACGGGCGCGGCCGATCGGCCGCTGACAACTCCATCCCAGCTTCAGCCGAAGAATCCGCCACACCTGCGCCGGGTGATACCTCACCCCGAATTGTTCTTTGATCATCCAGGCGATCCGGTCTAGCGTCCAGAGACCGTTGGAAAATCCTGACCTTTCCGGGCCTTGGCGCAAGATCGACTTCAGTCGCTCCAATTCCGGGGCACCTAGGCGCGCTGGTCGTCCGGCTCGGCCCGCCTTCTTCAAGCCATTCGTGCCGCCACGTTCTAGCATCTGAAAGGCCCAGCGGTGGACGCTCTGGCGACTTACCTTCACGCGCCGCGCTATTTCGGCTTGGCTCACTCCCCGATCGAGCAGCTTGGCGGCTTTCATTCGCCGCTTCTCCAGCGCGTCAAAATCCCTGTTGGTAGCCGCCTTTGGACTCATCGAGTATATAGACGCACCGAGGCCGACAAATGTCACTCTATTATGCAAACGTCAATAATACGTGAGTTCGATCCTCTGAATGAATTGGGCTCTTCCGCACTCTTGGTGCAACTCATGGGGCGGGGCCAGAATATGCGGTCACCGGCGAGTACGCCAAGACACGAGCGCGGAGCAGTTGGAAGCCGGCGCGCCCATACATCTGACGCTTGATCGCCTTCAGGCGATTGACTTGGCCCTCGACCTGTCCGTTGCTCCAAGGAGTGTCCACGGCGGCAGCGACGACGGAAATGTCCTTCTGCAGCCCGTAGGCGAACCGGACACCTGGCCGAACTCGGTCCGCTTGGCGTTCTCTATCCAGTCGCATAGCTGAGTGGACTTCTCTGCCTTCAGAGCGTCGCGGAAATCGAGCGCGAGCTTCCGCAGAGCGATGACCTCGGGGCACTGGGCCACAATGCGGTCGAGCAGTTGCCTTTGCTCATCCGAGAGTTTGTCGGCCGGACGGGTGACCAGGATGGCGGCATGCCGGGGCGCGACTCTTTCGGGCGACTTCGGTGAGGGTGGCTTGCCGGTGGTTGTTCGCCAACCCGAGACGAAGCGGGCCACCATGGCGCGCTTGCCCGCATAACCCTTGCCGCGAATTTCCTGATACAGTCTGGAGGCGTTGTGACAACCCTCGTTCCAGCGCTGTTGGAGGTACTCGGCGAATTCGGTCACCTTGGGCGGCCGACGATGCGGCGGCTTACGTTCTGGAAACTGTCCTCGCCGCAGCCAACGCCGAACGGTCTTCCTCTCCATGCGCAGTTCGCGGCCAATCTCCGACTGCGAGCGGCCGGCCTGGAACAAGGCTATGACTTGCTGGTATCGCTCCAGCCGCCTCTGACGTCGCTGTTGTGATCCAGTGAGTCGAGCAGCGTCGGGGACAGCGACCGCGGCTCCTGTGCTGCTGGCGGGCTCCACGCATGGCCGGGGTTCCTCGACCGCAGGGAGGACCAACAGTCGGCTCCGCTCTTCCATTACTCGCTCGACCATGGAAGAGAGATTCATGAACAGATGGAACCGATCGGCAATCTGCTGTGCCTGTGGCGCGCCCAGGCTGGCGCCTTCGGCGTAGAGACCTCCGCGATCACGCGAGATGGTCACGATCTCCGGATGTTGCAGGAGCCACGCTGAGAGACTCTCTGCGAATCGATCGGGTAGCAGGTCCACTACTCGGTGCAGGTCCAAGTTGACCAGAATGGTTCCGAATTCCCGTCCCTTGAGCCAGGCCCAATCGTCGGCACCGAGATTGCGGACAGGGGTAGTGATGGGTACATTCGTCGCCACCTGCCGAACGCGCGTCGCAGCACGGTGTCATCACTGGTAGCGATGGATAGACGCGCCAACAGCCGCTGGCCCGGAAGGCCGCCGGCAACATAGCCCATCAGCCGCACGATTTCTGAGGCTCGATCAGTTTGACGCCCGTAAGCGGGCGCAACCCGGGGCAGTCGCTCACAGAAGATCCTGCGCGGGCACGATGTATTGCGGCAACGGAATCGCCGCACGGTCATTCATAACTGGACCGATACCCCTTGCCAGGCGAGGTCCTGCAAGCAGCGATGATAACTGCTGTGTCCGGATCGGGACATCTCACCGCACAGCGGGCATAACGGCTCCTGTTCGGCATGGACCATTAATCGGAATCGGTCCGTCTCTCGTTCGATGCGGTCCAGTATCAGAATACCGGGGTTGGGAAGGAGGGATTGCGAATGGCTTGGGGGAGGTGCCATTGCCCCCATAGATTAAAACATTCTAGATCCTTATTGTTTTTGATCGTGCTTTGCACCAAAAGTGCGGAAGAGCCCAATTCAGACGGATCGAACTCAATACGCACACTCCCAGTCTCGCCCGAGCTGGCGATTGGCGTTTGGATAAGCTAAGTGGAAGCAGCGCCGAGATCACTTACGAGTTCCAAGGCGAGTGAGCGCCGCAGTGAAGGTGCGGACGAACGATGAGACCACCGAGCACGGTGCGGACGACGTAAAGGTGCTTCGTCACTACTACGATGAAGTTGGCCCGGATCCCAACTCCGGTGAGAGGGTTATGTGGTCGTCAGAGAAGGCGTTGGCATCGGGTCGTATTTCGGAACAACGAAGTGCAGTATCGTTATGCAAATCCGTCAGTGCGGGTTCTTCTACCCTGATAGTTGGGCCTGGGATCTGGAGACACGTCTCTTGCTAGAATAGCTATGGTGCGTTTAGCGCGGGAGTAATTCAGTGGTAGAATGCCAGCTTCCCAAGCTGGACGTCGCGGGTTCGAACCCCGTCTCCCGCTCCATCTTTTCAATAACTTAGGAATCATCAAGGTTCTCAGTTTACTGCGATTACTGCGTTAAGCTCCCCGATCACCTCGCGGAGCCGGCTGGAGGGTGTTGCAGCACCCTCTAGCCAAATCTCAAGATCCCTCGCGTAGCCTCTGTTTCGTTGAGCCTCACACTTCGAGTGCTCCCCATATTTGTCACCTTGCTCAAGAGTGGCTTCCAGCTTCCGCACCGCGGCGAGCCGCGTCTTGAAGTCGCTGACCGCATACTCATTCTCGTTTACATCGACGGTATTGCCCATCTGAGCCGACCGGGTGTGGGCGTCCACCCCGGCCTCTTTGCGCCCGGTGCGTGTGTCCGCCTCATGACCTGAAAGGTCGCCCAATCCAGGCCGATCGTTTCCAAGCTTCGGCAGCATGCCTCTGTCCAGATGTTGTCCCGACTTAACGGCCGCTTTCCACGTTCATTCGGAAATAGCCAGGCATCCGGCGATTCGTCCGGGCAGATCATTCAGCCACATTTCGAGCATCGCGACCGTTCCCACTGACAGCGCGACCTGGCGAGCCGAACGATCGCTTTTCGGAGTGTCGATGTTGTTCTTATAGACACGACGCCGGACCCACAGGCAATCTCCGGCGAGATCGAGATCACCGATCTGCAGTCCGAGAATCTCGCCCGGCCGCATCCCTTCCAATGTCGCGAGTCGCAGGATGATGTGCTCCCGGAATGTCGAGGACGCTGTATCATCTCATCCAAATCCTCGAGCGTTAGTAGCCTCCTTTCCGCGACCGGCTAGCAAATTCTGGGCGTGTAGAGCTCAGTCGCGGGGTTCCGGTCCACCGCACCCTCGCTGATGGCGAGATCAAAGATCGACCGCAGCCGAAATCGGAGATGGCTGACAACGCTCTTCGACAGCTTGCCTGGCCTTCTCTCCAGCAGTTTCTGCAATTCCTCTCGCGTGATGCCGGCCAGTCGGCCGTTCGCCGAGCGGCTTCGACGAGATGATACTGAATCCGATCCGTCTCCGTCATGGCAGTCGATAGCTTCCATTTCCCTCGAATACCGGAATGTAGACCTGATCCACGAACTGCCCGAACGTGTGGTTCACGTAAGGACGAGGCCTTGCGGCCCGCCATCTCGTTGATCGGCTGAAGAATCTCGGCGAGTATCGCCTCGGCCTGGCCCCGCGTCATCGATGAGCTGGAGTCCCAACTCCTTCGATCTCGGATGCCCGTGTTCCCTCCACTGTGCATACCAATAGTTCTTTCCACTTCGTTTGCGAGGATAGATGCTCCCCCGCTGATATCGTCGTCGACGCATTCATTACTCTCCTTCCTGCGTCAACGACAGCAAATACAGACATCCGAGATCGATCCTAACATTCGGTCTTGTTCGCCTCCATCCAAGCTTCCAGCCACTCGCGGCGAACCAGCTTGCGTCGGCCCATGCAGAAGTGGGTGAGCTCGCGGAAGCCCGCGCACCTCACCGTTGATCACGTGCGCCACGTGTGTTCTCGAGCAGCGCAAGACCGCGGCGACTTCTCTCAACGTCAGGATTCTCTGTTCGATTCTTGCGATATTTTCCATCGTTAGCTCCTTCGGGTGCGGCCAAGGACAATCCGGCAACGCTCTCTTTGTGTTGTGGTCGAGGCGCGATTACGGCATAACCAGAGTGGGCAGCTGAGCGGCAGTAAATTGTGCCCAACAATCCTGCTCGAATCGGCCCTATCTTGCGGCGTTTTCCATGTTATATTTCCTACTATTGGGGGCATTAGTTCCACCAGAATCGCCCTTCTAATCAAAAGGCCCTGTAAAAGTACCTCTGTGACAGCCGTGGACCCACATTTCCGTAGTTTTCTTTTGGAGAAGCCGGTATGTATGTGATCATCCCTCCGGATCACGCCGAACGCGGCGTTGTGCCGATCTGCATCAGCGATGTTGACTACCGAGGTCGTCTCATCGTCCCAGCCTGGATCGAAGCGGTTAATCCAATCGCCGATCCGCTGCGGAAAATGACAGCGGTTGTCACGGGAGACGTGCATAATGTTTCGCAGGTGACCGAGGAGGCCGTCCATTCCCTTTCGGCGCGAAAAGGCGAGAGACTAGGAGAAAACCGAGCAGCCAGGTCTATGCATCGGCGAGATGGCGGGCTCAAAACCTGAAGGTAGGCGGCGGGGGAAACCGGAAGGGAAAAGAAGTCGAATTCCGCGACATGTTTCTCGACTGTGCCCAATCCCAGCCGGACTTCGCCGGAGTAGTGGAAAACTGTGACCTCATTGCACGGCTGAGAAGCAGAGCCCAGGAAATGGGCCGTTCGGATCTCGAAACGATGATTGATCTTTACCTTTCGGATGCCGAAGACCAGATCCCGGTGGTCTTCGGTGTATCTCCAAATTCCCGGGAGCGCAACACGCTCACAAAACGGCTATATCGTGGCATTCGAAGTTGCTCGAAAGCCTGTAAGCCTTGTGCTCACAATGGCATAATGGCATGGGCTGATGCAGGATAACCGCCAAGGGAGCCAACACCCGAGGACATCAAGCATCTTCTACAGGAGGCAATCCTTCGCAACTATCCGAACCCTGGGCGGAATGGTTGTTCCGATCAGCACGCGCTAATGACCGCTGCTGCTAAACGACTTCCGCACGAAGACTCGCATTGGAAGCACATTACCCACTGCTCCCCTTGCTATCAAGAGTTCCTTGAGTATCGTGCAAGGGCTATCGAGGGCCGTCGAAGAAGGCGCCGCATCGCCGCAGTGGCAGGAACCGTTGCTGCTGCCCTAATAGCAGCATTTTGGCTGTTTATGACGCACCCCGCACCCAAAGTCCCGTCAAATGTCAAACACCGCCCGGCATCGCCAGCAGCTCCCGGTTCAGAAGCCAGGCAAACCCTCACGGCAGTCTTGAACATGCAGGCCTCGCCCACTCGCGGTTCAGAGGGCGCACCCAATCGGACCAGCGATCTACAGCGCTTGCCGCGAGGACGAATGGCGCCGCTGCTAATCTACTTGCCATTCGGGAGTGAGCCTGGAACGTACAAAATCGAGCTCCTACTGGATGGCAACAATAGCACGAAAGTCGCTGCTTTTAGCGGCATCGCCGAGATTCGAGACGGGCTCACCGTGTTACAGGTCTCGCCCGACTTGTCGGGTTACGGGTCAGGTACATACGTGTTATCGGTATCACGGAATAATAGTGATTCTTGGACCTGCCGGTTCATCCTCCAATGAGAACCGATGAAACAAAATCAGCTCGAGTGTAATCTTAGGGCATAAGCTACTAATTATCTGCTTTATTCTGAAAGCGAGGACTTAATCAGATGCTTTCGCAGCCGATCCGCGCGCAAGAATGTTTTCCTTCGATGGCATATCGCGAAGAATGAAACGGTTTCGCCCATTTTTTTTGCTCCTCGCAGTCGCTTGTCCTCATGGTGGCTCGCCGAGTCAATCGTTGACGTCCGCGCGATCTCACTTGGAGCGTGGGCTTCGGTTGGCCAAGGCATATAACTGGGTGGATGCCGCCCCCGATTTTGTCGAAGCCGAACGCCTGTTCGTCGCCGAGCGCGATGACAAAGGCGCCTATTACGCCCGTTTGGGCAGAATACGTTCGACCATGGAACGGGGTGGCCCTTTGCCCGAGGTGATTTTTCGCCTTCAAGGGGATCTCGATTCCATCCCCTTCCTTAAGAGTGATCCGCAGATTCGGATATTTTGCCTGATCGTGAAAGGTGATTTCGACGGCGAGTCCGATCACAGCGCGATGGCTCGCGACTGGGAAGAGGTGCGTAGCCTGGCGAAACAACTGGGAGATCAGCAGTGGGAAAACCGAGCCACCGCGCAGCTTGGGATCGCGGCCTATTATAACGGCGATCTCGAAGGTGCAAGGCAGCGGGTTGGTCTCGCGCTCATGGGCGCGCACAGAATGGGGGACAAACCCGGAGAGATGCTGATGCTGGCGATCCTGGCAAACGGCCTTAACTTCACCAGGCTTTACGGCCAGGCGCTTCCTTACGCAGAGCAGGCCATCAGCATTGCTCAAGCGAATCCGGAAATCGGATACCCGCACGTTGCCCATCAATCCAAACTGATTGCACTTATCGGTATGGGCAACTTGGATGCCGCCCAGCAACTTGCAGACGAGATGCTTACGTTTGCACGCGAACGAGGGGGCAAACCACTTGAGTCTTCCATGCTCACGCAACTCGCCCAGATCGCCCGCTTGCGAGGCGATCAGGAGCGTGCGATCACACTGCTGACCGAATCGATTCGGATCGCGACCGCTGGCGGATACTTAGATACTCTCGCGGAAGCGCTGAATATTGTCAGCGGGATTTACGTGGATCGCAAGGATCTCCCCAAAGCTGAGGTTTATGCTTCGCAAGCTTCGGAATCAGCACAGGCACGCGGCGATTTCGTCGCACTGCCCGCCCGTCTCGCTACACTCGGACGAATCCAGATCGGCCAAGGGAAGTACGCCGACGCTGATCGGGTATTCAGCCGCGCTGGGGCGTTCGTCGATTCGATGGTAGGTAGGTCGGAAGGAGTCCTCGACAAGACTGCTCTTATCACGGCTTCGAGCGATCTTTACCGCCAGCACTTCGCTCTCATCGCGGATCACTTCCACGATCCCAATCGAGCCTACGGCATCATCGAGCAGGTTCGTGGGCGCGTGATGGCCGATCTTCTCGCATCCGGGTCATTCGCAGATCGGGGAGCACAGGAGGCCGCGAGACGCGCGGCGGCAGTGCGGCTTAAGCTGATGGCGGCGCGCTCTAACGCTGAGGTAAATAGAATCAGCGAGCAATTATTCATTATGGAACAGGCTCGCTGGATCACCCCAGACGTCAGTATCTTAAAGGCTCGGTCTCGGAAAAGAGTTAGTCTCGAAGCCGTTAAACGCTCCTTGCCAGCTTCTACGGTTATTCTCGAGTACATTATGGCCGATCCGAGGTCATATTGCCTCGTGATTACCCGTACCAGTACTCGGATAGTCAGGTTACCAAGCAGCGCGACAATCGAGCGAGACGTCGTTGCCTATCTCACAGCGATTAAGGCGAAGCAGCCAGCTGAGGAAAAAGCGCGGGCTCTCTTTGCCAGCCTTATCCATCCTATCCACGAGGCGAACGACAATGCCAACTTGGTCATTGTGAGGGACGGCCAACTGCATTTGTTACCGTTCGACGCCCTCATCGATCGTACCGGCCGTTACGTTGCAGAGAGCAAGGTGGTCAGCTATTCCGGATCCGCGTCCAATTTCTACCTGCTTCGGTTGTCCGCTCGACGAGAGTCGAGAATTGGAGCGCTGCTTGGAGTTGGGGGAATCCCGTACGATATGTCGAAACTTCGTACCGCTACGGCAACGCGAGGATACGAGTCGAACGCGCTCACCAATCTTCCGGAGTCGAAGAACGAGCTGATTGCCGCAGCAAAGGCAGTCTCCAATGTGGAGAACACGCTCTTGCTGGGACTTGCCGCGACCGAGTCAGCATTCAAACGTGAGCCGTTCGGGAGATATCGGATTCTGCATATGGCTGTGCACGCGCTTGTGAATACGGCGCAGCCGGATCGTGCGGCCCTCGTTATGCTAAGTGATGCCGCCGCAGGTGAAGATGGATTCCTGCAAGCTTCAGAAGTCGTTCACCTAAAGTTGAACGCCGATCTCGTCGTCTTGTCCGCATGCGACACGGCTATCGGCCCTATCGGGGGCGAGGAGGGGATTGCGACCCTCTCCAGGGCGTTTCTGCTCGCCGGAGCGAGGACGGTCGTCTCAACGCTCTGGTCTATCGAAGACTTGTCCTCCCTGGTGCTTATGCGACACTTCTACGGCCACCTCGCCGAGCATCTGCCGGCAGATAAGGCGCTCGCTGAAGCCAAACGTGACATCATCAAGAAGTTTAGTCGGAAAGCGCCCCCTTACTACTGGGCTGCTTTCACGTTGGAGGGTGCCGGTGACCGGACCACTCTATAGCAATTTTCGAAATGAAAACACTCAGCACGTCCGAGAAAGCAGTGATTATTGCCAATATAAAGAAGCTGGTGCTCAAGTACCACATTAATGTTGGGAGCGTTGACTACAATGCCTGGGCGACTGACCTCGATTCGAAGACCCCCGGCTTGGTAAGCGCTACTGAACAGCAATTCGAGGTTGGAGTGCGGGCCTTGCTCGCCGCACTCAAGACAAGCCACACATCGTTCTTCCACAGTGCCCCAGATCGTCTGCTGCCACAACACACGCTCAACGCCACGCTGCGCAAAGTGTCGGTAGGTGGGTCGGACTATCGGATGTTTCTGGATGTTTTCGAGGGCGGCGCCGCGGACCGCGCTGGCATCCGACCTGGGCACTTACTACTGGCGATTGACGGAGCAACTGTCCTGACTGACGACGTCCCAACATTTGCCATCGGCCAGCAATACAAGTTCACGATCGGTGGACCCGATCCAAATCGGCGCGAGGACATTACGGTAGACGTTCCGTTCGCGAAGGGCTCTAAGGCCTCCCCTCCGCTGGTTCCACCGAAAACAATCGCACACGAAATGCTGGAACCCGGCCTCGGCTACCTAAAAATTGGATGGTTCACGGCATCTATGGGCCTAGGTTTTTCGAAAGAATTGGATGCTGCTATCGCCGACCTGAAGGCTCAGGGAACCGAGCGGATCATCATCGACTTGCGAGGCAACATCGGCGGTGGACTGGGGTTCGCAAGACTCGCAAGCTACTTGTGCCCGGGCAAACTTCCCATCGGTCAGAGCTTGACCCCTAAGCGACTTCGATCCGGCTACCACCGCGACGAACTGCCCCGCGTGCCAATGCCGAGCACTGCCCTGGGACTTGTATCCACGCTGGCTCGATTTATTGTGAAGGACAAATCGCTCGTCTTGCTCACGCAGGGGATTGGGCCACAACCGTTTCACGGCAGGGTCGCCATTCTCGTGAACGAATGGACGAACAGCGCGGCTGAGATGGTCGCGAACTTCGCCAGCGAACACAGGCTTGCAACAATCGTGGGGATGAAGACCTGTGGCACAGTCCTGGGAGCACGCAACTTCGCCGTGGGTGCCCGGTACTGGCTTCGACTTCCCGTTTTTGGGTGGTTTACCTTAAACGGCAGCACAATCGAAGGTAGCGGAGTTGTGCCTGATCTTCAGGTTGACACAGCTCCTGATCTGCTGAACGAAGGCGAAGATACACAGCTCGTAGCAGCTAGACGTCTCGCAGTTATCAAGCCAGCGCGGCCGGACCTTGGCGGGCCAGCTACCTTTTCATCGGTAGGCTCTAATCGCGAGAGGCGTCGCGGCCAGGCGTAAGCTGAAAACCGGACCGAAGGCGATCTGTCGAGATCTATCCGTTTGCGATCCGTTACGGAAGTATTCCGATCGTTTGGCCGAACGGTTTACGGCAATGAGGTCGCCAGACGCGACGGCGTTTGATCGGGACTGATCCGAGCTGACGCCAAGGACTGCCTGATTCGCCGGAGCCCTATGTTCGATGATCAGGCCGAGGGATTGAGCCAGCCCGATCCGGCGAGCCCACCAGCAGCCCGGTGTCGAAATGTCCAGGTTTAGGCTAGGCTAATGCAGAACATTTTTCAGCTGGGCGTCGCGCCGGGACACACCTTGCCGCATTGCGCTAACGCGGTTCTCCGTCCTCAATGTCCGGATAGCCATCCGCGAGTTGATAGT
>CAWKLV010000005.1:0-272773 GCA_963850575.1 uncultured Acidobacteriota bacterium | reverse complement strand
GCTTCCCACCAGGTGATCTTCTTCGCCATCGCTTTCAAAAGTACGTCTTGTATTTTCATCATCCGCTCCATTTCTACGGCTGCATACTGCTGGGCATCTTTCACCTCCCCAGCGTCACGCCGTTTTCTTCAAAGCGGACACATCACGTGTGAATAGGACCGGACATATCACATACTAGCGACACCCGGGATCGGCGCGGCGCTCACCACTTCTCTGCGCACCGACCGAAAGAGCTATAAGCGACATAGTAGGCCGCTTTGTCGACGTTGGCCGCGGGGATCTCCGCCAGGAGCAGGGAACGTCATGCGGTTTTTGGATTCGTCGTAGTCTGGGACGGCCAGGGATGCTTGGCTGCCGTCCGGCGTGACGCGTCGAAGCCGCCGTCTCCGGCCTGCGCAGTCCGGAACTGGCCGCCGGAATTGGACGAGTCAAGGTCGTACGCCGGATCGGAATTCGCGTTGGAAATTGGTTGAGGCTAAACAGGCGAAGGGGTTGCTCGCAGTACGCCTGGCAGTCAAGGCTTTGCAATTCGCGAGAGTGTTCGTTATCGGAACCTTTATGTCCGATCTCATTCTGCCGTGGCTAGCCGAGAGGTGGTGTGCTCGCCTACATGTGCGGCTTCTTCAATGGTATAGCCGCTTTGTCTTTGTATCGCCTTTTTGGCCTGGGATTTGCGAGTATGAGAGCACCTTAGATCCTAAACGACTAGGAGGCCTGCTGAAATGAGGATCTTACTTCAGGATTTGCGCTTCTCTCTCCGCATGTTGCGCAAATCCCGTGGCTTCGCCTTGGCCACCATTTTGACCCTCGCCGTAGCCATTGGCGCCAACACCGTCGCCCTCGGCGCGTTTGACGCGCTGATCCTGCGCCCGCTGAATGTGCCTCACGCGGAAAGCCTTTACGAGGTCGGGCGCGCGAATCAAGAGAATGAGTCGTATCCCAGTTATCTGGATCTGCGCGACCGGAACCGCAGCTTTGAGGGCCTGGCTGCGGCCATGTTCGCTCAGGAAGGGCTCGATACGGGCGACGGAGCATCGCAGGTGTGGGGCTACAAAACCAGTGGAAACTACTTCGACGTCCTAGGAATTCAGCCAGCCCTTGGCCGTTTCTTTCACGCCTCCGACGAGAATGGCCCGAACAGCGCCCCCTACATGGTGCTGACTTACGCATATTGGCACACCCACTTCCATGACGATCATGGCGTGGTGGGCCGGTCTGTCCGGCTCAATAAGCATCCTGTCACCGTCATCGGGGTAGCACCCCCCGGATTCCGCGGGACTCTTGTGGGTTTTTCTCCCAGCTTTTTCATTCCGATCGTGATGTCGGGACGGGATGTGCTGGCGCGTGGAAATCGGGCGATTGACTCGGTGATCGGGCACTTGAAGGCAGGCATCACTCCCACCGAGGCGATTGCCGATCTGACCTCGATTGGCTCCTGGCTGCACAAGACATATCCCCAGAACGAGAGCCAGGCGAAGTTCCGTTTGGGCCGTCCGGGTTTTGGCGACTTGTTTGGCGGCGCGATACGCGGATTCCTCGGAGGACTGGTGTTGCTGGCCGCCTTGATTCTGCTGTCGGCATGCGCCAACCTGGGCAGTCTTTTCACGGCTCGCGCTAATGATCGTTCCCGCGAGATTGCTATACGGCTTGCGCTAGGGGGGGCGCCCGCTGCGCGTACTGCGGCAACTGCTTACCGAAGCCCTCTTGATTTCGAGTATCGGCGGCGCCGCCGGACTGTGGGGGAGCGTAATGCTGTTGGAATGGCTTGGCGAATGGCAGCCATTTTTCCCGAGTTTCCGATAAGATGTACCGGTGACTCCGGATACTCATGTTTATGGCATCGCTTTGCTGTTGGCGATCGCAAGCGGGCTCCTCTTCGGCACGGCGCCCATCAGGCAGGTGCTCGGCGCCGAGGCCTACGGGATCATCAAGTCGGGATCCAGGTCCACGCCGGAGCGGCGGACTACCGTCCGGGACCTATTGCTGGGAGTGCAGATTGCAATTTGTGCAGTGCTGGTGACGTCGTCCATGGTGGCGGTCCGTGGAATGGTCCGGTCACTCGAGCAGGGTTCGATCCACGGAGCGCCATGCTGGTGCGCATCGATCCAACCCTAAATGGCTACAAGGGCGACGAAGTTCCCGCCATGCAGCAACGCATGCTCGATGCGGTGGAGGCGATACCCGGCGTTATTTCCGTCGGACTGGTGGGGGAGTATCCACCACTTCACATGGGCTGGAACAATAAGGACGTATTTACGGAGAGGACCACTGATCTGCGACCAGCGAATGCCGCTGCTCACACCATAGTTTACGAAGTCTCTACCGGATACTTCCGGGCGGCGGGCACTGCATTGTTGTCGGGGAGGCCATTCACACTGCATGACGATCAGAACTCGCCACGCGCTGGCTGTAGTGAACCGGGAATTCGTGCGCAAGGTGTTCGGCTCCTCGATGGACGCAATCGGCCGTTACTACAAAGTGCAGGACGGAACCCGCGTACAGGTGGTGGGTATTGTCGAGGATGGGAAGTATACGGCGAACCTGGCCGAAGATCCGCAGGCAGCGATGTTTCTGCCGATTGTGCAATCGCCTTCGAACGATGCATGGATTGTGGTGCGGTCGAGCCGCGATCCGCAGCACTGGCGGCAGCTATCCGTGGGCAATTGCGGAACGTGGACGCGGCGCTGCCGGTCTTCATGCAAACGTGGGATCAGGAAATGACCGGAGCTCTTTTTGCTCCTCGCATGGCCGCCCTGTCTCTGGGCGTGCTGGGCCTGATGGGCGGCGTCTTGTTAATAACCGGGATCTTCGGAATGGCTGCTTATTCCGTGAGCCAGCGGAAGCGGGAGTTGGCCATACGAATCACCCTCGGGGCGACACGCAACGAAATCCTGCGCACCGCATTGGGCCGGGCGGTCAAGCTGCTCGCTTCCGGGTCTGCGGCGGGATTGATTTTCGGATTCCTGGCCAGCCGGGTACTGGCTGCCATCGTATATCAGGCAACGCCGCGCGATCCTGTGGTGCTTGCTGGAATGGTTCTGGTTATGGCAACGCTCGGCCTGACGGCGACCTGGATTCCAGCGCAACGCACCCTGTCGCTCGATCCAATGATCCTGCTGCGCGAGGAGTGAATCCTCTCCAGCCCGTTGCCGATTTCGACCACTTGGGGATAGTGAAACAACGGCGGCATAGGCGGCACACCGCGGACTGAGAAGGCTTTACATGCCCTATCGGCTGAGACCTGAACCGCTTCAGGAGGTCGATGCCTGGCTGGCTCCGTTCCGCCGGTTCTGGTCCGCTCACGTAGATGCTCTCGAACGCCACCTGCGACCGCATGGATCAGTCAACACCAACGAAGAGGAAAGACAAGGAGAAGACGACGCGGCCCAAACCGCGAACGTGATAAGAGGAGAAACGAAATGAAAATCAAATTGACCAGCGTATACGTGGACGACCAGGACAAGGCCCTGCGCTTCTATACGGAGGTACTGGGCTTTGCCAAGAAGGCCGATTTCAGTCAGGGCCCATTTCGCTGGCTGACCGTGGCCTCGCCCGAGGAGCCGGACGGCACTGAGCTGCAGCTGGCGCTGAACAACAACCCCGCAGCCAAAGCGTATCAGCAGGCGATCTTTCAACAGGGCCAGCCCGCAGCCATGTTCTACACCGACGACGTCAAGGGCGACTACGAGCGGATCAAGGCCCGCGGCGCCGAGTTCACGATGCCGCCCACCGACGTGACCGCCTCGACCATTGCGATGCTGAACGACACCTGCGGCAACCTCATTCAGCTCGTCCAGCTGGCACGCTATTCGACGCTAAGGAGAAAGAGATGACGGAGCGCGAGCAGTATACACCGGGTCCGGCCAGCGGGGCGCAGACAGTAAAGGAGAGAAGTGGACGCTCATTCTAGTCAGAGAACTGCCCGTTTTGAGACTGATGGGAGCCTGGGTACGCTTGGAAGTACGGCGAAGCTCACCCGATTGCGAGCGCGGCAGGTTACCGGAAGAGTGACACGAGCCGACGCTCCCAAGGTGCTGGAGTGCAACGATACTCGCTGGCAACTCGAAGCGTATCGCGGCGGCACGCACCTGAGTCTGTGGCACAACATCGATCCTCGGTTCTTCTCGCCGGGCGCGGCCGGCTGGCACACCGGTTTCGATGTTCTGGATCGCCTTCTCAGCGGAACTCCCATGGTCGTGGTGAGGCGATTCAGTCCGGCGGATGGCAGCGATTCACCGCCGAGTACGCAAAGCAGTTGGGCGCCGAGGCCAACATCGATTCTGTCGCCACCTGACGCGGCGGGGCGGCCAAACGGAGTCGCAGGCCGCGTAATGGCAAAACACCCGACTGAATATGCCTCTGCAATAGTCGAAGAGAGGATCAAGGAACGTGGCGAACGGCGGCGGGAAGACAGTCGCGTAGGCGACACGCGATTTAGGAAGGATCTCGAACGGGGTTCTGCAGTTTGCGATGAAGCTAGTCAGCCCACTTTCTGGCCGCGTGCGGGGGCTTCCGCTTGTTCTTGCCCTGGCCCCGATTCCGCACCAGACAGGAATTGTGTCCGGATTGCTCCCGTAAGACAGGGCAAAATCGGAAAGGGGCAGAAAGCGCGTTAAGAAGACGTATCGGCAGAAAAGTGGCCACGCCGTTTGCAAGTTCGAACATGTTGGGAGCAGCTGTCCCTTTTCGCTTGATTGAAGAACGGTCCGATAGGCAACCGTTCCTCGAAAGGGCCGACCAGATCCCTCGTAACCCGCGCCCCGCCGGCCT
This sequence comes from uncultured Acidobacteriota bacterium, assembly GCA_963850575.1. GTDB lineage: Bacteria > Acidobacteriota > Terriglobia > Bryobacterales > Bryobacteraceae > TMP-7. The sequence goes on along the minus strand of CAWKLV010000005.1, from coordinate 268,003 downwards.
AGCCCGTCTTCGCCGATTCCGCCTTCTCAGCCTCAGCCTTCTCGGCCTTCGGCAGCTTGAAGTACCCCACGACGCCGATTCCGACCAGCATCGCAGCGCTTCCATAATAGAGGTTCGGAATCCCAATCTTTTCCGCCACCGGACCAGCCACGAACATCGAGATCACCTGCGACCCCGCCACCAGCGACATCAGGCAGCTCATCACTCGTCCCAATAGTTCGTGCGGTGTCTCGTGCTGGATCAGCGTCGTCGCCGTGATGAAAATCGCGGACGCGCACAGGCCCAACCCGAGCATTCCCGCCGCAGTCGATCCCATCGTGCCGAACGCCGCCGTGGTCAATACCGCTATGCCCATTCCGCCCAGACCGTACACCACCAGGTTCTGCTGCGGGATGTGCCGCGCAAACCGCGTGAGCAACTGCGTCCCGATGATCATGCCGATGCCGATCAGGGTATTCAGCACACCGAACACCGCGGACGTCGAGTGCAGCACGTCGCGCACGTAGATCGAGAGCAGCGCGCCGAAGCAGCGCATCGCGAACATCCCCGCCGTCATCGAGAGAATCACAAACGAAATCGTCGAGTGCTTGAAGATGAAGCCGAATCCCTGCCGCATCGAATCGAGCACCGCGCTCGATTCGGTGCGCAGCGCCTGTCGGTCGATGGTCAGCGTCATCACCAGCGCCGCCGAAAAGAAGAAACTGAAGCTGTCGTAGAGGAAACAGGAGTTCGCGCCGACAAGCTGCACCAGCTCTCCGGCGACGCTCGGGGCCACGATCAGCGACCCCTGCTGCGCCTGCGACATCAATCCGTTCACTGCCATCAGCCCCGCCATCGGGACCAGCGTGCGCACCGCCACCGATTGCGCCGGAACGAAGAAGGCTGAGACCACGCTCATCGTGAACAGGATGGCGTATATCACGTACAGGTCGTGCACGAACACCAGCGCCAGCACCAGCACGCCGCGGATCAGGTCGCTTGCGATCATCGTCCGCTTCAAGTGCCACCGGTCCACGAAGACGCCGGCCAGCGGGCTGACGATCGCCAGCGGCGCCATAAACGATACCAGCACCATCGCCACCTGCGTCGCCGTACCGTGCAGCTTAAACGTCACCACCGCGATGATCGCGAACACCGCCAGGAAGTCTCCGAACACGCTGACAATCTGCGCGATCCACAGGCGCCGCACCGGCCGAAGCCGCAACACGTCACTAAAAGATAGAGGTGTCCCTGGTGTGGCCATACGTGTGAGAATCCCTTTCCCAGGCGGTGGTCGGCGATGTCGATTCCCGCGGGCCAGACGTTCGACGCCTTCTCGTCCTTGATCGACCCACCAAATCCGTCTAAAACTCGGGCATCCAATCTCCTTCTCACTGTGCGGAACGATGGCCAGCACGCTGGTTGCTGCTTTCAATTTCGGGCAAAGCAGGGCTGACTAAATCACCTGTGCTGTTCTTCCTCACTCAGGCTAACCGAATTCGGGCCGGAAAATCGAGTGTTCTGATCCACCAAAGATGGACTCTATCTGTTTTGCTCTCAATGCTTAGACTTCTAGCCCAGGCGGGCTGCTATTCTTGAATTGGGTACAGCGTCGTGCCCGCTCTGACTCCATAGTCACTCCTGCTTGCCGCGGGGCTCGTAACCGCCCAAATTCGCGATAAAAGGCGCGGCATTTACCGACACGGCAACTCCGCCGTTTCTCCTTGTCGCACAGTAACCCCGCATCACTCCAGTTCCTTCGACAAGTCTGAGCGGCACAGTTCGTGGCTGTGAGAGCCGCGCAGAATGCAGTCCCCAACGCGTGGGGCCTCCGTCCTAGCGACAGGGTGCAAGTAACCTGGCGGCCTCTCAGTTGCTGGTTTGTCCTTGCCTCGATTACTGCCTTTACCGGATAGCTGGTCAACCCCGCGAAGAATAGGCTGGGGATGCGAGGCTGGACCGGGTAAACGGAATGAAACGATTCTGAGAAGAAGATGATGCTGAACACTCGCCATGCAGCGGTGTTATTTGCAGAGTCCACTTATCCCGGCAGATCGGCTAAAGCGGGCCCCGCGGACCGCGACGCAATTTCCGCGAGTGTGTCACTGCATTCAGCGACGTGTTTTTGTCGCACACCCCTGCTGTTGTGCTCGTTACTCGACGAGGTTTTCACGCATGCTTACCAGACGAAAGATTCTGAAGACAGGGGCTGCAGCGGGCGCAATTCTGCTTTCCGGCAACAGTCCAACGTCCCGGTCTCTGGCTGACAATTCGGGAGCGGCGCAGAGTCCGCCGACAACTCCGTTCCTGGACCCACTGCCCCATCCTCCGCCACCGCGGAGCAGCTTCCAACCATTCGACAATCTTGCCCAGGAAGCTTCGACGTTCTTTGACCCGACCGGCACGAAAGGCATAGCAAAATTCTATACCGTAGTCGCTGAAGATCGGTCGGTTCAGTTTCATCAGCAACTTCCGCCCACCGCAATCTGGGGGTACCGCGATGCAAACGTGCCGATGTGGGATTTTGCTCTGGGGCCGACGTTTGTTAGTTACATCAACGGAAATCAGCATGCCGGGAACATAGTGCGATTTCAAAATAATCTGAGGAAGAACGAAAGCGGCTTCGGAATCCCGCAGCTCACGACGCATCTCCATGGCGGTCACCATCCCTCACGTTCGGATGGCTTTCCGGAGAACATCGTCGTCGCAACACCAGGATTTGAGCCGGTGATGTCTCCCGATGGCGGGAGTTGCGACTTCACCTTTCCTCTGCTGGATCCCGGGTCCTTTTCCGACGTTCCCGACCCGACCGAGAGACCCTCGACGCTGTGGTACCACGATCACATCTTGGACTTTACGGCAGCGAACGTGTATCGGGGCCTGGCTGGGTTTTTCCTGGTGTATGAAGACGCCAATGCACTCGGGACATCAGCCAAAGATCTTGGAAACGAGTACGACGGGAGAGGATTGAGGCTCCCCAGCGGCGCATTCGACATTCCGCTCGTCATCCAGGACAAAAAGTTCAATCAGGATGGTTCCCTAGTGTTCGATCCATTCAACCACGATGGATTTCTGGGGGACAAGTTCCTGGTGAACGGCAAGGTACAACCCTATCTGAACGTGAAGCGAAGGAAATATCGCTTCCGTTTCTTGAACGCCTCGAATGCGCGCTTCTATGGGCTATTTTTGACCAATGCGGCGGGAAAGTCGTTCCCGATGACGATGATCGCGACGGAGGGCGGTTTGCTGTCGCGCACTCTGCCAAACATCACGAATATCTTGATCTCTCCGGCGGAACGCTTCGAAGTGATCGTCGACTTCACGATGTTCAAAGAGAACGAAAAGGTCTATTTGGAAGACCGACTGGGACAGATCGATGGCCGCGGACCTTCGGGTACGTTTGAACAGCCCGAGTTCCAGAACTCAGGCACGCGGCTGCTGGAATTCAGGATTGAGGAAACAGTGCCTGACGCCAGCCTGGATATAAGCCGGCCACAAGTATTGCGACCCTTCGCGCCAATCAGCGCCACGGAACTGGCAAAAGCGCGCGTGCGGAACTTCGAGTTCAGCCGCAGCCGCGGCGCCTGGACAATCAACGGCCAACTGGTCGACTTGAGCACCCCCGTGGCTCTTCCGGTGCTCAACGCTCCCGAGATTTGGAGATTGAAGAACAACTCCGGCGGTTGGTGGCATCCCATCCATCTGCACAGTGAATTTCACCGGGTGCTTAGTCGAAATGGCAAGAGTCCGGCACCCATGCTCTACGAACAGGACGGAATCGCAAAGAAGGACACGGTGATTCTAGGGCCGGATAGCGAAGTTGAAATCTTCTTCAAGTTCCGCGACTACGTGGGTCCCTGGGTGTTCCATTGCCACAATATCGAACACGAGGACATGGCCATGATGGCGCGGTTCGACGTTGTGCCACAACCCGGGCAGAACTACATCTGAGGCACAACATGACATCCAGCAAACTGTTCGCCGCTTTTACCAGGGTCTTGCTGCCTGTTCCAGGTGCACAGCCAGTTTTACGGGCCGGCACTGCACGGCCGCAACTACCAAACGTCCCTCTGCTGACCCATGAAAACCGTCGGGTCCGGTTCTACGAGGACTTGATTAAGGACCGCGTGGTGCTGATCAACTTCATGTTCGCCACCTGCCACGGGATCTGTCCGCGCACGAGCGCAAACTTGTTGAAGGTGCAGAGAGCGCTCGGCCGCCACGCGGGTCACGACGTGTTCCTATATTCGGTGACGCTGGACCCAGCTCACGACACGCCCGAAGTATTGAAACAATATGCCAAAACGCTCGACGCCGGCCCAGGCTGGACGTTCCTGACGGGGCAGCCCGCGCAAATCGAGGTGCTCCGCCGCCGGATGGGGTTCACAGATCCGGATCCGAGGCTGGATGCGGATAAGGACCAGCATGGGGGCTTGGTTGTGTTCGGCGATGATGCGGCCGGGCGTTGGTCCATGATGCCGGCGCTGGCCAATGCGGATCGGATCGCAGCTTCGGTTCTGCGTCTGTTGGAATTTCGGTGAAGAGTCCACCGCGTGGGCAGCCTGAAACGGGCAAAACAGATTGATGTGGCTCTGGGCTGCCCAGCGGACCCAACAGCCCTGCGGCGGCGGTAAGCTCGGGAGTCAGGAGATACCCATGGCGCCGCCAATACCCCCGAACGAGGAAGCCAGGCTGGAGGCTCTTCGCAAGTACGAGATTCTGGATACAGCCGCGGACAAGGCATTCGACGACATCACAGCCCTCGCGGCTGATGTCTGTCAGACCCCGATCTCGTTGCTGACCTTCATCGACCGGGATCGGCAGTGGTTCAAGTCGAATGTTGGGATGGAGGCCCGCGAGACCAGCCGGGATCTCGCATTTTGTGCTCACGCCATACTGCAGGACGAGCTTTTTATCGTTCCCGACGCTTTGCTGGACGAACGGTTCGCGAAGAACCCACTGGTGAGTGGAGACCCGAATATACGCTTCTACGCCGGCATGCCCTTGGTGACTCCGGATGGCCAAGCCGTAGGGGCGTTGTGCGTTATAGACCGGGTGCCGCGTGAATTATCGCAGGCGCAGAAGAACAAGATTCGAGCGTTGGCGCAGAGCGCGTTGATGCTGCTCGAGCTGCGCCGTGAGCCGCGGCCTTCGAAGCGCTAAGGCGTCACCTGCCGGCGGTTCCAAAGGCGATTCAATACGAAGACCGCCAGCCCGGCGAGTACCGCGATGACGGCGTCGCGCGCCTCACGCACGGTGCTGTTCGAAAGTAACCATAGACCCAGAAATATAGATACGACGGCGAGGGCCGCGCCCGCCGGCATGGTGAATGCGGCTGGGGGCGCGTGGAGCCTGCGGCGAAGGACCGGCAGTGCGCTGCAGGTAATCAGGTAAGCGCCTAACCTTGCTAACGTGCTGACGGTAACCAGCGACATGAAGGTTCCCGATAGCGTGAGCACGAGCATGATGGCCGAGGTCAAAAGAACGGCTGCGGCGGGAGTGCGGAATCGCGGATGAATCGTGGCCAACGCGGCGGGGAGGTCACGGCGCTCGCCCATCGCGAAGATGACGCGGGATGCCGACAGCATCAAGACGTTGAGATTACCCGCCAGGGAGATTACGATTCCTAGAGTAATCATGACTGCTCCCCAGGGGCCCAGAAAACTGCTGGCGGCATCGGCGAGGGGCCGCTGCGAAGCCGCGAGTTGCGGCAAGGTACCGATGCAGACCACTTGGATGGCTACGTAAAAAATCACCACGGTGGCCATTCCCAGCATCAGCGCCGCCGGAAGATTTTGGCCGGGATTGCGGGCTTCGCCGGCTGGAATTACCGCCATCTCGAATCCGGTGAAAGCGTACACCAGCAGCAGAACCGATTGAGAAAACGCGTGATAGCCCGGCACAAATCCGGAGGAGAAGCGAGCCGGATCGAGAAAGAAAAGGCCGATGAGGACGAAGACCGCCAGCGGGAGCAACTTGCCGATAGCCAGGACGTTGCTGGTGCCCGCGACCAACCGCACTCCCGCAATGTTGACCGCTGTCAGTACGCCCACGATGAGGGCAAGGACCACGGCCCGTGACACTCCCGCCGCAGCGCTGGGGACAAACACGCCCACGTAGGTGAGTAGCAGACTGCTGTTGGCGGCAAAGCCGGTAAGCCGCGCAATCCACACCAGCCAGCCGACCGTGAATCCGACGGCAGGGCCATAGGTTTCCGCCGCATAGAGATATGGTCCGCCGGTTCCAGAATAACGGCTGGCGACTTCCGCAAAACACAGGACCACGGCCGCCACAAACAGCGCACAGACTACAAACGCCACGATGCTGTACCCGCCGGCCAGAGCAAACACTTTGGAAGGGAGACCGAAGATTCCCGCTCCGATTACGCCGTTCACGACGACGCCGACCAGGTCCCAGCGGCGCATGGAACGCATTAAACCGGGAGTGGAGGTGGCGGCGGCAGACATTACTGGAAGGTAGCAGATCAGGCCGCCGGGTGCGTTATGAGATTGGCCGCGAGGATATGATGCAAGCGTGCGTATACTCATTGCCGACAAATTCGAGCAGTCCGGAGTAGATAACCTCAAAGCGGAGGGCTGCGAGGTGTCCTCCAAGCCCGGTCTCGGTGAGAAGGCGCTGGCCGCGGAGGTCGGAAGCTGGAAGCCCGATGTTCTGGTGGTGCGGTCGACAAAGGTGACGGAGGCTGTCTTGAGCGCAGGTCCGCTGAAACTGGCAGTCCGGGCAGGCGCTGGTTACAACACCATCGATGTGGCTGCCGCTTCGCGGCGCGGCATCTACGTTTCGAACTGCCACGGCAAGAACGCGATTGCTGTCGCGGAACTGGCGTTCGGGTTAATTCTGGCGCTGGACCGACGCCTGGCCGACAACGTACGGGCATTGCGCGACGGAAAATGGAACAAGTCGGATTTCTCCAAAGCCCGTGGCGTGTTTGGCCGCACACTGGGCCTGATCGGGCTGGGGCAGATTGGGCGGGAGATGATCCCGCGAGCCCACGGATTCGGCATGCGCGTGATCGCGTGGAGCCGTAGCCTGACACCGGAGAAGGCCGGCGAACTCGGCATCGAAGCGAAGTCGAATCCTATGGAGATCGCCTCCGCCGACATAGTGACTGTCCATATCGCCTTGAACACGGAGACGCGCGGTCTACTCGGGAGCGCATTCTTCGATGCGATGCGCCCCGGCGCGCTGTTCGTCAACACGTCGCGGGCGGAGATTGTGGATCAGCAGGCGCTGACCGCTGCGATTCGCGGCAAGCAGATTCGCGTGGGCCTCGACGTCTACGCACGCGAGCCATCGGGCGGCACGGGCGAGTTCTCGGATCCGATCACCAAGGAGCCTGGCGTGTACGGGACGCATCACATCGGCGCTTCGACGGATCAGGCGCAAGAGGCCATCGCGGCTGAGACGGTTCGCATCATTCGCAACTTCAAAGAGACCGGCAAGGTGCCCAACGTGGTCAATCTTGCCCGGAGCACACCGGTGACTTGTGCACTGGTGGTGCGGCATATGGACCGGCCCGGCGTCCTGGCCAGCGTACTGGACGCGATCAGCGCGGAGCGCATCAACGTTCAGGAAATGGAGAACATTGTGTTTGAAGGCGCGCAAGCGGCCGTAGCGAGAATCAACTTAGAGCGCGAACCCAGTAAAGATATTCTGGACCGGATCCGGATGGGAAACCCAGATATTCTTGAAATCAGCCTGATCCGGATTTAGTCTTTGTCGACCAGATTCGAGATTTCGGCGCGACGAACGCCGTAGTTCTTCAACAACTGCCGGCAGATCTCTCCAGCGACTCGCTCCGGAGTATCCTTGTCATCCACTTCCAACTCGAGTTTGAGATAGAGGTCCACTCGTTGCATCTATTCCCGATGATACGATGAAGGTCTGGAACGGGTACTCTGTAAACTCTGTGAGACCAGGAAACCACGGCGCTACTGCCCGGGCGTTCGGGGCGACATCTGTCCTATCTGTTGCGGGACGGAACGGGAGCAAACGGTGCACTGTCCCCTGGAGTGCGAATACCTGCAAGAAGCACGTAAACGCGACGAGCCGCCCGTGCGCAATCCGGACGACTTCCCGAATAAAGATATTCGCGTGTCGGAAAACTTCCTCCGCGCGAATGAGCATCTAATGATATTCCTGAGCATGCATCTTCTCGATGCGGCTTTGGGAACTCCCAATATCGTAGATTCTGATCTAAAGGATGCCCTGGACGCATTGATACGTACGTACCGGACGCTGAACAGCGGTCTGTATTATGAATCCCGGCCAGCCAATGTGCTTGCGGCCGCAGTGGTGAATCACATCCAGGCCAAAGTGGAAGAACTCAGGAAAGCAAGCGCCCAGGATTCGAAGATATCCACGATTCGCGATCTGGACATACTTGGCGTTCTTGTGTTTCTGCAGCGGATGGAAATTCAGCAAAACAACGGCCGCCGGCTGGGACGGGCGTTTATCGACTTCCTGCGTGCAAACTTTCCGGAGACGGAAAAGCCGGCGGACGCGCCTCATCTGATCGTGTGAGCAATTCAAAAACAGCACTGATCGTCTTCGCGCACGGGTCCAGTGTGGAATCCGCGAACGACGCCGTTCGCGACGTGTGCCGGGCGATGGCGCAAGCCGGCGGGCATTGGGTGGAAGCGGCTTTTCTGGAGGGCGGGAAGCCGGATCTGCGCAGCGCCGTAAGCACAGCGGCGGAGCGAGGCGCGGAACGCGTGATTGTCATCCCGTACTTTCTGACGCTGGGGCTGCACCTGCAACGCGACCTGCCGAAGCTGGTGCAGGAAGTGGAAGCGGCGCATCCGAAACTGCGTGTGGAGGTGACTGCGCCGCTGGACGGACACACCGCGTTGGTGGACATCCTGCTGGAGCGCGCGGCGGCTGCCTTGAACGAGACGACGTAGTGACCGCGACGCTGATCGAATTCACGGACATCGGCGATGAAGTTCGCCACTTTGTGTTCGAGGCAGACACCCCGGATTTCGGCTTCATCCCGGGCCAGTTCGTCTCCTTATCGGACATGGTGGACGGAAAGAAAGTCACCCGAGCGTACTCCATCGCTTCGCATCCGCAAGGTCAGTTATTTGAGTTGTGTTTAAACCGGGTCACCGACGGTAAGCTATCCCCGCGGTTGTTCGATATGCAGATCGGCGACAGCATCGATATGCAGGGCCCGCTCGGATATTTCGTGCTGCGGAACCCGGTAAGCGATTCTGTTTTGGTGGCCACGGGCACCGGGATTGCGCCGTTCCGGGCCATGCTGAAAGCGCACCTGGCGCATCACCCCGAGCATCAGTTCACCCTCGTATTCGGCGTTCGTTACGAGATGAACTTGATGTATCGCGAGGAATTCGAACACCTTGGGCAGCAGTATCCGAACTTTCATTTCTGGCCGACACTGAGCCGGCCCGGAGAGAACTGGAAGGGAAGAACCGGTCACGTTCAGCCGTATGTTCTCGAAGCGATCGGCGAGCGGCGGGACCTGGACGTTTATATCTGTGGTTTGAAGTTGATGGTGGACGATGTTCGCGCCCGGCTGAAGGCGCTCGGGTTTGATCGCAAGCGGATCATCTACGAGAAGTACGACTAAGCTATGAGTTCGCGAATGGTTGCAGCGGGGACCGGATCGGTGCTGGTATTCATCAGCATCACGGGTATCGCGCTCGTCGTCATGCCGGGGCCGCTGCGGCCCATCGATTATTTCACGGCCGGCGTGATCGGAACACTATTGTCGCTATCAGCACTGTTCGTTACCTGCGTGCGGCTTTCCAACTTTCAGGACGTCCTATATAGGAAGCGGCCCGTGAAACGTACCCTGAGGCGGCGCTTCGGCAAGCTGAGTCTAATTCAGTATGAAGGCGAGTAAGACGTTGCCCGGCATTCCGCCCAGGAAATCGTAGCCGGAATTCACGTACAACATGCCCCCGGCTACTACCGGTCCCGCGACATCCAGGGAGCCGCCGTGGGCAGGCACGCCGTTCACGGTCTCGAAGGGACGAGCCGTATCGAAGCTCCACAAGATGCGACCGTCCACGGTCGAGTAGGCGCGGATATATCCATCGACAGAACCGGAGAACACCGCTCCCGGTATGGCGGTGACGGCGGCCATCTGCGCCGGACTACATGGACGCCGTTCCCCGCAGCCGGGCGGCGGCGTGTGCCAGACCCTGTGGCCATCGTTAAGGCGGAGGGCGAGTATCCCGCCGCCCTTCATCGGATCGATTTCATAGCGTGGACCGCCGGGCTTGCGCTCCGCCGGCTGTCGCATGCCCATATCGGAAACTGCTACATACAAATGCTCGCGGTCGGCTGCGGGCCCCCATTGCACGCCTCCAGCAATGCCGCCTTCAGCGACGCGCGCCTGCCATACTAGACGGCCCTGCTCATCAGGATCGACGGCGTAGATCAAGCCCGACTTTTGACTGACGACGACGGCGCGTTTATTGCTGCCGAGCCTTACGAGGATAGGGGGCGCTCCGAAGTCGAAGTCGGGCCCGTCCGCATCCGGGCAGTTCACTTTGCCGGGTTGCCAGCAGGAGAGGTTCATCGCGTCACCTTCGGTGAATTGGCGAGACCACAGCAGCTTGCCAGTATCGAAGTTAAACGCCAGAAGGGCATCGCTGGTGTTGGTCAATGGCTCAGAGTAATTATCGCCGGTAGTGACGTACACCACGTTACGCTCGGGATCGATAGTAGGCGCGGACCACACCGCTGCTCCAGAAGGCCCAACGGTGGAGGTTCCTCGCCGGGTCCGGAACTTCGAGGTGGGCGTTTCCGCTATCGTGTAACTCTTCCAGAGCACGCGTCCGGAAGTTGCGTCGATTGCGAGAAGGCTTCCGCGGAATGTGCAGCAGACATACCCGGGCTGCATAGCGGCGGCCTCCTCCGACGAAGAGACTGGAACGTAGAGGCGCCCTTTCCAATACACCGGTGCTCCGGTGAGACGAGTCGCCGGATGATCATCGGCCTGGATTTGCCAGAGCCGGCGACCGGTATTCATATCCAGCGCGGTGACCTTGCCTGCGGCGTCGCCGAAGAAAATAGCCGGCGCCCCCACTGTGATGCCTGAGCGGACTTCCGCGCCGATTGCGGACGTCCAAAGTACGCAGCCGGTATTGGCATCCAAGGCGTATACGGTGCCGTCCTGACTTCCGGTGAACAGACGTCCTCTATACACCGCGGGTTGCGAACGCACCATGGTGGTTTTCGGGAACCCGAAGGCCCACTTCAGCTTCAGGCGTGGCACGTCGCGCGCGCCAAGTTCGCGGCTGGCCGCAGGGGACTCAACATCGCACGTGTGGTTACTTGGCGAAGGCGCGGAGTTGCCAAGCCATTTGGCGATGGCCACCCGATCCGGCTCCGGCAAATTCGCACCCTGGTGCGCCATCACTCCGGTGGACAGCGCCTTCTGAATCGCCGCTGCACTCAGGGTTGTCAGTGCCGATCTGGTGGGTATGCGCGGATTCGCGGGCGAATCGTGACAACCGGAGCAGTACTGGTTATATAGGTTCGCCGGGGCTGCTCCAAGGGCGACCGATGACAGAAGCAGAAAAACGGAATAGGACCTCATGGAACCCAACTGTTCAAGTCCGCCCCGCTGGGCGCCATTTTGCGCATGTGCGCGGCGAAGATTGGTAGATAGTGCATTTCGGGGGTCTCGCCGGGAGGGATCTTGCCTGGCCAGCAATGGGGCTCATTGTCACCGAACTCAAAAGTTCCGCCGTAATACGGGCCCTTGCCAGGGAGCTTGGTGCTTTCGAGAAATTCCTCCATCTTGTGGGCGGCCGCGTCGAGAAAGAAAGAATCCTTGGTCCCCATGGTGACGTGAATCTTGCCGACCAGCTTCGGTCCGAGGCGCTCCCACTCGCGCATCAGCAGTGCCGTGAGGTCGTACTTACTGCGCCAGTGGCGGGCTACTGTGGGATCGATCTCACCCGTCTGAGAATCCCACAGCTTCACCGGATAGCCATCAGTTCCTACCGGTCCGAAAGTCGCATGAAAGGCATCCAATTGACCGCCAGAGCGGCCGTGCGTGCCAAGCACGAGTTCCTGCCGGCTGAAATCCTCCATGGTGTCGAGCACATGATCGTTTGCCAGCCGGCCTAGCAACTTGGGCATCCGGGCGAAGGGACCGATGTCGTAAAAGGCATTCGTGTCGTTGTACACATTCACCAGTTGGAACTGATGGAAGTCCACCGGGTCGGGGCAGAAGCCCCACGCCCCGCCGAAATACTCGGGATAGAATACCTGCTGCGCCAGCGTCATCCAGCCGCCGGTAGAGCCGCCGAAGAGCACGCGCGCCCACGGTTCGCCGATAGCGCGAAACTGCTTCTCGATGTAGGGATAAAGTTCCTGAGTGAGGGCGTCGCCATAGGGCCCCATGTTGGCCGTGTTGACGCCGTAGGAATCGTCGTAGAACGGGGTGGGGTGCTGGGTTTGGGCAATCAGCATGCGCGGCAGGCGGCCAGAGGTCCACTCCTGGTAGAAACGGTAAGCGGCATTGGCGCGCCCGCGCGCGTCGCCTCGGAGATCCGGGGAGGGAGGTGTTTCGCCGAACTGTCGGAAGCCGGACGGGAAATGACCCTGCTCAAACGCAATCGGATAGCTTTGTTGCGGATGTTCATCGAAGCCCTCCGGCACGAGCACGATCGCGCCCAGGTGCATCGGCCGACCCCAGAATTTCGTCAACAGCCGGCTCTCGATCCGGACGCGGCGAACATATCTGGTGTCCTTCGGCGGTTGGATGGGGGGAATGGCTTCGGTGAGTTCAACGGCGACCACGCTGTCTGGACCCACTTCCACTTGTTTGGGCTTGCTCAGCAAATTGCCGGGAGAGCGGTTCCATTGCTGGCCCTCACCTTGGTCCATGTGCATTTTCATGGTGTGGCCGTCGGCTCGTTTGAATGTCTCGTAAATGTTCAGGACAGCCTGGACGTTGTACTTGCCAGGTTTCAGCTCACTCAAGCTACGCAACGGATGGCCAATTGCACCGGCACCAATGCGGTTGACTGCGCCGGGCTTCCATCCATCTACGTCGATACCGAAGATCTGCTGTGTCTGAGCACCCCAGGAGACCTGAAACCGCGGCTCTCCGCCGAAATCCTTGGAGATGATCAGAATCAGTCGTCCATCGGCGGGCGCCGAGCGTGAGGCAGGGGAGAACATCACATCGAAACTTGGAGCCGCAATGGCGAGGACAGAGGACAGGGCCCCCAGAAGAGCAAGCCGCATAGATGAATTATAGCGGGGACCTTTTCGAGGACGACTGTTAGACTCAGGTCAGATGCTGGTGGAACTTCTGGTGGAGAATTACGCCGTCATCGAGCGGGTTCGCGTGCGTTTTCACGCGGGTCTGAACGTATTGACGGGAGAGACTGGAAGCGGCAAGTCGATGGTAGTGGATGCGCTTGCTTTGCTGTTTGGCGGACGGGCGTCGGCCGAAATGGTACGGTCGGATTCCGGCAAGGCCCGGATGTCGGGTATTTTCGACCTTCCCGAAGACGGCGGAGCTCGAGCGTTGTTGGAAAGCGCCGGTATCGAGTGTGAGGACGGCGAGCTGCTGATCGAGCGCGAGATTTTGAGCTCTGGGAAATCGCGCGCCTTCGCCGGAAGCCGTCCGGTGACGATTGCACTACTGCGCGATCTCGCGCCCTATCTGGGCGACATTCACGGCCAGCACGACCAGCAGTTGTTGTTCAGCGCCGACAGCCAGCGCGGCATGCTGGATACGTTCGCGAATATCGAAACGGCCGCAGTTGCCGATCTCTACCGCCGGTGGCGGAAGGCTACCGCCGAGCTGGACGATCTGGACCAATCGCAGCAGGAACGTTTGCGGCTCGCCGACTTGTGGGCGTTCCAACGGCGCGAAATTGAAGCGGCCGCATTGAGAGCGGGAGAGGATGTCGAATTGGAGCGCGAGCGGCGTGTCTTGAAGAATGTGGGGAAGCTGCAGGAATCCGCAGACGCAGCTTACTCCGCACTCTACGAATCCGCGCAGAGCGCTTACGCACAACTAAAGCTGGCGACTCGCAGGCTGGAAGAGCTATCGCGCATCGATGAGAGCACGGCGCCCCTGGTCGAGATGCTGAAGCCTGCTCTAATCGCCGTGGACGATGCATCGTATACACTGCGGGATTATCTCGGGAAACTCGAGGCTGATCCGGCCAAGCTGGATGACGTCGAGACGCGCCTCGCGAATATCGACAAGCTGAAGCGGAAGTACGGCGGCACGCTGGACGAGATTCTGGCGTTCCTGGAACAGGTGCGCAAGCAACTCGCGTCGGCTGAAGATGTCGGGGAACGCCGCGCCCGTCTGGAGAAAGAGCGGGACCAACTGGCGGCGGAATACTCGGCGGGGGCGCTGAAATTAACGGAAGCGCGAAAGAAGGCGGGCGATGAATTGGGGCGTCGCGCAGAGAAGGAGCTCGCCTCGCTGGCGATGGCGAAGACGAAGTTCCACGCCGCAATCCAGGCCGCCCCCTGGTCGCTGACCGGCGCCGATGCGGTGCAGTTTTTGATTTCGCCGAACCCCGGCGAAGAGCCGAAACCGCTGGATCGGATCGCATCGGGCGGTGAACTTTCGCGAGTGGCCCTGGCGTTGAAGACGTGTACTGCCACCAGTCCTGGCGGGAGTGCGGGCGTGCCGCGGACGCTGGTGTTCGACGAAGTGGATGCGGGGATCGGGGGTGCCGCGGCGGAAGCTGTGGGGCGGCGTTTGAAGCGCCTGGCCGGCGCAGATCAGGTGTTGTGCGTCACTCACCTGCCTCAGATCGCAGGTTTTGCGGATCACCATTATCGCGTCGAGAAGCATGAAGAGAAGGGCCGAACGGTGTCGAGCATCGAGGAGCTGGCCGGCGCCGAGCGTGCGCGAGAGATCGGCCGCATGATCTCCGGCGAGCGATTGACGCCAGAGGCCTTGAAGCACGCCGAGCAATTGCTGAAGCTCGGGCGATAGCTGTTATGAGAAGACCATATTTGTGGGAGCAGTTCCACTGTGGAGGCACCACTCCCGGTAGAGCGCTCCGTAGCTCGACAGGACGTAATCGGATTCTTGGAAGCCGAGTTCCCGTGCGGCGGTATCGATCCAATCGGCGGTTCCTTCCAGTTCGACAAACGTTCCGATCGGAGTTTCATCCAGCGTGATTACGCCGTCGGCGCCACGGCGGAACTCGGTCCGGTACTTTTCGTAGCGGAACGAGAGACTCAGCCCCAACCTCTCAAGAATGCTTTCCATCATCGCGGCATCGGCGATTCGGGTTTCCAGTTCTGTACGGTTCTTGTGACGGCCGGGCAGGCCGGCGGATTTGAAGGTGAGTACGCTGATATCGCCGGCACGCCGGACCCGAATCAGTTCGCCGCGCTGCCGCAACTCACTGTCTTTGGTGTCAAAGAGAGCGTTGGATTCGAACACGCGCGGAGTCGCGACGGTGTAGCCGTGGGCTTCGATCAATGTGCGTGCAGCAATTGGGTCGGGCACGCGAAGCTTGATTTCCGTTTCGACATGCGATGCGCCACCCGCCATAGAGTCTTCATTCTAGCGGCTCCGCGGGAGGTCGCGCGATGCGTATAATGGGCTTACGTGCGCCTGTAGCTCAGCTGGATAGAGCGACTGGCTTCGAACCAGTAGGCCGGGGGTTCGAGTCCCTCCGGGCGCACCACAAATACAACAGGTTTATATCCAGCGGCACGTCTTCTCCTTCGTCTGCCCCTTGACCGGTATCGTTCGCCGCGCGGGGTGAAACGCCTGAATCCCTCCGGTCATGGCGATTGAAAATCGAAAGTCGTCGGCGATGCTCCCGGAATTTTCACGCCGGACGAGATGAACGCTCTTTTGAGTGCGGTATAGGAACATGTGCCGGACGTTCTCGGTTTTCTGGCCATCGGCGCATTCGCCGGCTTACGCATGGCCGAGATTGAAGTTCTGACTCGGAACGACATCGAATTGGACGGTGGATTTGTCATGTCGGCGCAAAGAAGGCGAAGGGTGCGCGTCGGCGTGCAGTAAAGATCGGGCCCAACTTGCGCGAGTGGCTGAACATCGCTGCACGGGCGGGAAAATCCGTCGCGCGGTTTAATCTTCGGGTTCGATCACAGGAAGCGCGGAAAGCGGCGGGACCTAAAACGGTGGCGGTTCAAGGGTTCGCGTCCGCCACCCGCAATTGCGGTACGCCCGGCGCTTGCGCAGGTTGTACATGTAGGCCGCCGAGATATCGGCCAATCGCTGGTAGCACCCGTCACTGTAATCGTAAAACCGCCGCTACAGGGTCTTGCAGGTGACCGCGCCGGTCCAAGTTCGTGCGCCTCGTCCACCCCGCCAGCAACTCGACGTCCTCGCTGGTGTATACGCTGGCGAACTGGTTGCGTCGGTAGTTCTTCTCCAGCACTGCCCATCGCCCTCACAGCTACCGATTAGCCGTGTCATCTGCGCCCGGCTCAGCCCGGTTCATCTTAGCTAAATAGCGCCGCAGCAGCCCTTCCCCTTCACGGCCTCGGTTTCGGTACTCCTGCTCGCACATCGTTCGCCTCACCCACTCGTAGATCTCTTTGGCCTCGAATTCGACCTCCTCCCTAGCCTCCAGAAACGCTCGGATTCGCTCCAGGCTCAGTCGTTCCGCCTTTTGCACTGATGTTCAATCCCCAGCACGCGGTGTCCCTCCTGCTTCAGGCTCATTCTGCGTTTGAAACGAATCCTTGCTTCAGTCTCCTCCTGCAGCAGACAAGACTAAAAGTTGCGGGAGCGGGCAGGCGTGTTTACAATGAAAGGGTTCGTTAGGCCCACTCCGCTTTTCTCTCACCGCGGGCGCGTAGCTCAACTGGCAGAGCAACTGACTCTTAATCAGTAGGTTGTAGGTTCGATTCCTACCGCGCTCACCATAAGCTTCAAGAGTTTAAGCGAAATGGATTTTGGACGCGTTTTCAATTGTGGGGACTTTTGTGGGGACGGCCTCCGAATTACGCGCCCTCGGTCTGGTCACGAGTGCTTCAACTGCGTCGCGCTTCGCGGCCATACGAATGTGGGAATACCTTTCCAGCATCGAGCGACTCATGTGGCCCATAAGTGCGAGCATCGTGCTCTCGGGAACCTCCGCTTCAGCCATCTTTGTAGCCGCCGTGTGCCTCAGATCGTGAAGGCGGCACTGAACCCTCGCCCGCTTCCGCAGCGCGTCCCATGCCCCCGTAATGTCCGTGATCGGCTTCGTGGGATCGCTCGGGGTCGGTTTGCCGAACGGGAACAGGTAGTGCTCAGGTCTCGTTTCTCCAAATCGCTCCGTGAACCAGTCGGCGTGAGCCGAGAGTACGGCGAAAAGATCGCCGTTCATAGGAATCTGCCTCCCGGTCCCTGAAAACGTCTTCGCACGTCCTACTGTGATGACTCGCTTTCCGAGATCAGTCTGCCCCCAAGTGAGGCCGAGGATCTCTCCGGACCGCATGCCAGTCATCAATGCCACTTGCACAAATGTCCCAAGGGTTTGGGACCGATTGGGTGAATTCTGTTCAGTGATTGCACGAAAAAGCGCCAGTTCCTCGTCCAGAGATAACGCTTTGCCAACATCCCGCCGCTCTTCAAGCTTACGAACTTTCGGCCACAGCACCGACCAGGGCTTGCCAATCGCGCGACTCAGTTCGCCGACCTCCATATTGACAGTACGGCCCGAAGCTCCCTCATGTAGGCGCACGCGCATATAGCTGCGGATTGCATCTTCCGTAAGGTTCGGCAGCAGTGTTGACCCGAGGAGTTTTGTCACATGTGCGAGTCGCCCCTTCGCGAATAGAACGGATTTCTCGCGGTGGCTCAGTTCGTAGGCCTCGAGGTAGCGCGTCACCAAATCGTTTACCGATTGAATGCGATCTTCACGTTTCTCGGACGGCAACCCGGCCAGTGTGCGCTCCAGTGCCCGCTTTGCGGTCCTTCTCTGACTCCTTCGCTATAGTCTTGCTGGAGGTGTGTGCGGACTCCCGAACCCGCTTTCCCGAGAAGATGAACTCGTACCACCATGTTCCACCGCGCTTGTAGACACCCATTACTTGTCCCCTTTTCCGGTCTGCTTTTATCCGATCCCTTGGGCCGTCCACCTCTCTTTGCCCAAGCGCTCAACTCCTCACGGGTGTGCTTCGCCGCTCGTGCTCTTCCACCCTGCGCTCCAGTCTTGCGGAAGAACTCTAGCACTGCTTCGGGCATCTTGGGCCTTTTCATGCCTACATAATGAACTTAGGCCCTAAGTAAGTCAAGGAGAAACTTCGTCCAGCCTTGCAGGGTGTTCAGTATTGATGCTAGATTTCGGGAGAGCTTAGGTCGCCGCCCAGCCCTTATAGTTCGAGAAGGGTGGATGAGCAGGCCGATGACAACAAGTATGCATGAGGATCATTTGACGGCTATCAGCCTGAAATTCAAAGAGACGTTCATGACTGGTGGGCTCTATGAGAGGTTTAGGCGAACTGACACCCTCAAGCGGCAAAAGAGCGGATCCGGAATATGACTAAGACGCTATGTGGCGTTGTACTATTCGGAATATCTGTTCAAAGCGCTTGCACGCGCCACCTGAACCGCGATGCTGCCCGTAAGAGCATTATCACGATGAGGGGATTATCAACTCGAATCAAACACTGAGCCTCAACGGCCGTATAGATGTGTCCACGTGCCTCACCCGTTAAGTTCGCGTCCTCCTCGTCCGCCACAAGCCAGAAACGTTCTTGCGTCGAACTGCACCATAGACTGACCGCGCTCCCCTTCAGAGCTTTTTCCATCGAGATGGTGGCCGAGCTTAGATCAGACTCGGTCCCAATCTCCGGAAGATCTCCCGAATGGGTACCTACAAAACCTACAAAACCCCGTTCCGGAGGACTTGTAGGTTGTGTTTCACTCGGTTCCTGGAACGCACGACCTTTCGGCTTCCAATCCATCCATCGGCTTCGATTGGGCAGGGGAAGTCTGGGGGTGTTCACTTCCACACCCTCGGATTCACCTCGTACCGTTCGCACGGGCGCCCTCCGACAGGTCCTCCTCCGCCCAAGTATTCCCGAACCCATCCCGAATCTTTGAGTACTTCAATCGCCCTCTTCGCGGCCTCAGGCGTACTCAAACCGCTCCAACCTTTCAGGTAAACGTCCCGGCAAGAGAAGAAGCCCTCCGTCACCACCTTCCGGTGTTTGATCTTGTCCGCCAGTTCGCGCGCGGCCCGCAGTTGCGGAGTCACAACGCACGAATACACCCGCCGCGCGTGAGACTCCAGGTATTCGCACCATGCCGCCGCCTGCCGGGCGTGGTGAAGGGAAACCGTATCGGAGGCGTGCCCATTGTTTGCCGCCGTTTCTGCCAGGTGGAAGAGAACTGCGAGCGCCGGCATGAGACTGCGGTACTTGCTCAGATGCGAAATGAGAGCCGGGTGGAGTTCACCGCCGCGAATCTTTGCTTCGAGTTCCGCCAGCCACTCAACGAAGAGTTCCTGTGCGTCGGGGGCGAAGCGGAACCGCGCCGGGTTCTCCGCGTCCAATTCCACCAGCTTGCGGAAGACCCGCGCGGCCTGTTGCTCGCAAGCCGCATCGGGTGCCCGGTCCACATAGTTCCAGTCGGCCGCCGTATCCGGCCACACCAGCAATTGAAACCGCTGAATCAGCCCGTCATTGCTCGGACCGTCTTCGAGTGCATCCACCAGATAAGAGCGAAGCCGGCCCGGTTGAATGCCGCCCAGCATGGACATGCAGCACGCTTCAACGTGAATAGTGCCGCGCCCGATCCGGTCTATCGTGTGCCCGGTGTCCCCGTTCCACGCCTGCAGACAGAACGCTCGTTCACCTTCCCGGCCCGCCCGGTCCAATTGACTCCACCAGCCGGTGAGTTCGTCCCGGATTACCAGGATGCCCGCCGGGTTTTCGCTCATGGTCTGGTGTAGCGCCTCGAAGGTGGCATCGTTTACGATCAACCGCCGCAACTTCGGTTCTTCGGTTCTTTCTTCCGGCCTGTCGGGTGCCGCGTTCCCCTTCTTCGATGCCGCCTTGTACTGGTCTTTCCAGGCTGAGCGCCGAAGCTCGTACTCCTCTTTCTCCCGCGCGTATTCCTTCAGCGCCTCTTCGTGCTCACTGCCGCCATTCGGTTCTGGATCTGGTTCAGAGGACGGGTAGCCGCCTGAATGACAGGGGACTTCATGAAACCAGGTGGCGCAATGATGCCGCCCCAAAGGTTCGGCACAATCACCCATCCGGTATCGTTCGCCTTCGGCTGAATGACGGCCCGCCGGTTTACCGCGCCGGCAAGACAGAGCACCATCACCACCGCCGGGTAGTCCATCGGGACTTGCATACGTTCCGTCACGTCCGCCACCAGGGGACCGAAGGAATCCGGGAGAAGGTCTTCGGAGAAGCCTTTCACGGGCGGAAGTTCGCTTTGGATCGGTTCCAGTTCCGGCCAATCGGCAACTACGTTCGCGCGCGGCGCCGGGTGATTCGCTTGTCCGTCCGCCAGTCCCCACCTTGCCCGCAGCTCGGAGAGAGCACTCGGGGTGCTTGCAATCAACGCCGCCCTGGTCGGTTGGATCGGCGAGATCCTGGTTAACTCTGTGGAGGCAACATCGGCGGCATTGAGTTGAGCGACCTATTTGTTGGATTGGTCATCATCGCGATCGCGGGTAATGCGGCGGAGTCCACGGCGGCCATTCGCGCGGCCGCACGTAATCGTATGGATTTGTCGGTCGGCATAGCCGTCGGCAGCAGCATTCAGATTGCGCTCTTTGTCGCCCCCGCCCTGATCATCGCGAGTCACTGGATTGCACCCCAGCCTCTGGACCTCGTCTTTACACTGGTTGAATTGCTTGCAGGTATTATCGCCGTCGCCATCACCATGCAGATCGCGGGAGACGGCGAGTCCAACTGGTTAGAGGGCGTGCAACTCGTCGTCGTTTACCTGCTAATTGCCGTGATGGTGTTTTCGCTCGCGCCGGCGTCGTCCCATGTGACTGCCCGATGAGCGATAATGTCTCCGCTCCAAGCACTCCGTACCTCGATGCATCGGCGTGTTTATTCGGCGCGCCAATCCGCTGGACAATGGTTTCCTCCACTACATCCCGCGGAGTTACATGACCGGCGCGGGCTTCTATCACGTCGATAGAGCTCGTTCTACAAGGTAACACCAAATACCGAGACAGTCTCGGTGGCGGCCTGAGAATGCAGGGGTTATCAATTCCGGAGTTTCGGGCTCGCCGCCGCGCATCGTGCAGTTCCAGGGCAGGATCGATTTCTAGCCGCTCTCGCTTGACTCTATCGGGCGTTTGGTTTCTACGGCTACTGACCTGAGAACTTATTAACGTGTCGGTAGTTTGTCAAGATGTCCGCTTTTAGTAATTAGTGATCTGTCCGCTTTACAGCACAAAGCTAATCGTTGAGTCCGGCGCCTGGGGTGCGCGCGCGGGGGATACACAAGGGGGCGGCAGCCCTCTTGTGGGGGGAGCCGGATGCATCGATGCGTGCCGGCGCTTTGGCTGGCGCGCAGCGTGCTCCCGGCGTGGGGGGAACCCGCCCGCCCCGGCTTGCCCCGGAGGGGAAACGGGAAAGGGGACTTCCAATTCCTTGCGCCGCAGGCCATTCGCTTCACGCCGCCCGCTCTCCCTTTGCGGCACCGCGCAACGCTTGGCCCGACGCATTGAACCGTCCTATCGCGTGTGGGCCAAAGCGGATCGACACGGTCTCATCCAGATGTTCGTGAATCGTCACCGTGCATCCCGCCAGCGTGTTCCGGAAGCGCGACTTCCCGATCTGCCAACTTCGATCCCCAATCGCCACCGTATTGTCCTTGGCCACCACCCGCTCGGTCTGAATCGTAAAGATCCAATCCAGATCAGAGCGGGCCGTCTTGCGGAAGGCCGTCCCCTTCTCCTTGGCCGCTACCGTGAACTGCCGGTTGAACTCCGCCATGTAACGCTCACGCAGGAACTGATTGGCCGCCTCCACGCTCTGGATCCCGGCTAAGCGCAATTCCTGTGGCAATCGCCCTTGCCAGGTGCCGAAGCTGCGCTCCGACCGCCCTCGGGCCTGCGGCGAATAGGCCGGGATCATCTGTACTCCCAACTCCTTCAAAGCCCGCCCCACTTGCGTCAGACGGTGCTTGTCCACCTTATCGCCGGCCTTCACCGTTACGAAAAAATGACTCCCCCGGTCACTGTACAACGCACAGAACAGACCTTTCCTGGCGATCACCTCGCGCAGCCCCGCCATCACCGTTCGCGTCGATTCCTCCTCCACCAGCTGCGCGTAATAGATCTCGCTGGTGGCGTCGTCCAGAATCACGATCAAATCGTGCCAGCGCTCATCCCCAAACCACTGATGTTTGCTCCCGTCGATATGCAGCAGCATCCCCGCCATCGGCCGGCGCTCTCTCCTCCGCCGATGCTTGCCGCGCTTGCGCGCCTTGGCCACCAACCCCGCTCCTTGCAGCGCCAGTTGCACCCAGGTATAACTCAATTCAATTTGGTGTTCGGCCTGCAACTTCTCGTGGAAGTGCTTGATGTTCAGGTCGTAGTACGTCTCCTGGTACAAACGCAAGACCTGCTCCGCCACCGCCAGCGGCACCCGCTTCAAGCTCGGTTTCCCTTTCCTCCCATCCGCCAGTCCCGAATAGCCATGTTCCTCCAACTTCTCCCGCCAGCGCCGCATCGTCCGATCCGTCACCCCGATGATCTCGGCGGCTTCCCACCAGGTGATCTTCTTCGCCATCGCTTTCAAAACTACGTCTTGTATTTTCATCATCCGCTCCATTTCTACGGCTGCATACTGCTGGGCATCTTTCACCTCCCCAGCGTCCCGCCGTTTTCTTCAAAGCGGACACATCACGTGTGAATAGGACCGGACATATCACATACTAGCGACACTGAGAAGTTATTAACGTAGCCATTTGTGTCTGTACACGGTACAGTCGGAACGCAATAAAAACGAGTTGTTCCCACGCTACGGAACCAGAGGAACCGTAGAAAGAGCACGCCCCCAGTTTAGTCGACTTTCGCTTGCCTTAACCCGGCACGCCTTCGCTCGAACCGAACAAGTGATTCGCCTCGAGCCCAACGACAGAGACGCGTACCGGCAACTCGGCCAGACGTTCAGCCGCCATAGCATGAACACGGAAGCGGCGAAAGCATTCGAGAAGCCGGCCTGCGTTCTGCAGGCAGCGCCCGCGTCATCCCTAGCGCCGGCCTGCTCAGTATGCCCAAAATGCAGCGACCCCAAAGCAGCAGCCTCAACCTTCTGCTCCGAATGGAGAGCGGAAGTACAAAGTTGGTCAGCGCGTTGAATACGTCGACGGTGGCAGATGGTTCAAAGCAGTCATTACCAAAGTGGCCAGTAACGAAGACGTCGCTAACTTTGGCCCGTACCATGTCTACTACGTCCACTCGCTCGGTTACACCTGGGACAAGTGGGTCTCGGAGTTTTGCATTGTGAGGACTGTTGTGGGGACGGCCTCCGAAGCACACACCTTCGGTCTGGTCACGAGTGCTTCAACTGCGTCGCGCTCCGCGGCCACTCGGATGTGGGAATACCTTTCCAGCATCCCGCTTCGGCCATCTTTGTGGCGCCGTGTGCCTCAGATCGTGAGGCGGCACTGAACCCAAGCCCGCTTCCGCCTTCGTGGGATCGCTCGGGGTTAGTTTGCCGAACGGGAACAGGTAGTGCTCAGGCCTCGTTTTTCCAAATTGGTCCGTGAACCAGTCGGCGTGAGCCGAGAGGTGCGGCGAAAATCAGATTTCACAAAAAGCACTTACATCCGACCCGCAAGCTTTAACAGCATGGGAGGACATTACACCGCTCGCACGCAACGAGTGGATATGTTGGACTGAGTCAGCCAAAAAAGCAGAAACTAGAGCCGTGGGCTGTTCAAGCCTTAAGGATGGAAAACGGCGCCCCTGTTGTTGGCCCGGATCGCGCCCACCGCTAAGGCCAAGATGGTCAAACTGGAGATTGCGACCGCGGAGTCGGCGAACTTGCGGTGTGCGTGACACCCTCAGAATATCCAAAACTCCGCGATACATTCCCTCATGGATTGGGCTTTCAGACGCGCTCGGCAGCTTCAGCGCCTTCTCAGGCCGCAGAGAGCGCACTGATCGTAGCGTAATATCCGTCGGATCTCTGAGCGAGAAACTCCTGGGTTTGACCCGGGAGCAATCGGGCTAGGCGACCAGGAGCTTGAAGCGGATACGGGACTGTCACAACGAGTCTTTGATCACGGCACGGGAACCCGATAAATGTTGCGCTGCGTGGATACTTTTACAAATGCGTAGATGGAGGGATTAGGACCGGGATACACGTCCGTTGCGGCCACAAACGCGCGCCGGGCACGGCGGCCACGGCTTCCTTGGATGCAAACCCGGAGCTGGGTATCGGCGGCAATATTTGGCTGGGCTGCAGAGGAATCGCATAGGTTGAGGTGGCAAACCTTAGATATACGAATCTCCCGTCCGGCGTCCAATTCATACTTGCAGGGACCGGATCGGTGCCCTGGGGAATAGAACAAGCTGCGCAGACCCGTCTCGGAGCACCGCTTCCTGCCGGGTACAGCACGAGCGCACCCCAAGCGCTGGAGTCCTGCGCGGCCACCCAACGCCCGTCCGGCGAGACCCCCTGCGAGACTAGGAAAGGTGTTTGAACAATTTTCTCTAATGCGTTACCGTCTTCTTTTACGCGAAAGATGAATGGCGTTCTCTTGTCCGAGCCCTCGAACACCACCTCTCCCGGAGCGCCGAAGTAAGCCTCCCAGCAATCCATTGCGGTGAGTTTGCGTGGCTGGGTCTGGCCATTCAGAGAGGCCAGCCAGACGGGAGTGTGCCCATTCTCATCCACAGCCGCAAACACCACGCGCTGGCCGTCAGAGGAGATGTTATATCGCTGCATCTGAAAGTCGGAGACCAGCCGCTGCCGCTGTCCGGTCTCCAGGTTCGTGACCCACAGGCCGCCCTTGATGAAGCTCTCGGTTCCGCCCGTGCGCACCAGGTAATAGAGTCTCTTGCTATCCGGAGCGATCGACGGCCAATAGCTGTAGCCTTCCGAAGTGATTTGCCGGTCGCCTTTGGAATCATGGACCCACAGTGTGCTCTGGCTGGTTCCGATCGAGGTCACGAAACTACGCCCGTCCGGAGCGACAACCCCTTCTTCCTCGGTGGCGCCAAAGGTCACCTGCTCGGGTTTGCCGTCCGGAAAACGCTGCCGCCAGGTGTGGACTCCGCGCCCGGTATCGGCGGAGAAATACATCCACTTCCCATCCGGAGACCAGCCGGCGTCGGTGCACTGCGCCGGCGCCGGACCGACGGGTTTTCCGGGAGAACTGCCGTCAGCAGGCAACAGCCGGCAAGGCAGCCACGAATTGAAACCCATCTCGATCACGATCACCTGATTCCCGCGCGGCGAAGGACGAGAGCGGTGCGCCATGCCGTCTGCGGGCGGCGCGTACACGGTGCGTTGATCGTTGCGGCTCTCGGTCGAAGAAACGATCGACATCTGAAAACCGTGGCCGGTCAATTCCGAGAACATGACGCGGGACTTTCCGGCCCGGTCCACACTCCAGGTAAGCCCCTCCGCGTTGGTCAACCACCGCTGCGGCTCCCCGCCGAGCACGGGCACAACCCACGTGTCCATTGTCATGGTCTCAGGGCCGAGCATACCGGTTGCGTAGGCGATGCGAGTACCGTCAGGCGAGAAAGCGGGACCGAACTTGGGCAGGTCATCGTGGGTAAGCTGGACCGGCTGCCCATCGGGAAGAAGCTTGACGTAAATCTGTCCCGACCCGAAGAAAGTACTCGCACCCCGAATGAAGGTAAGCATACGTCCGTCGGGCGAAAGCGCCGGCGAGGTGGCGGAGTCAGCGAAATTGGTCAGTGGCGTGTACTGGGGCTGAGCGGATCCGATGGGCTGGCGCGTGCGGAACCAGATCGCAACGCCACCGGCCACGAGCATGACCAGGATCAGCACAGCCGCCCGCCACAATCGGCGTCTGGGAGGCGGCGAGGGCGCAACCGTTTCTCCACTCTGGCGAATCAGTCGTCGCAGATCCACGACCATCTCGCGCATGGATTGGTAGCGTTCGGCGGGGTCCTTTTCCAGAGCCTTGTCCACGACCCCACGCAGGGCTGCCGGAACGTCTGCCGGCAGCGGCTGCGGCGTGCCGTGAATGATAGTCTGGAGGGTTTCGAGATCAGTCGCACCCTCGAACGGTCGGCGGCCGGCGAGCATCTGGTACAGCACGATCCCGAAGGAAAAGATGTCGCTGCGGGCGTCCAGGGTCTTCCCGGCTGCCTGCTCTGGCGACATGTAGGCGATCGTGCCGACCACCACTCCCGGCCGCGTGTGCTTCTCCGGCAGCGTACGAGTCGCCTCGTCCGGAGCCACCTCGGCCGGAACTGGGGGCTCCACCAGTTTCGCCAGCCCGAAGTCGGCCAGCTTCGCATAGCCGCTCCTGGTGAGCAGAATATTGGCCGGCTTGATGTCGCGGTGCAGAATCCCGGCGCCGTGCGCAGTGCTCAACGCATCGGCTACACCGACCAGCAACTCCACAATCTCCCGCCAGGTGCGAGGGGCTTTGCTCCCCGGTGCTGTGGCCCAGTCTTTAAGCGTGCCGGCATCGACGTATTCCGTAACCAGGTATTGCCGGCCCTCGATCTCGCCCGCATCGTGAACCGTGACAATGTGCGGATGGTTCAGCGACGAGGCCATCTGCGCTTCGCGTTGGAACCGCCGGCCGGCCGCGGCATCGGCTAATTCCTCAGATAGCAATTTCACGGCGACGGGCCGGTTCAGCTTAGTGTCGAGCGCCCGGTACACCTCGCCCATTCCGCCCGCGCCGATGGGCGCGATGATCTCGTACGGGCCGAGTTTCGTGCCGGCGGCCAAAGCCATAGAATCTGAATGATTTTACCCCAGGAGAATCAAAGCAACGATGAAGGTGTGACCGCGGATATTTTAAACCGCATTCCTTCTGGTTGGCCGGCGAACTGGACAGTGGACCCGAAAGCCAGGAGCGTCCTCATCAGGCCAATCCCAGTTGACGGATGGCGCGTTATCGGCCCAGAATC
Source organism: uncultured Acidobacteriota bacterium (assembly GCA_963850575.1). Taxonomy (GTDB): domain Bacteria; phylum Acidobacteriota; class Terriglobia; order Bryobacterales; family Bryobacteraceae; genus TMP-7. The sequence goes on along the minus strand of CAWKLV010000005.1, from coordinate 240,962 downwards.
CGCGGTGGACGGCGGATCTCGGTGTCCGACGTGGTTGGCCCTAATCGTCGGGCGCCGGAACGCAGTAGTGTTGTGAGCATGCGCCTGCTCCTCTTTCTCGCCGTCCCCCTGTTCGCTCAGACACCTTGTGCCGACATGGCACGCCTGCTCGACGTCACCGCCGCAGCGCAAACCGCAACTCACTGTCGGGTTTTTATCACTCTCCGGCCGTCGGCCGATTCTGAAATCAAGTCCGAAGTCTGGCTGCCGGCGCCCGCCGTGTGGAACGGCAAATTCCTCATGGAAGGCGGAGGCGGTTTCGTCGGCAGCGTCAACTCTGGCGGAATGACGAACGCCGTTCACGAAGGTTATGCGAGTGCGTCCACCGACACCGGTCACACCGGCGGCAGCGGCAGTTTTGGACTCGGCCATCCCGAGAAGATCGTCGACTTCGCCTATCGCGCCGTTCACGAGACTGCTGTGAAGGCCAAAGCGCTGATGCTTCCTATTATGGACGTGGCCCGCGCCTGTCCTATTGGGAGGGCTGTTCGACCGGTGGACGACAAGGCCTGATGTCCGCGCAGCGTTACCCGGAAGACTTCGACGGCATCATCGCCGGCGCGCCCGCGAACAACCAGATCTACCTCTGCGCCTGGCGCATGCGTCTGTTGATGACCGCGCTCAAGTCACCACAGCACGCACTGCCGCCCGAAAAACTGAAACTCCTCAACGACGCAGTCCTCGACCAATGCGACGCCAACGATGGTGTCAAAGACCGCCTCATCGAAGACCCGCGCAACTGCAACTTTGACCCCAGCGCCCTCAAGTGCAACGGCCCCGAATCCGCAAGTTGCCTCACCCCGCAGCAACTGGAAACTGTAAACGCCGCCTACACCGACGCACGGAAATCCACTGGCGAACTCCTCTACCCGCGCGTCCCCTTCGGTGGCGAACTCGGCTGGCGCCTCCCCGCCGGCGCCACCGAACCCGGCGGCATGGACATCGACATGTTCCGCTACATCGCCAATCAAAACCCAGCCTGGGACTGGCGCACCTTCGACCTCGAAAAGGACATCGAACGAGCACTTCTGCACGGGAAAGAAATCCACGCCGTCAACCCAGACCTGGCAAAATTCAAAGCGCGCGCGGGCAAGCTACTCATCTATCACGGTTGGAGCGACGGAGGTTCCGGCGGCGCGATCTCCGCCTTCAATACCATCTCTTATTACGAGTCCGTTCTGAAACACATGGGCCCGAATCAAGACAACTGGCTTCGTCTCTTCATGGTCCCCGGCATGGCCCACTGCGGTGGCGGCACCGGCCCCAATCAGTTCAACGCCCTCGCCGCGCTCGAACGCTGGCGCGAACAGAACGAGCCCCCCAAATCCATCACCGCCGCTAGAGTCAACGAACGTGGCCGCATCGACATGACTCGCCCCCTTTGCCCATACCCGCAAGGAGCTGTCTATAACGGAACCGGCAGTACCAACGACGCCGCAAACTACACCTGCAAAGTCAAGGCTATTTACTCCACTCCCCACCGATGAAAATCGACGCTTTCAGAGCGGACTGTCAGCCGCATGGAAGTTGAGTTCTACGGAATCGAGTAGTAGCGGTAGGAACTCGTCCACCGAAACTCCTTGCCCGGGGCGACCGACACTGCTACGAACGGTTCGACTGAGACGTTACTTCGAATTGACCATAGGTTTACGCTCTTTAGCGGCTTGTCCCCGCGCAGGCTCATTCCTGCCTTCAGCGCTCTGTCTTCGACGCGGATCTCGTGATCGGAAGCGGTATCGCTGAAGCCATTGATTGGGAAAGATACGACGTCCTCTCCGGCGAGAGTCTTCTTGTACACCACCTTGTTCCCCTCAATCGCCGCGAGTTCCGGATTCGGCTTGCGCCCAGTGCTGACCGCGAACGGCAGCATAACCGTCGTCCCCGCCTGCGGCCCCTTGCCGTCGATTACAAGGAAGTTGTGATTGTAGACTTGCGTCTCGATCGCGTTCTTTCCAATGTTCTTCAGGCTGTGCGCGAGTTCCATCTCGCTTTCGCCTTTTACCAGGTGGAGCGTCTTGCTGTATTCGTAGCCGTAGCCCGACGATGGGTCACTCAGGATTTGGAGGATCTCAATCGAGTCGCCCTTGCGGTTGACGGACCACTTCCCGTGATCGGAAATCGGATATAGCCTGTATGCGTCGTAGGCCTTTTCGTCAGTGCGTTTCAGCATTCCGACGCCGATTTTCACGAAGGTCCCGCCTGGCTTCGTGGCATCGTATCCGAGCGGCCGGAACTCATCGGCGGGACCCATTGTCGAACTGCACGGACCTGCCACGATATCTTCGCCGTCGTAGATGAAATCACGAACGGTCTCGCTGCGCTTGGTGAACCACGGGCCGTAGTAACTATGGCCATTCGCCTCGAGGGAGCGGACGACGCCGGACCAATCAAATCGCGTTCCCTGATAGAAGCCGTTCACCGGATCCGGCAAATACACAGTCGCGCGGATCTTTCCATTCGAGATCTCCGCTACCGGCGGAGCCGCCGCCATTACGATAACCGCGCCCGCTAGGGCAAATTCCACGAACAATCGCATGGAACGCATTATCTCAAACGAACCGAGGATCCATGACTGCCTAAGCAGGGTGCGGCATCTCATAGGGGTTGGGTGGCCGTGCCGAGCTATCGCCGGCGAAACCAAGTGGCAGGCGATTGGGGAGTGGCGCTCAGTCTCCGGATCGCTCGTGATCCGACCGGAATGGGATGTACGCTCTACCGTCATCAACGACCGCTCAAGATCGTGCGGACCCTTCAATCTTGCGCGCCAGAGAGCCGGGGCAGATCAGCGATTCGAGCGTAACCGGCCCGCCTATGCCGGCACAGCAGCTGACCGTAGAAATCCGTCCCTCAGAGTCTCGCTGCCGGCCTGTTCGGCCAGACATGACACCTTCGCCGCGCAAACGCTTAGCAAGTGCTCCGCCCTCGATCGACCTCCGCCACGGGACGCTAGAGGTCCAGCGGCGAGCAGCGCTTTCCACTCGATATACGGGCATGGGTGCGCCTGCAGAATCGTGAGAGCGGCCCTATATTCGCTGCGGGCCTCCCCGGTGAGGTCTTCCAAACGCAGCAATGTCGCCTAAGAGCTTGTGCGCGGCGGCCTGATGCTTTCGGGCAAGCGACTCGCCCGCCCTCGCCAGGGTAGTGCTGGCGCCGGCTCGAGCCCGGTCGAGGTCGCCGGTTGCCATCCAGTACCTGGCCGATTCCAGGCTGAGGCGGATGCGAAAGCGCCAGCGTAACCAGTGCTGGTGGTCTTCACGGTTCAATATACGTTCCCCTTCGCACAGGTGCGCCCACGTGATGCGGTGACTGCCACGCTGGCGCACCGGGCGGAAGCCGTGCTGTTCGAGAATGTGGCAGATCTCCAGGCCCGAGACAAGTCAAAGCTTACCCAATCGGGGCCTCGACCTGTGTCACCAGCACGTCGCCGTGGTAGCGCCGCCTTGCCTCGGTCAGGTCCGCTGTTTCGAAAAATAACCTCAGTCTTCGACCAGGTTTGCCCGGCCTCTTCGATAGACGCACCCTGGCTGGCAATGTCGAGTTCCGGACACAACGAGACGAAGCCATCGTCTACTCGCTCGATGATGGCGGTCAGGCGTTGAGTTCGCTGCATGATTCGAGTCTACACCGTCTCTCAGCCCATTCCCTCCGCCCACCCCGCCACCGAATCAACGACTTACAGCCAAACCCCTTGACCCACCCATGCTCCAATGAAAGTAGGGAGTCAAACCTCATGTCCTCATCCCGACGCACCCGCGCCGCAACGCACAGCACAGCACCGGTCCAGTCACCCCGCAAGGCAAAGCTGCCGTCGCCCAGAACGCTCGCCACCACGGCCTCTCCGCGGTAGCTTCACCCCTCCTGGCTCACGAAAATTCGCTACGATTTCAAGCCCTCCTGAACGAATATCAACACGAAGTCGCTACCCAATCCGCGCACGCTCGGGTAGGCCAAATGTCCGGATCGAGCTTTGTTGCGAATAGTCGCCTCCAACACTTGCCACAGGCGGGCTTCCCAGGACCGAGCGGTGCAGTCCCGGCTCGCGCCTCCGCGCAGTGGATTTCGTGATGGCACTCCGGCGGATAGACGACGTTTCGTCCGAGTGGGTCCCGAGCAGGCCGGTGGAGTGAATCTCCGGTTTCAATCCGAAGATCCGAACAAGCCACGCCGCGAGCGCAACGTAATCTCGCAGTCGACATCGGTCGATTTACAGACGCGAAGAACGAGCCAACGGTCACAGCCGACTCATCATGATAGAATTCTCTACTCGGATCAAAGTTTCCTACAGGTAGCCGATCCCGTTCAAATCGGTAGTTTGGGGTTGGTTTCATTCCAACCACTCGAACCGTCTGGCAAGCGGATATGGTTTTATGCCAGCATATCTACGGCGAACAATCGACGAGTTCATTCGCGAAGAACCAATTGCCGTAATTGGAATTCTTCAGCAGGCGTACGCATCTGACGGGTTCGTATCGCAGTATACTCGGCAAACGCAGGCGTGGGACCAGATCGTCCCAGCGTTTCAGCGTGTTTTTGCAGAACTCCTGGAGAGTCGTCCCGAAGCTAAAGACTGGACAATCCTTCTTGAATACCCGCTCTACAGGCTTCGCCGACGGATAGATGCCGTTGTCCTTGCTGTCGGATTGATTTTAGTTGTGGAGTGCAAGGTTGGCGCGGACGTTTTCACGGCGGCGGACCGACGCCAGGTCGAGGAGTATGCTCTGGACCTGCGTGATTTTCATGCGCAGAGCTGCAACCGTCAAATCGTTCCGGTGTTGTGGTGTACCGAGGCTGAGTCTTGTTTTCGAGCTGCAAGCTTAGCGTTAACGCCGATGGCGGGTGTGCACGCCGTCATAGATGTTGGAGGCAAGGGCCTTGCACCATTCTTCGCGGCCCTGCCCCCCTCCACAGCGGACGCGGCCCACAGCGGCGAAAACTGGGATCGATCAACTTACCGCCCGGTTCCGAACATCATTGATGCTGCCACTTCCATTTTCGCGGGCCATGACGTTCGGAGTATAGCTAACGCAGACGCCGACAACCTTCAATCAGCAGCCGCTCGCCTTGTAGCGCTGATTGAACAAGCGCGTAAGCAGCAAAAGCGATTCTTGCTGGTCTTGACGGGCGTACCGGGTTCGGGCAAGACTCTCGCAGGGCTCCATGTTGTTCATAGCGCCATAGCAACTCGCGTCGAGCGATATGGTGATATCGTCTATCTCTCTGGCAATACGCCCCTGGTTGTTGTGCTTCGCGAGGCTCTGGCGCGAGATGAGTATCTAAGGTGTACTCGCGCTGGGGAACAGAGAATGGCGCTTGGGGCTATCCGTCGAGAGGTGCGCGCTCGAATCCAACACATCAATGACTTTCTCCAGGATAGTTTTCGTGGCTCTCCTGATGCGCCGCCTCATGAGCATGTGATCGTTTTTGACGAGGCGCAGCGCGCATGGGATGAGAAGCAAGGCATCAAGGAGTTCAAGCGGACTGCCTCGGAACCAGCGCTCATTCTCGAATTGATGTCCCGACATCCTGATTGGTGTGCCTGCGTCTGCCTAGTTGGCGGCGGGCAGGAAATAAATTCCGGTGAGGATGGCGTTTTCGGCTGGGGCGAAGCACTTCGGAAAATGGACCCGATCGAGCAGGCGAAATGGACTGTTTTCGCTCCTCCTGATGTTTTGAATGGGGGGCCCTCTACAGGGTCCCTCACGCTGGGCGACCTGCCCCGCAATCTCGCGGTGCATGTCGAGCCGGAGCTTCAGCTGAATGTGCCACGGAGGAGTTACCGGTCGCCAAGCGTCAGTCGGTGGGTTGATTGCGTGCTCGCTGGTGACGAGACAACTGCGCGAACCACAGCAGAAGAGTTGCAGGAGTATCCAATCACCATTGCACGTTCGTTCACGAAAGCGAAGTCGTTGCTAGAGGCGATTGGACGCGGCCAGCGACGCTACGGCCTTGTGGCAAGTTCTGGGGCTAGGCGCCTTCGCGCAGATGGGTTAGGCGTCAACCTGAACGCTGCCGCTGGCATGGAGATCGCTCACTGGTACCTCAACCCCCGCGGCGACATTCGGTCGTCGTTCGCCCTAGAAGTGGCGGCCAACGAGTATACCTGCCAGGGACTGGAATTGGACTTCGCCTGCGTTTGCTGGGGAGGAGACCTCCTGTGGAACGAAGTGGCGCGCTCCTGGACTTATTCAAGGCTCTTGGGAACATCGTGGCAAAGAGTTCAAAACCGGAACTCCCGGCGATTTCTGGCCAACTCTTATCGGGTGTTGCTTACCAGGGCAAGGGAGGGTTTGATCCTTTGGATACCGACGGGGGATGACTCGGATCCTACCCGTTGCCCTGGCCTGCTTGATGCCACTGCGGCATTCCTAGAGCGTTGTGGCGCGGCGACAATCGCGGTTGGGTAAGAACCATAGGCTGGAGCAACTGTATCTTTCGCCGGAGCCGGGTGGCCTTGGGAATCCCGCGCCTCCACCTGGACGTATCACGCGCGAATCACTGAGGTGAAAGCCTGATCGGATTGCGCCATCGAATCAGGACGGTAAAACGCACCTCGACGTTCTAGTATTCAGTGCGTCGACTCAGAAGCGCCTGCAACCAGCGCTGCGCATGATCACCCGCCCGGAGTGAGAGCACCCTCACCCATTCCCGACGCCCACCCACAACCAACTCAACAACTTACAGCCAAACCCCTTGACCACCCATGCTCCAATGAAAGTAGGGAGTCAAACCTCATGTCCTCATCCCGACGCACCCGCGCCAACCGCCAAAACGCGCAGCACAGCACCGGTCCAGTCACCCCGCAAGGCAAAGCTGCCGTCGCCCAGAACGCTCGCAACCACGGTCTCTCCGGTCGCTTCACCCTCCTGGCTCACGAAAATCGCGGCGAATTCGAAGCTCTCCTGAACGAATACCAAAACGAGTTTGCCCCTAAATCCGCCCACGAGAAATTCCTCGTCGAGGAGATGGCGCAAGCCCGCTGGACCCTCGCCCGTGCCCGGCGCATCGAAGGACACCTGTTTGAACAGCTCGCCGGCTCTGAACCAGCCCACGACGCCGACGCCCGGATCGCCGCCGCACTCAACACCAAATCCGGTACCGCCCTGGCCACCGTCCAACGCTACGCGAGTGCCGCCGACCGCGCCTATTTCCGCGCGCATCGCGTACTCCTGCAAGGACGTTCCGCCCAAATACGAAACAAAGCCAGTGAGGCCCAAGCCTGGCTGCAGAATGTCCTGAAACGCACTCCGCCACCCCCGGCCTACGACCCCACGCGCTGGGACAGTGTCCCACCTCCCTCCACTTTCACCGCCACCTCAGAGTTTTCCGCCCACGCCAGCGAAAGTCCCGGGCACTCGTAAGGTAGCGAAGTCACCAGTAGCCGCTACGGCTCGGGTTTAATCGATTCTTAAGCAGCGGGATCGTTACCGGCGGTCAAAATGAATCATCGAAGAAGTGCAGGAACAATATGGAACAGGGCTTCATCTTTCACGACCCGAGCGGAAAACGCTGGAGCCGCACCCGCCGGCTGGCCCAAGTCGCGGCCGTTATCATTCTCGTTCTCGTTGTCCTGCTGGGCCTGAGCATCCTGACCAGCCCTCAATTGCCGGCACTCGGTCTGGCCAGCGTTGCCCACGTCGCTAACCTCGCTGAAGTCCGCAGCATCATCGCCGGGGAGAAGCCCGCCAAGAACACGCCTTTCTCCGTGGCCCGCGAGAAGGCGAAGCTGAAGTACGTCCGTTCGACATCCCCCGTCATCCACCAGAGGACTGCAGCCAAAGTCCGCGACGATCAACCCCTGGTGTTCGGGTATTTCGTCAATTGGGACCCGGCCAGCATGGTTTCACTGCGCCTCAACTTGAACCGCCTCACCCATCTCGTGCCGGAATGGCTGGTGCTGCAGAACGGCAAGGGCGACCTCGGTGACGAATCCGATCAAACCGTCATCAAAATCGCCGAAGACGCGCACCTGCCCATCCTCGCCATGCTGACGAATTTTCGTAACGGCTGGCAGGCAGGCGATCTGCACAAGGTCCTCGCCACTCCGGATCATCGGGCTGACCTGATCAACAACATCTACGCCAACCTGGTCGAGCACAAGTTCGCCGGCGTCAACATCGATTTCGAGCAGCTCTCCTCTCGCGACCGTCGCCTTGATGGTCGACGTTCATGCAAGAACTGAAGGCGAAACTCGCACCCGCTCATTTTCTGCTCACCGAGGCGGTCCCTGCCGACGACGACGCCTACGACCTCAAGCGCCTTGCCGCGATTGTCGACTACATCGTGCCCATGGTTTATGACGAGCATTACCAGTCCGGCACACCCGGACCGATCGCCAGCATCGATTGGTTCGACAAGCAAATCGACCGGCTTGCCAAAATCCTGCCGCCGGACAAAACCGTTATCGGATTTGGCAATTATGGATACGACTGGATTATCGGCGGGGAGGGCGCTACTGAGGCCAGCTTCAGCGATGTCATCGCCGCGGCGCAGCAAAGCAAGTCCCAAGTGCTTTGGGATACGGACACTTCCAACCCCGTGCTGCGCTACACCCGGGACGGTGAACAGCACGAGGTGTGGTTCCTGGATGCGGTTACCGCTCTGAACCAGGCGGGCGACGTCTCCGATGATGGATTTCGCGGTCTTGCTCTATGGCGTCTCGGCGCTGAAGATCCGGGCCTCTGGACCGCGTTCAAAGAGCATCGCTGGCCCGACAACACGTTTCAGCCTTCCTCGCTGTTTGCGCTCACCGCCAATAGGTCCGTCAGCCAGTACGGCCAGGGCGATGTCCTCCGCGTCGTGGAAACTCCCCACGACGGAAAGCGGAACGTCTGGCGGAGACCCGACGACGATTACGAGGAGCAATACCAGCAGTATCCTTCGTACTACGTTCTGGAGGCGTCCGGCCTGCCGAAGGATGCAAAACGGAAGATAGTCTCCATCAGCTTCGACGATGGACCCGATCCCGTATACACGCCGCAGATCCTCGACGTTCTTTCCGCTAAACACGCCCCCGCCACATTTTTCGTTATCGGTGTGAACGCTGAGGAGCATTCGGACCTGCTCCGCCGGGAGTACCGGGAAGGTCACCTGATCGGCAACCATACCTACAGTCATCCCAATATCGCGACCATCTCGGAAGAGAGCACGATACGCCAGCTCACCGCCACCCAGCGTCTGATCGAGTTCACCACCGGGCACAGCACCACCTTGTTCCGGCCGCCCTATAACGCCGATAGCGAGCCGCAGACGCCGGCCGAGATCACGCCCATTCTGCGCGCTCAAAGCCTGCACTACGTCACCATCGGTGAGCGCATCGATCCGCAGGATTGGAGAAAGGACGCAACGCCGGACAAGATCGTACAGGAAGTCTTGAATGAAGTGGAGAGCGGGCATCTGATCCTGCTGCACGACGCGGGTGGCGATCGCACCGCCACGGTACAGGCGCTCCCCCGCATCATCGACGCGCTGCGCGCGAAAGGCTTCGAATTCGTTGCTTTGTCAGAGTTGATGGGCAAGTCGCGCGACGAGTTGATGCCGCTGCCTTCGGCCGAAGAGAAGCGCTGGGCGGATATCGAGGGTCAGGCTCTGGACGCGAAGGGCAGCTTCAAAATCATGATCGGCACGCTGTTCCTGCTGGCCATTTACCTCACGCTGGCGCGGTCGGTCTTGTATGGCGCACTCGCTGTGGTCCAGAAGTACGTGGCCGGGCGGCGCCGCTTTGATCCCGCTTTCCATCCGCCGGTCTCTGTTCTGATCGCTGCTTATAACGAGGAGACGGTAATCACCCGCACAGTGCAGTCGATCCTTGACAATGGCTACGACGATGTCGAGATTGTGATTGTGGACGACGGTTCCAGGGATTCGACATTGCAGGTGCTGCAGCGGGGATTCGAAAACCACCCCAAAGTTCGCATCTTCACGCAGCCCAATCGTGGAAAATCGGCGGCGCTCAATCATGCCATCCGCCAGGCGCGCAATAACATCCTGGTCGCTGTGGATGCCGATACCATCTTCCGCAAGGGCGCCATCGAATACCTGGTGCGCCACTTCGGCAGTGAGAAGGTCGGCGCGGTTTCCGGCAATGCGCGCGTAGGAAATCGTAAGAAGTGGATTCCCCGGTTCCAGTCCATTGAATATGTCTGCGGCTTCAATCTCGATCGGCGTGCACTCGATCTCTTGAATGCCATCACCGTAGTACCGGGAGCGGTCGGCGCGTGGCGTAAGGAGTTGATCGACCAGTTGGGCGGCTTCGGGCACGACACCCTGGCCGAGGATACTGACCTCACGCTCGCCATCCGGGAGCTGGGGTATATCATTCGCTACGAAGAGAAAGCCATCGCCTACACCGAAGCGCCGGAGACCACCAGGGCTCTGGCCAAGCAGCGCTTCCGGTGGTCGTTTGGAACGCTGCAAGCCGCGTGGAAGCATCGTGCCGTTACCCTCGACCCGCGCTACGGTTTCCTGGGCTTGCTCGCCATGCCCAGCATCTGGCTTTTCCAGGTCCTCCTCGCCGCCATCTCGCCTTTTGCGGAAGTCGCAATGATCCTCGCGCTCTTCGCTGGCAATTGGAGAACGGTGCTGCTGTTCTATTTCGCCTTCTTCGTGCTGGAGACTCTCACGGCGCTGCTGGCCTATGGTCTGGAAGGTGAGAAGCCCTGGGATTTGAAGCTCTTTTTCTTCCAGCGCATCTACTTCCGCGTCCTGATGCAATACGTTCTTGCCAAATCCATCCTGTTCGCGCTGAAAGGCCGGGTGGTGGGTTGGGGCAAGCTGGAACGTACGGCTACCGTTCAGGAAGCCTGAGTGCCGCTAAAACACTCGCGTCTTCAGCCGGTCCAACGAGAACTTCGCAGTGTCCGCGATGGCCATCACGGTCATTACGCCCGCCTGCACCGGATCGGTTACCACCAGGTCTGCGGCTTCCGGCACACTGCCCGCCATATTCAAGCTCACCACCAGCAGACCCTGCGCCCGTACCTCGCGAACGGCGGTCTCGATGTCGCCGCCCATCAGCGAACCGGCCAGCACCAAGGCGCGGGCTCGCGGCAAACGGGCAACGGCGCGCACCGCATCGGCCAGAGGCTGCTCTCCCACCAGCGGGATGGTGTCGATGGAGATGCGCTCTCCCCGGATATTGTGCCGGTCGGCTTCCGAGATAGCGCCAATCGCCACTTGCCCGACCTGCGCGCCGCCGCCTACGATAATGATTCGCTTCCCGTAGATTTTTTGCAGCGTGTTCACCATCCGCACTTCGCGTACGATCTTCAGGGCCGACAAGTCACTCGCCAGCATGTGCGCAGGTTCCGGCATCTCCACTTCGAAATAGATTCGCGACTCGCCCGGCTTCTCATCAATGATCTCCACCGAGGAGATGTTGCCCTGCCGCTTGGCAATCACCCCGGTGAGCTGGTGAAGAATGCCCAGGCCGGAATCGGCGTGCACCACCACTCCGAACTTATCTGCCATCTGTTTGAAAGTAGCAGAACGTCATATACTCAAGTCATGGCTCGCGGCTGGGAGAGTAAGTCAGTCGAGTCACAGATGGACTCGGCTGCCGACGAAGCGGCCCTCGCAAACCGGATTCGAAAAACTCCGGAGCAGATCGACCGCGACAGCAAAGTCAGCGCACTGCTTCTCTCTCGCACCCGCGTACTGAACGATCTGAAGAGCGCGGAAAATCCCCGGTATCGCATTCAACTGACGCAGGCCCTCGCTTACCTGGAACAACAGATTGCGGAAGCCGGCGCCGATCCCTCCGAGTGAGTCCCCCATTCCGCTTCGATGCTACATTGGAGAGTCAGCATGAAAAAGACTTCCGACGTCACAGAATTGCAGGCTGTCGCCAAGCAGACCCGGCGTTACATCATCGAGATGATTACGGCCGCCAAGTCCGGTCATCCGGGCGGATCCCTCTCGGCGGTCGAGATCCTGGTCACCCTTTATTTCGACGTGATGCGGCACGACCCGAACAACCCCAAGTGGCCGGATCGCGATCGCTTCATCCTGTCCAAAGGCCACGCCTGTCCCGTGCTCTACGCCATCATGGCCGAATGCGGTTACACGCCGGTCGACGAACTGAAGAACCTGCGCAAGCTGGGGTCGATCTATCAGGGCCACCCCGACGTGCGCTTCCTTCCCGCGCTCGAAGCTTCCACCGGCTCGCTCGGCCAGGGACTTTCTCTCGGAATCGGCATGGGTCTGGCGGCGCGGCTGAACCAGAGTCCTTCCAGGACGTACGTAGTTCTCGGAGATGGCGAAATCCAGGAAGGCCAGATCTGGGAAGCCGCCATGTTCGCCTCGTATCACCACGTCGACAATGTTGTAGCGATCCTCGACTACAACAAGATTCAGTTGGATGGATTCGTCAAAGATATCCTTAGCCTGGAACCGATCGTCGACAAATGGAAAAGCTTTCGGCTGGAACGTCCTCGATATCGACGGCCACAGTATCCCGGCCCTGCAGCAGGCGTTCGCCACAGCCAGTGCCACCAAAGGCAAACCGACCGTTGTCATCGCCCAAACTATTAAGGGCAAGGGCGTCTCGTTCATGGAAAATAATCCGAAGTTTCACGGCACCGCGCCGACCGATGATGAAGCGAAGAAAGCACTGCAGGAGCTTGCGTAAACGATGCCTACCAACACCAAATACGAACTCAAACTCGGGCTGGCCACGCGCGAAGCCTTCGGCAAAGCGCTCGCGGAACTGGGCCGCGAAAACAAAGACATTGTCGTATGTGATGCCGACCTCTCCAAGTCCACGTATACCAGCCTGTTCGCGAAAGAGTTCCCGGACCGCTTCTTCGAATGCGGAATCGCCGAGGCCAATATGACGGGCATCGGCGCGGGCCTGGCCTCCGCGGGCAAGATCCCGTTCGTCTCCAGTTTCTCGGTGTTCGCGCTGAATAAGGGCTTCGAGCAGCTCCGGGTGACCGCGGCCTTTCCCAACGTAAATCTCAAAGTGGTGGGCACCCACAGCGGCATCTCCATCGGCGAAGACGGGCCTTCGCAGATGAGCATCGAAGACCTCAGCCTGGCGTGTTCACTGGCGGGCTTCACCGTCATCTCGCCCGCCGATGAAGTGTCCATGATGGCGCTGGTCCGGGCCGCGGCGGCGCACTTCGGCCCCGTGTTCATCCGCGCCGGACGTCTCAAAGCGCCCATCGTGTATCAAGCCGGACAAAGTTTCGAGATCGGCAAGGCCGTCCAGTTGACAGAGGGCAAGGACGTCACCCTGATGGCTACTGGCCTTCTGGTCGCCGAGTCGATTCGCGCCGCCGAAACTCTCGAGGCGGAAGGCATCTCCGCGCGGGTTATCGACATTCATACGGTGAAGCCGCTGGATCGCGACATGATCGCCAAGGCAGCCGGCGAAACTCGCGCCGTCGTCGTCTCAGAAGAGCACTTAATCGATGGCGGACTCGGAGTTCGCGTGGCCCAAGTCGTCGCCGAAACCTCGCCATGCGTCATGGAGTTCGTCGGCATCCACAACACTTACGCCGAATCGGCCACGCCCGAGCAGTTGCTGGAGAAATATGGACTCGTGGCGCGCAACGTCGCGGACGCCGCACGCCGGGCTCTGAAGCGCAAGAAAGCGGCGTGACTTAGTTCATCGACGCCGACGCAACTGGACGCCGGGTGAGTTGTACATTCAGCGCCTTCTCGATCCGGCGCACGTCAGCTCGCTGGGAACGGGTTCCGAATGTGCTCGCAGTTCCTACTGCACCCGCACGGCCCGTGCGTCCAACGCGGTGGATGAAGTCCTCGGGAGCGCCCGGTAAATCGTAATTGACGACGTGCGCGATGCCGTCGACATGGATGCCTCTTGCCGCCACGTCCGTCGCCACCAGCACGCGATATTCGCCCTGCTGGAATCCGCGCAAGGCTTGGTTGCGTTGATTTTGTGTCCGGTCGCCGTGGATGCGCGCGGTCTTCACGCCTACCCGTGCCAGATCCTTCGCCACCTTTTCGGTTCCGTGCTTGGTGCGTGCAAACACCAGGAAGGAGCCCGCTTCACTGCGCAGCAGCGACTGTAGCAACCCGAGCTTGCGGTCGGACTCTACTTCGTAAAAGTGGAGGTCCACCTTTTCGGCCGGCTTGGTGGTAAGCCCGACGGTCACTCGCACCGGATCTTTTAGATGGGTCTTGATTAGAGGGACGATGCTGGCCTCGATAGTGGCAGCGAAAAACAGCGTCTGCCGCGAGGCCGGCAATTCGGAGATGATGCGGGTTAGCGACGGCAGGAAGCCCATGTCCAGCATGCGGTCGGCTTCGTCGATCACAAACTTCTGGATGGAGCCGAGCCGTACCAGCCTCCGCTCCAGAAAGTCGCACAGGCGGCCGGGGGTGGCGATCACCACACTGGCGCCGTTACGTATGCCGTTGAGTTGAGCCCGTTCGTTGAGACCGCCTACCACCACCGCGGAGCGAAGCCCCGTACCTGCGGCGAGCTTAATGAAAACGTCATTGATCTGCATGGCGAGTTCGCGGGTAGGGCTCAATATTAGAGCTTGAATACCGCGGCCAGGAGATGCGATCAGCGATTGCACCAGCGGGACTACGAACGCGAGCGTCTTGCCAGTTCCAGTTTGGGCCGTCGCGATCAGATCGCGGCCCGCGAGAGCGGGTGGAATTGCCTGTGCCTGCACGGGAGTTGGTTTTTGAAAGCCGTGACGGGCAAGGTTGCTCTTCAAGGCTGGAGATAGCGAGAGTTCGGAAAAGTTATTCATTCAGGTTGTCGAGGGAAAAATCAGCGAGCCGGCTAGAGACGAGCGAGGTGTTGCGGATTCAGTTCCTGTACAAGGATAGCGCACTTCAGTACAAGTTACCGAGATAATCGGGTAACGATGAGAGATGCGCATCGCAATCGTATCCGACATCCACGGCAACCGTACCGCGTTTGAAGCAGTTCTGGCCGATCTGCAGCGAACCTCTCCAGACTTGATCCTTCACGGCGGCGATCTGGCAGACGGAGGAGCGAGCCCCGTGGAGATTGTAGACCGCATTCGCGACCTTGGGTGGCAAGGAGTAGTTGGTAATACGGATGAAATGCTTTTCATGCCCGACTCGCTGCAGGAGTTTGCGAAGCAATCGCCCCAACTGGAAGCCGTTTTTACAGCGATCGAAGAGATGGCGGTGGTGACTCGGGAGGCGCTGGGAGAAGCCCGGCTGAATTGGATGCGCGGCCTGCCACGGGTTCACGTTCAGGGTCCCATCGCGCTGGTGCATGCTAGTCCCCTGAGTCCCTGGCGGGCACCCGGACCCGAAGCGAGCGACTCCGAGTTAGAGTCGGTATACGGAACGCTCGGTCAGCCGGTTGCCGTCTATGGACATCTCCATCGCCCATATATTCGGAGCGTCTCAGGCATGAGGGTTGCGAATACAGGCAGCGTCGGTCTTCCTTACGACGGCGACCGTCGCGCCGCATACCTCCTCCTGGACAAGTCCGAACCAGCCATAAGACGCGTGGAGTATGACTTGGACAGGGAGCTCAAGGCCCTTTCCACTTGCGGACTCCCCCACGCCGCGTGGGTCGCGAGGATTCTTGAAACCGGCTACCCCCAAATGCCGTAGATCTGCCGCCCGACGGCGAATCTAAGTACCATCAACTACAAATTCCTCCGCGGGTGTAACCTTAGAGCAGTTTTCGGCGCGGTTTGTATAGAGCGAAAAACTCAAAGCTTCGCGTCAAATTCTGGTCACTATGTATATGGGAGTTTGTTCTTGATCGTACCGGTGGATTGCGTCCGTACTATAGCCCTTTCCTTTGTTGCCTTTGCATGCCTCCTGACGGGCTGCGGTGGTGATAAATCCGCGTCCGCCGCCAGCAAGGGCCCGGGGGGCCGCGGCGATCAGGCGATTCCTGTGACGGTTGCCAAGGCGGTCCAGCGGAATGTGCCGATCCAGGCCGAGGTCATCGGCTCGGTCGAGGCGTCAGAGTCCGTGAGCCTCAAGCCGCAGATCAGCGGCCAGATCATGCAAGCCTATTTCCACGAGGGTGATTTCGTCACGAAAGGGCAACTGCTGCTGACCATCGATCCCAGGGCCATCGAGGCGCAACTCGCTCAATTGCAGGCTCAAATTTTGCGGGACCAGGCGGCGCTCGTTCAGGCGCAGGCGAATCTCGACAAAGATCGCGCGACGGCGGTGAATGCCAAGAGTCAGCTGGAACGCGCGACACAGCTCCAGCAGGGCGGCATTATCTCCAAGGAGCAGTTCGATCAGTACAAGGCGACTTCGGGAAGCGCTGAGGCGACCATCAATGCCGATCTCGCTGCCATTGAGAATGCGAAGGCGCAGATTGAGGCCAGCAAGGCCGCCGTCGAAAATCAGAAAGTACAGCTCAGTTACACGAAGATAATGGCCCCCATCAGCGGCCGCACGGGCAGCCTTACCGTGAAACCCGGGAACGTAGTCACCGCAAATACGACGGAGCTGGCCACCATCAACCGGCTGCAGCCGGTGTTCGTTACTTTCGCCCTTCCTGAAGTAAACTTGACGGCTTTGCGCCAGGGTGTCAACAAGAAGCTTCCGGTAACTGCCGTGCCTGAAGAAGGAGGTACCCCGGAAACTGGCGTTCTGGCCTTTTACGAGAATACGGTGGACCCAACGACGGGCACGGTCCGCTTGAAAGCCACGTTTGCGAACCCGAACCGCGTCTTGTGGCCGGGTCAGTTCGTGCGCGTAACACTCCAGCTGGGAGAACATCCCAACGCCGTCCTGATCCCGAGCCAGGCCGTGCAGTCCGGTCAGGAAGGAACTTTCGTCTACACTCTGCAGCCGGACCAGAAGGTGGACATCCGCCAGGTCAAGGTCACCGAGCGTCTCGGCGACGAAAGCGTAATCAGCAGTGGAATCGTTCCGGGCGACACAGTGATTACTGAAGGGACTCTGCGCCTGGTGGCCGGGGCAAGAGTACAGGTGCGTGAGCCTGGGGGACGCCCGGCAGGCGGCGGGCGCAGCGGAGCAGGGCGTGGCGGTCCTGGAGCCGGTGGCCGCCCGCCTGGAACAGCGGCCAACGACCCCGGCGGTTCGGGATCTCCCGATCGTGGAGGGCGCGGATCAACCGAACCTGGCGGCGCCCCAAAGTAGAAAGAGCTTGAGGTTGTTCTGTGAACTTTTCGGAAACTTTCATCCGTAGACCTATTGCGACCAGCCTTTTGATGGTCGGGCTCGCACTGTTCGGCTTCATGGCGTATCAGGCGTTGCCGGTCAGCGATCTGCCCACCGTGGACTTCCCCACTCTGACCGTGTCCGCGAGTTTGCCCGGGGCCGATCCGGCCACCATGGCCTCGGCGGTGGCGACACCGCTGGAGCGTCAGTTCACCACCATTGCCGGCATCGATTCGATGACGTCGGTGAATTCGCAGGGTTCATCGCAGATCACTCTCCAGTTCGACCTTGACCGGAAGATTGATGGCGCCGCTGTCGATGTGCAGACCGCTATCGCCGCCGCCATGCCGTTGCTCCCGCCGGGCATGCCCGCCCCGCCATCGTTCCGGAAAGTGAACCCGGCCGATTCGCCAATTTTCTTTCTGACCCTCACTTCCAAGACTCTGCCCATGAATAAGGTGGACGAGTACGCCGAGACGACCATCGCCCAGCGGCTCTCCATGATCCCTGGCGTTGCGCAGGTGATGGTGATGGGAGCGCAGAAGTATGCCGTTCGGGTGAAAGTGAATCCCGACAGACTCGCCAGCCGCGGGATCGGCTTCAACCAGATCGCCCAGGCGCTCCAGGGGTGGAACGTCAACCAGCCCGTGGGCACTATCTGGGGCGATAAGCAGGCGATGAATATCCAGGCGAACGGCCAACTAATGAACGCCGAGGAGTTCGCGGATCAGATCATTGCTTACCGCAACAATTCGCCGGTTCGCCTCCGGGATTTGGCTACGGTCGTGGATAGTGTCGAAGACGAGCGCACGGCGTCTTACCTGTACCAGGACGGCGAGAAGCGCAAGATCGTCTCGCTGATGATCATGCGCCAGCCGGGTTCAAACATCATCGAGGTGAACGACGCGATCAAGAAGGTCCTGCCACAGATCCAGAAGCAATTGCCTCCGTCTCTGATTCTTGGTGTACGCGGCGACCGCTCCAAGAACATCCGCGAAGCATTCAATGACGTGCAGTTCACGATGAGCGTCACCATCGGCCTGGTGATCCTGGTGATCGCCCTGTTCCTGCGCAACGCTTCGGCGACAATTATTCCTTCGTTAGCGCTGCCGTTCTCGATCCTGGGCACGCTTTCGGTGATGTACGTCCTCGGCTTCAGCTTGAACAACATCTCGATGATGGCGATGATTCTGTCGGTCGGTTTCATCGTCGATGACGCAATCGTGATGCTGGAGAACATCGTGCGTCACGTGGAGAACGGAGAAGCGCCAAGGCAAGCCGCGGTCCGCGGCTCCCGCGAGATCTGGTTCACGATTTTGTCGATGACCATTTCGCTGGCCGCGGTGTTTATCCCCATTCTGTTCATGGGTGGGATTCTGGGCCGGTTGTTCCGCGAATTCGCGGTGAGCATCTGCGTTGCCGTTCTCATCTCCGGCTTCGTCTCAATCAGTCTCACGCCGATGCTGTGCAGCCGCATTTTGCGCGCGCCACGTCGAGACCGCCGTCCGAACGTCATTTCGCGCGGAATCGAGGCGATGTTCCAGGCAAACTACAAGCTATATAGCAAGACACTGCACTGGGCGGTTCGGCATAGCCCCGTAATGATCGTTGTGTTCTTCGTCATCGATCGGAGCCACGGCGTGGCTATACACGCGGGTTCAGAAAGGATTCATCCCCGATATCGACGCCGATCAGTTGATGGTGAATACGGAGGTGGCTCAAGGCACCGCGTTTCCCTTGATGATGACGTTGCAGGAACGCATAGCGAATGTTCTCAAGCAGGACCCCGACATCGAAGGGTTCTTCGGCTCCGTGGGCGGCGGCAACTGGGGCAGTTCCACCAACGGACGCATGTTCGTGAACCTGAAGCCGCGCAAACAGCGCAAGTCCAGCGCCGAACAGATCGCCAATCGGCTGCGGCCCAAACTGCTGGGCTTCCCGGGCATTCGCGCCGTGATCTCGCTGCCGCCCTCCATCCGCATCGGCGGCCGCGGATCCCGCGCCGCCTATGAATTCACGCTGCAGGCGACTGATACGGCTTTGCTGTACCGCGAGGCGGCCGGTTTCGAACGAAAAGTGGCGCGGCTGCCGATGGTGCAGGAGGTCAACAGCGATCTTCAGATCCGCACTCCCCGCCTGATGGTGGAAGTGGACCGCGATAAGGCGGCTGCGTTCGGGCTCGATTTCCAACAGATCGAAGGTGCGTTGTATAGCGCCTACGGCCCGAACTGGGCATCCACGATCTACGCTCCGCAGAATCAGTTCCGCGTGATGCTGGAGGTGGAGGACAAATACCAGGCCTACGGCGACATGCTGTCGCATCTGTATTTCGCGAATCCATCCGGCGGACTGATCCCGCTTAGCAGCGTTGCGCGCATCAAACAGGATGCCGGGCCGCAATCGATCAATCACACCGGCCAGTTGCCGTCGGTGACGGTCAGCTTCAACCTCAAGCCCGGCTTCGCGCTGGGCGACGCGGTAACGCCGTGCAGGATCTGGCCCACGCAGAACTTGCCGGGCCGCATCCATACGAATTTTTCAGGCACCGCGAAAGCCTTCCAGGATTCGCTTCGCAACATGTCGCTGCTGCTGCTGATCGCAGTGGCGGTGGTGTACATCGTTCTGGGCGTGCTGTACGAGAGCTTCATTCACCCGATCACGATTCTTTCCGGCCTGCCGGCGGCCGGCTTCGGCGCGCTGCTTACGCTGGTGATTCTTCAAAGTCGAACTGAACATGTATACGTTCGTCGGCCTGGTGATGCTGATCGGCATCGTCAAGAAGAACGCAATCATGCAGATCGACTTCGCGCTGGAAGCGGAGCGCAAACATGGGAAAGGTCCGGAAGACGCCATCATTGAAGGCTGTCTCATCCGGTTCCGGCCGATCATGATGACCACGCTGGCGGCGCTGTTCGGCTCACTGCCCATTGCCCTCGGCTACGGCGCGGGCGGTGAAGCCCGCCGTCCGCTTGGAATGGCCGTTGTCGGCGGACTTGTCTTCTCCCAGATGTTGACTCTGTATCTCACGCCCATCATCTATATCTACATGGCGCGGCTCACGCGCCGGCTCACGCATCGCCGCAGTCCGTCGCTTGCTCCCGCATTGCCGGCGGTGTCGGAGGTTCAAGCATGAACCTGTCCGAAATCTTTATCCGACGCCCCGTCGCCACCATTCTCCTGATGGTGGCCATCGCCTTCTTCGGGGCCGTGGCCTACCGTTCGCTGCCGGTGAGCGATCTGCCCAACGTCGATTTGCCGACCCTGCTGGTGACCGCGTCGCTGCCGGGCGCCAGTCCGGAAACCATGGCGTCGGCGGTCGCGACGCCGCTCGAAAATCAGTTCTCGACGATCGCCGGCCTGCAGTCCATGACTTCGACGAACACGCTGGGTAGCACGCAGGTCGTGCTCGAGTTCGATCTCGAACGAAACCTGGACGGAGCCGCGGTGGACGTGCAGGCGGCCATTACGCAGGCATCCCGATTGCTGCCGCAAGGCATGCCGACGCCGCCGACATTCGCCAAGGTGAACCCGGCGGATCAGCCGATTCTGTACCTCGCGCTGACCTCCAAAGAGCTTCCGCTGTATACGCTCGATGAGTACGCCGAGACGCGCATCGCCCAGCGCATCTCGATGGTGTCAGGCGTCGCGCAGGTAGCTGTGCTCGGCGCGCAGAAATTTGCAGTGCGGGTTCAGATGGACCCGTTCAAGCTCGCCTCCCGGCAGATCGGATTGAATGAAGTCGAGATCCGCGCTGAAGAACTGGAACGTCAACCTCCCCACCGGCACCATCAACGGGCCCCGCCGCGCCTTCACGCTGCAGGCCTCCGGCCAGTTGATGACCGCCGACGCGTACAAGCCGGTGATTATCGCCTACCGCAACAACACGCCGGTGCGCCTGGAGGAACTGGGAACGCTGACGGACAGCGTCGAGGACGACAAGACTGCGTCCTGGTACTACACCAAGCAGGGACACGAACGCGCGATCATTCTCTCCATTCAGCGCCAGCCGGGCACCAACACCGTACAGGTGGCCGAAGCCGTCAAGAAACTGCTCCCGACCTTCCGCGCGGAGCTTCCGCCTTCCGTGAAGATGGACATCTTCTACGATCGCTCGGAGACCATCAAGGAATCCTACGACGATGTGAAGTTCACCATGATGCTGACGCTCGGTCTGGTCATCATGGTGATCTTCCTGTTCCTGCGGAACGTCTCGGCGACCATCATTCCCAGCCTCGCGCTGCCCTTCTCGGTCGTGGGCACGTTCGCCGTGATGTACCTGCTGGGCTACTCGCTCGACAACCTCTCGATGATGGCGTTGATTCTGGCGATCGGCTTCGTCGTGGACGATGCGATCGTGATGCTCGAGAATATCGTTCGCCACATGGAGATGGGCCGGCCCGCCGATGCTGGCCGCCCTCGATGGATCGCGCGAGATCGGATTCACGATCGTTTCGATGACCATCTCGCTGGCGGCGGTGTTCATTCCGGTGCTGTTCATGGGCGGAGTCCTGGGCCGCCTGTTCCGCGAGTTCGCGGTCACCATCTGCGCCTCGATTCTGATCTCCGGCGTGGTCTCGATCACGCTGACGCCGATGATGTGCAGCCGCTTCCTGCGCTCGTCGCACGAGAACAAGCGATCGAAGTTTTACCGCGTCACGGAAGGCTTCTTCGAAGGGCTGCTGCACCGCTACGACCAGTCGCTGGTGTGGGTGCTGCGGCATCGCTTTGCGACTCTGATGAGCTTCTTCGTCGTGCTGGCCGCGACCGTGTGGCTGTTCATCATCATCCCCAAGGGATTCGTGCCGGACCAGGATACCGATCAACTGGCGGTGACGACGGAAGCCGTGCAGGGCACCGGCTTCGTGCAGATGTCTCGAATACCAGCAGCGGGTCGCCGAGATCGTGAACGCCGATCCGGACGTGGACTCGCTGACCGCGACAGTCGGCGGTCCCGCCGCGGCGGTACTTGGGGGCCCGAACATCGGCCAGTTGGTCGTGCACTTGAAGCCCCGCTCTCAGCGCAAGTACCTGGTGAACGACATCATCGAACGACTGCGGCCGAAGCTGACCGCGATCCCGGGCATTCGTGTGTACCTGCAGAATCCGCCGGTGCTGCGCATCGGCGGCCAGGTGACCAAGAGCCTGTATCAGTTCACGTTGCAATCGCCGGATAAGCCGGAGCTGTACGGTGCGGCGGAAAAGCTGGAAAAGGCACTGGCCACCGAACCGGCGCTGATGGACGTCACCAGCGACATGCAGATCCGCTCTCCGCAGGTTCAGGTGACCATCGATCGCGATAAGGCGGCGGCGCTCCAGGTGAACGCCCAGGGTGTCGAGAATACGCTGTACGATGCTTACGGTCCGCGCTGGGTCTCGACGATCTACTCGAACGTCAACGAGTACAAGGTGCTGCTGGAACTGCTGCCGCAGTATCAGCAGGATCCTCGCGCGCTGTCCATGTTGTACTTCAAGCCGCCGACCGCGACCGGCAAGCTGATTCCTCTGGATTCGCTCGCCACCATTTCGGAGGTGATCGGGCCGCAGGCAATTTCGCACGCTGGCCAGTTGCCGGCCGCGACGATTTCGTTCGCCGTGAAACCCGGACACGCTCTGGGCGAAGCCATAGAGCGTGGTGAAGAAGTCCGCCGATCGCATTGTGCCGGCCACCATCAGCACGAACTTCTCCGGGATGGCCGAGGCTTTCCAAGGATCGCTTGGCGAATCTTTGGGTATTGTTGTTCATCGCCATCATGGTGGTCTATCTCGTGCTCGGCATTCTGTACGAGAGCTACATTCACCCTCTGACGATTCTTGTCCGGCCTGCCGTCGGCCGGCTTCGGCGCGCTGGCGACGCTGTACCTGTTCCACATGGATCTGAACATCTACGCGTTCGTCGGCCTGATCATGCTGATCGGCATCGTCAAGAAGAACGCGATCATGCAGATCGACTTCGCCCTGGAAGCCGAGCGCAGCGGCCATACGCCGCAGCAGGCGATCTACGAAGGCTGCCTGATCCGCTTCCGCCCGATCATGATGACGACGATGGCGGCGCTGCTGGGCGCGGTGCCGATTGCGATCGGTTACGGAGCGGGCGGTGAAGCTCGTCAGTCGCTGGGTCTGTGCGTGGTCGGCGGCCTGATCTTCTCGCAAGCCGTGACGCTGTTCTTGACGCCGGTGTTCTACTTGTATCTCGGCGAGTTACAGCATAAGGTGCAAGCTTTCCGCCACCGGCGGAAGCAGGTTCCAGTTGCTGTTACCGGCGACTGAGGCGGGTCGTATAACTCGCGCTTCTCACTTATTGCGCCGTGAGTTCGGCCAAACCCTTCTTACCCATGGCGTTGTCCGGCTTGCGTTCGAGTAATTGCTGGAGGATCTCGCGGGCTTTCGTTGCATCACCTGAAACCACGTAGGCCCGCGCCAGATTCAGGTAGAACACGTCTTCGTCAGGTGCTATCTGGATGCCGTACCGAAAAGCTCCGATGGCGTCGTCCAGCTTTTTCATCTGTACGTAAAGCACGCCAAGATTGTTCAGTGCCGCCGTGTGATTTCGTTGAGCGGCCAGTGCCTGCTGAAAGTACTTGACAGCCTCGGCGGCTCGGTTTTGCGCGGACAGAACGAGTCCGAGCTGATTGGCGGCTTCGGCATTCTCGGGCTCCAGTTCGAGCGCGCGATGAAGCAAGTTCTCCGCCTGCTGTGAATGACCCAATTTCCCGTGGGCCCGGCCCGCGCCGATTAGCGCAAAAGTGGAGTCTGGCAAAATCGCCAAGGCCCTTTCAAAGTTCTGCACAGCCGCTGTATGGTCTCCCAAGGCATCCTCGAGGCTTCCGAGATTGGTCCATGCATCCCAGGACGCTGGAGTCAACGCGACAGCCGTCTTGAGATGAGTTCGAGCAGCTTCGTAGCGGCCCGCTTCCAAATGAATGTGCCCGATCGCCAGATGCGCCTTGCTGTTGCCGGGCGCGCGGCGTACCGTTTCGTCGAAATAACGGAGCGCCTGCTGCGGATAGCCGGCCCAATAAAACGCCGCGCCCAGGCGGAAGTAATTGCGCTGAGGCGCAGAATAGTAACGTCCTGGAAACGGCAGTGCGAGGCGGCGCTGATCCTGGCTTCCGAGCTTGGCCAGATCCGAACGCAGAACGCCTGCCTCCGGCAGTTCTGGATACACTTTGTGCGCCAGGCCATCCGCATCAATCAGCAGCAACAGGGGAAGAGTAAGCGGCGCGCGATAGTCGAATAGGTACATGCGGAATAGCGCGTACCAGGCGGCCACATCCGGTGACTCGCGGCGAACATCGACTGCCTCATAGGGGAGCCCTGCCGGCCGGGCAGGCTTCTCGCCTGAGTACAAACAGAGGAAGCCGGGACCCTTGCGGGCCTCGGGCAAGGGGACTGGCTCGAGCAGCCAAGTTGGCGCGAATTGAGGTTGATTATTCGCCTGCATCGCGGGTGCCTGGCCGGTAACACGCGACCGTAGCGAGAACGGCACGCTGTTCACCTTATTCGACCCTTCTACGATCTGATAGCAGAATCCGGCTGCCAGGTGGTTGAAGCGCTGTTCCAAACCCGATGGCCAGCGAATCAAGATCTCGTTGGCGACGGTCGAGCGTCCGAGGCCGAAATGCAGCCGCTTGGTGCGCTGCGACAGATAACCAGAACCCGCTTGCAGTGTCCTTACAACTCGTCCGCGGGCATGTTCCATTTGTACGCGAGCACCGATAGCATCTCGATTCGAGCGGGTGCCGCGGAGCTCGACGGCGATCGCGTGGTTGCCTTTCCCGCAATCGTTCTGCAATGCCCGCACCTGCGGCCCCAAGCGGCTTTTCAGGAGTACATCCAGATTGCCGTCGCCGTCCAGATCGGTTACCGCGAAGGCCCGGCTGTCTTCGGCGTAGTCCAGGCCGGAAACTCCGGAGAAATCATAAAAGCGGCTGCCGCGCCTGGCGTAGAGCACATTCGGTTCGCGGCCATTCCAGCTATAATCCTCGCGAATGAGCTGATTCAGAGCGTTCCATCCGTTCTCGTAGGCCGGGCTGGCTGAGGCCGTCGCCGGCGAGCGCGACACAACTTGCCTCCAAAAGAAACTCTCCAAGTCAGTCTGCGACGAGTTCGTCAGCATCCCGCAAGCGATGTAGATTTCCGGTGATCCATCGTTGTCGAAGTCGATGCCATCCGAGGACCAGGCCCAGCGGCCCATCTCCACCCGTTCGGCGGTCTCGACAGACTCAAACGTCCCGTCGCCCCGGTTGCGGTAGAGCGAATTACCGTGGGTGTGGCGTCGATAAGCATCCCGCACGGTGGCATCCGTTGCGGCCGCGAAGGCTTTGTCCTCGACCATGCGCTGCCCGCTCGCGGTCCACATGTTGCTGACGTACAGATCGGGGCGGCCGTCGCCATCGTAATCGAACCAGGATGCGCTCATGCCCGGCGCGACCCCTCCCACCCCCGATTTCAAAGCCACATCCCGGAACCGGCCCCGCTCATTCTTGATACAGATTGTTGCGCCCGAAATCGTTGGCTACGCAGAGATCCGGCCAACCGTCGTCATCAAAATCGCACCAGGCGGGAGCAAAGCTGTACCGGTTGTTGTTCTCGTCAAGCCCTACTCGCGAAGTGACATCCTCCAGATATCCTTCTCCTTCGGCAGTCAGATTGTTGTGAAAGAGGAAATTAGGCGGCCCATTTTGTGAGTCGTAATAGGGGGCCGGATAACGGTACTGATCCTCGCTCTGATAGTAGATGTAAGTGCAGAGATAGAGATCGAGACGGCCATCCCGATCGTAATCCGCAGCAGCCATGCCAGTGAAGGTTCCCTGTGCTTCCGATTGAAATCGGAACGCGCCGGGTTTAGGGCGGAACGTCCCATTGCCTTCATTCAGAAACAGCAGCGGAGCGTGGATGGTCGCAACCACCAAGTCCTGTCGTCCGATGTTTCGAAGGTCCAGGAATAGCGCGCAACTGGTGTCATCCAGGACACCCACACCAGCCCGCTCCGTGATATCCTCCATGACTCCGTCACCGCGATTCCTGTAAAGGCGATTGGGTAACCCGCCAGGCTGGCAGACGTAAATCTCATCTAATCCGTCTCCGTCGATGTCGCCCACGGCGATTCCGTTATTGCCGTACACATCGATGCCACTGGCGGAATCCAATCGCGAGCGCCAGAACGGCACACCTTGCAGCAGCTGCTTCTGGAAGGACTCGGCGGGACCGAACACCTTCGCTGTGACATCCCGGAAGAGCGGGCGCGATGAGCTGACAACCGTTTCTTCGAGCGGCTCAAAATGCGACAGCCGTCCATCTTTCCAAGTCTGTTTCCATACACCGACTCGATAACAGAGTCCATCGGCCGTGGAACTCGCGATTTCGTATCGCACCCGATCGGACGGCAGCACGTAGAATCGAACGCTGCGGATACGGCCCAGGGAATCCAGCCAACTGGCCACACCCTCTTGAAACCGACGGTCTGCACGATCAAATTCAGCAATGGATACATCGTCGGCAACGTGGCGATATCTTGCAGGATGGGGCGAGATGCCTCGGAAATCGGAGTTTAGCGGCAGCGAACGTGTGTGGGGCAGTTGCTCCAGATGAGCGACTATCTGCTCGGCGGATCTTTCGCCTTTGAATTCATCGTGCCCCGGGTGGATGAAAGTGAAAAGCGAATCGTGGGGAGGCGTTTTTCGAAATTGAATGGGAAAGGGCGCTGCAGCGACGGGACTCTGCAGCGCCCAGAACAACCCACCGCCTGCAGCGCTAGTGAGAAAATGGCGACGACTTAGCGAGTGGGTCATCCATATCAATCGTCCGGCCTCGGCTCTTCCTCAGCGCCGTTCCCAACGTGATGCTCAAAACAGCAGCTTCATAGCAAATTGAATCTGTCGCGATGTACCGGCCGCCGTCAACTCCCCTGGATTTGAGCTATCGTACGTCGTGCTTGGACTTCGGAAGTTCGGATGATTAATCAGGTTGAAGAACTCCGTCCTGAATTGAAGTCGAACCGGCTCACGGATCAGGAAATTCTTGAATACCGAGAAATCAACGGTGACGTTACTCGGACCAGTCATCGTGTTTCGGCCAACGTTGCCGAACTGACCGTCTGCCGGATCTGTAAATGCCGCGGGGTTGAACCATTGTTGCCGGGTGCGTCCCCCGGAGGGTCGTATCCGAGACCCCCAGTACCGCATTGGGCCGAGCATCACCACCCGAGTTTGAGAAATCCGTTCGGGCATGGATCGTGAACGGCGTGCCGGTGGTGAACGAGTGTATTCCGACGAGCTGCCATCCGTCAGCGAGGACTCTTCCTACTCCTGTCAACTTGCGGCCAAAGGGTACATCGTAGCTGTAGCTGGCCACAATACGATGGTTCTGGTCGAAGTCGGACCTCCCTTTCTCCCAGCGGTAGTTGTATTCGCTGCGAACGCCCGTGCTGTTATCAAATCCGAGCGATGCTTGCGACTGCTCGTCGAGCGACTTTCCAAATGTGTAAGCGCCCAGGAAGCTAAGGTTGTTGGAAAACCGCTTCTCTATTTTGGTCTGTAGGGAGTGATATGTAGAACTGCCGCAGGAGCACCAATACGTGAGATCGTCGCCCAGGTACGGTCGGGGCGGCGGGAATCCACGTCCGCATTCGGATCCGCAGTCGGCACAGCTTGATTCACGTTGCGGAACTCATACAGCTTCTTCCCCGCCGACCCCGCATAGGAGATCTCCCACACGGTGTTGAACCCGAGTTCGCGTTGAATGCCGAAGTTCCAGTGCTGAACATATGGATCGCGGAAATTGGGATCGAGCGAGAACAGCGACGGAGCAGCCGGATTGCTAAGAGCGTTTACCGGAAGGCCTCTCGAAAGCAGGTTCACCAGCGGGTTCGGGGCCGCGAAGCTTACGGCAGGGAAGTTCGCCTGAGCGTAGAAGGGCGGATTGTTTCCCGGATTCGGTATGCTCAGCGGCCCGGCTTCATAGGACGAGTAGAAGACCCCGTAACCGGCGCGGATCACGGTTTTGTTGGTCAACTTGAAAGGCGAAACCGACGCGGGGAGCAAAGTTGTTCCGATCCTGCGGCACCAGTTGGCGCGGCGCATTCCGGTTCACAGCGATCTGCGGGAAGAAGCTGGGAGGCAGCGGATCGTTCCTGCCCTTTGGCAGATCCAGTGTGTTGGTGACGATGTTGAAATTGGCCTTCGCCGTCGCGCCGCTCCATCGGCTGGGAAATAAACTCGTAGCGCACGCCGAGATTCAGTGTCAGCCGCTGCGACTTTGAAATCATCCTGCGCATAGAAGAAGTATCCCGGCTGCTGGAAAGTGTCGTTGATGAACGAAGCGACAGAGGCATTGGAAGGAATGCCGAGAGCGAAGTCGGCAAAACCCAGACCCGGATGCGCCGCGATTGTTGGCATCGCGAGTGTTGTTTCCGTTGAAGCTGAACACTGCCGCGCGGAGTGGGCGGCTGGAGGATGCTGAAATTCACGATCGGCTTCCACTCGGCGCCGATCTTGATGGTGTGCCGGCCCTTGATGATACTGATGTTTTCGATGAAATGAAAGAGGTTCTCAAACTCACGGGTAGGTTGATATGTCGCGCTGCCGAAGTTACTGAGGCCACTGACATTGAACCGCGGCAGGCCGCCGTTATTCGTGGTGAACGGAATGCCGGGGATGCCGATCTGCGCGGAGAGGTTTTCACTCGCGTTGAACTGTAACCGCTCCGTTCGCAGGCGGGTATAGCCAGCGCGGAATTCATTGATGATACGCGGCGAGAAGATGTGGGTCTCGCTGAAAACACCTTGCCGCGTGTTGTTCACCCAGTCACCCGACGAAAATGCTGCAGCGGACAGAGGCGGCGGAATCGCCGACGGGAGGCATCAGCGTTTGATCCGAGATACTGAAGCGAGCAAAGAAGCTGTCCGATTCCGAGATCCGATGGTCAATTCGCACATCGCCCTGATCGACATTGTCCGGTTCGACGGGGTTGCTGAGATAATTGCGGGCCACCCCCGAACTGCGAAACGGACCCGGCACATTGGGCGCCGGCATCAGACTGATCAATTTGAGGGCGGCGGGGTCGAACCGGTTCAGCGGAATCTGGTTGTTGGCAAACGGCTGCCGGATTACCTGGCCGTTTTGAATCACAGTCGTGTTCGGGTCGAAGATGGTGTTGAAGCCGCTGAAATCCCCAGTCCTCCAAGCCAGTGGCGCCACCGTGGCGAGAAACGTATGAGCCGTTCGGATGCGCGTGCCCTGATAGTCCACGAAGAAGAACGTCCGGTTCTTTCCGCTATATCGCGGAAGCTCAACGGGTCCGCCCAAGGGCGGCTCCGAACTGGTTCTGTTTGAACGGAGGCGTGGGTCCGGTGGGTGGATCGAAGTAATTCTTCGCATCCAGGGCGCTGTTGCGAAGAAACTCGAACACGCTGCCATGGAAGTTGTTGGTTCCGGACTTCATCGTTACGTTCATTACAGCGCCGCCAGAACGGCCGAATTCCGCGCTCATCGAGTTCGTCTGCACCCGGAACTCAGCGATCGCGTCGGGCGAAGGTCCGACCACGAAACTGGCTTCGTTGGTCAGATCCTCCGACAGACTGTTGTTGTCGATGCCGTCCAGCAGGTAGTTGTTCTGGTAAGGCCTGACGCCGTTGGCGCTGAAGCCTCCGGTTCGTTCGTCGCGAGCGCCGGGTGCGGTCGGCGCGGTGCCGGCAGTGAGCACCGCCAATTGTGTGAAAAACCGTGCCGTTGAGCGGGAGATCGACAATCCGCTGACTCTCGACAACCTGGCCCAGGTAGGAGGTGTCGGTTTGCAGAGCCGGCGCCGCGCCCACAACTTCGACAGTTTCCGTCGTCTGGCCCACTTCGAGCGTCACATTCACACCAATGCGGTCCTGGACATTGAGCGTGATGCCTGTGCTGACGGATTTCTTAAACCCTTGAGCCTCGACCGTTACGGAGTAGTGACCGACGGCGAGCGGAGTTGCTACGTAGTTGCCGGATGAATCCGTGGATACCTTCGTGACAATGCTGGTATCCACATTTGTCACGGTCACCACCGCGTTGGAGACAACAGCGCCGCTTGAATCCGTAACGGCGCCGACAATCGAGCCAGTGGTAGTTTGCGCTGTGGCGAGCGAGATCGCGAATAGAATGCTAACTGCTACAGTGCGTACTTGCAGGTAAGTTTTCGACATCGTCCCCCCTTAGAGAAAAGATTATCCATTGTGCATGGACTCACGATGATTTTCAAGTAATTCGGGTAGGATGCGAAGTTCTGAGAAGAGGAGGCAGCCCCGCGAGGCTGCCTCTCTGTAAGAAGTTTAGAATCGGAGCTCACTCGGTATCGCGATCCCAAACCCGCCCGCTCTTGGCGAATTCGATGAACGCATTGACTCCGCTCGCTCTCCCGACGTCGGCTACGCCGGCCTCTGAACCGACGTGAGCCCGCTTCGCAAGATGCGGCACGCCGGCCAACCCAATGGCCTTCAGATGCCGGAATGCATCCATGAGGAAGCTGACAGCATCCGGGTTCGCCGTTAATGCCTTATCGCCGTTGGCTCCCGGCCAGGATGACCACTGCATCGAACAGCACCGAGGGCGATCCCGAAAGCGCCATGTCGGCGGCATGCTTTGTGCCGGTCGAGTCCTCGACAGCGCCCACGCGCGGAGCGATCATTGCGGCCACTGCGCCTTCCTTCTCGATCGCCGCCACCACCTCGGACTTCTGTTTCACATCGAAGCCCGGTGCCAGGAGCACGCCAACCTTCCGGCCCTTCAACGTCGGCGGATACTTTCCGTACAGCCGCAGGGCCGGACTCGGCTTCAGATCCATCGGCTTCGCGGCGGGTGTCATTTTCTCCGCTTCGCCCGGTCATGCCCAGCTCTTCGGCGACCTTGCTTCCGAGCTTCTCGTCGATGATGTCGAGATGGCCGAGCATCCGCTTGCGGATCTCTTTGATGTCCACCTTGCTCAGCTCGAACGTTAGCGCATTGGCAATGTGCTTCTGTTCCTGAGGCGTCACCGAGCGATAGAACAGCCGCGCCTGCGAATAGTGATCCGCAAACGATTCCGGCCGCAACCGGACCTTGGTCCCTTCCGTCGGGATGGGCGCCGTCTTCAGACCCGCGCAACGTCTCCCGCGGTCCCTGGGGTTCGATCGAGTTCGGCTCGTAGTTCGCGCGCCCCTTCGGAACCTCCATCTGCATGTGACCATCCCGCTGGTGATTCGCGAATGGGCATTTTGGCCGGTTGATGGGAAGTTCGTGGAAATTCGGCGATCCCAACCGGCTGAGCTGCGTATCCAGATACGAGAACAGCCGCCCTTGCAGCAGCGGATCCTCGCTGAAATCGATTCCAGGCACGATGTGGCTCGGACAGAATGCCACCTGTTCCGTCTCGGCGAAGAAGTTGTCCGGATTCCGGTCCAGAACCATCTTTCCCACCATCTCGATCGGCACGATTTCCTCGGGAATCACCTTCGTCGCATCCAGTACGTCGAAGTCGAGTCCGTCCGCCGTTTTCTGATCCATGATCTGGAAGCCTAATTCGAACTCGGGATAGTGTCCTTTCTCGATCGCCTCGAACAGATCGCGGCGATGGAAGTCCGGATCGGCGCCGCTGATCTTCACGGCCTCATCCCACATCACGGCTGCAGTACCCAGCACCGGCCGCCAATGGAACTTCACGAAGTGGTATTCGCCCGCAGCGTTTACAAGACGGAAGGTGTTCACTCCGAAACCCTCCATCATCCGCAGAGAGCGCGGGATTGCGCGGTCCGACATGGCCCACATGATCATGTGCAGCGATTCGGGCATGAGCGTCACGAAATCCCAAAATGTGTCGTGCGCGCTGCGCCGCCTGCGGATAACCTCGATCGGCTTCCATCTTGACGGAATGGACCAAGTCCGGAAACTTCATGGCGTCCTGAATGAAGAAGACGGGAATGTTGTTCCCGACCATATCGAAGTTGCCTTCCTGGGTGTAAAACTTAACGGCGAATCCGCGCACGTCGCGCGGCAGGTCGACGGAACCAGCTCCACCGGCTACGGTCGAAAAGCGGGTGAATACCGGCGTTTTGATGCCCGGATCGGAAAGGAAGTGAGCGCTAGTCACGTGCGCCATAGACTTATACGGCTGGAAATATCCATGCGCCGCGGAGCCGCGCGCATGCACGATGCGCTCCGGAATGCGCTCATGATCAAAGTGCGTTATCTTTTCGCGGAGGATAAAATCCTCCAGCAAAGTGGGGCCTCTCCCTCCTGCCTTCAAAGAGTTTTGATTATCGGAAATCGGTACGCCTTGGTTGGTTGTTAGGACTGCTCCGTCGCCCGGTGCGCGTTGATGCGTCTCGCCGCCGGCGGTATCGGAGTGGTTCTGTGTTTTCTTCATTGCTTTCCAGATTAACAGCGAGAAAGGCTTGTTGAACGGGGCTGGCCCGCTCTCACGCCGGCTGACAGACGGGGCACCAGAATGTGGATCGCGCATCGAGACCCTGTTTGCGGGATCAGGATCGTAGTGCCACATTTGCGGCATGGCTCTCCGTTGCGGTGGTATACCCACAATCGCTCGGCGGGATCGGAACGGCCGGTGGTCCGCCGCATTCCGGTGTAAGTCACGATCTGATCGCCTGACGTGGCTGCCACGTTCGCCGTCAACAGCTTTCGCGCGATGGAAACCAGCGATTCCAACTGTCCCCGCGAGAGCGCACCGATGCGTTGGAAAGGATTCACCTCCGCCAGAAAGCAAACCTCCGACTTGAAGACGTTCCCCAATCCGGCGATGATCGATTGCGTCAGCAGGGCGACTCCGACCTCGAGATCCGGATGATTCTGCCAATCTGGCCACCGTCTCCGCGGGATCGAAATCGCCGGCCAGCACGTCCGGCCCGAGCTGGCTGAATCCTGGACGGCGCGCCAAGCTCCTTCGCGTATGAAACTCCGCGATGGGCACATTGAATGCAACGGCGACAATCGCGGGAGTCGCAATCACTACGCGCATATGGTAGCGGCTCTTGCGCCAAGTCTCGCCGGGACGATAGATGTGCCAGCTTCCGTTCATCAGCATGTGCGTTAACAGCACCAAGTCGCCGGAGAAACCGATCTCCAGCCACTTGCCCTTTGCACGCGCAAACTCCACGGTTCTGCCCGGCGATGGGATGGTCGGCATCCACGCGGGCGAGCGCCGGGAAGCTGCGTCTCGAAACCCGTGACGATCGATCCCGCCAGTGCGCGGTGAAGCGTGCGAGCGGCGCGAAAGATCGTATCGCCTTCCGGCACCTAAGCGCTCTCCTCGCGTTCTTCGTCCTCTGGCTCTTCGTCATCCGGGCGGGGACGTGGGCGGAGATCGGGCTGATCACGCGCCGCATCTGAAATCCCACGGCCGTGTCCACAAAGCCCGCGTCCTGCAGCAGACGCGCCAGGAAATGTTCCCGAGCCGGATGGTCGTTGATTTCGCCGATCAGCAGTCCGTGGCGGCGGCTTTGGCGAGCGATGGCGACATCCGCCAACTTCTTCGCAAGTTCCCGCGCGATATGGGTGCGCTCCGGCTCATCCTCCGGCAGAAACACGCGAAATGAGGGATTCCGTCGCCTGAAAAATGCGGCGAGCAGGCCGTTCACGAGGATGACGCTCGCGCCAGAAGCCCGAGCCATCGAGTGGGGCTTGGAAGACTCTTCCGGCTCGCTGCTGGCAGGAAGCCACGGTATCAGACCCCCGTAAGGATTAGCGGGATCGGAGGCCGCCAGATGGACGGCGTCCGGTTTGCCGGAGTCATTGCGCAGGCTACGGAGAAGATCGACCGCCGCAGGCATCGCGAACTGCGCCGCGCCCAGACCGGAGACGAACATGCCACGCCGGATCCAACCGCTCTCCTCCATGGTTCGCAACGCCGGATAAATGCCCGAATAACCGCCTGTAATGTTCTCGACGATCGCAGTCTCTCGTGTGACGATGCCGTTGCGCACCAGAAGCTGCTGCGCCATGGCGGCGCTCCACTCCGTCGGCGTAAGCGGCTGCTGGATCCGACGCTGGGTGAGCGACCAACGGCCTTGCCCAGCAGGGTGCCCGCCCGATCGCGACCTTTGCCGGCGGAGGAAATCCACCGAACCTGGACGTGCGCCGTCGCCATCCACCCGGCCGCGGCGTTTCTCGGGCCCGGCAACGTACGTACGGACGGGGAAAAACGTATCGTTGGTGATGCGTCCAGCCCACGCGAGTTCCCATAAGGCCTCGACCGTGTCACCCAGGAACCCGCCGCCCACCACGGGATGAATGGTCGCCAGGAACGAGGCTCCCTGTTGCTGCAGAAATTCGAGAATGAGCAGCGCTCTTTCGGAGAACGGCGCGGCCTCCGCATCCGCACGTCTCCGCCGCGATCAGCCGCGGTAACGACTCCGCCAGGTAAAGAGAGATGCGCCCATCCCGCTCGCCGATCCGCCCCTTACCGACCCAGACCACCTCATCGGAGGCGAGCAGTGCGTCCAGGTCCTGCGGGCGATAATCGGCCACTCGCGCCGGAAGGATCTCGGTCTCCAGGTCCGAGACGATCAGCTCCGCGCCTTGCAGCACTTCGATGGCATCGATCAGCGCCTCCTGTCCGCGCCTTCGCGTGGTGACACCCTGCCATCGTCCCAGGAACCGCGCGAACACGTGCTGCTCGGCGGGAACAACTTCCCGTCTCAAGCGAGCCAGCGTCTTGCGCCGGATCTGCTGCAGCACTCCCGGCTCGCACCACTCGCGATGCTCGCCACCCGGCCGGAACTCTCCCTCGAGAAGTTTCCCGGACGCATGCAGAATGCGTAGCACGGGTTCCAATTGCGCCGGCGACATTCCGAAACGGCCGGAGATATCAGTGGTGGTGAACGGACCGTGCGTCCGTGCGTAGCGGCGCACCAGTTCGCCCACGGCGTCTTGAGCTGGTTCGAGGAACGCCACCGCGAGGCCGGGCGGCAGCGGTATGCCCAAAGCGTCGCGATAGGCAGCGCCGTATTCCACCGGAATGAACCGCAGCTTCGCCGCGCGATCCGCGTCCGCAGCACCCGCCGCGCGGAAACCAGTTCTTCGATCGAGGACGCAACCGCCGGGGATGCGCTGCGAGCCGCGATTTCCGGTTCTGTCAGGTCACCGAGTTTCAGCAGCAGATCGTGCAAGCCATCGGCGTGTTTGGCGTGATAGTCCGGTTCGAGCGACTGCAGTTGCGATTCCACTTCGTCCAGCGCGGCCTTGTCCAGCAACTCCCGGAAATCCACGCTGCCCAGAATCTCTTCGAGCTGCGACTGATCGATCGAAAGCGCCTGCGCCCGTCGCTCCGCCAGCGGAGCATCGCCTTCATAGATGTAGTTCGCGATGTAATTGAACAGCAGCGCCGAGGCAAAGGGCGAAGGCTTGGCGGAATCTACCGTCGTGATCCGGATGGTCCCGCGCTCGACTTGCCTGAGTAGGTCGGAGGCGGCCGCCAGATCGAACACGTCGCGCAGACATTCCCGATACGTCTCCATCAGGATCGGGAAGGAAGGAAATCGCGCTGCCACCGCCATCAGATCGGCAGCTCGTTTCCGTTGCTGCCACAGCGGCGCGCGCATTCCAGCACGCCGTTTGGGCAGCAGTAGAGCCCGTCCCGCTGCCTCCCGGAACTTGGCGGCAAACAGCGATGTACTGCCCAGTTGCCGCAGTACCAGGTCGCGCATCTCTGCCGCGGAAGGAAAGAACCAGGTCGGATCGAAATCGTCTTCGTTCTCCGGCAGGCGGATCACAAAGCCGTCGTCCGACCACATGGATTCCGCCTGCAGACCCCTGGCTTCGCGCAGTTTCGCCGTCACCGCCATGCACCACGGCGCATGCACGCGGCTGCCGAAGGGCGTCAGAACGCAGACGCGCCAATCGCCCAACTCATCGCGGCAACGCTCGATCAGGATATGCTGATCGCTCGGAACCTGTCCCGTCGCCGCAGCCTGATCTTCGATGTAGCGCAGCAGGTTCTCCGCAGCCGGCCCATCCAGACTGTGATCCTCCACCAGCTTGGTGTAGGCGACGGGCCGCGGAAGCCCTGCCAGCTCGCGCGTCATCTCGCCGATCTTCTGGCCGAATTCGGCGGGCCGCCCCGCCCGGTCGCCGTGCCAGAACGGCATCTTGCCCGGCTCCCCCGGCGCGGGTGAAACCAGAACCTGATTGTGAGTGATCTCCTCAATGCGCCATGTGGTTGCGCCGAGTATCACGGTGTCGCCGGTCCGGCTCTCGAACACCATCTCCTCATCCAACTCGCCCACTCGCGCGCCCCGCGTCGCGCCCGCCAGGAAGACTCCGAACAGTCCGCGGTCCGGAATGGTTCCCCCATTCACCACCGCGACTCTGCGCGCGCCCTCCCGCGCGGTCAGCTTATGAGCCACTCGATCCCAGGTCACGCGCGGCCGCAATTCAACGAACTCGTCGGAAGGATAACGGCCGGAGAGCATGTCGAGGACGCTTTCGAACACTCGTCTTAGGCAGCGCCGCGAATGGAGCCGAGTGACAGATCACGGCGAACAACGCATCCTCATCCCATGCGTCCATGGCCACCATCGCCACCACCTGCTGCGACAGAACGTCCAGCGGATTTCGCGGATAATGGACCGACTCCACCCGGCCCTCGTGCATCGCCTTGGTGATCGCCGAACACGCCAGCAGGTCTCCGCGATACTTCGGAAAAATCACCGCGGCGCTCACGCCGCCCACGTTGTGATTGGCCCGTCCCACCCTTTGCATGCCGCTCGCCACCGACGATGGCGCCTCAATCTGAACCACCAGATCGACCGCGCCCATATCGATCCCGAGTTCCAGCGAAGATGTCGCGACGATGCCGCGCAGAGTGCCCAGCTTCAGCCGGTCTTCGATGTCCGAACGTTGTGCGGCGGCGACGCTGCCGTGATGCGCGCGGACCAGCGTCTCCTGCGCAAGATCGTTGATGGCTCCAGACACTCGCTCCGCCAGGCGGCGGCTATTCACGAAGATGATCGTGGATCGATGCGACCGGACCAGTTCGAGCAGCTTCGGATGAATGGCGCTCCAGATGGATGGCCGGACCGGACCTTGCGAAGCGGGCCCGCTCGGCAGAAAATCCAGTTCGTCCAACCGGGTCATATCGTCGATCGGAACCTCCACCCGCAGGTCGAAGCGTTTCGGCTCGCTCGCATCGACGATGGTGACGGGCCGGTACTCGGGTACCGCCAAAGGCTGTTCGAACGCGGGGATCGCTTCTTCGGAAGTGGCTTCCACCCGCGGCCCTTTGTGCAGAGTTACGCTCGCGGCTCCTCCAAGGAATCGCGCGACCTCTTCCAGAGGCCTCTGCGTCGCGGACAATCCGATGCGCTGCAGTGGACGGCCGCACAGGTGTTCGAGACGCTCCAGCGATAACGCGAGGTGCGCGCCTCGCTTCGTCCCCACCAGGGCATGGATCTCATCGACCACCACCGTCTCGATCGACCGCAGCGCCTCTCGGGCATTCGAAGTCAACAGCAGGTACACCGATTCCGGCGTCGTGATCAGGATGTCGGCCGGGCGGCGCGAGAACCTCGATCGCTCAGCCGTGCTGGTGTCTCCGGTGCGTATGGCGATGGCCGGCTCGTGGATCTCTGCGCCACTCTGCCTGGCGGCATTCGCGATACCGACCAGCGGCGCGCGAAGGTTCCGCTCTACGTCGATGGCCAAGGCTTTGATGGGAGAAATGTAGAGTACGCGGCACCTTTGCGCCGGGGGCGGAGGCGCGTTGAACATCAGTTTGTCCAGGCACCATAGAAAGGCGGCGAGCGTCTTCCCGGATCCCGTGGGAGCACACAATAATGTGGATTCGCCGCGTGCGATCGACGCCCACCCCAAGAATTGCGGCCGGGTGGGCGCAGGGAAAACTGCTTCGAACCAGTCCCGTACCGCCCGGTGGAAGATGTTCAGCATCTCCTCGGCCTGAGGCTGCGGCGTAGCAAGTGCGGTGGGACGAGGCTGCCGAGGCACTTAACTTTTGACGCAGACGATGTCAGAAAGATTCCCCCTTTCGCATGTTTTACAGGCGCGAGTAACGCGTTTCTGCGGCTATATCAATAGTTTCCTAGACGTCAAATAAATTCAAGCCCACGCCTTCGCCACTTCATCACACCCACATGTTTACTTATCAAGGAGTCAACGGTGTTCGGCAAAGGTGACGTGCTCGTACTCCTGGCAGCTTTTCTTTCGTTCCTGTTTTCAGTCGCCCTATGGTTTGGCATCGGGGTCGCCGTTAACAAGAATGCAGGCATCTTCGTCGGAATATGGGTGCCCTCAATCATCGCGACCGGCATCTATGTCGAGATGATTGTGCGGAGACGCTAAGTGTCCGATACAGCGATCTTTGTGATCGGGCTGTTCACGTCTGTGCTGCTGTTCAGCGGACTTGCATTCACCGTGTACGACGTCCGCCGATCGGTGAATAAAGACCGTCGGTGATCTTGACTCGTTAAGGCGGGACCGTCTCGTTCGTGAGCCGACCTGCCTGAGACGGTTTCGGAAATGGGGCATTGATCCGAGTCTTGCATGGAGATTGCAAATCTACGAGCGACATCAGGGGCGAAAATTCGAACGCGTTCAAGAAACCAGCGTGCTGCGGTGAAAGGGACTCGACAAGTGCCATTTTGTGTGGCCCGTTTCCCGATTTTACGCTTGTTCTGGCGCAACCCGGTATGCTGGGACGAGAAGCGGATCTTAGGCACGGGGCGTGACAAATGCCCGGCATCGAGGCAAGCACGTTGTAGGTAGTCGGCCTGTCCGGGTTGAAAAAGCAGAAGTGCTGATCATCAAAATCGGCGGCACGCCCGTTCGTTCGTGAACTCATAGATGTCAGACGGCCGGTTTAGGAGTCGTAGATTAAAGAAGCATCGGAGTATATGCCCGCGCGCCATCTGGCAGACAGCAGCGGCCTGCTTCGCATTCGAGTTGTTCAGCCCCAAGTTCACGTAGTGTATTGCATCGTTCACATCTGACCCATCCATTAGTGAAGTTACTATCTCCTTTGAGTGGTTTCTTTGGATACCTTCATACGCGGTAACAAGCAAAGATCGCTCTGTAACAAAGCTACAACGGCTCGGCCTACATAATAGCGGTGACCAGGTACACGCGTCCTGACTCGTGCTCGGGACAGAAGCCAGGTCTTCTTACAGCTTTTGTGAGAGCGACCCAATCGTCAGGCGTCTGTTCTAGCAGGATGCTGAAAAAGGCGTGATTCCGATCCTAACTCTTCTTTCGATAACTGCCTTGAGTGTGAGTCGGAGGACATTACTTGCCTTACCTTCGACCTATACGGCTCGCCCGTGTGCCTGTCTGCCCTTTTCGGGCAGTACAGACACACCACTCCTCAGGCGCTCGCCTGGCCAAACGCCAGGTTCCGAATGCGCACGAGGTTGTAGGCAGTGACCGCAAAGGTGAATACCCACCCCACGCGCAACAAACCCTTGTGTCGGGTCTTGCGCAGCATCCCTACCGCCTTCAACCAGCCGAAGATTTCTTCAATCCGCCAGCGCTTTTGCTGACTGATCTCGTAGCCAGCTTGCCGTGTCGTGCGCCCGTCAAGAGCGCTGTGTTTCTTTTGTGCCACGTGCGGGGGTTACATTCCGATCGCGCAATTGCGCACGTGGTCTTTGGTGTCGTAGTTCTTGTCAGTGCCCAGCGTCACCCGTTCCTGTCCAGGGATGTCGTCCACCATCTCGATGGAGGCCTCCCGCTCACAAGCGCCGGTCGCCGACGTTACGCGCGGGTTCACCACCAACCCGTTCCGACTCTCCATCAACACGTGTGCGCCGTAGCTCATTTTCGCTTCCCTGCCATCCGGTCCCGGTTCTTGCTGAATACCGTCGGCACCCATACTTCCTCGTCCATGTTCATGCCGACGAACCACCGGAACAGCAGATTGTAGGCCAACTGCTCCATCAACAGCCAGCTCACTACGAACTGAAAACAAGACTTGTAGCAACAGCGCCCGCAACAACTTCTCCGGAGCGATTGAGGGACGACCGATGACCCGAGTACATCTGTTCGAAGCGAGCATCAAGGCGTGCGAGCATCCGGTCCACCAACCCACGAATGGGGCGCATTGGATGCCCGGCCGGCACGCGGTCTCCGCTGACACATAACTGAACATTGCTGCTTGTTGGGTGTCCTTCGCCGCGCATCGCCTTAAAACAACTTTACTAAGATATGTTCCACTCGCCAAGGCGAGTTGGCTGAAGGCGGCTCACGAATCTTAGCGGCCGGAATCTGCTGAGCGCCTTCGAAGAATTGATCGCGGAAATTTCTAGCTCATTCATTGGCGTCAACCCTGAACCTGCCTACGGATGTCCCTAATCATGTCAGCTACATCGGCCATTGGATGGGCTCCTGAAAGAAGACAAGCGCGCCATTTTTAGAGCGGCAGCACAGGCCCAAAAAGCGCCAGATTGGATACTCGACCTGCATCCTGCATATAAGGCGTCACGCCCTACGCCCGAAGCATCTGTGGCAGAACAGGCACCGGAGCGTGATTATATAAGCGCTGTTTCAAATTTGTTTCTATGCCCTGCCGTTTTGCCCGTTTTGGCATCTCTGCCATGAGAGAGAACGTGCAACTTACGGAGCGCACGAGAGGGTCAAAAGAACGAATCCCTCTTCCTCCGCCAGTTCGGGCCGCAGCGGGGGGATTCCCAATGCGTTTCCCGATGGATACCTCCATGCGACAGGAAGGATTCCTCTTCCTTCGCTACGCCCGGAGGCGCTATTTATTAATCGGCTGAAGCTCTACCCGGCGAATCCAGATTTCGGCGCCTTCGGATTGCAGTTGTATCTTCCCGAATGTGTGCGAAGAGTTCGTACCGTAATTGACCGCTTTGCCATTGAGGATATTCTTGATGGTGTCTCCATCGCAGATCACCTCCGACCGGTTCCATTCGCCGGTGGGCGCCTCCAGATCCTGCTGGCCGCGGAAGCCGGTCTGATCTTTCCAGTCGGGATCGCGGCCGTACCAGTCGAAGCGGCCCCGGTTGCGCGTGACCGGCTTTCCGTTTTCGTCCCAGTACAACTCTCCCTTCGCGCCTTCGCGAACCTTCGCAGTCAGTGAGGGCTGGCCGCGACCGCCGACCATGATGAAATCGCCCGTGCCGCCCTCAATCACTTGAGATTCCACGGATTCAAGCCAGGTGCTGGAATACGCGCCGTCTTCGCCGATGGCATGAACCAGTATCCCGCTGTCGCGAGCTTTTCCGATGCGCTCGCCATGCGTCGGCCCGCCCCACTTCCACTCGACGATGAGATGGTAGTCGCGATACGTCTGTCTGGTCGCAATTCCCCCCCAGTCTTCACCGGAGATCCGGATCATGCCGTCCTGTACCGAGAAGACATTTTTCGGATCTTCGTACCGGGTTCCTCTCAGCCACTTGTACCAGCCGTCCAAATCACGGCCGTTGAAGAGCGTCATCTTCTCATGCGGCGTAATGGCTTGCTTCCGTGGAGGATACGAATCGTTCAAGAGCGCAAGTGCTGAGGCAACCAGTTTCTCGCCCGAGCCCTTTGCCGCGCGCGAACTGACCACCTCGTAATTGCCTTGCGCGAAAGCCTCTTCATTGGGGATGTAAGTGACGGGTCCGTGCGCCAATTCCACGACAACGGTGAACGGGAACGGCGAAGCTTGCTTGATGGCGGTCCCGAGTTCGGTGAAGACCTCACCCGGCAAAGCCACCCACGCGATCTGATCCCCTAGCGTTATGACCTGTACCTCAGCTTCCAGCGGACTCCCTTTACGGGCAGCCGTATCCAGCACGCGGAAGGCACGAACGGTATCGAGGAAGCTGACCTTGGCGCCATGATCCACCTGTTCCGCGGTCGCCCGGGCGCGTTCCTCTTCACCGATATCCAGGTGCGCGGGTTCCAAAGGAACGATCCGGCTGGCAGCCTGCAGGGTGGTGCTGAGTGCCGGTCGTAACCGCGCGTAGGTCTTCAGCACTTCCCCCGCCAGCACTGTACCCAGCCGCGCCGCTTCTTCGTTACCCTTTTGCGGAGTGGCACTCTTTACATCGATATGATTGATGTTGCCGGCTGCGCCGATGGTAAATACGGTTAGCATATCCTGGCCTTTCACCTTGCTCAGAATGTTGGCCAGCGTGTAGGGATAGTCAGCCGAGGCTTCCGTGCCGCCTACTGTATCGAGGTGCATGGCGAAATTGACGTAGGTTGCCAAGGACTGGCCGGTTTCCGACTCGAACAGGAGGACGGGCACCTCGGGATCGATGGGGCCTGCCGGCTTAACGATATTAGCGTTGAGTTTTCCCGGATTCCATCCCACCGTGCCGTCTTTCATGTGAAAGCGGCGATTGAAGCTGATGCTATCCTCTTTACCTCTGCCGTAGGACACCCTGGCCGGCGTGAGCTTACCGTTAGCTGCATGGACGCTGTCCGCGATTTTGCGGGGGAGGTCTTTCCTGTACTGCTGCGCAACCGGCAACTGGCCGCCATAAGCGCTTTCGCGTGCCCCGCCGCTCGGGATCAGTGGCCCCGTGTGGCTGTGGGTGGCACTGATCATGACATTCGCGGCAGGAATGCCGGTATCGGCCTGGATCAATTTCCGCGCGTCTTCGATCACCGCGGGAGGAATCCCCACCAGATCACAGGCGACAAGCGCGACCTTCTGAGCTCCCGACGAAATCACGATCGCCTTCGCGTGCAGGTCGTCGTGAACGCCCTGCAATAGCCGGGTGGAGTAGTAGCCGGCCATGGGCATGCCTGTGGGCGGAGTAATGACGGACTGCCCTGTCCCAACCTGGAGCGTCTGGGCCGGCGCCAGGCAGGCGGCGAGAAGTAGGAAAGTGAACACAGCTTTCATAGGAAGATGCTTAAGCGAGGATGGCCCGGCGTCTGGGACGCCTCAGGCCAGCACTTTTTGAATCACGTTACCGCCGAAGTCGGTCAGCTTCTCGTTCCGCCCATTGTGCAAATACCAGAGGCGGTTCTGCTCCAACCCCATCAGCCGCAGTATCGTAGCATGAAAATCGCGCATGGGATAGCGGTCGCCGATGGCACGGACGCCTAGTTCATCCGTCTCGCCGATCACTTGTCCGCCCTTCACCCCGCCGCCCGCAAACCACATGGTGAAACCGTGCGGGTTGTGATCGCGCCCGTTCCCGCCCTGAGACATCGGCAGCCGGCCGAATTCGCTGCCCCATATCACGAGTGTGGAATCGAGGAGCCCGCGCTGCTTCAAGTCCTTCAAAAGCGCAGCGATGGGTTGATCGGTCAGGCTGCACATCTTTTCGTGATTATCGACCAAGTGGCTGTGGGCGTCCCACTGCATGCTGATGGGTCCGCCGCCCGAATAAAGATGTACGAACCGAACGCCCCGCTCCACCAGCCGGCGAGCTAGCAGGCACCGGGTTCCGAAATCGGCAGTGTGTTTCTGGTCCAAGCCGTAGAGCTTCCGCGTCGCCTCGGTTTCCTTCGTCACGTCGACGGCCTCCGGGGCATAGCTTTGCATGCGGAACGCCAGCTCATACGCGCTGATACGTGCCGCCATCTCGGTACTACCTTCGGCAGCATCCATCTCATTCCACTTCTGCAGCAGATCCAAGGCGGAGCGCTGCCGGGCGGCAGTCATTCCCGCCGGTGGCTTCAAATGCAGAATCGGATTTGGGCCGCGTTGCAGCAAAGTGCCCTGGTACACCGCCGGGAGAAAACCCGCGCTCCAGCACGGCGTGCCGCCTTCCGGCGTCCCCTCCGGTTGAGGCATTACAACATAAGCGGGCAGGTTTTCGGATTCGCTGCCTAACCCATAAGTAACCCACGAGCCCATGCTGGGAAAACCAGCTAGAATGCGGCCGCTATGCACCTGGTACATGGCCGGGGCATGCACTACGCTATCTGTATAAAAGCTCCGAACGAAGCAGATATCGTCGACGCACCCGGCAATGTGCGGGTACAGGGAGGAGACCTCCATGCCGCACTGGCCATGCTTCTTGAAAGCCCAGGGAGAAGCCAGCAGAGGAGTATCTCCGGTAGTGAACTGGCTGGGAACTTTGCCGAAGCTCGCGGGCAACGGCTGTCCCTGATATTTTTTAAGCGCAGGTTTAGGGTCGAATGTGTCGACTTGGCTCGGCCCGCCAACCATGAACAGGAAGATGACCGATTTCGCTTTCGCGGGCATGTGCGCCGGCTTCGGCGCTAAAGGATTAACCCGTTCGGTGGCCGAAGCATCCTTTTGCAGAAGGTGCTGAAGCGCCAGCGCGCCGAGCCCGTGCCCTGCCGAGCGGAGGATGTCGCGGCGGCTGCGAGCCATTCGGATGTGATCAGGGAACATAGACGAACTCGCTTCGGTTGAACAGAGTGAGACAGAAATCGGAAAGAGGAGCCTTGGCCAGGAATCGCTTGGCGAGCGCGATCTCCGGCGGACTTGGCGGACGGGC
Source organism: uncultured Acidobacteriota bacterium (assembly GCA_963850575.1). Classification (GTDB taxonomy): domain Bacteria; phylum Acidobacteriota; class Terriglobia; order Bryobacterales; family Bryobacteraceae; genus TMP-7. Next base: position 196,414 of record CAWKLV010000005.1, on the reverse strand, counting down.
AAGCGTCAATTCGAAAGCACGCCGGATCTCGCGTTCGCGGTTTGTGCCACATTCCGACTGCAGGCGCTGGGCAAAAGCCTTTGACTGTTCTTGCATGAAGTCGCTGTTGAACAACGAAAGGCTCTGCAATGCGTGCGTGCTGGCCGAGCGCACAGGGCAGGAAGTCATCGTATCGGGCTGATCGAAGTTGGCGAGCAGAGGCAGACGCACCGACCGCTTATTCAGCAGATAGAGACTTCGGCGGGTGTGCTGTTTCGGGTCGGGCGTCACCGGCCAGAGATTGTCCGGCTCGCCCTCCGTGAATATCAGATCGTAGACTTCCTTCTCGATCGGTACTCGAACCGGTTTGCCACCCTGTTCCAGGTTCAGAGTCCCGGCTACCGCGAGCACCTCGTCCCGGATGATCTCTCCTTCGAGCCTCCGCCGGTTCGCGCGCCAATAAAGTTTGTTGTCAGGATCGACCTTGGCTTTCGCCGCGTCGAAGGCCGCCGATTGCCGATAGGCGCTCGATAGCACGATCAGCCGGTCCATGCTCTTGATGCTCCAGTCCTTCTCGACGAACTCGGTGGCCAACCAGTCCAGCAGCTTCTGATTGGAAGGACGCTGCCCCAAAACTCCGAAATCATTCACTGTTCCGACGATGCCTGTGCCCATGCGAAACTGCCAGATTCGATTTGCCATCACCCGGGCGGTGATGGGATGATCCGGAGAGGCGAGCCAATTCGCGAGAGCGGCGCGGCGGCCTTTCGCCGTTTGCGGCACGTTACCGCCGTCGGTCGCCAGAACCTTGAGAAAGCCTGGCTCCACGAGTCCGAGCGGAGCCTTGTAATCACCAACTTTGAGGATGTGAGTCGGCGGGGGAGTAGCCTCCATGTCGGCGACTGCGTATGCTGCCGCAGGGGCCTCTGGCTCCGTGAGTTGGAGGGTAAGCATTTCCTGGCGGACCTTCGCGCGCGCCTGCCTTACATCCGGCGGCATGGCGGCCAATAATTCGTCCCACCGGATTTCGACCTGCGCCTCCGCGTCTTTCGCCAGCTTTTTCTGTTCTTCGGTTCGCTGTCCCGCCGGGATTTCAAGAACGTGCTGAAGCGCGGGCTCAATCACGGCTACTTTCTTGGCACGCAATTGGTCGCGATATGGTTTTTCGAGTTCCGCGATCCGATCTTTCAGCGGTTTGAGGCGGGCTTGATAGGCCTTCTTGGCCGCCTCATACTCCTCTTGCTCGCGAACCGACGCAATTACCTTGTCCTTGAATTCAGTGCCGGCGAAAATGGCCTGGATACGGTAGTAATCCGATTGCAGGATTGGATCGAATTTGTGATTGTGGCATCGTGCACAGCCCACGGTCAATCCCAGGAACACGGGGCCGACGATGCCAGCCATTTCCGTCAGCCTTTCCTGCCGGTTCAACTCCTCATCCTGTACGCCGCCCACGATGTGGATCGGGCCGAGCCGGTTGAAGCCGGTTGCGATTAGGGCTTCCTGGCTCTCGGGCCACAATTCGTCGCCTGCAATCTGTTCTTTGATAAAACGGTCGTAAGCCTTGTCCTGCTGAAACGACTTCACCACGTAATCCCGATAGCGCCACGCGTCAGGGCGATAGCCATCCGCCTCGAATCCGTTAGTGTCGGCATAGCGGACGATATCCAGCCACTTCAGGGCCCAACGCTCGCCATATTGAGGCGAGGCCAGCAGGCGATCGACTACCTTTTCGTAAGCCGAAGGAGAGTCGTCCTTCAAGAAAGCATTGACCTCTTCAGGAGTCGGAGGGAGGCCGATCAGGTCCAGCGTCACGCGCCGGATCAGTTGCTCGCGACTCGCGGCGGGAGAAGGCTCCAGATTTTTCGCGCGCAGACCTTCGAGCAGAAACGCATCTATGGGAGTCTTTACCCACGCGCTAGTGGCGGCGGGTATCTGCGGCTTCACCGGCTTTTGGAATGCCCAGTAGTTCCGGCGCTTCGAAACCCACGCCTCGTCCGGATCTGTAGCTTTGTCTCCCGGAGGAGGCGCGGCATGGACGATGAGCGATGCTCCGGCCAGTACCGCGATGGAAAAGTAGGAGCGACGATGACGCTTGCGTGAGACGGCCCTCCGCCAACCTCGAGATTAAGACCTATATTTCAGCGTAAGATAGTGGGCTGATCTTGTCAAAGACAAGGATATTCTGGATGGCATGGAAAAAGGAGGGCTCTTTGAGACGGCGCGATTTTTTATGGGTAGCGGCAGCCGCACCGGCCATTGCTCAGACCAGCCAGGCTTCAGCAGCCACACGAGCCGGGTTTGCAGAGGCAGATATCACTCCGGATATTGGTATGGAACAGCCCGGTGGGTATTCCAAAGTCTTCCATAAGAGTTTCCACGACTCCTGTAAAGTTCGGGCCGCTGTGGTGGACGATGGCCGGCAGCGCGTGGCCCTGGTGGGGCTGGATGCACTCATCGTTCCGCGGCACTTGGTGCTAGGGGTCCGCAAAGATATTCAGTCCCGATGTGGTCTCGCGGCGGAATCCGTGTTGATTGGCGCTTCGCACTCTCACTCGTCCGGTCCCATCGGGATGATCCAGCCGGGCGAGTACGATGATGCTCCGCCTCTTGTCAAGAAGCTGGCGTACGAGCAATCATCGTGTGCCGACCCTCGATATCTGGAGAAGGTACACCAGCAGATCGTCTCAGCCGTTTGCGACGCAGACCGGTCCAGAGCGGAGGTCCAAGTGAGCGTCGGGTCGGGCCAGGAAAGCAGCGTTGCATTCAACCGTCGCTTCCGAATGAAGAACGGACGCACCTTCACGCATCCGGGCCAGGGGAACCCTGACATCCTCGAACCGGCCGGACCGATCGATCCCGAAGTCGGAGTTATAGGGTCGTGGGACGCCAAGGGGCAGCTGACGGGATGCATCGTGAATTTCGCCTGCCATGCGACGACCAGCCCGGGTGGAATTTCGGCCAACTGGATCTACTACCTGGAAAAAACGATCCGGGGGACGTTCGGAGATCGCGTGCCTGTAATTTTCCTGCAGGGTGCGTGCGGCGATATCACGCAAGTGGATAATCGCAATCCATACCAGCAACCGGGCGCCGAGGAGTGGGCGCGTTTAGTGGGCTGCCGCGTCGGAGCGGAAGCCATCAAGGTGCTTCTCAGCTCACCGCGGGGTGCGCTCAGCCCTGTCGGGTTCGGCACAAAGCAGCTTCGAATTCAGCGCCGGGCACCGAGCCCCGAACGGGTAGAGCGCTGCCTCGCGATGGTGCAAAAGGATCCGAAGGAAGTGGGGGTCACGGACTGGGTATTTGCCAAAGAAATTGTATTACTGGACGCATCGCTAAAGAAGAATCCTGCTACGGAACTGGAAGTACAAGCGGTACAGCTGGGGCCCGCGATCTTCATCTCTAACCCGGCGGAATTGTTTGTCGAATTCGGGCTGACGCTGAAGAAGCGAAGTCCATTCCAATTCACGTTTCCTGTCGAGCTGGCGAATGGATGCGTAGGTTACGTACCGACAGAAGAGGCGCTCTCGCCGACGGGCGGCGGCTACGAGACGCGGCTCACCAGCTACAGCAATCTGGAGCCGACCGCAGGCCGGCAAATGGTGCAGGCGGGTTTGGAACTAGCCTCGACTATGAAGCCAGGCAGGATGCCTGAACGACCGAAGGCGAAACCGTTTCGTGAGCCGTGGTCCTATGGGAGCGTACCTCCAGAGCTACACTAACGACCCCAAATCTACTAACGTGTCGACCGGACGAGCCTGGATATGGCCGGCGGCGAAGGGATTAACACCTACCTCATCGCGGAACGACTGGAACGATAAAGCGCGGGCGCTGAACCTGCTCTATCATGTATTGGAACCCGTGCTCGGCACGAGCCAAGTTAAGCCATGTGAGCCCCGGCTGTTGAGCGACAAACTTGTCCATTTCATCGCGCGAGGCACCCGAGTTGTACTTGTTTAGCACCGTTTTGCAAGCGTTGAGAATCGCCGTCCGCCTCGGGACAAACACGCTGGCGTATGTGCAATCCGGAGTCGATCCGAGACGATCGCCGTTCTCAAATTCCGCGTAAGTGACCGCGATGGCGATTTCCCGGAGGGGAGCCCCCGATACATCGAAGGGAGCGTCGATCTTGTCAATTCCGCCTGCGGGCACAAAGCCGCGCGCAGTTTCCCAGGAATCCACGACTTTGGTGAGGGTGCGCATTCGGGGGAGCGCGGCATCGCCTCCGCTAAACGTCCAGGTTGTCACGAGTGCGACAAGCGGCTTTGCAGACTTATTGGCCACAGTGTAGGAGGCGGCTTTGAACCCGCCACTATCACAGGTGTAATCCAGATCCACAACGTCGACGGGGATGCCTGAGCCACGGAGGGAGAATCCGCTCCTGCCGTCGCCAGAACTCGCCTGGACTGTGCTATCGGCATGGCCGGGGGGTTGCAGCCACTCGATGGGCAGCTCTGGCCGGGACAACCTATGTAGTCGAAACAGGTCCGGCCATTGGTTGTGGATGAGCATTTCGCGCATTGGCGAAGTTGGCAGTCGCCCGTCTGCCCGCTGCACGTTGTTTGTCCCGCTACGGGGTGACACTGACACCCGACCTGAAAACTACCGGAATTGCATTGTGAGCATCCTCACAGAAACACACATTTCCCGCAGAACACGAATAGGTTGTGCAGCGGCCAGCCTGGGCTCTTCCAGACGCGCCCGCTGCAATCAGAAGAAACAATAGTAAGCCGATGCGCACCCCAACCGTAATCGAAGTCTTTGTCGTCAGGAACGGTCTCATTGGAGGACGCTAACAGAAAGAAAATGATCATTCAAGCCCAGACCAATCTAGTTTTGGTTTGAGGAAAGATCCTTCTGTAGTGGTTTGACTTCTCTGATCTTGACTTTTCTGTTTAGGTTGGAGGCCAGGAAGTCGTAGGCCTGTGTGCGGACTTCGGGTGGAAAGTCGTGTTCACAATCTGGATGGACAACGCGCAAGCTTCCTGAGTGGGCGGCCTGCGCAGATCTGACAGAATCATCAACGCCCGTGGAATCGAAATTCGCATCACGCAGCGGAGCATTGATGAATATCGGCCGCGGCGCAATTGCGGCCAGAACGTCAGGGAAGTCGAATGGCATATGATCTGGAGATTTCCTGTACACGGCAGCGATGCGGGGCATGTATCCTCGATGACTCCAGCCGGTGAGATCACCGCCTTTGTATTTGTGGAATGAAGTGAACCCGCAACTGGTGACGACGGCTGCGATTCGGGGTTCGAAGACAGCCAGGAATAGCGCGTTGTGGCCGCCTAAGGAGTGGCCAATGACGCCAATTCGGCGAGGGTCTACCTCCGGCATGGAAGCGAGCAAATCCACGGCCCTGCGGTGATTCCGAATGCCCTTCATGGTCGCACTTACATAACCCATCGTGTAGGGATCGATGTGGTAATCACCAAAGCCGGGGTAGTCGGGCGCGAGGGTAATGAAGCCACGCCCAGCCAGCTCAGCGGCGTAATGCAGGTTGATCTTGCCGCCGAGTCCGGCCGGTTCCGCCTTGCCGATGGCCACGGTCTGATGCAGGCACAGTACGGCCGGCCGGCGCGCATGGCCTTTGGGCAACACGCCTGCCGGCACGAAAAGATAGGCGGGAACCGAATCGCCATCGCCCGAGTCGAACGTGATCTTGCGGCGAATGAATTGCGGTAACGACACCTCCTCGAGTATGGTGACGTGCGGTGGCCCGGGTGGATGTTTCGGCAGAGGACCCATTACCTCCTGCATGCTCGCCAGGATCTGTTGGCGGCTTTTGCGCGGCTGTCGATCTTGGCTATAAGACAGTGAGACAACGCATACGGCGAGAGCGGTAACGCCTTGCCAACTCATTCCGGCACGATCGCGACGAGCTCCACCTCGAGCAGGAGGCCACTGCTCAAGCCGGCCTGCACCAAAGTCGCCGCAGGCGGGTGTTCCATGTCCAGATAGCGGGCGCGAATCTGCCTCAGAGCGGCCGTGTCAGAGAGGTCCCGCACGAAGTAGTTGATTTTTACCACGTCTTTGAAGCTAGCCCCCGCCAGGGTCAGACACTGCTTTAGATTTTCGAATGTATTGGCGGCTTGCGAAGCGAAGTCGGAGGGCATGGAGCCGTCCGCCGCCGTTCCGCCGCGACCTGAAACGAAAATCATCTTTCCCGGCGGCGACGTGACCACATGAGTGTATCCTGGCGGCTTTTCAGTCCCGACATTCAAGAATTGCTTGCCCATTTTCTTAACTGGCGCCGCGCAGACCGCGGTAAGCAGCCCGCCTAAGAACGACAATACCAGCAGGCCGTTCGTAACTCCGATCGGTATTCGCATTGGGCAAAGATATCATGTCCGGCGATCTCGCGATTGTTAGAATAGCATCCATACATGCGTTTGAAAGCCGCCCTACTCGCGTCGATTGTACTGCTCTGCTCCTGCTCGAAACGGAATCCGGAAGAACATGCTTCGAGCCCGGAGCAGTCATTAAAAGCGATGCACTTGAGCGACGACTTTCACGTCGAGCTGTTCGCGGCCGAACCGGAAGTGATGAGCCCGGTGGAAATGGTGTTCGACGAGAACGGCAAGGTTTACGTGGCCGAGATGTTTGACTATCCGGACGACCCGTCTGCCGGTAAGCCGGCCCGCTCCCGGATTCGTCTGCTTGAAGATACCAACGGCGATGGCCGCATCGATAAGTCCACGCTTTTTGCCGAAAACGTCCTGGCCGTGAGTGGAATGATGCCGTGGAAAGGCGGCCTGATTGTTACCAGCGCGCCGGATATTCTGTACATGAAAGATACGAACGGCGACGGGAAAGCTGACATCCGCAAGGTCCTGTACACCGGATTTCCTAAGGTGAACCAGGAAGCGCGCATCACCAATCCACGCCTCGCAATCGACAACTGGATCTATTGCTCAAACGCGGGCTCGAATGGCCGCATCACGTCACCCGAGCATCCCGAAATGGCTTCGGTACTGGTGCGAGGCACGGATTTCCGTTTCGATCCGATCAGCGGAAAAGCCGAAGCCGCTTCGGGCCCCGCGCAGTTCGGCTCCACCTTCAATGATTTTGGCGATCGCTTCATCACTCAAAACACGACGCACATCCGGCACGTGGTGGTTCCGATGCAGTATCTTGCCCGCGCGCCCCTGCTGGAAGCGCCGGCCGTGGCTCAGGACATCTCCGATCACGGGCGCCCCTCGGCCCGCATGTTTCCGCTGACGGGACCCCAGGAATGGCGGAAGCAGCGCACACAGATCCGCCAAAAGCGGTATAACGAAAACGGCCTGAACGTGACTGAGCAGTTAGGTGGTTGGTTCACAGCTGCATCGGGAGGAACCGTTTACGACGGTGACGCGTTCCCCAAGGAGTACGTTGGCAATGTATTCACCGGGGATGTCAGCGGCAATCTGGTGCATCGGGACATCATTACTCCGGACGGCCCTACTTTTCGAGCTCATCGCGCGAAGGACAACGTAGAATTCCTTGCGTCCACCGACGTCTGGTTCCGGCCCTGCAACTTCGCCAACGCGCCGGATGGGAACCTTTACCTAACAGATATCTACCGGCAGGTGATCGAGACCCCCGAGTCAATACCGGAGGAAATCCGAAAGAAGATCAATTTCTTCAATGGAGATACTCTCGGCCGGATCTACCGCATCGTTCCGAATCACCCTCTTCGCCAAGGTAGTTTGAAGCCGAATCTGGGTTCTCTCAATTCCGCGGACCTGGTGAAGCAACTGGCAAATCCGAATGGCTGGAACCGCGTCACAGCGCAACGCCTGCTGCTGGAGCGGCAGGACCGGTCGGCGATTCCGGATTTGAAGGCGATGGCGGCTAATCCACCGTCGCCCGAGGCTCACGTTCACGCTCTCTGGATGTTGAACGCACTCGGAGGGCTGCAGCCGGCCGAGGTAGAGCGCGACTTGAAAGATAAAGATTCACGGATCCGCGCGCATGCGCTGAGATTGAGTGAGCCGCTACTCGAGAAGAACAAGGCGCTCCAAGACGGCGCGATGGCACTGGCCAGCGATTCCGACCCTCAAGTCCAATTTCAAGCGTCGTTCACGTTGGGAGAGTTGAAGGATGTGAGATCTCTCGACACACTTGCGCAACTGGCTCACGAGCGTTCGGCCGATCCATGGTTTCGCCTTGCTATTCTCAGTTCCGCGGCGGATTCGGCCTCGCCCTTCTATCACGCTCTGCTGGCGAAAGGCGAAACCTGGACGGATCCGCAGTTGCTGATCACGCTTTCAGCCCTGATCGGGGCGCGCCAGAAGAGCGATGAATTGTCGCGCTGGTTTGCGGCCCTGCCGAAGCTCAGCCATGCGGATCAGGAACTCGGAGGCCTTACCCGTGGGCTGAAGATGTCGAACGCGCGCAATCTCCGCGCCGCGGGGGTGGAACCGGCGCTCACACGGCTGCTCACATCGGATAGCGAACCCGTCCAGCGCGCAGCTTGGGAGGCGTCGCGGTACTTCGAACTCGGGGCGCTTTTACACCGGGCGAGTCAGGAAGCCGTAAACTCCAGCCTGCCGGAACCGAAACGGATCATGGCGATTCGAGCTCTCCGCGGCGGACATTTCGATGCGGTTGCGCCTGTGCTGGAGAAGATTCTGCAGACGCATCCGACCGCCGAGGTGGAGGCCGCAGCCGTGGATTCGCTGGCCGCTTTTGATGAGCCCAAGGCCGGCCGAACGATCCTGGATAACTGGCGAGCTTATAGCCCAGATGCCCGCAGACATGCAGTGGAAGCGCTGCTGAATCAGAAGAGCCGCCTGCCCATGCTGCTGAAGGCCATTGAGGACGGGCAGGTGGAACCGGCCGCGCTGGATGCCGCCGCCCGATCGCACTTGTATCAAGATCCCGATCCTGCGATTGCCAAGAAATCGAAGAGCCTGTTGGAGAGCACGGCTAGCGACCGGGCCAAGGTCGTGGCCAGCTTCCACGATGTCGTAAACATGCGCGGGGATACGGCCCACGGCAAGACTATCTTTGACGAAACATGCGCGCGCTGTCATATGCCTCGGAAACAGGGCGGGCGAGTGGGACCGGACCTGTCCGGCATCAACAACAAGACTAAGGAAGAATTGATCACTTCCATCTTGAATCCGAGTTATGCCATTGAGCCGCGGTTCGTCAACTACATCATCACGACAAAGGACGGACGCATGTACGACGGCATCATCGTGAACGAAACTCCCGGTTCAGTCACTCTGCGCGGAGGAGCGGCCGATGGATCCGACGAAACCGTGCTGCGCAAGAACATCGAGGACATCCGCGCATCTACAGTTTCCTTGATGCCGGAGGGCTTAGAAGAGAAGATGAGCAAGAAAGATCTTGCCGACGTCATCGCTTATTTGCGCGGGGGGTTGTAAGCGACACATGGCGAGAAACCGGACGGATCTAACTCGCCGCGACGTTGTGAAAGGGGCGCTTGCGACACCCGCCCTGCCGCAAGGAGAAAGTAAGACTAACGGCGATAACATCATCCAGGTCGAGAATCGGAAGCCCGGCTCGGATTGGCAATTAACCAATGTGCGGCTTGCTAATAAGAACGGCTTTCGTTCGCGCGTCATGGAGGGTTACTGCTCCCATCAGAGCATCGAGGCCGGCCAGACTCTCCAGATTATGGCCAGTTGCGAGCCGCCGGGCCGCTTCCAGATTGAGATCTTCCGCATGGGTTATTACGCGGGCGCCGGCGCCCGGCTAATGACCGTGCTGGGTCCGTTCAACGGTGCATTGCAGCCGGACCCACCAGTGGGGCCGAATCGCCTACGGGAATGTAAATGGGAACCTTCCACGGCATTGAAAATCCCCAGCGACTGGCCAAGCGGGGTTTACCTCGGCCGGCTCACGCGCACACCGGAGAGTTCCAAGATTCACGCATGGCAGAGCTTCATCGTTTTCATCGTTCGCGACCGCCGCCAGGCCGAAGTTCTATTGCAGGTCAGCGATAACACGTGGCAGGCCTATAACCGCTGGCCCGACGATTATTCGCTCTATACCGATCCGAGGCATCCGTGGGCTCCGGGCGTGGCGGCGAGTTTCGACCGGCCCTACGGAAAATACGCGCAGATTTATGAGCATCCACTTTCGGTTGGGTCCGGTGAGTTTCTGCTCTGGGAATTTCCGCTGTGCTATTGGCTGGAGGAACAAGGCTACGATGTTACGTACTGTTCCAACTCCGACATGACTGATCCCGCACAGATGCAGCGATCAAAGGTGTTCTTGAGCGTGGGACACGATGAATACTGGGACCTGCGCCAGTACAATGCGGCCATGGAAGGCATCAAATCGGGAGTTACCGCGCTCTTCCTTTCGGGTAACTCCGTTTGTGGGATAACGCCGTTTGAGGCGAGCAGTTCCGGGCGGCCGAATCGGATTATCAGCCGGCAGGGCCGGTACGGCGGGGCCACCGAAATCGAGAAGCGAGAGTTTTACAAATATCCGTTCCCGATGACGGGACCCAACGAAGCTCTTCTGATGGGTGCTCGGAGCCCCTTTCCATTCAACGGCGGCGGGGACTGGATTGCCACAAAGCCGGACAACTGGATTTTTACGGGGACGGGCATGAAGAAAGGCGATGCGATTCCGGGTCTCGTCGGATGGGAATTCCACGGCGATCCGGCCGATATCCCCGGCCTGGAGATCGTTGCGGAAGGCATAGCGCTAAGTGGTGGTACCCGGCCGGTTCGCTGGACTGCGACGATTTATCCCGGTCAGAAAGAGAACTTCGTGTTTAACGCATCTACCATTTGGTGGGCGCAAGGGCTGGCTTCGCCACCTGGTCACATTTTGCCATGGTCCCACGGGGTGCGCCCGCACGGCCCCGATGTGCGCGTACAGAGGATTACTAATAATCTGCTACGGAGAGCTTTGGGCCGGTCGCTCGCCTGATTTTAGACGTTCAGTCGAGCTAGGAACTTAGAGCTTGACCTGGGAGTCGCGGCAAAACCGGCCCAGCAAATGTGCAGTTATCTTCTGGACGCGCCTATCTACTCCGGTCGTGCGTGCGATCTCCGAGCCGGCGGGCGCGTGCCCGGGAGGGCTACTCAGGCCTTCAGGCCACCGCTAGTTACGGATTAGATCGGTGGATTCGGCCGGCGATCCCAACTCGGGCTGGTGGTACACGGATGGGGAAACATGCACCGGATGCCGGTGCGACGAAATGAACTGCACCGTTCGTTGAAGGAGGGCTGTGCGACATTTTTGGGTTGGCTTAGGAGCGTTGTTGTCCATCGCGGCTGCGACGAAAGCTGCTGCGCTTTCCGTTACTGATCGTGCAGTTACGCTTCCGCGCATTTTTGCCGACCAGCCGGTCCCCCGCTGGGATTATGGTCACGCCGTGAGTTTCGATTTGGATACCCCGGTCGTGTACGCCTTCGACGCTGCGGGACGCGAGGTAATCCGGTGCCCGATCGCGCCTCGGATGTTGCGCGGGCGACTATTATGGCTGACGGCGTTTCTCCATCTGGCGTCGTTGTCGCTGCCGCGACTTTCATGGATCAGAAGGGCGCTGTTGCGCCAGTGATCGTATGGATCTCCCCGGTGGGCCAGATTGTCCGCTTTGTCCGAACCTTTTCATACCTTGTTTTCCGCACGACTTTCGCGAGTGACGGAACCCTATGGACGGTCGGGCGAAAATACGGGCCGGATTCAAAAGACGAACCAAGCTATGACCTGGTTCATCATTATCATGGCAATGGGATGCTGATAGGGACGGCTCTTTCTCGCGATACGTTCGCGGCGGGTGCACTCAACCCGGCATATATCTCCCTCATGACGGCATCGCCAAACCGCACTGGTCTGTATTGCATAACAGCCAATGAGTGGATCGAGCTTTCGTATTCGGGAGAAATCCTCGGCCGTTGCTCCCTGCCCGCGCAAGACCCGGATTACCGCACGATGGTGACTGGCATCGCCCTGACCTCTTCTGGCGACCTCTTCGTGAGCCTTCAGCAAGCACCGTTATCTGCCCCGGCTAGGCTAGCCAAAGGGCCGTCCGACAGATTAGCTCCACGGTTACGTTTGCAAAGAGCAGAGCATTCGTTCAGGTCGCGGGCGACGGTCACCGTGGAATAGCTCGCCGGATTTATCTACAGAGCCGCCAGGTTCTGCCGTGACGCGTTGCGGCGCGCGAGCACACGAAGCTAGCTCGGGCGCTTTTTCTCCGCTTGCAAAAACGCGAGCAAGTCGGTCAACTCGGACTTGCTCAAGGTCTCATCGAAACCTTCGGGCATCAACGAAACATTCGAGCGTTCAATCTTCTTTATTTGCGCTCGCGGGATCCGGACCTCGCCGTTCGGACCCGTAACCAGAACCAGCGTCTCCTTGGATTGGGAACGGATGACTCCCGCCAGCCGTTCATTCGCTGTATCGACGTTGTACACCTCGTGACCCGGAACGAAACTGGCACTGGGAAAAACGATAGCTTCCAGAAGATCATGGCCCGATCGGATTGCGCCTACACCGGTCAAATCGGGTCCCACGTGACCGCCTTCGTGGCCGATCGTATGGCAGGTATAACAGGCTACCTTATCCCCGAAGAAGATACGCCGGCCGCGTCCCGTATCGCCGCCCGCTGTTAACAGAGGCTCCAATTTGCGCAGCCGGTCGACACGGTCCTTTTGTGCCGTGCGCAGCATCTCGAACAGCGGCTGAGACTTGTTACGCGTGCTCTCCGGATATTTCGCAACGAGGCTCTTTAGCCGGTCCTCACCGAGCGTCCCCAAAGCGGCTGGGGAACGCTTCAAGACATCCACCAATGCATCTCCGGTTTCCTGGTCGGTGGATGAGCGGAAGCATTCCAGCACCGTGGACAGTGTCAGGGGATCAGCTTTCGGCAAATAATTGTGAGCGAGGGAGAGCAGTTGCTCCTTGCCGGGTTGCGACCGCGCGAGCACCTGGGCGGCTGATTGCCGCAGAATCGCATCCGTCGCCGGATCCAGCTTGGACATCAGAAGTTGATACTGTGCATCGCTCAGCTTGGGGTTGTGCGCGGCGATTGCGGCCAGAGCAGAGATACGCGTCTGGGCTGGCGCTCCCGAATCGTTCGCGATCTGCTCAAGCTTGGAATCGAGGCCGGGTAGGCTACGCGCCCGAACGACATCGACAGCGCGCAACTGTATGTTTTGCTTCTTGGACGTAAGCAGCCGATCAAGTCCCTGAACCCACGCGGCCGGGAACTCCTTGATCGGAATGTCGCCGATGGTATCCAGCAGGAATAGGGTCTGCGCCTCGCCCAGGGTAGCGTCCTGAAGCAGGTTGCCTATGAGTTGCTGTGTGCCTGGGTCGGCGGCGAAGGCCAGGAGGGCATCGTGAACGGGTTCCGTCTCAGCGCCACCGAAACCAGGGTCATGAATTCTTGCGTTCAGGAACTTCGAAACGGCTCCAGCCCAATCCGCGTGATGAGACATGACGAACAAGGCGGCGCTGCGCAGGTCCTTGTCGTCTGTCTCGAGTAGATTGAGCGCCTGCTCGCGCCGGAGCGGCGAACGGTCCATCTGATCCAGGGCGATCAGCGCGGCTTTTCGTATTTTCGGTTGTGGCGCTTTCAAGGCTGTAGACATTGGCGCAGTCTGACCAAGGGTTATCAATGAGTAAATGATTGAATGTTCCACGAAACGGTCGTCCGGATCAGTTGCCGCACTCAGCAAAGCAGGAACAGCCTGCGGGTCGCCAATCTGGCCCAGCGCAGCCGCTGCCTGACGGCGCGCCACCGGATGATCCTTTTTCACCATTTCGATCAGCCGCCCCTCCGCCGCATGATCGCGGGCCATACCGGTGCAGCGCGCGGCAGCCGTTCTGACCTGAAAATCGGCGTCGCTCAGAGCCTCTCGAACGGCCGCCTGCGCGGGCGCGGATCCTATTCGGAATAATGCAAAAACGGCCGCGGCGCGAACCTCGGCGTCCGGTGAGGAGTTTCGCGATGAAGCAAGCGGTCCCACGGCGGCATCTCCGGCTTTCACGAGCAGTTCTATAACGCGATTCCGCACCTCGAATCGAGGATCGCCAACCAGCGCAGCGAGTTGAGGTGGCGCCATCGCCGCGAGATTCTGCTGCACGCCGCGCGGATCGTTGACCTTTGGAGCTCCGGTCTTGCGAATACGGTAAATGGCTCCCTTGATCTCGGGCTTGGCGACGCGGGAGATCGGACATCCATGGATGAACCATGCTCCGGTATCAAAAACCAGCAGGGTTCCGTCGGCATCTTCCAGGACGTCTGTCGGATGAAAATCCGGATCCGATGACGTGAGGAAGTCCTGATCCTCAGTCCGGAACGTCGCGCCTTCACGGGACACGATGTGCCGCTGTACACGGTGCGGATTGAACTGGGCGGTGAACAGATTCCCTTCGTAGCCGGCTCCAAAGGCCTGCCCTCGATAGCGCGCGAGCCCGGAGGGGGCGATGCGCGCGAACTTCGTCATTACCGGCATCAAGTCGCCGGTCCGCTTGAACTCGCTCACCACCGAATACCATTTCGGATACACGCCGCCTTCGACGAAATGCAGCAGCGCGTCACGCTCGCCGTTCTCGGGGTCCTTGAAATACGTCATGGTCCCGACCGCTTCTCCGGCTGGAGTGAAAATGAGTTCCACGGGATTGTCGAATCCACCGCCGGCGAACGCCTCCAGACCGGTCCCATCCGGGCGCAACCGCCAGATCCGCGATGCCATTCCCTTGTAGGCGCGCCCGTCTTTGGTATGGATGTCGAAACCATGGCGGCCATCGGTCAGGTAGAGCCAACCATCGGGGCCGAAGAACGGACCGTGCAGACTGGCTGCATTCGCCGACATATTCCACCCGGTGACGATTGCCTCTTTGTGATCCGCCACGCCATCGCCATTGGTGTCGTCTAAGCGGAAAACGTCGGGGGGGGAAGCTACATACAGACTGTTCCCATACCAGACAGCTCCAGCCGGAAGCGTCAGTTTATCCGCGAAAATCGTGCTGTGATCGAAGACGCCATCGCCATCCCGATCCTCGAGCATCCGGATTTTGTAATCCGGATTGCCCGCCATCTGCTGATTATTGAGTGTATTGCCTGAGGATTCGGCGATAAACAGGCGTCCCCGGTCGTCGAAGGTACCCATCATCGGATAAGCCACCAAGTCCGAAGTGGCTACCTGGGTGACCTCGAAGCCCGCCGGCACGTGCAAGGAAGCAAGGCCCGTGGAACTTGTTGCAGCCGGCCGGCGGCTGCAAGCTGTAGCGAAATACGCCGCGGCCGCCACGGTGATGACCACACTACCGATCGAAATGCCGAAATTACGACGACGAGATCCTGTTCGCACTATGCAGTTATTTCACACATAGACGGCGAAGGGCAAGTCACTAGCCGCAATAACTCCACGTAGGAATTAAAAGTCGATGCGACCCCGTATCTCAATCTGGCGAGCCGGGGCGCCGTCCTGCACGCCGCCGATGACGCCTACGCTGCCCGGTGCGGAGATATTCGCGCTGGGATTCAAAAAATTTGCGTGATTCAACGCATTAGCGGCTGCGCCGGTTAACGTAAACCTGAACCGTTCAGTCAGGTTGAACGTCTTCGAGACTGAGACATCCTGCATGTTGTACCCGGGTCCCTCCAGGATGTTGCTGCCCGCGTTGCCAAAGCGGCCCGCAGGAGGAACCACGAAGCAGGATGGATCGAACCAGCGGTTCACATTACGCTGGCTGGCCGGCAAATTGCCATTGCAGATCCGGTCTGGACGGCCTCCGACGGTGTTGGTGTTCGAAGGGTCGGAGCCTGAAAAAGTTGGCGTAAAGAAAAAGCCGCTTTGCAAGTATCCGATCCAGTACAACTGCCAACCGCCAAGAACGTAATCCACCACGGAGGGAGCGCTCGAAAGGTAGTGGCGGCCTTTGCCTACCGGAATCTGCCATACGGCATTGATCACTACGCGGTGCCGCGGCGTGTATTGATCGTGACCGAATGTTCGCGGAGCGTACGGATTTTCGAAATTCTGCGAACTATCGTAGTTGTTGTAATTGGACGCCCATGTATAGTGAGTATCGAAAGTGAGCTGACCCACCTTGCGCTGCACTTCGAAGCTCATCGCGTTGTACCTGGCCGAGCCGTCGGAGCGATAATACGTTCCCGAAACGTATTGGGGATACGGCCGCGCGGTCGCAGTAAATGGAACCAGGCTCGGCTGGGGTTTATTCACGCCGATCGAATAGTTCATGCCTACATCCCGTGAACCCACGTAAGAGAGACGTACGCCTGTGTCGCGGAACTGCCGCTCCAGGGTTACGTTAAATTGGTGAATTCTTCCGTTGTCAGGACTGAGAGGATAGCCTGTCACGCTCTGCGACGGGATATTTGCACTCGTAAGCGACGAGGGGAACGGGTTGGGAAAGGAGAAGAGTGGCTGCCCGTTGGTAATGGTATTGATGTAGGTTTCGCTGATCTGAAACGGTCCGCCACCCTGAAGGCGCGCATAGCGGCCCAGGGTTTCAGTGAAGATCCCGTAGCCGCCGCGGAGCACGAGCTTGTCGTTGATGCGATATGCGAAACCGATGCGGGGAACGAAATTCGTCAGCTTCGGATGTTGCCGGACATCACCCGGAGTGAGAGTTATGGATTTTGGATACAACGGGCTGACTTGATTCTGCGCGCTGCTCGGAATAAGCACGTTTCCAGTATTAGGGTCCCAGCGGTACATCAATCCGTCTGCATAAGACGGTGATCCGAAGCGGTCCCAGCGCAGGCCCAAATCGAGCGTCAACCGGCTTGTCGCCTTCCAGGAGTCTGTGACGAATAACCCGAGTTCGTTATCACGCTGCGTACGATTGGTGAGCGGGTCCAGTCGCGTGCTCTGATACGGCAGTCCCAGCAAGAAGTCCGAGTAACCGTAGCCGCTCAGCGAGCCGTTGAACGCGAACGAACCGTATGAACCCTCCGGTACGTTGCCAATGAACCGGGTTTGAGGCTTGAACTCACCGCCAAACTTGAAGACGTGCTTGCCGCGCGACCAGGTCAGCGTATCCGCGTAGCCCCAATCGTTATCGTCTTGTCCCACTCCGCCCGGCCGCGTTTGTAGGGGTGAGTATCCGGAAATACTCATCGTCGGAAAACCTTCCGCGCTCAGCCCTTTGGGATTCACGCCTTGTAAGCCGAGATCCTTGACCGCCTGATCGCCCTTGAACGGTGTTACGCCGTAGAGAGGATCTCCATCCGTGTACTTCTCCTTATACAGGCCCATGCGGACTGAGTTCACGACGGTCGGCGAGAAGATGTGCGTGTCCTCCACCACGAGGTGGATGTTAAAGCGCACTCGGGTCCAGGAGAATTGCGGGTAGTTCATCGGCAGGACATATAAGTCCCAATTCTCGACCAGGCGTCCCATCAGATGGTCCTTGCTGGTGAGCTGGTGATCAATGCGTTGAGTGAAGTCCTTCCGCAGTGAATAGTCCGCCGGAAACGGGAATGTGAAGTCGTAATTATTGGAAAGGCTGTCCGGACCTCCGCGGTTGGGCGCGGGCAGATAATTCGCCGCCGCCTTCAGCGACAACGGATTCAGTCGGCTCGCGGGAATGATATTACCCGGAAATGGAATTCCTGTCAGCGGGTCCTTGATGACGATTCCCTTGGAGAGGAGCTGTGAGAAATCGCCTTGCCGCATCTGATTCGTCGGCACATCCCTCAAATAGAATTGCTTGCTCGGGATTTTGAGAAAATTTGCAGACGCATAGAAGAAGGTCTTGTTTCTTATGATCGGTCCGGATATTCCGACGCTCGATGTGTCGTTCAATTGCCTGGCTTTCGTAGTCTCAAAAAATTCCCTGGCGCCCAGCGCCGAGTTTTGATGCCAGAATAGTGCGCGGCCGTGGAACTGGTTAGTACCGGACTTGGTAACCATGTTCATGTAGCCGAGACGAGCATATTCTGCCGTGTTGTTTACCGTCACCACCGTGACCTCTTCGGCATCCAGGATGTCGTTGAGCTGGTTCACGGCTTGATCGTTGGTATGACCATCTTGACCTTCCTGCACCTGGGAGGTGGAGTGGCCAGCCCATACCGAGCTCCACACGCCGTTCGTTTGGGACACGAGAGGGACAGTGGTCAGGACCATGCTGGGATCCAGGGTCGCATCGCCGGCCACGATTGGCACGTCGGCATACTTTGAACCGGTGATGGTGTTCTGAATCTTCGCGCTGTCCGTGGAGATAACAGCGGCTCCGGCCATCACTGAGACCTCGGAGCCCACGGCGCCTAACTCCAGCGCTGGATTAATCCGGCGGATCTGGTTGCTCTCGAGAATGATCTGATCGGCGACATATTGCTTGAACCCCGCCGCAGTGACGGTCAACCGATACCGCCCGGGCTGCAGATCGGGAATTTCGAAATCGCCGTTCTGATTGCTGGTGGCGGACCAACGCGCGTTGGTTTCTAGATTGAGCAACCCGACTTCAACGTTGCTGATGACGGCGCCGGTGGGGTCGGCTACGGTTCCTCGGATTGTCGACAGGGTGAGTTGCGCCATCATGGGAACGGCGAACGCTAACGCTAGTAAATGTTTTGAAGCGAAAACGCAGTTTTTCACTTGGTTGTGTCTCCAAAGCGCCACATTCGGCGCACTTCACTGCTTGGTAATTGAACCCGTCCCTCGGGGTTTCGCGAAGCCGGACGCGGTCCTTACACAGACCGCAAGGTTTCTCGAAGTGTATCATTTCTCCGCCCCGCTTGGGATGCAGCCTTCCTATTGACTATCGCGCATCAGGTCGTTCACCTGTTCGATGATAAGTTCTTCTACGGCGGAGCCGAACGGCCCTGGTTGCCCATACGCGATCATTGCGTCTCCCCCTTCGTAGCCGCCCTCGTTCAGAACTCTTCGCGATGGAATGTACGCGAACACATCGTTGCAATATCCGGCGACCCAGGTGTTATCCCAACCGTACTGAGCTTTCAGCCGCAGCGAGTAATCCACCACGACTTCTCCCGCCAGCGCGATGAGGTCCAGGCCCTTCCCGAATCGCCATACTTGCACGGGATACGAATACCGGTCCGGGAGCTTACCATCGCGATCGAGGATGGACAGCATGTATTCGGCGTGCCGCCGCCGGGATGCATTCGCATCCCGCTTGTCATCCAAACGATGCGCGAATTCGGCCCGGTCCGGCACGTTGTGGAACGGTAGCGCGACTGTACGAAGACCTGCGGTCAGAGGTCCGGTGAGCGGCCGCATCGATTCGTGAAGAGCAATGTCCACAGCGGCTGCCAAAATGGTCCCGTACATGCGCGCCAGCTCGACAGAATACGGGAGCAGGTCCGGGTTGTTGCCCTGATACCTGGGCAAGGGATTGATATCGGCTCCGCATCCCTCCATGAACAGGGCTGTTGCTTCGGGATAGCGGGTTTCGAGATGACGCTGAGCGAAACCGGCCCAATCACCGTTGATCTCGTAACTTCCCAGTGTGGTGTTATGACAGGCATACCCGAATACAACCGCCCGTAGCTTTCCTGCGGAATCGCGCACGCTTAGGATGGGAACGTCCTGATCAACGGGACCAGGCAGATTACGCAGCCGTACGCGCCTCCGGTTGACTCCGAAACCAGCCAGGGTTTGGCCGAAAGAGACAGTTGCCGGAGCGAGATCAGCAATCGCCTGACCGACGCCTGTCGCAACCTTCTCGATCAGCTCGCGCGTATATAGTGAAATCGCTTCTTCCTGCTGCTTCGTGAAAGCCGGGTAGGCCGGCTTGAGCATGGCTCCAACAACTGGGCCGCTGTGCGTGTGCGATGAGTTGAGGATGAGGCGCTCGCGCCGCAGGCCATGCCGGCTGTGGCATTCCCGGGCGATTGCATCTCCAACGTCGCGCGGAAAACCGAGCAGGTCGGAGGTGACGATCACCGCTACATCATCGCTGCCGAACTCTAGTGCCAGGCACTTTGCAAATATATCCTCTACGACGCCCTCGGAAGGCTTGGTGCGCGCTCCGTAGCCAGCCATCCAGATGGGAACCTGTGGAGTGATATCGATCTTGGCTACTCCCGCCTTCCAGGACGGCGTGACTTGCCCAGGAGCAGTCTGGATGAGCATTGCTGGAGCAGCGGCAAGCGACTTCAACCACTCGCGCCTGCCGATTACCGGGGGATTTCGAAGGAGACTCAAATTGGGACGAGCATATCGTCTGGCGGATCCGACTGTCAACCGAGAACGGGGCGCTCACGCGGTCAATAAGCGAAGCCCCGGCGTAAATAGCAGGCCCGCTGGCGGGAACTGCTTCGTGCGTACGCGCGCTGATCTCGTTAAGTGCAAGCAAGGGCAGGTCGCGTCATTGTCACCGCCCCGTCACAGGGTCCACCCAGGTACCGGCTGCGTGCTTAAAATGTCAGCCGTAATGCCAGTTGAACCTGCCTCGGTGCGTTAGCCGACAGGATGTGTCCAAACGTTGTCCGCTCATCGGCAAACGCCTGGGGCAATGCGAAATTCGTGTGATTCGACACGTTGAAGGCTTGTGCTTCGGCCGTCAGATACAGCCCCTCTCGGAGCGCGAAGCGCCTTGCCAGACTCACATCCAGGGTGAACAGTCTTGGTCCAACCAGGATGTTGCGTCCCGCGTTGCCGAATGAAAACTGCGGGGGAATGGCAAATGCGGCGGTATTGAACCATTCGGTGGGCTGTGGATGCGGAAGGTGAGGACTGCCGATAACGTTCGGCCGGTCTGAGCCATAAGGGGAACCGGAGTTGCCGGTGTTGCTGTTGTCGAAGCGCAGAATGGGAGTAAACGGCTGCCCTGATTGAGCTGCCACGATGCCTCGGAGCTCGGTGTTCCGTATCCAAATCTGCCGGCCGGGCAACGTATACACCCAGGCGACACTCGCGCGGTGTTTCATGTCGAAGCTGGAGAGTGCGCGCTCTGCCCTGTAATCCCGGCTATTCTGAGGATAATTTGCATCCGCAGTGTCGCCCAGGAAACCTGACGTGTCATCGATCGATTTGGAATAGGTATACAGCGCCAGCAAAGTGATCGACCGGCTCAGCGAATGCCGGTAAGACGCCTGCAGGGAATGGTATTCGGAATTGCCGCCGCTCTCGATGAGTGAGATGTTGCCGAAGGCGGGATAGGGTCTGCGCTGCGCTAGTGAGCCGGGTCCCGGGAAGGGCTGATTGAGGTTTAAAGATCGGATCAGGTGCGTTCCCTTGGATCCGGCGTAAGCGATGCTGAGTGTGCCTCCTCGCCATAGTTCGCGTTGCACATTGAGGTTCCAGTCCTGCATGTACGCTGTCGTGAGGTCGGGAGCCAACGTGCTGAGCGACGCGGGAGGCGTTACGCCGCCGGTTGTCGGAAACGGGTTATTCAGAGTCAGCAGCGAGGTAGCGGTCGGATAGAAGACACGAATGTTGAAATATGGCGGGTTGAAGTACAGCGCCGAGTTCACCACCAGCATGCCGGCGTCGTAGAACAATCCATAACCGGCACGAACAACCGTCTTGTCCGCTATGCTCCACGCTAACCCGATCCGCGGGGCCAGGGCGTTTTGATCGGAACGCAGACCCGACCGGGAGACACCGTCGCTGCCCACCTGCCTGACCTGCTTTGTAGTCATATCGAACACCGACATGTGATTCGACGGATCGGTCGGCGGAGTGTTGTATTCGTACCGAACCCCGAGATTCAGCGTCAGGTTGCGCCGCAGTTTCCAATCGTCCTGGACGAAGCCATCGTATGCCGTGGTCCGCTGATTCTGGCGATTATCCGCTTGCGCCTGAATACCGAATGAGGGCAATCCCAGCAGCAGGTCGCCAAGGCCGCTGTTGGTCAATGCGCCCGAAAACGACAGCGATCCCCGCGTGAGTTCATCGAGAAGCCCATCCAACCTGACATTCCGGATTTCGGCGCCCGCCTTGATGTTGTGAGCTCCGCGCGAAAGTGAAATCGTGTCGTTGACCTGATATGTCGTGACCGCTCGATCAATGGGGATAGAAGCGACGTCGCCTACCGTGGAAAGGCCCGCGACGCTGATGGAGGGGTATCCGAAGTCGATCGCGCGGCCAGGGAGGTAGCTGACTCCCCAGTTCTGGTTCACATTGGTGAGATAGTTCTGCGGCAGAACGCGTCGCGTACCCAGGTTCAAACCGAGCAACAGAGTGTTAACAGCCCGAGGGCCGAAAGCATGAACTTCCTGGACCATCGCGTTGTGGCCGGCATCATCGACGAAATCGCCGAACCCAGGTACATTCGTCGCGCCCTGCCCAAACGGTTCGAAGAGACTACGACCTCCGTAGCTGTCCCTGACGGTAAGGTGATCCACTTCCGACAGGCGGTGATCGACTCGGATGTTGAACAGCGTATAGGCGTTGCGCAGGATGGGCTGGGCCAGATAGTTGAGTGTCGATCCGGAGCGATTAGGAAGAGGGAAGAGGTCCAGCACATGTTGCGCGATGGGGGAAATGCGTGAACTGGGAAAACGATTCCCCGGAAACGGCGACCCGGTGAACGGGTCCCGCAGCGTCACGCCCGCGTCCGACAGATCTCCTTGTCGAGTGGCCGCGGAGGGCACGCTAGCCAGACGGCTCTGTCCGGCCCGTTCGCGCAATGCATCGGCATTCGCGAAGATGTACGTCCGATTCTGCCTGACGGGGCCGCCAAAACCGCCCCCGAATTGATTACGAAGGTATTGCGGCTTCTCTCGACCGTCATAGAAATTGCGGGCATCCAGCACTCGATTCCGCAGATATTCGTAGCCGAAGCCGTGCCACTCGTTGGTCCCGCCGCGCGTGATGACGTTCACCTGACCCGCGGCATTGCGCCCGTACTCGGCGCTGTAGCTGTTTGTCGCGATCTTGAATTCCTGAATCGCATCCACCGGCGGCTGCAGGTTATAGCGATTGTTCTCCGGATCGTTATTATCCACGCCATCCAGAAGGAAATTGTTAAACTCCTCCCGCCCGCCATTTACGTGCATGGCAAAGCCGCCCCGAGCCGATAGCTGCGATCCCTGTACCGGCGGCGCGACGCCCGGTGTCAGCAAAGCGAGCCGCAGGAAATCGCGCTCATTGAGCGGCAGCCGCTCGATGGTACTTCGATCCAACGACTGGCCCAGGTCGGATGTCTCCGTTTGAAGCGGGCTCACCCTCACGCGAACCGTGGTGGATTCCTGACCGCCGGCAACGGGTAAATGGAAATCAACCCGTTGCGCCGCGTTCACCGAGACATGCACGCTCGCGCTGACCGTAGAGAATCCCGGGGCCGTCACCTCAATTTCGTAATCCCGCGCGGGAAGGTCGGAGGCGCGGAAATAACCGCCCGAGTCACTCGTTGACCGGGAGAGCACCGTGTGCTGCCGGTCGGAAAGAGTTATCGAGCTTGCCGGTATTGCACGGCCGGAAGGATCGAAAACAAAGCCCGAGATCGAACCTGTAGTCACCTGGGCAAACACTGGACTAAGCGAAAGCAGGAACGCGACTGCTCTGAAACTCATGACTTCGAACTGAAAGCGAAGTCGAGAGTCTTGTCTTCTTTCGCCCCCACGTTCACTTCCATCTCTTTTCGTCCGTACCTTTCGTGCCAGGCCTCGACCGTATACTTCCCGGGGGGCAGGCCTTTAATCTTGAACGTGCCGTCGTCCCCGGTGACAGCGAAGAAGGGGTGGCTGACCACGCCGATATACGCCCGCATCCAGGGGTGGATGTTGCACTTCACCGGCACCATCACCTCCTGCTTGGTAAAGCGTTTGACCAGATCCGAGGTTTTGGGAGGCTCCGACTGGTTCCACTCGGTATTGACGCGCGGCAGCGGATGGATATTGTGGTTGGTGGAATCGCTGTTGCCAAACTTGACATCCTGATTGACCATCGCGCCAATCACGTGAGGCTCGTACATACAGCCGATCTGGTCGAGCACTACAGGAGAAGTCGGAGCGGTCCACGAGCGTTCCGGAACACCGGACTTCACCCAGACGAAAACGTACTTCAGAGTGTCGTTCCCATTGACTACCACCTCTTCCGACTTTTGAGGCGTGCTGTGCTCTTTTGCACATGCGGCCGTTGCCGACATGTCGATCACCTTCATCTCCGGTTTTTTTCCGGTGAAGCTTACCTTGCCCGCGATGGTCCCGGCATTTGCCTCATCAACGCCGGACGGCGTGCCAGCGGCGCTTTTGGTGGGTTCCTCTTTAGGCTTAGTGTTTTCCGATTGCGTCTTGGTTCCCCCGCAGCTCGCGAGTAGCAGCGCGGAGACCATTCCGCAAGCAATAGCAGTAGTGCAGATTTTCACAACAGTCCTCTCCTTCATCTGTATCAAATTGTGGTTGCCCTCCGGGCGTAAGGGCAGATGGCGGACGAAAGATTACGCAGGCAGGGTCGAGGCAGAGGCGTTGAAAATATCTATTTCGATGCTGGTAAATTCCCGCTCTTCCTGAAAAGCAAGCCCCACGACGGCCCGAACCCCGCCCGTACCATCCATTACCGGAAGCGCAATGGCGGCTTGGGCGTGAACTGCTTTCGCGCCGGGCTTCACGTTACCGGAGCGGTCCTCCTGCAGGTTACAGGTCTGCACCGGTTCCTTACGCTGGAGCGCGAGCCCGGCCATGCCCTTACCGTTCGGAACCCACGACACCACCTGTTGAACCGGCAACGGTATATTCACTGCCGCGGCTAGCCTTAGACCACCATCTTCGAAGACATGCACGGTGCCCGCCGCCGCGTGATGCTCCTTGAGAAAGGTGCTCAGCCAAGCCTGCAATTCGCGTGAGGAACTCATGATTGTGTAACTCGTATTATTGCACCGGCTACCGTGGAAGCTTGAATAGCCGTGCCGCGTTGTCGTGCAGCATTTTCTGTACTGCGCCGGCATCGGGTGCGAGCCGCCTGACAGTCGCGATCTGCTGTGCGCCAATACACTTCGGTCCGGCGCCGTCCACATCTTCGCAGTCGCTTCCGAACAGCAGCTTCGTCCTGATGCCGCTTCAAGAAATCGCGGGCGTTGTCTTCATCCCGAAGAAACGCGTTCAGGCCGGAACCTGCCGAGAGGTCCCCATAGACGTTGGGGTAATCCGACAGGAGCCGGTCCGTGATGCCGCCGGGGGTAACGGGCCCCTTCGGGTACATCACGGTCTGAACATGGTTCTTGTCGATGTTCCCCCACCAGGTCTGAGCGTGTCCGATGAAGGCCACATCGGGGTATTTTTCCACCATTTTATGGAAGCGTTCGATCCCCATGTTGTAGGTGTTGTGCTGGAAGTGCATCAGCACCGGGACGCGATGCGCCTTGGCTATATCGAACACGAGTTGCATGGCGGGCGAGTCGCATTCAACGTGAAATTTCTGCTCGCCGATTCCTATCGCGCCTGCGTTGAGATATTTCTCGAGAACGGTCTTCGTCTCCGGCATGTCGGGGAGTTCGTTGGCGAAATAAACATACTCCTTCGGATACTGTTTTGCGAGTGCGACCACGGTGTCGTTGCCTCCGCAATCCGCGGCCAGCCCGAACTTGGAACCGGCCGGGAGCAGAACCGTAAGCGTGGCCCCCATCTTGCGCTGATGCGCGACCAGTTGGTCATCCGACCGGTGGTGATAGTTCGTGTGCTGGTGGATGTCGACAAGAGGCTCGGCTCCACGGGCCAGTCCCGCACAGGCCGCTCCAACAAACACCCGCCTCGAAAATCGTTCGCTTTGATTTCCGTTAAATGACATGAATTTTCCTATGTTCGGTTTACCGCCGGCGATAAGCGAGATACGCAAAGCCCGCAAGAATACAAACAGGCGGTATGGCCAGCAGGAAGATGCCTTCGTTCAACACTCGCGCTCGCTCGATCTGTTGGGCTGCCGCATCTCGAGAACACATTACGCACTGCAGAAACAGGAACATCATCGCCAGATCTCCAAAATCAAGAGCAGCCACATCCAAAGCCCGGCAAGATACCGCCAGTACAGGCTGGTGCTGCGTGTCCCACCCTTAACCAGTGCGATGATACCCAAGATCAAGCACAACAGAAAGCCACCGCTGAAGATATAGAAAAAAGCTGCCCTCGCGCTCGACTCGGCCGACACTCCCGCCATGGCGAGTTCCCTCCAGCTTTCCACAATGGCGAGGCCTCCGATGACGCCAAAGATGATCGCGCTGCGCCGGTGACCCCACATCAGCGCGGCTGCTCCCAGAACCACTGCCAACGGGCTAACCCAAATGTTGTGGGGCAGGTCCAATGGACGCCAGTCGCTGGAAAGTCCTCGCCGCACGATGTATGCGCTGGAGAATGCGGCAAACAGCATGGTGACCGCAGCGAGACCCGCGATCAGACCTGTCGAGGAGGCTGCGCCGGCGGCCGGCGGCATCGCCCGTATCTGCCCGGTTGCATCCACCTGGCGATCAGTCTCGAGCATCTGTCCACTCCAGCGTCTTCGCGGACCATGGGTTGGAAGGCGCGGCCGCGCCGCTTCGAATGCTCCAGAACAGGTTTCCGAGAAACACCACCTGGGCCGCCGCCGTGAAATACGCGGCCCACGTCATCCACTGATGCAGCGGGATCAACGCGGCGAGAAACTCGAAGTTGGTGAAATCCGCGTACCGCCTCGGATTTCCAGCGATTCCGGCGAGGTGCATCGGCAGGAAAAGCGCGTATACTCCCGACGAAAGTCGCGGCGAAATGAATCTTGCCGAGCGTCTCGTTCATCATCCGCCCGAACATGAGCGGGAACCAATAGAATACGCCTGCAAAGATTCCGAAAATCGCGGCGACGCCCATGATCAAATGGAAGTGAGCCACCACGAAATACGTGTCGTGAAAGTAGAGATCCAGCACCGGCTGGCCAAGGAAGATCCCGCTCAGGCCGCCCGTCACGAACACTGAAATAAACCCGAGCGCGAACAGCATGGCTGTGGTCAATTGGACGCGCCCGCCCCATAACGTCCCAAGCCAGTTGAAGGTCTTCACCGCGGACGGGACCGCGATGGTCATCGACAGGACAGAGAAGCCGATGGAGGAGTACGGGCTCATGCCGCTGGTGAACATGTGGTGTCCCCACACCAGCAGTCCGAGAAAGCCAATGGCGAAGGTGGCGACGATCATGGCTTGCCGCCCAAAGATCGGTTTGCGCGCAAATGTGGACAGCAATTCCGAGATCAGCCCCATGCCCGGCAGGATCGCAATGTAAACCTCGGGATGGCCAAAGAACCAGAAGAGGTGCTGCCATAACAGCGGCGAACCGCCGTGATGCGGAATTGGCTGATCGTTGATGGCAGATTGGCGGGAACGAAAAAGCTGGTGCCGGCGCTGCGATCCAGCAGCAGCAAGATCGCCGCCGCGAACAGAACCGGGAATCCAAGCAGACTCAGTATCGCGGTGACGAACCAGTTCCAGCAGGTCAGCGGCATTTGCATCATCCGCAGACCAGGCCGGCGAAGATCGAGCGTGGTGGCGATGATGCTAACGGCGCCCATTGTGGCGGCAATGCAGAAGATCCCGATGCTTATGAGCCAGAGTGTTTGCCCTGAACCTTGGCCCGGACCGGAAACTGCTCCTACCGCGCTCAATGGCGGATATGCAGTCCAGCCGGCGAGCGGCGGTCCGCCAGGTATCACGAAGGCGGCGAGCAACACAACAAATGAGAGAGCGGTCAGCCAGAACGACAGACTGCTGAGGAGGGGGAAAGCCATGCGCCGGGTGCCAATCTGCAGGGGCAGAAAGTAATTACCAAACGCGCTCTGAGGCGCTATGGATAACACGAAGAAGACCATGATGGTCCCATGCATGGTCATGAGCGAAAGATAAAGTTCCGGCTTGATCACTCCGCCCGACGCCGAGTCCGGCCACAATCGCTCGAGTAGTCCGACTTTCGCGAAGGGATTGACCAAGTGGAATCGCATCAGCACCGACAACGCCAGGCCGATCACTACCGCGACCAATGAAAGCCAGAAGTACTGAAGGCCTACGGTCCTGTGATCGGTGGTGAATATCGCAGCTCTCCATCCGCGACGCCTCAGAGGAACTGTCGATCGTCTCGAAGTAAGCGGGGCCACTTTACTGCGCTTGCCCCCGTTTCCAACGGTCGTACTCATCACGCGGCAGAACCAGCATGGTGGCGCGCATTTGAGCGTGACCGAGCCCGCACAGCTCAGCGCACGGAATTTCATAGGTGCCCGGTACCGTAGCGGTGAAAGACAGCGGGATACGCATGCCAGGCACCAAGTCTTGCTTGAGGCGAAGTTCGCGAACGAAGAGGCTGTGAATCACGTCCACTGAGTTGAGCACAAGCTTGACCGGTTGGCCGGCCGGGACACGTAGCGAAGCGCTCACGATATCATCCTTGCCGCCGGAATCGCTCGGGTCAAGCCCGAAGGGATTTCCTGCTGATCGTTGATCAGCCGCACATCGGTCCGACCGAAGCGCCCGTCGGGGCCGGCGTACCGGAAATTCCAGGCAAACTGTTTGGCCAGCACTTCGATGGTCTCCGCATCGGGAGCAGGTGGGGTGAACTGCACGGTCGCCCAGACCCGACCGCCCAACGCGAGCAGTCCCAGAAACAGAATCGCTGTCGCGGTAGTCCAGACGGTTTCCAGGCGGCGATTCCCCTCGACGCCGGCCAGGTCGGTTGCGTCCTTATTCTTACTCGCGCGAAACCTCCACACAACGGCAATGAGTGCGGTCTGAGAAGCGGCAAAGATGATACCGGCGGCGATCAGCGTGTACATGAACTGCGCGTCATACGCAGCCGCATCAGCTGAAATACCTGCCGGGAGCCATGGACCAGTGAACATTTGCCCCGAGCAGAACCCACCAACGTAACATGTTCGTGTGTGGCGCTGCCGATTCGCCGTCCCGAATCCGCGGACCGCTCAGATGGCGTTAAGATTGATGTTCTGACCTCCTGAGGAGGGCTGACGTCTGTGCGTTGGCACAGGTTCTACATGAAATATTGTTGCCTCATTATCACGCTGCTTCTAGCCGGTGGCTGCGCCCGTAAGTCGGGGCCTCCGTATGCGCCTAAAGATGCGCTCAAGACGTTGAAAATCATTCCCGGATATCACATTGAGACGTTTACGTCGGAACCCAATGTGGTTTCTCCGGTATCGATGGACTTCGATGAAAACGGGAACATCTATGTCGTCGAAGACCGCGCTTACCCGCTCAACGTGAAAGGGAAAGTGGGACGCGTGAAAATGCTAAGCGATACGAATGGCGACGGCATTCCCGACAAAGTCACGGTTTTCGCCGACGGTCTGGTGTTGCCAACCGGCGTGATGCGCTGGAAGAAAGGGATCCTAGTCACCGACGCGCCGGATGTATGGTATTTCGAAGACACCGACGGCGACGGCAAAGCCGATATCAAAACGCGCGTCCTGACCGGGTTTCCGTTTACGAATCCGCAGCACACCGCCAACGGTCTGGTGTATGGTCTCGACAATTGGATCTATATCGCCCACGAGCATCCGGCCACAGCAGTCGTTTTCAAAAAGGAGTTCGGCGATCCCGGGTCCGATGTCAAATACGCCGACCGCGAGGGTGGGCCTTCCTTACCACGGCCCGGGCATAACATTCGCTTTCGGCCCGATACCGGCCAGCTCGAAGCTTTATCCAGCAGCTCGCAGTTCGGCCACAGTTTTGACGACTACGGCCGCCATTTTCTCGTAAGCAATTCGAATCACGTGCGCATGGAGGCGATTGCTGAGCGCTATCTCAACCGCAACCGCGACTTGCCCGTAGCGAACGCCGTCGAAGATATCTCGGACCATGGCGCCGCAGCCAAGGTCTTTCCGATTACCGAACATCCTCGTTTCGAAATGTTGAGCGGTGTCGGCGAATTCACGTCGGCGTGCGGAATCACTTTTTACCGTGGGGCGACGTTCACCGCCGAACCCGTCCATAACATCGTTCACCAGGACGCCCTTTCGGACAACGGATCTCTCTTCCTGGCCAAGCGCGGTCAGGAGAACTCGGAATTCCTGGCCTCGACCGACGCCTGGTTCCGTCCGGTCAATATGACCATCGGGCCGGATGGCGCCATGTACCTGCTGGATTACTACCGCATGGTTATCGAACATCCCGAGTGGATGTCCAGCGACACATACAACTCTCCCGACCTGTACAAAGGCGTTGAATTCGGCCGCATTTATCGCATAGTCCCGGACAAAGGCGTTGGTAAGTTGACCCCCGTCCACCTCGGTTCGGCCTCGGATGCCGAGTTGGTGAAACAACTCGAGAATCCGATTATCTGGTGGCGGCGTAACGGCGCAGCGGCTCCTGGTGGATCGGCACGCCGTTCAAGTGGCGCCGGCCATCATGGACCTCTTCAACACTACGTCTTCACCTCAGGGCCGCGTCCATGCTCTGTGGACTCTGGATGGATTGGGCAAACTGGACGACGCCCTGATTGAAAAGGCGTTGGGGATGCCGAGCCGGGCGTGCGCGAGAACGCGCTGATCCTCGCCGAGCAGAGGCTGGCGGCAAACCCTGAAGATCGCGCAGCGGATCTTGGCCATGGCCGACGACGCCGCCGCCCGTGTGCGGTATCAAGTGGTCCTGACATTGGGCAACCTGAAGACGCCCGCTTCGCAGGAAGCCCGCGATCGCATACTGTTCCGGGATGTTGACGACAAGTGGCTCCAGATTGCCGCGCTAAGCGCAGACTCGGCGGACGCTCCCCGGCTGTTCGAGAAGGCGCTCGCGCTGCATGGAACGCCGTCGCCGGGCCGCCTTACGCTCTACCGCAACATCTCCGGGATCATTGCTTCGCGGCAAAAAGCCGCCCGAGATCGAAGCTGTCTTGACCAAGATCGCGGCTGCCAAAGGCGAACAGATCGGCGCGGTACGGGCCGCCACTCTGGAAGGACTCAACCAGGGCCTTCGGGCGAAGCGCGGAACGCTCTCCCCGCGAGCCAAAGAAATGGTCCTCGCGCTCTTTGAGAGTGACGATCCCGCGGTCCGGCGCGCCGCATTACGAAATCTCGAGAATGCCGGGCATCCCATCCAGTTCGGCAGCGGCAAAGGCGCTTACGCGTGCGGACGCGGTGGCTCGCGACTCGCACGCGGAGGCTGAACTGCGCGCCGACTCGATCGGGTTGCTCGCTTAGTCAGACCGGAATCCCACGCTGACGAATTCAAATCGCTGATCGATCCACATCAACCCGAACCGGTTCAGGTCGCCGCCGTTCGGGCTTATGGACGCGTCACCCGGCGAGGATGCCGCTGCGTATCTCATCCAGCAATGGCGCAATCTTACCACGGCCACCAGAACCGCGGCGGCGGACGCGCTGATCGCAGATCCGCCGCGCCAAAAAATTCTGCTGGCCGCGCTGAAGACCGGAGACGTACAGCCGTGGACCCTTTCGTTCCGGCAGAAACTTCGGCTGATTATGAACCCGGATCCTTCCATACGCGACGCCGCCAGGCCGATTCTCGAACAGACGCCGAAGGAGCGGGAAGCCGTGGTGAACAAGTATCAGGCCGCGATCGACATGAAGGGCGATATGGCCGACGGCAAGCACGTGTTCGAAACCATCTGCTCGAAATGCCACCGCTTAAACGGAGTTGGACACGACGTCGGTCCCGGACTTGGGCACGGTTCGAAATCAACCCAAACAGGCGCTGCTAACGAACATTCTGATTCCCAGCAAGTCCATCGCACAGGGTTATGAATCCTACGTGGTGGAAACGAACGCGGGCGGAAATTACGATGGCGTCATCGGCCCTCAAACGCCGACCACAATCACGTTGAAACATGAGGACGGCAAGGAAGACGTAATTCAGCGCGCAGATATCAAGAGCATGTATGTGACTAACCTGTCGGCCATGCCTGCCGACCTTGAAAAGCAAGTCACCGTAAAGCAAATGGCTGGGCTCCTGGAGTTCCTGAAGAGAAATCAGTAATTAATTACTGGACGAGATCATGACGACTGACGTGCAAGGTCTCCGCAGTATTCTCGTGCCGCCTCTGATCTTAAGCCTGAGCGCGCTCGCCCAAACAGCGCGAGATCACAGGTCTGATCACCGACCCGAATGGCGCTGCGGTTCCGGGCGCCGCCATTACTGCTCGAAACGTCGATACGGATATCAAGAACGGAAACAGTCACCAACAACCAGGGCTATTACACTCTGCCCAGTCTGAATCCGGGCAACTATGACCTCGTCGTACGCAAGCCGGGGTTTCGTACGACCACGACACGTGCCGCCATCAAGATCGATGTCGCACAGGTTGCGCGCATCGATCTTGGCCTGACTGTCGGAGAAGTGAAAGAGAGCTCACGGTCAAGCGCCGATGCGCCGATGCTCGCGAGCGAGAAGGCGACGGTTGAGCAGGTGATCACGTCGCAGAAGATCGTGGACTTGCCTTTGAACGGCCGTGATTTCACGCAGCTTGCCACCTTGACGCCGGGCGCGATCAGCCGCGGAATCAAACTCTGCCATGCAGGCGCCGGCGCTCAGCATTAACGGTTCCCGTACCAGCAAAACCGTCTTCATGATTGACGGCGCAAATGTGTCCAGCCAGTACTTCGACGTGGCTTCCATTGTCCCCTCGGTTGACGCGATTCAGGAGTTCTCGGTGCAGTCCAACGCGTTCTCGGCTGAGTATGGGCAAGGCACGGCCGTGATCAACGCTTCCTTGCGGTCCGGAACGAACCAGCTGCATGGAACGTTGTTCGAGTTCCTGCGAAATCAGGTGCTGGATGCACGCAATTTCTTCAACACCACCGGCGTTCGTCCCGCCGTGAAGCAGAATCAGTTCGGGTTCACGCTGGGTGGGCCGGTGTACATTCCTGGTGTCTACCACGGCAAGGATAAGACATTTATCTTCGGCGACTACGAAGGAACGCGAGTTAGGCGTGCTCAGACTTTTAACAATCCTTGTCCCAACCGCCGCGCAGCGCAACGGCGATTTTTCGGCGCTGCGCACAAACATCAAAGATCCGCTAACGGGCCTGCCATTTCCCGGTAACGTCATACCCGCCGACCGGCTCTCGCCACAAGCTGACGTTTTTTCTGCCGTTCTATCCGTCGCCGAACACCGCTCAGGGGACTTACAACTTCGCGCCGACTGCTGCAGAACACGGTGGACAAATTCGATATCCGCGTCGACCACCGTTTTTCGACGGCCGACGCTCTGACCGGATCGTATTCCTTCAATCAAGTTCTCAACTACTCGCCCGGACAGTTTCCCGCAAATGGCGGAGTCACGCAGAGCGTGCGGCGGCAGATGGCGGCGCTGAGCGAAACGCACTCGTTTGGCCCGGCGACTCTGAATGAACTCCGCCTCACCTATGTCCGAACACGCGAGAACAACGCCGCCCAGGGACTTGGCACGAACTATACGGTTCAATCCGGGATCGGCGGATTTGTCGATCAGAGCGGTGCGTTTCCGGGTTTTCCGGCCCTCAGCTTTACCGGTTACCTCGGCTTCAACGGGAATGCGTTCGTCCCTATTCTGTTTCGCGATAACAAATATGAGATCGATGAGACCATCACGCTGATCCGCGGCGCTCACGGATTCAAGTTCGGTGGCCTCGCGCGGAACTACAGTACGGCCACGGTGAATGCGGCTCGCTCCCGCGGCGCCTTCACCTTTAATGGCACATATACCGGTAACTCCTTTGCCGATTTCCTTCTCGGGCTGCCTTATCAGGGCCAGCGAACGTTCCCACGGAATGAGTTTGGCATAGCCCCCATGCGAAACGAACACATGTTCGTTCAGGACGATTGGAAGCTCCTGCCGGCTCTGACGCTGAATCTCGGGCTGCGCTATGAGTTGAACCATCCGCCTACCGTTCTGCACAATCAGATGGCCTCTACGGACCCCGTATTGCAGCGGATTGTGGTGGCCAGCGACAGTAACGGGAATATCAACTACAACGGCCAGCAGGTCGGGCCCTTTCTTTATCCACTATTCGCACAGTATATCGTGCCTTCCAGTAAGGTGGGCCTGGGACCATCGCTGCGCTATCTGGATAAGAACAATTTCGCCCCGCGATTTGGCTTGGCCTGGCGCTTGGGACACGAGTTTGTCATCCGCGCCGGTTACGGCATCTTTTACGGCCTGATTGAGGGCAACCGGTCGGAGAGCACGGGAATCGTAAACCCGCCTTTTCTCGCGGACGAGTTGTCGAACTTTAATACCCAGCCGGTTCCGACGAAGACGCTCGCCAACATGTTCGCGCCAGTTCAACAAGGGCTGAACCTCGTGCCCCTCTCGTTCTTTCAGATCGATCCCCACATGGCGGATCCGTACTTCCAACAATGTAACTTCACCGTGCAGAAGGCGATTCACAACGTTTCTCTAACCGCCGGGTGGGTTGGAAGCAAGGGAACGAAAATTGAATTTTCGCGACCCATCAATGTTCCGCCGCCGGGTCCTGGCGCTATTCAAGGCCGGCGACTCTGGCCGCTATTCGCCTCGGGAACTTATGTTGAAGACAGCGGGTATTCCTCTTACAACGCGCTCCAACTCAAGGCGGAGGTGCGCTATTGGCACGGACTCTCGTTTCTGAGTTCCTACGCCTTCGCTAAGTCCATCGACAACCTCAGCAGCGACGTGCAGGGGTTCTCGTCGCAGGATCCCAACAACAATAATGGAGAAAAGGGAGTGTCCGACTATAACGTAAAGCATCGGTCGGTAACCAGCTTGAACTACGCGCTTCCGTTTACCCATGCTCATAATCGCTGGGTATCGAGTATCGCCGGTGGTTGGGAGCTAGGAACCATCTTTGTAGTGCAATCGGGCCTGCCGTTTTCGCCTTCGATCTCCACGGACCAGGCCAATACGGGAACGAGTCTGCGGCCAAATCGGTTGGCCTCGGGCGTTCTTTCGGATCGCAGCATCTACCGCTGGTTCGATACGAGCGCCTTTCAGGTGCCTGCGCTGTACACCTACGGAAATAGCGGTCGCAATATTCTGTACGGCCCTGGATTCTTCAACTGGGACGCTGTTCTGACGCGAAACTTTTCGATTCGGGAGCGTTTACGTCTGCAGGTCCGCGGTGAGTTTTTTAATCTCACCAATACGCCTGCGTTTGCCAATCCTGTAACCAACATTCAGGCGGCCAACGCGGGACAGATTCTGTCGGCTGGCGAGCCGCGTGACGTGCAACTCGGACTGAAATTGATCTTTTAAGGACATCTTGTGATCCGCATCATTAGCACTGGAATATTCCTGGCTGCATTGCCCCTGTGCGCCGCAAGTTTTCGTGCTGCGGCTTCCAAGGTAGACATCACTCCTAAAGATTCACAGTGGTTGATGGGCTATGCGGCGCGCCAGTCTACGGGTGTCCATGACAACATCTATCACCGCGTGGTTGCCATGGACGACGGTACGACGCAGTTCTATCTCATCGCCAGCGATCTTTGTCTATTTTCTCCAAGTGTCTACAACGAGGTTGTCGAGCGATTGAAGACCGAGATCGGCGCTTCAGCTCAGAATGTCTGGTGGAGTGTCAACCATTCGCATGCGGCTCCGGAAATCGGCCCACCTGAAATCTACAAAACTCTTTTAGGTCGTTCCGACCATGAATGGAGCCGGGATTACACGGCCCTCGTGGTGAATGCGCTAGTTCAGGGCGCAAAGGACGCCAGGTCCAAACTCAGGCCCGCCCGCATCGCTGCGGGAACCGGGATATCTTTTGCTAACATCAACCGGCGTGCTAAAGATGTTGACGGAAAGATCTCCCTGGGCCTCAACCCCGATGGTCCGGCGGACCGGCAGATTGGACTGCTCAAGCTCGAAGGGCTGGATGGCTCGCCCATCGCGACGATTGTGAACTATGCCATGCACGGGACCGTGATGAGTGGGGCCAATCTGGAAATCAGCGGCGATGCTCCCGGCACCGTTGCCGCCTATGTCGAGCAGAAGACCGCCGCACCGGTTCTGTACGTAAACGGTGCAGCCGGGAATATGGCGCCTATCTACAGCGGCTATCCGAATCCGAAAAGCGGACATCTGTCACAGTTCAATGTGCTCCTTGGTGACCGCGTGATGGCGGCCCTGAAAGATATGGGTCGTTCCTCCGCCGATGTCACCCTGCACACCGGAGAAAAGATCATCGAGACACCGCGCAAGGAAGGTCTGGACTGGCCGGCCGAACTCTCTTCGTATACTCGAGTGGACGGAAACTCGACCCTGGTTCGCCTTCCCGTGAGATTCCTGCGCATCAATGACACTCTGATCTGGTCGGCCCCGGTAGAGATGTTCTGCGAGATCGAGACTGCGGTTCGAGATCAATCCCCGTTCACGCATACGTTCTTCTTCGGTTACACGAACGGGTGGATCGGCTACTTGCCCACCAAGGCTGCCTTCGAGGAGGGCGGCTATGAACCCAAGACTTCGGTGTTCACCGGCGCAGCCGAGCAAGATGTCAGAGAAAGTGTGATTACGTACATGCAGGCGTTACACCGCTGACCGCGTTTCGATCGGACGGCTTATTGCCCTTCTGAACCGGGATGACGCGATGAATCAGCGCAGGATACTCCTCCTCGCCGCATGAGGTTACAGGTCTACCTGAGTACGCGTTGTTGTTCCTCGTCGCTGCGGTACAGTCTGCGTGGAGGAGCAAGGAGCTGACTGCACTACTGCCGCATTCTCTCCGCCCAGAGCAGAAACCGCCACAGGTCAGCGCGGCGGGCCCAAACCAACGCCGAAAATTCGCGGCTGGTCATAGAATCCGCGTGCACTCCCCAGTACGTCTCCATGCGCCATCGGAGATATGGGCTTGCCCAGGGACGCAGGCGGTAGCCGCGCGTCGACGTCCACAGGAAGTGCAACACTATTGCGTTTGTGGGCCGGCAGGTCTGGCTTCCGACAAGCTTGCATGCTTGGGGCGATCGGGCGTAGCGTAGTAGCCGTTGCGGGTGCGGACACTCGGCCGCCCAGGTCCATTCACCGTAACCTTGATCTGCCGGAAACTGCCGTCTAGAGCTTGAATGGAGGGCGAGTAGGCGATGGTGTACTGATTCCGGATCTCTTGCGCCACGTCCAATGAAAGTTTCTCGACCTCAGGCAACAGCTTCGGATAATAAACCATGCCGCCGGAGGCTTCCGTTAAGGCTTTCAGAGCACGCTGCGCCTTCTTACTCTCGCGGGGTTCTTCCTCACCCAGAATCCCGATCGCATAGATGAGAATCTCACTTTGCCGGGCTTTCTGGACCAGTTTTTCCAGCGTCTCCAGGCTGGCTGTGTCGTTCCCATCGGTGACTACCAGAATCACCTTTTTGTCCTTCTTTCCTTTGTCTTTCAGGTAATCGATGGACATGCTGATGGCGTCGCGCATGGCGGTGCCGCCGCGAGAATCGATCTTCTGCAGTCCTTCTTGCAGCTTTTGGATATCGTTGGTGAAGGGCACATCGAGATAGGCTTCATCGTTGAAGTTGACGATAAATACTTCGTCCTGCGGGTTCGACGCTTTCACTAAAGCAAGCGCTGCCGCGCCCACTTTGGCCCGCTTCTCACGCATGCTGCCGCTATCGTCGATCAAGATGCCCAACGAGACGGGGACGTCTTCACGCCGGAAAACCTTGATGGTTTGCTCGGATCCATTTTCGTAGACTTTGAATGCGTTCTGGCCGAGATTTGTAACCAGTTTCCCGCTCTTGTCCACGACGCTGGCGTGTAACACTACAAGATGGGTGTCCGTGCGGAAAACTGCATCGTCGCCGGACGTTTGGGCGAACAGAGCCGCTGCCGCTGAAAGCAGCACAGGGCTAATGAGTCGGTGCATAATAACCCAACCGGAAAAAGGCCTTGAGCGGCGGAAGCCCACGCGGCTGAGCCAGCTTTACGCTCACGCGGCGATACTTCCCATCCCGTTCCACATTCTTGGGACTGTATCCAAGAACGTATTGGTTACGTAACTCGATGCCGATCTTGGCCGCGATATCGGGCAGTTCGTTGAGGTTGTCCACCGGAAAGTGACGCCCGCCAGTTTGCTCCGCGATCTCCGAGAGCAGACCGGGACCGGACATCTCTTCCGCCGTCCGCCCGCGCGACCCCATAGGCTCAAAGATACCAATCGCATAAATCTGGACGTCTGCCTCGCGCACCGCGTTCTTGATTTCACTTTCGGTGTAGCGGCTGCTGTTGTCGCCGCCGTCTGAAATGACGATCAGCGCCTTCCGAGGATTGTGAGCCTTCTTCATCTGATTCATCGCCAGGTACACACCGTCCAGGAGCGCCGTCCGGCCCTTGGACTGCGTAAACGTCAAGGTACTCTGAATTTCCTCGATATTCCGCGTGAATGGAACGGCCAGGCTAGGCCGGTCGTTGAACTGCACCAGGAAAAACTCGTCCTCCGGATTCGCGGTCTTGAAAAACTGCGAAACGGCCTGGCGGGACTTTAGCAGCTTGCTGCCCATACTTCCGCTGGTGTCGAAGACGATGCCGACCGAGAGCGGAGCGTCCTCGCTTGAGAATTGTTTGATCTCCTGCTCTACCTTGTCCTCAAATACCCGGAAGTGCTCCCGCTCCAGGCCTGTCACGAAGCGATTCATCGGGTCCGTCACGGAAACCGGAATGAGCACCAGCGTCGAGTCGATGCGGAGATTTGGCCGCCGGTCCGAAGGATCTGCGTCTGTAGTCTTCGGGGTGCGGAGCCGCGGCTCTATGGATACGCGCGGATCTGGTCCAGAAGTGGCCGCTGACTTGCTGCTGTTGGGCTTGGGGTTATCTTCGGCGAATCCTGAGGCACTGAAAATCGCCAACAGTAGGCCAACCAAGAAGCAACTGCACTTCAGCTTCGCCATGTTACGCCCTCTATTCCGGCTAAAACCTGAGTATAACACCCGCTTTGTGAGCCTTCCGTCAAACCAGCTTTCACTATCCACCAAACACTTAGACGTCCCGCCGGGCCGCGCGATACGTTTTCTGCGACTAGAAAAAGCGACAGTGTAGCTGACGTGGCACAGGTGCGCGGCGGGTACGTGCCGAGCTGCGATCTCACACTGCCGCACGCTTAAACTGTGGGTGCGAGTGCAGCCAGGCCGAGGTCATGACGCGGATCACCTCACTACGGTCCAGGGGTTGTGCCAGCACATCGAATCCGCCTTGGTTTAAGACCTCGGCCCACAAGGCCTCGTCCGCTAGCTTTCCCGTTACAACCACCCGGGCTTGTGGGCACATGACGAGGGCGATTGCGAGGACATCGGCCCACCCTCCATCGGGAAGGGAATGCTCGGTCAGGATGACAGCGTTCGGGTCCTGCGTGAGCAGTTGCGGGAGTTCCGAGACAGCTCGTGCCTCCCGTACCCGCCAGCCAATCTCCCGAAATATTGGCCGGAGTGCCGCGCGAATCTGGATGCTGTTGGACAACAGCGCGATTGAGCCAGGGCAGGTTTGCATCGCTACTGCCTGACATGGTGCGGCAAGATCCGGGCGAATCTCACTGGATTATTACCACGTGCTGGCAGCTGCCCTGGAACGCGGCCAGGATTCCGACCTTGACGCTGCGGCGCCGCGCTGGAACAAGCACCACATATAACCATTGGATAACCGTCGATATCCAGCGCAATCACGGATACGCGCGGATCCGGAGCCCTGAAGGGCACTGCGATCCGCACCCGGTGTAGCCCGGTTGCCGGATCGAAGTCCTGGTGCACGTCCAGGTTCGCTCCTCCAGACAGTAACCGTGCAGAACGAACCTTGCTTTTCGATCCGTAGACCACGAACTCGGATTTCGGCCATCTAAAAAAAATCAAGTAGAGTTTGCCGGGCTTGGATGTAATGGCACCCCAATCGAAATCGTATGGATACGGGCTCGCCTTGGCCCCGTACACGGCTTCCCCGTTGACCCGCAACCAATCGCCGACTGTGTGCAGTCGCTCGACGCTAGTCTTGGGGATTACCCCTTTGGCGGTGGGTCCGACGTTCAGCAGATAGTTTCCGTTCTTGCTCACGACTTCCACCAGCTGCCGGATCAGGGTCTGGGCCGACTTCCAATTGTGGTCGTTGTCTTTGAACCCCCAGGTGTCGTTCAAAGTAACGGGGGTTTCCCAGTCGTAGTCCAGGACCTTTGCCGGAATTTCGTTATCGCCCATGCTGTGGTAGTCGCCTTTGCCGTGGCCTATGCGTCCATCGACGAGGCACGCTGGCTGCAGCGTATGCACCAGGTCCACGAGTTCGGCGCTCTGCTTCTCGGTGATATTGTTGGGGGTACCGAACCAGATCAGGGCAATGGGTCCGTACTGCGTTAGCAGTTCGCGAACCTGGGGCTTGACCAGATTCTCGAAGTAGGTTGCAAAGTCTTTCTTCGATTCATCGTAGTCCCATGTATTACCGTCGCCATTCGGAT
Source organism: uncultured Acidobacteriota bacterium (assembly GCA_963850575.1). Classification (GTDB taxonomy): domain Bacteria; phylum Acidobacteriota; class Terriglobia; order Bryobacterales; family Bryobacteraceae; genus TMP-7. The sequence continues at coordinate 156,220 of CAWKLV010000005.1, read as the reverse complement.
CGTGCCAGTCCTGCGTTTGCGAATAGTAAAACCCAAAGCGGATATGCTGACGGTGGCAGGCCTCGGCCAATTCCTTCATGGAGTCCCGGCCAAACGGCGTCGCGTCCACGATGTTGTAATTGGAGGCTTGGGTGCGGAACATGGCGAAACCGTCGTGATGTTTGGCGGTGGTCACCATGTATTTCTGGCCGGCATCTTCCGCAATCCGGGCGAATTCCTCCGCGTCAAACTTGATCGGATTGAACTTCTTGGCGAGGCGCTCATATTCGGCGACCGGAATCCTGGCCCGGTGCATGATCCATTCGCCGATGCCTTCTACCTCCCTGCCGTCCCATTCTCCGGCGGGTATGGAATACAGTCCCCAATGGATGAACTTGCCGAAGCGAGCCTCCCGCCACCACGCCAACCGGTCGTTAGGTTGAGCGTCGAGGGATGTCAGTGCCGCGATGAAGACGAGGACGGCCGAGGAGATGATGGGGACGGTGCGCATTTGCGCGGTCATTCGACAGCTGTTTCAAGCTGTTCCAGGATCATGCGGGCGGCCCGCTGCGACGCCAGCTTCTTCGAAGAACCCTCCGCCTTGCTTACCCAAGCGGCCCCTACGCGGGCCTCGACAGTGAAAATCTTGGCATGCTCGGGACCGTCCGATTGCACGATCGTATAGCGGGGCTGAGGCAAACGCCGGCTCTGTGCCAGGTTCTGCAAGGCGCTCTTATAATCGTTCACGCCTGGGATAGCGATGTCCAGCGCCGCAGCATCCCCGATGACGTGCCGTTCGATGATATCCCTCGCTGGTTCAACTCCGCCGTCCAGATACACCGCCGCGAGTATAGCCTCGAGAGCATCGGCGAGTAGCGCTTTCTTGGCTCTCCCGCCGCTCATTTCCTCGCCGCGACCCAATAGCAGAAAATCGCCTAGGCATAATGCCTGCGCGACTTCGTGTAGGTGCGTTTCACTCACCAATTGCGCCCGCAATTTCGTGAGTTCGCCCTCCCGGTAAAAGGGAAAATGTAGAAGCAGGAGATCCGTCACCACAAAGCCGAGAACGGCATCGCCCAGAAACTCCAGCCGCTCGTTGTCGGCTACGCTGTCGCCTGGCAGCGCTTGCTCGTAGGCGCGCGATTTGTGGGTCAGCGCCCGGATGAGTGGTTCCCGGTTGCGGAACTCGTATCCAAGAGCCGCTTCGAGAACCGCAAGGTCCGCGGCCATCTATCGTGGCGTAGGCGCAGGAGTAGGCGTCGGTGTTGGCGTCGTGGGCGTCGGAGTGGGCGTAGGCGCAGCACCCGGACTCGGCGGCTTCGCCCCGGGAGCAGGAGCAGCGCCCTTGTTCTTCAGTTGCGTCGCACGCACACGCTCGGCCTGCGCCACCGATTTGATTTGAGGATGAACATCCGGGCGTGTTCATCACCTTCTCGATCAGCGGCAGAGCTTCGTCGGGCTTGCCCGCTGAGTCATACGCGGCCGCCAAACGGACCAAGGTGGCCGGATCAGCGGGGCTGGCCGCATCCGCCGCCGCCTTGTACTCAGTTACGGCGACGTCGTATTTCTTTCGAGCCATTGCAGATGTGCCGAGGATCTCATGAGCCTGGGAGATCAGCTGCTTCTTGCCCTGTTGCCACTGCTCGTCGCTCAAATCGGGGCGCGGCTTCTCGGCGGTCTTCAAAGCCTCCAGCGCCTTGTTCGCGTATCCCTCGGCTTTGCCCAGCTTGTCTTCTTTGTCGAGATCGAACTCCTTGGTACGAACGGCGTACGCATTGCCCAGAATCAGCATGGCCTGGTAGCTCTTCGGGTCTGCTTCAAGAGCGCGTTCGCCGTAGACGATCATATTGTCGTAATCGTTCAACTGCTGGTACATGGCGGCTTCCATCATCAGCAGACCCGGTTTGAACTCGGTATCGGCGAATTTGGTGAGAACGTTGTCGATTGCGGCGATCCGGGCCTTCGGGTCCGTTGCGTTTTGCACCGCCATCAGCGCATCGACTTCTTTTTGCGATTTCGGCTTCGGTTGCTGCGCCTGGGCGAAAGCCGCGGCGGCGCAAACGACAGCGAGTATGACCTTCGTAACATTCTTTCGCCATCACATTGCTCCTTTGCTGTTTTGAGTAGGCGCCCGCCCGCGGCCGGCTCCCTACTTTTCTCTTGGTAAACGATTCCTTCAATCCTTTCTCAGCGGCCTGACGCGCACCGGCGGAGGCGCCCTCCACAGCCAGCGCCGCTTTATAATTTTCGGTTGCGTGTTCCCGGTCTCCCTGCGCGTCAAACAGCCTGGCCAGGTAGACCAGAGCCCAACCTCGAATGTCCGGATCAGGCTTCAATTCCAAAGTCCGCTGGAACAACTTTTCGGCAACTTCCGGCTCGCGCTGGAGTACGGCGATGCGGGCCAAACCATAATATGCCCGGGCGTGAACGGCTCGATCCGAATTGTTCTCGAGCAGCCGCGAATACGCGCTCCTTGGCGGTATCGAGCTTGCGATCACGATACAGAGACTCGGCTTGCTCCAATGCCTTTTCCGGGCCGGTAAGCTCCATTGGCGGCTCGGGCGGCGACGTCACCTTGGTCGTCTTAACTGCGCGTTCTTTCAGAAACTCGACACCGGCCAAACGCTTCTCCTCGCGGCGCAGGTCGAACGCCTGGACCATATCCGGAAAATACAACCGCAGCGCCTGCTCTTGCTTCTCGTATCCAGGTAGTCCATCTGCGAAAGCCCCCGTCATGACGAAGCCTTCTTTAAGCGCCTGCTGCACCACCGCCTCGCGCTTGGATGCCGGTATCAGCCGAGTCTCCACAGCCTTGATCAGGCACTCCGTCGCGAGCAGTGTGTAATCGGTTTTATAATTCTCCGGCAGTGCCGGCGCAGCCTCCGCATAGTCGGCGAGACCATGGGCGCGGCTGAGATTCTCGGAATATTTCAACACCATGGGGTCCAGCAGGTAATGCAGATACGCGTGGCGGATCTCTTCCGTCTTGGCTTCCTGGGAAGGGGTGATCACGATGAAGTAATCGTCCTTATAACTGCGGGTGTGGACCTGGTTGGGCGCGGCCAGCAAATCGATGTAAATCTGAAAGCGGCGGCCCAGGTATCCGCTGGTAGGATTCCGCAGGTACGCGTTCGCCTGCATCACTGCTCGCGAAACGGGCTCCTGGTAGGCGCGCTATCACCTGTTCGAACGCTGGCTGCGATTTCTGCCAGACCTCCTCTATATTCGCTTCCTTGTAGAAGCGGACCAGCAGTGGTGCCAAGTCGCTGAGCGCGCCGACCCCGGGCGCGAGTTCGGTCTGCGTGTACCGGAAACCGAAATCTGGCGGACCATCAATCGACAGCGCGTAGGAGACGTATTGACCGAGATTCGCGGCCGGGTCGGGCAGCTTGTGTGAAGCGTAAAACAACTTCAACTCGCTGATCACGGGTGGGTTCCGGGTCTTTAGATAATCCCGGACGGCTTTGCGCAGCGGATGATTGGCCGGCGAGTCCAGTTCGGCATCATAACCGGCTGCATTGATCGCGGCCATGACGGTGAATAGGGCCGCGTCGGCGTCGAGTTGGCCCTTATCCGCGGCACGTACCGTAGGGACGGCCATCGCGATCAGGGCAAGAGCAGCGAGGGGGGTACGAATCAAGCAGCGTGCCTTGGATCTGCAGGTCTTATTATACCGCGCCACCACGGGAAATATGCTAACCCTATGTCATGACGAATCGTATGACGCGCCGCGCCCTTGGCATTGCGGCGGTGGGAGCGGCGGCCGTTGCGCAGACCAGGAACGAGGAGACCAAATATCACGGCGCTCTGGACGGCGTTGAAGACAAGGTGAAGCTGCCTGAGTTCGATAGTCTCGACTTCACACGTAAGCTCTACGAGCAAGCCCCGCTAAAGCTTACGTTTCGCGCCACTTCGCGGAAAGACGCGGAAGCCTGGCAGAAACGATGGAGGGCCAAATTGGTCGAGCTGATGGGTGGATTTCCGGACCGCGGGAAGGCGCCGGTTGCACAGATTCTGGAAACCCGCGAGTTCCCCGGTTACACGCGCGAGAAGTTCATGTTTGAGAGCCGGCCAGGTCTGGCCGTCCTTGGCTACGCCCTGCTGCCGAAGACTGCGGGCCCGCATGCCGCTATGATTTGCGTACCCGGCCACGGACGCGGCGTAGACGATATCGTGGGCATCGACGATAAGGGTCGGGACCGCACGGATAAAGGCGGATACCAGCGCGATTACGCGATTCAGGCCGTCGAGCACGGTATGGCCGCGATCGCCATCGAGCCGTTGGGCTTCGGCTGCCGGCGCGATCCCGCCGCGCGAAAGCACGGCTTGACCCAATCCTCCTGCCAGCCTTCAGCCGGGGCGGCGCTGCTGCTGGGCGAGACCATGATCGCGTGGCGCGTTTTCGACGTCATGCGCACCATCGATTGGATTGAAACGCGTCACGACCTGGATGCGAAACGCGTGGGTTGTATGGGGATCTCGGGAGGAGGGACTTGCACGATGTTCTCCGCCGCAGTGGATCCCCGGATTCAGGTGGCGTTCGTCAGCGGGTACATGAACACGTTCCGCGACAGCATCTTCAGCCTGGCGCATTGCATGGATAACTACGTACCGGGAATCCTGAACTGGGCCGAGCAATACGATGTGGCTGGACTGATCGCGCCGCGTCCCCTGTTCGCGGAATCCGGTGAGAAGGATGCGATTTTCCCGATTGCAGCCGCACGCGAAAGTTTCTCGCGGGTGAAGCGCGTCTATGAAGCATTCGGGGCCGGCGATAAGATCGGGCACGAAGTCCATCCCGAGGCGCATGTGTTCTGGGGCAAGCATGGTTTGCCGTTTTCCGCGGCGAAGTTGGGAGTCAGGGCTTGACCCGTGAAGAACGTGCTTCTGTCGTGGAGCAGCGGAAAGGATAGCGCGTGGGCGCTGCACGTCCTATCACAACGCGCTGACCTGCGAGTTGTTGCCCTGGTGACAACCTTCAACTGTGCGGCGGACCGTGTCGCCATGCATGCCGTTCGGCGATCACTGGTGGAGGCGCAAGCTGCCCGGATCGGATTGCCGCTGTGGGCAGTCGAACTGCCCTGGCCGTGCTCCAATACGGATTATGAAGATCTCATGCGGCCCGTGTGCCGGCGCGCCGGGGCCGAGGGGATCACGGCCGTTGCGTTCGGCGATTTATTTCTCCAAGATATTCGTGAATATCGTGAACGGCAGCTACGGGGCTCCGGATTGGAACCACTCTTCCCGGTGTGGCAGATTCCAACGACGGCACTCGCCGCGGAGATGATCGCCTCCGGCGTGAAGGCGAAAATCACGTGCGTAGATCCGTCGAAGCTCGACCGGTCGTTTGCCGGACGCGATTACGATTCAGCATTTATCCACGAACTGCCCGCCGGCGTAGACCCATGTGGTGAAAATGGCGAATTTCATTCATTCGTCTATGACTCGCCGGCTTTTACCCACCCCATCGACATACAACCCGGGGAGGTGGTGGAGCGCGACGGGTTCGTATTCGCCGATATGATCGGCGTGTAGTCGGCGTCCGGCTCTCGGGCGGTTATTGACGAAACGGAGTCGTAAGCCATTGCCGACCGCATCGGTACGCTAAGATGGGGCCGGCCCGAGTACCCTGCTACCGTCGCCTCCGGTGGGACCCGCACCTGGAAGTCAGCACCGGCCACAATATAGTCCGGCGATCAGAAGATCAATGGAAAAAGCGCCAGTTCCCCCACTCGTCGATTTCACGACGACTCGGTCGCTTCGAAAAGAAGAGCCTGGGGCGAAACCTCGGGCTTGGTCTCACGCACTACATACCGTGCGGGTCGCGTCAGCTTTTGAATTCGCTCTTCAGAAACAGCTCGGGCGAGCCAGTCTTTCATCTGCGGAGCACGGACCTGAAACATGGCCGAGAGCGTTTTTTCATCTCGCGCCTCTCGTAGAACACGCAACATCTCGGGAAGAACCAAAGTGTACGCGTCTACGACCTCGATTTGAGGCGACGCTACAGGTTTCGGCTTGCGGGCGGCTTTCTTCCGCTCGACTGGTTCCTTCGCTTCGGCAGCTGTTAACAGATCACACAATTCGCTCCACGGCTCTTCGGGAAATGGCAAAGCGCCCATAGAGGCCAGGCGTGCATTTCCCGGCGGAGCGGCGCCGGACAGTTTGACGTAAACGCGGATGCGCCCCGCTCGAATGGCTTCCGTCGCTCCCGCCCAAGTGCCACCGCTTTCCTCGCCACTGGCGACGACGAGGGCTGCGTCGCTCAGGCCGTAAAGGAATTTATTTCGCTCCATAGCGGTCCACGTGAACCATCGAGCTTCGGGTTCATAGGAACTCACCAAAGTGAGCCGCCCATCGGCGATCTGCTCGCGAAGCTCCGGCGAAAGGGCGTTTTTCAAAACACCCTCGGCCAGCACACCGATCGCTGTTCCACCATTCTCCAGAACGCCGCCCATCGCGTCACGATCGATGCCCTTCGCGGCGCCGGATATGATGGCGATGCCTTGCTTCGCGCAGTGCTCGCCGACACGCCGGGCAAACTCGCCGTCTTCCTCAGTGCGATCCCGGGATCCAACTACCGCGAGACCACCCTTAGCAAGGGCACTCTGACGTCCGATCCCGAACAATACAGGAGGTGCGGCCTGACCCAAGTACTTGCGCAGACGTTGCGGATACGCCGGATCGGCGACACTGACAATCCAGATGCCGGAGCGCTGCCAGCGCTCTACAACGAGAGCCAGTGCCGCTCCGCGGTCCAGCAGAGGTTCTACGCGCTGCGGCGTAAGTTCCTCTACGGCGAGGCTGGCCAGCTTTCTACGGCCATCCGGGTCCAGCAGATCGGCCGGACGCAGTCCCTCAGCCTCGAGCCAGGCTGCCATAGCACTGTACTGCCTGGGGCCCAGCGGCTTGTGTTCCGTGCCCCCCCGCAGGCCCAGATTTCCACACAGTAATAAGATCGCCTGCGTCTCCGGCGTGAGATCGCTCTCAGACATCAGTCACCATCTTGGATGGAAGTGTCGGCCAAGGCAAACGGATACACGGGACCTGCGCCCGCGTGCCGTAGGGCAGCCGCCACAACGGTGAGAGTCCACCCGGAGTCGACCATATCATCCACCAGTAGAACCGCCGCGCCATGAACCAACGCTCGCTTTACAGCGAATACCCCGGCCAGATTTTGAGCTTGCTGGTAACCGTTCTGGCGCGTCTTCTGGGGCTCTGTCTCACGCACCTTCCGAACGCATTCGACGAAGGGAATCTCGAGGCGTCGGGCCAAGCGGCGGGCGAAATCCGGGACCAAACGCGTGTTGCGGCGAGAAGGAACACAGGTTACCCATTCGGGCCCTGGTACCGGTCTCCAGCGGTTGTGGATCATGCGGGCCGCCGCCTCCACCAAGCGGTTGTCGAAGGCTCCGGTTTCCCGTTTGCCGCTGCGGACTAACTCTCCCCACCCCGGATCGCCCCAGCGGCACAACGCGCGACCCCGTTCAGCTTGATACTCCGGGCGAATCTTTCCACGCATATTTTCCGAATCGAGACCCGCAGGCCATTGCCGCCTCGGCTCGATGACGATGTCCTGGCGCTCCAGAAACGCCGCCGCAGATTGCTCCAGTTCCCCGGGATAGCTCTCGGGAAGGAGGCGGCCCAGGCAGTTGACACACTTGCCACATGGGGCGGCATGAGGGTCGTTCAATTCCTGCGACAGGAATCGCATTAGGCAATCGCGATCCATGACGTATTCGCGCATCCTCTGCTGCTCGCGGCGGCGCAGGTTTGTGATCCGTTGAATCCGTTGATCCGGCATCGCCCACCGGACAGGCGTCGCGGCGTACCTGGAGTCGAATCTCTGGATCGGCGAGGGCGACTCCTGCGCGAGGAATTTCAGGATCTTGTCGATGGTAGTCTTCGAAAGATTGACTTGCTGCTGCAAGTTAGAAACACTCAGCGGCTCGGCCGACGTGCGCAATGCTGCGAGCACAGTTTCCACCTGTTCCGTGGATGGGAACGCCGTGCGGATGAAGTACTCGGCGATGGAGTCATCTTCCGCGCCGCTCAGCAGAATGCCGTAGGCGCTCTCCACCGCGCGGCCGGCCCGGCCCACCTGCTGGTAATAATGTACAACCGAAGCCGGCCTTTGAAAGTGGATAACGAATTCCAGGTCGGGCTTGTCGAATCCCATCCCCAGCGCGACCGTCGCAACCAGGACTTTCACTTCATTGTTCAGTAGCTGGTTTTCGAGTGTCTCCCGCTGCACGGTTTCCATGCCGCCGTGGTAGGCCGCAGCCTCCATGCCCCAAGACCTCAGCCACGCCGCGACGCGCTCGGCATCCTCCACGGTTAACGTGTAAACGATTCCGCTGCCCGGCAGCTGCGGTAGATGATGCGCCAGCCAAGCCATGCGCGCGGCCTGAGTAGGCATTTGCAAGTTCTGAAGCCGTAGGCTGGCTCTCGTTAAGGGCCCTCGCTGGACCGTCAGGTTCGGCCCAAGTTGCCGGACGACATCCTTTACAACGCGGTCGTTGGCTGTTGCGGTGGTGGCCAGCACTGGAATGTTCCGAGGAAGAGCTTGCAAGATTCGGACGATGCGTTGGTAGTCCGGCCGGAAATCGTGACCCCAGTCGGAGATGCAATGCGCTTCGTCAACGACGAACAGTCCCACTCGATTGGCGACCGGAAGCAGGCAGCGGTCAATAAACCCCTCATTCGCCAAGCGCTCCGGAGAGACCAGCAGAACGTCGGATTGCCCTCGCCGCAGACGGTCCTCAATCGCGTGCCATTCGGTGTCGTTGGAGGAATTGATGGTATCCGCGTGAACGCCAATGTTTCGCGCCGCAAGGATCTGATTTCGCATCAGCGATAGCAGTGGCGAGACGAGTAGTGTGGGGCCGGCACCCTGTTGCCGGAGCAGGCGGGTAGCCAGGAAGTACACGAGGCTCTTTCCCCAGCCGGTGCGCTGCACCACGAGTAATCGGGACTGCCGTCGCACCAAGGCCTCAATGGCTTCCCACTGGCCTGCGCGAAACTCCGCGTCGGCTCTGCCGAGGGCAGTTCGCAGTAAGATGAGCGCCTCCTGGTTCAGCCCGGAGGAAGATGAAAACAACATGAAATTTGTAAACCAAGTTACCCGTTCATGCGTTTAGGTGATTGGAGGAACGACAATAATGAAAGGAAAGTTGCTTGCCCTTCTACTCCTGGCTGGAAGCTCGTTGTTTGCGGGATCCCGCGTCTTCGTAGGCATCGGCGTGGGCGGTGGCTATTATCCAGGCTACTATGCTCCGCCTCCGCCACCCCCGGTGGTCGCCTACGTGCCGGCCGCTCCCGGGCCAGGTTACGCCTGGGTTGATGGTTACTATTATCCAGTTGGGCCACGTTATCACTGGCGCGCTGGATACTGGGCTCCCCGCCCCTACGTGGGCGCGTACTGGGTATCGCCCCGCTACTACGGCCGTCGCTACTATCGCGGTTATTGGCGCCGGTAGCCCTCCGGGTGCAGCGCTCGCCATGCCTCGACGTAGCGAGTCGCCCCTTCCTGATCTTCGTTCCACTTAGGTGGCGCCTCGGAATTCGCCAGCGTGATTAGCCCGAGCGCCACCATCCGATCGACTCTCGCCATATTTTCATAATCGATTTTTTGCCACTTATCACCGACGCCGTGATAATCGGGAAATTCGAAGGCGACGCACAGCGTATGCGCCGGAATGCCCAGATCGGCTAGCGCCTGATTGTCGCTGCGTGCAAAGAAGGCATCGCTGCGCTTGTCGTCTTTGTAGACCTTGACCCCCACCTGCTCTCCGGCCTTTTCAAAAAGCGATGGAAGCTCAGAGTAATTGAAGCCTGTGAAAGAAGCGGAGGCAATCTTCTGACCATCGTTGGCGTCCGTACGTCCCATGTGCTCCAGGTTTATATCGCCGATGGTGTTCGCCAGCGGGACTAGCGGGTGCCGGCCATAGTACTGTGAGCCCAACAAACCGAGCTCTTCACCGAACAAAGCCACGAAAACGATGGAGCGCCTCGGCTTGGGATCCATGGCGGCGAGAGCGTTCGCGATCTCGATTACAGAAACAGTTCCGCTGCCATCATCATTGGCGCCGTTGAAGATGCGGTCGCCCTGGCCCTCGAGTTGAATCCCAAGGTGATCGTAGTGCGCCGTCAGCAACAGGAAGCTGTCCTTCAGCGCCGGATCGGAGCCGCGCACGACCGCCGCTACATTCCTCAACATCACCGGAGCTTCCTTCGGGGCCGCCAGCTCAATCGTGATTTTCAGGTCCGATGAACCGGACTTAGCGTGTTCGATGACGTCCGAAAACTCGCCCTCGGTGACCGCGATTACTGGCGTTTCTGAGTCTTGCTGCTCGGCCTCGACCAAGGGGGGACGCCTCTGGTGTGGCACAGCTGGCCCCGCGAGGATCAGGAGGGCCGGCCTAAGCACGCGAATCGCAGCATAGGCGCGAAACCCGGCCTGGGATCCTCCGCGAGGGAGATACAAGGCGATGACTCTACCTTGCACGTCGGCGTGATTGAGCGCCGAGATTTTCCGGAGATCGTCGCCCAGCTTCAGCACAGGCGCATTCACCATAGACACCGAGCGTGTAATTCGCAGCGTGGTCTTATCCAGGTCCGCCTGAATGTGCTTGCCATCCACATTGAGGTCGATCCTGGCGCCCTGTCTGTCCGGCTCGAATGCCAGGAACCTCGCAGTCTGGAAATACTCGTTATCTCCAACAGGCTCGAGCCCGGCTCGCCGGAATTGGGCAGCAATGTACTCCGCGGCGAGGTCCAGACCGGGCGAGGGAGTCGCGCGTCCCTGAAGCAGATCCGAGGCCAGGAAGGACAGGTTCCCGCGCATGGATTGCGCTGAAATTCGATCGAGCGTAGCCCGAACGTTCGCGTTTAGAGTGGGATCGGCGCCCTGAAGATCAAATAACAGGGCGGCAAGAACCAGGACTCCGCGGACGCAACGCATATGACTCTATTGTGCCTGTCGAAGGTTCCCGGCGATACTCAATCGAGGTTGGTCGAGAGAGTTCAATGGTACCTACACGCTGCGGCTGGGCACGGGGCGATCTGTATGTCGCTTATCACGATACTGAGTGGGGCGTTCCCGTCCACGATGACCGCACGTGGTTTGAGTTTCTGATTCTCGAAGGGGCGCAGGCTGGGCTGAGCTGGTCCACTATCTTGAACAAGCGGGAACACTATCGCAAGGTCTTCGACCATTTCGATCCGGTGGCCGTGGCCCGGTACGACGCAGCGAAAATCAAGAAGCTGCTGGATGACCCGGGCATCGTGCGCAATCGGCTGAAAGTGGGGAGCGCGATTACAAATGCGCAGGCGTTCCTCGGGATAAAACGTGAATTTGGATCATTTGACGCCTACATCTGGCGATTCGTGGGAGGAAGTCCGAGACAGAATCGCTGGCGTACGTTGAGCGAGGTACCCGTCAGCACTCCGGAATCGGATGCGATGAGCAAGGACTTGAAGGCACGCGGATTCCGATTCGTGGGATCCACGATCTGCTATGCATTTATGCAGGCGACGGGGATGGTAAACGATCACTTGGTGGATTGCTTCCGGCACTCCGCTAACGCTGGCTGATCTCTTCTGGCGGAGGTTCGGCGAGGTTAGAGGAATTGCGCCGCAGTTAAAGATGCGTGTGTAGTTTGGCCACACTGAAGGATGCCTCTATTCACCGCCCTACGGCCGCGCTTCTTCTGTCCTCTGGTGGAACCGCTCGCCGACCCCTCATTCCTTTATCGGTAACGGACCGCCAACCGTCGTTTGAGTACGATAAAGATCCCTCCCAGCGCCAGGAAGGCCGCCGTCGAGGGCTCCGGCGTGTTTGTCTCGACGATACTCAACGAACCCGGTAGTGTGAAGCCATCAATGTCCACGAGGCGACCGCCGCTGAAACTTAAATCCGCTGTGCCTGAACCTCCACGAGATCCACCATTGATCCCATATGCTCTCGCCGAAAGATGCAATTGAAATGTCTGCGCTATGCCGAACGTCAAAGTAATGGGCGCCGTCAGCCCTGCTGAGAAGTTGCAGGTACGACCCGAGGAAAAGTTGCCTTGGGAAAACAGAGCTTCCGATGTTGAACCGAAGCTTGCCTCGGCAGTTACACCTGAATTGGGATCCGTTAAACCACTCTCTGTGATGGATAGACAGGGTCGAAAGTTTACCGTACCCGTTCCGCCGGTGGCAGTGACGACGTAGTTGGCGTCCAGTGTAGCTCCGGCGCGTGCGAGATAGCTGTAAGGTCCGTCCGGCCCTTTAAAGATTGCAGAGATGGAAATATTGTAATCCGGACCTGATCCGCCTGCCGTGGCCATCGCTGACGTCAACGGGCCTTCGCAACTGGCAATCGGCGTATTCAGGCTTGTGACACCAATCTCGGGGCATTGTGCTGAGAGGCTTATCACTGCGGCGGGTACGGTGATGCCGAATAGGACGACAAGCACTGCGACTCTGGTGAGCATGGGAATTTGAGATCTCCTCTGGTGATCGATGGAGCGTAACACCTGGCCTTTAGCTCACCTATAGGCCGTCAAAGATAAACTGTACCGGTACTGTACTCGCTAGGACCGAGTCAGTGCATTCCTATCCGCCAACGCTGGAACTTCCTTCTAACATCACGGTGGGTCCGCACAGAACGCGCGTGACTGGGATAAGACCTTAGCCCTCACGCATCGGGGAGGTCATCGAGACCGACTAGCGATCAACGGGGAGAATGAGCGATGCTGTGTAGCCATTTATGCCGACGTGGGACCACCTTACGATGACTTGGCGAGGGCTCCATTGCAGTCGCGGATGCGATCCGCTCTGGTCGCTGTAGCGAGCCTCTCCCTATCTCCTCTACAGACGGCACGAACGTCACCGATTCAGTCACTCTCTCGATCCTCGAAAGGTGACGCTGGTGACGGAGCAGTGACGGACGCTTAAGAGATCGTTACCACACTCCTCTGACATAAGCCCTTAAAGCCTTTTACATATAGATAGATAAGAGTATGGAAAAATGACGTGGGGTGCTTGACTGTATGCGCATGTAGGCCAGACGATTTTTGGCCTTACGCGACTCGAGGTTATGTGATACCACCAACGCAGCCCCAAGCCGAACAGCACCACGGTATCGGGCTCCGGCATTTGCTCCTCCTGTCTGATCGTCCAAGTACCTACCCCGGCCGTGGCGGTTGCCAATGATATGTAGTGTTCAGGTGTTCGTTAAAGAAATAACTGGACACGATGGATGTGTCATCGGGCAGATCGTGGGCCGCGAAGGTTGGGCGAAGTGGCCCCCATCTGTCACCCCGACTCGTAGCGTGCAGTCGATGGGCGCCCCGGCCCCGTTCTTCCCGCAGCCAAAGCTCCCCACCACATTCTGGTTATCGGCACTGATCGTGAAGCCCGTCGGTGACCTACTAGTGTTGGGGTTGAGTCTTGGGGCGCAAGGTTCGCGGCCAATGGATGGATGAAGGACAACGCGAACTGTATTCTTGGTTGAGACCGACCTTACAGGCCGACGCAAAGCTCCATCACCTTCGATCTTCGCAGTGAGTAATTCGCCGAGTCCCACCTACGCACCGGCCGCGTATCAGTCGTCCGACATCCGCGAAATGCGCGCATCCGCAAATATGTACAAACTGATCTCCTAGAGCTTGAGCAGTTTGATGCTGCCGTTACTCGTCGAGAGGTCGATCAGTGGACCCCCACTTCCCAATGTGCCCTCCAGCGAATGCTTGCCGATCATCCCGCGAGTGAGCACGTCAAAATCCGTGGTGATGGACGAGTTTGAGGTCCTGGCGCGGACGCGGGCTCCGATGGCATCTGGCAGACGCACGACAATCGACGAGTTCGAGGTATTCGCGTGTACTTCGCGGACCGCGTCCATACTCAGGTCGATGTGCCCGTTCGAGCTCTCCAACCGTACCGGCTGTTCAGTGTCGGGCTGCATCACTCGGGCCGTGATGCTGCCGTTGCTGGTGCTGGCCGCGAGCGCGCCTTTGTTGATCTCAACGCGGATTCCCCCGTTAGAAGTGCGCAGTGTGGCGTTGCCGGTTTGGCCCGACGCCTCGATGCTGCCGTTCGTGGTCTGAGCATCGAGAGATCCCTTCAATCGGGATACACGAATGCCGCCATTTGAGCTATGCGCATTCACCAGTCCTTCCACATCGTCGATCCGGATACTCCCGTTTGAGCTGGCGATTCGATCCAATTGCACGCGGCGCGGCACATGGAGCGTATAGCGCGCTCCCACGTTCCGTAAGCCGTAGGCGGGAATGGTGCGAATCTGGACCAACTTCGGGGAAGCGGACACGTCGATCTTGACGTCCTTGACGCCCTGTTCGGAGTTGGCGTACTTCGTGCCGGTGATGTCCACCGAGTCTTTGTCCCAAGTCGAGATCTCGACGGCGCCATTCAGGTTTTCCAGGCTGATCCGACCCCCGGAGCTTAGCGGGTACGTATAGTGGAAGTCCTCCTTGTAGCGCTCCGAGTCGCCGAAGCTGAACTCGTCGCAGGCGGCTACAAAAAAGAGCGGTATTACGGCGACGGCGAAACGTAAGGCCAGACTCATGAATCACCTCTCGATTCCACAACGAGAGTGGCATCCAAAAAGTTCCGTGATACTTTGGACAAGGACGCGTGAAAAAACTTCTAGCCCTGAACCGTGGCGAAATTGCCATTCGCATCCTGCGGGCCGCTAATGAGCTAAAACTAAGAACGGTTGCCGTTTATTCAGAACAAGACCGCCTCAGCCTGCATCGCTTCAAAGCCGACGAAGCGTACCTTATCGGAGAGGGTCAAGGACCGGTCCAGGCCTATCTGGACGCGGAGGGAATCGTCGCGCTCGCTCGTGAAAAAGAGGTGGACGCCATTCATCCCGGCTACGGCTTCCTTTCGGAAAATCCATCCCTTCCGAGGGCCTGCGAGCGAGCCGGAATCACTTTCATTGGTCCCAGCGCCGAACTCCTTGAATTGCTGGGCGACAAGACCGCCGCACGGCGGCTGGCCCAGAAGGCTGGAATTCCGGTGGTGCCCGGTACCGAAGACGCGTTGACGGATATGGACCAGATTGCGTCCGTCGCTAAAGCGATCGGGTTCCCGCTGATGGTGAAAGCTGCATTTGGGGGCGGCGGCCGCGGAATGCGCGTGGTCGACAAGCCGGATCAACTGCTCTCGCGGGTGGACGAGGCGCGGCGCGAAGCGGCGGCGGCATTCGGCAACGACGCAGTGTTTCTCGAGCGATTTATCCGTCGCGCGAAGCACGTGGAAGTGCAGATATTGGGCGATCGCCACGGCGGCATACTCCATCTCTACGAACGCGATTGCTCCGTTCAGCGCCGCCATCAGAAAGTGGTGGAAGTTGCGCCGGCGTTCAGTGTTGCGCAGCAGATTCGCAAGGCATTAGCGGATGCTGCCGTTGCACTGGCCCGTACCGCCGGCTACTACAGCGCGGGCACTGTCGAGTTCCTGGTAGATGTGGACACCGGTGAGTGGTTTTTCATTGAGGTGAATCCACGCGTCCAGGTGGAACATACGGTGACGGAAATGATCACGGGTATCGACATCGTACGCTGCCAGATTCAGATTGCTCAGGGACATACGTTGCATGGGCCGGAGATCGACATGCCGCCGCAGGATCGGATCCCGATTCACGGTTACGCTCTGCAATGCCGGGTGACCACGGAAGATCCCGCGAACGGCTTTGTTCCGGATTATGGCCGGATCATTACGTATCGCTCGCCTGCTGGCATGGGGATCCGCCTGGACGGCGCCTCGGCCTACAGCGGCGCGGTGATCACACCGTTTTATGATTCACTGCTGGTGAAGGTGACGGCCTGGGGACGGCGCTTTCCGGACGCATGCAGCCGCATGGACCGTGCTCTTCGCGAGTTCCGCATCCGCGGCGTCAAGACCAACATTCCATTCCTCGAAAATGTCGTGAACGAGCCGAAGTTTCAGGCCGGCAACACCACCACGACATTCCTCGAAGAGAACGCGCAACTGTTCCGCTTCACCCCCCGCCGCGACCGCGCCACGAAGTTGCTGACGTATCTGGCCGAGGTGATCGTCAACGGCAATCCGGAAGTGGCGAATAAGCGCCGCCCGAAGTCGATCCAGCCCGCGCCGGTACCCGAATTTTACCATTCGTCGCCCCCGCTTGGAACCAAGCAACTGCTGGATCAATTGGGTCCGCAGCAGTTCGCGGAGTGGACGCGTTCCAATCCCCGGCTGCTGATGACCGATACGACATTTCGCGATGCGCATCAATCGCTGATGGCCACGCGCGTACGCACTTACGACATGTTGCGGATCGCGAATTTCGTCTCGCACCGTCTGCACAACCTTTACAGCCTGGAGATGTGGGGCGGCGCCACGTTCGATGTGGCTTTGCGGTTCCTGCTGGAAGATCCCTGGATGCGCCTGCGCCGCTTGCGCGAGGCGATCCCGAACATCTGCTTCCAGATGCTGTTGCGGGCCTCCAACGCCGTCGGCTACACGGCCTATCCGGACAATGTCGTAGAGCAATTCATTCTCGAAGCCTCGGCCCAGGGAATGGACATATTTCGGATCTTCGACTCACTGAACTGGCTGCCGAACATGGCGGGCGCCATGGAGGCGGTGCGGAAAACTAAGAGCGTGTGCGAAGCGGCCGTGTGCTACACGGGCGACATTCTGGATCCCAAGCGCGAGAAGTATTCTCTCCAGTACTACGTCCGGCTGGCGAAGGAACTGGAACGGATGGGCGCGCACATCCTCGCCATCAAGGATATGGCGGGACTGTGCAAACCGTACGCGGCGTACAAGCTGGTGAAGACGCTGCGCGAGGAGATCGGGATCCCGATCCACTTCCACACTCATGACACCAGCGGGATCAATGCCAGTTCGATCATCAAAGCATCTGAAGCCGGAGTGGACGTCGCCGACGGCGCGCTCGCATCCATGAGCGGCACCACCAGCCAGCCGAATTTAAATTCGATCGTAGCGGCGCTGGCGAATACCGAACGTGACACGGGACTCGATTTCGAGGCGCTGAATCTCTGCGCGGATTATTGGGAGATCGTCCGTACCTACTACCTGCCGTTCGACAGCGCGCCGCCTTCCGGCACAGCTGAAGTCTACATTCACGAGATGCCCGGCGGGCAGTATACAAACCTGAAAGAGCAGGCCGAATCGATGGGGTTGGGCGCGCGCTGGCATCAGATCGCGCAGACCTACGCGGATGTCAATATGGCCTTCGGCGATATCGTGAAGGTCACGCCGTCCAGCAAGGTAGTCGGGGATATGGCGCTGTTCCTGGTCAGCCACGATTTGAAGGTCCAGGACTTGGAGCAGCTTCCGGTGGATCATCATCTGCAGTTGCCGAATTCCGTGGTGGAGATGTTTTCGGGTTCACTCGGCGAGCCAGAAGGCGGATGGCCCGAAAGACTTCAGAAGAGTCATCCTGCGCGGCGCAGAGCCGAAACGCGGACGCCCGGGCGAGCACCTCGCGCCCGTCAATCTAGCCGAAACCAAGGCTACTGTAGAAAAGAAGGTGGGTCATAAGATCACTCAAACCGATCTGATGAGCTACCTCATGTATCCCGGACGTCTTCTTGAAATTCGCAAAGGCCCGCTCAGCGTACTCCGATGTAGATGTGCTGCCGACACCTGAATTTTTCTATGGAGTCCCGCAAGGCCAGGAAGTAGTGGTCGAATTGGAGCCGGGCAAAAACCTGATCATCAAATTCTTAACCGTGAGTGAACCCCATCCGGACGGTACGCGCGCAGTATTCTTTGAACTGAATGGTCAGCCGCGAGAAGTGATTGTCCGGGACAAAGCACTGAAGCCGGTAGTTGAGGCGCGGCCAAAGGCTGATCCCGCAACTCCTGGTCATGTAGGATCACCGATACCGGGGTCGGTAAGCACCGTTGCCTTCTCGCTTAATCAGAAAGTTACCAAAGGGGAGCGCTTGATGGTGCTGGAAGCGATGAAGATGCAGACCACTATCTACGCGCCGCTCTCGGGTACAGTAACGCAAAAATTGGTCGACGTTGGCGATACGGTGGATGCGAAGGATTTGCTAGCTGTAATCGAATGAGGCCGGACTTCCGGCCTCGTAAAACAAATAGACTATTTCTTGGCCGTGCGCTTCTTCGTCGTGCTCTTTTTCGTCTCGCTGCCCTTCGTAGAGCCGTTACCTTTGTGCTCCGCCTCATCAGCGGTTTCGCGGCTCACGATCTTGTTGAAGTTGCTTTTCTCTCCCGCGGCGGTCTCCTCCTGATATAAGAGCGCGAGATTCCGTTCATCGAACTTCTCGAACCATTCGTCCCACTCGATGTGCTCGAGTTTGTCTTCGCCTGTGTAGCCGGGAAAATCGAGGCGTAGAATGCCGATATCGCCCTTCCCGCCGGTCCCTCGCACGCAGGCCGGCTTCGCGTCACGTTCCTCCGCCCAGCGCTGGATCTCGTCGTGATCGGAAGTGACCTGTGAAGAATGTTTAGTCTGTGTTGCCATAGGTGACGTACCCCATGGGGAGTAAGCAATTGGCCGTCCCAAATCCCGGTGGCCCATAATTCAATCACTTAGGAGCACGCCCCGTTTTGAACAGGAATAAATTTCCAGAGCATCACACAATTGCGGATGAGCTAACGGAGTCGCCTTTTACGCGTATATCCAGTAAAGGCGTATAGAGAGAAGGAGAACGGGCCGTGAGCGCGGACGAAGAGCGCTGGATTCGTTTCATTTTGGAGGAAGGCAGGAAGGCGAGCGACGAAACCGGCCCGCATCCGCCAGAGCGACCTGCCGTCACGGTGACACAGAAGTGTGACGTCAGGCGGGAACGGTGCGTCCTGAGTAGGCCCGGAACACCTCGTCGAGCGAACCGGTCATGATGGCCTGTCCGTGGTCCAGCCAGATCGCGCTGTCACACACATCGGCCAGCATCTCCCGGCTGTGCGAAACGCAGATGAAAGTTTTACCCGCCTTCCGAAGCTGTAGGATTCGGTCAAAACACTTCGCCTGGAACATGGCATCCCCCACCGCTAGCACTTCATCGATGATGAGGATTTCCGGATCCAGGTTGACCGCAACGGAGAAAGCCAGCCGGACCACCATCCCGCTGGAAAAGGTTCTGAGCGGTTCATCGATGAACTCACGGACTCCGGAGAAATCGACGATGGACTCAAATTCCCGCTTGGCCTCACGTTCTGTAAGTCCCAGCAGCGAAGCATAGAGTAGAACGTTCTCTCTGCCCGTCAGGTCCGGGTGAAATCCCGACCCTAGCTCCAGGAGCGCCGCCACTCTTCCCCTGACCTCGATGCTCCCGGACGTTGGCCTGGCCAGGCCGGCAGTCAACCCGAGCAAGGTACTCTTTCCGGCGCCATTGGATCCGATCACGGCCAAACCTTCGCCTGTACGGACGTCGAATGAGATGTCCTTCAGGGCGTAGAATGGGGCCGCCTCAGCGCGGCTGGGGGAGCGTGTAAGCAGCCGATGCAGATGCTGCTTGATGAGTTGCTGGCCCGCATGCCGGGGAAAAGCTTTCGTGACATTACGGAATGAAATTGCGAGCATGTCAAAGGTAATCGTAGAAGCTGTGCTTCAAACGGCGGAACAGAAAGGCGCCGGCACTGAGCGACACCACCGAGACAGCGACCGCCTTAGTCAGCAGAACGGCGGATGGTGCCTGATTCTTCAGAATCACCTCCCGCATGGCCAGCACCAGTGCGGCAATTGGATTGAATTGGTAGATTTCCTTAAAGTGTTGCGGGATCCCTTCAAAGGAATAGAAGATCGGGACGAGCCAGAACAGGACCGTGTTGCAGGATTCCACAATGTACCTCGTATCGCGAATGTACACATTCAGGCAGGATGTGGCCAGCGCAAGGCCGCAGACGAATATGATCTCGAGCGCCCAGATCAGGGGCAGCCAGAGCCACTTGTCCGTTATCCGGATCCCGGAGAAGAGTGCGATCGCAAGCAACAGACCAACCTGAATCGCGAGGTGCAGGCAATTGGACAAAACCGCCGCGAGGGGAAACACCTCGCGTGGGACGCGGACTTTCTTGAGCAGCCCAGCATTTTCCACGATGGATGTAGTTCCGGTAAGCCAAGCCACCGTAAAAAAATTGAATGGCACCAGTCCGCACAAGACGAATACGGGGAAATTCTTATCGGGGCTCGGTAGGATTTTTGTAAACACGAAGGTCATAACCAGCATCATGACCGACGGATTCAAGAGCGACCAGAAGACACCCAGCGACATGTTGCGATACCGGATTCTGAAATCCTTCAGGATCAGGCTCTTCATCACGAAGCGTAGGTCACCCTGCCACACGAAATCTCTCCTTAAGGAACCTTTCATTCTAGCGTCTTCAAATTCATCGCGATACGAAGGCGCTATTCCGCACGAAGAACCGCAGCGGCCAATCAACGCATTTCGTAATCCCGATACGAGTGGATGTACCAATTTCGAATGACGGTTCGCTCGACAGGCGCCGAACGACGAAATCGCCCGGTCGCGTAACATCGGCGCCGTTCAACGCGCGAGTAATCCCCATTGCCGCCGTCAACTTACCTGGACCCGAACACAAGTCTTCAACGCGCCTGGAAGTGCGCCGCCGTGTGCGCATCATCTCTATGCCGCACAGCGGCTCCAGAGCACGAATTAGGACACATCCCGCCTCACCCTCCGGTT
Organism: uncultured Acidobacteriota bacterium; assembly: GCA_963850575.1. Taxonomy (GTDB): domain Bacteria; phylum Acidobacteriota; class Terriglobia; order Bryobacterales; family Bryobacteraceae; genus TMP-7. The sequence goes on along the minus strand of CAWKLV010000005.1, from coordinate 135,566 downwards.
CGGCGACAAAATTCAGACATTCGTGAATGCCGTAGCTCAGATATACATAGGCGCGACCGGGAGGACCGAATAGGACGCGAGTACGATTCGTGACACCCGCCGCGGCATGCGCCGCAAGGTCGGTGATGCCGAGATAGGCCTCTACCTCTACGATCCGGCCCGCTGCCTCGTTATGAACGATCACCTTGCCGAGCAGGTCCCGCGCCACCGCCTCCGCCGTCCTGGAATAAAAGCTCTCGCCGAGAATAGACGATCCACGCACTAAGGTCGTGAGCGGCATGGGATCGTTCCACATGCGATACGCTAGGAGGTTACCACGGCCCTGGGCATGCGTCTGTTCACTGGAATTGAACTTCCCGACAATATCAAAGAACGCCTGGATCTCCTCATTTCACGCCTGCGCACGACGGCGCATCTGAAGTGGAGCCCCGCTTATAACCTGCACATCACGACCAAATTCATCGGGGAGTGGCCCCCAGAAAGGCTGCCGGAAGTGAACGCGAAACTGGATGGAATCAAAGTGGAACGGCGCATCGAAGTTGGTATACGTGGGCTTGGCTGGTTTCCAAACCCGCATAATCCGCGCGTCTTCTGGGCGGGAGTGCACGCGTCGCCGTCGTTGGCCGAACTCGCACGCCAAACTGAACAGGCCTGTGGCGAACTAGGTATTCCGGTGGAAACACGGCCATTCTCGCCGCACCTGACGCTCGCTCGGATCAAGCAGCCCACGCCGCTGCAGGCTTTGCGAACAGCGGTCGCGGAAATTGAATCGGTCGACTTCGGCACCTTCACGGCGGAGAGTCACAAACTTTACCTTAGCAAGCCCGGACCTTCCGGTTCCATTTACACGCCGCTCCACCAATTTCCGTTACCCCCTGCATGATTCCGTACATTATCCTCGCGATCGATTATCTCGTCGGCGCGATTCCGTTTGGTTTTCTGATCGTAAAGCTCAAGACCGGCGAAGATATCCGAACGGCCGGGAGCGGGAACATCGGCGCCACCAATGTCCTGCGGACTATGGGCCGAGCGGCCGGAGTCGGCACGCTGCTGCTGGATATCGGCAAGGGATTCGTTGCGGTCTGGATCATGGCGCGCTTTACCAAGGGGGATCCCCTCTGGACGTCGGCCGCAGCTCTCGCCGTCATGGCAGGTCATGCTTTCCCGGTCTTTCTGAAGTTTCGCGGCGGGAAAGCGGTGGCGAGTTTCGTCGGCGCATTTCTGTATCTCGCGCCGGTGCCGATGTTAGCAGTACTCTTCGTGTTCGCCGTGGTAGTCGCCGTAACGCGTTACATCTCACTCGGGTCCATCGTCGCCGCGGGCACGTTTCCGCTCGGCGTATGGTTGATCCTGCATCCGCCCGCCCCGGTATGGATTTCCGCCCTGATTGCCGGGGCTTTCATAGTCTATCGCCATGGCGCAAACATCGAGCGCATCCGAGGCGGCAACGAAAACGTGTTCACCTTCATCAAGAAGGCGAGACCTTGAAGCGGTTGGCCGTCATCGGGGGCGGCAGTTGGGGTACCGCACTGTCTATCGTCCTGGCTCCGAAGTTCGAACGAATCGGCCTCTGGTTTCACGAGCAGGAATTGGCGGAGCGCGCCGCTGCGACTCGTCAGAACGAGGTTTTCCTCCCCGGTTTTCAGCTTCCGGACAACGTTCAACCCACCGTTGATTTGAAAAATGCAATTCAGGGCGCTCAGGTGGTACTGGGCGTCATGCCTTCGCATTATGCTCGACAACTATACAGCCGGTTGTCCGAGTACGCTCACCCGGCAATGCGTTTCATCAGCGCCACGAAGGGGATCGAGAACGGGACCCTGCTCCGCATGACGCAGGTTATCGAGGAGGTTCTCGGCACCCAGTTTCCCGCCACGGGTCGCAGTCCTTTCCGGACCCACTTTTGCGGTGGAAATCGCGCAGGGTGAACCAGCGGCGGTCGTGATCTCATCGCGGACGCCGCACTGGCGCTCGAGATTCAAGCCGCATTCGCGGGTCCGACTCTGCGGCTCTATACGAATGACGATCCGATCGGCGTGGAACTCGGGCGCGGCATTGAAGAACGTGATCGCAATCGCAGCCGGCATCGTGCCATGGCCTGGAGCTTGGATCCAACTCCATGGCGGCGCTGATCACGCGCGGGCTGGCGGAAATCAGCCGGCTGGCCGTCGCCATGGGAGGAAAGCCGCGAACCATGGCCGGGCTGGCGGGATTAGGCGATCTGGTGTCTGACCTGTACTGGCGACGCTGAGCCGGAACCGCAGCGTCGGGAATGGAATTGGCGAAGGCCGTCGGCACTGGACGACATCGTGAGCTCGACGGCGAATGATCGCGGAAGGCGTAGACACTACCTAGGCGGCCGTAGAACTGGCGCGAACGGCAATAGACATGCCGATCACCGAACAGATGGGCCGCCTGCTGAAAATCGGAAGTCACGCCTAAGGAAGCGATCCGCGATCTGATGGAGCGAACGCTCAAAGACGAATAAGGATTTGTAATCCCGGCGACTCCGTAAATTCCACGTCCGGAATTCTAGCGGATCGTCAAAGCGGCCATGGCACCCACGGCAATGTCCCCGCCTCGCACGCAACCTTCTGCCAATGAGCGGGTTAGTCCGGATATGGAAGCGGTGGTGTCTCCTGGAACGGGATGCGGAGTTGATGCTCCGTGTGACGGGATGGCGATACCGCCAGTTTCACATTGCTCCTGGAGCGTCACCGGGCACCGGTTATTCAGTTCATGTACCGGATGGTGCAAAATCACGCTGTAGCGGAGGAGTTGGCGCAGGAGGCGTTTTTCCGGGTGTACCGTTCCCGGCTCACCTATGAGCCGACCGCGCAATTCACCACCTGGCTATTCCGGATTTCCACGCATTTGGCGCTGAACTGGATCCGCGATCAAAAAGGGGAGAAGGGAAAGGAGAGTCTGGATCAGACGCTGCCCGACGGAGGGGGCCGGCAGGTATCGGATCGATGCCCGACGGTGGAGCAGCGCCTGGTGTATGAAGCCAAGCTGCACGAAGTACGGTGCGCGATCGATGCGTTGCCGGCTAAACAACGCGCGGCAGTACTGATGCACAAGTACCAGGAGCTGGATTACACACAAATCGCCGTGGCACTGAACTGCTCGGAATCCGCGATAAAATCGTTGCTGTTTCGTGCGTATGAGGCGCTCCGGGCTCGCCTGGCGCACTTCGGTTGAAAGTTGTACGAAGAGATTCAGGATTGAATATGCAATGCCAACCGCAGGCTCACGACGTGGCCGATTTATTGCTGGAGTACTGCGCCAGGAAACTGGATGCCGGCAAAGCTGCAACGGTAGAAATCCATCTGCGAATGTGCGAGAGTTGCCAGGAGCTGGTGAAAGCGCAGCGTGCCGTGTATGAATCGCTGGATGTCTGGAATGGAATCGAGGCGTCTCCCGATTTCAACCGTCGAATGTACGCCCGCATCGAAGCCGAAGACCGGCGCAGTCACCTATCACGCTGGGCGAGTATGCTGGCTGCGCGCTGGTCGCCGTTCTCGTGGCGTCCGGCGATGACCTTTGCGGCAGCCTGTGCGATGCTGGCAGCGGCACTGTGCATCCGGGGTCCGCTACATCATCAGAATGTGGTGCAAGAGCCGCAGGCGAAGATCGAACGGGTTGATGTGGAGCAGGTAGAACGGACCCTTCAGGATCTCGACATGCTCAAGCAATTGAACCCAGCCGTCGGGCCGGAGGCGAACTCATCCGGTTCGATCTGAGATGCGAATTCTGGCAGGCTTGGCCGCGCTCGCGCTGGCGTGCGGTCCGGTTTATGCACAGGCGAAACGGCGGAAGGAGCCTAAGCCTCCGCCCCCGCGCGCGCCTAAGGCATCGGCTCCCCGCCAGCCACCGCCTCCGCGGCCAACGCGGCCGCGAATCAGCAACATCAAGCCAAGGAATTGGAGCGTCTGGAACAGTATGTCGCCCCAGCAGCGGCAGAAGGTGCTGGAGCGTTTACCGCCCAATCGCGCACAGGAAGCTTCAGGAGCGGTTCGATCAGTACGAACAACTCACCCCGGAACAACGCGGTCGTCTGAAGCAGCAATACGATCAGTTCAGACAACTCCCGCCCGCGCGCCAAGAGGCCATTCGAGGCGTGTTCCAACGCTTCAACGGCCTGCCCGACGAGCGCCAGTCCGCAGTACGCCAGGAATTCAACAAGCTGCATACGATGGGCGACGCGGAGCGTCACGAACGCATGAAAAGCCCGGAATTTCGCTCTCGGTTCAACAAAGACGAACAGAAGCTGATAGAAGAGATGTCGAAGACCGTCCCGCAATAGTCTGCGCGACGGTGGGAGATTGTCCTTATCATTCCCACCACCGGCTCCCTCCTGGTTGCAGCTTTGTACGCACCAGACCTACCCGATTCCCGAGACGCAAGATGAATCCGGCTACGAACTTATCTTTGATGGCAAAAACGGCGCCCGCCGATGAAAATTGAGTATCGAAATTTTCAAATTAAGAACGCTTAACCCCGCAATATGTATAATCAAGACCGGCCAGGAGGCACTGGTTAATCTGTCTAATCGAGGTGAGCAATGCGGAAATCTCGCCTATCTTCAGGTTTGTTCCTGGGATCAACGGCGTTCCTGGGGTGGGCTCAGTCCACGGGTTCGACCGACGCCGGCATGTTCTCCCGCCAGGAGTGGGCGGTGATCAACACCCTCTCTCCGCTCCCGGCACTCCCGGTCGACACGACCAACAAGTACCGCGACTCGGCTGCCGCGGCTCTGCTCGGCCAGAAGCTGTTCTTCGAGCCGCGCCTGTCTGGCCCGATCCAGGCCGGCACGCCGGCCGAGGGGCAGCTTGGCGCGATCGGCGAGAAGTACAAGATCGCGTGCCGCAACTGCCACATGCCGGAGTCGAGGTGGCTGTTCGACATCCGCTCGAACAACGGCGGCCCCATCCCCAACGCGACCGCGCTCGGCTCGGCATGGATGACCCGCAACGTGAGCAGCATCGTCAACACCGTGTTCTACGTGCACGCCAAGTCTGGCGCGCACTGGCGCGAGAACGACGGCTACTCCGACTCCGAGTGGTTCGACGCGCAGAGCGAGCCCGAGGGCCCGCCGGTGCAGAACGGCAGCCGCCTGCAGCTCGCGCACGTGATCTTCGAGCACTACCGCGCCGACTACAACGCCGCGTTCCCCGACTGGCCGCTCGACTCCGGGCCTCGCCGACTACAAGCGCTTCCCGGCGACCGGCTCGCCGTACACCGACGCCGCCAACTGGAACGGCCTAGCCGCCGGCGATCAAGGAGATCGTCAACCGCGTGCTGGTCAACTACGGCAAGGCGATGGAGGCCTATCTCCGCAAGCTGGTCAGCCGGAACGCGCCGTTCGACCGCTTCGTCGCCGGCGACGACGACGCCATCAGCGACCGACGCGAAGCACGGCCTCAAGCTCTTTCTCGGCAAGGCGGGCTGCGTTCATTGCCACAACACGCCGCTGCTTTCCGACGACGACTTCCACGTGATCGGCCTGAAGATCGACACGACGCTTTCGCCGCATGCCGATCCGACCGAGATCGGGCGCGTCTTCAACCAACCGCTGATCTGCGATCCCAACGTGGCCGGCGGTGACTTCAATGTGAACGGCCACTTCAGCGACGATCCGACTACGAGTCGCGACGGCGACTTCTGCAGCCAGACCATTCCCGAAGGCCTGTGGCGCACGAAGGGACTGCGCCAGTCGCCGAGACGGCGCCCTACTTCCGCGACGGGCAGGCTGCGACGCTCGACGACGTGATCGACTTCTACGATCGCGGCGGCGACCCGGCGGGAACGTTCCTCGGCGGACCGAAGGAGATTCACCGGCTCAACCTTTCCATGAACGAGAAGAAGCAACTGACGGAGTTTCTCAAGACGCTGACGGGGGATCCTGTGCGGGCGCAAAATCTCCGCGATCTGCACAATCCATAAGCCGGCGCCGCGCTCACGCGGATCAGAACAGCCGCCAGTTCACCTCGATGTTGGCCTGTACAGCCATCGCCCGGCCATCCTTCAAGGCCGGCTTGAATCTCCATTGGCTGACCGCTCCGACGGCCTGCTCATCCAGTCCTAGGCCTAAGGCCCGGGTCACAGCAATGTTGTGAGCAAAGCCGTCGGTTCCGACCTCCACGGAGAGGCTCGTCGTACCCTGCAGTTCGGCCGCGCGAGCTTCATCCGTATATTCCGGCTCCACCTTTGTGATCACCGCCGGCTTTGTTGCTTCCCCTCCCAGGAGAGCCATCGTTGTACCGCCGGGCGGCAGGGCCGATGTCCGTTGCGAGCTTATGGCCTTGCTGAGCTCACGCGACCTATCCTGGATGGACCTGGCTTCATCCTCACGAGCTTGCAAGTGTAAGAACTGGGCATACAACTGCATGGTGGTGACCACCTCCATCGAGGTTGGGTCCGCGAGCGCCTGTGCTTCTTTGAATAGCGCATCCGCCTCTTCTGCTCTGTTCTGACGCTGCCGCACAATTGCCATCCACATGGTTGCATAGCCGCTCTTTGCGGGATCCGCAATCTTGGCTCGCTGAAGATTCTCGATCGCGAGGTCAAAATCTCGTTTACCCATTGCAGAGATCCCGAGATGGATGAACGCGGGCGCGGCTTCCGGCCGGCTCCCGAGAAGCGCTAGCGCTTTGGTATAGAGATCGTCCTCCTCTGCGGTTTTATGCTGTTTACTTTTCAATTCGGCGAGCTTCAGCAGCCCCAGCCCATACTCGATGCTCTGTTCGCCGGATTTCGCCGCGCGTATCGCGAGCGATGACTCAAGCAGTTGCCCGGCGACATCGTACCTGCGCGCTGCCATCGCGGCCTTCGCCGAGCTGTCGAGAATCTCGGGGTCGTGTTGCGCGGAAGCAGACCGGATGGCCGCCTCCACATCGGCCGGGACTGGTTCCGGCTTGTTCTGGGCCCGCAAAGCTGCGAGAGGCACGATCACGGCAACTGCGATGGCGGCCGTAATCCACGCGGACGAGCGCCCGGGAGCATTCCTATTCACGCCGGAATCGAGGATGGCGGAGAGCCGGGTTTCCAATTGAGAGCGGCGCGCCATCGGTACGGCCCATCCTGCCGCGCGAGGCAATTGCAGAGTGCGTGCGATGTCCAAGAGGTGAGCCGCATAGTCTGAGGCGCGGGCGCCCAAGCTCAGCACCAGATCGTCGGCTGCGCGCTCCCGCTCTTTGAGGAACTCGCGCCATGCCGTCCAGGCCAGCGGGTTCCACCAATACAGACTCAAAGCGATGCGCGCCATCAAATGAGTGGCAACGTCACCACGCCGCACGTGGGCCAACTCGTGCATCAGCACCATGCGGCGCCGTTCCTCACTCCATTCGACAGATTCGGAAGGCATGAAGACCGTTGGGTGGAGCATGCCACAGGTCATGGGCATGGTTCCGCGGCGACTTTCGAGAAGATCCACGTCATCCCGGATTCCAAGCTCTTGTTGAAGTGCGGCGAGAGTTGGGCTAGTGAAGGCATTCGCGTTGCGGCGTACCTGCCGGATCGCAAACCATCCCAGCAGCATCTGTGCAAGTGCGACACAGGCGCCAGCCGCCCATAAGAGCAGCAACGTCCAGAGCCAATTCGGGCGAGACTCAGCGGACGCAACGTCCGCCGCTGCTCCGGAATTGCGCAGCCCTGCCGACGGGGGCATCACCGGCGAAGCCGTTACAGATGTGTGGAATAAAACGTTCGTCGCCATCAGCGTTCCCGCCACAGGCACACGAAGCACGGGTACAGCGATCGAAAGAAGGGGAAGCGCCAACAGTGCTGCAAAGCCTGCGGTCCAGACTAAATGGCGGGCAGCCGCCGAACTCCTGCGCATTAGGAGTGTGAGTGCCCATATGGCGGCCAGCACCGCAGTGCTCTTTACGGCCGCGCCTAGGAACAACGAATACGGCATCTTACTTTCCCTCCCTCTTAGCCTGCTCGATCATTTCCGCCATCCGGTCCAATTCCTCTCGTGTCAGACGTTTAGAGGATACGTCCAGCAACGCCGCCACGATCTGCTCCGGCGAATCACTGAAGAACGTCGTTAACAGGTGCTTTATTGCCGAACGCTTGGCTTTGTCAGGTCCGACCATAGGCACGTAGACGTACTTCAAGCCGTCCACCTGGTGTTTTACGTGACCTTTCTCCTCCAGCACCCGTAGCATCGCTCGCACCGCCGAATAGCTGGGAGCATCCTGCATGGATTCGCCGAACCTCCGTCGCGGAAGCCTGCCCGCGCTGGTACAGGATTTCCATGATCTGCTGTTCCCGGCGGCTCAATCCGGTGACTGGACCACCATCATGCTGGTTTTTTAGCATATGCTAAAAAACTAGCACTACTTCGAGCAGGCGTCAAGAGTTTTTTAGGAAGAGCCGAAGGCTATAACGTCATGCCGGCTGGCTGGCGAATCTCCATGCAGCCTTTCGCGGTGGGCAGGACCTTGCCTGGATTGAAACGCCGCTGCGGATCGAATACTTCCTTCAGCCGCCGCATGGTTTCGAGCGAATCCTCCGAGAAGAGTTGCGGCATGAGATTCATCTTCTCCATCCCGACGCCATGTTCGCCGGTGATGGAACCGCCGACGGAAATACAATACTCGAGGATATCGTTGCCCGCCCCGATTGCCTTTTCCAGATCGCCCGGTTTTCGAGCGTTGAACAGAATGATGGGGTGCATGTTCCCGTCGCCCGCGTGAAAGATGTTGCTGATGCTGAGGCCGTAGCGTTCCGAAACCTCGTGAATATGCCGCAGCGTAGGTGCGATCTGGGTGCGCGGCACGACGCCGTCCTGTACGTAGTAAGTGGGGCTGACCCGGCCCACCGCGCCGAACGCGTTCTTGCGGCCTTTCCAGAGAAGCTCGCGCTCTTCCGCATCGCGCGCGATGCGGAACTCGCGGGCTCGGCAGGCCAGGCAAGCCTCGCGGATCTGCTCCACCTGTTCCTCCACGCTCTCCTTCAGCCCCTCGAGTTCGATGAGCAGGACGGCGCTTGCGTCCATGGGATATCCCGCGTGGGTTGCCTCTTCCACCATGCGGAGCATCACTCCGTCCAGCATCTCGATCGCGACCGGCGTGATGGCGCGCGCGGTAATCTCGGCGACGGTGTCCCCCGCATCATCGGCCGACTCGTAGATGGCGAGTATGGTCTTCACCATTTCGGGCTGTCGCATCAGGCGTACGGTCACCTTCGTGATCAGCGCCAGCATACCTTCGGAGCCGGTCAACAGGCCCGTAAGATCGTAGCCTGGCAGATCCGTTTCCTTGCCGCCGATCGTGATGACGCGGCCGTCGGCGAGCACAGCCTCGACGCCCAGCACGTGATTCGTGGTGACGCCGTAAGCCAGCGTGTGCGGACCCCCGGCGTTCTCGGCGACGTTGCCGCCGATAGTACACGCGCGCTGGCTGGAGGGGTCGGGGGCATAGAAGAAACCGGAACCCTGCACGGCCAGTGTGATATCCAAATTCACGACGCCGGGTTGAACGATGGCGCGCTCGTTGTCGAGATCGATCTCCAGGATTCGATTCATCCGTGAGAACCCGATAATGATGCCACCCTCGCGAGGAATCGACCCGCCGCTCAGGCCCGTACCGGCGCCGCGCCCCACCACAGGGACCGAGTATTCATTGGCCAGTTTGACGATAGCCACGACGTCCTCAGTCGTGCGCGGGAACACGACCAGATCCGGACGGGCCTTGTCCACGCTGCCGTCGTATTCGTATAACGCGAGATCCGCGGGCCGGTCGAGATAACCCCGGCGACCGGTAATGCCCTCTACGGCCTCGATCAGGAGCGGATTCACAACAGGCTCTGGACGTAGTTCAAGAAGGCTGGGTCCATCCAATCACGAGCGGCTGGTTCTTTGTAGACCACCTTACCGCTCTGGTCGATGATGTACGTCTCGGGATAGAGGAAGGTGCCGTAGCTACCCGAAATGTCGGTCGATGGATCGCGAGCCGTCAGGAAAGCAGGCTTTACTCGATTAAGCATGTCCCGGTACCGCTTTTCGTTCTGGTCGACGCTAAGCGCCAGGACCGTGATCCCCTTAGATTCGTAGCGCCGGGCAAATTGGTCGAGGGATGGGAGTTCCTGGAGACACGGCCCGCACCAGGTGGCCCAGAAATTTAGTACCAGGAGTTTGCCTCCAAAATTTGTGGGCGTAATCGTGCGGCCTTGATCCGTTGTCACGGAAAAGTTGGGAGCGCGATCGCCTTGAACGACGACCTTGGGCTCCATGGTCCCGGCTACAACCACGCAGAGCGCGATGGTGATAGCCACCAGAGCTAATTTTAGAGCGAGATCGGTCTTGTTTCTCATGACTCGCAGCAACGTCACGTGCCAGTCATTTCTATTTTAGAGTATCCTTGCGTGGTTGTTTGGCATCCAATATCTGGCATGCTCATCACCCGGCGCGTTGATTTCTCCGCATCGCACGTGTGCCGGAAGCCTGGCGCCAGTGAGGCCGAAAACCGCGCTCTCTACGGCGCTGCGGCAAACCCTCATGGGCACGGACACAACTACATTCTCGAGGTGACGCTCGACGGAAAACCTGACCGCGAGACGGGAATGGTGTTCGATCTCAAGCAACTGAAAGATGTCGTGAATAGCGAAGTAGTAGATCCGATGGATCACCGGTTTCTCAACTATGAGGTTCCGCCTTTCGATCGTGTTGTGCCCACCGTGGAGAATGTCGCGGTCGAGATCTGGCGACGTCTGCAGCCCCACTTTTCCGGGGACGTGCGCCTGGCGAACGTGCGGCTATACGAGACCGAAGATCTGTTCGTCGATTATGCGGGTGAGTGATGAGATTAACCAGAAAGTATCGATTTTCGGCTTCTCACCGGTTGCACTCGGAGCGGTTTACGGACGACCAGAACGAACGCATTTACGGCAAGTGTAATAACCCATTCGGGCATGGGCACGACTACGTTCTCGAAGTGAGCGTTCGCGGTCCCCTCGACAGCGAGACAGGCCGAATCGTCGATCTGGAGACGTTGGACAGTTTAGTCGCTCGCGAGGTGGTTTCACAATTCGAGCACAAAAACCTGAGCGAGGATATCGAAGCGTTTCGAGGGACCGTAGCAACGACCGAAAACCTGGTACTAGAGATCCGGCGGCGGTTGGATGCTTCCTGGGCGGCGGCTTTCGAAGGGCAGGGGACGACGCTAGACGGAATCAGGATCGAAGAGACGAAACGGAATTACATCGAACTCCAATGAAACACGACAACGTTAAAGTGATCACGCCCAAGCCAGACCGTGAGGGTGGCCTGATCGCGGGGCACATGCGTGAGATGCTGCAGGAAATCGGTGAGAACCCGGATCGGGAAGGTCTGGTGCGAACCCCCGAACGATTCGAGCGGGCCATGAGGTTTCTAACCAGCGGCTACCAGGCTGACTTGAAGAAAATAATCAACGGAGCCATTTTCAGTGAACCATCCTGCGACGAGATGGTCATTGTCAAGGACATCGAGTTCTTCAGCATGTGTGAGCACCATCTGTTGCCGTTCTTCGGCAAGATGCACGTGGCCTATCTGCCGCAGGGCAAAGTCATCGGGCTGAGCAAGATCCCGCGCATTGTCGATGTGTTTGCACGCCGGCTTCAGTTGCAGGAGCGTTTGACAAGGCAGGTGGCAGAAACGGTTCAGGACGCCCTGAGCGCTCGTGGCGTCGGCGTCATCGCCGAAGCGCGGCACTTCTGCATGATGATGCGCGGGGTGGAGAAGCAACACTCGGGTACGATTACGAGCGCGATGCTGGGCGCGTTCCGAACGCAAAAAGAAACTCGAGACGAGTTCCTCTCGCTGGTGCGCACGAAGAATCAGCCTTAACAGCCCTGCTCTCTACTGGTCTGCTACATTGAGTTTGGATGCTAGAAAACTTCCGCCGCTTTCAGACTGCGGCCGATCCATTTGGCCGCGTTTGGGACGTCTCCTTTCGATGGCAGCAGAACGGTATCTCCATTCGCCACGCCGATACGGTGGACGTTAAGTTCAATATCTGGACCGCCGACGAGCCCAGGCAGGAGAGAGTCATCGCGCTGAATCTTCCCGATCTTTTGAAGCTCAGCGCCAAGACTGGCCACCCCGTCACGGATGCCTGGAGCATGAAGCTTGCGGCGCTGCATTTGAAGCATATGATCGAGACGGATGAAGATATGGAGAAGACACTCGTTACACCGTCGTATGCGGAACTCGAGCGGCACGCGGATGCCATCTTGGCCGCCGTCAGCAAGTCCTGACAGCGTTCGTGCGACCTAAGCCGGTTGGTCAGACACGATATCTCCTCACCCAATCCGGCTTCAACTCACTGCCCATGCCCGGTGTCTCCGGGGCCAGCATCTCTCCTTTCTGCATGCGCAGCGGTTCAATCGCGGAACTATCGCCCTTTACGCTTCCGCTTTCCATGTAAATTGCATTGGGCATCGCGAGCAGCATGTGGAGATTGGTCACGCCGCCGCCATGGCTCGCCACGTCGACGCCGAATCCGTCGGCTATGGCCGCAATCTCCATCCACTCCGTCACTCCGCCGGCGCGCCGGTTGTCCGGCTGAATCACATCAGCGCCGCCGCGCTTCAGCAACTCGAGAAACGAGTACTTGGTGTATTCGTTCTCGCCGGTGGCGATGCGAATATCCAGCTCATGCGCAAGCTCAGCGCAGCCATCCCGCTCGTGGGGCGCGAGCGGCTCCTCGTACCAGTAGCACCCCAACTGCTGGTAGATGCGTCCGCGCCGGAGCGCCTCGTTGCGGTTGAATTTCTGATTAGCGTCTACCATCACCGGCCGGTTCTTTCCGCATAACTCCTGCGCGGCCCGAATGCGCCGGGTATCGTCGTCGATCGAATCGCGTCCCACCTTGATCTTGACTGCCCGAAAGCCCTCGTCGAGAGCCGACGCTATGGCGCTGCGGAACCGCGATAGGTCGGCATCATTCGGGTAATACCACCCGCACATGTTGTAGCTGGGCATGCGATCGCGATAGGCGCCCAGCATGCGGTACACAGGCATTCCAGCAACTTTGCCGAGAATATCCCAGAGCGCGATATCGACCGCTGCTAAGGCGAACGAGACAACGCCCTGAACTCCGTGATATTCGACGGCTTTCCACATGTCCGCGCGAAGCCGCTTGGGAAAGGCTGGGTCCTGTCCTACCAGCACCGGCTTGAGCTCTTGCTGGACGATCGTCTCCACCACGCGAGGTCCGCCGGCGATGATGCCGAAGGAAGAATAGGCCCAACCCGTAATGCCTCCGTCCGTCAGCAAGCGAATAACAACGCCGCCCCGGTCCGGGCCGAAATCGTGGATGGCGTCAGAGTATGGCGTGCCCGGCGGAAACCGGAGTACGTCCGTCTCAACGCCGGTTATCTTGAGTTGCTTCGGAACGGGGACCACCGCGGCCGGAGCCGGAATGTACGCCGCGGCTCCGGCGACGGCTGCGTGCAGTACAGACCTGCGCTTCATTTGGAACCCAGAGCTGCATCCACCGCTTTCTGAGCCAGCGGAAGCATGATGGCGTATCCAGCCTCGTTTGGATGCAGGCCGTCATAGGTCAGGTCCTTCTTCAACATCCCTGCCTCGTCGAGCATCGGAGTGTAGTAATCCAGGTACAGAAAGCCGTTAGAGGCGGTGTAGTTCTTCATCCATTTATTCAGTGCGGCGATCTTCTCAGGCGGTCTCCGCGCGGTCTGCGGCTGAATGTAATCGCAGACCGGCATCACGGATGAGAGCACCACCTGGATGCCGTTAGCCTTGGCAAGTTCGGCCATCGACATCAGATTACCTTCGGTCTCTTCAAGGGTCATGAGGCCAGTGTTGCCCGCCAGGTCGTTGGTGCCCGCCAGGATCACCACTGCCTTCGGCTTCAGCGCAATCACATCGGGCCGGAAGCGGATCAGCATCTGCGGCGTGGTCTGCCCGCTGATGCCGCGGTTCACGTAGGGCTTGCCGGGGAAGAATTGGCCATACCGCCGGCCCCAGGCGTCGGTGATCGAATCGCCCATGAATACGACGCGGCTTTCCCCGGCGGCCGGCGGCGAGAGCTTGGTGTTGTCTTCGCGATAACGGTGCAGGTTCGCCCAGTCCTGAAGCGTGGATTGCGCTCGTTCGAGACTCGTGCGCAGCTTCATCATGTCGCGGCCATCGGGCTCAGGACTGGGAACCTGGCTGAGCGCCAGACCGGAGAACAGGGTTGCGAGGGCAAGGACCAATTTCATACTTGCGATTGTATGGCAACCCGTGGGGAAGAATGGCTGCCTCCGTCGTGTTGAGTAGAGTGGATTCCGATCAGGCGACTTCCGCTTCAGGTCTGACCAAGGTCTACCAGGTCTGCGACAGTGATAACCTTTTCTTCACTATGAGCAATTTCTCCAAAGATCGCGGGTTTACGTATTTCGATCAAATTCTGCAGACCGATCCCATGAAGCTGATCAAGAATTACGCCATCCACCCACGTGATGACGTTGCCGGCTACGTTGGTGATAACTTGGCGAACAACATCGGACCCGATGGTGATAAGACCATGGCTAAGGTTTCGAAGAACCGCAAAATCGCCTACATCCATATGTTTAAGAAAGAGCGGGGCAGTGTAGCTGTGACAGGAAACGAGGGAGGGGATGTATTACATTTCGATGCTCAGTACGCTGCTCGCCCCGATTACGTACCTGTATACTTCCTTCCCTGGGAATCGCACGGCGGCGTGATTCGCCTTACTATTCCGCCTGCTCAAGCCGGAGACCCCGATGTCTTCTTCACCGCCGCTATCAACGGATGCTCAGTTTTCTTTCAAGGGGCCCCCAACAATCCGACGATCTATCATGCCGGCGGATCGACTAACCGTAACGACCCAAACGCCGCCGCCAAATATTGGCGCGACACCGTGCGGAGCCAAAAAAAGGATGCCAATGCCCCGCTACTCGGTGAGGTGAACAAGACGCACTATATCCAGACGCCGGGAGTCACCATCCCGCCACCTTATCCTGGCGCCGCGACCTCGACCACAACCGCTACTGCCAAAGCCTACAAGGATTGGCTTGAGAACAAGTTGAGCAAGTCCATCACGCTCAAAGATGTCATGCCTTGGGGTTGTGTCATGGGGATCCGCGCTGGTGGAAACTGGACATTCTATTTGCAAGAGAACGCTACCGTAATCTGGCGAAAAGTGTCCAAAGACGGCACCATAAATGATCGGTATTTCGGCCGGCCAATGGCGGTGCGCGAAATATTTCCGGGCGGAGGAGGCATTGTGGACATGAAATGTAAGGTCCCGACTAAACTCGAGGCCTAATTGAGTCAGCGCCGTAAATGCCGACAGCGAGCTTCTGGGGTTGGATTCAGCGCAGGCACGCACATTCCTTCGAGGGAGTGTTGAGGGCCTGCTAAGCTGCGAAAGGCACGACGCCGACCAGTATTGTTCGTGGACGGCATTTCGAAGCCGAGATCATCCTCGATGATCAACACGAGGCGGCTTGCTCTGGCGGCGGGTGCCTTTAGCTTTCTCGGGCCGGGGCATCGCGCGGGACTGGATACTTGGGGAACAAATGGCCACCCGCTGTCCGTATCATTGAGTAGAGATGGATTCCGATCAGGCGATAGCCGCCTCCGGCCTAACCAAGGTCTACCGTTCGCGGTGGAGCGGGCGCGAAGTAAGGGCCGTCGAAGATCTGACGCTGAGTGTCCGGCGAGGGATGACGTACGGGCTGCTGGGCCCCAACGGCGCAGGCAAAACAACTTTTGTGAAAATGTTGTTGTCGGCCGTGCATCCGACGGCGGGAACAGCATCTCTGTTCGGCCGGAATGCGGAGGACCCTGCGGCACGTCGGTCCATTGGCTACCTGCCGGAGAATCATCGTTTTCCAACGTATTTCACCGGCGAGGGTATGCTCGACTTCTATGCCGCGCTTTCCGGAATGGAGGCTGCGGCGCGTCGCAAGCGTATCCCGGAACTGCTCGCGCTAGTAGGACTGGAGCAGTGGGGTCCGGTGCGGCTCGGCAAATACTCCAAGGGCATGCTGCAGCGTCTGGGTCTCGCGCAAGCCATTATCCACGAACCGCAATTATTGATCCTCGATGAGCCGAGTGACGGTGTTGACCCGGTGGGTCGACGTCACATTCGCGACATCCTGCACGGGCTGCAAGAGAAGGGGGTCACCATCTTCATCAATTCGCACCTCCTCCAGGAGGTCGAGCTATTTTGCCAGGAAGTAGCGATTTTGCGGAAAGGCAGGCTCGTCCTCACCGGGCGGGTTCAAGATTTGACCAAAGGTAAGGGCTACCGCCTGACTGCCGCACAGGTGCCGGATGCGCTTCACGATCTCCTGCGGCAGTCCGCAACATCGGCGGCGGCTCGCAACGGCTTCGTCGATTTCGATTTCGCCGGCCGAGCAGAGGTGAATGCCGCAATCGACCTGTTGCGCGCCGAACATTGCCCGATCGAATCCATCCTGCCCACCACCAGCACACTGGAAGAGGTATTCGTCAAAGCCGTTGACGGGGCCAGTGAAGAACGGCCGGCCATGGTGGCCGCATTATGATGACGATCACGGCCGCCCTGATTCGCGACACCTTCCGTGAAGCGTTCGCCCGAAAGATCTTTTGGGGATTGTTCGGCCTCTCCACGCTGATGATCCTCTTCTTTCTGTTCATCATGAAAATCGACGTCGTGGAAGGCGCGACGGCCACGATGTCGCTGTTCGGCCGTCAGACACGGCCATCCGGCGTCAATGTCGATCGCTTGGTGAAGGGTACGTACGGCGGCATCGCGACGTTCCTGTACACCTGGGGGATGGCGCTTTCCGTGTTTGCATCTTCGGGACTGATCCCCAGCGTGCTGGAGCCGGGCCGCATTGAACTGATCCTGTCAAAGCCCGTTTCGCGAGTTCACATTCTGCTCGGGAGGTTTGCCGGGAACGTGGCAGTGATCGCTGTGAACACTGCGTACCTCGTGCTGGGCGTGTGGATCATCTTCGGACTGAAGACCAATATTTGGGGAGCCCAGTTCCTATGGTCGATCGTCAGCACGGTGTTCATGTTTGCGGTGCTGCTGACCGTGGTTGTCCTCATCGGAGTTCTGTTCGAAAGCGCGGCTCTGGCCACGATGATCACCATTGCCCTGATGATTATGAGCCCCATCCTCGCGCAAAACAGCACTGTGATGCGTCTGTTGAGCTCCGAGACCGCGCGCGATATCTGGCGGACGATCTATCAGATTTTGCCAAAGGTGTACGACGTAGGGGGACTGACCCTGGAGGTCGTGAGATCGGAGCCAACACAGGGGTTCGCGCCGATCTACAGCTCGGCGTTGTTCGGTGCGGCTGTCCTGAGTGCAGCCCTGTACTTCTTCAAGCGAAGGGATTTCTAGTGCGGACGATCGCTTTTGTTGCAGTGTGCGCCAGTTTCATACTTACGTCCTGCCGGAGCATGACGCCAACTGCCGCGGTAGGGGTTGATGGCGCGCTGGCAACGCTGGTGCCCGCCGACACGGCTGTCCTGGTGGGCGCGAGGCTAGACAAGTTAAGGGAAACGCCGGTATATAAAAAGCACTTCAGCCAAGTGCCCCTGCCTAGACTCGATGACTTCGTTAAGGAGACAGGCCTGGATCCTAGGAAAGATCTTTCCGAAGTGTTGTTCGCATCCAACGGCACGCAAAGCGGCGTACTAATGGTTCGCGGTAAGTTCTCGACCACCGAACTCGAGTCCAAGTTGGAGAAGCAGGGCTCAGCGCGGACGCGCTATAAGGATCACAATCTTTTGGGCGACCAACGCAACTCGGTGTTTTTCCTGAATTCGAGCACAGCGCTCGCCGGTTCTACGCCTGTGCTGAAGAACATCATCGATCATCGCGGCGGCGAAGGTATCCCCTCGACTCTGCAACCGCAGGTGAACGCAATCCCAGCGAACTCGCAATTTTGGGCGGCGTTCAGCGGTTCGGCGATCCGGCTTCCGTTCGCCAGCGACAGCAATCTCGGGAATATCAACAAAATCATTCAGTCCATCGAGAATGGACGGTTCAGCGCCGATTTGCAAAACGGTTTTGAGTTTCAGGCCAGCGGATCTTGCGATACGGAGGCGTCGGCGAAGCAGATCAATGAGACGCTCCGCGGTTTGATCGGATTTGGCCGTCTGAGTGCGCCCGAGAATCAGCCCGAACTGCTTCGCGTCTACGACGGCATCAATGTGAAACAGCAAGGGCGCGTGGTGAACGTCGCGGCCAATATCCCACCTGACGTGGTGGAAAAATTCATCGACAGCTACGTGGAATCCAGGCGCTAGCGCTTTCCAGCAGGGATCGCGTCGCCCAGATTCATGGAGCCGCCGCCCTCGCTGACGTAATTGCGGTTCCAGGCCGGGATTTCGACGGTGACGTCTCCCGTCACTACCGATTGGCATCCCAGGCGAGAGTTCAACTTCAGATCGGCAGCCATATCCAGACGATCCGCCTCGTCGTCATCGAGAGCAGTCAGATTCTGTTCGCCCTCTTTCACCCAGACATGACATGTTGTACAAGCGCAGTTCCCGCCGCAGGCGTGCTCCAGGTGCAAACCGAAGTTGAGAGCGATGTCGAGCAACGACTCGGGCTTGCCGTGCTCGCTGTAAGGGAGCTTACCAGACTCGAATTCCACGGTCTTGCCGTAGTTGACGAAAGTGACCTTGGGCACTTAACTATTGTAACTGGGGTCTCCACGCAATCCTTATGAAGAATCGCCGTTATATACTCCTCACCATCGGTCTGCTGATCCTCACGGCGGTGCTGGGGATGATCATGCGCCAGCAGATTCCGCCTCGTATTGACTTGCCATTCGAGCTGACCTCCACCGCGATGGCGATAGAGTTCGCATCCACGCCGATAGAGGTGAATGAGGTTATATCGGCGGACCGCAGCTACGCCCCGGCAGTGAGGCAGCAACAATGGTTGGACTTCGCATTCATACCAGCCTACGTAGCGGTGCTTGTTATTCTCGGCCTGACACTGAAGAACTACGATGTGCCGGCCGCGCGCTCGCTCGCTTGGATCGCGGTGGCAGGTGCGCTCATTGCCGGAGTGTGCGACCTGGCGGAGAACATCACGATTATCAAGATCGTATCGAGCCCTACGCCGCTGTCCTCGAACGTGCGATGGTTTTCCGTGCCGAAGTGGGCGCTGGTATCTTTGACGGTCACGATCGAGTCCTTATTATTTTTCTTCTGGCCAGGGTTGAAGCTTTGGTGGCGCATTGCGGCCGCCATAGTGGGCGGACTCTTTCTGTTCGCCGGCGCGAGCGGTCTGCTGTTCTCGCTGCTCGTATCGGTGCCGGATATCGCCTGGGCGGCCGAATGGATGAATTGGGCCTTTGCCTCCTTGCTGTTGTTTCTGATCGCCTGCGTTATTCGACGAACTCCCTTGCGATACTGACATTAAGTGTTTCATCAGATCGAACAGGAATTGACTCGCGTGTTTCGAGAGCACGTCCAGAGTCGGTACGGCGCTGACGTGCAGGTGGTCCTTGAGCAGCCGAAGCAGGCGTCCTTCGGCGAAATCGCGATACCAGTCGCGTTTCAACTCGCGCGCCAACTCAAACAGGCGCCGCGCAACATTGCGCAGCAGCTCGCCGCAGAACTCCCGGCCATTGCGGGCGTCGATAAACTCGAGGTCGCCGGAAACGGGTATATCAACATCCGCTTGCACCGTGGAGCTTATGGGCATGCGCTCATCAGCGGAGCCATGGAGCGGGCGGCGCCGCGCGATACCGGGAAGATCATCGTCGAACACACGAACATAAATCCCAACAAAGCGGCCCACATTGGTCATTTGCGCAACGCCATTCTGGGCGATACCTTCGTGCGCATGCTGCGCAGCGGCGGCTACCCGGTGGAGGTGCAGAACTACATCGACAACACTGGAGTTCAGGTGGCTGACGTGGTGGTTGGTTTTCATCACCTGGAGAAGCGCACGCTGGACCAGGTGCGGCAAATGATCGGCGCGCCGCGGCCCTTCGACTATCTTTGTTGGGACTTGTACGCGCACGTATCCAGCTACTACAAGGACCACCCTGAAGCGCTGGGGTGGCGCGCCGAAACATTGCACGCTATCGAAGCAGGCGAGGGTGAGCGGGCTGAACTGGCCCACCTGGTGGCTGACGCCATCGTGCAAGCCCACGTCCGCACGATGCTGCGGCTCGGCATCGTATACGATGTGCTGCCGCGCGAGAGCGAGATCCTGCATCTGCAATTCTGGGCGACAGCCTTCGAGCAACTGAAGCAGCGCGGCGCCATCCATCTCGAGACCGAGGGCAAGAGCGCCGGCTGCTGGGTGATGCGCGGAGCGGCCTTCTCCCAGGACAAAGACAATCCGGAAGATAAGATCATCGTGCGCTCCAACGGCACCGTGACTTACGTGGGGAAGGATATCGCGTATCAGTTGTGGAAATTCGGGCTTCTGGGCAAGGACTTTCACTATCGCAAACTGCTGACGTACCCCGACGGGCACGATCTGTGGGTGTCGACGGATGAGACTAGCCAGCCGGACGCGCCGCACTTTGGAGCAGGCTCCCGCGTGTACAACGTGATCGACTCGCGGCAGTCGTATCTGCAAGATGTGGTGGTCGCGGGATTGCGCGCCTTGGGTTATGAGGATCAAGCCGCTCGGTCGGTCCACTTCTCGTACGAAATGGTAGCGTTAACGCCAGCTACGTGCGTGCTGCTCGGCATGGAGCTATCGGATGAGGACAAGCGTCGGTCGTCCGTCGAGGTATCCGGGCGCAAGGGCCTCGGTGTGAAGGCCGATGACCTGGTGGACCAATTAATCGAGACCGCTCTTGGAGAAGTGAGTTCGCGCCACCCCGAAGCTCCGGAGCAGGAGCGCAGAGCAGTGGCGGCCCAAATCGCTACCGGAGCGCTGCGCTATTTCATGCTAAAGTTCACGCGCAATTCAGTGATCGCCTTCGATTTTCAAGAGGCGCTCAGCTTTGAGGGCGAGACCGGACCCTACGTCCAATACGCGGCTGTACGCGCCGCTAATATCCTGCGGAAACTTGCTGAGCGCGGTGAAATACTGCCCGATTTCAAAGCCAGCTTGACGGGGGAGGCCATGGCCCGCCAGTTGGCCAGCGACGATTTCTGGGAGTTATTGCTGGCCGCGTCGAAAGTCGACGTCGCCATTCTGCGGGCGATTGAATCCGGCGAACCCGCGCATGTGGCCAAGTACGCCTTCCAACTCGCGCAGGCGTTCAACAACTTCTATCATGGCTACCCCGTGCTGTCGGAAGAGAATCGTGAGCGCAAGATTTTTCTACTGTGGATGACCGAGTACTTCCGCAAGCAACTGGAGCGCACGCTGCACGTGCTCGGCATAGACGTACCCCCATATATGTGAATCACCTACGAATCGCGAGTACGCCAGTCCCGGCCGGCAAGGCCACGCGCGTGGGCGGCTGCTTCAGATTCAACGTAAAACTCGCCGGTTCACTGGAGGTGCGTACCCACTGCGTGAGGGGGGCGCCTCTGCCTTGATACACCTCTACCGGAACCTCCACCGTGAAGTCGTCTTCCACGCCGGATTGCTCCACTGTGCCGGTCAGCTTCAAGGCGGGAGCCTTGCCCTTCACGCTGGAGGTCAGCTTTAGAGCCGGGATTCCGGTTCCGTAGACCCAGCTTTCGAAAAACTCCGCAAGCGAATCCGCGCCACCCTTGGGTCCCATCAGTTCTTCGGCAAGCCTCCGGAACTGTTCGGTGCTGAGCGGCTCATGAGAATATCTGCGGCAGGTTTCCGCCAGCAACTTATGGAAACGTTCGTCGCCCATTCGGCGCCGCAGCATGTGTATAATCCAAGCGCCCTTCTCGTACGTGATTACCCGCCAGGCATTCTCACTTTGAGAATGTAGCCGGATCCCCCACGTTATGGGACCGGCCGACTCCAGCGTGCGTCCGTCTTCCATTTTGTGGAGCAGGTGCGCCTGGAACAACTCGAGGAACGAGTCCAGGGCCTTCGAGCCGCGACGTTTTTCAAGATACAGCAGAGAGGCATAGCTGGCCATCGCTTCCATCAGCCAGTCGTCCTGATAACTCGCCGGCGACACGGAATTGCCCCACCACTGATGCGCGACCTCATGAGCCGGCAGCAGATCCGAAAAGAAGGTTTCATCGTCCTTGTTCCGCACCGCGGCGGGCCGTTCCTCGGGTTGCAAGTAGGCCAGCGTCGAAAGGTAAACCAACCCCGGAAACCCCTGCCCAAATGCCCCCGGAATAGGGGAGACGGTGAGGGAACGGATGGGAGGCGGGCCGAACTGCCCGCGCATGAAGTCGAAAGCTCCTGCAATGTCCTCCGCCATCACTCCCAACCGGGAGACGGGCTTGATGAGCGGCGGTGGAGGCAGGGCCGGGATCAGTTCGGGTCGCCGGGGAAGACGCGACGGCGGCGACATCGGAGCGAAAACCATAGGCGCCGGTTTGGGCTGCAGGGAGGGTTCCACCTTCTCGTTCCCGAACACCTCCAGCGAATAGCCCGAGCGGGCGAGCTTTACGTTCGCGTACTCCCCGAGATTGAAGCCGGCGACGCGGACAGGCCCATAGGTCCTCCGGCGCGAGATGCGAACTGTCGCCCTCCACGCGTTCTTCTACGGAGTCCCCTGTCGCCACCAGAGTCAGATTTTTCGGATAACGGAAGGTGAGATCGTACGTCGCGAACCCCGAGCCGTTGCGCGGATACCAGTTCCCGCGCGATGTGACGTAATACACCTGGTTACCCGCGGGTACGACAACGTCGCCTTCGTGATGAATTTCGATTTCGTGTGCCCTACCCGGCGGTAACGGGGCAGACGTGATGGCGACGTAAGTCGTGTTTCCACCCCCTCGGATCGCGGCATCTCGCATCGATTCCCGAGCGTAAATCTCCACAGGTTCCCCGTCGATTACGACGCCCGTGATCCGCACTTTGTCCGAAACGTTCAATGCGAACGCGCGCGACGGAACCGAGGGGGTGAGTTTGGCCCGTGTGACGGCCTGCATATGCAACACCGGATCAAGCGTAGCGTTGATGCGGAAGTCCGAGAGTTCGAAGCTCGGCTTCGGCGGCTTGCGGCGGCCGGTCCGGACGGATTTTGATTCAAAACTCGTCCAAACGTCAAATGTCGGCTGGCTGCCGCGCGTGGTGTACTGGCCGGTGACAATCTGCTCGCGCGCCGAAAGATCGTGCACGACGTCGAAATTGCCGAGGTTATTTCCGCCGATAGCCGCGAAGAAAAACCCCAGGCTGCGATCCGGACTGAGCAGGTCCTGCACCAGGCGAACCTCGAATCCGGCCGAGATATTGTGGGCCAGCGGAGTCCAGCGATCCTTCATCAAGGCACCCATTTCCAGGCTTTTTCTGCCTGCATCACCTGCGTCCTTAAACAACTCCTCGCCACTGCCGTCGGAGAATAGTAGCAGTGCGGTTCGGAAGTGCTCGTCCAGAGTCGGCGAGTGCGCGAAGGATGCCAGAGAGCGCCGTTCGCTGCGATGAGGGGGGATTAAAAGGATCTCTGCGTCGCCGCCTTCGAGTTCCGCCGAAAAAACGGCGAAGAGGCGTTGACCCATCACCGGCTTGGCAAAAATCAGAAAGCCGTCGGTGAGATAGACCTTAAAATCTTCCCGATTAAAGTTCATCTCGCGCACGCGAAAGCACGCGTCGGGGTCGAGCGTAGTTTCTCGGATGGCTTTGGCGATAGCTGGTCCCACCGGCTCGGCGGACCATGCGGATCCGATGGATGCCGCCAGGAAAACGGAGATGAGCCGGATCACACTCTTAGTCTACGCTCGC
Source organism: uncultured Acidobacteriota bacterium (assembly GCA_963850575.1). Classification (GTDB taxonomy): domain Bacteria; phylum Acidobacteriota; class Terriglobia; order Bryobacterales; family Bryobacteraceae; genus TMP-7. The sequence continues at coordinate 111,798 of CAWKLV010000005.1, read as the reverse complement.
CGTGCCTTCCCCTTCTCCACTACCGAAGCCGCAGTATACGCAAACCCGAACTGCCGCGGGCGGCGGCAGGGCGAGCGTGATCTCATAAAATGAGGAGGCGAGGTCGGCCGTGCTGCCCGCGGCGGATTTCCCGGGATGCGCCTTCTTCCGGACGGAAGTGATTTCCAGGCATTGCGCGCCGTCCATCACCACAAATGAGGTCGGTCGCAGCCCGTTCACGGGACCGTCGGACGAATGCACTTGGACCTCGAAGTTCCCGTCGCGGTAAGCCACGGTCACATCCAGTGGCGTTCCGCTCTTTAATTCCGCCATCCGTTTGCGAATCTGAACGGTCGCGCGCAACGCATTGCGCCGCACGGAGCCAGTATTCTCGGCCATGAACTTCGCCAGAGTCGGTAGGAAGCGGGGATCCTGGGTTCCGCCCATGGCCCAGACCGCCGCCGCACGGAACAGCGGATCCGCGTGGGTTGCCATGGCCTCAGCGAGGGGAGCGGAGCGGAGGTCGCCAGCGCGGTACAATCCGACCACTCCGTTGGCAGCCACTCGGTGATTGGCGTCTTCAGCCGCTGCCAGGAAGCTGGTTCGCGCCTCCCGCGTGTCAACTCCCCAGAGCGCTTCTACGGCGTTGGCCCGGATCCGTGGATCCGGCTCGTCGGTCCCGCGCTCCAGCCACCCCACATTATGATTGGCCCTGCCCAGAAGGAGAGCGGCTTTGGACCGGACCCGCGCGTCCGGGTTTCGCAACAGCACGGCAAGCAAAGTCTGAGTGCGTCTGCCATCGGAAATGGCAGCGACGATCTCGAGCACCCGCGTCGCACGCCAGGAATCGAGGGCGGGGCCGTTTTTAGGAAGCAAGAGCCGCAGAAAGCGAACGTCTGTCCCGGGGTCAATCGCTTGCATTCGCGCGGCCAGCGCAATCGCCTCCGGCCCCGTTAGGAACCCCGGATCGGTGAAGCGCTCCAAAATTCCAGGGTCTGCCACAGCCTGCTGTAGGAGGCGTGTTGAGGCGGGAGAATCCGGCATGTCGCGAAGAGCGATGAGCGCCTGGTCGAGGGACTGCGCTTTCTTCTCGTCGCGCGACGCAGACATACCGGGCGACGCTACGTTCGGCTCGCGACTGAGATCCTCAACAGCGGTTGTGAAGGCTTTGGACATTCGCCAAACTCCATATCGGCACGTCAGGGACAGCCTTGAGCCGAGAAAGTATTAACAACAGAACCGGGATGCTCGATATTTCGGCATGAGAGCTGTTGTGAGACCAGATCCCTTTACCCGTCAATCAAGCGCCTACCGTGCTGCTGTGCTTCAACGTGTACTTAATCAGTTGAGCCACATCTGAGCCGCCCAGCAGGACGCTGAACACCTCAATCCCGATTCGGAAGCAGGACGCCTCATTGGTAGCGTGTACAACCTGGCCGAAGAGACTCCCTTCCGAGAAGTCGACACGCACGATGTTTCCCACGGGCACCGGATCTGTCAGTTCGACGCAAACGCCGCCCTGCGACACGTCCATGAGCCGTCCGCCTTCCGATTTGCCCTCGCCAGTCAGGTCGATGAGTCTTGCCTCCAGTTCGATCGGGAATCTTTCATGCAGTCGTTGGTCCATCGGGTAGCTCATCGGCCAGAGCGGCCGAAATGTTATTGACCAGAAATTGCCGACTTCTTGACCGCGACGGCCGCTCTACGTCTCAGACCTGACTAATTTGTTTCTGCCAAACCGTTCATGCGCTCTAACTGCTTGGCCAGAAACGCAGTATCGCCGAAAGGGTCGCCCCCCAGGCGTGCCCAATACACGCGGCCTTTAGCGTCGATCAGCAGTGTGGAGTGAAGCTCGATCTCTTCGAAATCATCGTAGGAATGAAAGCGCCGGGCATTCGCATACCGATCGTCCGAGAGCAGCCGAACCGGCAGTTTCCCCAGAGTCTTGAGGGTCTCCGCATTCTTCGCGGGCGGAGCGCTACTCACCGCCAGTAGGACGGTGTTCAACCGTTCCCACTCATCTTTCTTGTTGCCGATATCGTGCAGTTGACGCATACAATGCGGGCACTCCTGTCCGAGATAGTAGATCAACATGACGTTCTTGCCTCGATACTCCTCGAGCGTGACTCGTTTCCCATCCGCGTCAAGAACGTCGAGCGCCGGCGCGTCGTATGGTTCCCACTTGTTGGGTCCATACTGCTCAAGCGACGTTCGCAGGTAATTGCGCTGTGGCCGGAGCGACGAGTCGCGAGCAGCGGCTTTGATTCCCGTCGCGAGTGCTCTCTCGATGACGGCAAGTTTGGGATCAGCATCGGCGGCTACGAATTGTAGGCGCGCCATAACGTCCTGCGCTCTCGCGGTGTCACCAGTCCGCACGCACGCCCGGACGAGACCCGAAAGTGCGAACAGGTCGTTGTGCGTCAACGTGAGGGCTTTTTCAAACGCCTCCACGGCGAGTCCCGGGCTCTTTGCCTGCAGATAAGCCTCACCCAGACTGCCGTACAACACTTGCGGATATTGTGGAGGATCGGCGTATTGGCGCTGCATGTCATACTCCCGCTGCGCAGCGTCCGCCAGCAGACTTAATCCCGTAATCCGCTCACCGCGGGCAAGCGCAAGCCGCGCCTTCAACTCGAGCGCCTGCACCCCGTAGATACGCTCCATGTCCTTATTCTTATCGAGGTCTTTTTTCAAATCGGCGTGCGCCGCAATGCTCTTTTCCGCCTTCTGAAGGTCGCCTTTACCGAACCAGGCTCGCGCCTCAAAATAGGCCTTGTTCACCTTGTCTCGATAAATGTCGCGCCACGGTATCGTCTTGGGATTGAGGAGATCGTCCCATCGCTCAAATTTCAGGAGTGCTCTCGAAAGGGCGGCGATGCCGTAGGAATGGCTCGAAAATCCTCCGTCGTCATTATCTTTGGGATCCAGTGGGGCCTCGATCAGTTGACGTGCGCCGAACATGGAGGCGTTGACCATTCCTAGCTGCTCCTGGATGTAAGACAAGTAATTGCGGTTGTGGCCGTAGTTCCAGTTGTTGAAAGGGAACGTCAGGCTATCCTTCATGTACTGCTTTTCCGCGCGTGTGGCCGCGTCCATGGAGATTGCTGCCTCGTTCCACATTCCGACAATACTGAAGATATGACCGGGCATGTGCAGCGCATGTCCGATGCCGGGAACCAAATCACCATAACGCTGAGAGCTGTCCAGCGCCTGTTCGGGCTCATGATAGTCCCAATTGTGAATGCGGTAGTGGTGCGCCCCCGGGTGATCCGGCTGCTTGGCCAGGACCTCGCGAATCATCAACTCAGCGCCGTACCGCGAATCCCCCATCGTATCCAGCGCCAGCAAGGCGCGGGCTTCCATGTCGTCGGGGTATTTGACGCATAGCGTCTCCAGAAACCTCTTTGATCGCCGGCTACGTTCCTGGCCGTCCGCCTTGGCGTCCTTCTCGCGCAATGGATCGGGCAGCAGCTGCGCCGCGACTGCGTCGATGTACAGGCGCTCACGTTCGCTGGCGCGTTCTTTTCGCTTCTGAGCTTCCCGAATAAAATCCTCCGCGCGCATGCCATTGGTTGCTCGCGCCAGGCCCCAATAGGGCATGGGATTGTCCGGTTCCAGCTTCACGCACCATCGAAACGCCCGCTCAGCCTCGTAGTACCAGAACGAGTGCAGCAGCGCATTACCCTGATCGAACCACTTCTGAACTTCAGCTGTTTTCGTCGTGATCGGGAAATGAGCTTGTCCGATGCCGGCCAGTGGCCACGGCTTCTGACGAGGACCGCTGTCGAACGATTCACCGTGCAGAGAGTGACCCTGCTTATATGTCTCGGCCGGATTCTCGCCGAAGGCGACGGCTGCCCCTGCAAGGAGGCAGGCGGCCGTGAACAGAACAGAGCGATAGGAGGTACGCATATTCGATTCTCTGATTATTCCAAAGCCATTGCGGCCAAAGGTGATGTCTCGCAGGGCCGGGCTCCAGGAGAGGGTCGGGGCCGAGTCGCCCCAGTTGGCCGACAGCGTCGTTCCGTGGTCTTCCAAAGTGGTGCGTGAAGTGTGCAATAAGGCAGTAATAACGTTGCTAGACAGCGAGCGTGTATAGACTTATAATCGAACCAACAGTAGTCAGTCTGAAGTTATCAGGGGAGTTATATGCGCAAGTTATTGTCCGTTGTCCTGCTGCTATTCGTCTGTCTGACGATTCCGGCAGCGTACCCACAAACTATCACCGCTTCCATTACGGGTACCGTCGTCGACCCTAGCGGTGCGGTTGTGCCCAATGTCAAGGTGGCGGCCACCAACGCAGGCACGAACCAGACCTATTCGACCACAACGAATGAATCCGGTATTTTCAATCTGCTGTTCCTTCCGGTGGGGAACTATAACGTCACCACCGAAACTCAGGGCTTTAAGAAAACCGTTCTCGGGCCGTTCACTCTGGAGGTGAACCAGATTGCACGCGTCGATATCCGCCTGGAGGTCGGCGACACCACTCAATCCGTTGAGATTAAGGACTTTGCGCCGGTCCTCCAGACCGAATCCACCGCGACGGGCGATACGCTGGACACCGCGAAACTAACCTCTGTTCCGCTGAACGGTCGAAATTTTGCGAGCCTTCTGCAGTTGATGCCCGGTGCGATATCCACCAGCCCGAACGCGATGAATACGTCGGGCCGGTTTCAGGGCTCGGGCAGCCGGCCCCAAGTGAACGGCAACCGCGAACAGACCAACAACTTCCTGCTCGACGGAGTCGACGCCAACGACTCGATCGACAACCGTATTGGCTACAATCCGAACGTTGACGCGCTTGAAGAGGTCAAGGTCATCACCGGGAATGGCTCTTCCGAGTTTGGAAACGCCGGGGGTGCAATCGTCAACACCACGATGAAGAGCGGCTCGAATGCCTTCCACGGGAATGCGTTCGATTTCCTGCGGAACGACAAGCTGGATGCCAATGGTTACTTTGCCAATCGCGCTAACTTGAAGAGAAACGCGTTCAAACGCAACATCTTCGGCGGAACTCTGGGCGGTCCTCTGGTCCGGAATAAGGCATTTTTCTTCGTGGACTACGAAGGAACGGAGCAACGGGCGTCGGGTCCTGCGACGGCTAGCGTCGCGCCCGCCACGTGGCGCAACGGCGATCTTTCCGATTTCCTCTCCAAGCAGAATCAGGTAGTCAAGGATCCGCTGACCGGTCCCGATATCGCTTCCCGTACAGCGTTCCCAGGCAACATCATCCCCCTGAATCGAATCGTGAATCCGGTAGCACTGAAGCTGTTCAACAATCCGGCTTTATATCCGGTCTCCAATAACGCCGGCACCGGCGCACTCGGTATCACCAACAACTACGTATCCAGCTCCGCAAGTTTGCTGAAAAATCACCAGGGCGACGTGAAAGTCGATTACAGGCCCAACGAGAAGGACAGCTTTATGGGCCGCTGGTCGATGGGCCGGTACGACAACTACGGCTCGCAAGCAGCCCTCCCCGTTTTCTTGACCAGTGCGACCTATGGACCCACTCAGTTGGCCGTCGCGAATTGGACTCGGACGTTCACGACGTCCATCGTGAACGAAGCGCGCATGGGCTTCTCACGCATCGGTATCGACGAGGGTCTCCCGGTCGATTGGTCCGGTCAGCTTGGTACCGACGGCAACTCCAAATTCGGCATCCCGGGAGGCCAGCCCTTCCCAGGACTAAGCGGCATATCCTTGGGGAGCGGGTTGAGCGGTATTGGTACTGGCGCCTCGGTTGGACTTACCCGCGACAACAAGTTCACCTACGCGGACAACCTCACTTGGCAGAGGGGTGCTCACTTGCTAAAGATGGGCGGACAGGCGATCCGTTACCGGCAAAATCGGTATTACGGAGGGAACAACGGTGCGCTCGGTACGTTTACTTTCGATGGGACCTACACCGGCGTAGCGTTTGCCGACTTTCTGCTGAATGACTTGGTAGCCAAGGGGCGCGGGTCAGTGACAGGGAAATGGGGCCAGCGTCATTGGGTTGACGGCCTCTTCATCCAAGACGACTGGAGAGTGGCGCGCAACTTTACTCTGAACATAGGCATGCGTTGGGAGTACAATCAGCCAATCTACGAAGTGGCGGACCGGCAAGTAAACATCGATACTGTCACCGGCAAACTTTTGTATGCGGGAAAGGACGGCAACAGCCGCGCTCTCTATAACCCCTACTACAAGCAGTTCGAGCCTCGCATCGGCTTCGCGTGGAACCCGACGCAGAAGCTCGTCTTCCGCATGGGATACGCGATGTCGAGCTTCATGGAAGGTACCGGCGCCAATCTGCGGTTGCCGCTGAATCCGCCTTTCTTTATCGAATCCAACATTAACTATGACCCCCGCACGCCGGGCGACATCCGCACCGGATTCGCGGACATTGTTGGATTGACGCTGGACAGCCCCCGCACCGGAGCTAATCCAGTGGTCCAGGGCCGAGCTTGGGATCCCAACCTGCGGCCGCAGTTCACGCAGCAGGGAAACGCTGCAGTGGAGTATCAACTCAGTAACTCAATGTCCATGAACATTGCGTACGTGGGCCAGCTCGGGACGCATCTCGTGGTGCCGCACGAGGCAAATAACCCGATTGCGGGTGTCGGTCCTGTTGCAACTTGGACGCCTGCCAATGACCGCCGTCCTCTGTTTCTAAATGGATCGCTGCCGAACGTCAGCAACATCGCGCTTACGGAATCCAGTGCCCGCATGAGCTACAACGCCTTGCAGGCGACCGGCCGTAAGCGAATGTCCAACGGCTTGGAATTCGTTACCAGCTACACATTCAGCAAGAGCATCATGGAGAACCTGGGCTACTACGGCTGCGGCTCAGTGAATTCGGACGGCGCTTACTGGCAGGATGCCTATAACCGTCGTGCCAACCGCGGACCCTCCTGCTTCGACGCGCGACATAACTTCACCATCGGCGGATTGTATGATCTACCATTTGGCCGGAGTAAGAGGTTCGGCACGAGCTGGAACAAGGCGGTGGATCTAATCGCGGGCGGGTGGAATGTCAATTACTTCGCTAGCGCTCATTCGGGCTTTCCAGTCACAATAAACGCCAACTCGGCGAACACCGGGGGCCGCACCCCGCGTGGGAATGTGCGAGCTAATGCATACAAGCCGTATGTCACCACATCTCAGGATGTTGATCATTTCTTCGGCGTTGTGACGGCCTCGAGCTTCTGTGCCGCCGGCGTGAATGATGGCACGTGCGCATACGGGATTCCAGCCGTAGGTACGCTCGGGAGCGCTGGTGTTGGCACGGAGCGCGCCCCCAGCTTCTTCAATCTCGATGCCTCCGTCGGAAAGAAGTTCTACGTCACAGAGCGGCAATACATCGATTTCCGCATGGAGATGTTCAACGCTTTGAATCACGTGAGCTGGGGGCCTCCGGGCCGCGACATCACGAATCCTGCGGCTTTTGGACAGATCACCGGCCAAGTCCAAAACCCGAGGAATATCCAGTTCGGTCTAAAGTACTATTTTTAAGTCTGGATACTGGGGCGAATCCGCGAATTCGCCCCTACCCACCGCTGGAAATTAGTCCGGAACATCCGCTCGATATCCCGTCTGATGTCCATCCGGCTGACTTCTCTTCCATCCTGCGCTATCAAGGCGTACGCGTTCGTGAGAATCGGCGCCAAGATCCGGCGCGTATTCCGCCATTTGTAGATCACTTGTTCCAGAACGCGCGCGTCCGAGTGTTGAGGGATGAAGCTGGTCCCCAGCATCTCGATGCGCTCGCGGGTGATCTCCTCCACGACTGACGGATTATTCAAGAACCACCAGCATCCAAACGGCATAAGGTTCGCGAACTTGCGGGCGTACACGCATAGTTCATGCTGATTCTCGCGGCTCAGTACGCTGGTTAGGAAACGATTGTCCGGGTAATCGCGGCAGAGCCGTTCGAGGGTGCGCAGATCGGCCTTCCCGGCGCCATCGCCGGCCAGCCGCAAGGCGGGATTCACCTGATAACGTACGCCGATCATCAGTGACAGCGGGATGTCGAACTCTCGGCAGACTGGTAAGACCGCCTCGCTGAGGAGGCGGGCGCGGATCGAATTCTCGGGGAACGCAAACGTGTCCGGAAGCGAGACCGCCATGTAGACGGGCCGCATACGGGCGCACCATTCGGAAAGAAAGCGGCGCACTTCCTTGCCACCGGCGCCCGAACAGTCAGCGTCTACCTTGAATCCCTCGGAGACGAGCGCTTGCCAATGCTCCGCCCATTTGTTCAAAATGCGGTCGAGGCGCAGCACGGGGTGAAACAAAACATCGCGCTCCGCCCCGCCTTCCCAGAGCGGCGCTTCTTCGGGGTCCAGCGGATCGTTGGTCATCACTGCTTCGCTGATTCCCGCCAGATCGAACACCCGGCGGATGTGGGCATCCAGAGTCTGCGATGAGAAGAACTCGCGCGCCTCCGTCAGGCTCGGCGCATCGGTGGGCAGTCCGAAGGCATGCAGCACGGAAATCACACCGCGAGTGGCTTCGGAAATCGGCGTGTTCTCGACAAAAAGAGTTTGCCAGATCGCATTGGCCTTCTGCTCCTTAGACAATCCCCAGTACTGGTCGGGGCGAATGCTGGAAGAGCGGAACAATTCGGCTTCGAGATAATGGTATGTGACCAGGTCGTCAATACCCCACAATCCGAGTTTGCCCAGCGACGGCATGAATAAGTGCGTGTGGACATCGATGAAGCGGGCGGAGACGAGTTCGTCTTCGACGGCTGCGCGGATTTCATCCGGGGCCAGACCATTCTGGAGGTTGGCGGATTTCATCATTTTTTTTGTTGAACATCTCGGTCTGTTCGGCTTCTTTCTTCTGCTTCACGCGCGCACCTTCAGCGAAGGCCGTCTTACTGCCCTCTACGTCGCCTTTCACGCGGAGCACTTGGCCCAGGGTATTAAATGGGCCTGGGTTGTCGGGGTCCAAGCGGATCGCTTCGCGCAGCGCAGCGACAGCGCCGTCCAAGTCTCCTTTCTGCTTCAGTGCCGTACCCAGCATATAATGCGCTTCTGCGTACTCCGGCCGCAACTCCACAGCGGCGCGCATGTGTTTGGCGGTCTCCTCAAAGTCGCCATTCTGCCACGTCGCGATTCCCAGCGTATAGTGGGCCTCTGCCATATTCGGGTCGAGCCGAATCGCCTCGGTCAGTTCGCGCGTTGCCGATACCATATCGTCCTTCTGCTTGTAAGCCAGGCCCAGATCGTAGTGTGCGATCGCCAATGAGGGATCCAGTGCCAAGGCTCGGTTCAATTCGGCGATCGCACTGCTGAAATCGCCCTTCTGGATGAACGCAAATCCGAGATTCACGCGTGCTCTGGCGTTCTTCGGATCCTTGGCGAGCATAGTCCGGAACTGCGCGATTCCGGCATCCGCCTCTCGCATCTGCACCATCATAAAGCCCAAGTTGTTGCGCGCCTCGTCGTCGTTGGGATTGAGATCCACGGCGCGCTGAAAAGCGTTCCTGGCCCCAGCCAGATCGTTCTTCTGCTGCAGCGCCAGCCCCAGCGAATTCCACACCGGCGCTTTGGACTTATCTAATCCCGTTGCGATCCGTAGATGAGTGGCCGCCTCTTCGTAATGCGAGACCTCATAGAACGCAATTCCGAGCCGGTATTGATAGTCGAACTCTTTCGGCTGCAGCGCGACTGCCGCCTGCAACTCGGGGATGGCTCGATTCGGATCCTTCTGTAGCCAGTAAAGAGCGCCCAGATGGAAACGGGCCGGAGCGTATTTCGGATCGAGATCGACCGCGTTTTGAAGATGTTGAAGCGCCGCATCGGGACGCTGGAGCACGGCCAGGAGGAATCCGACTTCGTCCTGGATGGCTGCGGACTTGGGATCCGAAGCAGCCGCCTTCTCATAGGCGGCGAGTGCGCCCGCGGCATCTCCCTTTAGTTTTAAGGCAGCTCCCTCTTTGACGAATTGCGACGGCGTCTGAGCAGCCGCATAGAGCGCCACGCACATCGGCAACGTCAATAAACGCAGGGGTCTCAAACTCTCTCTCATTATACTGGGCGTATGGGATCTGCCCTGCTGTTTGCGTGGTTTTGGATGCAAGCGCCGGGCCTTACCTCAGAGGCCGCCTCGCTGCACACCGCGGCCATGTCGGCCTACCGGCAGCGGCAATACGCAAAGGCGGCCGATGCCTTCGCTCAGGCGCTGAAGCTGGAGACGCCCGGTACTACACAGTATCGGGAATCGCTGCTGCTATTGGGACAAAGCTACTACCTCTCCGCGCGTATCCCACAAGCCTTGGAGACCCTGGAGAAGGCTGTCGCCGCCGGCGCGCGCACGAATGAAGTGTTCTACATGCTCGGCAATGGCTACATCCAAAACCGCGAGCCGGATCGAGCCGTGAGCGCGTTTGCGTTGATGTTTCAAGTGCCGAGAGACTCCGCCGCCGCGCATTTGATCGCGGGACAGATGATGGTTCGTCAGGAGTTTGAAGAAATGGCGCGCAAGGAAGTGGAGCGTGCTTTGGAGCTCGATTCGCGAATCCCCGAGGCGCATTACCTGCTGGGACAACTGGCGATATTTCGCGGGGAGTTAGATGCCGGCATCCAAGAGATGCACAAAGAGATCGAGCTGAATCCAAACTTTGCCATGGCTTATTACCGGCTCGGCGACGCTTACCAACGTCGCGAGGAATGGGACTCGGCTATTCCGCAGCTGCAGCGCTCCATCTGGTTGAACCCGACTTACAGCGGACCTTATATCCTGCTGGGCAAAGCATACCTCAAGAAGAAGGAGCTACTGAACGCCGAGGGGATGCTGCGTCAGGCCATTCGTGTCGATCCGCAAAATTACTCAGCGCATTACATGTTGGGCCAAACGCTGGTGCAGGAAGGGAAAACCGAGGAAGGCCGCAAGATGCTGGAGCAATCGGCGAAGTTACGAAAAGAACCGGATGAGCGAGACTAGGCTGCGCGCCGCCCGAAGTAGGGCACCTCCTGCACTAAATGCAGCTACAGTCTGATCTGCTAACCTGTTGATCCATGCACGAACTCCTCAGCGATGTTGCGGTCCGTTCAGCACGATACCTTGACGAGCTGCGGAATCGCCGCGTGTCCCCGTCGATAGAAGCCTTGCTGGCCCTGAGCGACATGGAACGCCAGCTTCCGGACGAACCCAGCACTCCCGAGTCCGTAATAGAGCTCCTCGATTGCATCGGCTCACCCGCGACCACGGCGACCGCCAGCGGACGTTTCTTCGGCTTCGTGATCGGCGGGTCGCTGCCGGCTGCCCTTGCCGCGAACTGGCTCGCCGGCGCGTGGGATCAAAATGCGGGGCTGTTTGTCGCCAGTCCGATCGCCACCGTACTCGAAGAGATATCTCTGGACTGGATGCTCGACCTTCTGCGATTGCCCACGGGATGCGGCGGCGCCTTCGTCACGGGCGCAACGGTGGCAAACTTTGCAGCGCTGGCCGCAGCTCGTCACGCTGTCCTTGCCTCGTCAGGATGGGACGTCGAGAGGGATGGCCTATTCGGCGCTCCGCCCATCACGGTGGTGGTGGGCGCTGAAGCGCATCCCTCCATGATCAAGGCGCTGGGGCTGCTTGGACTGGGTCGCGGCCGGGTGGTCACGGTCCCGGTGGATTCGCAAGGCCGGATGCGCGCGGACGTGTTCCCAGACATCGCGTCGCCCGCCATTGTTTGTATTCAGGCGGGAAACGTGAACACGGGAGCATTCGATCCGGCGGCTTGCATCTGCTCGCTCGCCCACAAGCGGGGCGCTTGGGTTCATGTGGATGGCGCGTTCGGAATGTGGGCCGCCGCGGCTCCAGCCTATGCTCACTTGACGTCGGGCTTGGAGCAAGCCGATTCCTGGGCGACGGATGCGCACAAGTGGCTGAATGTACCCTACGACAGCGGTCTCGCATTCGTGCGCGATCCTCAGCATCTCAACCGGGCCATGTCATTGACGGCCGCTTACTTGCCGCAAGGGGCCCACCGCGAGCCATCGCAGTACACCCCGGAACTCTCAAGGCGCGCGCGGGGAATCGAGATCTGGGCCGCGCTTCGTTCGCTGGGGCGTGCCGGTCTCGCCGATCTGATCGAACGCAATTGCCGGTATGCCCGGGTTTTCGCCGATGGCCTGCGATCGAACGGTCATGAAATTTTGAACGAGATATTGTTGAACCAGGTGCTCGTGTCGTTTGGAGACGCAGCGAGGACGCGGAGTGTGATCGAGCGTATTCAGAACGAGGGGACATGCTGGTGCGGCGGCACAGTCTGGCAGGGCCGCACGGCGATGCGGATCAGCGTCTCCTCATGGGCTACGACAGAAGCTGATGTCGAGCGGAGTTTAGAGGCGATGCTTCGAGCCGCCTCAGAAGCGGATTGACGCGCTTAGTTGAGCAGTTCCTCGCCGATTCTCAGTAGCGATTCGGCGCGGGACAGGTGCATGGTCGCGTCTTCGGCGGTCATGGCGGAGTCCGCGTTGTAGTCGCTGATTTTCCTCGCTGCCTCCGCATCAGCCAGATATCCGTGATACTCAGCGGGCACCATACCCGTTGTTGCAAATTCCTTCCCGAAAGTGGAGACTACCGCCGAATGCTTGGAAAATGCGAGCTGCCTGGAGATGAGGAACGCCTCGGCGACGTAAAACATGGCATAGTAGGCCCGAGAGATTGCCGTGTCGTAATCACCATCCGCTAGAAGTAGGTGGGCCGGAGCGGATGCTCCGGCGCGATTTGTCGAGCAGGCCCGCTTGCACGCGGGTCAAACGAGGACGCCTTCGCGCCGGATATTCATCATCAGAGGAGATTCCTGATCCAGAAACTTATCTTCGGACATGTACACACAGGAAACAAGCGTTTCGTAATTCAAACTGAGCTGCACTATGAACGATGAATTTCGCAGAATCTCTTGATGAGCATTGACTGGTCCCTGCAAAACGACCAGAAGGTCAATGTCGGAATCTGGTTCCGCGTCATTGCGCGCCCGCGAGCCAAACAGGACCACTCGAACCAGCCGGCAGCCATAGATTCGCTCCAGACCTTCGCGAAACTCCCGTAAGATTTGGTCCAGTGGTGCCGTCATAAGCGAGTTACTTCAAGACTGTCTTCTGCTCCCACGGCTTACGCTCGCCGCGGTCACGATTCACCACGCGGTCGTACATGTGCTGGTCAAAGGTGGTCCCCAGCGATTCGTTATATAGGCTGGTCAATCCGAGCGCCTCTTTCATGTCCTCTTCAAACGCGTGCAGCGCCTTCAGATCTCGCGCCAGAGCAGGTTCGATTTTGCCGCTCGGTGTGCGGATAAAACTCTGATAGCCGCCACTCACCGCGTATCCGATCTCACTTCCAACCAGGATCCCGGCTTTATTCACGTGCGGCGGAGCATCTCCCCGATCCTCAATCACGGCGGCGCAGCGTCCCCGGCTCACACGCGCGCTGGAAGCTTGCGCCTCGACGGCGAAACCAGCAGCCCGTAAGCGGTCGAAATGATTGGCGAACGTGGAGTGTCGTACTTTTTCCCGTCGAAAGAACATTCGACTTCATTATAAGGGTTGCCGAAGTACCGCCAAGCCCGCTACAATCCCGGCTGCATGCCTTATATTCTGTCGCTTGATGAGGGCACCACCACCGCACGGGCTGTCCTTTACGATGAACGCGGTATACGCATCGCAATCGAGTCCTGCCCCGTTCCCACCGAGTATCCTCAGCCCGGCTGGGTGGAACAGGATGCCAAGGCGATCTGGCGAGCGCAATTGGAGTCAGCCGGGCGAGTCCTCGCAACGGCGAAAGTGGCGCCCACCGAAGTCGCGGCTATCGGCATCACCAATCAGCGAGAGACCACCGTGGTGTGGGATCGCCGCACCGGCGAACCCGTTGGTCCGGCGATTGTATGGCAGTGCCGCCGGACCGCCGATTTCTGCGCTGAGCTCGCGAAGTCTCCTGACGCCGCCATGATCGAGCGCAGAGACCGGCCTTGTCATTGACGCCTACTTTTCAGCCAGCAAGATCCGCTGGATTCTCTCCAACACGCCTGGAGCCCGCGCCAAAGCCGAAAATGGCGACCTGCTGTTTGGCAATGTGGATACGTGGCTGATCTGGAAACTCACCGATGGCGAAGCCCATGTCACCGATCCATCAAACGCATCACGGACCATGCTGATGAATCTCGCATCCGGGCAGTGGGACAGCGATTTGCTGCGCATCTTCGACGTGCCCGCGGCCATGCTGCCGAGCATCGTTCCTTCCAGCTTCATCTGCGGCCACGCCCGGCCCGATCACATGGGCGCGGCGATTCCAATCGCAGGTATCGCCGGAGACCAGCAGGCCGCCCTCTTCGGACAGGCGTGCTTCCGCTCCGGATTGTCAAAAAACACTTACGGCACGGGATGTTTTGCCCTGCTGCACACTGGAGGCCGTGAGCCGGTTTCTAAGAATCGCCTGATCGCCACCCGGGCTGCCTCGCATGTCGTGGAGCCCCAGTTTGCCATGGAGGGCAGCGTGTTCGTGGCGGGCGCAGCCATCCAGTGGCTTCGCGACCGCATGGGGCTAATCCAGACAGCGGCCGAAACGGAGAAAGTGGCCCATTCCGTGCCGAACACCGGCGGCGTGTATTTCGTTCCCGCGTTCGTGGGTCTCGGCGCGCCGCATTGGGACTCGGGCGCACGTGGGGGCATCTCTGGCATCACCGCCGGGACGTCGAGTGCTCACGTTGTCCGTGCCGCCCTGGAGTCCATCGCTTACCAAACGCGCGAGCTCACCGATGCCATGCAGGCCGACAGCGGAGAGCGCCTTGCCGAGCTTCGCGTCGACGGTGGCGCCGCGGCAAATAATTTCTTAATGCAGTTCCAGGCCGACATCCTGGGGTGCAGCATCGTTCGGCCAGCCGATATCGAGACCACGGCCCTGGGCGCGGCCTATTTAGCCGGACTCGCCACCGGCTTTTTCCGCAGCTCCGAGGAAGTTGAGAGCTTCTGGCGTGCGGAACGGACGTTTGAGCCGTCTATGAACGCTGACATGCGCGAGGAACTGTTTTCCGGCTGGAAGATGGCCGTGGCTCGTGCTCGATTGTAGGTCCCGGCCCTCACAATGAGTTTCTAATCTAAGATACGGGCAAGGTCATGGAAGATGCTACCGGTCCACTTGCTGCTACATTTGTCTTAGTCGTTCATGGACTTCGACTACGCCCCCGAGCAAATTCAACTTCGTAAAGCGGTCCGCGAATTCGCGGAAGCCGAGCTGGGCCCCCATGTGTCTGAGTGGGATGAAGGCCAGATCTTTCCCCTGGATGCGGTGAAGAAGGCCGGTCAACTCGGCTTCCTGGGCGCCATCTTCCCTGAAGAACTTGGCGGCTCCGGTTTAGGGTACATCGAGTACGCCATCATCATCGAGGAGCTTTCGCGCGTCGATCCATCTTTCGGCCTGATTGTCGCCGCGCACAACTCTCTGTGCTCGAATCACATCTACACAGCCGGAAATGAAGAACAGCGCGGCAGATATCTTCCGAAGCTCGCAACCGGCGAGTGGATCGGCTGCTGGTCCTTGACCGAGCCCGAAGCCGGATCGGATGCTGCGGGTACCCGTACGACAGCCGTGCGGAAAGGCGACGATTGGGTGATCAATGGCGCCAAGACTTTCACCACCAACGCGCATTACGCCCAAGTGTGCGTCGCCATGGCCGTAACGGACCGTACCGCATCGCAGCATGGCATCTCGGCTTTCATCATCGAGGAGGGCACGCCGGGCTTTCGCGTCGGGAAGAAAGAGAACAAACTCGGGATGCGGTCCAGCGCCACGGGCGAGGTCGTATTTGGCGATTGCCGGTTGCCCGCCGGCCAGTTGCTGGGTCGCCAGGGCGAGGGTTTCGTCGACAGCCTGCGTATTCTGGACGGCGGCCGCATTTCCATCGCGGCGCTTTCCCTGGGTACCGCTCAAGGCGCTTACGATGCCGCCCTACGCTATTCCAAGCACCGCCGGCAGTTCGGAAGGCCCATTTCGGAATTTCAGGCGATTCAACATAAACTCGCCGATATGGCCACATCCATTGACGCCGCGCGCCTGCTCACGTACCGCGCGGCGCACATGAAGGACCGCGGCGAGCGCGTAACGAAAGAATCGTCCATGGCGAAGCTGTTTGCCTCGGAAGCCGCCGTGCGCATCTGTGACGAGGCGGTGCAAATCCATGGCGGCTACGGCTTTATCAAGGATTATCCGGTCGAGAAATTCTATCGCGACGTGAAACTGTGCACCATTGGCGAAGGCACCAGCGAGATTCAGCGCATGGTGATCGCGCGGCAGCTTCTCAAGAGCTGATGGCCGATTTAGCCGGCAGTATCCGTGGCGGGGATCTGCGTGCGATCGCCCGGGCCGCCACCCTCATTGAGAACCGTTCCCCGGACGCCGACGCGCTGATGGCGGATTTGTTCCCCCATACCGGGCGAGCCGCTGATCGTCGGCATCACCGGAGCGCCGGGCTCGGGTAAGAGCACGCTGGTGGATCAATTGATAGCCGCGTATCGTGCCCGCGCCAAGTCCGTAGGCGTGCTCGCCGTCGACCCCACCAGCCCATATAGCGGCGGGGCCATCCTGGGCGATCGCATCCGCATGCAGCGCCACTATGCCGATCCTGACGTGTTCATCCGATCCATGGCGACTCGCGGCTGCATCGGGGGCCTGGCGCGTGCGACAACAGACATGGCGCTGCTGCTCGATGCAGCCGGCCGCGATATCGTGATCGTCGAAACGGTCGGCGTTGGACAGGATGAAGTAGAAGTCGCGCACATGGCCGGGGTAACAGTTGTTGTCCTGGTACCAGGGCTCGGCGATGACGTGCAAGCGATCAAGGCGGGTATCATGGAGATCGCTGACGTCTTCGTCATCAATAAGGCGGACCTGCCCGGCGCGGCGAAACTGGAGCGCGAAGTTCGTAATAATCTGACACTTGCGCACCGGCCGGATGATTGGATGCCGGAAATCGTGGCAACAGTCGCGCAGGAAGGCAAAGGCATTAACGAACTTATCGAAGCCATCACGCGTTATCATGCGAGCCGGCCGGCGCAAGCGCGATCCTCAGAGATCTGGAGGGCGCGCTTGCGGGAGATGTTGCGGGAACGCTTGCTAGACCGGCTGCCCGTGGCCGAACTGAATCGGGCCGCGCTGGAAGTGGCCGAGCGCCGGCGGGATCCGTATACCGTGATCCACGAGTTTCTAGATCGAATCTATCAGGAGGATACGAACGCGCGTTGATGCGCCCCCGTTATGAACGCGAAGATTGGAGTGATCGGCGGCAGTGGGCTATATGCCATGCCTGGCTTTGAGGCACATGAAGAGCACCTGGTGGATACCCCGTGGGGCAATCCCTCGGACCCATATATCGTAGGCACGATGGCTGGCAAGCAGGTTGCGTTTCTGGCCCGGCACGGACGCGGACACCGCATATCCCCTTCGGAACTGAACTTTCGTGCAAACATCTGGGGATTCAAAAAGCTCGGCGTTGAACGGATCGTGTCGCTCAGCGCGGTTGGATCTCTGAAAGAGGAGCACCGGCCGCTTGAATTCGTGATACCGGATCAATTCTTCGACCGTACGAAAGGCCGCGCATCGACCTTCTTCGGGGATGGGCTGGTGGCTCACATCAGCTTCGCGCATCCCATCTGTCCGCAACTCGCCGGCATCGTGGCTGCTGCGTGCGGGAAGGCAGGAGTGGTTGGGAAGAAAGGGGGCACCTACTTATGCATGGAAGGCCCGGCCTTCTCGACCCTGGCCGAATCCAACGTATATCGCAGTTGGGGTATGGACGTGATCGGCATGACTAACTTGCAGGAGGCGAAACTCGCGCGCGAGGCCGAGATCTGCTACGTTACGGTTGCGATGGTAACGGATTACGACTGCTGGCACCCGGATCACGATGCGGTGACAGTGACGGACATCATCGCCAACCTGGTCCACAACGCGGAGAGTGCCGCGAAGGTGGTGGCCGCTTCGATAGCATCGATGCCGGACACGCGCGAGTGCAAGTGCGGCTCCGCCCTGGCGCATGCCTTGATCACGGATCGCAAGGCCGTACCCGAACTGACTCGGAGAAAGCTGGATCTGATTGCCGGGAAATATCTCGATTAGCGATGCATCAGCCGCCCGCGCGTGGTTCGCAAACGTCGTCGAGCCGCTCGCGGATAGCTTCGACCCCGCAAACGTCGATCGCTATGTCCACCTGTTCGCCGAGGTCATCGAGCGCGTCATCCCGGAGTTGAGCGCCGGCGACCTGATTCGCCGTTACCAGCGGGTTCGGCAGCCGCGAAACTTCTCAGGAGATGATCCGGAGCACGTCTTCGTTCTGTCGCGCGTCACACTGGGGGCCGATATCGCCGTCACTAGCGTCCTGTTGGATGCAGCGAAGCGGCGGTTCCCACACTCGAAGATCTGGTTTGTGGGATCACGAAAAGGCTTCGAAATGTTTGGCGCCGATCCACGAATCGAGCACGCCCCCGCGTCATACGAACGCACGGGATCTGTTCGAGATCGAATTCTGGCTAGCCACGAGCTATCCGCAATTGTCGAGCGCCCGCGCGCGATCGTGATCGATCCCGATTCACGGCTGACACAGCTTGGGCTCGTTCCGGTTTGTCCCGACGAACAGTACTTTTTCTTCGAGAGCCGGGCTTCGGAAGAGCGTGGAACACTTTCGGAGCTGGCGGGCCGCTGGGTGGAACGTACGTTCGACATCAGGGACGCGCATTCATACTTGGCGCCGCCCCAAGTGGAATCGTTAGCGGCCATTACAGTGAGTCTTGGAGTCGGTGAGAACTTCGCGAAACGTGTCCCGGATCCGTTTGAGCGCAGCTTGATGACGGGGTTGGCGGCGCCCGGCAGGCTGGTGTTAGTGGACCAGGGCGCCGGCGGCGAGGAATCGGAGCGCGTGACGCGAGCGACGTCCGGTCTGTCCAACGTGCACCTGTTCAAAGGTGCGTTTGCAGCCTTCGCCGGACACATCTCGGCCAGCACCGCCTACATCGGGTACGATTCCGCCGGCCAACATGCTGCAGCCGCTTGCGGCGTTTCTCTCGTCGCGATATTCGCGGGGTATCCGAACGAGCGTTTCATCGAACGTTGGCGGCCATCCGGCCGGGGCCGTATCGAGGTATTGCGCTCCCAGAATGTAGATCCGATTCGCCTTGCGAGTGAAGTGCTGAGTATCACGACGAGGTATCTTAAATAAGACATGATGGGATTCGAACCCAAGGCCGCGCGCTCTGCCTGGACTGTTTTTCTTCTTGGGCTCCTGATCTTCCTCGCCTATAGGGCGCGGCATACGCTCATCATCTTCGCGCTGTCCCTGTTCTTTGCGTACATGCTCTCGCCGGTGGTAAATTTTTTCGACAGCCGCATTCCCGCGAGGGTATCCCGCAAGGTGTCGCTGGCCATCGTCTATCTCCTGTTCATCGCGGCCCTGGTTGGCGCAGGCATCGGGATAGGCTCCGCAATAGCCGAACAGGCTACGTCCCTGGTGACAAAGCTCCCCGAGCTCGTGAAGGGTTCGGATCCTCTGGCCTCCATCCCACTACCTGGATGGGCTGACCCACTGCGAGCGCGCATCGTGGAAGCGATTCGCTCACAGGTCGCAAGCATGGACAAGGAAGCCTTCCCGATCGTCAAGAAGGCAATTACTGAGGTGGCCGCGCGCGCTGGAAGCATCCTCGAATTCGTGCTGATCCCAATTCTCGGCTTCTTCTTCTTAAAAGATGGGACGATGATCAAGGACAACATCATCGAGTGGACCACGCGAGGCCGCAACAGCGTCCTCCTGGACGAGATTTTCGCCGATGTACATATCCTGCTGGGCCATTACATAAGAGCTCTGGTGATTCTTTCTGCCGCCACATTTGTGGTCTACACGCTTTTCCTGCAATTTACAGGTGCACAATATGCTGTACTCCTGGGCGGGATTGCCGCGCTTCTGGAATTCATCCCCGTGGTCGGACCGCTAACCGCCTCAGTGGTAATCATCATTGTGTCGGGCGCATCGGGATACGGCCACGTGCTGTGGCTGGTTATTTTCCTCTTGGCGTACCGAATGTTTCAGGATTACGTCCTGTCGCCGTATCTCATGGGCTCCGGCGTCGAACTCCATCCGCTTGCTGGTGCTATTCGGGGTTCTGGCCGGCGAGCAAATTGGGGGAGTGCCGGGAATGTTCTTCTCCGTCCCGGTGCTGGCGATCCTGCGCGTTGTGTACGTGCACCTGCAGCGCAGCCGTGTGCGGCAGGCCACCGTCGTTACGTAAGATGCGGCTGATCGGCGCATTGCTGCTCGCCTTCTCAGCTACAGCCGCCGCTCACGTGGTCAGCATGAGCACTGGCGAGGCGAAGCTGAGCGGCTCGCAGCTCGATTACGAACTTCGCATGCCGATGTACGAGGTGGCGCACATGCGCGATCCGGAAACCCAGGTGTTCGAGAACATCCAGTTCCGCTGGCGCGGCGCGCCTGCCCGGTTGATACAGCACTCCTGCCACCAGGAGTCCGGTAATCTGGTGTGCTCCGCGGCTTATTCCTTCGCCGGGGACCCGGATCAGCTGGATGTCGAGTGTAGCTTTCCCTCGATCACCGTACCGAACCACATTCACCTGCTCCGCGCCGTGCATGGCGACAAATCCGAGCAGGCTGCGTTCGATGCTTCGTTCCCGGCCACGACAATTCGATTCCGTCCGCCAACCGCCTTGGAGACCGGGTTGCGCGACATGTTCGCCGGATTTTGGCGAGCTTCCGCGGGCTTGGTCCAGATCCTCTTTCTGGGCGCTCTGGTCTTGGCGGCCCGAAGCCGTCGCGAACTGCTGCAACTCGTCGCTATGTTCCTGGCCGGACAGGGCGTCACCACCATTGCGCATCTCTCGACGCGGCTTCAAGTCTCGCCGCGCTTCATCGAAGCCGCCACGGCGCTCACCGTCGCATATCTCGCGTTCGAGATTCTCATGCTGCCGCAAGCGGGACAGCGATGGCTTGTGGTGGGTGTGCTGGGGCTGCTTCATGGAATGTACTTCGATATGCTTCTCGCCGCGGGCGACTACGGCCGAGTTCCGTTTCTAGCCGGTGTATTTGGCGCCGAGATCGCGATCGTATCCGGGCTCGCCCTGCTGGCCCGAATGGCCGCACTTGTTCCGGCGATGCGCAGCACGCTATTCGCGCGGGCGATGGCGTCAGTGCTTCTAATGGTAGGAATATCCTGGTTTCTGATGCGGTTGAAGAGCTAGCCTCCCACCGCGGCCGGTACTCGCCGGATGTTATCGCCGATAGGTTCGAAACATTCCAATGCTCAAACAATTGGTCCTGCTGCTCGCCTCCTCCGTGCTGGCTATCACCGCACAGGATGTTCCGACCAAGTTGGACGAGTTTCTCCGGGCTCATGCAAAGTTGAAGGGTTTCATGGGCACTGTTCTGGTCGCCAAGGATGGCAGAATCATCCTGGAAAAGGGCTATGGGTTCGCGAACATCGAGTTGAACGTGCCAAACACTCCAGAGAACAAATTCCGGCTGGGGTCGATCACCAAGCAGTTCACCGCGGCATCCGTCATGCAACTGGAGGAACAAGGCAAACTCAGCATCAACGACGCTGCCTGTAAATACATAGACACCTGCCCGGACGCATGGAAGGCGGTCACGATTCAGCATCTGCTCACGCACACGTCGGGCATTCCGAGCTATACCAATATGCCCGGCTTCGCCACGCCGAAAGTCATGCGCATTCCGCTTTCGCCTTTGGAGATTGTGATGTTATCGAAAGACAAGCCGCTGGACTTCCCACCCGGTGAGAAATGGTCATACGACAACACTGGCTACGTGCTGCTGGGCTACATCCTCGAAAAGGTGTCCGGGCGAAACTACGCGGATTATGTGAAAGAGCATATCTTTGACAAGTTAGATATGACGAGTTCGGGATACGATGACACTCGGGCAATACTTGCGGGACGCGCAGCGGGCTACGATCGCACGCCGAAAGGCTACCGGAACGCCGACTATCTGGACATGTCGCTGCCCTACTCGGCTGGGTCTCTGTACTCCACCGTGGACGATCTTTTTCGTTGGGATCGAGCCCTTTATACGGACAAGATCGTAAGCAGGAAATCTTATGCAACAATGACCACGTCCGTCAAGAACGATTATGGTTTCGGCTTGCAACTTGCTCCGATGTTCAAACGCAAGCAAATGGGGCACGGTGGCGGCATCAACGGCTTCTCGACCTGCGTCAATCGATTCCCCGACGATGACGCTGTTGTGATCGTCTTATCAAATGTCGTTTCGACCAATGCTTGCTCAATCGGCCTTGGACTTTCGGCAATTCTCTTCGGCGAGAAGTTCGACATGCCTCGTGAATAAAGCAGGTGTCAATCGATCCGAAAGATCTCGACCGGTATCCAGGGAAGTACAGCACTGAGGCTGGACATCTCTTCGTTCAAGCCAAAGGCCAACCGAGACTCGAAGCATATCCCTATTCGGATCACCAGTTCTTTCTAAAGCTAGTAGACGCGACGCTCGAGTTTGAACCAGCCGTTGGCCAAGCGTCGCGGGTTACCTTGATTCAAGGTGGACAGCGGATTTTGGAAAAGCGCGTGGAGTAAACGGTGGGTTGCACTACGACCCGGTTTACGCATCAAGTAAATGCATCACGAACTTCCGGGAGCCGGGAGGCCGAGCAGGTACTTCGTGACTTCCTCTAGTTCCTTGGGAGGAAATTTGTAAGCGGGCATCACCGTTCCTGGAGAAAGCTTTTGCGGATTCATGAAGTGCTCTTCCACCCAGGAACGCGTCCGCCGCAACCCAACTCCATTCAGTGGCGGCCCCATCTTCATGCCTGCACCGTTCACCTGGTGACACGAACCACAGTGGTTCTGTTCATAAATCAAGGCGCCATCCACAGCAAACTGTGGAGCCGAGGTCAGAGCGTCCTTGGCCTTAGAATCCAGCTTGACGAGGAACGTCGAAAGCGCGCGCCACTGAGCATCCTTCATAGGAACGGGCGGCGCAGAGTTCGGAGCAGGTTGCTTGAAGTGAGACATCATCCATGCCGCGTCTTTGTGAACGCCGGCAGCGAGGTCCGGGCCGGTACCCGCCTTGCCCACGGGATGACAACTGGCACACCGCTCCTGTCGGAAGTATCCGATGCCGGCAAGTTGCTCGGGGGTCAAACGCTGCCATATACCAGCGGGTACCTGGTCCAGTGCATTCTGTTCCGGACTCTTCGGAGTCGTTATCACCGCGGCTGTCGTCAGTCCTCCCCATGCGATGGCGCTGAGCAGGACCACTCCCGCCGCCAGGGTTCGCTGGCGGGCGCGGACCATCCTGCCCCGATCGATGAACGGCACCAGGAAGAGAGCGATGATGGCAAGTGTCGGAAGCACGACGCTGCCTACTACCTCGAGCGGACCCTCGAACAGCTTGAGCGTCTGAAATAAAAACAGGAAGTACCATTCCGGCCGTGGAATATAGCTGGTATCCGTAGGATCGGCAAGCCGCTCCAGGGGCGCCTTGGCAATGACGGCGAGAACGAAGAGCGATGTAAACGCGATAAAGATCGCGACCGTGTCCTTAAATACCTGCTCGGGGAAAAATTTCTTTTTGGGCTGGTTGTCGTCGGGGTCGGCCGCTACGCCATGCTTACGCACCAGGTAGATGTGAACGCCGATGAGGATCATGGTCAGCGGCGGAAGCAGCAGTACATGCGCGGCGAAGAATCGTGCGAACGTGACCACCCCCACACCGCCTTCCGCGCCCATCAATCGCGTAACATACGGGCCAAGCCCCGGGGCTGAAGCAGCGATTTGCGTGGTGACCACGGTACCCCAGTAAGCCCGATTATCCCAAGGCAACAGATATCCGGTAAGCCCGAATGCCAGCGTGATCAAGAGAAGGACGCAGCCCACGATCCACGTAGCTTCGCGCGGCCGCTTATATGCTCCCCAGATGAAAACCTGAACCATGTGCGCCACAACCACGATGATCATCATGCTCGCCCCGAAGTGATGCAAGCCGTGAATAAGATGACCGCCGGTCAAGTCGGTGACGATGTATTTGAGGCTGTTATAAGCTTCGCCGGGGGTGGGAGCGTAATTGAACGCGAGCAGAATGCCCGTAAGCGCCTGCACCATGAAGGAAAATGCGGCTAGACTGCCCAGTACCTGATGCCATCCGCTGGAAGCCGGGATCTCCTCGTAAAGGAAATTCTTGATGCCGCTCTCGAGCCCCGTCCGGTGTTCCAGCCAGTCGACGATCGGCCGCAGTCTCATGCCGTACCCGTCTTCTGGATGGAGCCGATCAATACTTTGCTGCCGTCGAGCTTCACCCGGTAACGATCCAGCGGCCGCGGCGCAGGTCCGGACAGCACCTTGCCGTCCAGGGCGAAGGTGGACGTGTGGCACGGGCACAGAAAGTTGAGATTGGCCTCATCCCAGTGATAAGCGCATCCCAAGTGCGTGCACTGCGGCGCAAAGGCAACCACATTATTGTCGGAACCTTTCACCAGCCAGGCGGTCGTCTTCTCACTGGTCAACTTCCAGCCATCCACCCGAGTGTGCCGGAAGGTGACCTCCGTGGGCGATCCGGGCGAAAGTTGATCGACATCCCCGGCTGGGACCCACTCGGCTGCCTTCCGTGCTCTGGGGGGAAACAGAAGATAAATCCCGGCAGGCACCGCCAGCGCGGCTGTCATCAGGCCCCACAAGCCATAAATAGCAGTGAGGAAAAACGTTCGGCGGTTATCTTCTGCGGGCATCGAGTTCATTTGTAAGATCGATATTACCGCAGTGTGGGAACAGGTAGACCGGGATAGCTCACCTGTACTCCGTCGATACGGGCGAAGGGTATGATTACGTGCCGCTTCGCGCTGGTGTCCGTCATGATGTGCTCCACTTCGATGCCGCGCGCGTTGAGCGCATCTGCTACCAGAGAGCGATGGCACCGCCAAGGAACGGCCTCCGCGCACATGACCGCGACTCGCCGGCTGTTCGCGGCTTCGATCAGGTCTTCCAAACTGTGCTTGAAGTCAGCCGTCTCCATGTAGTCGGCGTATCCTCGAAAGGAGTCATTTTTCCAGGCGGTGTTGGAGGAGTCCTTGCGCGGGTGGCGCAGCCCGCCGAGACCGGCCATGTGCAGGTATTCGATCCCATGCATTCCTAGTGTGGCCGGAAGCTCGTCTTTATTGAACTGCGGATTGCGGGCCGATCTCGGAACCGTGCGGATATCGACCAGCCGCTGAATCCCGTGCGCCTTCAGCATCGCGACGAACCCATTGGCCCCGCGAGTTGAATGCCCGACAGTCCAGATCGTCATACCAATTCACGCACCTTATCCTTAAACACCGTCATCGCAATCTTGCTCGCGTCCTGTGTACCCTTAGCCAGCGCCTCCGCAAGGTGAAGCGCCTGTTCGACTGTGGCCTTGGGCGGCACTGGGGGCTCGTTAGGGTCGACCACGGCCTCCACCACTGCGGGGCCGGGAGTATTCAGCGCCTCTTCCACCAACCGGCCGCAGTCCTTCGGATCTTCGATGGTAAATCCTGCCGCTCCGCACGCTCTTGCAATCCCGGCGAAGTCGATCGGGTGCAGGTCGCAGACATACTCCGGATTTCCCAGAAATACCATCTGCTCCCACTTGATCTGCCCCAGCGAGTTGTTCTTGATGATGAAAACCTTGATGGGCAGCTTGTATTTCACCGCAGTCGCCATCTCACCCATCAGCATCGTGAAGCCGCCGTCACCTGCGAACGCAATCACCTGCCGCGAAGGATGCGCCACCTGGGCGGCAATCGCATAGGGCAGAGCGCATGCCATGGTCGCGAGATTCCCCGAGACGGTGTGCATCTGCCCTCGCCGGGCGGGTATGTGGCGAGCCCACCAGGTTGCGATGGTGCCCGAATCGCAGCACACGATCGCCTCGGAGTTGAGCCGCTTGCCGATCTCATGAGCCACCACTTGCGGTTTCATCGGCACGTCCGTCCGCTCCGCGCGCGCTTGCATCAGCTTATTCCAGTCCCGCATGCCGGCCTGCGCCTGCTCCAGGAATCGGCGGTTTTCACTACGGTGCAACATCGGGATCAGTTCCCGCAGAGTTCGCCTGCTGTCGCCGACCAAACCCACTTCTACGGGGTAGCGCAGGCCGATTCGTATCGGATCCGAGTCAACTTGAACGCCCCGCGCCTGTCCCGGCTTGGGCATGAATTCGATGTAGGGGAATGAGGATCCTACGATGAACAACGTATCGCACTGCTCCATGGCATCCTGCGATGGCTTGGTGCCCAGCAGGCCGATGGTACCGGTAGTATACGGGCTATCATCCGGCACAGCTGCCTTGCCGAGAAGCGCCTTTACGATGGGCGCACCCAATGTCTCGGCCACTTGGACCAGCTCATCCGTCGCGTCCAGCGCGCCACGGCCCGCCAGGATGCTGATCTTCTTTCCAGCATTCAATAATTCCGCGGCCCGCCGCAGATCGGCTTCCTCGGGCAGCCGGGCGCTGCGAGCCGGAACGTCGGAGACATGGTTCTCGACGTTACGCTTGGATCGTTCGTCCACTGAGGCGTCCTGCACGTCTACCGGGATCGTGATGTGCGCGACTCCCCGATAACTCACGGCGGTACGGCAAGCTAATTCGGCTACGTTTTCGATGTGGGCGGCGTTCATGACCCGCGCATTGTAGACGCATACATCCATGAACAGCTTGTCGAGTTCAACGTCCTGCTGGGTATGCGTGTGGATGAGATCCGAGTACTGCATTCCGGTGATGGCGAGTACTGGCTGCCCGTCCAACTTCGCGTCATATAGCCCGTTGAGCAGGTGGATGCCTCCGGGACCTGACGTCGCAAGACAGCATCCGATTTGGCCTGTGGCCTTGGCATAACCACAGGCCATGAACGCAGCGGATTCTTCATGCCGGACCTGAATGAAGCGTATATCTTGCTGGCGCTTGCGTAATGCTTCGACGACACCATTAATTCCGTCGCCCGGCAGGCCGAAGATCACTCGAATTCCCCAGTCGTATAGTTTGTCGACCAGGATGTCGGACGCTGTTCTTGCCATTGACTCGTAGACGGAGCCTGCATCGCTGTGTTTCAGACGGCTCCCCACCACACGGCAGAAAACAGTTACTCTAGAGGTATCCAGCCCGGTGAGGTGCGAGAGTGGTTGAATCGGGCGGTCTCGAAAACCGTTGAACCTTTGCGGGTTCCGTGGGTTCGAATCCCACCCTCACCGCCACTCTTAGTCGTGTGCCGTCAAGGCATTGTGGGCGCGCCAATCGCTCGGGCACACTAGAAGTTGAGCTTCGCCCCTAACTGGAACTTTCGGGACGCGCTCTCCACCGAACTGCCGATCCGTCCGAACAGAGTCGACGTGAACGTCGCTGTCGGAAGTCCGAAGGACGGTGTATTCGTGATATTCGTCGCGTCGGCGCGCAGTTCCAGATTGATACGTTCGGTGATGCGAATGCGCTTCAGCAATGCCATGTCGATGTCGAAAACTCTCGGCCCGAAGAAATACCCTTTGCCCGTACTGCCCAACTGACCGGGCGCAGGAGCCGTGAACTTAGGCTTGTCCGTATCGGGATTGAAGAACCATTTAAAGCCGTTATAATCCTGGACTTGGCCAAGGCTATGCGGACACCCATCGCAGTTCGCCGTGGACTGCACCGTGCTCCCGAATGTGTTGGCTCCAGAATACACGGTGAACGGCCGCCCAGAGTAGTAAGTGAAGATAGGGGCGAGTTCCCATCCGCCGATGGCCCGGTCCAGCACGCCATTGAGGCCGTGGCCGAATTTCTTGCCACGCCCAAACGGCAGTTCGATCGTGCCGTGCGCCTGGAACGCATGGCGGTGATCGTACTGTGGTTCACCGTAGTTCAATTTGCGGTTGTAGATATCGAATGGAGTCGAAGATGCCGACTGAGAGTTCGCAGTGCCCACGACGGTAAACGTGGGATCAAAATCGCGAGTAGCAAGCGCTTTTGAGAAGGTGTAACTGAGCTGGAACTGAATCCCGCTCTTGTAGCGCTGCTGATATTGCAGCACCAGGCCGTTGTAAGTAGAGAAATCGTTCGAGTCGATCGTCGTCACGCCGCCAGAGAATTGCGGAAAGGGAATCACCGCAAACGGCCCTGCGCCGGACAGCGCCGTCACATTCTGATTTCCGTTTGCTGAAGGCTGCACGCGCCGTCCAACCGAACTCAGAATGGCGGCGTAACTGTTCAGGCTGAGCTGACTGGAATAGTTCGCGCGGATCATGTCGGACGCGGTTTTGCCGGCAGCCACACGGCTGTCCGCCGAGAACAGCCGGTTCAGCAGGTCGGACTGTCCACCATCCTTCACCACATTGAAGGCGTCCACCAGGCCTGGAGCGAATAGATTCGGCTGATTCGCGTCGTAGGCGCCCAGCAGATGGTACCCACGCCGACCGATGTAGTCGATTTCGAACACGCCGCCGTTCCATAATTCGCGTTGCACACTGAGATCCCACTGGTGAGTAGTAGGGAACTTCAAATTGGGATCCACCACAGAAATGGATGAACTGGAGTAAGGCGCGGGGCTTTTGAAAGAATTCGGGCTGATATTGGCCGGCGGTTGCAGAGGCGAAACGGATGGCAAACGCGTGTCCCGTTGTCCGAGGCTGGTATCATCCAGACTGTAGATCAGCCCTGGCAGATTGTTGAAGACCTGGGATGAAAACAGAAAAGAATTCACGCGATCGTAGGCGATCCGGTAATTCGCTCGAATCGATGTCTTGCCCGTTGAAAATGGATCCCAGGCGATGCCAATGGATGGTCCGAGATTGCCGAAGCTGTTGCGGAACAGAGGCCCGGAAGTCCACTGCGCGGAGTTTGTCGGCATAGCGCCTCCTACCAGAGGCTGATTCGGGTGCGACATCACGGGATTTGGAGAGGTCGGCGCCATTTTGATTTCCCAACGAAGGCCCAAGTCGATCGTCAGATTGCGGCGGATCTTCCAGGAGTCCTGGCCGTAGAAATCATATTCGTTCCAATGCGCATCGAAGGGCAGAAGACCCGTCACAAACTTCTGACCGTCAGGCGCCGAGAATCCGCGCTGGATTTCTCCTACCCGGCCGAGCAGGAAATTGATGCTCGAGCGCAAGAGCGTGAGATCGGTGGACTGATTGATTGCCGCCGGAACATTGAACGTAGCATTGTTAATGTCCGCGTTGAAATAAACGTCTGTTGTCGCGTTGTAGGACCCAACGCTGCCGCGCGAGTCAATCTCGCGCCCAAGACGCAGGTTGGTGCCGAATTTCAGCGCATGCTTATTCCATTGATACGCCACATTATCGACGAACTGCCACGTCTTCAACTCACGGGAATTGCCGAAGTCGGCAGCCGCCAGATCGACAGGCGTGCTCAAGAAAGATAATTTGTTCAGATCCGCCGACGGCTGATTGAACGCAAAGCTGAACTGATTCAGCCCGAACACCGCTTCGTTAGTGAGGTGAGCCGTAGGATTCCAGCGCCAATTGAATGCCAGGTTTTTCGGGTCGCGAAGCGTGTTCACCTGGCAGCCCGTACCTGGAAACAGTTCGAAGCCGCCGTTTGCGCCGTCGCACACCGTGTTCTGTTGGCCCCAGGATACGCGCGCATAGACGGTGTTCCGAGCGTTGATGATCTGGTCAATCTTGAACGTGATATCGTGCTGCCTCTCGGTGCTGGCCGCGGGAAATACGAACCCGGCGGTGTTCAATCCGTCGCCGATATCAAAACGATTCGGAAGCGGAGCGGAATTGACCAAGCCTTGCATGGTCTTATCCAACCCGAGGTGGAGTGGATCGTTGGCCGCGATATCGTAAGAGGCAATGCTCACCCCGGGTAGCACGTTACCGTTGGCGTCCACGGAGGCGTTCGCCGCACCCGCCGCTCCATTCCGCCCGTTGGTCACGTAGCGAAAGATGCCCTGACGCGCGGTTTGCGTATAAACGGTCCGCGTGGTCGCGGCAGTGGACAGCGCGGTCAGACCCTGAACGTTCACAAAGAAGAACGTTTTGTCCTTCCAAATGGGGCCACCCACGTCGCCGCCGAAAATATGTTGGACGAACTGACGCTTTCCTATGCCGTTGAAGTTGTTCTGCCACTCGTTGGCGTTCAACCTCGGTGTGCGATAGAACTCGAATGCGCTGCCGTGAAACTGGTTAGTACCCGATTTGGTGATCATCGCCACCTGTGCGCCGCTGCTCCGCCCGTACTCCGCACTCGGATTAGACGTGATCACGCGAAATTCGGCCAGCGAATCCGGGTTGGTCCGAAGCGGCGCGAAATTGGATCCACCGCTGCTCGACTCGTTGTTGTCAATACCATCCAGGGTGATGTTCCAGGCGCGATCGCGGGAGCCGAACACGACCACTGCGCCGCCCGTTATGCTCTGGGTATCGATGACGCCGGGCTGAAGATCAACGAGTCCCAAGGGATTACGGCCGCGTGTGCCAACGATGGGAAGATCCTTGATCGTCTTCTCCTCAATGACGTTTCCGATGTTTGCCGAGCTACTGGTCTGGACGGCTTCGGCCACCGCGCTGACGCTTACACTCTCGGTCACATTGCCGATCTCGAGGGTCAAGTTAACGGTCGCCGGCTGGCCGATGGTGACTGCATTGTCGCGCGACGTTACTCGTCGGAATCCGGGAGCTTCTACTGCCACTTCATAGGTTCCGGGTTGCACCGCTTCAAAGCTATAAGCACCGGCGGCGCCAGTGGTAGTCGTGAAAGTCGCGCGGGTCCCTTGATTGGTGAGCCGCACCGTGGCGTTGGCCACCGCTGCCCCAGCCGGGTCTGCGATGGAGCCGACGACGCGCGAAGTAGTGCCTTGTCCGAACACAGTCAAGACAACGAATAACGACATAAAGCAGACCCGGATTCGCATGGGTTTATGCTAACAAACAAGCGCCGCTACGACATGAGACGTCTCATCCGGCACGTTCCGGAGCTTCACGCGCGTCGCCAAACACCTCCTCACTGATGATGCGATCCGTGGCCTCGTTCAGGTACTCATCTAACGCCTCCCTGATCTGCTGATACTCCGGCCAGAGTGTCCGGTCGACGAACGATTTTGGAACCCGCACCATCACTGTGGTGTGGCGCTGGCGTTTATACCGGTAAGGTTGCAGACCGTAGCGGCGGCACAGAGCCGCGAATAGGCGTCTCTGCCAACGATCGGGTAACGTGAACTGCATTTCCACCGGCTGCTCCGTGTGAGCGAGGGCACTAAGAGCCTTTCTCACTCGCTCGATGGCGGCGGCGGCCGCGTTCCGCTCTCCGATTGTGACCGCGCCCTCAAACAGCGCGGAGATCTTACGCAGCTTTTGGCGGAGTTGTTCTTCAGTGGTCATCGTCGCCCGGAGCTGGGTGTTAGATTATCCAGTATATGGGGAGAGTTATGGGACTAGGAAAAATCAAACCCATTCCGGACGGCTATCACACCGTCACTCCGCACCTTATGGTCAAAGGTGCGGCGGATGCTATCGAGTTTTATAAACAAGCCTTTGGCGCAAGCGAGGTTATGCGGATGGCAATGCCCGATGGAAGAGTTGGGCACGCCGAAATCCAGATCGGCGACTCGCGCATTCTGCTAGCCGACGAGTCTCCTGAGATGGACTATCTGGGACCGCGGGGAGGTACAACGGTCAGCATACTTATCTATGTCGAAGATGTGGATGCCGCGGTGACGCGGGCCGAGATGGCGGGGGGCAAGGTGGTAAGGCCGGTACAGACCCGGTTCTACGGAGACCGCACGGGCATGCTGGAGGATCCATTCGGGCACGTGTGGAACATCGCAACGCACGTTGAGGATGTTACCCCGGAGGAGATGAGCCGGCGGATGACCAAGGCCGCCGGGACCTGAACGCATCACTGGGTGCGTACGGGACGCCGTCTTGCCATGGGCGGCGCGAGCCTCAGGTAGGCGGCTGCGGCGCGGAGCCGTACAGCTTCTTTGTTGTCCTGGAGCATCAATTCGAAATCCGACTTCAACTCCGGATCATTTCGAAGAGCCAAGGAATGAACGGCTGCTGCGCGGACCGACCAATCTTTGTCCGAAAGGGCCTCCCGCAGTGCGTCCGTGGTCTGGCGATCGGTTTCTTTTCCCAGCAGCAAGGCCGCGGCTGCACGGCCGGAAACACTGGGATCCGATAACAGTCCTTGCATCGACGCAACGCCCGCCCCTAGGCCAGGCACTGGCGCGAACCCGATTCCATGTGTCAACGCGAACATGAACATGGGCTTCGGCGTCCGCATCATTCGCATAGCCTCCCGTTTTTGTTTCGTGAGAAAACCTGAGGATGTTTTAGTTTCGCCGCTGAGAACAGAGAGCAGCGCCGCCTTCCCGCGGGAGTCTTTCAGCGCCCATAAAGCCTTTGCCGCGGCAAAGCTCACCTCCGGTACATCATCCTGGAGAGCTTTGCGGAGAGCAGTGACAGTTCTCCTGGTCTTCAGATCCTCAAGGCTGGCGACCGTCGCCACTCGGACTTGCACATCCTTGTCGGCCAACATCGTTTCGAGCTCCGAGACAAATGGATCGCGCGCCCCGCCGAGGCTCAAAGCGAGCACCGCTTCCTTGCGGGTGTCCGGATTCCTGTCCTTCAGCGCACGCTGCAGAAGGTTCCAGGACCGCTCCGGAGCGGGTGTTTGGCCGGCGGCCATGACGGTGAGCAGCAACGGTAAGAGTGGGTGTTTGAACACGAATTATTCCCCGGTTACAGGGTAACTCGCGTCGCGCTGTCCTGGTCACTGGATTTGTGATTAAGTAATAGCTTAGTGAAAGCATCCCTGCTGATCGTCGTCTCCGCGTTGTGCGCGGCTGCTGAACTCCGGACCGAACGCGTTTTCGGACCGGAGGTACCAACGGGGCCCTACAAGCACCCGGCAGCCATTTCCGCGCTCGATAACGGCGACCTGTATCTCGTCTACTACGGCGGCGCCGGTGAGTATGCAACTGATACGTCCGTTTACGGCTCACGGCTGCGCAAAGGCGATAAGACGTGGTCAGCGCCGCAGGTTATCGCGCACGACCCGTTCCGGTCTACTGGCAATGGCGTGGTATGGCAGGCTCCAGACGGGGCCGTCTGGCTATTCTATGTGGTTCGCTTCGGCGATACATGGTCGGAGTCGCGCATTCAGGTAAAGATCTCTCGTGACCGGGCGGCGACCTGGTCGGATTCGTCCGTTCTCGACCTGCGCGCGGGCATGATGGTGCGCTGTCATCCGATCGCACTGACCGATGGCGACTACTTGCTGCCTGTCTATCATGAGACCGGGCACGACCCGGAGGTGGTGGGAGCGGAAAGCGCGTCGCTGTTTCTGCGCTACGACCACACCACGAAGGCTTGGACCAGCACCAACGAAATCCATTCGCGAATTGGTAATATCCAGCCCGCGGTCGTGCAAGTCAACGACAACTATCTCATCGCGTATTGCCGCCGCGGCGCCGACTATGCGCCTCGCACGGATGGTTTTCTGGTGCGTTCTGAGTCCCGAGATGCGGGCAGGACGTGGTCGCCCGGCCTTGAAACGGAGTTCCCGAATCCAAATTCTGCGGTCGAATTTCTTAAATTGAACAGCGGCAATCTTCTGCTGATCTACAACGACCACATGTACCGCCGCACTCCCCTTACCGTTGCCCTCTCAGCCGATACCGACAAGACCTGGCCGTGGCGGAGAAATATCGCGGCCGGAGCTAACGACTTTGCCTATCCCAGCGCTGTTCAGACACCCGACGGTTTGATCCACGTTGTGTATACGTCGGATCGGCGGCAGGTCATCCACCATGCTGTATTTGCCGAGGACTGGATTCGCGGAAAGTAGCCACAGCTCTCCTTTGGCTTTGAGTGTGCTGCGATGGATTAAATGCCGGCAAGAGGCCGATCGCCGCCGACCCTTTCTTGCTTCTGGACGTCTGCTTGCGCAGCGTTCCAGCGTTTGGGATGGCGGCGGCCCGACCAAGTAGCGCGCCCCAGCCTCGGCGCAATCCGCCGACGTCGGTGTTGTCGTGCGGCTACTTGCGGAGCTTCATTGCATGCCGCAGCCTGGGTGACCGCAGTTGCACGACAACTCCATCGTACCGCCGGCGTCCCGGCAGTACTGGCTGCAATATTTGTTGTCCTTAGGCGCCATGCAAGTGCAGGCCGGGTGAGCGCATTTCTTGGTATCAGCCATAAAGTGAACCTCCGCTCTCAATATACGCCCCTGGAAGAAAGCGTGGGGCGGGGTTGTGGTAATCTAGCCCTCGAACTGATCCGTCAAGTTGAGTTTAGGATGATTCGGGGCGGATTATCGACGCCCACTCGTGCCGTGTTCATCCGCCAGTCCACGAGGCGGCTGATCTCGATATGTTCGACATTGTCAAGGTGCGGCGTGTCAAAGGCTTCAGTCGGAGCTAGATGGAGTAGGGTAAGTTCATGGGTAACTCAAATGAGAAGAGCCCATCAGCGATTATCGCGATTGGCCTTTTCAAGCTGATCAAGGGGCTGCTTCTGTTTGCGACTGCGATAGGAGCGTTGTCGCTACTTCACAGGGACGTCGAGCAGACCATTAATCACTGGATCGCGCTGTTTCGCGTTGATCCCGATAACGAACTGATACATAGGGTAGCCAGCAAGCTATTCTCAATTACTCCGAGGCAGTTGAAGGAGATTAGTGCCGGGACATTCTTCTATGCGGTCTTGCTTCTCATCGAAGGGGTAGGTCTGCTCGATGCGAAATATTGGGCCGAATACTTTACCGTAATAACCACCGCCGCCCTGATCCCGAGTGGAAGTCTACGAATTGATAAAACACTTTACCAGCACCGAAGTGATTGTCCTGATCGTGAACCGGCTATACTATGCTACTTGGTCTTGAGAATTCGATCAGGTCCCCGCCAATTCGGCAAACGAACCTATGTAGTCGAGAGTAGGGACAGATCGGCTCAGAAGGCGTTTTACCTGAATGATGGCCGCGGCTCGTGAAATGTTAGACAACAACTCACAGAGCCGCGTAATAACCAAGCGCTTAGAATCCGAACAGTGTTAGCTCGAGGCTAAGACAACTGTCCGTCTGCCCATGATGAGGCTGACGACGAAAACCACGAGGAAAACGAAGAACAAAATCTTGGCGATACCGGCGGCAGCTCCGGCGATACCACCAAATCCAAGTAGCGCCGCGATGAGCGCAACCACCAGAAAAACCCAAGCGTAGTGCAACATTTTGTGTCTCCTCCGGCTATAGACTTTGCACTCGACTTGCCATCGCATACAACCTATTGAAATGCATAGGTTACGGCACGCGTAGGTGGACTTGTGTGGCAGGAAAAA
Source organism: uncultured Acidobacteriota bacterium (assembly GCA_963850575.1). Classification (GTDB taxonomy): domain Bacteria; phylum Acidobacteriota; class Terriglobia; order Bryobacterales; family Bryobacteraceae; genus TMP-7. The sequence goes on along the minus strand of CAWKLV010000005.1, from coordinate 76,530 downwards.
ACGACGAGGCGGCCATGTAAAGTCGCCGTATTTTGGTGCTTATACGCCTTAATTACGAAGGAGTTACCGAGATTCGCGAGTCACACCGTGCGGTCACGCTCGCCGGCGACGCGAGTACACCTCTGATCAACCGCTCGAGCACCGGACGTCCGCCATTCTCTACATGAGGCCGCGTCTCTGTCCAGCCGATGGCTGCTTTCGGGCATTAATTGCCCGCTTCCTGGCACATCGCGAGGCTTGGCGACTTCCCCGACCTGCACAGTGCTAGTATTTTAAGGGTAAGATTCGACTTGGCCACGATGGCCGAGTTCAACTATGCCAGAAAAGGAAAGCGGCGAGATCCGCACTCTGGATACCATGCTGGATTCCACACTGGATAGCGTGGATACCGCGGAGACGGAGACTCTGCGGATTGCTGAGGAGATCGGTTTCGACGAGGAAGACCTTCACAAGATCGGTATGGCGGTGCGCGAGTGCATGGTGAACGCTGTCGTCCATGGGAACCGGTACAACGCCCGCAAAAAAGTCCATTTCCAAGTGTTGAAGGGCGACGACCGATATGACGATTGTGGTCCGGGACGAAGGTGAAGGATTCGAGAGGCAATCGTTGCCGGACCCGCTGGCCGAGGAGAACTTGCTCCGCCAGTCGGGACGCGGACTGCTGCTGATGGAGGCGTTTATGGATGAATTCCAGATCCACCGCGTCGAGCCGCGAGGCACCGAAGTGAAGATGATGAAGTACCTGGCCAAGGCCAGTTAGTTTCTAGATCGATTCGAGGAGGACTACCGTGAGCGTAAAGCTTTCAACCCGGCAAGTAGGGGATGTGACGGTCATCGACGCAGCCGGCAGAATTACTTTGGGCGAGGGCGCCAGCACTTTCCGCGATACCATCAGGGATCTCGCGGCAAAGGGCAATCAAAAACTGCTGCTCAATTTAAGCGAGGTCAGCTATATTGACAGCTCCGGCATCGGTGAACTGGTGTCGGGATTCACCACGGTGACGAACCATGGCGGGCAACTGAAGCTCATTGGCTTGACCAAACGTGTTAAGGATTTGTTGCAGATCACGAAGCTCTACACCGTGTTCGAGGTCTTCGACGACGAAGCTAGCGCGGTCCGTAGTTTTGCATGAATGGCAAGCGGGGTTGAACGACTTATAATCCGTTCACCCCGCGCCGCCCTTTCCCGCTTCATCCACTCAATCACCTTGCCCATGGCACGAGCCCCCCTCGTGGTGCGCCCGCACTCCTCAGATTTGAATCCTTTTTTGTTAGAGAACCCTCACCCGCCCGGGCGACTACTTACGCGAAAGCCATTGCTAGGGAATTGCGCAACCAAGGCGCCCTGCAAAGCGGACCTATGGACGCATTTCCGATTACAATTGTCATCGCCGAGGAGCTCATGCTGGTGCGTGAGGGCCTGGTCCGCTTATGCCAGGCCGCTGGATGCACCGTCGTTGCGCAATGCGGTGATGGGGCGGAAGCGCTGACCATCATCAATCGCCTGGTGCCGAAACTGGCTCTAATAGACCTGAACATCGGCGTGGTATACGCGCTCGAAGTGCTCCGCCGTTTGCGGGAGTCGGGATCGAAGACGAAGTTCGTGATACTTTCCACTCGGCGCGACCGTAAAACGGCCGTAGAGTGTATCAGAGCCGGCGCCAGCGGTTATGTTCTTAAGTCGGGGCCGGTGGAGCACCTCCATCATGCGATTCAGCAGAGCTCGAGCGGAGCAGTCTACGTGTCGCCCCTTGTCGAGATGGACCGACTGCCGGGAAGAGCGGACGACGACAAAGATCCCCTGGATAGCCTGAGTTCCCGCGAACACCAGGTATTCTCACTGTTGATAGAAGGCATCCGCGCCAAGGAGATTGCGGCTCGGCTTGATCTGAGCCCCAAAACCGTGGACACCTATCGCGCCAGCTTGATGCGTAAATTGGATATTCACGACGTTGCGGGGCTGGTGAAGTTCGCCATTCATCGCGAGCTCACCTCCTTGCGCCAATAACCTCAGCTGGTTCACTTCGCCAGTGGGAATGCGGTGATGCGCAAGCGCGCGCAGCCCATCGGGACTAGTTTGATCTGTTCCACAGGCGCGTCGGTTGCGACCGGGCTTTCCGGTACTTCCTGAATTAAACCATTCGGTTCGAGTTGCCAATTTGCGACCCTGCGAGCCGGCACAAGGATTTCGAGGGGGGCGTCATCCGGGGTGAAAGGCTGTGGGTGCATCGCTCGCTTGGATACCTTGACCTGCGAATCGGCGGTAGTTGGTACGATCGCCAAAGCGTAATTCCACGGCGTAGTCGCGAACACTTCGTAGGCCGGCCATTGGGGCTGTTTGCCGTACTGCTGCCAGCGCTCACCAATCTTCAAGGAATAGGCCAGGGGACCGCGGTATACGGAGACGCTATTTCGGTTTTTTTCCCATGTCCGGACAGCAACGCGCATCGGAAGGTCCAGGATCAGCCGATCCCCAGTGCGCCACTCGCGGTCGATTATCACCCAGCCACGCCCAACCGCCGGCAACTCCAGCTTCTTCCCGTTCACGCTGACTACTGGAGCATGTGTCCACTCGGGAACGCGCAGAGTGAGCGGGAATCTCACGGCCTTCTTCGAGGTGAGCTGAAAGCTGACGGTCCCATCAAAGGGATAATCCGTACTCTCGGTGATCTGAACTTCCACACCGTCGCCAACTTTAGCCTTTACACTGCTGGCGGCGTACAGCACCGCAGCGAGCCCATTGCCCGGGGTAGCCATCCACAAGTGTTCCGCAAAATACGGCCACGCGTGGGAGACATTATGTTGGCAACAACGATATTGGTACGGATTATAGGACAGCATGTCCCCGCCGTTCTCCAGGATGGGGGCCTTGCTCGTTCGGTCCAGCTGCACCATGTTCGGTGCGGTCAAGTAGTGTAGGCCCTTCAGGTCGGGAGTCATTGAGGCCGGAAGGGAGTTGAAGGCGACGTCCTCTGCGCGGTCGGCCCATAAAGGATCACCCGTGATCTTCGTCAGCATCTCATGGCTGAGCATGAACTCCGCCATCGAGCAGGTCTCGGCGGCTTGGCGCGGACCTGCGTGCCCCGGCCTTGCGTTCTCGTCGGCGGCGAACATCCCACCCGGCGCTTGCCCGTACTCGTCCATTACCCTCCGATAGTTAGCTTCGGCGGCCGCCACGAACTTCGGATCTCTTGCCTGCTGAAAATACTCGGCGGGCTCGCGAAATCCCTGACTGATGTTGACGCCGTGCCAGGTTGGGATGTTGTCGAACCAGTTCGCTGTGCGGTCGTGGTTGCGCTTCGCTAATTCCAGCAACCATGCATCGCCGGTCTGGTTATACAACCAGTAAATGCTGTCGAGATTGTCGCCCCCGCGGTATTTCTGCCAGCTGCCCGGCAAGAATTCGCGGACTGGCAGTGCGCTCTGCCACGCGAAATACTTCGACATAAAGTGCAGGACGCGGGCCTCTCCCGTCGCCTCGTACAACGACCGCAGTGGGTATAGCATGATCATGTTCGGCCATAGATCCACCACCCGGTCCGGCTTATCCTTGGGCATTTCGGGCTGATCCCCGCGCCGGACCTCCAGATTCTTGCGATGGCCGAAGTATCCGTCCTCGCCTTGATTCCCAATCACCGCGTCCAGCCACTTGCGGGCTTCGGCTTGCAGCCGCTGATCTCCCAGTATGAGCCCGAGATCAGTGAACCCTTTCAGCCAATAGGGGACCTCTTCCCAGCCACTGTCGCCTTTCCCGCCGGCAGTTACCCAGGCATTGCCTTCGTATTTGCAGAACTTGCTGATCTCGGTCAGACGTCCGGAAAATCCCTGCGCCTGCAGTTCAAGTTGCCGCCGGAGCCAGCTCTCAGGCCGGATGGCTCCGATCGGAAGCTTTATGAGGGGGCTGGCGACCAGCGGAGCGCGATTTCCTGGGTAATACAAGTTCTGTCCCCCGGATAGCTTGTCCACGAACTTGAGCTGTTGGGCAAACAGCGAAGTGGCCAGCAGCAGCATTGGAGAGAGCCGTTTCACACGAACAGCTTACACCTTCCATTTATTACAATCGGCAACAAGCATCATGTCACGAGTCCTTCTGGCCGCCTCACTCTTCCTGTATCTTTCCCACGGCGCCGAGTATCCGAAGCTCGCTGAAGGTGACTTCGTCATGCGAGACTTCCATTTTCAGAGCGGCCAGTCCCTCCCGGAGTTGCGCATGCACTACACCACAATCGGCACTCCCGGAAGCGATGCCGTTCTGCTGCTGCACGGTACAGGGGGATCAGGGGTCCAGTTCCAGAGCAAGCAGTTCGCCGATGAGTTATTCCGTCCTGGTCAGTTACTTGACGCCAACACCCATTACATCGTGATGCCCGATAACATCGGACACGGTAAATCGAGCAAACCGAGCGATGGACTGCGGGCCAAATTCCCCAACTACGGCTATCGGGATATGCTCATCTCGCAATACCGACTATTGACAGAGCACTTAGGCGTAACGCATCTACGGCTGGTTCTCGGAACTTCAATGGGCTGCATGCATGCCTGGATGTGGGGTGGCCAGTATCCCAGATTCATGGATGCTCTGATGCCGCTCGGCTGCTTGCCTTACCCGATAACGGGGCGGAACTTCTTGTGGCGCCGGATAGCGGTTGAGGTGATTAGAAGCGACCCGCAATACCGGAACGGCAACTATACGCAAGAGCCGCACGCGGTTCGAACGGCGAACGAGATCCAGACCTTGATGACGTCCAGCACCCTGGATTTGCAGAAACGCGGCGATTCACGCGAGGATTCTAAGAAGCTGTACCAGCAACTCATGGCTGACCCTCGGGCCCGACAGATGGATGCGAACGACTACATATACGCCGTGGAATCGTCCGCGGACTATGATCCGCGTCCGCTGTTGACAGGCATCAAAGCCGCCGTGTTCGCTGTCAATTTCGCAGATGATCCAGTCAATCCACCGGAACTCGGCATCTTCGAGCGTGAACTGTCGAAGCTGCCAAATGTGAATCACCGCGTTGTGCCCGGTACCACTGATACTCATGGCCATGGTACCCATACGTGGGCGGTGTTCTGGAAGCAGTATCTCGCCGATCTGCTGCAGGCTCCGGAGCCCAACCGCTAACGGGCAAAAAGGCCCAATTGGCCGCATCATCTTAACTTTCATGTCCCACTTTGGCCTTAGACTGCGTCCAAATAAGCTGGGGCAAATCTTCCAGGAGGCTGTCAAATCTTGTACGACTTGGGCCACGTCCGTACTCCGAGCGATTTCAGGCGTTTGCAACATGCCTTCAAATCCTCCTGTGCTTGCACCGACACCTACGCTGGAGTGAATCGTTGAGATCGAGCGAACCCGAAGGTCCTTCCCAGAATAGGCCTGTTTCCAATTCCGAGCGCCCCATCGCTAATGTTGAGGCGCTGTTCGGACATCGCCGGCTGGATGAAATGCTGGGCGCGATCGATATTGGGGTCTGGTACTGCGACCTACCGTTTGACCGGCTGAATTGGGATACAAAGGTCAAGGAACATTTTGGCCTCTCTTCAGATGCCGAGGTCACCATTGAAACGTTTTATGAGCGGATACACCCAGATGATCGGGACCTAACCCGTAGAGCGATCGAGACCAGCATCGCGACGCGAAGCAACTATGATACCGAGTTCCGCACGCTCTCTCCCGCCGGAAAGCAGCGGTGGGTGCGGGCGATTGGACGGTGTTTTTATGATGCCGCTGGTGATCCAGTCCGATTCGACGGCATCACTGTTGACGTTACACCTCAGAAAGTGATCGAGGGAGCTTTGGCTCACTCCCGCCGGGAACTTGCGGACGTGTTGGACCGGATTGCCGACGGGTTCGTCGCAATCGACTCCACATGGCGCTATCGATATGCAAACGGCGCCGGCGCAAGACTCGTGGGCCGCACGCCTGAACAGCTTATCGGACAGGTCGTATGGGAGGCGTTCCCGGAGGCCGTCCATACCCCTTTTCACGACGCGCTCCAGCGGGCCATGAGGGACCAACAAGCGGTGGAGCTGGAAGAGTATTACGAACCTTTAGATCGATGGCTGTCGCTAAGAGCATTTCCCTCAGATGCTGGACTTTCGATCTACTACCAGGATGTAAGCGAGCGCAAGAAGGCGGAAGCCACGCTGCGCAATAGCGAGGAGCAATTTCGGACGCTGGCTGATTCTATTCCTCAGCTGGCTTGGATGGCGGATGAGTCGGGATGGATTTTCTGGTACAACCGGCGCTGGTACGAATATACGGGTACCACATCAACTGAGATGGAAGGGTGGGGATGGCAGCGCGTCCACGACCCCGTGGAGCTTCCCAAGGTCTTGCAGCGCTGGACAGGTTCTATCCAAACCGGGGAACCCTTCGAAATGGTTTTTCCGTTGCGCGGCGCGGACGGAGTATTCCGCCCTTTTCTGACGAGGGTAATGCCCGTACGCGACAAGGACGGAAAGATCTTTCGGTGGTTCGGAACGAATACGGACATAACCACGCAACAGCAGACTGAAGATGCACTGAGGAAAAGTCAGGAGCGGCTGCGTGCCTCATTAGAAGCCTCCGGGACAGGCACGTTCCGTTGGGACCTGCGAACCAATGCGCTCGAGTGGGACGAGAGTCTCGACCGGCTGTTTGGGCTGAAACCGGGCCAGACTGTCCAACAACTCGAGACTTTTATCAACAGGGTGCATCCTGACGACCGAAGTGCGGTCATCGCTGCTTGTGAAAAGAGTGCCAGAGACGGCGTGGACTTCGACTTGGAGTTCCGAGTGGTTTGGCCAGACGGAACGGTCCGATGGCTCTACGATCGAGGTAAGATGCTGTGCGATGTCAATGGTCCGGCTTCGATGACTGGCGCTTGCGTCGATATTACAGACCGGAAGCATTCCGAGAAATTACTTGCTCGGCGAGCCCGGCTGTCCGCCCTAGGGGCTGATGTAGGCGTTGCACTGACGACCGGGTCGGACCTCCAAGATACCCTTCGCCTCTGCACTGAAGCCATAGTCACTCACCTGGATGCTGCATTTGCGCGAATTTGGACGGTGAATGAGCCGCAAAATATGCTCGAGTTGCAGGCCAGCGCGGGAATGTATACGCACATCAATGGAGGACACGCTAGGGTGCCCATTGGCCAGTTTAAGATCGGGCTGATCGCTAAGGAACGGCTTCCGCACTTAAGCAATGATATTCTTCATGACCCGCGTGTGGGGGATCACGCGTGGGCTGAACGTCAAGGCCTGGTTGCCTTCGCCGGTTACCCGCTGATTGTCGAAGAACATCTGGTCGGGGTAGTCGCTTTCTTCGCCAAACACGCCTTAGACGACGACACTTTGGAGGCCCTCGCCTCCGTGGCCAACAGCATCGCGGTCGGCATCGAGCGGAAGCGGGCAGAAGTTGAACTCCGCCAGGCTAAAGAGGCGGCGGAGGCAGCTAGCCAGGCGAAGAGTCACTTCCTGGCCAGCATGAGCCATGAGTTGCGAACGCCGCTGAACGCCATCATCGGGTATAGCGAGATGCTCCAGGAGGAAGCGCAGGACCTAGGGGCCGGCGAACTCACCAAAGATCTGCAGCGCATACACTCGGCCGGACGGCACCTGCTGGGAATTATCAGCGACATCCTGGATCTGTCGAAGATCGAGGCAGGGCGTATGGACCTCTTCCCCGAAAGCTTCGACGTGGAGACGATGATCAGCGAAGTGGCTGCCACGATCCAACCTCTGGTTCAAAAGAACGCCAATAAACTTGTCGTTGAAGCGGACGGGCATCTAGGCACCATGGCCGCGGATCTCACAAAGGTTCGGCAAAGTCTGTTCAACCTGCTATCCAATGCAGCGAAATTCACGCAAAACGGCACCATCACGCTGCACGTTTCAGGTACTGAACAGGACGGTCGCGAATGGCTTCGTTTCGCCGTGGCGGACACCGGCATCGGAATCTCCCCAGACCGGCTCTCGCATCTGTTCCAGCCCTTCTCTCAACTCGACGACTCGGCCGCTCGTAAGCAGGGTGGAACGGGCCTGGGACTCGCGATCACGCGGCGATTCTGTCAGATGATGGGCGGTGACGTGTCGGTCGAAAGTCAGCCCGGCTCGGGATCGCGGTTTACAATCGTGCTGCCGCGTTCCGGCGACGGTAGTCCCGCCACTGTTGCCGACGCACACAGGAGGCACTCCGAAGGAGAGGACGGACGTCCCACGGTGCTGGTGATCGATGATGACCCGACTGCCCGCGACCTGATGCAACGCTATATGGAACGTGAGCACATGCGGGCGGTGGTCGCTGCGACCGGTGAGGAAGGCCTGCGGTTAGCGCGCGAGCTCCGGCCGAACGTGATTACTCTCGATGTGATGATGCCCGGAATGGATGGCTGGGCGGTTTTGCAGGCGCTCAAGTCGGATCCGGTTTTGGCGGACATACCAGTGATCATGGCCACGATGGTGGGGGACCGGGGACTTGGTTACGCATTAGGCGCGTCAGACTACCTGATAAAACCGATCACACGGGAAAAACTGGCCAAGATACTGCGACAGTACGCTTGCGATACCCCGCCGTGCCGGGTGCTGCTGGTGGAAGACGACGACGATGCGCGATCAATGGTAGCAACTCTGCTCCAGAAGGAAGGTTGGCAAGTGGACGTCGCTGTGGACGGCTTTGATGCGTTAGAGCATATTGCCAAGTCTGTCCCAAACCTGGTGCTCCTCGATTTGATGATGCCCAACATGGACGGCTTCGAGTTCGCCGAGGCGATGCGAAAGCACGAGAAATGGCGTACTGTCCCGATCGTGGTGGTTACCGCAAAAGATTTGACGCAGGAAGAGCGGGACCGGCTGAACGGATATGTCGAGGCGGTGCTTGTCAAAGGGAAATACAGTAAGGATGATCTGCTCAGCGAAGTCCGGGAGCTCGTGTCGTCCTGTCTGATGCGCCCGCGATTCCGAGCGCAGGGATGATGGCCTTTCAGAGGGATCGATCGGTCGGCAGTGTGGTCCGTCCAAGGAGGCGCTCAATCTTGGATATCAGCGCTGTTAGCTCGACGGGTTTGGTCTCGAACTCGTCGCACCCTGCGTCCCTGGCGCGATCCCGGTCGCTACTCAACGCATGGGCCGTAAGTGCGATCACTGGAATTGAAGCCGTCGAGGGCGTCGATTTCAGGACTCGCGTAGCGGTCCAACCATCCATCCCTGGAAGGCTGATATCCATCAAGATCAGATCCGGGGCATGCTTGACGGCCGCCTCAATGCCCTGTTCAGCGTCTACGGCGATCAAGGTCTCAAAGCCCCGGCGGTTCAGCCGTCGCGACAACATGTCGCGGTTCATTTCATTGTCCTCAACCAGCAATATCGTCGACACGCCAGAATGGACGTCGTGGCGGCCGGGAACATCTCCGGAAGTTTTATTAAATGAGTGGAACTCAATCGAACGCATCGCCCGCTGAACTGCGGCACGCCCTTAGGACTCCCCTGAACCACATCATCGGCTATAGCGAAATGATGCTGGATGAGATCGCCGACGACGTAATCCCCAACCACGATTGGGCAATACCAGAGCTGAAAGCTATTGTGTTCAACGCTCGGGAGCTGGTGCGGTTCGTGCAGAATGCAGTGCCTGCGGAGAAACCGGAATTGTCGGCCACTGACGTGCGCGATCTTCAGAACTGGCTGCGCCCGCACCTGATGGACCTCCTCGGCAACACTGGCGCACTTCGTGAAATCGGCATGCGGCACTCGGATGACGTGCAGCGCATCGAAGCCGCGGTTCATAAACTGATCGCCTTTTCAGAAGGCAGAACTGAAGCCCTCAAGGAGGCCGAAGAGTTTTCCGAGCTATCGCCGGTCAGCAGGATACGAACTGCCGGCCGGATCCTGGTGGTTGACGATAGCCCTCAGAACAGAGACATCCTGCGGCGCAGCCTGGAGCGGGACGGGTACGAGATCCTGCTTAGTGCAGATGGGAATTTGGCGCTCGAAATGATCCGCAAGGATCGCTTGGACCTGGTACTCCTGGACGTTCTCATGCCTGGACTGAGCGGGTACGAGGTCCTCAGAGACATCAAGTCCTCGGAGGAGACGCAATCACTACCAGTGATCATGATCTCCGCACTCGATGAAAGCTCAAGCGTTGTACGTTGCCTGCAACTCGGAGCTGAAGATTACTTTATGAAGCCGTTCGATCCGGCGCTTGTAGCAACCAGAGTCCGGGCAGCCCTGGATAGGGCGAGGTTGTTGAAGCAGTTTCGAGCGATCCGCGCCGAACTGGAGGCCGTCCAGGAAGTAATTGTCAACCAAAGCCGGGCCGCCCCCACGGGCGAGATTTGGGAGACAATTGCATCCGCAATCGCTCGGCTCACCGCTCTAACTAAGTCGATGCCAGCTTAAACTCTCTGCCGTCGGAACGCTATTAGCAGCCGCAGCCTGTTCGTCCGTTCGGGAAGGCTGTTAGGGGCGATCCATCGGCGAGCGATTTCACGCGATTTTTTCACCAAGTTTCGACTGCTGAACATCCGCAGGCCCTTGCGTTCTCGTTTCTGTTGGCAGGAGGCGCCGGTGCGTAACACTGATTTGAAATTCGTAGCACGACGTGATAGTGTTACGTGGTGAGCAGAACTGCCACGCTGCTGCTACTTGCGTGTGGAAGCACGGTCGCCGCGGGCAGCCTCTCGGGACGGATAACCGACCCACAGGATAAGGCCATAACCGGCGCAACTCTGCATTTGGCAGGCGGCAGCAGCTGTGAAGCCAAGACGGACGGGCAGGGGCGGTATCGGTTTGACGCCCTGCCCGAGGGCCGCTATGAACTCGCCGTTGAAGCGCGCGGCTTCACCACGCTTCACCGCACTGTGGCCGTCGTCGATCGACAGCTCTCGGTCCTGGACCTCAGGTTCTCGGGCGTCGCAGCCCACGCGGATAGCATCGTGATTACGGCCAAAACGCTCGAGCCGTCCATAGACCTCCGAAATTCCGAAGTTTTTGATCGTGCGCTCTTCACTCGGGACGATCAGGCGCTCCAGCAATTGAACGCGGGGATTAACGCCGGACAGCATGAAGGGGGCGGCAAATCGCTCGAAATCCGGCGCTTCGGCTTCAACCTGGATCATGGAGGCGTAAACGGCGGATTGAAAGTAATGGTTGATGACGTTCAGCAGAATCAGGGATCGCAGGCACACGGGCAGGGATACCTTGGTTCGCTCAAGGCTTTAAGCCCTGAATTGATCCAGGACGTCACGATCATCAACGGACCCTTCAGCGCGGAATACGGGGATTTCAGCGGTCTGGGAGTGGTTCACATCCGGCAGCGCGAGACTCTACCCGAGCAGTACACGATTCGTTTGCAGGGCGGCAACTTCAACAATGGCCGTGGTTTCCTGGCCTTTAGCCCGGACGTTCAAAACCTCGATGCCTATCTGGCTTACGATGGTTCCTACATCGATGGACCGTTCCAGAATCCCGGGACGGTACCGGCGCGATAACGTCAACGGAAATTACACAACGACCCTCAGCGATACCCAGAAGCTCGGGTTCCGCATTCTCTTCGGTCGCAACGATTTTTATTCATCCGGCCAGATTCCGCTCGATCTCGTCAATGCGGGTCTGCTGGACCGGTTCGGCTACATCGATCCCTCAGACGGCGGTCGCGTGAAGATGGGCACCCTCTCCAGCTACTACAGCCAGAGTTTGAAGAACGGAGACACCCTCAAGCTGGACGGGTTTATGGGACGATCTCTGTTCGATCTGTACTCGAACTTCACTTACTTCCTGAACGATCCGGAGCATGGCGACGCCTTCCAACAACACGACTCCCGTCTGCAGGAAGGGCTGAATGCGCAATACACGCACGTGCATCAGCCTGGGTCTTTGGCCGCTGTGCTGACAGTCTGGCGCTAACTTTCACGACAACCAGATCAATGTCGGACTTGTATTCGCGCGACGGACGCGTGCCTACCGATGTCATGACGCGCGCCAACGCTCACGTGACCAACGGAGCCGGTTATGCGCAGGAGAGCGTCAGTCTCTGTAGAAACCGGCTGGTGCTGGGCGGCGGTATTCGCTTGATGAATTCCGGTACGACGTTGCCGATCGGGTCGCCCCGGACAGAGTGGAGCGCAGTCGGCCGGGCGCTGGCAGGGAAAGGGCAACGCCGCTTTCACGCCCACGCACTCCGTCCCGCTCACTCTATATCTGAACTACGGACGCGGGATCAACAGCATAGACGCGCGAGGTGTCGTTCAGCGCCCGGATCAGCCCAGGCTCGCCACGACAGACTTCTACCAATTCGGGACATCTTCGAATATCGGGAGATTCTCGTTCAGCGCGGATGCATTTCTGATTGACCACTCGAACGAGCAGGTATACATCCCGGATGACGGAAGTTTCGAGTTCAAGGGTCCCAGCCGGGCCTACGGCTACGAAGCCAAGGCCTCTGTTCAGATTACACGTCACGTTTCGCTGAACGGTGGCATGACGAAGATCGCGAATGCCTTTTTCAAAGGCGGCGACCATCGTGTGTATGTCGACAGCGCTCCGCACTTCGTCGCCAATGCCGCGCTGACTCTCTCGCAGTGGCGCGGCTGGAGCGGATCTTTCCGGATGCGGGCTATTAATCATTACCGGCTGGATGGCGACGATCCGTCGATCGTGGCGTTCCGGTCACACGGTCTTCGACATGGGGCTGGCGAAGCAGGTCAGGCGTGGGATGGAACTTAATCTTCAGCTTGGATAACCTGACGAATCGCGATTATTACGAGACTCAGAATTTCTTTGAATCGCGGTTACACCGACGTGCGCCGGTGATTGCGTCGAATCCATGCCACCCCGGGTTACCCGCTGACTGTCGTGGCGGGAGTTACATTCCGGTTGCGCGGAAAATGACAGGTGGACGATGCACATTCCTGATGGCTACCTGAGTCCATCAACTTGCGCCGGCCTCTATGCCGCCGCGGCTCCGTTCTGGTACGTCGCGCTGAGACGGCTCAACAACGACGCTCAGCACGCGCATGATTCCCCTGCTTTCCGTGTTTGCCGCCTTCTCTTTCGTCATCATGATGTTCAACCTCCCTTTACCGGGAGGCACCACCGGACACGCAGTGGGGATGGCAATCGCGGCCATTGTGGTCGGGCCGTGGGCATCGATTCTTGCCATCTCCGTGGCGCTGGTGATTCAGGCTGTATTCTTCGGAGACGGAGGCATCACTGCTATCGGGGCGAATTGCTTCAACATGGCCATCGTTGGGTCGCTCGTTGCCTATGTGGTGTATCGGCCATCAGCTATCGAGCGGCTGATTACGTCCACCCGGCGTATGTTCGCGGCCGGCCTTGCCGGTTATGCAGCCATCAACGTTGCAGCCCTTTGCGCCGCAGTAGAATTTGGTGTTCAGCCACTCTTCTTCCACGACGCCTCGGGATCTCCACTGTACTGCGCCGTATCCGCTAAGCGTCGCCATACCCGCGATGATGATCGGTCATTTAACGTTCGCGGGTCTCGCCGAACTCATCATTTCCGCCGGCATTGTCGCCTATTTTCAACGGACCGATCCCGGACTTCTTCGATCTACTGCTCCCGACGCTCCGCATGAGTGGCCGGTGCGGTGGGAAGGTTCCTTATCGCTGCCAACCGCACGCAAATTGTGGCTTTCCTTAGCGATTCTTCTGGTCCTCACTCCACTCGGCATTTTGGCGGCTGGGAACGCCTGGGGCGAGTGGGCCGCTCATGATTTCGCGGATCCTCAAGCTCGACAGCAGATCACCGCCGCATCGGGTAACTTCGGTCCTCCGCGGCAAGCACCTCCAGGTTTGCAGCGATTGTCGTCTCTCTGGACGGCGCCCATCTCGCGATACTCTCCGGCTTGGATTCGGAGTCCTTCGTTCGGGTATCTGGTCTCCGCGATGGTGGGTGTGGGAACCATCATTCTAGGCAGTCTGCTGGTGAATTGGTTAGTACCCGATACTCCCCGGCGTCGGCGGAAGAACTTCGTGGAGAAAACCGCACGGCATCTGCTGCAATGCCATACAGCACGCGCTTTTCGCGGAAGACGTGGCCCGGTCGGACGGTCTCTTGCAGGCCCTGGATGCCCGGGTCAAGTTAGTTGGCCTAGGGGCGCTGCTGATAGCGGCAATTTCGATGCGTCGATTGTGGGTGCTCGCGGCGATTCTGTTTCTGGCCGTGACGCTTGCTGTCCTGTCTCGTATTCCGATCCGCATGTTGATCACGCGAATCTGGGTTGCTGTGTTGTTTTCACCGGACTGATCGCATTCCCAGCCATTTTCCTTACGCCCGGCGACGTCGATTTATCGCTCACCACTGGATGGGTTGGCCCGTCACCTCTCAAGGCCTGCACAGCGCCGCATTCCTTATTTTGCGAGGTGAAGCAGCCGCTACGCTATCTGTCACTCTGATCATGACCACGCTTTGGACCCAGATTCTGCGAGCACTTCGGGTGTTTCAGACACCCACCGTTTTGGTCGTTATTATCGGAATGACCCATCGGTACATCTTCTTATTTCTTCGAACAGCGCAGGACATGTTCGAAGCGAGGGAAGTCCGGCTTATCGGCAGCGTCTCCCCCGCTGATCGGAGACGTTTGGCGGCGGCGAGCGCCGGCGTACTCCTGGGTAAGAGTCTTCAGATCAGTGGAGAAGTACATACCGCGATGCAGGCACGAGGTTTTCGCGGAGACATTCACTTGCTGGATGAATTGCCGATGCGAGGGAGAGACTGGCTGCAAGCCGGCGCTTTCGCCGCAATCGCTGGTTTGGCGGTGTGGCTTGGCCGATAAGCCGGCTTTCGAGGTTCGAAACGTAGCATATAGCTATAACCAGGTGACCGCCTTGGAAGGGCTCTCAATGCGCGTGTTCCCAGGCGAACGTATCGCCCTGTTGGGGGCGAACGGCTCCGGCAAGTCGACGCTATTGCGATTACTTGCCGCGTTGTCGTTCCCGGATCGAGGAGACATTTCGTTCTTTGGCGAGAGCCTGAGCGAGGCGCGCTTGCAGGATGCGGAGTTCTTCTATGGATTCCGCCGCCGTGTCGGCGTGGTGTTTCAGAATCCCGATATACAGCTTTTCAACCCGAGCGTTTTCGATGAGTTGGCGTTTGGTCCACTGCAGCTACGATGGCCCAAAGATCAGATTCGCGCGCAAGTGGAGAGAACGATGGATCTCATGGGCATTGGCCATCTGAAGGATCGTGCCCCGCACCGGCTTTCGGGTGGAGAAAAGAAGCGGGTGGCGCTGGCGTCCGTGCTGATTCTCGATCCGGAGATACTGCTGCTCGACGAGCCCAGCGCGGCGCTGGATCCCGTTAGTCAAAGGCAAATCGTCGATTTTTTGATCTCCTGGCGGGGTACGAATAAGACCGTGATCACAGCCACTCACGATCTCGACACGCTCGAAGACGTCGCGGATCGGTGCTATGTATTCGAGAATGGTTCAATAGCGGGCGAAGGCACGCCTCTGGATGTACTTCATAACGTGGAATTACTGGAGAGAAGCCGGTTGATTCGAATGCTGCATCACCAACACGGTCCAACGGAGGTTCGGCCTCATCCTCACTTGCATCGTCACAAACCTCAACCCTACGATGTCTAGGCGCTCAAACAGTAGTAATAGGCTGCGATTCCCGCCGCACCAGCGCCGATCGCAGCCGCCGCATTCTCCTCAGTGATGCCCCCCAATGCAAGTACCGGGATCCGAACCTGCTGAACGGCATCACGCAAGGCCCTCCAGGCCCACTGGCTGAATGTACGTCCTCTTCGATAGCGGAGTGAAAACCGGCCCGAAAACTGCGAAATCGGCCGAGCTCGCCGCTCTGCCCTCTGCAGTTCTTCAACGGAGTGACAAGAGACACCGATCAAGAATCCCGCGGATACGATTCTCCGAATCCGGTCAGCCGGAATCGAGTCAGCCGGCAAATGCACTCCGTCCGCGTCCGGTGGCCAGTGCAACGTCCACTCGCTCATTCACAAGGATCTTTGTTGCATGGGGATTCGGTAGCGCGCGAACACGGCGCACCAGTGCGGCTAATTCTCGGGCACTCAAGTGCTTCTCGCGTATCTGGATCATTTCAATGCCGCGCTGCAGATTACGCTGGATCTTATCGATCGCGCCCGCGAGCTTTCCGTCCGTAATGTAGTACCTAAGCATTTCCTACGGAGCCAGCCGCTCCCGACGCCACCCGCCGTCGATGCGACGGTACCGCACGCGATCGTGCAGACGGCTATTACGGCCTTCCCAGAACTCGACCGTGTCGGGAATCACACGGAACCCTCCCCAGTTCGCTGGTCGAGGAACATCTCCATCGGGGTACCGGCTCCGCAGATCCTGCACCACGCTTTCGAGCGTCGCCCGGTTCGGGATGACCGTGCTCTGCGGCGAAGCGGCGGCTCCGAATCGACTTCCGACGGGGCGGGTTTCGAAGTACTCGTCGGACTCGCTGGAGGAGGTTTTCTCGACGCGACCTGTGATGCGCACCTGGCGTTCCAGCTTCTCCCAATACAGACAAAGCGCGGCCTTGGGATTGATGGACAGTTCGCGCCCTTTCTGGCTCTCGTAATTGGTGAAGAACACGAACCCCCGCTGATCAACATCCTTTTAGCAACACCATGCGGAGCGAGGGAGCACCGTCGGCATCCGCGGTGGCCAGCGACATGGCATTTACCGCCGGCGCCTCGGCGGCAATCGCCTCCTGAAACCAGATCTCGAAATTGGCGAATCGGATCGGTGGTCGATGGAATTTTCGTCCAGCATTCATCAGTTTAGATGCTGTCCGCTATAATGAGGTTTATTCCCACCTGAAGCAAACCGGAAGGATATCCATGGACGATAAAGAACGCGCCCGAGTGCTCACAGCCGCGCTTGGCCAAATCGAGAAACAATTCGGGAAAGGATCCATCCTGCGGCTTGGATCGAAAGAGGCGATCGTTCCGGTTTCCTCGATTTCCACCGGATCCATCTCCGTGGACTTCGCATTGGGCGTCGGTGGATTTCCTCGAGGACGCATCAACGAGATCTTCGGACCAGAATCCTCCGGCAAAACGACGATCGCGCTGCAAGTGATCGCCGAAGCCCAAAAGGCCGGCGGCATGGCGGCGTTCATCGACGTCGAGCACGCTCTGGACCCGCTGTACGCGCGCAAGCTGGGCGTAGATGTCGATAACCTTCTTGTCTCCCAGCCCGACTACGCCGAGCAGGCTCTCGAGATCACGAACGCGCTGATTTCCTCCGGCTCCATCGACGTGCTCGTGGTGGACTCCGTGGCGGCCCTGGTGCCCAAAGCGGAGTTGGACGGCGAGATGGGCGACGCATTTGTCGGCATACAGGCCCGGCTGATGTCGCAGGCGATGCGAAAGCTTACCGGCACGGTTTCGAAATCGAATACCTGTCTGATCTTCATCAACCAGATCCGCGAGAAGATCGGCGTGATGTTCGGGAGTCCGGAGACCACCAGCGGCGGTCGCGCATTGAAGTTCTACTCGTCTGTGCGCTGCGACATCCGGCGTATCGCCGCCATCAAGGAAGGCGACGCGGTTATCGGGAACCGCACCAAGGTCAAGATCGTGAAGAACAAGGTGGCGGCGCCGTTCCGCGAGGCCGAATTCGACATCCTGTATGGCGAGGGCATCTCGAAAGAAGGCGACCTCCTCGATTTGGGCGCGGCGCACAATGTTATCGAGAAGAGTGGGTCCTGGTTCAGTTATAAAGGGGACCGGATCGGGCAGGGCCGTGAGAACGCGCGCCAGTTCCTCAAGGACAATCCGGATTTCAAGCAGCGGATCGACACGGAACTGCGAGCCACGCTGGGCTTGACGAAGACCGGGAAGCAGGTGGACGAGGTTGCCCCGCCGCCACCGGTTCCGGCAGCGGCGGCGGGACGCTCCGCCCGAGGCGGGTAGGCGTCGTCGCCCACCCCGTCAGACCGCCAAATCTACCATATAAATCGCACGCCGATTTGAAGTCGGCGAGCGTTGGTCCCGTCCGGGGAAGCCTTGCGTTGCGCTACCAACGCCGAACCCGGCGGCGGGAACGAGAGTCGGCACTCCCGAAATGAGCGAATACGTGTATTCGCGAGTAGAAACGGACGTGAAGTAGGTGTGATTGGCGACATTAAAGGCATCGAAGGTGAACATCGCCTGGTAGCGCTCCTGAAACACGAACGCCTTCGTGAGGCGAAGATCCACACGCGTTATGGGGGCGATCGGAACGCTGGTAACGGGCTGGAACGGCACGCGGGTGCTGCCGCCGTAGCCGTTCAGGCTGCTGCCGGCAAACGCAACCGTGTATCCTGCGGGCACGAACGCGGAAGACAACGAAACCACCGGCGTCGATGCCGGCGCCGATTGGAATGTACCCAGCCCTGAGAGTCCCCATCCATTTACCAGAAACTTGGCGAAGGCATTGTCGCTGTGCGTGAAGGTCGGCGACCAGATGGCATTGATCACCAGGCGGTGCCGGACGTCCAGACTGGAGCTGCCTTTCTCGCCGCGGTAATCGCCGGGCGCGTAGCTCTGAGGGCCGCCGCTCGCGAAGATGTTCGGAGTGCCCGCCCCGCCCTGCCCTTCGTCGATGGCGTGGGACCACGTGTAGGATGCGCTCCCGGTGATGCCGTAAGCGTAACGCTTCGTCAGCTGCGCGGTAAGCCCGTTATACCAGCTATTCAAGCCGGCATCGATGACATTGATGCGCGAGTAGCGGGGATCCACGCGGTTCTGACGCACGTAAACCGGCGTGGAATAGCTGCCCACCTGATTGCCGCTCACATCGTTGATGCGATAGGTCACCACCGGACCGGGTGCGCCGATGTTGATGTCATTCACCGAGGTGAGGTGCAGGCCGCGGCTCCAAATGCCGGAGACTGTCAGGGCCATGTCCCTGGTCAACTGCCGCTCGACAGCCAGATCGGCCTGTTGCGTATACGGAGCGCGAAAATCGTTTGACGCAATGTTTAAACTGACCGAACCGGCAGGCGGACTGAAGCTTGTGGAATTGGTCGGCAGCACGTTCGGAAATACCGGACCCGCCGCGCGGTCCGTAGCGCTGGTCCCATTTAGCGAGATCGACTTCTGGTAGATCCCATTACCCAGGATCAGTGTGTTGATCAGGCCGCCAGGATACCGCGCATAGAAGATTCCGTATCCGGCGCGAATCACCGTCTTGCTCTGATCGTCCAGCGAATAGGCGAATCCTACACGGGGCGCGACCTCGCCTTTGAACGTCGGGATGCGACCGGTGGCCGGGTAATCCGGATTGGTGACCGTGGGTTGCGGAAGATCGGAATAGTCGTATCGCAGCTCCGAGGTTCAGGGTGAGACGGGGCGTGATCTTGTATTGGTCCTGAACGAAGAAAGCGTAATCCTTGATCGCAAAATCGACCACCGGGTTTCCGATTGTCTGCGTGAAACTCGTCCAGTCCTTGGCGCCCGTGGTGTTGCCCGTCAGATCGGCCGCAAGCGCAGCGAAATTCGGGAACGTGTAGGTACCCGTGCGGTTGAACAGCAGATCGGTCAACTCCCTCGGTTCGCAGAAAGTCGAAGCCGAATTTCAGGGAGTGCTTGCCTTTGGTCCAACTCAGGGTGTCCGCTATCTGATATCGGTTCTCGAGAGGATTCTTGCGGGGATAATCGGTCGCCGTACCGAGATTGGTCTGGCCGGTGATGTTGATACCCAGGAAGCCGATGCCCGGAATCGCGAGTGCATCGTTCGGGTAATCGTACTGTTTATCGTTGAACCAGCCAAAGCGGAACTCGTTCACCATGGTCGGGGTCGGGATGGAAGTCCAGGCGACCCTGCCGAATTTATCGCGGACCGAAGAGTTCACGTTGTTTCCTACGCCATTGCCGTTGTTCAACACGGCCTGCGTTTGCAGCCCGTTCGGGGAGACCCATCGCAGCACGTTCAAGCTGATCGATACAGCATTGCGTTCAGAAGGGCGCCAGTCGATTTTGGCGAATCCCAGATCCTGGGTCACGGTTCGGGGCAGGGTCTGGAAGTCTCGTTTGAGGAAATCTGTTGCTGCCTGGCACTGCGCCGCCGTCGGTGTGATGGTGGGCGTGGCGGGATCCGGGCATTTAGCAATCAATTGGCCGCTGGTATTGAACAGCGAACTGCCGGGAGCTGTTATGGAGGCGATTAGCGGGAAATCGCGCCGCAGAGCTTCGTAGTTGACGAAGTAGAACAGCTTGTCCTTGATGATCTTTCCACCGGCGCTGCCCCCGATCTGATTGCGTCTCTCTGTGGGGTTGATCCGCTTTCCGGTCGTCGGGTCGACGCTGGAAAAGGGATCCGTAGCATTGAAATCCTGGTTGCGGAAAAACCAATAGCCGGTGCCGTGAAAATCGTTGCTGCCGCTGCGCGTAACTGTATTCACCACGCCGCCCATGGC
Source organism: uncultured Acidobacteriota bacterium (assembly GCA_963850575.1). Classification (GTDB taxonomy): domain Bacteria; phylum Acidobacteriota; class Terriglobia; order Bryobacterales; family Bryobacteraceae; genus TMP-7. The sequence continues at coordinate 56,153 of CAWKLV010000005.1, read as the reverse complement.
ATGTCCGAACTCAGCAGAATAGTTGTTGGAGACCACCTGGAACTCTTGAACGGCGTCCTGCCCGATCTGCGACTGGATGCGCGTGCGGCCGGCGTTCTCGTTGTAATACTGATTCGTCGTGTCATTGCCATCCGTCAGGAACGCATTCCCTCCCGCGATACCGCGGAAAGAAACCAGACCGAACGTGCCGTCCGCTACAACGGCAGGCGCTAGAAGGACGAAGGAGTCCACGCGACGGCCGTTGATTGGAAGACCCTGGATTTGGATGCTTCCAACCACTTGCGAGACGTCCGTCTTGGTCGAGTCCACGATGGGGGGTGCAGCTTCCACCTGAATCTGAGTGGTGGTCCCAGCAACACCCAATTCCACCTCGAGATTGATGTTCTGGCCAACCAGGACCTGGACGTCTTTGGCTTCATAGGGGTTGAAGCCTTGACTATTCACCGTCACCGAGTAACCGGCTGCGGGAACCAGGGACGGGGCTGTGAAGACGCCGGCATCCGTTGTGGTCAGTGTACGCCGGATGCCTTTTGACTCGTTGGCGACTACAACCTGCGCGTTTGGGATCGCCGCGCCTGAGGCGTCGCGGACGGTTCCGGAGATGGCGCCCAGTCCGGCGACGGACTGCGCGAAGGCGGCGGCGCCACACAGCAGTAGGAGAATTAAACCTAGCGATGTCCGGTTTTTCATTTGCTAACTCCTTGAGATTGAATCGGATACACACTCTTGACCAGTGAGCGACACAGTCGTGCTGGAGCGAAGTGCCATCAACTTGGAAGACCCGTGTTAGTTCAAGATACCACTTTCATGTTTCAATTTTTATGGCCTGCGTGACGCGTGGACGGTTTTGGGGCGCGCCGGCGCTAGCGTGGTATAGTGAGGTTGCAGAGGCTACGGGGCGTTGGTCCTCCGCAGCGGCTTGCATTCATCGGGGCGTGGCTCAGCCTGGTAGAGCGCCTGGTTCGGGACCAGGAGGTCGAAGGTTCGAATCCTTCCGCCCCGACCATTCCGCCGGCCATAGCCTTCGGCAATAGCGCAGAGCTTCGAAACCCATAGGCTGCCGGTTGACGGGTTCCATTTCTTATGGAAGCCTTAACGTGGTCCGATTGTTCCTGGCGAAGCCCACATGTTGGCGATTTCCCAGACAGTTCTGCAGGGCAATAGCCGAGTTGGACCCACTTGAACCAGGATGGCTGCCCCGAGGTCGGCTACATTTCGGCGCCGCGACCATCTCGTCCAGCGATTCCTCCGACCAGAGAGGCAACGCATGGACGCTCATAAGCGAGTTCGATCCCACTAGCTCTCTGATTCCCCGTCCTCCTCTGGTGGGTACCACGACGAAGGTTCGGATCCTTCCGCCCGACCATCTCCTGGTGCGACAAATTCCGGCAAGCACGCCGCTGGCCTGAGCGGAAGGCGGTCTGGAACCGGAGACAATTGGCATGCATTAACTTTGGCGGGCCGTGGATCAGAACTGCCTGTCATGATATGCTCGTCCAGCCCAGGTGTGATCGAATCGCGACCATGCGATTCTTCCGCAAGCTCCTGCTCGCCTCCGGCCTCCGTCGGCGTGTGATCATTACGACAAACTGCGCAGCTACGCCGTCGCAAAACGGGTCTTGATTGCCGACGTTGGTCACCGCCAGCACAGCTTACCTGATCAGGCGTGCCGAGAACTCCCATGAGCGGGAGAGCGCATGCTGCGGTTCAAGTCCGCTGTCCACCGCTTCGTTGTGTGCACGGAATTATCGGCTCGTAATTTGGACCACGCCATCACTGCTCTCCGCTGCTAAACCACCGCTCTGTACAAAAACGATTTCGAACTTGCAACGATGTACCCGGGCTAACGCTTTCGCGTGACCGGCGTCTTATGCACGCGCCACGGGTCTTATCACGGCACCGCAAGTGCAAAGATGGCAGGCGAGCAGTGCAGTGCAAATCACGATAAGCGCTTTTGGCGTTTCGTTCGTCTGTATCTGCAGGCCGCCGGCGGGTGTGGCTCCCTTGCACAGCGTTTCGCGGAAATCACTTAGGAACTCTCCCGCTAGGGTTGGCGTCTAAACGGTCGATCAACGGAGGTACGCGTGTGAAGCGGCTGCTAGCGGCACTGGTTATTGTCGCCCTGTCCAGCGCTTCCGCCTGTAAGCGGGCGGTAGTTCAGGCGAGCAATAAGATTATGGCCGAGGCACTTGACCGCGAAATGCCTGCCGGGCCGCGCCAGATTCGAGCCACCGGTACGGTGCAGGCCGTGCGGGCCTCTTCGATTCAGGTGCCGCAGATTACCGGGCAGAGCGTTCCAAGCGCCCAAAACGGTCGGGTTACGCTGGTACGTCTCATCACCAACGGCACGCACGTCAAGAAAGGCGATCTGCTGGCCGAGTTCGATCGCACACAGCAGACCGACGCCGCGCGCGACGCGCAAGCGAAATATGAGGATCTCGCGCAACAGGTGAAGCAGAAAGATGCGGAAAATCTCAGCAAGGCCGAAAAGCGCACGTCGGAGTTGAAACAAGCGGAGGCGGACCTCGCCAAAGCGCGGATCGAATTGCGCAAGGGGCCGATCCTGAGCGAGATCGACCGCATCAAGAACGAAGCCAAAGCTGGCAGCGCGGAGGCACGGGTCGAGAGCCTCAATCAGATCGATAAGGACCGCAGAATCGCCGAAGCCGCTGCGCTCAAGGTCCTTGAACTGCAAATGACGCGGCAGAAAGTGGCGTTGGAGAGGGCCAATCGCAACGCGGAGAAGCTGGAATTACACGCTCCTCTCGCCGGTATGGTCGCACTTGAAAATATCTGGAAGCAAGGCTCGATGGGCCACGCGCAAGAAGGCGATCAGCTCTTTCCCGGACAGCCGTTGATGAAGATCTTCGACCCGGCCGAGATGGAGATACGAGCGCTGGTGGGCGAACCAGACGGCGCCGCGCTGCAGCCGGGAACCACGGCGACGGTGTATCTGGACGCTTACCCGGATGCGGTGTTCCAGGCTCGCTTCCATTCGGCCAGCCCGGTGGCGACCTCCGCCATCGGTAGTCCCGATCAAGAACTTCACTGCGCGCTTCCGGTTGGCGCAGGTGGATCCGCGCCTGCTGCCGGATCTGTCCGCGGCAATCATCATCAGACCCACAAACACGGCGATGCCGGACAAAATTCGGGACGGCCCATGAATCGCAAAGTTGCCTGGATGGTGACGGTTGCTGCGCTGATGGCTGTGGCGGCCGGACGCCACTTTTTTCATTCGATTGCGCATCGCCCAGGCCGCGGCCACATTGCCGACAGCGCCCGCCCGCAAAGGCGATTTTCTGGTTTTCGTACGATCCCGGGGCGAGTTGAAAGCGCGCCGATCCGTGCAGATCGCCGCTCCGGTGAACGTTCTCGGAATTGCGGATCGTCTGGCTGGCACCCGCGGGTACGCCAGTGAAAGCCGGCGACGCTGCGATTCGCTTCGATCCGAGCAGCGCCAAACAACAACTGGACGAAAAGCAGGCGGCGCTTAAGCAGGCGCAGGCGGCGCTCGACCAGGCTGTGGCCCAATCGGGAGTGGATCTCGAGCAGGACAAACTCGAGATGGCAACCGCCATCTATGACGTGGAAAAGGCTCGGCTGGAAGTCTCCAAGGCCGAAGTAGTGAGCGCGCTGCAAGGTGAGACCAGCCGCGTCGAGCTGGGACTTGCCGAGCAGAAGTTATCCGTGCAGAAGGCCGGCGCTCAACTTCAACTCCACCAGCAGCCGCGCCAAAATTGCGTCCCTGACCCGGGCGCGTGACAAAGCCAGAGACGAAGCAGTCCTCCAGCAACATCGTCTGGATCTGATGGAGTTGAAGGCTCCTTCCGCCGGAGTCGTTCACTACCTGCCGAACTACTCGCAGGGCTGGATGAATGCCAAACCCTTCAAAGTCGGCGATCAGGTGTGGCCCGGCAGCGTGCTCGCTGAAGTTCCTGATCTTACCACGCTCGAAATGGAAGGCAAGGTGGACGAGATCGACCGCGGGCGGATCGCCTTGGAATATCCAGTGAAAGTCCGGATCGACGCCATCCCGGAGACCACGTTCGACGCCCGGTTGGCACAATTATCGCCGCTGACCGAAATGTCGTGGGAATGGCCTCCGACCAGCAGCTTCCGGGGATACGCTCGCCTGGATAAACCCGATCCGCGCCTGCGCCCAGGCATGAACGGGAGGATGGACGTAGTGGTGAAGAGCATTCCCGGCGCGATCAGCATCCCCGCGAAAGCCCTTTTTACGCATAACGGAAAGCCGGTGGTGTATATCGCGCACGCAGGCAAGTATGAGGCTAGGGCCGTGGAAGTGTTGGCGCGCAATCCGGACGAAGTGGCAGTGAAAGGCATTGCCAATAATACGTCGGTGGCAACCGTAGAGCCCGGCAAGAAGGATCAACGGCAATGAAGAGGCGCGCGCTGGCATTCCCCGCAGCATTGCTGATCGTGAGCCTGGGGGCGTGGGGCGCTTGGGGCTCTCTGCGGCAGCACTCGCCATCCGTGACCGGACCCGGACCGATCGTTCCCGTGGCGCCCATCAAGCGCGGAGACGTGACCGTTACAGTTACCGCTAAAGGTGAATTGCAGGGCGGCAACTCGGAGATGCTGTTTGCGCCTATGGCGGGAGGAACGGCTCTGGTGATCACGTTTCTGCGTGAAGCCGGCGAGCTGGTGAAGGCAGACAACGTCGTCGTTAAATTCGACATTACGGAGCAGGAGTTCAAGTTGCGAGAAGCGGAAGCCGATCTGGCCGAGGCCGGGCAACAAGTAATCCAAGCTCAGGCGGAAAGCCGGGCGAAAAAGGAAGAGGCTCAATACGAGTTGATGAAAGCCCGCGCCGAGGAACGTGTCGCCGAGGTGGAATGCCGCCGGAACCCCATTCTAGCGGCGATCGCAGCTAGAGAGAACGATCTTGCGCTAGCGGCCGCGCGGGACAAAGTGCGGCAACTCGAGAGAGACCTCGCCGACCGGTTGGCCGCGGCGCAGGCCGGTATTGCGATTCAGGAGGCAGGCCGATCCAAGGCCGAGGTAGCCGCCGCGACTGCTCGCAAGACCATCGAGTCGTTGACTCTAAGAGCCAAAGCCTCCGGCTATGTGGCGCTTCAACAGAACACGCAGGGCAACTTCAACTGGGGCTCCTACATACCTGCAGTGCAGGTGGGCGATACGGTTCGCGCCGGAATGGCGGTGGCTCAAATTCCCGATTTCAAGAATTGGGAGGCGCAGGCGCGCATTGGAGAACTCGATCGTGGGCATCTGGCCGAGGGGCAAAAGGCCGAGCTTACCGTAATCGCGCTTCCCGGCCGCAAGTTCGCCGCCCATTTGAAGTCGATCGGTGGAACCACGGGCCCGCCGTGGGATCGCCATTTTGACTGCCGCATTGCCATCGACAATCCCTCCCCGGACCTGCGGCCTGGGATGAGCGCTCGCGTGCTCATCACCACGGAGGTGTTGCACAACGTCTTGTGGGCACCTTCACAAGCCCTGTTTGAGAGCGATGGCCGCAAATACGTCTACGTGCGGTCCAATTCCGGCTTTTCGCCGATGGATGTGAAATTGGTGCGCCGCAGCGAGAGTCAGGCCGTGTTGGACGGCGTCTCTGAGAACCAGATTGTGGCGTTGGCCAACCCGGATGAGGTAGCCAAAAAGCAGAATGTGCGAGGCGGTGCCTTGCAAGCGATCCAGCGATGATCGGATTTGACATGGCCATGGCGGCACAGAATCTGCGCGCGCAGAAGACCCGCACATTCTTAACCGCCCTCGGCATCGTGTTCGGCGTGGGATCGGTGATAGGAATGCTATCCATTGGCGCGGGCGCGCGTGAAGAGTCGCTCCGGTTTATCGAACAATTGGGCGTCCGCAATGTGCTGATCGATTCACGCGCGGCAACCAACGATCAGGAGTTGCAGCAACGGAGGCGTTCGTCACAGGGGTTGACCGAGCGCGACATGCGCATCTTGGAAGCCAATATCGAGCCACTGGAGGTTCTGTCGCCGCGAAAAACTCTGCTGCCCGCCCGCGCACTTCCGAAGCCGAGCCGCGATGTTCCGTCGCTGTACGGAGTACGCTCGTCCTACGCGCCGATTCACAACTTGCAGCTCCTGGAGGGGAAATTCTTCAACGCCCGGCATGAGGAGACTAGCGCACCGGTCTGTGTGTTGGGTCAAAACGCGAAGGTGAACCTCCTGGGATACGGGTCCGCGGTGGGGAAATTCGTGAAGATGAATGATACCTGGCTCGAAGTGGTCGGCGTGCTCGACGAGCAGGTACAGGCGGGTTCCCAGAGCCGCGGCGGGCAGATGGAAGATGTGAACAACATCGTTTATGTTCCGTTCAGCACGTTTCAATACCGGTTCTGGGACATGAGTGGCTATCTCAAAGACGAGTTGGATGGCATCGATCTGCGTCTGAAGACCGGCGCTGACAGCATCCAGGTTGCGAAAGTGGTCACGGCCATACTGAACTCGACGCACAACAATACGGCGGATTTCACTGTGACGATTCCAGCTGCCTTGCTGGCTCAGCAGCAACGGACACAGACCATTTTCACGTACGTGATGGTGGCCATCGCCGCCATTTCGCTGCTCGTGGGCGGTATTGGAATCATGAACATCGTGCTCGCGACGGTGCTCGAGCGCACGCGTGAGATCGGAATACGCCGTGCGATCGGCGCCCGCCGCATGGACATTGTGCGGCAGTTTCTTACTGAGTCGGTAATGATCTCGATTGCCGGCGGATCGCTGGGAATCGTGTTCGGCGTGGGGCTGTCGTGGCTGATCGCGACCACGGCGGAGTGGAAGACGGTGGTGACCACCGCGTCGATTGTTATCGCATTCAGCGTTTCCGTAGTAGTCGGAGTTGTTTTTGGAATCTATCCGGCGATGAAGGCATCCCGGATCAATCCCATCGACGCACTGCGCTACGAATAAGGTGGCGTTGAATGTTTCTTCCGAATGCGCTTGCAAAGAAAGCTGCGGCGTTCGCTTGTATTATTCTAGGGTCTGATGAAAGTGGTTATCGCGAGCGATCACGCCGGCTTCGATTTGAAAGCCATGCTGGGCGAGCACATTCGCGAACTCGGCCATGAGGTCACTGACGTCGGCGCGTTCAACACCGAGCCGGTGGACTATCCAGATTATGCAGAGGCGATCGGGAAGGAGATCCTCGCCGGCAAGGCGGATCGCGGCGTCCTCATTTGCGGCAGCGGCGTGGGCGCCAGTGTCGCGGCCAACAAGATTCCAGGCATCCGCGCCGGCCTGGCTCATGATGAATACTCCGCACATCAGGGCGTAGAACACGACGACATGAACGTTTTAGTACTGGGTGCACGAGTCGTGGGAACGGAAGTGTCGCGCGAACTGGTGGAACGGTTCTTAAGCGCAAACTTTACCGGAGAAGAGCGCCACGTACGCCGCTTGGCCAAGGTCAAGGCAATCGAGAATCGCTATCGTGGTTAGCCCATCTGCTTGATCTTCTCGAGCCAAATGGATCATGACCAGGGATTCTCCGTACCTTTTACAAGTGCAGTCGGCCTTACTACGACAAGTTTCGTCAGCCATCCTTCTTGAGCGTGTTTCGAATTCTCTGTACCAGCTCCGCGCCTGTAAACGGTTTTTGTATATAGCTTTGGTTCTTGAGCGCATCGGGATTCAGAGCGGCGCCATACTTCGCAGCTGCCACATCGCCTAGAACGTCAGAAATTAATGGGGTAAAACGCAAAAGTCATCTCAAATTTAGAAACGCACTTGTATGATACCAACCGTTTACGGATATTCTGCGGGCTCTGGCGACCATCGGGGAAGGGGTCCGGCCTGATCGACCGCTGACCTCATTTGCTAGCAAATGTTTCCGTTCTGCTTATCGGCTGGTCGCGGATGGCGTCTAGCGGATGACCACCCAGCCCAGAGACGAGCCGCGGCATTCCACTCACCATCTGTCAAGAGTAACGTAGCCTAAACCGAAATACACGTCGTCAGAGGAGAAGTACCGTTGATCCTTTGAAAACATGCAACATCAACTCCTTCGGCTTCGTAACCAGGGATGAGACCGATGGCAACTCTCTCCTGGACGATCCCGGTTACCTGCTTCGATGTTAGTGAATTGAGAACGGGCTGAGACGCGACACATCGAGAAATGATTGGAACCCGAAGTCAGCAGCAGGTTAGGCACGACGTGCTTGTTCGGAGTTATGGGTCAGATGGCGGCTGGAGATTCGGAGTCTGAAAACCGCTTCGGCTGGCGGTTTCCCGATCGAGGGTCGAAGAGCGAAATCAACCATCCCGCTAGTATCACCACGAGACAGCCGATTACGTTGTACCAGAGAAATGAGATGCCGGTAAATAGCTTAGCGCCGAAGATCGCCGCCTCGCCGGCTAAGACGCCAAAGAATGCTCCGTTAGCCCCCACTCGTTTAAAGAAGATTGCCAGAACAAATACACCCAGCATTCCCCCGTAAAACAACGATCCGATCATGTTCACTGCTTCGATGAGCGCGCCGAATCCGGATCCGTAGCTCGCGAATGCGATCGCATACACACCCCAAAACGCGGTGGCGAGCTTTGAGATCGCGAGATAATGGCGGTCCGGGGCCTCGCGTCGCACATAGCGGCGATATACGTCGATCACGGTAACGGTTGCGAGGGAATTAATCTCGCCGGACATCGCCGACATCGCGGCCGAAAAGATGACTCCGATCACGAGCCCGACCACACCCACCGGCAAATAATGCGTGATGAACGAAAGAAAAATGTAGTTCGTATCGTTGAAGCCCGGCGTGCCGCTGGACTGGGCCGCCAACTTTGCAGCCTCGCCGCGTGCCGCATCCAAATCGCGTTGCGCGCCGCGATAGGAATCCAGGCTGCCTTTCCAATCTGGTTCGCTACCACTCCGCTTTGCGGCGATCAGTTCCTTCAGCGGCTCGGCGGCGGTGCTCAAAAGCCGTCGAGTATTTCGCCTCGATGCCGGAATAAGGCGCGGCGGATTGAATTTGCTTTAAAGCCACCGGATGGAACAACAACGGCGCTTTCTCAAACGTGAAGAACACGAACACCATCGCGCCGATGAACAGGATGAAGAACTGCATCGGGATCTTCGCCATGGCGTTGAAGATCAAGCTCAGCCGGCTTTGCCCGATCGACTTTCCGGTGAGATAGCGCTGTACCTGGCTCTGGTCCGTTCCGAAATAGGCGAGCGCCAGAAACATGCCGCCGATCAGCCCGCTGAAGACGTTGTAGCGATCGTTCCAATCGAAGTTCACAGTCACAGGATTGAGGCGGCCTGCGGCCCCCGCGACGGTCAGAGCGTCGAGGAAAGAGACATGCGGCGGCAACAGAAAGATCGCCATGCCGAGGGCCAGGATCAAAGCGGCGAAGATCACCATCATCTGCTGAACGTCGGCCCAGGTCACCGCCTTGATGCCTCCGAACGAGGTATAAAGGACCACCAGCGAGCCCATCAGCACGGTAGTGATGCGATCCGGCCAGCCGAGAATGACGGACAGTACCACCGCGGGCGCATACAGCGAAATGCCGGCCGCGAGACCGCGCTGCATCAGGAAAATGATACTGACCAGCGCCCGCGTTTTGGCGTCGAAGCGCTGTTCCAAATATTCGTAGGCGGTGTATACGTTGGCGCGGTGGAAGATTGGGACCGCGGTGGCGCACAGGATGACCATCGCCAAGGGCAGCCCGAAATAAAACTGCACGAAGCGCATGCCATCCACGTACGACTGCCCGGTGGTGGAGATGAACGTGATGGCGCTTGCCTGCGTGGCCATGATGGAGAGTCCCATGGCGTACCACGGCATGGTCTTGCCTGCGCGCAGGTAGTTGTCAACGGTGTGGGAGCCGCGGCCGCGATATAGTCCGTAAGACACGATCGCAACGAGCCAGGCAAACAGCACCACCCAGTCGAGTGTTCTCATGGTATGGATGCGTCACGCGCCCGGGGCGAACCATCGCGTGAAGACGTAGAACACTGTAATCAGCGCGGCCAGGTAGCACAGTACCATGATGTAGACGCGGCGCCAGGTACCCAGAAAAGGAGGCGGCTCGTCGATGACTTCCTTGACGATTGGCTTATTGGGGGGCATCGGCCAGCACCTTTCCGGCGCTCAGGAAATTGGCGAAGATCCGGTACGCGCCCGGTACGCCGGCCGGCAGTTCACGGAACCAGGAATATGCAGTGAAAACGTACGCTCCCTTCCCGTATTTCGTAACCAGGGTGCCGCCTTGAAGCGGTTTTTCGCCCGGATCGTGGCACTCAAACAACGGCTGATAGCGAGAGTCCCAATTGGATGCGAAATAGAGGCCGCGCTCCTGCACCCAACCTCCGAAGTCAGCTTGAGTGATCTTGTTAGGCGCCATCATCAGGGGATGGCTAGGCGTTAGGGAATTGGACGGGCACGTCCTCTACGGTGACACGCTCGCGCGAGATGCCTATGGGGTAGGGGCCGATGCCGTCCAGCAGCTTCGGATCGCCGCCCATGAACCCGCCTTCGAGCACGTTATATTGCACCACGAGCGTTCCTCCGTTGCGCACATAGTCGAGCAGCCGCTGCCGATTTACCGGGAGATCGGGACGCACATTCCAGGCGCGCACGCCGGTGACGATTGCATCGAAGTGCGTCAGATCCAGGCGTGCGAGGTCATCGGCGGAAAGCATCGCCACTTCACACCCGATTTGGCGCAAAGATGACGGGACCTCATCCCCCGATCCCATGATGTAACCGATATGGGTCGCCAGATTCTTGATCGTCGCTGCAGCGACGATCGATTGTGCCTTGGGGAATAACGTCTGCGCCGGTATATGTTCGTAATCGATGACATCCACCTCTGACGTCACAGGACGCCCGTTCACCTTGGCGGAGGCTGAAATCTCGGCGCGGACGTCGTCAGATCCGGATGGCGGCGTGACGGTAAATCGAAGCACCCTTTGCTCGCCCGCCCCCACCTTGAAATCCGCCTGAGGTGGGTCAATCCGCCATGTGGGCGGCGGCGAGAGCTGAAGAGACCCTTCGGCCGGGCCGCTTTGCGAACGCACGGGCACCTCGATTCTGCGCTGCGCTCCATTGACGAAGACGAGCGCATTCTCAGGCATCGAAATCGACACTGGAGGTACGATTGCGAGAGGCCGCATCAACTCGCCGCGAGCCCGATCGATGAAGCGATAAACCACTGGGCGGGCGAGTGTAACCTCCACTCCGCCGACTTCCAGCGCAAACCGCGCTTCGAGTAAGGGCGGATTCTCCGGCCGGCCCACCAGATTCTGTGAAGCGATCGAGTACGCCTCATTCGAGCGCGGCGAAATGAGCCAGTACGGCTGCGTGTTCGGCTGATCCGCGGCGATCTCCCATGAAACCGGCCGCGCAAGCGGTGTGTTGTAGGACAGGTTCTGATCCAGCGAAACCGGATTCGGCTTGCCGGCAGCGGAGCCGTTCCACGTTACCTGTCGCAATCGTACGCCGGCCCGTCCACGGTTCAGGGCCGTGAGGGTCAGTTTCAATTGAGATCCGGGCGCCGCGGTGGGCCGTTCCGCGGAAGCATCCACCCAGATCCCGGCGCAGAGTGCGATAGCCTCGTCGAACTCGGGGAGCTTCCGCTGCGCCCATGGGTTCCTATTTGCGGCGACGAGTTGGCGTGCCTTCGCGAGTGCTGGGATGGACTGCTCGGGGTGCTCCGGTTTAAACGCCTGGTCCGCTTGAGCCACCAGCGCCGCTGTCTGTTCGCCGCCGGCGGTTCGCGACCACGTCAGGTCGATGCCGTCAAACAGATCGTGGACCGCCGTATCGCCAGCGACGGTAACGAAGGACTGTTTCATCGAGCCGCGCCGTTCGGGCGCACCCATGGCCTGGCTGCGATGCATGCTGCGGCTCATCCCGGCGATCTCGCCGTAGCTATATCCCAGCACCGGATTGAAATCCCCGGCGTCGATCTCCACGCGTCCTTTCATCGCATTCATTTCTCGTTCCTGCTCCGGCGTGAACGCGAACACATTCCACATCAACCGCTTGGCTTGCCACGGCTCCACTTCCTTCAACTGCTCCGGAAAGCGGGACGGGTCCGCTGCGGCGCTGAAGGCTTCCCTGCCCAGAATGGCCGAGGCCTGGTGCTGGCCGTGACCATCACGCGGGGTTCCGGAAAAGCGCAAAATAATGACGTCCGGCCGAAAGGCGCGGATGGTCCAGACGATGTCGCTCAGAGTGCTGTCGCGCCCCCACTTCGCCATGGCCTCCTCGGGCGTCTTAGTGAAGCCGAAATCGATGGCCCTCGAGAAGAACTGCTGCGCGCCGTCGATGCGCCGCGCCGCGAGAAGTTCTTCTGTACGGATTACGCCCAGCTTTTCACCTTGTTGGGAACCGATGAAGTTCTGGCCGCCCTCCCCCCGGGTGAGTGAAAGATAGCCGGTCTCGAGCTTCATGCCGCGGGCGAAATACGCGAGCACGGCAGTGTTCTCGTCGTCCGGATGGGCGGCGATCATCAAGACACTGCCCACGACATTCAGGCGTTCGATGGACTCTTTAATCTCCGCCGCGCCGGACAGACTCTTTTGCGCCTGGAGCTGCGCTGCCAGCAGCGCCAAACCACTGAAACCCGTTATGAAAAACTTGGAGCGTCGAGTGCTAGTCATGAGTGAGGGCGTTTCGGGGATGAATCTTCATCTTAGGACACTGAAGAACGCGCGTCGCGGTTGGCCGCCACATTTATCGAGTTGCGGTGAGGCATCCTGAAGACATGCCTAAACGTTCCAACGAAAAGCGATTGATCTTAGTCACCGGAGCCACCGGTAAACAAGGCGGCGCAGTTGTCCGGCACCTGCGGGCGAAAGGTTTCCCAATTCGAGCGTTGACGCGAGATCCTGGTCGACCCGAGGCACGCGCTTTGATCGGGCAGGCCGGCGTAGAGATCTCGCAGGGCGATTACGAAGACAAATCGTCGCTCATTCGTGCTCTGGAAGACGTGTACGGCGTGTTTTCTGTACAGGCCTTCGAGAACGGCGCCGAAGCCGAGGTTAAGCAAGGTACCGCTCTGATCGACGCAGCACACAGCGCCGATATCAGCCATTTCGTTTACAGTTCGGTCGCCAGCGCAGATCAGAAGACCGGAATCCCGCATTTCGATAGCAAATGGGAGATCGAGGAACATCTTCGTCGAACAGGCATGCCTTATACGATCTTGCGGCCGGTTTTTTTTATGGAGAACTGGCTCGCGATGAAGGGGATGATCGACCAAGGGAAGATACTGCTTCCACTCACCCCCGAAACCACACTGCAACAGATCGCGGTCGATGACATAGGTCAGTTCGCGGCCATGGCTTTCGAACACCCCGGTAAATGGCAAGGGACAGCGACCGATATCGCCGGGGACGAACTTTTCATGGATCAGACCGCCCAAAGCCTGCACGCTACCTATGCTCAGATACCATGGGAAGATTTCGAGAAGCAGGCGGGCCCTGAAATGACCACGATGTTCCGGTGGTTTCAAGATGTCGGGTACCACGCCGACATCCCCAAATTACGCCAGGAACATCCCAACCTGATGAGCTTCGAGCGATGGCACAATACCTTTTGGCCGCAACCGGCTTAGGCTGAAGCGGGCCGTTGCTCCTACTGCGCGATCCAGATCATCGCAGGCGCGCTGCACGCCTGCTGATCCGCAGTGGGTCCGCCACACACGAAAACATAAGTCTGCATCGTTGGCAGGTCTGACGGCACCACAAGGTTGACCTGCTGCACGCCGGGAAACCCGGGGGCCGGGCCGCCATACTGCGGAACCGGGACCGTACGATCGTGGATCTTAGCCGTAATCACCCCCGTCGCCGGCAGTCCCGTCGCGAAGACCTGGACGACGCTGCCTGCGGGTGCCGGTGCAGACGCCCCGTTCACGCTCCAGTCCTGATTCAGCACCGCGCCGGGGAAGATACCGGGAGCGGCCGCCGCAAGGTTCACGATCCAGGCACTGCTCGGGTTCCCGTCGACGGACACCACGACGCGCGCGCTCTGTTTGCCGGCGAGCGCCAGGGGGACCTGCAGATTGATTTGCTGACTGCTGAGGTAAAGCAGAGTAGCCGGAGTCCCGTCGAACGTAACCGAAATAGCTCGGCCGCCGAGATTCTGGCCCATGATCGTGGCGAGTGAACCTGCGACTAACGTGCTCTGGTCCGCCGCCGCGTTCCTGATGCTCGTGAGGGTGGGCGATAGGGGAGTTGCCGGTCCTGCTCCCGTGACGGTGAGCGTGACCGGAATCGCTGGGGTGGCGGCGAGCGGACCGGCATTCAGGTTGATCGTCGCCTGATAAATACCCGGCGCGAGTCCGCCGGCGACGGCATCGATCCGAAGCGTTCCGTTGTTGACGCCCTGGGCGGGGGACAGCACCAGGAAGTCTGTCGCCGCCCCGGACGGATACATCACGCTTGCAGTCCAGCGCAAAGTTCCTGCCCCGCTATTCCGGATCGGCAGATACTGAGTGACCCGTTGCCCGGCCGGAACGGATATTTGCAGGGGCGTCGAATCCACTTGGAACTGCGGCAGGTACCCCGCTGAGCAATCATTCAAGGCGGTGCAATCGCTGGGTGGCGGAGACTCCAGAAATCTTGGAATGGGAGCGGTCAGGGACTGGGTAAACACCGTCGAAACCGGCGCCAGGCTGATGGAAGAACCAGTGGGCGTCCCGCTTGCGCCGGAGTTCGGCGTCAAGCCCAGGAAGGTCGGAAACTGTGCACTCTCGCGAACGAAAGGATTCGCATCTACGACCTCGAACACAGCATAACCGGAGCCCGAAACAGCGATCTCACCCACGGAGTTGAACGCTGTTTGCGCCGCCGGCACGGGAATCGCCAGGGACCCGCCCCCGCCATTTGAATCTGCCCCCACTATTCGAATCAGCAGGAGCTGATTCTTCCCCGGAGTATATTGACCGCCGGAGGCCGGGAATCCGAGATTGCCGGCTAGCGGTGGGGATGTCGGCGTCGCTCCCGGCGATGGCGTTCGGAACGAACAGCCGCGCGCCATTTGTAAATCCGGTGTAGCGAACCAGTATTCGGACGCCTGAATCTGCGCGCAGATTGCTCGGGTCGCTAAGCGGGGCGAAGGCCGAAGCGAAGCCCTCTGTGAACCGCGTGGTGCTGGAGGCACTCGTGCTAACAAGATTGGCGAAGTCGATAGTGGCCGGCAGCGGCGATCCGTTCTGGTCGCAAACCAGTTGCCCGACCGTGGCGGCCAGCAGCGCCCGTTGCGGAACGGCGACGGTGAATGCGCTATTCGGAACGGCAAATCCCGGCGCCGGTAAAGGAAACTCGGGCTGTGATGGCGTTGTTGCTATTCGCGAAGCCAAGTTGGCTTGCATTGCCGCGCAAATTCACAATGCGAAGGTCGGCCGTGCCTTGAGGTGAGGCATTGAACACCACGCCATTGAACGCGACAGCGCCGGTTTGGTATGGCGTCGCGGTGTAGGTAGTGCTCGCCGACCCGTTGTTCACGGTCAGGAAAACGTCCGTGGTCCCATTCCCCTAGGATCCGGTTCGTGACATTCACGTTCAGTGAGACGATGATGTTCCCAGAGATCTGACCGGCCGGCTGGCCGCCGGAGCAAGACAGCAAAATATCGCCCGTTCGCTCCGAAATGCCTTCTGCCCGAACGTTCGTAGGAACGGCAGATGTTGCACACGTGAGCACGGAGTTCTGGGCCTGGACTCCTGCAGCTAGCGCCAGCGGAAGGAGCAACACGAGCCAACGATGCGACATGGATTTTGTTGACCTCTAAACAGCCACGGACGGCTGTAAGCAGTATTACGTTACTCCGAGAGTAACAGGTTTTTCAAAAGTTGGTACCGGGACGCGCTTGGTAGAATCAAAGCAGTAGAGTCTCCGGCAATGCTTGCGACCAAAACCATACAGGAAGAGATCGCCGACCTCAAAGAGCAGCGTCGCGCGGTGATCCTGGCTCATCATTATCAGGATTCCGAGATCCAGGACCTTGCTGATGCGGTGGGCGACAGCCTGGAACTCTCGCGCCGCGCACAGAGCTTTGATGGCGACGTTATCGCGTTCTGCGGCGTGTGGTTCATGGCGGAAACGGCTAAGGTTTTAAACCCTACCCGCACCGTTATAGTTCCGGATCGCGAAGCGAGTTGCAGCCTGGTGGAGAGTTGCACGGCGGAACAGGTGCAAGCCTGGCGGGACCGGCATCCGGAATACACAATCGTCAGCTACATCAACACGTCGGTAGAGGTGAAGGCGCTTAGCGATATTCTGTGCACATCGCGAAATGCAGTGAAGGTGGTGAACTCGATCCCGGCAGACCAGCCGATCCTGTTCCTGCCCGACGTGAATCTCGGGAATTACGTCAAGAAGCAGACCGGCCGGGAGAACATGCGTATTTGGCAGGGAGCCTGTATCGTTCATGCAACGTTTCCCGCGCGGCGGTTGTCCAAAGCGCGAGCGGAGCATCCGGAAGCCCTGGTCGCCGCTCACCCGGAGTGCCAGCCGGACGTGCTCGCGATGGCGGATTTCATCGGCTCGACGTCGGCGATCATCGATTGGTGCAGCACCTCAGATGCGGACGAGTTTATTGTCATGACCGAGAGCGGGGTCGGCCATTCATTGGAAAAGCGTTCGCCCGGCAAGCGCTTTTACTTCGTCGCCAACGAGAATTGTAATTGCAGCGAATGTCCATATATGCGCCGGAACACGCTCGAGAAATTGCGCGATTGTTTGCTGACGCTGGAGCCCCGCGTCGAACTTTCCTCTGACATCATCCGCCGCGCCGCAGTGCCGATTGAGCGCATGCTCGCGGTCAAGTAAGACCCCATGACCAGCGCAGGTCCGCTGATCGATAGTTTCGGCCGTTTGCACGACAATCTCAGAATCAGCGTGACGGACCGCTGCAATATCCGCTGTTTTTATTGCATGCCGGAAACGGACGTGAAGTTCGGGCCGCGCGAAGAGGTGCTGACCTTTGAAGAGATCGAGCGCTTCGTGCGCGTCGCAGCGCGTCTGGGGGTACGGAAGTTGCGGCTCACCGGCGGCGAACCCTTACTGCGGCGCAATCTCGCCCATCTTGTCCACTCACTCACGGAAATTCCTGGCATCGAAGACATTGCTCTCACCACGAATGGCGTCTTACTGGCCGAGAAAGCCGCCGAGTTGTACGAGGCGGGTCTGCGGCGGATCAATGTTCATTTGGACACGCTTGATCGCGAGCGCTTCCTGCACATCACCCGCCGCGATGAATTGGATCGCGTACTTGCGGGGATTCACGAGTGCCGCAGGCTGGGATACGGTCCGATCAAGATCAATGCTGTCGCTGTAAAGAATCTCGTGGAGCCGGACATCGTGCCGCTGGCCCGTTTCGGGCGCGAACACGACATCGAGATCCGGTACATCGAGTTCATGCCCCTGGATTCGCAGGGGCTGTGGGATCGGAACAAGGTGCTGTTCACCGACGACATGCTGGAGATGTTGACTCGCGAGATCGGTCCTTTGGAGGCTGTGCCCGGAGCCGACCCGCGCGCTCCCGCTACCGAGTACCGGTTCGCGGACGGCATCGGCGGCGTTGGATTCATCGCCTCAGTGAGCAAACCGTTTTGCCTTAACTGCAACCGCATCCGATTGACCGCTGACGGCAAATTGCGCTATTGCCTCTTCGCCATTGAAGAGATGGATATACGTGGGATCCTCCGCTCGAACCGGGGCGATGAGGAACTGGAGCGCGTGCTGCGCGAGAATGTCCGCGCCAAGTGGATCGGCCACGAGATCAATTCCGCGAAGTTTGTCGCTCCGCCGCGTCCGATGTACGCCATTGGCGGATAGAACGCCAGCGGTGAATCCGGCGGCACATCCTCCTCCGCACCCCTCAACGTGCTGTCCAGCCGCCGTCGATCAGGATCGTATGCCCTGTGATTAGCGACGCCGCCGGCGATGCCAGGAACACCACCGCTCCCGCCACGTCCATCGGTTCGCCGATCCGATGCAGGGCCGCGATCCGTTCCGTTACATCGGCGCGAAAGGCGGAGTCGCTCAGTACCTCCTCGGTTCCGGGCGTGTGGATGAATGTCGGCGCCACCGCGTTCACGGTAATGTTGTACTTCCCCCACTCCACAGCCAGACATTTGGTCAGGTGCGCGATCCCGGCCTTCGTCATGCAGTAGACCGATTCGGTCGGCAGCGCGACGAAACCCGCCTGCGAACTCATGTTGACGATCCGCCCAGCTTTTTGACGGATCATCACGCGCCCGGCCGCTTGGCTTGCGAAGAAGGTCCCCTTTAAGTTCACTGCCAGCGTCAGGTCGAAGTCGTCCTCGCGGTAGTTCTCGGCCAGGTTATCGGGCGCGACGCCGGCATTATTGACAAGGATATCCAGGCGTCCGAAACGTGCCACGGTGTCATCGACCGCGCGCGAGATTTCATCGAGACGGGTCATGTCCATCTGCAGCGGCAGCGCTCGCCGGCCGAGCGCTCCGATCTCGCCGGGCAAGCCGCCGTGAGACTTCACGTCTCGCAGACCGAGCGCGACGTCGGCGCCGGAGTGCGCCAGCGCCAGAGCGATCGCCCGCCCTAGTCCACGCCCCGCACCCGTGATTAATGCTATCTGACCGTTCAAATCGAATCGAGGGAAGTTGTTCATGAGTGTCCCGTTACCGCAGCCAAATCGACCATACCGTATCGACGGTGGCGTGTGTGATGGAGGAAGCGAGGACACGTCGTCGCGCCAGCCAGGCCCGGCCGTAGAAGACGCCCGCGATGGAGGCGAGGATCACGTAGCGCCAATTGATGAAAGCGGTCCGCTTGTTGAAATGCGCGACGCCGAATAGAATCGCACTTATCCATAGAGCGCGCCGTGTGCCTACATGCCGCTCCAGCATGTTGAGGAGTAACCCGCGGAAGAACAGCTCTTCCGGGATGGCGATGAAAAACAGAGTAAAAACCCACCCTGAGCCGAACGCGAGCGGGTTCGAGAGTGTCCTGTGAACATGCAGGAAGCCGAGCAGCAGCCCGAGTGTAAGAGCAATGGGCGTGAAGTAGAGAAACTCGCGAAGTCCAATCGAAAGATCCGAGGCGCGCGCGCGAAAGTCGAACCCGATGCCGTCTATCGGGCGGAGTACAAGGTATCCATACAATGCGGCATCGACGAACAGCAGTTTCGCCAATCCGGTAAGACCAGGAACTGGCCACGCCGCATCAAAGTAATGCAGTTCAACAGCCAGCGCTATGATGACCAGTACCAAGCCGTCGTGCCAATCGGGTTGGAACGATGGAGCGTGAGTCAAGATCGCCGAGAGCAGCAGCAACAACTCCAAGGATCGCGAGACACATGCTCCAGCGAAACTGGCCTCGAGGAAGCGTGAACACCACGTAGGGAATAATCAGCAGCCCAGGAATCAGTGCTCGGACGGCTGCCGATTGCACTGTCTTTCGCAGCCATTCGCCGGCTCCGAAGCCGAATGCCCAAAACGGACCGAGCAGCAATGCGAAGCTCAGGATGGCGGACGGAAGATGTCCGCCGAGTTTGTCCGCGACGCCGAAATGCCGGCCCACGAACCAAAACGCGATCATGAGCGCGGCGAAGCCGAGCGCAGCAGTCATGCTACTTCGGCTTCCTGCACCGGATGTGCAGGAAGTACGCCACTATGCGCGTGTCGGCGATAGCGGGAAATCGCGCGGCCGTCTCGCGGTCAGCGCGAGGCTCCGACGCCCGCTCAATCTGGAAACCGGTGGACACGATGGTATTGAGCCACTCGGACAATGTCCGATGGAATTTTGGAGTCCGGAAGGGCCGCAAACCTCGCTTCAGGTGGCCTGGAGCCGTGCTGAATAGCCACTCCTGAATCGGCCCTGGACCATCCTCGAAGTAACGCCCCACCTCGATGGCGGTTTCTTTCCCGCGGCTATCTCGAACCTTCTTTCGGTACGGCGGGTCGAAGCACGGGTGATTGATCGAAAATTGCAGGAAGGCTCCCGGAGCGAGTACGCGGAAGATCTCCCGCATGGCCATGTCCGGCTGGGGCATGTCCATCAAGCTCATGAAGGCTGTCGCGAAATCGAATGCACCATCCTTGAAGGGCAGGTTCTGACCGCTTGCAACCGAGTACCGGATGCCCAGCGGGTCCTGCTGTTCCGTCTGGCCCGCGTAGCCGGCAAAGGTGGGGGAAACGTCAACCGCGCACATGCGCGCTTCGCGTTTCGCCAGCAGACGCGTGTTATGGCCTTCTCCGCAGCCCACGTCCAAGCCGCGCAAACCGGCCACCGGGGGAAGCAGTTCGAAAAACCCCGGCGTATTTACGAGATCACGGTAGACGTCGCAGCCCTCACGTGCCAACACGGTCCAGGCATGAGCGTTCTGTTCCCAGTAACGGCCTGCCTCTCGGTCGTCCATGCTTCCCTACTTCAACTCTGAGACGGGGACATTGAAGGCGACTGTATTCACTACGCCCTTGCGCTGGAACTGAACCCACAGGCGATAAACACCGGGACGTGGAAAGATCAGGTTGAACTGAACGTTCGGGCCGCCATCGGCCAGAAATGGGTGCGTGTGGATCATGTCCACCAGATCTTCGCTCGCGGCCATCATGTGTCCCCACGCTCCCAGGTATGGCTCCAGGCCATCGACTGGATCCAGCTTGAAAAACAGCAGCGTCTTCATGCCGGCGATCGGCTCGGGTGGTTCCACGCGGATACTGGCCGTGAGATTTTCGGACTTCTGCGGGCTTAAATCTGGCTGCAGCTTCGTCCCGGGACTGATCGGAGCGCCGGGTACGATGATAGTCTTCACGATCAACTGCGGCGTACCGCCCTTCGGATAAAAATCGCTGAGCACACGATACATGCCAGGCTTCGGCAAAACGGCGTCGTAGCGGAACACGGAATCCGGACCCTGGACGGGATGATCATGAACGAAGAATCCCAGATCCTGGCTGACGATAAACATATGGAACAGCTTCTCGTGCATGATCTCGAAGTCTTTCACCGTTTCGCCGGATTTGGGATCATGGACGGCAAACGCGAGTGCCACTTTGCCGCCTGGCTTGAGCGCGCGCGGCGTGAGCTTCAGATCCACCGGATACTCCACTTGATCGGGAATGCCCGCGATTAGCGCCATACCGCAACGCGAACACTTTCCGGGTCCCTTGGAGCGGACGTCCGGGTCCATCGGACAGACGAATTCCACCGGCGCTTCCGCGGACTCGAGTGCCGGCACGGGGAATTTCGCCACGGGCTCTTGGGCGCACAACATGGCCGTGAACAGTATCGCAATAACGCGGACTAACACCGTATTCACATTATCGCCGTATGATGGGACCTTATGCCCACATTCTCAATTGCGGTGATCGCCGGCGATGGCGTCGGCAGCGAAGTAACGCCAGCGGCGCGCCGCGTTTTGGAACACGCCGGGAAGACGTTCGGAGCGACGTTCACATTCACGGATTACGATTGGGGCGCCGAGTATTATTTCAAGCACGGCCGTATGGTGCCGGTGAATGCGCTCGAACTGCTGCGGAACGCCGACGCGATTCTTCTGGGCGCCGTGGGTCACCCGGACATTCCGGACCACATCACGCTGAATGGGCTGCTGTTGCCGATCCGCCGCGCATTCGACCAGTTTGCGAACGTGCGACCGGCCATTCTGTATCCGGGTGTGGAATCGCCGTTGGCAAAGTACAAGGGCGGTGATATCGATATGGTGGTGGTCCGCGAAAACACCGAGGGTGAATATGCCCAAGTCGGCGGCTTTGTGTATCACAACCAGCCGGAAGAGGTGGCCGTGCAGAGTGCCGTGTTTACCCGCCGAGGTATCGAGCGCGTGGTCCGCTTCGCATTCGATCTCGCGATGAAGCGGCGGAAGCGCGTGACCTCCATCACGAAGTCGAATGCACAGGGATTTGGGATGGTGCTGTGGGACCGGACGTTTGTCGCGGTTGCATCGCAATATCCCGATGTCGATACTGAGTCGTTGCTGGTGGATGCGGCGGCGATGAACTTCGTCCGTCGTCCACACACGTTTGATGTGGTAGTGGGGTCTAATCTGTTCGGGGATATCTTGAGCGACGTTTCGGCGATCATTACCGGAAGTATCGGTCTGGCTCCCAGCGCGAATCTGGATCCGACGCGGCGCTATCCGTCCATGTTCGAACCGGTGCACGGCTCGGCGCCTGACATCGCCGGCCGCGGCGTGGTGAATCCCATGGCTGCTATCCTCTCGGCCGGGATGATGCTCGATCATCTGGGCATGCCGGAAGCCGGCAAAAAGGTGGAACGAGCAGTGGCAGCGGTTCTCGCCGAGGGTAAGGTGAGAACGCCGGATCTCGGCGGCTCGAGCCACACGGCCGAGGTGACTGAAGCGGTGATCAGCCAGATCTGATCAGCCGCCGGCGAGATGGCGCAGGTTCTCGCTGAAAATGAGGGAGGCTTCTTCAGCTTTCAAGCCGAGTTCATACAGCGCCTTGGCTTGAGCTTCGAAAATGGCGCCGTGCCAGCCTCGCGGAAAGAACGACGAATCCGTCCCGAACAGTAAGCGGCGCGGGCCGACCACTTCCAGCGTCCTGCGGAAGACGTGGCGTAGGTCCAGGCCTTCGTAGTGCATCCACCGATTCGAGCTGGAGGTGTCCAGAAACACGTTTGGACATAAGTCTGCAACCATCAAGGCCTCGCGCAGGTATCCAGCGCCGAAATGCGGGATCACAAAACGGATCTGCGGAAACCGCAGCGCGACGGCATGCAAGGCGATCGGGTTGGAGTATTGAAGATCAAATGGCGAGCTGAGTCCGAGTTTGCCGCGAACTCCGACGCTCAGCACCCCGCAGTGCACGAATACCAGAGTGGATGGCCGCGTGGCCGCAACCAGATCGAGGATGGCCGTCGGGCCGTCATCGTGCATCCAGTAGCGATGCATGGCCGGGAACAGACAGACCGCGTGCATTCCGCGATCCAGCGCGCCCTGCACGCGGGCCACTACGTCAGGAGCCAGCGGGTTCACCATGAAATAGCCGTAGAATCGGCCGGGGAACGCGGCGAGAGCGGCGGCGACGGAGTCCTCATCGCCGGGGATGCTGGCGATCAACGCGGCCCGGTCCACGCCGTGCCGGTCCAGTTCCTCCACCCAAGCTCTGGCCAGCGCCGCTGGATCGGCCGGAGGCATCTGCCATCCGAGGCTTGCCTCCATCGACTCCATATTCAGCCCGGCGCGTTGCGCAGCCAGCAAGCTGAAGAAATGGCTGGAGAAGAAATGTACGTGTGCATCGGAAACCGGAAGAGGTCCCCAGGGCGAGGAAACCATGCGCTCAGTATCCCTTGCTCGTAGACTCTGCCTGGTCGGCGACCGGCTGGCCTGCAAGACGCGTCAGCCCGGTGGCCAGGGCGAGATGGGTCAGACCAGCGACATTACTTACCGCAAGTTTTTTCATCATCGTCTTACGATAGCTGCGGACGGTCTGCAAACCCAAATCGAGCAGCGCCGCAATCTCCTTGCTGGTTTTCCCCTCGGCCACCATCCGCAGCACCTGAACCTCGCGCGGAGACAATTCATCCAGTCCCGATGCCGATCCTTTTCCCTCCAAATCGCCCCGTTGGATGCGAGTGAGCAGCCGCCCGGAGACCTGTGGACTCAAGTACGATCCACCCGTCGCGACCGTGCGCAGGGCGTCCATCAGGTCGCCTTCCGATGCTCTTTTCAGGACGAAGGCACGCGCCCCGGCGCGAATTGCGCCGATGACGGAGTGCTCATCGTCGTACATCGATAGAATGACGACTTTGCCTTCGGGGTAGTGGCGGAGAATCTCGCGAGTGGTTTCGATGCCGTTCAGGCCGGGCAGTCCGATGTCCATCAGAATAATGTCGGGTTTGGACTGCTTGCAAATTCGAACGGCTTCGGCTCCCGTTTCGGTTTCACCCATCACCCGGAAGTCTTCAAACTCGCGGAGGATGGATTTGATACCGGCACGCAAGATCTTGTGGTCGTCAACCAACAGGATTTCGTAGGGCATGTTTCTTTAGCGGAAGCTTACGGCGCAGGCCAAGGTGCGCGTAACAGCGAGACTCCTTCCGGTGAACCGCCGAAGACAATCGGCCGCTCAGCGCGTATCGCCTGATTTTGCAGCAACAAAGGGATCAACTGCTCTCGCCGTCAGCGTGACTACACCGGCCGGACTCGATTAATCGTACAATAACTTGGAATTTCATCCTAATATCCGGGATTTAGGATGAAAAGCAGGCTTCATTCAATGCGCCTGACACGTCCTGTTTGTGGGATTGGCTTCGTTCGGTTTCCGGGCATGCCGCGCCTGTCCCATTTTCGGAAATGGTTTCGTTTTGCACCTGCGGCCGCGTGACCGAGCCCCGAAGCTCGTCCCGGGTTGGCCAGACATCTACTGCTTTGACTCTAGCTCGCGGGGGCGTCATAGTCCGAGGACGAATTACGGTATGGCGTTGACACCGTAAGGTGAAATAAATCGGCGAGAGGCGTGAACGGACCTTCAGCCTAAGTCAACTGCAGTTCTTTCGGACAGAGAAGTTGATCTCACGACAGCGACAGCATCGCGCGTTTTAGCTAAGTGGCAATACCAAAGGAGGGGCTGACTTCAAAGAAGTAATACTATAGTTTCGAGAAATACATGCCGCGAGCCATTGAACCGACTGCGGCCGCCGTATTGAAGGCAATCCGAGATGGGAGCGCCAGAACCTTTCCGGACTTGGATCGAGTGTTCGAAAGCAACCCTTCTTTCCGTTATTGGCTACGCAAGACGGTGGGCGACCTGGAAGCGGCGGGAATCATCCCGTTTGGCGATAGTGGATTCTCGGTTAGTCCTGCTTCGATGAAGATCCAAGGGGTCCCGCTTGCCGATTATCACACGCTTCACCGGGACCGCGAACTCGCCTTTGATGGTGTTCCGAACGGTGCGACTCGCAGTTCATCATAACGATTGTTAAGCATGAATCCCGGTCGGGCCGCAGGATGCCGATTGACTGCTGCTGTCAGCGACCGGCTGCTCGATCTACTTGATACAATGTCGTACTCCTGGTCAAGAATCTGAACCGCAGTTATATGACACTGTACTCGTACATAGTGACCGACGATACCGGCTTTGCGCCCAACCCGTTCTTCGGCTACTGCACTCTGGCGTGCTGCAAGCCCGACATCCGTAGGTGCGCTCAAACCGGAGATTGGATCGTCGGATTGACGCCGAAGTCGAGCGGAAATGGAATTGTCTACTTTATGAGGGTGGACGAAATCATGACATTTGATGGATATTGGCATGACCGCGCTTCGCCGAAAAACGGCCTCAATACGAGTCCGGGGCTTGCTTCGCGTGCGGCGATAATATCTACGAGCCTTTGCGAAACGGCCAGTATCGACAGATTGAATCAGATCATTCGGACGGAACCGAAGAAGACTGCGGGAACAAATACGGATCTTCGTGGTGTCAAGGTTCTCGTCTCAGAAACGTTCGCCTACTTCGGCTCGCAGGCTCTACCTTTGCCGCCCGAGCTCCTGCCCCTAAAGATCGGCAAAAAACACAGATGCAACTTCTCGGATGGGGTTAAGGAAGACTTCCGGCGCTTTGCCGAACAGCAGAGATTTGGTGTCCACGCACGGCCCGGGACTTGGCCCCAAGAAGATAGCTCGTGGGTACAATTCAGTAACTAAACACCCGCGCCTCGTTGGATTGAACGCCGATTCGGCCAACGACTTGCGCACGAGTGCCAGAAGCGTCGGACAGTCGGATGAGGTTCACTGCTGGAATAAGACCGAAACACGAGGCGAGAAAGCAAGCCGTACGTCGCAGAAGGCTCACCGCTTTCGGAATACCGTTCCATCCCACCCTTTCGACGCGTACTTGAATAACCGGGATGCGGAGCGTTACCAGGCAGAAGCAGACGGCCTGCTGGAACCGGATGAACTCGTTCGCGGGACCGGTGCAGTCGTCCGTTCGGATTCCGGCGATTCGGATCTACAGCCATGGATGGCGGATACACTCGCAAACCCGAACAGGATCGGCGTGAACGCCTCGGAACAGCGCCTGGAGATTGCTGCCGAAGCTTGAGTCCTGGAAGCGGCGCTGGACGCGGCGGAAAGCTTTTACGCTGACGAATTCGCTCGAAAAGATGCTGTGCGATCAAATGGCCCGGAGCGCACCAAGGCGGAATGAAATTGCTAGCCCGCCCGATGAATGACGGGATGCCGCCTCTCGAAGCCGCTCGGTGATCAAATGCGGCGGCCCGCATGATGAACATCTATCAGCAAGGGCTACTTACGCTGCAGAAGCTGCGCACGGGAGGAAAGCAGACGGTTGTAGTCCAGCACGTGCAGCATCTGCAGGTGTCGGACGGTGGGGAAGCGGTCGTTGCCGGTGAGATTACAGCTCAAAAGCAATAATCAATTGCACTCGGCATATTCGGCAATTACGTTCCATCGGTTGCGACTTTGTATGGGTTACGCCTACAATGCCCAGTACCCCCGATGGTGGTAAGGAGAAAAAAACATGAATCGTCGTAACGCCTGCCTTGCAGTTGCTTCTATAGTCTCATCAGCCGCTCTGTTCGGAGCTGGAGATACGAGGCTCGGAACGTGGAGAGTTAACCTGGACAAGTCAATCTACACTCCCGGACCCAAACCGACCAAGGCGAGCACCCTTCGCATCGAAGCCGCGCCCGGTGGCGAGAAGGTGACCGTGGACGGAGTTGGTGCTGATGGCAAACCGACCAACTACACCTACACCGCGACCACAGACGGGAAACCGTACCCAACAACGGGCTCACCATATGGAGACACCGCTTCATTGAAGACAATTGATGCGAGTACAAGTGAGATTACCTATACAACAAAGGGCAAAGTCACACGGCATGCGAAACGCACGGTTTCAGCAGATGGCAAGACTCTAACCATAGTATCGACAGGTGTTAACGCGAACGGTGAACACTACAACAACACGGTCGTCTATGAGAGGCAATAAGCAAGGGGGGTCTCACGGCTTGATCCGAGGGCGTGCAGCCCCGTGTCGGCCACCAGGCTTGTCCATTTTGCACGACCTCGTCTATCAACTTTGGTCCGCCACTCGCGTTGCGTTCCAGTAACGCGACTTATCCGGCCAATCTGTGCCCGAGCGTCATGATCGGCAGCGTCAAAGCTGGTGAGAGCACGACGACACTTGCGACGTCGAGATGCTCCGCGGACAATACGCCACTTCTACGGTTAGCGTTTACGACCAAGTTGCATTAGCAAAGTACCGATCGAACGCAAACGGTCAAGACACCGCAAAAAGCGTGGGCACATTCCTATAGGGCCGTTTCTGAGGCCCGATTTACTTCTGCTCGGCCGCGATCGAGCGCGCCAGGCGCGACCGGACTCAAGGGATCGCACGGAGGATGGTGATTACGGCTCCACTCTGGTTGCGTCTCTTACCGTATCCTGACCCGGTACAAATTCCGATGCGCCGTCTGCGCGATATATGCGTAAACCCCTGCGGCAGTTCCCGGATAGACCATTTGGTGCCGAATAACGCGAGCTCCCGTCAAGGCCTGCGCATCCTTCAGGGTGGCGACCCCGCCCGGGGGCACTGCGGGGAACATCTGGCCGGGCCGCAGCGGAACGGAGATACTTTTGGACGACCCCATCTCTCCCGGAAGCGTGAAATAAATCGTGCTCGCATCCCTGCTCCACGATACGAAGCACCGGCTGCACAACTGCACCGCATCGCCCCCCTGCACCGGATACGCCTTCGTCGGTTCGGTCGTCCCGCGACCCTCAAACGACGCCGTCGCAACCACCCACTTCCGGTCCGGCGAGATCGCGGGCGAGTTTACCACCGCCTCCGGCCGGAACTTCTCCGTCCCGCCAGTCTCCAAGTCGGTCCGAAATAGATACGCCGCTCTGCCCTCAATGCCGCGGAAGTAAACGCTGCGCCCACTCCCGAACACCGGCCCGAAAGCTTGCATCGAAGCGATCTGCTTCGGCGATTCGCGCCGGTCTGCGCGGGTATACCAAATCTTCGTCTCGTTCCCTGCCTCAATCGCCGCGAACACAATCTCGCTTCCGTCGGGCGATACATCGTAGCTTGTGATCGCCATGCCGGGCAACACAGCCGCATTCGCGCCCGTTCTTAGATCCGCCGTCCACAACTCGCCGCTGGCAAACCCGCGTGAGACGCCCCTCTTCAAGAGATAGTACAGCGTCCCCCCGTCCGGCGAAAACGCTGACGAAGGGAACCCGTCTCCCCACGCCGGCAGGGCCGCGTCCCCTTCGCTTGAAACCTGCCGCTCTTCCCCGTTTTCGTGAATCCAAATCGACCCCTGCGATAATCCGATCGACGTCACAATGGACCCGTCTGGAGCGACGGCAATCCCGGCCGCCTCGGCCGGCCCGAACGTGACTTGCTGCGGGTTCCCATCCGGAAATCGCTGACGCCAGATCTGCGGCTGGCCCGAGGCATTCGAGGTCAGATACACAAACCGCCCGTCTGGAGACCACCCCACGCCCGTGCACCCGCTCGTCGCAGGGCCGATCACGGCTCCGCGCGAGCTACCGTCGAGTGGAACTGCCCTGCAAGGCAGCCACCCGAGTGCGTCCATCTCCGTCAGCGCTACCCACTTCCCGTCAGGCGACACTCGCGACACGTGGGCCATCCCGCGCGCGGTCGGCGGATCATAAATGTCGCGCTGTTGAGTGCGGTTTTCCGCTGCCGCAACCACGGCCATGTGCACGCCGGTCCGGATTTCAGAAAACACTAAATGATCGCTGCTGAGCCACGCCAGTCCGCTGGCGTTGGGCAGCCATAACCGGGGGGCTCCCCCGAGGACCGATATCGTCCAGGTGTCCCACGACCCGTTCTGACTGATCACTGTGTACGACACGCGCGATCCGTCTGGAGAGAACTCGGTATACAGCTTTCGGTTATCGTCGTGCGTCAACGCGACTGGCTCGCCGTTCGGCAGTAGCTTCACGAACACCTGGCTGGCGGAAGCGAAAGTACCCGGCCCGCGGATGAATGCGACCATTTTCCCGTCTTTCGATATCGCCGGCCAGACGGCGGCATCAGTGAAGGCGGTGATCTGCTCCAGCACCGGCCGCGTCCCGGTTGCGCTCTCCAATCCCGCCGGTCCCCGCAGCGTCAACCACAGCGCCGCGCCGATGACGACGGCGAACACGCCGGCCGCAACAGCTAGCCACGGCCCGGCCCGTCGGGCCCCGCCAGCTTTGATGCGCCGCAAATCGTTCAGCAGTTCGCTCGTGTTCTGATATCGTGCGGCGGGCTCCTTCGCGATTGCTTTGCGCACGGCCGCTTCGAGCCCTTTGGGAAGGCCCGACCGGACGCTCGAGGGACTCGGCGGCGCATCCTCCAGGATAGATCGCATAATCGACCTCGTCGGAGTCGCGCGAAACGGTCGCACGCCAGCGAGCATTTCGTATAAGGTCACGCCGAATGCCCAGATATCCGTGCGCCCGTCCGGCGGCTCGCCCCGGATCTGTTCTGGCGCGAGGTACTCCGGCGTCCCTATGACCTGGCCCGGCGCGGTCATGGGTAGCGTTGCGCAGTCCGTGACCGGCGCGATGTCGGCCAGCTTGGCCAGGCCGAAATCCATTATTTTGACCTCGCCTGCCGGCGTGATCATAATGTTCGCGGGCTTGAGATCGCGATGCAGGACCCGGCGCGCATGTGCCGCGTTTAATCCCTCTCCGATCTGGATCGCGATATCCACCGCTTCGTCGGTCGCCATAGCGCCGCGCTTCAGTCGCGCCGCGAGTGTCTCGCCCGCTACGCATTCCATTACGAGGTAATCCGGGCCGACATCGTAGAGCGTGCAGACGTTCCGATGGTTCAACTGAGCGATGGCTCGCGCCTCAGTTTCGAAGCGGTCGCCGAAACGCGCGTGCGCTGTTTTGATAGCGACATCGCGCCGCAGCCGCGGGTCGTGAGCGTGGTAGACCTCGCCCATGCCCCCTTTCCCGAGCAGGCCGATGATCTCATTATCTGCCGAGTTTGTCGCCCGCCGCCAGGGCCATGGTGGACTCATCTTACCGCGGCAGGCGGTTCGAGATTCAAATCCCGGTTACGTCTATTTGGGCCCGCAATGGTGCGCGTAACAGCGAGACTCCTTCCGAAGAACCACCGAAGAGAATCTACCGTTCAGCGCGTATCGCCTGATTCTGCAGCAACAAAGGGCTCAACTGCTCTCGGCGTCAGCTTGACTACACTGGCCGGACTCGATTAATCGTACAATATCTTAGAATTTCATCCTAATATCGCGCATTATGCACAAAAGGTAAGCTTCAATCAGTGCGCTGGGTGAAGGCCGTGCTCGATAACTGGTTTCACGCCGCCAAACCGGCACGTGTCCGCGAACTCCCGTAAAGCCGGACGACCTGCGCCTGGCTGTGTCATGCGGGGGTGGAGAACTGGAACAGATTCGTTCCTCCTGGGGCACGTCTCAAATTAAACGACCGAGCGATATCATCCTGCAAGCAGCGCATTCGAGCCGCGGTCAACGGCGGGATCGGCATCGAACCCGAGAGTTGAGTGGTTCGGGACCGCGTCCGAGTGGCCGGAAGGAGGAAGGTAGCGGCGCTTCGCTCCGCGAGACCAAGCGCGTTGATTTTGTTCTGCTTCGGGTTTGGCTATCCAATCTATCACATTCCAGTATGTAGTTATTCAGACGCCATCGACATGGTGATCACGTGCCCGTTAGCTCGGGCATCGAGGCTCAGGCGGCGTTTGAATTCGACAGACGATGCCCGGGGATGATCGCTTCGAGACGTCGGGGAAGTTTCGGCCGGATCACTCGCCATTCAGATCGAATCCGCACCACCGGGGATCACGTCTTGGTTGCCGACTATTTCGAAAGAAGCTTCCTGTCGCTAAACAACCTTGGTTCGCGTTTCGATCGCCGCATCCGTAATTTGCCGTGACTGTAACGGCTCGGCACACGGTGCCTGGGTTTGCGCGTCCGCAAGTGTCGCGCGCCTGATGGTCGCCGAACCTTCCGCGGCGGATTACATCAAACCACAGCCGCTCGCCTATCCGGTACCGCTCTCGCGCGGCGCCAGCGCCACCGCTACATGCCGCAGCTTGTCTGGATTACGCACCACGTACAGAGCCCGAATGACTTCGCCGTCAATTTCGAATGCCGCAGTCTGCACCGGTCCGTTAGGTCCGTCCACAATGACACCGGGCAGTCCATTGATGGTTGCAAGGCGCAGCGTGAAATCCTCGCGCCACCCTTTGCGCGTGGCGCCAACCAGGAACCGCGCCGCGCGATCGACGCCATCGAGCACGTTCAGCGCCGCGGCCGCTTTGCCGCCGCCGTCCGTTACGACGCGCACGTCGCTCGCGAGCAACTGCGTCAGCCCCTGGAGATCGCCCGAGCGCGTTGCCGCCACGAATGCGGACATGAGCTGCGCGTGCTTCGCATCGATTTCGCTCGAACGCGCCGGCGGCGCGGTCGTGCCCGGTGGTCGTACTGCGCGCACGTCGGCGCGTGCGCGGGCGGCAAGCTGCCGGCACGCAGCCTCGCTCCGCTCCAGTGTCTTGGCCACTTCGCCGAACGAGAAATCGAAGACGTCGTGCAGCAGGAAGGCTGCCCTCTCGAGCGGCGACAGCCGGTCCAGCGTCAGAAGCAGCGCTATGGACAAATCTTCGGCCAGCTCCGTGCGGCTATCGGGCGCGAGGACTGCCGTGTCGACAACCGGTTCTGGCAGCCAGGGCCCGGTGTACTGCTCGCGCCGCGCGCGCGCCGACGTCAGCATATCGAGACAAATCCGCGCCGTCGTGGTCATTAGAAACGCTCTCGGCTCCGACACTTTGTCGCGGTCGGTCGCATGCCAGCGCAAGTAGGTCTCCTGCACTGCGTCCTCGGAGTCAGCCATCGACCCAAGCATGCGGTATGCGAGACCGAGCAGGCGTGGGCGGTACGGCTCGAAGCTCGCGGCCGGATCCGATAATTCACTCGCGGAGCTCACGGCGTGCGCACCGCCACATCCGCCGGTGCCAGTACCCGGCCGTGATCGAACACCACCGGCGTGTCGCCAACTACCACGCGTACGCAGGCCTTACCGTGACCAAGGGCGTACTTGATTGTTGGATACATTCGCGCCGCGCTGATTGTGAAAGCCAAACTTACAAGGGCACGTCGTCCCCAGCGCTTCACGATTGCGTCGCGATAATCATCCGCAGCAGCATCGTGCGCGAGTGTGGCGCGCGTGAATTTGCACACCAGTGCGACATCCGGCGGCGTGGCGTCGGCATTGTCGGCGAGCACCGCGCCCAGAACGGCGGGACTGACGCCGGCACGCTCCGCCATCGTGACGGCCAATTGCGTACAAGGGCCGCAATCCTCGTGGCGCACGGCGGTAATGCCCGCGGCGTACCATAACTCGATGGAGATGTCACGCCGAAACCGCCCGAGGGCGCCAGCCCGGGAAAGCAGCCATGCTGCGCGCGGACTCGCGTCGATTATGTCGCGCATATAGCTGGCGTCGTATTTCCAGTCCCGCTCGAACTTGTCAATCGCTTTGCGAAGCGCCCATTTGATCATTTCGTTGCCTCCAACGGTGAGACGAGATAGGGCTTCGGAATGTGATATCGCTCCACGAACTCCTGAGTCCGCGTCGGGCCCTCGCTGCGCTTAGCGCACTGGCACGCAGCCGGGTCGGGGTCGTCGACACAACCCGTTTGTCAACCGAGAACAAGAATAAGGCGAATGCGCAGGATGTAGACCTCTCATCGTGACAGAAGATTACACACGAAATCTACGGCGGATATAGCGTCACAGTCAAGCTGAACGCGGCGTCTTACTCTGCGCTACACCGCCATTACGAATAAAGCGGCCTCCCGAGACTGACATCAGGGTCGGGAGCGGTTGCCGGAGCCTTCTCAGGTGGGTAAAGCCAACGTTGGCGGCGTCGATTACCACCATTCCAGAATGCGCTTCGTCATGCAGGCGTCGCTGGCTCTTTCGACTGCTCCCCAGGGGTTCACGGCTTCCGACCTATCGCGCAAGGTGGGCGATCTCAGCATTTCGCAGGACCGCAGCTATACTTCGCGGCAGGCCGCCTACGATCTCAAGAAACTTCGCGGCAAGCAGTTGATCGAGAAGATCGGTTCGTCGCACCGTTATCGCCCCTTCCCCATGACCGGCCTTGTGGTTCTTCGCGACAAGGTCATCAAGCCGGTACTCGCCAGTTGCTGTTCTGCGCAAGCGCGGACCCCAACCAAAGAATGCCACGCCCTTGGACGCCCACTACCAACAACTTCAGGCTGGCATGCAGAAGCTGTTCGACAAACTCGGCTTTGCCGCGTAGAGGAACGCACAAAGGATCGACAAGTTCTTTGTTAATTTTTGCGCTTAGCGCCTAATGGCCAACACATCTATTCGATGGGGAAGCGATGAATGGGCAATGGTATTGCTTCCAGTTCCGGCGGACGAATACTCGCGCCTACGCCTGCTCGCTCACGAGTCGTTTCATCGTGGACAACCCGCCCTGGCCTTCGCGCCTCAGATTCTCCAAGCGGTCACCTGGATTCGGAATCTGGCCGGCTGTGGTTGCGATTGGAGGTACGAGCATTGTCTCAGGGATTACGGCTCGACGGCGCTGCTGCCCGATCCGCGGCGAAAGACGCCCTGCTGTTCAGAGCTGCCCGGCACCATCTAAACGACGGAGCAGATACCCGAGAATCTGCTCTTGAAATTCAAGAAGGACTAGCGGAATACACGGGCACGGTGGTAGCGCTCGCAAAATCGGGGGAAACGCTGGCGAGGGTCGCGCACGGTGTGGAAGGCTTCGAAGATCAGCCCACGTCTTTCCAGGTCGTTTGCATATGCCACAGGACCGGCGCTTGGCCTGCTGTTGGACAGGTATGGCGCTGGATGGCGCAAGAAGGTGAAGCAGAACTCCAATCTAGGGTCCTTGCTTGGCGAGGCGCTCGGCTTCCGGGCCAGCACGGATATCGATACCCAGGGCCAATCCAGCGCGGAGCGCTATGGTTTCCGCGCTGGAGCGGCGGATGAACACGCACGGGCAACGCGGACACAGGCGCTCCTGGCTAAGTACCGCGCACGATTCGTGAATGGTCAGGTCCTGGAATTCCCTAAGACGGAGGAACTTCGACGTTCGTTCAATCCGAACAACCTCGTCCCCCTCGGCGAGAACGGCACGGTCTACACAACTGGGACTTTTGTCAGCCGTTGGGGCAAACTACAGACTGATGACATCGGCGGGTTGCTAAGTCCCGACCATCAGTCGCTCGGGGTGAGTGCGCCGACGGACCCATCTTTGCGGCCTGTGATTGGTCCCGGCTGGCGATTGGAATTGGCCGCAGGCTGGACGTTACGCCCCGGAGCGAAAGCGGGCGATTTCGTGGTGCCACCCGAGTAGTGCGTGCCTCTCATATCGGATCACAACCGAGCAGTCGCCAAGCGTTTCGTAATGAGCGCCGGAGAGAGACCGTAGGATGTGTGTTAACAATCCCAACCTGTTCGTGGTTTCGGGGGGGCCTGGATCCGGGAAGGCAACGGTATTGCAGGAACTGGCAAGCCGCGGGTTTCCGTTCGCTCCTGAGGGTCGCGCGGCAGATTATTGAAGAACAGGTGCAGTCGGGCGGAACGGCGCTGCCCTGGCGAGATCGGGAAGCGTACACTCTTCTCATGCTGGAGCGATCCATCGGATCATACTTGGCACACACTCCCGCGTCGCGGCCGATGTTCTCTGACCGGGGGATTCCCGATACTCTGTGCTACGCCCGGCTGATCGGCTTATCCGACGAAGGCTTCATCCTAGACGCCTGTCGGCAGTACCGATATGCGCCACTTGTCTTTCTTGCTCCGCCTTGGAGGGACTGACAGCGAACGAAAACAGGACTTCGCCGAAGCGGAACGAACTTTTCACCAAATGGTTGGGGTCTACCGCCAGTGCGATTACGCGATATCGGAGCTGCCAAAGATGACGCCGGATGCCAGAGCCGAATTCATTCTTGAGCGGCTCCATCTGACGGATTGCCGGCATTGCTGATTTCGGGGTCGGCGGGCTTGGCCCTCGACGCCAGTGGACGCGTAAAGCGAATCCCTTCCTCTCAAAGTGGATTTCGCCAATCGCGACTGCCAGCAACGGTTTCGCCCGCTGAGTGGCTAGCTAGTTTCCAACTCGAAACTCTAATTGGGCGTACCCCGTTCCCGGGTCCGATGCCGTCGGCCAATCGGGGACTTGAGGAGGCCGGGTCCGTTGCTTCAAACGCGACGAGCCGGATCGCGAACACGCGGAATTGATGGTTGTTGCGGGCGCAGTGCCTCTGTCCGATATAGATCCTAACAAACCGCATTGCGGTTGAATGCCACGCGGTTCTTTACGTCAGCGCATTCAGGACGGCGGCTCCGAAAAACCCCCACGCGCCGGCCCGAGGCTTACGGTGTCAAGGTGACTGCGAAAACTTTGACGTTGTTGTTCGCAGGCAACGTGATGGTGCTCACCGTCTTGGTATTGTTCAAGGCGAACGTGTACTGATACAGCTCAAATTTCCGATTGTCCCTGGTTCCATTTGCGGCATTGCGATAGGGCATCACGAAAGCCGTGATTTCACCCGAGTAGTTGGCGGGATAAAACCAGTCGCTGAGACTTTGCGTGAACGTCACGCTGGAGCCGTCCGTGTATGTGACTTTGAACGGTTGGGCTAGCTGTGCTCCATTTACGCCGGCTGCGAGCAGCAATGCAGTGGAGTATTTACCGGCAGGCAGGGCGATCGCGGCGCTCGTGCCGCTCACGACATTCGGCCTATCGGCTCCGGCGAACTGGAACTGGGTGTTGTTGAACGTTATGATGGCCGGCAGCAGCGAGCCGGAGTAGGCATTCCCGAGCCCGTCCATTCCGGCTGTGAATGGCTTTCCATCGGACGTGATCCCGATCCCGGTAAATGTCTTCGAGAGGTCGACTTGCACCGCGGCTACGAGGTTTCCGGTCCCGACCAAAGTAATGGCGAGTACCACTACGTTACGGTTCTGAGGAAGACTGATAGACTGCACTGCCTTCCCGGCATTCAGGTTGAACGAATAGCCGTATACATAGAAGGTCCGGCCGTCTGTCGTCCCGGTGCTGTTGTCGCGGTAGGTGGTACTAACGGCTTTGGATTCCCCCGCGTAGTTCTGCGGGGTGTACCAGTCACTCAGGCTTTGGGCAAAGGACGACGTGGTGCCGTCGGTGTAGGTCACGGTGAACGGCTGGGCGGGTTGATTTCCGTTCACGCCAGTGGCCAGCAGCTTCAGCGTGGTGAATTGACTGGTCGGAAGGGCAACCTTCTGACCGCTCACCGCGCCGGGTACACCCATTGGCCCGAGGCTGAATACGGTTCCGGCCACACTCTGACTCGCACCTAGGGCCACCCCCGAATAGGAGCGGCCGAGGGCGTCAAGTCCGCCGTTTGTGAATGGGAAGCTATCGACAGCGCTGGCCGCTACGTTGTAAAAAGGCGACAAATCGACGAGCGCAGTCCCCGTGGGCGTTGCGACAACAGTCAGATTCAAAATCCCGGAGCGGCTCAGAGTACCCGAGGTCGCCGTGACGGTCACAGCCGAGGTCCCGGCGGGAATTGCGGACGGGACCGTGAAGTTAGCCAGGTACGGCCCGCCGGCACCGACTGTGCTGAACGAGACGGTAACGCCGGCAGGCAGTCCCGCGGCCGATAATGCGATAGGCCCCGCAAATCCGTTCAATGCTGTGATGGCGACGGCTGCAGCTCCTTTCGCGCCCTGCATGACGCTCAGACTTGCCGGCACAATCGCGAGCCCGAAGCCGGGCGGAGGAGTGACGATAACCGACATCACAAAGCTATCTGTAAGATTGCCGGAGGTCCCGTTGACCGTAAATTGTGACGTTCTGGCGACGGCCGAAGTGCCAGCGGTCAGCATAAGGGTGCTGCTCGTAGTGGCAGTGGCAGGGCTGAATGCCGCAGTGACGCCGGCGGGCAAACCGGCAGCAGTCAAAGCGACGGGGCCGGAAAACCCGCCCTGCGGCGAGACGGCCACAGAAACGGCCCCGGTAGTACCCG
Source organism: uncultured Acidobacteriota bacterium (assembly GCA_963850575.1). Taxonomy (GTDB): domain Bacteria; phylum Acidobacteriota; class Terriglobia; order Bryobacterales; family Bryobacteraceae; genus TMP-7. Next base: position 19,145 of record CAWKLV010000005.1, on the reverse strand, counting down.
GGCTGATGCTCACGTTCGACGCGGAAGAGGAGAGCTTGAATCCCGGCGGGGCAGCAACTGTCAGAGCGAGCTTCGTGGTTGCTGAGACTCCGCCAGATGTGGCGGTGATCGTCGCCGTGTTGGTGCCGAGCGGCGCCGAGGTGGTGACTGTGAGCTTCAGGCTGCTGGCGGACGTGATGCTCGCAGGGCTGAATGCCGCGGTCACACCGGTGGGCAACCCCGCGACGGCCAGTGTCGCCGAGCCGGTGAACCCGTTCAGTGGGGCCAGTGTGAAGGTGCTGGTTCCCGACCCGCCCTGTGGGATCGTCAGAGTGGCAGGAAGGGCTGACAGCGAGAACCCGGGTGCAGCCTTTACCGTCAAGGCGAGCGTTACGGAATTGGACCAACCGCCTGCCGTCCCGGTCAAAGCGATGCTGGCTGTCCCGGGAGTTGCGCTGGATGTGGCGCTTAAAGTGACGACGCTAGTACCGGCAGTCGTAGCGGGATTGAACGAAGCAGTGACTCCGTCTGGAAGCCCGGAGGCGGTCAAGTTTACTTTGCCGCTGAAGCCACTCGCCGGCTTGATGGTAATCGTGCTGGCTGCGCTAGCGCCTTGCAGTATTGTGAGAGTGGCGGGGGAGGCGGCCATCGAGAACGTTGGCGGAGACGTCAGGGTTAAGGTGAGGGCCGCTGTGGCACCCAAACTGCCGGATTTGCCGTTTACGAGGACGGTGACCGTATTCGGCGGGGCCGTGGTGGTGGCGGCGAGGGTGAGGGTGGCTGCGCCGCTGGAACTGAGCGCGGTGAAGGTTCCGGTGACACCGCTGGGAAGGCCCGAAGCACTCAGGTTGACGGTCCCGCTGAATCCCGTTTGATGCGTGATTTGAACCGCTACGGTGGTGCTGGAGCCCGTTTGCAGCGTGACGGCGCTCGGCGTGGCGGAGAGCGCGAACGAAGGGGTGGCCGCGATGGAGGTCAGATAGTTAATGAGAGACTGGCCGGCCGGGGTGCCCCATCCGGTAGCCAGATCAAAACCGGGAATAGCGGCAAATCCATTGCTGCCGGTGCTGATATCGTGCAGGGCCGCGGAGTAATTTGAATTGCCGCCCAATGCATAGAGGGCCGGGTTCAGGAAGCCGGCAGGAGGCTTGCCGTTCGCAGCCGCCTGTTCATTCGCCAAAGCGATGAAACCAGCCCACAACGGCGCAGCCGCGCTGGTTCCCCCGATGCTGTAGCCTCGCCCGTTATCTGCGATCAGAAACAGTTGTACCGCGGCGGTCAACGCGACGTCCGGGATGTTGCGCATGGTGTTCGACCCGCCCAAGGCAGCGAGATTCATATTTTGTTGGTAGCTGGGGATCGAGTAAGTAGTGCTGGTGCCGCCGCCGCTGCCACTCCATGCGCTTTCGGACATCCACGTCCCGCCCGGGCCGGTGGTGGTCAGGGCCGTGCCGCCAACCACCGTCACGTTCGGGTTGTCCGAAGGAGGCATGATCCAACCGTGGTAGGCACCGCTATCGCCGGAGGCTTGCAGAAACGATTGCCCCTGCGCAACCATTTGCATGAAAATCTGTTCCGTGGTCGCGTTAATGGGGCTGAAGCACCAGGAAGAGCTCAGTTGGCGCGCGATGTTGTCGGTGGCCATGCGATTCAGAATGTCATTCCAGTTGTAGCCCTCGTAGACCAGGATGTTGGCTCCCGGAGCTATGTAGGCAGCCATCATAATGTCAAGGATCACTTCTATGTTGGCACCGCCAGGCGAGCCGTTAAACGCATTCAGAAGCACGGTTTGGACTGGCACAGGCGGCAGACCAGCCCGCTGAAAGTTAGCCTGCACGTCGCTTGCGTAGTAACCGTCGAGTTCGAACAGACCAATGGTCTGTCCGGCGCCCGACCGCGTGACACCGGGCGCATAGGCTGCTCGAAAATCTTTCCCGATGAACAGTCCCGACGGTCCCGATCCGGTCACAAACGGCGCTGCTGAGGCAAAGGGGATGGCTTTCACATCCATGGGTCGAGGCAGCACGAAGTTGTCCAGGCCGGTGATGTCCAGGACCGCAACGTCGACATCCAGCCAGGGGTCGCTGTCCAGGGCGAAGAACTGACCTCGTATGGGGTGCTCCCAAGTCGACATATTCACGTGGAACGTGTTCTCGACCGCGGAAACTGCCCCTGAGACGTCCAGTATCATGCGATTGGCGTGTGTTCCAGAGATCGCAAAGCCGTTCGCCGCCATGAAGGTACTCAGCTTGTCGTAATCTTCCTGAGTGGGGCCGAAACGTTCGGCGAACTCGTCGGCACTCAGATATCGCCGATAATTTGTGCTCCTCGGATCGGATACCTGCTCAAGCAAGCGATCCAATTCTTCGCGATGGCGGAGCGGCAGGCCGATCGCCAGGTCGATTCGCTGTTTCCGAGGTAGAGGCCTTACTCGATGCGACTCGCGGATGGCCTGCGGCACATGACGGAGAAGTCTCTGTTGGGGTGCGGCCAGCGCCGGCGGCGACACGAACATGATGGCACATGCGCAGATCGCAGCAGAGAGCGTCTTTAAACAAAGCATGCTCTGAATGTTCCTTTCGGCACAAAGGTGCCGGTCCCTGAGGCACCGCGCTGCTGGAGAGACCGCGCTCGGGCTGACGAGATAGGTGGCTTATCGACCGATCCGGTTCTGCTTACCGGGAACCGGGTCTTACTATGCCGGACATATTCACGTAGCTCAGTTCAGGTTTGGTATGGACTCGCACCAAGGGAATGGCTTTAGTCCTTGGGAGAGTTCGTCTAGTACGGATCGTTGTTGCCGCTCACAATGTGGACTGCTGATCGAGGGACTGCTGCCGGACCTATCACCTCCTCTGGCGTTAAGGGCCAAGCCCGACGGCCCAGAAATCAGCAATACGGGGTTACAGCGGCGCGGCTCCAAAACGTCGCGCATTCGTCGGTATTGCGCTCGGAAATCGGTATAGTGCGCCGATACTGGCCGGGGCAGGATCCGCTTGGTAACGGCATCCGCGTCAGCGTTGTGGTAAGCAAGCTCGGCCGGGCGGTGGGGCCTTATTCTATTTATTGGAGCAGCATGTTCGTTGGATCCGATTGAGACGTCTTTTGGCAGACACGCTGGGAGTTAATCAATGCGCGCCTCTCGCCTCCACCGGTCACTCCAAACGCTTCCTACCTCGAACAAATGAGGCCAGCTCAGAAAGGCTGTCGACCGTACACCGGTTCCGATTCGATGTGCGTGAGGGATGAGTGATGCAGAAGTAATCGCGCGCATCCTGACGATTACCGCTGCATCGTCTGTGCTCAAATCGCTGGTTAGAGCGCAAGCGGGAGCTCATAGACATGAAGGTCTGTCCGTGGTTCCAGCCCTACGATCAATGCCGCATCTCAGCGGTACAATCCTCGCCGCGTCCATCCAGCAGCTCAAATGTGCAACACCTACCCCGTTTCTCATCCAACCAGCGTGGCAGACATCATACAACCCGCCCCGGCGCCAGTAGCCCCTGAAAAGTCCCAGGGTGGAGCGATCGGCTCCTTCCTCCAAAAATGCGGACCAGGCGTGATTAGCGGAGCCGCCAACGACGACCCGTCCTGCATCGTAACGTATTCCATCGCCGGGGCGACGTTGGGATACGTCACTCTTTGGACTTCCCTGTTTGCTCTGCCTCTACTCGCGGCCGTTCAGTTGATGTGTTCAAGATTAGGGATGGTGAGTGGTCGCGGCCTGGCCGGCGACGTCCGCACGCACTACCCCAAGTGGGTGCTGTTCTCGATCTGTAGCTTGCTGCTGATCGCCAACGTCATCACCATCGGAGCGGATCTGGGCGGCATGGCCGAGGTCACGCAGATGGTGACCGGTATCGCAGCTTATTGGTGGACCGCGGCCTACGCCATTACCATCACCGCGCTGTTGTTCTATTTCCCTTACCGGAGTCTCGAGCGCATCTTCAAGTGGCTATGTCTCGTCCTTTTCTCTTATGTCGTCGCCGGATTCCTGGCCAAGCCGGATTGGCATGCCGTCCTGCTTTCCACCGCCATCCCGCATGTGCAGTGGTCCGGCCAGTACATGTCCGTTCTGGTTGCCATCATGGGTGCAACAATGTCGCCGTATTTTCTGTTCTGGCAGGCGTCGCAGGAAGTGGAAGCAGAATACTGCATGGGCCGCCGCACGGTCGCGCAGCGTAAGGGTGCCACCCGGCAGGAGTTGGAACGCTCCAAAGTGGACGTCTTCATGGGCTCATTCATCTCGAAGCTGATTACTTTCTTCATCACGCTTACCGCTGCGGCGGCGCTCTTCGCGCACGGGAAAAAAGAAATTGGCACGGCCAGGGATGCTGCTGCCGCACTTGCGCCGATCGCCGGACCCGCCGCTTCCTGGCTGTTCGCCCTCGGTGTCATTGGTACCGGGCTACTGGCGATCCCGACTCTCGCCGGATCCAGCGCCTATGCGGTGTCCGAAGCATTTAGATGGAAGGGTTCTCTTGAGGAGAAACCAGCGGTCACGCCGAGGTTTTACGGTGTGCTGGCCCTTTCTACACTTTTCGGATTGGCTCTCATCTACCTGGGGCTGAACGTAGTTCAGATGCTGTTCTGGGCGTCGATCTTGAACGGCCTGTTGGCGCCGCCCAGCATCGCATTGGTGCTGCTCTTAACTCGAAATCCGGCCGTAATGGGCAGCCGGGTCAATCCACCCTGGATGAATTGGCTGGGCTGGATCACTCTCGCCTTGACTAGCGCGGCCGCAATGGGGATGCTGGTTTCTCTGGTGTGAGTCCATTCTCGGGCTTGGTGCTGCAAGAGCGCGAGTGAACCCCAAACCCATAGCGGCAAAACCAAACATGATCGGGCTCCAGTTCCGGGTAGCCGGACGACCCGGGAAAGATTGCGATCACCGCATCTCAGGAATTAGCGCCGAGCTTTGAAAGCTGTACCGTTTTACGTTCTTTCAGTTGCGGCGACGAGACGCATCGGTGCAGCCGGGCTCTCTCTTCAACAAGGGGTCCCTGCGTTTATATATCATTGAACGCAGGTCTCGGAGGACCCATGAAACCGCTCCTGCAGTCGGCGCTTTCTCTATCCCTTTTCTCCGCTGCGGCTTTTGCCCAGGGAACCATCAGTATTGTTGCCGGCAACGGCGCCATCTTCTCGACTAGCGGCGATGACGGACCCGCCACCAGCGCGGGGCTCGGCTTCCCCGCTGGCGTAGCCTCCGATAGCTCGGGCAACGTGTACATCGCGGACACCGCGAGCAAGCGCGTCCGCAAGGTGACCGCCTCGACCCGCAACATCGCCACCTACGCGGGGGGCGGCGCGCCCGGAAACATCGCCGAAGGCGCCCGTGCCACATCCGCGGGATTCAGTTTTGCGGCCAACTCCCACACCGGGCTTGCCGTCGACACCGAGGGGAATCTGTACATTGCCGACTCCGGCACGAATCGCGTGCGAAAGGTCAGCACTGCGGGCGTGATCACGACGGTGGCCGGCGCCGGCGGGCTCGGAGACCCCGGTTTCTCGGGTGACGGCGGCCCCGCCGCGGCCGCCAAGCTCCAGGCTCCCAGCGGCGTGGCCCTGGACTCGCAAGGTAATGTCTACATTGCAGACACCGGCAACGGACGCATTCGCAAAGTGGACACCAGCGGTGTGATCACCACCGTCGTTGGGAAAGGGAACGGAGCCGCTCCAGGCGACGGTGGAGCGGCGCTCAATGCCCAGTTGAATAACCCCAGCGATGTTGCCGTGGACTCTCAAGGCAACATCTACGTCGCTGATTTCGGCAACAACGCCATCCGGAAGGTGGATAAGGGCGGCATCATCAGCACCATTCTGCGCGGGGGATTCGGCGTCTGCAACACAACATCCGTCCCCGCCGCACGGGCGGATATCGGTCGGGCCGCCGGAATCGCAATCGACGCGAACGGCAACCTGTATATCGCCAATGAATCCGCCGGCTGCGTCCTGATAATGGAACCCAACGGGACCGTGAGCACCATTGCCGGAGGAGGCAGCAAAACGCCCGCCGACAACATTCCCGCGACGAATGCTCTGCTGGGCAACATCTGGTCCGTGAACGTCGATCCCACCGGGAACTTGTATCTCACCAGTTCGCTCGGTTACGTCCACAAAGTTACGCCCCGCTCCACGCCCCCCGCGGCGTTGCCCGTCATCACCGGCGTGGTCAATGGAGCCAGCTTTCAGGCCGGGATCGCGCCCAATTCGTGGGTCACGATCCGCGGCACGAATCTATCGTCGCAGACCGATGTGTGGGACAAGGCCATCATCGCGGGGCGGCTGCCCGCGACGCTCGGCAACGTGGCCGTCACAGTCGGGGGCCGCCCGGTTTACGTCGAATACGTCAGTGCCACGCAGATCAATATCCTGACGCCTCCAGACTTGGTTACGGGCATCCTGCCTATCGTTGTCACCACAAACGCCGGCGCCAGCACGGCTTTTTCAGTCCTCTCCGCAACGTACGGGCCGGCCTTCTTCACATGGCCCAATGGTCAGCCCGTGGCGACGCATTCGGATTTTAGTTGGGCAGCCAAAGCCGGAACATTTGCGGGAGCCGCCACCGTTCCCGCGAAGCCGGGCGAAGTGATCATCCTCTGGGGAACGGGAATGGGACCGACCTCACCCGCTGCGCCTGTCGGCATTCAAGTCTCTGGAGGCCCGTACTCCACCGCTTCGCTTCCCACTCTAACTGTCCTAACGGCGAAAGCCGTCGTTTATGGCGCGGCGCTCGCCTCCGGGTACGCGGGTTTGTATCAGTTGGCATTCCAAATCCCCGCCGATTTCCCGGATGGCGATTACCCGATCAACGGGAATGTAGGCGGCGCGCCGTTTGCCGCTCCGGTCACGATAACGGTCAAGAAGTAGCAATCCTCCGCATTTGAGCTATCCTTCGGCCCGCGCGACCCTACTTTTTCACCGCAAGTTTTTCGCCTCGTCGAGCGCGGCGGCCGCGGGGACTTTGACGTCGGCTTCCGCGTCAATGCCTTCCCAGTTCGTCTTCGAAATGGGATTGATGACTCTGGCAGACGCTTCAAGTTCTTCAGATTGTAGGTGAATTCTTCGGCGCAGGAGAAGGTCCGCTTGGTGTTGAGCACGGTCACGGGCTTGCCGCTTACCGGGCACGTCGACGCTGCGCTATTTGCAAGCGTGTGCAGGGGGTCGCGGCGATGATGACTGCTACTTTCCTTCGAGCTTCCCTTTTACTGTTCTCCTTTCGCATTTGGTTGGTTGCGGAGACCCGCTGCCGCATCGCTATGTCAGCGGGCCTTTAGGAACGAAGTTGATTAGCGGAGGCCTCCACCGGCGTGGACCAGTTCGCCCGTGATCCACCTGGAGTCGTTGGACGCGAGGAAGGTGGCGACGCCGGCAATGTCATCGACCTGGCCGATGCGGCCGAGTGGGGTCTGCGCGACAGTTCCCGCTTCGAAGTCGGAGCCGATGAAGCCGGCGGTGTGTGCGCCTTGGGTCTCGACCATGCCGGGGTTGATGGAGTTTACGCGGATCTTCCTCGGGCCAAGCTCCTTGGCTAGCACGCCAGTGATGGCGTCGACTGCGCCCTTCGTTCCGCTGTACACCGCGCTGTTTGGCGGCGTCAGGCTGCTGACCACAGAGCCGATGTTGATGATGCTCGCGCCTTCCCCGAGATGTTTCACGGCAGCCTGCGTGGTGAGCAGGAGGCCGAGAACGTTCACGTTGAAAATCTTGGTGTAGTGCTGTTCTGTGAAGGCATCGATGGGGAAGAACTCGTAGACCCCGGAGTTGTTGACAAGGATATCGAGGTGGCCGAAGTTCTTAATGGCTGCGTCGATGAGGCCCTGAGCCTCGGCGGCCTTGGAGACATCACCGTGGACCGCGACGGCTCTGCCGCCGTCGGCGTTGATAGCGGAGACCACAGCATCCGCATCAGCCTTGCTGGAAGCGTAGTTGACGACGACGGCGGCGCCTTCAGCGGCGAGCGACTTGGCGATGGCGGCTCCGATACCCTTGGATGCGCCGGTGACGACGGCGACTTTACTTGTGAGCTTGCTCATGTATCTACACTCCTTCTTCAGTACTGCGTTGAACTTCCGAGACCTGCCTCGCTGGGCCTGCCCTCGGCTAGCTGTATTAGGTAGATGGATTCGGCGACCTGAAGGATTCAGTAGTTCCGAATTAGCGAACTATTGAACTGTGCCCGCGCAGTGACTACTCTTATAGGTATGCGGCCACTGTTCCATCCGCCTATTGGGGAAGTCACGGTGGAAGGAATCCTCCATGCACTGTCCGACCCCGTACGGGTGGCCATATATGCCGGCATTGTCGCGCAAGAGTGCCCGCAGAGCTGCTCGAACTTCCTGACGGTGAGCGATAAGGCGATCCCGAAGTCCACGCTTTCACAGCACTTCAAGATCCTTCGCGAGGCTGGTCTGATTCGCAGCGAGCGCCACGGTGTGGAGATCCACAACATCTCACGCTGCACGGAATTGGAGCAGCGCTTTCCGGGGTTGATACGGGCGATCGTCACTGCGCATAGCATTCAGTCGGCAGATGAGGCGCGGGCGAAGATGCCTAGTCCAAAGCGGCCTGCCAAACGGGCGGCAAGGAGGTAAGAAGACTGCGTCCTACAAGCCCGCGCTATTAGTTCGTGAACCCTTCAAATCTCCTCCTGCCGTGTATCGACCTGCTACGCAGTTCTTCTGCGACATCATGCACCCTAATGAAAGTGCATAGTACGGTCACACGCCGTACAGCACGGAATACCAACGAATTTCCTGTTGTTGGACCCTCTGCTCTCTTTGCACATGCAATGCATATACAAGGGACGTCCGGTATTCGTCTACTACGGCGAAACAGATTCGGGACGGCTGCTGGCCGTGGTGCCGGTTGAGCGCCGGCGAAACGATCCGAGTTGTCACCGCGTACGACCTGGATGCCGGGCAGAACAGGATTACCTCGCCCGGCGCTTGCGAGGGGAGTGAAGGTGATGAAAAACCGATCGTGATGCCCAAGTTCGTCAACCAAGCACAGGACGGAACCGGGAAGAAAGGGGGCGCGTTAAAGGGCTCGCGCCCTGTCGCTCAGTGGAACAAGGCCGCCAGCGTCCACATTGCGTTGCGATTGCCCGAACCCGATGTAGCCAAGGCCCGAGAACTCGCAGCGGGAAAGGGCATCGGATACCAGACCCTCCTCAAGATGCTAGTGCATGAACGGCTTCGCGGCGAAGCGCGGCGGGCGTGAAGGGTCGCCACGGTCGGCCACTAGGACGCGGCGTCGGGCGCCGGTCAGGGCTCGGCTTCGATGCCGATCCGATCCTTCACTGCGGAAACGAATGCGCCGCTTTGCAGCCGAGGTATCGCTTCCGTCGTCTGGATCGAGACGTGTCCGAGCAGAAATTGGATCCGCTCCAGTTCCGCCTCCGGCGCGTGGCACAGCCGAGCAAGCCTTTTCCGTCAAACCTTCACCCCTAGCCTTCCCGTTCTTGTTGACCCGCCGAAACAGCTTGCCGCAGTCTAGCCGGTAGTCTGGAGACAGTCATCGGACAAGGCGGCCTGGCATCGGTATTGTTCTGGAATGACCGGCCTTGCCCTTCAGGTCGCTGATCGCCCAGTGTTCCCTCCCCCCTGCTGGATGTGACCGAGATCTAGATTGACCGCTCCGTGTCGCCGAAGGCCCGCAAGCGAGCAGGACCGTCAAGAGTACGCGATTTCGTTTGCCCTTGGACTGCTGAGAGTCGGGCGCATTCTAGAGCCGCTGCGATTTGTTCCGGCGTCAATCAAATCAATTGCCGGGTCGGACGCGATCTCCCTGACTCCCTTAACGCTTCGTATGCCGGCACCGAGATCCGGGCTTAATTCGGACGTCTCGTAGGCAAGACGGCGGACTGTCGGAGATTGATGGTGCTAGGCGCCAGATGCCGAGTGTCCAGGCGGATACGATACCGGAGGACGACGCTCTTGCTAAAAAAGAGCCGCGGGTCCGAGCAGTACAGATGGTGGCTTGTATGAAAGGTCCGGATGGTGCGTTACCGCCCTCAGCCGGAGCCTGTCAATGCCTTCTCGATGCAGCCACGCCGGTCTTCGACCGCTCATTCAGCATGCAGGGTTCCGGCGATTCTCTGTCGCCGCACAGGCGGCCTCGCGCGAGCAAGCCATGTTGTCTCGCATGTCGAACTTGACACGCGACCACTCTCATCGTTTAAGCTAAGAATTCTTGGTATGGGACGCAAGGCGCAAAAGAACGATTCGTTGCCCGGTTCACTGGACATGTTAATTCTGCGGACGCTGTCGCGGCGCGACCTCCATGGATACGGCATAGTCCAGTTCATTCAACAATCGTCCGACAATGAGCTCCTGGTCGAGGAGGGCTCGCTGTACCCCGCTCTCCAGCGGCTGGAGCTAAACGGCTGGATCGACGGTGTCTGGGGCGTGACGTCGAATAATCGGCGGGCGAGGATCTACAAGATCACGGCGGCTGGCCGCAAACAGCTGGCCGTTGAAACCCGGAAGTACGCCAAACTCACGCTGGCGATCGCGCGCGTGATGGGAGCGGAGTGACGGACGTGTTACGACGGCTGAGGTATTGGATAGAAAGCGCCAGGCGCAGCGAGGCGCTGCGTGAGGAAATGGAACTCCACCTTGCGGAAAAAGCCGCGGAACTGCAAGCAGACGGTATGACGGCGGAGCGCGCCCGGGCTGAAGCGCGCCGGCGATTTGGCAACGTCGGACTGAAGCACGAAGAGTCACGGGAGATTTGGATGACACGGTTTTTGTCGGAACTTGGCCAGGATATCCGCTATGGCTGTCGCACCATGACCGCCAACAAGGCGTTCAGCGCCCTGGCGGTCTTGTCGCTGGCGCTCGGCATCGGCGCCAATACTACGATCTACAGCTTCATGGAGTCGATTCTGTTGCGCTCGCTGCCGGTGGCCGATCCCGAGTCGCTGGTGGTCTTGAATTGGCATAGCCGGCCGCCCCAGAACGCCAACAAGGAATGGGTCCACGTCATGCACGGGGTACAGGGCATGGCGTGGCCGGGCGACAAAGGCGCCATGGTCAGCGGCATGTTCCCATACGGCGCGTTCGAGACGCTTCGCGAGGAGAATCCCGTCTTTTCCACGCTTTTCGGATACTTCAACGGACATAACCGTACCCTGGCCGTCCGCGGGCAGGCCACGAGCGCCGGCACGGAGTACGTCACCGGCGAGTATTTTCGCGGCCTGGCAGTGTCGCCGGCCGCGGGACGTCTGATCGACTCCGAAGACGACCGTCCAGGCGCAGCGCCGGTCGCCGTAATCAGTTTTGCGACAAGCCAAAACCGCTTTGGAGGACCGCCGAATGCGATTGGACAATCGATTCTCGTCGATAACGTGCCCTTCACGGTGATCGGCGTCGCGCCGCCCGAATTCTTCGGAGTCGACCCTGCGGTCGGCGCCGGACCTCTACCTTCCGTTGCACACGAATCTGCTCGTGGACGGCGCCCGAGCGGCTCGTATGTATCCCGACGGAAACTTCTACTGGATCGAAATGATGGGCCGTCTGCGTCCCGGCGTAAGCATGGCCCAGGCGCAGGCAGCGCTGGCTCCTCGTTTCCATCAATGGGTTGCCGCCACCGCGACGACCGACGGTGAGCGCGCCAAACTGCCCGCGCTGATGCTGAATCCCGGCGCCGCAGGTCTGGGCAGTTTGCGCCGCCAGTATTCGAAGCCTCTGTACGTGCTCCTGGCGATGGTGGGATTGATCCTGGCGATCGCGTGCGCGAACATCGCCAATCTGCTGCTGGCAAGGGCCGCCGCGCGACGCCGCGAAATGGCTGTCCGGCTCAGCCTGGGAGCGGGACGGTTCCGCGTCGTGCGGCAGTTGCTTACCGAGAGTGTGATGCTGGCGTCGCTCGGCGGAGCATTAGGGGTCTTGTTTGCAATCTGGGGCGTGCGATCGCTGACGCTTCTGCTCTCCAACGGGCAGCAGAACTTTACGCTGCACGCGGAATTGAACTGGAACGTGCTGGGCGTGACGGCGGCGCTCTCTGTGGTTTGCGGCCTGTTATTTGGCCTCGCTCCAGCGATTCAGTCGACGCGTCCGGACGTCATGCCCGCGCTGAAGAATGGCCGCGGGGGCGGACCGCGCCGCCGCGCGCAGCACGTGCTGGTGGTCGCCCAAATCGCGATCTCTTTTCTCATCCTGGTCGCCGCCGGTCTGTTTGTCCGGACACTCAACAACCTGCACTCCGTCCAACTGGGATACGCTCGCGAGAACATCCTTCTGTTCTCGCTGAATGCGCGCCAGGCCGGGCATCGCGACCCGGAGATCGCCACTTTTTACGCGGACCTGCGCAAGCGCTTCGAATCGATCCCCGGCGTGAGCAGCGCGACGCTTTCGCAATCCTCGATCATCAACGCCGGCCGCGCCGGGCAGGCAATCAGGGGGCCAATGAAGATCGGCGCTGTTACCATCGAAGGCGCGCGCGTCTTGGCCGCCGGACCGCGTTTCCTCACGACGATGCAGATTCCGATCCTGGCCGGGCGTGAGATTGACGACCGCGACCAACCGGGCTCCAGGCCGGTTGCAGTGATCAGCGAGCGGCTGGCGCGGACTTACTTCGGGAACGAGAATCCGGTGGGCCGGCGCATCACGCTCCCGGACGAGAAGCGCGATCTCGAAATCGTCGGCGTGTCGGCTAACCTGCGGTACGGTGGTCTGAAAAATGAAGAGGAGAGTGCCATGACCGTGTTCGTAGCGGTCAGCCAGTTTTCTTCGGACCGAGTGACCTACGCGCTGCGCACTGCGGGTGATCCGCTGAGGTATGTCCAGAGTGTGCATGAGATCGTGCGGGAGGCAGATTCACGCATACCCGTCACAAACGTGGTCACACAGGCTGCGGAAATCGATCGGACGATCAGCCGGGAACTCACGTTCGCGAAACTATGCACGGGTTTCGCGGTTCTCGCTCTCCTGATCGCGTGCGTGGGACTCTACGGGACGATGTCCTACAGCGTCGCGCGGCAGGTCGGCGAGATTGGAATCCGTATGGCTCTGGGCGCGCAACGCGGCGCCGTGGTATGGATGGTTCTGCGCCGCGTTCTACTACTGGCGGCGGTGGGACTCGCGATCAGCGTGCCTGCCGCGTTGAGCGCGTCCCGGCTTGTCAAATCGTTTCTGTTCGAGACCCAGCCCAATGATCCGGGAACCCTGGCGCTGGCCGGTGTCGTCCTCCTAAGCGCCGCGATTCTCGCTGGCTATGCGCCGGCAAGGCGAGCGTCCCGAATTGATCCGCTGGCGGCTCTGCGGCAGGAGTAGAGATCCGTGGTCACACTACGGCGTTGGGTAGTCCCAAACATCGGGCGGCAGTTTATCCTTGAACGATGCATACATGGCGTCGCGGAACAGTTTCAGCGCCGGATACGGCCGGAGGGCAATGGTGCGCTCCACAATCAGCCCCTGCTCGTTGTCCACGATGATCTCCAAGCTCTCGATCTTGTGGCCATCCATGGTCCCCACCCAGCGCAAGAAGGTGGTGCGCTCATCGAGCTTAAACTCCGCTGTATAGGTGCCGGAACCACGCGTAGAGCTCGACTGAGCGAAAATCGCCGCGACGACTTCACGCCCCTCGATCGGCCGTGCCAGGATCGGGCTGTTGAATACGATGTTTTCGGCAAGCAGCTCGCTCACCTGGGCGGGTGTAGGCTTACCGGATTCCCGTAGTTTGCGTAAAGGATGCATTCTGATTCCTCCTATGCTGTTATTTGCGACTGAAATCGAGCCAAGGCTTGTGCTCGCGGCATATCGACTCGGCATCTTTCGGAACCAGCCCTCGACCACAGTCGCTGTGTAGAATAGCCGCGGAGGTAGGTAGGAGCATTTCGAGGGTGAATGAAGCGGTCACCACCTTAAGTTAAGACCCGTACCAGTCGGCGACGCACTGCCGGTGAGTGAATTCGGACGATACGACTAATCGGCTCATGATGAGCGTGCCGCTCTCGCTGCGCCGTTCCGGGCTTCGATGGCTTTGACGGAGTTTTCAAACGCCTTTTCCAAAACGCCCTTGCCGATGGTCCCCAGCACGAAGCCGAGCACCCGTCCCTTGAGGTTCTTGCCGTCGCGTACGACGACCACGTCGATGTCGGTCAAACCATCGGGACGACGTGTGAAGGTGTAGGTGTGGCCGGACGCGCCTCCCCACGTGTTGGAGTCGGTCGTCGTGAGGACGACGTGGTTGGGATCGGACCAGTCGTAGTGCAGGCGTTCCCAGATGCCGCCCGAGCCTTCCGTGACGTCGGCCTGCGAGGGGCCACGGTCATGCACCTTGAGGTACTCGTCGGCGCTGTTGCCAAAAAGCTTCGAGCGGCCAGGCCCGAAGTCGGTGAGCCCGGCGACGTACTGCTCGGGCGTCAAGGTGGTTGTCTGGTGCAGGTGGATCGTGGACATGCGTGCTCCTTTCGCTTCCCGAGACTCCCGGGATCCTGAGTCTAGTTTTAATTACTCCGGTCGATACTGCTCATACTGGCTCCTTTAGATAGGCGGCGACGAACTGCAGTCCGCCGTCGATGTCAGAGGTTGCGCCCGTGAGGGCGGTGTTGGTCATAATGTGCCGTTTCGAACCCGAATGGTGCGCAAGAAGCGCTCCCAGAGGTCCGACACTTACATTCGCCTTAGGGTGAGGTCGAATACTCTTTGTGAAGTCCGTGTCTAAAACGCCGCGGACATCATATGCAACGCGCGGGAACAAAGTCAACACGAAGCCTGTCTACGTGTCGTTAGCACGGTAAATGTCCGGTTGAATTAGCACGGTATGTGTCCGCTTTGAGAAAAGCGGCTGGAGACGCTTGGGAGTGGAAACAAGCCGAGCGATCTCTGCCGCGGAACTGGAGCGGATGATGAAACTGCAAGACGTGATATTGAAAGCCATGGCGAAGAAAATCACCTGGCTAGAAGCGGCCGAGATCATCGGAGTGTGTGACCGGACGATGCGACGCATGCGGCAACAGTACGAAGAGTTCGGCTATGACGGATTGTTCGATCAGCGGCGCCGAAAACGCACCTACCTGCGTGTGCCGATGGCAACGGCCGAGCGCGTGCTGGCGCTATATCGCGACACGTACTTCGATCTCAGCGTGCGGCATTTCCACGAAAAGCTACGCGAAGAGCACGCCATTGAGCTCAGCTACACGTGGGTCAAACAGGCTCTCCAAGGAGCGGGGCTGGTGGCGCGACGCAAGAAGCGTGGCTCACACCGGCGGCGCAGACCCCGCCGGCCGATGCCCGGCATGCTGCTGCACATTGATGGCAGCAAGCATCGCTGGTTTTCCGACGATCGCTATTTTGATCTGCTGGTGATCCTCGACGACGCCACCAGCGAGATTTATTACGCACAACTGGTGGAAGAGAATCCACGCGCACCGTGATGGCGGCGCTGCGCGAGGTGATCGAGAACCAAGGCCTGTTCTGCGCCTTGTACAGCGATCGCGGCAGCCACTTTTTCGTCACGCGGAAGGCGGGCGAAAAGGTGGATCCGCATCGGCTTACGCAGGTGGGCCGAGCGATGAAAGAACTCGGGGTGCAAATGATTCCGGCCTATTCGCCGCAAGCGCGGGGCCGCTGTGAACGCAATTTCGGCACCTGGCAGAACCGCTTGCCGCAAGAGCTGCGCTTGGCCGGAATCAGCACGCTCGAGCAGGCCAACACGTTTCTCCGCGAGCGCTATATCGCCGAGTTTAACCGCAGATTCGCCAAACCGGCGACGGAGAAAGGGACGGCCTTTCGCAGTGCGGGCGCAAGGATCTGGACTGGGTATTTTCCATCCAGACGGAACGAACGGTGGCTCACGACAATACGGTTGTTCTGCAGAACCGTTGCTTGCAGTTGGACAAGACGCGCTTTCGCAACACTCTGGCTGGTTGTACTGTGACCATCTGTGAGCACCTCAATGGCGCCGTGTCGGTGCGCTGGGGTCCGCATCTACTGAGGGCAGTCAAAGCGGAAAGAGACGGTGGAAAAGACGGCACCTCCGGTGCCTTGGGAATCTCCCCAACGGCGCGAGATTCCCACTTTGCCCACCGCCCGACGACCACTACGCGTACACTCAAACCGAAAGGCAAAACCAAAGCTGCCTGACCGGACAGATACCGTGTCAATAAAACCGGACAGATTCAAAAGCTAACGACACACGAAGCTGTCTACGAAGTGGTCCGATGCGCCGAGTGGCGGCCGATGGGAGTAGACGAACTACGTGCATCTTCTGGACACGCACTTTAACTTCGCGGAATGCGGCCTGCCTTGGTGCCCAGCTTGCTGCGGAGAATGCGCCGCAACGAGGCGAGCTCGCGTCATCCACCTGCGATTTCGGAATCAAGTGAAAGCTTCCGCGCTGCATCAATACAAACACGTATCTGGCAGTTTCAAACGCGCCGGTAACTAGAGACCATTGCGCGCGGGTTTCGCCGTCGAAGAAGATAGCGCTGACACCGAAGTCATCGAATACGTAGGTGATGGGGGCCAACACTCCCGGATTTTTTGCGGACGCCCTGGTGGCGGAAAGGGGCATGATCGCGAGCATTGCCAGGCCTACGCACACGGCAGCGATGCCACCATTGGGATTTCCTCTGAATGATGTGAGCGCAACGCAAATCACGGCCAAAGGCACAATCCAGAAAACGGCCGAGTGGATCTGTCTTCTTAGGCGGGTATACAGATATCCGCTTTGGAGAGTTGCACCTGAGCGGCAGCCCTGGGGCGCTTGATTCATCAGGTAATCATAATCGTAGAGCGGCGGACCCTCAATACGAGTCGCAGCTCAACGTGGAGAGGTGGCTGGCCCGAATCGCGCCGCTGCACGCACCCGCGCCTTGGCCGCTTCGTCTTCGCGGTTCTTCGGCGCGGCGTCCGTTCCGAGCGCCGAAAGCGAGTGCGCCGACGCCCGGTAATCTCGTCAACCGCGGCGAAGAGATCCCTTCGTTGGCCTTGATGGCTGGTGAAACCGCTCATCTTTCTCACGAATTGCAGCGCCGCCGCTCCAATCTCTTCTTCTTGTCAATCGGCGGATCGAAGTTGAAAAGCGGCTTGATACTCCGGCACATGGACCAACCTCAGAAACCATTAAACCGCAGCGCGGCGCCCCGTCTTCCACCCGTCACCAACAGGTAGGCCGCCGGCCAACTCATAAACAACATCGGAACGATGCGGGTAGTCCAGGGCACCGGATGCCAAGCGCCGTTGTCAGCATTTCCTTCACTGCCTCATACCAGCCGCCGGTCCACAGCAGCAGGGCAACCGTCGCCGTTACTGCAAACGCCAGCGCCAACGCCGGTTTCCGCTCAAGCCCGCGCCTGCTGAAGCCGCGTGCCGCGCCCCACGCCGCAAATAACAGAAACGTCAGTTTCGCCGGACTCGCCGGAACAAAATCCAGCAAGAGCAAAACCGGCATCGGTGGCCGGTGCGCATAGACGATGGAACCGGAAACCCAAAAGCTAATCATTCGCGACCAGGCAACCACGCCGTAAAAAAGCAATCCCGTGACCCACGCCGCGCGCCCGGACAGCGAACCCAGCACGAAGCCGCTGGTCCACGCCCACAGCATCAGAGCAACGAATATGGCGGCAAGGGCGACGGCATCTTGAGTAGCGCTCACGCCCATCTCGTAGTGCACGCCATGGTGCTGATAAGTTCTCAGCTGCGTGAACAAACCGGCGTCAAAGCCGAGCGCCACCGGCTCAAATAATGGCCGGTGAGGGCAGCCACCCCGAGCAGTGCCAGCCACGGATGCCAGTCCGCCACAGCCCGGCTTGCCGCCGGATTGCGAGGCCCGCTATGCCAGCAAGCGCTTGCCCCCAGGTCGCGCCGGATTCCGCCAGATCGCCGCGCACCGCCGTTCGCTCCGCCGGTTCCAGCGCCAGCGCGGCGAAGTCGACCGCGGACCAGCAGAAGCTTCTCACCCAACGTCTCATCTCGCAAGCTCGTTTTGGGCCCACGCCACACCGCGGCTCACGCTCACTACCGCTTCGTAAAACTCTTTTGCAGCCTGGACGCCGGCGCCCGTGATGCGCACATGCGCTTAGCCCGTCCACCGCGCTCAGCAGTCGCATCTCCCATCCAATCTTCAGCAGGCCCTTCTTCTCCAGGCGATCGAGCGTCGTATAGAGCCCCCCGATCGAGCAGACACGCCCGGTAGTGACTTCAATCTCCTGCCGGATCGCAGCTCCGTATGCCTCGTCGCCCAACCGCATCGCCGCGGTCAGCAACAGATACTCGAATTCACCAAGCATTACCCCTACATTGTGAGGCAAATGCGGCCCCGCGTCAATAGGCCGTTCCGGCGAAACACTAAAAGCGAAAAATCAGATCGCTTAAGCCTTCCGTTCTTTGTTGGCCCGCTATCAAGTTTTTGGCTGCTTCAGCCGAATGTCAGGTAGGCAAACGAAGCAAACATGAAGGCAGTCATTGAAACACATACCACCGTGATTCCGGCCGAACCTCCGGCTGGGCCTTTCCCCCTGCTATAACCCCACAGAAGCGAGAGGAACTCATCCTGGAGCATCTGCCGCAGGTCCGTCTCATCGCGCGTCGCATTCATGAGCGCATCCCGAGGTCGATTAGTCTGGACGATCTCATTTCGGCTGGAGTTGTCGGTCTGATCTCCCCTATCGACCGCTATGATGTCCGGCACGATGTGAAGCTCAAGACCTATGCGGAATACAAGATCAGGGGGGCGATACTCGACAGCTTGCGTGGGCTCGACTGGGCGCCTTGTCAACAACGCCGCCGCGCCCGTCTGATCGAAAATGCTATCGCCGCTCTGGAGCAGGAACACCAGCGCGTTTCCGAGGACCAGGAAATTGCCGCTCACTTGGCGTTGTCCTCCCGGAATACCACGAATGGCTGTCCGAAGCTCGGGGGATGACGCTCGGCAGTCTCGAAAGCGCTGGCGGCGACGAAGAAGGCGGCTTGGATCTCCTCCGTTTGGGCGGACTCGGATCAAAATTGGCGATCAGAGATCCTCGAGCGCGCTGAATTGGAGCGTACCGTCGCTGGTGCAATCGAACGGATGCCCAAGATAGAACGCACCGTCTTAAGCCTCTATTACTTTGAGGAAATGACGCTCCGCGATATCTCCAAAGTACTCAACTTACACGAATCGCGAATCTCGCAACTGAAGAGCCAGGCCATCTTGAGGCTACGCTCATTCGTGCA
>CAWKLV010000004.1:0-37945 GCA_963850575.1 uncultured Acidobacteriota bacterium | reverse complement strand
TCCCAGTACAAGATCTTCACGCGGTCCCTCCGTCGGCTTGTAAACACAAAGAGGTGTCCGGCGAGTGCATCCAACTCCAGGTGTTCGCGAACCAGCGTGTGCAGACTGTCAAAGCTCTTGCGCATGTCGCACGGCGTCAGGCACAAGTACACCCGCACGCTGGCTGGCAGGTGGATCATGCCCGCATTACGTCCAGCACGGTCCGCAAGGTCGCGGCATCTACGCCGGCGCTGATGCGCAGGCGCTCGCCGGTCGCCAACACCAACTCCAGCGCCGCCTCCGCCGCGAGTCCCTGCCGCGGGCGCCGGTCCACCAACGCGAACCGCACCGGACCGGTCTGCTGAAGCCGTTTGCGCCACGCGTAGAAGCAGCACTCCGTCAGTCCCTGTTCCTTACAGAACTGCTTCACCGAAATTCCGCCGCGCTGTTGCGCTGCGATTCGTTCCGCCCACTGTTCTGCTCTCGAGTTGGTCGACTTCTGCTCGACAGTGATGTCACTCATGACACCACGATGCAGCGCCGCCCGACAGATCAGGAAGAGCGGTTCACGAGACGCTTACGAATATCCGCGCAACCTGGCGCTCTACTTCCGCGGCGCAGCTACGCCCTCTGGGTGGCCGTCTGGAACAGCCGCGGTGCAAAATCCTGCAAGTCGCGGCGCCACGTCGGCCATTCGTGATCCGTGCCGGGGGACTCATAAAACACGTGCTGGATTTTCGCGTCATCGAGCAGGCGTGCAATTTCTCAATGCCCTACTTCATGCGCTCAGGCTCGTTCGTCCCCACCCCGATCCACAGCAGATGCACGCGTTTTGAAAACGCGGCAGGGTCGGACATTGAGCCGTTGAAAGCAGTCTTGTGTCGAACTGGTCGTTTCCTGCCGCAAACACATTGGCCGCTCCGCTGAATCCGCCGATATACGAGAACAGGTCGAGATGATTGAACGTCACGTGGAATGTCTGCCCCCCATCGAGAGGCCTGCCATGGCACGATGTTCGCGATCGGGTAGGGTGCGAAATATCGAGTCTATGAATGGAATCAGGGCCTGAGTCATCTCGTCTTCAAAAGCAGTCATCATGTCCTGCATTGCTTTCCTCATTTCTGGAGAACCAAACGGCTTGCCACGGAGATTGGAGACGGACTGCCCGGCGCGCCGCGCATAGCCATTCGCCATTACGATAATCATCGGCTTGGCTTTCGCGGTGGCGATCGGGTTATCGAGAATGAAATTAGCCTTGCCCTGCCGTGTCCACTCGGATTATCCTCGCCTCCGCCGTGCTGGAGGTAGAGCACGGGGTAGCGGTCTTTCAGTTGTGTGTCGTAGGCGGGCGGCGTGTATACCAACGCATGCCGCCATGTGCCGGTGACCTTCGAGTGATACCATCCTCGCGAACCTGCCCGTGTGGGACATCCCGTTGCAGCTAATACGTCGCAGCCGCTTCGGGTCCTCAACCGCGCTGGCCCATTTGCTTCCCCCGAAATACGCAGTGCTACCGGGATCGCTTACTTCTGCGCCGTCCACGATCACGGTGTAATAGTGAAGCCCCGGCGCCATCGGCGGTGTCGTAAATGTCCAGAAGCCGTCCGCTTGTCTGTCCATCGCGGCTTTCGGACCGCTCCAGAAATTAACGCGGACCTTGCTGGCATCCGGCGCCTTGAAGCGGATCTCGACACGCGAATTGCTGTTGACCCGCGGATATTGCGCGTCTAGAACATTGGACGGAGCGGGCTTGAAATCGCCCGAGTCCTGCGCCAGGCAGAAAGGTGTTGCCACGAGCGCCATGATCGTAATCAGTTGCATTTCGCCTCCAAATGGCTTTCGCGGCCAGAGCCGTCCTTTGACGGGATCGCCCTGGTCCCGGTTGCTCGGCATAGTCATCCACTATACGAGCAAATCGGGCGATTGTCTCGTTCGGCGTCGGGGAACTCGTGCCAAAGAATCGGCATGCAGCGGTTCTTGTAACCCGATGTCGCGCTGTACGTAAAAACTGGATTAGCGTTTCGAAGGACGACTTCGGGACTTGGATCAAGGTTGGGGGTGCCGTGTGGTGTCTTCGTCGTGCTGATACGGAAAATCAGCAACTTACGAGCCTTGCTGACGATTTCACCCCCAGGTTTGATACAGTCCCATCAATCTTCATCATAGGGTTCGACAGCGCAGACCATGTGCGAAATCGGCCTCGCCGTGCGCGTACCGGTCCGAAATGCGCCGTTACACAAACTCAGCGAAGAACTTGGCGGAAAACCATAGGCTCACGGCAGTGCAGACGCGTTGTCAGCTCTCGCCGAGCGCTTCGGGCTTTTGCGATTGCCGAGCGCTTCGGCTTTCGCGATCACGTTGGCGCTATTGGATATCGTAGTTGATCTTTGACGTCGCATCCGTTTTTTGGAATGCGCTACTTTCCATAGAGAGTGTGACCGTCCGTTTGTAGCCCCAGAGCACGTTGAAGCGGAATTCCGTGCCGTAAGTCTCCGGGAACCAGACGTTCGCCGCCACTCGCACGTAGGTCACAGCGAAGCCTGTCTGTCGGAGATTCGTGCCGAGAAACACCCGCACTCCCCAAGGAATTTGAAATGCCAAGTGCGTTTCGATCCGAACCGGTTGGAACTCGGCGGCATCGATCCAGGCTTCACCTTTCCAGGGCTGGTGCTCGCATTCATTATCATCGTCCGTCCCGAGGGTCACGCAGGTCTCTTTATTCCGGGGCTCGAATGCAATCTGGTAGATGTGTCGGCCTTTGAAGTCCGCCTCGCCCTTCAGGACGAAGTTGTACGAGGGCAGGTCCTTACTGCTGAGCGGGAACAGTGAGTGCGGAATACCGTCACGCGATTTTTTATCATTAACGAGTTCCTCGGTCAGGCTGGAGATGAGGTCTCCATCTAAGTCCATTCCTTTGTATTTATGACCCGGGTCCGAGTAGGGGATCATCTGCTTGCCTTTGCGATATTCTCCGCTGAAGGAAACCAGTTTTTTCTCCGTACGGTTTTCACCCGGAAAAGCCGAATACTCCCGCTTTTCCCGCCGCCCCACGTCGCCGCTGGCCCGCACCAGACTACTCCGGACACGTTGGTGATAGATGTACTGCTTCCGGGTATCCGTAGCCTGTTCGACATTCGCTGCAACTTTCGCCATGATCGAGGCAGCATCTTGCCCGAGTACCGGGAGGGCACACAAAGTCAGCAATACCCTTGACATGGCTCTGTACACAATACGAAGCTACGCAGTGGTGGGTTCCGGGAAACGCGCACTGAAATAGCCGGAGCATAACGGGTCGTACCGCGACAATCCAGCGGTAGTCGCTCAGCACCGTTCGCCCAGCATCAACTCGGGCCCCGTACAGCTTAGTCCCGTCATCGTACTCTCATTGCCGAGCGTTTGACCAAAATGGATGTCACGAACGGTATCGCTCTGGATGGTTATCCCGCAACTAAGGGTCAGGCGGACCACCTAACGGCGTTGGCGAAGAAACTGGCTCTGGGTCCACCTATCAACATTCAGATCGATGTTCCCGATGACATTGTGAGAGAACGCCTAAAGAAGAGAAATCAGGCCGAGGACAAGCCCGAGCTGATTGACGAGAGTCTCAAAAACTACCACCGCGAGATGGATATGATCCGCGCATACTATCCAAAGATGAACATCTGGACCATAGACGGTCTTAAGCCGCCTCGGGAAGTCTCAAACACAATTGAATCGATATTGAGAGACGAGGCGTCGAAGCGACAGCGATGAATGCGCGTAACCGTGCCTTATCGTTCCTGGCGCGCCTCATGCGCGAGCCACTGGCCGGACGCATTGTCCACCTCCGTCCCCGTACGGTGATTCCCTCCAGCGCAGTGGCAAGCAGATGCCAGTGATGCGGTAATCGGCTGTACACAGGGCTCATCGCTCCGGCTTGCCGGAGTTTCTCGAGCGACTTCGGCGTCGCAGGAGCGACGACCTCGGGTGCTTTCCTTGATGATATCCCGGCATCGGGTTAGTGTGGGTGTATGAGCGAGAGCGAAGCGCTCGGGCGCGAGAGTTCGCGGAACGCCTGCTCGCCCTCCAATCGATCGAGCCGAAGCTGACCGCGGACGAAATCAAGGACTGGGATGATGCCGCGTTGACGGCCGTCGCCCGGACGTGGTGGGAAGAGGTCGATCGGCTGAATTCTTCGCCGCTTCCGGCGGACTCTCTGGAGGCCTTTCAGGGAGGGCAAATCGCGCGTACCATGAACACGTCAAACGCAAGGCCGCAGAGGAACGGCGGCGAGAGACTGAGAGGATCAGACTCAAACTTCAGAAGGCAGAGGAAGAGGCGCGGGTTGCCGAAGCACTAAGGGGACTTACGTTCTAGAGGCGAATTGACGTCGTCAACGCGTGAGTTGTCGGTCGATGTGATAGGTATCGAGTTGCTGCGCGGCCAATCTCTGCCTCACCTGCCCCGTCAAAAAAAGTCCGGCGAACGAATCTCTGAAATCGGACAGAACACCTGACGATGGTGACTGCGGGCCGGGAATTGTCGGACGGCCGGGCTGTACTCATGCCGCAGGAACGGCATGCTGTCGCTCGGTCCCCGACGAGGCGTCCGTAGCCGCCGTCATTCGCCATACTCCGTCGACAACTCTGCCTGCTTAAGCACGAGCTGGGTCGCGTCCTCCGAGAGGTCTGGTGGATAGCCGTACATCGCCAGCAGCCGACGGACTTTCCGCCGCAGGTCCGCCCGCACGCTCTCCCGCTGCGTCCAGTCGAGCTTGGGCATCTTCTTGACCATCTCCGCCAGCGCGCGGGCCATCAGACGGAGCTGATCGGACTTCATCACCTCTTTGGCCGACCCGTTCTCCGCCAGGGCGTCGTAAAACGCCGTCTCCTCGTTGCTGAGGCCGAGCTCCTCCCCGTGCCGCTTCGCCTCGCGGACCCATTTCGCCAGCTCCAGAAGCTGCGCGATCATTTGGGCGGTCGAAATCTGCTTGTTCGTGTAGCCGAGCATCGCCTTTTCCAGCGCCTCGCGGAACTTCTGGGCCTGCACGAGATTGGTCCGCTCGCTGATCTTGATCTGGTCGTTGAGCAGTTTCCGCAGCGTCTCGAGCGCGAGGTTCTTCTGCTCCAGGGCCGACACTCGCTCCAGGAATTCGTCGCTGAGGATGTCCAGCCGCGCCGCGTCAAGTCCGGCGGCGGCGAACAAATCGATTACCTCGCCCGCGTCCACCGCGCCGCCGATGACCTGCCTTACCGCCGCGTCGATGTCGCGCGATTCGGAATTGGGAAGCCGTTACCAGGCATGCTGCTGCATATCGACGGCAGCAAAGCAGCGCTGGTTCCAGGATGACCTCTACCACCACTTCATCGTCCTGCTGGATGACGCGACCAGTGAGGTGTACTATGCCGAGTGGGTCGAAGAAGAGTCGACGCGGACGGTGATGGCGGCGCTCCGGGAGGTCATCGAGGCAAACGGAATATTTTGCTTGTTGTACAGCGACCGCGGAAGCCATTTCTTTGTTACGCCGAAGGCAGGAGAGGCAGTGGACAAGACGCGTCTGACGCAGGTTGGCCGAGCGATGCGGGACTTGGGTATTGAGATGATTCCGGCCTACTCACCGCAAGCCCGCGGGCGGAGTGAGCGGAACTTCGGCACGTGGCAGAACCGGTTACCGCAGGAGTTTCGGCTGGCTAGCGTCAGCAGCCTGGAGGAGGCGAACAAGTTCCTGGGCGAGCGCTACATATCCGAGTTCAACGGCATGTTCGCCAAACCAGCGCGGGAGAAGGGGACGGCATTCCGCAAATCTGATCGGAAGGACCTCGACCAGGTCTTCTCTATTCAGACCGAGCGCACGGTTGCCAAAGACAATACGATCACCATTCGGGAGCGGCACCGGCAACTGAACAGAACACCGTTTCGGCGCACGCTGGCCGATTGCATCTGCAGGCGCATCATTGGAGCCCGGCGCGGCCACTCAGCGGCGGCCGATGGATGGGGCTCTGTCCTTTGCATGACGATCACAAGCCGAGTTTCCTCGTGGATGCCGACAAGGATCTCTTCTACTGCTACGGGTGTGCCCGTCGCGGGACGTGATTCGCTGCGCGGACCTCTATCACCAAGAACGAAGTCGGACTCCCGCTTTCCGCCCCGAACTTCATCGCATGCCGTCCCAAGGTCCAGTTGAGGTTGTCCGTTGCTTCGAACGTCGTGTCCACGCTCACTTGCTTCGCGTTTGGTTGGTCGGTGCTGGTCAGCCCACTAAACTAGAACGCCGGCACATCGTGGATGCCCGAGGCCGTGGGGTGGATCTTGCTGATGAGCTGACCCGCGCGCTTAACCGTCATCTCGGCGCACACTCACGTGCATGCGTGTACTTACGCCCTAACACATGCGTTCCTCTGGGAACGCTTTGGAACATAAGACTGCCAACAACCGGATTACGGTGGAGTTCTATGGCGCGGCCCGAGTGTTGCCCGCTTGACAATCGTTGGCTAAAGGGAGTAACCTCGGGAGATACTGCCAACTTAATATTACACGTTCGATCAGGCTTCGGCTGCGGAGTTGCGGCACTCCCTGCGCACTCCTCTGAATCACATCATTGGCAACGGCGAAATGTTGCTGGACGAATTGGAAGGAAGTGGAATCCTCACCGGATGGCGGTAAATTACCTACTATGCCCTGGTGAAGCTGATTGGAAACGCCCGCGAGGTGTGAAGTTCACCCACGGGTCTGCAAATGAGAGCGGCCTGTTGCACGCCGCTGCGCAACTCTTCGTGAGCTTCAATGCTCGTTCGTCCCTGCGGGTCACCTCAGCCATCGGCCGGCATTGATGCCCTGCTTTGCTGAAGCCCCGAAGCAATATGGCAGCGGGCAGATTGCAAATCTCCATTTGCCGCAGAGCAGCTCCTCGCCCCAGCCTGCGATTCCGACGTGACCTCTTCCCGTTCCATGTCACCGCCGGCGCCCGACGCATTGAGACGGAAAAGCCCTTGGCCCAGGGTGCTTCTGGTTGACGACAGCGCCTGGCAACCGCGACATCTTAACAAGGTATCTGGAGCCACCAAGGCTTCGACATCACGACTTCCGACTGACTGGGCAGAAAAGGGCCTCGGCGGAGCTACTTGCAGAAGACGATTTCGCATTAGTGCTTCTGGACGTAGTGCTTCCCGTTCTCTGGACGGCTTTCAGGTTCTCATGCAGATCAAGGCCAATCCAGCTCTTCGCAGTACACCCGTCATCTTCTTTATTCCTCGGATCTGGACGAGAGCAGCCGGGCTGTACGTTGCATCCAGATGGGGGCCGGCTCAAGAATGCGTCACTGAATACCATCTGACGGCAGCGCTACTGGCGCACTTCAAGAGAATCCTGGAATCGGTTGTTCACGGACAGGGGCAAGGATTCTGGGTCCAGGCTGAATATGGAGCGGGAAAGACTATTGGCGGTTGTACCAAATCTGAGCCGGGTGCTTGGCCCAATGATTACAGATACTGGCGGCTTCCATCCATTCTTTGTCACGCGGACTCGACACCCGGGCGTCAGCATGATTCACTCCGATTCACCGCATCAGGGAGAATGCCAGATGCATGGTCGATTCGCAGCGCTCGATGATCCGCTATTCGAGCCGGACAGCCTGGCCACATCACTCGAATCGTGTTCAGCCACTGTTCGAGTTTCGCTAAGAACCGGCGTTCCCGCGAGTACTCCACCGACCCGATCTGCCTAACCAACCCGCACGACCCGAAGATCGGGATCAACTCCGGTCCTTTCGCGACGAAGCAGCGATACGTGAGCCACATAAACAGGTCGAGCACGGCGGGAGCTGCCGCCAGCACCTTCACCGCTTCCAGATCCGTCGGAATCGGGTGCGCGATGACCTCCTGATAAAACTCATCGCTCAATACGATGACGTTCTCGAACTCCTCGCCCAACAACGCGTTGATCTGGCTGCCGGTTGTACCAGATCTGGGCCTCGCGAAGGAAGTTGAACCGCGACCTTTGAACAACTTTGGCTTTGGAGGTCACGGAGTCCGTGCCGAAGAACATCGTCGCGCCGAAGATCCGCTCGAAGGCGGCGACCAGTCGCCGATACTCCTTTCCTCCTTTGTGCATGCCGAAGGTCTCAAGCATCTCGGCTGCCGTCTTGAAACGAATGGCCTGGCTCTTCTGCCGCACCGCCAATGTTGCCAGGAAGATCGGCACGATCCTATCCTGTCCGAAGGGGACGCCGAAGTCGGGATGCCCGGTTACCTGCAGCACGAACTGCCCATTGCGCCGCTCATACACCAGTTGCCCCCGGCCGAGAGTTTCCGGGCGGGCAGGCCGCAAAGGACGAACGGTCGAGAGCTAAAACAAAGGCTTTGGTTCTTTTGCTCGCGCTTGGCGCGGACCAGTTCGATGCGCTCAAGCTGACGCCCGCGCCGTTTGGAGACGATCAGTTCGGGAGCGGTACGTTTCAGGATCGAGCCGGCCGACTCAAAACCCGACTCGCCTCCACCGCCTGGGCGTTCACCGTTCACCCCGACCCCGTAACGAGTCGCTTAGATGTTGAGGACTGACAGGGTATGTTTCGCCAGGAGTGCGTCGGATTTGCACGGTAGTGTTCTCGATTTCGACCCGACCTGTTCAGAAACCTGTTCAACTTCCGCCGAAACCATTGCAGTAGGCGGGTTGCAAGGTGCCTCTCCGTGCGCTGGTTTTCAGTAGTTTGCGGCGATTGAGTTGTTTCGTAATCAGCAGGTCGCCGGTTCAATCCCGGCGGGTGGCTCCATAAACATCGAAAGATCAAAAGTTGCCAGTGGCCGGCCACAATTGCCTTGCCGCTCGGACTCTAGTGGTTCTCCATTTCTAGGCGTTCACTTCCATGCGGCCGACCAGCCCTGATGCACTCCCTAATGCCTCATCGAACCGCGATACTCACTTCGTTGCTCGGGCGGCCAGATAAGTCAGGCGCACCGGAACGGCCGGTCCGGATGCAATGCCGTTGGGCACACGGACGTTTACCTGGTTTAGCCAACGAATCCCGGGGTATTTCCGAACCACATAACTTCGGCCATCCGAGCACCGATGGAAATTTGCGGTGGGATTCACTTCCGTCCATCAGGCCGGTGAGATAAGCCTCCAACGCTTCTCCCACAGTGGCCGGATGATCAGGGGCAGCGATCTGAGCTGTTCCAGGGTGCAATATGGCGCCTTGGCCACGCCCATCACCCGAGAACGAGTAGAGTACAGGCGAGGCGATCAACTCACCGGGACGATAGATTTCAGCGGTGGCGGTGGCTCCAGGCCACAGGCTGTAGCCGCCTGCGACGCAAAACCGAGCCGTCCGGTAGCAGGGTAGCCTTGTGAAAACTGCGACCCGCGCTCATGCTCCTGGTGAGGGCGAACGTGCCGGTGGCGGAAATGTAAAGCTTCGGCTCCGGGATTCCCGTCGCCTCCTGGCAACTGACCGCCTGTGATTAGCACCGTTCCATCGGCAATCAGTGTGGTTTCGGAGAACTCGTGGAGGCCGACGGTTTTCCGAGTGGCGGAGCAGGCGCCGCCCATCGCAACGAGAAGTGAGCCATGGCGCAGAATCATTGCACCGCGTCAGTAACTGCATTGCTCGACCGACCGAGATACGTTAAGCGAACAGGCAGTGCAGATCCCGGCACAATGCCGCTTGGCACGCGGACATTGAATTGGTTCAGTCCGACGAAGCCAGGCGTATTCCCGAACAATAGTGGCCCGCGCCGCCGATCGATACTTGTGGCAAGATTACGCTTCGGTCCAAGGCGGATGATACAGTTCCGCGCTCGACCATTCAATGGCCGGCTTTCTTGTTTAACGAAGATTCCAGGCCAGACTGTTGCAGGCGAAAGTGGGTCCGAAGTATCTCGCGAGCGATCGTTGCGCCCAGTTGGCGCCCATCCTCCACCGAGTGATAGAAGTGAATACCCGCATAGATCCGCGCCCAAAAGACTTCGTCTACGAGGTCGCGCGTATCGTCAAACGTATGGGTGTGCGGACCATCCTGAAACGCCACGCTATCCACCACGATATGAGTCTTCGTCGTACCAAAGTAGCCCGCGATCAGCGTCGAGACGGCCCCGGTGAAACAGACGTGCGCCGCCGGATATTCCGGGTGATTCGGCGTGGTGGCCAGGGGCAGCCATGCCGGGTCGGCCTGCAAATCCGAACTACCGCCGCCTGCTGCAATGGCCGTCACGGGCCGCCAGAAACCATAGTTGTACTTTGCGCCGTAACACCCGATGATGGAGTCGGCGGATCCGGTCCAAAGCATGGCCATCATTCTGGCCGTGTCCGGTACGCTTAGGCCATAATTGTCCGCCAAGTATCCGAAAGCTCGTGCATATTGCTGAGCGGTGTGCTCGGTCCAGAATAGTGCGATCTCTGACTGCGAGGCCGACCGGATCGTACTGTTGGCGCCGCCTAGGAGACGCGTCAGGTTGTAATCCCTTTTCCAACGTTCACTTGCCAGAGGCGTCGGCCCGTCCGGCAGCAAATCCGCCGCGGTACTCATCGTGAATGGGCGCATCTGGCCCTGCCATGGAGTCGCCGCGGGCAGGAAGGCCGGCGGCGTTGGGGTCCAGGCGCCGGGGCCTGTTCCGGGAACATAGGGTACGTTGGCTTCAAGCCCATCACCGGTTCGAGCGGCAATCAGCGCCGCCGCCGCGGCCTCACCCACTGATAGGCCTGCATCCTTGGCAGCGGAATCGGCACTGATGTTCGTTAGGGAGGCGGCGAACTTGGCATCCAGATCGCCTTGTTGCCCGGGAAAGTAGTTCGTCAGAATGCGGTGCGCCGCAGCGGCTGCCGCAGCGTCCACCGATGCAGTTTGCGGTCCGGTTCCGCGATAATAGAACGTCCGGTATTGACCCGTGATGGCATTCACCGCATCATAAACGGCGAGGCTGCTATAGGCGAACCAAATCGCGGAGCCCCCTGCTGACTTGCCCCCGTTCTTGACGATGGCGGTAGAGGCGATCGTATTCCAGTCGGTTACAACGTTGCCGGCTGCCAGCGGAATAGCGGCCGACAATAGGACAGCGCCGAATATCTTCATAATCATTCTCCTCGTCGCCCACCGCAAATCTGGCGGCGTGCTTGATCTCGTCTTGGGTTTCAAACGACTCGGCCAACTATCGGGCACTTTGGTGTGTGCCGTCGAGCGGCAATGCGCCGGATTGCAGCAATTCCTGTACCTGCGGTTACTTGCGGTCGAATGCTGTGCTTTACGGTGCCCAGTCGCCTACGTTACAATCAGTCTCTGGCTCGCGGTAACCTCGGGCTACCCAAGGCGGCCCGATGGGTGAACCCTCCACTAACACAGCACCATCGACCGGAACGCCCGAAGACCGGCTGGATTCGTGGAAGGAAATTGCTGCATACCTAAATCGCGATGTGACGACGGTGCAGCGTTGGGAGAAGCGGGAGGGGATGCCCGTTCACCGGCACCTGCATGACAGGATGGGCTCCGTCTATTCGTTTCGGTCGGAGTTGGACGCGTGGTCCCGTAGTCGGAATCTTCGCGCAGCGCAGGAGAACGGGGGGATTGCCATCTCGCTCAATCCCGATGCACCGCCGCGGCCGTTGGCGTTGCCGGCTTCCAGATCCGGACGGAAGTTCGTCTTGCCCCTAGCAGCGGCGGCAGTCGCCCTGGCTATTGGCGCAAGCCTATGGTTGCAGAGCACCGAGTACTTCTGGCGCAGTCCCATCGCTGACGCGCGATTTCAGCAAGTCACGGACTTCGATGGAGTAGAGGGATCCGCTGCGGTGTCACGCGACGGTCATTTCGTGGCGTTTCTGGGGGAACGGAACGGACAGATGGATGTCTGGCTCACGCAGGTCGGTTCCGGACAGTTCCACAACCTGACCCGCGGGAGTGCGCCCGAACTCGTGGTTCCCTTGCTCCGCAGTCTGGGGTTCTCGCCGGATGGCTCTCTCGTCACGTTTTGGGTTCGCAGGCAACACGGCTCAATTCGCGACATTAGTGTCTGGGCCGTGCCAACCCTGGGCGGAGAACCCAGGCCATATCTCGAAGGCACATCCGAGTTCGACTGGTCGCACGACGGCTCCCGGCTCGCATACCACACGTCGGCGCCAGGAGACCCGCTGTTCGTGTCTGACGGCACCCGGCGGCCGGACGATCGGCCGATCTTCACTGCGTCTGCCGGGCTGCACTCTCACTTTCCCTTGTGGACGCCGAATGGTGCATTCATCTACTTCGTTCAGGGTTCACTCCCGGACAAATTGGATATCTGGCGCATTAGTCCGGCCGGCGGGGCCACGCAACGGATCACGTCCCACAATGGGCAAGTGAGTCATCCGGTCCTGTTGGATCGGAGCACGCTCATGTACCTCGCTCGCGACAACGATGGTGCCGGTCCTTGGATTCATAGCATGGACGTCGAGCGCCGTATTCCCCACCGGCTCACCTCTGGCCTGGACCGCTACTCGTCGCTCGCGGCCAGCGCTGACGGTCGCCGTCTGGTTGTCACGCGCGAAAACCCGAAGAGAACACTGTGGCGTTTACCGATTGCTGATTCACCCGCCGGAGTGTCGACGGCTTCGCCAATCTCGCTGGCAACCGGCACCGGGTTCTCCCCCCGGCTGGGTCCAAATGGTCTTCTGTATGTGGCTGTGACCGGCACGAGCCAGAGTCTTTGGAAGCTTGCAAACGGAACCAGTACGGAGTTGTGGAGTGGTGTGGGCGCGCAAATCTTTGGCGGCCCTACGATCGCCCCCGCTGGAGGGCATATCGCATTCTCGGCCCGGCAACACGGGCGGACACTTTTGTATGTGATGCGGGCCGACGGCACGAACGCGCGAATTGTGGTAGATTCGCTCGACCTGCGGGGCGCGCCGGCATGGGCGCCCGACGGCCAATCGATCACGTCGGCCGCCGACGATCACGGCGTCCCTCG
The DNA here is from genome assembly GCA_963850575.1 of uncultured Acidobacteriota bacterium. Taxonomy (GTDB): domain Bacteria; phylum Acidobacteriota; class Terriglobia; order Bryobacterales; family Bryobacteraceae; genus TMP-7. The sequence continues at coordinate 25,064 of CAWKLV010000004.1, read as the reverse complement.
GCTCTTCCGAGTGCCCATCGACGGTCGCCCCCCGACTCCTTTGGTCAGCGAGTACTCGGTCGATCCGGTGTGGGCGCCCGACGGCCGCTTCGTTGTCTACTCGGGACCCGACGTAGGCACTACGTTTCAAGTAAAAGCGGTCACCGCCGCGGCCGTAGCTCATCCCTTGCCGGCCTTGACTCTCACACGCGGGGCTCGACACCTGACGTTCCTGGGTGGAGGAAGGGCGCTCGTGTTTCTGCGAGGAGAGATTCAACATAAGGATCTCTGGCTGATCGACCTCGAAAGCGGTGCCCAGCGGCAGTTGACCAAGCTCGCTCCCGGCTTCGACATTCGCGACTTCGACATATCCCCAGACGGCCGGGAAGTGGTCCTCGAACGAGTGCAGGAGCGTTCGGATGTGGTGCTGCTGGATCTTCCCAAGCGCTGATCCGCCTTCTACCCAGCGACACCGTCTGCACGCTCAGAATTTCGGACAGTCCTCGCCCGATAGCCTCAAACTTCTCAGTGAACAAATCGAACCGGTCTGGGTTATTCGAGATTTAGTATCGGACGCGTATCGAAGGAATGCGGCTCGCTTCACGCATTTCGGCGGCCCCATGAATACGACACTTGGATCATCAAGACATCAAGTCGCTAGCCCGCCCTGACGCCAGAGCGTTCACGAGTTCGACGTTGACTCGTACTCTGCATTCGAAAACCGGCTCAATCCCTCGCGCCGCCCTCGCCTCCGGTCGTCCCGAATATTGTGACGCTTGAGCTCCTCGCGGCAGGATTCGGCGGAAAGTTGACACTGCCGGACCTCATTCAGAATCGCCGCCTTCCCCGGCCGCGAGGACAGCACTGCCACGTTACTCGCTTGGGACCGCGCACCCTGGTATTCGACCTGAACGTCCACGGAGGTACGATCAACCACTCCTTAAAGAACGACCGCGCTGCTCTGTTTGTCCGATACATACAGGAGCGGAGCCGGTACCCCGTTGAATAGGATTCGAGTAGCCGCCACGCTGGTAGCTAGCGATCGGTCCGTATGACCGGCGGGTGGGATCATCGACGGGCGTGCCGATCGCTGCAGATATCATCATGTCACCTTCGGCACAGCTTGTCCGCAGCCGCATGGTTCGTAGCGATTTACGTATCAGGTACTTAGGCGGCTATGCCACGAACTCGATTTACCTACAAGCTCAATCTGATCACTTCTGCAGCCATCTCCCCAGTGAGATGGTCTGCTTTGTTTGTCCGAGACATAGATGAGCTGCGCGTTCGCCATCGAACAGAATTGGTACTCCGAGACGCTCATTCCTCTGATTACGTATTGACATCCAGATCGCAACATGAGAGCATCGCGCATACTATTGCCTCGCCCAGTTGGCAGGAAATGCGTGAAAGTTTTGAAGGCGCGGCTGGAATGCCGTGCTGCTTTGGGGGCTCATGCTGCCACGTCGCCAGAATCCGGTCATTCACGGAGCTGTCTCGATCCCGACGGCTTTTCGCAGCCGGGTTTTCGCCGCCGCTCGTTCTTAACCCAACTTAACCGTCTCGGTACCGCAAGGAGTTACGCTATGTTGCTGCGTCAAGCCGAACCATGCTCACTGAGGAGCTGCCTGTCTGATTCTGATGCCGGTGTAGGCCAACCTTTCCGCTGGCTGCCGGTGCTTATTCCCTTTGTGCTTTTGCTGATCGCTGCCGTGAATTTGACAGCACAGGTGAACACCTCCACGATTGCCGGACTAGTGACCGACGACTCCGGCGCCGCGGTAGCAAACGTAAAAGTGACCGTGACTCTGGTCGCCACGGGCCAGCAGCGCGAAACGACTACGAACGACGCCGGCGAATACGTTGTGACACAACTCGCACCGGGCACCTATCGGATCAGTGTGTCGGCCAGCGGATTTCAAACCGGTGTGGTGAATAACGTCGTGTTAACTATCGCGGAGCGCGCCATCGTGAACATGCCTTTGAAGGTCGGGCAGGTTTCCGAGCAGGTGACGGTCACGGCGGCTTCCGCGACTTCGCTGGAGACAGAAACCGCCTCGCTGGGCCAGGTAGTCAACCAGAAGGCCATCAACGACCTTCCTCTCAACGGCCGCAACTATCTGATGCTGGGCTCGCTGTCCCCAGGGCGTGATACCGCAACTTCCGGCCGGCAGCGGACCGGCCAGCTTTGTCGCCTCGACCACGGGGCGCTCCGACCGCAGTATTCTGGTTGGAGGCCAGCGGGAAAGCTCCACCAGCTACTTGTTCGATGGCGTGGAGATGCGGAATCCGCGGGTGGGCGACAGCTCGATCACGCCGTCGCTCGACGCCGTGCAGGAATTCAAGATCCAGCGCAATTTCTTCCAGGCGGAATTCGGCACTTCGCCCGGCATCGTCAACGTGGCCAGCCGAGGCGGCAGCAATCAGTATCACGGCTCGCTGTTCGAGTTTCTTCGCAACGACGCGATGGACGCCCGCAACTTCTTCTCATCCGTGCCGGAGCCTTTCAAGCGCAACCAGTTTGGAGGATCGATCGGCGGACACGCCAAGAAAGACAAGGTGTTCTTCTTCGCCAACTTCGAGAAATTCATCCAGCGGCTGGGCGTGATCCAGCGGGGCACCTTTCCGACACAGTCACTGCTGAGCGGCGACTTCACCGGACAGCCCGACGATTTACGATCCGCTCACCTATGACCCGGCTACCAATACACGCCAGCAGTTCGCGGGAAACAGGATTCCGGCGAACCGCATCAACGCAGTGTCCAAGAATTTTCTGCCGTACATTCCGGTCACCAACACTCCGGGAGCAAATAACGTCACGGGAACTCCGGTTCAGAAGCTGGACGATACGCAGATGAACTTCCGCGGAGACTGGCAGATCAACAGCAAGCACTCTCTATTCGCCCGCTACACGTGGCAGAACGCGCCATTGGAGCCCGCTGCGCTGGTGCCGCTTGGAGGATCGCTCGTGACATCGAAGGGCATCTCGCAGGTGACGCAGCTGACGTCGTCGTTGACGCCGACTATTGTGAATGCCGCCCGAGCGTCCTACACGTACATGACGCTGTTCGGAAAGCAGGTTGCGGTGGATTCGGATATCGCGAAAGCCATCGGCATCACTGGCGTTTCCACGTCCGCGCTGAACTGGGGCGTGCCGAACGTGGGGTGGCAGGGCTACTCCGGCATCGGCAGCAACGGTCTGACGCAGGGCAGCACGCTGAATAACTACAAGCTGAGCGATGACGTGACGTGGATTCGGGGCGGCCACACCATCCGCGCCGGTTACGATATCCAGCAGACGCGCCTGCTGCTCGACAGCGACAACGGCCCGCGTGGCTGCTTCACCTTCAATAACAGCTTCACGGCTGCGCTCGATCCTGCAACCGGCAACCCTGTAGCGGGCACCGGCAGCGGCGTCGCTGATTTTCTGCTCGGGTATCCGACCAATATGAGCGGCGCGGTCGGCACTTCGCTGACGCACTTCACCTTTATGTCGCACAACCTCTTTATCCAGGACGACTGGAAGGTGACGCGAGAGCTGACGTTAAACTACGGCCTGCGCTGGGAATACATGGGTCCGCCCACGCCTATCAAACAGGAACTCAGTCACGTGTACGGCTTTGATTTCAATACCGGCAAGCAGTTGTTTCCCACGCTGGGGCAGGTGCGGGATTCGATCGTCGCTCCCGACTACAAGAACTTCGCGCCGCGCTTCGGCTTTGCTTACAACCCGACGGCGCTGCCGAGCTGGGTGTTCCGCGGCGGCATCGGCATCTATTACGACCAGACGCAGTTGAACGAGACGCAGTTCATCACCAATGGTCCGCCAATCTTTACGCAGCAGAACGTCAACCTGACAGGCAAAGGTTTGCCCGCCTATCAGTTCGGCGTGAATACGCTGCCGGTCGTCACGATTCCGAAGGTGGACGCCAACTACATCACGCCGGCGGGCACCAACCTGTTTGTCGAGGAGGCCACGGGTACAAAACCCCGGGAGTACATGTGGACTGTCTCGATCCAGAAATCGCTGCCGAGCAATTGGCTGTTCGAAGGCGCATATGTCGGCTCGCACGGACGGCGTCTCTCGAAGCGCTATAACGCGTATGCGAATGTCACCCCAGGAGTGCTTTACGATGTGACCCCCGGCGTGGCGACCCGCTATCCGCAATTGAATCAGATGCTCTATTCGTCGCAGTCCGGCTGGTCCAATTTCAACGCCCTCAACCTGAAGCTGGAGCGGCGGTTCAGCAACGGATTCCAGCTGCTGATGGCGGAGACCTATGCGAAATCGATCGATAACGATTCGGCCGGCTCGTTCGGTTCGCCCAATCTGAACCCGGCGAACTTCCAGCTCGACAAAGGTCCGTCAGATTTCGATATTCGTCACCGGTTTGTGACCAGCGTCGTGTATGAGCTTCCGTTCGGCAAGGGGAAGAAGCTGCTGGGCAACATCAACAGGGCGGCGGACCTGGTGGTTGGGGGCTGGCAGATCAACTCGATCGGCTCCTGGCAGACGGGCAACCAGCGGAGCGTCACGTCGACTAATCTGACGGGTATTTCGTATGTGACGCAACGGGCGGACGCGACCGGGCTCGCGCCGGGATCCTCGTTCAACGGCATTACGCCTGGCGAGGATTTCGGCGGGGCGAATCCGAATCGCTACTGGTTCAATCCGGCCGCGTTCAGGCCGACCCTGCCGCTGAAGTTTGGCACTTCGGGACGCGACATCATCACGGCGCCGAGCTGGACCAACGTGGACATTTCGGCGTTCAAGAACTTCCCGATCCGCGAAGGCATGCAGCTTGCAGTTCCGGGCGGAAGCATTCAACGCGCTCAACCACGCGAAGTTTTTCCCGCCGGACATGAGCGTGGTGAGCCCGACTTTCGCCACGCTGCAAAGCGCGGATCGTCCGAGGGTGATGCAGTTAGCGCTGCGATTCACGTTCTGATGAGGTTCGAGGTAGATCTCGAAACAAAAGTTCGCTCACTGCCTCGTGTGTGACCTCGGTTCAGGCCGCGGCGATCCCGGCCAGGATGAAGTCATCCTAGCGCCCAAGGTGGTGCTCTCCAAGTACGAAGGTAAGTGAAGAAGACAGCGTCGGACGAGTGATGCTGATGAGGCCGGGAGTCCCCTCCCGGCGGCCATCCGAACGGCTACTGAGCCTCCTTCGTAAGCAGCTTATGGAGCCGGGCGCTTGACGGGAATGGTCGCGCCCGCTTGCGTGGTTACACCTTTGATCGTGACGATTACCGGAGCGTCCCCGTCCGGGACCCCTGCCGGAATGCGGACGTTGAATTGGTACAGTCCGCTTATCGACTGTGGAGATAAGCCGGCGTAGGAAATGTCATCCGGCCCCAGCAGGGTCCCCCCAATCGAAACGGTGACGGTATCGGTGAGGCGGGCCAGCCCGCTCGCAATCTGGCCAGCCTGCAAAGCTGGATTGGTTGCACCGAAGCCCGTTCCATAAAGCGTGACGATATCCCCTGGTTTAGCCGGCTGTCCTCCTGGGACAACGGCGGGGTTCGCAACAACGTCAGCTTTGCCGGCGAACTGGGCCGCGATGCTCTTCGTCGCTCCAAAAGTGAAGAAGGAGGGCGCCGGCTGCTGCAGGGGAACTGTTGCTGTATCGCTACGAAGCTCATTCGGTTTGCCAGGATTTGCAAATACAACGACCGTTACTGGTCCCGTGGATGTCAGGGTGGGTGCCTGAACGTTGATCTGATCCTGCTGGACGTACGTGACCGGAACGCGTACGCCGGCGATTTCCACGGCGATACAAGCAAGAGTCGTTGGGAACGTGCCTGAGCCGAGATCGCCGACGCCGACCAGTCTGGTCCGGCTACCTGGCAGGAAGTTCGCGCCATAAATCTCCACCATGCCATTCGAGCTGAATGCTCCGGCGTGCGATCCGGCGTTCACCGCAGTTCGAATTTGCGGACGCACGGTGGACGGACACGCTGCATCAGAAGACAACGCCACGCGAGCCGTGCTGGTATAGATTCGGTCGTTGCTGTTCGTGCCATCGCCGTTGGCTGCATTCCCGGCGAAATAGAACATGATGTCCCCGTTCTCGTCAGGTGGTGGCGTCCACTGAAACTCGAAGGTATGGCCTGCACCTGCCGCACTGCGGGGAGCATCCGCGTGTTCGATCCACTCCATCTGCTCAGCTGTGCAAGGACCCGGCGCACCGCGCAGACTGCCATCGTCGCAGACTACTTTGGTTTCGGCGTTGGCCGGCGTGAAGGTGCCTGCCTTGAGAGTGCCTCCGCCGGTGACGAATCGGGCGGTCAATTGGAAGCCCCAGCGGATCGCGTCCGGGTGAGCAACCGTAACACGAAGATTCTGCGGAACGCCCGGTACGTAGGGCTGCAGGTTCTCAATCTTTACGCTACCTCGAGGATCGGAATTCGCGGGAGCGAAGGTGCGATGGCACGCCGAACAGTCGCTACCGCCGTCGATGATCCCGGTGCGTTTGGTTGGCGGACCCGTAGAGAAAGCAAGCAAGGTGACGGGAACGGCGGCGATTGCCGCACAGACAAACTTCCAACGCATGGAGCCTCCTGATCTGTTCTCCAATCATAAAGCATCGGCGCGGCTGTGAAGCGGCGCTATTTTCACTGCTTGACTGAAATCTTGAGATTCTGACCCGTACCCGTGCCACCCAGGTCCACAGTGACCGGCTGATCTCCATCCGGCACATTCGGTACCGTGATGTTGAACTGATAGAGTCCAACAAAATTGGGGCCTAAGCCTTTGTATGCGGCCGGCGCGTCCGCACCTCCAATGGTGAGTTTGCACGGAAGGGTGACAGTATTTAGCTTGTCCGCGATGCTACCCGCGGAGATCGCAGGGTTCACCGGTCCATATCCGATGCCATACAGGGTGATGGTGGCGCCTGGTTTAACACTGGCGAATCCCGGACTGCCGACTACGGTGCTGCCCGCAAAGGCGGCCACATAGCCATTGCCAAACGGCGCCAATAATCCAGGCAGAGTTGGAGTTGCTGTAAGATTGACCGAATCGCTGGAAACACCCGCGTTGGTCACAACCAAGGGGACAGGTCCCGTTCCGATGTCATCCGGAGCTTGAACGTTCACCTGCCCGGGGCTGACGAATCGCACAAAGGCGTTTTTACCGGCAACTGTGACTCCCACGCAGTCCAGGCTTGTCGGAGCCGTCGACCCTGTGAAATCGGGGCCGCCCCATTCGCGAGTTGTAGAAGCGAGATTTGTGCCGTAGATCTCAAGCCATGTGCCTGCGGTAACGCCGGTTTTTCCGCCAAAGCCCCCGGCCGTTATAACTCCTCCGGGTGCAATAGCGGGTTTCGCCCCTGCAGTGCAAGTACCTCCCGCAGGTGTCAGGGTAATGAAGCCATTATAAATATGATCGCCAGTCTCGTCGCCGTCTCCATTCGCCGCATTCGCCGATACCCAAATTTCTATGGCGCCCGATGCCTTCGCGGGCGGCGTCCAATCCACAGTGATCACATTGGACCGGAATGGGACGTGTGCTGCTGACGAATTCCAAAGGCTGATCGGCCGGGCAGCCGCTGGCGGGCCGGTCCAGACCGAAGTCTTCGTGTATCTCGACCGGCGCGCACTGGACAGATTGGCCGGCACTCGGTGTTGAATGTGCCGGCCTGCTGTGTGCGATTGCTCGCAAGTCGAGCCGTCATCTGAAAGCCGTACAGGCGGGCCTCCGAATCCTGAATCGTAATCGTAGATGTCTGGGTCTGCCCAGGAGTGTAGGTTGTACCTCCCGCGGCGCTGATCGTCAGACTGCCGCCGCCCGCCATTCAACGCCGTCCCGAGATGGCACCTAGTCACCAGGTTTTCTCGCCGGTTCCTGGCACGCCAGTCAGGTGCACGTCAGGTCCGTCGTTGTGCGCCCATACAGTATCATCGGCACAGCCGCAACCCACACGGCCGACTTTCGTCACTTGAATCAACCGCTCTTTTCTCATGCACTCCTTAATTCCGATCATCGGTTTCAGTCTAGGATCAAGTGCCGGACAAGTTGCGAATAAATCGTGAAATCTTTGTAAAGCACTCACAATGACTTCAAACACGCCAACGCCTTCCGCGATGTGGTGCTTAATGGGATTTCATGCAGGCGTTCCATATTGGTCCACTTAAATGCTTGCGGCTTTCGAGATATATTGGCCCGCCGCACGCAATAAGTGTAGTCCGTACTGGTGATCGTGTGCTTGAACTCGCCGATGTTTTCCAGTAGCTTGGCGCTGGGGAGCATGGCGTGCTCGGGAAGCTCCCAGAATCCCGCCAGACGAACGCTGGCTGACGAGCGCTGCCACAAAAGGATGCCAGCGTTGCCGGTAATAATCAGGAGGGTTACGGTCTTCCTGTTGCGCTCGCCCGGCCTCGATTTCACCGGAAGCTGGCGCTCGCAACCCGCCCGGCGGGCTCCGCAGAAGTCTTGCACCGGACAGAGGAGACACCTCGGATTTTTCGGAGTGCACAACGTTGCACCCAGTTCCATCATGGCCTGATTGAACATTCCCGGACGGGCGGAGTCGAGACGCGCGGCCGCTGCTTTCTCCAAACGACCCCGCGTGACCGACGATCGCGTGTCTCCGGCATCATTTGTCACACGGGCCAGCACGCGGATTACGTTACCGTCGACGGCCGCATATGGCTGCCCGAAGGCAATGCTCGCCACTGCTGCTGCCGTATAGTCGCCGACGCCCGCCAGGGCTCGGAGTGCCGTATACTCCGACGGCATTCCGCCGGCTTCCACCATCTGCTGCGCCGCCCGCTGCATATTACGCACCCGCGAATAGTACCCGAGGCCCGCCCAGGCGGCGAGCACATCCTGTTCCGATGCAGCAGCCAACGTCCGGATGTCCGGGAATCTCGAGAGGAAGCGCGCATAATACGGGATCACCGCCTCAACACGGGTCTGCTGCAGCATCACCTCCGAAACCCAGATCGCGTAGGGGTCCATAGTCCTGCGCCAAGGCAGATCGCGGCAGTGACGGCGATACCATTCCAAGAGCATCTCCGCAAACGCGCCGCCGCGCGCTGGAGCGGCTGCAGAAATCATAGTTTTGCGCTGAACCTCTATACTAGAAGCGTACCCCACCTTGCAGGATTCTATCGTTATTCGCGGGGCCCGCGTCCATAATCTCAAAAATGTTTCGCTGGCTATACCGCACAATAAGCTGACAGTTGTCACCGGCGTCTCCGGATCCGGAAAGAGTTCGCTGGTGTTCGACACCATCTATGCCGAGGGACAGCGTCGCTACGTAGAGTCGCTTTCCGCATACGCGCGGCAGTTTCTCGAGCGGATGGAGAAGCCCGATGTCGATGAGATCGACGGAATTGCGCCGCCGATCGCGATCAAGCAGAAGAATACGACACGGAACCCGCGTTCCACGGTCGCCACATCCACCGAGTTGTACGATTTCATGCGGTTGTTATTCGCTCGGGTGGGTCATACATGGTGCCCGAACTGCAACGTCCGGGTGATTCGCGACACCGTTGATCAGGTCGCCGATGCGCTACTGGGGCACGAGGCCGGTTCGCGCTGGTACGCGCTGTTCCCGATCCCGCCGCATAAGGATACCGGCGCGCTCCGCGATCACCTTTTCGAACTTCGGAAGAAGGGATTCAACCGCCTTTACCAGAACGGACGGACTTACGAGTTTTCTACGCCAGAATCGCTGCTGGACATCGATTTCACCCAGCCTTTGTTCGTGCTGGTGGATCGATTGGTGCTCGGCGGCGATCTGCACCAAAGGCTGGTGGACACTGTGGAAATCTGCTTCCGTGAAGCGGGTGAAATTCTGTTTCAAAGCGCGGCAGGTGAACAGCGTCTGCGTTTCAGCGAGAAGTTCGAGTGCAAACAGTGCGGAAAGATTTTCGTCGACCCCGAGCCCAGTCTCTTCAGCTTCAACAGCCCCTTCGGCGCGTGCAGGCGCTGTCAAGGCTTCGGAAACACGATCGATTACGACATGGACCTGGTGATTCCGGACAAATCGCTGTCCATTGAAGATGGCGCGGTGGATCCCTGGAACAAGCCCCAATACACGTGGTATTACGACGAGTTCTTCCAGCGTGCGGCGCGCGGCAAAATCCGGATGAAGGTAGCTTACTGTGATTTGAACGTCGGCGAGCGGGAGTTCCTGGCCGGGCATGTTCGAAAATTCTTCGCTGAGGTGGAGACTAAGAAGTACAAAGTTCATGTACGGGTGTTCTGCAGCCGTTATCGCGGATACGCGCAATGTCCCGAGTGCCGGGGCTCGCGGCTGCGCCCGGAAGCACTGTATATTCGCGTGAGCGGCCATACGATGGCCGACATCGTAGGATTCAACATCGCCCAGGCACTCACGTTTTTCGATTCCATGAAGCTCACGCCCGAGGAGCGGGCCATCGCCGATAAGGTGATGGTTGAGATACGGCAGCGGCTGAAATTCCTGAACGATGTAGGCCTCGAGTACCTGACGCTCGATCGTCTATCCGCCACCTTGTCTGGCGGTGAAGCGCAACGCATCGTGTTGGCCACCTGTCTTGGTTCGCGGCTGGTGGGCGCCTGTTATGTGCTCGACGAGCCATCTATCGGTCTGCACAGCCGAGACACGGGCCGGCTGATTCGGATTCTACAGGAGCTGCGGGATCTGGGAAATACGATCGTCGTGGTGGAGCACGATCCCGAGGTGATGCGCTCCGCGGATCATATTGTGGACCTCGGACCGGGAGCCGGGGAGAACGGTGGACGGATCGTCTTCGAGGGTTCCTTTCCGGCCGTGATGGAGGATGGCAATTCATCGCTGACCTCGAAGTATCTGCGAGGAGAGATGGCGGTGACGGCGCCGGCGAAGCGGCGGAAGGTGAATCCTAAGCGCGTTCTGCGGTTTGTGGGAGCGCGCGCTAACAATCTCAAGAACATCGACGTAGATGTCCCGTTGGGAATGATGGTAGCCGTCACCGGCGTGTCGGGATCGGGGAAGTCTACGCTGGTGCATGAGGTGATGTACAAGTCCCTCGAGCGATACCTGAATCAGAGTGCGCCATCGCAGCAGTCTTCCGAAGATTTCAGCGCAATTGAGAAGGTGACGTGCTCGCGGGTGGAACACCCGGAACTGGTAAGCCAGGTGGTGTTGGTGGACCAATCGCCGATCGGCCGCACGCCGCGCTCGAACCCGGTGACCTACATCAAGGCCTTCGATATCATCCGCGATCTGTTCTCGTCGACTCCCGAATCGGATAAGCGCGGCTATACGGCTGGTCATTTCTCGTTCAATATCCCGGGCGGGCGCTGTGAAACGTGCCAGGGCGACGGGGTGGTCTCGGTGGAAATGCAGTTTCTCGCGGACGTCGAACTGGTTTGTGACGAGTGCAAAGGCACGCGATTCAAGAGCTCGATACTCGATATCCGGTACCGTGGGTTGAACGTACACGAGGTGCTGCAGTTGACGGTGCGCGAGGCGCTCTCGTTCTTCTCCGACGTTCCGCGGCTGGCGAATCGGTTGAAGGTTCTGGACGACGTGGGGTTGGGCTACCTGCGTTTGGGCCAGTCCGCGACCACGCTGTCGGGCGGCGAAGCGCAACGCGTCAAACTTGCGGCGCACCTGTGCCAGGCCAGTTGCGCCGGCACACTCTTCATCTTCGACGAGCCGACTACCGGTTTGCACTTCGACGACATCGCCAAGCTGCTCGATGCCTTTCAACGGCTGATCGGAAATGGAGGCAGCATCCTCATTATCGAGCACAATCTCGATGTCGTCCAAAGCGCAGACTGGATCATCGACCTTGGGCCGGAGGGCGGGGAAGGGGGCGGGAGCATCGTCGCCGAGGGGACGCCTGAGCAGGTGGCGTCGGCACAAAATTCCTACACCGCACACTTCTTGAAAGGTAGTCCGAAAATGGCGAAACGCCGCTAAAGATGCGGCGCTTCGAGGAACCGGCTGGGCGGGGTGTATGGTGGGTTCTGTTTAGGATTCTTATTGAAGGCGTTTGTGTGGGGTATCGAGCGGAACAGCCTGGTTTCCTCGAGCTGCCGACGTTTTCTTCACGATGTATCTGAAGCACATCGGGTGCCATTTCCCATGCTTTTGAAAATACGCGACTTCGGAACGACAGGTTCTAGGGAGAGGCACTTCTTACCGTTTCGAAACGGCAATGTCTTCTAGCGGGATGAAAGTTTACCGGGAACGGCCTAAGTAAGATGCTGGCTGAACTACCACTGAGCGTACGGAGTACCTTCTAAACTCTTCTGGTCCGACCCGCTCTGCACGTCAGCGATCCCCGGTTCGTTCTGACTCGTGGCGCTGGTGGCATCCTCCATGACTGGACGCCAGGTGGAATCGGAGCCGGTGATGGGGTCTATGGGAACTGCTCGAAGATAACCCTCCGAAACCAGATCCTGCAAAGTCTGCGGAGCCTTCTGCTTGTCGTAAGTATACTCGTCGATTACCATCCGCAGCGTGAACAAGTTGTTGTGCAGCACGCTTTCCTTGGACCGGATGATCGACTTCTGATACATGGGCACGGCAATGGACACAATGATCGCGACAATCGCCATGACGATCATCAACTCGATCAGGGTGAAGCCAGAGCGGCGCTTACCAGTCTGCGTACTGGGTTCCATCGCTCCCCTTCGCTGTGCTCTTCGTGTACACGTCAAATACGTCCTGTCCGCCCCAGCTTGTCGACTTCGGATCGTCCTGCATGCTACGCTTCCCCCAGTCAAACGAATTCGTCATCGGGTCCTTGGGGATGCGGCGCATGAACCGGATTTTCGCATCCACTTTACCCGATTCCTTAACGCCCTCCACGAGCATCTCCAGCGTTTCCGGGTAGCATTCGGCACCGAGTTTTGGCATGCCGAGTTTTCCCTGATCGCACATGTCCTTGTACTTGTCGATCGCTTTCCGCATGCTGTCCAACGCCGATCGCAGCTCGCGCTCGTGGTCCCGCCGGACTCGATATCGGGCCAGCGGGATCACCATGGTGCAAAGCAGAGACAAAATAGTGAACGCTACGATCAGCTCAATCAGCGTTAGCCCGCGCTCTCCTCGTTTCGCGACTACCATCTACTGAATATTGACGTCCACTTCGGGACCGACGACTACAATCGGCTGCAATTGAGTGTTCTTCAGGCCAAAGTCCGTCACCGTCACTTTCGTATTGCCTTTTCCAATCGCGTTGAAGGAGAAAGAGGCCAGGGCGCCCGATCCACTGACGCCCGGAGCGCCAGGCAGCCGGTTCATTGTGATCCATGCCTCGCCGGCATCATTGCGAATGTCCTTAGCGCTCGTAATTTGCTGATTGTCGCGCGCCAGGAGTTCGCCGGGCGTGATCTCGTTCAGGCGCAGAACTTTGGGATCCCACTTTATCCGGATTGGCGAAGCGGTGAACAGGTCCTTCATGTTCTCAGCTTGTAGAGTCAACGTCATCGCTGCGCTAAGGGCACTCTGGACCGTGGGCGGTATGAAGCTCAGGCGCGGACCGGAGCCCGGAGTGGGAACTCCCGGAATCGGTGGTTGCGCGGTCGGGGGCGGCAGGAGTCGCAGGCGTAGCGGGTTTCTCTGGAGTACCCGGCGCCGGTGGAGGGGCAACGCGCGGAGCGTAGCCGATCTTCACCACTTGATCGGAACCCGCCAGCACGCCCTTTAGATCCACATCGCTCAGATTCGGAGTCCGCACTATATGCGGGATTAATGCGATGAGCAACTCGCCCTTCTCGCGGTCCGTAGATTCGCTGCCCAGCAATCGGCCAAGAATAGGGATGTTCACCAACCCGGGAACGCCGCTGATCGACTTAGTATCCTGATCCTGAGTTAAACCACCTAGGATGTTCACCTCGCCTTCCCGTAAGCGGATTTCCGTCTCGCTGCGGCGTTGTCCAATAACCGGCTGATCGATACCGCCGATGCTCACTCGATCTCGTACGTTCGAGACCTCGATCATCAACTTCAGAGTCACTTCGTCCTTACCATGGACCGTAGGCGTGATATCCACATTGACGCCGACTTCAGCGAAATTGAATTGGGTGTTCGCGTACGGAAGACCACCGACCGCGCCCACGCCGGCGGACAATGACCCTGTCGCGTAGGGAATCTTGTCGCCGATCCGCAGCGTTACCTTCTGGCCATCGGACGCCCGCACCTGTGGGGATTGCAGCACTCGCGTCTGCCGGTCCGACATGACGAGATTCAACAGTGCGCCCGGGAGGGTTGTAGAGAAGTCGTTGGTCGACACGTGCGCCAGTTGCGCGAGAGAGATCAGATTCGAGCTGGAGGTTCCGGTGCCGGTGCCGGTTCCGCTCGCGCCACTGCTCAAGGATCCGCCGACGAGATTGGTTCCCGTGCTCGCTGGTTGTTCCGCCGGTAGTCGTTCCGCTGCCGGTCGTTCCGCTGCCGGTGGTTCCGGACCGTTCACCAGGATGGGATTCCGAGGCGTGAAGCCAATACGGCAGATTCAAACCGGTCTTGCCGCCAGACATGATTGCCGCCGCCAAGTCTCGTGTCTTCGAGCGGTTCGCTTCCATGACGATGACGTCGACCACGACTTCCGCTTTCGGCTTTGTCCAGATCATGCACCAGTTTCTCGGCCAGCGCGATCTGGTCGGGCGTCCCGCGCATCAGAATGGCGCGCTGCGCGTTGTAGGTGTAGACCCGGCGGATCTCTGTCAACGATCGGACCGCCGTCGCGATCTCCTGAAATTCCTGGACGGAAGTAGAGTTCTGGACGAAGAACACACGGACGACGTTATCTTCATAATCGCGGCGTTTGGTGATGTTATCTTCAGTGACAAATATCGTGTTGCCGGAAATTGGCTTCCAGAAAGTCTTGGTCAGAACGGCGAGGTAATCCAGAGCCTGCTCGAGGGTAGAATTGCTCAAATCGACATTGAAGTTCTTGCCCTCGGCGAGGTGAATGCCGGATCGAAGACGACGTTGATGCCGGCCAGCTTCCCGATGGTTTCGTACAGCACTTTGGGAGGCTGGTTGTTCATCTTCAGCGTCGTCGGCAATTGGCTGATGGGCTTTAATTCCGGCGGCGCGAGAATGCTCGCGGCGCGGTCATCGGCCTCTTTACGAGCGCGTTCCACGGGAGTCAATCCGCGGTCCGCGCCCTCTGGACGCTTCCCGGTCTTCTCCTTCTCCAGCATCTCCTGCGTCCGCTTCCATTCCTGAAGAGCGATGGCTGAACCAGGATCTCGGAGAATCGCCTTCTGAAACTCTTCGACCGCGGCTTCGAGTTGCCCCTGCTCGCGCAGTTTCTGCCCGGCGGAGACGTGGCGCTGCGCGGCCTGAAAGCGAGCGCGCTTCACCGCCATCATGTAAGCGGCATCCGCAGGATCCGTAGCTTGCGCCTTTTCGTATAAGCTCGAGCGCTTCATCCCATTGTTGCCGGGCCTCCGCAGACTTACCTTCTTTCAGGTACTTGTCGCCCTTTCCGCGTCTTGCCGTCGACCGAAGTCGACAGTGATCAGAGCTATCGCCAAGAGCGCCAGAAGGCGGCGTAAGTTATTGCTTTTCATCGTTTTGAAGCGCCATGCTACACTGACAGTACCCCACCATGCGTCGTCAACCGTTGCCGAGGGTCCTATACCGGATTGACGATTTTCGCTTTTCCAGCGTTTAGGGTCATTTTTTGGAACCAAGATTCAAGATATTGAGTGACAACCGGCAGGCGTCGCACAACTACCTTCTCTCGGACCGCCTGGAAGCCGGCATTGAGCTAACCGGGACCGAGGTGAAGGCTGCGAAAAGCGGGAAAATCCAACTCAAGGACGCATACGCGGAGGTCGTGGGTACCGAAGCGTGGCTGGTGAATGCACACATCAGCCAGTACTCGCACGGCAACCGCGAGAACCACGAACCGGTCCGCCGACGCAAACTGCTGCTGCATCGGGCTGAGATCGACAAGCTGCAGCAGAAAACACGAGAAAAAGGCTTGACCGTAATACCGACCAAGATGTATCTGAAGGGTAGCCTGATCAAGTGCGAGATCGCCGTCGGAAAAGGTAAGAAATTGCACGACAAGCGCGAAGCCGAGCGAACCCGGGAAGACGCCAACGAGGCGCGAGCGGCTATCCGTCGAAATCGACAATAGGAAAGGGAATACATGGAATTAAAACTGGTATCTGCGCCGATCGAGACCGTTGAGACAGAGGCGCTGATTGCCGTGGCGGGCGAGCGGGAACCGGAAGCCGTGCTCTCAGGTTGTAGAGGATCTGGATCGTGCCACCGGAGGCTGGATTCAGGACGTCCACCGATCCGGGGAATTCCGAGGGAAAGCGTATGAGACCGTGGTACTGCACCGTCCACCCGGATTAAGAGCGCGGCGGTTGATTCTGGCAGGCGCCGGCAAGAAGTTCGATGCGTCGGAAGTACGCAGGGCAGTGGGCGCGGGAGCGCGGGCTGCGTGCAAGAGCGGAGCCCAGAACCTGGCGGTTTACATTCCGGGTGCGACGCGCGGAAATGGTCTGCGGCCGCGGGAGAGGGCGCAATTCTCGGCAACTGGGACAGCGATAGACATAGGACCAAGCACGAGCGCAAGCCGATCACGGCTTGCACGCTTGTGACTTCCGAGCACAGACGGGCGGGGCGCGGTTGACGACGGCGCGGTACAACGGGCGAGCATCGTGGCTGAGTCGCAGAACTTCGCGCGGGATCTGCAAAACGAACCGCCGAATCTGCTGAACCCCAGCGTGCTGGCCGAACGGGCCAGGGCGATGGCAGCCGAAGTCGGGCTGGAATGCGAGATTCTGGATCAGGATCAGATGCGGCAGATCGGCATGGGCTCGCTGCTCGCAGTGGCACAAGGCAGCGCGCAGCCCCCCGCGTTGATCGTGCTCCGGTATCGTCCTTCAGAACCGGCGAAGACTGGGGATCACCTGGGCTGGTGGGCAAGGGCGTCACCTTCGACACCGGCGGCATCTCCATCAAACCCGCGGAGAACATGGACAAAATGAAGTACGACATGTCCGGCGGCGCGGCGATGATCGGAGCGATGCGGGCGATCGCGCAGTTAAAGCCGAAGATCCCGGTGACGGCCCTCATCCCGACTGTCGAGAATATGCCGGGCGGAAAAGCGCAGCGGCCTGGCGATATTGTTACTTCGCTCTCGGGCAAGACCGATCGAGGTGTTGAACACCGATGCGGAGGGTCGCAT
This sequence comes from uncultured Acidobacteriota bacterium, assembly GCA_963850575.1. Taxonomy (GTDB): domain Bacteria; phylum Acidobacteriota; class Terriglobia; order Bryobacterales; family Bryobacteraceae; genus TMP-7. Next base: position 7,946 of record CAWKLV010000004.1, on the reverse strand, counting down.
GATTCTGAATGATGCGATCACCTACGCTAAGCGACTGGGCTGCACGCACCTGGTGGATGCAGCGACCCTGACGGGCGCGATCGTGGTGGCGCTCGGATTCTTCTACGTCGGCGTGTTTTCGAACAACGACGCGTTCCGCGACAAGCTGCTGGCCTCGGCTGCGCGGCAAGGAGAGAAGATGTGGCCGATGCCGCTGGACGATGAGTTCATGGACCAGATCAAGACTCCGTTCGCCGACATCGCCAATGTTGGCGGCCGCTGGGGCGGGGCGATCACGGCGGCGCTCTTCCTGAGGGAATTCGCCGAGGACACTCCGTGGATTCATCTGGATATCGCCGGCACTGCTTCGTACGATGAGGGCCGGCCGTTCGCGGCGAAGGGCGCTTCAGGGGTGTGTGTGCGGACCATGGTCGATCTTGCCATGAATTGGTAATCACTCCTGATAAACTGAAATTTCTATGATTTCTGCGACCCAACTGCGCCCGGGCATGGTGATCAAGTTCAACAACGAGTTGTACTCGGTGTTCAGCATGAACCACCGCACGCCCGGCAACCTGCGCGGATTTGTGCAGGTGAGAATGCGCAGTCTGCGATCCGGCTCCATGACCGAGCATCGCTTCTCCTCGGAAGACAAAGTGGAGAAGGCGGCGCTTGAAGAGCACGAGTTCGAGTACCTGTACGACGACGGCGAGTACTACTACTTCATGAACATCGAGACCTTCGAGCAGATGCACCTCACGAAGGATCTGCTGGGCGATGGCGTCAACTACCTGATTCCGCAACTGCACGTCGACATCGAGTTCTACGAGGGCAAGCCGATCGGCGTCGAACTTCCTCCCACCGTTGACATGACGGTCGTCGAGACAGAACCCGGACTGAAGGGCGCGACGGTCTCGAACGTCACCAAGCCGGCGAAGACGGAGACCGGGCTCGTGGTGCTGGTGCCCCCGTTCATCACGGAAGGCGAGAAGATTCGCGTCAGCACGTCAGGCGGCACGTATCAGGAAAGGGCCTGAAGCGCGGCCGCTAGCTGTTCTTCCTGCTCCGGCAGGACCGTTCGCAAATCCAAAACCAGACGATCGTCCACGATGCGTGCGATCACTGGGGGCTTCCCGAGCCTGAGTTTCTTCTCCAAGTGCACTGCGTCGCCTTCGATGGCGAGCAGCCATGTGGGCAAGGCCTGATCGGGCGTCGATCCTCCGCCTGCCACCGATTCACCGCGGATGATCTCCATATTAGGGCCGCTCAGCCGTTCCGTCCGCTTACGGACATCTTCAGCGGATTGGGACAACATCTGCAAGGCCGGGATCTCGTCGTAGCGCTCGAACAGGATCGAGCGGAGCGTCGTCTCCAGGGCCTGGTAGATCAGCTTGTCCGCTCGAAAGGCCCGGAACATCGGATTGCGGCGGATCCGCGAGACCAGGGCGGCGTCGCCCGCAATGATGCCGGCCTGGGGTCCGCCGAGAAGCTTGTCGCAACTGAAGCTCACGATGCTTGCGCCCGCCTCCAGACTGTCCGAAACCAGCGGTTCGGTGATTCCGAAGCGCCGGAGGTCGACCAGGCAGCCGCTGCCGAGATCTTCATACAGCGGGATCTTATGCTGCAGGGCGAGCGCAGCCAGATCCTTGAGCGCCGGCTTTCCGGTAAAGCCCGTCATATGAAAGTTGCTGGGATGCACGCGAAGGATCAGGCGCGTGTGGTCCGTGATCGCCGCGCGATAATCTTCGAGCGACGTCCGGTTGGTCGTGCCGACTTCCCGGATCATGGCTCCCGAGCGCGCCATAATGTCCGGGATGCGAAAGCCATCGCCGATTTCGATGAGCTCGCCGCGCGAGATGATCACTTCGCCGCCGGCGGCTAATTCGTTCAGCGTCAGATACACGGCGGCCGCGTTGTTGTTCACTACGATGCCGGGACGGTCGAGCAGGCGCTCGAGGAGTGCGGCGGCGTGCACGTCCCGCTTGCCGCGGCGGCCGGTGGCGAGATCGTACTCGAGATTCGAGTAGCCTCGGATGAAGTCGATGTCCGGCAGCGGGGCGCGGCCTAGATTCGTGTGCAGCACTACTCCGGTCGCGTTGATTACGGGTCTCAGCGAGCCGGCGTTCAGTTGGGTTAGAGCGGTCTCAACTTGGGATTCTATGCTCGCGGTTTGTGCCTCGCCGGCTCGGATTTGGTTGCGGGCGGCGGAGATCACCCGGCGGGTCTCTGCAACTAAGAGGCGGTGGGGGTAGCGGCCTTCGAGGCGCGAGACCACCTCGTCGACAGATGGAAGGGAACGAAGGGTGCTTATTTCTCCAGCCATGTTTCGCGCACGGGGGTGGAGTGCTCGCATTGCTGCGAGTCCGTGACTCCGCCGGAGATCGAGGCGCATGCGGTGGTTATGGCGGTCCGCAGTGCCGACTCGCGCGAGGCTCCGGACGCTACGCTGCAGTTGGTGCGTCCGGCGAACTGCATGCAGACCTCGACGCGCTTCCGTCCCCGGGTGAGGCCGATGGTGGAGAACACGAGCACCGCGATGAAGACCACCAGGAATACAAGCGCCGCCATGACCGGCTTGCTCAAGCGATGGCCTCAGTGAAGAAGTTCCCCATCGGCGCGGAACTTCGCGTAACGGTCGTCGATCAATTGCTTTGGCGAGGACACGCGCAAACTTTCGAGCGCCTGCTCGAGGGCGGCTCGCAGATTGGCTGCAGCCACATCGTAATCGGTATGCGCGCCTTCGCCGGGCTCCGGAACGATGCCGTCGATGAGCCCCAGTTCGAGCAGATCCGGAGCGGTCAGCCGGAGTGCGGCGGCGGCCTGCGGAGCCTTGCCCGAATCGCGATAAATGATGGCCGCACAACTCTCCGGCGAGATGACGCTGTACACCGCGTTCTCCATCATCAGGATACGGTTGCCGACGCCCAACGCGAGCGCGCCGCCGCTGCCGCCTTCGCCGATGACGACGACGATGACCGGCACACCCAGACGCGACATTTCGCGCAGGTTCAGGGCGATAGCCTCGGCCTGCCCACGCTCTTCGGCGTCGATGCCGGGATAAGCGCCGGGGGTGTCGAGCATCGTGATGATTGGCCGGCCGAACTTCGCCGCCAGACGCATGAGCCGCAGGGCCTTGCGATAACCCTCGGGCTTGGGCATGCCGAAGTTGCGATGCAGCTTCTGCTTGGTGTCGCGCCCTTTTTGTTGGCCCACTACCATCACCGGCTTGCCTTCGAGGAAGGCCATACCACCGACGATGGCAGGGTCGTCCCCGAATGCACGGTCGCCGTGAAGCTCGTGGAAATCCGTGAAGATGCGCTGAATGTAGTCCAGGGCGTGCGGGCGTTTGGGGTGACGCGCGAGTTGCACGCGCTCCCAGGCGGGATTCGTCTCGACTATGCTTTCCGGCGCCTGGTTCGGCAGCGGCCTCGTCCTGCTGGTCCGGGATGTCGGGTTCGGGGGAGGGTTGACTCATGCTTTACGACGCGACCACTTCCAGCGCTTCGGGGCCGCAGATGCGGGCCACCTCGGCGCGAAATTCCTTGTCCGGGCGGACTTTGACCGGAACATCCAGGATAACCGAGAAGTCGCGGGCCTTTTCCAGCCGGAGGCGGACCCCGGTGCGCGCCCTGTTTGCGCTGGAACAGCTGATTCAGCTCATCGGCCTTGGAAGCCACGCCGTTGGGCCCGACGCTGACCCGAATGGAGATGACGCTGGGCAGGTCCACGCGCGCCAGCTCTAAGCGGAATGATGTCCTGGATGGAAAGCTTCGGCGGGGCGTTCTCCTCCGGCAGCACCGTGGCTTTGACCAGTACGGCTCTGTCCTCTTCGAGCATGGGCAGAACGCGTTCGTACTGGGTAAAGAACACCATGGCCTCGACGCTGCCCACCAAATCCTCGAGCGTCATCGAGGCCCACGGTTTCTGATCCTTGTTGCGGCGCTTCTGGATGCCGGTGAGGATCCCGCACATCTTCACTTCCGCGCCCTTTTCGAGTTCCTGGATGGTGTCGGTGGTGTGGGTGGCCAGCTCCGTCACTTTATCCATGTATTGATCGAGCGGATGGCCGGTGATGTAGAACCCCAGCATCTCCTTCTCGGCCGGCAGCTTGTCGCGGCTGGTCAAATCCGGGACATTGGGCAGCGGGTGTTCCGGTTCGTGATCGGTGGAAGCGAGGAGGTCGGCGAAGAGTCCGCTCTGGCCGCTGGCCCGGTCGCGCCAGGCGCGGAGACCGGTTTCGATGGCGGAGTCGAGCACGGTGATGAATTGAGAGCGGGTGCCGTGGAGCGAATCCATCGCACCGGCTTTGACGAGGCTTTCGAGAACGCGGCGGTTGACGGCGGCGGGATCGACACGATCGCACAGATCGAAGATGGATTTGAAGCGGCCTCCTTCGGCGCGGGCCTTGACGATGGCTTCGACGGCCGAGGCTCCTACATTCTTGATGGCGCCCATTCCGAAGCGGATGGCGCCGGACGCGTCCGGGGTGGCGTATTCCGGGTGAAGTTATGGCCCGAAGAATTGACATCGGGCGCGAGCACCGGGATGCCCATTTCGCGGCACTCGTTGATGTAGCGGACGACCTTCGCGGTGTTTCCGGTTTCCGAAGTGAGCAGGGCGGACATGAACTCGACGGGGAAATTCGCCTTGAGATAAGCGGTGACGTAGGCCAGGTAGGCGTAGGCGGCGGAATGGGATTTGTTGAAGCCGTAGCCGGCGAACTGGGCCATCAGGTCGAAGATCTTTTCGACCTTGTGCTGCGGGAAGCCGCGCTGGACGGAACCCTGGATGAAGCGGGCCTTTTGCTTCTCCATCTCCTCGGCTTTCTTCTTGCCCATGGCGCGGCGCAGGATGTCGGCATCGCCCAATGAGTAGCCGGCGATGAGATTCGAAATCTGCATCACCTGTTCCTGATAGACGATGACGCCGAGGGTCTCTTCGAGCACCGCCTTCAGCTCCGGCAGATCGTAGCGCACCTGCTTGCGGCCGTGCTTGCGATCGATGAAGTCGTCGATCATGCCGCCCTGGATGGGGCCCGGACGGTACAGCGCGTTCAAGGCGCAGAGATCCTCAATTCGCGAGGGCTGGTAGCGCCGGAGAATATCGCGCATGCCAGGGGATTCGAACTGGAAGACGCCGCTGGTGTGACCCTTGGAAAAGATCTCGTAGGTCTTGGCCTCATCGAGCGGAAACTGTTCGGGATCGAGCGTGACGCCGCGGAACTGCTGGATGAGCTCCAGCGCATCGTGAATGATGGTGAGCGTGGTGAGCCCGAGGAAATCCATCTTCAGCAGCGCGAGCTTTTCGAGACCCACCATGTCGTACTGGGTGACGATTTCATCCCGGTTGGTGCGGTACAGCGGGACGATCTGCTTCAGGGGAACGGGCGAGATGACGACGCCCGCGGCATGGACTCCGGCGTTGCGCGCCATGCCCTCGATTTTCTGCGCGACTTCGAGCACTTCCTTAACGCGCGGATCCTGGCGCATCAGATCGTGAAAACCGGGCTCGGCGAGCAAGGCGTCCTTGAGCTTGATGTTGAGCTGGTTGGGGACGAGCTTGGTGATGCGGTCGACGTCGCCGAAGCTCATGTCGAGCACACGGCCCACGTCCTTGATCGCGGCCTTGCGCCTGCAAGGTACCGAAGGTGATGATCTGCGCGACCTGTTCGCGGCCGTACTTCTCAGTGACGTACTGGATGACATCGCCGCGGCCCCGCGTGCAGAAGTCGATGTCGATATCGGGCATGCTGATACGTTCCGGATTGAGGAAGCGCTCAAACAGGAGACCGTACTGCAGCGGGTCGATATCGGTGATCTGCATGGAGTAGCCGACCAGGCTGCCGGCGGCCGAACCGCGTCCCGGCCCCACGGGGATGCCCTTTTGCTTCGCGTAGCGGATGAAATCCCAGACGATCAGGAAATAGCCGGAGAACTGCATCTGCTGGATCATTCTGATCTCGCGATCCAGGCGCTCGGCGTATTCGGCGAGGTCGTGTTTGAGGAAGCCGGAGGCGCGGAGGGCTTCCAGGCGAGGACGGCGCTTCTCGAATCCCTGGCGAGCGACGTATTCGAAATAGGTGTCGATGGAATGCTCGGGCGGAACCTCGAATTTGGGGAATGGATCCTTGACCTCTTCGAGCTTGACGTGGCAGCGCTGGGCGATGTCCCAGGTGCGATCCATCGCCTCCTCGATTTCGCCGAACAGGGCGAGCATCTCGGCGCGGCTCTTCAGATAGAAATCGGGAGTGCTGAAGCGCATCCGATTCGGATCGGACATGGTTTTGCCGGTGCCGATGCATAGCAGGATTTCGTGCATGCGGGGATCGTCGTGGCGGAGATAATGCGAGTCGTTGGTGACCACCAGCGGGATGCCGGTTTCGTGCGACAGGCGATTGACCAGCGGGTTGACAACACGGTCCTGATCGAGACCGTGATCCTGCATTTCGAGGAAGAAATTCCTGGGGCCGAAGAGATCGGCGTACTCGTGGGCGAGACGTCGAGCTTCGTCATAACGGTCGCCGAGCAAGGTCTCGTTGATATCGCCGCGCAGGCACGCCGAGAGCGCGATGAGGCCTTTGGAATGACGGGCGAGCAGATCCTTATCGATGCGCGGCTTGTAGTAGAAGCCGTCGAGGAAGCCGGTGGAAACCAACTGGATGAGGTTACGGTAACCGTCCTGGTTTTCGCAGAGCAGCACGAGATGGTTGTAGCGGTTGCTGTCCGATTTGACGGTGTGGCCCTTCTGCGCGACGTAGACTTCGCAACCGATGACGGGGTGAACGCCTTTCTGCCTGGCGCTGTTGTAGAACTCGACGGCTCCGAACAGGTTGCCATGATCGGTCATGGCGACGGAGGGCATCTTGTGTTCGGCGACAAGGTCCATCAACTGCCCGATCTCGCAGGCTCCATCGAGGAGCGAGTAATCGGTGTGGCAGTGCAGGTGAACGAAGGGCGTATCAGACATTAAGGCAAACCATCCTGACGGGTCGCGCGAGATCCCGCGAGCGCTGGGGGAGGTGGATGGAGTTCCTCTTCAGTATAGGACGGGGGCGGCGGCGGGAGTGACGGGGCAGGCGGTGTTCGATTTCGGGAATGGCTTCGTTCGGTACTTGGCGATTTGAGTGTGGAATTCTGTTCAGGATCAACGTCTTCGGAAGGGTGAGGCAACTGCGCCGGAGTGCTTTGCGGGGCGGTTCCCGGCGGGGCGAGCGGGACAAACTTTCTCAAGTCCTGCAGAGTCTTGAAGCCGCGCTGAAATTCGAGGGAGGAGTGGGCGTCGTAGCGGTGGAAGAGCGGCAGGCCGGGCTGTTTCGCAAGATCTTCGGCGGCGAGTGCGAGGCGGGCACGCTCGGGAAGCTCGACGTACTCTTTGGCGAGTTGAGGCTCCATGCGAAGCATTTGGACATGGTATGTCAGGTGTTCTGTGTAAATGATCTTCTCGCCTGTCAACTAACTGCCCGAAAAGCACGTCGGATGCTTCGAATTTCTGCTTCGCCCTCCATGATAGGTTCCGGGGCAGGCCGGGATTGCTGTGTTCGACGTCAACTATTCTCTCGGTCGTGTTGCCTCACGTAGAAATGTTACCGAATCAGTAATCGTCGTTGGCGAACCGCTGTAGAACCTCGCGGATGTCCTCTGCTGTCATTTGGTCCGGCTGCAGACTATCCGCTAACCGAATTACTTGGACGGACAGTGTGGCTGTCGCGGTGCCTATTACTTGGCTCGCCTTCCGGCCAGTCGAATCGCCGTCTAACAGAAGAATCACGCGAACGGAATCGCTTCAGCAGGATTTGGCGCTGGGGTTCGTAAAGAGCAGAGCCCATGAGTGCCACGACCGACCGAATGCCAGCCTGACGCACTTTCATACAGTCGAAGAAGCCCTCTACCACCACCACTGAGCTGTCCGTCCCGGCGGCGCGATGCATGTTGAAAATAATCTCCGACTTGGGGAAGCCCGGTGGAACC
>CAWKLV010000003.1:0-17749 GCA_963850575.1 uncultured Acidobacteriota bacterium | reverse complement strand
AGATTTGCGCGCCCACACCACTCCACAACTCCGTACTGGTTCCGTTTGCAAGCTTCCAAAGACTCTGGCTCGTGCCGGTCACAGCCACATACAGAAGACCATTTGGACCCAGCCGGGGGGAGAACCCGGTGCCGGTTGCCAGCGAGATTGGGAAGCCGTCGACATTCCGGCGGGTGAATCAGCAATCGGTAAACGCCACAGTGTTCTCTTCGGGTTTTCGCGCGTGACAACCAGACGGCGACCGTCAGCGCTGGCCGCGAGCGACGAGTAGCGGTCCAGGCCAGAGGTGAGCCGGTGGGGAATACGGCGCTCGACGTCCATGCTATGAATCCAAGGACCGGCACCATCGTTGTCGCGAGCGAGGTACATGAGCGTGCTCCGATCCAACAGGACCGGATGACTCACTTGCCCATTGTGGGACGTGATCCGTTGCGTGGCCCCGCCGGCCGGACTAATGCGCCAGATATCCAATTTGTCCGGGAGTGAACCCTGAACGAAGTAGATGAATGCACCATTCGGCGTCCACAAGGGAAAGTGAGAGCGCAGCCCGGCAGACGCAGTGAAGATTGGCCCATCGTCCGGCCGCCGGGTGCCGTCAGACACGAACAGCGGGTCTCCTGGCGCCGACGTGTGGTATGCGAGCCGGGAGCCGTCGTGCGACCAGTCGAACTCGGATGTGCCTTCGAGATATGGCCTGGGTTCTCCGCCCAGGGTTGGCACGGCCCAGACACTAATGTCGCGAATTGAGCCGTGTTGCCTGCGAACCCAAAACGTGACGAGAGAGCCATCCGGCGAGAACCCCAGACTGCGGAGCAAGGGAACCACGAGTTCGGGCGCACTCCCGCGGGTCAGGTTGTGGAACTGTCCGGAACCGACCTGCGTGAGCCAGACATCCATCTGTCCGTTCCGTTCCCCCAGAAACGCCACGAAATGACCGTCGCGTGACACCGCAGCGGATCCCTCTACTCCATCGAAGTCCGTGACTTGCTGAAATCGCGCGTCAGCGATGGGACTGCGCCAAAAGTACTCGGTGCTCTGCAACCATAGGCTTGCGCCAATAGCCAGGGCGACTGCCGCCGCTGCTAGGGGCAAGACGAACTTCCGTCCGGATCTGGAAGCCGGCAACGCCAACGGCCGCGGCGGTGCATCGGGATTGAGCGAGATGGCAATCCCCCCGTTCTCCTGCGCTGCGCGAAGATTCCGACTACGGGACCACGCGTCCAACTCCGACCGAAACGAATAGACGGAGCCCATCCTGTCATGCAGGTGCCGGTGAACGGGCATCCCCTCCCGCTTCTCCCAACGCTGCACCGTCGTCACATCGCGATTTAGGTATGCAGCAATTTCCTTCCACGAATCCAGCCGGTCTTCGGGCGTTCCCGTCGATGGTGCTGTGTTAGTGGAGGGTTCACCCATCGGGCCGCCTTGGGTAGCCCGAGGTTACCGCGAGCCAGAGACTGATTGTAACGTAGGCGACTGGGCACCGTAAAGCACAGCATTCGACCGCAAGTAACCGCAGGTACAGGAATTGCTGCAATCCGGCGCATTGCCGCTCGACGGCACACACCAAAGTGCCCGATAGTTGGCCGAGTCGTTTGAAACCCAAGACGAGATCAAGCACGCCGCCAGATTTGCGGTGGGCGACGAGGAGAATGATTATGAAGATATTCGGCGCTGTCCTATTGTCGGCCGCTATTCCGCTGGCAGCCGGCAACGTTGTAACCGACTGGAATACGATCGCCTCTACCGCCATCGTCAAGAACGGGGGCAAGTCAGCAGGGGGCTCCGCGATTTGGTTCGCCTATAGCAGCCTCGCCGTTTATGATGCGGTGAATGCCATCACGGGTCAATACCGGACGTTCTATTATCGCGGAACCGGACCGCAAACTGCATCGGTGGACGCTGCGGCAGCCGCTGCGGCGCACCGCATTCTGACGAACTACTTTCCCGGGCAACAAGGCGATCTGGATGCCAAGTTCGCCGCCTCCCTAACGAACATCAGTGCCGATTCCGCTGCGAAGGATGCAGGCCTATCAGTGGGTGAGGCCGCGGCGGCGGCGCTGATTGCCGCTCGAACCGGTGATGGGCTTGAAGCCAACGTACCCTATGTTCCCGGAACAGGCCCCGGCGCCTGGACCCCAACGCCGCCGGCCTTCCTGCCCGCGGCGACTCCATGGCAGGGCCAGATGCGCCCATTCACGATGAGTACCGCGGCGGATTTGCTGCCGGACGGGCCGACGCCTCTGGCAAGTGAACGTTGGAAAAGGGATTACAACCTGACGCGTCTCCTAGGCGGCGCCAACAGTACGATCCGGTCGGCCTCGCAGTCAGAGATCGCACTATTCTGGACCGAGCACACCGCTCAGCAATATGCACGAGCTTTCGGATACTTGGCGGACAATTATGGCCTAAGCGTACCGGACACGGCCAGAATGATGGCCATGCTTTGGACCGGATCCGCCGACTCCATCATCGGGTGTTACGGCGCAAAGTACAACTATGGTTTCTGGCGGCCCGTGACGGCCATTGCAGCAGGCGGCGGTAGTTCGGATTTGCAGGCCGACCCGGCATGGCTGCCCCTGGCCACCACGCCGAATCACCCGGAATATCCGGCGGCGCACGTCTGTTTCACCGGGGCCGTCTCGACGCTGATCGCGGGCTACTTTGGTACGACGAAGACTCATATCGTGGTGGATAGCGTGGCGTTTCAGGATGGTCCGCACACCCATACGTTTGACGATACGCGCGACCTCGTAGACGAAGTCTTTTGGGCGCGGATCTATGCGGGTATTCACTTCTATCACTCGGTGGAGGATGGGCGCCAACTGGGCGCAACGATCGCTCGCGAGATACTTCGGACCCACTTTCGCCTGCAACAGTCTGGCCTGGAATCTTCGTTAAACAAGAAAGCCGGCCATTGAATGGTCGAGCGCGGAACTGTATCATCCGCCTTGGACCGAAGCGTAATCTTGCCACAAGTATCGATCGGCGGCGCGGGCCACTATTGTTCGGGAATACGCCTGGCTTCGTCGGACTGAACCAATTCAATGTCCGCGTGCCAAGCGGCATTGTGCCGGGATCTGCACTGCCTGTTCGCTTAACGTATCTCGGTCGGTCGAGCAATGCAGTTACTGACGCGGTGCAATGATTCTGCGCCATGGCTCACTTCTCGTTGCGATGGGCGGCGCCTGCTCCGCCACTCGGAAAACCGTCGGCCTCCACGAGTTCTCCGAAACCACACTGATTCCCGATGGAACGGTGCTAATCACAGGCGGTCAGTTGCCAGGAGGCGACGGGAATCCCGGAGCCGAAGCTTTACATTTCCGCCACCGGCACGTTCGCCCTCACCAGGAGCATGAGCGCGGGTCGCAGTTTTCACAAGGCTACCCTGCTACCGGACGGCTCGGTTTTGCGTCGCAGGCGGCTACAGCCTGTGGCCTGGAGCCACCGCCACCGCTGAAATCTATCGTCCCGGTGAGTTGATCGCCTCGCCTGTACTCTACTCGTTCTCGGGTGATGGGCGTGGCCAAGGCGCCATATTGCACCCTGGAACAGCTCAGATCGCTGCCCCTGATCATCCGGCCACTGTGGGAGAAGCGTTGGAGGCTTATCTCACCGGCCTGATGGACGGAAGTGAATCCCACCGCAAATTTCCATCGGTGCTCGGATGGCCGAAGTTATGTGGTTCGGAAATACCCCGGGATTCGTTGGCTAAACCAGGTAAACGTCCGTGTGCCCAACGGCATTGCATCCGGACCGGCCGTTCCGGTGCGCCTGACTTATCTGGCCGCCCGAGCAACGAAGTGAGTATCGCGGTTCGATGAGGCATTAGGGAGTGCATCAGGGCTGGTCGGCCGCATGGAAGTGAACGCCTAGAAATGGAGAACCACTAGAGTCCGAGCGGCAAGGCAATTGTGGCCGGCCACTGGCAACTTTTGATCTTTCGATGTTTATGGAGCCACCCGCCGGGATTGAACCGGCGACCTGCTGATTACGAAACAAATAGAAGTTCGCAAACCGCTGAAAAGACTGACAACGAAGATGAACCTCGAATGCCGATTATGCCCGTTTCGGCGGATGTTGAACAGGTTTCTGAACAGGTCGCACTGCCGACGCCATCAAAGCGCTTTCAATATGTCGTTGAGCAGGATCACGCCCTCGACGCGCGATCATGGGGTTCAGGAACACACCGACGGTCCTCTCTCGAGTCGGTTGGTTCTTTCGTCAAGAAGAGCCACCCGGAACTGATCATCTCGAAGCAACGCTTCCGGCAAGTTGAGGGTCTCGAACTGGTCCGAAACAAACGCGATCAGGGTAAACAGACATTGTGCTTCAGTGCTCGCCCGTTCGTCTTATGCGGACTGCCTGTCCGTAAGCCGGCGGATGGCGAATTGATATATGAACGTCGCAATGGCCAGTTCGTCCTTCAGGTCACCGGCCATCCGAATTTCGGAGTTCCATTCGGACAGGACCGTATTGTGCCAATCTTCTTAGCAACCCTCGCGGTTCGGCAAAAGAGCCAGATCATTCGATTCAAGACGGCAGCCGAGATGTTGGAGACCTTCGGCATGCATAAGGGTGGCAAAGAATATCGACGGCTGGTGGCCGCCTTCGAGCGGATCTTCGGCGCAACGATGTTCTTCGGAACGGATTCAACCGCGCCAAGAGCGAAGGTCGTTCAAAGGTCACGATTCAACTTCCTGCGTGAGGCCCAGATTTGGTATAACAAGCGGCCAGATCAGCAGTTGCTGGGCGAGGAGTTCGAAAATATTATTGTGTTGAGCGACGAGTTCTACCACGAGGTCCTGGCTCACCCAATTCCGACCGACCTTGAGGCAGTCAAGGTGCTGGCCTCCGCGCCGGCCGTTCTGGACCTATTCATGTGGCTGGTGTATCGTTGCTTCGTCGCGAAAGGACCGGAGTTGATCCCGATCTTCGGGTCGTGCGGGTTGGTTAGGCAGATCGGGTCGGTGGAGTACTCGCGGGAACGCCGGTTCTTAGCGAAACTCGAACAGTGGCTGAACACGATTCGAGTGATGTGGCCAGGCTGTCCGGCTCGAATAGCGGATCATCGAGCGCTGCGAATCGACCATGCATCTGGCATTCTCCCTGATGCGGTGAATCGGAGTGAATCATGCTGACGCCCGGGTGTCGAGTCCGCGTGACAAAGAATGGATGGAAGCCGCCAGTATCTGTAATCATTGGGCCAAGCACCCGGCTCAGATTTGGTACAACCGCCAATAGTCTTTCCCGCTCCATATTCAGCCTGGACCCAGAATCCTTGCCCCTGTCCGTGAACAACCGATTCCAGGATTCTCTTGAAGTGCGCCAGTAGCGCTGCCGTCAGATGGTATTCAGTGACGCATTCTTGAGCCGGCCCCCATCTGGATGCAACGAACAGCTCGGCTGCTCTCGTCCAGATCCGAGATCAAGATTACCGGTGTACTGCAAAAAGCTGGATTGGCCTTGATCTGCATCAAAACCTGAAATCCGTCGTGATGTCGAAGCCTTGGTGCTCCAAATACCTTGTTAAGATGTCGCGATTCCCGGCGCTGTCGTCTACCAGCAGGACTCGCGGACCAAGGGCCTTTCCATCTCCATGAGTAGGCCCCGGAAGGGCCATGGAACGGGAGCAAGTCACGTCGGAGTCGCGGGCTAACGCGAGGAGCTGTTCCGCCGCAAAACGGAGATTTGCGATGCCATGCTCCATGTGTTTCGGAGCCTCTGAAAGCAGCGCATCAATTCCAGTTGATAACTCAGTAACGGCGGGCACAAGCGACAATTGAAGCTCACGAAGAGTTGCGGCTTGCAATAAGCCGCTTTCATTTCCGAGGGCCCGTTCGGTAAACTTCACCATCTCGCGGGCATTTCCGATGAGTTTAACCAGCGCATCGTGAACCTTCCCGCTCTCGGGCAGAGGCCCAACGTCGCCCAACTCCTCCAGCAACATTTCCCCGTTGCCGATAATGTGATTCAAAGGAGTGCGCAACGAATGCCGCAACTCCGCAGCTGACGCTTGATTCAAGGTGTGATGTTGAGTTGGCAGTCTGTCCCGAGGGTACTCCCTTTCAGGCGATTGTCAAGCGGGCAACACTCGGGCCGCGCCATAGAACTCCACCGTAATCCGGTTGTTGGCAGTCTTATGTTCCAAAGCGTTCCCAGAGGAACGCATGTGTTAGGGCGTAAGTACACGCATGCACGTGAGTGTGCGCCGAGATGACGGTTAAGCGCGCGGGTCAGCTCATCAGCAAGATCCACCCCACGGCCTCGGGCATCCACGATGTGCCGGCGTTCTAGTTTAGTGGGCTGACCAGCACCGACCAACCAAACGCGAAGCAAGTGAGCGTGGACACGACGTTCGAAGCAACGGACAACCTCAACTGGACCTTGGGACGGCATGCGATGAAGTTCGGGGCGGAAAGCGGGAGTCCGACTTCGTTCTTGGTGATAGAGGTCCGCGCAGCGAATCACGTCCCGCGACGGGCACACCCGTAGCAGTAGAAGAGATCCTTGTCGGCATCCACGAGGAAACTCGGCTTGTGATCGTCATGCAAAGGACAGAGCCCCATCCATCGGCCGCCGCTGAGTGGCCGCGCCGGGCTCCAATGATGCGCCTGCAGATGCAATCGGCCAGCGTGCGCCGAAACGGTGTTCTGTTCAGTTGCCGGTGCCGCTCCCGAATGGTGATCGTATTGTCTTTGGCAACCGTGCGCTCGGTCTGAATAGAGAAGACCTGGTCGAGGTCCTTCCGATCAGATTTGCGGAATGCCGTCCCCTTCTCCCGCGCTGGTTTGGCGAACATGCCGTTGAACTCGGATATGTAGCGCTCGCCCAGGAACTTGTTCGCCTCCTCCAGGCTGCTGACGCTAGCCAGCCGAAACTCCTGCGGTAACCGGTTCTGCCACGTGCCGAAGTTCCGCTCACTCCGCCCGCGGGCTTGCGGTGAGTAGGCCGGAATCATCTCAATACCCAAGTCCCGCATCGCTCGGCCAACCTGCGTCAGACGCGTCTTGTCCACTGCCTCTCCTGCCTTCGGCGTAACAAAGAAATGGCTTCCGCGGTCGCTGTACAACAAGCAAAATATTCCGTTTGCCTCGATGACCTCCCGGAGCGCCGCCATCACCGTCCGCGTCGACTCTTCTTCGACCCACTCGGCATAGTACACCTCACTGGTCGCGTCATCCAGCAGGACGATGAAGTGGTGGTAGAGGTCATCCTGGAACCAGCGCTGCTTTGCTGCCGTCGATATGCAGCAGCATGCCTGGTAACGGCTTCCCAATTCTGGATCGCGCGACATCGACGCGGCCGGTAAGGCAGGTCATCGGCGGCGCGGTCGACGCGGGCGAGGTCATCGATCTGTTCGCCTCCGCCCGCCTTGACGCCGCGCGGCTGGACATTCTGAGCGATGAATTTCTGGAGCGGGTGTCGGCGCTGTAGCAGAAGAATCTCGCGCTCGAGACGCTGCGGAAGCTGCTCAAGGACCAGATCAAAATCAGCGCGCGGACCAATCTTGTGCAGGCCCAGAAGTTTCGTGAGGCGCTCGAAAAGGCGATGCTCGGCTACACGAATAAGCAGATTTCTACGGCCCAAATGATCGCGCAGCTTCTGGAGCTGGCGAAATGGGTCCGCGAGGCGAAGCGGCACGGGGAGGAACTCGGCCTCAAAGACGAGGAGACGGCGTTTTATGACGCCCTGGCGGAGAACGGGTCGGCCAAAGAGGTGATGAAGTCGGACCAGCTCCGTCTGATGGCCCGCGCGCTGGCGGAGATGGTCAAGAAGATGCCCAAGCTCGACTGGACGCAGCGGGAGAGCGTGCGGGCCGACCTGCGGCGAAAGTCCGTCGGCTGCTGGCGATGTACGGTCTACCCACCGGACCTGTCGGAGGACGCAACCCCAGCTCGTGCTCAAGCAGGCAGACTTGTCGACGGAGTATGCCAACTGACGGCGCTACGGACGCCTCGTCGCAGGCCGAACGACAGCATGCCGTTCCTGCGGCATGAGTACAGCCCGGCCGTCCGACAATTCCCGGCCCGCAGTCACCATCGTCAGGTGTTCTGTCCGATTTCAGAGATTCGTTCGCCGGACTTTTTTTGACGGGGCAGGTGAGGCAGAGATTGGCCGCGCAGCAACTCGATACCTATCACATCGACCGACAACTCACGCGTTGACGACGTCAATTCGCCTCTAGAACGTAAGTCCCCTTAGTGCTTCGGCAACCCGCGCCTCTTCCTCTGCCTTCTGAAGTTTGAGTCTGATCCTCTCAGTCTCTCGCCGCCGTTCCTCTGCGGCCTTGCGTTTGACGTGTTCATGGTACGCGCGATTTGCCCTCCCTGAAAGGCCTCCAGAGAGTCCGCCGGAAGCGGCGAAGAATTCAGCCGATCGACCTCTTCCCACCACGTCCGGGCGACGGCCGTCAACGCGGCATCATCCCAGTCCTTGATTTCGTCCGCGGTCAGCTTCGGCTCGATCGATTGGAGGGCGAGCAGGCGTTCCGCGAACTCTCGCGCCCGAGCGCTTCGCTCTCGCTCATACACCCACACTAACCCGATGCCGGGATATCATCAAGGAAAGCACCCGAGGTCGTCGCTCCTGCGACGCCGAAGTCGCTCGAGAAACTCCGGCAAGCCGGAGCGATGAGCCCTGTGTACAGCCGATTACCGCATCACTGGCATCTGCTTGCCACTGCGCTGGAGGGAATCACCGTACGGGGACGGAGGTGGACAATGCGTCCGGCCAGTGGCTCGCGCATGAGGCGCGCCAGGAACGATAAGGCACGGTTACGCGCATTCATCGCTGTCGCTTCGACGCCTCGTCTCTCAATATCGATTCAATTGTGTTTGAGACTTCCCGAGGCGGCTTAAGACCGTCTATGGTCCAGATGTTCATCTTTGGATAGTATGCGCGGATCATATCCATCTCGCGGTGGTAGTTTTTGAGACTCTCGTCAATCAGCTCGGGCTTGTCCTCGGCCTGATTTCTCTTCTTTAGGCGTTCTCTCACAATGTCATCGGGAACATCGATCTGAATGTTGATAGGTGGACCCAGAGCCAGTTTCTTCGCCAACGCCGTTAGGTGGTCCGCCTGACCCTTAGTTGCGGGATAACCATCCAGAGCGATACCGTTCGTGACATCCATTTTGGTCAAACGCTCGGCAATGAGAGTACGATGACGGGACTAAGCTGTACGGGGCCCGAGTTGATGCTGGGCGAACGGTGCTGAGCGACTACCGCTGGATTGTCGCGGTACGACCCGTTATGCTCCGGCTATTTCAGTGCGCGTTTCCCGGAACCCACCACTGCGTAGCTTCGTATTGTGTACAGAGCCATGTCAAGGGTATTGCTGACTTTGTGTGCCCTCCCGGTACTCGGGCAAGATGCTGCCTCGATCATGGCGAAAGTTGCAGCGAATGTCGAACAGGCTACGGATACCCGGAAGCAGTACATCTATCACCAACGTATCCGGAGTAGTCTGGTGCGGGCCAGCGGCGACGTGGGGCGGCGGGAAAAGCGGGAGTATTCGGCTTTTCCGGGTGAAAACCGTACGGAGAAAAAACTGGTTTCCTTCAGCGGAGAATATCGCAAAGGCAAGCAGATGATCCCCTACTCGGACCCGGGTCATAAATACAAAGGAATGGACTTAGATGGAGACCTCATCTCCAGCCTGACTGAGGAACTCGTTAATGATAAAAAATCGCGTGACGGTATTCCGCACTCACTGTTCCCGCTCAGCAGTAAGGACCTGCCCTCGTACAACTTCGTCCTGAAGGGCGAGGCGGACTTCAAAGGCCGACACATCTACCAGATTGCATTCGAGCCCCGGAATAAAGAGACCTGCGTGACCCTCGGGACGGACGATGATAATGAATGCGAGCACCAGCCCTGGAAAGGTGAAGCCTGGATCGATGCCGCCGAGTTCCAACCGGTTCGGATCGAAACGCACTTGGCATTTCAAATTCCTTGGGGAGTGCGGGTGTTTCTCGGCACGAATCTCCGACAGACAGGCTTCGCTGTGACCTACGTGCGAGTGGCGGCGAACGTCTGGTTCCCGGAGACTTACGGCACGGAATTCCGCTTCAACGTGCTCTGGGGTTACAAACGGACGGTCACACTCTCTATGGAAAGTAGCGCATTCCAAAAAACGGATGCGACGTCAAAGATCAACTACGATATCCAATAGCGCCAACGTGATCGCGAAAGCCGAAGCGCTCGGCAATCGCAAAAGCCCGAAGCGCTCGGCGAGAGCTGACAACGCGTCTGCACTGCCGTGAGCCTATGGTTTTCCGCCAAGTTCTTCGCTGAGTTTGTGTAACGGCGCATTTCGGACCGGTACGCGCACGGCGAGGCCGATTTCGCACATGGTCTGCGCTGTCGAACCCTATGATGAAGATTGATGGGACTGTATCAAACCTGGGGGTGAAATCGTCAGCAAGGCTCGTAAGTTGCTGATTTTCCGTATCAGCACGACGAAGACACCACACGGCACCCCCAACCTTGATCCAAGTCCCGAAGTCGTCCTTCGAAACGCTAATCCAGTTTTTACGTACAGCGCGACATCGGGTTACAAGAACCGCTGCATGCCGATTCTTTGGCACGAGTTCCCGGACGCGGAAAGAGGCAAACGGCCGTTTTTCTCGTATAGTGGATAACGAAGTCGAATCGACCGAGAGACAGGGCGATCCAGTTCCATGGCAGCTCTGGCTCCGGAAATCATCTGGAGGCGCAATGCGACTGATTGTAATCGCCGCGGTGGCGGCAACACCTTTCTGTCTGGCCCAGGGCTCGGGCGATTTCAAACCCGCGACATCCAATGTTCTAAACGCCCAATATCCGCGGGTCGACAGCTACTCGCGGGTCGAGATCCGAGTCAAGGCGCCGGATGCCAGCAAGGTCCGGGTCAACTTCTGGAGCGGTCCGAAGGCCGACATGGAAAAACAAGCGGACGGATTCTGGACATTCACGACGCCGCCCATGGCCCCGGGGCTCCACTACTACACCGTCGTCGTGGACGGCGCAGAAGTCAGCGATCCGGGCAGCACTGCCTATTTTGGAGGAAGCAAATGGGCCAGCGCGGTCGAGGTCCCGGAAGAGGGCGCCACGTATTATCTGCCGCAGGACGTGCCGCACGGACAGGTGCGCGAGGTCTGGTACCACTCGAAGGTAACAGGCACATGGCGACATGCACTGGTGTACACGCCGCCAGCCTACGATACGCAGCTGAAAGAGCGATACCCCGTGCTTTACCTACAGCACGGCGGCGGCGAGGATGAATCCGGGTGGACGCGGCAGGGCAAGGCGAATTTCATTCTCGACAATCTAATCGCTACCGGGAAAACGAAGCCCATGATCGTCGTAATGGCGAATGGGTATGCACGACGTGCGGGGCAGCGCGCTCCCGATCTCCGCGGACAGCCGCCTGGTTCTCCAGGGATGAGGCAAGCAATGCAGGAGATGATGTCTGCCTTCGAAGACGACGCGACGGAGGCGCTGATTCCATTCATCGACTCGACGTTTCGCACCCTACCCGATCGCGAACATCGCGCGATGGCGGGCCTTTCGATGGGGGGCATGCAGACCTTTCACGTGACGTTTCGCCATCTCGACCTGTTCTCGTACATCGGCGGATTCAGCGGAGCAGCCGACGCGTTTGCGGCGGGAACCGACAAGTTGGACACGAAGACAGCGTTCAACGGCGCGATGTCCGACCCGGCCGGGTTTGCCAAACGCGTGCATCTGCTGTGGCTCGGCGTGGGAACGAACGAGCCTGAGCGCATGAAGCAGGGGATCGAGAAGCTCCACACCTCGCTCGACGAAGCGAAGATCCAGCACGTCTTTTACGAGTCGCCCGGGACGGACCACGAGTGGCAGACGTGGCGCCGCGACTTGCAGGACTTTGCACCGAGGCTGTTCCAGACGGCCACCCAGAGGGCGTAGCTGCGCCGCGGAAGTAGAGCGCCAGGTTGCGCGGATATTCGTAAGCGTCTCGTGAACCGCTCTTCCTGATCTGTCGGGCGGCGCTGCATCGTGGTGTCATGAGTGACATCACTGTCGAGCAGAAGTCGACCAACTCGAGAGCAGAACAGTGGGCGGAACGAATCGCAGCGCAACAGCGCGGCGGAATTTCGGTGAAGCAGTTCTGTAAGGAACAGGGACTGACGGAGTGCTGCTTCTACGCGTGGCGCAAACGGCTTCAGCAGACCGGTCCGGTGCGGTTCGCGTTGGTGGACCGGCGCCCGCGGCAGGGACTCGCGGCGGAGGCGGCGCTGGAGTTGGTGTTGGCGACCGGCGAGCGCCTGCGCATCAGCGCCGGCGTAGATGCCGCGACCTTGCGGACCGTGCTGGACGTAATGCGGGCATGATCCACCTGCCAGCCAGCGTGCGGGTGTACTTGTGCCTGACGCCGTGCGACATGCGCAAGAGCTTTGACAGTCTGCACACGCTGGTTCGCGAACACCTGGAGTTGGATGCACTCGCCGGACACCTCTTTGTGTTTACAAGCCGACGGAGGGACCGCGTGAAGATCTTGTACTGGGATCGCGACGGCTTCGCGGTCTGGAGCAAGCGCTTGGAGGAGGGGACGTACGCGGTTCCGTTTAGAGACGGAGGCGCAGAACGGCGGCGGGAGATCACGGCGCAGGAGCTAGGAGCGCTGCTGAGCGGCATCGATCTGAGCACGGCGAAGCGGCGGAAACGGTATAGGCGCGCGGGCTCATAAAACGTTTCGGCTTACGTTTGTTTTTACTTGGAATCCAGCCGCTTTCCGCGTAATCTGGACACACGGTGGCCATCGATCCGAACAGCTTGCCGCAGGACGCAGAGACGCTGCGGCGGATCGTGCTGGACCTGGCCGAGCAACTGGATCGTTCGCTGGCCGAGCAGAACAAATACCAGAGCCTGCTGCGCGAACTGCTGGAGGCGCAACGCAACCGCAAGAGCGAGCAGTTGTCGAAAGAGCAGTTGGCACTATTCGAGGCGGCCTGGCAGACGCGGAGTGCGGACCCCGCCGCCGACGACAACGACGACGATTGGGATGGAGATGCGGGATCGGCGTCGAAGCCGAACACGACGCCCGGCGCGAAGCGGGGTGGGCGTCATGCTCTGGCGCGACAACTGAAGCGCGAACCCATCATTCACGATCTGAAGGAAGCGGAAAAGCATTGTCACGGCTGCGGGAAGGACCTGCGGCTGATTGCGGAAGAGACCAGCGAACGCTACGAATACATCCCCGCGTTGATGAAGGTCATCCAGGATGTCTGCCTGAAGTACGCCTGCGACTGCACAGTGAGAACCGCCACCAAACCGCCGCAGCCGATCGAGAAGGGCACGGCGGGAGCCAGCTTGTTGGCGCAAGTAATCGTGGCGAAATGGGCCGACCATCAACCGCTGCACCGCCAGGAAAAGATGTTCGAGCGGCACGGCATCGATATCTCGCGTAAGACCATGGGCGGATGGATGGCGCAGTGCGCGGAACTGCTCGATCCGTTGTATCAGTTCATGAAGAAGGAGTTGCTTCAGCTCCAAGGTGATCGGCACCGACGACACCAGCGTGAAGGTGCTGGACCGAAAACTCCCGTTCGCCAGGAACGGGCGGATCTGGCCGTATGTCGGAGACGCTCACCATCCGGTGATCGTGTACGACTACACGCCCACGCGATCGCGCGCCGGCCCGGCGAAATTTCTGGAAGGATACAAAGGGTATCTGCAGGCGGACGCGTACTCCGTCTACGACGCGTTCTTTAAACCCCAACGCGGGATGACCGAGGTCGGGTGCTGGATGCACGCGCGCAGATATCTGTTCAAGGCGCTGGAATCCGATGAGCCGCACATGGGTCCGGCGCTGCACCTGATCGCGCGCCTGTATCGAGTGGAGGAGCGCGCCAAGGCGCTGTCGCTGTCAGCGGACGAACGGCTGGCATTGCGCCGGCGCGTGTCGGCGCGAGCTGGTCGACAAGCTCCATCAGTATCTGCTCGAGTTGCAGCCGGCGGTGCTGCCGAAGAGTCCGTCTGGGGCCGCAGTACGCTACGCGCTGAACCAGTGGAAGGCGCTGACGCGATTTCTGCAGGACGGCGAGTTGGAGATCGACAACGGCGCAACTGAACGAGCCAATCGCGACATTGCGCTCGGACGCGGCAACTGGACCTTTTTCGGCAGCGACAACGGCGGCAAGACGGCGGCCGTGTTGCGGAGCTTCATCGCTTCCTGTAAACGGTGCGGCGTCGAGCCGTTCGCGTGGTTCCATGATGTGCTCTCCCGCATTCCCGCGCACTCCATAACCCGGCTGAGCGAACTGGTTCCCCACAACTGGAAACCCACGACCTGCCCCGGTCAGGCCTGAGCTGCGAAGCCTGCGGTCACTACCATAATTCCAGCGCCAGAGCGACGGTGATTCACGAGACGCTTACGATATTCGGCGGCTTCCCATTTGTGCTTGATCGTAAATGCCCGTGCCATCCAACACGAACGTGGATGGTGGAATCTGTTGTGGGCTCCAGCATTAATACGTGCGAGCGGAACGTCACTGTCGACCACGTTACGATCTGGCGCTGGGTCCAGAGATACGCACCGGAACTGCACCGCCGCTGCCGGCCGAACTGCGGATGACGAACCGCTAGTGGCGCGTAGATGAACCTACTTGCGGGTTGCCGGCAGATGGACCTATTTATATAGAGCAGTGGACTCCACGGTTGCGACGAGTGACTTTCTGCTGTCGGCCAGCCGCGACCAGGAGCTGCGAAGCGCTTCTTCCAAAAGGCATTTCGGTCAGTTGGTCACCCACGCCCACGGGTGATCAACGTGGATGGGAATCCATCCTATCCGAAGGTGATCTCGGAGCTGAAGCGGACCGGCGAACTCGGACGACGTTGCCGGTGCGCTGTACTACGACGCCGAATGGCACGATGCTGCCTGGTGGTTTCAGCAACCGTTCAGCAGCGATGCTCGCTTTCTGGTCCAAGATCGAGTACGTGTACTTACCGAGGCCTCAAGCGCTCAAAGCCGATGAGACCAGGGACACGCTCCGGACTGACCGGCCCCCACACGTCCCGAACCAAATAGTCGAGCGTCTCGTACGGGAGTGGGTTCGCTTTCCGGGAGATAGCCGACACGCCGAACTTCCTACTGGACGGGCCGGCTATGAAACCGGACCCGAGCCCGCGAGTCACATAAAACGTGAACAGGCGAGACGCCGCGAGCCGCGCGAAGCAGGACAAGGACCAGCTTTCCAAGGGCTGGCGATGGGCGCTGACTGCGCTCGGCCCTTTAGTCGTAATCCTGGTCGTTGGCTCCCTGATCATTGGTCCGCTGCTGGCGCCCAAGGCCAAGCGCGACCTTATCCGCTCGCTCAGTGGCGCTTTCCACAGTGAAGTGACAATCCGAAAGGTGTCACTGTCTTTCACTCCTCAAGTCCGGATCGTTGCGGAAGACATCGCCGCGCGATACGGCGGCCGAACGGACGTGCCACCCCTCGCTCAGTTGCGCCGCCTTACCCTGCACGCCGGCGTCTTTGGAATGTTCGGCCACTCTCGTCACTTCAGCCGCGTAAGCGTTGAAGGACTTGTGGTCTCGATACCGCCCGACCGTAACAAGGGCAGGAACGCGCAGCAGTCCGAGAGTCAGAACGAGACCAAGATCGACGAATTGATTGCCGACGACTCGGTCCTTCGCATATTGCCGAAGGAAGCGGGCGGTGAACCATTAGCATTCGAAGTCCATCGCCTGATGCTCGAGCCAGTCGCTCGCGACATGGCTATGAAGTATCAGTTGGACCTGAAGAATCCCAAGCCGCCGGGGCGCGTAACTGCTTCGGGCACTGTGGGACCGTGGCACTCTGGGGATCCCGGAAGCATTCCGCTGTCCGGCGCGTATCAGCTCGAAAAGGCGGATCTGGGTATCTTCCAGGCCCTGCGAGGCACACTCTCTTCACGCGGAAAGTTCGCCGGTGCATTGAACCACATTGAGGTGACCGGTAATGCCGACGTCCCGAATTTCACGTTGAGAATCGGCGAACACCCCCTTCCCCTTCATGCCGATTTCTTTGCGACGGTTGACGGCATGAACGGCGACACAATGCTGCACCCCGCCAACATCCATCTCGCCCATTCAACCATCGTGGCTAACGGCGGAATTGTTTCCAAACCCGGCGAGCACGGGAAAACAGTGACGCTGGACGCTCAAGTCCGGCAGGCCCGCATCGACGATTTCATGCGCCTGATGATGAAGCCCGCCGAGCCATTCATGAGTGGGCCAACGGTGATGCGCGCGCATATCGTGGTGCCGCCAGAGCATCGCCCGTTCCTGGAAAAGCTGCACGTCACGGGAACGATGAGCATCGGCTCGGCGCACTACAACGGTGCGATTATTGAGCGGCATTCGAGAAGCCCAATGAGTGCTGGCGCAACGTGAAGTGGGTGTGGCCAACGTCGAAGCTCTTCCAGTGGGCCAGGAACTGAGTGGTTTCGTGGCCAGTCTTTCGACGGTGTGGCGCGATGGCGAAGTGCGTCCAACGCATCGCAAGAGCAGCAGTGGGCCGCGAACCTGGCGCACCCGCACGGACCCGTTTGACGCAGTCTGGCCACAGGTTCAGCAGTGGCTCAACGAACAGCCCGACGCCAATGCCAAAGATCTGTTTCTCCGTTTGCAGGAAAGTATGCCTGGCACTTTCCCGCCTGGGCAACTGCGAACTCTCCAACGCCGGGTCAAACAGTGGCGTAGTGAGATTGCACGCCAGTTGGTGCTCGGTGTTGAGTCCGAAGCGGCAGTGGATGAGGAATCATGCTCGGCCGGCGTCGCGGCTACCGATTCCGAAGGGGTCCTTCCATGATCAGCGGACTGGACTTCCAATCGATCAAAAGCAGGGTAACGCTGGAGTCTCTGCTCCGGCACTACCACGTGGAGCTGCAAAGGAGCGGAAAAGACCAATATCGGGGATGCTGTCCGATGCATGGCGGCGACGGACAGGACGCCTTTCATGTAAATCTCGATCGCAATATCTTCCACTGTTTTGCTTGCGGTGCCGGTGGAACGGTGTTGGACTTTGTTGCTGCGATGGAAGGCTGTACTTTGTTCGAAGCAGCTCGGAGACTGCAAGCGATGACGAGCTTGTCAGTGACACCGAATCAGAAAACACTGGTTACGGAAAGAAAAAGATTCACTGCGCCGCTGAAGTTCAAGCTGACTGGCATCGACTATTCGCATCCCTATCTGGCCCAGCGCGGGATCGCAGAAAAGACGGCGATGGAGTTTGGCGTGGGTTTGTATGCGGGGCCGGGGCTGATGCACGGGCGATTGGTGATTCCCATCCACAATGCTTCCGGCGAACTGATTGCGTATAGCGGACGCTCCGTGGATCACCACACTCAACCACGGTATCGGGTTCCACCGGGCTTCCTCAAGTCGGAGATTCTTTTCAACATGCATCGAGCCGCGGCTGAAGCGTACAACTCAGTCGTGGTGGTAGAGGGCTTCTTCGACTGTATGACAGTGCATCAGGCTGGCATTCGGTCGGTCGTGGCACTCATGGGATCGGCTCTTTACGAACCCCAGCGCCAAATCCTGCTGAATCGATTCCGTCGCGTGATTCTCCTGTTAGACGGCGATTCGACTGGCCGGAAGGCGAGCCTGGTGATCGCTCACAGATTACGGCCACACTGTTCCGTCCAGGTAATTGGGTTGGCGGAGCGTCTGCAGCCGGACCAAATGACAGCAGAGGACATCCGCGAGGTTCTACAGCGGTTCGCCAACGACGATTACTGAT
>CAWKLV010000002.1:0-31688 GCA_963850575.1 uncultured Acidobacteriota bacterium | reverse complement strand
CTCTACTGCGGGGCTGAGTTGTCAGTGAGTTACGCAGCAGGCTCCAGGGGCACAAGTTTGTAGCCGCGCTGGGCCGCCTGTTTTTGCAGCCTGGCCTCAATCCGTTTCTCGCGCATCTGATCTCGTTTGGCCCACAATGAGGCGTCGTACTCGACTTGTTGCTTCACCATCGTGTAGAAGATGATGGCGATCTTATGCGCGGTTGCGGTCGTGGCTGCGGCCGGGCCCAGTTTGGCTTTCATGCGGCGCAGATAGTCGCCCATCGGCGTCTGATCGCGATGCAAGGAGTGCGCCGCCAATCGGAACAGAGTCCCGGCGCGGTTCTTGGTCCGGCGGGCACCGCGCCACAACACCTTTCCTCCGCTGATGTCGTTGTCGGGGCACAGTCCAAGCCAGGAGACGAAATGTGCGGCGCTAGGCCATCGAGACATGTCTCGTCCCACTTCGCTGAACAGCATGAAGACTAACGTCATCAGCCCGGGAATCTGGGTGAGATCCACGCCGAACAGCTTGTACGCCTCGGCGCGTATGTCGAAATCCGGATGCCCGCTCTTCTTCTTGCGTTTTCGCTGCTTCTGCTTGCGATCTTCGGGTATCGGCTTTTTATCGGGATCCACTCTTGGCTCGAAGGCCGCAACCAGCTTTTCGATTTCCTGGTCGCACTCGTTGATCAAGTCACGATGGCTTCGATAGAGCCACAACCTTTGTTTAAGGGCCAGGATATGTTCGGCCCGCCAGTTTCCCTCCAGCGATTTCCGAATCGTATCTTCATCGGCCTGAATGCGTGGATCCCGCAACTTGGCCAACACCGCCGCATCCCGCTCACCTGCCAGGATGGCATCCAAGATCGCCAACCCTGTCAAGCCTGTGATGTCGTTGATGACGTGTTGGAACTGCACGTTCATCTGGGTCAGCGCTTTTTGCATATGCTGGATGTGCTCGCTCGCCATCATGACCAGGTCGTTGCGATGCCGCATCAGCGACCGTACTGCGCAGACCGCGCCATCCGGCCGGAACGCCGAATGTAACAGGCCCAAGGAATGCAGATGCTGGATCCACTGGCACTCATGAAAATCAGTGCGTTTTCCCGGCACGTTCTTCATGTTTCGCGGATTCACCAGACATGGCTGGATACCGTGTTGCTCCAGCACGTCGTACACCGGAATCCAGTACACGCCGGTGGATTCCATGGCCGCCGTGGTAATGCCGCAACGCACCAGCCACTCGGCCATTTGGTGCAGATCTTCAGTGAATGTTTCGCACTTCCGGACGGGATGCTCATCCCGCTCCGGCGGCACGGCCACGTAGATCTCCCTGGCCCCGATGTCGATGCCAGCCGCATTCGGCTCAAACACCGTACGATCCGGTTGGCCCGACCGGTTAGGTTGTTTGTTCCGCTTACTTTTGGCTGGTGCTGGGCCTCCGATGCCGCGAATCTCTTGCTGGCGTGTTTTCTTGGACACTGCTATTCCTTTCGCTCAGACAACCGGCCAAGCCGCGCAAGAAAAGGTACTCTTCTAATCGGAATCCGTCCGGATGGTGCTCCGGACCGTAACCACTGTTTGGTGCACGGGACTTGGGACCACGCTTTTGATCGGGTTTGAAAGCACCACTGTAATTCCGGCCTACTTCCGTTGACTGAGTCTTTCTAGTGTTGTCCTCCACTCGCCAAACTCACGCCAAGGTTCCTTTCCCGTTGGTCCCGCCCACGCGGGCGCCCCGCTTCTGAGGAACTTGCAGGCTGGTAAGGCAGTCTCGATCGTTCCGGAGCATCAGCAACTCACCACGCAGCGGGCAGCGAACATCCTCGGGGTCTCCCGGCCATTTCTAGTTCGGCTGTTGGAAAACGGCGATATGCCCTTCCACATGGTCGGTTCCCATCACAGGATTTACTTGCGCGATCTCCTCGACTACAAGCGCCGGCGCGATGCCGCCCGCCATGAGGCGATCAATAACATGGCGCGAGCTGAGATGAAGGCTGGCACGTACGACAAAATCGTCCCTCCCGAGGGGCCGAAGACGAGTGACCGCCGATTTTCTCGCGGTGCTGGACGCCTGCGTCCTGGTGCAAGCGCCGCTGCGGGACACGCTGCTCAAATCAGGTGAGCGAACTCACTGCATGGCCCCATATACCATTCGATGCGGCGCCAGTCTGGAGTCGGGGCGCGTGAAGGTTGCCGCCAAGTTTGTTCGAGTTCGTCAGATGTTCTGCAGCCATAACGTCAAGGTGTCAAGGATGGTTTGGAGGCTTAAATGGATGCTCCCATTAAATGGAACTCCGTCTTGCGTTTCGGCAACAGATCAGCAGGTCGCGCTGGCGCGAGGGGAAGCGTCCGATTGCGATTCAACCGCACGCTTACCGTCCTCCCGGTAAGAACGCTTTAGCGTCGAGAGGGCACAGTCGCAGGCTCCAGAAACAGAGGCTCGAGCCAATACGTCACGAAGTTGACATTGGGGTCGCGCTGGCCCGGGCGTCGGCAGGGCACCGCGGGTGGGCATGGACCCTGCTGAGTCTGCGGCTTCTCTGCAGTGCAGACCAGAACGTCTTCGCCGATCTTGCATCCAGGAACGCCTGGCGGGGGAGGAACTTGATACACGAAATCGAACGTCTCGGACGCCGGGTTCGTGTGGAGGTCCAGCGTAGTGTAAGCCAGCGTCAAAGGCGACCGGTAGCTCAATTCGTACTCGATTGGAGTAGCGGTATCTTTCGTGAAAAAGAGCGTTTTGCCACGGGGTTTAACGTTCCCGTCTCCGTTGGGAAAGGTGACTTCTTCAAACCACACCCGGTCGGGGCCAGATCCGGCGGACACCCGTGCTCTCACGCCCCCGGCCGTCAACTCGTCCTCCTCTGACGATCGCCCCGGGACTGCGGCCCGGGTAGCATTGCGGACGAAGGTCGTACGGAGCCGGATACCGTGTTCTTTCGGGTCGATCGGGTGCTCAGCTAGAGGAATCTGCGGCAAATGCCCAGAGCCTGAACTGTTCAGTTCTGCGAGTTCAAGCCCATTGGTCAGGTGCAGGAACAGGTACTTTCTCGAAAACTCGTCCCGGTAGCGCGAGTCTGACTTGAGAAATGTCGCAAAAGCCCCGGGCGCATTGGGATACGAGGCGCTGCCAGGGCCTTTCCATTTGCCAAGCACCGACGACACGGCGAATGCCGAATCCAGTCCCTGACTCAGCTCGACGCTAGCCATCTCGGGCGTCGGAATTGAATACTGCTTTATGCAGTTCTCCCAACACCCATGCTTAGCCTCTTCGGCCCAAAGTCCCACTTGGTAAATCCATTGACGGGAAGCGATATAGGCCAACACGAAAGACCTATCCCAATTCGGCCTGCTGTAGCTGTCGTGACTCATTTCGTCGTGGTGATTTGGGTCCTTGGGGGCACCGCCGCCATAGGCGCCAGTTCTGAGCCGGTTGAATGGCCGTCCGGGCGTTTGTCAACTCCGGTTGAAAATTCCCCATTGTACCGGTCGAAAATTCCCCAGCCCCGGCTAGGTGGTGGTTTACATTTCCAGCCGTCACATTCAATATGGAAACCGGCCGGTGAAGCGGAGGCGGGCTCTGCAGGAGTGCACCCCGCCAAGGAATAGCTGGCTGCAGACTCATCCAGACGATGAGGCGCGGGGCGGAGCGGCAAAACGGCTTCGCCCCGCGGCTTGAATCACACATCGGATGGATAGATCTGCCCATGCCTTAAAAAACTCACAACGACTTCTGCTTGGTCCGGCTATGGGGGACAGCCGCCGAGTCCGCTTGTTGCTGTTGCGGTAATGGGAGCAGACCGGCTTTGCGGCGTTCCTTGAGCCGGTAGCTTTCCCCTCGAATATTCACCGTGGTGGAGTGATGCAGCAGCCGGTCGAGGATGGCGGTGGCGATAATGGGGTCGCCGAAGATGGAGCCCCATTCACCGTAGCTCTTGTTAGAAGTCAGAATGATGCTGCCCCGTTCGTAGCGGGCGCTCACCAGTTGGAAGAAGATGGTCGCGCCCATCTCGTCCAGCGGCAGGTATCCCATTTCGTCAACCCACCAGTAGCTTGGGAGCCAGATAGATGCGCAGCCTGCGGTCCAGGCGCCCTTCCCGGTAAGCGCGCCCGAGATCGGTCACCAGATCGTGCGCCGTCA
Source organism: uncultured Acidobacteriota bacterium (assembly GCA_963850575.1). GTDB lineage: Bacteria > Acidobacteriota > Terriglobia > Bryobacterales > Bryobacteraceae > TMP-7. The sequence goes on along the minus strand of CAWKLV010000002.1, from coordinate 27,563 downwards.
TAAAGTAGGCGGCTTGCCCGGACTGAATGGCGGTTTCGGCCAGAGCGACGGCCAAGTGGGTCTTGCCCACCCCGGGCGGACCCAGCAGGATCACATTGGAAGCTTCATGCACGAATCGCAGGGTGCGCAGTTCACGGATCTGCCGCTCATCAATGGACGGCTGAAAAGCAAAGTCGAACTGGTCGAAGGTTTTCAGGTATGGCAGATGCGCCAGTTGCAGCCGCGTCTTGAGATACCGCTGGCGGCGCGCATCGGCTTCCGCGCTCACCACCTCCAGCAGGAAATCGGCGTAGGCAGGCTCTTGTTTGGCGGCGCTTTCCAGCAGAGTTTCCAGACGGGCGTCAACGGCTGTGAGACTTAACGCCGCCAGGGTGCTGCGCAGCTTTTCCAAGGGCGTCATCGCGCACCTTCCAGAGCCACGGTTTCATAGGCGTCCAGCGGGCGATGCTCCACTACCGGCGCGCTTTGCTGGATATGGATCAGCGTTTTGCCCGCATTTTTATTGGACAGCGGAATGCCCGCGTGATGTTGGCTTACGGTCACGATGTGATGCCGTCCCACCGCCTGGGCATGAGTGGCAATGCATTCCCAGCCGTAGCGTACTTCGATATCGCCGCCCTGCTGGCGCACCCACACTAGTTTGCCCGCATACTTCCAGGGAACTGAGTACCGGCTGCCCTGCCAAGATACGTAGGCGTGGCGCGCCACCTTGCGCTGCTCGTCGTCCAGGTAGGGATGCGGCAGGCGGCCGTTGACCGGGTGAAGCTGGAGCTGCTCCTCACTCCATCGCACGCTTACCGGTTCACGCGTGGTCCCGTGTACCCGCTGGTTAGCCACCTCCGCCACCCACCGCCGCAACTCCGCATTCAAGTCTTCCAGATGGGCTGGCTCGCGTCCTTGCAGCCCACACAGGAAGTTCCGCCGCACGTACTTCACCCCTGACTCCACTTTGCCTTTGGTTTGCGCCCGGTAAGCCCGGCACAGCCGAGGCGTGAAGCCCCAATACCGCGCGAAATCCAGAAACACCGAGTTCCACACGATCTCGCCGCGCTCGTCGGTGCCGGTCCAAACTGTCCTCATCCGGTCATATAGAATTTCTTCAGGAACCCCGCCCCATTCGTTGAACGCGGCCTCGTGCATGCGCAGCAGCGTCCCCAGTTTCTGATCCAGTCCGGCACGAGCCATCATCGTCCGGCTGTAGCCCAACGTCATGGTAAAGCCCCACAGCACGTGGGTTCTTTCGTTTTCAGTGAGCGAGCCCAGATATCCCCAGTCCACCTGCGCCTGTTTTCCCGGCGCGGTCTCGAAGCGCCGTACCGCTACTACTGCCGCCGCTTCCCGCCGGGGCCGCAGCCAGTCCGTCAATATCGTGTAGCCGCCGCTGTAATTCCGCATCCGTAATTCCCGCAGCAGCACTTGCGCGTTCCACACCCCGGCCTGCAGCCGCTGCTCCAGGTATGGTTTGAACGGTTCCAGTTTGCTCGCCACCGCTGGTCTGGCCCGGTAAACTGGCCGGGCGGCGGGAGCCAATAGATACTTTCGGATCGTTTTACGGTCATAGCCAGTCAGCTCGCTGATGGCTCGGATGCTCAATCCTTCCCGTTTGAGCTCGTTCATCTCTTGCACGTCTTTTCCTCTGAACAGGTGTCGCCCTCCTCTGTTTCCAGAGTCGGGGAGCTTTACCGCCGGCCATAGGGGTGGGGGAATTTTCAACCGGTACTATGGGGATTTTTGCACCGGCGGTGACACGTTGGGCTATGGCGGATGTAATCGAACCACGTCAGAGTATGAAAACGGGCCGGGGGCAGTTTCTGTTCGGACTGCAAGATCTCCACCCAGTTGGAATGCGAATAGAAGTCCTGCACCGCATGCAGGCTGATTCCCAGCAGAGTTAGAAAAGCAACGGGATCGACGTCAGTCCTGCCCGCACGGCTTGCGGAAAAGGGGGGACATGCTGGCAACAGAGTGCGATTGCCGGCCTCCGCGAATACGGCGCATTTCATATTGAAGGTGAGTCGCTCCCAATACTTCTGGACGGACTCGGGCCCGCGTAAATTGTCGAAATGGAGCTTCTCTGTCTGATCGACTATGAACGCATAGGGCAGAAGCGAAGACCGCACCGTCGCTCCCAAAGAGGGGACCTCTTCGGGGATGACACTGTGCCCCGCATAGAAATCGGTCACCCAGTTCTGAAGTGCGGCGATATCCGCCGCGGCTGCCGTGAATCCTTCAGCGCGGAGGGCAAGCACGGTCAGATCTCGATGATGCCCCGTATCGTAGGCCGCGGCTGGAACGTATATAGCCGCAACTCCAAAAACCACTATCATCCATGATCGTCGTTTCATATCTGGATCTCATCCGCGTAGATTAACCGGCGGTTGGCATCTCCCGGTCCGAACACTTCGTATTCGCGTATGAGGACGCGATGCGAGTGACCGAACTTCTCCTTCTTCAAATTCACTGCACCGGACCAGAGCAGACCCGGCGGGGCTTGGATCTCACTAACGGCTGCATCAGAAACGCTGATCCAGCCGCCGAACTCTTTCCCGGCCTTGCGCTCGACGAATAGTTCGAACTGCCTGCTTAAGCCGTTCTTCGATGGCGTGGACCCAGCAGAGCCGAAGACCTGCACCGTTATACGGTGTTTATCCTTATCGCGATGCACCACAGCGCGACGCCCAGAAAGAAGCGAGTGTATGTCGGCAAGTACGACCCGCGAAAGCTCCAAGCCCGCTTTCGACATCGGCTGATATCGCGCGAGCGCGAGGCGCACGAAAGGACTATACGTGGCGCCCGCATCGATCTGAACGTCCACGAACCACAGCCGACGCTCCTTGTCGTAGTTATCTTCAATCGTGAGATCGTAGAGTGCCGCCGAAGCCTGCGGCAGACCGCCAAGCTTTGCAACTTCGCACGGGGTCAGCGCCCCGGAGTAGATTCGGACATCCGACATGCTTCCACGGAAGAACTCGCCGTACGGCTGGAACTGCCTCCCCAACCTTGTATGGGATCCGCCAGATGCAGTGTTGAATGCGGGATGAGTCGCCTTCAACATGCCGTCTATAAATAGCTGTGCTTGGTTTTTCGAGGCGTCGACGACAAGAGCGTAATGGTGCTCGTTCCCGTCTGTTGGAAACTTTACTTCCGTGAGCCAAGCGTCGCTGGCCCGAATCCCGTGGTTGGGGGTGTGCCCCAAATAAGAACCCGGGCCGCCTGAAAGTCCCTGCGATATGAGTTCGACAAATTGGTTTACCGCGGGCGTCCCTACGGCCTCTCTAGCAAATAGGGCCACAGAGTAACTGCCACTCTGTGGGACGATATGGCTCGGAAATTCGACGTAGGCTCCGGTACCATTCAGCGAAAGCAGTCCTGCATTTGCGCTGGCACCAGCGCTCAATATTCCATGAACATTTCCGACTTGATCATTGACATTGCCGTTAAACGTATACCAGTGGATTAGCGTGGCCGAAGGTGGCTCGCATCCAATAGGCGTACCATCCAAGACGAGCCCCGTAGCGCTGCTTGACCGGTTGACGAAGTTCGAGATTGAGATCGGATTGACGATCTTCTCCGTTTGCCACAGAGGATCCATTCCCCACTGACAGAACTGGGACTGCAACCGGGGTTCGAGCTCTTCGTAGGGAAGTCGCGGGTCGGGTGGTTTGTAAGAGGTTCCGCCGTCTGGCAGCACCACACAGGCAAGCCGTTCGGCGCAACCGGATGTGAACCAGGGCCGGGCAAGGTAGATGCGCAGGCCTCCGCCAAAGCGCTCCCGGGATACTCTTCCGTTCTCCGGCTCTGGTTCGCGCCAGCCGAAGGCGGGTACAACATAGACGAGCGCAGGGGCAGGCGGACGGTCCGAACTAAGCACATGGACTTCCTGGAACCTCTCTTCGCCTGTGCGGCGGGTGGACTTCTGCGCGGTCCTGTCCTTTTGCGGAAAGTTATCTGCGTACCGAGCTGCTGCGACCGCGTAAAACTTCACGCGTTTGTAAGCCGTATTCGAAAAGTGGAGATGCACGAAGGACTCGTCGCCCTGTTTCAGTGGTGCCTCGAGATCGTCGCCATAGGGCAATTGCATCTCTGTCACAGGCACGGCTACAGCCGTCTCGGGTGAAGGCTCCGGAAGGTCTGGATTGTCGACGCAATCGTAGCGGATCATTGAGAGCGATACGCGCTCGGTGGTGCGCACGTGAACGCTGACTTCCCCTCGCAGGAGAGCTTCAGCCTGCTGCGGGGCCCGTTCAAGAAGTTGCTTTTGACCAAATCGGTTCTCATCCTTGGAGGTTTCAACCTTCACAACGGGATCAAGCGCGGGGCGTCGAGTCGCGTGCAGAAGGCGCACAGTGCGGGCCGGAGTTAGCAGTGGCAAGAGCCCGTCTCGGGCTTCTTCCGGTTTCGGTCTCTTAGCAGGGTCGAGCAGATTCCAGACGCCCATCTTCTCCAGGGCTCCAGAATCGTGGAATGTCGATGAGATGCGGGTCCAGACCTGCGCTCCGGGCGGAAGCGAGACGGTTATTACTCGACGGTCCCGGTCTACTTCGGACGCCGGTTTTTCGCCTTCATCTAAGGGCACCAAGCGCAGCCGCCAGGAGTTTCGCCGCATCCCCGATCCGCCCCAAAGGCACACTGAGCGTTCAATTCCGGGCAGCTCAGAGATTCGGAATCCACCAGACATGGGATCCGGAATCCATGGCAGATCGAGATGCTGAGCGGGATAAATGCCGCCGATATCTTTGCCGCCGCTCTCACTTGCATCTCGCTGCGCGATCTTCATACAGATTCGGATCCGGCCGGCTCTGTCGATCGAACATTCCGTGTGCCTCGGCCAGCGTGATCGAAGCGCGAGGCGGGGCCACGTGACGTTCCGGTTTCCGGTTTCTGTCGGTGTCGCGGTAAACGATGATATCGACTCCCTCGCCGGGGTAGTCGGCTAAGTCCTCACGAGGTAGGAGAATCGGCGAAGGAACGGGCTCGAGACGTCTGTAGACTAAGCTCTTGTTCGAAGCCGGTGCGGTGTGAACATTGTCGTCCTCTAGCGGTCCGCTCTGAGCCGTAGCCATATTGCCTCCGGCCAAATCGGCTCCGTGTGCTCGCACGCGATACTCATCTCCAAAGCGCAATGTCGGCAACTCCAGCGCTTTGATCCGGATGCCTCTAAGCGTCTCGTCTGCGGCCGCGGCGTGCAGTCGGCCGTCTTTACCGAGCACTTTGCCCGGACGCGGTGCAGCCAGACTCCATCCGCCCCAGAGAAACAACGATTCATGCACGAACGCTTCCTTGCCTTGTACGGTGAAACTGTCGCCTGCCCAGCCTTCATCAGGTGCAAAATCGATCCCGCCGCACCGCACGCGGCGCGCCAAGAGTGAACGCCATTTGCCGCTAGATTTCTGCCACACGTCAACGCGATAGCCGGCCACGACGTCCTCTGCGTAAAGCAGTTCCTGAACCGCCACTCGCTTCGTTAAAGAGGCGTGGGCGCCCTGATCCTGAATTGTTTTCTGCTTGCGACCTTTGTTCGCTACCCAGAGCCCTGAAGTATGTAGACTCGGTGGTAAGGGTGGCGCGGACTCGCTCTGCAAGAGATCATGAAGTTGTTTCACATACGCTTCCAAAGCCAAAGCCGCGCTGTCGAGGTCTGTCTGCATCAGGTTGTAATGCTCGCCGTTCTCGAGCGGCAGCATGCCTTGCGCTAGCTCCGGCGACTCTGGCCGCGATGGCGTGAAAAAGCGTCTTCGAGGGCGGTCGATGACCACAGCGGTGTGGGGAGCTGGAGCCACCTGAATTTTCTGCCCGACAGGCGCCCCCGCCTCGATCCAAATTCGGTCCGCAGTCGGTGACAAACCGGATAGGGGAACCTCAAACTCAAGGATCAGCCCGACACGGCGCATGATTGCCGGGTAACAACCCAGGTGCCCGATCACTTCATGGAAGCTGGCCGGCGGCTTGGGACTGACGCTAAGGGCCTGAATCTCGCTTTCTTTGCGGTTCCAAAAGGGTCGGACATCAAAGATCGGGCCGGAAAGGACTCTTGATGGAGCCGTCGCGAAAAGAAATGCGGCCGCGTCCGCTCGCAGTTGCGGCACTCCGCCGACGAGTCTGGTGAACCCAGCGAGCACGCTCGCCGCAGTAGGCTGCCTTTCGTCCACTGGTTCGGGCTCGCCCGCCTGAACTGCACTCGACCCTGCAAAGAGCGGGTGAGGCTCTCCGGACTGCGGTGTGAATTCGAAGCTCCGAAAAAGATCTTCAACATCTTTTCGGACCGCGCCGGCGTCGTACGTCAATGAGCTTGCGCCAAGTGCGGCAATGGAACTCGTTGTAAGGCGCCTTTCACGATCGGATCCAAGTCGGCAGGCATGGAAGTTCGCCCCGAGCAGATCGCGCCACAGCGTCTTGCCTTCCTCGGGACCCCCGGGTAGCGCGAGCATGTGGACTTGCAGCCCCTGGTCCGCCTTTGCGAAGTGCAGCTTAAAACCGAAGCCGGCCACGACTTCGGGCCATCGGCCGATCGCTGTTTGCGAGAGATCGACTACGTCCTCGTGTGCTTCGGCAATCAGCTCTGGGTCGGCGACTGCCGCGATTCGAAGACTCTCGCCCGCGAAGCCGACGGGGAGGCAGGTAAAGGTGAGGTTCGTGATCATTAGGCGAACGCCTCGCAATATGAAATCCAGTTGTCGTGAGAGATGGTGCGGCCGAAGTCCGCCTGTTCGAGCGGTTCCATTCGCAGTCGCTCGGCATCTGCGACGAAGCGCCTTCCGCCCCCGCCGATGCCGATCGGGAACCGCCGTTCCATGGTCAGTGTCACGTCACGCGAGAAAAAGAGGAGGCGGATGCTCACAATGACCTCACACCGGCCTCTTACATCGCTCTCGCCCTCCGTGTACAAGAGCGCCATATTAAACTCGACCGAAACCGTCAGGATCGAAAGCACTGTGACCGATCCTCCGGCGCGGATGAACGCAGACCAGGTCGTTTTCCCCTCGAAGTACTGAATCCGGAAACCTGCTAACAGGTACGCAGAACCGCTGGCTACGGCGAGGTCGATGCTGAGCACTCCGCCAAAGGCGATTGAACAATCGAACTCGCGAATGCCCCTTCCGTTGAATCCGACCACGACGTGGCCGCCGCCACCGAAAATCGTCACCGCAACGAGAAAGGGGTCGCTCGCTTCGCCGAATGCAAAGCGGAGCATCAGCTCCTTGCCCGGAAGCAGTGGCAGGACAAGGCTCGAAAGAAAACGCAAATTCAGAAGCGAGAAGACGCCAAAGCCGATGTTAGGCAGCCTGAGCGACATCGTCACCGTGATGGCGCCCGGGGAAAACGTCAGCTTTGGGCCCTGCTCACCGAAAAGACTCTTGGGCAGCATGTCGGCGAGTTTCGCGACAAAGCTCAGGGCACCGCGAAAGTCGACTTTTGAAAGGCTAATGTCGATGTCAGGCTTTCGTCCGTCAGTACTTCGGAATGAGATCGAATCGAACGTGAGTTCAATTGCGTCACCTAGGATCAGTTGAAACGATCGAATCTCTCCATGAAGCTCGAACTCGAACCGCCGCCGCGCAACGAACTCTCGAGCCGTAATTCCATTGAGAGCGCGCTGCTTGCGCCGCGCGGGATGAACTTCGCGAACCCGGGACCGCTGTCCCGCAGCGGGCACCGCCATTCCATACGGCTTTCTACTCGCTCTGGTAGGCCGTTGTTGTCGTAATAGGTTCGCGTATTTGTCTGGGGAATCTTATCGAGCCCCGCTAACGCTGCTGTAGTCGGCAGAAGATCGGAGAAGCTCAAGATGCCGAAGAGCTTCGACGAGCCAAGATTGAAGAATTTCGACGGATCAAATGAACCGCTCTGGACTGAGCTGATGTCACCAATCGAACCAAAGCGGCGAGACAGTCCGTCGAGCCGAAAATCCGGGCGGAACAAACCCGGAACTCGCGCTTCAGGCAGTTGGAGCTCCGGCGCATTGAGCTGCGGAAATTTACCGAACACCTGGCCGATATTTACCGCCGGAGCAAAGCCGCTCTTGGCGTACGTATCATCCCACTCAAATTTGACATCGCGTGCCGCCTGCGGGGAGATAGCCGCAGCGGCGGGCACCCTGACCTGTGCGCTGCGCGCATACAGGCGAGCCGGCGCGCGTCGTGGTGCGGGATGAGGCGCGGGTACTTCGCAACCCGGCTGTGGAGGGGAGAGCAGCCCAGCAGATGGTGAGAGTGCCGCCAGTAGATTTGGATCGCGCAGTGCCGCCTGCGGCTCGTTGGCATACTCGGTTCCGAATCGGATGCTCGCCGCCTGCAAGTCCGTCTGACCGGCATGCTCGGGCGGTGCAAAAGCTATTTCCTGATAGTGAAAAGGGCAATCCGCATGCGGGCTGGCATTCCATTGCGTCCTAACGATCTCCATAAAGCCCCGGTCGAACATGCAGCGGTATTGAACAAAGATCGCTGGGCAGGAGAAGTACTGTTCCTTGCCGCCAAGATCGGAACTCCGGAAATCGAAGCGAAAGACCTCCGTGTCCACTTTGGGCCAGAAGGCGCGCCGGTCTCGGAGCAGATCGGTTGCACCGAAGTCGTCAAGGCGGGGTGTCTGCAGTGTCAGGATTTCTATTGCAGGCAGCGGCATCATGTTGTCGATCGATCGCCCCTGCTGATCAATGACGCCAGTGTCCCGGTAGTTGTGCGTCTTCTGTTCGATGGTGATGAAGCGGCTTTGCCGGAGAAGGGCGATGATGGGTTCACCGCTTTTGCTTCGCTGGAACTTGCGCTCTGTAATTTGAATCAAATTTGCCCGGTGGCCCCAGGGATAGAGATAACCTCCATAGACAATGCGCACGTACTGATCGCGTCCGAGCGTTGCCGTGTGGCGCCACTCCCGCACCGAGAAGCTGGTGTGTTCCGGAAATGCGGCCGTGAGATCTCCCGACGCCCCTAACGAAGTCAGGTGGAGCCGCGATGCCCGAATCGGTTCCGGCGCGAGGTTCGGAACGCGGAAGCCTGAACTGAGCTTGATGATCTCGTACCGGTCATCGGCGTCCATTGAGGTCCGGAAGCCCTCCTGGCGCTGAATGTCTGGTGGTCCAGTAGGAGTGCAGGTATCTGAAGGAGGACGGCCGGCGCCAGGGCCGCGCGCCCAAACGGCGCGCAATGCGCGCAGGTCAACGTTGGCTTCGTCAATCCGTCCGGCGGCTCGTGCACTTAGACGGGTGTGCCAGAGTTCAACCCAATCGACCGGCCTTGCATCGGGGGATTTCCCCCGGTGTTCGACCGGCAACTCCTTGTGCGCCCATCCGGACAGCGCGTGCGGCGAGAGGATCAACTTGTACGGAAACTCGATTGACGTTTCCAACTCGCCAGGCCCCTGCTGCGCGTACGGGTCGGGCTGACCCGTCGGCGGGGCAGGGGGTATCTGGCCCGGCGGCAGCGCCCAGGGCACGACGCTTGGTTCCCAACCGGACCAGTCGAGCAGACTCTCAAGAATGAAGGGCAGGTCTATGTTTTCGGGTAGCCGGAATACTAATCGTGAGCGATCCGAGAGGCGGGCCTGCGCCACTCCGGGCTCCGGTAAACGTTCAGCCCCGCCGGCAATCGAGGTCGCTTCATAGTAAGCCTGTTCAGATACATGCTGTGGAGGAAATTGAACCGTGAGGAAGGAGGGGGTCTTTGCCTGGTTGTCTCGAACGATCTGGCCGCGTTTCGCGCGCCGAAGAAAGAACAGCTTGTGGTACCAGTGCCGATGAGGCCAGCGCAGGACGCAATTCGTGAATTTGAAACCCAAGTTGAGCAGATCGCGGCCGCGGACTACGTGAACCTCAGGTGAGGGGAAATAAATCCAATCGTGGTCTCTTCGTATTTCGGCGGTAGTTGCAGCAGGTCCGGATAAGCGGAAGATAGGGTTTTCTGGCAGTTGGATGCGGCTTTCGGCTCCAGCAAGAGGCAGGCGCGCCTCAAGCACAGGCGCCGAAGCCGAAATCCGCGCCGTTCCATCCGCCGAGCAACAGTATTCGACCGGTTTACCCTGCGGCGAGGCGCAACGACGCGCCGCTTGCGTGCAGCCACACTGGAGGACTGTCCATGGTGGCGAGCGCAAGGCACTCCGATGACGTCTGATCGTGCGCTGAGCTGACGATTAGCCGGGACAGCGGTAACCGCACCGGTACTCCGTCCTCGTCACACAGATCAGCACCGGGCACGTATAAAGCTTGCGGCTGTTCACTGCGCACCCTGAGAGATTTTTCCGTGGCTTCTATGAAGACCATCGGAGCGTGACCTGCCTCAATCCTCGAATCCATCTCGCCGGAGAACGTCAGTGGGGCGCTTAAAGAACAGCCATCGAGGCGAGCAGCGGTCGAAGTTTCGCCGGCTCTAGAGACCGGATGCAGTTCGAGTGCGCTCCCCCGAACGGAAACATAATCAGTGACCAAGGCGATAGCGTCATCACTTGCGATCCGATAAGCGTTCGAAGGGAGGTACACCAAGCGGGCCGCTCCATTTGTTTTCGCCCTACACCCGCGACCAGCAATGAGAAATGCGGAATGCGTGAATTCGAATTCGGCGGCGACGTCTCCGAGTAGCCACGAGGAGAGGCGGGAGCGAAAGACCCCTTTGGCTGCTCCGACGGCCAAGCGCATGTCCCAGTCCTTGCCTGCCCGCCGCAATTCGCAAGCAAAACCAGCAGGCACCGACGTGCCAGCTAAGCGCGCACGTTCGAGCAGAATGCTAATACGGTCCTGGCCTTCTTCGACCTTCAATGTGGGCACACCGGCAAAGCTGCGCACGTCGACCCGCCACCACTCCTGGTTGCCAGAGAAGAAAGCGAAACCGCCGTCATCACGGCGAAACTCGATCTCGACATCACTAACTGCCGTGCGAATGCCGGCGAATGAAGCCACCCGAAGAAGGTCCCGGCGAGAGAAGCGCTCCGATGTCGTAGAGGTGCGAACATAGTCGTCGCGGAGCGTCCTAAGATCAATCAAACGCATGGATACGGAATTATACAGGAAGTTTCCGTCCCGCAAGTGCCGTTTCCTGTTTTTGAACAAAGCAGCTACTGCCAAGCGGAGGGCACCCTCAACGGAGACTTGAAACAACACTTGTACAGCTGGTTGAGCGTTCCCATTGCCCAACTACAATATAGGATTCGGAAGCGCCGTAGGACTCGCTAAAGGGGTCGAACGGTCGATCGCTTCACGGTTGCCGCTGTTCCCGGACCGCAGTTGCTTTGCGGATCTCGATACTCTGGCCATTCGAGATAATTCGTGCAGGACACTCCGGCCAGATCGCGCGTATCGTCTCCAGCCATTGCTCGAGCATGGCTCGGAACCGCCGCGGTCGGCTGTATTCGACACAGCCCAGCTGATTCGCCAAACCGAAGTCGCCGAAGATCGGGATCGACTCCGTTCCTTTCGCCTTGAAGCTGCGATAGCTGAGCCACATGTACAGGTCCAGAATGGCCGGCGAGGCCGCAAGCACCTTCACCGCCTCAAGATCGTTCGGGACTGGATGGGCCAGGATCTCCTGATAGAAGTCGTCGCTGAGCACGACGACGTTCTCGAACTCGCTGGAAATCGGCCGCTGGTCTGGAGACCGACTGTACCAGATCTGCGCCTCACGCATGAAGTTGAAGCGCTACCGCTGAACGACCTTCGCCGACCCCTTCAGGGCGTCCGTTCCGAAAAAGATGGTTGCACCGAAAACTCTCTCGAACGCGCCGACCAGTCGCCGGTATTCCTTGCCGCCGGTCTGCATTCCGAAGGTCTTCAGCATTTCCGCCGCGGTACGGAACCGGATCATCTGGCTCTTCTGCTGGACGGCAAGGGTCGCCAGGAAGATCGGCACCAGTCGATCCTGCCCGAAGGGCACGCCAAACTCAGGGTGTCCGGTCACCTGAAGAACGAATTGGCCGTTTCGCCGCTCGTAAAGCAACTGATCATTCGGAAGCCGGCGAACCGGCAAGCCGCAGAGGACGAACGGCCGAGAATTGAAGCAAAGCGTCTGGGTGGCTTGCTCCCGGTTCTGCCGGACCAGCTGAATCCGCTCTGCCTGCTTGAGCTTGTGTTTCGATACGATCAGGTCTGGGCAGGTCCCGCGGAGTATGGCCCCGGCGGACTGGAGACCCCAGTGGTGGAATTGCGACAAAACGATCACCTCGTGACGCGCTCAGGGCGCGTGGTCAAGGCGAGTTTTGGAGGGTCAAAATGAGGGTGCTAAACGTAGGGTGCCGATGTTTACTACCATTACTACCTTAAGCGGCTTTTTCTCGGAAGTTGTTGAAATTCGGTGGCCTTACGTGGTCTGGATGAACGCCATAAACGCATAAGTTGTTTATTTTCAAGGTCGCTCTATTTTCCTTCGAAAACACCACGCCTAAGTCTCTGAGTTTCCTGAGGCCGAGGTGGAAGCGAGTGTATCTTTGCTGTTTCGCGCGTGAATGCAGGCAATACCCCACCGAGCACAGCGGCGACAGAGACTTGGACCCGCAGTCGCTGGCTTGGGCGCTTGGGGAACCGCTTTGGCCGGAGCCGGTGAGTCGGTCTTGGGTTTAATGGTGACCTCGAATCCGAGTTGCTGGAGTCGACGCGTGAGGCGGCGCGCCGAGCGGTCCGGATGCAGGCGATCGTAATGACTGCCGCCTAGTTCGCGGTAAACCCCACCATCGCGGATGATCTTCCAGCAGATAATGAGGATGCGATGGCCTACCGCCATGGCTGCCTTCTTCATTCCGCGACGGGTGGCGATGCGGTGGAACAACGCCGTCAGGAAGCAGTCCTTCTTATGAATCACCGACCAGGCACTTTGCACCAGGATCCGGCGTAAATATCGATCACCTTTGCGCGTCCGCCCGGAGAACCTCTTTCCGGCGCTCTCGTTGTTGCCCGGGCAAAGCCCGGCCCAACTGGCCAGGTGGCTGGCATCCGGGAAGCGATCCATATCCAAGCCGATTTCAGCCAGGATCGTGGTAGCTGTGGTGAATTCCACGCCCGGAATGGTGCACAGCCTGCGAATCAGTTCCATGTGCGGCTGCAGATACTCGCCGATCCGCCGGTCCGTATCCAGCAACTTGCGGTTGAGATGCGCGAGTTCCTCCAGCGCTGCTTCGAGCAACCAGCGGAAATGCTCCGAGTAGAACCCGTGGAGCGCCAGCGCCAATTCTGGCTTCTTGTTCTTCAGACTGCCCTGGGCCAGTAGCACCAATCGCTCAGGATCCGTCCGGCCGTGGGCGATCTGCTCCAGGATCAGTGTTCCGGTCTTGCCGGTAATGTCACTGACCACCGAGGCCAGCTTGACGTTGGCCGTTTCCAGCAATCGGCTGATCCGGTTGATGACGCGGTTACGATCACCCTGCAAGTGGGTTCGCCTGCGGGTGAGGTCGCGCAACTCACGCACCGGGCGCGGAGGAATGAAACTACCCCGGAGCAATCCGTATTGCAGCAACTCTGCAATGCGATTTGCATCCCGGCGATCCGTCTTGCATCCGGGTAGTGCGCGCACGTGTTGCGGATTGAGCAGCGTCAGCGAGAAGCAGCCGGCATTCTCGAGAACATTCCACACCGGGATCCAATAGACCCCGGTCGACTCCATGGCGATTTGTTCAATCTTGTGTTGGTGCAACCAGTCGCGCAACTCCTCGAGTTGCTCGGTGAAGGTGCCGAACACCGCAGTCTCCATTTCAATGTTCGCGCCGTGACGCATGCGAATACACACGCTCACGGTATCTTTATGTATGTCCAGGCCGGCGCACCGGCGGTATAGTATTCTCACGACGACCTCCTCTGCCGTGAGCGAAGGACGCCCGGAAACGACGACTTTCCTTCCCGTGCTCTCCGCCTTACGGCAGAGGCGACAATGCGTTGTGCCACGCTAATAACGCGTTGGGCGTCCAGACCAAAACCCCAAGCGGGCCTGATGGCACCAGAACTACGACGGCCTTGATCCGCTCACGTCATCGCTAGGCTACACCAGTGCGCGCCCGTTTTCATGGCCTGTTGTGGCAGCCCCGGCCATGCTCAATCCCAAGCTGGACGTCGCGGGTTCGAACCCCGTCTCCCGCTCCATCTTTCAATAGCTTACAGAGAATCTTAAAGGCCGCCCAGTCTCACTAACGGAGTAATTGCCCTCACGTGTTCCACCGAAGCCAATGTTTATGGGCCTTCGGTGAAAGGTCTAATTGAGTCCAGGCTGGCATGCTTTCTGTGGAAAAGCTGTGGAAAGCGTTCAGCGACGAGCACCTAGCAATCAGCGAGATTTCACTCACAGCCTAAATCGGCGATAAGCGAAAAATGCCGGATAAGGCGAAAGCCAGTTAATTAAACAGCCACCATTCGAAGTGGCAGACCGCTATAGAGACAATCCTTGTTGTCTCGGGCCGGAGTCGAGGATCCGGTACCCCATGTCCGCGTAACCCTTCAGCCGGCGCTCATACATCCGTGCGAGCATCCTGACGTTCGGATCGACATAGTCATACACCTCGACCACCCGCTTGTTATCGTGGAGACGGTGAAGGCGTCCCACGTATTGCTGGAGCGTTCCTTTCCAAGAGATCGGCATGGCGAGGAATAGCGTGTCCAAGCGCGCGTCGTCGAAGCCCTCGCCGATATAGCTGCCGGTCGCGAGAATTACTCGGTGTTCGTTCTCTGATACCGCAGCCAACTGCTCCGCGATCTCACGACGCTGTTTGCGCCCCAAACCACCCTTCAGAACAAATACGTTCTTCACCAAGCCCGAAAGCTTTTCCGCAAACTGACTCAAGTGTTCAGTTCTTCCTGTCAAAAGTAGCGGGCTTCGGCCGCATTGCACGGCCCGGATTAAATCCGACGCGATTGCATTATTTCGCACCTGATCGTTGACCAAGGCGGCGTACACATCTTGAATCGTGATCTGCGTCGACTAGCCCGGCATCTGAAAGTCGGTCAGGCGAGGTGCAACGACATGCTCGAAAGGTGTCGACTCAGTCATCGTGCGTGCTTTCATGCGGTAGCGAATCGGGACACACTGCATGAAGATGATCGGGTGGTGACCGTCCTTTCGTGCCGGAGTTGCCGTGAGACCGACGACATAGCGGGCCTTAACTTCTCGCATTACCTTTTCAAATGTAAAAGCAGGGAGGTGATGGCATTTGTCCACAACGATGTGTCCGTATTCTGCAACGGAGTCCTTTACGGTTTGCTCCGGCGCTGTCACATTACGGGTGCGAGAACGAACGTGCGGGGCTGAAGCGGAGATTGGCTCGAGATGCGCGCGTGTGTGGAGTCAACTCAGGCGGCAGCGACGGCGTGCTTTACTTCCTGCCAGACTCGAAATCGTCTGTCTCGTTCACGTCGATAGCTGGCTGCTCGGAGAAGGTGCCGCTTGGGTCGGAAGTGCTGCGCCACGATGCCCTGTACCTCCAGGAACCGCTGCGCATGCTCGGGTGATTTGAAGCGCTTCATTCGGCGCTCGCGTTGTCTGGTAGGTTGATGCGAGTTCTCGGCCCGGTTATTGAGGTAGCGAGATTGTCGGTGCACTACGCGAGGAAGTACGACTCGTTTGGCTGCCCCATAGCTTCGTAAACTTGTCCGTGATGATCACGCGCGGGTGTCGCCGTGTGCGATTCAAGAGCTGACGAAAGAAGCGCATAGCAGCGAAGCGGTCCCGTTTTGGCTGGACCAGGATATCGATCACAGCGCCATGCTGATCGACTGCCCTCCATAAATAATGTTGCACTCCGTTGATGTTCAGAAACACCTCGTCGAGATGCCACTTGTCGCCCGGCTTCGGCGGCTTTCGTCTGAGCTTGTCCGCGTACGATTTCCCGAACTTGTTGCACCAGCGCCGGACCGTTTCGTAGCTGAGCTCCACTCCCCGGGAGGCCATCATCAGCTCCACGTCTCGCAAGCTGACACAAAAGTTGAAGTACAGACAGACGCACTGGGAGATGATCTCCTCCGGGAAGCGATAACCGCGGTAAGGGTTGGCAGGCACTGAATCAGGATCTCATCTGCTCGGTGTGACAGTGCCCTTGGCGCAGTTCCAGCTTGAAGTCAGGCGTTGACGAGAGCGACCGCGGTCGCAATCAATTCTGTTGTTGAGTAAGTCACCAATCTGATCATCCTCGCGGGGCTGAGTTCTCACGGCACTCGCGATGGCTCTCCCGCACTCACTCCTTTCGGTTACTTTCTCATTTGACCCAACAGGTTGCGCTTCGGTACGAATTTAGATGACGCAATTCGCGCCGGTTTCACTGAACGGCACATGATGTATACTGAATCTCTTCGCAGCACTAGAAATGGAAATCCCCGTTGATTCTAGATATCTCGGATCACAAATCAGGGACAGAGGCGTGTATTCGAGACGCAATTTCCTGTTTGCCGCGGCAGCGGCTTCCGCCGCCGCAGCCCAGCCTGGAGAAGGCGCTGAGACACCAGTCATAGATTGCCATACCCACGTGGGCACGGGCACAGATCTACTCTCTCCCTGGACCACGATCGGCGATCCGGAGGAGATCCTGCGCAGGAACAAGGAAGCCGGCATCGATAGAGCCTGCATCTTCCCCATCTCGCACGACACGTTTGAAGAGCCCAATCGCGAGGTGGCGCGCATTGTGGCGCGATATCCCGGCCGCTTCATCGGATACGCCAAGCACGATCCCCTCAATGAGAAAGGCCGCATACGTGCTATGCTGCTTCGAGAATGCCGTGAATTGGGATTGCGCGGGCTGAAATTGCACGTGATGCCGACAGCGGAGGTCCTGGATACGGTGGCGGAGTTAGGTATTCCGATCATCTGGCATCCCCGCCGCGTGGCCATGTTCGACGAGGTCGCGAAGGCGTATCCCAACATCGATCTCGTGATGGCTCATCTGGGCAGCGATCTTTCCGGCGACTGGAGAGAACACCTGGCGGCTATCGAGATGGCGCGCCGCTATACAAACATTTATTTGGATACTGGCGCGGCTGTGCTCACTCGTTATATCGAGTTGGCTGTCAAGGAACTGGGTCCCGAGCGAATCGTCTTCGGGTCGGATGAGCCGGAGGTGGATTGCCGCCTGGAGATTTTCAAAATCCGCATGCTGAAGCTGCCGAAAGCGCAGGAGCGGATGATCCTCGGCGGCAACATGGCGCGGCTGCTAAGCAGATATCGAGGAGGCGCGGCATGACGGTGATCGACTGCCATGCGTTCGTGGGCCGCGGCGTCCCCTGGTACGGTCCGGAGCGGGAGGTCGACTACACTTTGGACGCGCTCTTTGAGCATGGCGCGGAAGCCGGTATTGACCGGTACTGTGTCATGCCTCCGCGGAATTCGACCTACCAGGAAGCTAATAAGCTGGTGGCCGGCGTTTGCGAGAAACACAGCGGTAAGCTGATTGGCTTCGCTGCGCACAGCCCTCAGCGGGAGGCCGGCCAACTGGCGCGGGCGCTCACCTCCGAGGTGAACTCCATGGGCTTGCGCGGCGTGCGGTCCGATGGGCCTCCGACGCGTGAGCTCCTCGATATTGCCCTGCAGCTTCGCGTCCCAGTAATGTACTATCCGAGCGGTCAATGGCAGCAGCTCGGCCATTTTTATCACATGCCGGCGATGGCGTACCCCGGATTGGATTTCATCATCCCGCACGTCGGCCAGTATTGTTCCCAGAATTGGTCACCGCACATTGAGGCCATCGACCTCGCCAAACGGTATCCGCAACATTTACCTCGACATGTCGGACGTGGGCAGCTTCAAGTACGTGGAGATGGCGGCGCGAGAGCTCCCCGCGGAGAAGATTCTGTTCGGGACGTGTGCGCCGGAAATGGATCCGCGCGTCGGAAAGGAGGCGTTGCGCCTTCTCAAGCTCCGGCAGGACCGTTATCCGAAAATCGCTGGGCAGAATTTCGAGGCGCTGATTGCAAGGCGAGCTGAGCACCGTTCCTGATAGGTCAGTGTGAGGCGTAAACAAAAGCAACGGGAGCGAACTATGCATTCACGGCGAAACTTTTTAGAGGTGGCGGCCGCCGCCACCGGCACGCTGCTGGCGCCCTCGCGCGTCTTGGGAGCCAACGACAGAATTCGACTGGGCATCATCGGGCCAGGCGGGCGCGGACAGCAACTCATGCGCGCGGCTATCGACGCGCCGAATACGGAATTTGCTGGCATAGCGGACATTTATACGAGAAGACTTCAAGAGGCCAAGAAATTTGCGCCCGATGCTAAAACCTATCTCGACTACCACCACCTCCTGGAAGACAAGAGCATCGACGCCGTCCTCATTGCCACGCCGCAGCATCTGCATTGCGAGCACTTCGTGGCTGCGCTAGACGCTGGTAAGCACGTCTACCAGGAAAAGACCATGGCCTTTACGGTTGATCATGCTAAACGCATGCGCGCAGCCTACCAAAGAGCTGGAAAACGTACGGTCCAGATCGGACATCAGGGGTGTTCTCAGGGCCAGGTTCCAGATGCGTTGGAGTTCATGAAAACGGGTTACGTCGGCAAGATCACCTACATTCACTCGCACATGTTCCGCCCGTGGGTTCACGGGCGAGGAATGTGGGCCCGTCCGGTGCTTCCCGACATGACGACGGAGAACATCATTTGGAAATTATTCGAAGGAGAGTCAAAACCTCATGAGTTCGATCCCAACCGCTATCTCAACTGGAGGTTTTATTGGGACTACTCCGGCGGCAACTTCTATGAGAACATGTGCCACCAACTGGCGTTCTGGTACAAAGTGCTAAACCTGCAGATTCCGACAGCGACCACGACGGTCGGCGGCATCTATGCGGTGAAGGACGGACGCGAAGTGCCCGACATCATGAGCGCGAATATGCAGCATGGCGACGAGCTGATGTTCACCTGGGACTCCGGCTTTGGAAACGGCAACCTGGGCATCACGGAGCATGTACTCGGCCAGGACGGAACCATCGTCAACGGGAGCGAAATGGGAGGGCCCATCCGCTACGTCCCTGAAAAGGCCAACCGTCCCGACGGCGTCGAAATCGTGGGTCCGACGACGGAAAACACCAAGGACGGAACACGCCCACACATGCGCAATTTCGTCGATTGTATTCGCTCAGGCAAGGAGCCCAACGCGCCCTTCGACCTGGGCTTCCGTGTCGCTGTCGCCTGCCGTATGGCGGTCGACAGCTACCGGCAGGGCCGCACGCTTCGCTGGGATCCGAAGAAGGAACAAATTAGTTAAGCACGCGGATACGTAAACGGCATCGAGATCGCGCGCTTTTTAGTGATATCTTTGACGAAAGCTCGTATGTACGGAGGTCTTTTCAGAGTATGTTGACCCTAAGAAAGGGAGTGCTCGTCACATTGCTCGCTAGCATACCGATGCTGGCGCAGAACATCAGCAGCGTTCTAACAGGAACAGTGAAGGATTCCGCCGGCTCGGTAGTACCGGCTGCCCAGGTCGCCCTCACTAACGAAGCCACCAAAGCCGTTCAAACTTTGACGACGAATGAAGCGGGTGTGTTCGTTTTCCCCAGCGTACTTCCCGGCACGTACAGTCTTGAGGTATCCACCACCGGCTTCCGGTCGTCCCAGGTGAAAGGCATTAACCTGACGGCCAATGAACGGCGATCCGTCGGCGACATCGTCCTGCAGGTCGGGCAAGTTCAGGAACGCATCGAGGTCACGGCGGAAGCCACACCCGTCCAAACGGAATCCGGTGAACGCGCCGGACTGATCTCCGGAACTCAATTGCTGAACACTGCGATCAAGGGCCGCGATTTCGTCGCCCTCGTCTCCACACTTCCCGGTATCGTAGACATGAACGCATCCTCCCGCGTCGTATCAAAGAACTCGGCGAATGGTGGAGTCCATATCAACGGCGGCCGTGATACCTCCATCAATTTCGCGCTGGATGGCGTGCAGGACGAGGATACCGGTTCGAACGCGGGTTCTCACGTACAGCCCAACATGGACGCGGTGGCGGAGGTCAAGGTTCTCACCAGTAACTACCAGGCCGAATATGGGCGCAATAGCTCTGGCACCATCAATGTCGTCATCAAGAGCGGGACTCAACAGTTTCACGGCAGCGGCTTTTGGTACTACCGTCAC
Organism: uncultured Acidobacteriota bacterium; assembly: GCA_963850575.1. Lineage (GTDB taxonomy): Bacteria > Acidobacteriota > Terriglobia > Bryobacterales > Bryobacteraceae > TMP-7. The sequence continues at coordinate 7,548 of CAWKLV010000002.1, read as the reverse complement.
GAAAGTCTGTTTGCCAATAACTTTTTCTTAAACCGCACTGGCACGCCGCGCCCCATTGAGCGCATCAACAACGCCGGCTACACCGTCGGCGGTCCCATTTACATTCCGAAAATCAACCGAAACAAGGACAAGCTGTTCTTTTTCTTCTCGCAGGAGTACGTCCGGCGCCAGAACTATCCCGGAACTCAGTTTGCAACCACGCCGACGGCGCTGGAGCGTGGTGGCGATTTTTCGAAGACTTTCGATGTGAACGGCAGTCTCATCACGATCAAGGATCCGCTCACCGGGCAGCCCTTCCCTGGCAATGTGATTCCAAAGGACCGCATCAGCGGCCTGGGTCAGTCGATCCTCAACTTTTTTCCACTACCCAACTACACCGAAGCGGATCCCAACCTTCGCTACACACGTAACTACCGCTCCAATGTCAGCGGCAGTTTTCCCCGGCGCGAGGACCTGTTCCGCATCGATTACAACTTCAGCCCGACGCTGACGGCTTATTTCCGCGGAACGGAAGATAACGACGACGAGAACTGGCCGTATGGCAACTGGACCGCTGGCAGCCACAATTACGACTTGGTAACGACATACCGCAAACAGCATGGACGCGGCGTGTTGTTGCATATCGCAAAGACCATCAGCCCCACCACAGTGAACGAGTTCACGATGGGCGTAAGCACTCGCGGCCAGAGTTTTAATCCAGTGGACCCGAGCAAGGTCGCTCGCAGCAAAATGGGGAACATCGGTCAATGGTATCCGCAGGGTAATGAATCGGGCGCGATTCCGGACGTCAGCTTCGGAGGAGTGCAGAGCGGGATCAACAGTGGACTTGGGAACATCCCCTATCACAACGAAAACCCCGTGTTCACATGGGTCGATAATTTCAGCAAGGTGCTCGGCTCCCACACACTGAAAACCGGTATCTACATCGAGCGGATGCGCAAAGACGAAGTTGGTAACGGCACCACTCGAGGCGCTTTTACTTTCGACCGGAACACGAATAATCCGTTCGATTCAAATTACGCCTTCTCCAACGCCTTGCTTGGGAACTTCAACAGTTACTCGGAATATACGCAGCGGACCTACTCTTTGTACCGCTATACGCAGGTGGAATGGTATGCGCAGGATTCCTGGAAGGTGTCACGCCGGCTGAGCCTGGATCTTGGACTGCGTGTGTATTCCGCGCCTCCCGCGCACGACGTCCGGCAGTATCTGACGACATTCGATCCCGCCAGTTACAGTCTGTCCAGCGCCGCCGTGTTGTACCGGCCCGGTTTGGATGCTAGTGGAAAGCGCGTGGCCGTGGATCCCCGAACCGGGAACATGGCGCCTGTCCCCTACATCGGATTGTTTGTGCCAGGCTCCGGGAATTACGCGCCCGGCATGGTCGTTGGGGGTCAGGGTGGTGTACCCGGGAGTCTGTATACCACGCCAATTTCCGTTGCCCCACGCCTCGGTTTCGCCTACGATCCCTTTGCAGACGGCAAGACTTCAATCCGCGGCGGCTTCGGGATTTTCTACGATCGACCTCAAGGCAACGTTTTCTCCAACACAGTGGGCCAGCCGCCGGTTGCCTACAATCCGACCGTCTATTTCGGTAATCTGAACAATTTTCTCCAGTCGAGCGGCGCAGTGGGCCCCTCCAGCGTGACGGTGATACAGACCGGGGAGCAAAAGCTGCCAACGGTGATGAACTTTAGCTTGGGCGTGCAGCGTGAAATCGGGTTCCATACCGTCGTAGACCTTGCATATGTCGGCACCCTTGGGCGTCAACTGGTGTACATAAGGAACATCAACCCGATTCCGATGTTCGCGCATTTCGATCCGAAGAATATCGATGCGACAACAGGTCGTCCATTACCCGATAATTACCTACGGCCCTACCTCGGCATGGGCGACATCAAGGAGCAAGGATTCGGCGCCTCTTCGAACTATAACGGGCTGCAGCTAGCGGTGAATCGGCGGATGAGCAACGGCCTTCAGTACGGGGTCGCGTACACATACTCGAAATCGCTCGGGGTTGCCAGCACCGATGGCGACCAGGTGAGCCCGTATTTTGACATGCGTCATCGGAACTACGGCCCGCTTAGCTTCGATATCCGTCAGGTGCTAGTGATCAATTACACCTGGGATCTTCCCAATCCGGGTAAGAACCTAAACAAGTATGTCAGCGGAGTGCTGGGCAACTGGCAGTGGTCCGGGATTACGAGTTTCATCTCCGGGACGCCATTTCTACCTGGATTCAGCACAAGCGACGGAGCGGACCTCACTGGTTCCACTGAGGGTGCGCGCCTGGACGTCGTGGGCAATCCGATTCTTTCGAGCGATCAGCGCACGTTCTTCCAGAATTTCAATACGGCCGCGTTTGAGCGCCCCGCTGTCGGAAGTTTCGGGAACGCCGGAGTCGGCATTCTGCGGAACCCCGGCGTCAATAACTGGGATATGAGCGTTTCCAAGCGCATCCCTCTCAAAGGTGAAGAACGCTACTTCCAGTTGCGCGGTGAGTTTTACAACACGTTCAATCACACGCAGTTTTCGGGATTCGATTCTACGGCCCGCTTCAACCCCGCGGGCCAGCAGATCAACGCCAACTTTGGCGCATATAACGCTGCCCGCGAGCCCCGTAAGATCCAGCTTTCGCTGCGATTTATGTTCTGAGGGATGCGTGATTGGTTCTACGCACGGCTGTGCGTGAGCATATCGCTGATGGCGGGTTTGGCTTGGGCACAGCCCAGCCCCGGCGCCGTTTTCGAGCCACTCTACCGTGAGGCGCTGATGCGCCGCGAGCAGCAGTTCGGGCCGGTGCACCCGAAGGTTGCAGAAAGCCTCACCAGCCTTGCCCTGTATCTGATCGATTCCGCCGAGCCCGCTTCAGCGGAACCTCTGCTCCGAAGAGCGCTCGCGATTGACGAGCACTCGTTTGGGCGCAATGACGCTCGCATCTGCAAAGATGTGATGAACCTAGCGGCGGTCTTAATCGCGAAGCAGGAGCCCGGGTCCGCCGAGCCGCTCTATCGCCGCGCTTTGAGCTTAAAAGAAAAAGCGCTCGGGGCCGATCACATAGACATCGCCGAGATCGCGCTCAAGCTCGGTTCAGCGCTCGACGCGGAAGGCAAAACCTCTGCCGCCGAGCCCTTATACCGCCGCGCTCTGACCCTCCAGCAGCACGCGCTCAGCCCAGACGACCCGAGATTGATCGCCACCCTGATCCATTTGGGCTCCGTTCTCGAAAACCGCCGCGATTATCCAGATGCTGAAAAGTTCTTTTCCCGCGCGGTTGAAATTTCCGGTCATGCATACGGGCCTGACCACCCTAGCACCGCGGGCGCGATGTCCCATCTAGGACGCCTCCGGGTGTCCGCCGGGAATACCGGGCCCGAGGTGGAGTCGCTGTTGCGGCGCGCGCTCCAAATCGACGAGGACGAGCTTGGACCCGATCATCCACTGACTGCATCTGCCTTGAGCGACCTCGCCGCATTATTCAAAACCCGATCCGATGTTGCGTCTGCGGAAACCCTCTATGCTCGGGCTCTCAGTATTCAGGAAAAGGTATTCGGTGCGAACGATGCCCATGTTGCCGGCGCGGCGAGTGAGCTGGCTGCCCTCTTGGAATCCAAGGGTGACCTGGCCCGCGCGGAAACTCTCTATCGGCGCACGCTGGATATTTACAACAAGGCGCTCCCGCCGGATCATCCGGATGTTGCGCTAGCATCCGGCAACCTCGCCATTCTGCTTAGCAACGCCGGAAGGCCGAATGCCGCCGAGCCCCTGCTGCGTCGCGCCCTGGCCATCTACGAGAAGTCGTTGGGCGCTTCTGACCCGGAACTGGCGACGACATTAACCAATCTCGCAGCTATCGACATCACTCAACGGAAATTCCAGGAGGCCGAAGCTTTCGCCCGGCGTGCCCTCGCGATCTGGAGCGGGACAGATCCCGACGCCTTGGAAGCGGAGCCCGCGTTGCGAATACTGGTATCGTTGCTGGCCGCCCGTAAAGACTTTCCGGAAGCGGCGGCGCTCGCGGGGCGCCAGTTGCGGATACTTGAAAAGGCCAACGGTCCCGACGATGCCGCCGTGCGCGAGGTACGGCAAACTTTGGCCGCTCTGAATTCCCGGGCTGCCTTGTCCCGTAAGTAATCTAGCGATTTGTCGGGTTTACCCGCACCCACAGGTGCGCCGTGGCTTTCTGGCCCAGATGATCGGCGCGCTCAACCCGCACAATGTAGTCTCCCGCCTTTTTGAATACGTGGCTGGTGGTTGCAAACCCATCCTTGGCCAGAGGCTTTACGTTGCCGTCGGATTTCGTAACGGCAGTCGCGTCATCGCCAAAGTTCCAGGTTTCTTCGCCGTCCCGCGTCCCGAAGGTCCGAACTTTAAACGTGATCGGTTGCCCCACGGCGAGATTCATGGCGGGCCAATACGCGGCCTGAATGGACGGGGGCGGCTGATCGGGGCGTCCCGGATCGAGTACATTCACAGTCATGAAATCGTAAGCTGTGCCGCCATGCGCATCTGTGATCTTCAGCATTTCGCTATACGTCCCCGGCTGAACATACGTTTGCTCCGCCACCGCTCCTGTCGCATGTTTGCCATCGGTAAAGCTCCATTCATACCGTTCGATGCGCGAGTTGCCAAAGGATAGGGAGCCATCTAGCTGTACTTTCTCGCCGATCAACACGGCGCCATGGGGACGTGCGACGGCGATCAAGGCCGGCTTGAACTGCCGCTGATACGCCTCCCACAAGAACGCATAGCCCTCTTGGGTACCCAATCTGCCGGACGCTTGAGGACTGAGGATCTCATAGTGCAGGTGCGACCAGCCTCCGCTGCTGCCCTCCTTTCCCAACATCCCGATCTTCTGACCCATGTTTACGCGTTCACCCAATTTGACGGAGGGATCGAAGGAGAACAGGTGCGTGTAGCGGTGGTACCATCCGCGCTCATCCAAAACCCAGATGGTCTCGTTATAGCGGCGGTCCAGGCTCTGGTTGTCCTTTTCCTTCTCAATTACCGCCTTGCCCAAACCCACTACGGTGCCATCGGTCGCCGCTAGCACCTCGGTCAGCCCTTCGGCTCCGCCGATATCCAATCCGGCGTGATAGTAAATCTTTCTTGTACCTATACGCTCACCATCATCGACGTACGTAGGTTCGTTCGCCATTTGGGTTCGCGACGCAAACCAGCGCTGCCTGACCGGATATACGAACGACGCAGGCGGCATCCACGGCGAGTGGGCCGGCCACAGCCGCACCCGCGCATCTTTGACCAGGGCCCAATGATCGCTGTTGGTGTCCTGATAATAAGCCTTGATCACTGGACAGTCCGCTTGGACGTCCCCCACAACGGTCGGAAGATGATAGTTGCCGCACACCAGTGTTGCTCGAGCGCCATTGATGTCCACTTCGGCGCGAGCCTCTCGAATGGCCGGACGGACCTTATCGCGAGTTTCACTGGTGGAGAGCAGTTTCACCGTTGCAGTGTTCCCGTCCGCTAACTGCACCCGGGTGGTTGTTCCGGCATCAAGGTCGATGACTCGAAACAGCGGCTGCTGCGCGGCTCCCACGATCACCAAAATAAAGAATAATGAGATTGCGTTCCGCATGCGTTTTTGTTGGCCTTAGCCTTGATATCATACCGCTTTGTTCAGCGCTTGCTCTCCAAAAATCGCATCGGTCCTGCTTTTAATTGTTCCCGCGTCGAATGGGCTCGCCCAGTATGTCGGCGCCGAGGCTTGCGCCACCTGTCATTCAGCACGATTCAAGGAACAATCGGCGAGTGAGCACGCGCATGCGCTCCGCCGTATTACCCCTCAGCAACCGATTCCCGGATTGGACCAAGCCCGCTCCGCCGTGAACGATTCGAGTTATCGATACGAAATCCTGGACGACCCGAGAGGGTTGAGCGCGCACGTCGTCGCGGGCAAGATCGACCGTGCCATTCCTATTGACTGGGCTTTTGGAGCGGGTGACCAGGCGGTAACCTTCGTCAGTCAACTGGAAGATGAAGCTTATGTCGAGCATCGGTTCAGCCTGTATTCGCGTACGGGCAAACTGGACCTCACCCCGGGGCACCGGCCCGCCGTGCCATCGACGTGGCCGGAGGCGGCGGGCGTGGTGTACAAGACGTTTTCTCCGGAGGCTGAGATCATGAGATGTTTCCAGTGCCACTCGACGGGAGCGTTGAAGCTTGGGCCCAGAGCGGATCTGGTTCCCGCAGAGTTGGGAGTACGGTGCGAGGCGTGCCATGGTCCCGGGGGCGCGCATGTGAAGGCGATGCAGCGAGCCGATGCCGCGGCGGGCCGCAAGGCGATTCAAAATCCAGGCCGCCTCAACAGCGCAGCACTGAACGAATTCTGTGGAAGCTGCCACCGCATGCCGGTGCGAGGAGAGATTGCTACTGATTGGCGAGATCCGTGGAACCTCCGCCATCAGCCGATTTATCTCGCGGAGAGCGCGTGCTTCCGTAAGAGTCAAGGTGCGCTTTCCTGTCTCACGTGCCACAGTCCTCACCAAGCCCTTAGGCGAAATGATGCCGGTTTCTATAGCGGCAAGTGCATATCTTGCCACCGTGACTTGAAGCATCCGGCGGTGGCCCAAACTGACCTTCGAAATTGCATCCAATGCCACATGCCCGCGGTTGCGCCGAGAGAGCATCTCTCATTTGCAAATCACTGGATTGGGGTATATCGCCCAGGAGCCGCTTTAAAACCGATACGCACCCGACGATGAATCGAGGCCAAACAGATTGCCTGCCGTTTGCTGTACGATTGCTATTCGGACTTTAGCCTACTTAAAACGAATGAATCGACGCAAAGTATTTACACTAGGCGGAGCAACCCTGGCTGGGGCGCTGTCACATTACGGGTGCGAGAACGAACGTGCGGGGCTGAAGCGGAGATTGGCTCGAGATGCGCGCGTGTGTGGGGTCAACTCAGGCGGCAGCGACGGCGTGCTTTACTTCCTGCCAGACTCGAAATCGTCTGTCTCGTTCACGTCGATAGCTGGCTGCTCGGAGAAGGTGCCGCTTGGGTCGGAAGTGCTGCGCCACGATGCCCTGTACCTCCAGGAACCGCGCATGCTCGGGTGATTTGAAGCGCTTCATTCGGCGCTCGCGTTCTCTGGTAGGTTGATGCGAGTTCTCGGCCCGGTTATTGAGGTAGCGAGATTGTCGGTGCACTACGCGAGGAAGTACGACTCGTTTGGCTGCCCCATAGCTTCGTAACTTGTCCGTGATGATCACGCGCGGGTGTCGCCGTGTGCGATTCAAGAACTGACGAAAGAAGCGCATAGCAGCGAAGCAGTCCCGTTTTGGCTGGACCAGGATATCGATCACAGCCATGCTGATCGACTGCCCTCCATAAATAATGTTGCACTCCGTTGATGTTCAGAAACACCTCGTCGAGATGCCACTTGTCGCCCGGCTTCGGCGGCTTTCGTCTGAGCTTGTCCGCGTACGATTTCCCGAACTTGTTGCACCAGCGCCGGACCGTTTCGTAGCTGAGCTCCACTCCCCCGGGACGCCATCATCAGCTCCACGTCTCGCAAGCTGACA
>CAWKLV010000001.1:0-13227 GCA_963850575.1 uncultured Acidobacteriota bacterium | reverse complement strand
CAAAAGTTGAAGTACAGACAGACGCACTGGGAGATGATCTCCTCCGGGAAGCGATAACCGCGGTAAGAGTCGGCAGGCACTGAATCAGGATCTCATCTGCTCGGTGTGACAGTGCCGGATGGAAACTTCTCTGGCGTTGCAGATCGTTAAGTTTGCCGGACGATCGGTAGTGCCACACCGTAACCTAGTGGTTAGGCGAATAAAGAATCCCTTTGAAAACCGCCCCAAGTTTCACGAAATCATCAAGCTGGGACGGTTTACGGATGTAGCTCGTAGGGCCGAGCTTAGCCACATCATCCTTATCTTTCTGATTATCAGATGAAGTTAGGATGATTGCTGGAACTCCTTCGCACGTCTTACTTCTTCGGATTCGCTCTAGCACGAATTTTCCCGGCTTTTTGGGTAGGTTCAAATCGATGATGAAGAGCTCGGGGCATGTCGCTTTCCCAGTGTCGATCTCATCGAGGTACCTTAGAGCCCGTTCGCCGTTCATAATTACGGTTACGTGACAATGTACCCGGTGTTCCTCAAGGGCTTCGCGAACGAGACCGACGTCTGCCAAGCTGTCTTCGACCAGGACGATCCGGGGAGTTGCCTCTGTGGCCGTCGGCTCAGTGCTTGTGGGCTGCTGGAAGGACAAAGAAAAATGTCGAACCTCTTCCGGGCTCGGACTCAACCCAAATCCGCCCCCCGGCGCGCTCGACAATTCGTTGGCAGATAGCAAGGCCCATACCGGTGCCGGGGTACTCTGATACTGTGTGAAGGCGTGTGAAGATTCCAAAGATCTGCTCCTTATACTCAGGGTCGATTCCGATTCCGTTATCCTGAATGGAAAATTTACAAAGTGCGCCCTCTTGGGCAGCGGCTACATAAATTCTCGGCGTATCAGCGGACCTGTAGCGAATGGCGTTGCTGAGGATGTTCTGGAAAACCATCTCAAGTCTGGCTCCATCTATGGATACGCGCGGGAGAAAATCGTACGTTATTTGTGCACCACTCTCGTCGATACTTGCCTTCAAATTCGCTATAGCATTTTCGAACACCGGCATTGTGTCGATTGCTGGAGGCGGACCGCCCGCACGAACAGAGACACGAGTAAATGCGCGTAAGTCACGCAGCAGGCGTTCCATGCGGAGGGCGCCCTCAATAACAAAGCCGAGATACTCTTTGGCACTCTCATTTAGTTTGTCCGAGTGCTTCTTTTCAAGCATCTGACCGTACGCCGATACCATTCGGAGAGGCTCCTGCAGATCGTGGGAGGCGGAGTACGCGAACTGTTCCAGGTCAGCATTCGATTGTCTGAGCGCTTCGTTAGCCTTATGGAGAGCTTCTTGATCACGGACTTGTTGAGTAATGTCGCGGGCGATTTTAGAAGCTCCAATGATCTGCCCGCCTGGGTTCTTGATAGGAGAGATCGTAAGAGAGATATCGAGGAGTGTCCCGTCCTTGCGCTTCCTTTTTGTTTGGAAGTGGTCGACTCGCTCGCCAGCACGAAGCTTGGCCAGTATCTGAGGTTCTTCGTCTTTACGATCGTCTGGAATAAGGAGTTTAACGACCTCCTGCCCGGTTGCTTCTTCTGCGGTGTATCCGAACAGGCGCTCTGCGCTTTTGTTCCAACTGGTGATGACGCCGTTTAAGTCCTTGCTGATGATTGCATCGTCGGATGAATCGATGATGGCCGCGAGGCGCGCCTGAACTTCAGCCGTGCTTCTGTCATCCGTAATGTCACGGGTGAAGCAGCGTGTGTGAATGAACTTGCCGTTTCTTCGATAGACGCTTGAGTTTATAGCCACATGCCGAACCGAGCCGTCCTTGGCGCGAAGGCGGGATTCATAGTTGTGGAGTTTCTCGTTACTCGTGAGACGGCAAAGAATATCTTCGATCACCGGGGGATCGACGTGAAAGTCTTTGATGCTTCGCCCTATGTATTCAGCAGCTGGGTAGCCGAGCATCTTGAGCTCGGCGTCATTGGCCCAGATGATCACGCCGTCGGGGCCGACCCAATGCAGAGCGAGATTCCCGTTTTCGAAGAAGTCACTCAGCTCCCCTTCACGTTCCTGCAAAGCCACCTCTGCAAACTTTAGCCGAGTGATATCTCTGAAATATAGTGCGAGGCCGTCTTCATGCGGTCGAACGACTACGTGCATCCACTGATTTTCTGAAAACTTGTGGTCGAACTCGACTTCAACCTGTTCCTGCATGGCGCGGGAGAACCTTTCTTTAGTCTCGGCGCTCTCAAAGTTCGTGAGCGCTTGCCAGAGAGTCAGGCTGAGAATATCTCGGGAACCAGCAAGTTCCTTGGCTCGCCGATTCGCGTAAGTAATTTGCCAGTCCGGCTGGACAAAGATGACCACATTTGGGGATTCGTCGAGGAGCGTAAACACCAATCTGGAGTTTTTCTCACCCGTGCCAGTTAGGACGGGCCCGCCTTGTTGAGGTCCTGTTCCCGTCATCTGCAATCCGGCCGCTCCGGTTCCAACAGAGATCGAACTTCAACTCTTCTCTCGCGTTCGTCGAGGGCCTGCCGGACGACTCGGCCGAGTTCCATGAATTTGTGCAGCTGACAGGGTTTCCGGAAATAGCTGAGGGCGGCGTGTTTCAGTGCCTGTCGCTCGATCTGGTCCGACTCACCAGCACTCATGATAATCACTGGCAGTCGCGCGTAGTTTCGGTTGATCTCAGAGTTTTTAGGATCTCTTCACCGTTGTGCTTCGGCAGATGCATATCGAGAACGAGAAGGTCGAGCCGCGAGCCGCTTTGGCCAGTATCTAGCCCATTCATGAAACGGATTGCTTCGGCGCCATCTCTCACCACCCGGAGCGCACAATTGATGCCGTGTTTGATAAGCGCTTCGCGCACCAGGACGGCGTCTGCCGGATTGTCCTCAGCGAGGAGTATGTCGTACTTTTGATTCACTACGGACATCGTTCTTTTAGACCTCCCGCCCTTTTCATTGTCGCTGAATTCCAACCGACCGCGGTAGCAAGCAGCCCAAACGATCAAGGGGTCTTAGCGTCGTAGCCGCCTAAGGTAGACCAGCTCCGTCGATGCAAAGTGTCTTGTTGCCAATTCCATCTACCACAATTCCCAGAAGAAACCTCCGCAGTCCGCGAGCCTCTGGCCGGGCAGATGCCGTACCGATTAGAAGTTGTTGAAATCGTTGGTTCCCCGATAGGAATCCGCCCTCTGTCGCTGAGCAGAGTTTGCGAGCGGATCGCCGAGCGCGGCCGCCCGGAAGGGGGCCTTCATGAAAGCTGCATGCAGGAGAACTGCACGTGCAGTTTGAGCGGCGGAACGGAGGCCAGCGCGGCAGCGATGCCGTGCGCCTCCTCCGACCCGACTAAGGGTCAACGGTGGCTGGGTGTATCTGTACCGCGCCGTAGATGAACGCGGCAACACGGTGTAGTCACATCTCAGCCGTACGCGAGACATGGCAGCGGCCAAAGCATTTTGTCGCAAAGCCCTGAAGCGTCACGGCCAGCCCCGCACCATCACGCTGGACGGTTTGGAGCCGAGCCATTCGGCACTACGGCGAATGGGCATGCGCAACGAGTTTAACTTCCGCTGGGAAAACCCGGTGAAGATTCGTTGCAAGACCACCGCGCCATCAAACGACGAGTGAATGCCAAGGAGGGGTTTCGAAATTTCGAGGCGGCGCGACGAACGATTCAAGGATATGAAGCGATCCACATGTTGCGCAAGGGGCAGGTTCGATGGGTGAGCGGAACTGCTGTGCGGCGTCAGAATCAGTTCATCAACAAAGTGTTCGGCCTGCCCCCTGAGACCCCGGTAGCCACCCTCGCTACGGGCCAGCTATACCGTGATTGAAAGTTGCAGCAAGGATGGGATATAGAGATGAATCAGCTCTCCATGATGTTCGGTGACCGGCTCAAGCCGGAGATTCATGGACTGTAATTGTTCCGCCCGATTTGCACAGTTCCCGTTAAAGTCTCCCAAATCCTGCTGGAGCGATTCCGCCGTGTGATTCTCCTGTTAGACAGCGATTCGACTGGCCGGAATGCGAGCCAGGTGATCGCTCACAGATTACGGCCATACTGTTCGGTCCAAGTAATTCGGTTGGCGGAGAGTCTGCAGCCGGACCAAATGACAGTAGAGGACATCCGCGAGGTTCTACAGCGGTTCGCTAACGACGATTACTGATTCGGTAACATTCCTACGTCAGGCAACACGACCCGAAGATATAATTGTCGCTGAACACCCGCGAGTGTCCTCCTCCGAAATTACGTCCTAACCTGCAAGTCACCGCCCGCGTAGAATATGGGCACGGCCCATGAGGACCCTGGAGGAGTCTCTGTTCTGGGAAGTTTTCTTCCGTCATCAGGCGGTGCGTTCCGAACTTGCCGATCTTTTCGATGTCAGTGCAGCCACGATTTCCCGCTCCGCCGGTGTGCTTCTATCTCACGGCCTGCTAGTGGAGATGGGCGCGACGCCATCCCATCGCGGCCGGCGGCCGACACTGCTGCAAGTGAATCCCGAACTCGCTCACGTCGCCGGCATTGAATTCGATCGCGACCGCATTACGGCTGTGGTGACGGACACTGCTGGAAATCTGCTTGGCCGCGGCGCCGTCCCCACGAGCGCTTCGAATCCCGTGGACAAGACCCTGGCTGACTCTCGCCAAGCGCTTGAGATCTCGATTGCCGACGCCGGTCTCAGCTCTCGAGACCTCGCGCGCATCGGCGTGGGACACACCGGATTCCTGGATGTCGAGAACGGAATATGTCTGGACTGGCAGGGAGTTCCCCACTGGCATCGAGTGCCGCTCGCCAAAGCCCTGGGCGAGGTCCTCCGAGCGGAAGTGACGCTGGACGACAGAGCGCGAGCCGTGGCTCTGGCTCAGCATTTGCTTTGGCCGGAGAATCGATCTCATCGCTCCGCCATCTATGTCCAGACCGGAAGCGGGATTGGAGCGGGGATATTCGTAAACGGTAGGATGATGCGGGGCGCCACTCTCGCCGGCGGTGAAATTGGGCACATGGTGATCGATCGGGCTGGGCCCTTGTGCACGTGCGGAAAGCGCGGCTGCGTGGAAGCCTTCGCCTCTTCAGGCGCGACACTTGCTTATGTCACAAATGAGATGGAGTCTGGGCGTAACACGTGCCTTCGTGAACTAGCGGCGGACCCGGCGCAAATTACGGCCGAGATGATCATATCGGCGGCCCGGCGATCCGACCCGCTGGCTACGGAAGCTGTGAGGCGGGCAGCAGAGGCGTTGGGAACCGCCATCGCTAATGCCGTCCACCTGCTGAATCCTTCGTTGGTCGTTCTGGCGGGCAAGTTCGCGAATGCCGCTCGCGACTTATTGCTCGATACGGTCACTCGCACCGTGGAAAGGGAATGCTTTGAGACCATGTCCAGGGACTTGGAAATCCGAGTCGCTCCGCTGCGTAAGGATGCCGCTCCAATTGGTTGCGCTCTCCTGGCGGCTCTGGACGTGGCTCAACAGCGCATACAGGAGAAGCTGTTCCTGATTCCGTGATGTTCAGCTCTTCACCAGGACCGGATACACCTTCCGGATTGCAGCCACGATGTCTTCCGTATCCTGTCTCGTGAATTTCGGGTCGATAGACACGCCCGCGAATCGATTCAGCACATCGATGGTCCGCGGGCAGCACTGCGCTCCGTACTGAATCGACCGGCCGCGCTCAGATTGAAAAGAGGGCCAGGCCGGGTGCAACGTTCGCTTGTTCTCGATGTGCGCCTGCGTCGGCAAGAGAACCGAGCCGCCGGGCGGCGCCGCTGCGACGTTCTCCGCTTTCATCGCCGCCAGGTAGCGGTCGCGCATCTCCTTGGTATGGAGATCCAGGAACACGCCGGCGCCGAGTTCGCCTGCGGGATCCGGCAGCCGCCGGAGCTGAATGCCCGGCAGATCGCGGATCCCATCGTACACGCGACGGGCATTGCTCCGCACATCGCCAACGATCCGGTCCAGCTTGCGCAACTGTGCGAGCAATACGCCGCCGGTGAACTCGCTCATGCGGAAGTTAGTCCCGGGAAAGAAATCGAGTTGATGTCCTCCGGCTACCTTTTCATGCAAAGATCGAAGGCTGCCCAAATCGTGGAAGCGCGAGGCACGTTCAAACAAGACCGGATCGTTAGTGGTTACCGCCCCGCCTTCGCCTGACGTGATCGTCTTATTAATCTGCAGGCTATAAATATTGACATCGCCCCTGGAGCCCACGGGCTGACCTTTATAACTTGCTCCGACGCTCTGGGCGCAGTCCTCGACTACCCGAACGCCATGCTTGCGCGCCAGCGGCAGAATGCGGTCCAGATCGGCTGGATTGCCTTGCAGATGAGCCACGAGAATCGCTTTCGTATGGGGCGTGATTCTGGCCTCGATGTCATCGGGATCGATGTTGAAGGAGTGGTCGATCTCAGCGAACACCGGAAGCGCACCGGCGAGAATGATTGCGTTGTAGCAGGAATGCCACGTCCACGCGGGCAAGATGACTTCGTCACCGGGACCGATCTCGAGCGCGGCCATGGCGCACTGCAGGGCCGCGGTCCCGGAAGTTACCGCCAGAGCATAGCGTGTTTGCATCCGCGCAGCAAACTCTTTTTCGAAAGCGGCTACCTTGGCCGGCGGCTCGTTTCCGGGTCCATACCACCGGAAGGGACGGCGCGACGCCAGCACATCCATTAGCTGCTGTTGTTCTTTGTCGTCGTAATATTCAGGGCCCCAATAGCTGGCCTTCAGGGGCTGGCTTCGAACTGGAGTGCCTCCCGATACGGCGAGCTTCGGTTCAGCCTTCGATGTTACTGCGGCCATACTTGCGGCCGTTATAAAACTGCGGCGATCCATAACCGGGTACCTCCCATGCTGTGCTAATGCTCGCAACCGGGGAACATGGCCATCACCTGGTTGCCTTTGTACTCCAATTCTTTCAACAGGCCAAATTCGGAGCTGTAGTATCCGAAGATCGTCAACTCCCGCATGCGGGAAACGAAGGAATGCGCGTGACTGCCGGAATCGCGGATGGTTCGATCCACAGCGCCGGCCCGGGCGTCCCCGCTGGCGGCAAGGAAACCGGCTCCTGCGTGCTGCTTGACTGCGAGGTCAAAGGCGCTCATTTGCTGTCTCCAGCTTTGTCTGGCGGCATCGGCACTGTTGGCGAGGACCAGGTCGATGTACCGTGCTACGCCGGCTTCCCGGGCACCTCCGGAATGATCATCAGCCGGGATGATCATCTCAGCCAGCGTTGCCACGAACTCATGCTCACTCGGACTGAAGAACAGAAGCGGCCCAGCCTTCCCGCTCCGAAGCGCTCGCAATTCAGCCTGTGCGGCGTCGAGGCGCGAACCGAGGACTCCCGCGCCGATCAAGCTGAGGATAGTCCTGCGATCCAGTTCCCGGGAGCTCATATCTCTCGAGTCCTCATCAATTCGGCCAAGTGGTCCGAGGCGCGCCATGCCAGGGACATCATCATGGTTGTAATACCGTGTGTCCCGGGGAGAGACACGAAGCAACTCGCGTCAGTCACGTATAGATTTTTGACGTCGTGGGATTGGCAATACGGGTTTAGGACACTGGTTTTCGGATCGGCCCCCATTCGTGCCGTGCCGCACTCATGCGTGGCGTCGCCCATGGGTTCCAGATACTTCTTATACGGCATGATCTCCGCGCCGGCCACTTTCAGGATATCTTCCATCCAGCCATACATGTCTTCCATCATCTTCAGCTCGTTCTCTTTATGGCTGGTATGAAAGCGGACCTGAGGAATGCCGTACGCGTCGCTCCTATGTAAATCGATCTCGAAATAGTTATCGTGATCCGGGATGCGCTCGCCGTATCCGCGAAGTGAAATCGTGCTGCCGTATTGTTGGCGAATCTGGCGCTTCAACTCGGCGCCCCACGCGGTCTGGCCGCCCGAACTGCTGAGGTCGCGTCCGAATCCGCTTCCCATCAGAAGGAAGTAGCCGCCATGATAGTTGTTCTTACGGTCGTAGTTGAAGCGCGGAATGGTCATGTGCGATCCGCCTGCGCCGTCTTCATCCACGCGCTTCCGGTTCTGCAACTCAGGAACTATTCCGACCATTCCTCCGGATTTCACGCTGTCCATGATGTAATGGCCGACCAGGCCGCTCGAATTGCCGACTCCCGCCGGATGCAATCTCGATTTCGAGTTCAGCAGGATCTTGCCGGATTCGACGGTGCTTGCGGCCAGTACCACTGCACGGCCCGCCACTTCGTAATGCTTCTTCGTGAGGGCGTCAAAGTACGACACGCCGCGCGCCAAGCCGTTCTCGTTCACTAACACCTGGTGGACCACGGCGTTGGTCTGAAGCTTAAAATTCGGCAGCCGGCGAAGCTTGGGGACAATCACGTCGAGAGTGCTGAAGCGGGCCCGCACATCGCAGCCACGCCCACACTCGCCGCAATAGTGACAGGCAGGCCGGCCGTCGTACGGGGCGCTCAGGACCGCGGTGCGCTCATACAGGACCGGAACCTTGAGCTTCGCAGCTCGATCGCGAAGGAACAGCTCCGTGCAGCGCGGTTTGTGTGCCGGGCCGCTGTAGATCCCGTCCGGCATGTTGACGTAGTGTTGGTTGGCATCGCCCGCAATACCCACCAGGCGCTCCACTTTGTCGTAATACGGGCTCAGATCCTCATAATCGAGCGGCCAATCATCGCCGAAACCCTGCGTACTGCGGGTCTTGAAGTCCATGTGACCATGGCGGAAGCAGGCCCGTCCCCAGGTGTTGGTCCGGCCGCCTACGCCGCGCAGACGGGTCCAGTGAAAATTCTCTAGCGAATCGTACCGGTCTGTCCGCGGGTTGGTATACAACTGCGCCGTATACTCGTTGATTTTCCATAAACCGTCGTATTCACCTGGCTTCCCCCGGCCGCGGAACGGTAGTTCCCACGGCCAGGTATGCGTCATGAAGTCCTTCGCGGGACTGAGCATTCGTCCCGCCTCCAGCAGGCAAACATTCAGGCCCTTGTTAGCCAGAACGTACGCCGCGGTGGCTCCGCCCGCGCCCGAGCCGACCACCACGACGTCATAGGTTGGTATTGCCAATTGATTAGAACTCCACTTTCAGACTGAATTGCAAGATGCGCGGATCGCCGTCAGTCGAGGTGATCCGGCCGAACGTGCTGCTGCCAACGGTATTCTTCGGCAATCCGAGCTGCGGGCGATTGAAGATGTTGAAAAACTCGGATCGCAACCATAGCCTCGCACCTTCACGGAAGCCGAGTGGGAAGGCTCTGGCAATGCTCAGGTCCGTATTCTTGTAGCTGGGGCCGCGCAGGACGTTGCGTCCCAAAGTTCCGTAGGTGCCTGGCGCCGCTTGCACTACGGCGGCAGTATTGAAATATTGCGCGACCTGCTGGCCGCGGCTGCGTCCACTTCCCAGGCTCAGATTGCCAACGAGGTCGGCAAAGGGATCTCCGGGCCCTCCAGCCGCTCCAGCGGTGCGATCACCCGAACTGTAAATACTGAAAGGACGTCCGGATTGCAAAGTGACGATCCCGCTCGCCTGCCAGCCGCTGGATACGGCCCGGATGAATCGCGACTCCGTCAGCTTACTTGGATTCGGGAGATCCCACACGAAGGAACCTACGAACCGGTGGGGATGATCGTTGTCGGCGACACCTCGCGTATACCCATAATTGAACGGGTTGAGAATGATATTGTCCTCTGTGTCGTTATTGGTCGAGCTGTAATCGATGTTCTTCGAGAAGGTGTAACTGCCCATTATGCTGAGCCCGCCGCTGAATCGTTTGTTGAGCGAGACATCCAGGCCGTTATAGTGCTGACCCAGCGGCGTAGCCATCGTGTAAATGTTCTCGTACTCCGGTCTGGGGCGCCTCTGGTCGATTGTATTCTGGTTCTGCGATAACGTTTGATTGAAGTTGTAGATTGGCGCATTCTGGTCGATGCCGATCATCAGGTGAGTGGTTTTCGTGCCGACATAGCCGAGGCGCAATAACCAGTCGGATCCGAACTTACGCTCTACGGTCAGGTTCCAATTCTGCGTATAAGGAACTTTGAACTGATGCTCCAGCACATCAACCTGCAGGGGAAGCTGATACGGCGTATGCGGATCGAAGTCTCCGGCGAAAGGGAACACGTTGAAGTTCTGGCGTCCCGCGTAAGGGTTGTCGAACTGTCCATTCAAAAACTGGACTGTAAAGCTGAAAGGCGTGTGGTCGTTCAGATTGTTCAACATCCACGTCTCGGGTGAATCGTAGAACAGGCCGTAGCCGCCGCGCAGACTGGTCTTGCCATCACCGGTCAAGTCGTAGGCGAAACCAAATCGCGGGCTGACATCTTTCATGGACCCCTCAGTGCCCGCCTTGGGGATGACGTAGCCAGTGGGAAGCTTGTCGCCGGGATAGAATAATCCGGGCGGCGCGTTGACGAAGTGCGGAGAGGTCACGCCTTTGGCGTACATCTCTTGTATGAACTGATCCTCGCGGTTGTTCAGATCCGTTAATGGCGTGAACGGTTCCCACCGCAGCCCGAAATTCAGAGTTAAACGCTTGGTGGCACGGAACGTGTCGCCGCCGTAGAAACCCTGGTAATGCAGCCGGCGGAATTCCAGTTCTCCGTTACCCTGCTTAAACAGGCTCATGGCGCCCAGCAGGAAATCCGCCTGATCGAATCCTGTCGCTCGGCCGTTGAATTGATACACTCCCGAAGCGTTGAAGACGTTGTATTCGTTATAACGCGACCAGGTCAACTCCGTCCCCCACGTGATGCTATGTCTTCCCTTGATCCACGTCCAGGAATGAGTGAACTCGATATTGGTTCTGGCGAATTCAGCTGCGCGAAAGTCCGTGCTGAGATCCAGGCCGCTGGTACCGTTGACATGCACGTTGATCTCGTCCGATGCGGGATGGACAGCAACCCCCAGATCCGCAATCGACTTCGTCCAGGGAATGGTACGATTCCCCACCTCACGGGCCATGGAGATGTGGGAATCGGCAATGAGAGTAGGGCTGGCCACAAATGTATATCCTAGGGTCGCGTTTGTGGTCGGCGCTTCCAGCCCGCGGCGCACGGAATGAATGTTGTTGGGCACCGCCGGCGTATTGAGTGTGTAGTCCTGCTGGAAGAACCTCGCCAAGATACTATGCCGAGGGCTCAAGCGATAATCGCCGCGTAACAGGTAATCACTCGAATCCTGTTGCGATATGAGGCTGTAGTGGGCGAGACCGTCGGGACCGGGGACCGGGGAGAACTTCAGCAGCGCCTGCGCGGCGGGCGAAAGGCGATTCTGCGGAATGACGTTTCCGGGGAAAGGAGCGCCCGTGAGCGGGTCCTTGATCACTGTCGTGGGCAGCAGCGATGAGAAATCGCCGTTCCGGAATGCGGCCGGCATGGTCACCGTCTGCCCGCTGCCCGAAATCGTCCGGATCCAGGTTCGCTGATATCCGCCGAACAGGAACAACTTGTCCTTGATGATGGGGCCCCCCAGTGTTGCGCCTGCCTGGTTGCGCTTGAGGCCATCGGGCGAGGTCGAGAAGTAATTGTTGGCGTTCAGGGCAGTGTTGCGGATAAACCAGAAGGCATCTCCGTGAACCGTGTTGGTGCCGCTCTTCGTGACGATGTTCACGGCGCCCGCGGAGCTTCTTCCAATCTCGAGACCGGAGTTGCTCGTGACAATGCTGAATTCCTGTACCGCGTCGGGGAAAGGAAAGGCGAGATTGGTATTGAACAGGGGATCGCTATTGTCCCCACCGTCGAGTGTGTATTTCAGTTGATTCTGCCGCGACCCGTTTACCGAGAGTGCTTTCACACCTGGAGCTGAGTAGGCGTCGAGGCCTGCATCGCCGTTAGAACCCCCTGCAGGCTGCACGCCGGGGACCAGCAGCGTCAGATCGGCGAGGTTGCGGCCATTCAAGGGCAGGTCGACCACGCGGCGGCTGTCCACAACATCCTTGATCGTGGCATTTTCAGTGTTGACTGCCACGGCCGAGGCTGCCACGGCTACCGTGGTAGTCACCTCGCCCACTTGCAGCCGCGCGTCGATCCGGGTGTTATCGTTTACCTGCAGCAGAATCCCCGTTGCCTCGTATTTTTGAAAGCCCGTATGCTGGACGGTCAGGCGATAAGGACCCACGGGCAGGATGGGGAACTCATAGCGCCCTTCCTGGTTGGTGAGAGCGGTCCTGGCTTGGTCCGTGTCGGTTTGAACGAGCGTAACGGTGGCGCCCACGATCAGCCCGCCCTGGGCGTCTGTGACTGTTCCGTATAGGGCTGCAGAGCTACGCTGCTGAGCCGGCAGCGTTCCGACAGCAAACATCGATAGGCAAAGCGCAACCGCAAAATGACATGCGGACCTGCAAATGAAATTCATCGGCGACTCCACTTGTTGCGAGACTTCTAGCGACTATGTACCGAAACTTGTAGCGACTATAAGGCTGAATGCGGACGCATGTCAATGACTGGTGTAGGCATGCAGCCCGAAACGGCGGAACCGCCTGGCCCCTTCATTTCACTTTGCAACAAATGCCACCGGTCTCTATTGCATGAAATACGCCGACGGTCTTAAATTGATGTGCATTGCCAAAGCATCGCTCATTCGCACCAAGATCCTGGTGACGGCTGTTTGTTGGATGGCGTCGAGCGTCCCTGACAGGGCAGCCGTAAATCCCTTTTGTGACATCCGGGATTTCGGCGCGAAGGGCGACGGCGTCAAAAAAGATACCGCTGCGATTCAATCCGCGATCGATAAGGCCTCGTCAGCCGGCGGCACGGTGCCGAAAACTCCCGGCAAATATATCAGCGGAACTCTTCACCTTCGATCGAATCTGACCGTGCGGATCGAGCGCGGGGCTACGCTCGTTTTTAGCCCCGATGACGCCGATTTCGACCCTTACGAATCGTTGGCGTATAGCATGAATGGCGGCCTCAAGAAGGAAGAGCAGGTTGATTCCGTCAACATGCTTGCCGCGGAGCGGCGGAGGCGTTCGGCTCCGCAGGCCTGGGACGACACGGAGACCACGTATTTCCATTACGCACTGCTCGCCGGCGATGGTGTGCGGAATGTCTCGATTGAAGGGCCCGGTGAGATCGACGGGAACCGCACCTGCCGGGGCGGTCCGAAGCCGATCGCCTTCAAGAACTCGGAATCCATTTCCGTGCGTGGAATCACGATCAGAAATGCGCCGAACTACAACATCAGCCTCCTCGGCACGGATTTCGTTGAAGTGGACGGCGTCAAACTAATTAACGGGTTCGCGGATGGCGTTGA